>NZ_KQ089922.1:1820761-4056505 GCF_001037645.1 Enterobacter sp. BWH64
ACCGCATAATCGAAGAAATATGGCTGGGGTACCTGGATTCGAACCAGGGAATGCCGGTATCAAAAACCGGTGCCTTACCGCTTGGCGATACCCCATCCGTGCAACGCTTACCTGGGAATGGTGCGGGAGGCGAGACTTGAACTCGCACACCTTGCGGCGCCAGAACCTAAATCTGGTGCGTCTACCAATTTCGCCACTCCCGCAAAAAAAGATGGTGGCTACGACGGGATTCGAACCTGTGACCCCATCATTATGAGTGATGTGCTCTAACCAACTGAGCTACGTAGCCATCTTTTTTTCGCGTTACCTTATCGGCGTTGCGGGGCGCATTATGCGTATAGACCCTTGCAGCGTCAACACCTTTTTCAATGAAAATAGCCGGAATGTGACTGTTTGGTTAGGTTGCGAACAGCGAGGCCGAATATTCGACAATTATTGGTTATTAATCGATTTTATGCGGAGAAAAGAGAGGCAAAAAAATCAGGCCCCGGAGGGCCTGATGATACTCTGAACATTATTTATAGGCAGACTGGTGAACGCCCACCGCGCGTCCTGACGGATCGTTCATCGCTTTGAATGATTCATCCCATTCAATGGCTTTAGCAGAAGAGCAGGCGACCGATGGGCCACCCGGTACGCACTCTGCTGCGCTTGGAACCGGGAACAGCTCCTCAAAGATCTCACGGTACAAATACGCTTCTTTCGAGGCTGGCGTGTTGTACGGGAAACGGAAGCTCGCAGTTTCCAGTTGTTGATCAGAAACCTGTTTCGCCGCCACCTCTTTCAGGGTGTCGATCCAGCTGTAACCCACGCCATCCGAGAACTGCTCTTTCTGACGCCACGCCACGCTCGCCGGCAGGTAGGATTCAAAACATTCTCGCAGGATATGTTTCTCCATTTTGCCGTTGCCGCACATTTTGTCCTGCGGGTTGATGCGCATCGCCACATCAAGGAATTTCTTATCGAGGAACGGCACGCGGGCTTCCACACCCCAGGCGGACATCGCTTTGTTGGCGCGCGCGCAGTCAAACATGTGCAGCGCCTGTAGCTTACGCACCGTTTCTTCATGCAGCTCTTTGGCGTTTGGCGCTTTGTGGAAATAGAGGTAACCGCCAAACACTTCGTCAGAACCCTCGCCGGAGAGCACCATCTTGATGCCCATCGCTTTGATCTTCCGCGACATCAAATACATCGGTGTGGAGGCGCGAATGGTGGTCACATCATAGGTTTCAATGTGATAGATCACATCGCGGATCGCATCCAGACCTTCCTGTACGGTGAAGTGAATTTCATGGTGCACCGTGCCGAGATGATTTGCCACTTCCTGGGCGGCTTTCAGGTCAGGTGCCCCTTCCAGACCCACGGCAAAGGAGTGCAGCTGCGGCCACCAGGCTTCAGAGCGCTCCTGATCTTCCACGCGACGTGCGGCGAATTTCTTGGTGATCGCGGAGATCACGGAGGAGTCCAGACCGCCGGAGAGCAGTACGCCGTAAGGTACGTCTGACATCAGGTGGCTTTTCACTGACTCTTCCAGGGCCTGACGCAGTTCGGCTTTGTCCGTCACGTTGTCTTTCACCGCCTCATAATCAAACCAGTCGCGCTGGTAGTACGGGCGGATCTCGCCGTCTTTACTCCACAGGTAGCTACCTGCCGGGAACTCTTTGATGGTGCGGCACACCGGCACCAGGGCTTTCATCTCTGAGGCAACGTAGAAGTTGCCGTGCTCATCGTGTCCCATGTACAGCGGGATAATACCGATATGGTCGCGGCCAATCAGGTAAGCGTCTTTTTCGCTGTCGTACAGCGCGAAGGCGAACATACCTTGCAGATCGTCGAGGAACTCCGGGCCTTTCTCCTGATACAGCGCCAGGATCACTTCGCAGTCTGAGCCGGTCTGAAACGCGTAGCGATCGCCGTACTCGGCGCGCAGCGCCTGATGGTTGTAAATTTCACCGTTAACAGCCAGCGCGTGCGTTTTTTTCTCGTTATACAGCGGCTGTGCGCCAGCGTTGACATCAACAATGGAGAGACGTTCGTGAGCCAGAATCGCTTTATCGCTGGCGTATACGCCTGACCAGTCCGGACCGCGATGGCGCATCAGGCGGGACAATTCGAGTGCTTTTTTACGCAGTTCGCCCGCGTCAGTTTTAATATCCAGTACGCCAAAAATAGAACACATAACCTTCTCCGTTAACCCTGTTGCGTTGTGATGTTGCTTGCTTATGAAAATGCCGCAAAAGGGGGAGGGGGCGCAAGCGTTTTACCGATGAAAACGTAAAAAGTGCAATGGCAATTGCCGAATCTTAAAAAAAGAGTATGTGTTAAGCGATATTATTGATGATTTCTCAATGAAGGGCTGATTTCGTTAGATGAAGTGATGTTTTCAGACAGCAGAAATGAAAAACCACGCCCTGAGGCGTGGTTCTGAATCAAATAACGTCGATTTCGTCGACAGAGGGGTAAATCCAGCTTGGCCGGAACGGCATCGTATCAATGTCATCAAGCTGTGAAACGCCAGAAAGCACCAGGATGGTTTCAAGCCCCGCCTGGAAGCCAGCCAGAATATCGGTACGCAGGTTGTCGCCCACGATGACGGTTTCTTCTGAGTGTGCCTGCATCGTATTCAGTGCGGCGCGGATGATCCACGGGCTCGGTTTACCGACAACAAACGGCTTACGACCCGAGATTTTTTCGATACCGGCGCACAGCGCACCGCAGGCGGGATAAAAACCACGACCGTGCGTGTCCGGGTTGGTGGCGATAAAACGCGCACCGTTGGCGACAAAGTAGGCTGCCTTATGCATCATCTCCCAGTTAAAGGAGCGCGTTTCGCCCACGATGACAAAGTCCGGGTTCACGTCGGTGATGGTGAAGCCCGCTTTATACAGCTCGTGGATCAGCGCACCTTCACCAACCACATAGGCTTTTTTGCCTTCCTGACGCTTCAGGAAATCCGCGGTCGCCATCGCAGAGGTATAGAACACGCTGTCCGGGACGTTGACGCCTGCGGTAGCAAAGCGGTTTGCCAGATCCTGACCAGTCTGTGAAGGGTAGTTCGTGAGAAGAACCAGTGGCATTCCTTTGTCGATGATGCGGTGAAGAAACTCCGCAGCACCCGGCACGGCAACGTTGTCGTGCATCAGCACGCCGTCGATATCACAAATTACATTCTTAATGGTCATGGACAATCCGACATCAAAAAAAGAAGGCGTTACTATAAGGTCCGATCAGGATTCCAGCAAATGTTGCAGCAGGATCCCGTTGAGCATGGCACGTTTTACCAGGGCGAATGCGCCAATTGCCGAGCGGTGATCGAGCGTAGATCGCACCACCGGCAAATTCTGGCGAAATGCCTTCAGCGCCTGGGTATTGATGCAGCCTTCAATGGCGGGCAGTAACACTTTTTCGGCTTCAACGATCTCGCCGGCAATCACCACTTTCTGCGGATTAAACAGGTTGATGGCAATGGCGATGGTCTTACCCAGGTGGCGTCCTACCTGTTCGATCACTTCGCAGGCCAGCGCATCGCCTTTGTTTGCCGCTTTACAGATGGCGCCGATCTTACAATCGTCCAGCGTGACGCGGCTCTGGTAACCCTGCTCCAGCAGATGGCGAACGCGATGTTCAATGGCGGCATTGGCGGCAACGGTTTCAAGACAGCCAAAGTTACCGCAGTGGCAGCGCTCGCCAAGCGGTTCCACCTGGATATGACCAATCTCGCCTACGTTACCGTTACGGCCAATAAAAATGCGGCCATTCGAGATGATGCCCGCACCTGTACCACGGTGAACGCGCACCAGAATAGAGTCTTCGCAGTCCTGGCTCGCACCAAAGTAGTGCTCCGCCAGCGCCAGCGAGCGAATATCGTGACCAACAAAGCAGGTCAGCTTGAAGCGCTTTTCCAGCGCCTCAACCAGCCCCCAGTTCTCTACCTTAATATGCGGCATGTAGCGAATAACGCCGCTTTCCGGGTCAACCAGGCCGGGCAAAATCACCGAGATGGCGATGAGTTCACGGATCTTGCGCTGACAGCTTTCGATAAACTGCGCAATGGTATTCAGCAACGCATGTTCAAGCGTCTCCTGCGTGCGCTCAGGAAGGGGGTAGTGTTCTTCGGCAATGGCCTTGCTGCTCAGATCGTAGAGCGTAAGCGTGGTGTCATGACGTCCTAAGCGAACGCCAATGGCCTGAAAATTGCGGGTTTCCGTGACGATGGAAATCGCGCGGCGGCCCCCGGTGGAGGCCTGCTGATCGACTTCTTTGATCAGGCCGCGCTCAATAAGCTGGCGTGTAATTTTTGTCACGCTGGCGGGAGCAAGCTGGCTTTGTTCGGCTATCTGAATGCGCGAGATTGGCCCGTGCTGGTCAATCAGGCGATAAACCGCCGCGCTGTTAAGTTGTTTAACGAGATCGACATTACCGATTTGAGCTTGTCCGCCTGGTGTCATACTTTTACTTACTCAGTGACGACCTCGTTACCATTAACGATGGTCTTAATAATTTTATAATCGTGTGTGAACGCCGTCAGGTTTGCAACCATACCTGGCGCAATACCGCCGAGCTGTTTATCGACGCCAATGGCGCGCGCCGGATAAAGCGTGGCCATGCGCAGCACTTCCTCAAGCGCGATGCCGCAATGTTCAACGAGGTTACGTACCCCTTCGATCATCGTCAGAGAAGAACCGCTCAGCGTGCCGTTCTCATCCACACACAGTCCATTCCGGTAGTATATTGTTTTACCAGCAAAAATGAACTGCTCAATATTCGCTCCTGCCGGAGCGGTAGCATCCGTTACCAGGCAGAGCTTGTCGCCTTTCAGGCGTTTGGCGTTGCGGATGTTGGTGTAATCGACATGCAAGCCGTCGGCGATAATGCCGCAGTAGACGTCTGGTTCATCCAGAATGGCGCCAACCAGTCCCGGTTCGCGGCCAGTAATATAGGGCATCGCGTTATAAAGGTGTGTGGCAAACGTAATGCCTGCGCGGAAACCGGCCTTCGCCTCTTTCAGCGTCGCGTTCGAATGGCCCGCAGACACCACAATCCCGGCGGCGGCCAGTTTGCTGATAACGTCCGTGCCGGTCATTTCCGGGGCCAGCGTTACTTTGGTGATCACATCGGCATTGGCGCACATGTAATCCACCAGCTCGGCATCCGGTTTGCGCACGTAGTTTGGGTTATGGGTGCCTTTCTTGACCATATTCAGCCATGGTCCTTCCAGGTGCAGGCCCAGCGCCTGATTCGGATGTTTTGCCAGGTATTCGCGCATGACGCGGATACCCTGTTTCATCAGGTCATCGCTGCTGGTGATCAGCGTTGGCAGATAGCTGGTGCAGCCCGATTTCTCGTTGGCTTTTTGCATGATTTCCAGCGTTTCAACCGATACCGCCTCTGCTGTATCGTTAAACTGGACACCGCCGCAGCCGTTGAGCTGTACGTCGATGAAACCGGGGGAGATTACTGCTCCATTGAGGGAACGCTGTTCGATCTCCGGCGGCAGTTCCGCCAGCGGGCAAACACGTTCAATCAGGCCATTGGCGATTACAATCGCATGGTCATCCAGAATTTCATGGCCGGTATAAATCCGACCGTGGGTTAAAGCGTACATATCGACCCCCGGTTAAAAAAAGCGACCGCCCCGGATATAAAGAGGCGGTTATTCAATTACAGACCTTTGATGTTCTCAGCTTCCAGCTCGTTGAAGTATTTCAGCGTTTTCACTTTCAGCTCCATGGTGGACGGTTCGTCACACACGACAACCGCTTTTGGATGCAGCTGTAAGCAGCTGATCGTCCACATATGGTTCACGTTACCTTCAACGGCAGCCTGAAGCGCTTGCGCTTTCACCGCGCCCAGCACCAGAATCATCACTTCTTCGGCATCCAGCAGCGTGCCCACGCCCACGGTCAGCGCGTATTTAGGCACCTGATTGACGTCGCCGTCAAAGAAGCGGGAGTTAGCCACGCGCGTATCATGGGTCAGCGTTTTAATACGGGTACGGGAAGCCAGTGAAGATGCCGGTTCGTTGAACGCGATATGACCATCGTTGCCTACGCCGCCCATAAACAGGTGGATTTTACCGTAGGAACGGATTTTTTCTTCATACTGACGGCATTCTGCGTCAATATCAGGCGCGTTTCCATTCAGCAGGTTAATGTTTTCAGCCGGAATATCAACGTGATCGAAGAAATTACGGTGCATAAAGCTGTGGTAACTTTCCGGATGTTCCTTCGGCAGGCCGACATATTCGTCCATGTTGAAGGTCACAACGTGTTTAAAGCTAACCTGGCCCGCTTTGTGCATTTCAACCAGAGCTTTATACGCGGTCAGGGGCGTGCCACCGGTTGGAAGACCGAGAACGAAAGGACGATCGGCTGTTGGTTTGAACGCGTTGATGCGGTTAACGATATGACGAGCAGCCCATTTTCCGACTTGTTCAGCTGTTGCCAGGGGAATCAGTCTCATTATTCACCTCTAAAGTTTAAGTAAAAGTGGGCGGATGATTAGTGCAACCTGAACTAAGCGTAACCTGGAACCTTTCAGGCCGGATCAATCCGTCTTGATTTTTTGAATGATAAAATAAGTTTTCGTCGTTAGCCAGTGAAAGGGAGGGTTTAATACGATATTTGGTGACAATAATCACAAAAAATAGGTGTTTAATTTGCGATACGAATTAATTTTTCACACACTCACACTGCCAGTGAATCATCAACTGTATCTATCGTTCGTGACACAATAAAAACATAGTTTATGCGCGAGTCTTAACAAAGGGTCTCGTAGGGGGAATAGGATGAATATTTTAGGTTTTTTCCAGCGCCTCGGTAGGGCTTTGCAGCTCCCTATCGCCGTGCTACCGGTTGCAGCGTTGCTGCTGCGATTCGGGCAACCCGATCTTCTTAACGTGCCGTTTATTGCCCAGGCAGGCGGTGCAATTTTTGACAACCTGGCGCTGATTTTCGCCATCGGTGTGGCGTCAAGCTGGTCAAAAGACAGCGCTGGTGCCGCGGCACTGGCAGGGGCTGTCGGTTACTTCATCCTCACGAAAGCGATGGTAACCATCAACCCTGAAATCAATATGGGTGTGCTGGCAGGTATCATTACCGGCCTGGTGGGTGGCGCCGTGTACAACCGTTGGGCAGGTATCAAACTTCCTGACTTCCTGAGCTTCTTCGGCGGTAAACGTTTTGTGCCGATTGCGACGGGCTTTTTCTGTCTGATCCTCGCCGCCATCTTTGGCTACGTTTGGCCACCGGTGCAGCATGCTATCCATGCGGGTGGCGAGTGGATCGTGTCTGCGGGCGCAATGGGCGCGGGCATCTTCGGTTTCATTAACCGTCTGCTGATCCCAACCGGTCTGCATCAGGTACTGAACACCATCGCCTGGTTCCAGATTGGTGAGTTCACCAACGCGGCCGGCGCGGTATTCCACGGTGATATCAACCGCTTCTACGCAGGCGACGGCACCGCGGGCATGTTCATGTCTGGCTTCTTCCCAATCATGATGTTTGGTCTGCCTGGCGCGGCGCTGGCAATGTACCTGGCTGCGCCGAAAGCGCGTCGCCCAATGGTTGGCGGGATGCTGCTGTCCGTTGCGATCACCGCCTTCCTGACCGGCGTGACCGAGCCACTGGAATTCCTGTTCATGTTCCTGGCTCCGCTGCTGTATCTGATGCACGCGATCCTGACCGGTATCAGCCTGTTCGTCGCCACCCTTCTGGGTATCCATGCTGGCTTCTCCTTCTCCGCAGGCGCCATCGACTATGTGTTGATGTACAACCTGCCGGCGGCAAGCAGCAACGTCTGGATGCTGATGGTGATGGGCCTGATCTTCTTCGTTATCTACTTCGTTCTGTTCAGCGCGGTTATTCGTATGTTTAACCTGAAGACGCCGGGCCGCGAAGATACGAAAGATGATGTTGTGACCAGTGAAGCCAACAGCAATACCGAAGAGGGTTTAACCCAGCTGGCAACCAGCTACATTGCCGCTGTGGGTGGCACCGACAACCTGAAAGCGATCGATGCCTGTATTACCCGTCTGCGTCTGACCGTAGGTGACTCCGCGCGCGTGAGCGATGCAATGTGCAAACGCCTGGGTGCGTCTGGTGTGGTGAAACTGAACAAACAAACCATCCAGGTTATCGTGGGTGCGAAAGCCGAATCTATCGGCGATGAAATGAAAAAAGTGGTTGCCCGTGGGCCGGTCGCTGCCGCCTCAACGGATAACGCGGCAGTGGCTGACGCGCCGGTTGCAAAACCGCAGGCTGTGCCAAACGCGGTGACCATCGCTGCGCTGGTTTCTCCGGTGACAGGTGACGTTGTTGCGCTTGAGCAGGTGCCTGACGAAGCGTTCGCCAGCAAAGCGGTCGGTGACGGCGTGGCGGTGAAACCAACGGACAAAACCGTGGTCTCTCCGGCTGCCGGTACTATTGTGAAAATCTTCAACACCAACCACGCGTTCTGCCTGGAAACGGAAAAAGGCGCGGAGATCGTTGTCCATATGGGTATCGATACCGTTGCGCTGAACGGTCAGGGCTTTACTCGTCTGGTGGAAGAGGGTGCTGAAGTGGCGGCAGGTCAGCCGATTCTGGAAATGGATCTGGACTTCCTGAATGCCAACGCGCGCTCCATGATAAGCCCGGTCGTGTGCAGCAACATCGACGACTTCAGCGGTCTGGTGATCCAGGCGCAGGGTCAGGTGGTTGCAGGCCAGACGCCACTGTATGAGATTAAAGGCAAGTAATCGCTCCTGAGTAGAGTTATGCCTTTAGCGGCGGGGGATATCCTCCGCCGCTTTTTTTTGCGGCAATTGCCCCCATTATTTTCTTCCGGGACGTTTTAAGGGTTGTCACTACGTCCGGCTTATAAGATCATATGCCGTTATACGTTGTTTACGCTTTGAGGAATCCACGATGAGTGAGGCAGAAGCCCGCCCGAGTAACTTTATTCGTCAGATCATCGATGAAGATCTGGCCAGTGGTAAGCACACCACAGTCCACACGCGTTTCCCGCCGGAGCCAAATGGCTACCTGCACATTGGTCACGCCAAATCGATCTGCCTGAACTTTGGTATTGCGCAAGATTACCAGGGGCAGTGCAACCTGCGTTTCGATGACACCAACCCAGTAAAAGAAGACATCGAATACGTTGAGTCGATTAAAAACGACGTGCAATGGCTGGGCTTCAACTGGTCTGGCGATATCTGCTACTCCTCAGACTATTTCGATCAGCTGTATGCCTATGCGGTTGAACTGATTAACAAAGGTCTGGCATACGTCGACGAATTGTCTGCTGACGAAATCCGTGAATACCGCGGTACGCTGACTCAGCCTGGTAAAAACAGCCCGTTCCGCGATCGTAGCGTGGAAGAGAACCTGGCGCTGTTTGAAAAAATGCGTGCCGGTGGCTTCGAAGAAGGTAAAGCGTGTCTGCGTGCCAAAATCGATATGGCGTCTCCGTTCATCGTGATGCGCGATCCGGTGCTGTACCGCATTAAGTTCGCTGAACACCACCAGACCGGTAACAAGTGGTGCATCTACCCGATGTACGACTTCACCCACTGCATCAGCGATGCGCTGGAAGGCATTACGCACTCTCTGTGCACGCTGGAATTCCAGGACAACCGTCGTCTGTACGACTGGGTGCTGGATAACATCACCATTCCTGTGCATCCGCGTCAGTACGAGTTCTCTCGTCTGAACCTGGAATACACCGTGATGTCCAAGCGTAAGCTGAACCTGCTGGTCACCGACAAGCACGTTGAAGGCTGGGATGACCCGCGTATGCCGACCATCTCTGGCCTGCGTCGTCGTGGCTATACCTCGGCGTCCATTCGTGAGTTCTGCAAACGTATTGGCGTTACCAAGCAGGACAACACCATCGAAATGGCGTCTCTGGAATCCTGCATTCGCGAAGACCTGAACGAAAACGCGCCGCGCGCGATGGCAGTGATCGATCCAGTGAAACTGGTCATCGAAAACTATCCGCAGGGCGGAAGCGAACTGGTCTCGATGCCTAACCATCCGAACAAACCGGAAATGGGCACCCGCGACGTGCCGTTCAGCGGTGAAATCTGGATCGATCGCGCCGACTTCCGCGAAGAAGCGAACAAGCAGTACAAGCGTCTGGTGCTGGGCAAAGAAGTGCGTCTTCGTAACGCCTATGTGATCAAAGCCGAGCGCGTAGAGAAAGATGCGGAAGGTAACATCACGACCATCTTCTGTACGTACGACGCAGAGACGCTGAGTAAAGATCCGGCGGATGGCCGTAAAGTGAAAGGTGTGATCCACTGGGTGAGTGCGCAGCATGCGCTGCCGGTTGAGATCCGTCTCTACGATCGTCTGTTCAGCGTACCTAACCCAGGCGCTGCGGAGGACTTCCTGGCGGTTATCAACCCTGAGTCGCTGATTATCAAGCAGGGTTATGCCGAGCCGTCTCTGAAAGCCGCTGAAGCCGGTAAAGCGTTCCAGTTTGAACGTGAGGGTTACTTCTGCCTGGACAGCCGTTACAGCACGGCAGAAAAACCGGTATTTAACCGTACCGTCGGTCTGCGTGATACCTGGACTAAGATCGGCGAATAATAACGCTGGCATGGTCAATGAGAAACAAACGCCGCGTAATGCGGCGTTTTTTTTGAGGGTTAATGGCGTTGCAAAAGTTCAGCTACTCGCTGCTGGCTGCGTTCCAGCGCGGGGGCAGTCTCCTGTTTTCCTACTGTCACCTGATTGACCATTTCACTGAGAATAGCGGAGCCGGTGACATCCCCCATCCCTGTGAAATTCTTCTCACCGACGGAACCAAAGACCTGCATATGCGGATACTGAGCAATCAGTTGAGTCGTCAGATCGCCAAAGGCTTTAATAGCCGGGTTATCTTTGTAAACGGTGTGTGCAGCAACGGCTTTTGTCACCGGCAGCATCGCCCCTGGCGACATTAATACCCATTCTGCGGTATTTTGCGCTTGCTCCATAAATGACACGAATTTTTCAGCGGCTTCCGTCTCTTCTTCCTTCTGCCCAGTAGTGATGGTTAATGAAGTGATTACGCCATACACCGCAGAGGTTTTTTCAGTCGGAACGACAAAGCCGATGTCGGCCAGCGAACCTTCCTGAGCGATAGCTGGCAGAATGTAGGTCGAATAGACCGCCATCGGTGCAGTCTCGTTCATAAAGGCGTCTTTGATCTCCATAACATTATTAGAGCCGGGCATCGTGTATCGGGAAAGATCGCGGTAATAATTCAGCGACGCGAGCATTTCCGGTGAGTTGACGGTGACCTTGCCGTCAGCATTAAATACGTTGGCATGATTTGAAAGCGCAAACTGGGAAAAAGTTTGCTCGGTCATCACACTCTCTGCCGTCGGCAGAGCGATACCGTATTTTTTGTCACCGATTTTGGTCAGCTTGCGCGCCGCATCCAGCAATTGGGCCCAGTTTTTGGGCTCACTAATCCCTGCCCTAGCCAGTACGGATTTTCGATACCAGATCCCCTGTAACCAGGCGCTAATGGGTACGCCAGTGTATGCATTTCCGTCTTCGGTGCGGACAATACGCAACACGCCGTCATAGAAAGACGCTTCCCCTTGTTTCTCTATCAGGGCTTTTACCGCCTTGTGATCGATTAGCGACTCTTTGTCCATTACCCGGGCGTAGTCATGGCTAACTTCGATCACTTCCGGCAACGCGCCTGAACGGGCAAGCGTAATCATTTTGGTATTAAAGGCGTCCTCTTACACCGGCACCTGCTTCACGGTAATAGTAGGGTTTTCTTTCTGAAAGCGGTCGATCAGGCCGCGTATAACGGCCTGGCGCTCTTGCTCTACGGAGGAGTGCATAAATTCAATTGTAACCTGCTGCGGTTTATCCTCTTTACATCCTGAGAGTAATGCCGCAACGACCAGGGCCAGGGCCCGTAGCCTGTTTGTTGTTTTCATTTTTTCATCCCTTGTTGTGATACCGTTTCATTGGCGCAGATATGGATAGCGTCGGTTGACAGCGCACCGGCGCATATCAATAACCCGATCCCACCATCGGCAAACGCTTCACGTTCGGTATCTTCCACGGAAAGGGTTTTTCCATCGACAGTGGCGGTAAGGGTGTTTCCCAGAACAGCGATATCGAAAACGAGGGGCCGCTCATAAACGTCAGTCAGGACGGTTTCTGCCAGAATACGGGTCACCGCGTCGCGGACGCGTATTATCTGTACCTTTCCGTCGCGCATTACGCGCGCTGCGTAGTAACGTCTCATCCCCTGTACCCGGAAGGCCAGACCACCGTAGTCACCCAAATGCAGCGTGATGTCACTTTGCACCCGATAGTTATTCCACTGGCGAGTGCCGTGAATGATTAAACCCTCATCGTATTCTTTTGAGATCCGAAAGCTGGTTGGATAATGGCGGGAAAAGAGATCCACTCCGTTGACCCATGAGCGCCACCAGAAGTCGTTCTCTCCGGCGGGTTTGCGCAGGGTCAGTTTCGGGACGCCATCCCAGCACATGCTGTCGATAAGGAGTCGACCACGGGCAGTACGGGCGTCGGTACTCAGCGTCACGCCAATTTCACCTATTGGTTGGCCTTTACAGTCAGGGATATCCAGCGAGAGCGTTATTTCTTCGCCTGGGGCAACGTGGTGCGTGTCACCGTAGCAAGGGATCAGACAATTGTTATCGTCATAGACCCGATAGCACAGCCGCACGTTAAGCGACGAGATATTGTCCGATGGGGCAATAAGCGTAGCGTGCAAGCGTTGTCCAGGGTAGATCAGTGGCGTGGCCATGAGATCATAACTGCGCATTTCCATGATTTCCGGCGGGGTAAAAGTTTGCGTGGTCACACTGGCCTGAAGACCCTGCGCGAGGTGATGATAATGAATGCTCAGCATCTGCTGCCCCTGCCAGGCTTCGTTTTTCACCTCAACCGGAGCGGTATTCTCTTCCTTCGGCCAGCGAAAACCCTGTACGCTTCCCGGCAGGGAGAAATGGTATTGAGCCCCCCCTTTCTTCGGTTCAGGGCGCGGAAGCCCGGCAATCTGATGGCCTAAATCCACCAGATAATCCGTAATGCGTACTGCGTTGTTGATGGAAAAACCGCCGTCCGCGGAAGAGATTAGCATTCTGTCCGCCAACGGGCCGCGCCAGTCCGGGCCGGCGTCAATACCCTGTAACCCGAGCATAATTCCAGACAGGCAGCCAACGTTGCCCGCATTGCAGTCGGTATCCCATCCGGAGGTATTAACGATGCACTGGGACTGCTGGAAATCGCCCGGCGCGTAGAGCATCGCCATAATCATCAACGCGTGGTTGGGGATCACATGGCAGTTGCTGGGATATTTATGGTAGCCGTAGTGGTCTTCAATTTTCTGGCGCGTCGTCTGCCAGTCGTTATCCTCCTGGCGCCAGCGGCAGATATCGGCGACCAGTATGGCAATTTGCGAATCTGGGGGGATAACGGATAAGCCTGTGGCAATCAGTTTTTCGATGTCCTGGCAGATAAAAGCTTGTGACTCCATTGCCGCCCAAAGCATGGCGGCATAAACGGATTCCCCATCGTGACTCACGCTGGCGGCTGTTTTTGCCAGAGACGCCGCCAGTTGCGGTTGGCCGGGAGCCACGAGCGCCCAGCTATCAATGAAAATTTGCGCGCCGATTTGCTCTGCGATGGTTTTGCCATTGGTGGCGATAGCGCCACTCAGCGGGGCAGGGATACCCTTTTTAAGATTCAGCCACGCCGTATGTTCTGTTGAATTACCATTACCCCCCCACCAGAGGATAGTGCGCTTATCAATGATGTAATTCAGCCAACAGTGCCCCATCTGTTCGGCTGTCAGGTCTGGCGGTAACGCGTAATCCTCAAGCGCGCGAATAAATGTGAATGTTCCGGCTACGTCGTCATCGGTAATCACCAGAGGGCGATTGAATTTTTCATTAACGTAATACCGTATTGGCCCGAGTTCCCGCATGATTTTTTGCCAGGTCCAGCCTTCAAAAGGGCGACCCAGATACACGCCGATCAATTTCCCTAATACCCCAGCGTAAACGCGCTGGTAATAATCTGAAGGTAATTCCATTTTTTCATCCTTTTCTCTGTAATTAATCGCCAGTCAGGCGGATTCCCTTTTTACCAGGCGGTAGGGCATTTCGGTTGTGCTTCCCGGTGAATCCTGTTCCCCGGACAGGTGATTCATCAGGATTTCACCGGCTTTTTGTCCGATTAGTTCCGGAAAGTGGGCGATAGTGGTCAGGGAAGGGGTGACCAGTCCGGCCGAGGGGATATCATCAAAACCGACCACGGCAAGCTGCCCGGGAATGGTTATTCCCGTCTCTCTTGCCGCCCGCATCACGCCGATAGCCATTACATCGTTGGCGGCAAAGATAGCGTCCGGGCGAGGAACATTGCGGAAAAGTGATAGTGCGGACTGATAGCTGGTAGGTTCTGAGAAATCTGCTTGCATAAGAATTTGTGGCGTAAGGCCAGCCTGCACCATCGCCTGCTGATAGCCTTTCACACGGGCACCAGCCGGGCCGCCAGCGCCTGCGATCATACAGATGTGTTTGTGCCCCTGAGCCAGCAGATATTCGACAGCGCGGCGGGCGGCAGCGGTGTTGTCGATAAAAATATTGTGTAACGGCAAATTCCCGGCGGTTTTATACTCCGCTTCAATCCGGACGATGGGAAAACCGGCCATGAGATAGGGTTCAAAATCATTAACGCCGGCATGAAAAAAAGTGCCAATTACGGCATCGACGCGCCCCTGAGCCGACCAGTTCAGAAAATGCAGTTCCCTTTCCCGCACAGCATCGGTACTGGCAACGA
This sequence comes from Enterobacter sp. BWH64, assembly GCF_001037645.1. Lineage (NCBI taxonomy): Bacteria > Pseudomonadati > Pseudomonadota > Gammaproteobacteria > Enterobacterales > Enterobacteriaceae > Enterobacter > Enterobacter sp. BWH64. The sequence goes on from NZ_KQ089922.1 coordinate 1,835,566, forward strand.
TGACATCATAACGATGGGCATCCATCACCGATTGCACCCCGCGTATCAGCGAGGCATAAAACGGGTTGGCAATGTCCGGAATAATACAGGCCACGGACAGTGTTTTATTGGTTTTCAATGCCTGGGCGAAGCGGTTTGGTACATAGCCCAGTTGTTTCGCCGCGTTTTCCACTCTGGCAACTGTCTCCTGGGGATAGGCGTGTTTTCCCATGCCTAACACTACTGAGACCACCGCCTGAGAAACTCCCGCCAGTGCAGCGACATCGCGTTGCGTCATTCTTTTTGCCATATGTGCGCCAACTTATACGTATAACCTGACCACATAATTAATGAGGTCTTTTGGCAGCGTCAAGACGAGAAACAGTAAAAACAGACGGTTAATTTAGAAAAAGCGAGCAATCTCACATCCTTTAACGGGTACTGTCAGAGTAAGGGAGAACCCGCTTTGCGCAGCGAATTAATAACAATTCAAAATTTATTATTTTCATAAATGATTTCAATTAAAAAATAAACATCTCAAATGTTTAAACGATGAAACCGATTACATGTTTATGGAAATAAAAGGTTTTTTGTCAAACGCCCGCATTTTTGGAGTTATGAATGAAATGTAACAGAAAACGATGAAATATGTGCGGTTGCTCATATTCTTACATTCCCGTTACAGAAAGAGATTGATAATTCGCGTCGCGAAAAATAGTCTAACCATTGTAGTCAACGAGGTTTTTCTCAACGCTACTTTTTCATTTTATTTTTTCGCTGTTTGCCTTTGGTAACAGCAATTTATACGTCAAAGAGGATAAACATATGCGTACGTTCAGTGGCAAACGTAGTGCGCTGGCGCTGGCTATCGCCGGTGTGACAGCAATGTCGGGCCTGGTGGTTGCGCCAGAGGTAAAAGCAGCAGGTTTCATTGAAGACTCCACCCTCACGGGCGGTATTTATTACTGGCAGCGTGAGCGTGACCGTAAAGACGTCACTGAAGATAAATACAAAACCAACCTTTCTCACTCGACCTGGAACGCCAACCTGGATTTTCAGTCGGGATATGCCGCCGATATGTTCGGGATCGATATTGCAGCGTTCACCGCAATTGAAATGGCCGAAAATGGCGACAGCGGCCATCCGAACGAAATTGCGTTCTCCTCCAGCAATAAAGCCTACGACGAAGACTGGTCCGGCGATAAAAGCGGAATCAGCCTGTATAAAGCGGCTGCAAAATTCAAATATGGTCCGGTCTGGGCGCGTGGAGGTTATATCCAGCCAACCGGTCAGACGCTGTTAGCACCGCACTGGAGCTTTATGCCAGGCACTTATCAGGGTGCGGAAGCCGGTGCTAATTTTGACTACGGCGATGCGGGGGCGTTGAGCTTCTCCTATATGTGGACCAACGAGTACAAAGCGCCGTGGCACATTGAGATGGACAAGTTCTATCAGAACGATAAAAAAACCAAAGTTGATTATCTCCACTCGCTGGGGGCGAAGTACGACTTCAAAAACGATCTGGTGCTGGAAGCTGCTTTTGGTCAGGCTGAAGGCTATATCGATCAGTACTTTGCTAAAGCCAGCTACAAATTTGATATCGCGGGTAGCCCGCTGAGCACCAGCTATCAGTTCTACGGTACGCGCGACAAAGTCAGTGATGGCAGCGTAAATGATATCTATGACGGCACCGCGTGGTTACAGGCGCTGACCTTCGGCTACAAGGTAGGTCAGGTGGATTTACGTCTGGAGGGAACATGGGTCAAGGCTGAAGGGCAGCAGGGCTACTTCCTGCAACGTATGACGCCAACCTACGCCTCTTCCAATGGTCGTCTGGATATCTGGTGGGATAACCGCTCTGACTTCAACGCCGACGGCGAAAAGGCGGTCTTCTTCGGCGCAATGTATGACCTGAAGAACTGGAATCTGCCTGGCTGGGCAGTGGGTGCGTCCTACGCGTACGCCTGGGACGCGAAGCCAGCAGATATGGCTACGCCAGACGCCTACTACGATCCGAACTACCGTCTGAAAGAGTCTTCATACAGTCTGGATGCGATTTACACCCTTCAGGAGGGCCGTGCGAAAGGCACGATGTTCAAACTGCACTTCACCCAGTATGACAACCACTCCGATATCCCGAGCTACGCGGGCGGTTACGGCAACATCTTCCAGGATGAACGTGACGTGAAATTCATGGTCATTGCGCCATTCACAATCTTCTGATGAACACGCAGGCGGGCGAAATCCCGCCTGCATGGAGACTGCATATGATGAAAAAAATGGTAATCGTTGCGCTGCTGGCATCGGGGCTGGTGGCGTGTGCGCAGGATCAGGCGCAGAAAGAAGACTCCCGTCTGAAGGAGGCGTATAGCGCCTGCATCAATACAGCACAAGGATCGCCAGAGAAGATTGAAGCCTGCCAGAGCGTGCTGAATGTGCTGAAAAAAGAGAAAGCGCATGAGCAGTTTGCGACGCAGGAAAATGTTCGCGTGATGGATTACCAGGCCTGTATCCAGGCGCGGAAAAGCGGTAACGATCAGGAAGTGGCGAAGCGTTGCGATAAGATCTGGGACGAGATTCGCAATAACAATAAATAAGTTGCTTTACGCCCGGTGGCGCTGCGCTTACCGGGCCTACAACGGTGTCACAGCCCGTAGGCCCGGTAAGCGCAGCGCCACCGGGCTTTTTTCAGGCAAAAAAAAGCCAACCTTACGGCTGGCTCAGAGTATGAACACGATATTATTTCGCGTCGTGCGCGTGGTCGTCTTCGCGGCAATCGCCTTCAGCGCAGTGACCGTACAGGTACAGGCTGTGGTTGGTCAGGCGGATGCCATGACGGGCGGCGATTTCACGCTGGCGTGATTCAATGGAATCATCGCTAAATTCAATGACCTTGCCACAGTCGAGGCAGATCAGGTGATCGTGGTGATGCTGCTGAGTCAGCTCGAACACGGATTTACCGCCTTCGAAATTATGACGAGTAACAATGCCCGCGTCATCAAACTGGTTCAGCACACGATAGACGGTTGCCAGCCCAATCTCTTCACCCATATCGATAAGACGCTTATAAAGGTCTTCCGCACTGACATGGTGATTGTCTGGCCCCTGAAGCACTTCAAGGATTTTTAACCGAGGAAGCGTTACTTTCAGGCCAGCTTTCTTTAATGCGGTATTGTTGTCAGTCATGCGGAATCTGTCCTGTTGCTAAACGATTCACTTCAAAAGAAGAAGTGACAGAAAATGCACTTGGGATAATGCGTCTCATTATAGAACTGCCATGGCTAAATGAAAACTGCAAGTCTCAAGCAAAGTATGCTTATAAAAACGTGGTATCACCAACAAACTTGTTCGATGGCACCCACTTTTTACCAGGGGGATATTGTACAGGTCTGGGCGAAAAAGTTAAAAGTTTGTAGCAATTAATTTAATCGGTTTTACCTGGAAAACGGGCGCAACCGGAGTTGCGCCGCAGGGATATCAGGCGTTAAGGATATCGTCCAGGTTCAGCTCTTCACGAACCTGCTTAACCCATTTTTCTACACGCTCAGCGGTCAGCTCTGGCTGACGGTCTTCATCAATGGCCAGGCCAACGAAGTGATCGTCATCTGCCAGACCTTTGGACGCTTCGAAATGGTAACCCGCCGTTGGCCAGTGGCCGACGATCGCCGCACCGCGTGGCTCAATGATGTCGCGAATAGTGCCCAGCGCATCACAGAAATACTCAGCATAGTCTTCCTGATCGCCACAGCCAAACAGGGCAACCAGCTTGCCGTTGAAGTCTACTTCTTCCAGCGTCGGGAAGAAATCGTCCCAGTCACACTGTGCTTCACCGTAGTACCAGGTCGGGATGCCCAGCAGCAGGATGTCATAGCCCTCGAGATCTTCTTTGCTGCTCTTGGCGATGTCATGCACATCAGCAACGTCTTTACCGAGCTGTTTTTGAATGTTTTTTGCGATATTTTCAGTATTGCCGGTATCACTGCCAAAGAAAATGCCGATGATTGCCATGAGTAAAATAACCTCTTGAAACTTAATGGTATGGTGGCGCAAATTGTCCACGGATAAGGGCAATAATAGCAGAACAGGCAACCCTGCGGAAACAGCTATCACGCAGGACTGCACTCTGTGCTACATGAAAAAGGTAATATTGGGGATTTTCTGACTCACGCCTTGCCGCGTAACGTCTCAAGCTGGGCGATCAGCATCTCTTCGATCAGTTCGCTGCGGCTGATGTTGCGCGCGTCAGCTAACTCGTTAAGCGCATCGACGGCATCGGCATTCAGCTTCAGTTCGACACGCTTAAGCCCACGATTTTTATCGCGTTTAAGCTGGTTGCGTTTATTGATACGCAGCTGTTCATCGCGCGAAAGCGGATTCGTTTTCGGTCGTCCCGGTCGACGCTCATTCGCGAATAGATCTAGTGTCGTACGGTCCGTTTGTTCTTTGGCCATGATTCTGAGACTTCGGGGGAAACACGCCGCCCTGCTAATGCCCGGGCGATAAGCGCGCCATCATACATCACCCAAATCCACACGCCAACGACTGGAAGCCCGTCGTCTTCCGGTCGCTGGCTTTTTAATCAATTCGCTGTATCAGTAAGATAGCGGCGAATGGCGCGCAGGACGGCATCCGGTTTTTCCGCGTGTACCCAGTGCCCGGCACCGGCAATAACGTGAGCGCGAGCCTGCGGGAATTGCGCCAGCAGCGTGTCACGGTACGCATCAGTGACGTAAGGGGAGTTGCCGCCGCGAATAAAAAGGGTAGGGTGCGGCCAGGCGGGGACGGTTTCCCAGCCCACAATGTGCGAATACTGATCCCACAATACCGGGACGTTAAAGCGCCATTGTCCGTTAACAAACGATTTCAGCAGGAACTGAACTACTCCTTCCTCATCAAGATGCTCACGCATAACGGCAGCCGCCTGTTGGCGGGTTGCGACATCCGCTTCGGTGACCGCATTGATGGCGGCAAAAATCTCATCGTGACGGCGAACGTCGTAATTGACGGGCGCAACGTCGATGACCACCAGCCCGGAAATTCGCTCAGGGGCCAGCGCAGTGAGCGCCATCACCGCTTTGCCGCCCATTGAATGCCCGATAAGCGTCGCTTTCTGGATATTATTCGCATCGAGGGTGTCCCGCAGATCCTGCGCCATGGCTGCGTAGGTCATCTCCTCCGAGCGCCCAGAAAGACCGTGATTGCGCATATCAACCTGGAGGATCGCGTGATCGGTCACTAAATCGCGCGCCAGCACACCCAGATTATCCAGGCTACCAAACAGGCCGTGAACCAGTACGATGGCAGAATTATTGTTCGGCGATTGTGCAGTTTGCGCTCGGGTATTCAATTTCATGGCAAAGTTCTTTTTTTAGGTTTGTCAGGTTAGGGTATCATGTTGACCATTCTGCCGCCCGGGGGCAAGGATCCAGTTTAATCTGACTTTTGCCGCCAACCTGGTTTGACGCTATCCGCTGTTGGGATTTGACCTTATAATCTCAACGACTTGTATTCAGATAAGATATCGCACTGGATTAAGATGAAAACAATCGAAGTTGATGACGAACTCTATCAGTATATTGCCAGCCAGACGCGGCATATTGGGGAGAGCGCGTCCGACATTTTACGGCGCATGCTTAAAATTTCCGCCGCCTCACAGCCCACTCCTGTCACTAAAGATGTCGTGTCTCAGCCGAGCGTTGTTGCACAAGTAAAACCTGCCGTCATGCCGGCAAAAGACAAAGTGCGAGCGATGCGCGAGCTGCTGCTGTCCGATGAATATGCCGAGCAGAAAAAGGCGGTTAACCGCTTTATGCTGGTGCTGTCTACACTTTACTCACTGGATAACAACGCATTTGCAGAAGCGACAGAGTCGCTGCACGGTCGCACGCGCGTTTACTTCGCAGGCGACGAGCAGACCCTGCTGCAAAATGGCAACCAAACCAAACCCAAACACGTTCCCGGTACACCATACTGGGTGATCACCAACACCAATACGGGCCGTAAGTGCAGCATGATCGAACATATCATGCAGTCCATGCAGTTCCCGGCGGAATTGATCGAAAAGGTTTGCGGTACAATTTAACCCTTGCATCAGAAGGACCAGGCAATGGCAAATCACAGCCGTGCAGGACAACCTGCACAACAACGCGATTTGATTAACGTCGCTCAACTGACCGCGCAGTACTACGTGCTGAAGCCGGTGGTGGGCAACGCAGAACACGCAGTGAAGTTTGGTACATCTGGCCACCGCGGTAGTGCGGCGCGCCACAGCTTTAACGAACCGCACATTCTGGCCATTGCTCAGGCCATCGCGGAAGAGCGCGCCAAAAATGGCGTCACCGGTCCGTGCTATGTAGGGAAAGATACCCACGCCCTGTCTGAACCTGCTTTTATCTCCGTGCTGGAAGTGCTGGCGGCGAACGGCGTAGACGTGATTGTTCAGGAGAACAACGGTTTTACGCCAACGCCAGCGGTTTCTAACGCTATTCTGGTACACAACAAAAAAGGTGGCGCGCAGGCTGACGGCATTGTGATCACCCCGTCCCACAACCCACCGGAAGATGGCGGCATCAAGTACAACCCACCTAACGGTGGCCCGGCGGATACCAACGTCACGAAAGTGGTGGAAGATCGTGCCAACGCGTTACTGGCTAACGGTCTGAACGGTGTGAAACGCATCTCGCTGGATGAAGCCATGGCCTCCGGCCACGCGAAAGAGCAGGATCTGGTGCAGCCGTTCGTGGAAGGGCTGGCGGATATCGTCGATATGGCCGCTATCCAGAAAGCCGGTCTGAAGCTGGGCGTGGATCCACTGGGCGGCTCCGGTATTGAATACTGGAAACGCATTGCCGAGCACTACAAGCTGGATCTGACCATCGTGAACGATCACGTCGATCAGACCTTCCGCTTTATGCACCTGGACAAAGACGGCGCGATCCGTATGGACTGCTCCTCCGAATGCGCAATGGCTGGCCTGCTGGCGCTGCGCGACAAGTTCGATCTGGCGTTTGCCAACGACCCGGACTACGACCGCCACGGTATCGTCACCCCGGCAGGGCTGATGAACCCGAACCACTACCTGGCTGTTGCAATCAATTATCTCTTCCAGCACCGTCCGCAGTGGGGCAAAGAGGTCGCGGTGGGTAAAACGCTGGTCTCTTCCGCTATGATTGACCGTGTGGTCGACGCGCTGGGTCGCAAGCTGGTGGAAGTGCCGGTGGGCTTTAAGTGGTTTGTTGATGGTCTGCACGACGGCAGCTTCGGCTTTGGCGGTGAAGAGAGCGCGGGGGCATCCTTCCTGCGCTTCGACGGCACCCCATGGTCAACCGATAAAGACGGCATCATCATGTGCCTGCTGGCGGCGGAAATCACCGCGGTCACCGGTAAGAACCCGCAGGAACATTACAACGAGCTGGCGGAACGTTTTGGTGCGCCAAGCTATAACCGTATTCAGGCTAGCGCCACGTCTGCGCAAAAAGCAGCCCTGTCAAAACTCTCTCCGGAGATGGTCAGTGCCAGTACCCTGGCAGGTGACCCGATCACCGCGCGTCTGACGGCGGCGCCGGGTAACGGCGCATCGATCGGCGGCCTGAAAGTGATGACCGAAAACGGCTGGTTCGCCGCGCGTCCATCCGGTACGGAAGATGCGTACAAAATCTATTGTGAAAGCTTCCTCGGCGCTGAGCATCGTCAGCAGATTGAGAAAGAAGCGGTAGAGATTGTCAGCGAAGTGCTGAAAAACGCGTAAGTCGTGATCTGGTGCGGGCTGATGCCCTCACCCCGGCCCTCTGCCACTGGGAGAGGGAGAAAACATAAAAAACGGCAACCTCAGGGTTGCCGTTTTGCATTGACCTCGTAGGCCCGGTAAGCGCCAGTGCCACCGGGCTTCTTTTTTAACTATGTTTATTCTTCAGTTCAAACCGTGGTGAGACCAGACCGTACAGCGTCCAGCCCATGAATGTCACCATCGCCCCATACAGCATCGCCTCCTGACCGGACGAGTAGAGCGCATAGAAGCTGTAAATCGCCCCAATCAGCGCCACGATATTGGCCGCCCGGGCTTTGCGCGGATCCACCTTCGCCACCTTCTGAATAATCACCAGCGCCGCCATCGACAGAATGTACGGAATGATGTTCGTCACCACCGCCAGGTTGACCAGCACGTTAAACTGGCTGTTCAGTGACGGGCTGATGGTCATCAGCGACAAACCGCTCTGGAAAACCACAATCGCCAGCATACCCTGCACCGGTGCATCCGCTTTGGTGACGCGGGAGAAGATTTTCGGGAAATAACCTTCGTCAGCGGAAGATTTGAATACCTGGGCGATGGTGAACTGCCAGCCCAGCAGCGAGCCGCAGCAGGACATCACCATCAGTCCCATGATCACTTTCCCTACCTCCGGCGTAAACATCTGCGCAAACGCCAGTCCGAACGGCGCCGTGGAGTTAGCCAGATCCATGTTGGGCACAATTCCCGCAATCACGTTGGTTGAGACGATATAGATCACCGCCGCCCCCAGCGTCCCGCCGAGTACCGCGATCGGCACATTTTTCTCCGGGTTTTCCACCACTTCCGCATTCGCACAGGCCGACTCCAGCCCGAGGAAGGCCCACAGCGTCATGGCGATGGACGATCCCACGGCGGTGAAGAACGGTACGTGATGCGGATTCCAGGAATTGGCGTACAGCGTCGGGCTGAACCAGAACCAGCCGATGATGCACAGGCCGACAACCGGGATGATGACGCCCCAGACGGTGATGCTGCTGAGCTGTCCGGTGATGCGCGCGCCGCCAAAGTTAGCGACGGTGCAGATCCAGAGCACGCCGATGGTCGCCAGCCCAATTTGCACCGGGGTCAGCGTCGCGCCAAACAGCTCTGTGCCGTAACCGACAGCGGAAATGGCAATCGCCACATTGGCGATCAGCAGCGACACGCCATAGGTATAGTTCGCCATAAAGTTACCGGACTTACCAAACGCATATTCGGCATAGCCGCCCATGCCGCCGGACTTGCGGCTGAACATACCGCACTTGGCAAACGCCCACGCCAGCGCCATCGAACCCACGGCGGTAACAAGCCAGGAGATAATCGAAATCGTCCCCACTTCAGCGAGCTTGGTGGGGAGCATGATGATCCCCGAACCCATCATATTCACCATGGTGAGAATAGTGAGTTGCACCACGCCCATCTTGTTGGCCTTACTCATAATTTTTCTCCTTTCAGCAGCGATGGCTGAGCGGCAGGTTGTTTGATGACGTAGCAGCGCACCTGTTTGCGACCGTCACACTCCTCGACGTAAACCCCCTGTAACTCCGGCGCAAAACCCGGCAGCAGATTGATCCCGTCTTCCAGCGCGGCGAAATAGCGCAGCACGGAACCGCCCCAGACTTCTCCCGGCACCACGCACAACACCCCCGGTGGGTAAGGCAGCGCGCCTTCCGCGGCGATACGTCCTTCCGCGTCGCGCAGGGACACCAGCTCGACCTCACCGCGCAGATAGGCATAGTTCGCCTCCTGCGGGTTCATCATGACGCGTGGGAAGTGAGACTTGCGGAACATCTCTTTTTGCAGTTGCTTCACGTTATGGCGGGCGTAGAGGTCATGCATCTCCTGACAAATCTGACGCAGGGTATAATCCGCATAACGTTCCGGATGTTGCTTATAAAGAGAGGGCAGAACCTCTTTCAGCGGCACATCGCTCTGGAGCAGTTTTTCGAAGCGCACCAGCTGGGCGACGAGCTGCTGCAATTTGCCCATGTCCTCCGCCGGGGTGAGCAGGAACAGAATGGAATTGAGGTCGCATTTTTCCGGCACGATGCCGTTTTCACGCAGGAAGTTGGCGAGGATGGTCGCGGGCACGCCGAAATCATCGTACTCACCGGTGCGGGCGTTGATGCCCGGCGTAGTCAGCAGCAGTTTGCAGGGATCGATAAAATACTGATGCTCGGCGTATCCCTCAAAGGCGTGCCAGCGTTCGCCCGGAACGAAATGGAAGAAGCGCAGATCGGTCGCAATCTCTGCCGTATCCCAGCTTTCCCATGGACGGCCATCCACCGTCTCCGGCACGAACGGACGAATAAAATGACAGTTCTGAAGGATCAGTTTCCGCGCTTCGATACCCGTCACCACGCAGTCCATCCACATGTTGCGCCCACTTTGCCCCTCGTGCATGCGGGCGTTGATATCCAGGGCGGCAAACAGCGGATAAAACGGGCTGGTGGAGGCGTGCATCATAAAGGCGTTGTTGAGGCGTTTATGCGGGACATAGCGCGGCTGGCCTTTTATGTGGCTGTCCTTCTTATGGATTTGCGAGGTTTGCGAGAAGCCCGCCTGCTGCTTATGCACCGACTGGGTCACCAGAATGCCCGGATCGTTTTCGTTCAGCTCCAGCAGCAGCGGCGAGCAGTCGGCCATCATCGGGATAAACTGCTCGTAACCCACCCAGGCGGAGTCAAACAGAATGTAATCGCACAGGTGACCAATCTTATCCACCACCTGACGGGCGTTATAAATGGTACCGTCGTAGGTGCCCAGCTGGATCACCGCCAGACGGAACGGACGTTCATCCCGCGCACGGCCAGGCGCGACCTCTGACACCAGCTCCCGCAGGTAGCTCTCGTCGAAACAGTGTGCGTCGATACCGCCGATAAACCCGTACGGGTTGCGCGCCGTTTCCAGATACACCGGCGTCGCGCCCGCCTGTAACAGCGCCCCGTGGTGATTAGATTTATGGTTATTGCGATCGAACAGCACCAGATCGCCTGGCGTGAGCAGGGCATTGAGCACCACCTTGTTGGAAGAGGAGGTGCCGTTCAGCACGAAGTAGGTTTTATCCGCATTAAAGACTTTTGCCGCATGCTGCTGGGCGATGCATGGCGCGCCTTCGTGGATCAGCAGATCGCCCATTGCCACGTCGGCATTGCACAGATCGGCGCGGAAAAGCGTTTCGCCAAAGAAATCGACAAACTGGTTTCCGGCCGGATGGCGGCGGAAGAACTGGCCTCCCTGATGTCCGGGGCAGTCAAACGCGCTGTTCCCCTGCTGGACGTAATCGACCAGCGCGCGGAAGAACGGCGGGCGGAGCTGGGTTTCGTACTTCTGCGCAGCCGCTTCAAGCTGGCGTCCGTAGTACGCATTGCTGGTGTCGGAGTACTCAAAAACGCCGTGAATACGCGACAGAAATTCAGCCGGAACCCTTTCTTCTTTATGCGTGGCAATAAACACCGGGATGCCGAATCCCGTGGCTTCTATTTCTTCTATGGCGCCATTGAAAATATCGCTGACGGCCAGAACCACGGCTGCCACATCAATATAATCTGATGCGGTGATATCCACGATGTCGCGCGAAGTGGTAAAGCATTCAGGGCAGGCACGGCTGACGGCAATTTTTAACGTTTTCATCTTTATCTCTTTATTTCAGGCAATATGGGGCCCTCGACTTCTTGCGGTAAAGAAATCGATTATTTCCGGAAAAAAAAAGCAAAGCGTGTCCGCTGATACGAAATCAGTTAATTGCTTTTTTGCTGAGTAGAATTCAGTCCGCCCGGTTGCGGAGAATCTGAATCACAAGGAATGAGCGCAGGTGTTCACAGGCAACAGCCTGTAAAATAGCGTTTTTCAGGATAACCTGTAAGCAGATGCGCCAGAAGTCGAAGGACTACCGGGCGTTAAAGAGATGAAAGTCAAAACAGTTACGGTGGGCAAACATCATGATATGTGTTGTCCGCCTTATATGGGGCATTAAACGATTATTGTTTTCCATGTTCAGTTTCCTTTCAGTAATTGAAAGCATGGTCATTTTATCCAGGAAAAAGGGATTAACTGTGAAACAGATCACCAATAACCGATCATTTCAGAAATAATTAGTCGTTTTGAGTGAATAACGCAGATCAAAATGCTGTTTTGTTGGTTCGGTGTTAAATTGATGTTTTAATTGTGTTTAAAGAGGGCGGATATAGCTATGAAAATAAACTCATCGTTATTTTCATGGCTATATTAAGGCTGGTATGTTTTTTATTTAAAATTAAAGTGAATACTTATTCAGATCATAAACCGATATCCGATACCGGTTTCTGTTAATAAATGACGAGGACGCGCGGGATCGGCTTCAAGTTTCTGGCGAAGGTGTCCCATATAAATGCGTAAATAGTGACTATGCTCGACAGCATTCGGTCCCCAGACCTGGCTTAACAGCTGTCGCTGCGTTAACACTTTTCCGTGGTTATTGAGCAGCACGGCCAGCAGACGAAATTCGATAGGCGTAAGGTGGATCTCTTCTTCCCCTCGCACGATGCGGCGGGCGGCAAGATCGACGCGGATATCGCCAAAGGCGTACACCGGATCGGAAGAGGACGTGGCACTGTGTCGACGCAGCGCCACACGAAGCCGGGCCTGTAACTCGCCAATGCCAAACGGTTTGATCAGATAATCATCCGCTCCGGCATCCAGCGCGGCGATTTTATCCGTCTCTTCGGTGCGGGCAGAGAGCACCAGAATGGGCATCTGGCTCCACTGACGCACCTCACGAATAAAATCGATGCCGTCGCCATCCGGAAGTCCCAGATCCAGGATCACCAGATCTGGCTTGCGGGTGGCGGCTTCAATTAACCCCCGTTGAAGCGTACCGGCTTCATGCACGCGCAAGCCGTCGCCTTCCAGCGCGGTACGCAGAAATCGGCTGATAGCGAGCTCATCTTCAACAATCAGAACGTTAATCACAAATCCTCTGGTAATTCATCAAGTTCTGGTGGGGTTTCAAGAGGAAGTGTAACACAAAAGCGTGCCCCACCTTCCGGGCGGTTCTCTGCGGAAATGGTGCCACCATGCACGTCGACAATCGCCTGGCAGATCGCCAGACCCAGCCCAACGCCCGGAATGGCGGATTCCTTATTACCGCGCGCAAATTTTTCGAATATGGCGCGCTCCTGACCGGCCGGAATACCCGGCCCGTTATCCCAGACGTCGAGCCGCAGCACACGTTTATCCACCCTGGCAGCAATCCCCAGCCGGGCCTTTGTCCCGGCGTATTTAGCCGCGTTTTCCAGCAGATTAATCAGCACGCGCTCAAACAGCGGGCCATCCACATGGATTAACGTCAGGGGTTCCGGCATGTCCAGCTCAATATGGCGCCCGCCGAGACCCGGCTCCAGCATCTTCAGCGCACTGCCGACAACCTCCTCAAGGGTGAGCCACTCTTTTTTGAGGTTAAACCCGCCGGACTGAATGCGCGCCATGTCCAGCAGGTTGTTCACCAGGCGCGTGGTATTCAGCACGTGCTGGCGAATTTCGCTGGCCTGCATCGCGTGCTTTGATCCTTCCGCCGCCAGATCCAGCGTCAGAATTTCGGACTGGCCAAACAGCACGGTAAGCGGGGTGCGCAAATCGTGAGACAGCGCTGCCAGCAGCGAATTGCGAATACTTTCGCGCTCGCTTGCCAGCCGCGCCTGCTCTTCGCTGGCGGTGAGCGCCAGCCGTTCAAGGGCGCTGGCGACCAGCAGGGTGAAGGTTTCCAGCAGGCGCTGCTGCTCTGGGATCATCAGCTGACGCAGGTTAGACGGCTCGACGATGACCAGCCCGTGATTTTTATCCGCGCTGCGCAGCGGCAGGATCTGGTAAGGCACGCCGGGCAGCGTGTCGGTGCCGGCGCCGGCAGGTAACCCCTTATCGAAACTCCAGCGGGCAATCGCTTCATCCCAGGGCGTCATCCCCGAAGGGGAGGTCAGCGGGCGAAGGCGCCCTTGTTCGTCGGGGAGCAAAATCAGGTTACTGGCATGAAAGGTCGAACGAATAAACTGCTCGCTGGTCTGCACGATATCCCGCTGCGTGCGGCCAACCGCCAGCGATTTTGACATTTCATACAGATGGCGCGTGCGCTGCTCGCGATAGCGGGCAATGCGTGCCTGGTAGCGTACGCCTGCCGTCAGATTCCCGATCACCAGCCCGACGGTAAGCATCACGGCAAAGGTCAGAATGTACTGCACGTCCGAGACAGCAAGCGTCCCGCGCGGAGCGATAAAAAAAAGGTCGAAGCTGATGACGTTGATCACCGTTGCCAGCACCGACGGCCAGCGGCCATAAAAGAGCGCGACCACAACGACGCCGAGCAGATAAATCATGACCAGATTGGCGGCGTCGAAGGCGATGAGCCACTGGCTGGCAATCACCGTAATCAGGGCGCAAAGGACCACGGCCACCAGGCAACCCCGGATCTGAATGCGCCATTTATCGCCAAAGGTGCGAGCATCCGGCGTACGGTTGGGCAGAGGGGCGGGCTTGTCATCCAGCGCGACGATGACTAAATCAAGATCCGGCGCGCGGCGGGCCAGCCTGTCGGCAAAAGATTCGCGGCTAAACCAGCGGCGATGCTGTCGACGCCCAATGACAATCTTGCCCAGGTTGTGCTCGCGCGCGTAGCGCAGAATGGCTTTATCTTCCTGCGGTTCGGAAAGGGTGGCGGTTTCGGCACCCAGCTCCTGCGCCAGCCGCAGCGCGCTCAAAATGGCGCGACGCTGATTTTCTGGCAGACCATGCAGCTGCGGCGTTTCGACGTAGACCGCGTGCCAGACGCTGCCAAATTTCGCTGCCAGCCGGGCGGCGGTGCGAACCAGTTTTTCGTTGCCGCTGCCGTGACCAATGCATAACAGAATGGCGTCCCGCGTGTGCCAGACGCGCTCTTGTCCCTGTAGGTCTCGCCAGGCGCGCATCTGGTCATCAACGCGATCGGCGGTGCGGCGCAGGGCCAGCTCGCGCAGGGCAATCAGGTTTCCTTTGCGGAAAAAATGTTCGATGGCGCGTTCGGCCTGGCCGGCAATATACACTTTGCCTTCGTGCAGGCGCTGGCGTAGATCGTCCGGCGGCAGGTCAACCAGTACGACTTCATCGGCAGAATCAAAAAACGGATCGGGGACGGTTTCCCGCACCTGGATACCGGTTACGCCGCTCACTACGTCGTTCAGGCTTTCCAGATGCTGAACATTCACCGTGGTGAAGACGTCAATGCCTGCCTCAAGCAGCTCCTCAACATCCTGCCAGCGCTTCGGATGGCGGGAGCCTGGCGCATTGCTGTGCGCCAGTTCGTCCATCAGGATCAGGGCAGGGCGGCGGGCGAGGGCGGCATCAAGATCAAACTCCGTGACCAGCCGCCCGCGATGGCTGATACGCTGGGGCGGCTGCGTCGCCAGCCCCGTCAGCAGCGCAGCCGTCTCTTTGCGACCGTGGGTTTCCACCACGCCGATGAGAATATCAAGCCCCTGCGCCCGAAGCCGCTGGGCTTCCGTCAGCATGGCGAAGGTTTTCCCGACGCCCGCGCAGGCGCCGAAGAAAATTTTCAGCTTGCCGCGGTGGGCTTCAGCCGTCTGTTCAAGCAGCCTGTCCGGATCCGGGCGCATGGGCTCGTCGGTCATTTAGTTTTTCCTTAGCGCGTCCAGCGCCAGATTCAGCTCAACAATATTCACTACCGGCATGCCGATAAAGCTGACCAGCGGCTTTTGCGTATGTTCTGCAACCAGCTGGCTCACCTGCTCGACGGTCAGCTGACGGGCGGCTGCCACGCGTGGGATCTGCCACACCACCGCATCCGGCGTCAGGCTGTAATCCAGCCCGCTCGCGGAAGCGGTGATCAGCTCAACCGGCACCTCACGGCTGGCCTGCGGATTCGCGGCGCGCAGGGCGGCAACGCGTTCAGCAACGGCTTTGTCCAGGTCAGGATTACTGCCAGCCAGATTGCTGCCGCCGGAGGCCATTGGATTATACGGGCTTTCCGCAGTGGCGGAAGGGCGTCCCTGGAAGTAGCGCGGGTCCGTAAAGTTCTGCCCAATCAGACGCGAGCCGCGGTTTTCACCGTTCTGGATAATCAGCGAGCCGTTGGCCTGATCTTTAAACCACCACTGGCCCAGCGCGGTAGTCATCAGCGGGTAAAGCCCGCCGGTAATCAGAGACAGCAGAATAAACAACAGTATAGCGGGACGTAACATCGTCATTGGATCCACCTTTTAAACCAGCCCGAACAGCGTTAACAGCATGTCGATAACCTTGATCCCAATAAAGGGCACCACCAGCCCACCCAGACCGTAAATCCACAGGTTACGGCGCAGCATGGCGGCGGCCGTCAGCGGCTTATAGCTCACCCCTTTCAGCGCCAGCGGAATAAGAAAGACAATAATCAGCGCGTTGAAGATCACCGCGCTCAAAATGGCCGAGGCCGGAGAGTGCAGGTGCATCACGTTCAGGGCATTCAGCTGCGGGTAGGTTGCCGCAAAAGCCGCCGGAATGATGGCGAAATACTTCGCCACGTCGTTGGCGATACTGAACGTGGTCAGCGAGCCGCGCGTCATCAGCATCTGCTTCCCGATATGTACCACTTCGATCAGCTTGGTCGGGTTCGAGTCGAGATCCACCATGTTGCCCGCCTCTTTTGCCGCCTGGGTACCGGAGTTCATCGCCACCGCCACGTCGGCCTGCGCCAGCGCTGGGGCGTCGTTGGTGCCGTCGCCGGTCATCGCCACCAGACGGCCTTCCGCCTGATACTGGCGAATGAGTGCCAGCTTCGCTTCCGGCGTCGCTTCGGAAAGGAAATCATCCACGCCCGCTTCGGCGGCAATGGCCGCCGCAGTCAGACGGTTATCCCCGGTGATCATCACTGTTTTAATGCCCATCTTACGCATCTGGGCGAAACGCTCTTTAATACCGCCTTTAACGATATCCTTCAGGGCGATAACCCCCAGAACGCTTGCACCTTCCGCCACCACCAGCGGGGTTGCTCCCTGACGCGCCACGCTTTCCACCAGGTTGTCGACTTCCGGGGGGAAGTGTCCATTATTGGCTTCAATATGACGGCGAATGGCATCAACGGACCCTTTACGGATCATCCGGTCCTGAATGTTAATTCCGCTCATTCGGGTTTGCGCTGTGAAGGGCACGAACGTGGCGTGCAGGCTCTGAACGTCGCGCTGGCGCAGGTTAAAGCGCTGCTTGGCGAGGATCACGATACTGCGGCCTTCCGGCGTTTCATCGGCCAGCGAGGAAAGCTGCGCCGCGTCAGCCAGCGTTTTTTCATCCACGCCGGGAGCAGGTAGAAAGTCAGAGGCCTGACGATTGCCCAGGGTGATGGTCCCGGTTTTATCCAGCAGCAGCACGTCTACGTCACCCGCCGCTTCAACGGCGCGTCCGCTGGTGGCGATGACGTTCGCGCCCAGCATCCGGCTCATCCCCGCCACGCCAATCGCGGAAAGCAGGCCGCCGATAGTGGTGGGGATCAGACAGACGAGCAGGGCGATCAGTACGGTGATGCTAACCGCTGTACCGCCGTAGGCGGAGAAAGGCCACAGGGTCGCCGTTGCCAGCAGGAAAACAATGGTGAGCGCCACCAGCAGAATGGTCAGGGCGATCTCGTTCGGCGTTTTACGACGCTGTGCGCCTTCCACCATGGCGATCATCCGGTCGAGAAAGGTTTCGCCCGGGTTAACGCTGCACTGGATCACCAGCCAGTCGGAAAGAATGCGCGTTCCGCCGGTAACTGAGGCGAAATCTCCGCCCGACTCACGGATCACCGGTGCGGATTCCCCGGTAATGGCGCTTTCGTCTACCGACGCGCCGCCCTCAATAACCTCACCGTCGCAGGGGATGATGTCGCCAGCTTCCACCAGCACCACGTCACCTTTGCGCAGTTCATCCGCCGGAACGTGGTCCATCTGCGCGCCGTATTTAGGTTCGCGTAATTTACGCGCAAAGGCGGTCTTTTTTACCCCTTTCAGGCTGTTGGCCTGTGCCTTACTGCGGCCTTCCGCTAACGCTTCGGCGAAGTTGGCGAACAGCACGGTAAACCACAGCCACAGGCTGATGGCGGCGGTAAAGGTTGCATTCCCTGAAAGGTGTCCCGTTCCCATGGCAATCGCCAGTGCGGTGGTGAGTAAACTTCCAGTCCAGACAATAAACATCACCGGGTTGTGCCACTGCACGCGCGGGCTCAGTTTTTTTACCGCATCCATGAGGGCCTGACGAACTAACGTCGGTTCGAGCAGGGCCAGTTGTTTACGACTCATGACAAATTCTCCGCAAAATCAGCGTAAAGAGAGATATTCCGCAACCGGGCCTAACGCGAGGGCGGGGATAAAGGTCAGGGCACCCACCAGCAAAACGGTGCCAATCAGCAGGCCGACGAACAGCGCGCCGTGAGTCGGTAACGTACCGGTGGTGGTCGGCTGGATCTTCTTATTCACCAGTGTTCCAGCGATCGCCATGACGGGAATAATCACGCCGAAACGTCCGATGAACATGCAGAACGCCAGCAAACAGTTCCAGAACGGCGAGTTGGCGCTTAATCCTGCAAAGGCGCTGCCGTTGTTGTTGGCGGCAGACGAAACGGCGTAAAGCACTTCGCTAAAGCCGTGAATGCCCGGGTTAAAGATGCCGTTGCGCCCGGCGTCGGTCATCAGCGCCAGCGCGGTACCGAGCAGCACAAGGGTGGGGGTGACCAGAATTGCCAGCGCGGTTAATTTCATTTCGCGGACGTCGATTTTTTTGCCGAGATACTCCGGCGTGCGACCGATCATTAGCCCGGCGATAAACACGGCGAGCAGAACGAACAACAGCATGCCGTACAGCCCCGAACCGACCCCACCGAAAACTACCTCGCCAATCTGCATCAGCCACATCGGGATCATGCCGCCGAGCGCGGTAAAAGAGTCGTGCATGGCGTTCACTGCCCCGCAGGAGGCCGCCGTGGTGACCACCGCATAGAGGCTGCTGGCAAGAATGCCGAAGCGGCTCTCTTTGCCTTCCAGGTTGATATTGCTGTTAGCCCCCAGCTGCATGAAGTGGCTGTTGCCGTTCCATTCGGCCCACATCACCAGTGCTACGCATACCACGAAGATCAACGACATCGCCCACAGCAGCGTACGTCCCTGGCGGCGATCGTTAACCACATCGCCAAAGGCGAAGCAGAGCGCGGCGGGGATCAGGAAGATCGCCAGCATCTGTACAAAATTGGTTAATGCCGTTGGGTTTTCAAACGGATGCGATGAGTTGGCGTTGAAGAAGCCGCCGCCGTTGGTGCCCAGCATCTTGATCGCTTCCTGCGACGCCACCGGCCCCATAGGAAGGAGTTCCCTGGCCCCTTCAAGCGAGGTGTAAGGGGTATAAGGCAGCAGGTTTTGCAGAGTGCCTTGCTGAATAAAGAACAGGGCAATAATCAGCGCAACAGGCACCAGGATCCAAAGGGTGATGCGCGTGACATCAACCCAGGCGTTGCCGAGGGTGCTGACATTCTGACGGGCAAACGCGCGCGTCAGGGCGAAGATCACCGCGATACCGCTGGCCGCAGAAAGAAAGTTTTGCACGGTTAACCCGGCCATCTGGCTGAAGTAGCTGAGCGTGGTTTCACCAGCGTAAGACTGCCAGTTAGTGTTGGTGACAAAGCTGACCGCCGTGTTCAGCGCCAGATGCCAGGATAAACCCGGTAACTGCTGCGGGTTCAACGGCAGACTGCCCTGGAGCATCAGCAGCGTAAAGAGGGCAATAAGCCCCAGGATATTCAGAAGCAGTATCGCCATCAGGTACTGGCGCCAGTTCATTTCCCGATCGCTGATACCTGAAATGCGCCAGAGCACGTTTTCAATATTTCGCGTGCCCGGCAATGGCACGTTGTTTATCAGACGCGCCAGCGCTGTTCCCAGCGGCCTGGCGAGCACAAACAGCACCAGTAAAAAGCTGGCAATAAGCAAAAACGCCTGAGCAGCCATCAGAATGCCTCCGCATTAATCAGGGCATAAATCAGATAACCCAATAACAGGAACACCAGCACGATGCCGGCAATCAGACCTGCACTCACAATCCACCTCCGGGTGACTTTTGTTGTTGTACAAACGGTAGGATTTATGGCGCAAAGATTTCGCAAAAATCAGAAGGGCAGGTGTAAAAAAAGTATAAAAAGGGAAAGACCACAATTTAACTATTGGTAAGTAAATCGTTAACTTTTTTGTAACTTAATTACAGGCGGGAATGTAAATATTCACGAAATGAATGAAAATAAGTGGTCGGATGAGTAGTAAAATTACAAACAAAGCGGTATTATTTTAACCAGGTCACAGATTTCACATTTTCCGGAGACGGTTTCCGGCCAACTACAGGGGAGAAAATTATGGATCTTTATAAAGAGTTTCCGGCTCATATCATTTTCATGCGTCGCACTTTCGCCGTAGTGGCTGGCGTGTTGGCCCTGCCGGTGATGCTGTTCTGGAAAGATCGCGCACGTTTCTACAGTTACCTGCACCGCGTCTGGGCGAAAACCAGCGAGAAGCCGGTGTGGATGGATCAGGCCGAGAAAGCGACCTGCGATTTCTACTGATACGGTGTGACATCGTAGCCATAAAAAAACCGCCTACAGCAATGTGGCGGTTTTTTTGTCCCTCGGGATTCGCGGTCCGTTGGGTGGTTTTCAAGCTCTCACACAGAGGCTTACAAGCATACTTCTGCTGGTTTAATAAGCAAACGCTTCACTCCTAAATAAATTCTTAAAAACAGGTTCAATGGATTACGTTTTGCTCACGTGATGCCTACTATGCAGCGTCCCTTTCCGCCATCTCGCAAATGGGCACCGGTCCCGGGAAAGGTGTTACCACAACCGTGAGTCAGGCTCCACACAGAGCTTGTGTCCACCGATTTATCACCGGTGGTGATAGGTGGAGCGGTTAGCAGCAGGGACCGCATAGTGAAACGCTATTTATGCATCGCGTTCATTGTCGCCAGCGTACTTGTTGTAAAGAGTGATAAACCGGATGTGTTTATTGCCTTTACCCTGATAGCGCAGGACAAGTAGCGTTAAGGCCGCCTCGGGCGGCCTTTTTTATTTCATCCCGTCTACACTTCATGGCAAAGTAGTTCAATGCGTGCCTTTTTCCTTTTACGGCATGCCCTTACGGACATAATGGACAATTGCCAGGAGTTTTATGCCCACCCATCTGGTTTGGTTTCGCGCGGATTTACGCATTCACGACAACTTCGCTCTCGCGGCGGCCTGCCGCGCGAAAGACGCGAATGTGCTGGCCCTGTTTATCGCCACGCCTGAACAGTGGCGGCAGCATGACATGGCGCCCCGGCAAGCGGCACTACTCAGCGCGTATCTGAATGACCTGCAACATTCACTGGCCGAAAAAGGCATTCCGCTGATCTATAAAGAGGCCCATGATTTTGCCGCGCAGCGCCAGACGGTGCAGGCAATCTGCCAGCAGCACGCAGTAACACATCTTTATTACAACTATCAGTATGAATTCAACGAGCAACAGCGGGATCGTCAGCTGGAGAAAACCCTTGCGGGCGTGGTCTGTGAAGGCTTTGATGACAGCGTGATGCTCGCGCCGGGCAGCGTAATGACCGGCAGTCACGAGATGTATAAAGTTTTCACGCCGTTTAAAAATGCCTTTATCAAACGCCTGAAAGAGGGGCTGCCTGAGTGCGTTACCGCCCCGGCCGTGAGAGGGGAAACGATAACGGATCTGCCTGAGATCAGGCTGAATTATCCTCAGCAGTCGTTCGATGAAACAGTATTCCCCGCCAGCGAGAAAGCGGCTATCGCCCGGTTGCGTCAGTTCTGCACGCAGGGGGCGGCGGAGTACGAGGCGCGTCGGGATTTTCCAGCGACTGAAGGCACCAGCCGCTTGTCGGCCTGTTTAGCGCTGGGCGCGCTCTCTCCGCGCCAGTGTTTACATCGCCTGCTGGCGGAACAGCCTCAGGCCTTAGACGGGGGTGCGGGCGCAGTGTGGCTGAACGAACTGATCTGGCGTGAGTTTTATCGCCATCTGATGACGTATCATCCTGATTTGTGTAAACATCGGCCCTTTATTCGCTGGACCGAACAGGTACAGTGGCAGTCGAATGAGAAGCTGCTTAAAGCATGGCAGCGTGGGCTCACCGGCTTCCCGATTGTTGATGCGGCTATGCGGCAGCTCAATGAAACCGGGTGGATGCATAACCGTCTGCGTATGATTACCGCCAGCTTCCTGGTGAAGGATCTGCTTATCGACTGGCGAACCGGAGAGCGTTATTTTATCTCTCAGCTGATCGATGGCGATCTGGCGGCGAATAACGGCGGCTGGCAGTGGGCGGCCTCCACCGGAACGGATGCGGCTCCCTATTTTCGGATCTTCAATCCGACCACGCAGGGACAACGATTTGACGCCGACGGCGAGTTTATCCGTCGCTGGCTGCCGGAGCTTAAGGATGTCCCGGCCAAAGCCATTCATGAACCCTGGGTATGGGCGGATAAACAGCGTGTTACCCTGAACTATCCCCGTCCCATTGTCGACCATAAACAGGCGCGCGTCGCCACGCTGGCGGCGTACGAAGCCGCCCGAAAAGTTTGAGAGAATGATGATGAAAAACAGTGAACTGGAACGCCTGATTAACGAAAAACTCAACACGGCTTCGTTTAGCGACTACGGCCCGAATGGCTTGCAGGTGGAGGGGCGCGAGACGGTGCAAAAAATCATCACCGGCGTGACGGCAAGCCAGGCGCTGCTGGATGAGGCGGTGCGTCAGGAAGCCGATGCGGTGATTGTCCACCACGGTTATTTCTGGAAAAACGAATCACCAATTATTCGCGGCATGAAGCGCAACCGACTCAAAACGCTGCTGGCGAATGACATCAATCTGTACGGCTATCACCTGCCGCTCGATGCGCATCCTGAACTGGGAAATAACGTTCAGCTTGCGCAGCTGCTGGGGATTACCGTGATGGGTGAAATTGAACCTCTGGTGCCGTGGGGCGAACTGTCGATGCCGGTTCCGGGTCTGGAGCTGGCTTCGTGGATCGAAGCGCGCCTGGGGCGTCGTCCGCTGTGGTGCGGCGACACCGGGCCGGATACCGTGAAGCGCGTGGCATGGTGCACCGGCGGCGGCCAGGGCTTTATTGACAGCGCGGCGCGTTTTGGTGTCGACGCCTTCATTACCGGCGAAGTCTCCGAGCAGACCATTCACTCAGCCCGTGAACAAGGCCTGCATTTTTACGCGGCGGGCCATCACGCCACCGAGCGTGGCGGCATCCGCGCCCTCAGCGAGTGGCTGACGGAAAATACCGATCTGGATGTGACGTTTATTGATATCCCTAATCCGGCCTGATGAGAGGTAGTTAAGTGCAGCGAGCGCGTTGTTATCTTCTGGGTGAAACCGCGGTAGTTCTGGAGCTTGAGCCTCCGGTGACGCTTGCCACGCAAAAGCGTATCTGGCGTCTGGCTCAGCGACTGCCCGAGCTACCCGGCGTGGTTGAAGCTATTCCGGGTATGAATAATATCACCGTGGTGCTGCGTGATCCGCACACGGGGGCGCTGGATGCCATTGAGCGTCTGCAACGCTGGTGGGAGGAGAGCGAGGCGCTGGAGCCGGAATCGCGGACGATTGAGATCCCGGTTGTCTATGGCGGCAAGGGAGGTCCCGACCTTGGCGTGGTGGCCGAACACTGTGGATTAACGGAGAAGCAGGTTGTGGAGCTGCATAGCTCAGTCGACTATGTTGTCTGGTTTTTGGGATTTCAGCCGGGTTTCCCCTATCTGGGCGGGTTATCGCCCCAGCTGCATACGCCGCGCCGGGCTGAGCCGCGCCTGAGCGTACCGGCGGGCAGCGTGGCGATTGGTGGCGAGCAAACGGGAATTTATCCGCTCGCCTCACCGGGAGGCTGGCAGCTGATTGGGCACACGTCCACGCCGTTATTTGAACCAGGCCAGGACGCGCCCATACTTCTGCGTCCGGGGGATACCCTGCGCTTTATCCCGCAGAAGGAGGGGGTATGTTAACGCTTATTCGCGCAGGGCTTTACACCTCGGTACAGGATGCCGGGCGTTTTGGGCTGCGTCAGTCGGGCGTGAGCTACTGCGGTGCGCTCGATCGCCCTTCGCTGGAGATTGCCAACCTGCTGGTAGGTAACGCAGGCAGCACGGCGGCGTTAGAAATTACGCTGGGTCAGTGCGTGATTGAGTTTGGTCAGGAAACCTGGTTTGCCTTAACCGGCGCGGGCTGTGACGCGACGCTGGACGGCAAAGCGGTGTGGACCGGCTGGCGCCTGCGGGCGAAGGCCGGGCAGCGTCTGACGCTCAAGCGTCCTCTGCACGGCGTGCGCAGCTATCTTGCGGTGGCGGGGGGGATCGACGTGCCGGAGGTGTTGGGCTCATCCAGCACCGACCAGAAAGCGGGAATGGGCGGCCATGAAGGACGGCTGCTGCGTGACGGCGATCGTCTGCGGATAAAGACCTCAACGCGCCATTTCACCACCACGCAGGGCGTGAAACAGCTGCTGTGGGGGAACGTGATCCGCGCCTTACCAGGACCGGAATACCATGAGTTTGATGAAGCCGCGAAAGAGTCTTTCTGGCGCTCGCCGTGGAAGATCAGCCCGCAGAGTAACCGCATGGGTTACCGGCTTCAGGGGCAGCCGCTGACCCGCACGACTGACCGGGAGCTGCTTTCCCATGGTCTGTTGCCCGGGGTGATTCAGGTGCCGGGCAACGGGCAGCCCATCGTACTGATGAACGATGCGCAAACCACGGGGGGATATCCGCGTATTGCCTGCATTATCGAAGCGGATCGCTACCATCTGGCGCAAATTCCTCTCGGTCAGCCCATTCATTTTGTGCAGTGTTCGCTGGAGGAGGCGCTGAAAGCCCGGCAGGATCAGCAGCGTTATCTCGAACAGCTGGCGTGGAGGCTCGATGGTAAAGATTGATTTAAACGCCGATCTGGGGGAGGGCAGCAACGCCGATGCGGCGCTGATGACGCTGGTCTCCTCGGTGAATATCGCCTGCGGGTTTCATGCCGGCGATGCGCAGACCATGCTGGCGAGCGTGCGCAATGCCATGAAAAACGGCGTGGCAATTGGCGCTCACCCCAGCTTTCCGGACCGGGAAAACTTTGGTCGCACAGCGATGGATCTGCCGCCTGAGACGGTTTACGCGCAAATGCTCTACCAGATCGGCGCGCTGGAGGCGATAGTGCGCGCTGAGAATGGCGTGTTGCGCCACGTCAAGCCGCACGGCATGCTCTATAACCAGGCGGCGAAAGATCCGGTGTTGGCGGATGCCATTGCCCGCGCGGTGCGGGACTGTAATCCACAACTGATTCTGGTAGGCCTGGCGGGCAGCGAGCTTATTCGTGCCGGAGAGCGGCTGGGGCTGACTACGCGGCAGGAAGTGTTTGCCGATCGGGGATACCTGCCGGACGGTAGCCTGGTTCCGCGTACGCAGGCCGGTGCGCTGATCACCGACGAAGGTAAAGCACTGGCGCAGACGCTGGAGATGGTGCGCTTCGGGCGAGTAACCTCAACGGAGGGGACAACGGCAAACGTTCAGGCTGATACGGTGTGCTTACACGGTGACGGCGAGCATGCGCTCCAGTTTGCGCGACGCCTGCGGGCGGCGTTCTCGGAAGAGGGCATTGTTGTCAGCGCAGAATCATCATGAAAGGACAATAACATGCCAGAAGGTCCGGAGATCCGCCGCGCGGCGGATAGCCTGGAGGCGGCGATAAAGGGCAAACCTCTGACACACGTCTGGTTTGCCTTTCCTCAACTCAAGCCGTTTGAATCGCAGCTGGTGGGGCAGACGGTGACCCACATTGAAACGCGCGGCAAGGCGTTACTCACCCACTTTTCCCATAACCTGACGTTATACAGCCATAATCAGCTTTACGGTGTCTGGCGGGTGGTGGAGGCGGACGAGCAGCCGCAAACGACCCGCGTGCTGCGCGTGCGGCTACAAACGGCGGATAAGGCGATCCTGCTCTACAGCGCCTCTGATATCGAAATGTTAACGCCGGAGCAACTGCTGACGCATCCGTTCTTACAGCGGGTCGGGCCGGACGTGCTCGACATGCGTCTGACGGCAAGCGATGTGAAAGCCCGGTTGTTATCCCCCACATTCCGCAACCGGCAGTTTTCCGGGCTGTTGCTCGATCAGGCATTTCTGGCGGGGCTGGGAAACTACCTGCGGGTGGAGATCCTCTGGGAAGTGGGGCTGGCGCCGCAGCGCAAAGCGTCGCAGCTGAGCGATGAACAGCTGGAGGCGCTGTCGCACGCGTTACTGGATATTCCACGTCTGTCGTACAACACGCGCGGCGTGGTGGATGAGAACAAGCATCACGGGGCGCTGTTCCGCTTCAGGGTGTTTCATCGGGCGGGTAAAAAGTGCGAGCGGTGTGGCGGGGTGATTGAGAAGGCGACCATCTCTTCCAGACCGTTTTACTGGTGCCCTGGGTGCCAGATGTAAAAAAGCCGGGTGGTGGCTACGCCTTACCCGGCCTACATCTCGCACTTGTAGGCCCGGCAAGCGAAGCGCCGCCGGGCGTGTTTTTTAGCGCTTAATGTCAGACTTAAAATCACGCTGCTCGTAGCCGGTATACAGCTGACGAGGACGCGCGATTTTCATGCCTTCGCTGTGCATTTCGTTCCAGTGCGCAATCCAGCCCACGGTACGCGCCATGGCGAAGATTACGGTGAACATGGAAGACGGAATGCCCATCGCTTTCAGAATAATGCCAGAGTAGAAATCGACGTTCGGGTAGAGTTTCTTCTCGATGAAGTACGGGTCGTTCAGCGCGATGTGTTCCAGCTCCATCGCTACTTCCAGCAGATCATCTTTGGTGCCCAGCTCTTTCAGCACTTCGTGGCAGGTCTCACGCATGACGGTCGCGCGCGGGTCGTAGTTTTTGTAAACACGGTGACCGAAGCCCATCAGACGGAAGGAGTCATTCTTGTCTTTCGCGCGGCGCACGAACTCAGGAATGTGCTCAACGGAGCTGATCTCTTCCAGCATCTTCAGCGCCGCTTCGTTCGCGCCGCCGTGCGCCGGTCCCCACAGGGAGGCGATGCCCGCAGCGATACAGGCGAACGGGTTCGCGCCGGAAGAGCCCGCGGTACGGACGGTAGAGGTCGAGGCGTTTTGTTCGTGGTCAGCGTGCAGGATCAGAATACGGTCCATCGCGCGTTCCAGCACCGGGTTCACTTCGTACTCTTCGCACGGCGTGGAGAACATCATACGCAGGAAGTTACCCGCGTAGGAGAGGTCGTTGCGTGGGTACACAAACGGCTGACCGATAGAGTATTTGTAACACATCGCCGCCATGGTAGGCATTTTAGACAGCAGACGGAACGCCGCGATATCACGGTGACGTGGGTTATTCACGTCCAGAGAATCGTGGTAGAACGCCGCCAGCGCACCGGTAATACCGCACATGACCGCCATCGGATGAGAGTCACGACGGAACGCATGGAACAGACGGGTAATCTGCTCATGGATCATGGTGTGACGGGTCACGGTGGTTTTAAATTCATCGTACTGGGCCTGCGTCGGTTTTTCGCCGTTCAGCAGGATGTAGCACACTTCCAGATAGTTGGATTCGGTGGCTAACTGATCGATGGGGAAGCCGCGATGGAGCAGGATACCTTCGTCACCGTCAATGTAGGTGATTTTGGATTCGCAAGATGCGGTGGAGGTGAATCCAGGGTCAAAGGTGAATACCCCTTTGGAACCCAGCGTACGGATATCAATAACATCCTGACCGAGCGTGCCTTTTAGCACATCCAGTTCAATAGCATCATCACCATTTAGGGTGAGTTTTGCCTTTGTATCAGCCATTTACGGTCTCCTTAGCGCCTTATGCTTAAGACTGCGCTTTACCGGATTTGCTTTCAGCTGTTAATCATCGTTACCAGATTGTTATTTGGCTTACCGCTCAGCTCACGAGGAGAAACCAGGGTACAGAGCTATGGCGCCTTGCAGGTAAACGAATGAAATATCAGTGAAACAACAGCAAATCAGCGTTTTTGCAGTCCGAATTATTCAAACCTGTATATCACTAATAACTGTCCTGATAACTTCGGTCAATACCATCACACTGTTACATAACTATTTGTCAGGTGAAAGTGAGACCTCATAACTTTTGCGCATTATATGCCTTTTCTGCTGACGTTTGTAACAATATTGTTTAACATTTGTCAAATCAGATGATTAAAAATTAAAAAGATGTTGTTATCGTGACCCCGATCACTGTTCCAGAGAAAACCCAACAAACTGTATGTAGGTTAATTGTAATGATTTTGTGAACGGCCTATACTGCCGCCAGGTCTCCGGAACACCCTGCAATCCCGAGCCACCCAGCGTTGTAACGTGTCGTTTTAGCATTTGGAAGCAATGTTTTGCATGACGCGCAGTTATAGAAAAGGAACGCTGTCTGACCCGCATCGCAGTCCGGAGGAAGGAAACAATAAGAACAGCATGTGGGCGTTATTCATGATAAGAAATGTGAAAAAACAAAGACCTGTCAATCTGGATCTGAAAACGATCCGATTCCCTGTAACAGCAATAGCGTCCATTCTGCACCGTGTTTCTGGTGTGATTACGTTTGTGGCGGTCGGTATCTTGCTGTGGTT
Source organism: Enterobacter sp. BWH64 (assembly GCF_001037645.1). Taxonomy (NCBI): domain Bacteria; kingdom Pseudomonadati; phylum Pseudomonadota; class Gammaproteobacteria; order Enterobacterales; family Enterobacteriaceae; genus Enterobacter; species Enterobacter sp. BWH64. The sequence continues at coordinate 1,863,951 of NZ_KQ089922.1, forward strand.
ACTGGGAACCAGCCTCTCATCCCCTGAAGGATTCCTCCAGGCCTCAGCCATCATGAACAGCTTCTTCGTGAAATTTATCATGTGGGGCATTCTGACCGCGCTGGCCTATCACGTGGTTGGCGGCGTTCGCCATATGCTGATGGACTTTGGCTACCTGGAAGAGACGTTCGAGGCCGGTAAACGTACCGCTAACATTTCATTTGTGATCACTGTCGTGCTTTCACTTCTCGCAGGAGTTCTCGTATGGTAAGCAACGCCTCCGCATTAGGACGCAACGGCGTACATGACTTCATCCTGGTCCGTGCTACCGCCATCGTTCTCACCCTTTACATCATCTATATGATCGGTTTCTTCGCGACCAGCGGCACGCTGACGTGGGAAATCTGGAGTGGTTTCTTCGGATCGGCCTTCACCAAAGTGTTCACCCTGCTGGCCCTGTTCTCCATCCTTATTCATGCCTGGATTGGCATGTGGCAGGTGCTGACCGATTACGTTAAACCGCTGGCGATTCGCCTTCCGCTGCAACTGATTATTGTTGTTGCTCTGCTGGTTTACGTCATTTATGGATTTGTTGTGGTGTGGGGTGTGTAATGAAACTGCCAGTCAGAGAATTTGATGCTGTTGTGATTGGTGCGGGTGGCGCAGGTATGCGCGCCGCACTGCAAATTTCCCAGAGCGGCCAGACCTGTGCGCTGCTCTCTAAAGTATTCCCGACCCGTTCCCACACTGTGTCTGCGCAGGGCGGTATCACCGTTGCGCTGGGTAATTCCCATGAAGATAACTGGGAATGGCACATGTACGATACGGTAAAAGGTTCCGATTACATCGGTGACCAGGATGCCATCGAATATATGTGTAAAACTGGCCCGGAAGCGATTCTGGAGCTGGACCACATGGGTCTGCCGTTCTCCCGTCTGGAAAATGGCACCATCTATCAGCGTCCGTTTGGCGGCCAGTCGAAAAACTTCGGCGGCGAGCAGGCGGCACGTACCGCAGCGGCGGCTGACCGTACCGGCCACGCGCTGCTGCACACGCTGTATCAGCAGAACCTGAAAAACCACACCACAATTTTCTCCGAGTGGTATGCGCTGGATCTGGTGAAAAACGCCGATGGCGCCGTGGTGGGATGTACCGCCCTGTGCATCGAAACCGGTGAGGTGGTCTACTTCAAAGCCCGCGCAACCGTTCTGGCGACCGGCGGCGCAGGCCGTATCTATCAGTCCACTACCAACGCCCATATCAACACAGGTGACGGCGTTGGGATGGCGATCCGCGCTGGCGTGCCGGTGCAGGACATGGAGATGTGGCAGTTCCACCCAACCGGTATCGCCGGTGCGGGCGTACTGGTGACAGAAGGCTGCCGTGGTGAAGGCGGCTATCTGCTGAACAAACATGGCGAGCGCTTCATGGAGCGTTATGCGCCAAACGCGAAAGACCTGGCGGGCCGTGACGTGGTGGCGCGTTCCATCATGATCGAAATCCGTGAAGGCCGCGGCTGTGACGGCCCTTGGGGTCCACACGCGAAGCTGAAACTCGACCATCTGGGTAAAGAAGTGCTGGAATCCCGTCTGCCGGGCATTCTGGAGCTGTCCCGCACCTTCGCGCACGTCGACCCGGTGAAAGAGCCAATTCCGGTTATCCCAACCTGTCACTACATGATGGGCGGTATTCCGACCAAAGTGACCGGTCAGGCGCTGACCGTGAACGAGCAGGGCGAAGACGTGGTCATCCCTGGCCTGTTCGCGGTAGGCGAAATTGCCTGCGTATCCGTGCACGGCGCAAACCGTCTGGGCGGCAACTCCCTGCTGGACCTGGTGGTATTTGGTCGTGCGGTGGGGCTGCATCTCCAGGAATCTATTGCCGAGCAGGGCGCGCTGCGTGATGCGACCGATGACGAAATAGATGCCTCTCTTGAGCGCCTCAATCGCTGGAACGGTAATCGTAACGGCGAAGATCCGGTGGAGATCCGTAAGGCGTTGCAGGAGTGTATGCAGCACAACTTCTCGGTATTCCGTGAAGGTGACGCGATGGCCAAAGGGCTTGAGCAGCTGAAAGCGATCCGTGAGCGTCTGAAGAATGCCCGTCTGGACGATACCTCAAGCGAGTTCAACACCCAGCGCGTTGAGTGCCTGGAGCTGGATAACCTGATGGAAACCGCGTTCGCCACTGCGATGTCGGCAAACTTCCGTACCGAAAGCCGTGGCGCCCATAGCCGCTTCGACTTCCCGGATCGTGATGACGAAAACTGGCTGTGCCATTCCCTGTATCTGCCAGAGTCGGAAACCATGACGCGTCGTAGCGTTAACATGGAACCGAAACTGCGTCCGGCGTTCCCGCCGAAGATTCGTACCTACTAATGCGGAGACAGGATAATGAAACTCGAATTCTCAGTTTATCGTTATAACCCGGATGTAGACGATGCTCCGCGTATGCAGGATTACACCCTCGAAGCGGAAGAAGGTCGTGACATGATGCTGCTGGATGCCTTAATCCAGCTGAAAGAGAAAGATCCTACGCTGTCGTTCCGCCGCTCCTGCCGTGAAGGGGTGTGTGGCTCTGACGGTGTAAACATGAACGGCAAAAACGGTCTGGCCTGTATTACGCCAATTTCAGCGCTACAGCGTTCTGGCCAGAAAATTGTGATCCGTCCTTTGCCTGGCCTGCCGGTCGTGCGTGATTTGGTGGTGGACATGGGGCAATTCTATGCACAATATGAGAAGATTAAGCCTTACTTATTGAATAATGGGCAAAATCCACCCGCTCGCGAGCACTTACAGTCTCCTGAGCAGCGTGAAAAACTCGATGGGTTGTACGAGTGTATTCTCTGTGCATGCTGTTCAACGTCATGCCCGTCATTCTGGTGGAACCCGGATAAATTTATCGGCCCTGCGGGTCTGCTGGCTGCCTATCGCTTCCTGATCGACAGCCGCGATACCGAAACCGAGAATCGTCTGGAAGGGCTAAGTGACGCTTTCAGCGTATTCCGCTGCCATAGCATCATGAACTGCGTCAGTGTGTGTCCTAAGGGGCTGAACCCGACGCGCGCCATCGGCCATATTAAGTCGATGTTGTTGCAGCGCAGTGCGTAAGTAACAACGCCGGATGGCGCTGCGCTTATCCGGCCTACGTAACAGTAGGCCCGGTAAGCGTAGCGTCACCGGGCAAATTGCAGAAACCTTTAAAAACTGCCCTGAAGTTTAGACAGTTTCTAAAGGTTCCTTCGCGGGCCAAATGAAAAGAGCTCGCAGGTGAACCCCGGCACGTACACGTGGTGTGCGTGGTAGTTTCTACGGCGAAAGTAAGCATAAAAATGCTTAAGGGATCACGATGCAGAACGGCGCAATGAAAGCCTGGCTGGACTCTTCTTACCTCTCTGGTTCAAACCAGAGCTGGATAGAACAGCTCTATGAAGACTTCTTAACCGATCCTGACTCAGTGGACGCAAACTGGCGTTCCATGTTCCAGCAGTTGCCTGGTACAGGGGTCAAACCGGATCAATTCCATTCAAAAACACGTGATTATTTCCGTCGTCTGGCGAAGGATGCCTCACGTTACTCTTCTGCGATTTCCGACCCTGACACCAATGCGAAGCAGGTTAAAGTCCTGCAACTTATCAACGCTTATCGCTTCCGTGGTCACCAGCATGCGAATCTCGATCCGCTGGGACTGTGGCAGCAGGAACGTGTGGCGGATCTCGATCCGGCTTATCACGATCTGACCGAGGCCGATTTCCAGGAAAGCTTTAACGTAGGTTCCTTTGCCATCGGCAAAGACACGATGAAGCTGGGCGATCTGATTGACGCGCTCAAGCAAACCTACTGCGGCTCCATCGGCGCGGAATATATGCACATTACCTCCACCGAAGAGAAACGCTGGATCCAGCAGCGTATCGAATCCGTGGCAGGCCACGCGAATTTCTCAGCAGATGAGAAAAAACGTTTTCTCAGCGAACTGACCGCCGCGGAAGGCCTTGAGCGCTATCTGGGCGCGAAATTCCCTGGCGCAAAACGCTTCTCACTGGAGGGCGGCGATGCGTTAGTCCCGATGCTGAAAGAGCTGATTCGTCATGCCGGTAAGAGCGGCACGCGCGAAGTGGTGCTGGGCATGGCGCACCGTGGTCGCCTGAATGTGCTGGTTAACGTGCTGGGTAAAAAGCCGCAGGATCTGTTCGACGAATTTGCGGGTAAACATAAAGAGCACCTCGGCACCGGTGACGTGAAGTACCACATGGGCTTCTCGTCGGATATCGAAACCGAGGGCGGTCAGGTTCACCTGGCGCTGGCGTTTAACCCGTCGCACCTGGAAATCGTCAGCCCGGTGGTTATCGGTTCCGTGCGTGCGCGTCTGGATCGTCTGGACGAGCCGAGCAGCAATAAAGTACTGCCAATCACTATTCACGGTGATGCGGCGGTCACAGGGCAGGGCGTGGTTCAGGAAACCCTGAACATGTCGAAAGCGCGTGGTTATGAAGTGGGCGGTACCGTTCGCATCGTAATCAACAACCAGGTGGGCTTCACCACCTCTAACCCGCTGGATGCGCGTTCCACCCCGTACTGCACCGACATCGGTAAAATGGTTCAGGCGCCCATCTTCCACGTTAACGCGGATGACCCTGAAGCCGTTGCTTTCGTTACCCGTCTGGCGCTGGACTTCCGTAACACCTTCAAGCGCGACGTGTTCATTGACCTCTTCTGCTACCGCCGTCACGGCCACAACGAAGCGGATGAGCCAAGTGCAACCCAGCCGCTGATGTACCAGAAAATCAAAAAACACCCGACGCCGCGTAAAATCTACGCTGACAAGCTGGAAAGCGAAAAAGTGGCGACGCTGGAAGATGCGACCGAGATGGTCAATCTTTATCGCGACGCGCTGGATGCGGGTGAATGCGTAGTGAAAGAGCTGCGCCCAATGAACATGCACTCCTTTACCTGGTCGCCGTATCTCAACCACGAGTGGGACGAGAGCTACCCGAACAAGGTTGAGATGAAGCGTTTGCAGGAACTGGCTAAACGCATCAGCACCGTGCCGGAAGCGATCGAGATGCAGTCCCGCGTGGCCAAGATCTATGGCGATCGCCAGGCAATGGCGGCGGGTGAGAAGCTGTTCGACTGGGGCGGCGCGGAAACGCTGGCCTATGCGACGCTGGTTGACGAAGGTATTCCGGTTCGTCTGTCCGGTGAAGATGCGGGTCGTGGCACCTTCTTCCACCGTCATGCGGTTGTACACAACCAGTCTAACGGTTCAACGTACACTCCGCTTCAGCACGTGCATAACGGTCAGGGCCAGTTCAAGGTCTGGGACTCCGTGCTGTCAGAAGAAGCGGTTCTGGCCTTCGAATACGGCTACGCCACCGCAGAACCCCGCACCCTGACCATCTGGGAAGCGCAGTTCGGTGACTTCGCCAACGGTGCGCAGGTCGTCATCGACCAGTTCATCTCCTCCGGTGAGCAGAAGTGGGGCCGTATGTGCGGTCTGGTGATGCTGCTGCCGCACGGCTATGAAGGACAAGGTCCGGAGCACTCCTCCGCGCGTCTGGAGCGTTATCTGCAACTCTGCGCCGAGCAGAATATGCAGGTTTGCGTGCCGTCCACTCCGGCTCAGGTTTACCACATGCTACGTCGTCAGGCGCTGCGCGGTATGCGCCGTCCGCTGGTGGTCATGTCGCCAAAATCCCTGCTGCGCCATCCACTGGCGGTCTCCAGCCTGGAAGAGCTGGCAAACGGCACCTTCCTGCCGGCCATCGGTGAAATTGACGAGCTGGATCCGCAGGCCGTTAAGCGTGTCGTAATGTGTTCTGGTAAGGTTTATTACGACCTGCTGGAACAGCGCCGTAAGAACGATCAGAAAGATGTCGCCATCGTGCGTATCGAACAGCTTTATCCGTTCCCGCATCAGGCGATGCAGGAAGTGCTGAAACAGTACGCTCACGTTCATGATTTTGTCTGGTGCCAGGAAGAGCCGCTCAACCAGGGCGCATGGTATTGCAGCCAGCATCATTTCCGTGAAGTGATTCCATTTGGGTCTGCCCTGCGTTATGCAGGTCGCCCGGCCTCCGCCTCTCCGGCGGTAGGGTATATGTCCGTTCACCAGAAGCAGCAACAAGATCTGGTCAATGACGCGCTGAACGTCGATTAATTAAAGGATACATAATGAGTAGCGTAGATATTCTTGTTCCCGACCTGCCTGAGTCCGTAGCAGATGCAACCGTCGCCACCTGGCACAAAAAACCAGGCGACGCGGTAACCCGTGACGAAGTGCTGGTAGAAATCGAAACTGACAAAGTGGTACTGGAAGTACCGGCTTCAGCGGATGGCATTCTGGATGCAGTCCTGGAAGATGAAGGTACGACCGTCACTTCTCGCCAAATCCTGGGTCGCCTGCGTGAAGGCAACAGCGCGGGCAAAGAGTCCAGCGCCAAATCTGAAGAAAAAGCGTCTACCCCGGCCCAGCGCCAGCAGGCGTCTCTGTCCGATCAGACCAATGACGCGCTCAGCCCGGCGATCCGTCGCCTGCTGGCTGAGCACAGCCTCGATCCGGCAGCCATCAAAGGCACCGGCGTGGGTGGCCGTCTGACGCGCGAAGACATCGACAAGCATCTGGCAAAAGCGCCTTCTGAGGCGAAAGCGGAAGCGAAAGCCCCTGCGGCAGCACCAGCGGCACAGCCAGCTCTGGGCGCACGTAGCAAAAAACGCGTGCCGATGACCCGCCTGCGTAAGCGCGTGGCCGAGCGTCTGCTGGAAGCGAAAAACTCCACCGCGATGCTGACCACCTTTAACGAAGTCAACATGAAGCCAATCATGGATCTGCGCAAGCAGTACGGTGACGCGTTTGAAAAACGTCACGGTATCCGTCTGGGCTTCATGTCCTTCTACGTGAAAGCGGTAGTTGAAGCGCTGAAACGCTACCCGGAAGTGAACGCGTCTATTGATGGCGATGACGTGGTTTACCACAACTACTTCGACGTCAGCATGGCGGTTTCTACCCCGCGCGGCCTGGTTACCCCGGTTCTGCGTGACGTGGATACCCTGGGTATGGCTGACATCGAGAAGAAAATCAAAGAGCTGGCCGTGAAAGGCCGTGACGGCAAGCTGACCGTTGAGGACCTGACTGGCGGTAACTTCACCATTACCAACGGTGGTGTGTTCGGCTCGCTGATGTCTACCCCGATCATCAACCCGCCGCAGAGCGCGATCCTGGGTATGCATGCCATTAAAGATCGTCCAATGGCGGTAGACGGTAAAGTGGAGATCCTGCCGATGATGTACCTGGCGCTCTCTTACGATCACCGCCTGATCGACGGCCGCGAGTCCGTAGGCTTCCTGGTTGCCATTAAAGAGCTGCTGGAAGATCCAACGCGTCTGCTGCTGGACGTCTAGTTTTTGCAGTCTTGCCCGGCGGCGCGTTGCTTGCCGGGCCTACAAAAGCACTACCTAACGATTACCTGAAGGATGGATAGAACACATGAACTTACATGAATATCAGGCCAAACAGCTGTTTGCCCGGTATGGCTTACCGGCTCCGGTGGGTTATGCCTGTACTACCCCGCGTGAAGCAGAAGAAGCCGCGTCTAAAATCGGTTCCGGCCCGTGGGTAGTTAAATGTCAGGTTCACGCTGGTGGCCGTGGTAAAGCGGGCGGTGTGAAGGTTGTTAAGAGCAAAGAAGAGATCCGTGCGTTTGCTGAACATTGGCTCGGCAAGCGTCTGGTAACCTACCAGACAGATGCAAACGGCCAGCCGGTTAACCAGATCCTGGTTGAAGCGGCAACCGACATCGCGAAAGAACTGTACCTCGGCGCAGTCGTAGACCGTAGCTCCCGTCGCGTGGTGTTCATGGCGTCTACCGAAGGCGGCGTGGAAATCGAAAAAGTGGCGGAAGAAACCCCGCACCTGATCCACAAAGTGGCTATCGATCCGCTGGCGGGCCCAATGCCTTACCAGGGTCGTGAGCTGGCATTCAAACTGGGTCTGGAAGGCAAGCTGGTTCAGCAGTTCACCAAGATCTTCATGGGTCTGGCGACCATTTTCCTGGAGCGCGATTTGGCGCTGATCGAGATCAACCCGCTGGTGATCACCACCCAGGGCGACCTGATCTGCCTCGACGGCAAGCTGGGCGCTGACGGCAACGCGCTGTTCCGCCAGTCCGATCTGCGCGAAATGCGCGACCAGTCTCAGGAAGATCCGCGTGAAGCGCAGGCTGCACAGTGGGAACTGAACTACGTGGCGCTGGATGGCAACATCGGCTGCATGGTTAACGGTGCGGGCCTGGCAATGGGCACCATGGACATCGTTAAGCTGCACGGCGGTGAGCCAGCGAACTTCCTCGACGTGGGCGGTGGCGCAACCAAAGAGCGCGTAACCGAAGCGTTCAAAATCATTCTCTCTGACAGCAACGTGAAAGCGGTTCTGGTGAACATCTTCGGCGGTATCGTACGTTGCGACCTGATCGCCGACGGTATCATCGGCGCGGTAGAAGAAGTGGGCGTTAACGTTCCGGTTGTTGTACGTCTGGAAGGGAACAACGCTGAACTCGGCGCGAAAAAACTGGCTGACAGCGGCCTCAATATTATTGCAGCGAAAAGTCTGACGGATGCAGCTCAGCAGGTTGTTGCCGCAGTGGAGGGGAAATAATGTCCGTTTTAATTAATAAAGATACCAAGGTTATCTGCCAGGGCTTCACCGGTAGCCAGGGGACTTTCCACTCCGAACAGGCGATTGCCTACGGTACGCAGATGGTTGGCGGCGTAACGCCAGGTAAAGGCGGCACCACGCACCTGGGCCTGCCGGTGTTCAACACCGTGCGTGAAGCGGTAGAAGCGACGGGCGCAACCGCGACCGTGATCTACGTACCGGCGCCGTTCTGCAAAGACTCTATTCTGGAAGCGATCGACGCAGGCATTAAGCTGATCATCACCATCACTGAAGGCATCCCGACGCTGGATATGCTGACCGTGAAGGTGAAGCTGGACGAAGCAGGCGTGCGCATGATCGGCCCGAACTGCCCAGGCGTTATCACTCCAGGCGAATGCAAAATCGGCATCATGCCGGGCCACATTCATCGCCCAGGCAAAGTGGGTATCGTGTCCCGTTCCGGTACCCTGACCTATGAAGCGGTTAAGCAGACCACCGACTACGGTTTCGGCCAGTCCACCTGCGTGGGCATCGGCGGTGACCCGATCCCGGGCTCTAACTTCATCGACATCCTGAAGCTGTTCCAGGAAGATCCACAGACCGAAGCGATCGTGATGATCGGTGAGATCGGTGGTAGCGCGGAAGAAGAAGCGGCTGCTTACATCAAAGATCATGTGACCAAGCCGGTGGTGGGTTACATCGCGGGTGTGACCGCGCCGAAAGGCAAACGTATGGGTCACGCGGGCGCGATTATCGCAGGCGGTAAAGGTACGGCTGATGAGAAATTCGCAGCACTGGAAGCCGCAGGCGTGAAAACCGTTCGCAGCCTGGCGGATATCGGTGAAGCACTGAAATCCATCATTAAGTAAGTCCTCTCTGCTCCCCGATTGGGGCGCGTTGAAGTATAAAAAAATGTCCGTTTCGACATGGTTGGCCGCTGTAAAGCGGCCTTTTTTTATTGCCTGCGTTTAGCCACCAGGGTGAATTTATAGTCGTCGGTGTTAAACACGTTGCGACTGTATTCAAATACCCGGCCGTCTTTCAGAAAGCCACGAGAGACTTTTTCCAGAATCGGTTTTGCCGGATCGAGCGCCAGGGCGGCAATCGCCTCGTCCGATGGCATGACTGGCACCAGCTCCTGCTCGCTGCGATCGATAACCATCTTTTTGATCTGCTCAATGTAATGGTATTTCGACTGTTCCATCACTTCCCAGGTGAGGTCGGGGAACATCGCCAGCGGCATCCATGTCTCTTCCAGATTCACCGGCTTTTCCCTGATGAAGCGTACGCGCTTGACGTGCCAGACCTTATCGTCCGGATTGAGCGCAAGTTTTGCCGAGAGCCGCTCATCGGCTTTCACCACTTCGAAGACGCTGACGTCGCTGTGCGTATCGACGTTGCGATCCGCTAACTTTTCGTAAAAGCCGGTGAGCTGATAAATATCGTAATTCACCCGCTCCTCTTTTACATACGAGCCGCTGCCCTGAATACTTTCGATGATCTGCTCGTCGGCGAGCAGCTTCAAAGCCTGCCGCACGGTGACCCGGCTGACGCTAAACGCCTCCTGAAGGCTGGATTCCGTCGGCAGTGCGTCGCCAGGTTTTAACTCACCGGCATTAATTTTCTCGCGGAACGCATCGGCGATCTGCCGGTACATCGGTTTATTGCCCATTGTGTCGCGCCTTTTTAATACCTTTTCAGGGAATTATGCCTTCAGTGGTGAATTTGTAAATAATACAAATAAGATACAAATATTGATGTTAGTGAAAATGATCACATAAATGTATTATCTGGTCTGCCACAATCCTCCCCAGACAATAACTTTGGATAGGTGAGGATCTTTATGAACCTGACGACTCTGACCGACCCCCGTGCTGTCTGCGTGCAGGCGCAGTTTACCAGCCGTGATGAGGCAATCCGTCAGCTTGCGACGCGGCTGGTGGCGTTGGGCAAAATAGCCGACGCCGATACGTTTCTGGCAGACGTTTTCCATCGGGAATCGCTTGGCCCGACGGCGTTGGGCGAGGGGCTGGCCGTACCCCATGGTAAATCAGTGGCGGTAAAGGAAGCGGCTTTTGCCGTGGCCACACTGCGCGAGCCGCTGGCCTGGGAAGGCGTGGACGGGCCGGAGGAGGTCGAGCTGATTTTTCTGCTCGCCATTCCTCCCGCACAAGCGGGATCAACGCATATTCAGGTCCTGACGGAACTGACGTCTCGCCTGGCGGATGACGAGCTCAGGGCGCGCGTGATGACGGCGACCAGCGCGGAAGCGGTGCTTGCGGCGCTGGAAACGGCGCCTGACGCACAAGAAACCGCCGTTGCGGGGAATGCCCCGACGCTCGTCTGCGTTACCGCCTGTCCGGCCGGGATCGCCCATACCTACATGGCAGCGGAATATCTCGAAAAAGCGGGACGTAAGCTCGGCGTCAATGTGGTGGTCGAAAAGCAGGGGGCAAATGGTATTGAGGGGCGCATCACCGCGCAGCAGTTGCAGGAGGCAAAAGCGTGTATCTTCGCGGCGGAAGTGGCGATCAAAGAGCGTGAGCGTTTTCAGGGGATCCCCGCCATTTCCGTGCCCGTCGCGGAACCCTTACGCCATGCGGAAGCGCTCATTGAGCGTGCGCTGGCGCTACAGCCTGTATCCGATGCGCGTCCTGCGCACGTCGACATGGACGCGAAAAAGTGCGTTAAAACCGAACTCAAGCAGGCGCTGCTCAGCGGTATCTCTTTTGCGGTGCCGCTGATTGTCGCTGGCGGCACGGTGCTGGCCGTGTCGGTACTGCTGGCGCAAATCCTGGGCTTGCAGCATCTGTTCGATCAGGAAAACTCGTGGCTGTGGATGTACCGCAAACTGGGCGGCGGGATGCTTGGTATTCTGATGGTGCCTGTTCTGGCGGCCTATACCGCTTACTCGCTGGCGGATAAACCTGCGCTAACGCCGGGCTTTGCGGCGGGTCTTGCCGCCAATATGATCGGCTCTGGTTTTCTCGGGGCCATCGTCGGCGGGCTGATTGCGGGCTACCTGATGCTGTTTGTGATCGGCGAACCGGTGGCCTGGATCAATAACGCCCTGACCACCTGGCTTAACGGTCTGTCCGGCGCGAATGCGCTGCTGCTGGGGGCGATCCTGGGCTTTATGTGCTCGTTCGATCTGGGCGGTCCGGTCAACAAAGCCTCTTACGCGTTCTGTCTGGGAGCGATGGCCAATGGCGTATACGGGCCTTATGCGATTTTTGCCTCCGTCAAAATGGTATCGGCCTTTACCGTGACGGCATCAACGATGCTGGCTCCGAACCTGTTCAAACAGTTCGAAATTGAAACCGGCAAGTCCACCTGGCTGCTGGGGCTGGCGGGCATCACCGAAGGGGCAATTCCGATGGCTATCGAGGATCCGTTGCGGGTCATTGGCTCATTTGTTCTGGGGTCAATGGTGACCGGAGCGATTGTCGGGGCGATGGGGATTGGGCTATCCACCCCCGGCGCGGGCATTTTCTCGCTCTTCTTACTGCATGATGCCGGGCTGGGCGGCGTGATGGCCGCTGTCGGCTGGTTTGGCGCCGCGCTGATTGGCGCCGCAATCTCTACGCTCATTTTACTGCTCTGGCGACGCCAGGCCGTGAAGAGCGGCACCTACGTGACTGAAGACATACCCTCCTAAACACGCACTGACAGGAAACGAAGATGAAAGCTGTATCTCGCGTTCATATCACGCCACATATGCACTGGGACCGGGAGTGGTACTTCACCACCGAAGCGTCACGTATTCTTCTGGTCAATAATATGGAAGAGATCCTCACTCGACTTGAGCAGGACACAGAGTATAAATACTACGTACTCGACGGCCAGACGGCGGTGCTGGAAGATTATTTTGCCGTGAAACCGGAAAACAGGCCACGCGTGAAGGCACTGGTGGCGGCCGGGAAGCTGATTATCGGGCCGTGGTATACCCAGACGGATACCACCCTTGTTTCCGGCGAGTCGATTGTCCGAAATCTGATGTACGGTATACGCGACTGTCTGGCCTTTGGCGAGCCGATGAAAATTGGCTATCTGCCGGACTCCTTCGGCATGTCTTCCCAGCTGCCGCACATTTACAATGGTTTTGGCATCACGCGCACCATGTTCTGGCGCGGGTGTTCCGAGCGGCACGGTACCGATAAAACCGAATTTCTCTGGCAAAGTCAGGACGGCAGCGAAGTGACGGCACAGGTGCTGCCGCTGGGCTACGCGATTGGTAAGTACTTACCGGAGGATGAGGCCGGGCTGCGCAAACGGCTCGACACGTACTTCGAGGTGCTGGAAAAAGCCTCCGTGACGAAAGAAATTTTGCTGCCTAACGGCCATGATCAGATGCCGCTCCAGCAGAACATCTTTGCGGTGATGGATAAGCTGCGCGAAATCTATCCGCAGCGTCAGTTTGTGATGAGCCGCTTCGAGGAGGTGTTTGACCACATTGACGCGCACCGCGATGAACTGGCGACGCTGAAAGGGGAGTTTATTGACGGTAAATATATGCGGGTGCACCGGACGATAGGCTCCACGCGGATGGATATCAAAATCGCCCACGCCCGGATAGAGAATAAAATCGTCAACGTCCTTGAGCCGCTGGCCACGCTTGCCTGGACGCTGGGCTTTGAGTATCACCACGGCTTGCTGGAAAAAATGTGGAAAGAGATCCTCAAGAATCACGCCCATGACAGTATCGGCTGCTGCTGTAGTGACAAAGTGCATCGTGAGGTGATGTCCCGCTTCGAGCTGGCGGAAGACATGGCCGATAACCTGACGTGCTTCTATATGCGCAAGATTGTTGACAACATGCCACAGAGCGAGGAAGACAAACTGGTGATGTTTAACCTCACGCCCTGGCCGCGTGAGGAAGTGATTAACACCACGATACGTCTGCGCGCCAGCCAGTTCCGCCTGCTGGACGATAGGGGGAATGAAATCCCTTACTGCCTGCGCAGCGCGCGTGAAATCGACCCCGGCTTGATTGACCGGCAAATTGTGCATTACGGCAACTACGATCCCTTTATGGAGTTTGATATCCAGCTCAATCAGATCCTGCCATCAATGGGTTACCGCACGCTCTATATCGAGCCGCACGTGGCCGGCAAGCTGCTGGCGGCAGAAAAATCGTCGGAGGCGTTGCTGGAAAATGCTTTCTGGGAAATAACGTTAAACGACGACGGCACCCTGCGTCTGCTCGATAAAGCGTCCGGGCTTATCTATGACCGCGCGCTGGAAATAGAAGAGAGCTCGGATGATGGCGATGAGTACGACTACTCGCCTTCACGGGAAGAGTGGAGACTCACTTCCGCTCAGGGCGAGCATGAGGTTGAGGTGATCCACGAGGCCTGGCAGAGCAGGGCGGTGATCCGCCATCGCATGGCGGTGCCAGCGGATCTCGCTGAACGTTCTGCGCGTCAGCAGACGGGAACGCTTGAGGCAGAACTCACGGTCACGCTCAGCCATAACAGCCGACGTATCGACGTTGAGGCACGTCTCGGAAATCACGTGGATGACCACCGTGTGCGGGTGCTGATCCCGACGCCATTTACCACAGACACGGTGTTAGCCGATACCCAGTTCGGTTCGCTGACGCGTCCTGTACAGGATGAAGCGATGGCGAACTGGCAGGAGGAGGGCTGGAAGGAAGCGCCGCTGCCGGTGTGGAATCTGCTTAACTACGCGGTGCTCCAGGAACGGCGTAACGGAATGGCGCTGTTTACCGAAGGGTTGCGCGAATTTGAAGTGACTGGCGAGCGTCAAAAAACGTTTGCCCTGACGTTGCTTCGCGGCGTGGGGGTGCTTGGGAAGGAAGATTTACTGCTGCGCCCCGGCAGACCGTCCGGGATCAAAATGCCGGTGCCTGATTCGCAGATGCGGGGCCAGTTAACCTGTCGCTTTAGCCTGTTCAGTTTTAATGGTACGCCCGTCAGTGCTGGCGTTGCGCAGCAGGCGAAGTCGTGGTTAACGCCAGTGCACTGTTATAACAAAATCCCGTGGGATGCGATGAAGCTTAACCGCGCCTCTTTCACCACCCTTTGTAGCTATAGCCTGTTAACGCTGGCGCCTAACGGATGCGTACTCAGTGCGCTGAAAAAAGCGGAGGATCGTGACGAGATGATTCTTCGTCTGTACAACCCTTCGGAGACCCGCTCCTGTGACGTGGCTTTGTCTGTGAACCGTGAGGTCCAGGCCTGTTGCGAAACGGACATGAATGAGGTGCGCAAGGCGCAAGGGGAGGAGGGTTCAGCCATTACGGGGTCGTTCCGGCCATGCCAGTCACGCACCTTTAGCATAAAAATTGAAAGGTAATCTTCAGAACAATATAAAGGCCGCATTCCTGCGGCCTTTATTTCATCAAATAGTCACGATAGGGTGTTAATTTTAAGATTATCAAAGGTGAATGAAATGTAATCGTTTCGGCGGGTAGCAAAGCGAAAGAAAAATACTGTGAAGCAGATAACATTATATGTTTATCTTCCGGCAAAATGCGTTTTTTCTTGCGCGTTAATAAAAATCACCACTGTTTATATTATCTTCTGGCTTTTATAACCAATAACGCCTTTAAATATACATATTGTTAACAAGGTTTTTACTATCCGCACTACAAAGAAACATCATTAACAGCTCTGACTGTTTTTGATTTAAATCAATGTTTAATCCTTGGAAAAAGCCTCCGAAAGGCGTTAAATTGTTCCCGATCAAAATGGCCGAAAAGTGGTAATTTTGCTATAAATTGATCGCCGTCGAAAAACGTAAATCTGTTCGAATAAAAACCTGTTTATTGTAAGGGTTTTGCAGCGTATTATATTTACGGGATCAATTTGGTTTTTTCTTAACGTATTTGTAACCTTTCATCATTGCTTTTTCCTCCTGAAGAGAATAAGCAACGAAGAAGGGAAGCAGATAACTTTGTATTGGGGCATGCGTGTGGATCCTTATCTAACGGGGTTCACTCTCGGAGTCTTCATGCGATGAGCAAGGAGTCATAATGTTAGACGTAGTCGAACTGTCGCGCTTACAGTTTGCCTTGACCGCGATGTACCACTTCCTGTTTGTGCCGCTGACGCTCGGTATGGCGTTCCTGCTGGCCATCATGGAAACGGTTTACGTCCTCTCCGGCAAACAGATTTATAAAGATATGACCAAGTTCTGGGGCAAGTTGTTTGGTATCAACTTTGCGCTGGGCGTGGCAACCGGTCTGACCATGGAGTTCCAGTTCGGGACAAACTGGTCTTACTATTCCCACTATGTAGGGGATATTTTCGGTGCGCCGCTGGCCATTGAAGGTCTGATGGCCTTCTTCCTCGAATCCACCTTTGTAGGTCTGTTCTTCTTCGGTTGGGACCGTCTGGGTAAAGTCCAGCATATGGCGGTAACCTGGCTGGTGGCATTAGGCTCCAACTTGTCCGCACTGTGGATCCTGGTGGCGAACGGCTGGATGCAAAACCCAATCGCATCTGATTTCAACTTCGAAACCATGCGTATGGAGATGGTCAGCTTCGCTGAGCTGGTCCTGAACCCGGTTGCTCAGGTTAAATTCGTTCACACCGTGGCGTCTGGCTATGTGTGCGGCGCGATGTTCGTGCTGGGCATCAGCTCCTACTATATGCTGCGCGGCCGCGACTTCGCGTTCGCCAAGCGTTCTTTTGCTATCGCAGCAAGCTTCGGTATGGCCGCGATTCTGTCCGTGATTGTTCTGGGTGATGAATCCGGTTACGAAATGGGCGACGTGCAGAAAACCAAACTCGCCGCAATTGAAGCTGAATGGGAAACCCAGCCGGCACCGGCAGCGTTTACCCTGTTCGGTGTGCCTGACCAGGAAGCGCAGGAAAACCGCTTCGCCATTCAAATTCCTTACGCTCTGGGTATTATCGCCACGCGCTCCGTCGACAAACAGGTGACTGGCCTGAAAGATCTGATGGTGCAGCATGAAGAGCGTATCCGTAACGGGATGAAAGCCTACTCGCTGCTGGAACAGCTGCGCGCCGGCTCTACCGACCAGGCCGTTCGCGATCAATTTAACGACGTGAAGAAAGACCTCGGTTACGGTCTGCTGCTGAAACGCTATACCCCGAACGTCTCCGACGCGACGGAAGCGCAGATTCAGATGGCAACCAAAGACTCTATTCCACGCGTTGCGCCGCTGTACTTCGCGTTCCGCATCATGGTGGGTTGCGGCATTATCATGCTGCTGATCATCGCGGCCTCGTTCTGGTCAGTCATTCGTAACCGTATCGGTGAGAAAAAATGGCTGCTGCGCACCGCGCTGTACGGTATCCCACTGCCATGGATTGCTATCGAGTCCGGCTGGTTTGTTGCGGAATATGGCCGTCAGCCGTGGGCGATCGGTGAGGTGCTGCCAACAGCGGTAGCGAACTCCTCCCTGACCGCAGGCGACCTGATCTTCTCCATGCTGCTCATTTGCGGTCTGTACACCCTGTTCCTGGTGGCTGAACTGTTCCTGATGTTCAAGTTCGCGCGCCTTGGCCCAAGCAGCCTGAAAACCGGTCGCTACCACTACGAGCAGTCTGTTGCGACTACTCAGCCGGCACGCTAAGACAGGAGTCATCAAATGATCGATTATGAAGTATTGCGTTTTATCTGGTGGCTGCTGATCGGTGTTCTGCTGATTGGTTTCGCGGTCACCGATGGTTTCGACATGGGCGTGGGCATGCTCACCCGTTTCCTCGGTCGTAATGACACCGAGCGTCGAATCATGATCAACTCCATCGCCCCGCACTGGGACGGTAACCAGGTGTGGCTGATCACCGCAGGCGGCGCGCTGTTCGCTGCCTGGCCGATGGTCTACGCGGCTGCGTTCTCCGGCTTCTATGTGGCGATGATTCTGGTGCTGGCTTCTTTATTCTTCCGTCCGGTGGGTTTCGACTACCGTTCCAAGATTGAAGACACCCGCTGGCGTAACATGTGGGACTGGGGCATCTTCATCGGTAGCTTCGTTCCACCGCTGGTCATTGGTGTGGCGTTCGGTAACCTGTTGCAGGGCGTACCGTTCCACGTCGACGAATATATGCGTCTGTTCTACACCGGTAACTTCTTCCAGCTGCTGAATCCGTTTGGTCTGCTGGCAGGCGTGGTGAGCGTGGCGATGATCATCACCCAGGGGGCAACCTATCTCCAGATGCGTACCGTAGGTGAACTGCATCTGCGTTCCCGCGCTACCGCTCAGGTGGCAGCGCTGGTGACGCTGGTCTGCTTCGCGCTGGCAGGCGTGTGGGTGGTGTATGGTATTGATGGATACGTGGTGACGTCCGCTATCAACCATGCTGCACCGTCTAACCCGCTGACCAAAGAGGTGGCGCGTCAGGCCGGTGCATGGCTGGTGAACTTCAACAATACCCCTGTGCTGTGGGCTATCCCGGCTCTGGGTGTGTTGCTGCCACTGCTGACCGTGCTGACGTCTCGTCTGGAGAAAGGCGCTCTGGCGTTCGTATTCTCTTCCCTTACGCTGGCGTGCATCATCCTGACGGCCGGTATTGCGATGTTCCCGTTCGTGATGCCATCCAGCACCATGATGAATGCCAGCCTGACCATGTGGGATGCAACGTCCAGCCATATGACGCTGAACTTAATGACCTATGTGGCTTGCGTGTTCGTTCCGATTGTTCTGGCTTACACCATCTGGTGTTACTGGAAAATGTTCGGTCGTATCACTAAAGAACATATCGAAAGCAACACCCACTCTATGTACTAAGTAAGGAGCTGAATATGTGGTATTTCGCATGGATTTTAGGGACGCTTCTTGCCTGTGCGTTTGGTGTCATCACTGCCCTGGCGCTTGAGCATGTAGAAGCGACCAAAGCAGGTGAAGAAAAGCACTAATGAATATTATCGCAACGTTATATGCGGTAATGGATAAGCGCCCCTTGAGGGCGCTTTCCCTCATTATGGCATTACTGCTGGCAGGCTGTATCTTCTGGGACCCGTCGCGCTTCGCGGCGAAAACCAGCGAGCTTGAAATCTGGCACGGCTTCCTGATTATGTGGGCGGTGTGCGCAGGCGTGATTCACGGTGTCGGCTTTCGTCCGAAAGCGCTTCACTGGCAGGGCATCTTCTGCCCACTGATTGCCGATCTGGTTCTCCTCGCCGGTTTGATTTTCTTCTTCTTCTGAATAAGAAATGTCCGTTAACGTTATGGGCTTACCCTGGCCCATAAAAATTTACTCTCCGTTTACTTTCTCCCATTCCAAACCATCATTCCCGCGCGTATAGTAGCGAAGTTTGAAAGCTCCAACTTTTCTTGTATTACTGGGATGTAAAGTGAATACAACGCTGTTTCGATGGCCGGTACGTGTCTATTACGAAGATACCGATGCCGGTGGTGTGGTCTACCACGCCAGCTACGTTGCTTTTTATGAACGGGCACGCACAGAGATGCTGCGCCATCATCACTTTAGTCAACAGGTGCTGTTGGCTGAGCGAGTTGCCTTCGTGGTACGCAAGATGACGCTTGAGTATTTTGCGCCTGCCAGACTCGACGATATGCTCGAAGTCCAAACAGAAATTACATCAATGCGCGGAACTTCACTGGTTTTCACGCAGCGGATAGTCAATGCAGAGAACACGGTACTGAACTCAGCTGAAGTCCTGATTGTCTGTGTTGATCCAACCATAATGAAGCCTCGTGCGCTTCCTAAGTCTATTGTCGCGGAGTTTAAGCAGTGACTGACATGAATATCCTTGATTTGTTCCTGAAGGCAAGCCTTCTGGTTAAACTTATCATGTTGATTTTGATTGGTTTTTCAATCGCATCCTGGGCCATCATCATCCAGAGAACGCGTATCCTCAATGCCGCTGGCCGCGAAGCCGAAGCGTTTGAAGATAAGTTCTGGTCGGGTATTGAGCTTTCTCGTCTGTACCAGGAAAGCCAGGGACGCCGTGATAACCTTTCAGGCTCCGAACAAATTTTCTATAGCGGTTTCAAAGAGTTCGCTCGCTTACATCGCGCTAACAGCCATGCGCCGGAAGCCGTGGTAGAAGGGGCGTCGCGTGCGATGCGCATCTCCATGAACCGCGAACTGGAAAATCTTGAAACGCATATTCCTTTCCTCGGAACCGTTGGCTCCATCAGCCCGTATATCGGCCTGTTTGGTACGGTGTGGGGGATCATGCACGCCTTTATCGCCCTTGGGGCGGTGAAGCAGGCAACGTTGCAGATGGTTGCGCCGGGTATCGCAGAAGCACTGATCGCGACCGCAATCGGTCTGTTCGCCGCAATTCCGGCGGTAATGGCGTACAACCGTCTGAACCAGCGCGTGAACAAACTGGAACTGAACTACGACAACTTTATGGAAGAGTTCACCGCGATTCTGCATCGTCAGGCGTTTACCAGCACCGAGAGCAACAAGGGGTAAACCATGGCCAGATCGCGTGGACGAGGTCGTCGCGAGCTCAAGTCCGAAATCAATATCGTTCCGTTACTGGACGTGCTGCTGGTGCTGCTGCTGATCTTTATGGCGACGGCGCCCATCATCACCCAGAGCGTGGAAGTTGATCTGCCGGATGCGACAGAATCACAGGCGGTAAGCACCAATGACGATCCTCCGGTCATCATTGAGGTTTCCGGCGTAGGGCAGTACAGCGTGGTGGTAGAGAAAGATCGTATGGATCAGCTTCCGCCAGAGCAGGTTATTGCTGAAGCGCAACGACGCCTGGAGTCAAATCCGAAGACGGTCTTCTTAATCGGTGGTGCGAAAGACGTACCATATGATGAAATTATCAAAGCGCTGAACTTGCTACATAGCGCGGGCGTTAAGTCAGTTGGCTTAATGACTCAGCCTATTTGATCATCTGCGTAGTTTTTGGGAACCGATAGTGTCAAAGGCAACCGAACAGAACGACAAGCTTAAGCGAGCGATAATCGTCTCCGCAGTGCTGCACGTAATTCTTTTTGCAGCGCTGATCTGGAGTTCGTTCGATGAGCACCTTGATGCATCAGGCGGCGGTGGGGGGTCCTCCATCGACGCCGTTATGGTGGATCCCGGTGCGATCGTTCAGAACTATAATCGTCAGCAACAGCAGCAGGCGAGCTCTAAACGTGCTGAAGAGCAGCGAGAAAAACAGGCGCAACAGCAGGCGGAAGAGCTGCGTGAAAAGCAGGCCGCTGAGCAGGAACGTCTGAAGCAGCTAGAGAAAGAGCGTTTGCAGGCGCAGGAAGCGGCGAAAGAGCAGGCAGAGCAGCAGAAGCAGGCTGAAGCCGCTGCGAAGAAGGCGCAGGAACAGCAGAAGCAGGCGGAAGAGGCGGCAGCCAAAGCCGCGGCTGATGCAAAAGCGCAGGCTGACGCACAGGCGAAATTAGCGGCTGACGCGGCGAAGAAAGCCGCTGCTGATGCTCAGAAAAAAGCGGAAGCAGAAGCTGCGAAGAAAGCCGCTGCTGATGCCCAGAAGAAAGCGGAAGCAGAAGCCGCGAAGAAAGCCGCTCAGGAAGCAGAGAAGAAAGCTGCTGCCGATGCTGCGAAGAAAGCGGCTGCTGCCGAGAAGGCTGCGGCTGAAAAAGCGGCTGCCGCTGAAAAAGCTGCGGCTGATAAAAAAGCTGCTGCCGAAAAAGCCGCAGCCGACAAGAAAGCTGCCGCTGAAAAAGCCGCTGCCAGGAAGGCCGCTGCTGAAAAAGCTGCCGCTGAAGCAGCCACCGCTGACGATATCATTGGCGACCTGAGTTCTGGTAAGAATGCGCCGAAAACTGGCGGTGGGGCAAAAGGGAGTAATGCAGCCCCGGCGGGAAGCGGTAACACTAAGAACAACGGTGCTTCTGGCGCTGAGATTAACGACTACAAGAACCAGATTGCTGCGGCTATATCCAGCAGGCTTAACGATAAATCATTGTATACAGGGAAAACATGCAGACTGCATATTAAACTGCATACTGATGGTACCGTGCTGAGCGTTGAGTCTGAAGGAGGCGATGACGCATTATGCCAGGCTGCACTTGTGGCAGTGAATCAGGCAAAACTGCCAAAACCTCCGTCACAGGCTGTCTATGAAGTGTTCAAAGACGCTTCGCTGAACTTTAAGCCATAAGCAGAGCTGCGGTTATCGGGTTCTGATAGTTTTGTGTATTTGAGTTTGTTAACCTTCTGCTAAATTATCCAGGACTTATTGTTCGGATAAGGGAGATATGATGAAGCAGGCATTACGATTAGCTTTTGGTTTTTTAGTACTGTTGACGTCAGCAGTGCATGCCACAGTAAGCATCGACATTACCGACTGGAACGACTCAGCGCGTCCAATCGGTGTCGTTCCGTTCCAGTGGGCAGGCCCGGGCGCTGCGCCTGAAGACATTGGCGGCATTGTTGCAGCTGACCTGCGTAACAGCGGTAAATTTAACCCCTTAGATCGTTCTCGTCTGCCGCAGCAGCCGGGTACCGCTCAGGAAGTTCAACCTGCTGCATGGTCTGCACTGGGTATTGATGCCGTGGTTGTCGGACAGGTTACTCCTGCGCCAGACGGCGGCTATAACGTCGCTTATCAGCTGGTGGATACCGGCGGTGCGCCGGGTACCGTTCTGGCTCAAAACACGTATAAGGTGAACAAGCAGTGGCTGCGTTACGCAGGCCATACGGCGAGTGACGAAGTGTTTGAGAAGCTGACCGGTATTAAAGGTGCGTTCCGTACTCGTATCGCGTACGTAGTACAGACCAACGGCGGCCAGTTCCCTTATGAGCTGCGCGTCTCTGATTACGATGGCTACAACCAGTTCACCGTACACCGTTCACCACAGCCGCTGATGTCTCCGGCATGGTCTCCGGACGGCTCTAAGCTGGCGTACGTGACCTTCGAAAGCGGCCGTTCCGCGCTGGTTATCCAGACGCTCTCTAACGGTGCTGTGCGTCAGGTTGCGTCATTCCCGCGTCACAACGGTGCGCCTGCGTTCTCTCCGGACGGTACCAAACTGGCGTTTGCCCTGTCTAAAACCGGTAGCCTGAACCTGTACGTGATGGATATTGGTTCTGGTCAGATCCGTCAGGTCACGGATGGTCGTAGCAACAACACTGAGCCAACCTGGTTCCCGGACAGCCAGAATCTGGCCTTTACGTCTGACCAGGCAGGTCGTCCACAAGTTTATAAAGTGAATATCAACGGCGGAGCAGCGCAGCGTATTACCTGGGAAGGTTCTCAGAACCAGGATGCTGACGTCAGTGCCGATGGTAAAACGATGGTAATGGTCAGTACTGCGGGTGGTCAGCAGCACATTGCCAAACAAGATCTGGTAACGGGGGGCGTACAAGTACTGTCGTCAACGTTCCTGGATGAAACGCCAAGTCTGGCACCTAACGGCACCATGGTAATCTACAGCTCTTCTCAGGGGATGGGATCCGTGCTGAATCTGGTTTCTACAGATGGGCGTTTCAAAGCGCGTCTTCCGGCAACTGATGGACAGGTAAAATCACCTGCCTGGTCGCCGTATCTGTAATAATAATTAATTGATTACTAAAGGAATCTTAGAAATGCAACTGAACAAAGTGCTGAAGGGGCTGATGATCGCTCTGCCTGTTATGGCAATCGCAGCGTGTTCTTCTAACAAGAACGCAAGCAATGACCAGAGCGGCGAAGGCATGATGGGTGCCGGCACCGGTATGGACGCTAACGGCAATGGCAATATGTCTTCTGAAGAGCAAGCGCGTCTTCAGATGCAGCAGTTACAGCAGAACAACATCGTTTACTTCGATCTGGATAAATACGACATCCGTTCTGACTTCGCTGCAATGCTGGATGCGCACGCAAACTTCCTGCGTAGCAACCCGTCTTACAAAGTCACCGTAGAAGGTCATGCGGACGAACGTGGTACTCCGGAGTACAACATCTCCCTGGGTGAACGTCGTGCAAACGCTGTTAAAATGTACCTCCAGGGTAAAGGCGTTTCTGCTGACCAGATCTCCATCGTTTCTTACGGTAAAGAAAAACCAGCAGTACTGGGTCACGACGAAGCGGCTTACTCCAAAAACCGTCGTGCCGTACTCGTTTACTAAGAGAATTGCATGAGCAGTAACTTCAGACATCATCTGATGAGTCTGTCGTTACTGGTTGGAATAGCGGCCCCCTGGGCCGCTTTTGCTCAGGCACCAATCAGTAGTGTCGGCTCAGGCTCGGTAGAAGACCGGGTCACTCAACTCGAGCGTATTTCTAACGCTCACAGCCAGCTTTTAACTCAACTCCAGCAGCAGCTTTCCGATAACCAGAATGATATTGATTCCCTTCGTGGTCAGATCCAGGAGAGTCAGTATCAGCTTAATCAGGTTGTGGAGCGCCAGAAGCAAATTTTGTTGCAGATGGATAGCCTGAACAGCGGCGGAGCAGCAGCACAGCCAGCAGCAGGCGATCAAAGCGGTGCGGCAACGCCTGCACCTGCGGCTGATGCCTCCGCGTCGTCTGGTGCGCCTGTACAGAGCGGTGACGCGAATACGGACTACAACGCGGCCATTGCCCTGGTGCAGGACAAATCGCGGCAGGACGATGCTATCGTTGCGTTTCAGAACTTCATTAAGAAGTACCCTGATTCCACTTACCAGCCAAATGCGAACTACTGGCTGGGTCAGTTGAATTACAACAAGGGTAAAAAGGATGATGCGGCGTTTTATTTTGCCTCTGTGGTGAAAAATTACCCGAAATCACCGAAAGCGCCTGATGCGATGTATAAAGTCGGCGTGATCATGCAGGACAAAGGCGACACTGCAAAAGCCAAAGCGGTTTATCAGCAGGTGGTTGCGAAATTCCCGGGTACAGACGGCGCCAAACAAGCGCAAAAACGTTTGAGTTCGATGGGTTGATTATCGCATGACCAGAAATCGCGTCATTTCTGGTCGTGCAGCATGATTCCTAAGCAGTTAAGTGATCTTCATCGAAATTTTTGTTGCGCAGAATTCTTAAATCAGTAATATATGCCGCCGTTGCCACGGGATATCAAACAACGTGAAAGCAGCGCAAAAGTGGGTCGTTAGCTCAGTTGGTAGAGCAGTTGACTTTTAATCAATTGGTCGCAGGTTCGAATCCTGCACGACCCACCACTTAAAGCAGTTCCGGCAGTACAGAGTGGGTGATTAGCTCAGTTGGTAGAGCATCTCCTTTACACGGAGGGGGTCGGCGGTTCGAGCCCGTCATCACCCACCACTCGGGTCGTTAGCTCAGTTGGTAGAGCAGTTGACTTTTAATCAATTGGTCGCAGGTTCGAATCCTGCACGACCCACCAATTTTATTGGTGCCGAGTGATAATTCAGGCAACACCCGAATGGGTCGTTAGCTCAGTTGGTAGAGCAGTTGACTTTTAATCAATTGGTCGCAGGTTCGAATCCTGCACGACCCACCAGCCTGAATAGATCTGAAGTACATCCCGCAAGGGGTCGTTAGCTCAGTTGGTAGAGCAGTTGACTTTTAATCAATTGGTCGCAGGTTCGAATCCTGCACGACCCACCAATGTAAAAAGGCGCCCTAAAGGCGCCTTTTTGCTGTCTGTCGTTCGCCAGGGCCTTGTAGGTCGGATAAGGCGAAGCTGCCACCCAACAAATGCTACCGGCATCAAATCCCGATGACATTCCCCCTCAAATTCGCTATCTTGTTTAGTATATAAAACACCATTGCCTCATTTTTGTTATCTCATGCAAAACAAAGGCAATATTGTTAAGCCAGTAAAACGAGAAGCCATAATGAGTGTGATGTTTGATCCCGAAACCGCAATCTATCCCTTCCCGCCGAAGCCCGCTCCGCTAAGCCGGGATGAAAAACAGTTCTATCGTGAGAAAATCAAGCGCCTGCTTAAAGAGCGTGATGCGGTGATGGTGGCGCATTACTACACCGACCCGGAAATTCAGCAGCTGGCAGAAGAGACGGGCGGCTGTATCTCAGATTCCCTGGAAATGGCGCGTTTCGGTGCAAAACATCCTGCCTCCACGCTGCTGGTTGCAGGTGTGCGCTTCATGGGCGAAACGGCAAAAATTCTCAGCCCGGAAAAAACCATACTGATGCCGACGCTGAATGCCGAATGCTCCCTTGACCTCGGTTGCCCGATTGATGAGTTCACCGCCTTCTGTGATGCCCACCCTGATCGTACCGTGGTGGTCTATGCCAACACGTCTGCGGCGGTGAAAGCCCGGGCAGACTGGGTAGTGACCTCTAGTATCGCCGTTGAGCTGATTGAGCATCTGGACAGCCTGGGGGAGAAAATCATCTGGGCGCCCGATCGTCACCTGGGAAACTATGTACAAAAACAAACCGGTGCGGATGTGCTGTGCTGGCAGGGCGCCTGTATCGTTCACGACGAGTTTAAGACCCAGGCCCTGACGCGCATGAGAGGATTATACCCGGACGCCGCGATTCTGGTGCACCCGGAATCCCCGCAGTCCATCGTCGACATGGCGGATGCCGTCGGGTCAACCAGCCAGCTCATTCATGCTGCGAAAACCCTGTCACACAAGCAGCTCATTGTGGCGACCGATCGCGGTATCTTCTACAAGATGCAGCAGGCCGTGCCGGAAAAAACGTTGCTCGAAGCGCCGACCGCCGGAGAAGGGGCGACCTGCCGAAGCTGCGCGCATTGCCCGTGGATGGCGATGAATGGGCTCAAAGCGATTGCGGAGGGGCTGGAAAACGGTGGCGCAGCGCATGAGATCCACGTGGATGCCGCTCTGCGTGAAGGCGCGTTAATTCCACTTAACCGTATGCTGGATTTTGCGGCTACACTACGTACTTAACTTATTACGCCCCGGAGAATAAATGGATTTTTTTAGCACACAGAACATCCTGGTTCATATCCCGATTGGTGCGGGCGGCTATGACCTGTCGTGGATTGAAGCGGTGGGTACGCTGGCCGGTTTACTCTGTATCTGGCTGGCCAGCCTTGAGAAGATCAGCAACTATGCGTTCGGGCTGATAAACGTCACGCTGTTTGCGATCATCTTTTTCCAGATCCAGCTCTACGCCAGCCTGCTTCTACAGCTGTTCTTCTTCGCAGCCAATATCTATGGCTGGTACGCCTGGTCTCGGCAAAACAGTCAGCAGGAGGCGGAACTGCAAATCCGCTGGCTGCCGTTGCCAAAAGCCATCACCTGGTTCGCGGCCTGCGTGGTAGCTATCGGCTTTATGACCGTCTTTATTGATCCGGTATTTGCCTTCCTGACGCGCGTGGCGGTCTCGGTCATGTCGGGTCTGGGATTAAACGTGACGATGCCTGAGCTTCAGCCGGATGCCTTCCCGTTCTGGGATTCCTGCATGATGGTGTTGTCGATTGCCGCAATGATCCTGATGACCCGTAAATACGTTGAGAACTGGCTGCTGTGGGTGGTCATCAACGTCATTAGCGTGGTGATTTTTGCCCGCCAGGGTGTTTATGCCATGTCGCTGGAGTACATGCTGCTGACGGTCATTGCCCTGAACGGCAGTCGCATGTGGATTAACAGCGCGCGTGAGCGTGGCTCGCGCGCGCTTTCCCGTTAATGGTGATGGGCGTGTGAGTGGCCGGACTGCGCCTCGTTCAGGTGACAGTCTGGCCCGTTACATGGCTGATACTCCATCTGGATGGTGGCGTGCGCAATTTCGTAGTGATGCTCAAGGAATTGCCGAATACGTTCAAGCAACGCATCGTGATCGTGGGGCGGAATAACCTGAACGTGCAGCGTCATAAGCGGTTTCTCACCCACCAGCCAGACGTGAACGTGGTGAACGTTACGGACTTCAGGAATGGAACGACACAGATTGCGTTTTAGCTCGCCAATATCCAGCGACGTGGGAGCGCCTTCCAGCAGCTCATTGACGCTCTCTTTCAACAGCCGCCAGGCACTGCGTAATACAAGGCACGATACCAGCACGGAAAGAATCGGGTCGATGGGAGTCCAGCCCGTGCCCATAATGATCAGCGCGGCTACGATGGCCCCTACGGAACCCAGCAGATCGCCCAGCACATGAAGCGCCGCGGCCCGTACGTTCAGATTTTTTTCACTGCTGCCGCGGTGCAATATCCAGAACGCCAGAATATTGGCGACCAACCCGGCAATGGCGATAACCATCATTGTCGTCCCGGCTATCGGTTGTGGATGCCGAAAGCGCTGAAAAGCCTCCCAGACGATAAGAAGAGTAATGACCACCAGTGCAATCGCATTCACAAAGGCGGCAAGCGTGGTCAGTCTGAGCCAGCCAAAGGTGTGGCGGGTATTGGGAGGGCGACGGGCAAACTGCACGGCCAGCAGAGCAAACAGGAGCGCGGCAGCGTCGGTCAGCATATGCCCGGCATCGGCCAGCAGCGCCAGCGATCCGGATATCAGCCCGCCTGTGACCTCAATTATCATAAAGGTGGCAGTGACGCCAAAAGCCAGCAGAAGCCGTTTGGCATTTTCATCGCCAGTGGAGTGGGAATGGGAGTGGGAGTGCGCCATGGTATCGTTCCTGATTTATTATTATTTTTAGTGTAGCGTTTTTAAGAGCTTAAATAAAAAAGGAGAGCATTCGCTCTCCCTGTTTTACCTTACGGAAGGTTACTGGGTAGTACCGTCCGTTTTGGTATTGGCATCGCTGCCTACTTTGTCATTCGGGTCCGGGCATTTCCCGTCTTTACACACTGAGTTTTTATGAACCTCGTCGGTAGTCATACCCTCATGGTTCATCGTGCCTGTGTTCGTCCCGCCGGTGTTGGTATTGCCCGTGTTGATATTACTGTTATCAACATTGTTTGGCGCAATATTCTGTTTTGCATCCGGCGCAACCTGGCCTGCTTCGGCAGCGGCATTCGCGTCGCCGTTGCTGCCGGATGAGCCTGCGTCAGCAGCCAGTACGCTACCGCTTGCCAGAGTAAGGGTTGCCGTCAGTAAAAGCGTAGTCAGTTTCGTCATTTTCATCATGGTGCTCCTGTTCTTATCGTTACGCTGGATAACATTCTCCAACAGTGCATCTTGTTCAGTGGCGAAAGATCCCAGTTTCCTGATTTATGTCAGGATGGAATCGCGTATAAATATTTAAAAACAGTCGTTACAAGTAAAAAGCTTAGGCCAGATCTCATTTTTCGCTATTTTGTTGTGTATTTTAGGCGAATTCCAGGAATTATCTGCGCGAAGTGTAAAAGCCCGTTTACACTTCGTGGCCGACAAGTTAGATTGAAAGGATTGCTTTCATTACTAAAGATATGGCAGAGCCGGAAAGAAGATGAATTATCAGAACGACGATTTACGCATTAAAGAGATCAATGAGTTATTACCTCCCGTAGCGCTCCTTGAAAAATTCCCCGCCACCGAAAATGCCGCCAACACGGTGTCTCATGCCCGCAAGGCGATCCACAAGATCCTGAAAGGTAGCGACGATCGTCTTCTGGTGGTCATTGGGCCGTGCTCCATTCACGATCCTGCTGCGGCCAAAGAGTATGCGTCCCGTCTGCTCGCCCTGCGTGAAGAGCTGAAAGGCGAACTGGAAATCGTGATGCGCGTTTATTTCGAAAAACCGCGTACCACCGTGGGCTGGAAAGGGTTGATCAACGATCCGCATATGGACAACAGTTTCCAGATCAACGACGGCCTGCGCATTGCGCGTAAGCTGCTGCTGGAGATCAACGACAGCGGGCTGCCTGCTGCCGGAGAATTCCTCGATATGATCACCCCGCAGTATCTGGCTGACCTGATGAGCTGGGGCGCTATTGGCGCGCGTACGACGGAATCTCAGGTTCACCGTGAGCTGGCGTCTGGCCTGTCATGCCCGGTGGGGTTCAAAAATGGCACTGATGGCACCATTAAAGTCGCTATTGACGCCATTAATGCGGCTGGCGCGCCGCACTGCTTCCTGTCGGTGACCAAGTGGGGCCACTCCGCTATCGTGAATACCAGCGGTAATGGCGATTGCCATATCATACTGCGCGGCGGTAAAGAGCCTAACTACAGTGCTAAACACGTAGCGGAGGTAAAAGCAGGGCTGGAGAAAGCGGGTCTGGCACCGCAGGTGATGATCGATTTCAGCCATGCCAACTCCAGCAAACAGTTTAAAAAGCAGATGGAAGTCGGCGCAGATGTGTGTCAGCAAATCGCCAGCGGTGAACGCGCAGTGATTGGGGTGATGATTGAGAGCCATCTGGTGGAAGGCAACCAGAACCTGGAGGGCAGCGAGCCGCTGGTCTACGGTAAGAGCGTGACGGATGCCTGCATTGGCTGGGACGATACCGATGCGATCCTGCGTCAGTTGGCGGATGCGGTTAAAGCGCGTCGCGGCTAAGTTTGTCCCGGGCAATAAAAAAGCGTGGATTGCTCCACGCTTTTTTTATGTCCGGCGAATATTACTTCGCTTTACCCTGGTTCGCCACGGCCGCCGCTTTTGCAGCGATTTCGTCGGCGTTACCCAGGTAGTAATGTTTAACTGGCTTGAAGTTTTCGTCGAACTCGTACACCAGCGGCACGCCGGTAGGGATATTCAGCTCGAGGATTTCATCTTCACCCATGTTGTCCAGGTATTTCACCAGCGCACGCAGGGAGTTACCGTGAGCAGCGATAATGACGCGCTCGCCGCTTTTCAGGCGTGGCAGAATGGTTTCGTTCCAGTAAGGCACAACGCGGTCGATGGTCAGCGCCAGGCTTTCGGTCTGCGGCAGTTCAGCCTCAGTCAGCTTCGCGTAACGCGGATCGTGGCCCGGGTAGCGCTCGTCATCTTTGCTCAGCTCTGGAGGCGTGACCGCAAAACCACGACGCCACTGCTTAACCTGCTCGTCACCGTATTTTTCTGCGGTTTCCGCTTTGTTCAGACCTTGCAGCGCACCGTAGTGACGCTCGTTCAGTTTCCAGGATTTCTCAACCGGCAGCCAGGCCTGATCCAGCTCGTCCAGAACGTTCCACAGGGTATGGATGGCACGTTTCAGCACAGAGGTGTAAGCAAAGTCAAAGGTGAAGCCTTCTTCTTTCAGCAGTTTACCTGCCGCTTTTGCTTCGCTCACGCCTTTCTCGGACAGATCAACGTCATACCAACCGGTGAAGCGGTTTTCGTTGTTCCACTGGCTTTCGCCGTGGCGCACCAGGACAAGCTTAGTATTAGCCATTTCTTACTCCTCAAGCATTTTGAATGATAACAATTCTCATTATATTGCCGTGACTGTGCCAGCAGCAACGCTTAACCCTAACCATAGCGAAAATAGTTCGAGAGTGTAAGATGCATGTGAATCCAGGGTTAGGATTTTGTCTGCGATCGCCGCTATTTTCAGCAAGGCGGAGATAAAAAAGCCCTCGCGATGAGGGCCAGTCTTTTTTGCCTGATGGCGCTTCGCTTATCCGGCCTACATTCGCAGGCCCGTGCGCCGCCGGACATTAAGCGCGCGGAATGAAATGATACTCGGTGACGCTTACGTACTCTTCACCCGGACGTAGCACGCAGTCCGGCTGCGGCCATTCAGGATGGTTAGGCGTGTCCGGCAGGAACTCGCTCTCCAGCGCCAGTCCTTGCCAGGCGCCGTAGGCGCCATGTTCACGCGCCGTGGTACCCTCCAGATAGTTACCGGAGTAAAACTGTAGGGCGGGGGCGGTGGTGTAGACCGTCATCTGTAACTTCTCATCAGCAGACCAGACCTGTGCGGCAGGTTGAGAAAGATCGCCTTTCGCCTGCAACAGGAACGCGTGGTCGTAGCCTTTCACCTTGCGCTGATCGTCATCACTCAGGAAATCCTGGACGATGGTTTTCGGCTGACGGAAATCAAAGCTATTACCGCTTACCGGTTTCAGCCCCTGATAAGGGATACCCATCTCATCGACCGGCAGATACTCATCCGCCAGGATCTGGAGTTTGTGGCTGCGGACATCGGTCTGATTACCGTCAAGGTTGAAATAGGCGTGGTTAGTCAGATTGACCGGGCACGGCTTATCGACGGTCGCGCGGTACTCAATGGCGATGCGATTATCTTCGGTCAGGGTGAAGCGCGCGGTTGCGGTGAGATTGCCCGGGAAGCCCTGGTCTCCATCGAGGGAGTCCAGAGAGAACCAGACCTCACCGTCATTTTGCTGCACAATCTTCCAGCGACGTTTATCAAACCCTTCCGGGCCGCCGTGCAGCTGATTTTCGCCCTGGCTGGCAAGCAGGGAATACGTTACGCCGTCCAGCGTAAACCGGCTTCTGGCGATGCGGTTAGCGTAGCGGCCTATGGATGCGCCCAGAAAAGCAGTCTGCTCGATATACTGCTCCGGCGATGCGCAGCCAAGCAGGGTTTCGCGCACGCTGCCGTCAGGCATCGGTACGCGGGCAGAAAGTAACGTTGCGCCCCAGTCCATCAGCGTAACCACCATCCCGGCGCTGTTGCGCAGGGTTAACAGGCGATACGGCAGACCATCCGGTGCGAGTGTCGGTGTTTCGTTTAGCACTGTCCGGCTCCTTGTGATGCTTTACAGACATAGAAAGTTTCTTTGATGCCCGTTTTGGCTTCGTACTGTTTAGCCACCGCGTCCTGAATGGCAGGGACCAGCTCTTCCGGCACCAGGGCGACGACGCACCCGCCGAATCCGCCGCCGGTCATACGCACGCCGCCTTTGTCGCCAATCGTGGCTTTCACGATTTCAACCAGGGTGTCGATTTGCGGCACGGTGATTTCGAAATCGTCACGCATGGAGGCATGCGATTCGGCCATCAGCTCGCCCATCCGCTTCAGGTCACCTTTTGCCAGCGCGGAGGCGGCTTCTACGGTACGGGCATTTTCCGTCAGTATATGACGCACGCGCTTCGTGACAACCGGGTCCAGCTCGTGGGCAACCTTGTTAAATTCATCAAGTGAGACATCACGCAGGGCTGGCTGCTGGAAGAAGCGCGCGCCGGTTTCGCACTGTTCGCGACGGGTGTTGTACTCGCTGCCCACCAGGGTGCGTTTGAAGTTGCTGTTGATGATCACCACAGCCGCCCCTTTAGGCAGCGGAACCGCTTTGGTCCCGAGGGAGCGGCAGTCAATCAGCAAAGCATGTTCTTTCTTGCCCAGCGCGGAAATCAGCTGATCCATAATGCCGCAGTTGCAGCCTACGAACTGGTTTTCCGCTTCCTGACCGTTGAGGGCGATTTGCGCCCCGTCCAGCGGCAGATGATAAAGCTGCTGGAACACGGTGCCGACCGCCACTTCCAGCGATGCGGAAGAGCTTAATCCCGCCCCCTGCGGCACGTTGCCGCTGATCACCAGATCGGCCCCGCCGAAATTCTTGTTACGCTTTTGCAGGTGCTTCACCACGCCGCGAACATAGTTCGACCACTGCTGGCTGTCGTGGGTCACGATCGGCGCATCGAGGGAAAATTCGTCAATTTCGTTGCCGTAATCCGCGGCCATCACTCGCACCTGACGATCGTCGCGTTTCGCGCAGCTGATCACCGTCTGGTAGTCGATGGCACACGGCAGGACAAAACCGTCGTTATAGTCGGTGTGCTCGCCGATCAGATTAACGCGGCCAGGCGCCTGGATAACATGGGTGGCAGGGTAGCCAAATTTTTCAGCAAACAGGGATTGTGTTTTATCTTTCAGACTCATTTTTAGACTCCTGATTCGCGGTAATGGACGTCGCTAACGGCACGCAGACGTTCTGCCGCCTGTTCCGCCGTCAGGTCGCGCTGGGTTTCCGCCAGCATTTCATAGCCCACCATGAATTTACGTACCGTCGCAGAACGCAGCAGCGGCGGGTAGAAGTGTGCATGTAACTGCCAGTGTTGATTCTCTTCGCCGTTAAACGGCGCGCCGTGCCAGCCCATGGAGTAGGGGAAGGAGCACTGGAAGAGGTTGTCGTAGCGGCTGGTCAGTTTTTTCAGCGTCAGCGCTAGGTCGTCACGCTGGGCGTCGCTGAGTTCGGTAATGCGCTGTACATGGGCTTTCGGCAGCAGTAGCGTCTCAAACGGCCACGCCGCCCAGTAAGGGACCACCGCAAGCCAGTGCTCGGTTTCCACCACGGTACGGCTGCCATCCGCCAGCTCACGCTGGGTGTAATCCACCAGCATCGGCGAACCGTTCTGGGCGAAATACGCTTTTTGCAGTCGGTCCTCACGCTCGGCTTCATTCGGCAGGAAGCTGTTCGCCCAGATCTGACCGTGCGGATGCGGGTTGGAGCAGCCCATCGCCGCGCCTTTGTTTTCGAACACCTGCACCCAGGGATAGCTCTGCCCCAGCTCCGCGGTTTGCGCCTGCCAGGTGCTGACCACCTCTTTCAGGGCCTCCACGCTCAGCTCCGGCAGCGTTTTGCTGTGATCGGGCGAGAAGCAGATCACGCGGCTGGTGCCGCGGGCGCTTTCGCAGCGCATCAGCGGGTCATGGCTTTCCGGCGCGTCTGGCGTATCGGTCATCAGCGCGGCAAAGTCGTTAGTAAACACGAAGGTGCCTTGGTAGTCCGGGTTTTTATCGCCCGTCACGCGCGTATTGCCCGGGCAGAGGAAACAGTCCGGATCATGCTGCGGCAGCGTCTGTTTGGCAGGCGTCTCTTGCGCCCCCTGCCAGGGGCGCTTGGCGCGATGCGGTGAAACTAAAATCCATTGCCCGCTGAGCGGGTTAAAACGACGATGCGGGTGATCGACGGGATTGAATTGCGTCATGACAAATCCTTAATCCGGATAACCCTGCGGATGGCGTGACTGCCAGTGCCAGGTATCCTGTGCCATTTCATCAAGCGTGCGGGTGACACGCCAGTTAAGCTCTTTATCCGCTTTGGTGGCATCGGCCCAGTAAGCCGGGAGGTCGCCATCACGGCGGGGAGCGAAGTGATACTTCACCGGCTTGCCGCAGGCTTTACTGAAGGCATTCACCACGTCCAGCACGCTGCTGCCGATCCCGGCGCCGAGGTTGTAAATATGCACGCCCGGTTTATCCGCCAGCTGCTGCATCGCCGCCACGTGGCCGTCGGCCAGATCCATGACGTGAATGTAATCGCGCACGCCGGTGCCATCTTCGGTGGGATAATCGTTACCAAAAATCGCCAGGGAATCGCGGCGCCCTACGGCAACCTGCGCGATATACGGCATCAGGTTATTAGGAATGCCCTGCGGATCTTCGCCCATATCCCCTGACGGATGCGCGCCAACCGGGTTGAAGTAGCGCAGCAATGCGATGCTCCACTCAGGCTGGGCTTTTTGCAGGTCGGTCAGGATCTGCTCTACCATCAGCTTGCTTTTGCCATACGGGCTTTGCGGCGTACCGGTCGGGAAGCTTTCAACGTAAGGAATTTTTGGCTGATCGCCGTAGACGGTCGCGGAGGAGCTGAAGATAAAATTTTTAACGTTGGCCGCTCGCATGGCGGAGATCAGACGCAGGGTACCGTTAACGTTGTTGTCATAGTACTCAAGCGGTTTTGCCACCGATTCGCCAACCGCTTTCAGGCCCGCGAAGTGGATAACGGTTTCAATCGCGTGATCGTGAAGGATTTCAGTCATCAACGCTTCATTGCGGATGTCGCCTTCCACGAAAGTCGGCTGTTTACCCGAAAGGCGTTCAATGACCGGCAGCACGCTGCGCTTACTGTTGCACAGGTTATCAAGAATGACGACATCGTGGCCGCTTTGCAGCAGTTGCACACAGGTATGACTTCCTATGTAACCGCTACCACCTGTTACCAGAACTCGCATATTTCGCTCCATTAGGCTTATGGTATGAATTAACCATAGCATATCAGAGACGCGAAAAGTGTGACATGGGATAAAATAGTGGTATCGTTTACACTGGTTTTCACACGCGCTTTTTCACAGACTGAGTGCATTGTAGATCAAAGAGATAGAGATGTATTGTTGCAGGTTGTCTGAAAAGCGGAGGGCAGCGCCCTCCACGCGTTAATCGATTTTGCTCAGCAGGTAGCGGTATTGCTCGCCGTCAGGGACAAATTCCAGCCGATGGGTGATGCAGGACGGGGCATCTTCAGCATGGTGGGACACAAACAGCAGCTGGGTTTCACCTTCGCTAATCAGGACATCCACAAAGCGGCGGATCAGCTGACGGTTGAGCGGATCCAGCCCCTGCAACGGTTCGTCAAGAATCAGCAGCGTAGGGTGCTTGACCAGCGCGCGGACGATCAATGCCAGCCGCTGCTGCCCCCACGACAGGCTGTGGAATGGCGCATCGGCGACCCGGTTATCCATACCCAGAATATCCAGCCACTGCTGCGCCAGCTTGTGCTGCTTGTCGGATACCGCCTGATAAATACCAATGGAGTCGAAGAAGCCAGAGAGGATCACATTTCGCACCGTGGTGCTCACCCGGTAGTCCAGGTGCAGGCTGCTGCTGACATAGCCGATGTGCTTTTTGATATCCCAGATGGTTTCCCCGCTGCCGCGGCGACGGCCGAACAGGGTGAGATCGTTGCTGTATCCCTGCGGGTGATCCCCGGTGATCAGGCTCAGCAGCGTGGATTTACCCGCCCCGTTGGGGCCGACGATCTGCCAGTGCTCACCAGGATTAACCGTCCAGCTGAGGTGATTAAGAATAGGGCGATCGTCGTAAGCAACCACCCCATCGCGCAGCACAATGCGCGGCTGGTCAGGCTCCAGCCCGTGGCGTGCTGAAGGCGCATCCGGCTCCGGCAGGGCAATACCGTCCAGTTTCTCGCTGTGCGCCAGCTGCGCAATCAGCGCCTGCCGGAGCAGTACGGCTTTCTCGCCGGTTTCGGTCAGGCTACAGTCCGCCAGCACGCCCGCATAATGTACGAAATCCGGGATCTCATCAAAGCGGTTAAGAACCAGCACAAGCGTGTATCCCTGCTGGTTAAGCGACGCCAGCAACGCTGCCAGCTGCGCGCGGGACTGCACATCCAGTCCGTCAAACGGTTCATCCAGGATCAGGAGTTCCGGCTCGCTCATCAGCGCCTGACACAGCAGCGTTTTGCGCGTTTCACCGGTTGAAAGGTATTTAAAGCGGCGATTAAGCAGGGCGGTAATGCCAAATTGCTCCGCCAGCTGCTGACAGCGGGCAGGATTTTTTATCTCATCCTGGATAATTTCCGCCGTCGTGCGGCCGGTATCTTCTTCGCCGGGGCTGAGCAAATCGGTATTGTTACGCTGCCACTCATCGCTGACCAGCTTTTGCAGCTGTTCGAAGGAAAGGCGCGTCAGCCGGGTAAAGGTGCACCGACGTTCACCCTTAAGTTGGGTTAATTCGCCTGCCAGAGCGCGTGCCAGCGCGGATTTTCCGCTGCCATTCGTGCCCACAAACGCCCAGCTTTCTCCGGCGCGAAGGGTTAACTCTGGCAGCGATAAGGTACGGGTATCGCTAAGACGAAACGTGCCTTGCGAAATATGCAATGATGACATGTGTTATCCCATTTTTTGCAGCAAGAGATGTCAGGGATACTCAGTGTTAGCGGGGTTGTCAATGCGATTAGCACAATGTGGCGATAATTACCCGGTCTGCATTGAAATATGCGGTCACCACAGCACCTTCGTCTAATTCGGTCGCGTCGTTCACCGGAACGGTGGCGCAGAGCGACTGTCCATCCGGCAGAGTCATCAGCACTTCACACTGTTCTGCGCCGCGCTCGATGTGGCTGATACGCCCGCGTAGCTGGTTGTCGGCCTCTGCGGCCTGCTCAGGGTTGAGTGCGATGCTGATCCAGGGCGCTTTGAGTAATACCAGCACCTCCTGACCTTCGTTCAGCCCAAGGCGTTGACCACTTTGCGCGGTGATGGCGGCTTTCAGACGCGTCGTACCGTCCGCGAGCAGGATCTCTATATGCTCCTGCACCTGCGAATGATCGCGCCCCGTCACCGTACCAAACCACTGGTTGCGGGCGCTGGTCTGCAAAGAGAAACGGGAGATGGCGCCCAGCAGGCTGTCCAGCGGCAGGTTGTCTTCATCGCTCAGCACATCAAATGCTTTTTGCTGGATCTGCGCCAGTAAATCGTAGAGCTGGATCAGACGTTGCCCGTAACGCGTCAACACGGCGCCGCCACCGCCTTTCCCGCCGGTGGCGCGCTCAACCAGCGTGTGTTCGCTCAGGGTGTTCATGTCGTTAATCGCATCCCAGGCGCTTTTATAGCTGATGCCGGCGTTTTTGGCTCCCTGGCTAATCGAGCCAGTTTGTTCTATTTGTTTTAACAGGGCGATGCGTCGCGGATCGGCGAAAAGCTTCTGCTGAAGTCGTAGTGTGAGGAGAATTTCGGCCTGCATAACAGTGTCCCGGCAAAAAGGCTATTGTGACCCAAATGCCCGGGGGCGGAAAGCGCACCGCACAAAAGGGGATGTTTTTCTTACTTTTCAGGGTAGAATAAGCCGTTCACAAGATCTGGAGAAAACCATGTTAGAGTTGTTGAAAAGTCTGGTATTCGCGGTAATCATGGTGCCAGTAGTGATGGCTATCATCCTCGGTGCCATCTACGGCCTGGGTGAAGTGTTCAACGTCTTTTCGAACATTGGTCATCGTCGTGACCAGCCTAAAAAGCAGCAATGATTTCCTCCAAAACGCCCGGCCAGCCCGGGCGTTTTGCTCTCAAGTTTATTCCTTTCCCGCCGATATCTTTTACAACGTTCCTTGAGTTTACGCATTAATGGGTACGATTTAGCGCTAGGAACGCCTGCGATATATCGTTATATTTATTTGTATATAACGACACGCACAGGAGCTTCAAATGGCACGTTCATGGGTACGCCTTTTCGCAGGGGCAACGCTGACTCTCTCACTCACCGCCCACGCACTGGCGGATGAAGGAAAAATCACGGTCTTTGCGGCGGCGTCGCTGACTAACGCGATGCAGGATATTGCTGCGGTATACAAAAAAGAGAAAAACGTCGAGGTGGTCTCGTCGTTTGCCTCCTCGTCCACGCTGGCCCGCCAGATTGAAGCGGGGGCACCCGCGGATCTGTTCATCTCTGCCGATCAGAAATGGATGGATTACGCGGTGGAGAAAAAATCTGTTGATACGGCTACCCGCGAAACGCTGCTGGGAAATAGCCTGGTGGTGGTCGCGCCCACAAACAGCAAGCAGGACGACATCGCCATCAACAAACAGACGGACTGGACCCGTCTGCTCAACGGTGGCCGTCTGGCGGTAGGCGATCCGGAGCATGTTCCTGCCGGGATTTATGCGAAAGAAGCGCTACAAAAACTGGGTGCATGGGAGACCTTATCGCCGAAGCTGGCTCCCGCAGAAGATGTGCGTGGCGCGCTGGCGCTGGTGGAGCGTAACGAAGCGCCACTCGGGATCGTTTACGGCTCCGATGCCGTCGCCAGTAAAGGTGTGAAGGTGGTGGGCACCTTCCCGGAAGACTCGCATAAGAAAGTAGAATATCCTGTTGCGATAGTTGATGGACATAAAAATGCGACCGTGACGGCCTTTGTTGACTACCTGAAGGGGCCGGAAGCGTCCGCGATCTTTAAACGTTACGGATTTACGACTCACGAATGATATTGACCGAACCTGAATGGCAGGCCTTGCTGCTGAGCCTGAAAGTCTCTTCCCTGGCGGTTGCGCTGAGTTTGCCCTTTGGGGTGTTCTTTGCCTGGTTACTGGTTCGCGTGAAGTTTCCAGGCAAAGCCCTGCTCGACAGTGTTCTCCATCTTCCGCTTGTCTTACCGCCTGTGGTGGTCGGATATCTGCTGCTGATCTCCATGGGGCGGCGCGGTTTTATCGGCGAATGGCTGTACGACTGGTTCGGACTGACCTTTGCTTTCAGCTGGCGCGGCGCGGTTCTGGCCGCGGCAGTAATGTCCTTCCCGCTGATGGTGCGCGCTATCCGCCTGGCGCTGGAAGGGGTAGATATCCGGTTAGAACAGGCCGCCCGCACGCTGGGCGCAGGCCGCTGGCGGGTATTCCTGACCATTACGCTTCCGCTCACGTTACCGGGCATTATCGTCGGTACGGTGTTAGCCTTCGCCCGCTCGTTGGGTGAGTTTGGCGCGACCATCACCTTTGTGTCGAACATTCCCGGCGAGACGCGGACCATCCCGTCGGCCATGTATACCCTGATTCAGACCCCGGGCGGCGAAGGTGCGGCGGCCCGGCTGTGTATTATTTCGATTGTGCTCGCTCTGGTCTCGCTGCTGGTATCTGAGTGGCTGGCGCGCCTCAGCCGTGAACGGATGGGGAAATCGTGATGCTGGAACTCAACTTTACGCAAACCCTGGGCAGCCACACCCTGACGCTGAACGAAACGCTGCCTGCCAGCGGTATCACCGCCATTTTTGGCGTGTCCGGGGCGGGGAAAACGTCGCTGATTAATGCGATTAGCGGCCTGACGCGTCCCCAGTCTGGCCGTATTGTGCTAAATAACCGCGTCTTAAATGACGCGGAGAAGAAGGTCTGCCTGTCACCGGACAAACGCCGTATCGGCTATGTGTTTCAGGATGCGCGCCTGTTTCCGCACTACAGCGTTCGCGGGAACCTGCGTTACGGCATGGCAAAAAACATGGCCGGACAGTTCGATAAGCTGGTGGCGCTGCTGGGCATCGAACCGCTGCTGGATCGTCTGCCGTCGTCGCTGTCGGGTGGTGAAAAACAGCGCGTGGCGATTGGCCGCGCCCTGTTAACCGCGCCGGAACTGTTGCTGCTGGATGAGCCGCTGGCCTCGCTGGATATTCCGCGCAAGCGCGAGCTGCTGCCGTATCTGCAACGTCTGGCGCGGGAAATCAATGTGCCAATGCTCTACGTCAGCCATTCGCTGGATGAGATCTTACATCTGGCCGACAAAGTGCTGGTGCTGGAAGCGGGCAGGGTGAAGGCATTCGGCAATCTGGAGGAGGTGTGGGGTAGCAGCGTTATGCATCCATGGCTGCCAAAGGAGCAGCAGAGCAGCATTCTGAAGGTGAGCGTGCTGGAGCACCATCCGCACTACGCGATGACCGCGCTGGCGCTGGGCGATCAGCATTTGTGGGTGAATAAAATCGATACGCCGATTCAGTCCACGTTACGGATCCGCATTCAGGCGTCGGATGTCTCCCTGGTCCTGCAACCGCCGCTGCAAACCAGTATCCGCAATATTTTGCGCGCAAAAGTGGCGCAGTGTTTTGATGATAACGGCCAGGTGGAAGTGCAGCTGGAAGTAGGCAACAGAACGCTGTGGGCGCGCATCAGCCCGTGGGCCAGGGATGAGCTGGGCATCAAGCCTGGCCTGTGGCTTTACGCGCAAATCAAGAGCGTTTCCATAACCGCCTGATTACAGCAGGTGGGTATAAATATACTGCGCGATGCTGTCGGTGGTGTTATCGCCAATCACCACGTCAGCGCGCGCTTTCACCGCGTCATCGGCATTACCCATCGCCACGCCCGTTCCGGACGCTTCCAGCATGCTGATGTCGTTATAGTTATCGCCGAAGGCAATTACGTCCTGCATTGATCCGCCCTGCGATTCAACGAACTGGGTCAGACGCTTTCCTTTGCTGTTGCCTTTGCGGGCGATATCCACCTGATCGTGCCAGGACCATTCACATTCCAGACCCAGCGTATGCTCGACATGTTTTGCGAAAGTATTCAGTTTGGCGGTGTCTTCATCGGTCAGGGCAAATTTCCAGATTGCGTCGACGTCTTCCGCCGCCTGGCGCAGGGAGGAAACCTGAGTGAACACCGGACGCTGCGCTTCCGGCAGAGACAGAGCCCAGTTGCTGGTGCGGATCACATGGCCGGTAGGGCGTTCATACACCATGGCGTTGTCCACATACATCAGGCCGTGAATGGCATGCTCATCCAGTAAATCAATCAATTGCAGCGCCTGCGTAACGGGAAGCGGATCGGAGGCTAAAACCTTTTTTGCCTGATAATCATACAAATAGGTGCCATTACAACAAATTGCAGGTGTATCTAAGCCCAGTGCCTGATAAAAAGGATGAATGGCTACGTGATGTCGACCCGTTACGATGAGAAGTTGATACCCCGCTTCCTGGGCTCGTTTGAGGGCCTCAAGAGAAGAGGGGAGCAGGGTTTTCTGAGGGGTAAGCAGTGTTCCGTCTAAATCCAGGGCAATCACTCGCGAGGTCATTTTTTCTTCCGGGTTAATGTTGAATTTAAGGTCTGTCGGGATGGTACACCGAGAGCGGAACCCTGCAAAATCCCGGACTACAATTCAGCATTCACCGTTAAAAATAATCAGGAGTATTCATGAAACAAACCGTTTATACCGCCAGTCCTGAAAGTCAGCAGATCCATGTCTGGCGTTTGAATACAGAAGGTTCGCTTACGCTGGTTCAGGTTGTTGATGTGCCAGGCCAGGTGCAGCCGATGGTCGTCAGCCCGGATAAACGTTTTCTTTATGTCGGCGTACGCCCGGAATTCCGCGTGCTGGCATACCGCATCTCCCCGGACGACGGCGCGCTGACCTATACCGCAGAAGCCCCGCTGCCGGGCAGCCCGACCCATATTTCCACTGACCATAAAGGCAACTTTATCTTCAGCGGCTCCTACAATGCAGGCTGCGTGAGCGTCACCCGCCTGGAAGACGGTATTCCCGTTGAAACCGTCGACGTGGTAGAAGGGCTAGAAGGTTGCCACTCCGCCAACATTTCGCCGGATAACCGCACGCTGTGGGTGCCAGCGCTTAAGCAGGACCGCATCTGCCTGTTCACCCTGAGCGATGACGGCCATCTGGTCGCGCAGAGCCCGGCGGAAGTCACCACCGTGGAAGGCGCAGGCCCGCGCCACATGGTCTTCCATCCGAATCAGCAGTATGCCTATGTCGTTAACGAGCTGAACAGCTCGGTAGACGTGTGGGAGCTGAACGATCCTAACGGGCAGATCGAGTGCGTACAGACGCTGGACATGATGCCATCTGATTTCTCCGACACACGCTGGGCGGCAGACATTCACATTACGCCGGATGGCCGTCACCTGTATGCCTGTGACCGTACCTCCAGTCTGATCACCGTCTTCAGCGTCTCCGAAGACGGCAGCGTTCTGGCAGTTGAGGGCTTCCAGCCGACAGAAACCCAGCCGCGCGGCTTTAATGTCGATCACAGCGGCAAATACCTGATTGCGGCGGGGCAGAAATCCCACCACATTGCGCTCTATGAAATCCAGGGCGTGCAGGGTCTACTGGAAGAGAAAGGACGCTATGCGGTCGGACAAGGGCCGATGTGGGTTGTGATTAACGCTCATTGATCCGTAGACGAAAAAAACCTCGCAAATGCGAGGTTTTTTTTATGCGCGGTTAATGCATGAGGTAGGCCGGGTAAGGCGCAGCCGCCACCCGGCAGCAGGCATTTTACTGCTTCGGCTCAGCAACCACTTTGCTCCCCAGACCGCGGTTGTTGTATTCCCACATGCGGTTAAAGTTAGCGTCGTTCAGGTTACGCTGCACGTTGTCTTTATCATCCATCGTGCCGGTGTTGCCGGAGAAAGGACGTTTTGAGATCGCTGCATCCGCCCACGGTTTCGCCATGTTAAAGCCTTCGTTAATCACGCTGTCGCGGATCACGACCTGGCCGTTAGTGGCGGAGTCCACGTCCAGAGAGCGACCAAGCTGCGCCACGCCATCGCCAGCAGCAGTAAAGCGGCTATTCACGGCCAGGAAGCCG
This sequence comes from Enterobacter sp. BWH64, assembly GCF_001037645.1. Lineage (NCBI taxonomy): Bacteria > Pseudomonadati > Pseudomonadota > Gammaproteobacteria > Enterobacterales > Enterobacteriaceae > Enterobacter > Enterobacter sp. BWH64. The sequence goes on from NZ_KQ089922.1 coordinate 1,906,982, forward strand.
TAGAACAGGTTAGACTGCGTGGCCGGGGCAAAGACGTAACCTTCCTGCTGCGTACGTGAATTCACCACGCGGAAGTCGGTATTATCAAATACCACCGCGCCGCGGCCGGAGACCATATCCACGTCGCCTTCTATGTAGCTGTTGGTGACCAGAGTACGCGTCAGACGGTTGTTCTGAAGGGTATTCTGCACGCCGCTGTTGGTCACGAAGAAGGTGTTCTGGCGGCCCAGGATATTGACGTTGTTAATCTGTACCTTGTCGCCATCGCTACGCAGCGCCACGGCCTGATGATTACCTGCGTCAACGCTGTCGCCCAGGGTGTTCTGAATGGTCAGGTTCTGCAATTGCAGGCCATTGTTCTGTGACCAGAATACCGCTGAACACATCACGCCAATGGTGGCGGCACGCTTGCGCTGGCAGTTATCAAACATATACCACGCCGGTTTACCTGGCATGTATTTACCGGCCGGGTTCACCAGATGGCGCCAGGTGGTGCTGTCGATCTCTGAATCAATCGCCAGGCCAATTTTTACGTCGACCGCTTTTTCGCCCAGGCCGTAAAGCGTAATGCTTCCCGGTGCCGCCGGAACATAAACGGTTCCTTCGTATTCACCCGGCAGGATGGCAATGTACTGACGAGATGCGCTGTGTTTGGTAATTGCGGCATCAACGGCTGCCTGAATAGAGGTGTGTGTAACGCCCTCTGCCCCGGCCGGGCCGACAACGAAGTCTGGCTGTTTCGGCAGGTTAATAGAAGAAGGCGTCCACGGGGCTGCATTGGGATCCATCGCCGAGAAATAGTGCGCACGGGTGAAGTTCTTCGCTTCAGCCGCTGACAGGATCGGACGGGAAGCGGTGCCCGGAGCAACCTGCTCAGAAGGTTGCTGATCCGGTGGTGTTGAACTGCAAGCGGATAAAGTCACGCCAAAGGCGAGTGCCAACGCCAGACGGGAAATCCTGGAAATATTCAAGGTAATGCTCCTGGGTATGCAAGTCTTATCTGGATAGACGAAATAGCCTGCTTTTTTATACTAAGTTGAGCGAAACGGGAAGATAAAAACCGGAAAAGTTGCATTTTTGCCCGCAGGCGACGGGAAAGTCATCACAAATAAATAACATTTTCCCCCAATGCGGTTGACAGCAGGCGGCAGATGAAAATAAATGTCTATACAACCCATGACAAGTGGAAGGCACATGCAGCAGCTTCATCCCGATGATGTGATATGGCGAAATGCGCGACTGGCAACCCTGGCGACAGGGGAGGCGGAGCCCTACGGCCTGAGAGAACAACATGCCCTCGTTGTGCGCGGCCAGACGATTCTGGCCATTATTCCTGAATCCGAGATCCCCTCCGGGCATCGTCAGTGTGTCGATCTCGACGGGCGTCTGGTTACCCCCGGCCTGATCGATTGCCACACCCATCTGGTGTTCGGCGGCGATCGCGCAGCGGAATGGGAGCAACGGCTTAACGGCGTGTCATATCAGACCATTAGCGCGCAGGGCGGCGGAATTAACGCCACGGTCACGGCCACCCGCAACAGTTCGCCGGAAACGCTCCTGAGGGTGGCGCAGCAGCGACTCCAGCGGCTGATGAATGAAGGCGTAACGACCGTTGAAATCAAATCGGGATACGGACTGAATGCCGAAGCCGAAGAGAAAATGCTGCTGGTTGCCCGCCAGCTCAGCCTGAATAATCTGGTCGATATCAGCCCGACGCTGCTGGCCGCGCACGCCGTTCCTGCCGAGTACCGACAGGATCCGGATGCCTATCTGGCGCTGGTCTGTGAGCAGATCATGCCCACGCTGTGGCAAAAAGAGTTATTTGAAGCGGTGGACGTGTTTTGTGAAAACGTCGGCTTTACCCCGGCGCAAACCGAGCGCCTGTTCCAGGCCGCCGCCGCGCTCGGGATCCCGGTAAAAGGGCATGTAGAGCAACTGTCGAATCTCGGCGGCGCGGCGCTGGTCAGCCAGTATAAAGGGCTGTCGGCCGATCATATTGAGTATCTCGATGATGCAGGTATTCAGGCGATGGCGCAAAGCGGCACGGTGGCGGTATTGCTCCCCGGCGCGTTCTATTTTCTTCAGGAGCGCCAGCGTCCACCGGTGGCGCAGCTCAGAGAGCAGGGCGTGCCGATGGCGGTGGCTACCGACTACAATCCGGGCACCAGCCCGTTTGCCAGCCTGCATCTGGCAATGAACATGGCCTGCGTCCAGTTTGGCCTCACGCCGGAAGAGGCCTGGGCTGGCGTGACGCGGCATGCGGCGCAGGCGCTAGGACGTGGTGCGACGCACGGGCAGTTAAAGCCAGGTTATGTGGCTGATTTCGTCGTCTGGGAGGCGAATCATCCGGTTGAGATGGTTTACGAGCCGGGGCGGAATCCTATGTATCAACGCGTGTTTCGGGGGCAGGTAGCATGAAACTGTGGCATCCCGTCTCTCCGCAGGTCTGGCAGGGTCGTGACGACAGCGCCGAGTCCAGCACCGCGAAACGTCTCTTCCAGACCATACAGCAGCGCGAACACTTTTCTCCCGCGCCGTCAGGCATCGCCCTGCTGGGCTTTGAATGTGATGAAGGGGTTAAGCGTAACCAGGGCAGGCCCGGTGCTGCACAGGCGCCCGATGTGTTGCGTGGCGCGCTGGCGAATATGGCGAGCCATCAGGGTCATGCGCGCCTCGTGGATATGGGCGCTATTTATGTTGAAGGCCACGCGCTGGAGGCGGCACAGCAGGCGCTGAGCGAGGCCATAACCGCGTGCCAGCAATCCGGGATGCGTACTCTGGTTTTCGGCGGTGGACATGAAACCGCCTGGGCGCACGGGCGCGGCGTGCTGGACGCCTTTCCGAACGATCGCCTTGCGGTGATCAACCTGGATGCGCACCTCGATTTACGCAAGGCCGAACGGGCAACGTCCGGCACGCCGTTCCGCCAGCTGGCGCACTACTGCGCGTCTCAGTCGCGGGTGTTTCACTACGCCTGCCTGGGGGTAAGCTGTGCGGCGAATACTCAGGCGCTGTGGGAGGAAGCTGAGCGGTTGAACGTGACGCTGGTTGAAGATCTCGATTTTCGCCGGGATGCGCTATCCGTGCTGGATAGCGTGCTTGCGCAGGCAGACCGGGTTTATCTCACCGTTGACCTTGATGTGCTGCCTGCCGCAGAAATGCCCGCCGTGTCCGCCCCTGCGGCGTTGGGGATCCCGGCGCTGGATCTGTTCCCGGTGATTGAGCGTATCTGCCGAAGCGGTAAACTACAGGCGGCGGATCTGGTGGAATTTAATCCGCACTACGATCGGGACGGACAGGGCGCTAAGCTCGCCGCCCGACTGGCCTGGCAAATTGCTCACTGGTGGGCATAACAACATTCAAGGAGTCATGATGTTTTCACGCTCGCCCCTGCCGCAGCCGAGCCCTCCCGCGCCTTTTTACGAAAAGGTGAAGCAGGCGATCAGCGAAAAAATCGCCGCCGGCGTCTGGCGCCCGCACGACCGCATTCCGTCCGAGGCCGAGCTGGTGGCGCAGTTTGGCTTTAGCCGAATGACCATCAACCGCGCACTGCGTGAACTGACCGATGAAGGGTTGCTGGTGCGTTTGCAGGGTGTCGGAACCTTTGTCGCCGAGCCAAAAGGACAGTCGGCGCTGTTTGAAATCCGCAGCATTGCCGATGAAATTGCTGCCCGCAACCATCAGCACCACTGCGAGGTGCTGGTGCTTGAGGAGACGCAGGCCAGCGCCGAACAGGCCATCGAGCTGAACGTTACCGAGGGCACCCGGATTTTCCATTCGGTGATGGTGCATTATGAGAACGACATTCCGGTCCAGATTGAAGATCGCTGCGTCAACGCGGAGCGGATACCGGACTACCTGAGCCAGGATTACACCCAAACCACACCGCATGCGTATCTCTCGCTCGTCGCCCCGCTGACGGAAGGGGAGCATATCGTGGAAGCCGTGCGCGCCACGCCGCAGGAGTGCGAGCTGTTGCGTATTAAAGAGCACGATCCCTGTCTGCTGATCCGCCGTCGTACCTGGTCGTCCTCGCAAATTGTGTCGCATGCGAAGCTGCTATTCCCGGGGAATCGCTACCGGTTGCAGGGCCACTTTATGTCATAAGTTTTATAAGCGTGATCGCTAACGCAATATAGCAAAATTGTATCTTTTTTGTTAAACCCGACCTTGTGTGTGCTTGTCTATACAAGTATATCTAAATGCATCACCTGTCCCTTATGAGGAACACACAATGTCGTCAGATAAATACCGCAAGCAGGATGTCCGCGCCGCGCGCGGCACCACGCTCACCGCAAAAAGCTGGCTCACCGAAGCACCGCTGCGCATGTTGATGAACAACCTTGATCCTGAGGTAGCAGAAAATCCCCACGAGCTGGTGGTCTACGGCGGCATTGGCCGCGCCGCGCGCAACTGGGCGTGCTATGACGCGATTGTCGAGTCTTTGACGAATCTCGAAAACGACGAAACGCTGCTGGTGCAATCCGGCAAACCGGTTGGCGTATTCAAAACCCATAAAAATGCGCCCCGCGTGCTGATTGCCAACTCCAACCTGGTGCCGCACTGGGCGACGTGGGAACACTTCAACGAACTGGACGCAAAAGGGCTGGCCATGTACGGCCAGATGACCGCGGGTAGCTGGATCTACATCGGCAGCCAGGGGATTGTGCAGGGCACGTATGAAACCTTCGTGGAAGCGGGCCGTCAGCACTATAACGGATCACTGAAAGGCCGCTGGGTGCTCACCGCCGGACTGGGCGGCATGGGCGGCGCGCAGCCGCTGGCCGCGACGCTGGCGGGCGCGTGCTCCCTGAACATTGAGTGCCAGCAGAGCCGCATCGATTTCCGTCTGCGTACCCGCTATGTTGATGAGCAGGCCGACAACCTCGATGACGCGCTGGCGCGCATCAAAAAGTACACCGCTGAAGGCAAAGCCGTGTCGGTTGCCCTGTGCGGCAACGCGGCGGATATTCTGCCGGAACTGGTGGCGCGCGGCGTGCGTCCGGATCTGGTCACCGACCAGACCAGCGCTCACGATCCGCTCCACGGCTATCTGCCAAAAGGCTGGACGTGGGAAGACTACCAGCAAAAAGCGGAAACCGATCCTGAGGGCACGGTACTGGCGGCCAAACGCGCCATGGCGGAACACGTCTCCGCGATGCTGGCCTTCAGTAAGATGGGTATTCCGACCTTTGATTACGGGAATAACATCCGCCAGATGGCGAAAGAGATGGGGGTGAATAACGCCTTTGACTTCCCCGGCTTCGTGCCCGCCTATATTCGTCCTCTGTTCTGCCGCGGCATTGGGCCGTTCCGCTGGGTTGCCCTGTCCGGCGACCCGGAGGATATCTACAAAACCGACGCCAGAGTGAAAGAGATTGTCGCCGATGACGAACACCTGCATCGCTGGCTGGATATGGCGCGCGAGCGCATTAACTTCCAGGGCCTGCCGGCGCGTATCTGCTGGGTCGGGCTGGAGTGGCGGCAAAAACTCGGCCTCGCCTTTAACGAAATGGTGCGCAGCGGCGAAGTCTCCGCGCCGATCGTCATTGGCCGCGACCACCTGGACTCCGGCTCTGTCGCCAGTCCGAACCGTGAAACTGAAGCCATGCGCGACGGCTCGGATGCGGTCTCCGACTGGCCGCTGCTGAATGCCCTGCTGAACACCGCCAGCGGCGCGACCTGGGTGTCGCTGCACCACGGCGGCGGCGTCGGGATGGGCTTCTCCCAGCACTCCGGGATGGTCATCGTCTGTGACGGAACTGATGAAGCGGCCGCGCGTATCGCTCGCGTGCTGCACAACGACCCGGCAACCGGCGTGATGCGTCACGCGGATGCGGGTTACGAGATTGCCATTGATTGTGCCAAAGAGCAGGGCCTGAACCTGCCGATGATCTCCGCCACACAAGGAAAGCCTGCATGAACGCGTTAACACTTACTCCCGGCTCGCTGACGCTCAAACAGCTGCGTCACGTCTGGCGTCATCCGGTGACACTCTCCCTTGATGAAAGCGCCCACCGTGCCATTAACGACAGCGTGGCCTGCGTGGAGGCGATTGTGGCGGAGGGGCGCACCGCCTACGGCATCAACACCGGGTTTGGCCTGCTGGCGCAGACCCGCATCGCCACGCACGATCTGGAGAATTTACAGCGTTCGCTGGTGCTGTCGCACGCGGCGGGGGTTGGCCAGCCGCTGGACGATGAGATCGTCCGCCTGATGATGGTGTTGAAAATCAACAGCCTGGCGCGTGGGTTTTCCGGCATTCGTCTGAACGTGATCCAGGCGCTGATGACGCTGGTCAATGCGGAAGTTTATCCGTGGATCCCGGCGAAGGGCTCCGTCGGCGCCTCCGGCGATCTGGCGCCGCTGGCGCATATGTCGCTGCTCCTGCTGGGTGAAGGCCAGGCGCGCTGGCAAGGGGAGTGGCTGCCTGCGAAAGAGGCGCTGAAAAAAGCTGGCTTAACGCCGATCACCCTCGCGGCAAAAGAGGGGCTGGCGCTGCTCAACGGCACGCAGGCGTCGACCGCTTTCGCGCTGCGCGGTCTGTTTGAAGCGGAAGATCTGTTCGCCTCGGCGGTGGTGTGCGGTGCACTGACCACTGAGGCGGTGCTCGGCTCGCGTCGTCCGTTCGATGCCCGCATCCACGAGGTGCGCGGCCAGCGCGGGCAGATTGATGCCGCTGCCATGTACCGCCACGTACTTACCGATACCAGCGACATTGCCGATTCGCATCACAACTGTGAGAAGGTGCAGGATCCGTATTCCCTGCGCTGCCAGCCGCAGGTGATGGGCGCATGCCTGACGCAGCTGCGCCAGGCGGCAGAAGTGCTGCTGGTGGAGGCCAATGCGGTGTCCGATAACCCACTGGTATTTGCTCAGGAAAACGAGGTGGTTTCTGGCGGTAACTTCCACGCCGAGCCGGTGGCGATGGCCGCAGATAATATCGCCCTGGCGATTGCCGAAATCGGGGCGTTGTCTGAGCGTCGAATCGCGCTGATGATGGATAAGCACATGTCCCAGCTACCGCCATTTCTGGTGCGCAACGGCGGCGTGAACTCGGGCTTCATGATAGCCCAGGTCACCGCCGCGGCACTGGCAAGCGAGAACAAAGCCCTGTCGCATCCGCACAGCGTGGACAGCCTGCCAACCTCAGCCAACCAGGAAGATCACGTTTCGATGGCCCCGGCTGCCGGGCGTCGCCTCTGGGAGATGGCCTCTAACACCCGCGGCGTGCTGGCGGTGGAGTGGCTGGCGGCGTGTCAGGGTATTGATTTGCGCGAAGGGCTAAAATCCAGCCCGCTGCTGGAGCAGGCGCGCCAGGAACTGCGCGAGCACGTTACGCACTACGATGACGACCGCTTCTTTGCGCCGGATATTGATAAGGCGATGCAGCTTCTGGAGGAAGGACGGCTGGTGGGGCTGTTACCTTCGGTGCTGTGATTTTATGCCCGGTGGCGCTGCGCTTACCGGGCCTACGAGTACGAAATGTAGGCCGGGTAAGGCGTAGCCGCTACCCGGCTTTTTTTACGAATACATCGCCGTAATCGATGCGCTACCCAGCGAATGGAAATGCACGTTAAAGCCTACCATCGCGCCGCTCGCCCCTTCGTCGACCTCAATCTTGTCCACATCCAGCGCGTGCACGGTGAAGATATAGCGGTGCGTTTCCCCTTTTGGCGGCGCCGCGCCGCCGTAGCCCGCTTTGCCAAAGTCAGTGCGCGTCTGAATCGCACCGTCAGGCAGAGCGACCAGATCGGAACCGGAGCCCTGCGACAGCACGCGCGTGTCGGCGGGCAGGTTTGCCACGATCCAGTGCCACCAGCCCGACCCGGTTGGCGCATCCGGATCGTAGCAGGTCACGACAAAACTTTTGGTTCCCGCTGGCACATCGTCCCACGCCAGATGGGGAGAGATATTATCCCCCTGATAACCCATCCCGTTAAACACGTGACGTTCCGGCAGCTTTTCGCCGTCGCGCAAATCTTTACTGATGATTTTCATCCGATTTCCCTCGTTACTCACTCATTCAGAAAGTGTAACGCATGGGGTTAAATCGCGAAATGCGCTGAAGTGTTAACGGCTTCAACCACTGCCCCGGTCAGCTTGCGGAGCTGATCCGCAGAAATGCTGTACGGCGGCATGAGGTAAATCAGCTTACCGAAAGGTCGCACCCACACGCCCTGGTCAACGAAGAAGCGCTGCAACGCGGCCATGTTCACCGGATGCGTTGTCTCGATTACCCCGATGGCGCCCAGTACGCGGACGTCCGCGACGTATTCCGCCTCCGCCGCCGCGCTTAACTGCTGCTTCAGCTGCGCCTCAATCGCCGCCACCTGCGTCTGCCATGCGCCGCTTTCCAGAATGGCGAGGCTTTCGCTTGCCACGGCGCAGGCCAGCGGGTTGCCCATAAACGTCGGGCCGTGCATAAAGCAGCCCGCGTCGCCGTCGCTGATGGTATCGGCAACCTGGCGGGTGGTAAGCGTGGCGGAGAGCGTCATGGTGCCGCCGGTGAGCGCTTTCCCCAGGCACAGAATATCCGGCGCGATCCCCGCATGCTCGCAGGCGAACAATTTCCCGGTGCGGCCAAAGCCGGTGGCGATCTCATCGGCAATCAGCAGGATCCCTTCGCGGTCGCACATCTTCCGAATGCGCTTCAGCCACTCGGGATGGTACATCCGCATTCCGCCCGCGCCCTGCACAATCGGTTCGAGAATAACGGCGGCAATCTCGTGGCGATGGGCCGCCATCAGCCGCGCAAAGCCCACCATGTCCATCTCGTCCCATTCGCCGTCGAAGCGGCTCTGCGGGGCTGGCGCAAACAGGTTTTCCGGCAGATAGCCTTTCCACAGGCTGTGCATGGAGTTGTCCGGATCACATACCGACATCGCGCCGAAAGTGTCGCCGTGATAGCCGTTGCGGAAGGTAAGGAACCGCTGGCGCGTTTCGCCCTTCGCATGCCAGTACTGCAACGCCATTTTCATCGCCACTTCCACGGCCACCGAGCCGGAGTCGGCCAGGAAAACGCACTCCAGCGATTCAGGCGTCATCGCTACCAGGCGACGGCATAAATCCACCGCGGGCTGATGCGTGATCCCGCCAAACATCACGTGTGACATCTGGTCAATCTGCGCTTTCATCGCCGCGTTCAGTCGCGGGTGGTTGTAGCCATGGATCGCCGCCCACCAGGAGGACATCCCGTCAACAAGCCGCTCGCCGCTGGCAAGATGCAGCTCGCAGCCGTGGGCCGAGGCTACCGGATAGACGGGAAGGGGGCGGGTCGTGGAGGTGTAAGGGTGCCAGATATGCTGCTTGTCGAAGGCGAGATCGTCCTGGGTCATAATCGACTTGTAAACCATTTTGAAAAGTTTTAGGTTTACAAGTATAAACCGAACCGACAATTAACAAAACCCTTTGGAGAAGCCCGATGGCTCACCACGCACGCTGGACGATGTCGCAAGTCACTGAATTATTCAACAAACCTTTCCTGGAGCTGATGTTTGAGGCGCAACAGGTGCACCGCCAGCACTTCGATCCGCGTCATGTTCAGGTCAGCACGCTGCTGTCGATCAAAACCGGGGCTTGCCCGGAAGACTGCAAATATTGCCCGCAAAGCGCGCGCTATAAAACCGGTCTCGAATCCGAGCGCCTGATGGAAGTCGAGCAAGTGCTCGACTCCGCGCGCAAGGCCAAAAACGCTGGCTCGACCCGCTTCTGCATGGGCGCGGCGTGGAAAAATCCGCATGACCGCGACATGCCCTATCTGGAGCAGATGGTGAAGGGGGTGAAGGCGATGGGGCTTGAAGCCTGCATGACCCTGGGTACGCTGAACGAAGAGCAGGCGCAGCGTCTCTCGGCGGCGGGGCTGGATTACTATAACCACAACCTCGATACCTCGCCGGAATTCTACGGCAACATCATCACCACGCGCACCTATCAGGAGCGTCTGGACACGCTGGATAAAGTGCGTGATGCGGGGATCAAGGTCTGTTCCGGCGGGATCGTGGGACTGGGCGAGACGGTAAAAGATCGTGCCGGCCTGCTGTTACAGCTGGCAAACCTGCCGACCCCGCCGGAAAGCGTGCCCATCAACATGCTGGTGAAGGTAAAAGGCACGCCGCTGGCGGATAACGAGGACGTGGATGCCTTCGATTTCATCCGCACCATCGCGGTGGCGCGCATCATGATGCCGACCTCTTATGTTCGCCTCTCTGCCGGTCGCGAGCAGATGAGCGAGCAGACCCAGGCGATGTGCTTCATGGCCGGGGCCAACTCTATCTTCTACGGCTGCAAACTGCTGACCACGCCAAACCCGGAAGAGGACAAAGATGTCCAGCTGTTCCGCAAGCTGGGGCTGAACCCACACCAGACCGAGGTACAGGCGGGGGATAACGAGCAACAGCAGCAGCTGGAGCAGCAGATTTTTAACGCCGACACCGACCAGTTCTACAACGCGGCAGCCGTATGACCTGGCAGGCACGTATCAGGACCGCGCTCGACGAGCGGCGGGCGGCGGATGCGTTTCGGGTGCGCAGGGTAGTGGAAAACGGTGCAGGCCGTTTTCTCTCCCGGGAAGGAGAGCGGTTCTGTAATTTCTCCAGCAACGATTATCTGGGCCTGAGCCAGCACCCGCAGATCGTTCGCGCCTGGCAGCAGGGCGCGGATCGTTACGGCGTGGGCAGCGGTGGCTCCGGGCACGTCAGCGGCTACACCACGGCGCATCAGGCGCTGGAGGAAGAGCTGGCCGACTGGCTGGGCTACCCGCGGGCGCTGCTGTTTATCTCCGGTTTTGCCGCGAATCAGGCGGTGATTGCCGCCCTGATGGGCAAAGACGACCGCATCACCGCGGACCGCCTGAGCCACGCGTCCCTGCTTGAAGCGGCCAGTCTCAGCCCGGCGCAGCTGCGGCGTTTTGCCCATAACGATGCCTCTCAGCTGAACGTCCTGCTGGGTAAACCCTGTTCAGGGCTTCAGCTGGCGGTGACGGAAGGGGTATTCAGCATGGACGGCGACAGCGCGCCGCTTGCCACCTTGCATGACGTCGCAAAACAGCAGAACGCCTGGCTGCTGGTCGACGATGCCCACGGCATTGGCGTCACCGGCGAGGAGGGGCGCGGAAGCGCGCACCAGCAACGCGTCAGGCCGGAACTGCTGGTAGTCACTTTCGGCAAAGGCTTTGGCGTCAGCGGCGCCGCGGTGTTGTGCAGCGAGCCGGTGGCCGATTACCTGGTGCAGTTCGCCCGGCACCTGATCTACAGCACCAGCATGCCCCCGGCGCAGGCCGTGGCGCTCTCTGCGTCGCTTGCGGTGATCCGCGGCGAAGACGGCGCTGAACGCCGGGCGCGCCTGGCCGACCATATTCAGCGTTTTCGCCGGGGGGTAAGCGCACTGCCTTACCGGCTTACCGACTCGCACAGCGCCATTCAGCCCGTGATTGTGGGTGAAAACCATCGGGCGCTGATGCTGGCACAGGCGCTACGAGAACGCGGGCAGTGGGTCACGGCGATCCGCCCACCCACCGTGCCGCCAGGCACCGCGCGCTTGCGTCTGACGCTCACGGCAGCGCACGAGCCGCAGGATATCGATACGCTTCTGGAGGCACTGTATGTCTCCTGTCAATAAACAGGCCGTTGCCGCCGCGTTTGGCCGGGCAGCGCAAAGCTATTCACAGCACGATGAGCTGCAACGCCTGAGCGCCCGCGGGCTGCTGGCCGCGCTCGGTGAGGGGCGTTTTGCGCAGGTGCTCGACGCTGGCTGCGGGCCTGGCGGCAATAGCCGCTACTGGCGCGCAACGGGTAGCCACGTCACGGCGCTGGATTTATCCGCGCAGATGCTGGATGAGGCCCGCCAGCAGCAGTCAGCAGACCGTTATCTGGTGGCCGATATCGAGGCCATCCCGCTGGAGGATGCGCTGTTTGACCTCGTCTGGAGCCATCTGGCGGTGCAGTGGTGCGCCAGCCTGCCGCAGGCCCTACGCGAGCTATACCGCGTGGCGCGGCCCGGCGGAGCGGTGGCCTTTACCACCCTGCTGGAAAGTTCGTTGCCAGAGCTGAATCAGGCGTGGAGGGCAGTGGATGCACAGCCGCACGTCAACCGGTTTCTCTCGCACGAACAGGTCACTCAGGCGCTGGCAGGCTGGCGCTATCGCAGCGTGGTCCAGACCGTCACCCTCGAATTTAGCGATGCGTTAAGCGCCATGCGATCGCTTAAGGGCATAGGCGCGACGCACCTGCACGCCGGACGGGAGAAGAAACCCCTTACCCGCGGCCAACTCCAGCGTCTCGAGCTGGCCTGGCCGCAGGAGCGGGGCCGGTTCCCGCTCTCTTATCATCTTTTTCATGGGATTATTGAACGTGACTGAACGTTATTTTGTTACCGGTACGGACACTGAAGTCGGTAAAACGGTTGCCAGCGCCGCGCTGTTGCAGGCGGCGCGTCTGCTGGGGAAAACAACGGCCGGGTATAAGCCCGTAGCCTCCGGCAGCGAGATGACGCCGGAAGGCTTACGTAATACCGATGCGCTGGCGCTACAGCGTAACAGCAGCCTTACGCTGGCCTATTCTGCGGTGAACCCCTATACCTTTGCTGAACCCACCTCGCCGCACATCGTCAGCGTCGATGAAGATCGTCCGATTGATTTTTCGGTGCTCTCTTCCGGGTTACGCGACCTGGAAACACAGGCCGACTGGGTGCTGGTGGAGGGGGCTGGCGGCTGGTTTACCCCGCTGTCCGACGAGCAGACATTTGCTGACTGGGTGCAGGCCGAGCAGCTTCCGGTCATTCTGGTGGTTGGCGTGAAGCTTGGCTGTATCAATCACGCCATGCTGACCGCCCAGGCCGTGCAGCAGGCCGGGTTGCGTCTGGCAGGGTGGATTGCCAATGACGTGGTAGCGCCGGGTAAACGTCATGCTGAGTATCTGGCGACGCTGAAGCGGGTGCTGCCTGCGCCGTTTCTCGGCGAGATCCCGTGGCTTGCCGACGGCGCAGAGCAGGCGGAAACCGGACGCTATCTCGACCTCAGCGCCTTATGTCCCGCGCCATCCAGTGCGCAATAAGGTCGTCATCCAGCTCGTTAACGTGGCCCTGTGCCACGTTACGCCCGCGATAGAGCATGCAGAAACGATCCGCTACCCGGCGGATAAACGACAGCTGTTGCTCCGCTAACAGCACCGTCATTCCCAGCTCCCGATTCAACCGCACCAGCAACTGCCCCAGCCTGCGCGCGAAACCGTGCCCTGCGCCATGCATGGGCTCATCCAGAATCAACACGCGCGGACGATTAACCAGCGCACTGGCGAGGGCCAGCTGATACTGGTCGTCAGGGGACAGCGCAGAGGCACGGCTCTGTCGCAGCGGATAGAGCTCCGGAAACAGGGCATACACGTCACTTTTTGATGCCGGATCGGGTTTCCCCGTCGCCCGCATAGCGATATGCAGATTTTCATCGACGGTGAGCTGGGAAAATATTCGCCGATCCTGCGGGACGTAGCCTATCGTCGGCGGCGACGGGAATGCTGACGCAGGGTTGAGCAAGTTATGCGGCGGCGCGCCAGCCTCATGCCAGATGATGGTGCCGCTCTCGACGGGCACCTTTCCGGTAATGCAGTTCATAAGCGTGGATTTGCCCATGCCAGGCAGGCCAACAATGCCCGTACAGATGCCTTGCGGGAAATCGATATTCACGTTCCATAGCGTATGTTGGCTTCCGTAAAACTGATTTACAGCACGCAGACTCAACATCTTTCTCTCCTTAAAAATGTGTGGGGTGATGCACAGAGTGATGTCTGCAAAACGCCTGCCAGGAACTTCATAATGATTAAAAAAAGGCCATTTTTAGGAATAACTCACTATCAAAAGCTGAACGTTTATACGAATTGCACACTCCCGGTGCTGCGTATGTCGAATTGTGGTGCAGGAGAAATGACAGAATTGTGATTAAGATCTCGCCAGTCGCTTATGAAAAAATGAACGTTTTCCAGGCAAAAAAGAGTGATAAAAATTTTTTACTGCCGCTTCGTGGGAAAAACCGGGAATTTGCTGGAGTGCATACTGTACGGGCTGGAGGCAGTTATCCACTATTCCTGTGGATAACCTTGTGCATTAGAGTTAGAAAACCCGCGATAAGCGAGAGAATACGCGGGTTACAACCAAATTGATGCGAAACGCGGCTTAATAAATTAGTCTTTATTTTTTAACGAATTAGATAAAAGCAATTCCCTCAACGCCAGCGAGACCTGTTGCCATAAAACTTTCATAACCGCCCTTGACAAATGTTAAAAAAGTAATAGTTCTGGGGATAACCCCCTGAGGCTGGTGTTTTATTTTGTCACAGTCGAAATTTGGCTCGCGAACGCACTAATCCTCTCTGCGCTACGCTAAATATCCTGACACGCTACTGGTTTTTCATCCAGTGTTTTTTACTGGCAATCCTGGCCACAACGAGTAAAATTACTCACCTGCCGCTTATTCTGTCATCAGGTCGTCGCCCATGAGTAAACCGTTTAAACTGAATTCTGCTTTCCGTCCTTCCGGGGATCAGCCCGAGGCTATTCGTCGCCTGGAAGAGGGGCTGGAGGACGGGCTGGCGCACCAGACCCTGCTGGGGGTTACCGGTTCGGGCAAAACCTTCACCATTGCCAACGTCATTGCCGATCTCCAGCGTCCGACGATGGTTCTCGCGCCGAACAAAACGCTGGCGGCGCAGCTGTATGGTGAGATGAAAGAGTTCTTCCCGGAAAACGCGGTGGAGTATTTCGTCTCCTACTACGACTACTACCAGCCGGAAGCCTACGTTCCCAGCTCCGACACGTTTATCGAGAAAGATGCCTCGGTGAACGAACATATCGAGCAGATGCGTTTGTCGGCGACCAAGGCGCTGCTGGAGCGTCGTGATGTGGTGGTGGTGGCCTCGGTGTCGGCGATCTACGGCCTGGGCGATCCGGATCTCTATCTCAAGATGATGCTGCACCTGACGCAGGGGATGATCATCGATCAGCGTGCGATTTTGCGCCGTCTGGCGGAGTTGCAGTACACCCGTAACGATCAGGCGTTCCAGCGCGGGACCTTCCGCGTGCGCGGCGAGGTGATTGATATCTTCCCGGCGGAGTCGGACGATATGGCGCTGCGCGTGGAGCTGTTCGACGAAGAGGTTGAACGCCTGTCGCTGTTCGATCCGTTGACCGGTCACGTCGAGTCGGTGATCCAGCGCTTCACCATCTACCCGAAAACGCACTATGTAACGCCGCGCGAGCGTATTGTGCAGGCGATGGAAGAGATCAAAACCGAGCTGGCGGACCGCCGCAAGGTGCTGCTGGCGAACAATAAGCTGCTGGAAGAGCAGCGCCTGAGCCAGCGTACCCAGTTCGATCTGGAGATGATGAACGAGTTGGGCTACTGCTCCGGCATCGAAAACTACTCGCGCTACCTCTCCGGGCGCGGGCCGGGCGAAGCGCCGCCGACGCTGTTTGACTACCTTCCGGCGGACGGCCTGCTGGTGATCGACGAATCCCACGTTACGATCCCCCAGATCGGCGGGATGTACCGCGGTGACCGCGCGCGTAAAGAGACGCTGGTGGAGTACGGGTTCCGACTGCCGTCAGCGCTGGACAACCGTCCGATGAAGTTTGAAGAATTTGAGGCGCTTGCTCCGCAGACCATCTACGTATCGGCCACGCCGGGCAACTACGAGCTGGAAAAATCCGGTGATGACGTGGTGGACCAGGTGGTGCGTCCGACCGGGCTGCTGGATCCGATTATCGAGGTGCGTCCGGTGGCGACGCAGGTGGACGATCTGCTCTCGGAAATACGTGCCCGCTCCGCCATCAACGAGCGCGTGCTGGTTACCACGCTCACCAAACGTATGGCGGAAGATTTGACGGAGTATCTGGAAGAACACGGCGAGAAGGTGCGGTATCTGCACTCGGATATCGATACCGTGGAGCGTATGGAGATCATCCGCGATCTGCGTCTGGGCGAGTTCGACGTGCTGGTCGGCATTAACCTTCTGCGAGAAGGGCTGGATATGCCTGAGGTGTCGCTGGTGGCGATTCTGGACGCGGACAAAGAGGGCTTCCTGCGTTCCGAGCGCTCGCTGATCCAGACCATTGGCCGCGCCGCGCGTAACGTCAACGGGAAGGCGATCCTGTACGGGGATAAAATCACCCCGTCGATGGCCAAAGCGATTGGCGAAACGGAACGTCGTCGCGAGAAGCAGCAGCGCTACAACGAAGAGCACGGCATCACGCCGCAGGGGTTGAACAAGAAGGTGGTGGATATCCTGGCGCTGGGTCAGAACATTGCGAAGACCAAAGCGAAAGGCCGCGGCAAGGCCCGTTCAGTGGTGGAAGAGGATACCGTCGCGCTGACGCCGAAAGCGTTGCAGCAGAAGATCCACGAGCTGGAAGGGCAGATGATGCAGCACGCGCAGAACCTGGAGTTCGAAGAGGCCGCGCAAATCCGCGATCAGCTGCATCAGCTGCGGGATCTGTTTATTGCGGCATCGTAGTTTTTTGCCCGGTGGCGTTTTCTCCCTCTCCCTGTGGGAGAGGGCCGGGGTGAGGGCATCAGGCCGCACAAAACGAACCTAACCTAATGCCTGAATCGCCTTCTCCAGCGCCTCGCGCAGCAGATGGCGGTCGTGGCGATATTTAATATCGCTGGCTTCCAGCGGCTCCTGCACCACCACGCGATCGCCAATCCCCGATACATCCACTTTCGGCCCGACCACGACACCATCGATAATTTTCTTACCAACGTACTGTTCCATCAGGTCCAGCTTATCCGCCAGCGACAGGCTTGCCGCCGCCGGGCTGAGTTCGCGGCCTAAATTACCTATATAGACCATGGGCGCAGGCGTTCTGCGCAGCGCCTGCGCCAGCTCTTTCACCAGCAGGATCGGCATCAGGCTGGTATAAAAACTTCCCGGCCCAATCAGGATCAGATCGGCCTCGGCAATCGCTTCTACCGCTTCACGCGTTGCGGGTACGCTGGGGTAGGTCATTAGCTCTTTTGGCGGAAGAAGAAGCTGGTCGATATTCACTTCACCATACACTTCGTGATCGTCGGCATCGATCGCCATTAAATCCACCGGCTGTTCGGACATCGGGATCAGGAATGCATCCACCTTTAACAGGTTACGAATTAAATTGATCGCTTCCAGAGGGCGCACGCTCAGGTGATCCAACGCCTTTAACATCAGATTTCCAAGGTTATGGCCTGAAAGTTCACCATTTCCGCCAAAACGGTACTCAAACATTGCCGAGGCCACGCTTGGCTCCGTGATGAGCTGGTTGAGGCAATTGCGCATGTCACCCCAGGCTATCCCGCCTTCAGCACGTCGGATCCGCCCGGTTGAGCCGCCGTTGTCCGTTGTTGTCACGATGCCCGTCAGGCGCGAGCCCAGTGACGATAACGACGACATCACTCGTCCCAGACCGTGACCTCCGCCAAGAGCGACCACACGGTCCAGATCCGCAAAAGTGCGATTGCGCATACCTATTCCTTATCCTGTTAAGCTTGCGTCACAGTAACGCAACTACTCCTAAAAGACGATGCCTCTCACAAACCATAATGACGTATATCAATGCGAAAGCGCTGTTTTTGCGTATTCTGTAGTGAAAATGCACGATAACATCGTTATATATAAATTTATATAGCGAAAAGCGACAATGGCGAAGTGGCGATTTCCACGCTACTATCGCCATAACCCCGTTTTCAAAACTGAAAACATACACTCTAGCCCTGGCGCCTGTGTCGAGAGATATGGCGCCCTGGCCGTGGCGGATTTGCCACCAGGGTACAGAAAGAAATGACTGTGCCTCCCGATCTGGAAAGGTGTACATGGCTTCACAACTTACTGATGCTTTCGCGCGTAAGTTTTTCTACTTACGTTTGTCGATTACCGACGTGTGTAACTTCCGTTGCACCTACTGCCTGCCCGATGGCTACAAGCCGGGCAGCGTCACCAATAATGGCTTTCTCTCCGTGGATGAAGTACGCCGCGTCACGCGCGCGTTCTCTGAACTTGGCACGGAAAAAGTGCGTCTTACCGGGGGAGAGCCCTCCCTGCGCCGTGATTTCCCTGACATCATTGCCGCCGTGCGTGAAAACGAACGTATCCGCCAGATCGCGGTGACCACCAACGGTTACCGCATGGCGCGTGACGTGGCGAACTGGCGCGATGCGGGGCTGACGGCGATCAACGTCAGCGTCGATAGCCTGGACGCCCGTCAGTTCCACGCCATTACCGGCCAGGATAAGTTCCAGCAGGTGATGGACGGCATCGATGCCGCGTTCACCGCCGGTTTCGACAAGGTCAAAGTCAATACCGTGTTGATGCGTGATGTGAACCACCATCAGCTGGACACTTTCCTGGCGTGGATCAAACCGCGCCGCATTCAACTGCGTTTTATTGAGCTGATGGAGACCGGGGAGGGTAGCGAGCTGTTCCGTCGCCATCATATCTCCGGCATGGTTCTGCGCGACGAACTGCTGAAACGCGGCTGGATCCACCAGATCCGCCAGCGCAGCGATGGCCCGGCGCAGGTCTTTTGTCATCCGGATTATGAAGGCGAAATCGGCCTGATCATGCCCTATGAAAAAGACTTCTGTGCCAGCTGCAACCGCCTGCGCGTCTCCTCCGTCGGCAAGCTCCATCTTTGCCTGTTCGGGGATGGCGGCGTCGATCTACGCGATTTGCTGGAAGATGACGCCCAGCAGGACGCGCTTGAAGCACGTATTTCCGAGGCGCTGACGCACAAAAAGCAGACCCATTTCCTGCATCAGGGCAACACCGGCATTACTCAGAACCTGTCCTATATCGGCGGGTAATCAGGCTTTAGAAGGAACCAGAAGATGAGTCAGGTAAGCGCGGAATTTATCCCGACACGCATTGCTATTCTTACCGTTTCCGAACGTCGTGGTGAAGAGGATGATACCTCTGGCCACTGGCTGCGCGAGGCGGCACACGAAGCCGGACACCAGATTGTTGATAAAGCGATCGTCAAAGAAAACCGTTACGCCATTCGCGCTCAGGTCTCACAGTGGATTGCGGGTGATGACGTCCAGGTGGTGCTGATCACTGGCGGCACCGGCTTTACCGCAGGCGACCAGGCACCGGAAGCGC
This sequence comes from Enterobacter sp. BWH64, assembly GCF_001037645.1. Taxonomy (NCBI): domain Bacteria; kingdom Pseudomonadati; phylum Pseudomonadota; class Gammaproteobacteria; order Enterobacterales; family Enterobacteriaceae; genus Enterobacter; species Enterobacter sp. BWH64. Next base: position 1,926,102 of record NZ_KQ089922.1, read on the forward strand.
TGCTCCCGCTGTTCGATCGCGAAGTGGAAGGCTTCGGCGAAGTGTTCCGCATGCTCTCCTTTGAAGAGATTGGCACCTCTACGCTTCAGTCCCGTGCCGTCGCGGGGGTGGCGAATAAGACGCTGATCTTCGCCATGCCGGGGTCGACCAAAGCCTGCCGCACCGCGTGGGAAAACATTATTGCCCCGCAGCTGGATGCCCGTACCCGTCCGTGTAATTTTCATCCCCATTTAAAGAAATAAGCTATGTCACAACTGACCCACATAAACGCCGCTGGCGAAGCGCATATGGTGGATGTCTCCGCCAAAGCCGAAACGGTGCGCGAGGCGCGTGCTGAAGCGTTCGTCACCATGCTGCCGGAGACGCTGGCGATGATTATCGACGGCAGCCATCACAAGGGTGACGTGTTTGCCACCGCCCGCATCGCCGGTATTCAGGCCGCTAAACGTACCTGGGACCTCATCCCGCTCTGCCATCCGCTGATGCTCAGCAAAGTGGAGGTAAATTTGCAGGCGCAGCCGGCGCATAACCGTGTGCGTATCGAGTCCCTGTGCCGCTTAACCGGGAAAACCGGCGTGGAGATGGAGGCGTTGACGGCGGCCTCCGTGGCGGCGCTGACCATCTACGACATGTGTAAAGCGGTACAGAAAGATATGGTGATTGGCCCGGTGCGTCTGCTGGCAAAAAGCGGCGGCAAATCCGGTGATTTTAAGGTGGAAAGCCATGATTAAGGTGCTCTTTTTTGCTCAGGTCCGTGAGCTGGTCAATACCGACAGCCTGACGCTGGACGGCTCTTTCGAAAATGTCGCCGCCCTGCGTGCGCATCTGGCGGCGCAAGGCGACCGCTGGGCGCTGGCGCTGGACGAAGGCAAACTGCTGGCCGCCGTGAACCAGACGCTGGTGGAGTTGACCCACCCGCTGGCCGATGGGGACGAAGTGGCCTTCTTCCCGCCGGTCACAGGGGGTTAAGATGACGGAAACCCGAATTCTGGTCGGCCATGAGCGTTTTAACGTGGGCACGGAATATGACTGGCTGGCCGGGCGCGACGAAGACGGCGCGGTCGTGACGTTTACCGGGAAAGTGCGTAATCATAATCTCGGCGACAGCGTAAAAGCGCTGACGCTGGAGCACTATCCGGGAATGACCGAAAAATCGCTGGCGGCCATTGTGGAAGAGGCGCGAGGCCGCTGGCCACTAGGGCGCGTTACGGTTATCCATCGCATCGGCGAAATGTGGCCCGGCGAAGAGATTGTGTTTGTCGGCGTCACCAGCGCCCATCGCGGGAGTGCTTTTGCGGCGGGGGAGTTCATCATGGATTACCTTAAAACCAAAGCGCCGTTCTGGAAGCGTGAAGCGACGCCGGAAGGTGAGCGCTGGGTGGAATCACGCGACAGCGATAAACATGCCGCCAGCCGTTGGTAGTTGGTTTACGCGGATGTGTTACTCTTAACGTGTGTGTTTACTTAATCAGGAGTGAATCATGGACCGATTTCCGCGTTCCGATTCGATAGTTCAGCAGACCCGTAGCGGGCTGCAAACCTACATGGCTCAGGTGTATGGCTGGATGACGGTTGGCCTGCTGCTTACCGCGTTTATCGCGTGGTATGCGGCAAATACGCCTGAACTGATGATGTTTATCTTCTCAAGCAAAATCACCTTCTTTGGGCTGATTATTGCGCAACTGGCGCTGGTGTTCGTGCTCTCCGGGCTGGTGCACAAGCTCAGCGCGGGTATGGCGACCACGCTGTTTATGCTCTATTCGGCGCTGACCGGGCTGACGCTTTCCAGTATTTTCATCGTTTACACCTACTCTTCCATCGCCAGCACGTTTGTGGTGACCGGCGGGATGTTCGGTGTGATGAGCCTGTACGGTTACACCACCAAACGTGACCTGAGCGGCTTCGGCAACATGCTGTTTATGGGGCTGATTGGGATTGTGCTGGCGTCGCTGGTGAACCTGTGGCTGAAGAGTGACGCGCTGATGTGGGCGGTGACCTATATCGGGGTGGTGATCTTCGTGGGCTTAACCGCTTACGATACCCAGAAGCTGAAAAACATCGGTGAACAAATTGATGTTCGCGACAGTTCAAATCTGCGCAAATACTCGATTCTGGGCGCGCTGACGCTTTATCTGGACTTCATCAACCTGTTCCTGATGCTGCTGCGTATCTTCGGCAACCGTCGCTAGTTATTTCCCCCTCACCCTAACCCTCTCCCTCAGGGAGAGGGGATTGCACGGTGCGGGCTTTTCTCCCTCTCCCCGTGGGAGAGGGCCGGGGTGAGGGCATCAGACCGCAGCGCTACCCGACACAACTCACTTCGCCAACATCCTCTCGTTCTTCGCGCGCAGCTTCTTCGCCCGACTCTCCAGCACCAGATAACAGACCGTTGCCAGCGCCAGCGGCAGGAAGTAGTAGATCATGCGGTACGCGAGCAGGGCGGCGATAATCGTCCCGTGAGACACATGCTCCCCCGCAAGCAGCGCGATAAACACCGCCTCCAGTACGCCAATACCCGCCGGAATATGCACAATCACCCCGGCAATACTGCTTACCAGCAGCACGCCCAGCACGAAGAAGTAGTTCACATCTTCGCCAATCAACAGCCAGATAATGGCCCCCATCGCCATCCAGTTAGCGCTGGAAACCACCATTTGCAGGACGGCAAACTTCCATGACGGCAGCACCAGCTTCTGGCCTTTAATGGTCATGTGACGACGTTTGGCAAAGGCGCAGGCCCACAGGTAGGCGGCGATGATCAGCAGCAGTACGATGCCCAGGATGCGCAGGGTAGCCTCATCGATGTACCAGTGCGCAGGCAGCTGCACCACGCCGATGGTGAAAATCACCCCGCCCAGCAGGATATACCCCAGCCAGTTGGTGGTGATGCTTAAGGAGAAAATACGCGTGATGGTGCCGCCCGGTAAGCCAAGGCGGGAGTACAGGCGATAGCGCATACCAATCCCGCCCACCCAGGTGCTCAGCGTCAGGTTAAAGGCATAGCAGATGAATGACACCAGCATAACCTGCCGTTTGGCAAGCTTATGCCCGCAGTAGGCACGTCCCAGCAGGTCATAGCAGCCGTATATCAGGTAGCTCACAATCACCAGCCCAACGGCCCCCAGCAGGACTGTCCGGTTGTAGTTGCGAATAACTTTCCACACCTCTTCCCAGTCCACCTTTTGGGCATACACCACCAGCAGGACCGCGACGGCAATGAAGAACAGCCAGGTCAGGATTTTTTTCGCCAGCCGCCAGCGAGGATGAGATTTCGACATCAGGTTTTCCCTCCATCTTCCGCCTCTACGCGGTCCTGGGTTTCCATTTCGGGTTGCACAGGCGGATCCACCAGCGCCAGTTTCGGCGTATGCGCGGGCAGCCAGCCCACCATGGCCGGGAAGTGGCGCAGGAAGTGGAACACCACCACGCCGATGCCCACGTTCCACCAGCTCCGTTTTGGCACCATAGACTCATCCACACGCACGCAGTCTTTATTGATAAGTCCCTGAAGGTTATCGCGCAGGGTCTGATTAAACTGGCGATCGTGGATGATCAGGTTCGCTTCCAGATTGAGCGATAAGCTCAGCGGATCGAGGTTGCTGGAGCCAACGGTCGCCCAGTGGTCATCCATCACGGCGACTTTGCCGTGCAGCGGGCGGCGGCGATATTCATAGATCTGCACGCCGCTTTTGACCAGATAGCGATAGAGCAGACGCGCGCCGACCTTCACAATCGGCATATCGGGCTCACCCTGCACGATAAGCTTCACGCTCACGCCGCGTCGGGCCGCGTTGCGCATGGCGTGCAAAATCCGGTAACCGGGGAAGAAATAGGCGTTGGCGATAATCACCTCGCGCTTCGCGTTCGCCAGCATCTTCAGGTAATGACGCTCGATATCGTCCCGGTGCTCCTCGTTATCCCGCCAGACGAACAGCGCCTGCGCCTCGCCGGGCTTGCGGTTCTCTTCCGGGCGATGACGGCGTCGCCACCAGCGGCGAGCGGCCTCTTTGCCGGGTAAGTTTTCCAGCACGAACAGCTGGATGTCCTGAACCACCGGTCCTTCGATACGGATCGCGTAGTCCTGTTTAGCTTCGGGACCGTAATCCGACATATGCTCGGCGGAGTAGTTAATGCCGCCAACGAAGGCCACCGTTTCATCCACCACCACAATTTTGCGGTGCATTCGACGGAACAGGTTGGTGCGCATGCCGAACAGACGCGGGCCGGGATCGTAATAGCGGAACACCACCCCTGCGGCGGTGAGCTCGTTAACAAATTCGTCGCTGAGATCCGGCGAACCATATCCGTCGAGCAGAACCTCGATTTTTACACCGCGACGGGCGGCATGCAGCAGTGCGCTGTGCAACTGCCTGCCCACGTCGTCTTCAAACCAGATAAACGTTTCGAGAAAGACTTTCTGCTGTGCGTGGCTAATCGCCTCAAAAACCGCCGGATAAAAGTTATCGCCATTTTCCAGCAGCGTAATACGGTTACCTTCCTGCCATGTGCATTTCATAAGTGGATCTCCGCGCTGAGTGGGGCATGGTCGGAGAGATGTCGCCAGTTGAGTAAAGCCAGCGCCGTCGGGCTGCTGGCGTGGGCATTTTTTACGTAAATGCGGTCAAGGCGCAGCAGGGGGAAGCGCACCGGAAACGTCCGCGCGGGACGACCGCGTGAGCGGGTAAAGATCTCCTCCAGCCCCGCCTTCACCTTCAGCGGATGGTTGGCCCGCTGTCGCCAGTCGTTGAAATCACCGGCCACCACTACGGGCTCGCCCTCCGGCAGCGCATTGGTCCAGTCTGCCAGCATCTGTAGCTGGGCCTGACGGTGGGCTTCACGCAGGCCAAGATGAACACAGCCCACATGAATGGGAAAATCGAGCGCCGGGGGGGTGATACGACAGTATAACAGCCCGCGTTTTTCGCTCTCGCCAACGGAGACGTCGCGGTTCTCATAATGCTCGATAGGAAAACGCGACAGCACCGCGTTACCGTGATGCCCCTCCGGGTAGACCGCATTGCGCCCGTAGGCGTAATCGCTCCACATGGTATCCGCCAGAAACTCGTAGTGGGGCGTGTCGGGCCAGTTTTCGAAATGCATCGGGTGCACTTCGTGCGCGCCCATGACCTCCTGGAGGCAGACAATATCCGCGCTGACGGTGCGTACCGCGTCGCGCAGCTCCGGTAAAATGAAGCGGCGGTTAAATGCTGTGAAGCCCTTATGAATGTTTATCGTCAGCACCTTAAGCGAGAAATGCTGCGTTTTTTTGCTCATAAACACCTTCCTGGGTGACTATCCCGATGAAAATAAAGTGTAGTAGGCGTCACAAAAAGATGCGGCGTTACGGAATTTTCCGTAAAGTGCGGTAGTCTGAATTAGCAGAGAAAAATCCTTCAGGAGAGAAGCCATGAAGTGGCAACAACGCGTTCGTGTCGCAACCGGTTTGAGTTGCTGGCAGATAATGTTGCATTTACTGGTCGTGGCCGTACTGGTGATGGGCTGGATGAGCGGCACGCTGGTGCGTGTCGGCTTAGGGTTATGCGTGGTTTACGGCGTGACCGTGCTGTCGATGCTGTTTTTACAGCGTCACCACGACGCGCGCTGGCGTGAAGTGGGTGATGTGCTCGAAGAGCTCACCACCACCTGGTATTTTGGTGCGGCAATGATCGTCCTGTGGCTGTTGTCACGCGTGCTGCAAAACAACCTGCTGCTGGCCCTGGCGGGTCTGGCTATCCTCGCAGGGCCTGCGGTGGTGTCATTGCTCACCAAAGAGAAAAAACTACGCGATGTTTCGTCTAAACATCGCATAGGCCACTGAGCCCGTTGTGGCCGCGATGACCAGTAGCGGCCACAAACTTCCCCATACAATATCCAGACTCGCATCCTTCAGATAGATTTGCTTGGTGATATCCGTGAAGTGACGAATCGGGTTTATCCACGTCAAATCCTGTAACCACACCGGCATGTTCTCCACTGGAGAAACGTACCCTGAAAGCAAGATCGCCGGCATCATAAAGACAAACACCCCGATAAACGCCTGCTGCTGCGTTGAGCAGAGCGCGGAAATCAGCAGCCCAAACCCCACCAGCGACAGGCCGTAAATCACCATCGTGAAGTAAAACAGCGCCAGCGATCCGGCAAACGGGATCTGGTACGCCCATATTCCCACCCCCAGCACGATGGTGGCCTGGAACGTCGCGACAATCAGTGCCGGCACCGCCTTGCCGACAAATATCTGCCAGGTGGCGAGCGGTGAGACCAGCAGCTGATCCAGCGTACCTTGCTCACGTTCGCGCGCCACGGACAGCGAGGTGACAATCATCACGCCAATGGTGGTGATCATGGCGATCAGCGACGGCACCACAAACCATTTGTAGTCCAGGTTCGGGTTGTACCAGTTGCGCACCACCAGCTCGCTGTTGTTGGGTTTGGGTTTGCCCGCCATCAGCTCCTGCTGGTAATCCTTCACCACCTGTTGCAAATAGTTCGCCGCAATCTGGGCGCTGTTGGAGTTACGTCCGTCGAGGATCAGCTGCATCGGCGCGGTCTGGAATGTGTCCAGGTTGCGGGAGAAGTCCGCCGGGAAGCGTACCAGCAATAATGCTTTTTGCGTGTCGATGGTGGGCTGGATCGCCTGCGGGCTTTCCAGAAGCAGGACATGGGTAAAGGCTTTGGCGCGGGCGAAACGCTGCGTCAACTCGACGGAATGCTTGCCGTTGTCTTCGTTGTAAATGGCGATGGTGGCGTTGGTGACCTCCAGCGTGGCGGCAAACGGAAACAGTACAACCTGAAGCAGCACCGGCAGCACCAGAATGGCGCGGGTCTGCGGCTCGCGCAGCAAGGATTGCAGCTCTTTGCGGATCAATGTCCATAAACGGTGAAACATCGCGTCGTCCTCCTGTCGGGTGGCGCTTGCGCTTACCCGACCTACAAAATCCGATGGCTAATCTAATCTTCTTTTCGTTTTCATCCACGTCAGCCCGATAAACATCACCGCCGACGCCAGCAAAAACAGGGTGTTGATAATCAGCACCACCGGAATATTTCCCGCCAGGAACAGGCTTTGCAGGGTACTCACAAAGTAGCGCGCCGGAATGATGTACGTCACGGCGCGGATCACCGCCGGCATACTGTCTATCTGGAAGATAAAGCCGGAGAGCATAATCGACGGCAGGAAGGCGGCATTAAGCGCCACCTGCGCGGCGTTAAACTGGTTGCGGGTGATGGTGGAAATTAACAGTCCCATCCCCAGCGTGCTGAGCAAAAACAGGCTGGTAATAAAGAACAGCAGCACCAGCGAGCCGCGGTACGGCACGCCAAGAATAAATACCGAGACCAGCATACACAGCAGCATCGCCAGCATGCCGAGGAAGTAGTAGGGGATCAGCTTGCAGAGCAGCAGCTCGACGCGCGTCACTTCGGTCGAGAGCAGCGCCTCCATGGTGCCGCGCTCCCATTCGCGGGCGATCACCAGCGAGGTGAGGATCGCGCCAATCACCGTCATGATGATGGTGACCGCCCCCGGAATAATAAAATGCTGGCTGATGGCGGCGGGGTTAAACCAGTAGCGCGTCTGCACGTCAATCAGCGGTTCAAACTCCTCCCCCCGGTCTTCGGCGCGCTGCATCTGCCAGAGCTGCCAGATCCCCTCCGCATAGCCCTGCACGAAGTTGGCGGTGTTAGGCTCGCTGCCGTCGGTGATCACCTGAATTGGCGCATCGGCGCCCGGGCGTGCCATATTGGCGGCAAAATCGACCGGAATGACGATCAGACCGCGAATTTTTCCGGCCTGCATTTTCTGGATCAGTTCCTGCCGGTTGTCGCTGATGGTGGCATCGATGTAGGGCGAGCCGGTCATGGCGTGGGTGAAGTCCAGCGCCTCTTCGCTCTGCTGCTCCAGCAAAATCCCGACCCGCAGCTTGCTGGAGTCGAGGTTAATCCCGTAGCCGAAAATAAACAGCAGCAGCAGGGGGATCACCACCGCAATCAGCCAACTGCTGGGGTCACGCACAATCTGCCGCGTCTCTTTGACGCACAGGGCGCGCACCCGGCGCCAGGAAAGGGCGTTACTGCGCATGAGTATTCTCCTTATCCCAGTCGTGGATGAGGGTGATAAACGCCTGCTCCATGGTCGGGTCTGGCTGCGCGTCGTCGGCGGCCTGCGCTTTCAGGTCATCCGGGGTGCCGTGGGCAATCAGCTTGCCGCGATAGACCAGCCCGATGCGGTCGCAATACTCTGCCTCGTCCATAAAGTGGGTGGTGACCATCACGGTCACGCCTTTTTCCACCATGCTATTGATATGCAACCAGAATTCTCGGCGGGTGAGGGGGTCCACGCCTGAAGTCGGTTCATCAAGAAACAGGATATCCGGCTCGTGCATCAGTGAGCAGGCCAGCGCCAGCCGCTGTTTGAAGCCAAGCGGCAGAGCGTCGGTAGCGTGTGAGGCGATATCGGTCAGGCCGAAGGCGTCGCACATGCGGCCGATCTTCTCATTCTGTGCCCGTCCCCGCAGGCCGTAGACGCCGGAGAAAAATCGCAGATTTTGCTCCACCGTCAGGTTGCCGTAGAGCGAAAACTTCTGCGCCATATAGCCCAGGTGCTGGCGCGCCTTGCCGGAGCTGACTTTGAGATCCATGTTCAGCACCAGCGCTTTGCCGGAGGTTGGTACCAGCAGGCCGCACATCATTTTAAAGGTGGTGGATTTCCCCGCGCCGTTCGGCCCGAGCAGGCCAAATATCTCGCCGCGCTTCACCGCAAAATTGACGTTATCGGTGGCGGCGAAATCGCCGAATTTTTTGGTGAGCGATTTTGCTTCAATGACCGTTTCGCCCGGCGTGCCTTCCACCGTGTGCAGGATGGCGCCAAGCGGTGATTCTGAGGTTCCCGCCCCGCCCAGCAGATCGATAAACGCATCTTCAAAGCGCGGCGCGGTCTCTGTCATGTCGATCTCAGGCATACCCTGCGCACGGCGGATATCGTCGGCGGTAGTCTCTTTTTTGAGGATCACGCGCACCGAACGGCCCTGAATCATCCCGTCGCTCACCTGCGGCAGCTTCAGTACCCGTTGCAGCAGCTTGCGGTTGGACTCCTGCGCGCTGTGCAGCAGAAAACTGCGCCCGGCCATGGTTTGCGTCAGCTCGGTGGGTTCGCCCTGATAGAGCAGTTCGCCTTCATTCATCAGCAGCACGTCGCGGCACTGCTCTGCTTCATCAAGGTAAGAGGTACTCCAGAGGATCAGCATGCCGTCACCCGCCAGCTCGTGCACCATCTGCCACAGCTCGCGGCGGGAAATCGGGTCCACGCCCACGCCGGGTTCATCCAGCAAGAGCACCTTCGGTTCGCCCACCAGCGTGCAGGCCAGCCCCAGCTTCTGCTTCATCCCGCCGGAAAGTTTGCCCGCCAGCCGGTCGGTGAATGGGCCGAGGGAGGTAAACGCAAGCAGACGCTGGAAGGTTTTCTGCCGGGTTTCGCCGGTAACGCTGCGCAGATCGGCATACAGGTTGAGGTTTTCCATTACCGTCAGATCTTCGTACAGACCAAACTTCTGCGGCATATAGCCGAGCATGCCGTGGAGCGCCGCGTCGTCTTTGATCGGATCGAGGCCAAGCACGCTGGCACTGCCTTCATCCGGCTTCAGCAATCCCGCCAGCATCCGCATCAGCGTGGTTTTACCCGCGCCGTCCGGCCCCACCAGCCCGGTCACATAGCCTTTCTGAATCGTACAATTCAGCGGTGCGACCGCCGGTTTGGCCATTCCCGGGAAGCGTTTGACCAGATTGTTGAGCTGGATAACCGCATCATTCATGTCGTTCCCCGTCGTTTAAGGTCACGGTAACAGGCATGCCCTGACGCAGCGCGTCGTCCGCATCGGTGACGATGATGCGCAGGCGGTACACCAGGTCGGTACGTAGGTCCGGGGTTTCAACGGTTTTTGGCGTGAACTCGGCGGTAGGGGAGACGAAGCCCACTTTGCCGTGATACGGCTTGTCCGGGCGACCGTCGGTATAGAGCAGCAGTTCGCGGCCCGGCTGCATCTGGCCAAGATTTGGCTCATCAATGTAAGCGCGCACCCACACCGGACGGGTTAAGGAGAGCGTTAACACGGTGCTGCCCGCGCTGAGCATGCTGCCCGGCTCCACGGCGCGGGTCATCAGCGTGCCGTCAGACGGGGCGACTAACGTGGTGTCGTGCAGATCCAGCTCCGCCTGGGCTAACTGCGCCTGCGCCTGCTCAAGGCTGGCCTTCGCCTGGGCAATGTCCTGCGCACGGTTACCGGTGCGGTACTGGCTTAGCTTATCCTGGGCAGATTTCAGCGTCGCCTGTGCCTGGTCGCGGGATGAGCGCGCGTTTTCCAGGTCGTTGGCGGAAATAGTACGGCTTTTCCATAAGCCTTGCTGACGGTTATAGAAATTCTGCGCATAGTCATAGGCTGCTTTTGCCTGCTTAACGGCAGCGGCCGCCTGGGAGATCTCTTCGTCACGGTAGCCCGCCAGCATCAGGTCGTATTGCGCCTGTGCGACGGAGACGCCTGCTTTTGCCTGCATCAGCGCGTTCTCAAACGGGGCTTTGTCCAGCATTCCCAGCGTCTGCCCGGCTTTGATGGCATCGCCTTCGTCAACGTTCAGCGAGGCCAGCCGTCCGCCGACGCGGAAGCTCATGTTCACGGTGCGGATATCCACGTTGCCGTACAGCGTCAGGCCACGATCCTGCTGGCTCTGATACCACAGCCAGCCACCGATTCCCGCAGCAAGTAACACAACAACCACCAGAATGATGGCGACAGGTTTTTTCATGACTTCTGGCTCCTTTGCGTTAAGCCTTGCAGGATCAGATCAACGTGACAGGTAATGACCTGGCTAATTTGCGCGGCTTTATCCTCATCGAATTGTGTCCAGCCCGTACGTAACAGGATGGTCTCACGCCCCAGACGGAAGGCGAGCACTTCGCCCAGCAGGGCGTGGGTATGCAAAATGGTGTCGGTATCGCTGGCGTCCCGTCCGGTATAGGCGGCGATCAGCCGGGTCAGATGGCTGTGCATCGGGGCGATCACCTGATCGTGCACCAGCTGGTACGCGGTAGTGGGGGAGAGCTGCTCGCGGGAGATAAATTTGCTCAGGTTCAGCGTATCGTCGTGCGTCAGCAGGCGGATCATGTTGTGACAGGCTTTAAGGATCAGCTGGCGGATGGCAGCCCGGTCAGGCTCTGGCTGGCTGAACAGCGCGGTGGCTTCTTCCACGTGCGGGCGAAAGCTGGTGCCGATAAAATCCGCGATCCACTGGGCGCAGGCGAGGTATAAATCCTCTTTTGAGCCAAAATAGTAGGTGATGGCCGCAATATTCTGCCCGGCCTGAGCGGCGATATCCCGCGTGGTGACATGCAGACCATACTCGCCAAACTGCGCTAGCGCGGCGGCGATAAGCTGACTTTTCGCCTGTTCGCCTTTGGTTGTCGTTGGGGTTGTATTCATAGCAGCATTAAAAATTAATCAATCGATTGATTAAGATTATGCCTGATTTGCGCAAACGTCGAGTCATCGCCGGGGATATTTTATGCGCCACGTCACAAAAGCTGCTACACTCCGCTCCTTCGCGACATTGTGGTTTTTGTCCTTCTATTCGTTATATCTCCCTGAAAACTACACCTGTGATGGTCGGGGCGGTTCGGAGTTTTTATGTCTTTTGATTCCCTTGGTCTGAACCCGGAAATTCTGCGCGCCATCGCAGAGCAGGGCTACGTTGAGCCAACCCCTATCCAGCAGCAGGCCATTCCGGCCGTTTTGCAGGGCCGTGACCTGATGGCAAGCGCGCAGACCGGTACCGGTAAGACCGCAGGCTTTACCCTGCCGCTGCTGGAGCTGTTGGTAAAAAACCAGCCGCACGCCAAAGGCCGTCGTCCGGTGCGTGCGCTGATCCTCACCCCAACCCGCGAACTGGCGGCCCAGATTGGCGAGAACGTGCGTGAATACAGCCGCTACCTCAACATTCGTTCGCTGGTGGTTTTCGGCGGGGTAAGCATTAACCCACAGATGATGAAGCTGCGCGGCGGCGTGGACGTGCTGGTGGCAACGCCGGGGCGTCTGCTGGATCTGGAACACCAGAACGCGGTGAAGCTCGATAACATCGAAATTCTGGTTCTGGACGAAGCCGACCGTATGCTGGATATGGGCTTCATCCACGACATTCGCCGCGTGCTGGCGAAGCTGCCGACGCGTCGTCAGAACCTGCTCTTCTCCGCGACTTTCTCCGACGAGATCAAGGCACTGGCGGAAAAGCTGCTGCATAACCCGCTGGAAGTGGAAGTCGCGCGCCGCAATACCGCCTCCGAGCAGGTGACGCAGCACGTGCACTTTGTGGATAAGAAGCGCAAGCGGGAACTGCTCTCCCAGATGATCGGCCAGGGCAACTGGCAGCAGGTACTGGTCTTTACCCGCACCAAGCACGGCGCTAACCACCTGGCGGAACAGCTCAATAAAGACGGTATTCGCAGCGCGGCGATCCACGGCAACAAGAGTCAGGGTGCGCGTACCCGCGCGCTGGCTGATTTTAAATCCGGCGACATACGTGTGCTGGTGGCAACCGACATCGCCGCCCGTGGCCTGGACATTGAAGAGCTGCCGCACGTGGTGAACTACGAGCTGCCAAACGTGCCGGAAGACTACGTGCACCGTATCGGCCGTACCGGCCGTGCGGCGGCAACCGGGGAAGCGCTCTCTCTGGTCTGCGTGGATGAACACAAGCTGCTGCGCGACATCGAACGCCTGCTGAAGAAAGAGATCCCGCGCATTGAAACCCCGGGTTATGAAGTGGACCCGTCGATCAAAGCTGAGCCAATTCAGAACGGTCGTCAGGGCGGCGGTCGCGGTCAGGGCGGCGGCGGTCGCGGTCAGCAGCCGCGTCGTGCCGAAGGTGGCGCGCCGAAATCTTCGGGCAAACCGCCGCGTCGTAATAACGACAGCAAACCAGCCGGTGAAAACCCGTGGCGTAGCGGCGAAGGGAAACCGGCAGGCGAGGGGCAGCGCCGACGCCGCCCGCGTAAACCTGCTAACCCGCAGTAATCTGGAAGCCCGGTCGTAAAGCCGGGCTTTTCTTTTTGCGGCAGCGAAGAGAAAGTGCCACAATAGTGGCTGTTTATACAGTATTTCAGGTTTTCCAATGGCTTTAACCGCTGCGCTCAAGGCGCAAATTGGCGCATGGTATAAGGCGCTACAACAGCAGATCCCCGACTTTATCCCCCGAGCGCCGCAGCGGCAGATGATTGCTGACGTGGCCAAAACGCTCGCCGGGGACGACGGGCGACATCTGGCGATTGAAGCCCCGACCGGCGTCGGGAAAACCCTGTCGTATCTCATTCCCGGCATTGCCATCGCGCGGGAAGACGACAAAACGCTGGTGGTCAGTACCGCTAACGTGGCCTTGCAGGATCAGATCTTCAGCAAAGATTTGCCGCTGCTGCGCAAAATTATCCCGGATTTACGCTTCACCGCCGCCTTTGGTCGCGGGCGTTACGTCTGCCCGCGCAATCTGGCGGCGCTGGCCAGCAGTGAACCCTCCCAGCAGGATCTGCTCGCGTTTCTTGATGACGAGCTGACGCCAAACAACAAGGCGGAGCAGGAGCAGTGCGCAAAGCTAAAGGCCGATCTCGACGGCTACAGGTGGGACGGCCTGCGGGATCACACCAGCCAGGCGATCGGCGACGACCTGTGGCGCAGGCTCAGCACCGATAAAGCGAGCTGCCTGAACCGCAACTGTCATTACTATCGCGAGTGCCCGTTCTTTGTCGCCCGGCGTGAGATTCAGGAAGCGGAGGTGGTTGTCGCCAACCATGCGCTGGTGATGGCTGCCCTGGAGAGTGAAGCGGTCCTGCCGGAGCCCAAAAACCTGCTGCTGGTGCTGGATGAAGGTCATCATCTGCCCGACGTGGCGCGGGATGCGCTGGAGATGAGTGCGGAAATTACCGCCCCGTGGTTTCGCCTGCAACTCGATCTGTTCTGCAAGCTGGTGGCAACCTGCATGGAGCAGTTCCGCCCGAAAACCACGCCGCCGCTGGCGGTCCCGGAGCGGTTGAGCGAGCACTGTGAAGAGGTGTACGGCCTCATCGCCTCGCTGAATAACATCCTTGACCTGTATCTTCCCGCCACCCAGGAAGCGGAACACCGCTTTGCGATGGGGGAGTTGCCACAGGAAGTGATGGAGATTTGCCAGCAGCTGGCGAAGCACCTTGAAAAGCTGCGCGGGCTGGCGGAGATGTTCTTAAACGATCTCAGCGAGAAAACCGGTACCCATGACGTGGTGCGCTTGCACCGCATTCTGCTGCAAATGAACCGCGCGCTGGGCATGTTTGAGGCGCAGAGCAAACTCTGGCGGCTGGCCTCGATGGCGCAGGCGTCCGGGGCGCCAGTGACAAAGTGGGCCACCCGCGAAGTGCGAGACGGACAGGTACATCTGTTCTTCCACTGCGTGGGCATCCGCGTGGCCGATCAGCTGGAAAAGCTGATCTGGCGCAGCGTGCCGCACGTGGTAGTGACGTCGGCAACCCTGCGTTCACTGAACAGCTTCTCAAGGTTACAGGAAATGAGCGGCCTGAAAGAGAAAGCGGGGGACCGTTTTGTGGCCCTGGACTCGCCGTTCAACCACTGTGAGCAGGGCAAGCTGGTGATCCCGCGCATGAACTATGAGCCGCTTATCGATAACGAAGAGCAGCATATTGCGGAAATGGCGGCCTACTTCCGCGAGCAGGTTGAGAGTAAAAAATACCCCGGTATGCTGGTGCTGTTTGCCAGCGGCCGCGCGATGCAACGCTTCCTGGAGCACGTCACCGATCTGCGCTTACTCCTGCTGGTGCAGGGCGATCAGCCGCGCTATCGGCTGGTGGAAACGCACCGTAAACGCATTGATAACGGCGAGCGTAGCGTGCTGGTGGGGCTACAGTCCTTTGCGGAAGGGCTGGATTTAAAAGGCGACTACCTGACGCAGGTGCATATCCATAAAATTGCCTTCCCGCCCATCGACAGCCCGGTGGTGATCACCGAAGGCGAATGGCTGAAAAGCCTTAACCGTTATCCGTTTGAAGTGCAAAGCCTGCCTGCGGCGTCGTTTAACCTGATCCAGCAGGTCGGGCGCTTGATCCGTAGCCACGGCTGCTGGGGCGAGGTGGTGATTTATGACAAACGCCTGCTTACCAAAAACTATGGCCAGCGGCTGCTGAATGCGCTGCCGATCTTCCCGATTGAGCAGCCAGAAGTGCCGGAGGTAAAAAAACGCCCGGCAAAACCCTCTGCCGGGCGTACAAAAAGCATCCGTGCAAAGAGGCGCGGTCCTACTGGTAAGTGAATGTCACCTGAATTACGCTGTTGAACGTCCCGGCAGTGACGGGCATTGAGGTGGCGTAGTAGCGTGCGGACAGAGGAAAGGTTGCCGTGTGGTCGCTCGGATTGATGGCGGCGTTAAAGGCGGCCTGCGGGGCAATCAGTATTTTGTCCTGTCGGTCTGCCAGCTCCAGCGCCAGTCCCTTTGCGCTACCGATATTGGCAAATTTGGTCGGATGCACGCTGTCTGCCTGGCCATAGAAAAAGGCCGTGGCAAGCGCCAGCGTGGCTGGGCAGTGCGATACTGACAGGGAAAAGTCTTTCCACTCGCCGGTATCCCCCACGTCTTTAAAACTGCCCGACACCGCCTGGCCTAAGTCCACCGTCAGGTTGCGGCTGGCGCTGTCAATAACGCAGGTATTGGCGTAAATATTTCCCGTCATCTGGATCTGAATGTCGTCTGCGTGAGCCTGGGCCAGTAAGCCCACCGCCAGAAACGCGATTGTCTTTTTCATGTTTGTCACTTATAGGCGAGAGTGATGGTTGCTACGGTGTTGGCGGGGCCGGGCGTCACCACATCGCTGGTCTGCTCGTAGCGAACCTGAAAGGGGATATCCAGCGTTTCATTGGCAACGGCCTGGCTTTGGGTGTTGACGTAGGAGTCAAAGGTCGCGATATGGTCATCAAACAGCATTCTTACCCCGACGCCCCTTGCCATGCCCGTCTGCTTCGTCAGTTTGATCACTCCCTCAAATGCCGTTTCGTACCCGTTAGCACTGGTGATTTTTAGCTCAGGCTGAACGGTTGTGTCACAGTTAACGGTGATATTAAACGTCTGAGCGGGGCTGGATAAAAACCCCACGCTCATAAAATCACTGACGGGAAAATCGCCCAAATTAACGGTGAGATTTTTTGGCGAAACAGAGCAGGTGACCTGATGCAAAATGACGTTACCTGAATACGCAATATGGTTAGGGCTGCCGATCCCTTCATGGCCAAAAACGCCAATGCCGAATTCGGTCTGAGACTGCACCAGCGTGCCGGATGTCACGGCGTCGCTTGTTTTCACCAGTTCAAGCGTGACGTCAAAGTTAAACGACTGTGTGCCATCGGTAGAAACATAGGCAACAGGCGTTCCGCGTGAATCGCACTGTACTCCGCCTGCTCCGCTGATTCGCTGACCCTGATCGTTCATTAGTGCGACCCCAATCCCCGGTACGCCGGAATCATAAACGCCCCTGAGCCCGGGAATTTCCGCGCCGGTGCCGTAGTAGCAGGAAACAATTTCCAGACCGCTGTCAATACTCTGATCGCAGTGCCCGGCAACATGAACGCTTTGCTCTGTACCCGGGATAGTTGCGCCAACGGCCAGCGTCGTCGGTACAGAGATGGAGGCCACGTTAATCATTTTGGGCAGATCCGGCGTGGTGCAGGTCGCCTTCGCATGCGGCATAAATAACGCGGCGGTTCCCAGAACCAGTAAGAAAAAGCACTGTTTAATCATTTGCATAATCGTTAGCCTGAACGGTAATCAATGACACTGCGCGGCAGCGTTAATGATGCTGGTTTTCTCTTTCTCATCCGTTAGCGCATAGTCAGCGACGCAGTGCTCGCTCGCCTCCTGTCCCCAGGAAACGTTGAGATGCCCTTCCTGTGGCAGACCCGAGAGGTAAGTCTGGCCGTCATTTCCGACAATAAATTCGCTGTCCTTATCCCCGGTGGTGACCGTTGCGCCGAAGGGCAGCGGTTTACCATTTTGTGTAAGCGTCATCAGGACGCGATTACCCACGCGGGTAGTAAAGCTGGCGCGCACCACGGCCCCTCGGGTCGGCGTCACAATTTGCGCCGCGTGGGTGACGTCGGCATCCTCCGGCAGCGTTTCGGTATCCAGTGCGATGGTGTTATGGCGATACGCGGTCACGAACGGCACGACGGTATAGCCGCGGAAGTCAGTCTCCACGCCTGTCTGGTTGGTGATATGAGTGCCGTGCGTACCTGGCGCTTTCACCAGCGCGATGGTTTCACCGAGCGGCTGGCTCAGGGTTATCCCGTTAGCGTGGGCCACCAAGCCGCCCTGCAAACCGACGTTCAGGGTCTGCTGATACTTATCCTGACTGACGCCTGCGCTCACTTCGCCGTAGGTCGCTTTGTAATCGGTGTTGATGCTGGTGGAGTTACCGCTGCCGGTGCTGCTCAGCCCTTCCTGGATATTCCAGTTCAGGTTGTCTTCTTTCAGGGCCGTACCGTTAAGACCGATGTTCTGCGTGGTGCCATCTTTGGTGTTGTTCAGGTTGTACGTGGCCCAGGTATTATGCATCCAGCGATCCAGCGGAACCGAAACGCTCAGCGAGAACTGGTTGTCGTTTGTTACCTCATTACCGTCTTCATCGCTGTCGTGGGTGTTTTTGTTCATGCTGTAGCTGAGGCTGTAGCTCACGCCGTGCCAGCTGTTGTTGTAGCTGACGCTCAGGGAGGTCATGTTCTGGCTCTGGCTCCAGTAAGTTTCCTTCACCATGCTCAGCGTCACCGACCCCCAACCTTCTGGCAGCGTCTGGTCAATGGTGGCTTCTGTACGGGCGCGGCGCTGCTGGGGAGCAGACCAGTCGTCGGCGCGGGTATACGACTCCATAGTGTCGTCCAGGGTGTAAAACCCCTTGCTGTTATAGCGATAGCCCGCAAGCGAAAAGTTGGTGCCTGAACCGGCGAAATCTTTGCTGTAGCGTACGCGCCACGACTGGCCCTTGCTGGACTGCTGTTTTTTCAGCAGGGCTCTGGCGCGGGTCACGTCAATGGAGAACGCCCCGAGATCGCCCATGTTTTTCCCGGCGCCGAGCGCCTGGGACTGATAGTGGCTGCTCTGCTGCACGCCGCCGTAGGCCGTGAAGCCGTGAGGTAAACCGTAGATGGCGCTTCCCTGGGCAAACGGGGTCTTTTCAACGTCTTTGTCATAAGAGCGATAACGCCCGGCGGTTACGCTGTAGCGCAGGTTTTTTTCACGCTGCAATACCGGCACGGAGGCAAACGGCACCACGAAATGACTTTCGCTGCCGTCAGTTTCTTTCACCGTGACCTGGAGGTCGCCGCTGCTGCCGGTGGGGTAGAGGTCGTTAATTTCGAATGCGCCCGGCGCGACCGTGTTCTGATAAATCACGTACCCGTTCTGGCGGACCATCACCAGCGCGTTACTGTGGGCGGTGCCGCGAATAATAGGGGCATAGCCTTTTTCGCTGTCCGGCAGCATGTCGTTGTCGGATTTCAGCTCCACGCCGGTGTAGGGGACGCTGTCAAAAACGTCGGAAGGTGAGGTGCTTTGGCCCACCGTCACGTCACTTTTCATCGCCACCATATCGCGTTGCGCATAGGTATAAACGGAGGTGAATTTCTGTTTCTCCTCGTGGCCCGTGGTGCTGCGATTCCAGGTGGAGTAGTTACGAACGCGCCATGCCCCGAGGTTGAAGCCGGGACGCAGGTTAACGTACTGGCTGCTGCTATCCTCTTCACCCTGCTGGCGCGCATGGCTCTGGCTGGCGTTGACGCTGTAATTAAGCAGGCCCGCGTTGATCCCTTCGTCAAACTCTTTCGGGTCGATGTAACCGCGTGGCACCTGTCCGAGCGCCTTTTGCGGAATGCTCAGCAGCAGCTGCTGATTGCGCACGCGAAAGGTCGCGGATGCCGAAGGGATGGCGTGTAGATCGGCGCATTGACCTTCTGCCCTCAGCTGCGGATATTTTTGCGTTTTGATCCCGAGGCTCTTTAATTCGTCCAGTGTAAAACAAGGCTGAAGCGTGCTGGTGCCCTGCGGATCTTTAACTACGTTAAAGGTCACGTCACGGGTATCAATTTTATTGTTATTGATAAATACCGCGACCTGATATTTACCTGGCGCCTGACCGGGACCTTTTTCATAGACAGACAGATCGGTCTTTTCCTGCTGCGGGTTATCAATGTCCAGCAGGGCAGGGTTAAAATAATCATCAGCCAAAACCTGCTGCGCAAAGATCGCCATTGCCAGGCAACAAAAAGTCATCAGCAATGACGAAAATCGGCAGGTGAACGGCTTTTTATGGCTGTACATGATGATTTTATTACCGGGCAATATTATTAATGAACGGGTTTAGACCATGTCTGGCTGATGCTGCCGTAATCCGTAATAATGGAATACACGACGGTCGAGCCTCCGACATTGCCAGGTAAAGCAAAATGCGTTTCAGTTTTCGGCACAGCCCAGGTGGCTTTCGTGATTTTCTGACCATTCAGGGTGACGGCCTGAAAATTCATATAGAAAGGCGTGGGATTATTCACCACTAAATCATTCCCTTCGCGATGCCATTCAAGTTTATCGGCCATATCTTCTGGTTTGCCTTTTACCGCTGACGGGCGATAGAGCAATTTAATTCGGGTGTTAATGGCAATTTGCAGCGTATTTACGCCTTCAACATGCTTTGAGGACGGGATCGCTTTAATATTCAGCCAGTACAGAGATTCCCTGTCTTCCGGTAAATTTCCTCCCGTACGCACCACGCGTAGTACGTTATCTTCTTTCGCATCCAGTCGGAAAAGCGGCGGGGTGATCAGGAACGGTGCTTTGGCCAGGTTTTTACCACCGGAATCGACCCAGGACTGCACCAGATAATCCGTGGTATCTGGGTTTGAAAGACCAAGAGATGATTCCTTTTTATCTCCCTGATAGACCAGACGGGTGCCATTGATCACGACACCCGCCTGTGCCGAGGCTGCTACCAGTAAAAGAGTGCTCAGTAAATAACCGTGGCGCATAAAGATTTCTCAATAAAAAGATGAGATATTAATGCCCGCAAGAGCATTAATATCTCAGGATTGATAAGATCAGTTATAAATAACGGTGAAGGTCGATACAGAGTTAGCAGGGCCCGCAGTAACTGCCGCCTGAGTTTGAATATAACGCGCACCGAACTCCAGGTCGTTAACCTCCGTTCCGGAGGCTAAAGGATATTGCTTCGAAGGGGTATACAGAGTGACAGGCTGCCCGGAAGCATCCATTAGCTGAATAGCTACACCAGTAGCCGCATCGGTATCGGGCGTTAATGCCAGCGTGGCATTATTATCCGCATCCGGGGTACCACCGAAGTTAATCGCAGCCGAGGTTACGGTTTCCGGACAATTGGTTAATTTAATATCAAACTTCGTGAGTGTGCTGGTAGAGCCTGCGCCGGTAAATACCGTTTTAGATACTTTTCCTAACTGAACATCTAATGGATTACTTAATCCATTCACGACCTGGCAAGCAGAATCGATAATTTCTCCGGTGAAATTAATCTGCCCTTCACCGTTGGTTTCCGCAAATGCGGATGCAGAACACCCCACCGTTGTGGCGATAAACAACCCTAATGCAACCTTGTTCATAGTGAATCCCAATGTGTTTCTGGCAAAAACGTTGCCTGGACGTTTTTACCGTTGACCCTTAATAACTTTCCGATGTTTATTTAATCAAAAAAAGGGCAGGTACGAATCTTTAGTTCCAATCACAAATAATGCAAATAGTGCTTGAGTTTATTTTTTTACCTGAAAACAGCAGGTTGATAATGATCACAAAACACTATCGGGTGCGTGTTCATCGGGCTATATTGTTAACAAGATGATGCTGTCAGGAGAAATGTCGTGGATTACCGCAAAATTATCAAAGAGGTAGGGCGTGGGAAAAACCATGCTCGCGATCTGGACCAGGAAACGGCCCGTGCGTTGTACACGCATATGCTGAATGGCGACGTGCCGGATCTGGAAATGGGCGGCATTCTGATTGCGCTGCGCATCAAAGGGGAAGGTGAGGCGGAGATGCGCGGTTTTTATGAGGCCATGCAGTCGCAGACGATGCGTTTAACCCCGCCCGTCACGAAGCCGATGCCGATTGTGATCCCGACCTACAATGGCGCGCGTAAGCAGGCAAACCTCACGCCGCTGCTGGCTATTCTGTTGCAGAAACTCGGTTTCCCGGTGGTGGTGCATGGCGTGAGCGAAGATCCGACGCGCGTGCTGACAGAAACCATTCTGGAATTATTAGGCATCGAACCCACTCTCCATGCTGGCCAGGCGCAGGCAAAGCTGGAGGGGAACCAGCCGGTCTATATTCCCGTGCGCGCGCTCTGCCCGCCGCTGGAAAAGCAGCTGGACATGCGCTGGCGCATGGGGGTGCGTAACAGCGCCCACACCCTGGCGAAGCTGGCGACGCCGTTTGCCGAAGACGCCGCGCTGCGTCTTTCCAGCGTCTCCCATCCGGAGTACGTGACGCGGGTCGGTCAATTCTTTGCCGAAATCGGCGGGCGAGCGCTGCTGATGCACGGGACTGAAGGGGAGGTTTACGCCAACCCGCAGCGTTGTCCACAGCTGATGCTGATTGAGCCTGCCGGGACGCGGGTCGTGCTCGAACGTGGGGAAGAGAACAGCGATGTGATCCTGCCTGAGTCGAAAGATCCGCAAGTCACCGCGCACTGGATCGTACAGTGTCTGGCCGGAAAGGTGCCGGTTCCGCAGTCTATCAAGCTGCAAATGGCCTGCTGTCTGCTGGCGGCAGGGGAAGTGGCGTCTGTGGACGCCGGGTTGCAGCGCGTGGCGCAGTCTTTTTAAGCAAAAAAAAGCCCGTCCAGTGGCGGACGGGCAAACAAGGGTAACAACAACAGGGTCAATGAGGGTTGGAGCATCTCACCAGAGGGTAGGGTGAGGGTGGAGCATAATTCGTTCGATTACTTGTAGATAACCGCAGTACCGCTCAGTTTGTTATTACCGTTAGTGGAGGTGATGGTGTATCCACTTGCGCCGGCAGCGGCAGCTTTTTCCGCCAGTTTGGCTTCCAGACCGTCCAGCGTGGTCGCGCCTTCAGCACTCACCACCCCGATTTTGTTCAGATCCTGTGCCTGAGTAGAGGAGACTGGCTCTACGGCGAAAGCGCCGAAAGACAGAGCGGACAGGGCAACAGCGGCAACAGCATATTTGATGGTTTTCATAGGTCAATTCTCGCAGGTTATTCTGTTAAGGGGACGATGTTCCGTCGATGTGATTAGTATCACGGTTTTTAGTGGAAGATAAAATCGAAGAGAATTGACGTGGTTGCTCAAAAAAATTGAATGACAAATAACTTATTGATTATTAATAAATTCAGAAGCGCAATTTACATTTCTTGGGGATGCGCTTTACAGAAGCCATCGGAAGGGCACGTTTTGCTACGCGTTTCGCTAAAAGTCGTGAGCGTAAAGTAAACGGCTGGCGCGGTTAACTTCGGTAAAGGAAAGTCAACGTAACTGGCTGTCTTTCGATCCTCTACGATTATATCCTGAATGTGCCGCATTTTTTGAATCTTTCTCCTGCTGACAGGCAATGCATAGCCGTACGCCAGGAATGGCTTTACGCCGTGCTTCAGGAATCGGATCCCCGCATTCTTCGCATTCCGTCAAACTTTCGCCGCGCGGAATTTCACCGCGAGCACGCGCGACCGCATCTTCAATGGTACTGTTGATCTGTTCGTTAACGGCGTCGTCATTCGCCCAGCCGGAAGCCATCATGTTCTCCTGATCTGTTTAAGCCATTCATCTTAATATGGGGTTAAAAAACGCACAGTCAAGGCGAAGGAAGGAAATGAGAACTGCATCTGCCTGGCAGATGCAGTGTGGGAAAAGAGGGCGTTATTTATAGATGGTCGCGGTGCCGTACATATGGTTATCGCCACCGGCGGCATTCACCACGAAGCCTTTAGCCCCTTCCTGACGCGCTTTTTCGGCCAGCTTGTCCTGAAGGTCATCAAGGTTGCTTGCCCGGCTGACAGAGACCGTCCCGGCCGCACGTAGCTGGCTGGTGTCGTTGCTGTCGGTCAGAGGTTGAACGGACCAGGCTGAGAACGATGCGCCTGCCAGCGCACCCGCAATAATAAAGGTCAGATACTTTTTCATAATCACATCCTCAGGGGAAACAACAGGTGATTCCTCTTAAGTTTAGAAGCCTGACGCGCGTGATTTAGCGCAAAAATTTGATGATGATCTGCTTATTTTTTGAACGATAAATTCTGACAATTTGCTGACAGATCATAGACATACAGGTTGCTGATTTTCGTCGGTTTTTTGTGCAGCGCAGACAGATATTTACCCCCGCGCCGTCACAGGGTATCTTACGCGGCTGTCTAAAGGAGAATGCCATGACTTCCCTAAAGCCGGGATTGCACCCGCGTAACCGCCACCGTAGCCGCTACGACATGAAAGCCCTGTGCCTGAGCTGCCCGGAATTGCAGGATTTTATCGTTCAGACACCAGCCGGTGAACCGTCGGTAAACTTTGCCGATCCGCTGGCGGTTAAGACGCTGAACAAAGCGCTGCTGGCCCATTTTTATGGCGTTACGCACTGGGACATCCCGGATGGCTTTCTCTGCCCACCGGTGCCAGGACGTGCGGATTATGTCCATCATCTTGCCGATCTGCTGGCGGATGACAATGGCGGCGTGGTGCCGAAACAGGCCACCGTGCTTGATATCGGTACGGGCGCGAACCTGATCTACCCCCTGATAGGCGCACATGAGTACCAGTGGCGGTTTACCGGCAGCGAGATCGGCGCCGAAGCCTTCGCCAGCGCGCAGGCCATTATCAACGCTAACCCGGGGTTAAGCCGGGCCGTTCGTTTGCGTCGTCAAAAGGATGCCGCTGCTATTTTCAACGGCATTATTCACAAGAACGAACAATATGATGCCACCCTGTGCAACCCGCCCTTCCACGACTCCGCCGCCTCCGCACGTGCGGGAAGTGAACGCAAGCGGCGTAACCTGGGCCAGGCTGAAGACGGCGCGCTGAACTTTGGCGGCCAGCAGCAGGAGCTGTGGTGCGAGGGAGGGGAAGTGGCATTTATTTTGCGCATGATTGCCGAGAGTAAGGGCTTCGGTCGTCAGGTGAAATGGTTTACCACGCTGGTCTCCCGCGGCGATAACCTGCCGCCGCTTTACCGCGCGCTGACCGACGTCGGCGCGGTGAAGGTAATCAAAAAAGAGATGGCGCAGGGCCAGAAGCAGAGCCGCTTTATCGCCTGGACCTTTATGGACGATAACAAACGCCGCAAATAGCCCCCCATCGCAGGCCGGGTAAGGCGAAGCCGCCACCCGGCTCGGTTACAGCGTCGGCTCCTGCGGAGGCAGCGGCGAAGCGGGCGGCGATAATACCTGATACGTCTGCACCGGCGCTCTCACGTTCGCCAGATCGAAGTGTTTTTTCACCATGCTGTCGAGGGCGAAGCGCACCGTCCACTGCTTCAGCGGCTGGGTGGTGAACGACACGCGCAGGGTAAAGGCAGTGTTCGTTAGCCCGACGATGCCCGCGAACGACGGTTCACCAATCACCAGCCCGCGAATATCCTCCATCTCCATCAGTTCGCTCACCGCATCCCGCAGCGCCTGCTTCGCCTTATCTGCATCCTCATGACGATCGACATCATAATTCGCCACCACCGAACCAATGCCGCGCACAAAGTTGGCAAAGGTGGTGATCGATGACCACGGAATAATGTGGTACGCGCCGGTATCCTGACGTACGCCGACGGAGCGAATGGACATCCTCTCCACCGTGCCGGTGAGCGGTCCGATGGTCACCAGATCCCCGGTGTTCATCCCGTTCTCAAACTGGATAAAAATGCCGGTGATAATATCCTTCACCAGCGTCTGCGAACCAAAGGAGATCGCCAGCCCCAGGGCACCGGCACCCGCCAGCAGCGGGGCGATATTCACGCCGATTTCCGACAGTACAATCATGATGGTGATGGTGCTGATGATCACCGCCAGCGCGTTGCGGCACAGGGTCAGCAGCGTGCGGGCGCGGGCGCTCGGCAGCGGCCTGCCGTGGACATCCGACACCAGACGGTTTTCGATAAGGCTTGCCAGCAGCGTCCAGCCGACGGCGGAGAAGAACAGGATCAGCGCGATACGAATAAGAATATCAACGGTCTTTTCCCCCGCGCCGTTATGCAGCCAGTTCCAGAAATCAAACAGCCCCCACGCGTTCAGCAGCAGCATAATTGCCACGCAGACCGTCAGAATACGCGCCACCTTCAGGGATACCGTCATCCAGCCATTTACCCGCTTTTGCAGTTCCGGGTAGTTACGCTGAACCTGCGGCGACAGGGTGATCGTTTTCGACAGCCAGCGGGAAAGCAGGCCAGAGACAAAGGCCGCGATGCCGATAATCGCCAGGCTTTTGAACGTCGCCCCCATCATAAATTTCAGGCTATTGCCCGGATCGAACAGGGAGAAGAAACAGAGCACAATAAAATAGGCGCTGGCCAGCCAGTGCCACACCAGCGCAAAGGCGCGAATAAAGAGGCTGAAAAAGGAGAGGGAGCGATCGGCCAGGTGCAGCAGGCTGTCGGTGATCGCTTTTTTATTGTGGAAGATGAGGTACAGCGCCCAGACGGTAATGCACAGCATGATCAGCACGTTCGCCAGCGCCCCGAACTGCACGTTAACCTGGTTGGAAATAATCGGCACGGCAACCAGCAGGCCATAACCGATCAACCCGCTCAGCACGCTGAGCCGCACCGCCCAGTATTTGGCGCTCTGATCCGAAATGGCGAAGGGGCGAAGGTCCGGCACGCGCGGGCAGAAGATCAACCGCAGGAGGGCTTTAAAGAACTCAATCAGGGCAAAGGCATTGAGGAACAGTCCCTGCTGAAACGCGATGGTTTTGTTTCCGGTATTAAGTCGGTCGGCCAGCATCTGGCCGACAAACAGCGTCAGGGCCAGCAGCAGCAAATCGATGACAAACGCCCCGGTAATCATTGCCGGAAGATGCAGCCAGCTGCTTTTATGCTGATTCTTTTTGCGCCCCCACTGGCCCATTTTCCGGTAAAGCGGCCAGACAGACAGGCGCAACAGCCAGTAAAAAATGAAGACGGCGCCGGCCAGAATGGCAAACTGGGTGGCGGCTGCGGAAAAGGTGTGAGGATTAAAAGGCTTATGTGAGGTGCCAACCAGGTTGCGATAGAGCTGGGCAAAACGCGACGACAGGGCTTCCCCGTAGCGGCGACTGATGTCGGTGACGTTTTCCAGCACCGTTTTTTCTTCTTCGGCTTCCGGCGGCGCAATAGCAGGAACCGGATCCTGAGGCGGCGTGGCGGCCACCTTCCTCAGCTGATCGATCAGCTCCTGTCGGGACGTGTCGTTCTCAAGCACGTCGGCCAGCGCGCCGTAGGCGGCTTTTTTCTTTTCAGCGTCTGGCTCTGGCGGCGCATTTTGCTGGGTGGCGGTGGCTCCGGTGGTAACGCCGGGAAGGGTTACAGCAAGTGATGGCGCGCTAAACAGGCTAAACAGTAGCAACAGGATCCACGGCACGGCGTCCTCCGACAAAAATATCGTGCAAAATGATAAGTATAGAGCGCGGGGAGCGGAGGGGAGTTTTTGGGAACAATCCGGCGTAAAAAAGCCGGGCATGCCCGGCTCTGGGTGTGGCTATCAGGAGACGTGTTGCAGGAACTCCTGGAGGCGCTGGCTTGGTGGGTTCGCAATCAGCGCCTGCGGATTCCCGTCCTCCGCGATACGGCCCTTATCAATGAAGATCAGACGGGACGCCACCTTTTCGGCAAAGCCGATTTCGTGGGTAACGATCACCATCGTCATGCCTTCTTCCGCCAGATCCTGCATAACTTTCAGCACTTCGTGACGCAGCTCCGGGTCGAGAGCCGACGTTGGCTCATCGAACAGCATCATCTTTGGCTTCACCGCCAGCGCACGGGCAATGGCCACGCGCTGCTGCTGGCCGCCGGAAAGCTCGGAAGGATAGTGGTGGGCACGCTCCGCCAGACCAACCTTCGCCAGCAGATCTTTTGCCAGCGCTTCCGCTGCCGCTTTGCTGGCCCCGCGCACGCGCAGAGGACCAAACATCACGTTTTCCAGCGCCGTGAGGTGCGGGAACAGGTAGAACTGCTGGAACACCATGCCCGCTTCCTGGCGGATCAGGCGCTCGTCCACTTTCGGATCGTTAACCTTCAGACCATCGACGATCAAATCGCCGCTGGTGATCTCCTCAAGCTTGTTAATGCAGCGCAGCAGGGTGGATTTACCGGAACCGGACGGCCCGATGATCACCACCACTTCGCCCTGCCTGATGTTCAAATCGATATTGTGCAGCACCTGGGTTGGGCCAAAGTGCTTGGAAACGTTTTTAAATTCAATCACAGGATTTTCATCCTTCTTTCAAGACGACGCAGAACAAAGCTCAGGACAAGCGTGATAATCAGATAGACAACGGCGACCGCACTCCAGATTTCCAGAGCGCGGAAGTTACCCGCGATGATCTCCTGGCCCTGACGGGTCAGTTCGGCCACGCCGATAACAATAAACAGCGAGGTGTCTTTAATGCTGATGATCCACTGGTTACCCAGCGGCGGCAGCATGCGGCGCAGCGCCAACGGCAGGATCACGTGACGAATGGTTTCGCGACGGGAAAGACCTAACGCCAGGCCGGCTTCGCTGAAGCCTTTATGAATCGACAGCACCGCACCGCGGGTAATTTCCGCAATGTAGGCGCCGGAGTTGATCATGATGGTGACAACGGCGGCGCTGAACGGGTCGATGCGCAGGTCGGTGAAGGCCATCGGCAGGGCGAAGTAGATGAACATGACCTGCACCACAATGGGGGTGCCGCGGATCACTTCGATGAAAACCAGTGCGATGTGGTTTGCAATCCAGCCGCCGTAGGTGCGGGCGAAACCGGCCACCAGACCGATAATCAACCCGCCAACCAGACCGAGGACCGAAATCCACAGGGTCATTTTAGCGCCTTCAAGCAAGAGAGGAATGGCAGGCCAGATGGCGCTCCAGTCAAACTGCATGATGTATTCCTGTATACCGTGGTGAAAAACAAAAAACGTAGGCCCGGTAAGCGGAAGCGCCACCGGGCGTTACAAACCTGAAGTCAGGTGAAATTATTTAGGCTCGGTACCGAACCATTTTTTGTAGATTTCGTTATAGGTGCCGTTCTCTTTCAGGGTTTTCAGCGCGCCGTTAACTTTGTTACGCAGGTCGTCGCTGCCTTTCGGGAACGCAATACCGTACTGCTGAGCTTCCAGGGAATCACCTACCGCTTTGAACTTGCCATTACCGGCGGTTTTGATGAAGTAAAGGATGTTAGGCGTGTCGTGCAGCACCGCGTCAGCGCGGTTGGTGCCCAGTTCCATGTAAGCGTTGTCGATGTTCGGGAACTGACGCAGGTCTTTGGTTTTGATGTTGGCTTTCGCGTAATCAACGGAGCCGGTGCCGCTCTTCACGGCGACCACTTTACCGTCGAGATCTTTCACGCTTTTCACGTCGTTGTTATCCGCTTTCACCATCACCAGCAGGCCGCTTTTGTAGTAGCCGTCAGAGAAGTCGATGGCTTTTTTACGCTCTTCGGTAATGGTGATGCCTGCCAGCGCCAGGTCAACGTTTTTGGTTTGCAGTGCCGGGATAATGCCGCTGAAATCCATTGGCTTCAGGGTGTAATCCAGTTTGAGTTCTTTTGCGACAGCGGCCCACAGATCCACGTCAAAACCAACGTATTTATCACCCTGTTTGAATTCAAACGGTACGAACGCCGTGTCAGTCGCCACAACCAGTTTGTCGGCAGCCTGCGAGGACACCGCAAACGCCAGGGTAAGTGCAGCCAGTGAAACTTTTAATACAGACTTCATAGCATTTCCTTTTATATCCACGGGGCGATCCCCTGCGAGAACCTCAGGCACAATGAAAAAATCGTGCCAATTTTACAAGCTGTTGTTTTGCAAAGGGGATGATGTCACGCATTGCACAAAAAGCGTGGCAATTTTGCCAGGTTGCACCAGAATGGAGCACCGTTTTGGTGCGCTTCGTTAAGGTCTTTTGACAGGGGGATATTTAGCGCAGAATCTGACGAAAAAACAATCTTCCGTTAACGGTTGTGTGAGGTGATAATTACATTTTATTCACTTTTGCGGCCATTGCGGGCAAAAGTGCGCACCATAAATGTGCAAAACCCCCGCCAGGGGCGAGGGTTATTCGGACAATCCGCAGGGATTATTCGATGTTGGACTCGATGAACCACAGGAACTGATCCAGGTCGCGTGATGCGGCAGTGAAGATATCAGCGGTATCTTCATCTTTGGCTTCGCCAATCGCTTTACGAACATCGTTCGCCACAATCGCATAACGATCCGCCAGCTCTTTCAGGTGATCCTGAACGGTATGGATATCCAGCGGATAGCTTTTCAGTGGCGTTTTGCTGTTGATCACCTGTGTGGTACCCAGTGCCACGCCACCGAGCTGTACGGCGCGTTCGGCCATGGTATCCAGGTGAGTCACCAGTGCTGTGCGGAAGCCATCCAGCATTTCATGAACGGCAATAAAGTTTGCACCGCGCATATTCCAGTGGGCCTGTTTGGTGATCAGCGAAAGATCGATGAACTGGACCACCTGGCGATTCAGCAACTCGATGGTCGCTTTTTTATCGCTATCCGATACATCGTTACGGGTATAAAGCAGATTAGACGCTTTCGTTTTCACCAGTTTAGCGGTACTCATAATCTCATATCCTCTTGATGTTTGTGTCCCAGGTAATTACGGGACTAAGTATAGCACCGGATTTTTTCTCTGCGGTTTGGCTCTGCCTATCGGTTTAATAGTGAAAGGAAGGTTGTATTCTCAATCCTTTGAAAAATAAGTGTTTTATTTAAATTGATGCAGATCAATCTTAATTCGCTTTCCCGGAAGGCGAGCAGGTGAAATATTTTGGCAATATGAGAGAGTTTGTAAGAAATTATTTGAGCTACTGACGTGGCGTATATTCTGCATGGCGGGTTAGCCATGCAGAATTTAAGGCTTAGTTGAGGTCTATTTTTTCCACTTTAGGTTCCGGACGCATGGTCAGGGTGGAGCCCATAGACGCCGCGATAATGGAACAGAGCGCCAGCGTTTGTACCAGGGTCAGGGTTTCACCGAGGAAAATCATTCCTGAGATGGCGGCCAGCGCGGGCTCCATGCTCATGAGCGTACCAAAAATGCGTGTGGGCAGGCGCGTCAGGGCGATCATCTCCAGAGAGTAGGGCAGCGCCGTGGAGAGAATGGCAACCGCCAGCCCAACCGGCAGGATTGACCATTGCCATATTGAGTCTGTCGCTTGTGCCATTCCAATCGGGACAAAGATAACGGCGGCAATTAGCGAGCCTAAGGCGACCGTCGCGGGGCCGTGCTCTTCCCCCGCACGCTGGCCAGTGAGAATATACACCGCCCAGCATGCCCCCGCGCCCAGCGCCAGAGCTGCCCCTGTCAGATCGATTTGTGAAACGCTTTGCCCGAGCGGCAGCAGGAACCATAGCCCCAGCACGGCCAGTACGACCCAGATAAAGTCTACCGGACGACGAGAAGAGAAGAGGGCAACCGCCAGCGGGCCGGTAAATTCAAGCGCGACCGCGATCCCCAGCGGGATCGTCTGAATAGAGAGATAGAACATGTAGTTCATCCCTCCCAGCGCCAGCCCATAAAAAAGCAGTGGCAGTCGCTGCTCCTTTTTAAACCGTAGCCGCCAGGGTTTAAAAACAACCACGAGGATCAGGGTGCCTAATGCGATACGCAGCGCCGTGACGCCGGGCGCACCAACCAGCGGAAACAGCGATTTTGCCAGCGACGCGCCGCTTTGTATGGACATCATCGCGATAAGTATGACTGCCACCGGCATCCAGACCGACGATTTACGAGGTAAACCTGGCATCCTTTCTCCTGTCAATTTATGTCAAATGAGGTAAAAGTCGCAGTGTAATGGAAATTAGCTGCAACGGTTGAGCTACTGTTGAAAAAAATCCAGGGAAAATCCGTAAAATGAGAAAACGTTGATGATTTTATCGCCCGAAAGATTAGGAATAATCTGGATGAACTAAATGGCGATGACGCGCACTATTAGCATTTACAGGTGAAAATCTGGAGTTATTTGAACGAGATAGCTGGTGCTGGAAATGTTCTGTTACAGGAAAGGTCGCATTAGACATCGTGAATGACAAAGAGTTTCACAGAATTTTTTGATATATTTAAAACTTACGGACTTACTTGAAGCACATTTGAGGTGGTTATGAAAAAAATTGCATGTCTTTCAGCACTGGCAGCTGTTCTGGCTGTTTCCGCAGGTACCGCTGTAGCGGCAACTTCTACTGTAACCGGTGGTTACGCTCAGAGCGATATGCAGGGCGTGATGAACAAAACCAACGGTTTCAACCTGAAGTACCGTTACGAGCAAGACAACAACCCGCTGGGTGTGATCGGTTCTTTCACTTACACCGAGAAAGATCGTACTGAAAATGGCTCTTACAATAAAGGTCAGTACTACGGCATCACCGCGGGTCCTGCTTACCGCCTGAATGACTGGGCAAGCATCTACGGTGTTGTAGGTGTTGGCTACGGTAAATTCCAGCAGACCGAAAACCAGGGTCTGAACCGTACTGCAAGCAACAGCGACTATGGTTTCTCCTATGGCGCAGGTATGCAGTTCAACCCAATCGAAAACGTTGCTCTGGACTTCTCCTATGAGCAGAGCCGTATCCGCAACGTTGACGTTGGCACCTGGATCGCGGGCGTAGGTTACCGCTTCTAATCACTTCGGTGAGCCAGTAAAAAATCCGCCCAATGTGGCGGATTTTTTTTGTTTGTACCCTCTCCCCGTGGGAGAGGGCCGGTGAGGGCATCAGCCCGCACGAAACGGCAGAAATTACTTACTCTTAATATCGAAAATATCCGTCCCAAGATGGTTATAGTCGACTTTCTGTAACTTAAAGTTGGTAATGTAAACTGGCGGGCCCTTCTTCCCGGAGATAAACGGGTAATCATTTTTTATCTCTTTCGCCTTAATCCCCGTCCATTGTGAGAAGAATTTCAGGAAATCGTTCGCGGAACGGCGCGCTTTGATGATGCGATGCGTTTTGTCATCACTCGACAGCACCATAAACGGTACCTGGAAGTTTTGCTGGAACTTGTCATCGTGTGCCAGATACTGCACCTGTTTACCGCGCTCCTTAAATGCCAGACCGTGGTCAGAGAAATAGACCATCGAGAAGCTGTCGCCGCTGTTGCGCAGCTGTGCGTACAGCTTGCTGAGCAGATCGTCGGTTTGCGTCATGGTGTAGAGATAACACGAGGTCTCTTTGGATTGCACAAACTCCGCATATTTTCCCCCGGTACGATCGCATGCCTGCGGGTGTGACCCCATCAGGTGCAGGACAATCAGCTGCGGCTGGGTGCGCTGAGTAGCAAAGACCTGCGCCGTCATTTTTAGCAACGCTTCATCTTTTGTGTTTTTATCGGCTTCGAAATCACCGCTTTTCAGGAACTGTACCTCGTCGGCACGCTTCGCGATGCTGGCGATGGCGGTATCATACTCGCCGATCTGTCCCTGGTTAGAGAACCACCATGTCTGAAAACCTGCCCGGTTGGCCAGGGTGACAAAATTATCCTGAAACTGCGGTTTTCCATCCACCACGCGGTTGAGCGTCAGACCGAGTGATTTCTGCGTCGAGCCGCTGGCCGCCACGTAGTCGGTAAACAGCGTACCGTTAACGGCGCTGGCAAACGGCGTGTTATCCCAGTGACCGCCAAACGCGCCGAGCGCATCGCGACGCGCGCTTTCACCGATCACCACCACGTAGGTGTGATACTTCGGTTTCACCGCCAGCACATTCCAGGTGTCTTTCATGGTGGAAAGCTCGGCCATACGCGCCTGCTCGTCGAGCACTTCCTCGTTATTCACCACCACGTCTTTGACGAAGCGAAACACCGGATACCCGGTATCTTTAAGCTTAAACACGCCGCCCCAGGCCAGATTTTGTACCGGTGCAACAAAAAACGTCACCACGCTAAAGGCCAGGCACAGGCTTTCAATTTTACCCCATGCCTTTTTCCCGACGGGCTTACGACGAACCGCAATCACGCCGAGGGCAAAAATGAAAAGGCCAACCACGTAGTTGTACCACGGAAAGATCGTCAGGATCTCTGTGGACTCTTCCATATTGGTGGAGTGGAGCGCCAGCAGAGTATTAAAGTTCGGCGCGCCATAGGCCTGGCCAAACGGGAAATAGGCGGCAGCAATCAGAGAACAGATCCCGATAAGCACTTTCTGCACGCGCGGTGCGCTTCGCCAGAGCAGGTGAAGAATACAGGTGAATCCGACGGCATAAAGCAGGCTAAAGGGGTAGCCAAGAGCAAAGTTAATCAACAGCGATTGCAAAAAATAGAATCCCGTCCACGGGCTTAAGGCCCGGCTGCGGGTAACAAGTGTATCAATCAGGGTTACGTTCATAGATCACTATCACGAAAACGCCATGTGCTCACCCTGGCGTCAAGGGTCAAAGCCTGCCGGACAGTGCGTGGAAAGGGAATGAGAGGTCCGCTTCAGCGAGCCGCAAATTGTGCAGGGCTGCAAGAAGATAGTGCGAGCGTGAATTAAGGTCAACAGTTGCTAAACAGATGTTTTGCGAAGGGGGCTGCAAATCCGCAAAAATAATCGGGAACAGGCCAGTTTACAACGTAAGTGTGACGGGAAAATGAAGCGGCGTACCGCGACGCCGCTTAGTGGGAAGAATTGTCGTCCTGCTGCGGTTTGGCGTTAAACATATCGCACAGCATGTTCAACAGCATCAGGCGCACTTTAAAAGGAGAGTGGGTAAACACGTTCATACACCTCTTGAATTCATTCATAAGACCTCCTGATTCATGATCCCTTCGATCCGTGAAGGGTGACTGCATTACATACAGATATAGCACAGGCTATATTGTATAGCTATGGCTAATTCGTTAATTTTTTGTGCTTGTAGAGCTATGGTTTACAATGTGCGCTCCGTTACAGGGCGCTGGAAGCGTCAACCCCATTGAGGAAGCACAATGAACCGTCGCGCAGGTAAGCCAACAACAAAAAAAACGACGCAACTGGTGAACGTTGAAGAGCATGTGGAAGGCTTCCGCCAGGTGCGTGAGGCGCACCGCCGGGAGCTGATTGATGATTATGTCGAACTGATCTCTGATCTGATCCGTGAGGTTGGAGAAGCGCGCCAGGTGGATATGGCCGCACGCCTGGGGGTGTCGCAGCCAACCGTTGCCAAAATGTTAAAACGTCTGGCGTCGGTCGGGCTGATCGAAATGATCCCCTGGCGCGGGGTGTTTCTCACCGCTGAGGGCGAGAAGCTGGCGCAGGAGAGCCGCGAGCGACACCAGATCGTCGAGAATTTTTTACTGGTGCTGGGCGTCAGCCCGGAAATTGCCCGTCGGGATGCCGAAGGTATGGAACACCACGTCAGTGAAGAGACGCTGTTGAAGTTCCGCGAGTTTACGCTCAAATACGGTCCCTCCGCTGAATGAACATCCCCGGCTTGCAGGCCCTGAAACGCGATCGCTTTTTCCATCTTTTACTGATCACTGGCGTTGGGCTCAGCGTCTTTGTGCCCTTCACGCCGCACACCTGGCCGGCGGCCATAGACTGGCGCACCATTATTACTCTGAGCGGTTTGATGATGCTCACCAAAGGCGTGGAGCTGAGCGGCTATTTTGACGTGCTGGGGCGCAAAATGGTGCGCCGCTTCGCCACCGAGCGCAAACTGGCCCTGTTCATGGTCTTTTCGGCGGCGCTGTTGTCGACGTTTCTCACTAATGACGTGGCGCTTTTTATCGTGGTGCCGCTTACGCTCACGCTGCGTAAGCTGTGCGAAATACCGGTTACCCGTCTGATTATCTTTGAAGCGCTGGCCGTCAATGCGGGCTCGCTGCTCACGCCGATCGGTAACCCGCAGAACATTCTGCTGTGGGGACGCTCCGGCCTGTCGTTTACCGCGTTTACCGGGCAGATGGCGCCGCTGGCGCTGGCGATCGTGGCGTCGCTGCTGGCGGTGGGCTGGTTTGCTTTCCCGAATAAATCGTTGCAGTACCACAGCGGTACAACCGGCCCCCATTGGCAGCCGCGTCTCGTCTGGAGCTGCCTGGGGCTGTATATCGTTTTCCTTATCGCGCTGGAGTTAAACCAGGCGCTGGCGGGCGCGCTGCTGGTGGCGTGCGGCTTCCTGTTCCTCGCCCGGCGGGTGCTGGTGAGCGTTGACTGGACGCTGCTGCTGGTGTTTATGGCGATGTTTATTGACGTCCATCTGCTGATCCAGCTTCCGGTATTGCAGAACGTTCTCCATAGCGTCAGCGGTCTGTCGCAGCCGGGATTATGGCTGACGGCGATTGGTCTCTCGCAGGTGATCAGTAACGTGCCGTCCACCATTTTGCTGCTTAACTATGTTCCCCCAACGGTACTGCTGGCGTGGGCGGTCAACGTCGGCGGCTTTGGGCTGCTGCCTGGCTCGCTGGCTAACCTCATCGCCCTGCGGATGGCCAACGATCGCCGCATCTGGTGGCGCTTCCATTTATGGTCAATCCCGATGCTGCTCTGGTCAACGGCGGTCGGTTTCGGACTATTCCTTCTCATATAGTGCGCAATTTGTCAGTTTTTCCTGGCAAATGTATAGCAACGTCCTAGCTTTAGTGAACGGCATAGTGTGATGCCGCTCACTGACAGGACCGTTGCTGAACTATGGCAGAAGATCAAAACCCACCTGCTGACGAGCAGGATCAAAACAATAACGAGCGCAAGCGCCCGGGGAAAAAACCGTTAATTATCCTTGGCATCGTGGTCATCGTGATGGTGATTGTGGCGCTGGTCTGGTGGTTTTTAACCCGTAACGAAGAGACCACCGACGACGCCTTCACCGACGGCGACGTAGTGACCATTGCCCCAAAAACGGCAGGCTACGTCACCGAACTTCGCGTGCGGGATAACCAGCGCGTGAAGAAAGGGGATGTGCTGGTGGTGATCGATCCGCGTGATACCACCGCCCAGCGCGATCAGGCCCAGGCTCAGCTTGGGCTGGCGGTTGCGCAGTTGCATCAGGCGCAGGCGCAGCTGGCGCTCTCGAAGGTGCAATATCCCGCTCAGCGCGATGAAGCCAAAGCCCAGGTACTGAAAGCCCAGGCGGATATGGCCAACGCGCAGGCGGAGTACCGCCGTCAGCGCGGCGTTGACCCGCGCGCGACCACGCAACAAAGTATCGATGCCGCGAACGCTCAACTGAGGAGTGCCCAGGCGGGTCTGGCCAGCGCGCAGGCGCAGCTGGAAGTGGCGGAGCAGGTTCAGCTGCAAATCCGCCAGCAGGAGACCAACGTCGAAGCCCGCGAACGGCAGGTCGATCAGGCCAGAGCGCAGCTGGAAACCGCCAACCTGAACCTCTCTTATACCGAAGTCCGCGCCCCGTTCGACGGTTTTGTCACCAAACGCAACGTCCAGCCCGGTACGCTGGTGCAGGCAGGTACGGCGCTGTTCTCGCTGGTTTCCCCGAACGTGTGGGTGGTGGCGAACTTCAAGGAGTCGCAGCTTGAGCGCATGAAGCCGGGCGACAAAGTGACCGTGTCCGTCGATGCCTGGCCGGATATGGAGCTGGAAGGCCATATCGACAGCATCCAGCAGGGCAGCGGCTCGCGCTTCTCCGCTTTCCCGTCGGAAAACGCCACCGGTAACTTTGTGAAGATCGTTCAGCGCGTGCCGGTGAAAATCGTCATTGATAAAGGGCTGGATCCGAACAAGCCGCTGCCGCTGGGGCTGTCGGTTGAACCGAAGGTCACCGTGGAATGACGGATCACAGCCACGATAACTGGAAGCCCGCCAGTAACCCGTGGGCGGTGGCGATTGTGGTCACCCTGGCGGTGTTTATGGAAATTCTGGACACCACCATCGTCAACGTGGCGTTGCCCCACGTCGCGGGGTCGCTCTCGGCCAGCTATGACGAATCCACCTGGGTGCTCACCAGCTACCTGGTGGCGAACGGCATCGTGCTGCCGATTTCGGCCTTTCTGAGCCGCCTGTTTGGTCGCAAGCAGTTCTTCCTGATCTGCATTGTGATGTTCACCATCTGCTCGTTCCTGTGCGGCATCGCCACCGAGCTATGGCAAATCATCCTGTTCCGCGTGATGCAGGGGTTCTTTGGCGGCGGATTGCAGCCTACCCAGCAGTCGGTGCTACTCGACTACTTCAAGCCGGAGGACAGGGGCAAAGCCTTTGGCCTTTCATCCATTGCCATTATCGTCGCGCCGGTACTCGGTCCCACGCTGGGGGGCTGGATCACCGATAACTACTCCTGGCGCTGGGTGTTCTTTATCAATATCCCGGTAGGGATTGTGACGGTGCTGGCCATCTATCAGCTGCTGGAAGATCCGCCGTGGGAGAAAAAGTCGGAAGAGAAGCTCACCGTCGACTGGACGGGGATCGGCCTGATCGCCCTCGGTCTTGGCTGTTTGCAGGTGATGCTCGACCGGGGCGAAGATGATGACTGGTTCTATTCGAACTTTATCCGCACCTTCGCAGTACTGACGCTGGTCGGCATTATCGGCGCGATCTACTGGCTGATGTATGCCAGAAAGCCGGTGGTGGATCTGCACTGTATGAAGGACCGCAACTTTGCGATCTCCAGCCTGCTGATGGCGGGGATGGCGATGATCCTGTACGGCAGTTCGGTGGTTATTCCGCAGCTGGCGCAGCAGGATTTGGGCTATACCGCCACCTGGTCCGGGCTGGTGCTCTCGCCCGGCGCGGTGCTGATTGTGCTGACCATTCCGCTGGTGCTGAAGCTGATGCCGGTGGTGCAGACGCGCTGGATCATCGCCTTCGGCTTTACCTGCCTGGCGGTGTCGTTCTTCTGGTCCCGCACGCTGACGCCGGATATCGACTTCGAAACGTTGGTGCTGTTCCGCAGCGCCCAGTCGATTGGACTGGGGTTCCTGTTTGTGCCCCTCACCACCATCGCCTTTATCTCGATCCCGAGGCGGCTCAATGCCGACGCAGCGGCGCTGTTTACCATGTTCCGCAACGTGGCCGGCTCGATTGGGATTTCGCTCTCGACGGCGGCGATCACCGAGCGCTCGCAGGCGCACAGCGCGCATCTGGCTTACCACGCTTCGCCGTTTAACGAGCAGTTCCAGCTGGCGATTCGCGAAAGCGCCCAGGCGATCCAGAACTTCACCACTCAGGTGGGCGATCCGACCGGCATTGCCACCGGGCGGATGTACCAGACGATGATCGAGCAGTCGCGCTTTCTGGCCTACATCGACGTCTTCACCATTCTGAGCGCGGTGGCCCTATTACTGATTCCGTTTTGTTTGTTGCTCTCGCCGGTTAAGAGCGAGGGGAGTGCAGGAGCACACTGATGATACACAGACGTTTACACCCCCTGATGATAATGATGCTGCTGGTGGGCTGCGCCGTCGGGCCGGACTACCAACAGCCTGCACCGCCCGCCACCACGCACTGGAACGATAAGGGCGACAGCGCGGTGAAATCGCAAACTTCCTCCGCGGCCACTAACCCGCGCTGGTGGAAAACCTTCGGCTCGCCGCAGCTCGACAGCCTGATTGAACGCGCCATCGCCGGGAATCTGACGCTACAGCAAACGGTATTACGCATTGCCGGCGCGCGCGAACAGATTAACCAGGCCGGCGGGGCGTTTTTCCCGTCGGTGAATGGCAATGTGCAGGCGACGCGCCAGCAGCTTGGGCTGGAAGGTGAGCTGAAATCCCACGGCGTGTATGACCAGTTGAATAATGTCGATCCTGAACTGCGGGGCGCGTTAGGCCCGCTGACGCAGCCGATAAACCTCTATCAGGGCAGCTTCGACGCCCAGTGGGAAATCGACCTGTGGGGCAAGGTGCGCCGTCAGGTAGAAGCGGCTGAGGCGCAGCAGCGGGCGGCGATCGAGCAGCGTAACGATGCGCTGGTCTCGCTGGAAGCCGAAGTGGCGCGGGCGTGGCTACAGCTGCGTGGGGCGCAGAGCATCATTGCCACGCTTAATACGCAAATTGAAAGCGCACAGCAGACGCTGGATCTGACCGAAAGCCGCCAGCGGGGCGGGCTGTCGCCGCAGATGGACGTGGAGAACGCCCGGGCGCAGCTGGGCAATCTTGAAGCGCAGCTGCCGCAGTATCAGGCGCAGGAACGCCAGGCGATGAACGGGCTGGCGATCCTGCTCGGCAAACCTCCGGGCGCGCTGGATGCCGAACTGCAATCCGTGCAGCCGATGCCTGCCCTGCCAGATATTGTGCAGACCGGTATTCCGTCGACGCTGGCCCGCCGTCGCCCGGACGTGCGCGAAGCCGAGGCGAATCTCCATGCCGCCACGGCGCAGATTGGCGTCTCGGTGGCAGAACTGTTCCCGAGCTTTACCCTCTCCGGACAGTTTGGCCTGCGCAACAGTGAATCTAACTGGCTGACCGACTGGAGCAGCCACTTCTACAGCTTTGGCCCGCAGGTTTCCATACCGATTTTCCAGGGCGGTCGGCTGGTCTCCAGCGTCAAGGTGGCGCGCGCGCAGCAGGGGGCGGCAGTGCTGGACTATCGCCAGACGGTACTGACGGCGCTCGGCGACGTTGAAAACGCGCTGGTGAGCTATCGCACCGACCAGCAGCGTGAAGCGGGCCTGGCGAAAACCATCGACGCGCTGCAAAAC
This sequence comes from Enterobacter sp. BWH64, assembly GCF_001037645.1. Classification (NCBI taxonomy): domain Bacteria; kingdom Pseudomonadati; phylum Pseudomonadota; class Gammaproteobacteria; order Enterobacterales; family Enterobacteriaceae; genus Enterobacter; species Enterobacter sp. BWH64. The sequence goes on from NZ_KQ089922.1 coordinate 1,965,911, forward strand.
GCCTTTGATCTCGCCAGCGACAGCTATCGGCAGGGGATCGCCAGCTTTATTGACGTGCTGGACGCCCAGCGTCAGCTCGCTCAGGCCGAACAGCAGCGGGCGCAGGCGCAGGTGCAGAGCGCGCTTGATCTGGTGGCGCTCTACAAAGCCCTCGGCGGCGGCTGGGAGCCGTATCAGCAGGTGCGGCTGCCAGACTACAGCGTCTTTGGCGACGCCCCACGCGGATAGATCCAGAGGATTGGGCAAGAAACGGACAGGAACGCCACATTCGCGATGGCTGGGGGGCGGGTATAACTAACAGACACCCAATCGACATGCGAGGAAAGCGTTATGCGTTATCAAAAACTGGGCAATACCGGACTGTTTGTTTCTGAACTCTGCCTCGGCACCATGACCTTCGGCGGTGAAGGCGGCATGTGGGGCAAAATTGGTCAGCTTCAGCAAAGCGACGCCGAGCAGCTGGTGGGCCGCGCGCTGGACGCCGGGATCAATTTTATCGACACGGCAGATGTCTACTCGGAAGGGCGTTCAGAGGAGATCACCGGGCAGGCGCTGAAGAACCTGAAAATTCCGCGCGAAAACGTGGTCGTTGCCACCAAGGTGTTCGGTGAAACCGGCACAGCGGGGGTGAACTCGCGCGGTAGCTCGCGCTATCACATCATCAGCGGCGTGAAGGAGAGCCTGCGTCGCTTGCAGCTGGATCATATCGATCTCTATCAGCTGCACGGTTTCGACCCCGCGACCCCCATCGAGGAGACGCTTTACGCGCTGGATAATCTTGTGCAGCACGGTCACGTACGCTATATCGGCGTCTCGAACTGGGCGGCATGGCAGATTGCCAAAGCGCTCGGCATCTCTGAGCGTCTGGGGCTGGCGCGTTTTGCCTCATTGCAGGCGTACTACACCATCGCCGGGCGCGACCTTGAGCGCGAACTGGTGCCGATGATGCAGAGCGAAGGCGTCGGGTTGATGGTATGGAGCCCGCTGGCGGGTGGTCTGCTGAGCGGAAAATACGATCGCGACGGGCAGAGCGCGGCCGGTAGTCGTCGCCTGGCGTTCGACTTCCCGCCAGTGAATAAAGATCGCGCCTTCGACTGCGTGGACGTGATGCGTACCATCGCTGAAAGTAAAGGCGTTTCCGTGGCGCAAATCGCGCTGGCGTGGCTGCTGCACCAGAAGGCGGTGACCAGCGTCATCATCGGGGCGAAACGGGTCGATCAGTTGGATGACAACATTGCCGCAACCGGCATTCAGCTGAGCGATGATGAGCTGAAACAGCTGGATGCGGTCAGCGCGCTGCCGCGCGAGTATCCTGGCTGGATGCTGGAGCGCCAGGGCGAGTACCGTCGCAATCAGTTAGCGCAACAATAACCTTTCTTTCCCCGGTGGCGCTTGCGCTTACCGGGGCTGCGTTCCCTTGTAATGACATATTAACGTTATGTCACTACACGAATTACCAATGGGCTGTTCTCTTCTTCCGCTGTTTCAGTATGCCAGCTTTACGAACGCACAGGGCGGTACCCGGGAAGAATCACTCCGGGCCAATGCGTGCGTTTCATTAATGCGCGCATCCGTGTATTAAGGATTGCCTTAATCCTCTACAAATGATATTAATTATCATTCTTATTATAAAAATAATGGCAGTTTAAAATATCTGGCAAGGATGTGAGCTTAACGATCGATCATTTTTACGTTAGGCATGTATTAGGGAATGGGTATGAGAATTATCAAGATCTTCTGGCCGCTCACTGCGCTCCTGGCAGGGTTGAACAGTCAGGTATCACTGGCAAAATCCTCCGATGATAACGACGAGACCCTGGTGGTGGAAGCCACCGCTGAGCAGGTACTCAAACAGCAGCCGGGCGTGTCGATTATTACCAGCGAAGATATTAAAAAGAACCCTCCGGTCAACGATCTCTCCGATATTATTCGCAAAATGCCCGGTGTCAATCTGACCGGCAACAGCGCCTCGGGTACACGTGGTAATAACCGCCAGATCGACATTCGCGGCATGGGGCCGGAGAACACCTTAATTTTAATTGATGGTGTGCCGGTGACGTCGCGCAACGCCGTGCGTTATAGCTGGCGTGGAGAGCGTGATACCCGCGGCGACACCAACTGGGTGCCACCGGAACAGGTTGAGCGTATTGAAGTGATCCGCGGCCCTGCGGCGGCACGCTACGGTTCGGGCGCAGCGGGCGGGGTGGTGAACATCATTACCAAACGCCCTACCAACGACTGGCACGGTTCGCTGTCGTTATACACCAACCAGCCGGAAAGCAGCGACGAAGGCGCTACGCGTCGCGCCAACTTCAGCCTTAGCGGGCCGCTGGCTGGCGATGCGCTGACCATGCGCCTGTACGGAAACCTGAATAAAACCGATGCCGACAGCTGGGATATTAACTCCTCGGCCGGTACGAAAAACGCGGCCGGGCATGAAGGGGTGCGCAACAAAGATATTAACGGCGTTGTCTCGTGGAAATTAAATCCGCAGCAAATTATCGATTTCGAAGCCGGATATAGCCGCCAGGGGAATATCTATGCAGGCGATACGCAAAACAGTTCTTCCAGTGCCGTCACTGAAAGCCTGGCGAAATCCGGCGAAGAGACGAACCGCCTGTACCGGCAGAATTATGGCATTACACATAATGGTATCTGGGACTGGGGTCAAAGCCGTTTTGGTATCTATTACGAGAAAACCAATAACACCCGCATGAATGAAGGATTATCCGGCGGCGGTGAAGGGCGTATTTCGGCGGATGAAAAGTTCACGACCAATCGCCTGAGCTCCTGGCGAACCAGCGGCGAGCTTAATATTCCGCTGAATGCGCTGGTCGATCAAACGCTGACCGTGGGTGCGGAGTGGAGCCGCGATGAGCTCGACGATCCTTCCTCTACCAGCCTGACCGTGGATGACAGTGATATCGGCGGCATTTCTGGCTCGGCTGCGGATCGCAGCAGTAAAAACCATTCCCAAATCAGTGCGCTGTATATTGAAGATAATATTGAGCCGGTTCCCGGCACGAATATCATTCCCGGCCTGCGCTTTGATTATCTCAACGATTCCGGCGGTAACTTCAGCCCCAGCCTGAACCTCTCGCAGGAATTGGGGGATTACTTCAAAGTCAAAGCGGGGATTGCCCGAACCTTTAAAGCACCAAACCTGTATCAATCCAGCGAAGGTTATCTGCTCTACTCGAAAGGCAACGGTTGTCCAAAAGATATTACATCGGGCGGCTGCTACCTGATCGGTAATAAAGATCTCGATCCGGAAATTAGCATCAATAAAGAAATTGGGCTGGAGTTCGCCTGGGAAGATTACCATGCCAGCGTGACCTACTTCCGCAATGACTACCAGAATAAGATCGTGGCCGGGGATAATGTTATCGGGCAAACCGCTTCCGGCGCATATATTCTCCAGTGGCAGAACGGCGGGAAAGCGCTGGTGGACGGTATCGAAGCCAGCATGGCGTTCCCGCTGGTGAAAGATCGTCTGAACTGGAATACCAATGCCACCTGGATGATCACCTCGGAGCAAAAAGACACCGGTAATCCGCTGTCGATCATCCCGAAATACACCATTAATAACTCGCTTGACTGGACCATCACCCAGGCGTTCTCTGCCAGCGTCAACTGGACGTTATACGGCAGACAAAAACCGCGTACTCATTCGGAAACTCGTAGTGAAGATACTGGCGGTCTGTCAGGTAAAGAGCTGGGCGCTTATTCGCTGGTGGGGACGAACTTCAATTACGATATTAATAAAAATCTGCGTCTTAACGTTGGTGTCAGCAATATCTTAGATAAACAGATTTACCGATCTTCCGAAGGGGCGAATACCTATAACGAGCCTGGCCGGGCTTATTATGCCGGTGTTACCGCGTCATTTTGATCGTAGTGTTACAGGTGTACTGCCCGCGTCAAGGCGGGCAGTGTTTAGCGGCTTAATGAATGACAGCCTGCTGTGTTACCTGCGTTTTCACCACTGATATCTAACAGCGCTCCGCGGAAGGAGGCGTTGAACATCGGCCCGTGTCCCAGGTTTGGGAAATCCCAAAAGGCGGCATTGACGCCTTTATCTTCCAGCGTGGCGAGGGTGGCATGAATTTTCGTCAGCACTCCGGCAGCATGCGTTTCCCGGTTATCGCCCGGTGTCGCCGAACCTTCCATTATCATCAGGCGCCTGGCGCAGTATTGCGACGGCTCAACCGCCGTGATGCGGCTCAGTAGCGCATCATGGCCTCTGCCCAACGACGGGCTGGCGCTGTAATACGTCCGGAAATAAGGGGAAGACAGCCATGCATCCAGCACGAACAGGCCGCCGTAGGAGTGCCCCCACAGGCCGCGACGCTGCCGATCGATATTCAATCCCTGTTCCACCTTTGGCGCTATACGCGTTTCCAGTAACTGGCGGAAGTCGTTGCTACCCCCACTCTTACGGCTGCGGGTATCCGTTTTGCCGCTTTCTGCTGCTGGCGTATAGTCGTAGGCCCTGCCGTTGAGATCGAAGGGGAGGTTGGTCTGATACCCGACAGCCACAATCACCGGCGGTGATTTTTCTGCCAGCTGTTTGAGCAGGTCGTCGTTCAGGCGGTCCATAACTGCGTTGCCGTCGAGCATATATAAAATCGGGTAGCCCGACGCCGGTGCGGCTTTATTTGGCACGGCCGTCCATACCCGATAATGGCGGCTGCCATCGGCGGAGTCGAACGAGTTGACGCTGAAATGGTAAAACGCAGAGCCTTTATCGGCGATATTCGGCCCCAGTGGCTGCATATCCGGCTTTGCGAAAGCGTGCGCATTCCAGATAAGGGTGAGACCAGAAAGAAGAGTGACAAGCGCCTTGCGTGAGCGTGTTGGGCGATACTCGCGGGCATACATCTGATGTTTATTCCTTTTCCGCAGGTGACATTTTCTTTATTCAGGAAGCCTGTACAGTTGCCTGAAAGTGTTCGCGGGTCAAGTCAACCCTGGAGTAAACCAAGCCCGTCAATCAGTGCGCCGCGCCACCATGCGTAATCGTGACCCCCGGTATACATTGCGCAATGGCTGTCGACGCCAGCGGTAAGCAACTGCTGATGCAGCCGCTGAACGTGGGGTACCGTCGAACCTTCCAGCGATCCCACGCACAGGCGGATGCGCACGCCCTGCGGCGGGGCAGAAAGCAGATGTTCGCTCACCCATGACGTATCGGTTTCGCTGAACACGTTTGGCCGGCTGGCACCCTCTGGCGTCCACCACATCGAAGGGGAGTGGCTGAGCGCCAGCCCGAACGTTTCCGGTGCGTAACGAGCGGCCATGAGCGCGCTGACCCCGCCGAGGCTCTGTCCGGCCAGCACGGTGCGCGAACGGTCTGCCCACCGCCGCTGCGGGTGTTCGGCGCGGATCGTCGGCAACAACTGGTCGGCGATATCCTTTATCAGCTCGCTGCGCCCGCCGAGTATCGCAGTTCGCTCGTGTTCATCGATATTGTCGATGCCAAGTACAGCCACAGGCACGATGCGTCCGTTGTTTATGGCGGCGTCAATTGCCGCGCATACGCCAAGGTGATCGAACCAGGTTTCACCATCGGGCAGTACCACCAGGCCGAGGGGCTGCGAAACATCAACGTCCGGCAGATAGAGCCGAACCCGGCGCGATTCCCCGGCGAGAGTGCGCGCCGAGGTAAGCAATTGCCCGCTGGGTGACCCGCCGCGCCATTCGGACTGGGCGGGGGCTTTATCAAGCGCCAGCACCGACTCCTGTGTGCTTCCCCGAACGTTGATCCCCGGCGTTTTGTTTAGCGGATCGGCGTGCCCGACGAGGGTAGCAAAGCGGCCTCCGGACTGTGCAATCGTCTCGGCCGGGGTGCCGGGGGGGATTTCCACCAGCGAATAGGAGCCGCAGTAGCTTGCGGGTAAACGCAGTGTCAGAGTCCAGATATCCGTCGCGGGAAGGGCGGTCATCATCCCTTTCGCCACGTGCTCTTTATCCGTCACCCGATTCAGACGCAGATAAACGCCCTGTAGAGGGTGCCTGGCGCGCCACAGAAATGTCACATCACGCTCGTCTTTCGCTCCGTCGACTGGCGTCACCAGCGGTACATTTAGCGACTCAGCGTCTCGCCAGAAGTCAGAAAGGTTAGCAATGTGGCCTGCTGCCAGCTGGCTGCGCAGCCTGGCGATAGCAGAGGGATGTTGTTGCATGTTCAGCATTCACTCTCTTTGAATATGAAGGGTGTCAGTATAAATAGCTAAAGCGGCTATTCCGGGAACAGCCGCTTTAGCGCGTGTTTTGTAATGTCTTACGTGCGCAATTACTCTTCCACGATTTCCCCCGTGATGTCGTGCTGGCGATGGGGAACAGAGCTGCCGACGCTGTCATGCCACAAGCGGGTGTAGAGGCCGCCGGCCGCTAACAGCTGTTCGTGGGTGCCGTATTCCGCAAGCTGCCCCTTATCGATAACGGCAATCAGATCGCAGCGCTGCGCGGTGGTCAGACGGTGCGCCACAATCAGCGCCAGGTGCTTCCCGGTGTGCGCGACGTCTGTTAACGATGACATCAATCGCTCTTCGGATGTGCGATCCAGGCGTGACGTGGCTTCATCGAGCAGCAGGATGTGAGCATTCGCCAGTTGTGCGCGGGCCAGCGCAATCAGCTGGCGCTGACCTGCGGACAGATCGGCACCGCCGTTATTCACCGGTGTGCGGAATCCCTGCGGCAGATTGCGCACCGTCTCATACAGCCCTGCCTGTTGAGAGGCAATCTCAACGTCGTCATTGGTACTGGATGGCCGTGAATAACGAATGTTTTCCGCGATATCACCACTAAACAACGCCACATCCTGATCGACCAGCCCAATCTGGCGACGGTAATCGGCAAGCGAGGCATCATCAATTATCCGATCGCCAATGCTGATCCTGCCGTGGGTGGGGGAATACAATCCGGCGATCAGCTTAATCAGCGTTGACTTACCCGCACCGCTGCGACCAACGACCGCGACGACCCTTCCCTCAGGGATTGTCAGGGTAAGTTTGTTCAGCGCGGGTTGAGGACTGTCGGGATAACTGAACGTGACCTCATCAAGATGCAGCGCGCCGGTGGCGGGCGGTGCGGAAGAGGGCTCGATGTTCTCTGTGCCTTCGGTCGCCAGCAGTTCATTGATATGTTTGCCGCTGGCCGTCGCCTGCTGCCAGGCGTCGACAATTCCTGATAACTGCTGCACTGGCCCATAGAATTGCCCCAGCAGCAGGAAGAAAGCCGCCAGCACCCCGGCGGTCATTTCGCCTTCGGCGACTCGCGATGCACCCACCAGAAGAACGGCGGCATAGGAGGCCTCGGTGCAGAAGGTCAGGAACGGGAAATAGACGGCAAGGTATTTTTGCGCACGTACGCGGGTCGCACGGAACCGATCCGATAACGCGCGCAGCCGGGCGGCTTCCTGTTCCTGCTGGCCATGCGATTGCACAACGCGCAAGCCGGAGACTTTCTCCTGCAGGGTGCTGTTGACTTTGCCTATTTCCAGCCGCGCCTGCGCATAAGCAGGGGAGCTGAGGCGGCGATAAATCCAGGTTGCCAGTGCGACCACTGGCACCGCGCTTAATGCCGTCAGCGCCAGGAGCGGGTCGAGCCAGAACATGGCGGCGGCGATGGCGAACATTGTCACCAGGCTGGTGGCTGCACCGGCAAGGCCGTTTTGCAGAAAGCGGGCGAGAGAGTCCACATCTACGGTCATGCGGGTCAGACGCGAATCGACATGCTTTTCATGCCAGGGGAGACCAAGACGCAGCATATGGCCGAAGCTGCGCAAGCGCACCGTATGCTGGACTGACTCTGCCGCTCTGGCGGCGAAGACAGTCTGTAGTGAATAACAGCACCAGCTCACGGCCACCAGGCACAGGGCGAATAGGGCACAGAGGCCGATAGTCGACATATCGCCTGTGGCAACGCCGGAGTCAATGCCGCGCTGCAGCAGTATCAGTACCCCGACGCCTGCCGCCGAATCGAGGGCGATCAGCAGGGCGGCGATGACGAACATCCACGCCACGGGCTTCAGCAGCGACGTGACTTTGCGGCCTTTACCGGCCAGCGCCTGCTGTACTGCATTTTCCGGCACGCGCGTCATACGGGCGATAAAGCTTTTATCCCCCGTCTGCGCCGCATCGTCTTGTGCCGCTGGTACGGTCGGCCACAATCCGTTAGGCCCACTGTGGGAAGGCGCGAGGAAATCGCCGTCGCCGGTCATCAGCGCGCGGAACGCCGGACAGCGCGCTTCAAGTTCTGCCTGGGTTCCGGTGTCCACCACCCGGCCCTTATCCAGCACCACAATCCGGCTGGCTAACTGAAGCGTCGAACGGCGTCGGGCAATCACCAGCAGCATATGCTTTTCGTCAGCATAGCGACTCAGCGCGGTGTTGATCTCCGCTTCAGTACCGGCATCGACCGCCGAGGTGGTGTCATCGAGGATCAACACTTCCGGCGCGGTAATGAGCGCCCGTGCCAGCGCGATTCGCTGCCTCTGTCCGCCGGAAAGATTCGTACCGCGTTCGGTTAATTGGGTATCGAAACCTTTCGGCAGGGCGTTGATAAAATCGCTGGCTCCTGCTGCCCTCGCCGCGAGGCGAATGTCGTCCGCCGTTGCCTGAGGGTGCCCGTAGGCGATATTTTCCGCCACCGTACCGGCAAACAGAAAAGCATCCTCAAACACAACGCCTACCCGACGACGAAGCGCCTCCAGCCTGAGATCGCGGAGGTTCTGTCGGCCTGCGCTGGTGTTGAGCCATATCTCTCCGGCGCTGGGATCGTAAAAACGCGCCAGCAGCATCAGCAGCGTGGATTTCCCGGAACCCGATGCGCCCACTACCGCCACCGTTTCACCGGCGTGCAGGGAAAAGGAGACATCGCTGAGGATGCGTCTGCCGCCACGGTACTCGAAGCTCATATTCTCCAGTTGCAGCCCGATAACCTGACCGTTAACCGCCTCCGTCCCGTCTTCCATCTGCGAACGGGTGTCGATCAGAGCAAACACGCGCTCCACGGACGCCTGGGTGCGCTGGGCGATAACCAGAAACGATGCCAGTACACGGGTTGGCCCGGTCAGCATCGCGAGGAAGCTGGCAAACGCCACGAAGGTGCCGAGATCGATGCGACCGTGCATAACCGACCAGCCGCCGTAGCACAGCAGGACGATTTGCCCGAGCACCGGTAGCGCCAGCATGGTGGCACCTGGCATCGCCTGCGAGATGGCCGCGCCGATGCGTACCCGCACCATCTGCCGCGACTGGCGATCCAGCCAGCGCGTTTCACGCAGCTCCGCCACGCAGGATTTTACCACTGAGATCTGCGCCAGCACCTCGCGCATATGTTCGGTGAGATTTGCCAGTCGGTCCGAGGCCAGCCCGGTTTGCGCAAAGACCCGGCGACGCGCGCGCAGCGCAGTGATAGCCAGGCATGCCAGTACGCACACGACGATGAGCGTCATGGCGGGTGACATCCACAGCATCACGGCAATGCCGGCAATGTAATAAGTGAACACCGCCAGCGGCACCGGGCACATCTGTAGCAGGGTATGCACCTGCTGCAGATCGCTGTTGGTCCGTGAAATCACCTGCCCGGTGCGCAGTGCGTCCTGGCCTGCGCCGTCAAGTTTTTGAATACTGTCGAATGCCCGTCCTCGCAGGGTGTGCTGCACCCAGAGCGAGAGCTCCCCGGCATAACCGCGGCGCACGTAGTTACCGATGAAATCAAAAAAGGCAATCAGCAATAGCCCGCAGGCCAGCCACGGCAGACGAGTCGGATTGCCCGCCAGCGCGTCGTTCACCGCTTGCCTTGTCAGCAACGGCGTCAGCGCGGCCAGCAGAATGGTCGAGACCGACGCTACCACTACGATGATGCTAAGTTTCTTACGTTCCCAGCACACGCGTGCCAGGCGAACTATCCAGGACCGCGCAGGAGTGGGAGAGTGAGTCGCAGGCATTAAGCCTCCTCCGTCTGTAAACAATAGGATCCAAGTCGGATCGCTGTGCAAAAAAAAGCGCCAGCCCGATCCGGTCCCGCATTGTTACGGGCGTATCTCCTGGATGCGTGCTGGCGTATGATCGTCATGACGGCGTAGTGGCTACCCTTTCTGTACCCTCGCGATCAGGCTTTTCGCCACCTCGCTCGGACAGGGTTGCGCTGCCATTTCCGCCGCTACCTCTTCAGAGGCGTCGCGAAGCGCGCGATTGTCGAGGAAAGCATTGATCATGCTGCTCGACAGGCCGTCGTCGCCGGGGATGATCCCGCAGCCGCGTTCGACAACAGCGCGGGCATTTACCGGGCGATCGGCACCCTGGCCGAAGACGATCTGTGGAATACCGGCGTGCAGCGCCGTCAGGGTATTGCCCGCGCCACCATGATGAATGAAGCCATCTGCGCCGTTCAGGAAGGCTCCCATGGGTATCCAGTCGACCAGGCGAACATTTGAGGGCAGTGAGCGCAGATCCGACCGCGCATTGGCCGAAAGATGCAGGATGATCTCGGCATCGACTTCACTGGCGGAATCCATCACCCAGGCGATCAGGTCAAGGCCGTCGACCATCGGTTTGACGGTACCGAGACTCACCAGCAGACGTTTACGGTCGGGCGTCCTCTCCCACCACGGTTCCCACACCGCGCCGCCGTTGTACGGGACGTACTGCATGGGAATAATGGGTTCTCCGTCGTTTTCAAGAATGCTCATGCTCGGTGGTGTTACGTCGATCCAGGCCATATCGCGCGGTGCGGCCCCAACGCCGTGGCGATGATAGGCGTCCGCGAGCGAACGCGTTACGCCTTTGATATGCCAGGGCGTATGGCCGAAGCCGACGGTTTGCATTACGACCGGTATATCGTATTTGGCGGCAATCAGAGGCCCGATGACGCCGAGCGGCGGGTAGATGATGAGATCGGGCCGCCAGTGTCCGGCAAACTCCACCAGGTGGTCGGCCATCTCTTCGCTGAAGAATGAGAAGTTGCCCATTTTTGTGCCGATGTTGCTTTCTTTTCGCTGTGCCTCGCGGCGGCGATAGTCAGCTTCAGAATCAAAACCGGGTGCGGCGTCAAATACCACCAGCCCTGCTTCTGCCGCTTTTTGGGCGAATTTTCCTCCGCTGGCGATCAGCACTTCATGGCCGTTAACGCGAAACGCCTGTGCCAGAGACAGCACAGGATACAGCAGCCCATAGAGAGGCGGGCCTACAAACAAAATACGCATGAGAAAATCCCTCTCCGCTTGACGAACTAAATCAGGAAGTCGACGCAGTCATATGCCAGCAGCAGGACGTTAATTTTCGTTAAGCCTGCTTTGACAGACGCTGCGTCCTTTTTGAGTTTCATCAGCCTTACGAACGGTCCTGTCGCTGACTGTTCCGTGACGTAGGCTGGTGAATCGGGAATTCCTTGTCCCGGCTTCCATTAACGCTTACGCGCCGTTGTCCTTTTGAACAGCCCAGGCGTCGTGCTGCCACGCCGCGGTGTTCAGATGCATTTGTTGAGTGTGAGACCGTTCAACAAACCTGGAGAGGCTTGTTTCCTGATACCTCTGTATACCTTGCCAGATAAACCATCAGTGCAAATGCTAATGATAATAATTACTATTATCATATGTGAGTTGCAACTATAATTAAGCACTTAATGCACAATGAATCGATTATGGGAAAAATCGCAGGTGGGGCTCAGCAAAAGGGGACTCTGTGGATTTAGGCACAAAATCCCACGCTTGCGGCGGTTTACAGGCGGACCTGGTGATTCTGTGTAATTGATGGCGGGGGTCTACGATGACGCTACTTCACCAAATAGCGCGGGTTTACCTCCCGTAAATACTGGCGATGTTACTATGATGCCTGATTCACTGCTGTTTATCGTTATGGAAAACCTGCGTAATGTTAACAAAATTCCCTCCCCGACGCGTAATGACCTGTGCTGCGGCTCTGCTAATTATTTTTAGCATCGCCTTGTTCTTCTTCCTGAGAAGCCCCGAGGTTCCCGAGTATGTTACCGCTCCAGTACGCATCGGCGATATTGAAAACGCCGTACTTGCTACCGGTCGAATTGATGCGATTGAGCGGGTCAACGTTGGGGCACAGGTTTCTGGCCAGGTTAAGTCGCTGAAGGTGAAGTTAGGCGATCGTGTCACTAAAGGGCAGCTCATCGCTGAAATTGATGACGTGCCGCAGCGGAATGATTTACGCAACGCAGAAGCTGCTCTCAACGTGGTAAAAGCGGACCTTCAGGCTAAGCAGGCGCAGTTGAAGCAAGCCTCATTGCGTTTTAAGCGCCAGCGCCAGATGTTAAATGAGGATGCCAGCTCGAGAGAAGATTTCGAAACGGCTGAAACCACGCTGGCCAGTACCCGCGCTGAGCTATCGGCACTGAATGCCAAACTCGTCCAGGCGCAAATTGATGTCGACAAGAAAAAGGTCGATTTGGGTTATACAAAAGTTGTTGCTCCCATGGACGGCATTGTTATTGCCGTTGTCACCCAACAGGGCCAAACGGTTAACTCCAGCCAAAGTGCGCCGACCATTATCAAACTCGCACGTCTGGACGTGATGACAATTAAAGCCCAGATCTCTGAGGCGGATATCACGCGAATTTCACCGGGACAGAAAGCCAGATTCACCATTTTCTCTGAGCCGGATAAGCATTATGACGCCACGTTACGTACCGTTGAACTGGCACCTGAGTCGGTTATGAAAGATGATAGCCTTGCCAGCAGTAGCTCAGCCTCAGGGTCAGGCACGTCAAATGCTTCGGTGTACTACAACGCGCTGCTGGATGTCCCCAATCCAGAAAATCGGCTGCGAATTGCCATGACAGCACAGGTGACCTTGCTGGCTGGAGAAGCTAAAAATACGTTACTGGTGCCGATTCAGGCTGTGCACAAGGTGAGTGGCAACAAACAGCAGGTGCAGATATTGACCAGTGATAACCGGCTGGAAACCCGTGAGGTCAAAACCGGCATTACTAACAGTGTGGATATCCAGATCCTGGACGGTGTAAAAGTCGGGGAACATGTTGTGTTATCGCAGCCGGGTGAAAAAGCGCCCGGGGAAGGGTTTGTATCTTGAGTAATATCATAGAACTCAAGGGCATCAGCCGCACCTACAGGAACGGTGGACAGGATCTCACCGTGCTTAAAGGGATTGATTTGACTATCGCTGCTGGGGAGATGGTCGCGATCATCGGCGCCTCCGGTTCCGGTAAGTCAACCCTGATGAATATTATGGGCTGTCTCGATGTCCCTGATTGTGGCGATTACTTTATCAGCGGTCAAAATGGCGCCCAGCTTTCACCTGACGATCTGGCAAGGATCCGCCGTGAGCACATCGGTTTTATCTTCCAGCGTTATCATTTAATGCCCGACCTGAGCGCGTTAAGTAACGTTGAAATTCCGGCGATTTATGCCAATAGTGAGCGCGAAAAGCGCCGTCTGCGCGCGGCGACATTGCTTGGAAGACTCGGGCTGGAAGGTCGTGAACATCATAAACCGGGAGAGCTTTCAGGCGGCCAGCAGCAGCGTGTGAGTATTGCCCGCTCGCTGATTAACGGCGGTGAAATCATTCTGGCGGATGAACCCACCGGCGCGCTGGATACGCAGTCCGGTCAGGAGGTACTGTCAATACTCAGTGAACTGAATCAGCGTGGCCATACCGTGGTTATGGTGACACATGATATGAAGGTAGCGCAGCATGCTAACCGTATTATTGAGCTGCGTGACGGTGAAATTATTTCTGATACCGGCAGTCGTGTTACCTCCGGGGTTGCCCTTAAACGACCTGACAGCGTTCAGCAAAGCTGGTGGCAAAGTATTGTTGACCGTACCCGTGAATCCCTGCACATGGCGTTAAAAGCGATGAATGCGCATCGCCTGCGCACGACGTTAACCATGACGGGCATTATTTTTGGTATCGCCGCGGTTGTTACGGTGGTGGCACTGGGAGAAGGCGCGAAACAGCGAACCCTTGATAATATCAAGGAGCTTGGAACCAACGTGGTGAGCATCTACCCGGGAAGGGATTTCTTTGACGACAGCACTGAAGCCATTCGTACACTGGTCCCGGCAGACGCCGAAGCATTAGCAAAGCAGGGGTTTGTTGACAGCGTCAGCCCCGAAGTTAACGCTTCCGACAACATTCGCTTTCTGGGTAAATCCGCTACCGCCACGATCAATGGCGTTGGGCGCGATCATTTTCGCGTAAACGGTATTGAACTGTTGCAGGGATCAACTTTCCAGGACGATCGAAATGCCTCGCAGGAAGTCATCATTGATGAAAACGCCCGCAAGGCGTTATTTGACGATGCGGGACTCAAGGCACTTGGGCAAATCGTTTTTCTGGGTTCCGTGCCTGCACGGGTTGTCGGCATCGCCAAAGGGAACAGCCGAAGCTATGCGCCTAATCGCATTAACGTCTGGATGCCTTACAGCACGGTGATGTATCGAATGACAGGAAAACCGGTGTTGACCAGCATCAGCGTAAGGCTTAAGGATGATGTTGCCAACGAGGCAGCGGTCAGCGCTATTTCTCAGCTTCTCACTCAACGCCACGGCGTGAAAGACTTCCAGCTTTATAATTTCGAGCAGATTCGACAATCAATCGAACGGACCTCAATGACCTTTAGCATCCTGATTCTGATGGTGGCCTGCATCTCGCTGATGATCGGCAGCATTGGGGTGATGAATATCATGCTGGTGTCGGTCACGGAACGGACCCATGAGATTGGCGTACGAATGGCGGTCGGTGCGCGTCAGGGCGATATCATGCAGCAGTTTATGATTGAGGCTGTGCTGGTATGTCTAATAGGCGGAGTGTTAGGTATTGCACTGTCGTATGCCGCCGGAGCGCTGTTCACCGCGCTGGCAGGGGGCATTTTCACCGCCATTTATTCGTGGCAGGCCGCTGCTGCCGCATTCTTCTGCTCAACTTTAATCGGCATGATCTTTGGTTATCTCCCTGCCCGCAAGGCAGCAAGGATGGATCCGGTCGTTTCACTGGCCAGCGAGTAACCCATGAAAATATTATCCCCTTTAACGGTATGCCTTGCTGTCCTGCTTAGTGCTGGCTGCGCCGACTCTCTGAAAAGCGACTATCAGCCTCCTGAGGTGAAATATCCTGCCAACTGGTATCAGGCGGATGCTGCGGAGGAGAGGATGCCGTTCGACTGGCAGGCCTTTAACGATCCAGACCTCGACGGCTGGCTGCGGCAGGTGATGGTGCGCAATAACGATGTCGCTGGAGCAATATTGCGTGTTTATGGCGCCCGCCTGGAAGAAGAGCGGATTGGCATCACAAACGATCCGGGACTAAAAGGTTCGCTCGCGCTTGACGGTAAAAAACAGCTGAACAGCTCAGCCCACTGGAGCAGGGGCAGCGTTGCCAGTATTAATACCAGCTATGAGCTGGATCTGTGGGGCAAAATAGCGCGGCAGCGCGATGCGAAGGCGTGGGCACGTTTTGCCTCGGAAGAAGATCTGCGTTCTGCACGCCTGACGCTGCTTTCAAATGCCAGTAATAATTACTGGCGCTTAGGCTTTATTAACCAGCAGCTGTCTGTCCTGCAACAAAGCATCGACTATGCAAAAGAGACGCTGCGCCTGGCTAACGCGCGCTATGCCGCGGGCGGTGCCTCCTCTCTGGATGTTGTGGATGCTCAGCAGGGCGTGCTTTCGCAGGAAAACAGGCTGGCGGCGTTGAAGAATGAACGTTTACAGGCGCTCAATCAGCAAGCCGTTTTGCTTGGAACCGCGCCGGGCAGCGCGATAGTCGAACCGAAAGCGTTACCAATGGGACCACTGCCGCAGGTCAGTGGAAAGATCCCGGTCAACGTGCTGCGGCATCGACCCGATATCAGCGCTAAAGAGTGGCGGGTACGGGAAGCATTGGCCACCGTTGATGTCCAGCGTACTGCATTTTATCCAGCGTTTAGTCTGACCGGCTCGCTTGGCACCAGCAGCAGCAGCCTTATGGCCTTCCTGGAAAATCCTGTAGGCTCTGTTGGAGCAAACCTGACCCTGCCGTTCCTGGAATGGAGAGAAAGGGGCATGGACGTGAAGATTGCCCGCAACGACTACGAGCAACGGGTTCTGGAGTTTAAACAGGAACTTTACAAGGCGATGAGTAGCATAGAAGATGCGCTTGCTTTGCGTCATCAACTCCTGGAACAGGAGACGCTTCTACGTGAAGGCCTGGAACTGGCGAAAAAATCAGAGAGGCTAAACGAAGTTCGCTATCGCCAGGGCGCGATGCGAATTTCTTTCTGGCTTGATGCTCAGGAGAAACGCCGTCAGGCCGAACTGGCACTGTATGAAAATCGCTTTAACCAGTTAAATAATCTGGCAAAAATCTATATGGAGTTCGGCGGTTCGGCATCTTTCCCCTGAATTGCGCAGACTCATTTACGTCTGGCAGCAATAGGACTTGCTGCCAGGGCGCAGTTCGCAAGACATCCTTCGTCATTATTCAAACCCATCTCACAAAAATCGTTCCTCCCCTTTGATCGAAATTTCATCTCCGGCTATATGACTAGTCATATCATTTAAATGACTAGTCATATAGGAGACAACCATGAATCAATCACTGCCAGCCAACTTCTTATGGGGCAACTCGGTGTCGAGCATGCAGACGGAAGGGGCTTGGAATGAGGGCGGAAAGGGGATGTCGGTGTACGACATTCGCGAAGCCGGTGAAAATATCTCTGACTGGAAAGTGGCCACCGACTCCTACCACCGTTATCGGGAAGACTTTGATTTGATGCAGGATCTGGGCATGAACTGCTACCGCTTCCAGATCTCCTGGAGCCGCGTCTGCCCGCAGGGTGACGGCGATTTTAACGACGAGGGTATCGCCTTTTACGACCGCTTTATCGACGATCTGATCGCCCGCGGTATCGAGCCGATGGTCTGCCTCTACCACTTCGATATGCCGCTGGCGCTGGCACAGGAGTACAACGGATTTAACGATCGTCGCGTCGTGGAGGCGTTTATCCGCTACGGCAAAAAGATGATCGACTGCTTTGGTGACCGGGTGAAGTACTGGCTGACCTTTAACGAGCAGAATATTTTCCACATGCCGATAGCCTTTCGCATCTCCGGCTATATGAAGGGGGAGGAAACCCTGCGCGAGCTGTACGAAGTGCAGCATCACACCATGGTGGCGCACATGGCGCTGACCGAGTACCTGCACCAGACTAAGCCGGGCAAGCTGATGGGCGGCATGCTGGCGCACCAGCTGATTTATCCGGCCACCTGCAAACCGCGTGACATCTTCTGCGCCCAGCAGTACGACGAATTCCTCAACCAGAACCTGCTGCGCGTCTTCGCGGGCCAGGGCTACAGCCCGGCGGTGATGGCGGTGGTGGAGCAGGAAGGCTTCGGCGATATCTACCGCGCAGACGATCTCGCGCTGTTTGCGCGCACGAAGAACGACTTTATGGCCTTCAGCTACTACGCCAGCAAAACGCTGGACAGCGATGCCATCCCGGAAGGCACGCCGGTGAACTCTTACCTGCTGCACGGCGAGAAAAACAATCCGTACCTGAAGGCCACCGAGTGGAACTGGCAGATCGATCCGCTGGGCTTTCGCACCATCATCACCCGCTATGCCAACGACTGGCGGATGCCAGTATTCCCGATTGAGAACGGCATTGGGGTGATTGAGTCCTGGGATGGCGTAAACCCCATAGAGGATACCTACCGCATCGACTACCACCGGGCGCATATCGAGGCCATGAAAGAGGCGATGTTCGAGGACGGGGCAGAGGTATTGGGCTATCTCGGCTGGGGGTTGATTGACATTCTCAGCTCCCAGGGTGACATGCGCAAGCGCTACGGCGTGGTCTACGTCAACCGTGAAAATCACGACCTGAAAGACCTGAAGCGCGTGCCGAAGAAGAGCTATGCGTGGTTAAAACAGGTTATCCATACCAACGGACGCGAGATGTAAGCCGTACGCTGCCGGGCCGTTTTTGTGACTGATTGATGGGAACTATCCGCTATGTCTGAAACAAAAATAACACCGCACATGCAGTCTTTTGTCGATAAATTTGTTGAGTTCTCGGCGCGCCTGGCAAACCAGGTGCATCTTCGCTCCCTGCGCGATGCCTTCGCCACGGTAATGCCGATTTTCATCCTCGCCGGTCTGGCTGTGCTGGTGAATAACGTGGTGTTCCCCTGGATCTTAGAGGGCGACACGCTCACGCAGTTTAAGGTGTGGGGCGAGGCGATCATCAACGGCACGCTGAACATCGCCGCGCTGCTGCTGGCGCCGATGATCGCCTGGTCGCTGGCGCGCAACAAAGATTTCGACAATCCGGTCTCGGCAGTGGTTATCGCCGTCAGCAGTTTCATCATCATGATGCCGATGCGCTTACAGATTACCCCCGTCGGCAGCGACGCCACGGTAAACGTTACCCAGGTGCTGACGTTCGCCAATATCGGCTCCACCGGGATTTTCGCCGGGGTGCTGATTGGGCTGCTCTCAACCGAGCTGTTTATCGCCATTTCACGGCTGAAGGCGCTGCACATTTCGCTGGGGGAGAACGTACCGCCAGCGGTGAGCAAATCCTTTACCGCGCTGATCCCGACGATCCTCACGCTCTCCCTGTTTGCGGTGCTGGCGGCTATACTGGCGAACGTGCTGCACACGGATCTGATCCATCTCATTACGACATTTATTCAGCAGCCGCTGCGGCTGATCAACACCAGCCTGCCCGGGACGATCTTCATTTACAGCTTCGGTAACTTCCTGTTCACGCTCGGTATTCATCAGTCGGTGGTCAACAGCGTGGTGCTGGAGCCATTCCTGCTGATCAATACCAATGAGAATATGCTGGCCTTTGCCAACGGCCAGCCGATCCCGCACATCATCAACAACATCTTTGTGCCGACCTTTGGCATGGTGGGCGGGACGGGCAGCACAATCTCATTGCTGATTGCTATCTTCATCTTCTCAAGACAGAAATCAGCGAAGCAGGTGGCGCGTCTGTCGCTGGCGCCGGGTCTGTTTAACATCAACGAGCCGGTGATTTTCGGCCTGCCGATAGTCTTTAACCTGCCGCTAATGATCCCGTTTGTGCTGCTGCCCGCTATCGGGATTTACTTTGCGTGGCTCTGTACCACGCTGGGGCTCATGTCGCGCTGCGTGGTGATGATCCCGTGGACGACCCCGCCGATCCTCAGCGCCTGGCTGGCGACGGCGGGGGACTGGCGGGCGGTGGTGGTGCAGTTGGCAATCATCGTATTTGGTGTATTCTTCTACCTGCCTTTCCTCAAAGTTGCCGAGCGAGTGGCGTTGAAAAACAGCGGGACAGAACACTAATTTAAGGAAGGACGATGGCGGCGAAGTACATCACCATAGCGCGGGAAATTAAGAAACGCATTATCACCCAGCAGTACGCCGCCAATGAACCTCTGCCGGACCAGTTTGCGCTGGCGGCGGAGTTCAGCACCAGCCGGATGACCATTCAGCAGGCGATGCGTCAGCTGATCGTAGAAGGGCTGGTTTATACCCGACAGGGGCAGGGCACGTTCATCCGCAAAAATTTCCTCCAGCTTTCCCAGTGGGATCTCTCCGGCAGCGACTACTTCGGGGCGACCAAAACCTGGGAACATTTAGGCACGGTGACGAGTCAGGTGGTGCACTTCGAACTGCGCTTCCCGAACGAGAAAGAGCAGGCATCGCTGATGATAAATCCGGATACGCCGATCTATGACTTTATCCGTCTGCGTTTACTGAACGGTGAGCCGATGTCTCTGGACGCTACGGTAATGCCGCTCAATCTGGTGCCCGGTCTGAACAAAACCCATCTTGAAAGTTCGGTATTCCGGTATGTACAGGAGACGCTGGGGCTGAAGATCATGGGATCGTATCGGGTGGTGCGGGCGCTGAAGCCCAGTGCGCTGGATATGCAACACCTTGTCTGCGAGCCAACCGACCCGGTGCTGGAGGTAGAGCAGGTGATCTATCTTGAAGATGGTACGCCGCTGGAGTACGCCCATTGTCACTATCGCTATGACCATGGCGGCATCGTTATCGTGAATAACGGATAAAAAAAAGCGGGCCCCGCGGCCCGCTTTTTTAATTCTCACGATTAGTTCAGACGCACCGGCATACCGGAACGGTTCTGAATCGCCTGGTCAACGATGGTCGTGTCAACATCCGCCTGAGAGGTGACGGACTGCACCGCGCTGGTCAGCTTAATCGGTACGATTTCGTTGTTGTTGATCTGATCTTCGCTGGTGGACAGCGGGTTATGCACTTCAATGTAACGGCTGCCGTCCGGCTCTGACGTCGCTTTCACCGGTTCGTTAATGAACTGCACGCGCGTACCGACCGGCACGTTATCGAACAGGAATTTGATGTCTTCATTACGCAGACGCACGCAGCCGTGGCTTACGCGCAGGCCGATACCGAAGTTGGCGTTAGTACCGTGAATGGCATACAGACGTCCAATGTACAGCGCGTACAGACCCATCGGGTTATCCGGGCCGGCAGGCACAACGGCTGGCAGCGGTTCGCCGGCAGCAATGTACTCAGCGTGCATTTTGGCGGTCGGCGTCCAGGTTGGGCCCGCTTTCTTACGCTCCACTTTGGTGGTCCAGTTCAGCGGAGTGTCTTTACCCAGCTGACCGATACCGATAGGCAGCACGATCACGGTGTTGGTGCCTTTCGGGTAGTAATACAGACGCATTTCGGCGCTGTTAATCACGATACCTTCGTGCACGGTATCCGGCAGGATCAGCTGCTGTGGAATGTTGAGTACGGTACCCGCTTTCGGCAGATACGGGTCAACGCCCGGGTTCGCCTCCAGCATGTTCGACAGACCGAGCTGATACTGCGCCGCGAAGTATTCCAGCGGCTGAGAGTTCCCTTCCGGCACCGTCACCACCTGGTTTTCACCCACCAGACGGCTTCCGTCTGTCGGCAGGGGATACGTCACCGCAGACGCGGTCTTACAAAAACCTACTACGGCTAACGCCGCCGCAAAAAGCGTTGTTAATTTCATGTTCATGTTATGCGAGGTATCTAAGCCATTCTGGCGATGAGTTGATAAGTCTGAATCGGTAATGGGAGCGCATTATATGTGCATTCCCGTTAACTGGGAATTCAGATGTGTACGAAATCACATTTTTTTCGATTTTGTTAAAGTTTAGTGGATTACCGCAACACGGGATCTCAATTCGGAATTGTGGCATAATGCCGCGTTTATCACACTTTTCGCAGGAATCTCTCCGTGTTAGTTACCAGCAACGTCACTATGCAGTTTGGCAGTAAGCCGCTGTTCGAAAACATTTCCGTCAAATTTGGCGGCGGCAACCGTTACGGCCTGATTGGTGCCAACGGTAGCGGAAAATCCACCTTTATGAAGATCCTCGGCGGTGACCTGGAGCCAACGCTCGGTAACGTGTCGCTCGACCCTAACGAGCGCATCGGTAAGCTGCGTCAGGATCAGTTCGCCTTCGAAGAGTTCACCGTGCTCGACACCGTGATCATGGGGCACGCGGAGCTGTGGGAAGTGAAGCAGGAGCGCGATCGTATCTACGGTCTCGCTGAGATGAGCGAAGAAGATGGTTACAAAGTGGCCGACCTGGAAACGCAATACGGCGAAATGGACGGCTACTCTGCGGAAGCGCGTGCGGGCGAACTGCTGCTGGGCGTCGGTATTCCGGTTGAACAGCACTACGGCCCGATGAGCGAAGTCGCGCCAGGCTGGAAGCTGCGTGTGCTGCTGGCGCAGGCGCTGTTCTCTAATCCGGACATCCTGCTGCTCGACGAACCGACGAACAACCTGGACATCGACACCATCCGCTGGCTGGAGCAGACGCTGAACGATCGCGACAGCACCATGATCATCATCTCGCACGACCGTCACTTCCTGAACATGGTGTGTACTCACATGGCGGATCTGGACTACGGCGAGCTGCGCGTTTATCCGGGCAACTACGATGAGTACATGACGGCGGCAACCCAGGCGCGCGAGCGTCTGCTGGCCGACAACGCCAAGAAGAAAGCGCAGATTGCTGACCTGCAATCCTTCGTCAGCCGCTTCAGCGCCAACGCCTCTAAATCGCGCCAGGCAACGTCGCGTGCCCGTCAGATCGACAAAATCAAGCTGGAAGAGGTTAAAGCCTCCAGCCGTCAGAACCCGTTCATCCGCTTCGAGCAGGACAAGAAGCTGTTCCGTAACGCGCTGGAAGTGGAAGCCCTCACCAAAGGCTTCGATGAAGGCCCGCTGTTCAAAAACTTCAACCTGCTGCTGGAAGTGGGCGAGAAGATTGCCATCCTCGGCGCCAACGGCGTGGGTAAATCCACGATGCTGAAAACCCTGGTCGGTGAACTGCAACCGGATAACGGTACCGTGAAATGGTCTGAAAACGCGCAGATTGGTTACTACGCGCAGGACCATGAATATGAGTTTGAAAACGATCTGACCGTCT
Organism: Enterobacter sp. BWH64; assembly: GCF_001037645.1. NCBI lineage: Bacteria > Pseudomonadati > Pseudomonadota > Gammaproteobacteria > Enterobacterales > Enterobacteriaceae > Enterobacter > Enterobacter sp. BWH64. The sequence continues at coordinate 1,988,343 of NZ_KQ089922.1, forward strand.
TCGACTGGATGAGCCAGTGGAAGCAGGAAGGCGACGACGAACAAGCGGTACGCAGCATTCTGGGGCGTCTGCTGTTCAGCCAGGACGACATCAAAAAGCCCGCCAAAGTGCTCTCCGGTGGTGAAAAGGGCCGTATGCTGTTCGGCAAGCTGATGATGGAAAAACCGAATATTCTGGTGATGGACGAACCGACTAACCACCTGGATATGGAATCTATTGAGTCGCTGAACATGGCGCTGGAGATGTATCAGGGCACCCTGATCTTCGTCTCTCACGACCGGGAGTTCGTCAGCTCACTGGCGACCCGCGTGATCGAAATTACGCCAGAGCGCGTGGTGGACTTCACCGGTAACTACGAAGATTACCTGCGCAGTAAAGGTATCGAGAGTTAAAAAAATAGCCGGGTGGCGGCTTCGCCTTACCCGGCCTACGTTCTATCCCCTCTCCCTGTGGGAGAGGGTTAGGGTGAGGGCAACAGGCCGCGCTACACCACCCACTCGCCCCCTTCAACTCCGTTCACCCGCAGCGTACGTTTTTCCCCCGCCGGTAATGACACCTTCAGCGCCTTCCATGCCGGACGATAGTCGCCGCGCGCATTCACCTTCAGGTTGATACTTGCGCCGTCGCACTCCATCTCCCATTCCACCCACAGCGCGTTGCCGTTCTGGTAGCCCCAGCTTTCGCCGTCATCCTCAAACAGCAGCCCGGAGGTGGTGCCGACGCCTTTCACCGGGAACAGTTTCAGCTCACGGGTATCGTCTTTATCGGCGCTCACGTGACGGATGCGTTCGCTGAGCGGCAAACCGGCACCGGCGCGCACCAGCAGCGGCAGTTTTTCCAGCGGCGCATCAAGGACGATCGATTGCCCGCCCGCATACCACGCGTGAGTGTAAAAATCGTACCAGCCGGTTTCGTTATCCGGCAGCCAGACGCGGCGCTCGCGCTGCCCGGCTTCGACGACGCTGGCCACCAGCAGGTCACGGCCCAGCAGGAAGTCGTCGCACTCTTCAAACGTCTGCGCATCGTGCTCATGATCGAGGAAGGTCGGGCGCAGCATCGGCTCGTCGTCGGCGTGCGCCTGCCAGAGCAGGGTGTAGAGATACGGCAGCAGGCGGTAGCGCAGTTCAATGGCGCTGCGAATCGCAGGCGTGACGCCCGGGTACATCCACGGCTCGTTCACCGTGTGATCATCGTTCCACGAGTGAATGGTAAAGCGCGGGTGCATCACGCCGTTCTGTACCCAGCGCACGAACAGCTCGGCATCCGGCTTGTCGCCGGAGAAACCGCCGACGTCGTGACCGACGTTGAACAGTCCGGACAGGCTCATGCCCAGCCCCATGCGGATGTTATAACGCAGGGTGTCCCAGTTGGTGCGGTTGTCGCCGCTCCAGGTCTGAACGTAGCGCTGCATCCCGGCGCAGCCGGAGCGGGAGATCAGATACGGACGTTTCTCCGGAGCAAAGCGCTGCTGCGCTTCCAGCGAGGCGCGCATCATCAGCAGCGGCATCACCGGGCGAATGTGCTTGATGGCGATTTCCTGACCGAAGCCATAGCAGCGCGCTTCCCCGTCCCACACTTCATACTCGTTGTTGTCGTTCCAGGTGGAGTCGATGCCCATCTCCAGCAGCTGCGTGGTCACGCCGTGCTGCCACCACTGCACCGTCTGCGGGTTGGTGAAGTCGAGATGCGATCCTTCGTCATCCCAGAAGCTGGAACGTTCAGGCGCATCGGTTTCTGAATCACGAATGAACAGGCCGCGTTCCGCCACTTCGCTGTAGCGGGGATGATCCTGCAACAGACACGGCTTGATGTTGGCCGCAAGCCGCAGCCCCGCGTCGTGGAACGCCTGGCTCATCACCTTCGGCTGCGGCACTTTGTCGTAGTTCCAGTTAAAGACGTAGCGCTTGCCGTTAATCGAGGTATAGCCGGAGGAGAGCTGGAACGAGTCGCACGGAATGGCATGCTCATCGCACAGGCGGATGAAGTTCATCAGCTGGTTTTGCGCGTCCGGCGCGTCGGTGTAGTGCATGGTCGAGCCGCTGTAGCCCAGGCTCCACTTCGGTCCGAACAGCGTTTTCCCCGTCAGGCGCACGAAGGCTTTGGTCACGTCCAGCACGCGCTTGCCGGTGAAGAGGTAGTAGTCAATATCGCCCGCTTCCGCCTGCCAGCGGCGGTAGGCAGTGTGATAGTTGTCGATCTCGTTACCCAGATCCAGCCAGCAGCTGCTCAGGTTATCGTAGAACAGACCGTAGCTCACGTCATCGCGACGGGTGAGGGTGAACGGGATGTGCTTGTAAAGCGGATCGGTGCTGGCCGCGTTATAGCCCATCGCGTCCAGGTTACGCATCTCATAGCGTTTGCCGTTGCGCTGTAAATCACCCGCTTTCTCACCCAGACCGTAAAAACGTTCATCCTTACGACGGCTAAGATAGTGCGCCACGCCGTCACCGTGGGCGTTCAGCAGGTAGGCGCTGGTCGGGCGGTCATTGACCAGCGGCTGCCACTCGCCCGTCTCATTGCGGTAGTGCCACTCCAGCCACAGCGGCTGGTGGACGGTGACGCGCAGCTGTTCAGTCGCTACGGTTAACGTGTCGTCCTGCTGCGTCAGCGTCCAGGCAGGGCAGGTGAAGCCGCTGACATCGTCACGACGGCGGCCTTCCCACGGCACATCTTGTTCCGGCGCGATGCTCCAGGTGCGGTTCAGCGCCAGCTCGCCTTTACGTTTGATCAGCACACGGAACAGATTCTCTTCCAGCACATACAGACACAGGCGGTGCTGGTTATCGATTAGCAGTTCCAGATGATTCGCCGACTGCGTATCGACGGTCCAGTTTTTCAGGTTTTTCATATGCAATACATCCACTATCAGGCGCGCTTGGCGCGACGTTCAGCAATAAATGCCACCAGGAAGACAGCGCCAAGCAGGTCAAAGAAGCCCATGGCGATAAAGAGCGGGTTGAAGCCGATTTTGTCGGCGGTCACCCCAATCAAAAGGGAGAACAGGAAGCTGGCGATCCACGCCGCCGAGCCGCGCATGCCGTTGACCGTCGCCATCTGGCCTTTGTCGAACGACTCCACGACCAGCGCGCTAAGCATGCAGGAGATGATCTGGTGCCCGAAGCCGCCGATGGAGATCAGCACGATGGTGATATACGGGTCGCGGGTCACGGCCACGACGGCCAGAGAAATCATCAGAAACGCGCCGGTGACGGAGCTGGCTACCACCGAGTTGACGCGGGTGCAGCCAAACCAGCGGGTGTAGAGCCGGGTGAGGTAGCCGCTCGCCACGCTGCCGAGGTCGGCGGCCAGGAACGGCAGCCAGGCGAACATCGCGATCTGTTTCAAATCCATACCGTGCTCTTTGGCGAGGTACAGCGGCACCCAGAAGCTCAGCACGGCCCAGGCCGGTTCCGCCATAAAGGCCGGGATGGCGATACCGTAGAACCGTTTGTTCTTCGAGACGGTTTTCAGCGCGGTCAGGAAGGGCAGTTTGACCGGCGCAGGTTCGTTATCCTGCTTGATAAACGCCAGCTCATCGCGGCTCAGGTTTGGGTGCTGTTCCGGGTTGTGATAAAACGCCCACCACAGGATCACCCACAGCAGCGCCAGCACGCCGGTAAACATAAACGCACCCTGCCAGCCGAACGACGCGTGAGCAAAGTAGATGATAGGCGGGGCCAGCATGGCCCCAATGGAGAAGCCTACCCCCGCCCAGCCTGCGGCAACAGGGCGCTCTGATTTCGGGAACCATTCACCGATGGTTTTGGCGTTCGCTGGCGTGGCGGCGGCTTCGGACGCACCCATAAAGAAGCGCAGAATCGCCAGGTGCAGCCAGCTTCCGGCGCCCGCGTGGAAGATACACATCAGCGCCCAGATCCCGGCGCAGACCATAAAGCCGATTTTCAGGCCGATAACGTCAATCAGCCAGCCGCACAGGGGCTGGAAAATGGTGTAGGCGATCTGGAACGCGCCGACGATCCAGGAGTACTGCTCGGTGGTGATCCCGAGGCTCTCTTTCAGTTCAGGGGCGAGAATACCTAACGAGTTACGGGTGATGTAGTTAACGGTCACGCCGAGAAGAAACAGCACCAGTACGTACCAGCGCAGGTTCCTGATGACGCGACGTGTTTTGCTTGTCGCTACGGTGTTATTGATGTCCTGACTCATTTTCTTCTCCACAAGACGGACGGTAAGGGGACAAAGGTTCAGGTGTCACACAGCGTCAGGCGTTTGAAAGTTATCTGTTTTAGAGCGCTAAGCTGCTATACAACTAGTATGGAAGTTGTGTGACAGGTTCACCTTAAGAAAGAAATTGGGCAGGGAATAGTGGATTTTGTGCAAACTTTCTCATAACCGAGGTTTAATTTTCGGCATTATGGCCTTCTCGCAAGTTATTACCTGATAAACATGTTGTGAAAATTTTTTCATTTCACATCCGGAGCCAGATCACAAAATGGACAAAAGGCTTAAAATCACCGAAATCGCCGCCCGGACGCAGCTCTCCATCAGCACCGTTTCTCGCGTGCTGGCGGGGAAGGCAAACACCAGCGAAAAAGCACGGGCAAAGGTGCTGGCGTGCGCGCGGGAGCTGGGGGTAATGGACGGCATGGCGGCGGGGCGTCTGCTGCTTAACAGCCTGGTGGTGTTTGCCCCGCAGCGGGCGTTTGACGAGCGGTCCGACATCTTTTACTACCGCGTCATCCAGAGCGTGAGCAAAGGGCTGGCCTCGCACGAGGTGCGTCTGCGTTACTGTGCGCTGGAGGAGAACGACAGCGATGCCCAGCTGTTTCTGGCCCGCATGAACGAAACGGACACTCAGGCGGCGATCCTCCTTGGTATCGACGATCCGCATATCCACGATCTGGCGGTAGACATGGGCAAACCCTGTATGCTGATTAACTGCCGGGACCGCCACATGCGCCTGCCCGCCGTCGCGCCGGATCATCGCGCGATTGGCGAGCGGGCGGCAGAGTACCTGTTCGAGATGGGGCACCGGGAGGTGATGAACGTGCTGTGCCTGCGTCGCTACACCATGGAGCTGCGCCTGTCCGGGATCCGCGACGCGTGGCACGGTCATAACCTCAGGTTCAGCGACAGGCGCGACCTGCTGATGGTGTCCAGCTTCAGCGCCAGAGAGACGGAGCAGCTGGTGAGCGAGTGGCTTCACCAGCAGAAAGGGAAGGACCTGCCGACGGCGTTCCTGGTTGGTGGCGATTTTATGGCGGCGGGGACCATCAGCGCGCTGCAAAACCACGGTCTGCGCGTGCCGCATGATGTCTCGGTGATGAGCATCGACGGCTTTAATCTCGCGGCGATTCAGGATGTGCCCTTAACCGCGGTACATGTTCCGCGTGATGAGCTGGGAACGGAAGCGGTGCATATGCTCCAGCAGCGGCTGATGCGCCCGGACGCGCCGGTGGGAACATTGCTGCTAAACGGCACGCTGACCGTGCGGGAGTCGGTCCGGCGGATACGTCAGGGGAAACGACGTACCGCCGTAGAGCGGGAAGGGCTGTACGACGGTTAAGCCATGCCCAGCGCGCGCCTGCCGTGGATGTTGAGATCGGCCACGGTAAAGCGGCCCTGCCAGCTTTTCTCATAATCCTCGCGCGGGAAATCGCCCGGTGACGCGCCGGTTTCCAGCGCTTCCTTGACCTTTTTCGCATAGGCGAGATTCTTCTCGCACATTGGCGCGGCAGGAATATACATCACGTTGCCCCAGCCCTGCTGATTTTCCACCGGCGCGACGGAGTGGATCACATCGCAGTGCCACCACACGGAATCACCGGCTTCCAGCGCCGGAATGCTGGTTAACGCTTCGATCAGCAGCGGATGCCACTTCTCAGAAATCGGCAGCACGCGCCCCGGCGCCACGCCGCACAGCTCGTCTTCCGGCACGTCGTTCAGCAGCGGACGCAGCAGAATATAGGCCATTGCCTCCGGGATCGGCACCACGTGCAGCAAGCCCTGTCCGGGGATCATGTCCGACAGCGCCGTCCAGCCCTGGAAGGTGCGGAACACCGAGCATTTGGTGGTATTATCGACGGTGTACTCTTCCACTTCGGTACGATGCGCGGCATTCCACGGATCGTATTTCTCGACGTTGCCGTCAAACACGCGGGCAAAGACCTGCTGATAAGCGGGCAGCAGCCAGCGCTCCAGCGCGCCAGAATCGGTGTGTGCGCCAAGTCCTTTCGAGGTGGTTCCCGGCGGGCGGCGGCGGATGCGGTCAGGGTAAATCACGCTCACGTCCGGGTCGAACCACTGTTTACCGTTGCTCTCAAATGTCCATAAACGGTTCAGGAATGACTGTACCTGCGCCATCTCTTCACTCTGGCGCGCCTGCATTTGCGCCTGAGACCAGTAGATCGGATAAATCTCCGGACGAGAGGCCGTTAAGGTGCCGAAGAAGTTATCGCCGGGTCCTTTGTACACCTCGTCAAATTTGTTCAGATCGAGGTAGTCGAGCATCGACTGATCCCACGCCAGCGCCTGCTCGCGCGGGAAGTGGCCTTTGATTACCGCGCAGCCGCGACGTTTAACGGCTTCGCGCTGTTCGGTGGTGATCGTGCCGTTTTTCACGTCGGCAAAAGGGATCACTGGCCAGACGGTTTCGCCTTTGTTTTTGAGAGCGTTGATTTCCGCCACGCGGGTGGCGATTTTATCGCTGAGCCGGTCGAACAGCGCCTGCACGTCGCCGATCTGCGCGCGTAATTCACGTTTCATCTGACGGATTGCCGCTTTATGGTCCGCTGGCAACGTTTCGCTGGTAAAGGTCATAACTGCCTCGCATCTTTCATTCGAAAGTAAAAGTGTCTACAAGTGATACTTTAAGTTAAAAAAAAGTTAATGCAAGTTTAAAACCTTGACGGGTGCCACAGGATGGGAAAAGAGTGAGAGGCCGGAGCGAGGCTCCGGCAGGTAGGGGGATCAGGCGTCGAACGGGGAGTGCGCGTCGAGCACGGCCTGAATCACATTCAGCGCGCCCTGATGGTTGTTATCGTCGGTAGTGTAACGGCTGACCTCTTTAATGCTGTCCGCCGCGTTGCCCATCGCAAAGGAGTATTTCACCAGCTTCAGCATTTCCGCATCGTTGCCGCTGTCGCCAATGCCGACGCACGCCTGAGGTGAGACTTTCCAGCGTTTAAGCAGGCGGCTGATGCCGTTGGCCTTGTGCAGGCCGGGGATAATCAAATCGACAAAACCGAAGCCGCTGGTGACCGGCTTCATGATGCCGTCCAGGGAGACATGCAGTTTATCAACCAGATTCGGGATATCGCTGTCCGGCAGGTTCAGGGAGAATTTAAACAGCACGTCGTCAATTTCGCGGTAATCGCTGATGGGTTTTAAGCGATGGTAGTGTTTCGACATCAGCTTCACGAACGCTTCTGGTGCTTTATCGCTGACGTACGCGCTCTCCAGCCCGCAGGCCACAAAGTTCAGCCCTTTGTCTTTCAGCAACTCGCCAATGACGATCTGCGACTCATGACGCGTCAGTTCGCCGTGGAAAATCTGTTCGCCGTGATCGAAGACCAGCGCGCCGTTTTCCGCGACGAAGGAGATCTGATCTTTCAGCTCCGGGAAGAAGGAGATGAGCTGGTAATACTGGTTGCCGCTGGCGACAACAAATTCAATGTCGCGGGCTTTAAGCTGCTCAAACTGTGCCTGGAAGCGGTCACGATCGTACTGCTTGGCATCATCAAGGAAAGTTCCGTCCATATCGGTGACGATAACTTTTACGGTCATACTGTGCTCCTGGGTCACTGCGTTTGAAACATTCTAATAACAAGGTGACGGGGAGCACAAATTTAATTTCGAATGAAAGTCAGAAAGCCGGGTGGCGGCTTCGCCTTACCCGGCCTACGGGGGGACAATGTAGGCCCGGTAAGCGAAGCGCCACCGGGCGTTTTTTTACAGCGTATGCTCAGTACGGGCGATAATATCGTCCTGCGCATCCGGCGACAGGGCGGTGAAGAACGCCGAGTAACCCGCGACGCGCACCACCAGGTCACGATACTGATCCGGGTGTTTCTTCGCTTCCAGCAGCGTTTCGCGGGAGACGATGTTGTACTGAATATGCCAGCCTTTATGCACCTCGAAGAAGGTGCGCAGCAGCACCATCAGCTTCTGGCGATCGCTGTCGTTTTCCAGCGTCGACGGGTTCAGCTTCTGGTTTAGCAGCACGCCGCCGAGAATCGCTTCCGTCGGCAGTTTACCCACGGAGCCAATCACCGCCGTCGGGCCGAGGTGGTCGGTACCGGAGGCCGGGCTTGCCCCTTCCGCCAGCGGGGTGTGGGCTTTACGGCCGTCCGGCGTTGCCATGGTTGCTGCGCCAAACGGCACGTTTGCGGAGATAGACGACGTGCCCGCATAGTAGTTACCCCCAATCGGGCCGCGGCCGTAGCGTGGATTATGGTACTGCTTCAGCTCTTCAATGTAGGTTTCGTAGGCACGGGTCAGCAGCAGGTCCACGCTGTCGTCGTCGTTGCCGTACTTCGGCGCGCCGTTGATCAGGCGCTGGCGCAGCTGCTCGTGGGTCAGCCCCTCGAAGTCATCCGCCAGCGCCGCCGCCAGCTGTTGCTGACCGATAACGCCCTGGTCAAACACCAGCTTCTTCACCGCTGCCAGGCTGTTGCCGAGGTTGGCGATCCCCACCTGTAGGCCGGAAACCCAGTCATACTTCGCGCCGCCCTGCTTAATGCTTTTCGCGCGTTCGATACAGTCGTCCACCAGCGCCGAGCAGAGAATATCGTGGACGTTCTCTTCCAGCATGGTGTCCACCACGTACTCGATCTCAATGGATTTGCGGGTGTAGTAGCGGATCTGGTTATCCCACGCCGCCATGACCTCATCGAAATTCCCGAAGTTACCGGCAGAAAGCGCTTTTTCCTGCGGCAGGAACACCTGGCCGCTGGTGGCGTCGCGACCGCCTTCCAGCGCCGCCAGCATCACGCGGGCGAAGTTGATAAAGCTCATGCCGGTGCAGCGATAGCCCCACTTGCCGCCGACGGCGGTTTCGATGCAGCCAATCGCCGCATAGTCATACGCGTCCTCTCGTTCCACGCCGAGCTTGATAAATTCCGGGATCACGATTTCATCGTTGTTAAACGCCGGCATCCCGAAGCCGCAGCGGATCACCTGCACGCAGGCGTCGAGGAAGTCGTTGCTCATGCCCGCGTGGTAGCGCACGCTCAGGTTCGGCTGGGTGGAGCGCAGACGGCCGCAGGATTCGAGAATGGCGTAAGAGAGCGGGTTGACCGCGTCCATCGGTTCACCGTTGACCAGCTTCTGGCCGCCGATGGTGACGTTCTGATACAGCGGGCTGCCCGCAGAGGCTTTGGAGTGCGAGCCGGAGCGGATTTTGTTCACTTCCAGCAGCTTCAGCCAGCAGCTGTGCAGCAGCTCAATGGCGTGCTCGCGATCCAGACTCTGGTCCAGCTCCACGTCGCGGCGGTAGTACGGGTAAAGGTACTGGTCCATACGGGCAAAGGAGACGGAGTGACCGTTGGACTCAATTTGCAGGATCAGCTGAATGAAGTAGCACAGCTGTAGCGCCTGCCAGAAGGTTTTTGGCGGTTGGTGGGCGATGATGTCGCAGTTTTCCGCCATGGCCAGCAGCTCGTCGCGGCGGCTGTCGCGGGTTTCTGTTGCGGCCATTTCACGCGCCAGGTCGGCAAAGCGTTTGATGTGCAGGCTTACGGCTTCCAGCACGATATCAATGGCTTTCAGGAACTGGTCGCCGTGCAGATCGTCCAGCACCGTCAGGTTGATGCGCGACCGGCGCTCGGCCACTTTCGCGCGCAGGCCGTCGAGACCTTTCTCCAGCACCAGCGGGAAATTCACCGCCAGGTGTGCGTCACCGGAGGTCATGTTGCCTTCCGCTTTGATGATGCCGGTTTCCAGCAGGCCTTTCTGCTCGTCGGTAAACATACCGTAGCAGCGATCCTGCACCGTCTGGCCGCGCCACCACGGGCAGATCGCATGCAGGACGCGCTTGTTCTCTTCGCTCACCGCAAAGCCCGCGCCCGGACGGTCCGCCAGATCGTCAATCTCTTTCTCAATCCAGGAGACGGTATATTCCGGGAAAATCGGCGCGGCGCGCACTTCGCTTGCCTGGTTACCGATAATCAGCTCGTCGTGTTTGATCCAGATGGTGCGTTTTGCCAGGTGATGCGCCAGCGCCAGCGCGCGACGTACCGGGATCGGCTTGTCCAGATGCTGCTGATACATTTCGGTATAGTGCTGCGCGCGCTCGGTACAGACCGGCGGCTTAACGATATGTACCAGCGCCGTTTTGTGCGCCTTGATGCGCTCGCTGAGGGTGTTGAGATTCAGGGTGGTCATAAGTTTATCCTCGTAAGGTCGCGGTTAACCCTTTCTGGCAGGCATACTGCTGTGCGAAGTCCAGCAGGGCAGGGTTATCCAGCGGTTTGTCAGGGGCAGAGTAGGGTTGGCCGAGCAGGGTGTATTTGTTCATGCCCAGCGTGTGATACGGCAGAAAATGAATATCGTGAACGCCGAGTTCGTCGGCGGCGAAATTGGTAATGGCGGTAACCGACGCTTCATCGGCGTTAAAGCCCTGGATCAGCGGCACGCGAATGGTGATTTTTTTCCCGGCGGCAGCCAGGCGCTTCAGGTTGTCCAGGATCCGTCTGGCTGAGCCATTGGTCCACTGTTTGAATACGTCACTATCCACATGCTTCAGGTCCGCCAGGAACAGATCGACATACGGCAGTGACGGCTCGATATAATGCCAGGGCACGTGAAGGCAGGTTTCAACGGCGGTATGAATGCCTTGTTCATGGCTGGCTTTAAACAGGGCATGTGCCAGCGCCGGGTTCATGAACGGCTCGCCGCCGGAGAGGGTGATCCCGCCGCCGCTGCGGTCGTAGAAGGGCTTGTCGCGCAGCACGGTGGCCATAATCTCCTCCACCTGCTTCTCTTCACCGCAGACGGTAAGCGCCTGGGTCGGGCAGCAGTCGGTAAGGGCAGTGAGCGTCTCGTCGTTAAGCTTCTCACGATGAATGACCAGCCCGTTCAGCGCGCGTTCAACACACCCCGGCGCGGCCTGCTGACAGAGGTCACAGCCGTCCAGGCACAGGCGGGCATCAAACAGGACGTCCCGCGTGCGGGAGCGGCTTTCCGGGTTCTGACACCAGCGACAGCCCAGCGAGCAGCCTTTCAGGAATACCACGGTTCGAATACCGGGACCGTCGTGGGTGGAGTAACGCTGTATATTGAAGATCATTTTCTTGCCCTCGAATTACATATGAAGATTAAATTACTTTCGAATGAAAGTTATCTTGATATGGGTCAATTCCTGAGCAGGTTTTGCTGTGATAGGGTAAGTGCAGGCTAATTTTGAGGGTGACATCATGGAACTTTATCTCGACACATCTGACGTTGCGGCAGTCAAAAAGCTGGCGCGTATCTTCCCGCTGGCGGGCGTGACCACTAACCCAAGCATTGTGGCGGCGGGTAAAACGCCTCTGGAAGAGCTGCTGCCCGCGCTGCACGACGCGCTGGGCGGCAAGGGCCGGCTGTTCGCTCAGGTGATGGCGAAGACCGCCGAGGGAATGGTGGAAGACGCACGTAAGCTGCGCGCGATAATCAATGACCTGGTGGTGAAAGTGCCCGTGACCGCTGAAGGGCTGGCGGCGATCAAAATGCTGAAAGCAGAAGGGATCCCGACGCTGGGTACGGCGGTGTACGGCGCAGCACAGGGGTTGCTCTCCGCACTGGCGGGGGCTGAGTATGTGGCTCCTTATGTGAACCGCGTGGACGCGCAGGGCGGGGACGGGATCCAGACGGTAGTCGAACTGCAACAGCTGCTGACCCTGCATGCCCCGCAGTCAAAAGTGCTGGCGGCGAGCTTTAAAACCCCGCGCCAGGCGCTGGACTGCCTGCTGGCAGGGTGCGAGTCCATCACGCTGCCGCTGGACGTGGCGCAGCAGTTTATTACCTCTCCGGCCGTGGATGCGGCAATTGTGAAGTTTGAGCAGGACTGGCAGGGGGCGTTTGGACGGACGTCTGTCTGATGCGGTTGCCGGGTGGCGCTAACGCTTACCCGGCCTACGTTTGCATCGCTGTTGCCGGGTGGCGCTGACGCTTACCCGGCCTACGTTGCATCGCTGTTGCCGGGTGGCGCTGACGCTTACCCGGCCTACGTTTGCATCGCTGTTGCCGGGTGGCGCTAACGCTTACCCGGCCTACGTTTGCATCGCTGTTGCCGGGTGGCGCCGTTCGAGCCGTTGTAGGTCGGGTAAGGCAAAGCCGCCACCCGACTTTTTTATTTGCTGCACACCTCACACCCCGGATTACGCATCAGCTTCATCTCGCGGAACTGGCAGGTCATCGCGTCATACATCACGATTTTACCCGCTGCGGGCGTGCCGTAGTGTGCCAGCACTTTGATCGCCTCCATCGCCTGCAAGGAACCGATAACGCCAACCAGTGGCGCCATCACGCCCGCCTCGACGCAGGTCAGCGCATTCTCGCCAAACAGACGGCTCAGGCAGCGGTAGCAGGGCTCTCCTTCAGCGTAGGTGAAGACGGTGATTTGCCCCTCCATGCGGATGGCCGCGCCGGAAATCAGCGGCGTTTTATGGGCAAAGCAACCCGCATTGAGCTGGTTGCGAATGGCGACGTTATCGGTGCAGTCCAGCACCAGGTCATGCCGTGCAATCTGCGCAAACAGCGCGTCGTCATCCAGCATCGCGTCAATCAGGGTGAACTGAACGTTGGGGTTAATGCGCGCCAGCGCCGTGCGTGCTGATTCCACTTTAGGCTGACCGACCGTCGCGTCGCTGTGCAGCGTCTGGCGTTGCAGGTTGGACACCGACACGGTGTCGAAATCCAGCAGCGTCATGCTGCCGACGCCCGCCGCAGCCAGATATTGCGCCGCCGCGCAGCCCAGCCCGCCCAGACCCACAACCAGCACGCTGGCCGCCTTGAGCGCTTCCTGGCCCTCGAAATCAAACCCGCGCAGCACGATCTGGCGGTTATAGCGCATCATCTCCGGGTCGCTCAGTTCCACCGTCATGTCAGCCTCCGAACAGGTGGTTAAAGCGTTCCACTTCAACCCATTCGCCCGCCTCAACGTGGCCGCGATCGCGCTCCAGTACGATAAAGCAGTTCCCCTGACTGAAGGAGCTAAAGATGTGCGAACCCTGATGCCCGGTGGTGCTCACCTCCAGCTCGCCGTCGGCGTTGCGCGCCAGAATGCCGCGCTGGAAATCGAGACGGCCCGGTGATTTTTTGAGGCGCGTTGCCGCCCGCACGCGCACACGCTCCGGCAGCGGGCTGGCATTGTTGCCTGAAAGCTTCGCCAGCAGCGGGATCACCAGCTGGTAGAAGGTCAGCGCGGCAGAGACCGGGTTACCCGGCAGGCCACAGAACCAGCTGTGCGGAAGTTTGCCAAACGCGAACGGTTTGCCCGGTTTAATCGCCAGCTTCCAGAAGGCGATTTCGCCCAGCTCTTCAAGCAGGGTTTTGGTGTAATCCGCTTCGCCAACCGATACGCCGCCGGAGCTGATCACCACGTCGGCAGAGGCGTCAGCGTCGATAAACGCCGCGCGCAGTTTTTGCGGATCGTCAGGAATGATACCGAGGTTAATCACCTCACAGCCCAGCTGCTCAAGCATCAGGTGCACCGCCAGACGGTTGGTGTCGTAAATCTGCCCCTCGTTCAGCGGCTGACCCGGAAGCTGTAGCTCATCTCCCGTGGAGAACACCGCCACGCGCACTTTGCGGACCACGTCAATCTCCGCGATGCCAAGCGATGCCAGCACCGGCAGTTCGGCGACCGTCAGCTTTTGCCCGGCGGCAAAGACCGTTGCGCCCAGGGTAATGTCTTCCCCGATGTGGCGGATATTCTGTCCCGCTTTGACGCTGGCGGTAAAGCGCACGCCGTCGTCCGTTTGTTCGGTCTCTTCCTGCATCACCACGGCTTCACAGCCCTTTGGCACCGGTGCCCCGGTCATAATGCGCACGCAGGTGCCCGCTGGCCACTCACCGTTAAACGGCTGCCCGGCAAACGCTTTACCTGTCACCGGCAGCGGCTGACCCGTTTGCAGATCCGCCAGACGTACGGCATAGCCGTCCATCGCCGCGTTATCGAACCCCGGCACGTTCAGCGGCGAGACGATATCGCGCGCGGCAATACGGCCAAAACAGCGCACAAGCGGCAGTGTCTCAACGTCGTGCAGTGGAGTAATACGATCAAGCATCTGCGAGAGTGCCGTCTCAAGCGGCATCAGTCCGGCGGTAAAATCCATGGTGGGCTCCTGCGGAGTAACAACGAAAGCGCTCATTATGGCAGAAAAGTGCGGCTAACTGTATGACCCGATGGGTGTACGCTTTACATCACAGTTGCGTCTTTCTATATTCAAAAATCATCTGAAGATTCGTCGACGATAATGATATTTATAGAAAAAGCAGCCAGCCAGGCTGATGGGTGATGCGAAATGAGTAAAGCGGTTATCGCAATTCATGGCGGTGCCGGGGCAATCACCCGTGCACAGCTCAGTCCCGAGCAGGAGAAGCGTTATATTGATGCGCTGAACGCCATTGTGGAAACAGGCCAGCGGATGCTGGAAGCGGGCGACAGCGCGCTGGACGTGGTGACCGAAGCAGTACGTCTGCTGGAGGAGTGCCCGCTGTTTAATGCCGGTATTGGCTCGGTCTTTACGCGCGATGAAACGCACGAGCTGGATGCCTGCGTGATGGACGGCGTCACCCTGAAGGCGGGCGCGGTAGCGGGCGTCAGCCGTCTGCGTAATCCGGTGCTGGCCGCGCGTTTGGTGATGGAACAAAGCCCGCATGTGCTGCTGGCCGGGGCGGGGGCGGAAAAATTTGCCGTTGAGCACGGGATGGACACGGTCTCGCCCGATCTTTTTTCCACCGAGGAGCGTTACCGGCAACTGCTGGACGCCCGTACAGCGGGGATGACGCAGCTGGACCATGCCGCGCCGCTCGATGAACGCAGCAAAATGGGCACGGTAGGCGCGGTGGCGCTGGATAAAGCCGGTAATCTCGCCGCCGCGACGTCGACAGGCGGTATGACCAACAAACTTCCCGGTCGCGTCGGCGACAGCCCGCTGCCGGGGGCCGGGTGTTACGCCAATAACGCCACCGCGGCGGTGTCATGCACCGGCACCGGCGAAGTGTTTATCCGCGCGCTGGCGGCCTACGACATTACCGCGCTAATGGATTACGGCGGATTAAGCCTGAGTGAGGCCTGCGAGCGGGTAGTGATGGAGAAACTGCCGGCGCTGGGCGGGATTGGCGGCTTAATTGCGGTGGATCGGGAGGGCAACGTGGCTCTGCCGTTCAACAGTGAAGGGATGTACCGGGCGTGGGGGTATGCCGGCGATGCGCCCAGCACAGGCATTTATCGTGAATAAGGGGGCATTGCGTGCCGCACCGTGAAGAGCTGGACAACTGCGAAGTGCTGGCTGTCCACCAACTGAATATTGCGTTTCAGGAAGAGCGGCAGTTCATCCCCGCAGTACAGAATTTATCGTTTTCGCTCAGGCGCGGCGAGACGCTGGCGATTGTTGGCGAATCAGGTTCCGGTAAATCCGTTACCGCGCTGGCGCTGATGCGTCTGCTTGAGCAGACGGGCGGGCAGGTCACCAGCGAGCGGATGCTGTTGCGCCGTCGCAACCGTCAGGTTATCGATCTCAACGAGCTGAGTGCGTCCCAGATGCAGGGGGTGCGCGGGGCAGATATTGCGATGATTTTTCAGGAGCCGATGACCTCCCTGAACCCGGTTTTTCCGGTGGGCGAGCAGATTGCCGAATCTATCCGCCTGCATCAGGGACTGAGCGGTGATGAGGCGCTCAATGAAGCAAAACGGATGCTGGAGCTGGTGCGTATCCCTGAGGCGCACGCGATTTTGTCCCGCTATCCGCATCAGCTTTCCGGCGGCATGCGCCAGCGGGTGATGATTGCGATGGCGCTGTCGTGCCGTCCGGCGGTGCTCATTGCGGACGAACCCACCACGGCGCTGGATGTCACCATTCAGGCCCAGATCCTGCAATTGATTAAGGTATTGCAGCAGGAGATGGAGATGGGGGTGATTTTCATCACCCACGATATGGGGGTGGTGGCGGATATTGCCGATCGGGTGCTGGTTATGCATCAGGGCAATGCCGTGGAAACCGGCACGGTGGAGCAGGTCTTTCATGCGCCGGTGCATCCTTATACCAAAGCGCTGCTGGCGGCGGTCCCGCGTCTGGGGGCCATGAATGGCAGTGATTTTCCGCGCCGTTTTCCGCTGTTCTCACAGACCGAACAGGGCCAGCAGGAAGACGAAACCGAACAGGATACGGTGGTTCCCGGCAGGCCAATTCTCGAAGTGCGTGACCTGGTGACCCGTTTCCCGCTGCGTAGCGGGATCCTCAATCGCGTGAAGCGCGAAGTGCATGCGGTTGAAAACGTCAGTTTTGATCTCTGGCCGGGCGAAACGCTGGCGCTGGTGGGGGAGTCCGGCTGCGGTAAATCCACCACCGGACGGGCGCTGCTCAGGCTGGTGGCGTCGCAGGAGGGGAGCATCACCTTCAACGGTGAGCGCATCGACACGCTCCCTAACAGTAAATTGCAGGCGGTGCGCCGGGATATTCAGTTTATATTCCAGGATCCTTATGCGTCGCTCGATCCGCGCCATACGGTGGGGTACTCGATTATGGAGCCGCTGCGGGTGCATAACCTGCTCGACGGTGAAGCCGCGCAGCGCCGCGTCGCATGGCTGCTGGAGCGCGTGGGCCTGAAGTCGGAGCATGCCTGGCGTTATCCGCACGAATTTTCTGGCGGTCAGCGTCAGCGTATCTGCATTGCGAGGGCATTGGCCCTCAATCCGAAAGTGGTGATTGCGGATGAGTCCGTGTCAGCGCTGGATGTCTCTATCCGCGCGCAAATTATCAATCTCCTGCTCGATTTACAGCGGGATTTGGGCATTGCGTTTCTGTTTATCTCCCACGATATGGCGGTGGTGGAGCGGATCAGCCATCGCGTGGCGGTGATGTACATGGGGCAAATTGTTGAAATCGGCCCCCGTCGGGCGGTGTTTGAAAACCCGCAGCACCCTTACACCCGCAAGCTGATGGCTGCCGTACCGGTTGCCGATCCTGAGCATCGTCACGCCCAGCGCGTGCTGTTGCAGGACGAAATGCCGAGCAATATTCGTAAACGGGGCGAAACCCTGGAGCGCGTGGCGCTGCGTGAGGTGGGACCCGGTCATTTTGTCGCACCACCGCGTCAGGGCAATGCATTCTCGCGGTTATAACTTACAACAGGCAGGAGAACACAATGGTTCCTTTTGTTGCTCGTAAATGGCTGCTGGCCGCGAGCGTGACGGCTGCGCTGGCCGCCGCCCCCGCGTTCGCGGCGAAAGATGTGGTGGTGGCTGTGGGGTCTAACTTCACGACCCTGGATCCGTATGATGCCAACGACACTCTTTCTCAGGCGGTGGCAAAATCCTTCTACCAGGGGCTGTTCGGCCTGGACCGCGAAATGAAGCTGAAAAACGTGCTGGCGGAAGGCTATACCGTGTCGGACGACGGGCTGGTCTATACCGTTAAGCTCCGTACCGGCGTGAAGTTCCAGGATGGCACCGACTTCAACGCCGAGGCGGTTAAGGTCAACCTGGATCGTGCCAGCAATCCGGAAAACGGTCTTAAACGCTACAACCTGTATAAAAATATCGCCCAAACCGAGGTGGTTGATCCGGCAACGGTGAAGATCACCCTCAAAGAGCCGTTCTCGGCGTTTATCAATATCCTGGCGCATCCCGCGACGGCGATGATTTCGCCCGCCGCCCTGAAAAAATACGGCAAAGAGATTGGATTCCACCCGGTGGGGACCGGACCGTACGAACTGCTCACCTGGAACCAGACCGATTTTGTGAAGGTGAAAAAATTCGCCGGATACTGGCAGCAGGGGCTGCCGAAGCTGGATACCATCACCTGGCGGCCGGTAGTGGACAATAATACCCGCGCCGCAATGCTGCAAACCGGCGAAGCGCAGTTTGCCTTCCCGATCCCGTACGAACAGGCGGCGCTGCTGGCGAAAAACAGCAAGCTGGAACTGGTGGCCAGCCCGTCGATCATGCAGCGCTACATCAGCATGAACGTTACGCAGAAACCGTTTGATAACCCGAAGGTGCGTGAAGCCATCAACTACGCCATTAACCGCCAGGCGCTGGTGAAGGTGGCCTTTGCCGGCTACGCCACCCCGGCGACGGGCGTGATGCCGCCAACCATTGAGTACGCGCAAAGCTATCAGCCGTGGCCTTACGATCCGGCGAAAGCGCGGGAACTGCTGAAAGAGGCGGGCTATACGAACGGCTTTAGCACTACGCTGTGGTCGTCGCATAACCACAGTACCGCGCAGAAGGTGCTGCAATTTACCCAGCAGCAGTTGGCGCAGGTGGGCATTAAAGCCAGGGTTACGGCGATGGATGCCGGACAGCGAGCGGCGGAAGTGGAAGGCAAAGGACAGAAAGAGAGCGGCGTGCGGATGTTCTACACCGGCTGGACGGCTTCAACCGGAGAAGCGGACTGGTCCCTGTCGCCGCTGTTTGCTTCCCAGAACTGGCCGCCAACGCTGTTCAATACCGCGTTCTACAGTAATCCGCAGGTGGATAAAGATCTGGCCGATGCCCTGAAAACCACCAAACCGGAAGAGAAAGCACGCCTGTACAAAGAGGCGCAGGACATTATCTGGAAAGAGTCGCCGTGGGTGCCGCTGGTGGTGGAAAAACTGGTCTCAGCCCACAACAAAGCGCTGACCGGTTTTTACATCATGCCGGATACGGGCTTTAGCTTTGATGACGCGGATTTGAAATAAAACTCATGCTGAATTATGTGTGTAAACGCCTGCTGGGGCTTATCCCGACGCTGCTGATTGTGGCCGTGCTGGTGTTTTTGTTTGTCCATATGCTGCCCGGCGATCCGGCGCGTTTGATTGCCGGACCGGAAGCGGATGCGACGGTTATTGAACTGGTGCGTAAACAGCTCGGTCTTGACCAGCCGCTGTACAGGCAATTTCTGCGTTACATTGGCAATGTCCTTCAGGGCGATTTCGGCATCTCAATGGTGTCGCGTCGTCCGGTGTCGGAGGAGATTGCCAGCCGCTTTATGCCTACCTTCTGGTTAACGATTGCCAGTATGAGCTGGGCGGTTGTCTTTGGCCTGGGCGCGGGGATTGTCGCCGCCGTCTGGCGCAACCGCTGGCCGGATAAGCTCGGTATGGCGCTGGCGGTCACCGGCATCTCTTTCCCGGCGTTTGCGCTGGGCATGCTGCTGATGCAGATTTTCTCCGTCGAGCTGGGCTGGTTGCCGACCGTCGGGGCCGACACCTGGAAGCACTACATTCTGCCCTCTATGACGCTAGGCGCGGCCGTTGCGGCGGTTATGGCCCGATTTACCCGCGCCTCGTTTGTCGACGTGCTGAGCGAAGATTACATTCGCACCGCGCGGGCAAAAGGGGTGAGTGAGAAATGGGTCATTCTGAAGCATGGTTTTCGTAATGCGATGATCCCGGTGGTCACGATGATGGGGCTACAGTTCGGCTTCCTGCTGGGGGGCTCTATCGTGGTTGAGAAGGTCTTTAACTGGCCGGGGCTGGGGCGCCTGCTGGTCGACTCGGTCGATATGCGTGACTATCCGGTTATTCAGGCTGAAGTCCTGCTTTTCTCGCTGGAGTTTATTCTTATCAACTTAGTGGTGGATGTGCTGTACGCCGCCATTAACCCGGCCATCAGGTATAAGTAAGATGCGATTACTGAACTGGCGTCGCCAGGCCATTTTAAACGCTATGCCGGGGATCAGGCCGGACCATATTCGCACCCCGTGGGTTGAGTTCTGGCGTCGATTCCGTCGTCAGCCCGTCGCTATGGTCGCCGGGTTGTTTGTGTTACTGCTGATCCTGGTGGCGATTATCGCCCCCTGGATAGCCCCGTTTGATGCGGAAAACTACTTCGACTACGACCGGCTGAACGATGGTCCGTCGATGATGCACTGGTTTGGCGTGGACTCGCTCGGGCGCGATATTTTTAGCCGCGTGCTGGTAGGGGCGCAGATCTCACTGGCGGCCGGGGTCTTCGCGGTGCTGATGGGCGCAGCAATTGGCACCGTGCTGGGGCTGGTGGCCGGGTACTACGAAGGCTGGTGGGACCGCATCATCATGCGTATCTGCGACGTGCTGTTTGCCTTTCCCGGTATTCTGCTGGCGATTGCCGTGGTGGCGGTGATGGGCAGCGGCATGGCGAACGTCATTATCGCCGTGGCGGTATTCTCGATTCCCGCTTTCGCGCGTCTGGTACGTGGCAACACGCTGGTGCTGAAGCAGCAGACCTTTATCGAGTCGGCGCGCAGCATGGGAGCCAGCGATGCCACCATCCTGTTCAGCCATATTCTGCCGGGAACGGTCTCGTCTATCGTGGTCTATTTCACCATGCGCATAGGCGTGTCGATTATCTCGGCGGCCAGCCTGTCGTTTCTGGGGTTAGGGGCACAGCCGCCGACGCCGGAGTGGGGGGCGATGCTGAACGAGGCGCGGGCGGATATGGTGATTGCGCCACACGTGGCGATCTTCCCGAGCCTGGCGATTTTCCTGACCGTGCTGGCGTTTAACCTGCTGGGGGATGGGCTGCGCGACGCGCTGGATCCGAGGATTAAGGGGTAGTGCAGTGAAATGTGCCGGGTGGCGGCTACGCCTTACCCGGCCTACAAAAGGGAAGCAGGGTGTTTAAACCCGGCTACCCCACAGGTCATACTCATCCGCGTTTTCAACCTTCACGCGAATAATATCACCCGGCTTAACCTGTGTTTCGCCGTTCAGGTACACCGCGCCGTCGATTTCAGGCGCATCCGCCATGCTGCGGCCAATCGCGCCTTCTTCGTCCACTTCGTCGATAATCACCAGAATTTCGCGGCCCACTTTCTCCTGCAAGCGTTCAGCCGAGATCTGCTGTTGCAGCTGCATAAAGCGGTTCCAGCGCTCCTCTTTTACCTCTTCCGGCACCTGGTCCGCCAGCTCGTTGGCGGTTGCGCCTTCAACCGGGCTGTACTTGAAGCAGCCGACGCGATCCAGACGCGCCTCTTTCAGGAAGTCGAGCAGCATCTGGAAATCTTCTTCGGTTTCACCCGGGAAGCCGACAATAAAGGTGGAGCGCAGGGTCAGATCCGGGCAGATCTCACGCCACTGCTTGATGCGCGCCAGTTGGCGATCCACGGAGCCAGGACGTTTCATCAGCTTCAGAATACGCGGGCTGGCGTGCTGTAGCGGGATATCCAGATACGGCAGGATTTTGCCTTCCGCCATCAGCGGGATCACATCGTCAACGTGCGGGTAAGGATAGACGTAGTGCAGGCGCGTCCAGATCCCGAGCTTAGCCAGCTGCTCGCACAGGCCGACCATGCTGGTTTTCACCGGCTCGCCGTTGTGGAAACCGGAGCGGTGTTTGACGTCCACACCGTAGGCGGAGGTGTCCTGGGAGATGACCAGCAGCTCCTTCACGCCCGCGTCGGCCAGGCGTTTGGCTTCTGCCAGCACCTCGCCAATCGGACGGCTCACCAGATCGCCACGCATCGACGGGATGATGCAGAAGGTACAGCGGTGGTTGCAGCCTTCGGAAATTTTCAGGTAGGCGTAGTGGCGCGGCGTCAGCTTCACGCCCTGTTCCGGCACCAGGCTCAGGAACGGGTTGTGCTTTGGTTTGGGGACGTAGTGATGAACATGTTCCAGCACCTGCTCGTAGCTGTGCGGGCCTGTGATCTCAAGCACTTTCGGGTGCACTTCGCGGATCTGATCCACCTTCGCGCCCAGGCAGCCGGTGACAATCACTTTGCCGTTTTCCGTCAGGGCTTCACCAATGGCTTCCAGTGACTCCTGGACCGCGCTGTCGATGAACCCGCAGGTGTTGACGATCACCATGTCGGCGTTGTCGTAGCTTGGCACCACGTCATAGCCTTCAGTGCGAAGTTCAGTCAGGATGCGTTCGGAGTCCACCAGGTTCTTCGGGCAGCCGAGGGAGACAAAGCCGATTTTCGGCGGGTGCGTAACATTGCTCATAGGTTAAAAATTCATCAATTATGGAGTTATCAGGGCGGGATTTTACAGCGTATCGCGGGGGATTTATACACTCTTGATGGCGCAGTTGAGGCGGGCAATCGTTGTAACATTGTAAAGAATGTTAATCAGTTATCGTTTATTGATCTCAGGCATTACATTGTACAAAAAATGACCTTATCCTTAATAAGGTAACATGGCTGACAGGGGAGGAAGTAGCATGTCCGTTGACAGACTGAAACGCGATCTGCTTAACAAGCTGATCAACGCCCGAATCGACCTGGCCGCATATCTGCAACTCCGCAAGGCGAAAGGGTATATGTCAGTCAGCGAAAGCGAAAATCTGCGTGATAACTTCTTTGAACTTTGCAATTTCATGCGTGAAAAAGCACCCATCCTGAAAGCGCACTGCGCTGAAAGCGAATTAGTGGCGCTGCGCCGCGCCGCCGAGGTGCTCTCCATCGCCGGAGTCTGTTTGATGAACGGACGTCACGACTGCCCGAATTTTATTGCCGTTAACGCGGAGAAGCTTGAAAACTGCCTGACCACGCTCGCGCTTTGCATCATGTGTCTGAACAAGCCGGAAACGCTTGCCCGGCACTGAACCCGGGGGAGGCAACTCCCCCTTCTGATTAAGCTTTTGTAAAAGTGGTAACGCACCCGGGAACAGTGGCTAATCTTTAAGCCATATGTCGATAAAGGAGTGCGTTATGCCTCGATCCTCGTTGATTTTCCTTCCAGTCTTGTTATTCCCGCTTTCACTGCTTGCAGCGCCTGAGACGGTTAAAGTCGACGTGCTACAGACAAAACTGGATCACCCCTGGTCGCTGGCGTTTTTGCCAGATAACAAGGGGCTGCTCATCACGCTCAAAGACGGGCAGCTTAAGCACTGGCAGGCTGGAAAAGGGCTCTCCGATCCGATTGTCGGCGTGCCGAAAGTGTGGGCGAGCGGCCAGGGCGGACTGCTGGACGTCGCGCTGGCCCCGGATTTTGCACAGTCACGGCGGGTCTGGCTCAGCTTCGCCGAGGCAGGTAATGATGGCAAAGCGGGTACCGCCGTGGGCTACGGGCGGTTGAGCGATGACATTTCGCGCATTGAGGGCTTCCAGGTGGTGTTCCGACAGATGCCGAAGCTCTCTACCGGCAACCACTTTGGCGGACGGCTGGTGTTCGACGGCAAAGGCTATCTCTTTATTGGCCTGGGTGAAAACAACCAGCGCCCGACGGCGCAGGAGCTGGACAAGCTTCAGGGCAAGGTGGTGCGCCTGACGGAGGACGGAAAAGTGCCGCCGGATAATCCGTTTGTGAACACCGCCGGTGCGCGCCCTGAAATCTGGTCCTATGGCATTCGCAACCCGCAGGGGATGGCGATGAATCCGTGGAGCGACACGCTGTGGCTCAACGAACACGGACCACGCGGTGGGGATGAGATTAACATTCCTGAGAAGGGCAAAAACTACGGCTGGCCCCGGCGACGCACGGGATTAATTACAGCGGCCTGAAAATCCCGGAAGCGAAAGGCGAGCACGTTGAGGGCACCGAAAAACCGCTGTTTGTCTGGAAAGTATCGCCCGCCGTCAGCGGCATGGCGTTCTACAACAGCGACGTCTTCCCGCAGTGGAAAAACAAGCTGTTTATCGGCGCGTTGAAGGAGAAAGACGTCATTGTGCTGAGCGTGAAGGGCAATACCGTGACGGAGGACGGACGCATTCTGGGCGATAAAGATCAGCGTATTCGCGATGTGCGCGTCGGGCCGGATGGCTATCTGTACGTGCTGACTGACGAGACGGACGGGCAGCTGCTGAAAGTCAGCCCGTCCGGGTCGTAATCAGGTCACCGGGATCATCACCACGTTGCGATACGCCGGGCGCTCGCTAAGCTGCTGGATCCAGCGCTCCAGGTGAGGGCGCGGGGTCCAGTTGAGACCCATGTTAGTGAGGTTCCAGACGAAGGGGGCGACGGCGATATCACCCACGCCGAAGGTGTCGCCGGAGAACCAGGTGTGCTTCGCCAGTTCGTCGTCCATCATCGCGAACAGGGATTCGCAGGCGTCCTGGGCGGCATGAATGGCGGGATAATCACGTTCGGCTTCCGGCGTGCGGATCAGCCCCATCAGGATCACCCGGTGCGTGGGGGAAAGCGTCTGGTTTGCCCAGTCCATCCATTTTTCGCCCTGCGCGCGCCGGGCCGGATTTTCCACCCACAGGCGACCCTGGCCGTATTGCGCGGCGAGATAACGCACGATGGTGTTGGACTCCCACAGCGTGGCGTCTGTCTCGTCATCGCGCAGCAACGGCACCAGTCCGTTTGGGTTCATCGCCAGATAGTCGGCGTCTTTATTCACCCCGAACGCCATGCCAGCCATGATTTGGTTGAACGGTAAATCCAGTTCCTCCAGCGTCCAGAGCACTTTCTTCACGTTAGTCGAATTGTTCCTGCCCCACAGCGTAATCATATTTACTCCCGATGAGATGTGAATCCGAGTCAGCTTTTCGCCATGGTGAGATAAACCTAACAATTACGCAACAGATGCTAAAAAAAACGCCGCAATCAAAGCGTATCTGAATGTTATTGCATAAACTTTAAAAACTTTACCTGGAACAGGTTTCTTTGAACGCTGTAGTGCGCTATTACTCATCGCTTCTTGCGACACGGTGATTGTGACGTGATTTTTAGAATGGACACTCGGGTGGCATTTATGACGCAAAAAACTTCTTCTCTGCGCAGCCTGGCGGCAGGCTCGGCGCTGCTTTTCCTTTTTGCCCCAACGCTCCATGCGGCGGAACAGACGGCGCCCGAAGCGCCGCCTGTCGATGCGCGCGCCTGGATCCTGATGGATTACGCCAGCGGGAAAGTGCTGGCGGAAGGTAACGCCGACGAAAAACTCGACCCGGCGAGCCTGACGAAAATTATGACCAGCTATGTTGTCGGCCAGGCGTTGAAAGCGGGCAAGATCAAGCTGGATGACATGGTCACCGTCGGCAAAGATGCCTGGGCGACGGGTAACCCGGCGCTGCGCGGCTCGTCCGTCATGTTCCTGAAGCCCGGCGATCAGGTCTCCGTTTCCGATCTGAATAAAGGGGTCATTATTCAGTCGGGAAATGATGCCTGTATTGCGCTGGCCGATTACGTCGCAGGCAGTCAGGACTCATTCATTGGGTTGATGAATGGCTACGCGCAAAAACTGGGTCTGACCAACACCACCTTTAAAACCGTTCACGGCCTGGATGCGCCCGGTCAGTTCAGTACCGCGCGCGATATGGCGCTGCTGGGCAAAGCGCTGATCCATGACGTGCCGGATGAGTACGCCATCCATAAAGAGAAAGAGTTTACCTTCAACAATATCCGCCAGCCTAACCGTAACCGTCTGCTCTGGAGCAGTAACGTTAACGTGGACGGCATGAAAACGGGGACGACCGCCGGGGCCGGATACAACCTGGTGGCTTCTGCGACGCAGGGCGACATGCGCCTGATCTCGGTGGTGCTGGGGACGAAAACCGACCGCATTCGTTTTAATGAATCCGAAAAACTGCTGACCTGGGGTTTCCGCTTCTTTGAAACCGTCACGCCGATTAAGCCGGACGCCACCTTCGTCAGCCAGCGCGTCTGGTTTGGGGATAAAAGTGAAGTGAACCTGGGGGCAGGTGAAGCGGGGTCCGTCACCATTCCACGCGGTCAGCTGAAAAACCTGAAAGCCAGCTATACCCTGACCGAGCCACAGCTGACCGCGCCGTTGAAAAAAGGCCAGGTGGTCGGGACGATAGATTTCCAGCTTAACGGCAAATCCATTGAGCA
This sequence comes from Enterobacter sp. BWH64, assembly GCF_001037645.1. NCBI lineage: Bacteria > Pseudomonadati > Pseudomonadota > Gammaproteobacteria > Enterobacterales > Enterobacteriaceae > Enterobacter > Enterobacter sp. BWH64. The sequence continues at coordinate 2,014,212 of NZ_KQ089922.1, forward strand.
GCGTCCGCTGGTGGTGATGGAAGCGGTGGAAGAGGGGGGCTTCTTCAGCCGGATGTGGGACTTTGTGTTAATGAAGTTCCACGGCTGGTTTGGCAGCTGGTTCAGCTAGGTTTTTGCCGGGTGGCGCTGCGCTTACCCGGCCTTCGTTCGAGCTGTTGTAGGCCGGGTAAGCGAAGCGCCACCCGGCATAACCTCAATACATCAACTTCACCTGCTGCGCCTTTGCATACGACACCAGCTCGTCATCCGGGCGGCAATCACTGACGATGGCGTCAAAGCGCGACAGTTCCCCCATCCTTGCCGGACGAACCTTGCCAAATTTACTGTGATCAACCACCAGCACATGCTGCTGTGCGGCGTTGAGCGCCCACTGTTTCACCGGTAACTCTTCAAGATTAAAACAGGTTGCCCCCTGTTTCACATTCACACCCGCCGCAGAGTAAAAGGCGATATCCGGACATACATTGCTCAGCGTGTCCTGAATATTCAGCGGCTTGAAGATGGCGTTGCTGGCATGAAACTCGCCGCCGCACAAAATCACCCGGCACGCCGGTTTCTCCTGCAAGGCCAGGAAGGTGTTTAGCGAATAACAGACGGCGGTAAAGGGAACGGTGCTGTCGATGGCCTCGATGATCCACGGGGTTGTCGTACCGCAGTCAAAAAACAGCGTTTGATGCGGCTGCACCAGCGAGGCGGCGAGCCGCGCGGCTTTGCGCTTCTCTTCCACCAGGCGTGTTTTTTGATCGCTTAACAGATAATGGCTGGCGCTACGCGGCTCCAGAACAATATACCCGCCAAGCAGCACAACGGGGGCGCTGTCGCTGTTCAGATCGCGACGAATGGTCATTTCAGACACGCCAAGCAGGGTAGCGGCTTCCTTAAGATGCAGCTTATCGCTGCGCTTCAGCGCCTGAAGCAGCTGAGCAATGCGGTCATCGCGACGTGTTTCCATAGATCCTCGGGCTAAAAAAGTGAGCCCCCGCAGGGCGGGGGCTCAAGTGTAACCTGACGGACCGGGGTTAGTCACGTATCCAGCCTTTGCGGATCGGAAGGGCAAACAGAACGCGATAGGCCTGTGATAATCCACGATAAAGCGCCGGACCAAAGAGGCTCCACAGGATGGCTGCGCTGACGCAGCCCATCAGCCCCACCAGGAAACCGCCGACCATATCCAGCGGCCAGTGCACGCCCAGGTAGACGCGGGACCAGGCGATGGCGACCGCCACCCCCATCAGCACCATGCCAGACCACAGGCGATGCCAGAACAGGAAGGCCAGCGCAAAGGTGAAGATCACCGTGCCGTGATCGCTCGGGAACGAGTCATCCGGCGCATGGTGCAGGAAGTTGTAGCCGACGCGATCGACAAACGGACGATCGTGCGGAAAGGCGTGGCCCAGCACGTAGCTTGCCAGCACGCTCACGCCGATCGCCATCGCCATTTTGATCACCAGATGGCGCTGGGCGGTGACCTGTGTACGAGGTCCCCATAACCAGAGGATCACCGCCAGCGCCGGTACAATGCTGATCACATCTTTCGCAATGAAGGTGGCGAGATCGATCATCCATTCCGGTGATGCTGGCGTGGCGTTGAGCAGGTAAAACAGTTCGTAGTTCAGATTTTCTAACATAATCTCGTTACTCTTTAGCAAACCAGGTGGAAACCAGCCCGTAAACCAGCACCTGGGAAAACCAGACCCACCACCCGGCCCACAGGTTGTGAGAGAAAAAATGCGCGCCGCGCATGACCTGCCCGAATCCCATCAGCAGCCCCATAACAACGCCTAACGCGACAAAGGACCATGCCAGGCGCGGACGTTCACGCCAGAAGGCAAAAAACAACCCCATCACCATAAACCCGCTTGAGGCGTGGCCGCCGGGAAAGCAGCGTCCCGGTCCGCTGTCTGCCGGAACGGCGCTGAACAGGGGATACGAGACGGCTTTGCCGCCATACTCCACCAGATCCCACGGACAGCTGTGGTGGCTTATGCTTTTCAGCACCCCAACTACCAGCGCCCCCAGCCCCATCAGAAGCGCGGCCGTCACCAGCCGGGCATTGCGTTTGTAAGCGCCGTAAATCAGCGATGCGGCAGCCAGCGCAATGGTCACATATTTCGCCAGCCGATGGTTCAGCAGATCCAGCAGCGGGTTTTGCTGTAGCGGGAAATGGTGCGTCGCCGCGTCATACCAGAAGCCGGTTATCCATCGGTCAAGCGATTCATCGCGCGAAAGCCAGGTAAAAAGCAGCGCAAGGACGATCAGCCCGAAAAGCTGATAACCATAAAAGCGGGCAGACAAACGGTAAAGGCTTTTTGTCTTATTTGTCGGTAACTTAGATAATTCTGAAGGGCTGACGGCGTGTGTCATAGTTTCGGTCAATAACGTGAAATAGCACTATCATAGGGAGGGCAACTTAAGGAAACCTTAAACAACAACGATAAGTGCCTTATTTCTGTGTTTTCACGTGATTATGCTATCTCAGACAGCGGCAATTCATTACACTCATCGCGATTTTTTCATACTAAAGAGATTGCATGATAAACCGTTCTTCTTCCGGTAATCGTCTGGGTCGTCAGGCGTTACTTTTTCCTCTGTGTCTGGTGCTTTACGAATTCTCTACCTACATCGGCAACGACATGATCCAGCCAGGCATGCTGGCTGTGGTTGAGCAGTACAACGCAGGTATTGAGTGGGTACCTACATCCATGACCGCCTATCTGGCGGGCGGCATGTTTTTACAGTGGCTTTTAGGGCCGCTGTCGGATCGTATTGGCCGCCGCCCGGTGATGCTGACGGGCGTGGTGTGGTTTATCGTCACCTGTCTCGCCACGCTGCTGGCGCAGAACATTGAGCAATTCACGCTGCTGCGTTTCCTTCAGGGCGTGAGCCTGTGCTTTATTGGCGCCGTGGGCTACGCCGCTATTCAGGAGTCGTTTGAGGAGGCGGTATGTATCAAAATAACCGCGCTGATGGCGAACGTGGCGCTGATTGCGCCGCTTCTGGGGCCGCTGGTCGGAGCCGCATGGGTCCACGTTGCGCCGTGGGAAGGGATGTTCGTCCTCTTTGCCGCGCTTGCGGCCATCTCTTTCTTTGGGCTGCACCGTGCGATGCCGGAGACCGCCACCCGCCTGGGCGAAAAGCTCTCGCTTAAAGAGCTGGGGCGTGATTATAAGGCGGTGCTGAAAAACGGCCGTTTTGTCGCGGGCGCGCTGGCGACGGGCTTTGTCAGCCTGCCGCTGCTGGCGTGGATTGCCCAGTCGCCGGTTATTATCATCAGCGGCGAGCAGCTTAGCAGCTATGAGTATGGCCTGTTACAGGTGCCGATTTTTGGCGCGTTGATTATCGGTAACCTGGTGCTGGCGCGTCTGACGTCGCGTCGTACCGTGCGTTCGCTGATTATTATGGGTGGCTGGCCCATACCGGCAGGGCTGATTATCGCGGCGGTGGCGACCGTAGTCTCGTCCCATGCGTACCTGTGGATGACGGCGGGGCTGAGCGTTTATGCGTTTGGTATTGGCGTGGCGAATGCTGGCCTGGTGCGCCTGACGCTGTTCGCCAGTGAAATGAGTAAAGGCACGGTGTCTGCCGCGATGGGGATGCTGCAAATGCTGATTTTCACCGTCGGTATTGAGGTGAGCAAGCATGCCTATGCTTTCGGCGGTAACGGACTGTTCAACCTGTTTAACCTCGCCAACGGCGTGCTGTGGATTGCCCTGATGGTGGTATTCCTGAAAGACAAACGCGTCGGAAACGCCCTGCAACCGTAATCCTTATTCCCTCTCCCTCAAGGGAGAGGGGGCCGTCTGTGCAGGCATTATTTTGTGGGGAACCCTCAGCCCTGTGTGGGAGGGTAGGATGAGGGCACCAGAGCGCACGGAATCAATTAAACGGCGCCTCCCCGTCCAGCACCCTATCAATTACGTCCAGCACCCCTTCGTCATTATTGTTCGGCGCTTCATAGCGGGCCACCGCCTTAATGTGCGGTCTGGCATTGGCCATCGCGAAGCCAAACCCAGCCTGGCGCAACATCTCCACGTCGTTACCGCTGTCGCCAAAGGCCACCACTTCACTGTCCTCAATGCCCCAGCGCGCTTGCAGGATCCGCAGGCCGTTAGCTTTGTGTACGCCGGGGATAATCAGGTCGATACTACCGTGTCCCGTGGTCACCGGCACCATGATGTCGCCAAGCTTCTCATGCAGCAGCGCCTGAATGCGCGGAATTTCGTCGTCAGAGACGTTTAGCCCGAATTTGAAGAAAATATCGTTGAGGTTGTCAAAGCTGCTGACGCTTTCAAGGCGGTGATAGTATTTCGCAGCAATCTCTTTGAAGAGGTCGTTATACGTTTTCAGCGTGTAGGCGCTGTTTTTTCCGCAGGCAATTATCTCAATGCCGGGCACGTCGTTTAACAGGGTGGCGACGGTCAGGAAGTGCTCTTTCGACAGTTCGCCGTTAAACACATCTTCGCCCGCATCCACCACCCAGCCGCCGTTTTCGGCAACGAAGGCAATTTCATGGGCGATCTCCGGGAAAAATGAGATCAGCTGGTAGTACTGGTTTCCGCTGGCGACCACAAAACGGATGCCTTGCGCTTTCATGCGCGCGTACTGCGCCAGAAAACGCGCGCGGTTATAGGTTTTCGCATCGCTCAGGAAGGAGCCATCCATGTCGACTGCAATCAGTTTAACGCTCATATCCCTTCTCCATTGACGTTGTTTCTGCTTCCGGTTTTGCCACCGCTCGCGCCACCAGGGCGGCAATAATGACTAACCCTAATACCACCAGCATCGCGCTGCGTAACCCGTAGTGCTCACCGAGGAATCCAAGCAGCGGCGGGCCCACCAGGAAAGCGAGGTAGCCCGTGGTCGCCACGACGCTCACGCGCGTCGGCGCGTCGGGGCCGGTATCGCTGGCAGCGGAAATGGTCAGCGGGAAGCCAAGGGAGGCGCCCAGTCCCCACAGGATCACCGACACGCCGGCAATCCAGTCCACATCCACAAAGATAATCATCGCGATGCCCAGCCCACCCAGCAGGGCGCTGGCACGGACGACAGCCACGCGGCTGTAACGGTCGATAAACCAGCCCCCGGTAAAGCGTCCGACGGTCATGCCGAGCGTAAACCCGGCGTAAATCAGCGAGCCGGAGGTGGGGCTAAATCCGTGCCCGTCCACCATCAGCAACGGTAGCCAGTCGTTGGCGGAGCCTTCAGCAAACGCCATCGCCAGTACCACCACGCCAATCAGCATCAGCTGGAAATCGCGATAGAAGGGCAACCCTTTTGCCGCAGACTTCTGTTCGTCCGAGGCATTTTGTCCTGTGCCAGCGGGAATAGCCCTGATGCCGGTGAGGATCGGGATAATACAGACCAGCGCCGCGAGTAAAATGTGCACATTGGCCGCAATGCCCAGCGCCGTCAGCGCCATCCCTATGCCCGCGCCCGCCAGCGTGCCGAGGCTGTAAAAGCCATGCATCATCGGCAGCACCGTTTTGTTCATCGCCTGTTCAACGGCGGCCCCCTCGACGTTAATGGCCACTTCCGCCGCACCAAAGCTGCCGCCAAATACCATCAGCCCAAGGGCAAACATCAGCGGCGAGGCGAACCACAGCGCCACGCTCAGACCGAGCATTCCCACCACGGCGCAGCACATGGTGGTGCGGATCACCGCGCGCGTGCCAAAGCGTTTCACCAGCCAGGCCGAGCAGAGGATGCCGCTCATCGAGCCAATCGACAGGCCAAACAGCACGATCCCCATCTCCGCCGTCGAAACGGATAGCGTATCGCGGATTGCCGGGGTGCGCGTTGCCCAGGAAGCCATCAGCAGCCCGGGGATGAAGAAGAACATAAATAGCGCCCACATGCGCAGATGCAGGGCTTTGCGAGGAGAAGTTAGCGTCATTGGGATCAGCACCAGAAGTACAACAATAGCGACAACACTAGCAACTTTGTGTACATTTGTACATAAACCGGATGAGGATTTTATGAGCAGACCACCGAACGACCCTAACCGCCGCGAGAAGATACTCCAGGCGACGCTGGACACCATTGCTGAGCACGGTATTCATGCCGTCACGCACCGCAAAATTGCCACCTGCGCAGGCGTGCCGCTGGGGTCGATGACCTACTATTTCGACGGGATGGAGTCGCTTCTGGAGGAGGCATTCACGTGGTTTACGCAGCAGATGTCTCAGCAGTACCGGGATTTCTTCGCGGGGGTTACGGGGCGCGAGAGGGCGTGCGAGGCCATTACCACGCTGATCCACAGTTCAGCCGTGACCACGCCACACAATATGGCGCTGATGTATCAGCTGTACGCGTTTATGCACCGCAGCGCCGCGCTGAAAACGGTGATGCAGGACTGGATGAAGATGAGCCAGGCTACGCTGGAGCAGTGGTTTGATCCGGCCACCGCCCGCGCGCTGGATGCGTTTATCGAGGGGATGACGCTGCATTTTGTGACCGATCGGTCGCCGTTAACCCGGGAGGAGATCCGGGTGATGGTGGGGCGGATTGCAGGCGAGGATACCGTCTGATAGCACTCGCCCCGGCTACGCTTATTGTCGGGAGATTTTTTTCCCGCTGGCGTCAACGACGACTTCGCCATCTTCCTTTGTAAATGCCCCTTTTTGCGCGTCCGGAAGGATGTCGAGAACGACTTCAGAAGGACGGCACAGACGGGTGCCCAGCGGTGTCACCACAATCGGACGGTTAATCAGGATGGGGTATTGCAGCATGAAATCGATAAGCTGGTCATCGGTGAAATTTCCCCCGGCAAGGCCCAGTTGCTCATAAGGCTCGACGTTTTTGCGCAGCAGATCGCACACGGAAATCCCCATGTCTGCAATCAGCCTGGTCAGTTGATCGCGTGACGGCGGGTTTTCCAGATAGAGGACAATCTCTGGTTCCGTACCGCTGTTGCGGATCATCTCCAGCGTATTGCGCGACGTGCCGCAGGCGGGGTTGTGATAAATGGTGATGTAGCTCATATCAGTGACTCATTATGGTGTGAAGGAGAGACGTAGCGCGAGTGCGGCGAGCGTCACAAAGAGAACCGGCAGGGTCATTATGATGCCCGTCCTGAAGTAGTAGCCCCAGGTAACAGTCATGTTTTTCTGTGCCAGCACATGGAGCCAGAGCAGGGTAGCCAGACTTCCTATGGGGGTAATTTTCGGCCCCAAATCGCAGCCAATCACGTTAGCGTAAATCATTGCCTCTTTAACCAACCCTGTTGCAGCACTACCCTCAATGGAGAGCGCGCCAATCAGCACCGTTGGCATATTGTTCATTATGGATGACAGGAAGGCGGTGATAAATCCGGTTCCCAGCGTGGTGATCCAGAGTCCGTATCCGGCTAAGTGATCAAGAACGCCTGAAAGAGACTCCGTCAGCCCGGCGTTGCGCAGGCCATACACCACCAGATACATCCCCAGCGAGAAGATAACAATTTGCCACGGCGCGCCGCGCAGCACTTTTCCAGTGTTAATGGCGTGCCCGCGTTTAGCAACGGCAAACAAAATCAGCGCGCCAGTTGTTGCGATAGCGCTGACCGGGATACCCAGAGGTTCAAGCACAAAGAAACCGACAAGCAGTAGCAGCAGCACGATCCAGCCCGTTCTGAACGTTGGCAGGTCGTGAATGGCCCGTGCGGGCTCGCGGAGTTTTGCCTGGTCATATTCGTGGGGAATTTCTTTTCGGAAGAACAGATGCAGCATCACCAGCGTTGCGGCAATCGCAGCGATATCAACCGGGATCATCACCGAGGCGTATTCGCTGAAGCCCAGCTTAAAGAAGTCCGCCGACACAATGTTGACCAGGTTGGAGACAATCAGCGGCAGGCTGGCGGTATCGGCGATAAATCCCGCCGCCATCACGAACGCCAGCGTAGCCTGCTTGCTGAACCCCAGCGCCAGCAGCATAGCGATGACGATAGGGGTGAGGATCAGCGCCGCGCCGTCATTGGCAAACAGCGCCGCCACGGCTGCGCCCAGCAGCACGATCCAGGTAAACAGCAATCGCCCGCGACCGTTTCCCCAGCGGGCAACGTGCAGCGCGGCCCACTCGAAAAAGCCGGACTCATCCAGAAGCAGGCTGATAATGATGACGGCGATGAACGTTGCCGTCGCATTCCAGACGATATTCCATACCACAGGGATATCGTTGATGTGGATCACGCCGCTCATCAGCGCCAGCACGGCGCCAATGGTGGCGCTCCAGCCGATACTGAGCCCTTTGGGCTGCCAGATAACCAGTACCAGCGTAAACAGAAAAATAGCCCCTGCCAGAAACATCTTTTACTCCGTTATATCTGTTATTGTGAATGTGTTTTGGTCAGCACGAGCCCGGAAGTCGGTTTTTCAGCTTCATACGCGTCTCTTCCCGCAGGCAGTTCCAGCTGGTGTCGATAACGGTTGCCGCCCATGCAGGCATGTTGGGAGAGAGACGGTAGTAGATCCACTTACCCTCGCGACGGTCGATGGCCAGCCCGGCCTCGCGCAGTAAGGCCATGTGGCGGGAGACTTTCGGCTGCGGCTCGTTGGTAGCGGAGCAGAGATCGCAGACGCACAGCTCGCCCGCTTCACGCAGAAGCATGACGATGGAGAGGCGCGTTTCGTCGGAGAGGGTTTTGAAGAGCTGAACGGGGTGAAGCATCGGATGATCCTGCGTATATTCATATGTGTTAAATCATATATGTTTGCAGGGCGAGGAGAAAGCGAAAATGGCAAAATGAGCAAGTTTCAGGCAACAAAAAACCCATCAACCTTGAACCAAAACGGCGGGGTTGATGGGCTCCACAAATTGGGGACATCAAAGAAAAGCAGTGGCACTAGTTATGACTGCACCCTGCGTAAAAAGTTCTGCGCGTAACGAAAATTTTTTCAGCTACACGCAAACTTGAGATTTATCCGAGTCCTGGCCAGATAATGATGATCAGCGTACCCGCCAGCGTCAGCAGCACGTTGGCGATGGCGTACGTGCCTGCATAGCCCAGCGCCGGGATATTGCTGCGCGCAGTGTCGCTGATGATCTCCATCGCCGGTGCGCAGGTGCGCGCGCCCATCATCGCGCCGAAGAGCAGGGCGCGGTTCATGCGCAGCACGTAGGCGCCGAACAGGAAACAGATCACCACCGGTACCAGGCTGACGATAAGTCCGGAAACCAACATTTGCCAGCCGACCGCGCCCAGGCCGTTGCCAATGCCGCTCCCGGCGCTTAAGCCGACACCCGCCATAAAGACCATCAGACCGAACTCTTTCACCATATTCAGCGCCCCCTGAGGGATATAGCCGAAGGTGGGATGGTTCGCTCGCAGGAAGCCCAGCATGATCCCGGCGAACAGCAGACCGGCTGCGTTACCAATGCCGAAGCTAAAGTTGCTGAACTGGAAGGTTATCATCCCGATCATCAGGCCGACAATGAAGAAGGCGCAGAAGGCTAACAGGTCCGTCACCTGGCTGTGGATCGAGATAAAGCCGATACGGTCGGCAACGGTTTTAACACGTCGGGCATCGCCGCTGACCTGCAACACATCGCCTTTATTGAGCACCACGTTATCGTCGATAGGCATTTCAATCTGGCTGCGGATCACGCGGTTGAGGAAACAACCGTGGTCGGTCAGCTTCAGCTGTGCCAGACGGCGGCCCACGGCGTTGTGGTTTTTCACCACAATCTCTTCGGTGACGATACGCATGTCCAGCAGGTCGCGGTCAAACACCTCTTTCCCGTTGCGGAAGCTCGGATCGAGACGCGCGTGGGCGTCCGGGTAGCCAACAAGGGCGATGTCATCGCCCATCTGGAGCACCGCGTCACCGTCCGGGTTTGCCAGAATGCCGTTACGACGGATACGTTCGATGTAGCAGCCGGTCTGACGGTAGATCCCCAGCTCGCGCAGGTTTTTCCCGTCGGTCCAGGCAACCAGCTCCGGCCCGACGCGGTAGGCGCGGATCACCGGCAGGTAAACTTTACGTTTGGAGTCCGTGTCCAGGCCGCGCTCGCGGGCGATGGTCTGGGCGCTGGTCTGAAGATCCTGATGCTGAAGTTTTGGCAGATAGCGCGCGCCAACAATCAGGCTCACCAGACCAATCAGATAGGTCAGGGCATAGCCCAGACTCAGGTTGTCTAGCGCGGAGGAAAGCTGCGTGCCTGCCATGCCAGAATGACGAAGCGTATCCCCCGCGCCAACAAGCACCGGCGTGGAGGTCATCGAGCCTGCCAGCATACCGGCCGTTAAGCCGATGTCCCAGCCAAACAGTTTGCCCAGCCCTAACGCAATCAGCAGGGCGCTACCGACCATCACCAGCGCCAGCATCAGGTAATTTTTGCCGTCTCGGAAGAAAATGGAAAAAAAGTTCGGACCGGCTTCCACGCCTACGCAAAAAATAAACAGCATGAAACCTAAGTTAAGCGCGTCCGTGTTAATACTGAAATGTTGTTGACCTAATAACAGGGAGACGACTAAAACGCCAATGGAATTACCAAGTTGAACTGAACCCAGGCGTAATTTACCCAGACAAAGGCCCAGCGCCAGTACCACAAATAATAACAGGATGTAATTCCCATTTAACAAGTCTGCGACGTTTATATTCACGGAGGCTAACTTCTTGTTTACCAGTAAGTTGTTGAATGAAAGGACTATTTGGGCTACTGTTTTCAGAGTCAGGGAATCACTTTGCATCTCCCTGCTTCCTGATAAATACCCTAAACACTAGCAGTCGGTTAGTTTAATCGTAATAGCTACCGACAGCCACCTATTATCGCACGACTTTTGTGCGTGCTTTGGCAAGGATTGCCGCATTGCTTTATCTGACTGGGCGTCCACCGGACGATTTTTGTATTTGATAGAGATAAGTCAGGAGGATAGTTTGAACTTTAAACGAAACTGGGCTGGCGTAATCAGCTGTTTTTTGCTGTTTACGGTCGTTTGCATGTCGCTCGCTTTTAACGTGAAAGGCGCCTTCAGAGCGTCCGGTCATCCCGAGCTGGGCCTGTTGTTCTTCATCCTGCCGGGGGTAGTCGCCGGTTTTCTCTCGCGTAAAGGCGAGGTGGTGATGCCGCTTATTGGGGCAATGCTTGCGGCCCCGCTCTGCCTGCTTCTGATGCGCGTGCTGTTTCTCTCGTCGAGAAGCGTCTGGCAGGAAGTGGCGTGGCTACTGAGTGGCGTTTTCTGGTGTGCGCTGGGCGCGCTCTGTTTCTTATTTACGCGCAGCCTGCTGCAACAGAGGAAGCACCGTAAATAAAAACGCCCTCAGGGTGAGGGCGTCTTCGCATTACTGAGCCGCAAACAGGCCCAGGTGTTCTTTGGCGTAGGCCTCAAAATCAGTGCAGCCGCCGATGTGTTTCTGATCGAGGAAGATCTGCGGCACGGTTTCAACCGGTTTACCCACGGTTTTTTCCAGATCGGCTTTAGTGATGCCTTCCGCGTGGATATCCACGTAACGGAAGTTGAAATCATCACGTTCTTCAGTCAGTTTCTCTGCCAGCTCTTTCGCGCGTACACAGTAAGGGCATCCTGGACGACCAAAAATTACTGCAAACATTTCTCTCTCCTCAAAAAACAAGCCTGACGGCGAATGGCGCCTATAGTGCACGATAACCTGCCGTCATGGAAAGAAGGTTTCACCTGTCACTTTGATACAGTCAGGCTATGTTTCGCCAATTACATCAGGTGGATCATTGCCTATACTGGCTGCCATACGTTTTACGCAACACAAAGAGAGACAAAATGACGCCAACCATTGACCTGCTTCGTTCCCACCGTTCCATTCGCCATTTCACCGATGAGCCGATTACCCAGGCGCAGCGGGAAGCGATCATCGACAGCGCAAGAGGCACCTCCAGCTCCAGCTTTTTGCAGTGCAGCTCCATTATCCGCATCACCGATCCGGCGATGCGTGAGCAGCTGGTAACGCTGACGGGCGGACAAAAGCACGTTGCCCAGGCGGCTGAGTTCTGGGTGTTCTGCGCCGATTTTAACCGTCATCTGCAAATCTGCCCCGAGGCCGAGCTGGGGCTGGCGGAACAGCTGCTGCTGGGCGTGGTGGATACGGCGCTGATGGCGCAAAACGCGTTCACGGCGGCGGAATCGCTGGGGCTTGGCGGCGTCTATATTGGCGGGCTGCGTAACAACATCGAAAGCGTGACGGAACTGCTGAAGCTGCCGAAACACGTGCTGCCGCTGTTTGGTCTGTGCCTCGGCTGGCCGGCGGATAACCCGGATCTGAAGCCGCGCATTCCTGCTGCGATGCTGGTGCATGAAAACCACTACCAGCCGGTCGACCAGGACGTTCTGCATCAATACGATGAAGAGCTGGCGAACTACTATCTGACGCGCGACAGCAACAACCGCCGCGACACCTGGAGCGACCATATTCGTCGCACCATCATCAAGGAGAACCGCCCGTTCATTCTTGATTACCTGCACAAACAGGGCTGGGCAACGCGGTAGTCCATTCCTCCTGCGCCTCGTGTATGATAGGCAGGCTTTTACCATGTCTTTAGAGAGGTGCAGGGTGAAAATTGCCATATTGTCCCGGGATGGAACGCTCTATTCATGTAAACGCCTGCGAGAAGCGGCGGCGAAACGCGGACATCAGATTGAGATCCTCGATCCGATGTCCTGCTATATGAACATCGACCCTGCGGCATCGTCGATTCATTACAAAGGCCGCAAACTCCCGCATTTTGATGCGGTGATCCCCCGCATTGGCTCCCAGATCACCTATTACGGTACGGCTGCGCTGCGCCAGTTTGAAATGCTGGGAAGCTATCCGCTCAACGAGTCCGTGGCGATCTCACGCGCCCGCGATAAGCTGCGCTCGCTGCAACTGCTGGCGCGCCAGGGGATCGATCTGCCCGTCACCGGGATTGCCCACTCCCCGGACGACACCAGCGATTTAATCGACATGGTGGGCGGTGCGCCGCTGGTTATTAAGCTGGTGGAAGGTACGCAGGGTATTGGGGTGGTACTGGCGGAGACGCGTCAGGCGGCGGAAAGCGTGATCGACGCGTTTCGCGGTCTGAATGCCCATATTCTGGTGCAGGAGTATATTAAAGAGGCCAACGGGTGCGACATTCGCTGCTTTGTGGTGGGCGATGAAGTGGTGGCCGCCATAGAGCGGCAGGCAAAAGAGGGCGACTTCCGCTCTAACCTGCACCGCGGCGGTATCGCGCGGGTGGCCCTTATTAGCGAGCGCGAGCGCGAGATTGCTGTGAAAGCAGCGCAGACGCTGGGCCTGGACGTGGCGGGGGTCGATCTGCTGCGTGCCGGGCGCGGGCCGCTGGTGATGGAAGTCAACGCCTCGCCGGGGCTGGAAGGGGTGGAAAAAACCACAGGCGTCGATATTGCAGGTAAAATGATCGCATGGATTGAACGCCATGCGACGCCGGGATTTTGCCTGAAAACGGGCGGTTAAATGGATCGGCGCGCACTTTTTGCGTAATCTGGACAACGTTTTTATTTAAGAGGCTGCACAGCGATGGATTTACAGGTCGTACCTACACTGGATACGTTACGTCAATGGCTCGATGATGCCGGTATTACTTTCTTCGAATGCGACTCCTGCCAGGCGCTGCATCTGCCTCACATGCAAAATTTCGATGGCATTTTCGATGCCAAAATCGATCTGATTAACGACGTGATCCTGTTCTCGGCGCTGGCTGAAGTAAAGCCTTCTGCGCTGCTGGCGCTGGCGTCTGATCTGTCAGCGATCAACGCCAGTTCTTTGACGGTGAAAGCGTTTCTCGACATACAGGATGATAATCTGCCAAAGCTGGTGGTTTGCCAGTCTTTATTCTCCGGCGCGGGGCTCTCCTTCAAGCAATTCGCCTGGTTTATGCGCCTGAGCGAAGAGCAAATTTCAATGGTAATGATGGAAGCCAACGCACATCACCTGCTGTATAGCGCGGAAGATGATGCCGAGAATAATGATGCATCTCCCAATTTTCTCCACTAAGCCTGTCTGACTTTTGCGCAGTCGCTGCCAGAGCGGCTGCATAACACCGTTTTTTCTGCTGCTTTTAACCTTTCTTTAAAGAGTTTTTCACCTCCTCTCCGGCCGTTTCGGCTTATCACGTAGACATAATCTGCATAAAAAATTGATAAAAGGCGTTTTTTCGTCTGGGCTATAGCCGGAGACACGGGCTACAGTTATTCTTGCGGTGCTTAAAAAAGCGAGCGGAACCTGCCGGGAAGAGGGGGGTATTTTATTTCGGGCAGAGCGACAAACTATGCATGATTATTGCATATCTTCAAGCTGCACAGTTTTGGTTCGTTTGTTAACGAACTTTCAGAAGGAATAACAATATGATCGCCTTGAATAAAAAATGGTTATCGGGTCTGGTTGCGGGTGCTCTGATGGCCGTCTCTGCCGGCACGCTCGCTGCGGAACAAAAAACGCTGCACGTCTATAACTGGTCTGACTATATTGCGCCGGACACCGTCGCGAATTTTGAAAAAGAGACCGGCATTAAGGTTGTCTACGACGTATTCGATTCCAACGAAGTGCTGGAAGGCAAACTGATGGCGGGCAGCACCGGTTTCGATCTGGTGGTGCCGTCGGCAAGCTTCCTGGAGCGTCAGCTGACCGCCGGTGTCTTCCAGCCGCTGGACAAGAGCAAATTACCGAACTGGAAAAACCTCGATCCGGACGTGCTGAAGCTGGTGGCGAAGCACGATCCGGAGAATAAATACGCGATGCCTTACCTGTGGGCGACCACCGGTATTGGCTATAACGTGGATAAAGTCAAAGCGGCGCTGGGCCCGGACGTCAAGCTGGACAGCTGGGACGTGGTGCTGAAGCCGGAAAACCTCGAGAAGCTGAAAAGCTGCGGCGTCTCTTTCCTCGATGCGCCGGAAGAGATTTTCGCCACCGTGCTTAACTATCTCGGCAAAGATCCTAACAGCAGCAAGGCCGACGACTACACCGGTCCGGCAACCGACCTGCTCCTGAAGCTGCGTCCGAATATTCGCTACTTCCACTCCTCTCAGTACATCAACGACCTGGCTAACGGGGATATCTGCGTGGCCATCGGCTGGGCGGGCGATGTCTGGCAGGCGGCGAACCGCGCGAAAGAGGCCAAAAACGGCGTAAATGTTTCCTACTTCATTCCGAAGGAGGGGGCGCTGGCGTTCTTCGACGTCTTCGCGATGCCGGCTGATGCGAAAAATAAAGAGGAAGCGTATCAATTCCTCAACTACCTGATGCGTCCGGAGGTGATTGCCCACATCAGCGACCATGTCTACTACGCCAACGGTAACAAGGCCTCCGTGCCGCTGGTGAGCGAAGAAATCCGCAATAATCCGGCGATCTATCCGCCAGCCGATGTGTTTGCCAAGCTCTTCACCCTGAAAGTGCAGGAACCGAAAATTGACCGTGTGCGTACCCGCGCGTGGACCAAGGTGAAAAGCGGTAAGTAACGGCGTTTGATATCGTTGCCCGGTGGCGCTGTCGCTTACCGGGCCGACAGATCCCGTAGGCCGGGCAAGCGTTAGCGCCGCCCGGCGATGCGCACCCTGACGGTGCGTTTGCACCAGTGTTGATCTATGCCGGAGAGCACCCCGTGAATGACGCTATCCCCCGCCCGCAGGCGAAAGTCCGTAAAGCGCTGACCCCGCTTCTTGAAATTCGTAACCTCACCAAATCCTTCGACGGCCAGCATGCCGTGGACGATGTCAGCCTGACGATCTACAAAGGTGAAATTTTTGCTTTGCTCGGCGCATCGGGCTGCGGCAAATCAACACTGCTGCGTATGCTGGCAGGCTTTGAACATCCTACCGCCGGGCAGATCGTGCTGGATGGGGTAGACCTCTCCAGCGTGCCGCCGTACCAGCGGCCCATAAACATGATGTTCCAGTCCTATGCCCTGTTCCCGCACATGACCGTTGAGCAGAACATCGCCTTCGGCCTGAAGCAGGACAAACTGCCGAAAGCCGAAATCACCGCGCGCGTGGCAGAGATGCTGAGCCTGGTGCATATGCAGGAGTTTGCGAAGCGTAAGCCGCATCAGCTTTCCGGCGGCCAGCGTCAGCGCGTGGCGCTGGCAAGAAGTCTGGCGAAGCGACCAAAATTATTACTGCTCGACGAGCCGATGGGCGCGCTGGATAAAAAGCTGCGCGACCGGATGCAGCTGGAAGTGGTGGATATCCTCGAGCGCGTGGGGGTGACCTGCGTGATGGTGACCCACGATCAGGAAGAGGCGATGACCATGGCCGGGCGCATTGCGATCATGAATCGCGGTAAGTTCGTGCAGATCGGCGAGCCGGAAGAGATCTATGAACACCCGACAACCCGCTACAGCGCGGAGTTCATCGGCTCGGTGAACGTCTTCGAAGGGCTACTGAAGGAACGCCAGGACGACGGTCTGGTGATTGAATCGCCGGGGCTGGTGCACCCGCTGAAGGTTGATTCTGATAACTCCGTGGTGGACAACGTGCCGGTTTACGTTGCCCTGCGCCCGGAAAAAATCATGCTTTGCGATGAGCCGCCCGCCGATGGCTATAACTTTGCCGTGGGCGAAGTGGTGCACATTGCCTATCTCGGCGATCTGTCGATTTACCATGTGCGCCTGAAAAGCGGCCAGATGCTCAGCGCCCAGTTACAGAACGAACACCGGTATCGCAAGGGACAGCCAACCTGGGGCGACGAAGTGAGCCTCTGCTGGGATGCGGACAGTTGCGTAGTCCTGACGGTATAAGGAGCGGTCATGAGCACACTTGAACCTCCAGCCCGCGTCAAAAAACCGGGCGGTTTCGCGCTCTGGCTGGCGCGCATGCAGATGGCGCATGGCCGCAAGCTGGTCATCGCCATGCCCTATATCTGGCTGATCCTGCTGTTTCTGCTGCCGTTCCTGATCGTCTTTAAGATCAGCCTGGCGGAGATGGCGCGGGCGATCCCACCGTATACCGATCTGTGGGAGTGGGCCGACGGGCAGCTGACGCTGACCTTAAACCTCGGTAATTTCCTGCAACTGACCGACGATCCGCTCTATTTCGAAGCCTATTTGCAGTCGTTACAGGTTGCGGCCATTTCTACGATTTGCTGCTTGTTGATGGGCTACCCGCTGGCGTGGGCAGTGGCGCACAGCAAGCCGTCGACGCGAAATATTTTACTGCTGTTGGTCATTTTACCGTCGTGGACGTCGTTCCTGATCCGCGTGTACGCGTGGATGGGGATCCTGAAGAATAACGGCATACTGAATAATTTCCTGCTGTGGCTTGGGGTCATCGACCAGCCGCTGACGATCCTGCACACCAACCTTGCGGTGTATATCGGGATTGTCTATGCCTATCTGCCGTTTATGGTGCTGCCGATCTATACGGCGCTGACGCGAATCGATTACTCGCTGGTGGAAGCCTCGCTGGATCTCGGCGCACGCCCGTTGAAGACTTTCTTCAGCGTCATTGTGCCGCTCACCAAAGGCGGGATCATCGCCGGATCGATGCTGGTGTTTATCCCGGCGGTCGGGGAGTTTGTGATCCCGGAACTGCTCGGCGGCCCGGACAGTATCATGATTGGCCGCGTGCTGTGGCAGGAGTTCTTCAATAACCGCGACTGGCCGGTGGCCTCGGCGGTGGCGATCGTCATGTTACTGCTGCTGATCGTGCCGATCATGTGGTTCCACAAACATCAGCAGAAACAGATGGGAGACCACGGATGAACAACTTACCGGTAGTACGCTCCCCGTGGCGAATTGCGATCCTGATTATCGGCTTTACCTTCCTGTATGCGCCAATGCTGATGCTGGTGATCTACTCGTTCAACAGCTCTAAGCTGGTCACCGTCTGGGCGGGCTGGTCCACGCGCTGGTACAGCGAGCTGTTCCATGATGATGCGATGATGAGCGCGGTGGGGCTGAGCCTGACCATTGCGGCGCTGGCGGCGACGATGGCCTGCGTGCTGGGCACTATCGCCGCGCTGGTGATGGTGCGCTTTGGCCGTTTCCGCGGGGCGAATGGTTTCGCGTTTATGATCACCGCCCCGCTGGTTATGCCGGACGTCATCACCGGCCTGTCGCTACTGCTGCTGTTTGTCGCGCTGGCGCACGCCATCGGCTGGCCAGCGGATCGCGGGATGCTCACCATCTGGCTGGCACATGTCACCTTCTGTACGGCGTATGTGGCGGTGGTGATCTCCTCGCGACTGCGCGAGCTGGATCGCTCCATTGAAGAGGCGGCGATGGATCTCGGCGCAACGCCGCTGAAGGTCTTTTTCATCATCACGCTGCCGATGATTATGCCGGCGGTGATCTCCGGCTGGCTGCTGGCGTTCACGCTCTCGCTCGACGATCTGGTTATCGCCAGCTTTGTGTCGGGGCCGGGCGCGACGACGCTGCCGATGCTGGTCTTCTCCAGCGTGCGGATGGGGGTGAATCCGGAGATCAACGCCCTGGCGTCCATCATCCTTGGCGTGGTCGGAATTGTCGGATTTATCGCCTGGTATTTGATGGCGCGCGCGGAAAAACAGCGTGTGCGCGATATCCAGCGTGCAAGACGCGGCTGAAGGAATTACTATTTTCAATGATGTGCCGCGTATGACGCGGCACTGTTTTTCAGGGAAGTAAAAACATTGGGATTCTTACAAAAAACACGTCATTCGCACGCTCGTCCGAACGTCCCTGCACTGGTGCAGGTGGCGGCGCTCGCCATTATTATGATCCGCTGCCTGGATGTGCTGATGATAATGAACACGCTGGGTCCGCGCGGAATGGGGGAATTTATTCACCGCAGCGCGCAGACGTGGAATCTGACGCTGGTGTTTCTCAGCAGCCTGATGCTGGTGTTTATTGAGATCTACTGTGCGTTCTCGCTGGTGAAAGGACGTAACTGGGCGCGCTGGGTGTATCTGCTTACGCAGATCACCGCCGCAGGCTACCTGTGGGCCGCCTCGCTGGGCTATGGCTATCCGGAGCTGTTCAGCATACCCGGTGAGTCGCGACGCGAGATTTTCCATTCACTGGTGATGCAAAAACTGCCGGATATGCTGGTGCTCTGCCTGCTTTATCTCCCGGCTTCCAGTCGGCGGTTCTTCCGCCTGCAATAATGTGTATAATCGCAGCCCTCGTGTTTCTTAAGGTTTTCATATGCAGTGCGCACTCTATGACGCCGGACGCTGCCGCTCCTGTCAGTGGATAGAACAGCCGGTCTCTCAACAACTCACCGCCAAAATGGCCGACCTGCAACAGCTGCTGACAGCACATGCGGTGGGCGAGTGGTGCGCACCCGTAAGTGGCCCGGAACAGGGCTTTCGCAATAAAGCCAAAATGGTGGTCAGCGGCAGCGTTGAAAAGCCGCTGCTGGGGATGCTGCACCGCGACGGCACCCCGGAAGATTTAACCGACTGCCCGCTATATCCCGCCTCGTTTGAGCCGGTGTTTAGCGCGCTGAAACCGTTTATCGCCCGGGCGGGGTTAACGCCCTATAACGTTGCCCGCAGGCGCGGCGAGCTGAAATACCTTTTGCTGACCGAAAGCCAGATCGACGGCGGGATGATGCTGCGCTTTGTGCTGCGTTCGGAAAACAAGCTGGAGCAGCTGCGCGCGGCGCTTCCGGGGTTGCAGGAACAGCTTCCGCAGCTCAAGGTTATCACCGCGAATATTCAGCCGGTGCATATGGCGATCATGGAAGGGGAGAAAGAGATTTTCTTCACCGAACAGCATGCGCTGGCGGAGAGCTTTAACGGCGTGCCGCTGTGGATCCGTCCGCAAAGCTTCTTTCAAACTAACCCCACCGTCGCCAGCGCGCTGTATGCCACCGCGCGCGACTGGGTGCGTGCGTTACAGGTTCATCACATGTGGGATCTGTTCTGCGGCGTCGGCGGCTTTGGCCTGCACTGTGCCACGCCAGACATGCAGCTCACCGGAATTGAGATCTCCGCCGAAGCGATTGCCTGCGCGAAGCAGTCCGCCGCAGAGCTGGGGCTGACGAATCTGCACTTCCAGGCGCTGGACTCGACCCGGTTCGCCACCGGACAGGGCAACGTGCCGGAGCTGGTGCTGGTGAACCCGCCGCGCCGGGGTATCGGCCAGGCGCTCTGCGACTACCTGAGCCAGATGGCGCCGGAGTACATTGTCTACTCCAGCTGTAACGCGCAGACCATGGCGAAGGATATCGCTCATCTACCGGGCTACCGCATTGAACGCGTGCAGCTTTTCGATATGTTCCCGCATACCGCCCATTATGAAGTGCTGACGTTGTTGGTGAAAACGCGCTAATCCTCAACATCGCCCGGTGGCGCTGCGCTTACCGGGCCTACGATCCGGAGTAGGCCGGGTAAGGCGTAGCCGCCACCCGGCTTTGTTTGCTCAACCCAGTAATGCGACTCCCGTCTCTGTTTTAAGCCAGCGTGGCGCTTTCAACTGGTCGGCAAAATAGCCTGTCAGCTCACGTTGTTAACCAAAGCGCAGGCCGGGTAAGGCGAAGCCGTCACCCGGCATAAACCCCGCACAATGTTCAACAAAATGTGAACTCTTCCCCCGCTCGAAATCAGGTAAGCTTACGTCATAACAAATGATTGAAGGCTTACCCATGAAGCAGATCCTGCTGGTAGAAGATGACCACGATATCGCGGCACTCCTGCGTCTTAACCTGGAAGATGAAGGCTATGCCATTACCCACGAGCCCGACGGGGGCAACGCCTTACAGCGTCTTGAAACACAGCCGTGGGACGCGGTGATCCTCGATCTGATGCTGCCGAATGTCGATGGTCTGGAGATTTGCCGCCGTATCCGCCAGATGACCCGCTACCTGCCCATTATCATCATTAGCGCCCGCAGCAGTGAAACTGACCGTATTACCGGCCTGGAAACCGGGGCGGATGATTATCTGGCAAAACCTTTCTCGGTGCAGGAGCTGATTGCCCGCATTAAGGCGCTGTTTCGCCGTCAGCAGGCGATGGGCCAGGCGCAGACGGACGGCATTATTCAGGCGCACGGACTGACTATCGATCCGCTGGCGCGCACCGTGCGCCTTAACGGCCAACACGTCGATCTCACCCCGCGCGAATTTGAACTGCTCTATTTCTTTGCCCGCCATCCCGGAGAGGTCTTTTCGCGGCTGGCACTGCTGGAGCAGGTATGGGGGTATCAGCACGAAGGCTACGAACACACCGTCAATACCCACATTAACCGCCTGCGCATTAAAATAGAGAAAGATGCCGCCGAGCCGGAGATCGTTCGCACCGTCTGGGGCAAAGGCTACAAATTTGCGGAGCAGAATCATGATGCGTCGCTTTAGCCTGAGCCAGCGCCTGACGCTGCTGTTTACGGCGTTACTGCTGCTCTGCGCCACCGTCGCCTGTGCGGTGCAGCTCTACAGTAGCATGCAGTACGGCAATGCGATGGTGCAGCGGCTCTCCGGCGGGCTGGCGCAGCAGATTGTGCAGCGGGAAGCGATTGTGGATGCGCAGGGCAGGGTGGATCGCAGCGCCTTAAAACCGCTGTTCGACCGGCTGATGACCTTTAATCCGAGCGTCGAGCTGTATGTTGTCTCGCCAGATGGCGATATCCTGGCCGATGCCGCCCCGCCAGGGCACATTCAGCGGCAAAAAATTGACCTCGTGCCGATACAGAATTTCCTCAGCGGGACGGTGATGCCGGTGTTTGGCGACGATCCCCGAAGCCAGAATAAGAAAGTCTTCAGCGCCACCCCGCTGCGGCAGGACGGTGAGCTGAAGGGGTATCTGTACATTATTTTGCAGGGGGAGGAGTCCAACGCGCTGGCGGAGATGGCCTGGCACAAAGCGCTCTGGAGTACGGCGCTGTGGTCGATGCTGCTGGTGGCGCTGTTTGGTCTGCTGGCGGGGTTGCTGCTCTGGTACTGGGTGACGCGCCCGGTTAAAGAGCTCACGCTGGACGTGGCCGGGCTGGAGCAGGACAGCATCAGCGCGATTAAGCAGCTGGCGGCCCAGCCGCTTGAGCCTGCCGGCCAGGATGAAGTGGCGATCCTGCGCAATACCTTTATCGAGCTGGCGCGCAAAATCACCTCTCAGTGGGATCGGCTGGCCGACAGCGACCGCCAGCGCCGGGAGTTTATCGCCAACATTTCGCACGACTTACGCACCCCGCTGACGTCGCTGCTGGGTTATCTGGAAACGCTGTCGCTGAAATCCGCAACGCTGTCGCCGCAGGAGCATCAGCAGTACCTCGCTACCGCGCTGCGTCAGGGGCAAAAGGTACGCCATCTGTCGCAGCAGCTGTTCGAGCTGGCGCGTCTTGAGCACGGCGGCATCAAGCCCCAGCGCGAGCGTTTTGCCATGGCTGAACTGATTTCCGACGTGGCGCAAAAGTTTGAACTCGCTGCCCGCACGCGTGAGTTAAATCTGCACATTGACGTCCCGGGTCCGCTGCCGCAGGTGTTGGCCGATGTTTCCATGATTGAACGGGTGGTGACGAATCTGCTGGATAATGCGATACGCCATACCCCAGCAGGTGGAGACATTCGTCTGGCGGTGTGGCAGGAGAACGACCGGTTACAGGTTGAAGTGGCCGACAGCGGAACGGGTGTTGATGCCGCATTACGGGACGATCTGTTCCAGCGTCCGTCAGCGTTAAATCCACAGGCCTCGCGGGAGCACCGGGGCGGGTTAGGGCTGTTAATCGTGAAAAGAATGCTGGAGCTGCACGGCGGGGGGATCAGGCTGATGGAGTCCGTGAGCGGGGCACGGTTCAGGTTCTTTGTGCCGCTTTAAGAAATTGCCGGGTGGCGGCTTCGCCTTACCCGGCCTACAGACCACCCCCGTAGGCCAGGTCACCCGGCAAAAAAGGTTATTGCGGGAACCACTGCTCGCTGATTTTCTGGTATGTGCCGTCAGCTTTGATCGCTTTCAGCGCGCCGTTCAGTTTCTCAAGCAGAGCCTTGTTATCCGGACGCACGGCAATACCGAGGCCAGTGCCGAAATACTGCGGATCGGTCACTTTCTCCGTCGCTGTACCCAGCTGCGGGTTGGTTTTCAGCCACTCATTCACGACCGCGGTGTCGCCAAATACGCCATCAATACGGCCATTTTTCAGGTCGATAATGGCGTTCTGGTAGCTGTCGTAGGCCACGGTTTTCACTTCAGGATGCTTGTCCTGGAGGTATTTCTGGTGCGTGGTGCCGTTCTCCATGCCGATGCGCTTGCCTTTCAGCTCGTCGAAAGATTTATAAGCCCCTTTCTTCGCAATCACCACCGCAGAGTTCGCGTAGTACGGGTCGGTGAACGCGACCTGCTTGCTGCGCTCTGGCGTGATGTCCATGCCGGAGATCACCGCGTCGTACTTTTTAAATTTCAGGGACGGGATCAGGCTGTCAAATGCGTGGTTAGTAAAGGTGCAGTCGGCCTGCATCTGCTTGCACAGCGCTTTCGCCAGGTCGATGTCGAAGCCGACGATCTGGTTGCTGGCATCCAGCGATTCAAACGGCGGATAGGTGGCAGAAACGCCGAAATTGATTTTATCGGCGGCGGATGCGCCAGCGGCGAAGGTTGCGAGTAATGCGGCCAGAACTAACTTTTTCATTGTAATGCTCCCGTCTGTCAATCTTGTCATTATGCGCCGTGTCTGCGGCATGGATGTACAATGCCACTCAATGAATTTATATGCAATAAATATGATTAAATATTATTTAATGCATAAAAAAATGCGGGTAACCCATCAGGTTACCCGCACTACGAAAACAGCTTTATGCATTAAGTCGATTAATTTCTGCGCTCAAACGCCAGCGCCTTACGCTCGATAAGACGCATCATCAGGGTCAGCAGACCGTTGACCACCAGATAGACCAGACCCGCCGCACCGAACACCATCACGTCGTAGGTGCGTCCGTACAGCAGCTGTCCGTGGCCCATCACTTCCATCAGGGTGATGGTGTAGGCCAGAGAGGTACTTTTGAACACCAGCACGACTTCGTTGGAATAGGAAGAGAGGGCGCGCTTAAAGGCATAAGGCAGCAGGATCGCCAGCGTATCCTTCTTGCTCATGCCCAGCGCCCCGCAGGACTGCCACTGGCCTTCCGGGATCGCGCGAATGGCGCCGTAGAACAGCTGCGTGGTATAGGCCGCGCTGTTCAGGGAGAGGGCAATCAGGGCGCAGAGCCATGGCTCAGAGAGCAGATGCCAGATAACCGGATATTCCTGTAACGACGGGAACTGGCCCGGGCCGTAGTAAATCAGGAAGATCTGCACCAGCAGCGGCGTTCCGGTGAAGAGCGTAATGTAGCCACGTACAATCCACACCAGCACCGGCGTTTTCAGCGTCAGGACGATGGTGAAGATCAGCGCCAGGATCAGCGCCACGATGATAGACGCGACGGTCAGCGTCAGGCTGGTGTGCAGCCCTTTCATCAGTTCGGGTAAATAATCCAGCATCAGCCTGGTCTCCGTTCAAAACGCGTTGCGCGCAGATCAATACGCTTCAGAACGTACTGGCTCAGCAACGTGATCACCAGGTAGATAGCCGCCGCGACGATGTACCAGGTAAACGGCTCCTGCGTACGGGTGGCGATACTTTTTGTTTGCAACATCAAATCGTTCACGCTGATCAGGCTCACCAGCGCGGTATCTTTCAGCAGTACCAGCCACTGGTTACCCAGCCCTGGCAGGGCATGACGCCACATCTGCGGCATCACCAGGCGGAAGAAGATCGCCGCTTTCGACAGACCCAGCGCCTGGCCGGATTCCCATTGACCCTGCGGTACCGCTTTCAGCGCGCCGCGCAGCGTTTGTGACGCATAGGCCGAATAGAGCAGGGAGAGCGCAATCACGCCGCACAGGAACGGGCTGACGTCGAAGTTCTCAATCTGCATCTGCACCGGGATCTGCGCAAAGCCGAGATTAATCGTGAAGCCGTCCGACAGCGTTAACAGCAGCTGTGAGGAGCCGAAATAGATAAACAGGACCACCAGAATTTCCGGCAGTCCACGCAGCACAGTCACCAGCGCTGAACCGAGCCATGCGACAGGGCGCCACTTAACGGACTCCCACACCGCAAAGAACATCGCCAGTACGAGGCCGATAATCAGTGCACAAACGGCAAGGCCGACGGTCATCCCGGCGGCGCTTGCTAAAGGAAAAATTTCATTCATCAGGAATTACTTCTGGAACCATTTTTTGTAGATGGTTTCGTAGGTGCCGTCTTTCTTCACTTTTTCCAGCGCAGCGTTGAATTTCTGCTGCAACTCGGTATTGCCCTGACGTACGGCAATACCCAGACCTGTACCGAAGTAGTCTTTATCGGTCACCTTGTCACCCACGGCGGCCAGCTTGTCGTTCGCTTTCAGCCATTCGGTCACGACAGCCGTGTCCCCGAACACCGCATCGATACGACCGTTTTGCAGGTCCAGCTTCGCATTCTGGTAGCTGTCATACGGCACGGTGGTGATTTCCGGATGCTTATCCATGATGAATTTCTGGTGCGTGGTGCCGTTCTGCACGCCGACTTTCTTGCCTTTCAGCAGGTCAACGGAGGCGTATTTACCTTTCTGACCGATGAACAGGGCCGAGTTGTCATAGTAAGGGGTGGTGAACAGAACCTGCTTTTCACGCTCCGGAGTGATGTCCATTCCGGCCATTACGGCGTCGATACGGCGGAACTTCAGGCTTGGGATCAGGCTGTCGAACGCCTGGTTGCTGAAGGTACAGGTCGCGTCGATCTCTTTACACAGGGCGTTTGCCAGGTCCACGTCGAAGCCAACAATCTTGTTGTTCGCATCAATGGATTCAAACGGAGGGTAGGACGCTTCAGTGGCGAAACGGATGGTCTGGGCTGCGGTAGCGGAAAGGCTGACGCTAGCAAGCAGCGCGGCAATCAATACTTTTTTCATTATAATTTCCCTAACACATTAGTGTGATAAGTAGTTTTTGAAGGCATCGGTTTGCGGGTTAGTGAAGCAGCTCGCGTCACCCTGCTCAACGATATACCCGTTTTCCATATAGACCACGCGGCTGGCGGTTTTGCGCGCCACTTCCACCTCGTGGGTCACGATGACCTGGGTAATGTTGGTTTCCGCCAGCTCACGAATAATGCTCACGATCTGGGCGGTAATTTCCGGGTCCAGCGCCGCGGTTGGCTCGTCAAACAGCAGCACCGCCGGCTCCATCATCAGCGCACGGGCGATCGCCACACGCTGTTGCTGACCACCAGAGAGGTGTAAAGGATACCGGTCGCTGTACGGTTTCAGACGCAGACGTTCCAGCAGCTTTTCCGCACGCGCCATCGCCTGGTCTTTGCTTAAGCCAAGCACGCGGCACGGGGCTTCAATCAGGTTTTGCACCACCGTCAGATGCGGCCAGAGATTGTATTGCTGGAAAACCATGCCCACGTTTTGACGCAGTTCACGAATCGCTTTATCAGACGGGGTTTTCGCGAAGTCAAAATGGTTACCGGCGATGGCCAGCGTCCCCGAACGGGGCATTTCAAGCAGATTAAGAACACGCAGAAGGGAGCTTTTTCCCGCGCCGCTTGGGCCGAGCAAAACCAGCGTTTCGCCCTCCGGGCAACTCAGCGTAATGTCGAACAGCGCCTGGTGTGCGCCGTAGAAGCAGTTAATGCCGTTTAGTTTAATACTCATCGGGGCAGTCTTTACTCATCCAGGCAATCTATAGCAATTGAGGCCGCAGATAGTACCGTTGACAGAATAGTTATGCAATATTTCTGCGTTAAAAGTTAAATATAACCCGTATTTACTCTTAAACATAGCACAAAATAGCGACGGGAATGGGGGGCGAGTATAAATGTCGGCATTCCGCAGGAAATGCCGGACATTTTACGGGGTTAACGTTTATTTAACGGAGGCGTTAGCGGTTCTCAATCGACTGGCGAAGGGTGCCCGCCGGGGCATGAACGCTGCCGCCAATGTAGCGCACATCGTCTATTGCCCAGCACTGGCCTTCACGGATCATCAGAACCTCATCCTGCCATGTTTGCGTCCCCTGGGTGAGCTTTACGCGCAGGGGAATATTGCGTGCGTCGGTATTCGGTATGGTGGACGCGCTGGCAACGTCGGCGCTGTCCGGCAGCGTGGCGCGGCTGGAGAACGGATCGGATGACAGCAGGGCGTTGTGCTGCGGATCGCGCGAAGCGTCGGTGAGCAGTTTCGCCAGATTATCGCTCAGGTACGGGCGCAGGGCGGTCAGGTCATTACCGCGATGCTGAATACGGTAATCATAAAATTGTTGCGCCACGGCATCCGGGCCACCCTCAATACAAGGGCCGCTGCGGGTTCCGATATCCTTAAAGGCTGGCGTGACCGGCGTTGTGCAGGCGCTGAGCACCAGCGCGCATGGCACTAAAAGCGTTAAAGCAGAGTAGCGCATGTTGATTTCCTTATTTATTAACTATCCTTTCAATCATAGCGTAACGAACCGATAATGCTGTCGCTAACGCATTGAACGCTAAAGAAGGAGAGAAAGTATGCAATTTTCAACAACGCCAACCCTGGAAGGTCAACCGATTACCGAGTACTGCGGCGTGGTCACCGGTGAGGCGATTCTGGGCGCAAACATTTTCCGCGATTTCTTTGCCGGCATTCGGGATATCGTCGGGGGTCGCTCCGGCGCGTACGAGAAAGAGCTGCGTAAGGCGCGCGAGATTGCTTTTAAGGAGCTGGGCGAGCAGGCCAAAGCGCTGGGCGCGGATGCGGTGGTAGGCATTGATATCGACTACGAAACGGTCGGGAAAGATGCCAGCATGCTAATGGTGAGCGTAAGCGGCACGGCGGTGAAGACCCGTCGATGAAGCGTTCGCTCTCAACCCTCCTGCTGGCGATGTTGCTGGCAGGATGCGCCTCGGAAGAGGGCATTGTTGATAAAGGCGCGTACGAGCTGGATACGCGCCATCAGGCGCAGGCGGCCTACCCGCGTATAAAGGTGCTGGTTATTCACTACACCGCCGATGATTTCGACACCTCGCTTGCGACCCTGACCGATAAAAACGTCAGCTCTCACTATCTCATCCCCGCAAAGCCGCCAGCTCCGCAGGGCAAACCGCGTATCTGGCAGCTGGTCCCGGAGAGCGAACTGGCCTGGCATGCGGGCATCAGCTTCTGGCGTGGCACCAACCGCATAAATGATACCTCCGTCGGCATTGAGCTGGAAAACCGCGGCTGGCGGAAAACCGGTGACGTGAAAACCTTTACCCCCTTCGAACCGGGGCAAATTGCGGCGCTGATCCCGCTTGCCAGAGACATCATCGCCCGCTACGACATTAAACCGCAGAACGTGGTGGCACACTCGGATATCGCCCCGCAGCGTAAAGACGATCCTGGGCCACTGTTTCCGTGGCGCGAACTGGCGCAGCAGGGTATCGGAGCCTGGCCCGATCCGGGGCGCGTGAATTTTTATATCAACGGGCGACCGCATTATCAGCAGGTTGATACCGCAGCACTGCTCGATTTGCTGGCGCGCTACGGTTACGAGGTGCCAGAAAACAGTACGCCCGAACAGCAAAAACGCATCATCATGGTTTTCCAGATGCATTTCCGTCCGCAGTTATGGAATGGCGTAGCGGATGTGGAAACCATGGCGATTGCCGAAGCACTTTTAGAGAAATACGGACAGGGGTAAACCTTCGGATTACCCCCGAATGAGTATATTTTCGTAAGTTCCTATCAGATTAATCCTAAGTACAAACTCATTTCATTTTTAGTTAATTGACTTAAAATTATCCCGATTTAAGATGGACACATAGCGCGCTAAGTAATTTGGCGAATTAATAAAAAGCTTCACTCTTTTTTTGTTTATTCTTGACGTTTTCATCAGGAAAAATATTTATGGCTCGGTAACAACACCGTGGCCATGCTTTTTAAAAATCACATCTTAAATCGGGTATAACAATGTTAAGCATCTATGGAAAAAAATTACGTCCGCAACATGAAATGGAAAAGATCATTTCTGCAACCTCAGGCGTTGAAGAAAGAACGTTAAAAAAATGGCAGAAAATTTCCACCTCTGATTCCGGCTATATTCATATTATCGTCAGCGGTGAAGTCGAATTTCGACGTGAATCTGACGAACTGTGCATGTTCACCGTCACCGGGCAATGCATTTTCGGCCTGTCGTCAATGTATTACAATGCCACCCATATGTACGGCCTTGTTCGGACGAATACGGTTGTTCGCTCGATCAAGAAAGAGGTCTTCGCTCAGCTGATGACCGAAAAAAATCTGTGGCCAGAACTGACCAAAGTCCTTTCCTGGTACATCTGCATGCTGAGCAAACGTGATGATGTTCTGGTTGCCCGCAGTGCGTATTCCGTTGTCCGCGAATTTTTATATGAGATTAACGACCTGATTGTTCAACAACAGCGTGATATTAACGTTTATGATTACATTCAGGAATACACTAACCTGGCACGTAGCACTATTATTAAAATCCTCTCCGATCTGAAAAAGGGTCAATATATTGTGGTGGAAAAAGGTCGACTGCTTAACCTTACCGCACTGCCTGAAAAATATTAATACCTGCTCCCGCCGTCTCCTTTTTCACTGAAAGGAGAACGGCTATTTCCACTGTTTTTTACACTGGCTTGTGAATTATCCTGCGTTTCGTCAACCGGCGGCGCGGGAATTTTTCCTTGAGAATAATCCTGCTCCTGCTCTTTTAGCGCCTGCTTAAATAATTCCGTTAATGATGACTCTTCACTGCCCGTGCTGGCGGGAGCGTTATCGTGCTCATGCGCTTCGGTCCCGGGTAAGGTATCCCGCGAGGCGTCGTGTGGCACCGCTCCGTCGGGCGCCTGCTGCCAGTCGCCATCATCACTGTTGATCGGCAGATCCTGCATCGATGGAACATCAACTGGCACTGGCGCAGCTTTAGGCTGCGGATGCGGGAACGGTTTACTCACGTACACGTAATGCATATCCGAAAGTTGCGTTTCCGGTTTCGCAACGCTGGCGTTGACCGGTTCAGGCGCCGGGTGGCGCAGGTTCCAGTAGACGTGCATATACAGGCCGACAACCAGCATGGCGCAAAGCCCGACCAGCCATAACGCTGTTTTGCCGAATATGTTTTTCAGGCTGGGGAGACGGTACGAAAACCAGACCGCTTCCCCGGTTGTATAGCTGCGCTGGGCCGCAAGACAGATGGTCGACATTAGGCTTTCTTCTCCTGCATTTTCGCGTCCGGGGTGGTGCGGGTGGTCTGAATCAGTACGCCCGGCGTGCTGTTGGTCACGCGCATCAGCTGCATCAGCGTATCTTCACCGGGGATACCATCCACGTGCAGATGCATTTTTTGCTGGAACTCGCGGGTGCGTTTCATCATCTCTGTGGTCCAGATCCGGGCATGCGTTTCGGGCTGGCTCAGCGCCAGGCTTAATTGCTGATCCAGCCAGGCCATATCTTTGCTGTCGCTGGCCGCGCCGATCGCGTCTTTACCTTCCGGTGTCAGGCGGTGCAGCTGGGTAAAGTTGCCGGTCGCGTGCCGGTTAAACCAGCTGCGGCTCACCTGCCAGGTCCGGTTATTCATTAACAGGTCAATGGACGTGTCCCCGACCCTGGCGACCACCGCATAGTTAAGATGGCCGCTGGTTTTCAGTTCACTGACCCATGGATATCCTTGCTGCGCCAGCGCCTCCGGCGACGCGTTCCCCTGTTTACACATCAGGTTCACTTTGGCGGCGTTCTGGCACAGCGCATCGTCGGCCGAGGCGTCATACCCCCACATGAGATAAAGCTGATGCATCGCATCCGGCTGATTAACCATTTCGTTGTCGATAACCGGCACCACGGCTGCCTCAGGTTTTGGCGTCTGCTGTTTCCAGCTGACGGGCACCGGCAGCTGGATCGGCAGGCGCGCGCCGATCGACGAGGTTAAATACCAGCCGCAGGCGGCAAACAGCACGGACGCAAACAGCCCCACGGTCGCCAGGCGCTTACCATGTTTTTGGGCGGGCAGGATCTCTCCCGCCGCCAGACGTAAATGACGTGGGCTGACCTGCGCCGCGCGTTCCGTCCAGGCGGCGAGCATTGACAGGTGCGCCAGCGCGTTCAGTTTGCTGATGTTGCCTTTGGTTAGCGTGTGCATTTTGCGCACGCGGGCAGGCGGCAACGGCGAGTTTTCGCAGCCGTGTTCTTCGCACTGGGCCTGTACATAGCTCAGGTATTCGCGGCAGGTCAGGGGGCGCAGGGCATGATGCGTGTGCGTATATTCGCGCAGTTCAGGTTGCTTTAGCAGGATCTCCTGATCCGCATTGCCCGTCAGTACCACGGCGAGCCGGAAGTTCAGCTCCTGGGCGCGCGTGAGCAGCGTTCCCAGGACTTCACGGCAGCTCTCCTTCATGGCTTCGGCATGGGCGATCGTCACTACTCTGGATTTCGCTTTCCCCTCCTGCCACTGGCGCAGGACGGCATCCACCGCCTGCATGCGATCTTTAATCGCTTTCGTTCCCGGGTTGAGTTTGTACAGCAGGCTACTGGCACTCAGTTTGGGAAACGCGTTGATGGCAAGAACGGTATGGTTGCTGGCTTTCAGCGCGTCGATGAACAGACCCAGAAGCGGAGCGTCGTCGCAAAAAAGCCCGATAATTCCCGCCAGCTGGGTTTTCTCTTTCAGCAGGTTGAACACGTCCTGATGATAAGGCACCAGAAAATCACCGGATAAACGGGTGATTGTCCTGAATGGCGGATTTTTAAAATTAAAGTGGCTCTGATACATAACGACTTACCGTCTCTGATTAGGAATAGCAACAGCAGCAGAAAGTAAGGTAATGCCCCTGAGCGGTCAATTTGCAGACAGAGTAAAAATATCCAGCCGGCTGCGCCTAACATCTGGAATTTATACGGTCAATATTTTTCTTTATGAAAGTTGGTGGCGAAGTCAGTGGTCGTGTTTGCAACAGCTTATTACTATTTTCCTCCATATTGGCGCAGTATGACGCTGCTCATTTTTTGTGGCCAGCAAGGCTATCTCACCTTTAAAGATTATAAAAAAGTTATGAATAAGTTTGCTAATTCTGACCTACAGCCGCTGAAAAAAACGCGCGAAGACAAACCCTTCACGCTTTTTACGGCTGCCGTCCGTCAGGAGAACTTATCGGCTGCGGCAAAACCCCCGCTGGCGGCGGAGATTGAAGGCATTGTGCGCAGTGATGACGCCTGGCTCTCCTTCGCTGTCATCAAAACCCCGGGCGGCCAGCGAAGCTACCGCGAGGGTGAACCGCTCGCCGGGTTTAACGACGCATTTATTCAGGAAATAAACAAAGATAATGTGGTGGTTAATTATGAAGGTGCTACGCAGGTACTGGCGTTAAATAAACCGGACTATTTTAAGGGGGGCGTGGAGAGCGGCCCGGTTACAAAATCGACGAAAGATGCTGGCGCAGAGAGTGTGCATCTTGATGATTATCTGGTGTTAAAACCCATCATTGAAAAAGGCCGACTGGAAGGCTACAGGATAAACCCAAGGAATGCCTCCGCCTTTTACAGTCAGTCAGGTCTGGAAAAAGGCGATGTGGCGATTCAGGTTAACTCTGTCGATATGACCGATGAAGCAAAAGCGAAAAGCATTATTGCCAACTGGTCGAAAATGAAAGAAGCGGAGGTCATCGTACGACGTCACGCTCACCTTGAAAATATTCGGGTTAATGTTCTAAATAATTAATAAGTGTGCAGACATGAAAAAATTTCCCTGGGCGTGCGTGGCGCTGACCGCATTGTCGTTATATTCCAGTTCGCTGCTTGCAGCTAACTTTAGCGCAAGTTTTAAAAATACTGATATTCGCGAGTTTATCGATACGGTAGGTCGCAATCTCAACAAAACTATTCTGGTCGATCCGTCCGTCCAGGGAACCGTCTCGGTCAGAACCTACAACGTGCTGACGGAGGATGAGTATTACCAGTTCTTCCTGAGCGTGCTGGATCTCTACGGCCTGTCGGTGATCCCGATGGACAACGGCATGGTCAAAGTGGTGCGCTCAAGCGTAGCGCGTACCGCCGGTGCGCCGCTGGCAGACAGCAAAAACCCGGGCAAAGGTGACGAGATTATCACCCGCGTGGTGCGTATGGAAAACGTACCCGTTCGCGAGCTGGCCCCGCTGCTGCGTCAGCTCAACGATGCCACCGGCATCGGGAATGTGGTCCACTTTGAGCCGTCCAACGTCCTGCTGTTAACCGGTAAAGCCTCGGTGGTGAACCGCCTGGTGGATCTGGTTCAGCGCGTCGATAAAGACGGTATTCAGCGCCGCGAAATCATCCCGCTGCGCTTTGCCTCTGCCAAAGAGCTTTCGGATATGTTGAATAACCTCAACAACGAAGAGCAGAAGGGGCAGAATGCGCCGCAGCTGGCGACCAAGGTGGTGGCGGATGACGAAACCAATAGCCTGGTGATCAGCGGCTCGGAAGATGCGCGGGCGCGTACCCGTTCCCTTATCCATCAGCTGGATCGCGAGCAGAATAACGAGGGGAACACCCGCGTCTTCTACCTCAAATATGCCAGCGCCACCAAAGTGGTACCGGTGCTGACGGGAATTGGCGAGCAGCTGAAAGACAAGCCGGGCGCGGCCAAAGCGAAAACCGCGAGCGCCTCAACCGACCTGAATATTACCGCCGACGAGTCGACCAACTCCCTGGTGATCACCGCGCAGCCTAACGTGATGAACTCCCTGGAGAAGGTGATCGACAAGCTGGATATTCGCCGTCCGCAGGTGCTGGTGGAAGCGATCATTGCCGAAGTGCAGGACGGCAACGGCCTGGATCTTGGCGTGCAGTGGACGAGCAAGCACGGCGGCGTGCAGTTTGGCGCTACCGGCCTGCCAATCAGCCAGATTAAAAATGGCACCATGAAAGGGGCGAGCTTCACGGGCCTTGCGACCGGCTTCTTTAACGGTGATTTCGGTGCGCTGGTGACCGCGCTCTCCACCGACGGTAAAAACGACATCCTCTCCACGCCAAGCGTGGTCACGCTGGATAATAAAGAAGCGTCGTTCAACGTCGGTCAGGATGTGCCGGTGCTTTCCGGTTCGCAAACCACCAGCGGCGACAACGTCTTTAACTCGGTTGAGCGTAAAACCGTGGGGACCAAGCTGAAGATTGTGCCGCAAATCAACGATGGCGACATGATCCACCTGAAGATTGAGCAGGAAGTATCCAGCGTCGACAACAGCGCAACGGAAGATTCCAGCCTCGGCCCAACCTTCAACACGCGCACGATTAATAACGAAGTGATGGTCCACAGTGGCCAGACGGTGGTGCTCGGCGGCCTGATGGAAAATGTGACCAAACAGTCGGTCTCCAAAGTGCCGCTGCTCGGCGATATCCCGCTGGTCGGGCAGCTGTTCCGCTACACCTCGCAGGATACCTCTAAACGCAACCTGATGGTGTTTATTCATACCACCGTCCTGCGTGACGACGACAACTACAGCGCAGCCTCGAAAGAGAAATACGACCAGATCCGGGTGCGCCAGATGCAGCGCGTGGAAGAGAAAAAGCTCGGTATTGTCGAGCCGAGCGACAACGCCGTACTGCCAGCGTTTCCTGCCGCCAGCACTGCACCCGTGAAAACCCACGCGGCACGCAATCCGTTTAAAGAGTAAGGCGGAGGGGAAACGTGGACGAACTGACTAAAACCCTGTGTAGCAGCAACTACGCAAAAGAAAACGGCGTTCTGCTTTACAACAATGACGTCTATATCCGTGAGGACACCCCGGCGTTAGCGCTGCTGGAGGTGCGTCGGGTGCTGGGACGCGCGTTTGTCCCGGTTACCCTGGCGCCGGAAGCGTTTGACGAGATGCTGGCCAAAATCTGGCAGCAGAGCAGCGGCGTGTCGCAGCAGCTGGTGGACGATATGGACGCGGATATCGATCTGATGGCGTTAACCGAGGAGATCCCGGATAACGAAGATCTGCTCGATAACGATGAAAACTCGCCGGTGATCCGCCTGATCAACGCCATTCTCGGCGAGGCGGTGAAGGACGGCGCGTCGGATATTCATATCGAAACCTTCGAGCGCACCCTGAGCATACGCTTTCGCGTTGACGGCGTGCTGCGCCCGGTGCTGCAACCGGCGCGTAAGCTCGCCCCGCTGCTGGTGTCGCGTATCAAGGTGATGTCGAAACTCGACATCGCCGAGAAACGCCTCCCGCAGGATGGCCGTATCTCCCTGCGCATCGGTCGCAAGGCCATCGACGTGCGCGTCTCGACCATTCCGTCCCAGTACGGCGAGCGCGTGGTGATGCGCCTGCTCGATAAAAGCAATCTCAAGCCCGACATCAACAAGCTGGGGCTGATTGATGAAGAACTGGAGAAGCTGAAAGGGCTGATCGACCGCCCGCACGGGATCATCCTCGTTACCGGCCCGACGGGTTCCGGTAAAAGTACCACGCTGTACGCCATTCTTTCGGCGCTGAACGGCCACGAACGCAACATTCTGACCGTGGAAGATCCGATTGAGTACGAGCTGGAAGGGGTGGGGCAGACGCAGGTTAACCCGCGCGTGGACATGACCTTTGCCCGCGGGCTGCGCGCCATTCTGCGTCAGGACCCGGACGTGGTGATGATCGGGGAAATTCGCGACGGTGAGACCGCCCAGATTGCGGTGCAGGCGTCGCTGACCGGTCACCTGGTGATGTCGACGCTGCACACCAACAGTGCCGCAGGGGCGATAACCCGTCTGCGGGATATGGGGCTGGAGTCCTTCTTAATCGGTTCATCGCTGCTCGGTGTCATTGCCCAGCGTCTGGTGCGTCGGCTGTGTACGCACTGCCGGACCACCAGTCCGCTGGACGCCAATGAAAAAGCGCTGTTCAGCTTTATGGCCGCGCCGCCAGACGCGATTTACCGCGCGGTGGGGTGCGAACACTGCCGTCAGAGCGGCTATCAGGGCCGCGCCGGTATCCATGAATTCCTGGTGGTGGACAGCGCCATGCGCCGCGCCATCCATGAAGATAAGGACGAAATGTCCCTCGAAACGCAGCTTTTTAAGCATGCCTACAGCCTGCGTGAAAACGGGCTGCTGAAGGTGATCGGCGGCGTGACGTCTCTGGAAGAGGTCATGCGCGTCACCGCCGAACGTGGAGGGGATGCGTAATGGCTTTCTACGCCTGGACGGCAACGGATGCCGCGGGGAAAACACAGCGCGGGACGTTACAGGCCGAGGGGCAGAAGCAGGTTCGCCAGTGGCTTCGCGAGCAAAAGCTGATGCCCGTCAGCATCACCGAAACCCGCGAAACGGCGGCTGGCGGGAAAGCGAAAACCGGGGTGAAGCTCTCCACTCCGGTGCTGTCGATGTTTACCCGTCAGCTTTCGACGCTGGTCAACGCCGCGCTGCCGCTGGAGAGCGCGCTGAAAGCGATCTCGAAGCAGACGGAAGACAAAAAGCTGGCGGCGATGGTGGTGGAGATCCGCGAGAAGGTGGTGGAAGGCCACACCCTGTTCGATGCCTTCAGCCAGTTTCCGCGCACCTTCGACAAGCTTTACTGCACGCTGGTGATGGCCGGGGAGAAAACCGGTCACCTGGGCGACGTGCTGGAAAAGCTGGCGGAGTACAACGAGCAGCGCCAGAAGATGAAAAGCAAGCTGACGCAGGCAATGGTCTACCCGATAACCCTCACCGTGGTCGCCATCGCGGTCATCAGCATCCTGCTGGTGGCGGTGGTACCGCAGGTGATCGAGCAGTTTACCCACATGAAGCAGCAGCTGCCGATCACCACCCGGACGCTGATTGCGGTCAGTGATTTCCTGCAAGCCTGGGGCATTTATATTGTGGGCATTCTGGGGGGCGGCTTTATCGGCTTCAAAACCTGGCTGAGGAATGCCAAAAACCGTTTTCGCTGGCACAGCTGGCTGGTGAACGGCTCGCCGATTAAAAAGCTGGTCTGCGCCATCAACAGTGCCCGCTATATCCGTACCCTGAGCATTTTGCAGGCCAGTAGCGTGCCGCTGCTGGAGGGAATGTATATCGCGATGGACGGTATTGAAAACCGCTATGCCCGGCAGGTGCTGGAGCAGGCCGCCGACACCGTGCGCCAGGGGGCGTCGCTGTATGCGGCGCTGGAACAGGCGAAATTATTCCCGCCCACCATGCTGTATATGATTGCCTCCGGTGAAGAGAGCGGGGAATTAGGTAATTTAATGGATCGCGCGGCGGAAAATCAGGAATCGGCCTTACAACATCGAATTACATTAACGCTGTCGGTCTTTGAACCGGCGCTGGTGGTATCCATGGCGACGATTGTTTTATTCATCGTTCTGTCAATATTACAACCGCTTCTGCAACTTAATAATATGGTAGGTTAAATCATGGTTTTAAAACGTAAAAACCTGGCTCGCCAGGCGGGCTTTACATTGCTCGAATTAATGGTGGTCATTGTTATTCTCGGCGTACTGGCGAGTATGGTGGTGCCAAATTTAATGGGCAATAAGGAAAAAGCCGATACGCAAAAAGCAACCAGCGATATTGTCGCGCTCGAAGGCTCGCTGGATATGTACAAGCTGGATAACCACCGCTACCCGACCACAGAGCAGGGTTTGCAGGCGCTGGTGACCAAACCTGAAATCGCGCCAATCCCGAACGGCTACCGCACGGACGGCTATATCCGTCGCCTGCCGCAGGACCCCTGGGGCAATGATTATCTTCTGGTGAGCCCGGGTGAACACGGCGCGGTGGACGTCTTCTCAGCCGGTCCGGACGGCGAAGCCAATACCGCCGATGACATTACAAACTGGTCTCTGGATAAGAAAGAGAAATAATGAAAAATCAACGCGGCTTTACGTTGCTGGAAATTATTCTGGCGCTGGTGATATTTGCCAGCTGCGCCATGATGGTGGTGTCCACCATTCCTTCGCGCAGCGGCGCGGATATATTTGGCCAGCAATTAAAAGCGCTCGTTGATTATGGTTCAGACCGTGCGGTGATGGACGGAAATATTGTCGGGCTGGTGATCGCCACCGATAAATATCAGCTGGTGACGATCGCCGATAAAAATGGCGAGCGGCACTGGATGCCATTATCTGCCGGACGCATTAACACCAAAGGTGATTTTCCGGAAGAGATGCATGTGTCGCTTTCGCCGCAGCGTCTGGCCGCGACGGTGACCTCCGAGCCGCAGGTGATCTTTTTACCGGACGGTGAAATCAGCCGCTTTACGCTGACGCTGCAAAGTTACGACAAACAGCACCATTTCCGCGTGGTGTCGCACGGTGCGGCGCCGGTATCGGTAGAAAACGATGGCTAACGGCAACAAAAAGCAAAAGGGGATGACGCTGCTGGAGGTGATGGTCGCTCTGGTGATTTTCTCCACCGCCGCGCTGGAACTGATGAACTCGGTCTCCCTGAACGTGCGTTTTACCCATGGCCTGGCCGATACCTTGCAGGCCAGTTGGGTGGCGGAAAATCAGCTGGCGGAAGCACAGCTCACCCGAACCGACTTCCCGGATGCTGAACAGCAGGGGACGGAAATCATGGGCGGGCGCAGCTGGAACTGGCGTAAGCAGCGGGTGAAAACCGCCGACAACGTCTGGGCGAATACCCTACGCGTGTATGCGGAAAGCGATGAGAGCCAGCCGGTTATCTCCCTGCGCATCATTCCGCCGGGAGAGAGCAAGTGAAGAAAACGCGACGCCAGCGCGGATTTACCCTGCTGGAGATCATGATTGCGCTGACTATCTTCGCGGTGATCAGCACCCTGGCCTGGCAAATTCTGGACGGCGCGATGCGTACCAGCTCGGCCACCGATGCCAGCGCCGCAAAGCTCAACCAGCTTCAGCGCGCCTGGAGTCTGATGGAGCGTGATTTTTTCCAGCTTCAGGCGCGCGCCCCGCGTAATGAGCCGGAGCTGTTTCGTCAGGAGGGCGATGCTCTTGAACTGACCACCCTGAATGGCGTGAGCGGAACGGTCCAGCTGGAGCGCGTGCGCTGGCGGCTGGAAGAGGGGCGTTTGTATCGCGACGTCTGGCCGGTCATTGACGCTCCGGCGGACGTTAAGCCTGACGAAGTGCCCATTGTCAGCGGCGTAAAATCATTGCAGTGGCGGTTTTATCGTCAGGGCTGGCAGACAGCCTGGCACGACGCTGCCCATCTGCCGGACGGCGTGGAGGTTACGTTGACGATGGAAAGCGGGGATACCTGGCGCTGGGTGTTCACTACACCGGGTGATATGCCGGAGGTGGCCGCTGCCGCAGCGCCAGCGCCTTCGCCGGAGACCAGACCATGAAACGGATCCGTCAACAACAGGGCGTCGCCCTGCTGGTGGTGCTGATTTTGCTGGTGATGATGTCGGCGCTGGCCGCCAAAATCAGCCAGCAGTTCTGCCGTAATTTGCAGAAAACGCATTATCAGGTAAGCCAGCAGCAGCTGCGCTGGGCGATGCAGACCCAGGAAAAAGTGGTGAAGGACCGGTTACAGACCGACGCCAGCGGCGAGAGCAAGCCGCTGGCCCTGGACGGCGACTGGCATCAGCCGCTGGAGACGCAGGGTGAGGACTATACGGTCGTGAGCCAGGTGGAAGATGCGCAGGACTGCTTTAACGTCAATAACCTGTTGACCGCCGACATCGCACCCCAGGGGCAAAGCGCTCCCGCGGTGGCGGAAAAACCGCGTAAAGCGCGGATTGTTGAACAACTTCTGACGGAAAGCGGCCTCAGCCCGGGCACGGCGGAGGCGGTCTATTTCCAGCTGGTGGATTATCTCGATGGTGACAGCACCACGGCGAAGGAGGGGGCCGAAAGCGATGCGTGGGCTGGCGTCGTGCCCGCGCGGCAACCGGCAAATCAGATGATGCGCAGCATCGCGGAAATCAAACTGCTGCCTGCGTTCCCTGTTACGGCGTATCCGAAGGTGAGCAAGCTGTTATGCGCGCTGCCGGACGCTGCCAGCAAGGTTGATGTCAACACCCTGCAACCGGAACAGGCCGCCGTGCTGGCGGCCATGTTCCCCGGAAAACTGACGCGGGATGACGTCGTTCGCCTGTTGGATGCGCGTCCGGAATCGGGCTGGGAAAATATGGAAGCGTTCAGCAAAGCGCTGGAGCAGGCCTTCCCGCAGTTAAAAGACGATCTCCCGCAGGTGGCGGATCAATTTTCTATAAACAGCCGGTACTTCCGCGTGAATTACACCGGCAATACCGATGAATTAACGCTTCGCGTGGTCAGCCAGCTTCAGGTGAATAACGAAGCCGGTGAGATCGTGACGTGGCAGCGTCGTTACCGAATGATTGAATAAGAAAAGTAGAACGTTATGAAACAGGTACTTTTTGTTCGTCCCGACAGCCGCGAGGGCGGGAAAATAATGTGGTGTGAGTCCGGCAGCGAGCGCGTCGAGGTGGTCGACAGCCTGGAGATGCTGGCCGAACACCCCCTGGCTACGCGCGTTTGTCTCCTGTTGC
Organism: Enterobacter sp. BWH64; assembly: GCF_001037645.1. NCBI lineage: Bacteria > Pseudomonadati > Pseudomonadota > Gammaproteobacteria > Enterobacterales > Enterobacteriaceae > Enterobacter > Enterobacter sp. BWH64. The sequence continues at coordinate 2,054,487 of NZ_KQ089922.1, forward strand.
CCGCCAGCGACATGATTTTCCGCCATTTTACGCTGCCGAAAAAGATGGCTTCTCAGGCGATGGCCTTCTCGTGGATGGCGGAAGAGACGCTGATTGGCGACGTGGACAACCTCCACTGGACGGTACTCCACAAAAAAGGCGCCGACGTCGACGCCGTGGCCATTGACGCCGACCGCCTGCGCGCGGCATTAACCCGCTGTCAGGAGGCCGGATTAAACGTGATTCAGGCCCTGCCTGATGCCTGGCTGCTGCCCGTGACGACAGGGGGCAGCACGCTGGTCGCACAGGATGATAGCTACTGGCTGCGTTTATCGCCCCATGTGGCGGGTGAAATGGAGGCAACCCTGCTGTCGCTGTTAATGCAGAAAGCCGGGGTCGGGGAAGTGTGGTGTTACGGCGATGCGCCTGCGAAGGTGCACGTTGACGTGCAGCATGCCTGGCAGCATCCGCTGGCACTGATTCAGCCGCAGTGGCAAACCTGCCGCGTTAACCTGCTTCACGGTGAATTCAGCCTTAAGGCCGGTAATGGGCGGGCGGCGAAAAGTATGAAAGCCGCGATGGTGGCGGCGGGCGTGCTGTCTGTTGCTCTGCTGCTGGGGCCACGCATTGCAATGGCCTGGATGCTTGTGCAGCAGGAAAATCGGGTGCAGGAGGAGATCGTCCAGGTTTATCAGCACCATTTCCCCAGCATGCGCCAGCAGACCAATATCAAATATCACTTTGGTCAAAGCCTGAAAAAACAGAGCAAGGGATTCTTTCTTCAGCTTGATGAGCTGGAGAAAGCCCGGCAGTCAGTCCCTGCGATGGAGATCGAACTGCTGGAGTACGATGCGCAGCAAAACACCCTGACGCTGAGCGTCAGCGCGCAAAACCAGCCCGCGTTGCAGGCGTTTGTTAACCAGACCAGTGAGAATTTTGATTTTACCTTACAGCCTGTTTCAACAACCGAACCGTATACCGCCATGATCGCAGGGAAACATAAATGAAAGAGCGAATCGCGCAGCTGAAGTCACGCTATCAGAATTACAGCACCCGGGAAAAAATTATTTTAAAAATATGTGCCGTTGCTATTGTGGGGGCAGCGGTGTATTACACAGGAGTGATCCCCCTGGATAATATGATTCAAAATAGTAAATCGACGCTTAAAAGACAAAAAGAGACCCTTAACTGGATGCGCAGTGAAATTGATAAAAATCATCTTCAGGTCCAGATAGTCAAAACGAATAATCCGCGTACGGTGGTCGAGAACAGCGCCCATGAAATTAACCTTTCACTGACGGATATGCGCCAGGAGGGACAAACTTTATCGTTCGTGGTGAATCGGGTGAATGTTTATGAATTAAAAAGCTGGCTGCGTGAAATTAATCAGACCTCCGGCGTGAGACTGCAAAAAATAAACCTCACGCCGGTGGACCACCTCAGCGACGTAAAAGCGCAGGTGCAGCTCACCTGGTCAAAAAACGCATGAATACCTTTTCGCTGATGAGGGACGCCTGCCCGGTAGGGTTCCCGATAATGAGTGCGATCCTGGGCGGCATTGTGGGCAGTTTTCTTGGCGTTGTCGCCGAGCGCGTACCGGGGATGGTGATGGATGAGGAGGGGAGTGGCAATCTGCTCTTTCCGGCCTCGCACTGTCCGGTGTGCCAGCACGCGCTTGCCGCGTGGGAAAACATCCCGCTGCTCAGCTGGCTGTTATTACGGGGGCGCTGCCACCAGTGCGGCAGCGCGATCCCGCTGCGACTCTTTCTGGTCGAACTGATCTCCGCCTTGTTTTTTGGCATTACGGCCTGGTGCATGCCGGACGTTCAGGCGCTGTTCTCTTTGTGGTTACTGGCGGCTTTTTTACTGCCGCTGGCCATGATCGACTGGCAGCATCAGCTGCTTCCGGACTGCCTGACCCAGCCGCTGCTGTGGGCGGGGTTAGTGCTCCATGCGTTTGACCACACGTTGCCGCTACGCGATGCGCTGTTCGGCGCGGTGGCGGGCTATCTGTCGCTCTGGCTGCTCTACTGGGCTTTTCGTCTGATCACGGGACGAGAAGGTCTGGGTTACGGGGATTTTAAGCTACTGGCGGCGCTGGGCGCCTGGTGCGGCTGGCAGGCGTTGCCCTCCATTGAACTGGCGGCAGCGTTAAGCGGTATTGTCGGTTATTTCGCCGTAAATAATTTAAATAAAAATAACCTCACTATTTCTTTTGGTCCTTATCTCGCCTTTGCTGGAATAGGGGTGTTTATGAGTCAGCAATTTGCTTTCACATTTTAAATATACAGGTCAAGATTTTTTATGAGTTTTTTCGATGGTAGAAGAGAAGGACGTCTCTTTATGCTCAGTGTATTGTAAAGGATATAAGCTAGACGGAATTTGGGCTTGTATCTTTTAATGGAGGAATACAACGCAGCAACAATTTTTTTGTTCACGACACTCACGTTGGTTAAATACGCATTACGCGAAACGCATCCATGATCTCACGGAAGACATGGGTTATTACGTTACGAATAAATTTATCAGGAAATAAAAATGAAATTTATGAAGCCAAAATATCTGGCGCTCTTTATTGCGGCGGCAACCAGCTCCGCATTTGCAGCAGCGCCAGGTGCACCGACGATCGGCTATGGCAATGACAAATTTGCCCTGGTGGAAGTGGATCAGGCTGCCCAGGATTATAACAATCTTGTCAAAGTGCATAACGATGGCGTGGATGTAAAAGTTGAGTGGAACGTCTGGAGTGGTGATGCGCCAACTTCAGCGAAAGTTCTGCTGGACGGACAAACCGTATGGACCGGCGCAGCCGGCGCGACGGGCTCTGCAACGTTTAAAGTGAAAAAAGGCGGGCGTTATCAGGAACAGGTTGAAGTCTGTAACGCCAGCGGCTGTGCGAAAAGCGCCAGCAAGCTGATTATTGTGGCAGACACCGACGGTAGCCACCTGCTGCCGCTGAATACGTCTCTCAAAGAGAATAACAAAGCGTTTGCGAAGCATACCGATAAAGTGGTTGCGGCCTACTTCCCGGAGTGGGGCGTTTATGACCGTAACTTCCCGGTTGATAAGATCCCTGCGGCAAACCTCAACCACATTCTTTACGGCTTCATTCCAATCTGTGGCGGTGACGGCATCAACGACGGCCTGAAAACCATTGAAGGCGGCAACAGCTTCCGCGTGCTCCAGAACGACTGTAAGGGCCGACCTGACTATACCGTGGCGATCCACGACCCATGGGCTGCGCTGCAAAAACCACAGGCTGGCGTCTCCGGCTGGGACGACCCGTATAAAGGTAACTTTGGCCAGCTGATGGCGCTGAAAAAAGCGCATCCGGACCTGAAAGTGCTGCCATCTATCGGCGGCTGGACGCTCTCCGATCCCTTCTTCCACATGGGTGACCCGGCTATCCGCGCACGCTTTGTCTCTTCTGTGAAAGAGTTCCTCCAGACCTGGAAAATCTTTGACGGCGTGGATATCGACTGGGAATTCCCTGGCGGCGGCGGTGTGAGCGAAAACCTGGGCAATCCGCAGCAGGATAAAGCGACCTATACCGCGCTGATGCACGACCTGCGCACCATGCTGAACGAGCTGTCTGCACAGACGGGCCGTACCTATGAACTGACCAGCGCCATCGGTGCAGGCCGCGATAAGATCGAAGACGTGGATTACACTGCCGCTCAGCAGTACCTCGACCACATCTTCCTGATGAGCTATGACTTCTACGGCGGCTGGAGCAACACCGTTCTCGGCCACCAGGCGGCGCTGCGCGCGCCAGCATGGCGTCCGGACACTGACTACACCACTGAAAATGGCGTTAACGCGCTGCTTTCCCAGGGCGTACAACCAGGCAAGATCGTGGTGGGTGCGGGAATGTATGGCCGCGGCTGGACCGGCGTGCATGGCTACACCGGTAACAATCCATTCACCGGCACCGCTACAGGTATGGTGAAAGGGACCTGGGAACCCGGCGTGGTTGACTATCGTCAGATCGTTAACGAATACAAAGGCAAACCAGGCTGGGAATACGGCTACGACGCTGATGCGGAAGCCCCTTACGTCTTCAACAAAACTACCGGCGACCTGATCACGTATGAAGATGCGCGTTCAACCACGGCGAAAGGTAAGTATGTTCTGGCGAATAAACTGGGTGGCCTGTTCGCATGGTCTATCGACTCTGACACCGGTGACATCCTGAACGCGATGAACGAAAGCCTGCTGGGCGGCGACGCTACGCCGGTTGATCCGGTGGTCACCAACCACGCGCCAATCGCGTCCTCTGCCGACCAGAACGTGTCTGGCCCGGTAACCGTCACGCTCGATGGCTCTGCTTCAAGCGATCCTGATGGCGATGCGATTACCTACAAATGGACTCAGGTCTCTGGTCCGTCGGTCACCATCACCAACAGCACCAAAGCGAAAGCGACCTTTAACGTTGCCGCCGCGACGTCCGACCAGACCATGGTGTTCCGCCTGACGGTGACCGATGCAAAAGGCCTGAGCAACGCGATTGATATCCAGGTGGTGAACAAGGCGCCGAAAGCTAACCAGGCACCGGTTTTAAACCCAATGGAAGCGATCACGCTTGAATCAGGTGAAACCTATGCGCTGCATGCCCAGGCCGCGGATCCAGACGGAGATGCGTTGACCTACGCCTGGAGTGTACCAGCAGATATGCACGCTACCGGGTCTGACTCCGCGAACGTGAACATCACTGCGCCGGAAGTGAGCTCGACGTCTACCTACACCCTGAGCGTGGTGGTGAGCGACGGTAAGACCAGCGTGCAGTCTAACGTCCAGGTCACCGTGAATCCGAAAGCGGCGCCTGCACCTGTGCCAGATGACGAAGACACTAACCCGGCGGATGACGTTACCCCTCCGGCTGATGATGTGACTCCACCGTCTGACAAAGGGAGCTGCGATGCACCTGTGGATGCTAACGCCAGCAAATATGCGGCGTGGGAATCCAGCAAAATCTACAACGGTGGCGATACCGTAAGCTTCGACCATCTGGTGTGGAAAGCGAAGTACTGGACTCAGGGCAATCAGCCTGGCTTCGGTGTGGATGCATGGGAGCTGGTAAGCAACGTGAAGATGAACTGGCGTTCTGACCTGGTCTACAACGGCGGCGACACCACCACCTATGAAGGAAACGTTTACCGTGCGAAATGGTGGACCCGTGGTGATAATCCAGCCAACAGCGACGTATGGGTAAAAGAAGGCGCATCAACAGACTGCAAATAATCTAACCCATTAATGACTCCCCCTTTTAGAGGGGGAGTGATTCAAAATTCATTTTACAGGATGTTGGTAAGGAGAAATAACCGAAACTGTCAGCAGGTAAAAATGAAAAAGTTGATTTTGTTGTTATTGATAATAAGCCAAAGCGCTCTGGCAAACTGTTGGAATAAAGCGGCGCATTATTATCATGTCGACCCTTATTTACTGTACGCGATAGCGAATGTGGAATCCGGAATGAACCCGTATGCGATTGGGCAAAACCGCGATGGCACGCGGGATGTCGGGCTGATGCAAATCAACAGTTCGCATTTTACAGCGCTGGAAAGCAGAGGAATCGACGAATACCGGTTAATCACGGAGCCGTGTACCTCGATCATGGTCGGGGCTTCTATCCTTGCCGGGATGATCAGGGTGTATGGCTATAACTGGGAAGCCGTTGGCGCGTATAACGCCGGACTGAAAAAAGAAAATTATCCGCAGAGGATGAAATATGCCCATAAGGTCTGGGCCAAATATCAGCAACTGAAATTAGCAGCACGTTATTAACGTTTTTTATTTTTGAAGAATTCCTGAAGGTGTTCTTCGAAAAGTGAAAACAGCTGAATGTGGTTTATGTATTAACGGAGTAATACCTAAGCCGGGATTTTAACATTTAATTTTAAACGAACAGGAAAACTGAAATGAACAAAAGGACGTTACTGAGTGTACTCATTGCGGGAGCCTGCGTGGCGCCACTCATGGCTCAGGCTGCTAACCTGAAGGAGACCAGCAGTGAGCCGTACACCATCAAAGCCAGCGATCTGGCGAAGAAAGAGAAGGAACTGACGGACTTCCCGCTGATGGCTTCGGTTAAAGAGACCATCCAGACGCTGGATAACGCGCAGGTTGAATTGATTGAGCCAGGCCGGGCGGCGAACCCGGACAACGTTAAGCGCGTTGAAGGGATTGTGAAAGCCAGCGACTGGGAATATCTCTTCCCGCTGCGCGCGCAGGCCTATACCTACAGCAACTTCCTGAAAGCCGTGGGTAAATTCCCGGCGCTGTGTAAGACCTACAATGACGGTCGTGACAGCGACGCCATCTGCCGCAAAGAGCTGGCCACCATGTTTGCCCACTTTGCCCAGGAGACCGGCGGCCACGAAAGCTGGCGTCCGGAAGCCGAATGGCGTCAGGCGCTGGTCCACGTACGTGAAATGGGCTGGAGCGAAGGGCAGAAGGGCGGTTATAACGGCGAATGTAACCCGGACGTCTGGCAGGGGCAGACCTGGCCTTGCGGTAAAGATAAAGACGGCGATTTCCTGAGCTACTTCGGTCGTGGTGCGAAACAGTTGTCCTACAATTACAACTACGGTCCATTCTCTGAAGCGATGTACGGTGACGTGCGTACGCTGCTCGACAAACCTGAGCTGGTGGCGGACACCTGGCTGAACCTGGCGAGTGCGATCTTCTTCTTCGCCTATCCGCAGCCGCCAAAACCAAGCATGTTGCAGGTGATCGACGGTACATGGCAGCCGAACGACCACGATAAAGCCAACGGTCTGGTTCCGGGCTTTGGTGTGACCACCCAGATCATCAACGGCGGCGTTGAGTGCGGCGGCCCGACTGAAATTGCGCAGTCTCAAAACCGTATCAAGTATTACAAAGAGTTCGCGAACTACCTGAAAGTGCCTGTTCCGGCGAACGAAGTGTTGGGTTGCGCCAACATGAAGCAGTTCGACGAAGGTGGCGCAGGCGCTCTGAAGATTTACTGGGAACAGGACTGGGGATGGAGCGCGGATACCCCGGACGGCAAAACCTACTCTTGCCAGCTGGTGGGTTACCAGACCCCGTTCAGCGCATTTAAAGACGGTGACTACAGCAAGTGCGTGCAGCACTTCTTTAACGTGAAAATTGTTAACGACGAGGGTTCTTCCGAGACCCCGGACGAAACGCCGGTCACGCCAACACCGACGCCATCTGGCGATGAAACGCCGGCACCAACCCCAACGCCGGATGAAACGCCGGTTGTGGTGAACCACGCGCCGGTTGCGCAGATTGCCGGTCCGATCGGTGCAGTGGAAGCGGGTGCGCAGGTTTCTCTGAGCGCCGAAGGCTCTACCGATCCAGATGGTAACACGCTGACGTATACCTGGCGTTCCCAGGATGGTCAGACTGTTACCGGTCAGGACAAAGCGGTTGTGACCTTTACAGCGCCAGAGTCTGCGACGGCGCAGCAGTATGAAGTGAGCCTGACCGTCAGCGATGGCGAACTGAGCAGCACCACGTCTTACCTGCTGAACGTGAAAGCGAAAGCGGCAACGCCATCCGGAGAAGATACGTCTTACCCGGCATGGAGCGCGAACAGCAAGTACAACGCCGGTGATATCGTGAACAACCACGGTAAACTGTTCCAGTGCAAACCGTTCCCGTACAGCGGCTGGTGTAACAATGCGCCGACGTACTATGAACCTGGCGCAGGTCTGGCATGGGCTGAAGCCTGGACGGCCTTATAAACAGCAAACGGCAACCCCCAGGGTTGCCGTTTTAGTGTCTGCACCCTCTCCCTGTGGGAGAGGGCCGGGGTGAAGGCATCAGTACGCACTCTCTGTTTTTTGCCGGGTGGCGCTGCGCTTACCCGGCCTACATGAGGCTGGAACGCTTACCGGTGCAACTTCCCGTGATCCCGTAACCACGCAGCCGTACGCACTATCCCTTCATCCAGCGATACAATCGGTTTATATCCCAGCTCGTTCTCCGCCCGCGAAATATCCAGCGTAAAATCAAAGTTGAGCTTCGACACACCGTAATGCGTCAGCGCAGGCTCTTTCGCCGATTTACTGCCAAAGCGCTCCATGCTGCGGGCAATCATGTCCAGCATCGGGTAAGGAACGGAACGGATCCGGCAGTCGATTTTTAACTCGTCAATCAGCCTTTGCACAATGCTGCGCAGGGTACAGGGTTCGCCGTTGGTGATGTTGTACGCGCGGCCCGACACCAGCTTATCGCATTCCGGCTGGCTCGCCAGCCACATGGCGTGAACGGCATTTTCGTAATAGGTCATGTCCACCAGCGCATCGCCGCCGCGCGGTAACAGCACGCTGCCGTAGTGGTGCATCATCTGGGCCAGTCGCGGGATAAAGACTTTGTCGTGCGGCCCAAACAGGCTCTGCGGACGCAGCACGGTAAAGCGGGTGTGCGGGTTTGACTGGGCCAGCAGGTCGATCACCTCTTCGCCCGCCGCTTTACTGCGGGCAAACTCACAGGCGAAGCGCGCCGGGCGGAAATCTTCCTGAATATCACGATGGTGGTGATAGTCGAAATAGAGCGACGGGGAGGAGATATGAATAAAGTTACGCACGCCCCAGGCGACGGCCCATTCGCCCAGACGGCGCGTGGCGCGCACGTTGGCGAGATCAAAGGCTTCCTGGGTACCCCACGGAGAGGTAAAACTGGAGCAGTGCCACAGCGTATCGATACCGGCGAGCATCACCTTGGCCTGAGAGGAGACCAGTTCCGTCAGATCGGCATGGACAAATTCAGCGCCCATTTTTTGCAGGAGCTTACCCATCGCCTCATTGCGACCGGTGGCCCTCACGCTGATGCCTTTGTTGCGCAGAAACTCGACCGCATTTCGGCCTAAGCCGCTGGTCGCCCCGGTAACCAGTACCTTCATAACAATCCACTGTGTTGAAAAGAATTTCGTGCGCATTCTTTCGTGAATTACGATGTGTTGCAATGGGAAAGGTGAAAGATTAAGAGTTTTATTTAGTTATTTTCCCGCTTTTCTTCTGCCAGTTGCGCAATCCGTTTCGCCATTCCGCGGAAGATAAACAGGTGTGCCGGGATCATCAGCAACCAGTAAAACAGACCCGGCATTCCGTGCGGATGCCACCATGCCCGAACGTCCAGTTCACGATGGTCGCCGTTGTCCTTGAGGGTGAAGCAGAGCCGCCCCAGCCCCGGCGCCTTCATGCCAAACAGCAGCGCCAGCTGTTTTTCCGGCTCAACAATAATCACTTTCCAGCTGTCGACGGTATCGCCCACCTTCAGCCAGGGATGGGCAGGGCGGCCTTTTGCCAGCCGGTGACCGACCAGCAGATCCAGCGCGCCGCGCGTTTGCCACAGAATATTGCCGAAGAAATAGCGCTCTTTGCCGCCGATCTGGTTCACAACTTCCCACAGCGCTGCCAGGCTGGCCGTGGTTTTTACCGTACAGCCCGCCTGTTTAGGATAATAGCCGTACTCGGGCCGCCAGCGGGCAAACGCCTGCGCGTCATAACCCCAGTCGCTGGAGTTCACCAGCTTCTCTTCCTCTTTCAGCGTATTGCGCACCGCGTCGTCAAAGCGGATCAATTCCTGAGGGATTAAGGCGCGCAGCGCGCGATCGTCCGCCAGCAGATCGTGCTTCAGCCCCTGGATCAGCGCTTTGGCGGTCGTCGGCGGCACGGAGGTGATCACATTCAAAAACCACACCGATATCCAGCGGGTCGGGAAAGGGATGGGGATCAGCCAGCGGCGGCGGCCGCTCACCCGCATAAAATGTTCGAACTGCGCCTGATAGCTCAGCACTTCCGGGCCTGCCGCCTCCAGCACGCGATGCTGCTCCGCCGGGTGATCCAGCAATGCCACCAGATAGTGGAGTAAATTCTCCAGCGCAATGGGCGTGGTGCGTGAGCGTACCCAGCGCGGCGGCGTCAGCACGGGCAGGTTGTAGACCATATCGCGCATCACTTCGAATGCGGCGGAACCCGCGCCGACGATGATCCCCGCCCGCAGTTCGGTGACGGGTATATGGGCGCTTCGCAGCGTTTCTGCCGTCAGTTGCCGGGCGCGCAGATGGTCTGACTGCTCGTGCTCAGGTGCCTGGAGCGAGCTTAAAAAAATCACCTGCTTCACCGGCGTTTGCCGCAGCGCATCACGAACGTTCATCGCCACCTGACGCTCGTGGGCGATAAAATCGCCGCCTTCGCCCATGCTGTGGACAAGGTAGTAAAGCGTATCGACCCCTTCCAGCAGCGCAGGAAGCGCTTTCGGCCAGTTAAGGTCAACGTTGTGACACGTCACGCCAGGCAAATGTAGCTTTTGCAGGCGTTCCGTGTTGCGTGCCGCTGCCAGCACCTGGTGCCCCTGCTGGCTTAACGCAGTGGTCAGATGCTGACCGATATACCCGCTGGCGCCGAGCACCAGAATACGTTGCGGCACGGTATGCTCCTTAACGCTGTAAAAATGCCTGCCAGTGTTTCACCACCTCGGTCAACTGCTCGCGGTTAACGTCAAGGTGCATCACCAGCCGCACGACCGGGGAGGCGTTAATCAGCACGCCACGGGCTTTCATAAAGTCGCCCAGCGCGGCAGCATGCTCATCGCCGACGCGGACAAACAGCATGTTGGTGTCGTGACGCATGACATCAGCGCCGATTTCACGCAGCTGCGCTGCCATCCACGCTGCATTGTCGTGATCGTTTTTCAGGCGTGACACGTTATTTTTCAGGGCGTACAGTCCGGCTGCCGCCAGAATACCCGCCTGACGCATCCCGCCGCCGGTCATTTTGCGCCAGCGGTTGGCGCGCCTGATGTAGTCCGCGCTGCCAACCAGCAGGGAACCTACCGGCGTACCCAGCCCTTTAGAGAGGCAAATGGTGAACGAGTCGCAATATTGGGTGATCGCTTTCAGCTCGCAGCCGTACTCCACCACGGCGTTGAAGATACGTGCGCCGTCAACGTGCAGGCCGAGCTTGCGCTCACGGGTAAAGTCCCATGCCGCTTTCAGGTATTCGCGCGGCAGGACTTTACCGTTATGGGTGTTTTCGAGGCTCAGCAGTTTAGTGCGGGCGAAGTGAATATCATCGGCTTTGATTTTCGCCGCGACCTTGTCCAGCGGCAGCGTACCGTCCGGCGCGGCGTCAATCGGCTGCGGCTGGATGCTGCCAAGCACCGCCGCACCGCCGGCTTCGTACAGGTAGTTATGCGCCCCCTGGCCGACGATATACTCCTCGCCGCGCTCGCAGTGGCTGAGCAGCGCCACCAGGTTAGCCTGCGTGCCGGTGGGCAGGAACAGGGCAGCCTCTTTACCGCTCAGCTCTGCCGCATAGCGCTGGAGTTCGTTGACCGTCGGGTCATCGCCGTAGACGTCGTCCCCGACCGGGGCGGCCATCATCTCTTCGAGCATGGCGCGGCTCGGACGGGTAACGGTATCACTACGTAAATCAATCATTTCACATCCCTTTAATCTAAGAGGTCTTGTGAAATGTTTTACCTGAGCCAGTTGGTTTTTGCCAGTTCGATCACTTCGTCACCGCGCCCGCTGATGATGGCGCGCAGCATGTAGAGGCTAAAACCTTTGGCCTGTTCCAGCTTGATTTGAGGCGGGATCGCCAGCTCTTCTTTGGCGACCACCACATCCACCAGCACCGGGCCGTCGATGGCGAAGGCGCGTTGCAGGGCGTCGTCCACCTCTGAGGCTTTCTCCACCCGAATACCGGTGATACCGCAGGCTTCGGCGATGCGGGCAAAGTTGGTGTCGTGCAGTTCGGTGCCGTCCGTGAGGTAGCCTCCGGCCTTCATCTCCATCGCCACGAAGCCCAGAACGCTGTTGTTAAAGACCACGATTTTCAGCGGAAGCTTCATCTGCGCCACCGACAGGAAATCCCCCATCAGCATACTGAACCCGCCGTCGCCGCACATCGCCACCACCTGACGTTCCGGTGCCGTCGCTTTTGCGCCCAGCGCCTGCGGCATGGCGTTGGCCATTGAGCCATGGTTGAACGACCCAAGCAGGCGACGTTTGCCGTTCATTTTCAGATAGCGCGCGGCCCAGACGGTGGGCGTTCCTACGTCGCAGGTGAAGATGGCATCGTCGTCGGCGAAGTGGCTGATCTGCTGCGCCAGATACTGCGGGTGGATCGCTTTTTCGCTCGGTTTGGCGAGATCGTCCAGCCCCTTGCGCGCATCGCGATAATCGCTCAGGGCTTTATCGAGGAATTTGCGGTCCGTTTTTTCTTCCAGCAGCGGCAGCAGGGCGGCGAGGGTGGATTTGATATCGCCGATAAGCGCCATATCCACCTTGCTGTGCGCGCCGATGCTGCCGGGATTAATGTCGATCTGGATAATTTTGGCATCCGTCGGGTAGAACGCGCGGTACGGGAACTGGGTGCCGAGCAGGATCAGCGTGTCGGCGTTCATCATGGTGTGGAAGCCGCTGGAAAAACCGATCAGCCCGGTCATGCCGACATCGTACGGGTTATCGTATTCAACGTGCTCTTTCCCGCGCAGGGCGTGCACAACTGGCGCCTTCAGCTTACCGGCAAATTCCACCAGCTCTTTATGCGCGCCGGCGCAGCCGCTGCCGCACATCAGGGCGATATTGCTGGAGTATCGCAGCAGCTGCGCCAGCTTTTTCAGCTCTTCATCGGCAGGGGTAATGGTTGGCTGGGGCGCAGAGTACCAGTGGGTGGTGGCGGTTTCAGGTGCGGCCTTCAGCGCCACGTCCCCCGGCAGCACAACCACCGAAACCCCGCGATTCAGGATCGCCTTACGCATGGCTATCGCCAGCACCTGTGGGATCTGCTCCGGCGATGAGACCAGCTCGCAATAGTGGCTGCATTCACGGAACAGCTCCTGCGGATGCGTCTCCTGAAAATAGCCGCTACCGATTTCAGATGACGGAATGTGAGCCGCAATCGCCAGCACCGGAACATGGTTGCGGTGACAGTCGAACAGACCGTTGATGAGGTGCAGGTTTCCCGGTCCGCAGGAACCTGCACAGACGGCGAGTTCACCCGTAAGCTGCGCTTCGGCACCGGCGGCAAAGGCGGCGACTTCTTCATGGCGGGTGGGCATCCACTCAATAGTTTTCATCTTGTTAAGGCTATCGCTGAGTCCGTTCAGAGAATCGCCAGTGACGCCCCAGATACGCTTTACGCCAGCCTGCTCAAGGGTTTTCGCTATGTATGCAGCCACAGTTTGTTTCATGGTTGTCCGTCTCCTTTTTGTGATATCGCTTACAAGCTTAGAAGAAAGTCGCTGTATTGCCTGCTCAGTATTCCTTAAGTACAGGTGGTTTTTCTGCGCGACGCGCCTGGCAAAGTCAAAAAAATAACGGGCTGCCGTACAGGCAGTAGGCACAATGTAGGCCGGGTAAACGTAGTGCCACCCGGAAAAAAGCCCGGTGGCGCTGACGCTTACCGGGCCTACAGGAGTCACAAAGGCAAATGAGCTGGCCTGCACGGACAAAAAAGCCCGGTGGCGCTGATGCTTACCGGGCCTACAGGTGAACCACGACAGATTATGCGAGCACAAGATCGCCCTGCGGATGGCACGAACATGCCAGCACATAGCCCTCCGCGATTTCCGCGTCGGTCAGCGTCATGGTGCTGGTGACCGTGTACTCACCGGAAACCACTTTGGTCTTACAGCAACCGCACACCCCGGCGCGACAGGCCGCTGCCACCGGTACGTTGTTGCTTTCCAGCGCTTCAAGCAGCGTGGTGCCCACGCGGCCAAAGAAGGTCTGCGCCGGTTGCAGCTTCGTGAACTTCATCCCGCTGGTCGCCGCTTCCGCTACAGGCGTGAAGAACTGCTCTTTGAAGAAGCGGGTCACGCCGAGCGCTTTCACTTCTTTCTCCACGATCTCCATGTACGGCGCCGGGCCGCAGGTCATCACGATACGGTTCGCAATATCCGGCACGCTTTGCAGCAGCTCTCGGCTCAGGCGCCCCGCGACAAAACCGTGCGTCGCGTTGTGCTCAGCCACCAGCGTCACCGGATAGTTGCGCCATTCTTCGGCAAAAATCACATCTTCCGGGGAACGAACGCTGAAAATCACCTGCACGTTGGCCTGAGGTCGGTATTTCGCCAGCCAGCGACGCATCGACATAATCGGCGTCACGCCACAACCCGCCGCCAGCAGCAGGAATTTATCTTCCGTCTTGTCGTCACAGGTAAACTCGCCCTGCGCGTCAGACAGCCAGATGTAATCCCCGCGCTTCACGTCCCGGGTCAGCCACTCGGATCCTGCGCCGTCATCAATACGACGAACGGTGAGCGTAATGTACTCGCTCACGCCCGGCGTGGAGGAGATCGTGTAGGCGCGCAGAGTATCCGCCGAATTACGCACGCTCACCAGCGCATACTGGCCCGCGCGGTACGGATAATAGTCATGGCACAGCAGCGACAGCGTCCACACATCCGGCGTCTCCTGATGGATGTGATGAACCTGCATCCGCCACGGACATTGTGAGGTTGGCATGGTCATGAGTTACTCCTTACGCGCTCAGCAGTTGCTTCATATCATCTTCAACGTTGGTCACAGAACGCAGACCAAATTTCTCGTTCAGGATGGCCAGCAGGTCCGGCGTCAGGAAGCCTGGCGCGGTCGGCCCGGTGACGATGTTGGTCACGCCGAGAGAGAGCAGGGTCAACAGGATAACGATCGCTTTCTGCTCGAACCAGGAGAGCACCAGCGACAGCGGCAGATCGTTCACGCCGCAGCCCAGTTTCTCTGCCAACGTGACCGCCAGAATGATGGCTGAATATGCATCGTTACACTGACCCGCATCCACCAGGCGCGGCAGACCTTCGATGTTGCCGAAGTCCAGCTTGTTGAAACGGTACTTACCGCAGGCCAGGGTCAGGATCAGACAGTCTTCCGGTACGCGGGTGGCGAAATCGGTGAAGTAGTTACGTTCCCCGCGCGCGCCGTCACAGCCGCCGATCAGGAAGATGTGACGCAGTTTTTCACGGCTGACGAGATCAATCAGGGAATCCGCCGCACCCAGCAGGGTTTCACGACCAAAACCGACGGTGATGAGGTGCGGAATTTCGCTGTACGGGAAGCCTGCCATCTGCTGCGCCTGAGCGATAACCGGACCGAAATCGTCGCCTTCAAGGTGGCTCACGCCCGGCCAGCCGACGATGCTGCGGGTCCAGATACGGTCGTCATACGCGCCGACGGTCGGGTCGATGATGCAGTTAGAGGTCATGACGATTGGGCCAGGGAAGCGGGCAAACTCCACCTGCTGGTTCTGCCAGCCGCTGCCGTAGTTACCGATCAGATGCTTAAATTTACGCAGCTCCGGGTAGCCGTGCGCGGGCAGCATTTCGCCGTGGGTATAAACGTTAACGCCGGTGCCTTCGGTCTGCTTCAGCAGGTTGTAGAGATCTTTCAGGTCATGACCGGAGATCAGGATGCATTTGCCTTCGGTCGCTTTGACGTTGACCTGCGTTGGCGTTGGGTGGCCGTAGGTGCTGGTTTCACCGGCATCCAGAATGCTCATCACTTTGAAGTTCATCTGGCCGATTTCCATCGAGCATTCCAGCAGGGCGTTCATATCGGAAGGCCAGGTGCCCAGCCAGGCCATGATTTTGTGGTACTGGGCGTAAATAGCGTTGTCGTACTGGCCGAGTACGTGCGCGTGTTCCATATAGGCCGCAGCACCTTTCAGACCGTACAGGCACAGCAGGCGCAGGCCGAGGATGTTTTCGCCAATCGCCGCTTTGTCTTTATTGGGAGTAAATTCTGCGGCCTGACGCTGTAGCTCGCCCAGGTCGTCGCTCACCAGCTGTAGCTCCGCCATCGGGTTGTCCACGCGGGCGCTGGCGTCGGCATTCAGGCACTGCGCTTTCAGGGCTTCACGCAGGGCAATCGCTTCGCGGGCATAGCCCACAATGCGTGGAGAATCGAAGTTAACGTTGGTCAGCGTGGAGAAAAATGCGCGCGGCGCAAAGCTGTCGACATAGTGATCAACAATGCCATATTCACGGGCTTTGAAGGCCCAGGCGGACAAGCCTTGCAGCGCCGCAATCAGCAGATCCTGGAGATCGGACGTTTCTGCGGTTTTGCCGCACATACCCTGCGCGTAAGAGCAGCCGTTGCCTGCTGGGGTACGGATGGTTTGTTCACATTGCACACAAAACATAATCACACCTGTTAAAGTTATATTTGAGATACATGTTTAAGGTTATGCCTGTGCCACAACGGAGAAAAGTGCTTTCTTATACTAAGTGGAGGGTTATTGATTTAGCGCAATTTTGGCGGCAGGTTCACTACCGCCAAAGCAGTATCAGGCTGAGAAGAACGCCATCAAAATGGGTACCAGCAGGCTCAGAATAAAACCGTGTACGATGGCGGCAGGAACCATCTCCAGCCCTCCCGAGCGCTGTAATACCGGCAGGGTAAAGTCCATTGAGGTGGCCCCGCACAGGCCCAGCGCGGTAGAGCGGCTGCGGCGTACCAGGCCGGGGATCAGCATGATGGCTATCAGCTCGCGCGCCAGATCGTTAAAGAAGGCGGCGCTGCCGATCACCGGACCAAACGATTCGGTCAGCAGAATACCGGAGAGCGAATACCAGCCGAAACCGGACGCCATCGCCAGGCTGGTTTTCAGCGGCAGATCGAGAATAAAGGCGTTAATCACTCCCCCCGCCAGTGAGCTGGCCACAACGATAACGGCAACCATCATGCCCCGGCGGTTAAGGACAATCTGTTTCAGCGTCATGCCATTATTTCGCAGCTGAATACCAATCAGGAAGAGCAGGAAAATAAGCGTATATTCGCTGGCTTCCGTTGCGTGCTGTAAAAATGCCCAGCCGGTCAGACCCAGTAAAAAACCGAGTACCACCACGCCGCACAGTTTTAATGATTCCAGCGCCATCGCAATACGGGAGGGAAGCTTTTCCTGATGGTGGTGATTTTTCCAGGGAATAGTGCGTTCCAGCCAGAACAGCGCAGCAATATTGCACAGCAGAATAACCACTACCGTAACCGCAGAATAATGCAGGATGGAAAGCAAGTTCGTCGCCAGATTATCCAGGAAGGCCAGGCTGATCCCCATAAAGAACAGAATGACGTAAACAATCCAGCTGAGAAAGCGATTAATAAGCTTTAAGGCCGATTCATGACGCAGCGGAATAAGGTAGCCCACAATCAGGGGCAGAAGAATGATGAGGAGTCCTGAGAACATGAACAGCCGGTCCTTTTGAGTATCAGTTAAGCGCCAGAGACACTACCCAATAAAGGCTGTGAGGTAAAGCTACAAAAAAAGCCGGGTGGTGGCTGCGCCTTACCCGGCCTACAAAGTGCACACTAACGTAGGTCGGGTAAGCTTTAGCGCTACCCGACATTACAGACCGCACTTAATTAATCGCGTTTTTCCAGCAGGGTGCGATACAGCACGCCGCCCAGAATACCGCCGATAATTGGCATCACCCAGAACAGCCACAGCTGTTCAAGCGCCCAGCCGCCCTGGAAAATAGCCACCGCGGTGCTGCGCGCCGGGTTAACGGAGGTGTTGGTCACCGGAATGGAGATGAGGTGGATCAGCGTCAACGCCAGACCAATAGCGATGGGGGCAAAGCCCGCAGGCGCGTATTTGTCCGTTGCGCCGTGGATCACCAACAGGAAGCCTGCGGTGAGCACAATTTCAATCACGATGGCAGACAGCATCGAGTAGCCGCCTGGAGAGTGTTCGCCGAAGCCGTTCGACGCAAATCCGCTGGCCGCGGCGTCAAATCCGGCTTTACCGCTGGCAATTACGTACAGCACCGCCGCGGCAATAATACCGCCAATAACCTGGGCAATAATATAGCCAATAATATCTTTCGCCGGGAAACGTCCGCCCGCCCATAATCCTAATGTGACGGCCGGGTTGAAATGACCGCCGGAAATATGCCCCACGGCGAATGCCATGGTTAATACAGTTAAGCCGAATGCCAGCGCGACGCCGACAAAGCCAATACCTAATTCCGGAAATGCGGCTGCCAGTACTGCGCTACCGCAGCCACCAAACACCAGCCAGAATGTACCAAAGCATTCTGCCGCTAATTTTCTGAACATAACCACCTCAATAATAAACGTCCGCGCCCATTCCTGCGCGAGGGTTATATCGCCATAAAGGGATGACGACTCAAAGAGCCAGTATTTTGAAACCATCAACATCCCTTCGCCACTCAAATAAATTCACTAAATTTGATTTAAGGCAATGTGATGTCAATCCTTGTTCAGATCGGAGGTAATAAGAGCATAGCCCAATAATTAAGGGGCGTATATTCTGCTGTCGTGACCCACAGCCTGCCGCTATACTGCTGATAACTTGAAGGAAAAAGTGGCCGAATTGCGGGGGATGTATGCTACTCGAACGTGTGGAGATTGTCGGGTTTCGCGGGATTAACCGCCTGTCGCTGCAACTGGAACAGAACAACGTCCTGATAGGCGAAAATGCCTGGGGTAAATCCAGCCTGCTGGATGCCCTGACGCTGCTACTTTCGCCCGAAGAGAACTTGTACCACTTCGTTCATGATGACTTCTGGTTTCCGCCGGGGGATGTCAACGGACGCGAGAAACACCTGCATATCATTCTGACCTTCCGCGAATCCGAGCCCGGTCGCCATCGCGTGCGTCGTTTTCGCCCTATGTCGCCCTGCTGGGTGCCCTGTGAAGATGGTTTCCAGCGTATTTTCTATCGCCTTGAGGGCGAAATGGCGCAAAACGACGGGGTGTTAACCCTGCGTGAATTTCTTGATGAGAAGGGAAATCCGATCCCGCTCGATAATATTGACGAGCTTGCCCGCCATCTTATCCGCCTCTCCCCCGTGCTGCGCTTACGAGACGCGCGCTTTATGCGGCGGATCCGTAACGGCACCGTGCCGAATATGCCCGAGGTGGAGGTGACCGCCCGCGAACTGGATTTCCTCGCCCGTGAACTGGTCTCACGGCCGCAGAACCTCACCGACGGCCAGATCCGTCAGGGACTGTCTGCCATGGTGCAACTGCTGGAGCACTATTTCTCCGAGCAGGGAACGGGGCAGGCGCGCCACCGTCTGATGCGTCGCCGCTCGCACGATGAACAACGAAGCTGGCGCTATCTCGATATTATCAACCGCATGATCGACCGCCCCGGCGGGCGCACGCATCGGGTGATCCTGCTGGGATTATTCTCCACGCTTTTACAGGCGAAAGGGACGGTGCGCCTGGATCGGGACGCGCGCCCGCTGCTGCTGGTGGAAGATCCGGAAACGCGGCTGCACCCGATTATGCTTTCCGTGGCGTGGCATCTTCTTAATTTGCTGCCGTTGCAGCGAGTCACCACCACGAATTCCGGAGAGCTGCTCTCTCTGACGCCGGTGGAGTATGTCTGCCGCCTGGTGCGTGAATCCTCGCGGGTCACCGCCTACCGGCTCGGGCCCGGCGGGTTAAATGCCGAAGATGGCCGACGAATTGCGTTTCATATCCGTTTTAACCGTGCCTCTTCCCTGTTTGCCCGCTGCTGGTTGCTGGTGGAAGGGGAAACGGAAACCTGGGTGATAAACGAGCTGGCTCGCCAGTGCGGACACCACTTTGATGCCGAAGGGATCAAAGTGATCGAATTTGCTCAGTCTGGCTTAAAACCGCTGATCAAATTTGCGCGCCGGATGGGGATAGAGTGGCACGTACTGGTGGATGGCGATGAGGCAGGTAAAAAATATGCGGCGACCGTGCGCAGCCTGCTCAATAACGATCGTGAAGAGGAGCGGGAACATCTGACCGCGCTGCCTGCGATGGACATGGAGCACTTTATGTACCGCCAGGGATTTGACGACGTCTTTCACCGCGTGGCGATGATCCCGGTAGATGTGCCCATGAATATGCGCCGGGTGATTGCCAAAGCTATCCATCGGTCGTCAAAACCGGATTTGGCCATTGAAGTTGCGACGGAAGCGGGCAGGCGAGGCGTGGAGTCGGTGCCCACGCTGCTGCGTAAAATGTTCTCCCGCGTCCTCTGGCTGGCTCGCGGGAGGGCCGATTAACGGGCAGTCGCCTGCGAAACCTGTTGGATCAGGCTATCAAGCAGGGCATAGCGGCGGCGGTATTCGGACCGTTTTTTACTCGCAATCTCTTCCATCGGTTTGCGTGGCATGGTCAGTGGCAGGGCAAAGTTGCCGTTATCCTGCTGCTGTCCGCCAAGGGAGCGCCAGAAGCTGTCATAGTCAGCCAGCAATTTTCCCTCTTTTTTCTTGCGATAGCGCCAGCTGCGGTAGATGTGGGTGGCGTTACTCACCGCGAGGATCTGCTCGACCGGGAAGGCGCCTGCCAGCGTCATGACCGCTTCAACCAGCAGACGTTTTGGGAACAGTCCGTGACAGGCTTTGGTCGCCAGCTGAATGTGCTCGTGCGGGACATGCGCTTTCGCCCCCTGCATTCCGCCGATGAAGAGCGTTGGCTTGCCCTGGTATGTGCACAGCGTAAAGGTCAGCTCGGCCAGCACCGTGTTCTGGTGGTCGCAAAAAGTGAGGGTCGCTTCCCCTTCTTTGTCCAGAAACGCATCCGCGCTCAGGCGAACGCTAAACTGCTGCTCCTCTTTGCCCGTTAACGTCACCAGCGTGATGCCCTGGCTGGAGAGGTAGCCGTTCAGCAGCGACGCCGGAAGATGGCGGCTCATCATCTCATAGTGATCGTTCAGTGCGTCCAGCGTAGTCTGGCGGCCCATATTGACGGTCAGCCACGGCCGGTGCAGGCGGCACGGCAGGCCGGGCTGCACGCGCAGGATCTGCATCAGACGGGGCTGTTTTGCAAGGTTTCCAAGCAGGCGCGCAGTGGTGAACGGCGTTGCCAGCGAGCGCAACATAAACTTACGTCGATAGGCCGGATTTTGCCACGCCAGCCCCGGCGTGAGGGAACCCGATGCCAGGCTTTTAAACAGTTGCCAGCCCGATTTAGGCTGGGGCAGCGTTGAATAAGGTGTATCGACGATGGAAGACATGTTAGATCCTGCTTCTGGTGGAATATCGCTATTTCAGCAGGCGCTTTATCAACATCGGGTAAACAATTCCCGACGATTACGGGGATCGGGGGTTTCGTTGAGGAGTGGTTTAGATAAAATCAACGGTGATGATAGCCAGAACAATTATTTGGAATATTTATGAACCTGAAGGGAAAACGCAGAAAGCTGTTTCTGCTGCTGGCGGTAGTGGTGTTAGCGGGCGGATTCTGGTTATGGAAGGTACTGAACGCGCCGGTACCACAGTATCAAACGCTGATTGTTCGTCCGGGCGAGCTGCAACAAAACGTGCTGGCGACGGGGAAACTGGATGCCCTGCGTAAGGTTGACGTGGGCGCGCAGGTCAGCGGTCAGCTTAAAACCCTGTCAGTTGAGATTGGCGATAAGGTTAAAAAAGGCCAGCTGCTGGGCGTGATCGATCCTGAGCAGGCGCAAAACCAAATCCGCGAAGTGGAAGCGACGCTGATGGAGCTGCGCGCGCAGCGCGCGCAGGCTCAGGCGGAGCGTAATCTCGCTCAGGTCACCCTGACGCGCCAGCAGGCGCTGGCGAAAACGCAGGCTATCTCGAAACAGGATCTGGACACAGCCGCCACGGAGCTGGCGGTGAAGCAGGCGCAGATTGGCACCATCGATGCGCAAATCAAACGGAATCAGGCCTCGCTGGATACGGCGAAAACCAACCTCGATTACACGCAAATCGTTGCGCCAATGGCCGGGGAAGTGACGCAGATAACCACCCTGCAAGGCCAGACGGTCATCGCCGCGCAGCAGGCGCCGAACATCCTGACCCTGGCGGATATGAGCACCATGCTGGTGAAAGCCCAGGTATCCGAAGCGGACGTCATTCACCTTAAGCCGGGGCAGAAAGCCTGGTTTACGGTGCTGGGCGATCCGCAAACCCGCTATGAAGGGGTGCTGAAAGATATCCTGCCGACGCCGGAGAAGGTCAACGACGCTATCTTCTACTATGCGCGTTTTGAGGTGCCAAACCCGCAGGGCGTGCTGCGTCTGGACATGACCGCCCAGGTGCATATCCAGCTGACCGGCGTGAAAAACGTGCTGACGGTTCCGCTCTCCGCGCTGGGTGAATCCGCCGGGGACAATCGCTACAAGGTGAAAGTGCTGCGCAACGGCGAAAGCCGCGAGCGGGAAGTGGTGATTGGCGCACGTAACGACACCGATGTGGTGGTGGTAAAAGGGCTGGAAGAGGGTGAGGAAGTGGTCACCAGCGAAACCCTGCCCGGAGCCGCGCAATGACGGCGCTGCTTGAGCTGAATGACATTCGTCGCAGCTATCCGTCCGGCGACGGGCCGGTGGAGGTGCTGAAGGGCATCTCCCTGCGCGTTGAAGCCGGTGAGATGGTGGCGATTGTCGGGGCGTCGGGCTCGGGTAAATCAACGCTGATGAACATTCTTGGCTGTCTGGATAAGCCCACCAGCGGCACCTATCGCGTGGCCGGGACGGATGTTTCCACCCTGGACGGCGACGCGCTGGCGAAGCTGCGTCGCGAGCATTTTGGCTTTATTTTTCAGCGTTACCATCTGCTTTCACACCTGAGCGCGGCGCAGAACGTGGAGGTGCCAGCGGTGTATGCGGGCGTCGAGCGCAAAAAACGCCTTGAACGCGCGAAGGCGCTGTTAACGCGTCTTGGGCTGGCGGAGCGTGTTGATTATCAGCCTTCGCAGCTTTCAGGCGGTCAGCAGCAGCGCGTGAGTATTGCCCGCGCGCTGATGAACGGCGGACAGGTGATCCTCGCTGATGAGCCAACCGGTGCGCTCGACAGCCATTCCGGTGAAGAGGTGATGGCGATCCTGCATCAGCTGCGCGATCAGGGGCATACGGTGATTATTGTCACCCACGATCCGCAGGTGGCAGCGCAGGCGGAACGCATCATTGAGATCCACGACGGCGAGCTGGTCAGCAACCCGCCGCCACGTCAGTCCAGAGCGGCGGCGCCGAAAGAAGCCTTACCTGCGTCCACCGGCTGGGGACAGTTCTCCAGCGGCTTTCGTGAAGCGCTGACCATGGCCTGGCTGGCGATGGCGGCCAACAAAATGCGCACCCTGCTGACCATGCTCGGCATCATTATCGGTATTGCCTCGGTGGTGTCGATTGTGGTGGTGGGCGATGCGGCGAAACAGCTGGTGCTGGCGGATATTCGCGCCATCGGGACTAACACCATCGACGTTTACCCCGGCAAAGATTTTGGCGACGACGAGCCGCAGTATCAGCAGGCGCTGAAATACGACGATCTGGCGGCTATTCAGAAGCAGCCGTGGGTGAACTCCGCCACGCCTGCCGTGTCGCAAAACCTGCGTCTGCGCTACGGCAACATCGACGTGGCGGCCAGCGCTAACGGCGTCAGCGGAGATTACTTCAACGTCTACGGCATGACCTTCAGCGAAGGGGCGACCTTCAACGCGGAACAGCTGGCGGGCAGGGCGCAGGTGGTGGTGTTAGACGCTAACTCGCGCAGACAGCTTTTCCCCAATAAAACCCGTGTGGTGGGGGAAGTGATCCTGGTGGGTAACATGCCCGCCACGGTGATTGGTGTGGCGGAAGAGAAACAGTCCATGTTTGGC
Source organism: Enterobacter sp. BWH64 (assembly GCF_001037645.1). NCBI lineage: Bacteria > Pseudomonadati > Pseudomonadota > Gammaproteobacteria > Enterobacterales > Enterobacteriaceae > Enterobacter > Enterobacter sp. BWH64. Next base: position 2,078,017 of record NZ_KQ089922.1, read on the forward strand.
AGCAGCAAGATCCTGCGCGTCTGGCTGCCGTACAGCACCATTTCCGGGCGCATTATGGGACAGTCCTGGCTCAACTCCATTACCGTGCGAGTGAAAGAGGGCTACGACAGCGCGCTGGCGGAACAGCAGCTCGAGCGGCTGTTAACGTTGCGCCACGGGAAAAAGGATTTCTTCACCTGGAACATGGACGGCCTCTTGAAAACGGCCGAAAAGACCACACGTACTCTTCAGCTGTTCCTGACGCTGGTGGCGGTGATTTCGCTGGTCGTCGGCGGGATAGGGGTGATGAACATTATGCTGGTGTCGGTGACCGAACGTACGCGGGAGATCGGCATTCGCATGGCGGTCGGGGCCAGAGCCAGCGATGTGCTCCAGCAATTTTTGATTGAAGCGGTGCTGGTGTGTCTGGTGGGAGGCGCGATGGGGATTGCGCTCTCGATGATGATCGCCTTCGCGCTCCAGCTCTTTTTACCGGGGTGGGAGATTGGCTTCTCACCGATGGCGATCCTCACCGCGTTTTTGTGCTCCACCTTTACCGGCATTTTGTTTGGCTGGCTGCCGGCACGAAACGCGGCGCGGCTGGATCCGGTGGATGCGCTGGCGCGGGAATAACCCGAAAATAAAAATGCCAGCCGATCGGGCTGGCATTTTGCCTGCGGGGTGTACACAATGAATCAGAGAGCTATGCAACCGTTTCTGCTTCAACGGGCACGATAAGACTGGCGTGATTGCCTTTTGGCCCCTGGTGTACATCGAACCGGACGGACTGCCCGGCTTTGAGCGTCCTGTAACCATCCATCTGAATGGTGGAATAGTGAGCGAAGATATCCTCGCCGCCGCCTTCGGGGCAAATGAAGCCAAACCCCTTGGCGTTGTTGAACCACTTAACAGTACCCATTTCCATGCTTCGACATCCTTCGTAAATCTTATAAATTAAGATGGAATGAACCGGTGGTGGAGTGGGGGCTGTTCAAAACCTCGCCAACTCACGCTTGTACAATTTAGAGAAACGGAAGAAGCCGTCAAGCGTTTGGCGCTGGAGTTGGGACAATAATCAACCAAAATTTGAGGCAGTTAACGCTATTGCAACAGTTTGTGACAGACATCGCGGATGACAGTAATAGATGATTGTTATCTAACATCTGAGGTAGATTCAAAGTGGTTATGCATAATGGGTAAGACCAACGATTGGCTGGATTTTGACCAGCTGGCGGAAGATAAAGTGCGCGACGCGCTAAAACCGCCATCTATGTATAAAGTTATGTTAATGAACGATGATTACACGCCGATGGAATTTGTTATTGACGTGCTACAAAAGTTCTTTTCTTATGATGTTGAACGTGCAACGCAACTGATGCTTACCGTTCATTATCGTGGCAAAGCGATCTGCGGCATCTTTACTGCCGAGGTTGCGGAAACCAAAGTAGCGATGGTGAACGACTATGCAAGGGAGAACGAGCATCCGTTGCTGTGTACGCTGGAAAAGGCCTGATAAGGCATAAAATTGGGGGAGGTGCCTATGCTCAATCAAGAACTGGAACTCAGTTTAAACATGGCTTTCGCCAGAGCGCGTGAGCACCGACATGAGTTTATGACCGTCGAGCACCTGCTGCTCGCACTGCTTAGCAACCCATCTGCCCGCGAAGCGCTGGAAGCCTGCTCCGTGGATCTGGTGGCGCTACGTCAGGAACTCGAAGCCTTCATCGAACAAACTACACCGGTGCTGCCAGCCAGTGAAGAAGAGCGCGACACGCAGCCGACGCTCAGCTTCCAGCGCGTGTTGCAGCGCGCGGTTTTCCACGTCCAGTCTTCCGGACGTAGCGAAGTGACTGGCGCCAATGTCCTGGTCGCCATCTTCAGCGAGCAGGAGTCCCAGGCGGCCTACCTGCTGCGTAAACACGAAGTCAGCCGGCTCGACGTGGTCAACTTCATCTCTCACGGAACGCGAAAAGACGAGCCTAACCAGGCATCGGATCCCAGCGGACAGATCAACAGCAATGAAGAGCAAGCAGGCGGGGAGGATCGTATGGAAAACTTCACCACCAACCTTAACCAGCTTGCTCGCGTTGGCGGTATCGACCCGCTGATTGGCCGCGACAAAGAGCTGGAGCGTGCCATCCAGGTGCTGTGCCGTCGCCGTAAGAACAACCCGCTGCTGGTGGGGGAATCTGGCGTGGGTAAAACCGCGATTGCCGAAGGGCTGGCCTGGCGCATTGTGCAGGGCGACGTGCCGGAAGTGATTGCCGACTGCACCATCTACTCGCTGGATATTGGCTCGCTGCTGGCGGGCACCAAATACCGCGGTGATTTCGAAAAACGTTTCAAAGCGCTGTTAAAACAGCTGGAGCAGGACACCAACAGCATCCTGTTTATCGATGAGATCCACACCATCATCGGCGCAGGTGCGGCCTCCGGTGGCCAGGTGGATGCCGCTAACCTGATCAAACCGCTGCTCTCCAGCGGCAAGATCCGCGTGATGGGCTCCACGACGTACCAGGAGTTCAGCAACATCTTTGAGAAGGATCGTGCGCTGGCGCGTCGTTTCCAGAAAATCGACGTTACCGAGCCGTCGGTTGACGAAACGGTGCAGATCATCAACGGCCTGAAAACCAAGTACGAAGCACACCACGACGTGCGTTACACCGCGAAAGCGGTCCGTGCGGCGGTGGAACTGGCGGTGAAATACATCAACGATCGTCATCTGCCGGATAAAGCGATCGACGTGATTGATGAGGCGGGTGCGCGTGCACGCCTGATGCCAGCCAGCAAGCGTAAGAAAACTGTGAACGTGGCGGATATCGAGTCCGTGGTGGCCCGCATCGCGCGTATTCCTGAGAAGAGCGTTTCTCAGAGCGACCGTGATACGCTGCGCACCCTCGGCAATCGCCTGAAAATGCTGGTCTTTGGTCAGGATAAAGCCATTGAGGCCTTAACCGAAGCGATCAAGATGGCCCGTGCTGGTCTTGGGCATGACCACAAGCCTGTCGGTTCCTTCCTGTTCGCCGGCCCGACCGGGGTGGGTAAAACCGAGGTGACGGTTCAGCTCTCCAAAGCGCTGGGCATTGAGCTGCTGCGCTTTGATATGTCCGAGTATATGGAGCGTCATACCGTCAGCCGTTTGATTGGTGCGCCTCCGGGATACGTGGGCTTTGACCAGGGCGGCCTGCTTACGGACGCGGTTATCAAGCACCCGCACGCGGTACTGCTGCTCGATGAAATCGAGAAAGCGCACCCGGACGTATTCAACATCCTGTTGCAGGTGATGGACAACGGGACGCTGACCGATAACAACGGGCGCAAGGCCGATTTCCGCAACGTGGTGCTGGTGATGACCACCAACGCCGGGGTGCGGGAAACCGAGCGTAAATCCATCGGCCTGATCCACCAGGATAACAGCACCGATGCGATGGAAGAGATCAAGAAGATCTTCACGCCGGAGTTCCGTAACCGTCTGGACAACATTATCTGGTTCGATCATCTGTCTACCGAGGTGATTCATCAGGTGGTGGACAAGTTCATCGTCGAGTTGCAGGTTCAGCTGGATCAGAAAGGCGTGTCGCTGGAAGTGAGCCAGGAGGCCCGCAACTGGCTGGCTGAGAAAGGCTACGACCGTGCGATGGGCGCCCGTCCGATGGCGCGCGTGATTCAGGACAACCTGAAGAAACCGCTGGCAAACGAGCTGCTGTTTGGCTCGCTGGTGGACGGCGGCCAGGTAACGGTGGGGCTGGATCAGGCGAAGAACGAACTGACGTACGATTTCCAGAGTGCGGCGAAGCACAAGCCGGAAGCGGCTCACTGATTTTCTTTAGTGTAAAAGCCGGGTTTTTAACCCGGCTTTTTTGTGTCCGCTTTTCTCCCTCTCCCTGTGGGAGAGGGTCAGGGTGAGGGCATCAGACCGCACTAAAATACCTCTTCCTGAACAGCCACACTAAAGCCATAAATAAAAAAGGCCGGGATTGTCCCGACCTTTTAAATATTCATCTGCCATTACAGGCGAAAACAATTAGCGACTACGGAAGACAATGCGGCCTTTGCTCAGGTCGTACGGGGTCAGCTCAACAGTCACTTTGTCGCCCGTCAAAATGCGGATATAGTTTTTGCGCATTTTACCGGAGATGTGCGCAGTTACCACGTGACCGTTTTCCAGTTCTACGCGAAACATGGTATTAGGCAACGTATCAAGTACGGTACCCTGCATTTCAATATTGTCTTCTTTGGCCATCTAATCCTCTGGGGTATCACTACCAAGTTTTGAACCGGCAAGATAATGCCGAAATTCCTCAATTAAGTAAAGAATTGCGCGTTTAAAACGCAGCAAAACAGTCTCAGCGTATTGCCCAAGCGTCACGGTACAACCGAACGGAAAGCGCATTCGTAAAGGGGAGACGACAGGATAAACGTAAGGACGTTATCTGAAGCGAGGGTCCCAAACGGCGGCGGGGCAACAGGCAGAAGCTACTCTGCGGCGTAATTATAACACCCTCATAAAAAATATGCGGAAAACATTTAGGCATTGGGTATAAAGAGCGTTCTGGGAACCCAAAAATCGCGTGGTAGGGTCTCCTTTCGGCACTGTTCCAGGTGTTCGATATAGTGTCGGCGGGAGATTTCAACGGCGCCGAGCGAGGCGGTATGCTCATTCAGCACCTGACAATCCATTAACTGTCCTCCACGTCGGGCAAATTCCTGGCTAAAAACCAGCAGCGCGGTTTTCGACGCATTCGTGGAGCGGGAGAACATCGACTCGCCGCAGAACAGCGTACCCTGCGCCACGCCGTACATGCCACCGACGAGGTCGTCGCCGCTCCACACTTCGATCGAATGCGCGTAACCCAGCTCATGAAGCTGGTGATAGGCGATAATGATATCGCGGGTTATCCAGGTGCCTTCTAGACGATCTTCAGCGCAGCCTTCGATAACCTGGCCGAAGGCGTGATTAAGCGTGACGCGAAAGGGTGATTTTGCATGAAAACGCTTCATGCTGCGGCTCAGGTGAAACTGCCCAGGCCACAGTACGGCTCGCGGGTCAGGAGACCACCATAAGATCGGGTCGCCAGGAGAAAACCACGGAAAGATGCCGCGCTGGTAAGCCATTAAGAGCCGTGCCGGGCTGAGATCGCCGCCCAGAGCCAGCAAGCCGTTAGGTTCACGCAGCGCCCCCTCCGGAGAAGGGAACGCAATATTATGGCGAGAAAGCTGCACCAGGCGCATGACAACAGAACTCCAGTACGCGAGAGAGGACGCTACAAATATAGTCTACAGGCGCTGTTTAAACTGGTAGTAGCGACCTTGTTTTGCCAGCAGCTCTGCGTGACTACCTTGCTCAATTATGTGTCCGTTGTCCATCACAATTATCTGATCGAAATTCACCAGCCCTCGCAGACGGTGCGTGACCATCAGCACGGTTTTACCTTTCATCACATTCGCCAGTAAATCAAGGATTTGGCTCTCTGTCGTGGCATCCAGTCCTTCTGTCGGTTCATCCAGCAGCATCAGCGGCGCATCGTGCAGCAGCGCACGCGCAATGGCCAGACGACGCAGTTCGCCGCCGGAAAGCTGTCGACCCCCTTCACCCAGCCAGCTGTTCAACCCGTCGTCTTCAAGCAGCTTGTGCAGCCCAACCTGCTCCAGCATTGCCCGCAGCGTATCGTCGGAGGCGTCTGGTGCCGCCAGAAGAAGATTATCGCGCAGCGTAGCGCTGAACAGATGCACCCGCTGGGGCACGACGCTGACCGTTTTACGCAAGGCCGCTTCGCTAAAACCAGACAGCGGAACGTCGTTAAACAGAATCTCGCCCTGCTGTGGGTCCCACGCGCGCGTGAGAAGTTGCAGAAGTGTCGATTTCCCACATCCCGTACGGCCAAGGATCGCAATGCGCTGCCCGGCATCAACAGAAAGGGTGATGTCTTCCAGCGCGTTTTGCGCCTGCTTGTCGTAGGCGAAAGTGACATTGCTGAGCGTCAGCGCGACCTGCTCTGGCACAGCGGTTTGAACCGCGCTGAACTTCACTTCCGGCTCCTGCTCGGCAATATCCGTAATGCGCAGCGCAGAGGCAATCACCTGGCCGAGATGCTGAAAAGCGCCCGTGACCGGGGCTAAGGCTTCAAAGGCTGCCAGGGCACAGAAAACAAACAGCGCAATCAGCGGGCCAGGCTGCGCGTTACCGCCCACGCCACCGGAGGCCATCCAGAGCATGGCGATGACGGCAATCCCACCAATTAACATCATCAGCGCCTGGGAGAACGCGGTCAGTTCAGACTGGCGCCGCTGGGCTTCATGCCAGTTCAGCTCCGTATTTTCCATGCGGGCGCGGTACCGTTTGCTGGCACCAAAAAGGGTGAGCTCGGCCTGTCCCTGCAACCAGGCGGTGAGCTGCTGGCGATATTCCCCTCGCAGGCGCGTCAGGTTTTCCCCGGTGGTTTTACCTGCACGATAAAACAGGGGCGGCAGAATAATCAGCGTCATCAGCATGATGCCGCCGAGCGTCAGTGCGATGGGAACATCCAGGAAACTCAACCCCAGCGTGACCACGACAATCACTACAAACGCGCCCACCATAGGTGAAATGACGCGCAGATAGAGGTGATCCAGCGTATCCACATCTGCGACCACGCGGTTGAGTAATTCGCCCTGTCGAAAACGTGCCAGCCCGGCAGGGGAGAGGGGCAGCAGTTTGCTGAAGGTGTAAATACGCAGGTGTTGCAGCACGCGGAAGGTCGCGTCGTGGCTGACCAGACGTTCGAAGTAGCGTCCGGCAGTTCGCGTAATGGCCGTGCCGCGCACCCCGGCGGCAGGCAGCATGTAGTTAAAGCTGTACAGCCCGGCAAAGCCTGCGGCCGCAGACGCGGAGAGGAACCAGCCGGAAAGCGTAAGCAGACCGATGCTGGCCAGCAGAGTAACGATCGCCAGCACGATCCCGAGCGTCAGCATCCATTTGTGGCGTTTATACAGTGCAAGATACGGAAGCAGGGCGCGCATCAGATATCCTCCTGACGGTTCGCCAGCAGGGTCGCAAACGGCCCCTGCGCGGCAACAAGCGCGGCGTAATCGCCTTGTTCAACAATGTGTCCGTTTTCCATCACCCAGATCTGATCCCAGTCGGCAATACCTTCCAGCTGGTGAGTCACCATCAGGGTGGTTTGCTGGCGTGAGGCTGCGTTAAGCGCATCCATCACGCGCTGCTCGCTGTGAGCGTCCAGGCTGGCCGCAGGTTCGTCCAGCAGCATTAGCGAAGAGGGATTGAGCAGCGCACGGGCGACCGCGACGCGCTGTGCCTGGCCAACTGACAGCCCGGCAGACTGATCGCCAATGACGGTATCGACACCCTGCGCAAGCAGCGGCAGAAACTCGCTGACCCAGGCGCGGTCGAGGACCGATTGCAGCTCATCTTCACGCGCATCCGGGCGTGCCAGCAGCACATTCTCGCGCAGCGTCGGAGCTGGCAGCTGAGGGTTTTGCCCCACCCAACTCAGCTGTTTACGCCAGGCATCAGGATCGAGCTCGCGCAGCTCCGTTTTGTTGATACGCAGCGATCCGGTGTACGCCATAAAACCTGACAGCGCATTCAACAATGAGCTTTTACCTGAGCCGCTGGTACCCACCAGCACCACACGTTGCCCGGCAGGCAGGGTAAAGTTCAGCGGACCGGCCAGCACTTTGCCTTCAGGCGACAGAACAGAAAAATCCTGTGCTTCAATGGTCACCGGATCGTTCGTATTCAGCGTTACCTCACCACGCTCCGGATTCGCCAGCGGCGTTTCCATGAAGGTTTTCAGGCTGTCGGCAGCACCCACCGCCTGCGCTTTGGCATGGTAAAAGGTGCCGAGATCGCGAAGCGGCTGGAAAAATTCCGGGGCCAGGATCAGCGCCAGGAACCCGGCGGAAAGCGTGACCGCCGTACCGTAGTGGCCAAAGTCCAGTGCGCCGAGGTAGGAGAAGCCAAAGTAAACCGCCACCAGCGCAATCGACAGGGAGGTGAAAAATTCGAGTACGCCAGAAGAGAGAAAGGCCATGCGCAACACTTCCATGGTGCGCTGACGGAAATCCTGCGATGCCAGACGAATGTTTTCGGTTTCCGCTTCACCACGACCGAAGATCCGCAGGGTTTCCATTCCGCGCAGACGGTCCAGGAAATGACCGCTCAACCGACCCAGCGCCAGGAAGTTACGACGGTTAGCATCTGCCGCGCCCATGCCGACCATCGCCATAAACAGCGGGATGAGCGGGGCGGTGCCCAGCAGGATCAACGCCGCCACCCAGTTAACAGGGAAGAGGGCGATAACAATCATCAGGGGCACAAATACTGCCAGCGCCATCTGGGGAAGATAACGCGCGTAGTAATCGTGCATATCGTCGATTTGCTCAAGGATCAGCGTCGCCCAGCTACCAGCCGGTTTGCCCTGGATCCACGCAGGTCCGGCTTCCGAAAGCCGGTCGAGCACCTTGCGGCGGATCTCATAGCGAATGTGCTGCCCGGCATGGAATCCAACCCGCTCGCGCAGCCAGACCACCCACGCACGCAGAACGAAAACCAGCACCAGAACGATAAACGGCAACAGCAGCGCTTCGCGCGGGATGTTCTCCATGATCATATGGTTGAGAATGCGGGCCAGCAGCCATGCCTGGGCAACAATCAACAGACCGCTGATAAATCCCAGAACGCGGGAAATCATAAGCCAGCGGCGGGACAGGACGCTTTGCTGTTTCAGCCAGCGGGTTAACTCTTGTTGACGGGTTTTTTCCATTGCGTACTTTGCAGGTGACGTTATAAGAAATTAGACCTCTGCATGTTACACGCGAGCAAAAATAAAGGCGACCAGTGGCCGCCTTTATTTACGTTTGTTACTGACTTGTAAAGATTATTTGCCTTGTTCAGCCAGCCCGTCCAGGTAGCGTTCTGCGTCCAGCGCGGCCATACAACCGGTGCCCGCAGAGGTGATCGCCTGACGATAAATATGGTCCATCACGTCGCCAGCTGCGAAGACACCCGGAACGCTGGTCTGGGTGGCGTTGCCGTGAATGCCAGACTGCACTTTGATGTAGCCGTTCTCCAGCTCCAGCTGGCCTTCAAAGATAGCCGTGTTCGGGCTGTGACCGATTGCCACAAACAGGCCTGCCACTTCCAGCGTTTCGACGTTATCGGTGTTCTGGGTATCACGGATACGCAGTCCCGCCACGCCCATCTGATCGCCAGTCACTTCTTCCAGCGTACGGTTGGTATGCAGCACAATGTTGCCGCTCGCCACTTTGTCCATCAGGCGTTTAATCAGGATCTTCTCCGCGCGGAAGGTGTCGCGACGGTGAATCAGGTGTACTTCTGAGGCAATATTTGCCAGATACAGCGCTTCTTCCACAGCGGTGTTGCCGCCGCCGATAACCGCAACTTTCTGGTTGCGATAGAAGAAACCGTCGCAGGTCGCGCAGGCTGACACGCCGCGGCCTTTGAACGCTTCTTCAGACGGCAGGCCGAGATAGCGGGCAGAGGCGCCGGTGGCGATGATCAGCGCATCGCAGGTGTATTCGCCGCTGTCACCCGTCAGGCGGAACGGACGGTTCTGCAAATCCACTTTATTGATGTGGTCGAACAGGATTTCGGTTTCGAATTTGGCGGCATGCTCGTGCATGCGCTCCATCAGCAGCGGCCCGGTCAGGTCGTTCGGGTCGCCAGGCCAGTTTTCCACTTCCGTGGTGGTGGTCAGCTGACCGCCTTTTTCCATCCCGGTGATCAGTACCGGTTGCAGGTTAGCGCGTGCAGCATAGACCGCTGCGGTATATCCCGCAGGTCCAGAACCAAGGATTAGCAGCTTACTGTGTTTGGTCGTGCCCATGAGATCCCCATTGTTGTTGGCAGGCAATGGGCTGGATTGTAGGGAATTTGTTGCCGTAAAAAAAGAGCAGGAGAGTTTTGCTTCCGATATATGCAATAGACGCGCCCTATGGGTCAGAGGCGGTCACATCACTTCTGCTACTGAAAACCGCGCGTTTATAAGGCAATAAAATGAGGATTAATACCCCTCCGTAATGAATATCCGGCATGTTGTACTAAAAATCGATGTTTTGCTTTGACAATCCCCTGCGCTTTTGCGAAAACATTCAAGGAAGAAAAAAAGACGCACGAACTGCATGCCGCATAGACATGCACGGAAATGCCATTTTTACCGGGTCAGTGAAATCTACGCATGGTGTGGACAGACGCCATACGTGATGTCTGTGACTGCTTTCGGGCAACGGTCTTCTTACCGCAGAACCCGAATCTACATCGCGTCTAATACATAACCAGGCGATGTGATGAATAACGGGTCCAGGCTCTGAACAGTGATGTGCACAGGGTCCAGGCAGGAGTAGGGAAGGAATACAGAGAGACAATAATAATGGTAGATAGCAAGAAGCGCCCTGGCAAAGATCTCGACCGTATCGATCGTAACATTCTTAATGAATTGCAAAAGGATGGGCGTATTTCCAACGTCGAGCTTTCAAAACGTGTGGGACTTTCCCCGACGCCGTGCCTTGAGCGTGTGCGTCGACTGGAAAGACAGGGTTTTATTCAGGGCTATACGGCTCTGCTGAACCCGCATTATCTGGATGCCTCACTTCTGGTATTTGTTGAGATTACTCTGAATCGTGGTGCACCAGATGTGTTTGAGCAATTTAACGCCGCTGTGCAAAAACTTGAAGAAATTCAAGAGTGTCATCTGGTTTCCGGTGATTTTGACTACCTGTTGAAAACCCGTGTGCCTGATATGTCCGCCTACCGTAAGCTGCTGGGTGAAACCCTGCTGCGTCTGCCAGGCGTGAACGACACCCGTACTTATGTGGTGATGGAAGAGGTCAAACAGAGCAATCGTCTGGTTATTAAGACGCGCTAACACGGAACAGGTGCAAAATCAGTGTAGTTTGATTACACTCCTGTTAATCCATACAGCAACAGTGCCGGGGAGTCCCGGCGCTGTTGTCCGTTTTAGCACACAGGCAGGACATGCCTGATACCTGGAGAGCCTTTCTTGAGCCAGGAATACACTGAAGACAAAGAAGTCACATTATCTAAGCTAAGCAGCGGACGTCGTCTCCTTGAGGCGTTACTGATTGTTATTGCCCTTTTTGCCGTCTGGCTGATGGCTGCCTTACTCAGTTTCAACCCCTCAGACCCCAGCTGGTCGCAAACCGCATGGCATGAGCCTATCCATAATTTAGGTGGCGTTCCCGGCGCCTGGCTTGCGGACACACTCTTCTTCATTTTCGGTGTGATGGCCTATACCCTTCCCGTCATCATTATTGGCGGATGCTGGTTTGCCTGGCGTCATCGACAGAACGACGACTACATCGATTATTTTGCCGTTTCGCTGCGCCTGATTGGCGCCCTGGCGCTGATCCTCACCTCCTGCGGACTGGCGGCGATCAACGCCGATGACATCTGGTACTTCGCCTCCGGCGGGGTGATTGGCAGCCTGTTGAGCTCCGCGCTGCAACCGATGCTTCACAGCAGCGGCGGCACGCTGGCGCTGCTTTGTATCTGGGCAGCGGGCCTGACGCTGTTTACCGGCTGGTCCTGGGTGAGCATTGCCGAAAAAATCGGCAGCTTTATTCTGACTCTGCTGACGTTTGCCAGCAATCGCACCCGTCGTGATGATACGTGGGTCGATGAAGACGAATATGAAGATGAGTACGAAGAGGAAGACGAGGCACCCGTGCAGCGTCGTGAATCCCGCCGTGCCCGTATTCTGCGCGGTGCTCTGGCACGCCGCCAGCGCGTTGCTGAAAAATTTGCTAACCCGTTAGGCCGTAAAACGGATGCCGCGCTTTTCTCCGGCAAACGTATGGATGAAGAGGAGCAGATTGAGTATCGCGGCGCGGCCGTCGATCCTGATGATGTGTTGTTCTCTGGTCATCGAGCTACGCCGGGTGAGTATGATGAATACGATCCGCTGTTGCATGGTCATTCCGTGACTGAACCGGTAGCCGCTGCTGCTGCCGCAACGACGGCTGCGCAGGCCCATGTTGCGCCTGTTGAAGCCGTGATGCCGTCCTCGCCTGTTCCGGCACCGGAGTCCGCGATCCAGCAACCGCAGGTGGACTGGCAGACTGCGCCAGGTGTCCATACGCCTGAACCGACCATTGCGCCGGAGCCTGAAAGCTATATTCCTGTGCAGCAGGAACAGTGGCAGCAACCGTATCAGCCGCCTGAGCCTGCCAGCGAGCCGCAACAGCCGTATCAGGCTTATACGCCCGAACCTGCTGAACCTGAACAGCCATACGTTGCGCCGGTGTCTGAACCCGAAGTGGTGGAGGAAGCGAAGCCATCCCGTCCGCCATTGTACTATTTTGAAGAGGTGGAAGAGCGCCGTGCCCGAGAGCGCGAGCAGCTTGCCGCCTGGTATCAGCCCGTGCCTGAGCCGGTGCAGGAGCCTGTTGTAAAAGCGCCTTCTGCAAGCGTTGCACCTGTAGATCCAGCGCCAGCCGTTGCGTCAGGAGCGGAAACCGTGAAGCAGGCAACGGCAGCCGCTGCCGCGTCCGCTCCGCTATTCAGCCCGGCAACCGATGGTGCGCCGCGTCCTCAGGTAAAAGAGGGCATTGGTCCACAATTGCCGCGTCCTAATCGCGTGCGCGTACCGACGCGCCGGGAGCTGGCCTCTTATGGCATTAAACTGCCTTCCCAGCGTATGGCGGAAGAAAAAGCCCGTGAGTCCGACTACGAAGATGATGCCGACGAACTGCATCAGGATGAGCTGGCGCGTCAGTTTGCCGCCCAGCAGACTCAACGCTACGGGAATGAGTACCAACACGATGTTCATTCTCAGCAGGATGAAGATGATGCTGCCGAAGCGGAATTAGCGCGTCAGTTTGCGGCCACGCTGCAGCAACGTTATTCCGGTGAGCAGCCTTCGGGGGCAAACCCGTTCTCGCTCTCGGATTTTGAATTTTCACCGATGAAAGATCTGGTGGATGACGGTCCGAGCGAACCGCTGTTCACGCCGAGCGTGATGCCAGAAGCGGAACCGGTGCGTCAGGCGCCAGCGCCGCAGGTTAATGCGCAACCACAACAGCCAGTGCCGCAGGCTTATGCGCAGCCGCATACACCGCCGGCCCAACCGCCGCAGCCGCAGTTCCAGCAGCCAGCACCACAGCCGCAGGAAAGCCTGATTCACCCGCTGTTGATGCGTAACGGAGACAGCCGTCCGCTGCAACGACCAAGTACGCCGTTGCCGTCGCTGGATCTGTTAACGCCGCCGCCAGCGGAAGTCGAACCGGTGGATACTTTTGCTCTTGAGCAGATGGCCCGTCTGGTGGAAGCGCGTCTGGCTGACTTCCGTATTAAAGCGGACGTGGTGAACTACTCCCCTGGCCCGGTGATCACCCGTTTCGAACTGAACCTGGCGCCAGGCGTAAAAGCGGCGCGTATTTCTAACCTGTCCCGTGACCTGGCGCGTTCTCTGTCGACCGTGGCGGTTCGCGTGGTGGAAGTGATCCCAGGTAAGCCTTACGTTGGCCTTGAGCTGCCAAACAAGAAACGCCAGACCGTTTATCTGCGTGAAGTTCTGGATAACACCAAATTCCGCGACAACCCGTCCCCGCTGACCGTGGTGCTGGGTAAAGATATCGCTGGCGATCCGGTGGTTGCCGATCTCGCGAAGATGCCGCACCTGCTGGTTGCGGGTACCACCGGCTCCGGTAAATCGGTCGGGGTGAACGCCATGATCCTCAGTATGCTCTACAAAGCGCAGCCTGAAGATGTGCGTTTCATCATGATCGACCCGAAAATGCTTGAACTGTCCGTCTACGAAGGCATTCCGCACCTGTTAACGGAAGTGGTGACCGACATGAAGGACGCCGCCAACGCATTGCGCTGGAGCGTCAATGAAATGGAGCGTCGCTATAAGCTGATGTCTGCGCTGGGCGTGCGTAACCTGGCCGGTTATAACGAGAAAATCGCTGAGGCGGCACGTATGGGCCGTCCGATTCCGGACCCATACTGGAAGCCGGGTGACAGCATGGATGCCCAGCATCCGGTGCTGGAAAAACTGCCTTACATCGTGGTGCTGGTGGATGAATTCGCCGACCTGATGATGACCGTTGGCAAGAAAGTGGAAGAGCTGATTGCGCGTCTGGCACAGAAAGCGCGTGCGGCGGGCATCCACCTGGTGCTTGCAACGCAGCGTCCGTCCGTAGACGTTATCACCGGACTTATTAAGGCAAACATCCCGACCCGTATCGCGTTTACCGTGTCGAGTAAAATTGACTCGCGTACTATCCTGGACCAGGGTGGTGCAGAGTCGCTGCTGGGGATGGGTGATATGCTCTATTCCGGCCCGAACTCCACCTCGCCGGTGCGTGTCCACGGTGCATTTGTTCGCGACCAGGAAGTGCACGCGGTGGTGCAGGACTGGAAAGCGCGCGGTCGGCCGCAATACGTTGACGGCATCACCTCCGACAGTGAAAGCGAAGGTGGCGGCGGTGGTTTTGACGGTGGCGAAGAGCTGGATCCGTTATTTGACCAGGCGGTTAATTTCGTTACCGAAAAACGTAAGGCGTCCATCTCCGGCGTCCAGCGCCAGTTCCGTATTGGCTACAACCGCGCGGCGCGTATTATCGAGCAGATGGAAGCCCAGGGTATTGTGAGCGAACAGGGGCATAACGGTAACCGTGAGGTGCTGGCGCCACCGCCGTTTGATTAACCTTCAGCGATTGCAAAGAAGGGTAAATCAGCAAAAATTAAGCATATTCTTCTGTCGCCTGCCTTCGGGCAGGTCCAGAATAGAAACGGAACCCCATATCGGGAAGACGTATTTTAAGGAATAACAATGAAAAAAATCGCCATCGTCTGTGCATTACTCTCCAGTTTTGTTGCCAGCAGCGTCTGGGCTGATGCAGCCAGCGACCTTAAAAGCCGACTGGATAAAGTGAGCAGCTTCCACGCCAGCTTCACGCAAAAAGTGACTGACGGCAGTGGCAACGCGGTGCAGGAAGGTCAGGGGGATTTGTGGGTGAAACGCCCGAATCTCTTCAACTGGCACATGACCCAGCCGGATGAAAGCGTGCTGGTGTCCGACGGGAAAACCTTATGGTTCTACAACCCGTTTGTTGAGCAGGCGACCGCCACCTGGTTGAAAGACGCGACCAGCAATACGCCGTTTATGCTCATTGCCCGTAACCAGTCCAGCGACTGGCAGCAGTACAACATTAAACAAAACGGTGATGAGTTCGTCCTGACGCCAAAAGGCAGCAACGGTAACCTGAAGCAGTTCACCATTAACGTGAGCAGCAACGGTACCATCAATCAGTTCGGTGCGGTTGAGCAGGACGATCAGCGCAGTAGCTATCAGCTTAAGTCTCAGCAAAACGGCGCCGTAGATGCTTCGAAATTCACCTTTACCCCGCCGCAGGGCGTAACGGTGGACGACCAACGTAATAAGTAAGAGGCATGAGTGAGCAACCTGTCGCTCGATTTTTCAGATAATGCGTTTCAACCTCTGGCCGCCCGTATGCGGCCAGAAAATTTAGCGCAGTACATCGGCCAGCAACACCTGCTGGCTGCGGGGAAACCCTTGCCGCGCGCCATAGAGGCGGGGCATCTGCACTCCATGATCCTCTGGGGGCCACCCGGCACCGGCAAAACAACCCTCGCTGAAGTGATCGCCCGCTATGCTAACGCGGACGTTGAGCGCATCTCGGCGGTTACCTCCGGCGTGAAGGAGATTCGTGAGGCGATCGAGCGCGCGCGGCAAAACCGTAATGCCGGGCGCCGCACCATTCTGTTTGTCGATGAAGTCCACCGTTTCAATAAAAGCCAGCAGGATGCGTTTCTGCCGCACATTGAAGACGGCACGATTTTCTTCATCGGCGCAACCACGGAAAACCCGTCGTTTGAACTCAACTCCGCGCTGCTTTCCCGCGCCCGCGTTTACCTGCTTAAATCCCTGACCACAGAGGATATCGAAAAGGTTCTGACCCAGGCGATGGAGGATAAGGCGCGCGGCTACGGCGGGCAGGATATCGTTCTGCCGGACGACACGCGTCGGGCGATTGCGGAACTGGTCAACGGCGATGCGCGCCGCGCGCTGAACACGCTGGAAATGATGGCCGATATGGCCGAAGTGGACGATGCGGGCAAGCGGGTACTTAAACCTGAGTTGCTCACCGAAATAGCCGGTGAACGCAGCGCACGCTTCGATAATAAAGGCGATCGTTTTTACGATCTGATCTCGGCATTACATAAGTCCGTGCGCGGCAGCGCCCCGGATGCGGCGCTCTACTGGTACGCGCGGATCATTACCGCCGGTGGCGATCCGTTATATGTCGCGCGTCGCTGCCTGGCCATCGCGTCAGAAGATGTCGGTAATGCCGATCCACGCGCCATGCAGGTCGCTATTTCCGCCTGGGACTGCTTTACCCGCGTCGGACCCGCGGAAGGTGAGCGTGCCATTGCGCAGGCAATTGTCTATCTGGCCTGCGCGCCGAAAAGTAACGCGGTGTATACCGCCTTCAAAGCGGCGATGTCAGATGCACGTGAACGTCCGGACTACGATGTGCCGGTTCATCTGCGCAATGCGCCAACCAAATTGATGAAAGAGATGGGTTACGGGCAGGAGTATCGCTACGCCCATGATGAACCCAATGCCTACGCCGCCGGGGAAGAGTATTTTCCACAGGAGATGGCACAAACCCGCTATTATCATCCCACAAACAGAGGTCTTGAGGGTAAGATTGGCGAAAAGCTCGCCTGGCTTGCCGGACAGGATCAAAATAGCCCTATAAAACGCTACCGTTAGTTCAATCGTTGCGGTAATGTTGGCAATATATCTCTGTGGCCGCAGGCTGTGGTCACTTTTTCCTTTTTTAATTCGATAAGCACAGGATAAGCATGCTCGATCCCAATCTGCTGCGTAATGAGCCAGACGCAGTCGCTGAAAAACTGGCACGCCGGGGCTTTAAGCTGGATGTAGATAAGCTGCGCGCTCTTGAAGAGCGTCGTAAAGTTTTGCAGGTACAAACTGAAAATCTGCAAGCAGAGCGTAATTCTCGATCGAAATCCATTGGCCAGGCGAAAGCGCGCGGGGAAGATATTGAGCCATTACGCCTGGAAGTGAACAAACTGGGTGAAGAGCTGGATCAGGCGAAAGCTGAACTAGACGTTCTTCAGGCTGAAATTCGTGATATCGCTCTGGCGATCCCGAACATTCCTGACGACAGCGTGCCTGTCGGCAAAGACGAAAACGACAACGTTGAAGTGAAACGCTGGGGCACGCCTCGCGAGTTTGACTTTGAGGTGCGCGATCACGTCACGCTGGGCGAAATGCACGCGGGCCTGGACTTTGCGGCTGCGGTTAAGCTGACGGGTTCTCGCTTTGTGGTCATGAAAGGTCAAATTGCCCATCTGCACCGCGCTCTGGCGCAGTTCATGCTGGATCTGCACACCGAGCAGCACGGCTACAGCGAAACCTACGTTCCGTATCTGGTTAACCACGATACGCTGTACGGTACCGGCCAGTTGCCGAAATTTGCCGGCGATCTGTTCCACACCCGTCCGCTGGACGAGGAAGCAGACAGCAGCAACTACGCGCTGATCCCAACCGCGGAAGTGCCGCTGACCAACCTCGTGCGTGATGAGATCATCGACGAAGACGATCTGCCAATCAAACTGACCGCGCACTCTCCATGTTTCCGTTCTGAAGCCGGTTCTTACGGTCGCGATACGCGCGGTCTGATCCGTATGCACCAGTTCGATAAAGTTGAGATGGTGCAGATCGTTCGTCCGGAAGAGTCTATGGACGCGCTGGAAGAGATGACCGGTCATGCTGAGAAAGTGCTGGAGCTGCTGGGCCTGCCGTACCGCCGTATGGCGCTTTGCACCGGCGACATGGGCTTCGGTGCCTGCAAAACCTTCGACCTTGAAGTCTGGGTGCCTGCGCAGAACACCTACCGTGAAATCTCCTCCTGCTCCAACGTCTGGGATTTCCAGGCGCGTCGTATGCAGGCGCGTTGCCGCAGCAAATCTGACAAGAAAACCCGTCTGGTTCATACCCTGAACGGTTCTGGTCTGGCAGTAGGCCGTACGCTGGTTGCTGTGCTGGAAAACTACCAGCAGGCTGACGGACGCATTGAGATCCCTGAAGTGCTGCGCCCTTACATGAAAGGCCAGCAGTTCATCGGCTAATTATTTGCTCTAAGACAAAAAAGCGCCTCAGGGCGCTTTTTTTATGCCTCTGATTTGATACGAAGCAATAACCCCTCCCTCTAAAGTAGTAATACTCCTCCGAACGAAAGTCAGCATAAAACACTGATAACCAAAAATATCGTTATACATAAAACTATATAGCGGTATATGCCGCCCTTTATTTCTTTGTGAGCAACCAAAGTGAGTCTTTATGAAAATCAAAGCGCCTGAAGCGTTAATGGCTGCCGAGGTCACTCGCCGTGGGTTGATGAAAACCACGGCAATAGGCGGTCTGGCGGTTGCCAGCAGCGCCTTTACGCTCCCTTTTACCCGTCTGGCGTCGGCGGCGGAGGCTCTGTCTCCCGCTTCAGCCCCGGAAAAAGTGGTGTGGAGTGCCTGTACCGTTAACTGTGGTAGCCGTTGTCCTCTGCGTATGCATGTTGTGGACGGTGAAATCAAATATGTCGAAACAGACAATACCGGCGATGATAACTACGAAGGGTTACATCAGGTTCGTGCCTGTCTGCGTGGCCGTTCAATGCGCCGTCGCGTTTATAACCCGGATCGTCTGAAATACCCAATGAAGCGCGTCGGTAAGCGTGGGGAAGGGAAGTTCGAGCGTATTAGCTGGGACGAAGCCTACGATATTATCGCGACTAACATGCAGCGCCTGATCAAAGAGTATGGCAACGAATCCATCTACCTCAACTACGGCACCGGGACGCTGGGCGGTACCATGACCCGCTCCTGGCCGCCGGGTAAAACGTTGGTGGCGCGCCTGATGAACTGCTGCGGCGGCTATCTCAATCATTACGGCGACTACTCTTCCGCACAGATTGCTGCGGGGCTGAACTACACCTACGGCGGCTGGGCAGACGGTAACAGCCCGTCGGATATCGAAAACAGTAAACTGGTGGTGTTGTTCGGTAACAACCCAGGCGAAACCCGGATGAGCGGCGGTGGGGTAACCTATTATCTTGAGCAGGCGCGCGCCAAATCCAACGCACGTATGATCATCGTCGATCCGCGCTATACCGATACCGGCGCGGGACGTGAAGACGAGTGGATCCCTATTCGCCCTGGTACCGATGCGGCGCTGGTCAATGCGCTGGCGTATGTGATGATCACTGAAAACCTCGTCGATCAGCCGTTCCTTGATAAATACTGCGTGGGTTATGACGAGAAGACCCTGCCAGCCAGCGCACCGGCTAACGGGCATTACAAAGCGTACATTCTTGGTCAGGGCAGCGACGGGGTAGCGAAAACCCCTGAGTGGGCATCCACCATTACCGGCATTCCAGTCGAGCGTATTGTTCAGCTGGCCCGTGAAATTGGTTCAGCAAAACCGGCTTATATCAGCCAGGGATGGGGACCACAGCGTCACGCGAACGGCGAAATTGCCACCCGCGCTATTTCTATGCTCTCGATTCTGACTGGCAACGTTGGTATTCACGGCGGTAATAGCGGGGCGCGTGAAGGCTCGTATGAAGTCCCGTTTGAACGTATGCCAACGCTGGATAACCCGGTTCAGACCAGCATCTCCATGTTTATGTGGACGGACGCGATCGAGCGCGGCCCGGAAATGACCGCGCTGCGTGACGGTGTTCGGGGCAAAGATAAGCTGGACGTGCCGATCAAAATGATCTGGAACTACGCCGGTAACTGCCTGATCAACCAGCACTCTGAAATCAACCGCACCCATGAAATTTTGCAGGACGACAAGAAGTGCGAAATGATTGTGGTGATCGACTGCCACATGACCTCATCGGCGAAGTATGCCGATATTCTGCTCCCAGACTGCACTGCGTCTGAGCAGATGGATTTCGCGCTGGACGCCTCCTGCGGCAACATGTCCTATGTGATCTTCACTGACCAGGCCATCAAACCGCGCTTCGAGTGCAAAACCATCTATGAGATGACTTCCGAGCTGGCGAAACGTCTTGGCGTTGAGCAGCAGTTCACTGAAGGACGTACTCAGGAAGGGTGGATGCGCCATCTGCACGAGCTCTCACGCAAAGCCATTCCTGACCTGCCGGACTTCGATACCTTCCGCAAGCAGGGCATGTACAAGCAGCGCGATCCCGAAGGACATCACGTGGCGTATAAAGCCTTCCGCGACGATCCGCAGGCCAATCCGCTGACCACGCCGTCGGGCAAAATCGAGATCTACTCCGAAGAGCTGGCAAAAATTGCCGCAACGTGGGAATTGCCGGAAGGGGATGTAATCGATCCGCTACCGATTTATACGCCAGGCTT
Source organism: Enterobacter sp. BWH64 (assembly GCF_001037645.1). Classification (NCBI taxonomy): domain Bacteria; kingdom Pseudomonadati; phylum Pseudomonadota; class Gammaproteobacteria; order Enterobacterales; family Enterobacteriaceae; genus Enterobacter; species Enterobacter sp. BWH64. Next base: position 2,098,421 of record NZ_KQ089922.1, read on the forward strand.
CGAAAACTACAACGATCCGCTGACGGCGAAATTCCCGCTTCAGTTGACCGGTTTCCACTACAAAGCGCGTGTTCACTCCACCTACGGCAACGTTGACGTACTGAAAGCGGCCTGCCGACAGGAGATGTGGATCAACCCGATGGATGCGAAAGCGCGCGGCATCAGTAATGGCGATCGCGTACGTATCTTCAACGGACGTGGCGAAGTGCATATCGAAGCTAAAGTGACTCCGCGTATGATGCCTGGCGTTGTCGCGCTGGGGGAAGGGGCCTGGTATAACCCGGATGCGAACCGTATCGATCAGGCGGGCTGCATCAATGTTCTCACTACGCAGCGTCCGTCGCCGCTGGCGAAGGGCAACCCATCCCACACAAACCTCGTTCAGGTTGAAAAGGCGTAAGGAGTAACCGATGACAACCCAGTATGGATTTTTTATTGATTCCAGCCGCTGCACCGGGTGCAAAACCTGCGAGCTGGCCTGCAAGGATTACAAAGACCTGACCCCGGACGTTAGCTTCCGTCGTATTTATGAATACGCGGGCGGCGACTGGCAGGAGGACAACGGCGTCTGGCATCAGGATGTCTTCGCCTATTACCTGTCGATTGCCTGCAACCACTGCGAAGATCCGGCCTGCACCAAGGTCTGCCCGAGCGGGGCAATGCACAAGCGCGACGACGGTTTTGTGGTGGTGGACGAGGATGTCTGCATCGGCTGTCGCTACTGCCACATGGCCTGTCCGTACGGCGCGCCGCAGTACAATGCCGCCAAAGGCCACATGACCAAGTGCGACGGCTGCCACAGCCGCGTGGCGGACGGCAAAAAGCCCATCTGCGTCGAGTCCTGCCCGCTGCGCGCGCTGGACTTTGGCCCGATTGAGGAGCTGCGCAAAAAACACGGTCAGCTTGCTGCCGTCGCGCCGCTGCCGTCTGCGCACTTCACGAAGCCGAGTATTGTGATTAAACCTAACGCCAACAGCCGTCCGACGGGTGACACCACCGGCTACCTGGCAAACCCGAAGGAGGTGTGAGATGGGAAGTGGATGGCATGAATGGCCGCTGATGATCTTCACGGTCTTTGGGCAGTGCGTGGCGGGCGGGTTTATCGTCCTTGCGCTGGCGCTGTTAAAAGGGAACCTCAATGCTGAACAGCAGCAGCGTTTGGTGTTAAGCATGTTTGGCCTGTGGGTGTTGATGGGCATTGGGTTTATCGCCTCTACGCTGCACCTGGGCTCACCGATGCGCGCGTTCAACTCCCTGAACCGCGTAGGTGCCTCTTCGCTGAGTAACGAGATTGCCAGCGGGGCAATCTTCTTTGCCGTTGGCGGGCTGGGGTGGTTACTGGCAGCGGTGAAAAAGCTGCCGTCAGGGTTACGCGCGTTGTGGCTCATCGTCACCATGGTACTGGGCGTTGTCTTCGTCTGGATGATGGTCCGGGTGTACAACACCATCGATACCGTTCCGACCTGGTACAGCGTCTGGACGCCGATGAGCTTCTTCCTGACCATGTTTATTGGCGGGCCGCTGCTGGGTTATCTGCTGCTGCGTGTGGCTGGCATTAATGGTTGGGCGATGCGCCTGCTGCCCGCGGTCTCGCTGCTGGCGCTGGTAATCAGTACCGTTGTCGCGCTCATGCAGGGAGCGGAGCTGGCGACCATTCACAGCTCTATCCAGCAGGCTTCGGCGCTGGTGCCGGATTACGGTTCGCTGATGGCCTGGCGTGTGGTGCTGCTGACGGCGGCGCTGGTGTGCTGGATTGCCCCTCAGCTTAAAGGTTACTCGCCTGCGCTGCCGTTACTGTCCCTGGCCTTTGTGCTGGTGCTGGCAGGGGAGTTAATTGGTCGCGGCGTATTTTACGGTCTGCATATGACGGTCGGTATGGCTATCGCCAGCTAATTTTAGATTTTGTTATAAAAAGCCGGGACATAGCGCCCGGCTTTTCTTTTTTCATTCATGAAATTTTTCGACTGATGTTTCGTTGTAAAAATTCCCGGAAATAAATAAAAACAAATAGATAATTAATATCAGTAGCAGGCTTTGCATTAGCAGGATGAGTTTTTTAAATCGACAAGGCGCATAACGTGCGTGACGCCTGAATCGGTGGATTGACTTTGTTTTTGCCAGTGGCATGATGCGCACGAAATCTGAACTTCCTCACGGTTTTTAATCCATGACCACCTATACCCGCCCGGTGCTTTTGTTGCTCTGTGGCCTGCTTTTGCTGACCCTGGCGATCGCGGTGTTAAACACACTCGTCCCGCTATGGCTCGCCCATGAAAACTTACCGACCTGGCAGGTGGGTATGGTTAGCTCGTCCTTTTTTACGGGCAATCTGCTGGGCACCTTATTAACGGGCAGCCTTATTAAGCGCTTTGGTTTTAACCGCAGTTATTATCTGGCGTCGCTGATCTTTGCCGTCGGCTGCGCCGGTTTAGGCCTCATGGTCGGCTTCTGGAGCTGGATGGTCTGGCGCTTTATTGCGGGCGTCGGCTGCGCCATGATCTGGGTGGTGGTTGAAAGTGCGCTAATGTGCAGCGGAACGTCCCGTAATCGCGGGCGTCTGCTGGCGGCCTATATGATGGTTTACTACGTCGGTACCGTTCTGGGACAGCTGATGGTCAGCAAACTGCCAACCGACCTGATGAGCGTGCTGCCGTGGGTGACGGGCATGGTTCTGGCGGCGATCCTGCCGCTGCTCTTTACCCGCATTGTGAATCAAAACAGCGAGCATCAGGAAGCTACCCACGTCTGGCCGATGCTGAGACTGCGCCAGGCGCGTCTGGGGGTTAACGGCTGCATTATTTCCGGGATTGTGCTGGGCTCGCTCTATGGCCTGATGCCGCTCTATCTTAACCATCAGGGCGTCAGTGATTCCGGGATCGGTTTCTGGATGGCGGTGATGGTCAGCGCGGGGATTGTCGGGCAGTGGCCGATTGGCCGCCTGGCGGACCGCTTTGGTCGTCTGCTGGTGCTGCGCGTCCAGGTTTTCGTGGTCATCATGGGCTGTCTCGCCATGCTCAGCAACGCCGCAATGGCGCCTGCGCTGTTCATTCTGGGAGCTGCGGGCTTTACGCTCTATCCGGTCGCGATGGCCTGGGCCTGTGAGAAAGTTGAGCATCACCAGTTGGTTGCAATGAACCAGGCTTTGTTGCTGAGTTACACCATCGGCAGTTTACTGGGGCCGACTTTTACCGCTATGCTCATGCAAAATTATTCTGACAATCTGCTGTTTATTATGATCGCCAGCGTGTCGTTTATTTATCTGTTAATGCTGCTGCGCAAAGTGGGCGAACATCCAACGCCAGTGGCCCATGCATGACTTATTAAAAGCCTGTCGATGACAGGCTTTTTTGTCCCTGTCACATATAAGACTTTTACTTATTGTGAGTTTTTACTGCCTGGCGATAATTCAAATGAGTTTACCACTATAAGGCAGCAATCATGTCTACTCGTCGTTTTTCCACTACCGCACTTGCCGTAGTGTTGGCTTTAACGTTTGCAACGGTTCCGGCCATGGCTAATCCAGGAAACGGGAATGGCGGTGGTTACGGAAACGGTGGCGGACAAGGTAATAGCGGCAATCATGGTAACGGGAACGCTGGTAACCATGGTAATAAACACAATAACGGTCAGGATAACCCTGGGAAATCGGATAAGAGCTTTAAAAACAGCAAAGATGTCGGTAATGATGTGGATGCTCGCGTGAGCTTCGATCATGCCCGCCATCTGGCACTGAATTACGGCTTAACAGGCTACGACTCTCTGCCTCCGGGAATTGCGAAAAACCTGGCGCGCGGTAAGCCACTGCCTCCGGGCATTGCGAAGAAAACCGTGCCAGCCGATATGCTGGGTCAGCTTCCTTCCTATCCGGGCTATGAATGGCGCGTGGTAGGTGACGACCTGGTCTTAATTGCGCTGAGTACGGCGATTGTGACTTCCGTTATTAATGGCGTCTTTAAATAGAATATAAAAAGGCCCGGTTTTCACCGGGCCTTTTCGTTAATACATGACCTTGTGGCCATACTGCTCAAGAATACCTTTGACGCGCTCCATCGTCTCTTTTTTCGGCGGCTTCACGCCATCGAGTTTGTACTCTTCACCCATCGCCACCCATTTATGTTTACCCAGTTCGTGATAGGGCAGGAGTTCAATTTTCTCCACGTTACCCATATCCCGGGTAAATTCACCCAGACGATGTGCAGAGTCATCATCATCTGACCAGCCCGGCACCACCACGTAGCGGATCCAGGTCTTGACGCCTTTATTGGCAATGTATTTGGCAAATTCCAGCGTACGGTGGTTTGAAACGCCAACCAGATTCTGGTGGATCTCATCGTTCATCTGCTTGAGATCGAGCATCACCAGATCGGTCACTTCAAGCAGTTCATCAATAACCGGATCGTAACGGCGCACAAAGCCGTTGGTGTCGAGGCAGGTATGAATGCCTTCTTTGTGGCAGGCGCGGAACCAGTCGCGCACAAATTCAGCCTGAAGAATGGCTTCACCGCCGGATGCCGTCACGCCACCGCCGGACGCGTTCATGAAGTGGCGATAGGTCACCACCTCTTTCATCAGATCCTCAACGGTGACTTCTTTACCGCCATGGGTGTCCCAGGTGTCACGGTTATGGCAGTACAGGCAGCGCATCAGGCAGCCCTGGAAGAAAGTGATAAAGCGGATCCCCGGGCCATCGACGGTGCCACAGGATTCAAAGGAGTGAATGCGACCAATAATTGACATTGCGGTGATATCTCCGAATTTGGCCCATCCGGGGGCCTATGTAGATGCACAGCTCAAAGGCTATGTCGAGTCTGTTTTGGCTGTTATCCATTAAGTATAGATAGCGGACAAAAGAGACTGATGAAGCGAGGGTGTTAAAAAGGCCCCACTTGCGTGGAGCCTTTATTGTACGCTTTTTAACGCGTGATTTCAGTCAATTCCACTTACATGGACTGAGTGAAAGTACGGGTAATAACGTCCTGCTGCTGTTCTTTCGTCAGGGAGTTAAAACGTACTGCGTAGCCAGATACGCGGATGGTCAGCTGAGGATATTTCTCAGGATGTTCCATCGCGTCGAGCAGCATTTCACGGTTCATCACGTTCACGTTCAGGTGCTGACCACCTTCGATGGACGCTTCGTGGTGGAAGTAACCATCCATCAGACCCGCCAGGTTAGTTTTACGCACTTCGTCGTCTTTACCCAGCGCGTTTGGCACGATAGAGAAGGTGTAAGAGATACCATCTTTCGCGTAAGCAAACGGCAGTTTAGCAACGGAGGTCAGAGAGGCAACCGCACCTTTCTGGTCACGACCGTGCATTGGGTTAGCACCTGGGCCGAATGGCGCGCCAGCACGACGACCGTCTGGGGTGTTACCGGTTTTCTTACCATACACAACGTTAGAGGTGATGGTCAGAACAGACTGAGTCGGGATAGCGTTACGATAGGTAGTGAGTTTCTGAATTTTCTTCATGAAACGTTCTACCAGGTCAACCGCCATGTCATCAACGCGAGCGTCGTTGTTACCAAACTGCGGATATTCGCCTTCGATTTCGAAGTCGATAGCCAGACCATCTTCGTCCCGAATTGGTTTAACTTTCGCATATTTGATTGCAGACAGGGAGTCAGCAGCAACGGACAGACCTGCGATACCACACGCCATGGTGCGAACGACGTCACGGTCGTGCAGCGCCATCAGAGAGGCTTCGTAGCTGTACTTGTCGTGCATGTAGTGGATAACGTTCAGCGCGGTCACGTACTGTTTAGCCAGCCAGTCCATGAAGTGGTCCATGCGCTCCATGACTTCGTCATAGTTCAGCACGTCGCCTTTGATCGGTTCAGACTTAGGACCAACCTGCATTTTCAGTTTTTCATCAACGCCGCCGTTGATTGCGTACAGCATGGTTTTCGCCAGGTTTGCACGCGCACCGAAGAACTGCATTTGCTTACCAACAACCATTGGACTTACGCAGCAAGCGATAGCGTAGTCATCGTTGTTGAAGTCAGGACGCATCAGGTCATCGTTCTCGTATTGCAGAGAAGAGGTGTCGATGGACACTTTAGCGGCGAATTTCTTGAAGTTCAGAGGCAGTTTTTCAGACCACAGAACGGTGATGTTCGGCTCCGGAGAAGGACCCATGGTGTACAGGGTGTTCAGGAAGCGGAAGCTGTTTTTGGTTACCAGAGTACGGCCGTCTACGCCCATACCGCCGATAGATTCGGTTGCCCAGATTGGGTCACCAGAGAACAGCTCATCATATTCTGGGGTACGCAGGAAGCGAACCATACGCAGTTTCATGACCAAGTGGTCAATCATTTCCTGAGCGTCTTGTTCGGTGATTTTGCCTGCTTTCAGGTCACGTTCGATGTACGCATCCAGGAAGGTGGATACGCGGCCGAAGGACATTGCTGCACCGTTCTGAGACTTAACAGCGGCCAGGTAGCCGAAGTAGGTCCACTGGATAGCTTCCTGAGCGTTGGTTGCAGGACCAGAGATATCGCAGCCGTATTTAGCCGCCATCTCTTTGATCTGACCCAGCGCACGGTGCTGTTCAGCGATCTCTTCACGCAGACGGATAGTCGCTTCCAGGTTTACGCCGTTTTCCAGGTCAGACTGGAGAGAGACGAACTGTGCGTATTTGTCTTTCATCAGGAAGTCGATACCGTACAGCGCAACGCGACGGTAGTCACCGATGATACGGCCACGGCCATAGGCATCTGGCAGACCGGTCAGAACGCCAGATTTACGGCAGTTCAGAATGTCTTTGGTGTAAACATCGAATACGCCCTGGTTATGGGTTTTACGGTATTCGGTGAAGATTTTTTTCAGCATTGGGTCCAGCTCGCGGTTATACGCTTTGCAGGAACCTTCAACCATTTTGATACCACCGAACGGGATGATTGCGCGTTTCAGTGGTGCTTCAGTTTGCAGACCAACGATTTTCTCAAGGGCTTTGTTGATGTAGCCAGCATCGTGAGAAGTGATGGTAGAAGCAACGGAGGTGTCAAAATCAACTGGCGCGTGAGTGCGGTTTTCCAGTTTAACGCCTTCCATTACGCTGTCCCACAGCTTGGTGGTTGCGTCAGTCGCACCAGCCAGGAAGGATTCGTCACCTTCATACGGGGTATAGTTTTTCTGAATGAAGTCACGGACGTTGACTTCATTCTGCCAGTCACCTTTCGTAAAACCTTCCCAGGCTGTGGCTAACTTTTCATTAAGCTCGGACATGTAACACCTACCTTCTTAAGTGGATTTTTTATTTACTGCCTGAGACAACCATTAATGATGATCGCCGCCACGCAGGTAAATGACCCAGTATGTCAACCCAACTAACAGACCCCCACCGATAATGTTCCCGATAGTGACGGGGATCAGGTTATCAGTAATGAAGTTCATAATAGTCAGGTGTGAAAAACTTTCCGGGGTTGAACCTACAGCAGTCCAGAACTCCGGGCTTGCAAAGTTGCGGATAACAATCCCCATCGGGATCATGAACATATTCGCAATACTGTGCTCAAAGCCGCTGGCAACAAACATCGCAACCGGCAGAACCATAATCATGGCTTTATCCATCAGGCTACGACCAGAGTAGCTCATCCAGACCGCCAGGCAGACCATCAGGTTTGCGAGGATGCCGAGAGCAACAGCTTCGATAAATGTATGGTGCATTTTGTGGTCGGCGGTTTGCAGGACGTTAAGCCCCCAGCCGCCGTTGGCGGTCATATACTCGCCAGAGAGCCACATCAACAGAACAAAGAGCAGACAGCCAATCAGGTTGCCAACGTAAACGTTGAGCCAGTTGCGCCCCAGTTGACCCCAGGTAATTCTTCCGCTGGCTTTTGCCACCACAATCAGCACCGTTGAGGTGAAGAGGTCGGCGCCGCAGATGACGCAGAGAATCAGGCCCAGTGAGAAGCAAATACCACCAATCAGTTTCGCTATGCCGAAAGGCATCCCGGCAGTGCCGGTGGTGGCTGTGATATAGAAGACGAAAGCGATGGAGATGAACACCCCAGCCGTAATGGCCAGAAAGAACGTCGTCATCGGATGTTTCGTGGCTTTGTAGACACCCGCTTCTTCGGCAACTTTCGCCATCGCAGCGGGGAGTAATAGATCAAAAGGGTTGTCAGCTTTCACACTAACTCTCTCTTTATTAAGTCGGCGACGAGATACTAACAAAGCATTATAGAAGAGAAATTGATATAGATCATATCTCGCCTGGCTTATAGGCCCGCAGTGTGTATGGTTTTACAGCAAAAGCGGAGTAAGTATTTGATTATCCGTATAAAAATAAATTTTAAAAGTTATGAAAAGAGTTGAATTTTTTCCTTCAGCCTCCCGTGGAACAGTTAATTAAAATGGAGTATTTATTATAATTAGTAACAGTAAAGCTCAGGTAAGCGTTTTTATATTTACCCGTGGTTAACTTAATTATTACAATTAAACGTCATTGCGGAAAAATAAAAAAAAAAGGGGCAATGAAATTGCCCCGTAATATAGCTCAGGCGATTGAATACGCCTACAGCCATTAATGTTATATGCGCTTATTTTGACCAGTAAGCGGCTTTTGCCTTCTGCAATTTTTCATACGCATTCAGCAGTGACTGATGCGCCGGGAAGGCTTTCAGATCGTTGTCAACCGCTTGCAGGCCGTAGAATGGTTCTTCACCGCTCAGCGCCGCGCTGGCAGCTTCAACGGCATCCGCACCGTACATACGTACAAAGGCGTTCAGATACTGCAATGGCTCGCGGTCGTCTTCCTGAGAAAGCAGGAGCAGCGTTTGCAGGCAACGGTAATAGTTAGTGCGCTCGGCGGAGAAGACGGACTGGTTAAACTCCATCGTCCACTCGGTCCAGGCCAAAGCCTGATCCAGATCGCCGCCCGCCAGCGCCAGCATCGCTTTCAGCTCGCCGATGCGCAGGGTGTACCAGCCGTTATCTTTTCCGGTCGCCAGACCCAGCAGTTCGCGCACGCGGGTGAAATCATCGTGTCCTTCTTCGTCCAGCTGGGCGATCAGGTTCAGATAATCTTCTTTATCCCACTCGCTGCCTGGCAGGGCCAGCAGGGTTTCACGCAGATGCGCGCCCATGCTGTTGTTCGCCAGCCACAGATCTTCTGCCGGATAAATGTCCGACATACCTGGCACAATAATACGGCACGCGTAAACGCCGAGGTGTTCATAGTCGGCAATGTAAACTTCCTGATCTTCCGCGTTGAAGATCGCCATCAGGGTGGCGAATTCTTCTTCCGTCGTACCGGCAAAGCTCCAGTCCACGAACGGATAGTCCGCGTCCTGTTTGAACATATCCCAGGAGATCAAACCGCTGGAGTCGATGAAGTGTGTTTCGAGGTTGGTGTGCTCGGCGACTTCTTCGTCATCAAAGGTTGGCGGAGTAAAGACATCGAGATCTTTCAGGCTACGACCTTGCAGCAGTTCGGTTACGGTACGCTCCAGCGCCACGCCGAAGTCCGGGTGCGCGCCGAAGGAGGCGAAGCAGGTGCCATTTGCCGGGTTGAACAGTACCACGCAGATAACCGGATATTTGCCGCCCAGAGAGCCGTCATAAGCAAAGATTGGGAAACCTTCTGCTTCCAGTTTGGCGATGGATTCCACCACGCCCGGGTAGCGCGCCAGCACGTCAGCCGGGATCTCCGGCAGGCTGATGGATTCAGCAATAATGCGGTTTTTGATATGACGCTCGAAAACTTCAGACAATCCCTGCACGCGCGCTTCGTTGCGGGTATTACCGGCAGACATGCCGTTAGACACATACAGGTTGCCGACGATGTTCATCGGGATATAAACGGTCTGCTCGTCAGACTGACGGGTGAACGGCAGGGCGCAGATCCCACGATCCTCATTGCCGGATTGCAGGTCGATCAACATGCTGCCGGTCAGTTCGTTTTCCGGATCGTAGAACGCGCGCAGGCGGGCATCGAGAATGCCTTCCGGCAGTTCATCGTTTTCGGTCAGCGGGAACCATTTTTCGTTCGGATAGTGAACGAACGGACCGTTGGCAATAGTTTCGCCCAGCCAGAAGTCGGCGAAGAAGTAGTTGGTGGACAGACGCTCAAAATACTCACCCAGCGCAGAGGCCAGTGCCGCTTTTTTGGTCGCGCCTTTACCGTTGGTAAAGCACAGCGCACAGTCTTTGTCGCGAATATGCACGGACCAGACGTGAGGCACCGGATTCAGCCAGGAGGCTTCTTCGATATTAAAGCCCAGGTCGGTCAGTTTCTGCTGGAAGCGAGCGATGGAATCTTCCAGAGCGGCGTCTTTGCCGGGGATAAACGTTTGAGTCATGGCGTTCACTTTTATCGTACGTAAAGCGCGCAATGATACGGGTTTTGCGTGACGGGTGCTATCTCCGGCGAAAATAAATGGCTGGACTATGCTTATAAGCAGTAACCTACTGTTAAGGCATAAAAAAATGAAAGCTTTCGATCTCCAGCGGATGGCGTTTGATAAAGTCCCTCCTGAGTTTTTAGGCGAAGTAGCGCTGCGCAGCCTGTACACCTTTGTACTCGTTTTCCTGTTTCTGAAAATCACCGGACGTCGCGGCGTGCGGCAGATGTCGCTGTTTGAAGTGCTGATCATCCTGACGCTGGGGTCGGCGGCAGGGGACGTTGCCTTTTATGACGATGTGCCGATGGTGCCGGTCTTTATCGTCTTCGTGACGCTTGCACTGCTGTACCGGCTGGTCATGTGGCTGATGTCGAAAAGTGAGAAACTGGAAGATCTGCTCGAAGGGAAGCCGGTGGTGATTGTCGAAGATGGTCAACTGGCCTGGGAGAATGTGCAAAGCGCCAATATGACGGAGTTTGAGTTCTTTATGGAACTCCGTTTGAGCAGCGTTGAGCAACTGGGGCAGGTGCGTCTGGCGATTATGGAAACGAATGGTCAAATCAGCGTCTATTACTATTTCGACGATGAGGTGAAGCCCGGCCTGTGCATCCTGCCGGATATGCTCATCGAGCGATACAAAACTGTACCTGAAGCGGGCGAGTACGCCTGCATAAAATGTAGTCATGTCGTGGTTATGCAGGCGGGCGATCATCAATTATGCCCCCGCTGTACGAATCCAGAATGGACGAAGGTTAGCCGGGCTAAACGTAACACCTGACAGCGATTTTGTCGGTTTTGTGACAACGGTACGGCAGATTGTATTGTGTGACGAGGGGCACATTTCTTCGGCCATCAGTTTTAGACATTGCGGCGCGTGTCACTGAATGATAAAACCGATATCCACAGTTATAACTTATGGCTTTTAGCGTGGTGAGGGGAAATGGCTCAAGTCTTTAATTTCAGTTCAGGTCCGGCAATGTTACCGGCAGACGTGCTCAAACAGGCTCAACAGGAGCTGTGTGACTGGAACGGTCTGGGTACGTCGGTGATGGAAGTCAGCCACCGGGGTAAAGCGTTTATTCAGGTGGCGGAAGAAGCAGAAAAGGATTTTCGCGATCTGCTGAACATTCCCTCGAACTACAAAGTATTGTTCTGTCATGGCGGTGGACGCGGCCAGTTTGCGGGTATCCCGCTCAATCTACTGGGCGACAAAACCACCGCTGATTACGTTGATGCCGGCTACTGGGCGGCCAGTGCGGTAAAAGAAGCGCACAAATATTGCACGCCGAATGTCATCGATGCCAAAGTGACCGTTGACGGTCTGCGCGCCGTGAAGCCGATGAGTGAGTGGCAGCTTTCTGACAACGCCGCGTATCTTCACTACTGCCCGAACGAAACCATCGACGGTATTGCCATTCACGAAGAGCCAGACTTTGGCGAAAATGTCATTGTGACGGCGGATCTCTCTTCAACCATTCTGTCCACCCCGCTGGATGTCAGCCGCTACGGCGTCATCTACGCGGGTGCCCAGAAAAACATCGGTCCTGCGGGTCTGACTATCGTTATTGTGCGTGAAGACCTGCTGGGGAAAGCCCATAAGTCTTGCCCGTCAATTCTGGATTACACCGTCCTGAACGACAACGATTCCATGTTCAACACCCCACCAACGTTTGCCTGGTATCTCTCCGGCCTGGTCTTCAAATGGCTGAAGCAAAAAGGCGGTGTGGCGCAGATGGATAAGATCAATCAGCAAAAGGCTGAACTGCTGTACGGCGTGATCGACAAGAGCGATTTCTACCGTAACGATGTCGCCAAAACTAACCGTTCGCGCATGAACGTGCCGTTCCAGCTGGCGGACAGCAACCTGGATAATGTGTTCCTGGAAGAGTCCTTCGCGGCGGGTCTGCATGCGCTGAAAGGCCACCGTGTGGTAGGCGGAATGCGCGCCTCTATCTATAACGCCATGCCGCTGGAGGGCGTTAAAGCCCTGACTGATTTCATGATCGACTTCGAACGTCGTCACGGTTAATTGGCTGTTTTTCACCCCCGCAGCGTTCCTGCGGGGTTTTTATTATGTTGAGTTGAGAGTTGAGTTTCATGGAATCCCTGACGTTACAACCTATCGCGCGGGTAGATGGCACCATTAATCTGCCTGGTTCAAAAAGTGTCTCGAACCGCGCTCTGCTGCTGGCAGCTCTGGCAAACGGCACCACCGTCCTCACTAATCTGCTGGACAGCGATGACGTGCGCCATATGCTCAATGCACTGAAAGCGTTGGGCGTTCAGTACGCGCTGTCTGACGATCGTACCCGTTGTGAAGTCACCGGTAACGGCGGCGCGTTACATTCTGCTGAAGCGCTGAAGCTTTTCCTGGGTAACGCCGGTACCGCGATGCGTCCTCTGGCCGCTGCGCTGTGTCTGGGGAGTAACGATATTGTGCTGACCGGTGAGCCGCGAATGAAAGAGCGTCCGATCGGCCATCTGGTGGATGCCCTGCGTCAGGGCGGCGCGCAGATTGATTATCTTGAGCAGGAAAATTACCCGCCCCTGCGTCTGCGCGGGGGATTCACTGGCGGCAATGTTGAGGTTGACGGTAGCGTTTCCAGCCAGTTCCTGACCGCGCTGCTGATGACCGCACCGCTGGCACCACAGGACACCGTCATCAGCATTAAAGGCGACCTGGTTTCTAAGCCGTACATTGATATCACCCTGCACCTGATGAACACCTTTGGTGTTGAGGTGGAAAACCAGTCTTATCAGCGTTTCGTGGTTCGCGGTGGGCAGCAGTACCAGTCGCCGGGCCACTACCTGGTTGAAGGCGATGCTTCATCCGCCTCCTATTTCCTTGCCGCAGGCGCGATTAAAGGCGGTACGGTTAAAGTGACGGGCATTGGCCGCAACAGCGTGCAGGGCGATATCCGTTTTGCTGACGTGCTGGAAAAAATGGGCGCGGTGGTGACCTGGGGCGATGACTTCATCTCCTGCACCCACGGTGAGCTGAACGCCATCGATATGGATATGAACCATATTCCGGATGCGGCGATGACCATTGCCACCGCTGCGCTGTTTGCGAAAGGCACCACCACGCTGCGAAACATTTACAACTGGCGTGTGAAAGAGACGGACCGCCTGTTCGCGATGGCAACCGAGCTGCGTAAAGTGGGGGCCGAGGTAGAAGAGGGCGAAGACTACATTCGCGTCACGCCGCCGGCAAAACTGCAATTTGCAGAAATTGGTACCTACAACGATCACCGCATGGCGATGTGTTTCTCGCTGGTGGCGTTGTCAGATACGCCAGTCACTATCCTTGATCCGAAGTGTACGGCAAAAACGTTCCCGGACTACTTCGAACAGCTGGCGCGCATTAGCACCCTGGCCTGATGATCGTATGCCGCATCACCTGATGCGGCATTTCCTTACGCTTTCTGACACTCATCCTCTTTCATTTCTTCTACACTCTGCTTCAATCATTCCGTAATTTGCACGCAAAGGTAACAGTTGCGCACGTTGGCGCGTATAATGCGCGGCGTTCATGTAAACGGTATGCCTTAATTAAGGAGAAAAAGATGACGGCAATTGCCCCGGTAATCACCATTGATGGGCCAAGTGGCGCAGGGAAAGGTACTCTGTGCAAAGCGATGGCGGAAGCATTGCAATGGCATCTTTTAGATTCGGGAGCAATCTATCGCGTGCTGGCGCTGGCTGCGCTGCATCATCATGTGGATGTTGCGTCTGAAGAAGCGCTGGTACCGCTGGCTGCGCATCTGGATGTGCGCTTTGTCTCGACCGATGGCAACCTTGAAGTGATCCTGGAAGGGGAAGATGTCAGCGGTGAAATCCGTACGCAAGAAGTGGCCAATGCGGCCTCTCAGGTGGCGGCTTTCCCACGCGTTCGTGAAGCGCTGTTACGTCGCCAGCGCGGTTTCCGTGAAGCGCCGGGGCTGATCGCCGACGGCCGCGACATGGGAACCGTGGTATTCCCCGATGCGCCAGTGAAAATTTTCCTTGACGCCTCTTCAGAAGAACGTGCTCAACGCCGCATGCTTCAGTTGCAGGAAAAGGGGTTTAGTGTTAACTTTGATCGCCTTTTATCCGAGATAAAAGAGCGCGATGACCGCGATCGTAACCGCGCCGTCGCACCACTTGTTCCCGCGCAAGACGCATTAGTGCTGGATTCAACCAGTTTAACTATTGAGCAAGTGATTGAAAAAGCGCTACAATATGCGCGCCAAAAACTGGCACTCGCGTAATCGCGACCGATTTAGCAGTACCCCCGCTGCAATGGATTGACGGCGGGTATGTGAAACAACCCCATCCGGCACGGAGCCAGGTGGACGTTAATATTAACCTGAAGATTAAACATGACTGAATCTTTTGCTCAACTGTTTGAAGAATCCTTAAAAGAAATCGAAACCCGTCCGGGTTCCATCGTTCGTGGCGTTGTTGTTGCTATCGACAAAGACGTTGTACTGGTTGACGCCGGTCTGAAATCTGAGTCTGCCATCCCGGCTGAGCAGTTCAAAAACGCCCAGGGCGAGCTGGAAATCCAGGTTGGTGACGAAGTTGACGTTGCTCTGGACGCAGTAGAAGACGGCTTCGGCGAAACCCTGCTGTCTCGTGAGAAAGCTAAACGTCACGAAGCATGGATCACGCTGGAAAAAGCTTACGAAGAAGCTGAAACTGTGGTCGGTGTTATCAACGGCAAAGTTAAAGGTGGCTTCACTGTTGAGCTGAATGGTATTCGTGCGTTCCTGCCAGGTTCTCTGGTAGACGTTCGTCCAGTCCGTGACACCCTGCACCTCGAAGGCAAAGAGCTTGAGTTCAAAGTAATCAAGCTGGACCAGAAGCGTAACAACGTTGTTGTTTCCCGTCGTGCCGTTATCGAATCCGAAAACAGCGCAGAACGCGATCAGCTGCTGGAAAACCTGCAGGAAGGCATGGAAGTCAAAGGTATCGTTAAGAACCTCACTGACTACGGCGCATTCGTTGACCTGGGCGGCGTTGATGGCCTGCTGCACATCACCGACATGGCGTGGAAACGCGTTAAGCACCCAAGCGAAATCGTGAACGTGGGCGACGAAATCACTGTTAAAGTGCTGAAGTTCGACCGCGAGCGTACTCGTGTATCCCTCGGCCTGAAACAGCTGGGCGAAGATCCATGGGTAGCTATCGCTAAGCGTTACCCAGAAGGTACTAAACTGACTGGTCGCGTTACCAACCTGACTGACTACGGCTGCTTCGTTGAAATCGAAGAAGGCGTTGAAGGTCTGGTGCACGTTTCCGAAATGGACTGGACCAACAAAAACATCCACCCATCCAAAGTTGTTAACGTTGGTGATGTAGTGGAAGTGATGGTTCTGGATATCGACGAAGAACGTCGTCGTATCTCCCTGGGCCTGAAGCAGTGCAAAAACAACCCATGGCAGCAGTTCGCGGAAACCCACAACAAGGGCGACCGTGTTGAAGGTAAAATCAAGTCTATCACTGACTTCGGTATCTTCATCGGCCTGGACGGCGGCATCGATGGCCTGGTTCACCTGTCTGACATCTCCTGGAACGTTGCAGGCGAAGAAGCAGTTCGTGAATACAAAAAAGGCGACGAAATCGCAGCAGTTGTTCTGCAAGTTGACGCAGAGCGTGAGCGTATCTCCCTGGGCGTTAAACAGCTCGCAGAAGATCCGTTCAACAACTGGGTTGCACTGAACAAGAAAGGCGCAATCGTAAACGGTAAAGTGACTGCTGTTGACGCTAAAGGCGCAACCGTAGAACTGGCTGACGGCGTTGAAGGTTACCTGCGCGCTTCCGAAGCTTCACGTGACCGCGTTGAAGATGCAACTCTGGTTCTGAGCGTTGGTGACGACGTTGAAGCTAAGTTCACCGGTGTTGACCGTAAGAACCGTGCAATCAGCCTGTCTGTTCGTGCTAAAGACGAAGCTGATGAGAAAGATGCAATCGCAACTGTGAACAAACAGGAAGATGCAAACTTCTCTAACAACGCAATGGCTGAAGCTTTCAAAGCAGCTAAAGGCGAGTAAGTTCAGGTTCGCACCATCATTTGAGCTGTAACGCATTTACAGCGCGAAGGATGGAGAGCAGACTTGACAGATTGCAGGATTCGTCCTGTAATCAATAACAAAGGGCGGCTACGGCCGCCCTTGTTTAATAAGCTGTTCAGCTAATGGGTTTGAAAGGAACCGGAGGAATCATGACCAAGTCAGAATTGATTGAAAGACTTGCCAGTCAGCAACCGCATATCCCTGCCAAGGCTGTGGAAGATGCCGTTAAAGAGATGCTGGAGCATATGGCTACCACTCTTGCCCAGGGCGAGCGCATTGAAATCCGCGGTTTCGGTAGTTTTTCTCTGCACTATCGTGCACCACGTACCGGGCGTAACCCGAAGACTGGCGATAAAGTGGAGCTGGAAGGAAAGTATGTTCCGCACTTTAAGCCGGGTAAAGAACTGCGCGATCGCGCCAATATTTACGGTAACTGAGTTTAATCATCAGGGTTAAACTGAGTTTAAAGAAAGCACCTTAGGGTGCTTTTTTTGTATCCCGCCCCTGCATTTCTGAATACGCGCCGCATTTAAATTTTCTCCTTGCTGTAAACGCTTAAAAAGGTTGCAGCGCCCGCTGTAAATCACGTTTTTTCTGTCTGACGATGCATCAGTCCCGCCGCATAATCGCCTGAAACATGGAGGTGAAGATGGAGATCCACGTTATCAGTATGTGCGCCATTCTGGCCATAATCCCGCTCTATTGGTTACCCGTTTTGCCAGATTTGCATCTTGTCTGGTTGCTGATTGCCGCAGGAATTGCGTTATCCGTACAGCAGAGAAAATGGCTCAGGTTTTCAGGACTCGCATTGCTTTTTATGTGCTGGGGGATCCTGGCCGCTCAGGAAAGCGTGTGGCCGATGAACTATTTAACGCAAGCACCGCAGCAGGCCGAGGTGGTCATTACCGCAACGGACGGCGCAACGATGCATCAGGGAAGGATTGTCAGCCTCAATGGAGAACGCGTGTGGGCTGCCATGGGCGTGGCGCTGTATGGCAACTATCTGCCGCAAAACGTCTGCGTGGGTCAACGCTGGGCAATGACCCTGCGGTTCAGGGCGGTACACGGAGAACTCAACGATGGCGGCTATGATTCACAGAAAAATGCCTTTGCCCGACACCAGACGCTGAGTGGACGGTTTACCCATGCGGCGCTCGTTGACGAAGGCTGTAGTCTGCGTGCGCAATACCTGACATCACTACAGAATACTCTTTCAGCATATCAGTGGGGATCCGTGATCCTGGGGCTGGGGATGGGAGAGCGGCTGTCGGTCTCGCGGGAGATAAAAATCCTGATGCGTGATACCGGAACGATGCATCTGATGGCAATCTCGGGATTACATATTGCGCTGGCCGCTTCTGTCATCTGGTTTCTGGCGCGGGGCATTCAGTTCTTCCTGCCGGGCCGCTGGATTATCTGGCAAATCCCCTTGCTGGCAGGGCTGATTTTTGCCGCGTTTTACGCATGGCTAACGGGCTTGCAGCCGCCCGCGCTGCGCACGGTTATCGCGCTTGTGGTACTGGCTGCATTAAAAATGAGTGGTCGCCAGTGGTCGCCCTGGCAGGTATGGCTTACCTGCGTGGCGGCGATCCTGATTTTCGACCCACTGGCGGTACTGTCACAAAGCCTGGCGTTGTCAGCGTTTGCGGTCGCCGCGCTTATTTTTTGGTATCAGTGGTTGCCTCTCCCGCACTGGCAACGTGGCCGGTGCCTGCGGCCGCTGGCGACGCTAGTGTATTTGCAGGTTGGAATGCTGCTGCTTCTGTTGCCGCTTCAGGTCCTGATTTTCCATGGTTTCAGCCTCTCCTCGCTGGTGGCGAACCTGTTTGCCGTTCCTCTGGTCACGTTTATCTCAGTTCCGCTGATCCTGCTCGGCATGTTTCTGCATCTGTTTCCGGTCGCTGCGCTGGAAAGTATTGTCTGGCTGGCTACTGATAAATCTCTGGCAGGGCTTTTCTGGCTATTGATGCGTTTACCGAATGGCTGGCAGGACGTTGATGAACGCTGGCAATACCTGACGTTACTGCCGTGGCTGCTGGTCATTGGCTGGCGATTCAGGGCCTTCAGCGCAGCACCCGCAGTCTGTCTGGCAGGCAGCGTGGTGCTGGCCTTTCCCCTCTGGCACAGGGTTAAAACAGACAGCTGGTCCCTGCATATGCTGGATGTAGGGCAGGGGATGGCGATGGTCATTGAGCGTCACGGGAAGGCCATTCTGTATGACACCGGGCTGGCATGGCCCGGTGGGGACAGTGCGCAGCAGCTGATTATCCCCTGGCTACGCTGGCATCATCTGAAACCGGAAGGGGCGATCCTGAGCCATGAACATCTCGACCACGCGGGGGGACTGGCATCGCTAAAAGCTGCCTGGCCCGCAATGTGGATCAGGAGCCCCTTATCCTGGTCCGGACATCTTCCGTGCTTTCGAGGACAGCGATGGCAGTGGCAGGGTTTAACGTTCTCCGTGCACTGGCCACCCGAAAACACCTCGGCGAAAGGTAACAACCGCTCCTGTGTGGTAAAAATCGATGACGGCGAACAGAGCGTGTTACTGACCGGAGACATTGAAGCGCAGGCAGAACTGGCAATGCTAAGCCATCGCTGGCGTCAGCTTGCGTCTACACTGATCCAGGTGCCGCATCATGGAAGTAACACGTCATCTTCAACACCGTTGCTACAGCGCGTAGAGGGGCAGGTTTCGTTGGCCTCGATGGCTCGCTATAACGCGTGGCGTTTCCCTTCTATTAAAGTGGTCCGGCGCTATCGAACGGAGGGATATCTCTGGCTTGATACCCCGCATTCCGGGCAGATATCTGTGACCTTTTCGCACCATAGTCGGCAAATTCGTCGCTTACGCGAACACTATTTACCGCGTTGGTATCATCAGTGGTTTGGCGCGCCCGTAGATAACGGGTAGAATATGCGGCTATTTCAACAAATGCTGGTTTTTTGAATGCATAACGACAAAGATCTCTCCACGTGGCAAACGTTCCGCCGGCTCTGGCCGATGATTGCTCCTTTCAAAACAGGCTTGATCGTGGCGGGCGTAGCGTTAATCCTCAACGCAGCCAGCGATACGTTTATGTTATCGCTTCTCAAACCGTTACTGGATGACGGTTTCGGTAAAACGGATCGTTCAGTGCTGCTATGGATGCCGCTGGTGGTTATTGGGCTGATGATCTTACGCGGAATCTCCAGCTATGTATCCAGCTACTGCATCTCCTGGGTATCCGGTAAAGTGGTGATGACCATGCGCCGTCGATTATTCAGTCATATGATGGGGATGCCGGTCTCATTCTTTGACAAACAGTCAACCGGCACCCTGCTGTCGCGTATTACCTACGATTCAGAGCAGGTGGCGTCGTCCTCTTCCAGCGCACTGATTACCGTTGTGCGTGAAGGCGCATCCATCATCGGCCTGTTCGCGATGATGTTCTATTACAGCTGGCAACTGTCGCTGATCCTTATTGTGCTGGCGCCGATTGTCTCCATCGCGATCCGCGTGGTATCAAAGCGTTTTCGCAACATCAGTAAAAATATGCAGAATACGATGGGGCAGGTGACTACCAGCGCCGAGCAGATGCTGAAAGGCCATAAGGAAGTGTTGATTTTCGGCGGTCAGGAAGTCGAAACCAAACGCTTTGACAAGGTCAGCAACAGAATGCGCCTGCAAGGAATGAAAATGGTATCGGCCTCGTCGATTTCCGATCCGATCATTCAGCTGATTGCCTCTCTGGCCCTGGCCTTCGTCCTGTATGCCGCCAGTTTCCCGAGCGTCATGGAAACCCTGACTGCGGGTACCATTACGGTGGTGTTCTCATCCATGATTGCGCTGATGCGTCCGCTGAAATCGCTGACTAACGTCAACGCCCAGTTCCAGCGCGGGATGGCAGCCTGTCAGACGCTGTTCAGCATCCTCGATTCCGAACAGGAAAAAGATGAAGGTACACGCGTGATCGAGCGCGCTAAAGGCGACCTGGAATTCCGTAACGTCACCTTTACCTATCCAGGCCGCGAAGTGCCGGCGCTGCGTGATATCAGCCTGTCCATCCCGGCGGGTAAAACCGTTGCGCTGGTCGGTCGTTCCGGTTCGGGCAAGTCGACCATTGCCAGCCTGATTACCCGTTTCTACGATATCGACCAGGGCGAGATCCTGCTTGATGGTCACGACCTGCGGGAATATACCCTCCAGTCGCTGCGTAACCAGGTCGCGCTGGTCTCGCAGAACGTGCATCTGTTCAACGATACAGTGGCGAACAACATTGCGTATGCCCGTACCGAAGAGTACAGCCGTGAAGAGATTGAGAATGCGGCGCGTATGGCCTATGCGATGGACTTCATTAACAAAATGGATAACGGTCTGGATACGATCATTGGCGAAAACGGGGTGCTGCTCTCAGGTGGTCAGCGTCAGCGTATCGCGATTGCCCGTGCGCTGCTGCGCAACAGCCCGATTCTGATCCTCGATGAAGCAACGTCCGCACTGGATACGGAATCTGAACGAGCTATCCAGTCGGCTCTGGATGAATTACAGAAAAACCGTACCTCGCTGGTTATTGCGCACCGTCTGTCGACCATCGAACAGGCTGACGAAATCGTGGTGGTGGAAGATGGCGTGATCGTTGAACGCGGCAGCCATGCGGACCTGCTGGAACAGCGTGGTGTTTACGCGCAGCTTCATAAAATGCAGTTCGGTCAATGATTGCACGCATCTGGTCGGGGGAATCCCCTCTGTGGGTGCTGCTTCTCCCGCTCTCCTGGCTGTATGGCCTGGTGAGCGGTGCTATTCGTCTGCTTTATCGCCTCGGGATCAAGCGCGCCTGGCGCGCACCGGTACCGGTGGTGGTGGTCGGCAACCTGACGGCGGGTGGAAACGGCAAAACCCCGGTGGTGATCTGGCTGGTAGAACAGCTCCAGAGGCGCGGTATCCGCCCGGGAGTTGTCTCACGCGGTTACGGTGGTAAAGCGGCGCAGTATCCACTGGTGCTGAGCCCAGCTACGACAACCGCTGAAGCCGGCGATGAGCCGGTACTGATTTACCAGCGTACAGGCGCGCCGGTTGCGGTATCGCCGGTGCGCAGTGATGCCGTAAAGGCACTGCTTGCGGAGCATGACGTACAAATCGTTATTACCGATGATGGTTTGCAGCATTACGCGCTGGCGCGTGACAAAGAGATCGTGGTCATTGACGGCGTGCGGCGTTTTGGCAACGGCTGCTGGCTGCCAGCCGGTCCAATGCGTGAGCGTGCGTCGCGCCTGAAGAGCGTCGATGCTGTGATTGTAAACGGTGGTGAAGCCAGAGCGGGCGAAATCCCGATGCATCTTCGTCCCGGACAGGCCGTGAATATGTTGACCGGCGTGCGTAAAGACGTCGCGCAACTGGAACATCTGGTTGCGATGGCCGGTATAGGTCATCCGCCGCGTTTCTTCGCAACGCTGGAGCAGTGCGGCGCAAAGCTTGATAAACGGGTGCCGCTCGCCGATCACCAGGCGTTAGTTGCCGAAGAGGTTGAAAGGCTGGCAACGCCGGGACAGACGCTGATCATGACGGAAAAAGACGCGGTAAAATGCCGGGCCTTTGCGAAAGAAAACTGGTGGTATCTGCCGGTTGACGCTGAACTCAGCGGCGAACAGCCGGAACATTTGCTCAAGGAACTGCTCGCGTTAGTGCAGTAACTTCTACGCGGTTCCGGTGGCGCTTTGACTGACAGGAAAACGCATGTCTCTACCGCAACTCTCACTTGCAGCCGCACGAAACTTGCATCTTGCCGCCCAGGGGCTTCTGAAAAAGCCCCGTCGCCGCGCGCAGCCAGCGGATATCCTCTCTACCGTGCAACGCATGTCGTTGCTGCAAATCGACACCATTAACATCGTGGCGCGTAGCCCGTATCTGGTCCTGTTTAGCCGCCTGGGAAACTATCCTCCGCAGTGGCTGGATAATGCGCTAAGTCAGGGCGAACTGATGGAATACTGGGCGCACGAAGCCTGTTTTCTCCCGCGCAGCGATTTTGCACTGGTGCGTCACCGCATGCTCGCCCCGGACAAAATGGGCTGGAAATACCGTCAGGAGTGGATGGTGGAACACGCGGATGAAATAGAGCAACTGATTGCCCATATTCAGGAAAACGGGCCGGTACGCTCCGCGGATTTTGAACACCCGCGAAAAGGCGCAAGCGGATGGTGGGAGTGGAAACCGCACAAACGCCATCTTGAAGGGCTGTTTACGTCGGGCAAAGTGATGGTGGTCGAGCGTCGCAACTTTCAGCGCGTCTATGACCTCACACACCGCGTTATGCCTCACTGGGACGATACGCGTGACCTGCTGTCTCAGGACGCTGCCGAAGCCATCATGCTCGGGAATAGCGCCCGCAGCCTTGGCATCTTCCGTCCACAGTGGCTGGCGGATTATTATCGTCTGCGTCAGCCGCAGCTAAAACCACTGCTGGAATCGTGGCAGCGCGAACAGCGCGTCATGCCGGTCTCGGTAGAGTCGTTAGGTGAAATGTGGTTGCATGCGGATTTGTTCCCTCTGCTGGCGCAGGCGCAGGAGGGCAAACTCCAGGCGACCCACAGTGCCGTGCTGTCGCCGTTCGACCCCGTTGTCTGGGACAGAAAGCGGGCCGGGCAGTTGTTTAATTTCAGCTACCGTCTGGAATGCTACACTCCGGCGCCCAGGCGGCAGTATGGTTATTTTGTTTTGCCGCTGCTGCACAAAGGCCAGCTAGTCGGGCGCATGGACGCTAAAATGCACCGTAAAACCGGCATGCTTGAAATTATCGCGCTCTGGCTTGAAGAGGGCATAAAGGTGACGGCTGGCCTGGAAAAAGGGTTAACGACTGCGCTCAGTGAATTTGCCCGCTGGCAGGGGGCGCATGAAATTGTACTCGGTCGCGTGCCTGCGGGGCTGTTTACGACCTGTCGAGGTGGCTGGGAAACAGGCACTCCCTGAAAAGGGAATGTGATAAGCTTTAGCGATTACCCATACGGAGGAACTATGGATCACCGTTTACTTGAAATTATTGCCTGCCCGGTGTGCAACGGCAAACTGTATTACAGCCAGGATAAACAAGAGCTGATTTGCAAACTGGACAGCCTGGCGTTCCCGCTGCGTGACGGTATTCCGGTCCTGCTGGAAAATGAAGCCCGTTCCCTGGTGGCAGAAGAGATCAAACCATGAGTTTTGTTGTCATTATCCCTGCGCGTTATGCTTCAACGCGCCTGCCAGGTAAACCGCTGGTGGATATCAATGGCAAACCGATGATTGTGCATGTCCTTGAACGGGCACGCGAATCGGGCGCCGGACGCGTCATCGTCGCCACCGATCACCCGGATGTTGCGCGCGCGGTTGAGGCCGCGGGTGGGGAAGTGTGCATGACCCGTGCCGATCATCAGTCAGGCACCGAGCGCCTGGCGGAAGTCGTCGAAAAATGCGGTTTCAGCGACGAGACGGTGATTGTGAACGTGCAGGGCGATGAGCCGATGATCCCGGCGGCGATTATCCGTCAGGTGGCCGACAACCTGGCTCAGCGTCAGGTCGGGATGGCGACCCTCGCGGTGCCGATTCACCACGCTGAAGAGGCGTTCAATCCGAATGCGGTGAAAGTGGTCATGGACGCAGAGGGCTACGCGCTCTATTTCTCCCGCGCCACCATTCCGTGGGATCGCGATCGTTTCGCGCAATCGAAAGAGACAATCGGCGAAACCTTCCTGCGCCACATCGGTATTTACGGCTACCGCGCCGGCTTTATTCGTCGCTACGTCGTCTGGGCACCAAGCCCGCTGGAGCATATTGAAATGCTCGAACAGCTTCGCGTGCTGTGGTACGGCGAGAAAATTCACGTTGCGGTTGCCCAGGAAATCCCAGGCACCGGCGTGGATACCCCTGAAGATCTCGAGCGCGTACGCGTCGAAATGCGTTAATTCGCTGGCATCCCCTCGTCTGGGGGGATGCTCTCCCGCCAGGCTATTTTCCTTTTCTTTTTCATTATTGATCTCTACCGGGTGACATCCGGGTTTCGCGCGCTCATTATAAAAGCAGTAGTCTTAATGAGGGTAATCTCATATGGAACAGCTGCGTGCTGAACTCAGCCATCTCCTTGGCGAAAAGCTAAGCCGGGTGGAATGCGTGAATGAAAAGGCCGACACCGCACTCTGGTCGTTGTACGACAGTCAGGGAAACCCCATGCCGCTGATGGCCAGAAGTTTTACCTCGCCGGGCGTCGCCAGACAGCTGGCCTGGAAAATGTCGATGCTGGCGCGGGAAGGGACTGTCCGCATGCCGACGGTCTACGGCGTGATGACCCATGAGGAGCATCCCGGCCCGGATGTTCTGCTTATCGAGCGTTTACGCGGGGTTTCTGTTGAAGCCCCGACGCGTACACCGGAGCGCTGGGAACAGCTGAAAGATCAGATTGTCGAGGCTCTGCTTGCCTGGCATCGGCAGGACAGCCGGGGTCTTGTTGGCGCGGTGGACAGCACGCAGGAAAACCTGTGGCCGCTGTGGTATCGCCAGCGTGTTGAAGTGCTGTGGGGCACGCTGAACCAGTTCAACAACACCGGTTTAACGATGCAGGACAAACGTATTTTATTCCGCACCCGGGAGTGTCTGCCGACGCTGTTTGAGGGCTTTAACGACAACTGCGTGCTGGTTCACGGCAATTTCACGCTGCGCAGTATGCTTAAAGACTCGCGCAGCGACCAGCTGCTGGCGATGGTCGGGCCGGGGATCATGCTCTGGGCGCCGCGCGAGTACGAACTGTTCAGGCTGAGCGAGGGCGGGGCGGCGGAAGATTTGCTCTGGCACTATCTTCAGCGCGCCCCTGTTGCGGAGGCCTTTCTCTGGCGACGCTGGCTCTATCTTCTCTGGGATGAGGTGGCGCAGCTGGTCAACACCGGGCGCTTTAATCGCGCCAGTTTCGATCTGGCCGCAAAATCACTCCTGCCCTGGCTTGCCTGACGAACCTTTGAGCCACTGCCAGAGGCGGCCAAGCGTCTCGTAGCCGACGCGATCGCTGTGCATCAGCCATACCGGGGACGGGATTATCCGTTCCCACGGATTGAGCGGGGCGTCAATAGCCATCTGGTTTGCCGGAGCAGGAAGCGGATGCAGGCCCTGCTTCTCAAAGAAAATCATTGCGCGCGGCAGGTGTGAAGCAGAGGTCACCAGCAGGAACGGTACATCACCGATGGCCTGTTTCACCGCCGCCGCCTCTTCTTCGGTATCTTTTGGGCTATCCAGCGTGATGATGGCGGAACGTGGTACGCCAAGCGATTCAGCCACTCTTGCTCCTGCTTCAGCGGTACTGACCGGGTTGGTTTTTGCCGCAGCGCCCGTGAAGATCATCTTCGATCCAGGATTGGCCAGCCACAGGCGGATCCCCTCGTTCAGGCGCGGCAGGCTGTTGTTGATCAGGTTCGAGCTGGGCGCCCAGTTCGGATCCCAGGTATACCCGCCGCCCAGCACGACGATATAGTCCACCTTCTGATTTCCCTGCCATGTCGGGTAGGTGTTTTCAATCGGACGTAATAAACCGTCAGCGACCGGTTGCAGGCTGAGTAACAGCAGCGCCAGCCAGCCCACGGTAACGAGGGATTTACCGCTTTTCTGAAAGCGGCTAAACCATATCAATGCCAGCCCCAGCGCGATGAGAAGCAACAGCAGGGGAAGGGGAAGCATCATGCCTCCGATATATTTTTTTAGGGTAAAAAGCATCCTTTTTGGTTCCTTTTTTAACCATACAGCAGGCGATTGTCGGTGATATTACACCAGAGTGGTTCATTCTCCGCGCGGGTGTGACAAAATAGCGGTTTTGCAGTGAGTGGAACCCTCCCAATGCGGGATCGCAATTTTGATGACATCGCGGAAAAGTTTTCGCGCAACATTTATGGCACCACCAAAGGTCAGCTTCGTCAGACGATCCTCTGGCAGGATCTGGACAAGCTGCTGGCTGAATTCGGTGACCGACCGTTGCGCGTGCTGGATGCCGGCGGTGGGGAAGGTCAGACTGCAATTCTGATGGCGCAGCGGGGACATCACGTCACGCTTTGCGATCTTTCTGCCGAGATGGTTGCGCGCGCAGGGCGAGCGGCAGAAGAGAAAGGTGTGAGCGACAACATGCATTTTATACATTGCGCCGCTCAGGACATTCCGCAGCATTTGGAAACGCAGGTTGATCTGATATTGTTTCATGCTGTGCTCGAATGGATCGCCGAACCACAAGCGATGTTAAAAACGCTGTGGTCGATGTTGCGCCCGGGCGGTGCGTTATCGCTGATGTTTTACAATGCCAACGGCCTGCTAATGCGAAACGTGCTGGTCGGCAATTTTGGCTATGTACAGCAGGGCATGTATAAAAAGAAACGACGCACGCTTTCACCGGATTTCCCCCGTGAACCGCAGCAGGTCTATGGCTGGCTGGAGGAGATCGGTTGGGAAATTACCGGCAAAACCGGCGTGAGGGTGTTTCATGATTATCTGCGTGATAAACAAAAACAGGATGACTGTTTAGACGCCTTAACAGAAATAGAGACGCGGTACTGCCGCCAGGAGCCTTATCTGAGCCTTGGCCGCTATATACACGTCACCGCGCGCAAGCCGCAGATGCAAGGATAATCTATGAGTGAATTTTCCCAGACAGTCCCCGAACTGGTTGCCTGGGCCAGGAAAAACGATTTCTCCATCTCGCTGCCGGTAGACAGACTCTCATTCCTGCTGGCGGTTGCGACGCTAAACGGCGAACGCCTGGATGGCGAAATGAGTGAAGGCGAACTGGTGGATGCGTTCCGCCACGTCAGTGATGCGTTTGAGCAAACCAGCGAAACCATTAGCGTGCGTGCCAACAACGCAATCAATGATATGGTGCGTCAACGTCTGCTGAACCGCTTTACCAGCGAGCAGGCGGAAGGAAACGCCATCTATCGTCTTACGCCACTGGGTATTGGCATTACCGACTATTACATCCGCCAGCGCGAATTTTCCACGCTGCGTCTCTCCATGCAGCTCTCTATTGTTGCAGGCGAGCTGAAGCGTGCCGCTGACGCGGCTGATGAAAACGGTGACGAATTCCACTGGCATCGCAACGTTTACGCGCCGCTGAAATATTCGGTTGCCGAGATTTTCGACAGTATCGATCTGACTCAACGTCTGATGGACGAACAGCAGCAGCAGGTGAAAGACGATATCGCTCAACTGCTTAATAAAGACTGGCGTGCGGCCATCTCCAGCTGTGAACTCTTGCTGTCAGAAACGTCCGGTACGCTGCGTGAGTTGCAGGATACGCTGGAGGCGGCGGGAGATAAGCTACAGGCTAATCTGCTACGCATTCAGGACGCGACGATGGCGCACGACGATCTGCATTTTATCGACCGTCTGGTGTTTGATTTGCAGAGCAAGCTTGACCGCATTATCAGCTGGGGCCAGCAGTCGATCGACCTGTGGATCGGTTACGACCGCCACGTGCATAAATTTATCCGTACCGCCATCGATATGGATAAGAATCGCGTCTTTGCTCAACGTCTGCGCCAGTCGGTACAGACCTATTTCGATGCGCCGTGGGCGCTGACCTACGCCAACGCCGATCGTCTGCTGGATATGCGCGACGAAGAGATGGCGCTGCGTGATGAAGAGGTCACCGGTGAACTGCCGCCGGATCTGGAATACGAAGAATTTAACGAAATTCGCGAGCAGCTTGCGGCGATGATCGAAGAACAGCTCGCTGTCTACAAAACCAGACAAGCACCGCTGGATCTTGGCCTCGTGGTACGCGACTATCTGGCGCAGTATCCGCGCGCGCGCCACTTCGATGTTGCCCGCATTGTTGTAGACCAGGCGGTGCGCCTGGGCATCGCACAAGCCGATTTCACCGGACTGCCGCCGAAGTGGCAGCCGATTAACGATTACGGAGCCAAGGTACAGGCGCATGTCATTGACAAATATTGAACACGTGATGCCAGTTAAGCTGGCACAGGCGCTGGCGAATCCGTTGTTTCCGGCGCTGGATAGCCAGCTGCGTGCCGGTCGTCACATTGGCCTTGACGAGCTGGATAATCACGCCTTTTTGATGGACTTTCAGGAGTACCTGGAAGAGTTTTACGCTCGCTATAACGTTGAGCTGATCCGCGCGCCGGAAGGTTTTTTCTACCTGCGTCCGCGCTCTACCACGCTTATTCCGCGCTCGGTGCTTTCCGAACTGGATATGATGGTCGGCAAAATTCTCTGCTACCTCTATCTCAGCCCGGAACGTCTGGCGAATGAAGGGATCTTCACCCAGCAGGAGCTTTACGATGAGCTGCTGTCGCTGGCGGATGAAAGCAAGCTGCTCAAGCTGGTGAATAACCGCTCAACGGGGTCCGATCTGGACCGTCAGAAATTACAGGAAAAAGTTCGCTCTTCCCTGAACCGTCTGCGCCGTCTGGGAATGGTCTGGTTCATGGGTCACGACAGCAGCAAGTTCCGTATTACCGAATCGGTCTTCCGTTTTGGCGCCGACGTGCGTGCGGGTGACGATGCGCGTGAAGCGCAGCTGCGCATGATCCGTGACGGTGAAGCGATGCCGGTGGAAAACCATTTGCAGCTCAATGACGAGCACGAAGAGAATCAGCCGGATAGCGGGGAGGAAGAGTAATGATTGAACGCGGTAAATTTCGCTCACTAACGCTGATCAACTGGAACGGCTTCTTTGCCCGAACATTCGATCTGGATGAGCTGGTGACAACGCTCTCCGGCGGTAACGGGGCGGGTAAATCCACCACCATGGCGGCCTTCGTGACGGCGCTGATCCCTGACCTGACCCTGCTGCACTTCCGTAACACCACTGAAGCGGGCGCCACGAGCGGCTCTCGTGATAAAGGTCTGCACGGTAAGCTGAAAGCGGGCGTCTGTTATTCAGTGCTGGACGTGATCAACTCCCGCCATCAGCGCGTGGTTGTAGGCGTGCGTCTGCAACAGGTTGCTGGCCGCGACCGTAAAGTAGATATCAAACCGTTTGCGATCCAGGGACTACCAACCTCCGTACAGCCGACCGCGCTGCTGACGGAAACCCTGAATGAACGTCAGGCGCGCGTCCTCACGCTCCAGGAGCTGAAAGACAAGCTGGAAGCTATCGAAGGCGTGCAGTTTAAGCAGTTTAACTCCATTACCGACTATCACTCTCTGATGTTCGATCTCGGCGTGGTAGCCCGTCGTCTGCGCAGCGCGTCAGATCGTAGTAAATACTACCGTCTGATTGAAGCCTCCCTGTACGGCGGTATCTCCAGCGCCATTACTCGCTCCCTGCGCGACTACCTGCTGCCGGAAAACAGCGGCGTGCGTAAGGCCTTCCAGGATATGGAAGCCGCGCTGCGTGAAAACCGCATGACGCTGGAAGCGATTCGCGTCACACAGTCTGACCGCGACCTGTTTAAGCACCTGATCAGCGAAGCCACCAACTACGTGGCGGCGGACTATATGCGCCACGCCAACGAGCGCCGTATTCATCTCGACCAGGCGCTGGAGTATCGCCGCGAGCTGTTTACCTCCCGCAAACAGCTGGTGGCTGAGCAGTATAAGCATGTCGAAATGGCGCGCGAACTGGGCGAGCACAACGGTGCGGAAGGGGATCTGGAAGCCGATTACCAGGCGGCCAGCGATCACCTGAACCTGGTGCAGACCGCGCTGCGTCAGCAGGAAAAAATCGAGCGCTATGAAGCCGATCTGGATGAGCTGCAAATTCGTCTTGAAGAGCAAAATGAAGTGGTGGCCGAAGCTGCCGAATTGCAGGAAGAGAACGAAGCCCGCGCGGAAGCCGCCGAGCTGGAAGTGGATGAGCTGAAAAGCCAGCTTGCTGATTACCAGCAGGCGCTGGACGTGCAGCAGACGCGTGCGATTCAGTACAACCAGGCGTTGCAGGCGTTGCAGCGTGCCAAAGAGCTGTGCCATCTGCCGGACCTGACCCCGGAAAGCGCTGACGAATGGCTGGATACCTTCCAGGCCAAAGAGCAGGAAGCCACTGAGAAACTGCTTTCTCTCGATCAGAAAATGAGCGTGGCGCAAACGGCGCATAGCCAGTTTGAGCAGGCGTACCAGCTGGTGGTGGCGATCAACGGTCCGCTGGCGCGTAACGAAGCGTGGGACGTTGCCCGTGAGCTGCTGCGCGACGGCGTCAATCAACGCCATCTGGCCGAACAGGTGCAGCCGCTGCGCATGCGCCTGAACGAGCTGGAACAGCGTCTGCGTGAACAGCAGGAAGCCGAGCGTCTGCTGGCGGAATTCTGCAAGCGTCAGGGTAAAAATTACGATTTCGACGAGCTTGAGGCCCTGCACCAGGAGCTGGAAGCGCGTATTGCGGCCCTGTCGGATACCGTATCGAACGCCAGCGAACAGCGCATGACGCTGCGTCAGGAGCTGGAACAGCTTCAGTCGCGTTCGAAGACGCTCTTACAGCGTGCGCCGATCTGGCTGGCTGCACAAAGCAGCCTGAACCAGCTCAGCGAACAGTGTGGCCAGGAGTTTGCCTCCAGCCAGGACGTCACCGAGTACATGCAACAGCTGCTGGAGCGCGAGCGTGAAGCGATTGTTGAGCGTGACGAAGTGGGTGCGCGCAAGCGTGACGTCGATGAAGAGATCGAGCGTTTAAGCCAGCCTGGCGGCTCAGAAGATCCGCGCCTGAATGCCTTAGCCGAGCGTTTCGGCGGCGTGCTGCTGTCTGAAATTTACGACGATGTCGGCCTGGACGATGCGCCGTACTTCTCCGCGCTGTACGGTCCATCCCGTAACGCGATTGTGGTGCCGGATCTGTCGCTGATTTCGGACCAGCTTGCAGGGCTGGAAGACTGCCCGGAAGATCTCTACCTCATCGAAGGGGATCCGCAGTCGTTTGATGACAGCGTATTCAGCGTCGACGAGCTGGAAAAAGCGGTGGTGGTGAAAATCGCCGATCGCCAGTGGCGCTATTCGCGCTTCCCGGAACTGCCGCTGTTTGGCCGCGCCGCGCGTGAAAACCGTATTGAAAGCCTGCACGCTGAGCGCGAAACGCTTTCTGAACGTTTTGCAACCCTGTCGTTTGATGTTCAAAAAACGCAGCGTCTGCATCAGGCGTTCAGCCGCTTTATCGGCAGCCACCTGGGCGTTGCCTTTGAGCCCGATCCGGAAGCTGAAATCCGCAAGCTCAACACCCGCCGTGGTGAGCTGGAGCGTGCGCTTGCCAGCCATGAAAATGACAACCAGCAAAGCCGCGTGCAGTTCGAGCAGGCGAAAGAGGGCGTTGCGGCCCTTAACCGCATCCTGCCGCGCCTGAACCTGCTGGCGGACGATACGCTCGCCGACCGCGTGGACGAAATTCAGGAACGTCTGGACGAAGCGCAGGAAGCGGCGCGCTTTGTGCAGCAGCACGGCAATCAGCTGGCAAAACTGGAGCCGATGGTTTCCGTTCTCCAGAGCGACCCGGAACAGTTTGAGCAGTTAAAAGAAGATTACGCCTGGTCACAGCAGGTGCAGCGCGAAGCGCGTCAGCAGGCGTTTGCCCTGACGGAAGTGGTGCAACGTCGCGCACACTTCGGCTACTCCGATTCAGCAGAAATGCTGAGCGGGAACAGTGATCTTAATGAAAAGCTGCGCGAGCGTCTTGAGCAGGCCGAAGCAGAGCGTACGCGCGCCCGTGAAGCGATGCGTACTCACGCCGCACAGCTGAGCCAGTACAGCCAGGTCATGGCCTCGCTGAAAAGCTCCTTCGACACCAAGAAAGAGCTGTTAAACGATCTGCATAAAGAGTTGCAGGACATCGGCGTGCGCGCCGACAGCGGTGCAGAAGAGCGGGCGCGTATTCGCCGCGATGAGCTGCATGCTCAGCTCAGTAACAACCGCGCGCGTCGTAATCAGCTGGAAAAAGCGCTGACCTTCTGTGAAGCAGAGATGGACAACCTGACGCGACGCCTGCGCAAGCTGGAGCGTGACTATCATGAGATGCGTGAACAGGTTGTGACCGCGAAGGCGGGGTGGTGCGCGGTGATGCGCATGGTGAAAGATAACAACGTGGAGCGTCGTCTGCATCGTCGCGAGCTGGCGTACCTGTCAGCCGATGAACTGCGCTCTATGTCGGATAAGGCGCTGGGGGCGCTGCGTCTGGCGGTGGCGGATAACGAACACCTGCGCGACGTGCTGCGTATGTCCGAAGATCCGAAGCGTCCTGAGCGCAAAATTCAGTTCTTCGTGGCGGTTTATCAGCACTTACGCGAGCGTATTCGTCAGGACATCATCCGTACCGACGATCCGGTGGAAGCGATCGAACAGATGGAGATCGAGCTGGGCCGACTGACGGAGGAGCTGACCTCCCGCGAGCAGAAGCTGGCAATCAGCTCCCGCAGCGTGGCGAATATTATTCGTAAAACCATTCAGCGCGAGCAGAACCGTATCCGTCAGCTGAACCAGGGCCTGCAAAGCGTGTCGTTTGGCCAGGTCAACAGCGTGCGGCTGAACGTGAACGTGCGTGAGGCGCACTCCACGCTGCTGGACGTGTTGTCTGAACAGCAAGAACAGCATCAGGATCTGTTCAACAGTAACCGCCTGACCTTCTCCGAAGCGCTGGCGAAGCTATATCAGCGTCTGAATCCGCAGATTGACATGGGCCAGCGTACGCCGCAAACCATCGGCGAGGAGCTGCTGGACTACCGCAACTATCTGGAAATGGAAGTTGAGGTTAACCGTGGCTCAGACGGCTGGCTGCGCGCGGAATCCGGTGCGCTCTCTACCGGTGAAGCCATCGGTACCGGTATGTCGATTCTGGTGATGGTGGTGCAGAGCTGGGAAGATGAAGCGCGTCGTCTGCGCGGCAAAGACATCTCGCCATGCCGTCTGCTGTTCCTCGATGAAGCCGCGCGTCTCGACGCCCGCTCCATCGCCACGCTGTTTGAGCTTTGCGAGCGACTCGATATGCAGCTCATCATCGCGGCGCCGGAAAACATCAGTCCGGAAAAAGGGACAACCTATAAGCTGGTGCGTAAGGTGTTTCAGAACAGTGAACACGTACACGTCGTGGGCCTGCGTGGTTTCGCCCCGCAGCCACCGGAGTCATTACCGGGCACGGCTGACGCCTCTTAACCCGGGGTGCGACAAATAGCGGCGCTCATGCGCCGCTTTTTTTATTCACTTAACTTGTGTTCAGGGCTGCGTTATCTTTAAACTTCTTTACATAAGGTAAGGCAGCAGCGAGTATGCCTTTCTATACTGAAGGAAAGCTCCAGAATAATGGGCATGTCGTGAAAAACAGGGGGCAAGGGATGTTGCTTAAGAAAAATCGTGGTCGTCAGCTGTCTGCGCTGAGTTTGTGCCTGACAGTGATGTTTGCTCCACTGTTTACCGCTCAGGCCGATGAGCCTGAAATTGTACCGACTGACAGCTCCGCGACGATGGGCGCGCAGCCGACGTCGCTGTCACAACCGCTGGATCAGTCTCCGGCGACGGCCATCATGGCCGGCATTAAACCGCTGCCGGAAGGCATCGATACTGAATCATTACGCCAGCAGCTTATGACCGGCCTGCCCTCGGGCTATACTCCCGCTTATATTAACCAGCTCACGCTGCTTTACGCTGCGCGCGATATGAAACCGATGTGGGAAAATCGCGAGGCGGTACGTGCCTTCCAGCAGCAACTGGCTGAAGTGGCGATTGCAGGTTTTCAGCCGCAGTTCACGACCTGGGTTGAGCTCCTGACCGACCCTGCCGTTACCGGACAGGCGCGTGACGTGGTGCTGTCTGATGCCATGATGGGCTACTTACAGTTTGTGGCGGGGATTTCGGTGAACGGCAACCGCTGGTTATACAGCAGTAAACCGTACAAGCTGGCGACGCCTGCGCTGTCCGTCATTAATCAGTGGCAGCTGTCGCTGGATAACGGCGAACTGCCGCGCTTTATCGCAAGCCTTGCGCCTGCCCATCCGCAATATGCCACGATGCATCAGTCGCTTCTTGAGCTGGTTGCGGATTCCCGCCCGTGGCCTCAGCTGCGTGGCACCACAACGCTGCGTCCGGGGCAGTGGAGCAGCGATGTGCCTGCGATCCGCGAAATTATGAAACGCTCCGGCATTCTCGACAGCGGCCCTAAAATTGCGCTGCCCGGTGACGAGACGCAAAATGCGGTCGTCAGCCCGTCGGCGCCGGTAAAAGAGAAAACGGCCGTTGCGTTGAGCAATAAGCCCGCCGCTTACGATCGCGAGCTGGTCGCCGCAGTGAAGCAGTTCCAGGCTGGGCAGGGGCTTGGCGCTGACGGCGTGATTGGTCCATCTACTCGCGACTGGCTGAACGTCTCTCCGGCCCAGCGGGCAGGGGTGCTGGCGTTGAATATCCAGCGCTTGCGCTTGCTGCCGGGCACGTTATCCACCGGCATTATGGTCAACATTCCGGCGTACTCCCTGGTCTACTATCAGGACGGTAGCGAAGTGCTGGCGTCCCGCGTGATTGTCGGCCGACCTGACCGTAAAACGCCAATGATGAGCAGCGCGCTGAATAACGTGGTGGTTAACCCGCCGTGGAACGTGCCGCCGACGCTGGCGCGCAAAGATATCCTGCCTAAGGTATGGAATGACCCGGGTTATCTGGAGCGACATAACTATACGGTGATGCGGGGCTGGAACAGCAAAGAAGCGATTGATCCCTGGATGGTCGACTGGTCAACGATTACGCCATCGAACCTGCCGTTCCGTTTCCAGCAGGCACCGGGCGCCCATAACTCGCTGGGACGTTACAAATTCAATATGCCAAGTTCGGACGCTATCTACCTGCATGATACCCCGAACCATAATCTGTTCCAGAAAGATGCACGCGCGCTCAGCTCGGGCTGTGTTCGGGTGAACAAGGCCTCCGAGCTGGCGAATATGCTGTTGCAGGATGCAGGCTGGAACGATGCGCGGATATCAGATGCCCTGAAGCAGGGGGATACGCGTTACGTCAATATTCGCCACAATATTCCGGTCAATCTTTACTATCTGACGGCGTTTGTAGGCGCGGACGGACGCACCCAGTATCGCACAGATATTTACAATTATGATCTGACAGCGCGATCCGGCGCACAAATTTTGCCAAAAGCGGAACAATTAATCAGGTAAATGAAGTAGTTCGGTAAAAATGATTGTCGTAAGTTATGGTGAATATGAGGCGATCTGTCTGCAAGCCGCGTATTCACTGGGGTTGGGTGCCTTGACGTAGCAGGCTTTGCCAGTTATGGTGCCCTTCGTGCGCTAAGCATATTGACAATTTCTTTTACCTGTAGACCTGATTATCATGGACAAATTTGACGCTAATCGCCGCAAATTGCTGGCGTTAGGTGGCGTTGCGCTGGGCGCAGCAGCCATCCTTCCGACGCCAGCATTTGCCACCCTCTCGACACCTCGTCCGCGTATTTTAACGCTCAACAATCTGCATACTGGTGAGACGCTTAAAGCGGAATTTTTCGATGGCAGAGGCTATATTCAGGATGAATTAGCAAGACTCAACCATTTTTTCCGTGATTTCCGCGCGAATAAAATCAAAGCCATCGACCCTGGATTATTCGATCAGCTTTACCGCTTGCAGGGACTGCTGGGGACCAAAAGGCCGGTGCAACTCATTTCTGGCTATCGCTCTCTGGATACCAACAATGAACTGCGCGCCCACAGCCGTGGGGTAGCGAAAAAAAGCTATCACACTAAAGGGCAGGCGATGGATTTCCATATTGAAGGCGTTTCGTTAGCCAATATTCGCAAAGCGGCGTTATCTATGCGCGCAGGTGGTGTAGGATACTACCCACGTAGCAACTTTGTGCATATTGATACCGGGCCGGTTCGGCACTGGTAATAACGAAACACAGGAGCAGTATGAACTATCGTATTATTCCGGTTACCGCGTTCTCACAGAACTGTTCATTGATCTGGTGTGAACAAACTAAACTGGCCGCGCTTGTCGATCCCGGTGGAGACGCAGGGACAATCAAGCAAGAAGTCGCTGCCAGCGGTGTAACGCTGATGCAGATTTTACTCACCCATGGCCATCTCGACCATGTGGGTGCAGCGGCAGAACTGGCTGAACACTACGGTGTGCCGATTATCGGCCCGGAAAAAGAAGATGAGTTCTGGCTTCAGGGGCTACCTGCCCAAAGCCGCATGTTTGGTCTGGATGACTGTCAGCCACTGACACCGGACCGCTGGCTGAACGAAGGCGATCGCGTTAACGTAGGGAATGTAACTTTACAGGTGTTGCATTGCCCAGGGCATACGCCCGGCCATATCGTCTTCTTTGATGACGTGTCGCGCCTGCTGATTTCCGGTGACGTGATTTTCAAAGGGGGCGTAGGACGCAGCGATTTCCCACGCGGCGATCACGGTCAACTGATTCAGTCGATTAAGCAGAAGTTATTGCCGTTAGGTGATGATGTGACGTTTATCCCTGGACACGGACCAATGTCGACGCTGGGCGATGAGCGGTTGCATAACCCGTTCCTTCAGGATGAAATGCCTGTCTGGTAAACCCGGTAAAATAAAAAAGCCTGCGCGATGCAGGCTTTTTTTATGGGTGCAGGTTACAGCACCGCGACAATGGCTTCGCACAGCGGCGCCATGTTGTCAGGCGTCATACCTGCAACGTTCACGCGGCCAGAGGCAACGGCATACACGCCAAACTCTTCACGCAGGCGCAGCACCTGCTCTTTGGTCAGGCCGCTGAAGGAGAACATGCCGTTCTGCTTGATGATGAAGCTGAAGTCACGGTCAGCGCCTTTCTCAGCCAGCGTGTTCACAAACAGCAGACGCATGCGCTGAATGCGCTGACGCATATCGTTCAGCTCTTGTTCCCAGATTGCGCGCAGCGCATCGTTGCTCAGGATCGTCGCGACCACAGACGCACCGTGTGCCGGTGGGTTAGAGTAGTTAGCGCGGATCACGGACTTCATCTGGCTGAATGCGCGATCGACGGTTGCTTCGTCAGCAGCCACCAGCGTACAGGCGCCGACACGCTCGTTATACAGACCAAAGTTCTTGGAATAGGAGCTTGCGACAATCAGCTCCTGATGCACGGCGGCGAATGCGCGCAGACCTTCTGCATCTTCTTCCAGACCACGGGCAAAGCCCTGGTAAGCGAAGTCGAACAGCGGCAGCCAGCCTTTATCAACGGACAGCTTAGCCAGCTGTTCCCACTGCTCAAGCGTAGGATCGATACCGGTTGGGTTATGGCAGCAGCCGTGGAACAGCACCACATCGCCCGCCTGGGCTTCGCTCAGGCTGGCCAGCAGACCGTCGAAATCCAGCGCGTGGTTTGCCGCGTCGTAGTAGGCGTATTCACGCACTTCCAGACCCGCAGAATTAAAAACGCTCTTGTGGTTCGGCCAGCTTGGATTGCTTACCCACACACGCTTCACAGAGGTGTTTTTCGCCAGGAAATCTGCCGCCACGCGCAGTGCGCCGGTACCGCCTGGGGTCTGCGCCGTGCGGGCGCGTTTTTCGCTCACAATGGTGCTGCCTTTGCCGAACAGCAGCTCCTGGGTGCAGCGACCAAATTCAGGGATACCATCAATACCGAGGTAGTTTTTGGTGGTTTCGTTTTCCAGCAGATACTGCTCAGCTTTTTTGACGCTGGTCAGTACCGGAGTTTTGCCGGTTTCATCTTTATATACACCAATACCCAGGTTGATTTTGCCAGGGCGGTCGTCGGCACGAAACAGATCGGCCAGGCCCAGAATTGGGTCGGCAGGAGCGGCAGTAATGTTCTCAAACATGACGAAGTTCCATTGTGATTACAGAAGTGAAATCCGCTATCAGGTTAACGGTAGATTTACAAAATGCCAACCGTTTGCGACGAAAAGCGTGCGGCTTTTCAAAAGTCGCTATTATTTTCTCTCAGGAATAAAAAAACAGGGCCGAAGCCCTGTTCATTAAGCATATAACAACGAGGTGTGCTGATTAGAACTGGTAAACCAGACCCAGAGCCACGATATCGTCATTGTTGATGCCCAGCTTGTTATCGTCTTTCAGCTGGTTGATCTGATAGTCAACATAGGTAGACATGTTTTTGTTGAAGTAGTATGTCGCACCAACGTCGATGTAGTTGATGTAGTCTTCGTCACCGATACCTTCTACGTCTTTCGCTTTAGATTTGTAGTAAGCGATGGATGGACGCAGACCGAAGTCGAACTGGTACTGAGCGACGACAGAGAAGTCCTGAGACTTGTTAGCGAAACCACGGCTGCCCAGACGCGCTGCGTTACGCATTTCGCCATAAATAGCTGCCAGGTAGATGTTGTTCGCGTCATATTTCAGGCCGGTTGCCCACTGTTCAGCTTTGTCACCTTTACCCCATTCCAGCGTCTGTTGGTTGTTGGTACGGTCAGCTGCACCATAAGCACCCACAATGCCGAAACCGTCGAAATCATAGCTCAGAGAGGTTGCCCAGCCGTCACCGTTGGAACGTACTGCGTCATCACGTTCATTTTTGCCCAGGTACTGAACACCAAAGTTCAGACCGTCAACCAGGCCGAAGAAGTTGCTGTTACGGTAAGTCGCCAGACCACCCGTACGGCCTGCGAAGAAGTTATCGCTCGCGCCGGTGTCGCCGCCGAACTCAGGCAGCATATCGGTGATGCCGATTGCGTCATAGACCAGACCGTAGTTACGACCGTAGTCGAAGGAGCCTGCGTCACCAAATTTCAGACCTGCGAATGCCAGACGGGTTTTGTTGCCGTTCTGTGCATCGCCACCTTCAGAGTTGTTACCCTGGAAGTTGTATTCCCACTGACCGTAGCCAGTCAGCTGATCGTTGATCTGAGTTTCACCTTTGAAGCCCAGACGCGCGTAAGTGTTGTCGCCATCGTTGCCCGCGTAATCAGAGAAGTAATGCAGGCCAACTGCTTTCCCGTAAAGATCTAATTTGTTGCCGTCTTTGTTATAGATTTCAGCAGCGTTTGCTGCACCGGCTACCAGCAGGGCAGGGACTACCACTGCCAGGATATTGCGCTTCATCATTATTTATTACCCTCATTGGTTTTTTTATGACACTCGCCACTGCCGCCAATAAATTCTGTCAATAAATATTTCCGGAACTATTGATGAGAGTTAGGTGTCTTTATGTGTCTGACAGGCATCTTTCCATTCATAGAACCGTTTCGCTACACTGAAAGTGCTACAATCTTCAAGATTCAGTTACCAAAAGAAAATATGTGTAACTAAATATGTATTTTTGGGAACTTTGTGAAGCACCTCAAATTTCAGTGCCGCCTGGCGAATTAAACATCCGCTTTATTCTTATATATATGATTTCCTTATGTTTAATTTAGCTAAAGGCCTTTCGTATAAACAGAAGTTAAACGGCTCATTTTTTCTTATGATCGACAAAAGCCATCCAGATGGCTGTGAAATTGGTTGTTTTTTATGCTAATGCGTAAGAATTGTTTTAAGCGCAATAAGAATGGGGTTATTTTTTTGTCTCAGGATATTTCGTGGAAACAAAACGTAACAGGTAGAGGTAATAGCGGGGTTGTGGTTTAAAGACGCTTACTTCTGACTGACGAAAACTGACATTGCAGGATAAAATAATGGCCAGCATTTGCTGGCCATTAATGATTTGGTCGGTTAGAAACTTGCGTTACGCGGTGTGCGTGGGAACGGAATCACATCACGTACGTTCTGAACACCTGTTACGTAAGCAATCAGACGTTCGAAGCCCAGGCCAAAGCCGGAGTGTGGAACGGTGCCGTAGCGACGGAGATCGCGATACCAGCTGTAGTCCGCCGGGTTAAGGCCCATCTCCTGCATACGCGCGTCCAGCACATCCAGGCGCTCTTCACGCTGGGAGCCACCGATGATCTCACCAATGCCCGGCGCCAGGACATCCATCGCGGCAACGGTTTTACCGTCTTCGTTAAGGCGCATATAGAACGCCTTAATGTCTTTCGGATAGTTTTTCACCACAACCGGTGCTTTAAAGTGCTTCTCTGCCAGATAACGTTCGTGCTCGGAGGAGAGATCCACGCCCCAGTAAACCGGGTTTTCGAATTTCTCACCGCATTTTTCCAGGATAGCGACCGCGTCGGTGTAATCCACCTGCGCGAAGTCTGCGGAGACGAAGCGCTCAAGACGGGCGATGGCGTCGTTATCGACACGCTCAGCGAAGAATTTCATGTCGTCTGCGCGCTCTTCGAGAACGGCTTTAAACACGTATTTCAGCATCGCTTCTGCCAGGGCTGCCGCGTCATTCAGATCGGCAAAGGCCACTTCCGGCTCCAGCATCCAGAATTCCGCCAGGTGACGGCTGGTGTTGGAGTTTTCCGCACGGAAGGTTGGGCCGAAGGTATAGATCTTAGACAGCGCACAGGCGTAGGTTTCACCGTTGAGCTGGCCGGAAACCGTCAGGAAGGCTTCTTTACCAAAGAAGTCTTTGTCGTAATCGACTTTACCTTCC
Organism: Enterobacter sp. BWH64; assembly: GCF_001037645.1. NCBI lineage: Bacteria > Pseudomonadati > Pseudomonadota > Gammaproteobacteria > Enterobacterales > Enterobacteriaceae > Enterobacter > Enterobacter sp. BWH64. Next base: position 2,139,207 of record NZ_KQ089922.1, read on the forward strand.
GGCGTACGCGGCAGGTTTTCCATATCCAGCGTTGAAACGCGGAACATTTCACCTGCGCCTTCGGTATCGGAAGCCGTGATCAGCGGAGTAGAAACCCAGAAGTAACCCTGCTCGTCAAAGAAACGATGCAGCGCCTGCGCCAGCGTATGACGCACGCGGGCAACCGCACCAATCAGGTTGGTGCGCGGACGCAGGTGCGCGACTTCACGCAGATATTCGATGCTGTGACGCTTTGCAGCCATCGGGTAGGTGTCAGGATCTTCAACCCAGCCGGTCACTTCCACCGAGGTCGCCTGAATTTCGTAGCTCTGACCCTGGCCCGGAGAGGCCACCACAACACCGGTGACGATCACGGAACAGCCGGTTGTCAGGTGCAGAACGTCATCATTGTAATTGGGCAGAGAATTATTAATGACGGCCTGTACAGGATCAAAGCAGGAACCGTCATAGACGGCGAGGAAGGAGATGCCAGCTTTAGAATCTCGGCGAGTACGCACCCATCCGCGCACGGTGACCTCCTGGTCAACGGCGACACGGCCCTGGAGTACGTCGGCTACAGGCACAACGCTCATAATATTCTCTCTGTTAATAGTCGGAAAAAATAAACACTTGTCCGCCCTTATAGGGGGGATATCTATGTTACCTGCCATCCGCTATCAGACAAGTAAATTTCACCGTCTTATGAGAAGAAATAAGAAATTAATAAGAGAAGGGGAGCCATGAAGGCTCCCCCGAAGCCGTTAACTGGCTTTTTTAACCTGAGGCAGATCGAAGGCTTTACGTAATGCGCGGACAAACGCTTTGTCATGGCAGATGGTTTTGCCCGGACTGTCGGAGAGCTTCGCGACCGGCTTACCGTTACATTCCACCAGTTTTATGACGATGTTCAGCGGTTTCACCTGAGGAATATCACAGGTTAACCGCGTACCAATCCCGAAACTCAGGTTCACCCGCGATGAGAAATGGCGATAAAGGTCGACGGCTTTCGCCAGGTCAAGGTTATCGGAGAAGACCAGCACCTTACTCATGGGGTCGATGCCCAGTTTTTCGTAATGGGCGATGGCTTTCTCACCCCATTCAACCGGGTCCCCGGAATCATGGCGCAAACCCTGGTAGCGTTCGGCAAACTCAGGGCCAAAGTCGCGCAGGAACGCGTCCATGGTAATGCAGTCGGTAAGGGCAATACCCAGCCGATCCGGGTATTCCTTTAGCCACGCGGCGAGGGCGGCGCGCTGGCTGTTGGCAAGGTCAGGGCTGATCTGCTGGTGCGCCTGGAACCATTCGTGCGCCTGGGTGCCCATAGGCGTTAAATCAAGGCGACGTGCCAGATCGTAGTTACTGGTGCCAACGAACCACGGCTCCTGTTGCAGACGTCTGACAATGGCTTCCTGAACCTCGCGAGAGAAGCGGCGGCGCGTGCCAAAGTCCATCAGACGGAATCGGGACATATCCAGCCCTTCGGTCAGTCTGGAAAACTCAACGAGTTTATTCTCCAGAGCGGCAACCGCCTGCGTCACACCGGTTTCAGGGGAGCGATAGCGGTGGGCCAGCTCGCTGATCACGGCCAGAAGCGGCACTTCCCACATGATCACCTCACGCCACGGGCCGGTCAGACGAATGTCCAGCTTGCCGTTATCATTGGTGACGGTGACCTGTTCCGGGTTATAGCGGAACTCACGCAGCCAGTTCAGATAATCCGCTTTAAAGAAAGGCAGGCCTGAAAGCCACTGATATTCGTCATCGGTGAGCGCCAGATGCTGCATGGCCTCGACCTGTTCACGAATGGAATCTGCGTAGATACCCAGCAAGTCGTCACCCCGGCAGCGAAATTCCGCCGCAACATGGACATCATGATAGTGGTGAAACACGGCTTGCTGCATATGCAGCTTGTACGCGTCGGTATCCAGCAACGTATGCAGAACCGGAGAAGCGAATTGAGTCATAGGTGCGCTGTAGCATCCTCTCACGGGAGCGTTTAGTACAATAAACAACTCCGGAGTATACCCTGTTTAGTGATTTATTGAACCCCGATCACAACATAAGCACACTTTATGGTCGAGAGCATTTCGTGCCCCGTGTTATAAAAATGTAGCGATACGACTGCTAACAACTTGAATTTCAGGTTTTCTACTGCGCTATTACCATGCTTTGGGGCAGTGATGGGGCAAAGCGTGAAAGCGTCTGGTTGAGCAGAGAAACCTGATCGGCGCTCTTCTCTGACATCCACTTTCCATACACCTTGTAAACCATCTGTGCATCGGTATGCCCCATCTGAGTTGCTATAAAGTTTGGGTTAGCACCAGCTGATAATGACCAGCACGCATAGGTATGTCGTGACTGATACGCGTTGCGGTAACGAATACCGGCTCGCTTGATTATCGGGGCCCAAATTTTATTAATCGAATTAACCGCGTAGTGATATCCTGTGCGAGGTCCACGTTTGACGCATTGAGGGCTGAACACGAAAGTGCAGGGTTGAATGACAGATTGTCCGTACTCCCGCAGCTTCACTTCAACCTCAAACTGCCGGCCAAGGCGTGTCAACTGGGCCTGATTCCTCAGGGCATCAATAGCTGGTTGTATGAGATAAATCACCCTGTCAGTGCCCGCCTCGGTTTTTGGCAGGGTGAACTCATACGTTTGGGTCAGGTTACGCTTAACCGTAATGGTGCCCGCAGTGAGATCGATATCTTCCCATGCAAGACCACATAATTCCCCATGCCTCATTCCGGTATAGACGGCAACAGTCCAGAGGTTTCGCATCTGCTGGTGTCCGCATGCCTGAATGAACCTGATGAACTCGTCTGTCGTGAGTGGATCAGGTTCGTCTTTTGCCTTCCTGAGACGGTTAATTCCGCTAAACGGGTTTTCCTTTGCGTAGCCGTTATCAGCTGCAAACTGGAAGATCTCGGCCATCAGCATCATGTAATTATTCACCGTGGACGATTTCCGGCCTTTTACCTGTGTCCGGTGATCCTTCTTCATTACATGGAAACCCGTCAGCAACTCCTTTCTGACATACAGCAAATCTTCAGTGGTCACCGCAGAAACCATTTTATTTTCGCCGATGCGCGGAAGCATATTTTTTATGATGGACTCGTACCTACTCATGGTATTAGAGCTGATCTCCATTCTCTTCAGTTCCGACCATCTTTCGGTAAGCTCCAGCACAGTAACTTCCTTTCTATCCTGACCGAACCGGGCAAGGTTCGGTGAGTTTGGGAATTTTTCTGCATAGTTAAAATTCCCCATTCTTATCGCAAAACAAACCGAAGAACGCAGCTCACCAGCTATCTTGCGATTTTTTGCAGTGTCAGGGACACCGAGGTTTTCCCTGACACGTTTACCTTTATATAGAAACCAGATGCGGAGCGAACCGCCATGGTTTTCGACGCCTGTCGGGTATGATGCATTAGCCATTGATCCCTCCTGACGTCCAGGAGCGTGGACGAGTGTACTGCTTTTCATGCTGTCTTCGCACCTGGTTGATTTTTTTTCTGCGCCTCGATCCACTGATCAACGGCTTTCCTGTTGTACATGCATTCGCTCGAAGGCTTGGGATTGCCATCTGGTGAAATGTGCAGGTACTCGCGGCCGAGCATCCAGGATTCTTTTCTGGCGCGGGTGATGGTTCCGGGCTTGAGCCCGGTAACCGCAATCAGAACCTTTTCGCTAACCCAGTCATTCGGTACCAGAAGAACAACGTTGCTCATAATCACCTCACACTACATCCAGGCCACGGCAGTGGCACCACACTTCAAACATCCGCTTAACCACTTCCCGGCAATAAAGCCCCTGAATATCCCGTGTCAGGTCGTAACGATTTCCGTATCGCATACGTACCCATATTTCAAACGCTGTATTCATCGTGCCGCCTCCCTGATTGCAGTTCTGTAAGCGCGTAATGCATCACGGCTTTTACCTGAAATAACCGTTTTCAGGATGAAAGTTCCGTGCCGTGAACTCACTACGGTTGGCACCAGAAACAGAGTGTTTTCAACTACCCTGTTATGCTTCCGGTACTCGAATACGGTGCTGGAGATAACGATATTTGCTACAGCGCCATAGTCCTGGTATTGGATTTTCATTCAGCGTACCCCGGCAGGCTTTGTTGCTTTGAGTTCGTCACGTTCTTTGACGTAGCGCTCGTGCATCGCGTCCCATTTTTCACACCATTTTTCCATTTCTCGCTTGCGCGCCAGAATACGGCGCAGACGGCGAACACAACGCTGGTGGGCGGCCAAATACTCAGCCTTTGTTTCACCGTCTCGCCAAACCTCCATATCAGCCCGATCAATACGCTCCCGCGGGTGACGCTGCGGAAACCCTGAACGCTCAAAAGCCTCGGTGGTCATGAAGAAAGCCAGATAGCGAATCGCCGTATCTCGCGTGAAGCATTTTTTAGTGCGGCCGTGACGTACTGCCACGAACAGTGGGCCAACTGGCGTATCGTGTTTCTGTAATGCCAGGTCAATCATGCTTACGGTGCGTTTATCGTTCATTTCCGGTCCTTAACTTTGCTGTATCGTTCGTGACTCATTACTTCCCAGTTCTTTCCGCCATCGCGGGAGAGTAGCCGCCAGCGATGGTTAACTTTGAGGCTCAAATTCCCGGAGCCGTGCATTCGGCAGGGGTGAATGCGCCTTGCCCTGAACTGGCTTAAAACGTGTACCGCTTTGAGGTGAACCCACTCAGGAATTCGTATCGCTGTAAGTGCCATCAGATCCCCCCATTTCATGACCCTCCGTTTTCAGAGCCTCCACTTTTTGTTTTTTGACGAACTCAACCAGCTCAGAAATGTGCTCGTCGATTAACTCCTTCCCGCTATCCGTAAGGAATTCACCGCTGCCATTAACATCAACAGCGCTGCTGTAAATTCCCTTGATAGCTTTTACGCCTTCGACATTCCCGTACTCACTGATCGCAAGCCTTTCGAATTTTCTCAATAATCCATCGAGAAGAATCTCTGTTAACTCGACCGTGTTAATGCCGCCTTTATTGAGTTTAATAACAAGGCAGTTACTGCCTGTTTTACGCTGGTGGCGTAATAACGCTGCTTTTAAAATTCGGCGGCGATATGTCTCGATTAATTTATCCATTGCGGCGAGCCTCCTCCTCTAAGCTCATAACAATTTCCTCTTCTTTTTCGGTCCAATCATGAATTTCGCCAGCAATGTCATAAACAAGAGAGCAAATAGTTTTAAGTTGGAAATGGTCCAGTTTGTCGTGGTATTCAAATAAAGTTTGCGATAGACCAGCCAGTTGCTCGGCTTTGATATTAACCCCCTGAATGTCTTGGCGTTGCTGTATAGTCATGATTATCTCCCATAAGCTTTTTTTAAAAATAAAATTGCTATATCCCAATAACCTGCGCTGCACATCATCGTTGCTGTCTTAAAGGCGTCTTTATTTCTCATAATGCCCACCCAAAAAAAGTGTGTGAGATTCCACAGCAATTAAGCTGAAATAAATGGTTAAAATTAGTTTTTTTATTACTTCGATTTTATGGCTTGTTCTTCTATGAACCAAGCGCATACATCGCCAGTTAACTTGCTAAGTAGCGAAGCTATAGCTTCAATTTCTGTGCAGTCCATTTTGTTAGGGTACACTTCCATCATGCGGCAAATTATTTCTGCTTGATGGGCCTTTTCTTTTGCTTGTTCTAAAGAAAATTCATGCGCCATGAGTGCCATCCTTTACGCCAGAAAGATAAGTTGCGGTTTGTGAGATTTTATTAGTAGCAATTGCCAGGTCTGCCAAGTCATAAATAATGGCTGATAGATTGCGAATTTTTTCATTATCTTTCTCTTCTTCCAGAGACATACTGAAAATCGATTCGCTTAAATGACGAATTGCTTCGATAGTCGAAATGGTTTTTGAATCACAATCATCTGCAACATCAGCATAGTTAATATCCGGATCTTGATTGGTAAATCTGAAATCAGGGATATCAATAAGCTGAATAATATTTCTAGTGGTCATAGGGTGATACCTCTTGTTTAAACCGCCAATCACTTAGGTTGTAATTAGAATGGCCTGGATGAAACGAGGTGTCAACTACTTAAGTAATTTTTTATTAATCGCTATGGTAGTTTGTTGTGTTGTAAGGATAAAAAAAAGGCCGCTAAAGCGGCCCGAGCAGTGGGGTGGGAGAGGGTTATCCGAAGCGTTTAAATTCTGCTGATTGTTTGATTAGTACTTTGCCAAGGACGTAGAACTGACCTTCATCGCTCTCCTCAATCTCCCAAGAGTTATATAGCTTGTTATCAGAAAGGACCATCAAACTTGTTTTAAGCATTTGTAATCGCTTGATATGAATAGTCTTCCCAAAAATAAAGACATAGATCCCATCGCCTTCGAAATGATTGACCGAAGTATCGACGAAAACAAAATCACCAGGGTCAATGGTTCCCTCCATGCTGTCGCCATTTACAGTAATGACCTTGATAGCATGGGCTGGTCGGTTACCAAACATAAGCCTTGCCTGCTCTTCGGTGTACTCTATAGCCCTTATTGTCTCTATAAACTCAGAGGACACGAAGGTTCCGGGACCTGCGCTGGCTTGAACATCCAGAACGTCCACACGATAGGTGTCTCTTGCTGGCTCGTGTGAAATAGACTCCTCGGCCTCAGTAAGCCCTACCACGTATTTGGGGCCTTCACCTGAGGAAAGCCACTCAGGTCTAACCCCAAGGACCTGGGATAACTGGACAGTCTTTCGTGATCCGCTCGCCGCGCCTGAAGTAAGCTTCCAGATGCTGGATTGAGACATCCCCACCGCTTTTGCAAGGGATGCTTGTGTAAAGCCAGCTTCTTTCATTGCTTCGACTAACCGGGCTGAGTATGTGTTGTTGTTCATTCTAATTACTCCATAAGTTGTTAAAAACTTAGCTTAAACGACCTTTTAAGTCAAAAAGTAATTAGACACCTTGCTTACAACTAGTATAATCGCTAAAGTAATATTTAATTACTAAGGGGGTTTTATGATTTCAGAGCCAATCGACATTGCCATCCGGCGGGCAGGTAGCCAGGGGGCGCTGGCTAAGCTTTGCGGCGTCTCTCAGGCAACAGTATGGAAATGGCGCCATGGAAAAAAAGTTAAAGCAGAGCACGTTCTAAGAATTGTAGCCGCTGCTGAAGGACAAGTTGCCGCATATCAAATCAGACCTGACTTACCGGAGCTATTCCCAAAGCCAGAAAAAGAGCAGTGATATGGCACTTGATTATCAACCGGTTGATATGCCAGTGGCTTTTAGCCAGGCCGATGCCGAATGGATCAAGCAGCAGTTACTGAGCCTAACGGCAGCAGCACGACAAAAAGCCATTCAGCGTTATGCAGCTGTGTATCAGGAATCGTTCGAAGCCGAGCCCGCTTCATACCGCAAGGAGAACCGGGCAAGGCATGAAGCAAATATGCGGCTTCGCCTGTTTGTGAGAAATCACGGCAGGGCTTTACAGGGGTATACCGCCGAACCTCCCCTGGCCGGAACGCCAACGCGTTCCTGATTGTTGCGGGTTTAAAGGTACCCGGACAAGAACAGGCTTAAAGGTGCCTGTTCAGGTTGGCAACCAACTGACCCAACTCCTCATTCGTACTAGGCAGGTAGTACGTTTTTATGGGGGAGAGGGAAAGGGGGGGTAAGGGGGGGATTGGGTGCAGGGGCAGGAATAGGGTCTTTTCCAACAGGAGAGATCCATTGGTTAAGTAGATCACTGTCTTAAAGGCGAAATTAAAAAAACGCCTGTATCAGCAAGGTAGTACAAAGCGCTCAGGCGCTGAGAAAAAAGGGTTCTTTCTGGAAGAGTGATTTTTCAGGGGAACTGATTCAGAAGGGAGGCTGGCAGCCTTTGGGGAGGCCACCAGCCATGTGAGGGGGAATCCATGAAAACCACATCACAAAATTATTATCTCATTACCGCGGGGTCCGCACAATGCAGCTGACGATCACACCTAATTTTGCACAGGAACGAGCCCTTAACCAGCTGCGCCGTAACTGGAAGGATACAGAAACCTTCATGGTGTACTCGCCGACGGGCAGTGGTAAAACAGGACTTGCCGCCTTCATCGTTGCCGGGTTCGTCAGTCGTGGCATGCGGGTAATGTTTTGCGCGCCTTACCAGATCCTCATTACCCAAACCGCAAAGCGTTTTGTGGAGTACGGGTTGCCGGGTGATGAAATCGGCTATGTCTGGGCGGATCACCCAAACTACGATCCTTCCCTCAAAATACAAATTGCCAGCGCTGATACGCTTATTCGTCGCGTGTTCCCTGACAATATCGATCTGCTGATTATCGACGAAGCGCACCTGCGAAAAAAACGCATTCTGAAGGATATCGAACGCCTGCGCGAAAAAGGCGTGAAAGTGATTGGCCTTTCGGGGACACCATTTTCCCCGTTCCTGGGCAAATACTATGACCGACTGATTAAGCCAACCACCATCGGCGAGCTGATCCAGCGCGGCGACCTTAGTAAATACGAATTTTACGCGCCAACTAAGCCGGATCTGAAGGGCGTTAAAACCTCTCCGTCTCTCCAGTACGGCACCGACTACAACGAGACTCAACTGGCGGAGATCATGTGTGGTTCCACGCTGGTTGGCGATATCGTCCAGAACTGGCTTGAGAATGGCCGGGATCTGCCGACAATCGCTTTCTGCGTCAATGTGGCCCATGCCAATTATCTGACCATCCAGTTCAACCAGGCTGGTGTTAATGCCGAGGTGATGACCGCAGACACTCCGGCCGAAGAGCGACAGACCATCATCCATCGCTTTGAGACTGGGGCCACAAAAATCATAGTCAGCGTGGGCGTGCTGGTGGCCGGGTTCGACAGCGATGTTCGCTGCATCATCTACGCCAGGCCAACTAAGAGCGAAATTTGCTGGTTACAGGCGATCGGGCGAGGCCTGCGCACGGCGCCAGGCAAGGATTCCTGCCTTATCTTCGATCACAGCGGCACTGTGCACCGCCTCGGTTATCCGGACTCTATCGAATATGACGATCTCCCGGGCAAATCTGACGGGATGGAAGAGGGCGCGCGCCGGGCCGCTGAGGAAAGAGCGGAGAAGCTGCCGCACGAATGTTCGCAATGCCACTTCATGAAACCTGCTGGTGTTTATGTATGCCCGAACTGTGGTCACAAACCTCTGGCCGGTGAGGACATTGATACCGACACCGGGCGAAAACTCAAAAAGCTGGGTGGCGAGCAGCGACAGCCAACCAAGGCAGAGAAACAGGCCTGGTGGAGCCAGATCAAATTTTATCAGCGCCAGCGCGTATCGATGGGGAAAAAGCCTGTCAGCGATGCCTGGTGTGCTCACACCTTCCGTGAACGCTTTGGGGAGTGGCCGAACGGCCTGAGTGATTACCCCATGGATATCACACCGACAGTTTCAAACTTCATTACGCACAAGCTGATCGCCTTCGCTAGGCAACGTGAAAAAGAGCAGCGCCTGCAAAAGCAGGCAGAAGAGCAGCCGAACCCGGCAAGAGTTCAGCAGGCGCTTAAACACGTCAGCGACATCAGACAGCAGTTAGGAAAAAGAGCATGAAAACGGTAGAAGCAGCAAAAGGCCATTGGGCCATGATTTTTGAGCATTACGGACTGCCGCCGATCACCGGGAAAAACCACTTTAGGGGGAAATGCCCGCTCTGCGATTCGATTGGTAAATTCCGTATCGATGACCGTGACGGAGCTGGAACATGGATCTGCACCTGCGGTAGCGGTGATGGTATCAAGCTGGTGACCCAAACCCAGGGAAAACCATTTAATGAGGTTTGCCGCGAAATTGATGAGCTGATTGGTAATACGTTCCGCCGCGAAAGTATCCCTAAAACCAGCAACGCTGGCAGCCTGCGTAAAAGAGTGCTGAGCAAATTTGCAAAACTGGCGCCGCTGCGAGGATCTTCTGGAGCTGATTATCTTAATGCGCGCGGCATTTACCAGCTTCCTCAAGAGGCTATCAGGTTTAACGAAAAGGAACGCTACGGAGGGAAGGTTTTTCAGTCGCTGTATTCTCTCGCCACTGATGACAAAGGAGAACTTTGCTATCTGCACAGAACTTTGCTGGACGGTAATCGGAAAGCTCAGCTGAAGGATTCAGTTGGTGCAAAACGCCAGAAATCTCTTCAGGAAGAGAGCTATCTGGATCACGCTCGTTCAGTTGCAATCCGGATGTTCCCGGTCGCCAGCACGCTTGGCATTGCGGAAGGTATCGAAACCGCTTTGTCATGCAAGCAACTCTACAAAGTAAACACATGGGCAACCATGACCAGCGGATTCATGAAGAAATTCCGTGTGCCAGCTGGCGTAAAGAACTTCATCATTTTTGCAGACCGTGACATCAACAGTGCTACCGGTTTAGCGGCTGCTATGGAATGTGCTCATGCCAATTTGATGGCAAAAAACGACCTCGATAAGGTCAGTATCTACTGGCCGGATAACGGGGACTTTAACGACATGCTCATGAACGGCGATCAGGTTCGTGAAATGGTTTTCTATAAAAAACAGCAGGTGGCCGCATGAAACTGGAAGCAGCACTCAAACATTTTAGTCCTCAGGGAATGCATATCAGCGACGATGTAAAGGGAACCTCTCCGGATCGTCTCACGGGCACTGATGTTATGGCGGCGATTGGTACCACCAGCAGCCGTGCACGCTTCGGCCTGGCTGCTTTCTTCGGCAAGTCCGGCATCAGCAAAACAGATGAACAGCTCGCAGTTCAGGCGCTGGCGCAGGTTGCTATCAAAAACGCTCCTAAAAATGTCCGCAAAGCCGCTGGCGACAAGCTCGGAGCATGCATGTTGACGCTGGCGCAGTTTGCCTTTGCTGATTACTCCCGTTCGGCGGCTACCAGCGTGACATGTCACAGTTGCAGCGGTACCGGTTTTATCTCCGGGAATGAGGATGTGGTTAAACATCCTGGTATCTTCGACGATGACGGTGCCGAAGTGGTGGCCCCGAAGATTAAAAATGAGCTGGTGAAAAGGGTTTGCGAAACCTGCGGAGGGAAAAAGGTAATCCTTGCGCGGTGCAGATGCGGCGGTAAAGGTGAAGTGCTGGATCGCAAAGCGACCAAAGAACGTGGCGCACCGGTTTTCAAAACGTGTGAACGTTGCTCTGGTAATGGCTTCTCTGCTATCTCCTCGGCGACGGTACACCGTGCCATTCTGAAGCGTCTCCCGGACCTCCATCAGTCCTCATGGTCACGCAACTGGAAACCCTTTTATGAAATGCTGGTGGACACCCTGCGCCAGTGGGAGCGTCACGCGGCAGTAGAATTTGAGAAGGCAACAACTTATTAATAGGATCGGAGCAAATGGCGACACTTTTTTGCACGTTAGTGTTGACTTTGCATAAAAATGTCCTGTATGCTTTCCATCGTGGGATATTACGCCTACACGACACCAAACCCGCCTCAGTGCGGGTTTTTTTATGTCCGAAATTCTTCGCGCCACGCTCGGCGCAATTCAACCACAGAGCCTTTCAGGGGTGAGCCATAGGGAACGGTCGGTGTGACTGTCTCTGTGGGCTGATCATTCCTGAGCGCTGGCTCACCCGCTAAAAGGAAAGTCACTATGTTCGGTATCTTCAAAAAGAAAGCACGTAAAGCTGTTGTCGAAGTTAAGAAAATGGAAAACCGCGACGCGGTTGAAGCTACGGTGTGGGGTGCTTACTCCATTGCGTATGCCGACGGCACATGCGATGCGAAAGAAATCGCCACTCTGGAAAAAACCATTTCAGCATTGCCTGCTTTCGCACCGTTCGCTGGTGAGATCGCACAGATGAGTAGCAATATCCGTGCTCGCTATGAAGCTTCGCCGCGCTCTGCTAATGCTCAGGCGCTGCGCGAACTGGCTGACGTTGCCGGTACAAACGATGCTGTTGATGTTCTTTGCCTGTGCCTTGATGTCGCTGACAACGACGGCATCGGGGAAGAAGAAGAGAAGCAGCTCAAGAAAATTGCGCAGGCGCTGCAACTCCCACTGGACCAGTACCTGTGATCGGGAAATTGCGCTGGGTAGCCGCCGGGGTATTGATGTTCCTGGTGGTTGCCATCGACTTTACCAGCAAAATGATGTCCATCCTTGCTGATGGCGTGCTGGTAGCCGGGGTAATTGCTTTACTCTGGCCCCTGTTTAAATCCAGTAAATAACACTTTGCAAAAGGTCATTTCTGATGGCCTTTGACAGAGTGAATTTTTTCTTCGGTGCTATAGTAAACTGGCATTCGATAATGCTCTCGATACTGATAACACTTGGTGGGGATACACCAACTTCGCAGAGACAACTGCATGACCCATGACCAGCAACCCAATGCTGGTCTTTTTTTTCCGCCATTAGCTCAACTGGAAAGAGCACGGAGCTTCTATCTCCGTGGTTCGGGGTTCGAATCCTCGATGGCGTACAATTAAGCACAACAACATTAGTTTACTGAAGGCTACCATCCAGCGGCCTTTTATATGCTCTTGACTATGCAAGCATAAAATAGTGAAAAATGCTTGCATATGTCAGACGATAAGAAAGATCCAAAGGGTAAAGCTAAGGGCGGGATTGCTAGGGCGAAGTCTCTTACTAAAGAGCAGCGTTCTGACATTGCCAAAAAAGCAGCGGCAGCAAGATGGAAAGACAAGCCGTTGAAAGCAACCCACAAGGGAAGCTTTATGGAAGAGTTTGGCATTGATACTGAGTGTTATGTTTTAGACAATGAATCTAAAACGGCTGTGGTAACTAAAACCGGGCTGGCAAAACTCATTGGTCTAGGGGAGCGAGTAAAAGATATCGACCGAGTTCTTAACGCTCAATATATGCAAGATTACGTAGACGCAGTTTTGCTTGAGAAAATGGAAAATCCTTATATTTTTCAATGGGAGAACGATGGCGCAGTACTCGGTTCTTTTACTGGCGGACATGGATATGATATTTCAGTAGTAATTGATATTTGCAAAGCCCTTACGGCAGCTAAAGATAGTGGCGATCTTCCAGCATCTAGACTAAATGCAGCTATGCAAGCTCAAGACTTAGTTAACTCGGCGGCAAAGGTTGGTATTACTAACGTTGCTTACGCTGTAGCTGGATTCAAACCTGAAGTACAGCAAGTAATTGATCTCTTCAAAGCATTTGTTAGGGAAGAAGCTAGGCAGTATGAGAAAGAGTTTCCCAACGAACTTTATGAGGCTTGGTACAAAATTTATCAATTAAACAAGCCAGGACGAGGGCGTCCATTCTTATTCAAAAAATTGACTATTGAGCAAATTTACAAGCCCTTGGCCAAAAGCGAAGGTAAGATTCTTGACCTTGCTAAAAGTAGCAAAGATGAATTCGGAAAACCCGGAGACAAGATCCACCAGTTCCTATCTGAGGTTGGCGTCAAGGCGCTCAAGCAGCAGATTGGTAAGGTTTTAGCGGTAACGGCTCTATTTGATGAGAAAGACGCTTACGAATCTGCATTGGAAAAAGTAAACAAGTGATCATCAACGCGGCCACCGCGCCGGGTTTTTATTGTCTAAAGTATTTCCCAAGACTGCCGATAATCTTCGTTCTGAAATTGAAAAAAATAAATATCTGCATTCGTTGCCCGCTCCCGTGCGGGCTTTTTTTATTCCCCTCATTACTGAGAGGATACACAGCTATATGAGGGGAGACCTATGTCCGATCCATTTTCCGGCACAGGGCTGGCCGGTTTAGCTTTGACTGGAGCAAGTGTTTACGGTCTATTGACCGGAACTGATTACGGTGTTGTTTTTGGAGCATTTGCAGGCGCAGTATTCTACATAGCGACAGCAGCTGACCTGAGTGTGTTACGTCGCCTGGCCTACTTCTTCGTGTCGTATATCGTCGGCATTCTTTGTTCGGGGTTATTGGGGTCAAAACTCACATCCTGGACGGGGTACACCGAGAAGCCTCTGGATGCTATTGGTGCCGTAATAGCTTCTGCATTAGCCGTTCAAATCCTTACGTTCCTGAACAAGCAGGACATCGGCTCGCTGGTGGCGCTGATAACGCGCCGGGGAGGTTCAGGTGGTACTAAATGACCCAACAGCAACTATCAACGCGCTGCTCTGCGCCGGAGTTGTAATTACTCTGATGTTTTACCGCCGTGGTGATTCGCGGCATCGGCCATGGATTTCGCGTTTAGCCTGGCTGATTACCGTCACTTACAGCGCTGTACCGCTGGCGTACCTGTGTGGGATCTACCCGCATTCATCATGGGCCACCATTGCGGCCAATATCATATTCCTTTCCGTGCTGGTGGCCGTCAAAGGTAACGTTGCACGTCTGGTTGATCATCTGAGGCACTAATGAACCAATCACAATTTCAGAAGGCGGCTGGTATCAGCGCCGGATTAGCTGCGCGCTGGTTTCCGCATATCGACGCCGCCATGAAGGAATACGGCATCACCGCACCGCTTGACCAGGCCATGTTTATTGCCCAGATGGGGCATGAAAGCTCCAGATTTACCCGTGTGGTGGAAAATCTTAATTATGCGGCAGAAAACTTAGTGCCGACGTTCGGCAGCCGCCGCATCACTCCACAGCAGGCCGCCGCACTAGGCAGAACGGCAGAGCACTCGGCTAATCAGAAAGCGATCGCTAATCTGGTTTACGGCGGTGAGTGGGGAAAAGAACACCTGGGCAATCAGGCTGCCGATGATGGATGGAAATACCGCGGTCGCGGGCTGAAACAGGTTACCGGCCTGAGTAACTATCGCAGTTGTGGTCACGCGTTGAAACTGGACCTTGTTACCCATCCGGAGCTGCTTGAACAGGATGAATACGCCGCGCGCTCTGCTGCATGGTTCTATGCCTCCCGCGGTTGCCTTCTTCATTCCGGCGACGTGGAACGCGTGACGCTTCTTATCAATGGGGGCAGAAACGGGTTGGATAAACGCCGCGCACTATTTAACCTGGCGAAATCCGTTCTGGTGTGATGTGAATGTGGGGATCGAAACGATAATTGGGCTGGTCGCATTGGTTATTTCCGCTATCGCCGGCGCTTTTGGCCTGGGCCATATTCGCGGCACCAGCAAAGCTGAAGTGAAAGCCGACCAGCAGCGCACCGAAGATAACGCAGCGGCAACGGTCGCAGCAGCCGAACGCCGGGTAGAAGCAACGAAAGAGGCCAGCAATGTACAGCAGACTGTTAACCATATGTCTGACGACGATGTTGATCGCGAGCTGCGGGACAACTGGACCCGTAAGGGTTGAGGTAGCCGATACGTCTTGCGACTGGGTTAAACCCATCTACTGCACAGCGCACGACTGGGATGTACTGGACAGGCAGACGAAGCGCGACATCCTGGCGCATAACAAAGCGTGGCAGGCGAACTGCAAGTAGGCCTTAATTGAAAGATAACTAAATAAATTTTCCAAATGGTCGTTATATAGAGAGTGTGTTTAATTAAGGGGGCAAACAATGCCTTTTCTCATGGTGTTCTTTGTTGTCATTATGGTGTTACTCCTCTGGAAGGCAGGAATACCCCAGGCTATCATTATGTTAATCATACCCATCATGTTTAGTACTTTGGGAGGTATGGTTGCCGCCGTGGGAGTAAGCGCGTTCGCTACACCTATTGTTGGAATGCCTGTTGGAATCGTTGTATTTTTAATGTTGATGGGTAAGTTTTTATCCAGAAGGTAACCTAAATCCAATACTGAGGACAGGCATGTCACATGAATAGCTATGGCTTTCTTATGCGCATTCTTCATCTATTACAAAGCTCATCTGCTGGTTGCTAATGATGATAAAATGCAGAGTCCCATGGATTTTGGGGTAGGAAAAGCCTGGATATGATGCTAGAAATCATAACATTAAAAAGACCGTGAGATGCAGTATGAAAATCTTAGGATTGGATGAGTACAGAACCCTTCGTGAGGGAGGGACAATGAAGTATTTTGAACTGGAACGCATGCCTAACAGCACTTGGGCTGCCATTTTCGAAAGTTTGTTTGCCGAAAAGGATGAAAAGGCATGGGTAGAGGGTTACTGCATTGTAACGAACTGCTCAAACAGTGAAGTATCCACCCGGTTCATATACTTGAAAGAAAAGTGCGAAGAAGCGAACTCTATATACAGGGTTAAGCATTCTGCACTATAACTAATTAAAGAAAGTTAAACTCCTGGTGATTTGTTTGCTGCCATTTTCACTTCTTTCAGAATTGAATTCAGGTGAATGAATTAAAAAAGACTTTTGGGCTATTAAAGGTAACGTAAATCACAGGCAAAAGATTCGTCAATGTGATTGAGTGTTCATGGGACTAACAATCTTCTCTTGTAAGGAATTATGTGTAGAAGGAGATTTTATGGCACAGCTATTGATTTTTGCTGATGATGAGCCTGCTAAGTTGCTGAAAATTCGAAGTTATCGGAGCAAGATTCTTTATCTGTATGCTAATGATGAGGTGAGGTGTTTGGATGTGGTGATTTTTTTTTCAACTTTTCTGAAAGGCGAAAGTGGAGCCATATTGGTGGCAGCCGACAGATACGTGAGCAGGAAAGAAATTATCGAGGCTTATGATGCTCTGATTGGTTGAAAGCAGCGAGACTGGCGCGTAGCAGTAGGATGGGGCATGCTTGGTTCTATACGTCAGTAGAGTGATACAGGAGTTCATATCGGCCAGACGAAGCGTGATGCTACTTTAATCCAGCGGGTGAGCGCTTAATATTGTTTGTCCCAACGGTTCGAACCCATTTCTGATTACCACATTCAAGCCACTGGCACTCGCTGGTGGCTTTTTTTATTGGAGTGAATAATGGCAAAACCGGACTGGGGAGAGCTTCAGCAACGGTTCCTGTCCGAACATGCCGCAACCGGCGTATCACCAAAGGAATGGTGTGAAGCGCAGGGACTGAACTACGCTACCGCCCGTCGATATATCAAAAAAACTTCTGCGCAAACTGCGCAAAAATCTGCGCAGAAAAAAGTGCGCATTGCGCAGAAAGAACAAAGCGCAAATGAGCTGATGGATGATGATGGACTTACTGCTCAGCAACGCTTATTTGTTGCGGAATACCTAAAGGATGGTAACGCCACACAAGCAGCTATCAGGGCGGGTTACAGCAAAAAATCCGCTGAACAAATTGGTTATCAACTCCTTCAGAAAACTTCAGTTGCCCAGGCTATTGCACAACAGCAGAAAGCCTCCATTGCGCGCACGCTTGGCAGTGCCGATGAAGTCCTCGCGCAGATGTGGCAGCTTGCCACCTTCGATGCAAACCAGCTATCGCAGTATCGCCGCGGCGCGTGTCGTTACTGCTGGGGATTCGGTCACCAGTACCAGTGGCGCGATATGGTGGAGTTCGAAGAGAAACGACTCGAAGCGCTTGAGCGGAAAAGTCGCGAGCCCGCTGATGTTGGTGGCTATGGCTATGACCATAATCGTGAGCCTAACCCTGCCTGCCCACGCTGTAACGGCGATGGTATCGGCCAGCCTTACTTCGCTGATACGCGTAAACTCTCGCCAGTCTCGCGACTCGCTTACTCCGGCGTAAAGGTCGGAAAGAACGGCGTCGAGATAACCGCTATCAGCCGTGAGCGTATGTTCGAAGCCGTAATGAAACGGCTTGGCCTGGCGGATAGCGAGTTCGCTCAGCGTCTCCAGCAGATCGAAATCGACCGCCGGCAGCTGGAGGTTGAGAAACTCCGCAAAGAGCTGGCCGGTGATGGTGATGGTGACGAACCGACCCAGTTCAGATCAATATCAACGTAGTGGACGCGAGGGCGGAAGATGGGGATCAGCCCGACACTTAACATTCCTCAGGCGCGTTTCCTCGCGATGCAGCACAAATTCAAAGCCTACGTTGCCGGGTTCGGTTCCGGTAAGACGTGGGTGGGTTGTGGCGGCATCTGTAAGGGGATGTGGGAGCACCCTAAAATCAACCAGGGTTATTTCGCGCCGACGTACCCGCAGATCCGTGACATCTTCTACCCGACGATTGAGGAAGTGGCCTTTGACTGGGGGCTGAGCGTCATAATCAATGAGGGGAACAAAGAGGTTCACTTCTACGAGGGGCGACGATACCGCGGAACCACAATCTGCCGCTCAATGGAGAAGCCAGGCTCGATAGTTGGTTTCAAAATCGGTAATGCGATGGTGGATGAACTGGACGTCATGGCGGCTGCCAAAGCGCAGCAGGCCTGGCGAAAAATCATCGCCCGTATGCGTTACAAAGTCGACGGGTTGCGTAACGGCATCGATGTAACGACTACGCCGGAGGGCTTCAAGTTCGTCTACCAGCAGTTCGTGAAGGCGGTCCGCGAAAAGCCTGAGCTTTCTGCTCTGTATGGGCTGATTCAGGCCAGCACGTTCGACAACGCGAAGAACCTGCCCCCGGATTACATTTCCTCGCTGCTGAGTTCTTATCCTGATGAACTGATTCAGGCATACCTGCGCGGGAAGTTCACCAACCTCAACAGTGGGACCATTTACCACACCTTTAACCGTAAACTGAACAACTGTTCTGACGAGATTCAGGATGGGGATCCGTTGTTTATCGGTATGGACTTCAACGTAGGGAAAATGGCCGCGATTGTTCACGTAAAGCGTAACGGGCTACCGCGCGCGGTTCGCGAACTGGTGAAAGTCTACGACACGCCGGCGATGATTAAGCGTATCCAGGAAGAGTTCTGGCGATATGAGGATGGGCGTTATGTGAAGAGCCGGGAGATTTACATCTACCCGGATGCGTCAGGCGACTCCCGCAAATCGCAGAACGCCAGCAAGACGGATATTGCCCAGCTTAACGATGCCGGCTTCAGTGTCATCGTTGATGATGCCAACCCGCCGGTTAAAGACCGCATTAACTCAATGAACGCCATGTTCTGCAACGCCAACGGTGAGCGCCGCTATCTGGTCAACGTCCAGAATTGCCCGGTCTACACCGAGAGCCTCGAGCAGCAAATCTGGGCGGCTAATGGCGAACCGGATAAATCAGCGGATAACGATCACCCCAATGATGCTGGTGGGTACTTCATTGTGAAGGATTACCCCATCGTGAAACCGGCATACTCAATCACCATGGACACCACTTTCTGATATGGCAAACGACGACATCACCTGGGTTCGACCAGAACACCGGGCGGCTTCTGCTGCCTGGCGGAAATACAGAGACTTTTGCAAAGGCGCTGAGGCCGTAAAAGCGGCGGGCAATAAGTACTTGCCTTATCTCGATCCAACCGATAAATCCACGCGCAACCGTAAGCGCAACGAGGACTATCTGCGCCGCGCTGTATTTTACGCCATTGCCGGCAATACGAAGATCGGCATGCTTGGCATGGCGTATCGCAAAGACCCAACGTTTAACGGCCCGGAGAAGCTGAAATACCTGCTGGATAATGCTGACGGGGCGGGTACCAGCATTTATCAGCAGTCGCAGCTGGTGGTTGAGAACGTGCTGGAGGTGGCGCGTGATGGGCTTTACGTTGACTATGCAGAGGCATCAGACGAAGCGATCATTCTCCGCTATCCGGCAGAGAACATCATCAACTGGCGAACAAAGCGAATTAACGGACGCGATCAGCTGGTACTGGTGGTCCTGCGCGAATGCGTAGAAGAGCCGGATGGTTACGCTTACAAGGACGAAATTCAGTACCGCGAGCTGGCGCTGGAAGAAGGGAAGTTTATCTGCCGTGTATGGCGCCGGGCAGGTGGCACCGCAAGCGGAACCTACAGCGTTGACAGTGAATACCACCCTAAGCCGAAAGGGAAGGACTACTGGGACGAAATCCCGTTCACCTTTGTCGGTGCTCAGAACAACGATCCCACTATCGATGATTCACCGCTGGCCGCGCTGGTGGAGATAAACCATGGCCATTATCGAAACAGCGCTGACTATGAGGACAGCGTGTGGTTCTGTGGTCAGGTGCAGCCGTATATGACTGGGCTTGATACCAACTGGCGAGATCACCTTGAGAAGACCGGAGTAAAAATTGGTTCCCGTTCACCGCTAATGCTTCCCAAAGATGGCTCGTTTGGCTATGCCCAGGCGCAGCCGAACATGCTGGCTAAAGAGGCCATGGACAGCAAACGCGATTACATGGTGCAGTTGGGCGCCAGGTTAATTGAGCAGAACGCCACGGCGAAGACTGCAACGCAGGCAAGCGGTGAACAGAGCGCATCAACATCAGTGCTGGGTATCTGCGTTTCAAACGTTTCCGAGGCTTACACGCTGGCGCTGGGCTGGTGTGCGAAGTACCTCGGAATTAAGGACGAATCGACGAGCTACACCATCAACCAGGAATTTATCGCGAAGGTTGCCGAATCCGGGATGGTTACCGCGATTGTTAATGCATGGCAGTCCGGCGCACTGCGCGATACTGACATGATTCGGGCGCTTCAGAAACTCGACCTCATCAACCCGGCAGACAGCCCGGATGATGTGATTGATGCGCTCCGCAATCAGGCGCCCTCATTGACCGGGGGCTGAGATGGCAACAGTCAACGAAAGTTTGCGGGATGAGGCCATTGCCCATTCCGTCTGGATTAGCCGCTATGCGACGGGTGTCGCTAACCGGATGGTGAAGCTGCTCAACGAGACGGACGCAGAACTGTCTGCCCGTCTGCTGGATGCACTGGATCGGCTCCCGGCTGATAGCTTCACGGTTACACGTCTGGAAAGCTTGCTCGGCAGCGTACGCGAACTTAACCATCAGGCTGTCGCTTCGATGCAGTCCGGGCTGGAAGGGGAACTGCTTGCGCTTTCCAGGAATGAGGTCAGTTATCAGCTGAGCCTGTTCGATTCCCTTCTTCCCTCACAGGTGCTGGCACGCTACCCGTTACAGGGAATCACCGCCGATATGGTTTATGCCGCGGCGATGGCTCAGCCATTTCAGGGGCGCCTGCTGAGTGAGTGGGCGGAGAATCTGGAATCGGACAGGCTGGCGCGGATCGTAAACGCTGTACGCCGTGGCTATCTTGCTGGCGACACGGTTGAATCCATCTCCCGAAGCGTGCGCGGTCATGCCAATAAAGTCTATCGCGACGGCGCGCTTCAGATGAGCAGGGCAAACGCCGCAAGCATCGCTAAAACAGCCGTTAATCATCTGGCTGCCACCGCGCGCAACAGCTTCACCAGCGCCAACAGTGACATCGTGAAGGGTAAGCAGTGGCTGTCTACGCTGGACAATAAAACCAGCCACGACTGCATTATTCGCGACCTGCTGCGATACACGCTGGATAATAAACCGATCGGGCATAAAGTACCTTACCTGCAAGGGCCCGGGAAAATTCATTTCTGCTGCCGTTCTACCGAAACCCTGATTCTTAAGTCGTGGCGCGAACTCGGTATCGATATCGATGAAATGGACGATGGTACCCGCGCCAGCATGGACGGACAGGTACCGGCGAAAACCACGTATCTGGAATGGCTGAGGCGACAATCGGCGCAGCGACAGGATCAGGTTCTGGGTGCCGAGCGTGGCCGTCTGTTCCGCGCGGGTGAAATCGACCTGGCTGATATGTTCACTGACAAAGGCGAGTGGATCAGCATGGAGCGTCTTAAGCAGCTATCAGGCGCTTGAACCTGACAACCATCACTTTCTACACGCCCTGGCATCCGCCGGGGCTTTTTTATGGGCGAGGCCCGACAAAATCCCGAGGGGAAATTATGTTAATTCGAAACATGCTTCTGAAATATTACGCACCTGAAAGCGGCGGTGAGGGCAGTGGTGGCGGTGGTATCGAAATCACCCCCGAAATCCAGAAGCTGATTGATGAGCGTGTGACCAGTGAAGTCACTGGCCTGAAATCGAAAAACTCTGAACTGCTGGGCACCATCAAACAGCAAAAAGAAAACCTGTCGCGCTTTGACGGTATCGATCCAGACGCTGTACGCGGCATTCTCCAGCGTTTTTCTGACGATGAAGAGGCGAAGCTTATCGCCGCCGGAAAAATTGACGAGGTGCTGGATAAGCGTACCGAGCGTCTGCGTGCTGACGTTGATAAGCAGATCAAAGCGGCAAACGAGCGCGCGGAAAAAGCTGAAGCGTTCTCCAACAAATTCCGGGATCGGGTCCTCGGGGATGCAATCCGGGCAGCAGCCTCTAAAGCGGGCGCGCTGCCTGAAGCTTCTGACGATCTGATTCTGCGTGCCAAAGGCACATTCCAGCTCAACGACGAAGGCGAGGCCGTAGCGGTTGATGCAAATGGCGATGTTCTGTTCGGCAAAGACGGCAAAACCCCACTAAGCCCGCTTGAGTGGGCGGAGTCACTCAAGGAGACGGCTCCGCATCTGTTCCCTCGCGCAGAAGGCACGGGCGCGGGCGGACACAAGCCAAACGGTGGTGGAAGCCTGAAACGTTCCGAAATGAGCGCCAGCGACAAAGCGGACTACATCCGCAAACACGGCCAGCAGGCCTTCCTCAAACTTCCGAAATAAGGGATTTAAACCATGGCAACGACTGTTAATACCGACCTGGTTATTTATGACGATCTGGCGCAGACCGCGTTTCTTGAGCGTCGCCAGGACAATCTGGAAGTGTTCAACGCTTCCTCCAACGGTGCGATTTTGCTGGATAACGAACTGATTGAAGGCGATTTCCGTAAACGCGCCTTCTACAAAGTTGGTGGTTCCATCGAATCGCGCAATGTGAACTCTGTCGATAAAGTCACA
Organism: Enterobacter sp. BWH64; assembly: GCF_001037645.1. Lineage (NCBI taxonomy): Bacteria > Pseudomonadati > Pseudomonadota > Gammaproteobacteria > Enterobacterales > Enterobacteriaceae > Enterobacter > Enterobacter sp. BWH64. The sequence continues at coordinate 2,161,817 of NZ_KQ089922.1, forward strand.
GGTAAAAAAATCGGTGCCGGTGAAGCGGTATCCGTTAAAGCACCGTGGAAATACGGTCCGTATGAAACCACGGAAGAGGCCTTTAAACGCCGTGGCCGCTCCGTTGATGAGTTCTCCGAAGTGATCGGCGTTGATGTCGCAGATGCCACGCTGGAAGGCTATGTGAAATATGGCCTGAAAGCGCTGACTGCGGCGATTGGTGCTAACGCCGACATGGTCGTAACCGCCGACATTGAGACCGACGGTAAAAAGACCCTGACGCGTGGCCTGCGCAAATATGGCGACAAGTTTAACCGAGTGGTTCTGTTCGTGATGCACTCCGCGACCTACTTCGACATTGTGGATGAGGCGATTGCCAACAAAATTTACGAAGAAGCGGGCGTGGTGGTTTACGGCGGGCAGCCGGGCACGCTGGGTAAACCTGTGCTGGTGACCGACACCATGGATGCTGATGCGATCCTTGGGCTGGTGGCCGGCGCAGTGACCGTTACCGAGTCTCAGGCGCCGGGCTTCCGTTCCTACGATATCAACGATCAGGAAAACCTTGCGGTTGGCTATCGCGCTGAAGGTGTGGTGAACGTCGATCTGCTGGGCTACAGCTGGGATACTGCCAAAGGTGATAACCCTGACCTGACCGCCATCGGCACTGCGGGCAACTGGAAGAGGCATTTCACCAGCAACAAATCAACGGCAGGCGTGCTGATCAAACTGGAATCCGCAGTGGGGGAGTAACGCTGTCAGCGGATAAAACCTCCGCAACCGCTGACAGCACAGATGCGGTAACTGTTTCTCTGAAGTACACGCTGAACGGCTCCGGTGTATCCGGTAAAACCGTCGTGTGGACGTCTACAGGCGGCACGCTTAGCACGGCCAGTTCTCAAACCGGCTCTGCTGGTGGTGCAACGGTGAAACTCACATCAGACGTTGCTGGCACCTTCACGGTAACCGGCACGGTTGAAGGAGTGGCGAAAACCACTGATGAGATCACCTTCACTGCGCCTTCCGGAGATTAAAGAATGGGGTGAAAGCCCCATAAACAGGATGATTAGATGATCAATACCGATATCACCTCTCCTGATGCCAACAGCTACGCCAGTGAAGAGGAACTTGCCTCGTTTGCGGAAATACGTGGCATTAAACTGCCTGACAAGCTCACTCCTTTGTTGATTAAGGCCATGGATTACCTTGAGGGGCTGGAGTGGGTAGGCTCAAAAGCTGACCCGAGACAGGCTCTGGCATGGCCACGCGTGAATGTCGTTCTGGATGAACATGATTTCCCGCCGGATGAAGTTCCACGGCAGGTTTTAACCGCGCAGTGCATGCTGGCGGTAGAGGCAATCGACGGAGATTTACTCTCCAGCGTGCGCGAAGCCGCTGTGAAAACTGAACGTGTGGAAGGTGCTGTCACCATGACCTATGCGGTCGCAGATGGTGAAGTTTTCACGCCGTCCTATCCTGCTGTCATGGCGCTGCTAGGCGACCTTGCTGGTGGTCGAGGTTTCGCCATCAATGCATTTGTAGAGAGGGTCTGATATGGCGATTGATTACCTACGTATGCAGGCCAGAACAACGCGCATGCTCAGGCAGAACGGAGCGTTATACAACGTCACCCGCAAGGGTTCAGTAACGGTTATCGGTGGCGTTGAGCATAAAACTGAAGCGGTCCGTTTTACTGCTGTGGGCGTGAAGACTGAATACGCGCCAAGCGAAATTGATGGAACGGTCATCGTTAACGGCGATGTGCAGATCGATTTTACGGCAGAGCAGGAAATTAAAATCGGCGATGTGGTTGATATTGACGGCACAGCCTACCGTGTTGTCAAACCGAACCCGGCAAAACCCGCCGCACTGGTACTCTGCTACAAAGCGCAACTGAGGGCTTAACATGGGCGAGAACGCGGCTTTCCTGGCTGAAATCACGGCTTTCGTTAATAAGGCGAAAACGAATCAGGAGGCAGTGGTACGCGCCGTCGGAATCAAAATCCTCAACCAGCTGGTGGTGATGTCCCCAGTGGGCAACCCGGAGTTGTGGGAAGTTAACCAGACAGCTGTTTCCTATAATCGCGCTGTTTACGACAATAACGAGGCGCAGCGGGCAAATCCCGACAACCTGACCAAAACCGGGCGACTGAAGAAAAAAGCCCGGGTTGTGGATGGGATGGATATCAAAGCACCGCCGGGGTATACGGGCGGACGCTTTCGCGGTAACTGGCAGGTATCGTTTGATGCTCCGACAACTGATGAAACAGGGCGAATAGACAAGACCGGCGACCTGACAAAAGCGGCCGGGAACTACACGCTGTCGCTTTTCAAAGTCGGGATGAAGGCCATTTATTTCTGCAACAACGTGCCCTATGCCTACCCGCTGGAAATGGGGCATTCCACACAGGCACCGCGCGGAATGGTCCGTATAACCGCTGCTGAGTTTCAACGCTTCTTTGAGGAAGCTGTCAGGGAGGTGTCCAGGTGAATCCTGATATTGCATCTGCACTGGCCGCCAGACTGGGTACCTGGGCCGATGCCGAGGGCATTTCGGTTGCATGGGAGAACGTGCCGTTTACACCTCCTGCTAACGAGATGTACCTGGCCGTTCACGATATGCCCGTTACGCCGCGAACAATCGATCTCGGCTTGCGCTGCCGGACTTATTCTGGCGTGTACCAGATTAATGTCGTGGCGCCAGCCGGCTCCGGCCGTACCTCCGTCGTTGCCCTGGCGAGCAGAGTGGCGGAATTGTTCCCCGAGGGGCAGGAAATTGCAGGCAAAGACTTTACCTGCTGGATTAGCAGCGCGCCTGGCATATTCCGCGGCGTCCCTACACCTGTGTCCTACACCGTTCCTGTCAGCCTGAATTATCGGGCAGACATTACCAGCTGATTCCCTCTCTGACATCCCACACCTGACCGGCTTAACGCCGATTATCTTGTTTCTGAAGGAGAAACCATTATGGGCTTTGCACTGCCTAACGGCTCTCATGTCTATTTGGCTTCGGGCTACGGCCCGGCCATTACTTTCACCGGCGCGACGAATGCTGAGCACGCGGTGATCACCGTCAGCGCCGCGGACGATATTGCGGTCGGCGATATCGTTCACGTGAACTGCAACTGGTCGGGTATTGATAACGTTATCGCGAAAATCGACGCGATTGCGGAGAATGCTGTCACTCTTCGCAACATCAATACCACCAACAAAAACAAATACGCGGAGGGCGGCGGTACCGGCTCTATTCGCAAAATTGAAGAATGGACCGAACTGCCACAAATCACTGAGGTATCGAAATCGGGTGGTGATCAGAACACCACGCAGATTCAGTTCCTCAGCGATGATCGCCAGCGCAACCTGAACACCTATAAATCCGCAGTCTCTCAGACCTACTCGATCGCGCATGACTCCACGCTCCCGGTATACCCGCTGCTTCGCCAACTGGATGAAGACGAAGAGACAGTCGCAGCGTACATGTACGTGCCGAAGGCGAAGGAGAACCGTTACTGGGCGGCCACGGCATCTTTTGACGACACGCCGACTACTGCGGTTAACGAGGTAGAGACAGTGAGTGTGGTGCTGAACCTGCAGTCACCGGCGATGACGTTCTACAAGGTGACTGACGCTGCCGCCTGACCCGTCAGAGCTTTCACCATTCCATGCCTCCCATCACGGAGGCTTTTTTTCGTTAAGAGGTATCGATGGCGACCAAATTCACTCTTCAGCCTAAACCAACATTTAAGGCCAATGTCTCGATCCCCCGAGCCGGCGATGAGGATGGCGTGCTGACGTTCACATTCAATCACAAGCCACTCAAAGAACTGGCGGATCTGGAGAAAATGGAAGGCAAAACCGCCACTGATTTTCTGATGGAAATCATTGCTGGCTGGGCACTTCCCGATGCATTCAACGCGGAAAACCTGTCGGTGCTGCTGGAAAACTATCCGGCTGCAATGAAGGCTATCCCTGAAACCTACTATCGCGAACTGATGGGGCAGCGCGAAAAAAACTGATAGCGGTTGCCTCTGCATTCTATACGCCTGAACCCACAGCGGCAGACCTGGCACCCTATGGGCTTACGCCGGATGACTACGACGATCAATACATCGACGTCTGGCCAGATGTATGGCCTTCATTCCTGGTGTTTCAGGCTGTCAGCACGCAGTGGCGCACGGGCATGGGAGGCGCATCAGGGCTTGATTACAACGTGCTGCCCTGGGTGATGCGCCTGCACCACGTCGACGACGAGGCAACCGCGCTTTCGGACATCCGAATCATGGAGAGCGCCGCACTAAAAGTTATGCATAAAGAGAGGGCGGAATGAGTAACGACATCGCCACGATTTCCCTGCGCGTAAATACCACTGAGCTGGAGCGTGGTAACCAGGCACTGGATCGCTTTCAGGAGACCGCGACCGCCGCTGCAGGTAAAGCGGATGACCTGAACAGTACGTTTCGCACCGGTATCGACAACCAGAAGAAAAATACCGAGAGCCTGAAGCAGCAGCGCCAGGAGCTCCAGACTCTGCTCAACAAAATCAGCCCCGTTAACAAAGCGTTGGATGAACTCGATACCATTCAGGAGAGCCTGTCTAAGTTTCGCAGTAAAGGGCTGGTGGATGATGAAGATTTTACGCGTTACAACAGCGTGCTTGAGTCAACCCGCGCGAAACTAGCGCAGGTCATGGAATCTGAAACAGCAGAGGGACGTGCTCGCATTGAGCAGGCACAGGCAGCACAACGGGCAGCTGCCGCAGGCAAAACTTTTATCGACTCACTTGAGGATCAGGTTGCAGCTATCGGAAAAACCCGTGCAGAGTTACTCGAACTGAAGGCGGCCCAACTCGGCGTGTCGGATCGCGCTGCGCCAATGATTGCCCGACTAAAAGAGCAGGAAGAGTCCTGGAAATCGGGAGCTATCAGTGCGGGGCAGTACCGTAATGCCATGCGTTACCTGCCAATGCAAATGACGGATATTGTGACCTCACTGGCCTCCGGTATGCCGGTTTATATGGTTGCTATCCAGCAGGGGGGGCAGCTGCGTGATTCCTTTGGCGGGGTGGGGAACGCGCTAAAAGCGATGTTATCCATGGTCACCCCGGCGCGTGTAGCGATTGGTGGTCTGGCTGGCGCTGTACTGATTGCGGCAAAAGCGGGGGCGGACTACTTCACAGCCTACGACGAAATTAACCAGGCCATTATCAGGACTGGCAACATTGCCGGCACGTCAGCGCTCCAGATCATGGCTTCCTCCCAGTCTATTGCTGCCTCTACTGGCGCTACTGTAGGAACCGTTCAGAGTTTGATGACTGAGCTGGTTGGCATGGGATCGCTGACACAGCAGCAACTTGAAAAAGCAGCGGGCTCCACGGCGCTGGCGGTTCAGACCGGTATAGTCTCGGCTCAGGACATTACCAAGGCTTATAAGGATATTGATAAGGATCCGGTTAAGGCTCTTCAGAACCTTAATGAGCAATTCAACTTTCTCACCGTTTCACAGCTTAAGCACATTGACGAGTTAGTTAAGCAGAAAGACCAGACCGCTGCCGTTACTCAAGCTATGGATTTGTTTGGCGACACGATGGCAGAGCGCGGAGAGCAGGCTTACGACTCGCTGACGCCATTTGGCCGCCTGTGGCTTGATATCAAGGGATGGGCGTCTGAGGCTATGCAGAGCATCGGTCAATGGGTAGCTGAGCTGGCATCAAACACGCTAAAGGAATTTAACGCGATTTATTACAGCGTCGCGATAGTTTTCCAGAAGCTGAACCAGATTATTTCTTCTTCTATCGCGGCTGCGATTAATCTCGTTCCTGACTGGGCGAAAACGGATACTTTGCAGGGATGGCAGGACTATAACGAAAAAATGGCCGGCGCTTATGGTAACAGCGTATCTCAGCTGAAAAAGGACTGGGACGCAGCTGACATTAGCGCAGGCAAGTACCTCGATACATCCCGCAAAATAAGCGCCGCGACCACTCAGAAGGATCGTGAAGCAGTCGCTTCGTTTGGCAAAAAAACGAAAACAAGAAAACAGGGTACTGTATCGGCTGGCGACCGCAGTACTGACGCTGCTCAGGCCGAATTGCTGGCGCTTCAGGCGCAGTTGCGTGCTCTTCAGCAGCATAAAGGGCTGAACGACACTATCAGCCAGCAGCGCAAAGATCTGTGGACGACTGAAGCAAAATTTCAGGTGCTGGAGGAGGCCTCGCGTTCACGTTCCCTGACAAAGCAGGAACGATCCCTGCTGGCGAGTAAAGACCAGGTGCTTCAGTTGGCACGGCAGAAAGCCCTGTTAGGTGATCAGATTACCGAACAGGAACAGCTGAACAAGCGAATGGATACCTCGCAGAAATACGTCACGCAGATGGCAGAGAAGCAGGCTGCTTTGGTCGGTGGAGCTGGAATGAGCGATCGGTTAGCTCAGCGTGAACTCGCGAAAAGTCAGCTTGCCGCAGGTTGGGTGAACGCCGGCGGTTCTCTGGAGGACGTTGGTTATCAGAAGCAGCTCAAAGCGGCGAATAATTACTATGCCGCAGAGGACAGGTTGCGTGGCGACTGGTTGACCGGCGCGAAAAAGGGCTGGGCTGAATTTGAGGACTCCGCAACCAATGTTTACTCACAAGTGCAGACACTTACCAGCAATACATTCACCGGTATGGCCAGCACTCTTACAGACTTTTTTACCACTGGAAAAGCTAACTTCTCAGATTTCCTGACAACCTTTTTGAAAGGAACAGCCCAGATGCTGACACAGTTGGCGCTGGTTAACGGAATGAAGTCTGCGTTTGGGGGGACATCATTTGGTTCATTTTTCGGATTTTCTAGTGGCGGCGCAGTTCCGGAATTCAATACTGGCGGCTACACAGGGGATGGAGGAAAGTATCAGCCAAAAGGCGTGGTGCATAGTGGCGAATTCGTCTTCACCAAAGAGGCAACAAGTGCGCTGGGGGTTGGAAACCTCTATTCACTTATGCGAAGCGCACAGGGTTATGCAAATGGCGGTTATGTTGGCCACGCTCCGATGTATGGGCTTCAGTCATCATCGGCCGGTGGGGTAAGTATTCAAACGTCCGTAGTTGTTCAAAACCAGAACTCTCAGCAGCAGACTTCTGCAAATAACGATGCTGTTTCTCGCGCTTACAAGCAGACTATTGATCAATCTGTTCGGGCAGGTATTGCGAAACAACTTCAGCCTGGTGGGCTCATCTGGAATGCAACAAAATCAAGATAAGAGACATGGTGTTTGTTTTATCACATTATTCATCATGTTAAGATGTTTCCGATTGCAATCAAAGGAAACTTAAAATGAAGAAGGTAGTGGCTTTAGCTCTTGGGGCTTTAATGTTGTCTGGCTGTACTGTTCGTGTTGCTGATATGACCGTTGGTAGTACTAAAAATTACAACTTGAACGCAGCTAAGTTTGAAAAAGGTCAACGTGTGACTGGTGAAGACAAAGCTCCAATTGTTATTTTCCCGCTGGGCATTCCAAGCGTTAAAACTGCAATGGATCGGGCTATTGAAAAAGACAAGTGTTCCGTAGGCCTAAGCGATGTTGTTATTTATCAATTAAACCACGCATTTCTGTTCGGCACATATGGTTACCGTGTTGAAGGCACGCAGATTATCGACAAGTCTCAGCTTGGTTGTGAAACCCGCTAATTTCCTTCTCATATTGTCACAAGCCACCTTCGGGTGGCTTTTTTTATGGAGCAAACATGGCACTGGAAACGTTCACCTGGCGAACGCAGATACAGGCGGGAATGGAGGGAACGTTTAACCATAAAACCCGCTCTGCAACCTTTGGCGACGGCTATGAGCAGATTGCCGGGGAAGGCATCAACCCTGAAAAGCAGTCATGGCCTGTAACCCTAACGGGCAAAAATACGGACATGCTTCAGGCTCTAAAATTTTTTCGTTCTCACGTCACAAAGGCATTTATCTGGACATCTCCAGTTGGCGAAACAGGACTCTTCCGGATTGAGGCCGAATCAATCAAGTCACAGCCCTTATCCAGCAAAGTCATGACCATTTCCGCAACATTCAAACAGGCGTACGCACCATGATCACAGCAGACTATCAAAGTCTTGAGCCCGGCAACAAAGTCCGTCTTATCGAAGTTGATGGTTCTACGTTCGGCGTGGATGATGTACTGCGATTTCACGCGTACAACTTCCCGCACACAGAAGAAGAAATCGCAGCCGCTGGTGGCGATGAATCAAAGCTGAAGGCGAAAAGTATCTGGTGGCAGGGGGAAGAATATGCCGCCTGGCCGTATCAAATTGAAGGGCTTGAAGCCTCCACAGACGGAAACAGCGCCCAGCCAACGCTCACGGTTGCAGATATCGATAGCAAGATTACAGCGCTGTGCCTTGCTTATGACGATATGCTACAGGCCAAAGTTACTATCCATGACACTTATTCACATTATCTGGATGCGAAGAACTTCCCAGCAGGTAACGCAACAGCTGATCCGCAACAGGTCAGAAAACGAGTTTTTTACATCGATGGCAAAAGCAGCGAAATTCCGGGCGAAAGTATCGAATTCGTACTCGATAGCCCGATGTCGTTGCAGGGTAAGATGATCCCCACGCGCCAGCTTCATTCCCTGTGCACCTGGTGCATGCGCAATAAGTACCGCACCGGCGACGGCTGCGACTATGCCGGTACCCGCTATTTCGATAAAAACAACAACCCGGTGAGCGATCCGTCGCTGGATGAATGCCCCGGCACGCTTACGGCCTGTAAGCTCCGGCATGGAGACGGCAACGAACTGCCGTTCGGTGGATTCCCGGGCACGTCGTTGATTAGGAGTTGATATGCGCCAGAAAACCATTGATGCGATTATGGCGCACGCTGCCGCTGAATATCCTCGTGAGTGCTGTGGTGTGGTGGCGCAAAAAAGTCGTGTTGAACGTTATTTCCCGTGCCGGAACCTTGCCGCGGCACCGGAGGAAAATTTTGTCCTCTGCCCGGAAGATTACGCAGTTGCTGAGGACTGGGGTACGGTGATCGCCATCGTTCACAGCCACCCTGACGCCACTACGCAGCCGAGCGAACTGGATAAAGCGCAATGCGACTCAACGCTTTTACCCTGGCATATCGTGAGCTGGCCAGAGGGGGATTTACGCACCATTCAGCCGCGCGGAGAGCTGCCGCTGCTGGAGCGTCCTTTTGTGCTTGGTCACTTCGACTGCTGGGGGCTGGTAATGAGCTATTTCCGGCAAACGCATGGTATCGAACTCCACGATTACCGGGTTGATTATCCCTGGTGGGAAAACGACTATCCGGACAACTTCTATCAGGATTGCTGGTACGAGTGCGGATTCCGTGAATTCGTCGGGCCGCCGAAACCTGGCGATATGGTGATCATGCAGGTTCAGGCTGATAAGTGGAATCATGCGGGGATTCTGCTGGAAGGTAACATGCTACTGCATCACCTTTATGGGCATCTGAGCCAGCGCGTTCCTTATGGCGGTTATTGGCTTGAGCGCACAATGAAAATATTGCGGTTTAAAGACTGTTTCTGATAACCGCCTGTGACAGTTTTTTATGGGGGAAAAATGGCTACATTACTCAATGTTGAGCCTGTCCGCACAATTCGATTGTACGGCGTGCTAGGTGCCACCTTCGGGCGTGAATATCGTTTATCAGTAGCTTCACCAAAAGAGGCCATCCGCGCCCTGAGCATTATCGTGCCGGGTTTTGAGCGTTTCCTTAATACCAGTAAGCAACGAGGTTTAACTTATGCGGTATTCAGCGGGAAACGAAACCTTGTAAACGATGAACTCAGTATGGACAGGAGTACAGAGGAAATCCGCATCGCGCCAGTGATCATCGGCAGTAAGCGAGCCGGGGTTTTTCAGACAATCCTCGGGGTTGCTCTTGTCGCTGTTGCTGCGTTCGTCACGGGAGGGGCCGCGATCGGGATTGGTGGTACCGCTTTCGCTGGTGGATGGGGAGCTGTGGCGGGGATTGGGGCATCAATGGCGATCGGCGGCGTAGTCCAGATGCTTTCTCCCCAGACTACCGGGCTAGCCAGCAAGCAATCAGCAGATAACCGCGCCAGCTATGCATTTGGTGGCGTGACGAACACAACCTCTCAGGGAAACCCTGTCCCCATTCTCTATGGTAAACGGCGAATCGGCGGCGCTGTTGCCTCTGCCGGGATTTACGTAGAAGACCAGCAATAACAAATATTTGTCAATCAGGCCACCTTCGGGTGGTTTTTTTATGGGCGCGATATGGCTAAAACAATTACCGGACGTAAAGGCGGCAGTTCGAATTCCCGCACCCCTGTCGAGCAGCCCGATGATCTCCAGTCCGTTGCGAAAGCGAAAATCCTGATGGTTCTCGGCGAAGGGGAGTTTGCTGGTGGGCTGACCGCGAGGGATATCTATCTTGACGGCACACCTTTACAAAACGCTGATGGTTCCGAGAACTTCAGCGGTGTCGTGTGGGAGTTTCGCCCAGGGACACAGGCTCAGGATTACATTCAGGGGATACCTGGCACAGAAAATGAAATCAGCGTCGGTACCGAAGTATCCAGCGAAACAGCCTGGACGCATACCTTCACCAATACGCAGCTTTCAGCGGTTCGCCTGCGCCTGAAGTGGCCATCTCTTTTCAAACAGCAAGATAACGGGGATTTGGTAGGGTATTCCATCAACTATGTGGTGGAGCTTCAGACGGACGGTGGCAGCTGGCAAAAGGTCCTTGATACTAATGTGACCGGGAAAACCACATCCGGTTATGAACGCAGCCATCGCATCGATTTACCGAAAGCTGGCAACACCTGGACCATCAGACTGCGCAAAATTACCGCTGACGCAAACAGTGCCAAAATTGGCGACACGATGACGCTCCAAAGTTATACAGAGGTCATCGATGCCAAACTGCGCTATCCAAACACAGCTCTGTTGTACATCGAGTTTGATTCCAGCCAGTTCAATGGCTCTATTCCCCAAATTGTCTGTGAACCACGTGGTCGTGTCATCCGCGTACCGGATACTTACGATCCGGAAACAAGAACTTATAGTGGTACGTGGCTTGGGACATTCAAATGGGCCTGGACAGATAACCCTGCGTGGATATTCTACGATCTGGTGGTTAGCGACCGTTTCGGGCTTGGGGATCGTCTCACAACAGCGAACATAGACAAATGGACACTTTACCAGGTTGCACAGTATTGCGATCAGATGGTGCCGGATGGCAAAGGCGGAAGTGGCACCGAACCACGTTATACCTGCAACGTCTACATTCAGGAACGCAACGACGCTTATACGGTCCTGCGTGATTTTGCTGCTATCTTCCGCGGGATGACCTACTGGGGCGACGACCAGATTGTTGCGCTGGCGGACATGCCGAGGGATGTTGATTTTACATACACGCATGCGAACGTTATCGATGGCCGGTTTACCTATTCCAGCAGCACCACAAAGAACCGTTATACCAATGCGCTCGTATCCTGGTCTGATCCTGATAACGCCTATTCTGATGCGATGGAACCTGTTTTTGAACAGGCGCTGGTTTCGCGTTATGGTTTTAATCAACTTGAGATAACAGCTATTGGTTGTACCCGGCAATCGGAGGCGAACCGAAAGGGGCGATGGGGGATCCTCACCAATAACAAAGATCGCGTTGTTACTTTCAATGTAGGGGAAGACGGTAACATTCCACAGCCTGGCTATGTAATTGCTGTAGCCGACCGAAATCTTTCCGGACGTGACCTTGGCGGCCGTGTTTCTGCGGTGAATGGTCGTGTTTTGACGCTGGACAGGGCACCGGATGCATCTTCGGGCGACAGGATGATTGTCAATCTGCCATCAGGGGTTTCGCAGTCACGCACCATCCAGTCGATAAGGGGCAATAAAGTAACCGTTACGACCGCTTACAGCGAAACGCCTGTGGCTGAGGCCGTATGGGTCATTGAGTCTGATGAGCTCTACGCACAGCAGTATCGCGTTATTACGGTAACTGATAATAATGACGGCACGTTCACAATCGTCGGTGCAAATCACGATCCGGATAAATTCGATCGGATTGATACGGGAGCCATCATTGACCAGCGGCCGGTGAGCGTGATCCCGCCGGGCAACCAGTCGCCGACTGCGAACATCGTGATCAGCTCGTTTTCTGTGGTACAGCAAAATATCAGCGTCGAAACGATGCGCGTGAGCTGGGACCAGGCGCAGAACGCTATCGCCTATGAAGCGCAATGGCGCCGCAACGACGGGAACTGGGTTAACGTGCCGCGCAGCTCCACCACGTCATTCGACGTCCCCGGGATTTATGCAGGGCGCTACCTGGTGCGCGTGCGCGCAATCAATGCCGCAGAAATCTCGTCCGGATGGGGCTATTCAGAAGAGAAAACGCTGACGGGGAAAGTGGGCAATCCACCGAAGCCGGTCGGCTTCATCGCTTCTGAAAACGTGGTATTCGGTATTGAGCTGAGCTGGGGATTCCCCGCGAATACCGACGACACACTGAAGACGGAAATTCAGTACAGCCTGACCGGGACGGAAGACGATGTGATGCTGCTGGCAGACGTACCCTTTCCGCAGCGCAAGTATCAGCAGATGGGCCTAAAGGCAGGGCAAATTTTCTGGTACCGCGCGCAGCTGGTGGACCGCAGCGGAAACGAATCAGGGTATACAGACTTTGTGCGCGGGCAGGCCAGCATCGATGTATCCGACATCACCGATGCAATCCTGGAGGACATGAAAGGCTCCGATACGTTCAAAGACCTGATCGAGAACGCGGTGGACAGCAATGAAAAAATTGCTGGCATGGCTGACGACATCAAACAGGCCAACGACGAACTGGAGCAACAGGCGCAGAAAATTGCCCAAAATGCCCAGGATATCGGAAAGGTTCAGACCAACGTTACAAACCTGTCGAGCAAGGTCGGAGATGTGTCTTCTTCTCTGAACGAGCTTGAGCAGACAGTGGCGACGGCCGATACCGCACTGGGTCAGCGTATCGATAGCATCAACGTGTCTGTGGACGGCATGGCGGGGGGAGTGAAGAACTCCGCCATCGCGATTATTCAGGGCAATCTGGCGCAGGTGGCCGCGCGCAAAACGCTGTCGGCATCGGTCGCCGGTAACAGCGCGCAGCTGGACCGCATTGATGAGGTGATCGTCAACGAGAAGGAGGCAACGGCGCGTTCGCTGCTGAGTTTGCAAACTGACGTGAACGGCAACAAGGCATCCATCAACAGCCTGAACCAGACGTTTTCCGATTACCAGCAGGCCACGGCCACGCAGATAAACGGCATCACAGCGACCATCAACGGGCATACGTCAGCCATTACCACTAACGCTCAGGCCATCGCGAACGTTAACGGGGATCTGAAGGCGATGTACAGCATCAAGGTCGGGTTATCCAGCAATGGCCAGTACTACGCCGCAGGGATGGGGATCGGTGTAGAGAATACGCCGTCCGGCATGCAGTCGCAGGTTATCTTCCTGGCTGACCGCTTCGCTGTTACTCACCAGGCCGGAGCGACCGTTACGCTTCCGTTCGTTATTCAGAACGGGCAGGTGTTCATCAGAGACGCGCTGATAGGTGATGGCACCATCAGCAACGCCAAGATCGGCAACTACATCCAGTCCAATAACTATGTTGCTGGCTCAGTCGGGTGGAGGCTGGATAAGGGCGGTACGTTTGAGAACTACGGTTCGACAGCTGGTGAGGGGGCCATGAAACAGACAAACCAGACAATCAGCGTGCGGGACTCCAGGAATGTTTTGAGGGTGCAGATCGGGAGAATCACGGGAACATGGTAACGGGAGGCCTCTTACGGGGCCTCTTTTTTCAGGAGGACTGGATGGCGGAATATGGAGTTCAGACATGGGACGCCTCAGGCAAGGTAAACAACTATGGCGTTAAGCCTGTCAGCGTTTGTGGCTATCTCCAGCTGGCCCAGAACCAGAAAACAGGCTCTTACACCGTAGCGCTTCCACCGGGTTGTAGGCTGACCTATTTTCAGAGCATGAACGGCGATCAGTTTGGTACGAGTCGGAGGAAGATCACCATTTTGGGGGGAACAGCAACAGTGTCAGCAGTAGGCGATACCGACTACTCAGCAGGGACTGAGCCTGCGGCAGCGGCTTATCTCATTTTCCAGATCGAGAGGGCATAAATGGCGGAGTATGGCGTTTTACTGACGACCACGAGCGGGGAAGTATGGGTGACCGCTAACAGCTCGCCAATCGCTCTTCAGGCGCGAAAGACAGCGGCACTTCAGGGAACATCGGGGTTCAATACCAAAGTGACGCACACATTCCCCGCAGGTCAGCCTGTTGTCGCCTTCGTTCATTGCACGGTTGAGGTCGAAATAACTCAGACGATAAGCGGGAACACCATCACGATTGATTTTTTCAGACCGAATGCAACCGGCACAGCGTACGTTTATTTTTTCTCTATTTTCCCGCAGACAAAGCCAGACTACGGGCTGGCTGTGTGGGATGCATCAGGGACGCTGATTTTAACAAACGAAACGCGCACGCTGAGCGATGTTGTCACCCTCGGTACCGCCGGGGTGGATGCCAGCTCAGGATACAACATCAATACAACTCTGGCGGGGAAGTGGGCCTGCATGCCTGCCATGCTGGGACTAATTACCGGGGTTGTATCGGCTGGCGGTCAACCGCAGCCCTACTCGGCCATATACAAGAGCATGGCAAAACTTGAGGGAAGCAATACGCGGATATTCGCCAGGCCGCAGACAACCCCCGGCGGTAACCTTCAGAACGTTACGTATTCGAATCTGAGGAACGTGATTATGGCCATCAACTGCGCCAACTATGATTGATCGTTTTGAACGATCAATTTCGAATAATTGATCTACCAAATCAATTATATCCCATTGATTCATATTGTTATTGTGTAGCTTCATGAATGCCCTGGGATATAACCACTATGAAAAATATGATTCTTTGCCTGGCGGTAGCGGTATTGCTCTCCGGTTGCGCTGGCGTTATTGAGAAGCAGCAACCCGTATGCACCGGAACAGCCCTGGTCGGCGGACAGGAAAGCAGCGTCCAGATCTACGGAGTCCGTAAACAAAACAATCAGACACAGTACCGCGCCGGTTATCCCTTTAACTGGACCTGGGTGAGCGCCAACACGTTCACCAGCACCACCTGCCAATAACTCATTCTGTCTCAAAACAAACCCCGCTCCGGCGGGGTTTTTTATTGCCTGGAGAAAATATGCTTTATAACACTGGCACCATCGCCATTAACGGAAACACCGCAACCGGCACCGGCACGAACTGGACGGCGCCAGCCAGTCAGATTCGGGTTGGCCAGACGTTGTTTGTTCTTTCTAACCCGGTACAGATGTTTCAGATCACAGCCATCAACAGTGCGACGTCACTGACGGTTACGCCTGCCGCTTCTCCGGCGTTGAGCGGCCAGAAGTACGGCATTCTTGTTACTGATAGTCTCTCGGTCGACGGCCTGGCGCAGAGCATGTCTCAGCTCATCAACGAGTACGACGAGAACATCGGCGCCTGGGAGACGTTCGCCACCACCTCAGCAAACCAGAACATCACCGTTACCATCAACGGCACTCGTGTAACTATTCCGGCGATCGGTAAGCTGGCGCAGAAGGGGAGTAATGGAGCTATCCCGATTGGGCAGGGCGGGACCGGGGCAACGAATGCCGCTGATGCTCGCACAAACCTCGGTTTGGGAAGTGCCGCAACAGCCGCACTAACCACATCATCAACTGATATGACTCTAGGTCGGGTTCTGAAAGTTGGTGACTTTGGATTAGGCAGAACAAATCTGAATGCGTCTGACGCCACTTTAAATGCAAATGACGTAACTTTCTCGTGTTTTAGTTCTGGCCCTGGTGCCAGCGGTTCTAATTATTATGACCCCTATTCCACCATGATAACTGGCGTACGTGTGGGGGGAGGTGATGGCACAGGTTATGTATCGCAAATACAGCTAACAGTTGATAATCGAATGGCATCACGTCGAAGATATCTTAATAACTGGTCACCGTGGGCCGTCTATTATTCCTCGGCGAACACCACTACGGCATCAGATGGCACGCTTAAGGCAGCTTCGCCGGTGGCCAGAATCGTGAAATCTCAGAACGAGAACCAGCGTACCGATGTTGACGAAGTAGGCTTCACCTGGTGCGGCTGCGGTACGGCGAACGCCGAGGCTGAAGGGATCAAAATCTCTCGGCTGGATGTTGGGGTATATATTCTTACCGGTTCGGATGGCCTGGCATCAGAAGGCTGGCAGCTGCTGCCGCCAATGGACCCTGGCGGCATGGGAGAGCTTGGGATTGTTGAAGCAGAGCAGGCAGAAAGCGGTGGGCTGACTATCCGCCTGTTTAAGCGAAAATACATGCTGAGCGATGAAGGGGAGATCGTCAAAACAAAAGGGGAACCGATGGACGTGCCGGTGAACAGCTGGATCGATGTTCGCTTGGATATCCCTGATGATTCTGCCTTTAATCAGATGATCAATCAGAAACTTCAGCCATAGCTGCACGCTGATTCCAGATACTGTTTTGCGGCATCTCTACACGGACACTGACAAACTGATCGGCCGGAATATCGGCCGGTTCGCCATCCACGAAACCTTCCCGTGAGTTCCTCGCAAATATCGGTGCTGACGGGTATTCCCGGTGGAATGTTTTCACGAGCACTGATCCGTCGGCATTAACCTCATAGTCAAGCCAGATTAGGGCCTGCCCATTACGATCTTTAGGGATATCGAAGCCACCATCAATCCCACCCCACGCCGCATCTGAATTCATACCCATGCAGCCCTCGATCAGATACTCTCCGGCTTTCAAACGAGTTACAGAACAGCCTTCTGATTCGTCATTAGTTTCAAACGAACCGTCTGCAAAAAGCTTAACTACTGGGGATGCTGCCTTAAGAGTTCCGTCGCTGGCTTTTGTAGTGTTCTGCGTCGAATAAAGGGTATGCGTCGTGGAGAACCCGACGTTAGCATTGCCCTGAATTGTTCCATTACCCTGACGATACTTGAGCCCCTGAGAGGTTGAGGCAAGCTGCCACGACACATAGCCACCACCTGACGGATCATGCCACCCACGTAGCGTTAGCATGCCCGTATATGTATCTACTCCACTACCTCCTCCCCACGCATTGCCACCGGACTGAATACCGAAGGACATACCGAGAGGATATTGGGCTATAGCGTCGTAAGAGGCGAGACTGCGATAATCACGATGACATTGCGCCATTACAGCGGCGCCATTAAGGTACGAAATTCCTGGGGCAAACTGACTATCAACATCTCGTGTAGCGCTGTTTCCTAAACCGACGTTTTATAGATTGCCCTGCGGCAGCCATGCCGATAACTTCACCTGATTTTTTTGCAGAAAATATTGGGTGAAAAATATGCAAATTGGCTACGTAAGGGTGTCAACAAATGACCAAAACACAGATCTTCAGCGACAAGCTCTCGAACGCGCAGGATGTGAACAGGTTTTTGAGGAAAAAATGAGCGGGACGGTAGCGAACCGGCCAGCGCTTAAAAAGCTTCTGCGAACGCTGAATGAGGGCGATACGCTGGTGGTGTGGAAGCTGGATCGCCTCGGGCGAAGCATGCGGAACCTGGTACTGTTGGTGGACGAACTCCGGCAGCGCGGCATCCACTTCAAAAGCCTTACGGACAGCATCGACACTTCCAGCCCAATGGGTCGTTTCATCTTCCACATCATGTCAGCCCTGGCCGAGATGGAGAGGGAGTTAATCGTGGAACGCACCCGGGCAGGACTGGCGGCAGCCCGGGAGAAAGGGCGCATAGGCGGCAGACGGCCAAAGTTAACCCCTGAGCAATGGACGCAGGCTGGCAGGCTGATCGCAAACGGAGTGGACAGAAAGCAGGTGGCGATTATTTACGACGTTGCGGTGTGCACCTTGTATAAGAAATTTCCGGCGCGGTAGTGGCAGAGGAAAAAATTTTAAACATTTAATCCAATTTTCGTAATAAAGTATTGAAGGAATGTAATAAAGTTGTTGAAATGTTGGTAAGTGGTTAGGTTGAGCATTGGCGGTCTTCATGGCAAAAACAGATTCTATAACACCTGAAGAGTTCAGGGCTATTCACTTTGGGTTGTCTAAGATCTCATCAACATGGGCAGACTTATGGTTAACATTATTTTCTCTCCGTGCTGAAGGTAGCAGGGTTATTACTATTAGATATTCCGATATCGAAGATGACATGCTGCACTTGGCTGGAACTCCAAAATTTGAGCCACGAACAATTAGATTAAATTTAATGCTTTCTAAGTTGATTGCGTACAGAAAGGATTGCAATCCTTCTGATATTTATGTTTTCCAGAGTAGATCAAATCGAGTTAAAGGGCTGGCTAGACCTGTGACTGTAATAGCAATGAATAATGCCTTAAAACAAGCATCCAAATATGTAACAAGGAAAAACATCACCATGAAAAGTGCTTTAAGGGTAATCGGAAGGAACTAGTTGGACGGGGGTTCATACACTACATACCCACCTGTGTATGGAAGGTTAGGGCGATGGTCTATGAGCACGTCCTTTATCAAGTCATTATTCTCCCTGATGATTGTCGATTGACTACTCGATCGGATTTAAGAAATGTACTTGCATGAATCTTAGGAGGGATTTCAAGTAAGTAAAATGAGATCCTGATCAGAATAAATCAAACCGGGCATTGAGCAGAGTGAATAATAAAGCAGCGCATGCAAGGTTTAAGACTATAACAAAATGGGCAGAAACATTCATTGAACAAATCTCCGGTTCATGTATTAGACAGAGAATAACTGTAATGTAAAACCATCTTTCAAACACCTACTAAAAAAGACAGATAAACCAAGGTGGCGTCCGATGAGGTAGCTAAGCATTTTTGCCTTGTATAGGTCTTATCATCGGAGCATGGGGTTATGTTGGCTTGTTGAGTGCTGAGAAATGAAGAGATTAGAGGTTTAGAAGAGGGAGCCGGCCTGTCAAACGAGATAGTTTACTTACGACGCTCAACATATTGAATTATGTGGCTTTATCGTGGTGGGTTGAGGGGGGGGAACGAACTTATCACAATGCATCACAAGCATACAGTCCTCTTTCGCTTGGTGTCTGAAAGTAGATGGGGACGATTTTTCACTTTTTCTTCTAAAGGTCCAGAGTACTTTGCCGATAGTGAACATAGCGGCGCAGGAGCCTAATGGTGGAAGCCGTATACTTAAATTAAGTTCAGTCAAACAGGAATTACTATCATGGCACAAGTCATTAATACCAACAGCCTCTCGCTGATCACTCAGAACAACATCAATAAAAACCAGTCGGCAATGTCTACAGCCATCGAACGTCTGTCTTCAGGCCTGCGTATCAACAGCGCTAAAGACGACGCAGCGGGCCAGGCGATTGCTAACCGCTTCACCTCTAACATCAAAGGCTTGACTCAGGCTGCACGTAACGCAAACGACGGTATCTCTCTGGCGCAGACAACCGAAGGCGCACTGTCCGAAATCAACAACAACTTACAGCGTGTTCGTGAACTGACTGTTCAGGCGCAGAACGGTACCAACTCCGATTCAGATTTGACTTCCATCCAGGATGAAATCAAATCCCGCTTAAGTGAAATTGACCGAGTATCTGGTCAGACTCAGTTTAACGGCGTGAACGTACTGGCCAAAAACGGGACAATGTCTATCCAGGTTGGTGCTAATGATGGGCAGACTATTGATATTGATTTACAAAAGATCGATTCTTCAACATTAGGTTTATCAGGATTTAATGTTCAGAATTCCTCAACATTAACAACTACTGCTGTCAAAAGTAGTTTCGCCGATTCTGGTACCGCTATTGGCGCAATCGACGTTGCTACTTTAGGTGCAGGTGCAACTGCATCTGCCGTATCCTTCGATGACATAACTGGTAAGTACTATACAACAATCTCGGGTTCGGCGAATTCATCGGAGAATGGTGTCCATGAAGTAACAGCGGCAGCAGGTAGTTCAACATTAGGGACCTCTGTAGGTAGTATTCCTGTAGGTTCCCGTACTGTAACTGAAATTCAAACTGGTACGGCAATTAATACTACAGCTGCAGCCGCGACTCTCGTTGGTGCTAACGTTACAGGTGCGACGAGTGCGAATACTTCTTTAGTTAAAGTTTCAGCTACCGATTCTCAAGGTAATGTCACTGACGCTGGATATGCAATTTCTTACAATGGTAAATTGTATAAGACTGACTACAACGGTGCTGATAATACCACCATTGATGTTAACACTGTTAAATACACCGATTCCACTGGTGCAACTGCTACTGGTGCTGTTGAATTAGGTGGAGTTGATAAACAAACTGCCGTTGTTAATGTGGGCGGTAAAAATTATGCAGCAGATCAAGTCAGCGGTCACGATTTCAAAAATGGTGCAGCATTAACCGCAGTGGCTTCCACAGCAACCACGAATCCGTTGGAAAAACTCGATCAGGCTATTTCTCAGATTGACAAATTCCGTTCTTCTCTGGGTGCTGTACAGAACCGTTTGAATTCTGCGGTAACCAACCTGAACAATACCACTACTAACCTGTCTGAAGCGCAGTCCCGTATTCAGGACGCTGATTATGCGACCGAAGTGTCCAACATGTCTAAAGCTCAGATTGTTCAGCAGGCAGGTAACTCTGTTCTGGCTAAAGCTAACCAAGTTCCTCAGCAGGTTCTGTCTCTGCTGCAAGGCTAATCCAATACCTATATACGAAACCCTGCCAGTGCAGGGTTTTTTTTATTGAATAAATAAAGATGTATTTTGTGGCTAAATCCACTGATAGTAATTATCACTTTTAGCTTAGGATGCTTTCAGTGATTTTGTTGTTCTTATAGGATTTATTATGATCAAAAAAAAGGCATTTAAATTTCTGCTTGAACCAAGTAAAAGTCAGATTTCTGACGTTTTGGTTTTTGCTGGTGCCTGCCGTTTTGTCTATAATAAAGGCCTTGCTCTCCTAAGCGAAAACTATAATAACGGCAAGCCGTTCCTGAACTATAATAAACTTGCACCTTTATTAGTCGAGTGGAAAAATGATAATAAGTTGGAGTGGCTTAAACTTTGTCCATCTCAATCCTTACAGCAATCATTACGTGATCTCGATAGGGCTTTTCAGAATTTCTTTTCAGGAAGATCACAGTATCCTCGATTCAAAAAGAAAGGCCGCAGTGATTCCTTTAGAGTCCCATGCCAAAGAGTTAGATTAGACCAAGAAAAAGGTTTGGTATCATTGCCTAAATTAGGATGGGTTAAGTACCGTAAAAGTCGTGCAATCACTGGAGATTTGAAAAATGTTACAGTGTCAAGAAAGTTTGATAAGTGGTACATAAGTTTTAATACTGAGGAGGTTGTTTCTAATCCGGTTCATTCATCAGTTGATAAGACAAGAATTTTACTCAATGATGGATATGTTACCCTGTGCACGGGGGGCGATCTTTCAGTCAAAAAATTTACTAGTCTAGTTGATGAAAAAAAAATAAAACGTCTTAATAAAGAGTTAAGTAGGAAAGTTAAAAACAGTAACAATTGGCTGAAAAATAAAAAGAAAATTGACAAAATAAGATTAAAGTCAGGTAGTTTCAGACTGGATGCTATACATAAGATAACTACGACAATATGCAAAAAACACGCAGTTGTGGAAGTGGTTAACGTAAAGAATTTTGTATCGGATAAAAATAACATTGCAACAAGTATGAGATACGAACTTGTTAGGCAATTATTGTATAAACAGGAATGGTTAGGTGGGAAAATAATTCATCTGGATGCTTAGTATTTATTAAATATCCTTTGAGAGATTTTTCACTCGTTTTTTAATATAAATCAAAGTGATTATTGGCGGCAGGGCATGTCGTTTCAGTTTGTGGAGGAAGGTTTTTTTAACTTCTGTTGAAGCAAAAATCTCGGATGTCATTGAGAATGTCAACGTCTGGTCCAATACTAATTGGTGATTTTTGTATATAATTCATAAAGTAAAAATTCGTCGGTTGTTGATGTAAGAGCAACCGACGAAGATTCTAAGGAATTTCAATCATCCTGTAAACCAGTCATCTGCGCTTTCCAACGCTTCTTGTGACACTTCCTGTACATATGTCTTATTCCCTTTTTTCTAAGCCACACAATGGACAAGCCATCATTGCTTGCCGTCTTGACGATCATCTCTATGTATTCATAATGCGTACTCAGGCGCTTTGTCAGCTCCTGAGTCAGCGCGTTAATGGAGTCTTTCGGCAAAGCCCTCGCTTTATTTTTGGCAATACAGATCTCGACACGCATGATAGTCACTGCCAATCACTGGTTAAATACACAGTCCCTAAAGCCCAGAACTAAAGACTGTCAAGTCAATTGGCGGATTATCAGTTCAGCTTTGAAAGTTTTTTGATGTTAAGAATGGTCTACAAGCCTTATGGTGTCTGCTCTCTGGTGAAATTAGTCGTGGGGCATGGGTGGGGCAAAAAATCCTTGTTAAGTTCGTTAAACTTCGCAAATCTCGCTTTGCATCGTTCTCGCTCAGCCCTTGTTTAATGCGCTCCTGGACGATTTTTATCGATTTTAAAAATTATGCGTTCATATTATAAAAATGTAGCTAAAAAGGGCGTTGTGCCTGAAAAGATGAACATTCTGCATAGCGCGTTTTACACAACAGGAATATATTGAATCGTTACTCGACAAACGATGCATAAGGTTTTCTATGACACAACAGCCACAAGCTAAATACCGCCACGACTATCGTGCGCCGGAATACCTGATAAGCGATATCGATCTGACTTTCGACCTGGATGCCACAAAAACCGTGGTGACGGCGGTAAGCCAGGTGACGCGCCAGAGCGCGACAGCCGTGCCGCTGCGTCTGGATGGTGAAGACCTGACGCTGGTTTCCCTGCATATTAACGATGAAGCCTGGTCAGACTATAAAGAAGAAGGCAACCAGCTGGTCATCGACAACCTGCCGGAACGCTTTACCCTGCGCATCGTGAATGAAATTAGCCCTGCCGCCAATACCGCGCTGGAAGGACTTTACCAGTCAGGCGTAGCCCTGTGTACCCAGTGTGAAGCCGAAGGTTTCCGCCACATTACCTGGTATCTGGATCGCCCGGACGTCCTGGCGCGCTTTACCACCAAAATTATTGCCGACAAAACGCTGTACCCGTACCTGCTTTCCAACGGCAACCGGATTGGTGAAGGGGAACTGGAGAATGGCCGTCACTGGGTACAGTGGCAGGATCCGTTCCCGAAACCCTGCTATCTGTTTGCGCTGGTGGCGGGAGATTTCGATGTCCTGCGCGACACCTTTAAAACGCGCTCTGGCCGTGAAGTCGCGCTGGAGCTGTTCGTGGACCGTGGCAACCTTGACCGCGCACCGTGGGCAATGACTTCCCTCATCAACTCCATGAAGTGGGATGAAACGCGCTTTGGCCTCGAATATGACCTCGACATCTATATGATCGTTGCGGTCGATTTCTTCAACATGGGCGCGATGGAGAATAAAGGTCTTAACATCTTTAACTCTAAATACGTGCTGGCGCGTACCGATACCGCCACGGATAAAGATTACCTCGATATCGAACGCGTTATCGGCCACGAATATTTCCATAACTGGACCGGGAACCGCGTCACCTGTCGCGACTGGTTCCAGCTGAGCCTGAAAGAGGGCTTAACCGTCTTCCGCGATCAGGAGTTCAGCTCCGATCTGGGATCGCGGGCGGTGAACCGCATCAACAACGTGCGCACCATGCGTGGTCTGCAATTTGCAGAAGATGCCAGCCCAATGGCGCACCCGATCCGCCCGGATAAAGTCATTGAGATGAATAACTTCTACACCCTGACGGTGTATGAAAAAGGCGCTGAAATTATCCGTATGATCCACACCCTGCTGGGTGAAGAGAATTTCCAGAAAGGGATGCAGCTTTACTTTGAGCGTCACGACGGCAGTGCGGCCACCTGCGACGATTTTGTTCAGGCGATGGAAGACGCCTCTAACGTCGATCTGTCTCATTTCCGCCGCTGGTACAGCCAGGCCGGTACGCCGATCGTGACGGTCAAAGACGACTACAACCCGGAAACCGAGCAGTACACGCTGACCATCAGCCAGCGCACGCCGCCAACGGCCGAGCAGGAAGAGAAACATCCGCTGCACATTCCGTTCAGCGTTGAGCTATACGACAACGAAGGCAACGTGATCCCGTTACAGAAGGGCGGCCACCCGGTGCATAACGTGCTGAACGTGACCCAGGCAGAGCAGACCTTTATCTTCGATAACGT
Organism: Enterobacter sp. BWH64; assembly: GCF_001037645.1. NCBI lineage: Bacteria > Pseudomonadati > Pseudomonadota > Gammaproteobacteria > Enterobacterales > Enterobacteriaceae > Enterobacter > Enterobacter sp. BWH64. Next base: position 2,186,081 of record NZ_KQ089922.1, read on the forward strand.
CTATTTCCAGCCCGTTCCTGCCCTGCTGTGCGAATTCTCCGCGCCGGTGAAACTCGAATATAAGTGGAGCGATCAGCAGCTGACGTTCCTGATGCGTCACGCGCGCAACGATTTCTCGCGCTGGGATGCGGCACAAAGCCTGCTGGCGACCTACATCAAGCTGAACGTCAACCGTTACCAGCAGGGCCAGCCGCTGACGCTGCCGGTTCATGTGGCAGACGCGTTCCGTGCCATCCTGCTGGATGAGAACATTGACCCGGCGCTGGCGGCTGAAATTTTAACGCTGCCTTCTGCGACTGAAATCGCCGAGCTGTTTGACATCATCGACCCGATTGCCATCGTCGCCGTGCGTGAAGCGCTGACCCGCACGCTGGCGACCGAACTGGCAGATGAGTTCCTCGCCATTTACAACGCCAACAAGCTGGACGCGTATCGGGTGGAACATGCGGATATCGGTAAACGTTCCCTGCGCAATACCTGCCTGCGCTATCTGGCGTTTGGTGAGGCAGAGCTGGCGAACACGCTGGTCAGCAAGCAGTACCACGAAGCCGATAACATGACGGATGCCCTGGCCGCGCTGGCCGCAAGCGTTGCCGCCGAGCTACCGTGCCGCGATGCGCTGATGCAGGAGTACGACGACAAGTGGCATCAGGATGGTCTGGTGATGGACAAGTGGTTCATCCTTCAGGCCACCAGCCCGGCAGCCGATGTACTCAGCAAAGTACGCAGCCTGCTGAAGCACCGTTCGTTCACCATGAGCAACCCGAACCGCGTCCGCTCTCTGATTGGTGCCTTCGCCAGCAGCAACCCGGCCGCGTTCCATGCCGAAGACGGCAGCGGTTATCAGTTCATGGTTGAAATGCTGACCGAGCTGAACAGCCGTAACCCGCAGGTGGCGTCTCGTCTGATTGAGCCGCTGATCCGCCTGAAACGTTACGATGCGCAGCGTCAGGCGAAAATGCGCGCCGCGCTTGAGCAGCTGAAAGGGCTGGAAAATCTGTCTGGCGATCTGTACGAGAAGATTGCTAAGGCGCTGGCCTGATGTAAAAAAGCCCGGTGGCGCTACGCTTACCGGGCCTACGTGGGGTCGCGGGGCATCGGTTTTCTCCCTCTCCCTGTGGGAGAGGGCCGGGGTGAGGGCATCAGGCATTAGCCTTTATCCGCTGAATCTCCGCTTCCCCACGTTTCATCACCCGATCCAGTACTTCGGCTTCCAGCTCCGCCAGTCTGGCCGATCCCACGCGGCGAGGACGTGGAATATCTACCGTCAGATCCAGACCAATTTTGCCCTCTTCTATTAACAGCACCCTGTCTGCCATTGCCACGGCTTCACTGACATCATGCGTCACCAGCAGCACCGTAAAGCCGTGCGTCTGCCAGAGGGTTTCAATCAGATCCTGCATCTCGATCCGCGTCAGCGCATCAAGCGCGCCGAGCGGTTCATCAAGCAGCAACAGGCCGGGACGGTGAATCAGCGCGCGTGCCAGCGCTACGCGCTGCTTTTGTCCACCCGACAGGGCCGCAGGCCACTCTCCCGCGCGATTCTCCAGCCCTACCGCAGCGAGTGCCTGCCGGGCGTCCTCCCGCCAGCTGCCCTTCAGGCCCAGCCCGACGTTATCCATCACCGCTTTCCACGGCAGCAGACGCGCGTCCTGAAACATCATGCGCGTATCATCCTGAATCGTGGCCAGCGGCGTAGTGCCTGCCAGAATGTCACCGCTATTTGGCGCTTCCAGCCCGGCTAAAAGACGCAGCAGGGTACTCTTGCCGCCACCGCTGCGGCCGACAACGGCCACAAACTGTCCGGCAGGAATATGCAGATCCAGTGCATTCAGAATGGTGTTGTCGCCGTAGCGTTTGGTCACGCCGTTCAGCAGTAACGGTGTTCCCTGGTTCAGTCGTGCAGTATTCATGCTTTCGCCTCCTGAGCGGTGTAGGCCGGGTTCCAGCGCAGCCAGCTACGTTCCAGCCACTGGGCGCTGACGTCCGCAAGTTTGCCGAGCAGGGCATAAAGGATAATGGCAACCACCACCACGTCCGTTTGCAGGAACTCGCGGGCGTTCATCGCCAGATAACCAATGCCGGAGTTAGCCGAAATGGTTTCCGCCACGATCAGGGTTAGCCACATCAGGCCGAGCGCAAAACGCACCCCAACCATAATGGAGGGCAGGGCGCCCGGCAGGATCACATGGGTAAACAGGGCAAAACCTGACAGGCCATAGCTGCGGGCCATCTCCACCAGACCGCGATCGATATTACGGATCCCATGCCAGGTATTGATATAAATCGGGAATAACGTTCCCAGCGCCACGAGGAAAATTTTGGCGCTCTCATCAATGCCAAACCACAGGATAACCAGCGGAATAAGCGCCAGATGCGGCACGTTGCGCAGCATCTGAACGGAGGTATCCAGTAGCCGCTCACCCCAGCGTGACAGGCCGCTGATCAGCCCCAGCGTCAGGCCGATGCTTCCGCCAATCGAAAAGCCAATTACCGCGCGCCAGGAGCTGATGGCAAGATGTTGCCACAGCTCACCGCTGGCGCTTAGCGACCAGAACGCTTCCACAACGCCCTCCGGAGAGGGCAAAATGCGGCTCGACAGCCAGCCAGTTGAAGACGCCAGTTGCCAGACGAAGACAATGCCGACGGGCAGAAACCACGGCGCGGCGCGCAGCAGCCATTTTTGTGCGGTTGCAGACATGGTGGCTCCTTAGCTTTGCGCGACTTTTCTCGGGATAAACGCGTTCGCCACGGCTTCGCCCTGCAACTGAAGCTGACGTGGCTGCGGAATTTCCGGGATAGCGACATCCAGGTGCGGGAAAAGCAGTTCACCCACCTTGTACGCCTCCTCCAGATGTGGGTAGCCAGACAGGATAAAGCTGCCGATCCCCAGCGCCGCGTATTCATTAATGCGTGCCGCTACGGTTGGACCGTCGCCGACCAGTGCCGTGCCGGCGCCGCCGCGCACCAGACCTACCCCGGCCCACAGGTTCGGGCTGATCTCAAGATTTTCACGCTTGCCGTTGTGCAGGGAAGCCATCCGATGCTGGCCCACGGAGTCGGTTTTGGCAAACGCCGCCTGTGCTTTAGCGATAGTGTCGTCGTCCAGATGAGCGAGCAGACGGTCGGCGGCTTGCCAGGCCTCGTCGTTGGTTTCGCGGACGATCACGTGCAGGCGAATGCCGAAGCGTACCGTACGGCCATGTTCTGCGGCTTTAGCGCGTACCTGAGCAATTTTCTCTTTCACCAGCTCCGGTGGCTCGCCCCAGGTCAGATAGAGATCGACCTGCTCAGCCGCCAGCTCCTGCGCCACGTCCGACGATCCGCCGAAATAGAGAGGAGGGCGCGGCTGCTGTACCGGCGGGAAGTAGAGCTGCGCATTGCGAACGTGGATATGTTTCCCTTCGAAGGTGACGGTTTCCCCTTCCAGCAGACGTCGCCAGACGCGGGTGAACTCTGCGGAGGCTTCATAGCGCTCGGTATGATCGAGAAAGACGCCATCGCCCGCCAGCTCCTGCGGATCGCTGCCCGTCACCAGGTTGAACAGCGCACGGCCGTTGGAAAGCCTGTCCAGCGTTGCCGCCTGACGCGCCGCGACGGTTGGCGACACCACGCTCGGGCGCAAGGCTACCAGGAATTTCAGGCGCTGGGTGACGGGGATCATTGACGCGGCAACCAGCCACGCATCCTCACACGAGCGGCCCGTCGGGATCAGTACCCCGGTAAAACCGATGCGGTCTGCCGCCTGGGCGATCTGCTGTAGATAGCCGTGATCGACCGGGCGGGCGCCTTCTTCTGTGCCAAGATAGTGTCCATCACCGTGGGTGGGTAAAAACCAGAAAAGATTCAGACTCATGATTTTTTTCCTTCAATGCCAGCGGGTTGCCAGATGCGTTCGCGAATATTCACCTGCTTTGGAACCAGGCGGTTTTGATAAAAGAGGTCTGCCGTTTGCTGCTGGAGAGCGGCAACGTGGGCGTCAACCGGTGCTATGGTGGTGGGAGGACGGTGGTCAAGATAGGTGGCGATCACCGGTTCAGGCAGGCCCATGGTTTTTGCCAGCAGCGTGATGCTCTGCTGACGCTGGCTTTGGGTCAGCGCATCGGCCTGAGAGAAGGTATCCAGCACCTGCTGAATAAATGCGCCATTTTTCTCAGCGTAAGGACGTGCCGCCAGGTAGAACGAACCGGTCTGCTTCAGGGTGGTGCCGTCTTTCAGCACCCGCACACCGCCCTGCAACAGTGCGGCGGAGTAGTACGGATCCCAGATAGCCCAGGCATCAACATTTTTTTGCTGAAACGCCGCGCGCGCATCGGCAGGCGTCAGGTAAACGGGCTGGATATCGGTGAATTTAAGGCCGGCCTCCTGCAACGCGCGCAGCAGCAGGTTGTGCGAGCTTGAACCTTTCTGGAAAGCAACCTTATGGCCTTTGAGGTCGGCGACGCTTTTGATCTCGCTGTTTTCCGGCACCAAAATAACCTCTGCCTTCGGCTTGGCGGGCTCAACGCCAACGTAAACCAGATCCGCCCCGGCAGCCTGCGCAAAGATCGGCGGGATATCGCCGGTGCTGCCTAAATCAATACTCCCGACGTTCAGCGCCTCCAGCATCTGTGGTCCGGCAGGGAACTCGACCCATGAGAATTTGGTCTCCGGGAAACGCTTCTCAAGCAACGCATGGCTTTTCGCCAACACCATGCTGACGCTGCCTTTCTGATAACCGATACGCAGGCTCTCCGGCGCTTTCTCCGCCGCCTGAGCCAGCGACGCCACTGCCAGCAGACCTGCCAGCCCGATACGGGTAACTGTTTTAAACATGCGCCACTCCTTGTGATTGATGAAATGCTGCCGCGTGGCGATCCCGACGGTTCAGGGCGTGCCAGAAGGTTTCGAGCGCACTGTCGAGGCGGGTTTGCAGATTCGGCGTGAAATGGGGTTTATGCTGGTAGTCGATTACCTGTGAGTCGTCAGCGAAGACGCCATGCAGGATCTCCTGCGCTTTCAGCGCGTTCAGAACCGGCTTGAGGGCATAATCCACCGCCAGTAAATGAGCTACCGTACCGCCTGTGGCCAGCGGCAGGACGACCTTACCGTCCAGCGCGCGTTCGGGCAGCAGATCGAGCAGCGTTTTCAGTGCGCCGGAAAAAGAGGCTTTATAAATCGGTGTCGCGACGACCAGCCCGTCAGCACTCTTAAGTTGTTCGATCAGGGTTTTCAGCGCCGGGCTGTCGAAACGGGCGTAGAGCAGATCTTCAGGCGCGAAATTGTGCAAATTCCAGTGACACACTTCGACATCCAGAGCATTAAGCTTTTCGCGAGCGTATTCCAGCAGTGCGCTGGAGCGAGAGGGGAAGCGGGGGCTTCCGGCCAGGGTAATGACGCGCATGGTTGCTCCTTATAACTAATTGTTTGCTTTTATCTAACATTCATAACAATTTTCAGGAGTGTGACATTGCGTGGTTATTCCACTAAATGATTTATCCTCAGGATGAATGCAGAAAAATGCATAAGAAGCGAACCGATAAGTAAACGATTGCGTTTTACGTGGCTTTTTTTGCCACAGGTCAATTCCCTTTCCGGGCGGAATCGCACATAATCCCCTCCCGGTTTGCACACCGGGAATCCAGGAGAGTTCATGTACTACCCCTTCGTTCGTAAAGCCCTTTTCCAGCTCGATCCTGAGCGCGCTCATGAATTTACATTTCAGCAGTTACGCCGTATTACAGGAACGCCTCTGGCCGCGCTGGTGCGTCAAAACGTGCCGGAAAAACCAGTTCAGTGCATGGGCCTGACTTTCAAAAATCCACTGGGCCTGGCGGCCGGTCTGGACAAAAATGGCGAATGCATTGATGCACTCGGTGCGATGGGCTTTGGCTCGATCGAAATCGGGACGGTGACGCCGCGTCCGCAGCCGGGAAATGACAAGCCACGTCTGTTTCGCCTGGTTGAAGCCGAGGGGCTGATCAACCGCATGGGCTTTAATAACCTTGGCGTCGATCATCTGGTTGAGAACGTTAAGAAAGCCCATTTTGATGGCGTGCTGGGTATTAATATTGGCAAAAATAAAGACACGCCGGTCGAGCAGGGTAAAGATGACTATCTGATTTGTATGGAAAAAGTCTATGCCTATGCCGGTTATATTGCGGTGAATATATCTTCGCCTAACACCCCAGGGCTGCGTTCATTACAATATGGCGAAGCGCTCGACGATCTTCTTAGCGCCATTAAAAATAAACAAACGGCGCTACAGGCGATCCACCATAAATATGTTCCGGTCGCGGTTAAGATCGCCCCGGATCTTTCGGCAGAAGAATTGATCCAGGTTGCCGACAGTTTAGTTCGCCATAATATTGATGGTGTGATTGCAACCAATACAACACTCGATCGCTCTCTCGTTCAGGGAATGAAAAACTGTGACGAAGCGGGTGGATTAAGTGGCCGTCCGGTACAATTAAAAAGCACCGAAATTATTCGCGCACTCTCCGCAGAATTAAAAGGTCAGCTGCCGATTATTGGCGTGGGTGGCATTGACTCTGTCATCGCTGCACGTGAGAAGATGGCGGCAGGTGCATCGCTGGTGCAAATTTATTCCGGCTTTATTTTTAAAGGGCCGCCGCTGATTAAAGAAATCGTCACGCATATCTAATCTTTTCTCTTAATCAGACAACCAGGGCTTTATTTCCAGCCCTGGTTGTTTTATATTCCGTCATTGTTGCTTATTTAAACATTATAGTCTTTTATTACTAGTGTTATAAGCGAAGCGGCAAACAGGACATTTTTAGTACAGGACGTTTAGGGGACGGGAGAGAAACATGCGAATTAAACCTGACGATAACTGGCGCTGGTATTTTTGTGACGAGCATGACCGTATGATGCTCGACTTAGCCAATGGCATGTTGTTTCGCTCTCGTTTTGCGCGCCGAATGTTAACGCCAGACGCGTTTGCTCCCTCAGGCTTTTGCGTTGACGACGCTGCACTCTATTTCTCTTTTGAAGAAAAATGCCGCGAGTTCGATCTCTCCAAAGAACAGCGCGCTGAACTGGTACTAAATGCGCTGGTGGCGATCCGTTTCCTGAAACCGCAAATGCCGAAAAGCTGGCATTTTCTCGCCCACGGCATGTGCTGGACCCCGGCTATCGGCGATGCGGCGAGCGTCAATCTGAGCGATACCGAAGAAGAGGTGAATTTGCTGGTGGTTGAACCCGGTGAAAACGCTGCGCTCTGTTTGCTGGCCCAACCCGGCGTGACCATTGCCGGGCGAGTTATGCAGTTAGGTGATGCCATCAAAGTGATGAATGACAGGCTGAAGCCACAGCTGCGCGTTGATTCCTTCAGCCTTGAACAGGCAGTTTAAGCTTCCAGCTGTACGGATGTTTTCGGGACACAGCTACAGCACAGGATCGTGCCGTCACTGCCAATCGCAGATTTCTTCAGGGCACTTACTTCACCATCGACCAGTTTAATGCGACAGCATCCGCAAATCCCCGCGCGACAGGAATACGGTACGCGGATACCTGCCTGCTCCAGCTGTTCCAGTAGCACCTGCTGATTGTTACCACGGATAACTTTGCCTTCCCAGTGAATATCCACCGCGGAAGCGACGTTGGTGACAACGTCAACCATCTCTTCTTCCTGACCTGCGCCGTACACCCTGGCAGGCCCGCGGGTGAGAATTTCGACCTCGTCGCCCACGCGGATCACGCCGCTGGAGCGGGGGATCAGGTTCTGGCCGAAGTCGACATCGCCGTTATCCTGCGCGGTACGAAATGACTGCAAGGTTTTCAGCGGTTCGCCGGAAGGGTGTTTCTGACCTTTCTCCGGGCTGACGGTGGTAAAAATACAGCGGCTGCACGGCTTCACGACATCAAAAATAACGCTGCCGATGCGGATCACTTTCCAGGTATCTTCATCCCAGGCATTCGCTCCGGTCACCACCAGATTCGGGCGAAATTGCTCCATCTGCACGCTGGCTTTGCAACGGTTTTGTAAATCACGCAGCGAGGCCTCGCTGGTCAGAAGGAAGGGAAAACCATCCGCGAAGGAGAGAGGAACCGCATCGTGGCGCTTCACGCGACGGGTCAGCGCAGGCCCAACCCAGCGCAGCTGAACGTCACGGGAGAAAAAGCCGCTCAGCCACTGGTTAATGTTATCCGGCGCGATACGCGCGGTAAAATGATTGCCCCACACTTCCGTTGGCGCATCAAGCGGCGCAAAATCAGCAAAGCGGATCACGACGCTTGAACCGTCCGGCGCAGTCAAATGCAGCCCGTCATGAAGCGGGGAAGGGGTAAAGCGAACCATCTGCGGGAACTGACGTGCGGTGATAAACGTACCGTCAGGCTCGGTGACCATAAAAATACGATCGAAGGCGAATCCGCTCATATCGGCCAGCGCGTGAGAGACGCCGATGCCGCGCATGGATTTCACCGGATGAATAAAAAGCCTGGATAACGTCGCCACTGCACACTCCCGCTAAAGAAAATAAGCCTTCAACTTTATGACATACACGCCATATTAGCTATAATGCGCGACAATTTTCTATGAGTAAAAGTGACGATATGAATTCTCTGTTTGCCAGTACGGCCCGTGGGCTGGAAGAGCTGTTAAAAACTGAACTGGAAGCCCTGGGCGCGAAAGAGTGCCGGGTGGTTCAGGGTGGTGTCCATTTTGAGGGCGACACGCGGCTTATTTACCAGAGCCTGATGTGGAGCCGTCTGGCGTCGCGCATCATGCTGCCGATGAAAGAGTGCAAGGTCTACAGCGATCTTGATCTCTACACCGGCGTACAGATGATCGACTGGACAGAGATCTTCACCCCGGACGCTACCTTTGCGGTGCATTTCAACGGCGTCAACGATGAGATCCGCAACAGCCAGTATGGTGCCCTGCGCGTTAAGGATGCCATTGTGGACTGCTTCACGCGTCGCAATAAAGAACGTCCGAACGTTGACCGTGACAACCCGGATCTGCGTATCAACGTCTGGCTGAACGGCGATACGGCCAGTATTTCCCTGGATCTGAGTGGCGCAGGCCTGCATCTGCGCGGCTATCGCGATCGCACCGGAATGGCGCCGATCAAAGAAACGCTGGCTGCCGCTATCGTGATGCGCTCCGGATGGCAGCCAGGTACGCCGCTGCTCGATCCGATGTGCGGTTCCGGTACGCTGCTGATTGAAGCCGCGATGCTGGCCACCGACCGTGCGCCAGGGCTGCACCGCGGCCACTGGGGCTTCAAAGGCTGGGCGCAGCACGATGAAGCCATCTGGAAAGAGGTCAAAGACGATGCGCAGACCCGCGCCCGTAAAGGGCTGGCGGAGTACACCTCTCACTTTTACGGTTCGGACAGCGATGCACGGGTGATTGAACGCGCGCGCAGCAACGCCCGTCGTGCCGGTATCGGCGAGCTGGTGACCTTCGAGGTGAAGGACGTGGCGAACCTGACCAATCCGCTGCCAAAAGGCCCGTACGGTACGGTGATCAGCAACCCGCCGTATGGTGAGCGTCTGGACAGCGAGCCGGCGCTGATTGCACTGCACAGCCTGCTGGGCCGCAACATGAAAGCGCATTTCGGCGGCTGGAACCTCTCCCTGTTTAGCGCCTCGCCGGAGCTGCTGAGCTGCCTGCAATTGCGTGCCGATCGCCAGTTCAAAGCGAAAAACGGCCCGCTGGACTGCGTGCAGAAAAACTACCATCTGGCAGAGGTAGCGGCGGATAGCAAACCGTCAGGCGTGGCGGAAGATTACGCCAACCGCCTGCGCAAAAACCTGAAGAAATTTGAGAAGTGGGCGAAGCAAGAAGGCATCGAATGTTATCGCCTGTACGACGCTGACCTGCCCGAGTACAACGTGGCGGTTGACCGCTATGCGGACTGGGTGGTGGTTCAGGAATACGCCCCGCCGAAAACTATCGATGCGCAAAAAGCGCGTCAGCGTATGCTGGATGTGATTGCGGCCACCATCGCCGTACTCGGCATTTCGCCAAACAAGCTGGTGCTGAAAACCCGTGAGCGTCAGAAAGGTAAAAATCAGTATCAGAAGATGGGCGAGAAAGGCGACTTTCTCGAAGTGGGCGAATATAACGCGCGCCTGTGGGTTAACCTGACCGACTACCTTGATACCGGCCTGTTCCTCGATCACCGTATCGCCCGCCGCATGCTGGGCCAGATGAGCAAGGGGAAAGACTTCCTGAACCTTTTCTCCTATACCGGCAGCGCCAGCGTTCATGCGGGGCTTGGCGGCGCGCGTAGCACCACCACGGTAGATATGTCCCGGACTTATCTGGAGTGGGCAGAGCGCAACCTGCGTCTTAACGGCTTAACCGGCCGTCAGCATCGCCTGTTACAGGCCGACGTGCTGGGCTGGCTGCGCGATACCGACGAGCAGTTTGACCTGATCTTTATCGATCCGCCGACCTTCTCTAACTCCAAGCGTATGGAGGATAGCTTTGATGTTCAACGCGATCACCTGCGCCTGATGACCGACCTGAAGCGTCTGCTGCGTAAAGGCGGCACCATTATGTTCTCGAATAACAAGCGCGGATTCCGCATGGATCACGACGGCCTGGCCGAACTGGGACTGAAAGCACAAGAAATCAGCCAAAAAACGCTGTCTCAGGACTTTGCCCGTAACCGTCAAATCCACAACTGCTGGCTGATCTCCGCGGTCTGAAAGGAAAAATAAATGTCTTTAATTAGTATGCACGGCGCGTGGCTCTCTTTCAGCGACTCACCGCTTCTCGATAATGCAGAGCTGCATATCGAAGATAACGAGCGCGTCTGTCTGGTGGGCCGTAACGGCGCAGGTAAATCGACGCTGATGAAAATCCTCAACCGTGAGCAGGGGCTGGATGACGGCCGTATTGTTTACGAGCAGGATCTGATCGTCTCTCGTCTGCAACAGGATCCGCCGCGTAACGTCACCGGCAGCGTGTACGATTTTGTGGCCGAAGGGATTTCAGAGCAGGCGGAATACCTCAAGCGTTACCACGAGATTTCGCATCTGGTGATGACGGACCCGAGCGACAAGAATCTCAACGAGCTGGCAAAAGTGCAGGAGATGCTCGATCACCACGGTCTGTGGCAGCTGGAAAACCGCATTAACGAAGTGCTGGCCCAGCTTGGCCTGGAAGCGGATATGGAGCTGTCGGCGCTCTCCGGCGGCTGGCTGCGTAAAGCGGCGCTGGGTCGTGCCCTGGTGAGCGGGCCTAAGGTGCTGCTGCTGGACGAACCGACGAACCACCTGGATATCGAAGCGATTGACTGGCTGGAAGGGTTCCTGAAAACCTTTAACGGTACCATTATCTTCATCTCCCACGACCGTTCGTTCATCCGCAACATGGCCACGCGCATTGTCGATCTCGATCGCGGCAAGCTGGTGACCTATCCGGGCGATTACGATACCTATCTGCTGGAGAAAGAAGAAAACCTGCGCGTGGAAGAGCTGCAAAACGCCGAGTTCGACCGCAAGCTGGCCCAGGAAGAGGTATGGATCCGTCAGGGCATTAAAGCGCGTCGTACCCGTAACGAAGGCCGCGTTCGCGCCCTGAAGGCGATGCGCCGCGAACGTAGCGAACGCCGCGAAGTCATGGGTAGCGCCAAAATGCAGGTGGAAGAGGCGTCCCGCTCGGGCAAGATTGTCTTCGAAATGGAGAACGTGAATTATTCGGTTGACGGCAAAGTGCTGGTGAACGGTTTCTCCGCTCAGGTTCAGCGCGGCGACAAAATTGCGCTGATCGGCCCGAACGGGTGCGGTAAAACCACACTGCTGAAACTGATGCTCGGTCAGCTTCAGGCCGACAGCGGTCGTATCCACTGCGGTACCAAACTGGAAGTGGCGTACTTCGACCAGCACCGCGCCGAGCTGGATCCAGACCGTACGGTGATGGATAACCTCGCCGAGGGTAAACAGGAGGTCATGGTTAATGGCAAGCCGCGTCACGTGCTGGGCTACCTTCAGGACTTCCTGTTCCACCCGAAACGCGCTATGACGCCGGTGCGCGCGCTGTCCGGGGGAGAGCGTAACCGTCTTTTGCTGGCGCGTCTGTTCCTGAAACCCAGTAACTTATTGATTCTCGATGAACCGACTAACGATCTGGATGTCGAAACGCTGGAACTGCTGGAAGAGTTGATTGATGGTTATCAGGGAACCGTAATGCTGGTCAGCCACGATCGTCAGTTTGTCGATAACACCGTGACCGAGTGCTGGATCTTCGAAGGCAAAGGGCGCATCGGGCAATATGTGGGCGGCTATCATGACGCGCGTGGACAGCAATCGCAGTCGCTGGCGCAAAAACAGGCGAAGACCAAAAATGTCGCTGAACCTGTTGTTGCAAAGGCAGAAACTGTCAAAAAGTCTCCTGCTAAAATGAGTTATAACTTGCAGCGCGAGCTGGAAGGGCTGCCGCAGCGTCTGGAAGAGCTGGAAGCTGCACTGGAAGCACTGCAAATCCAGGTCGCTGATGCGTCATTCTTTACGCAGCCTCACGACTATACTCAGAAAGTATTGGCTGAACTCTCCCAGGCTGAACAGGCGCTGGAAGAGGCATTTGAGCGCTGGGAGTACCTTGAGTCTCTGAAAAACGGCGCATAAACAGGGATAATCTATGTGTGACCAGCACCATGCCGATCGGCATATATTATGCTCGCAATGCGATATGCTCGTGGCGTTGCCAGAGCTTGGTCACGGACATAAGGCTGCCTGCCCGCGCTGCGGCGCTGCGCTGACGACCGAGTGGGACGCGCCAAGGCAGCGTCCTACGGCTTATGCGCTGGCAGCCTTATTCATGTTACTGCTCTCCAATCTCTTCCCTTTCATCTATATGAAAGTGGGCGGGATGACCAGCCAGGTGGATTTACTGGAAATACCAGGCGTGATGTTCTCGGAAGATTACGCCAGCCTTGGCACCTTCTTTCTTCTTTTCGTGCAGATCGTCCCGGCTTTTTGCCTGGTCGTCATTCTGCTGCTGGTCAACCGCGTCAGGATGCCCACTGTCCTTAAAATCAAACTCGCGCGGATCCTGTTCCAGTTGAAAAGCTGGGGGATGGCGGAAATTTTTCTCGCGGGTATCCTGGTCAGTTTCGTGAAGCTGATGGCCTACGGCGATGTGGGGATTGGCAGCAGCTTTATTCCGTGGTGTCTGTACTGCGTGCTACAACTGCGCGCGTTCCAGTGCGTGGACCGACGCTGGGCCTGGGACGATATTGCCCCGGCGCCTACGCTCTCGCAGACGGTAAAGGTGGGCGTACCGGGTATCCGTCAGGGGCTTCGCTCCTGCTCGTGCTGCACCGCCGTGCTGCCCGCGGATGTCGAGGTGTGCCCGCGCTGTGAAACAAAAGGTCACGTCCGGCGTAAAAATAGCCTGCAATGGACCATGGCGCTGCTGGTGACCTCTGTCATGCTCTATCTGCCCGCCAATATCTTGCCGATCATGATCACCGATCTGCTCGGCGACAGAATGCCCTCGACCATACTGGCCGGGGTGATTTTGCTGTGGAGCGAGGGGTCTTACCCTGTAGCAGGCGTCATATTCCTCGCCAGTATTATGGTTCCGACCTTAAAGATGATTGCCATTGCCTGGCTTTGCTGGGATGCAAAAGGGCACGGTAAGCGAGACAGCGAGCGTATGCATCTGATTTATGAGGTCGTGGAATTTGTTGGCCGCTGGTCGATGATTGACGTGTTCGTGATTGCGGTTCTCTCAGCGCTGGTGCGTATGGGGGGGCTGATGAGTATTTATCCCGCTATGGGGGCGCTGATGTTTGCGTTGGTCGTCATTATGACCATGTTTGCGGCCATGACCTTCGACCCTCGTTTATCGTGGGATCGTGAGCCCGATTCAAGCCATGAGGAAGAGTAAGAGCATGGAAAATAAGAGTGGAGAGGCTAAAGTGCAGAAGGTCAGAAACTGGTCGCCGGTGTGGATTTTCCCCATCGTGACCGCGCTGATCGGTGCATGGATCCTGTTTTATCATTACAGCCATCAGGGACCGGAAGTCACGCTAATTACCACCAATGCAGAGGGGATTGAGGGCGGAAAAACCACCATCAAGAGCCGCAGCGTGGATGTGGGTGTCGTGGAAAGCGCGACCCTGACGGATGATTTAACCCATGTTGAAATCAAGGCCCGCCTGAATGCCGGCATGGAAAAACTGCTCCATGAAGATTCTGTTTTTTGGGTAGTGAAACCGCAGGTCGGAAGAGAAGGGATCAGCGGCTTAGGGACGCTATTGTCAGGGGCCTACATCGAACTCCAGCCCGGCAACAAAGGCGCCCAGCCAGCAAACTATCAGCTGCTGGATTCACCGCCGCTTGCGCCACCGGATGCAAAAGGGATCCGCGTTATTCTGGACAGCAAAAAAGCGGGCCAGCTCTCGCCGGGCGATCCGGTGCTGTTCCGTGGGTATCGCGTCGGTTCGGTTGAAACAAGCACCTTCGATCCGCAAAAACGGACCATCAGCTATCAGCTTTTTATCAATGCGCCTAATGACCGCCTGGTGACCAGCAACGTTCGCTTCTGGAAAGACAGCGGGATCGCGGTGGATCTGACCTCTGCGGGGATGCGCGTTGAGATGGGTTCACTCACCACGCTGTTTGGTGGGGGCGTCAGTTTTGATGTGCCGGAAGGTATAGATCTGGGACAACCGGTGGCGGAGAAAACCGCCTTCAGGCTGTTTGACGATCAAAAAAGCATTCAGGATGCGCTCTATACCGATCACATCGACTACCTGATGTTCTTTAAGGACTCTGTACGCGGCTTGCAGCCTGGGGCGCCAGTTGAGTTCCGCGGTATCCGTCTGGGGACCGTGGGACAAGTGCCTTACTTTGTTCCGGGACTCAAGCAGATGCTTGATGATGATTATCGTATTCCGGTGCTGATCCGCATTGAGCCTGAGCGTTTGATTAACCAGATAGGCGAGGACCAGGATATTGGGGAGCATATCAGCGATCTGATGAATCGCGGTCTGCGTGGCTCGCTGAAAACTGGCAACCTGGTCACAGGGGCGTTATATGTCGATATGGACTTCTATCCAAAAGCGCCACCAATGACGGGGATCCGTGAATTTGGCGGCTACAAAATCATTCCTACGGTCAGCAGTGGCCTGGCGCAGATCCAACAGCGCCTGATGGAAACACTGGATAAGATCAACAATCTGCCGCTGAATCCAATGCTTGAGGCCGCGACGGGATCACTGCATCAGAGCCAGGCGACGATGCAACGTCTGCAAACCACGCTGGATAATATCAACAAGATCACCGCCAACCAGTCCATGCAGCAGCTGCCGCAGGATATGCAGAAAACGTTGCGCGAACTGAATCGCAGTATGCAGGGCTTCCAGCCGGGCTCAGCGGCTTACAACAAGATGGTGGCGGATATGCAACGTCTTGATCAGGTTTTACGCGAGCTACAGCCCGTTCTGAAAACGCTCAATGAAAAGAGCAACGCGCTGGTGTTTGAAGCGAAAGACAAAAAGGATCCTGAGCCTAAGAGGGCGAAACAATGAAAAAATGGCTAATCATCGCAGGCGCACTGGTATTAACGGCCTGTAGCTCTGGAAGCGATAACAAAAGCTACTACCAGTTGCCGTTAAGCGCGCAATCCGGTGCGCAGAGTAGCAGCTCGCAGGGCAGCCGTCTGCTGTGGGTTGAACAGGTTGCCGTGCCAGATTATCTGGCGGGCAACGGGGTGGTCTACCAGACCAGCGATGTGCAGTACGTTATCGCCAACAATAACCTGTGGGCCAGCCCGCTGGATCAGCAGCTACGCAATACGCTGGTGGCGAATCTGAGCAGCCAGCTCCCTGGTTGGGTAGTCGCCTCGCAGCCTCTGGGAAGCGATCAGGATACCCTGAATGTTAACGTGACGGGATTCCATGGCCGCTATGATGGTGCGGTTGTTATCAGCGGGGAGTGGCTCTTGAATCATCAGGGCCAGCTGATTAAGCGTCCTTTCCATCTGGAACTGAAGCAGCAGAAAGATGGCTATGACGAAATGGTGAAAGTGCTTGCGCAGGGGTGGGCACAGGAGTCGGCTGCTATCGCAAGAGAGATTTCCCGGCTGCCATAAGTAAAATTCATCGACGAAAGCCGCACTCAGCTTCTTGCTGATTGCGGCTTTTTTTTCGTTTTATGTTCAGTTTGTTACTTGTCCCGCGTCACATTTTTTGTACAAACGATCTTCCATGTAGCTCACAAATATGACACCCGTATGAATTTTGAACGTTGACGCTGACGCCGATTCGGGGTATTCGTTAACTGTGCTTGCACATATTGCAATCACTGTTTTCTTTCCACCAGACAAAAGAATGAGGGAAACGAGGCATGAAGAGACAGAAACGAGATCGCCTGGAAAGGGCTCATCAACGTGGTTATCAGGCTGGCATCGCCGGACGTTCAAAAGAAATGTGTCCCTATCAGGCCCTGAATCAAAGGTCCCAATGGCTAGGGGGCTGGCGAGAAGCCATCGGAGACAGGGCAGTACTTGCTTGATACCGTCTCTTTAAAAAGAAACCTCCGCAATGCGGAGGTTTCGCCTTTCTGGAAGGGGCTAAATGCCGTTATCAGAAAGCGGAGGTATCCTGGAACAGACCCACTTTCAGGTCGTTCGCAGTATAGATAAGACGACCATCTACCAGCACTTCACCGTCCGCCAGGCCCATAATCAGGCGGCGGTTAACGATGCGTTTGAAATGGATACGGTAGGTGACTTTCTTCGCGGTAGGCAGAACCTGACCGGTGAATTTCACTTCGCCTACGCCCAGCGCACGGCCTTTACCTTCACCGCCAAGCCAGCCCAGATAGAAGCCAACCAGCTGCCACATGGCATCGAGGCCCAGGCAGCCAGGCATTACCGGATCGCCAATAAAGTGGCAACCGAAGAACCACAGGTCCGGGTTGATATCGAGTTCTGCTTCTACGTAACCCTTATCAAAGTTGCCGCCGGTTTCGGTCATTTTCACGACACGGTCCATCATCAGCATATTTGGGGCCGGTAACTGCGGGCCTTTCGCACCAAACAGTTCACCGCGACCAGAGGCAAGAAGGTCTTCTTTAGTATAGGATTCGCGTTTATCTACCATGTTCTCAGTAAGCCTTATTTTAGTGAAGGACGCAGGATAGCTAACACGTGTACGCTGAACAAGTCCGATCAGTTAGCACTAAACCAACTTAACCAGCGTAACGGCCACGGATAACGATGACGAGCATCCTGCTGTGTCGCCTGAGCTATACGTTCCTGAATTGTCTGCATCAGGGTTGTCTGGCCTTCGCCGTCCCAGGCCAGGTTTGTCAGTAAGGGTAGAGCATCCTCAACCCCTTCGATGGCCCAGACGGCGAATTGTTCCTGCTCTACCGCATCCAGAATCGCCTGGCTCAGGCTCAAATGGCGAGCGTTAGGCGCCGGAATAATCACGCCCTGTTTGCCGTTTAAACCGCGCTGCTGGCAGATAGCAAAGAAGCCTTCGATTTTCTCATTCAGTCCACCCACCGGTTGAGCACGACCAAACTGATCTACGGAACCGGTAATCGCAATATTCTGATTAATCGGTACGTCTGCAAGCGCGCTGATCACGGCGCACAGCTCTGCCATCGAGGCGCTGTCGCCGTCGACTTCACTGTAGGACTGCTCAAAGGTCAACGAGGCAGAGAAGGGGATCTGCTGCTCCAGCTGAAGTTCAGACATCAGGAATGCCTGCATGATCATCATGCCTTTGGCATGAATGTTTCCGCCCAGTTCGGCCTTGCGTTCGATATCGGTAAATTCGCCGTCACCAATGTGCACGACACAGCTGATACGGGAAGGCTCGCCAAAGGCGCGCGGGTGTCCGGGGAACTCGATGACGGACAAGGCGTTGATTTGCCCGATACGTTCGCCTTCGGTCTCCACCAGAATCTGTTCCAGCAGAATTTCATCCTGCATACGGTCAGCAAGATAACCTTCACGCCATTCACGCTGGGCCAGCATCTGGCTAAGCTGCTCACCAGTAAACGGACCGTTGCCGCTGATAACGCCCACTTCACGCAGCTGTTTACCGATCCAGAGCGGGCAGAGCGGCAGGGTTTCCTGATCGCCAGTGTAGCGTACGGCCTCGCGGATTAAGCCCGGCCACGCATCCTCGGCAGGCGAGGGCAGCGCGAAACGTTCCGCCACGGCCATAACCCACTGACACCACTGCGCCATGTCATCGGCATCGGCGATCTGAATATTGTCTTCAAATTCACTGTAAACCGCCTGCTCCGCGAGTTCTGGCTCCATTTCCTGGAAATCAGCCAGAGATTCACGGTCACCCGTCAGCACGACGGTCAGCGACAGCGGCATAGACGGAATGGAAACAGGCAGCGGACGTGAATCGTCGTAGCCTATCCAGTCAAAACGTTGCTGCATCACCACCGTTTTCAGGCGCATCCACAGCAGAGGCTGTGCGAGCAGGGTGCGAAGGGAGATGAGCAACACACCACCGTTCGCGCGGTGTACCAGACCGGGTTGCAGTGACACATCGCCATTGAACTGACGAAGGCAGCCGAACAGCTGTTCTGCTTCCACCCAGTTGGCGGTGATCACTTCGCCTTTTGCAGCGAATTGTCCGTCTGCCTGCGTGGCAGGTTCGAAGGTCACGTCACGTCCGGCAATATGGTACTGACCACCAAAAACGGCATTCGTTTTTGGATGCAACTGGCGCATGGCATCACCGAGAAGCGTCAGATACTCGGCTTCTTCCGGGGCTTTGAGCAGCATAAAAGGAGATGTAGCCCATGGGGATGACATCTGCTCCAGCGCGTAATGCAAACGCGGTTGTGTATCGCTAAGTATGAATTCGTGTTCTTTTGTGAGGTCTGGCTGTGCAAACAGCTCCTGATAGCTCTCGGTATCCGGAACCAGGTCACGCCATGCAAGTTTCGTAATGGTCAAAGTTGATGTTTTTTAGTCAGAAGTAAAACCGTGGAGTATACCGTAAGCGGCGCACTCTGCCCAATCAGGATTCGGGTTTTCGTCATGCGGATCGCCTGCGGCGTTTCACAGGATATGATTTCTTTTCAGCAGATTGCCAAAAAACTGATATTCTGAACAGAGTTACACGGTAACACTGAGATCGCAATGAAATATCAACAACTGGAAAACCTCGAAAGCGGCTGGAAATGGAAGTACCTGGTCAAAAAGCACCGTGAAGGGGAGCTGATCACCTGCTACATCGAAGCCAGCGCGGCACAAGAAGCTGTGGATATGTTGCTGACCCTCGAAAACGAACCGGTACAGGTCAACGGCTGGATTGAGAAACACATTAATCCGGCCTTGTTAAACCGGATGAAGCAAACTATCCGTGCTCGTCGTAAACGGCATTTCAATGCCGAGCATCAGCACACCCGTAAGAAATCGATCGACCTGGAGTTCATGGTCTGGCAGCGTCTGGCCGGGCTTGCGCAGCGGCGCGGAAAAACCCTGTCGGAAACGGTGGTGCAGCTGATTGAAGATGCCGAGCACAAAGAGAAGTATGCCAGCCAGATGTCGACGCTGAAGAACGATCTACAGGCACTGTTAGGTAAAAAATAAGCTTTTTACTTTTCTTCAGATAATAAAAAACCCCGCATCGCGGGGTTTTTTTATAAGACGATAACTTATGCCGCAGGCTGAGTTACAACGTCTTTGATACCTTTAACTTCGATCTCTACGCGACGATCTGGTGCCAGGCAGTCGATCAGTGCAGCGCGTGGTTTCACGTTGTCACAGGTAGAACCGGTAACTGGGTTAGATTCGCCCATACCACGTGGGGAGATCTTGTTAGCTGGGATACCTTTAGATACCAGGTAATCAACTACAGACTGAGCACGTTTCTCAGACAGACCCTGGTTGTAAGCGTCAGAACCGATACGGTCGGTGAAGCCCAGAACCACTACAGAACCGTCTTTAGGATCCAGGTTGCTCAGCTGGGTGTACAGCTGATCCAGTGCCTGCTGACCTTCTGGTTTCAGGGTAGCTTTGTTGAAGTTGAACAGAACGTCAGACTTCAGAGTGAAGTGCTTGGTCTGTACTTCTGGAGCCGGAGCCGGAGCTGGAGCTACGACTGGCGCATCTTCCTGCTGACCGAAACGGTAAGAAACACCAACGCTCAGCATGCCGTTGTCTGGACGAACGCCAACGGTAGCACCGTCACCGATGTTGTTAACCCACTGGTATTCCAGACGGGTAGCGATGTCACGGGTCATTGCCCACTCAACGCCACCAGCGAATACTGGGGAAACACCAGTGTCGTGGTCGTCACCAGCGATGCTGTTGCTGGAGTCTGCACGCCATACCATGCCGCCCAGACGGGTGTACACGTCCAGATCGTCAGTCACTGGGTAACCCAGTTTTGCGGTCAGCTGTACGCCTTGAGCTTTGAAAGCGCCATTTACGTTGTCGCCTTTGTAAGGCATACGACCTAACCAGTCGTAACCCATTTCAAAGCCAACATACGGGTTAACCTGATAGCCACCGAACGCACCTGCACCCAGCTGGCTCTCGTGAGTAGGGCCATCGTTGTTCAGGCTGCTGTTGTACCAACCGGTGTCATGGAACTGAGACCAGCCCAGTTTACCACCTGCATACCAGGTATTATCTTTCGGAGCGGCCTGCGCTACGGTAGCGAAGCCAGCCAGTGCCACTGCAATCGCGATAGCTGTCTTTTTCATTTTTTGCGCCTCGTTATCATCCAAAATTTGCCATGAATATCTCCATCGGAGGAATCACGGTTAAATCCTTCACCGGGGGGCGTGGTCAAATATAAACCTACCGATATCTTCGGCTTAGGCCGAGCACCCCTGGCGATGTAAAGTCTACAACGTAGCTGAAAACTTACAAGTGTGAAGTCCGTCAGGCATATGAAAAAAAAAGTTCCGTATACCTAATATTTAACAATTTTTGAACGAATTTTGTGCAGTAAAATTAACGAGAACCGCGTCAGACAAGCCTTGCCGCAGTTTTGGCGCGTTGAACTTTTTTTGCATACTGCGGTCGAAAAAAATTCCAGGAAAACTCTTAAAATGACTCAATGGTACACATTTGAGTGAATTTTTAGCCCGGGATGTTGTCCTCTGCGATAGGAATCTCCACGAACCGGCCGCATGATGAAACCCATCGCGTTACCTTCTTCAGCCGCTTCAGTCAGACGCAAATGTTCCTCTTGCGACAGATCCTCCGGCAACCACCCAATCACGACGCTATAGTTCCCGGTACGTAATGCCCGGACCATCGACTCGACCGTATCGCAAGGGGAGAGTTGATTAATCTGCATCACCTTCGCTAACGGCAGGCCAGCCGACTGAACCCATTCACGACTTAATTTTTGCTGTGGCGTCAGCCAGAGCTGCCAGCGAGACTGTTGCCCGAGCTGCTGCAAAAGCGGCAGGAGTAAGAGTTGTGTTAACAGCGGCTGGTCTTCACGGTAAACCACTTCACTGATAAGCCCTGTCGATACACGCCCGATAGAATTCTGCGCAGCATTGCCTGCGGCAGAAGTGGAAGGTGTTAAGTGATTTGCATAGCCTGAAGTGTACATATTCATTCCAGCCCTGTAGTTACTGTATGGATATACAGTAACCCCTGTGTGCATAAAGATCAACCTCATTTTCGGAAAGCGACTCGCAAATTTCATCCATTCCTGGTGAACCTGAAAAAATCATCTTGCCCAACGGCAATAAGTTTCCTATTTTCCTGCTAACGGATCCGTTAGTAATAAATATCGTGTTTACTGTATGATTTTTAATGGAATTATCATGAAAAAGATATCTTATGATCGGATTTATCAATCTCAGGAATACCTCTCTCCGCTGGGCGAAATTCATCATCGCGCCCTGTTTGGCGGTTATACCCTGGCCGTGGATGAAGCGGTGTTCGCGATGGTGTCTGACGGCGAGCTGTACCTTCGCGCCTGTGAGCAAAGTGCAAAATACTGTGTAAAAAACGCCTCCTCTTTTCTGACCCTGATGAAACGAGGACGGCCAGTGCTGCTTAATTACTACCGTGTGGATGAAGGTCTGTGGCAAAACAGGGAAAAGCTGCTTCAGCTCTCCTCGTTTGCGCTCGATGCCGCCAGGAAAGAGCGCTACCAGCGCCATCAGCGTAACCGGCTTAAGGATCTGCCGAATCTGACCTTTCAGATTGAGGTCCTGCTTATGGAGGCGGGCATTACCAATGAAGAGACGCTACGACAGTTGGGGGCGAAGACGAGCTGGCTGAAAATGCGCTCTAAGAATAAAGCGCTGAGTATCCGGGTATTGTTCGCGCTTGAAGGCGCCATCGAAGGGTTACATGAAGCGGCACTACCGGCGGATATTCGCCGGGAGCTTATGGAGTGGTTTAATGCGCTGCCTGAGTCGCAGGGCCATCATTCCGCCAGGTAGCGATCTTCTGTCGCAGCCGACAAATTTCCGGCAGCAAAGCGATAAGCAGGCCAATTTGCTGTAGGACCAGCGGAGCTTTGTTGTCGGTGCCAGGATCAAGGTGTGCGATACGTTGCACCAGTTCATCCAGTGCCTGGTGAACCCGTGGCTCATCCGCAGGTTGATGATGAAGCGCATCATCAACGTAGCAAACGGCGTCGTCCAGCAGCGCCAGGATGCCCGGATTTGTCAGTTTCTCACGGTGGGCGCCAAGGGTAGAGATATAGCTGGTGAACGTGTGGTTCAGACACAGCAGGCGGAAGGCTGTCTCCCGGATTTCTGCCGTGGCGCGCGGCTCAGTTGACATATTCGAGACAACGGAAGCCAGCTCTGCGTCCGTGTTATGCGCATCGCGACGGGCAATCCGATAGGCCAGACGGTTATCGCGACCCTGATGGTATTGCTCAAGAATAGCATCCAGATAGCGGCAGTTGGCGTTCATTGCTCTGTCGGACACGCGCGGTAAGTTACGAAAACGCCAGTCCGGCCAGATAAAGCTCACCGCCGCCCAGGCAATGGCGCAGCCGATTAGCGTGTCGATCACGCGGGGGAGGGCCACTTCAAAGCCTTCACCCAGCAGATTGAAGCAGAGCAGCACCAGCAGCGTGATGAACATCGTGGCGTGGGCGTACTGCACATTGCGGAAGGCGAAAAACAGTACACCGGTAATCACGATCAGGATCAGTTGCCCTTCTACGGATGGCACAAAGTAGAGCACCGGCAGCCCGATGGCGACCCCGACTAATGTCCCGACAATACGCAGCGCGAGCCGATGGCGGGTAGCGTTATAGTTCGGCTGGCAGACAAACAGGCTGGTCAGCAGGATCCAGTAACCGTGGTGCAATCCTGTTATCTGGATAAACGCGTAGCCGACGCACAGAACCAGCGACATCCTTACCGCATGGCGAAAGAGGGCGGATTCCGGCGTAAAATGACGGCTCAGGCGCAGCCACATATCGCTGAAACCGTTGAGACTGTCGTCGGCAAGCTGGTTGTCGGCGTCATTGCCCGGCATTGCCATCGCCTGTTCAGACTCAATGGTGGCGAGCTGAGCATCGATGGCTCTCAGGTTGTTGAGCAAGAATCCCAGGGCTTTGAACTGTTCCGGCGATGTCCCACTGGCCTGAACGCGATCGAGGGCCGCATCCAGATGACTGAATGCGCGTTCAAAGCGAGGATCGTGCTGATAGGGCGTGCGCAGCAGTATTGAGCGCGCAAGTTGCTGGCAGGCCTGAGACTGCATCGACAGCAGGCGCTGGAAACGGAACATCACGTCGCTGTAGCGGAATTTCTCGCGCAGGTCAGCGTACTGCACATGCGAGGAGCTGGCGCGCTCGTGAATATCCTGGGCGACAAAGTAGTAGTGCAGTGTGCGCCGGGTACCGCGCTGACCGCGATCGCCGCGCAGACGGGTGAGCAGAGACGCTTTGGTCTGATTCAGCGTGGCGACCAGCTGGCCATTTGCCAGCGCCAGATCGTACAGGGGCGCTTGGCTGTCCTCTTCAATATCCGGATCAAACAGCCGGGATTTCAGCTCCAGATAGTGGGCCAGCTGTTCGTAACTGCGGGCAATGTTGTCCTGTAAGGCACGAACCGGAAAAATAAGATGTCCGGTTAAGGTCAGCAGGTTATACCAGATAGCGCCCAACAGCAGCAGGACCGGCTGCTGATACCACTGATCGTAAAGAGAGACGCCCAGCATGGTGTAAATGGCAATCAGCAGGGCGCCAAACGCGATAGTGGCGTAGCGTTGCCCGAGGCCGCCGAGCAAAATGAAGCCGCTGGTGGACACCGTCAGCCCTAAGGCAAACAGCCAGGGCCAGGGGAAAAGCAGCTCAACGGAGGCGGAAGCAATAAAGAAGCAGACCAGCGTGATGACCAGATTACGCAAACGACCGGCCAGGCGGTCGTCGAGATCCGCCAGCGCACCGGCCACCACCCCAAGCGTGAGGGGGATGGTGAGCTTCACGTCATTTAGCCACCACGGCAGAGCGACGGTGCCGCAGAGGGCGATAAAGATCCTGACGTTATACAGCCAGTTACTGTTCCACGTATAGCGACGAAGCAGGGGGCTTAGCATGAGTGCGGCCAGTCCTTATTACTGAAAACGGCGACGGGCGTTGGCTTCACGCGCGGCTTGCGCGACTTCGACCGGGACAACACGGCGTCCTACCGGCCACAGGGCGATGGTAGCAATTTTGAAATTAGCGATGCCAACCGGAATGCCTATAATCGTGATGCACTGGGCGATACCAGCGAAGATATGCATCAGACACAACCACCAGCCAAAGAAGATCAGCCATAAAATATTCAGCAGCGTGCCGCCGGTATTCATCAGGGCATTTTTTCTTTCCGGCTCCAGCTCATCCACGTGTACGGCTTCATTTCCATAAGGAACGAGGGACAGTTTGGTGATTTCCCAGCAGGAGCGCGTCAGCGGAAGGGTGAAGATGAGCACGATGCTCACCAGAGTGGCAAAAAGCCAGGAAAGGGTGGTGGCAAAACCGCCAAGGACAAAATTCAACACATTCAGAACGGTACGCATAAACCCTCATTTCCTTCGATATGATTAACGCCCGGTGATTGTAACGTTTTTTTGGGCTGGAGCACCTTAAAACTGGCAGTTAAACTGTCTGACAAATTATGACCTCGTGGATCCGGCAGGATATGGAACTGAAAGCAACTTCAATGGGCAAACGCCTGGCGCAGCACCCTTACGACAAGGTTGTCCTTCTCAATGCGGGAGTGAAAGTCTCCGGGGAACGCCACGAATACCTTATTCCGTTTAATCAGCTACTGGCCATTCATTGTAAACGAGGGCTGGTATGGGGGGAGCTGGAGTTCGTCCTGCCGGCAGACAAAGTGGTGCGACTCCACGGGACCGAGTGGGCGGAAACCCAACGCTTCCACCATCATCTGAACACGCGCTGGCAGCAGTGGAGCCAGGAGATGAGCGTGATAGCCGCACAGGTGCTACAACAGGTGCTGGACGATATCGCGCTAAGCAATACGCAGCAGAAGTGGCTGACGCGCCAGCAAACCGCCGGGCTTCAGCAAAAAATCGCCCAGGCGCTGACGGCATTGCCTTTACCGGTGGCGCGGCTTGAGGAATTTGATAACTGCCGCGACGCGTGGCGGAAGTGCCAGGCCTGGCTGAGCGATATCGAGAAAAGCCGTCTGGCGCATAACCAGGCCTGGACTGAGACGATGCTTACGCAATATGCCGATTTCTTCAGTACGGTGGAGTCATCGCCCCTCAATCCTGCCCAGGCGCGCGCCGTGGTGAATGGCGAGCAGTCTCTGTTAGTGCTGGCAGGCGCCGGGAGCGGCAAAACGTCGGTGCTGGTGGCGCGCGCGGGCTGGCTTCTGACAACGGGCGAGGCGGTTGCCGACCAGATTTTGCTGCTGGCCTTTGGCCGTAAGGCGGCGCAGGAGATGGATGAGCGCATTCAGGCGCGTTTGCATACCCAGGATATCTCGGCGCGCACGTTCCACTCCCTCGCTTTACACATCATTCAACAGGGCAGCAAAAAAGTTCCTGTTGTCAGCAAACTGGAAAATGACGCTCAGGCTCGCCAGGCGCTGTTTATCAAGGCATGGCGTCAGCAGTGCAGTGAAAAAAAGGCGCAGGCGAAAGGCTGGCGTCAGTGGCTTGAAGAGGAACTCAACTGGGAGGTGCCGGAGGGCAGCTTCTGGCAGGATGAAAAGCTGGCGCGCCGGCTGGGCTCTCGTCTCGACCGGTGGGTAAGCCTGATGCGCATGCACGGCGGCTCTCAGGCGGAGATGATAGAAAGCGCACCGGAGTCGATCCGCGCTGTGTTTTCTAAACGGGTTAAGCTGATGGCGCCGATGCTGAAAGCGTGGAAAACCGCGCTGAAAGACGAAAACGCGGTCGATTTTTCGGGGCTGATCCATCAGGCCATTATCATTCTGGAGAAAGGGCGCTTCGTCAGCCCGTGGAAACACATCCTGGTGGATGAGTTTCAGGATATCTCGCCGCAGCGCGCTGCGCTGCTTTCGGCGCTGCGGGCGCAGAATAAACACACGTCGCTGTTTGCCGTGGGCGATGACTGGCAGGCTATCTACCGTTTCAGCGGGGCGCAACTATCCCTCACGACGGCCTTCCACCACTATTTTGGGGAAGGCGATCGCAGCGATCTGGACACCACCTACCGCTTCAACGCGCGGATTGGCGAAATAGCCAACCGTTTTATTCAGCAGAACCCGCACCAGCTGTCGAAACCGCTTAACAGCCTGACGTCGGGGGATAAAAAGGCCGTCACGCTGCTGGCGGACGATCAGCTGGAACCGCTGCTGGATAAACTGAGCGGCTATGCGAAACCGGATGAGCGCATTCTGGTCCTGGCGCGTTATCATCACCTCAAGCCGACGGCGCTGGAAAAAGCGGCGACGCGCTGGCCAAAACTTCAGCTCGATTTTATGACCATTCACGCCAGTAAAGGGCAGCAGGCCGACTACGTGATTGTGGTGGGGCTAAAAGAGGGGAGCGACGGTTTCCCTGCACCGGCGCGGGAATCCGTGATGGAAGAGGCGTTATTACCTGTTCCGGAAGATTTCCCGGATGCAGAGGAGCGGCGTTTACTGTACGTGGCGATAACCCGCGCGCGCCATCGCGTGTGGCTCTTGTTCAACAAAGAGGAGCCGTCGGTGTTTGTCGATATTTTGAAAAGTATTGACGTGCCGGTGGCGAGAAAGCCGTAACGCGCCGGGCAAATTCTGTAGGCCCGGTAAGCGCAGCGCCACCGGGCAAAAAACTACTTCAGTCTCTCCGCAAGATAACGCTGATAATCCGGGATCAAAATCTCCACCGGATCGTTAAACTGCGGCGATTCAATGATGAAATCTGCCGTTGAAAGATTGGTGGCTACCGGAATGTTCCACACCGTCGCCAGACGCAGCAGCGCTTTAACGTCCGGATCATGCGGAACCGCGTTCAGCGGATCCCAGAAGAAAATCAGAACGTCAATTTTACCTTCTGAAATCTGAGCACCTACCTGCTGGTCACCCCCCATCGGGCCGCTCAGCATGGCATTCACTTCCAGACCGGTTTCGCGGTGGATCAGGTTGCCGGTTGTTCCCGTGGCAGAAAGGGCATGACGCTGTAAAAGAGGCTGATGGCGACGAACCCAGTTAAGCAGCATTTGTTTACAGTGATCGTGCGCAACCAGAGCAATGTGCTTGCGCGCCGGAAGTGTGCGTGTTGTCAGTTCCATAATCTTATCCGTGAGGTTACCTCGTTACACGATGACGGGAACTGGCTGATGCTGCAAGAGAAAGGACGAAAAAATGTGGCTTACGACGAAGGTTGTTGCTTCGCCCATTGCAGAAAACGGGCGCGCGTGTCCGGATCGGCATTCTGGAACCAGAACTTGAGGCGTTGCTCAGTAAGGGTCTGCGACTGAGGGGGGAGTACATCCAGCTCCGATACGCCCGAAAGCAGGGTACTGTCATCCGCCATCATGGTGGCGAACTGGGGCAGCGAGGCGCGCCTGCTGGCCCTGTTGTAGGTCTCGGTGTCCGCTTCATAGTCTGTTCCCTTTGACCTTTTTGTCAGCGCCAGAATATCCAGTTTTACCGGGATGGGCATGGAGTCCCCGTCCACCAGTTCAATGCGCGGCGAGGCATCAAATGCCAGTGACTCCTTTTCTGTCTCAAGGCGCGGGAGACGAAAATTGACCTGGCTGATAAGCTGGGTATTAAAGCTGGCCACCAGCGGAGGAGAAATGTACACCTGCTGTTCGTTGTCGGCGAGGCGAATGGTCTTTTCCACCCGAAAAACCACCTGATGAGGGCCGTTATCCAGCTCGATACTGTCTGCACCCCGCAGCAGGGAGCTGGAGACTTTTTTCCCGTCCAGCACCAGCAGGTCAATGTCGGTTGAGAGTCTGAGGGTGGTTGCGAAAACACAAACCGGCATGATTAACGCAACCATAGCCCAGGCAATGCCGGTTTTCATAGCAGACTCCTGTAGACAAACTACCCGGTAAGAATGTATCAAAAGTTTTCGACAAACACGTTTACTAACATATAGACATATTCTGCCGTTTTGCCCTCATACTTCTGTATGGGATGCGTGGTTGAGATGTCCGCTTTGACGTACACTTTGAAAAAAGCCAGGAGGAAGAGCATGAAAGAGAACGACATTGTCGAGATTCTGACGTCCACGCGCACTATCGCGCTGGTCGGCGCGAGCGATAAACCGGATCGCCCAAGCTATCGGGTCATGAAATACCTTCTGGATCAGGGTTATCACGTGATCCCGGTCTCGCCGAAGGTGGCGGGGAAAACGCTGCTGGGCCAGCATGGCTATGCGACGCTCGCGGACGTGCCGGAAAAGGTGGATATGGTGGACGTTTTTCGTAATTCAGAGGCGGCCTGGGGCGTGGCGCAGGAGGCGATTGCCATCGGCGCGAAAACGCTGTGGATGCAGCTGGGCGTGATTAATGAGCAGGCGGCCGTGCTGGCGCGCGATGCCGGGCTGAAGGTGGTGATGGATCGCTGTCCGGCAATCGATATTCCCCGTCTGGGGCTGGCAAAATAAAAAAAAGCCCGTTTGACGGGCTTTTTTACACCTTTAGTTGCGCAGTCTTGGTGCCTGTAACTGTTTGCGGATGGTCTGAGCAAGCTCGTCCATAGTGGGTTGTTCCGGATGCTCATCCTGTAGTTCACCACTCAGCTGCGCTTCGGCAAGATAGGTATGGACAGGCTGACCATCGTCGCCCTCCATAACCACATGATACCAGGGCGCGGCGCGAAGCGCTGCGTCAACGGCCAGATCGTCTGCTGACGGTTCATCAAGGGAATACTCCGGGTCGATATCCACGACCACACCCAAATATCCAAGCAAGGTGTGGCGGACCTGCTGGCCGATACCGAATTTGCTGGCAATCATAGTCACCTCCCGGGAAACATTACATACACACTATGTGCGGGCAATATTTCTCTTTTCAAGTTACATGACGCGACAGGCAAACCCTTTCAGATACAGCCCTTCCGGGTAGGTAGCGATCACCGGGTGATCGGCGGCCTGACGGAACTGCTCTATAAATTGTACATCACGACCCGCATCTATTGCGGCATCGGCGATGATTTTTTGGAATAAATCTGTCGTCATCAGGCCAGAGCAGGAGAACGTCAGCAGCACGCCGCCCGGGTTCAGCAGCTGGATCGCCAGCATGTTGATGTCTTTATAGCCACGGCAGGCGCCCATCAGCTGGCTTTTGTTTTCAACAAACTTCGGCGGGTCCATCACGATGATGTCAAATTTCTCGCCCTGGTCGCGGTATTTACGCAGCAGTTTGAATACGTCGTCGCGCACAAACTCCGCTTTGCTCAGATCCAGCTTATTCAGCTCAACGTTCTGCTTCGCCACGTCCAGCGCTTCCTGTGAGGTGTCGACGCTCACCACCTGAGCACAGCCGCCCATCAGGGCAGAGACCGCAAAGCCGCCGGTATAAGAGAAGCAGTTCAGCACGCGTTTATCGGCAACGTACTGGCGCGTTGCCAGACGGCTGTCACGCTGGTCGAGGTAATAACCGGTCTTATGGCCGCCCTGGATATCCACCAGCAGCTTCATGCCATGTTCTTCGATAGGCAGCAGGGCAGGCGGCAGTTCGCCGGTGACCAGGCCTTGCGTCAGCTCCATGCCCTCTTTTTTACGTACGGCCACGTCGCTGCGGTCGTAAATGGCACATTCCGGGAACAGGGTTTGCAGGGCGCTAATCAGCGCGGCACGCTGGTATTCCGCCCCGGCGCTCAGCAGCTGCAACACCAGGAAATTGCCGAAGCGGTCAATGGTCACGCCCGGCAGCCCGTCGGACTCTCCGGCAATCAGACGATAGCTGTCCAGCCCGTCACGCTTTGCCAGCCACTCGCGCCACTGCTGCGCCTGTTGCAAACGACGGACAAAGAAGTCGATATCGATGGTTTCTTCTTTATCGAATGTCCAGACGCGCGCGCGGATCTGAGATGCTGGCGAGTATGCGCCGCGTGCTAACCATTTCCCCTGATGGTCAACAATATCGATGGTTTCACCGAGGCTGGCTTTACCTTCCATGCGGGCAACCGCGCCGGAAAAGACCCAGGGATGGCGGCGCAGTAATGACTTCTCGCGCCCTTTGGCTAACACTAAACGTACACTCATAATTTGCTATTCTGTCGATTCCAATGAAATGGCCGCCATTTTCCCGACTTCAGTGAGGAAATGCAACGCGCCAGTCGGATAAGGAGAAGGATGATGTCAAATGTTTGCACCATTGCCTGGGTCCATGGCCTTGTACAGGGCGTCGGATTCCGCTACAGCACCCAGCGCGAAGCCCTTCAGCTCGGGCTGACAGGGTATGCGCGTAACATGGATGATGGCAGCGTGGAGGTTGTGGCCTGCGGTGAGGCGGATCGGGTTGAGAAGCTGGTGGCGTGGCTGAAAGCGGGCGGACCGCGCAGCGCGCGGGTTGATAAGGTGCTAACGGAACCGCATCAACCCGACCGGGAATACGCTAACTTCAGTATTCGCTATTAAATGCATTTTACCGGCTTTGGCAGGCCGGCGATTTTAGTCGCCTGTTTAGCCGGGCCTTTCGGAAACAGGCGATACAGATAACGGCTGTTGCCTTTCTCTTCGCCAAATTTATTCGCCATGGCTTTGACCAGCATGCGGATAGCCGGCGAGGTGTTGAATTCAAGGTAAAATTCTCGCACGAAGCGCACCACTTCCCAGTGTTCCGGGGAGAGGGTGATTCCTTCGTTTTCCGCAATTTTCTCCGCCAGCGCTTCGCTCCACTGGCTGCTCTCTTTCAGATAACCGTCGTTATCGGTTTCGATCTCTTTGCCTTCAAAACTCAACATATTCATTCACACGTTAGTCAAAAACCGCCTCAGTCTACCAAAAAAACAAAGCCCCGCATAAGCGGGGCCCTGTTCACAGCACGGTGAGTTAATCGCGGCTGGCGAAGCCCAGGATGCTCAGCAGGCTGACAAAAATGTTGTACAGCGACACATACAGGCTCACAGTGGCGCGGATATAGTTCGTCTCACCGCCGTGAATGATGTTGCTGGTTTCATACAGGATTGCGCCGGATGAAATCAGGATAAACACCGCGCTGATTGCCAGATGCAGCGCAGGCAATTGCAGGAAGATGTTCGCCAGCATACCGACCAGCACAATCACGATACCTGCCATCAGCATACCGCCAAGGAAGGACATGTCCTTACGGGTGGTCAGCACGTAGGCCGAGCAGCAGAAGAACACCAGCGCGGTACCGCCCAGCGCCATACCAATCACGTCGCCCATTCCGGCAGACAGATAGGCATTCAGGATTGGCCCCAGAATGTAGCCCAGGAAGCCGGTAAAGGCGAACGCGGAGAGAATACCCACCGGTTTATCCGCGGTTTTGTAGGTCAGGAACATCAGACCATACATACCTACCAACGTCAGGATCAGGCCCGGAGAAGGCAGCATCAGTACGGTGCTGGCCGTCGCGGTGATCGCCGAAAACGCCAGCGTCAGGCTGAGCATGAAATAGGTATTGCGCAGCACCTTATGGGTGCTGAGTAGCGATGTGCGGTCGCGTGAAGAAGTAATTATACGATCCATGAGTCACTCTCTTATGACAGATGTAATTAGCGCAAAGAATAGGAAACGGCGCGGCAGACGCAAAGTGGTTTTACCCATCTTTACTCATCCCCTTAGGGATTATGCTGGTTTTTTATTCTGGCAAAGCCTTTGTACTCAGAATGAAGTGCGGTTTGTAGAGCGTATTCAGATCAACCTCTTATAGGTCACTGAAAAATATTGCGTTATTTCCCTAAGGCCGCTAAGAGTTATTTCCGGATCGTCATAAAAACAGACAATAAGGCGAAGGAAATGAAACCACAAACACGCACGCACTTTACACTCTCTTTGTTAACCGCAGGGATCCTGTGCGCCAGCACGGCAACCTGGGCGGCTAACGTGCCGGCAGGAACCCAGCTGGCAGATAAGCAGGAACTGGTCAGGAACAACGGCAGTGAACCCGCCTCGCTCGACCCGCATAAAGTCGAAAGCGATGTCGAATTCAATATTATCAGCGATTTATTCGACGGGCTGGTCAGCGTCTCTCCGGCAGGTGAAATCCAGCCGCGCCTGGCGGAGAAATGGGAAAATAAAGACAACACCGTCTGGACGTTCCATCTGCGTCCGGGCATTACCTGGAGCGATGGAACCCCCATCACCGCGGAAGATATTGTCTGGAGCTGGCAGCGGCTGGTCGACCCGAAAACCGCCTCTCCGTATGCCAGCTATCCCGGTAGTATGCGTATCGTCAACGGCACTGATATCGCAGAAGGCAAAAAAGCGCCCGAGTCGCTGGGGGTGAAAGCCATCAATGACACCACGCTGGAAGTTACGCTCAAGCAACCTAACGCCGCTTTCCTGGCGATGCTGGCTCACCCGTCTCTGGTGCCAATTGATAAAGTCCTGGTAGGCCGTTTCGGTGATAAGTGGACCAAACCGGAGCACTTCGTCAGCAGCGGGGCCTATAAACTGTCACAGTGGGTGGTTAACGAACGCATTGTGGCGGTGCGTAACCCGAAATATTGGGATAACGAACATACCGTCATCAACAAGGTGACCTATCTGCCCATTTCCTCTGAAGCTGCTGACGTCAACCGCTACAAAGCGGGCGAAATCGACATTGTTTACACGGTGCCGATCAACCAGTTTGCTCAGCTGAAGAAAACGCTGGGGAGCGAGCTGGACGTTTCACCGCAGCTTGCCACCTATTATTATCAGTTCAACACCACCCGGCCGCCGTTCAACGACGCCCGCGTGCGCAAGGCGCTGAACCTGGCGCTGGATAAAGACATCATCGCCGGGAAAGTATTAGGGCAGGGCCAGCGCCCGGCATGGTTGATCAGCCAGCCGGATATTGGCGGCGTCAAGCTTCAGAACCCGGATTACGCCAGCTGGCCGATGGATAAACGCATTGCTGAGGCGAAAAAGCTGCTGGCCGAAGCCGGATTTAACGACAGCCATCCGCTCAGCTTTAATCTTCTCTATAACACTTCGGAATCGCACCAGCGTATTGCCATTGCCGCCAGCTCAATGTGGAAGAAGAACCTCGGCGTGGAGGCGAAGCTGCAAAATCAGGAGTGGAAAACCATGCTTGATACCATGCACACCCATAACTTTGACGCGGTACGCTACGCCTGGATTGCCGATTACGACGATGCAGCAACCTTCCTGAATACCTTCCGTACCGGGGATAGCCAAAACACCACTCAGTACAGCAATCCGGACTACGATCGGGCACTGGTGAACGCGGCGAAATCGAAAACGGCGCAGGAGCGCGGTAAGTTCTACCAGCAGGCAGAAGATCTGCTGGGACGGGATGTACCGGCGATCCCGGTCTATCATTACGTGCGCACGCACCTGGTGAAACCGTGGGTAGGGGGCTTCACGCCAGACAAGCTCGGGTACTACTACACCAAAGATATGTACATCAAAAAGCACTAACGATCCGCGGTGGATATTATGCTGCCAAAACGGCCAATCTGTCGTCTATTCAACCGATTAAACGCATTTTGGCTATTTTTAAAGCGAACGAATGCGCGCACTCTTTACAGCGCGCGGTGAGGTGTTTATAGTTCGCCTCACTTAGGAAGCGTGGCCGAGCGGTTGAAGGCACCGGTCTTGAAAACCGGCGACCCGAAAGGGTTCTAGAGTTCGAATCTCTACGCTTCCGCCAAATTCGAAACCCCTGCGATAGCAATATCGCAGGGGTTTTTGTTTTTGCGCCAGTCTTCCGTCATGCCACCATGTTGTAGCTTATCGTGATCCCGGCGTCGGCCTTGCAGACCTGAGCTTTTACGCACCAGGTGTCCTCGATGTTTGCCGGCGTCAGAACCGCTTCGGGCGCGCCCGTGGCGGCGATCTGCCCGGCCTTCAGGAGGATCAGACGCTGGCAATAATTGGCCGCAAGATTGAGATCGTGCAGTGCAACCACCACCGTAAGCGGCAGCTGTGAAACGAGCCGCATCAGCTCCAGCTGGTGCTGAATGTCCAGGTGGTTTGTCGGTTCATCGAGCAACAGCACCTGCGGCTGCTGGGCCAGCGCGCGGGCTATCTGGCTTCGCTGGCGCTCTCCGCCAGACAAAGAGTGCCATCGCCGCTGGCGTAAGCGGCATAACTGCATCAGGCCAATCGCCTGCTCAACCGCAGCCTCATCGTCGCGCGAGGTTTTCTGGAATGTTTTCCGGTAGGGCGTACGCCCCAGTCTGACAATGTCCTCAACGGTCAGTTCTCCGTCGACCTCAGCATGTTGCGGGACAAACGCCATGTGCTGCGCGCGTTTTTTCAGCGGCATCATGCCGAGCGTTGTGCCATTAAGCGCCACGCGTTCGCTGAGTCGTGGAAACAGCCCGGCGAGACAGCGCAGCAGCGTCGACTTGCCCGAGCCGTTTGGCCCTAACAGGCCGATAATCTGCCCGGATGGCAGGTCGAGATCGATATCCTTAAGCACCGTCTGCGCTTGTCGGGTTACGGTTAACCCGGCCACAGTAATATTCATGGATGCTCCTTTCGGTTTTGATAAAGCAACGCCACAAAGACGGGGGCGCCTACCAGCGCAGTCACCACCCCGATGGGCAGAACCTGGTGCACAATCAGCGTGCGTGAGACGATATCGGCGAGGATCATAAAGTGGGCGCCGATAAGAAACGTCAGCGGGATAGATAGACGATGGCCCGGCCCACATAGCATGCGCGTTACATGGGGAATGACCAGCCCGACAAACCCCACTGCGCCCGTGGCGCTCACCAGCGTTGCGGTAACAATGGCACAGGTCAGCAATAAGACAATACGCACGGCGGTAACCGGGATCCCCAGCGTGGTGGAGACCTCATCCCCGAAGGTGAAGGTGTCCAGCGCCCGTGAAAAGAGCAATACCACCAGTAAACCCGCAAGCGTAACGGCCAGCGCCAGCAGCGTGTCAGGCCAGCGCACGCCGCTCAGACTTCCCAGCAGCCAGAACATGACGCTACGGGACTGCTCGGCATTGGCGGACGTACTGACGACGTACGCGGTCATGGCGTTGAAGAGCTGGGTGCCCGCAATGCCAGCCAGCAAAATGCGCGACGGGCTTTCACTCATCCCGTTCGTAATCACCATGATGAGCGCAAAGGCGGCGCACGAGCCGACAAACGCACCGCTGCTCACGCCAATCACGCTCCCCCCGATGCCGAGAAGCATCACGCAGACGGCCCCCAGCGATGCGCCCGCGGAAATCCCCAGCAGATAAGGCTCAGCCAGAGGATTACGCAGGATCGACTGCAACACCAGCCCGCACAACGCCAGGCCGCCGCCGCTGCACGCGGCCATTACTGCCCGGCTCATGCGATATTGCCAGACGATACCTTCCTCCGTTTGCGGCAACGCATAAGAGGTCAAACCCAGTCCGTTGAGGATCGCTTTCCCGGTACTGGCATACGACACCGGCATATCACCGATACTGGCGGCAAAGACCAGCATCAGCGGCAGCGCCATGGCACCGGCTGCCAGTAAACCCTGCTGGCGGCGGTCAAAAGCGAAATGACTCATTGTTCATCCCGGAAAGAAGCCAGCCGATCGCTGATAAGCTCAACCGCATCGACGTTACGCAATGAAGGGTTTAACGACATCGCTGGCACCACGATGATGTGGTTGTTCCTGACCGCAGGCATGTTCTTTGTCACCGGGTCACTGCGCAAGAACGCTTTTTTTACCTCAACGTCATCGGCAGGGTAGAGCCTGCGGGACATCCCGGCGATAACAATCACGTCCGGCTGCGATCGGGCTATATGTTCCCACGTTACAGCGGGCCATTCGTCGTGAGAGTCAATAATGTTCTTCAACCCCAGCGTGCGGCTGATCCAGCCAGGCGCGCCGTAATTCCCGGCCACCCAGGGATCGCCATTCAGACGGCTGCTGGAGAACCAGAATACAACGCTAAGCGGTTTCGCGGAGGCGCGCGCCTGGGCCTTTTTAATACGCTCCGCCAGCGCACGATTGAGCTGCTCACCTCGCGCGGAAACATCAAAAATCGTCGCCAGATCTGTCACTTCCCGTGTAATTTCCGCCAGTGAAAACGGCGCGCTACGTGCTCCGTCTGCGTTTGAGGTTTCCGTTACCGTTTTATCCGTGCAGTCGGCAGGGGAGATCCACGTATTAATCCCCAGCGACGCAAACTGCTCACGGGTTCCCACTTCTCCCTGCGGACCAATGTGCCAGTGATACTGTGCGAGAACGAGTTCAGGTTTCTGCCCTGCCACGGCCTCAAAGGAGGGGGAATTATCCGCAAGCCTGGGGAGGTTTTTCCCGGCATCCTCCAGCGGGGCCGGGAGCTTGCCGAACCAGACTGACGTCGCGGCGATCGTTTTCTCCAGCCCCAGTGCGAGCAGTAATTCTGTTTCATGCTGACCCACGGTCACGACGCGCTGAGGAGCCTGCGTAAAGGTCTGCTTAACGCCGCAATTTTCAATCGTGAGGGGCCAGGTGGTTGCGGCGAAAGCGGCAGGCGCCATGGAGAGCAGTGAAGCCAGAAATAACCCATTTTTAAGTAACATAGAACGCAATCCGAAATTGTTATGTTATAACATAATACATATATTGTGACTGAGAGCAACACGCTCACCGTCGCTTGTTGCAGAAACGAAAGGCTGGACTATTCTCAACATACCCACCTGGCATTCGCGGGTTGCCTGAAAAATAACAAGATTTCTGACCTGGGGTAGTAAGGATGAAAAAGATCCTGCTCGCGTTTGCGTTCTGTTTTGCCGCCCTGAGCGCCTTCTCATCGTATGCCGCAGAGCCCCGCCAGGCGCCTACGGAGCAGGAGCGCGCCCGAACGGTCTACATCTTCCATCAGCCCATCGTCATGCTCCAGGCGAAATTTGGCCTGACCACGCCGGAAGAACGCGTTTTACGCATCCGCAACACCCTGCGCAATTTTACCGAGGCGGATGTGCGTGAGCCGCTCAGCATCGTTCCCGTGACCCGCTATAACCAGCAGGGACGGCTGATAGTGATGAACGGGAAACCTGTGATGCTGCTGACGGAAGGAGATTTGGACGAAGGGGACGATCTTACCCTCGATCAGGCCGCACAGCGCGTGCTGGCGCGCATGGAAGCGCAAAGGATGGCGCTGCGCGATCAATACGATACCGGCTGGCTGGCGCTGTCGACGGTAAAAACAGCCGCTGGCCTGCTGGCGCTGTTGCTGCTCTGCTACGGCGCGTGGCGATCCTGGCGCTGGTTCCGGCGCGTCTACCGTCGGCGTATTGTGGAGAATCGCAGCCGGGTGCCGCAAAGCTGGCGGCGGTACATTGGCGCCATTGAGATTCGGCTTTACGCCTTGCTGATGTTCCTGCTGGGGTTTATCGGCTTTTACGTCTGGCTGAGCTGGGCATTCAGTCTGTTTCCGTGGACGCGGGTGTGGGGCACGTCGCTGGGAGACTGGACGCTTCGCGTGGTGCAGCAAATCGCCCTGGCGATTGTCTCGGCCTTGCCGGGGCTGACGATTGTTCTGATCATTTTCCTCATTACCGCTTTTATTCTGAAGCTTCTTAAGATGGTGCTGAATCAGGTGGAGGCTGGTCGTCTGCAACTTCCCGGCGTACATCCGGAAACCGTGGGGGCCACCCGTAAGCTCATTTCCGTTGCCGTCTGGCTATTTGCTCTCTCCGCCGCCTGGCCGTTTCTTCCCGGTGCAAACTCGCTGGCGTTTAAAGGTATTAGCGTCTTCTTCGGCCTGATGTTAACGCTGGGCTCGGCGGGGGTGATGAACCATGCCATGAGCGGTCTGGTCCTGATTTACTCCCGCGCGCTGCGCAAAGGCGAGGTCATTCGGGTGGCGGATAACGAAGGCAAGGTCAGTGAAATTGGCATGCTGGCGACCAAAATTATTACCCGGGAAAATTATGTCGTTACCGTGCCCAACGCGGTGGTGGTGAGCGGTAAGATCACCAACCTGAGCGCGCTACAGCCCGATGGCAGCCTCAATCTGACGATCAGCGTCACGATCGGTTATGACACCCCGTGGCGTCAGGTGCATGCCATGCTGGAGCTGGCCGCGAAACGGGCAAAAGGGATTGACCTTTCCGAGCCGCCGCTGGTGCGCCAGTTAGGGTTAATGGACTGGTATATCGCTTACGAATTGCAGGTCCGTCTGCTGCCCGAACAGTCCCTCGCGGTTGCCCGCAATGAACTGCATAGCCAGATACAGGATGTGTTTAACGAATTTAACGTGCAGATTATGTCCCCGAATTTTGTTATGCAGCCAGAGGGTAGCGTGATGGTTGCCAAAGAGAACTGGTA
Organism: Enterobacter sp. BWH64; assembly: GCF_001037645.1. NCBI lineage: Bacteria > Pseudomonadati > Pseudomonadota > Gammaproteobacteria > Enterobacterales > Enterobacteriaceae > Enterobacter > Enterobacter sp. BWH64. The sequence continues at coordinate 2,224,836 of NZ_KQ089922.1, forward strand.
TACCGCGCCAGCCAAACCCCCTCAGGGCGAAAACTGATGCCCGGTTTTCCCGTGGCAAGGCAAAATGTTACAGCTTTTAATCGACGATCGCCGATTTTACACGGGTCATCGCCAGAATGTTTTTTGAGCGCATATTTAATTTCTCGAGGATCCTCACGCGGTAGGTGCTGGTCGTTTTTTGTGACAGTTGCAGCTTTTTCGCGATCTCATGGTTTTCCAAATGAAACAGCTTCAGCACGTCATATTCGCGTCGCGTAAAAGAGTGTGTTCTGAGCGCCCGGTAAAAGCGCATCAACTGTTGAAAAGGGTGAGCAGTAAAATGCATCGACGAATAGATAATATTATCGATTCTCACCGCACGGTTGGCTTCTATCTCATGCATCAGGACAATGTAATCACGCTTAACTTTTTTGACCTGCCGAATGGTTTTATTGCGTAACTTATCCTGTTCAATCGCAATGATAAAATCCATCGCCTGATCGACCCCATCAAGGTCGTGAATATCCGCGTCATCGCGAATCAAATGGGTTGATGTCAGGGCGCTTGATACACCCTGGCAAAGGTAGTAGTTATCACTGATAAATAAAAAATTCATAATCGTCGTTAAATAAAGTCATGGCTAATCTCTTATCGCAGTGATCCACGGTTAATGGGTGTTGTACGAAAAAGAGTCTAAATGACCACCTGCGAATCTAATAAACGTTATGAATGTAAAAATAAATGTTTACATTTTAGCCAGCCGATGACGAAGAAATCAGCGGGGCGGAAGGGGACGACGCAAGACGTGTAACGTTATGCAATTTCGTGCTTTACATCATGCTCAGAGATGTTTATAGTGCGCCTCACTTTGGAAGCGTGGCCGAGCGGTTGAAGGCACCGGTCTTGAAAACCGGCGACCCGAAAGGGTTCTAGAGTTCGAATCTCTACGCTTCCGCCAAATTCGAAAACCCTGCGATAGCAATATCGCAGGGTTTTTTCGTTATTCCAGCCCCAGCGTATACTGCGCGATTTTGAAGTAGATAATCAGCCCGGTGCCGTCGATCAGCGTGGCGATAAACGGCGCGGAGACCACCGCCGGGTCGATTTTGCAGCGTTTCAGTACCATCGGGATCACCGACGAGACGATGGCGCTCCACAGCGTAATGCAGACCAGCGTCAGGCTGACGATGAGCGTGATTTCCATCCCAATGCCCATCATCCAGGCGCGAACGCAGCCCGCCAGACCCAGCGTGGCGGCAATCATTAACGAGGTGCTGATCTCTTTGCGCAGCACGCGACCCACATCGCGAAGGTGGACCTCACCCAGCGCCATGGCGCGCACCAGCGTCGAGGTGATCTGCGTCCCGCTGTTTCCGCCGGTGCCAATCAGCAGCGGAATAAAGAACGCCAGCGCGATGGCAGATTCCAGCGCCTCTTCAAAATGCTGGATCACCGAACTGGTATACGCTTCCGCAACAAACAGCAGCAGCAGCCAGACGGAGCGTTTCTTCCACAGGCTGAAGGCGCTGGTTTCCAGATAGGGTTTCTCCAGCGGCAGCGTCGCCCCCTGAAGCTGGGCATCTTCAGTAACGTCATCTTCCAGCAGATGGGCGATTTCACGCTCGGTAAGGCAGCCCACCAGCTTGCCGTGGGTCACCACCGGCACCACATCCGCCCCCGCGTGCGCCAGCAGCCCGGCGACATCCGCCCGCTCATCTTCCGGTTTGAGCTGAATAAAATCCGATATCATCAACCCCTTAACGGGCTGCACGGTATCCGTGGCCTGCAATAATTTGCGTACGGCGATTAAACCCGCGAGGCGCCCGTTATCTTCGATAAAAATATGCGACGGAATATCATCATCTTTTAATTTTTCAAAGAACTGCTCGCGTGCCAGAGCTACGCATAATGAAATATCGATAACGATAAAATCGGTATTCATATATTGCGCGATGGCGCTGTCATTAAAAGCCAGGTTTTGGTTGTGAATAGCGTAAGACATAGTAAATTCCCTTTGAATAATAAAATCTCTCAGGGGCGAGCAAGACAGGGCATGTCGGAAAGGAGATCCCCACGTCCTGGGTTCAGCACTGTACACCGTATCCCGCAAGGGAAGTTATACTGACAAAGCCTTGATTCGACAGTGCCTGTTTTACCCTGTGCCGGTTCTCTCGAACCTACCAGAGCGATAACGTGTATTTGTACAGGAGCCTCGCCATAACGAGATCGTTGTAAAACGAGAGGGATAATACGCCTGTTTAAATTTAGCGCTCAGAAAATTAAATAATGTTTAAGAACGGTTTAGATAAATCTTATTCATAAAATGTTGAGGGTTTATTTAAGGTTATTCATTTTAAATGGAGAATTAAATTATTAACGGTGGAGGGGAAAATGGCATGGGTTGATAACCTGCTGAATCATTTTGCGCTGTATCCGGCACATCTGTTCGCGCTGTTATTCGTGATGGCGCTGAGCAAATCGACGGTGCTGATCTCCTCCGTGCTGCCGCCTGCGTCGGTGATGCTGCTGGCGGGTATTACCGTCAGCCAGGGGAGCATGCATCCTGCGCTGACGTGGCTCGCCGTAGTGATGGGGGCAACGGCAGGTTCGATGCTGAATTACCATATCGGCCAGTTGATGGGGCATACCCGGATGGTCACGCGCTTCACCTCAAAGCATGCCAAAAAGTTCCTGCGGGTCCAGCATCAGCTGCAAAAGAACGGGGTCATCGTGCTTTTTACGTCGCGCTTCCTGGCGGTGTTGCGTTACATCGTCCCGCTGGCGGCCGGGATGCTCAGGCTGAACGCCGTCAAGGTCTACGCCGTCAGCCTGCTTTCCGCCTGTGCGTGGGCGGCGCTGTATGTCGGCGCGGTCACCGGCATCAGCGCCTTTTGAATTACAGGCTCCCCATTCCGCCGTCCACCAGCAGTTCCGTTCCCACAGTGTAGCTCGACTCGTCGGAGGCCAGATAGAGTGCGGCTTTTGCCAGCTCGGTCGTCGAGCCCATTCTGCCCAGCGGCACCAGCTTAATGACCTCTGCCATCATCGCGTTAAGCGCCTCGTCGCTTAAGCCCGTTTTCGTAAACGCCGGGGTTTCCACCGGACCGGGACTCAGACCGTTGACGCGGATCCCGCGCGGCAGCAGCTCCGCCGACAGTGTACGCGCCAGCGACAGCAGGGCGGCCTTGCTCGCGGCATACGCGCTGCTGGTGGGCAGGCCGATGCGCGCGCTCACGGAGCCGCAGAGGATCACCGAGGATGGGTTATTCAGCAGCGGCAGCAGCGCCTGAATTAAAAAGAACGGTCCCTTCAGGTTGATGTTCATCAGACGGTCCCAGGCCTCTTCCTGCCAGGCTTCCAGCGGCGCGTGCGTTACGTCACCGGCGTTGAGAAAGACCGCATCCAGGCGTGGCCAGCGGGCGGTGAGGGTCTCCGCCAGCGCTTTTTGCGACGAAATATCGCCTGCGTCGGTTGGGATCACCCAGGCCTTATCGCCCAGAATGCGCTCTGCTTCGGCGAGGGTATCCGGGTTGCGTCCGGTCACGGCGACGCGCGCCCCTTCGGCGATAAACGCCTGCGCGGTGGCGAGACCGATACCGCTGGTGCCGCCGGTAATCAACGTATACTTATCGGTTAAACGACCCATGTTCTTCTCCTGAAATGTCTCTGGAGAAAGCACTATAGAAACGTTAGTATCGAAAGGAAACCAGGTACCAAATGGATACTAAAGAGGCAAGAGGTGTGAAATGGCAGAGCTGCTGGAAGCGTGCTGCGAAAAAAAATCTGAGGCGTATACCTGCCCGATGACGCAGTTTGTGAATCTGATTTCCGGTAAGTGGGCGATCCCCATTCTCTATCGCCTGATTGTGTTCAATACGCCCGTTCGCTTTGGCGATCTGCTGCGTGCCGCTGCCCCCATCACCCAGAAAGAGCTGACGAAGCAGCTGCGCCTGTTTGAGCAGCGCGGGCTGGTGACGCGAACGGTCTACCCGGAGATCCCGCCGCGCGTGGAGTATCAGATCACCGAGCTGGGGCTAACCCTTCAGGACGCACTCTCGCCGCTGGCCGCCTGGATGAGCGAATACGGCGACCAGCTTCAGCGTTAGGCTACTGTTTTACGTAGCGCGGATCCCCGCTTCATCGGTGAGATAGGCCACCAGAATATCGACTGCGACCCCGTAGCGCGCGTCGCGAACAATCAGCAGCGACCACCAGTCGCCGATAATATCCAGCGAACGGGCGACGGGGCAGGTGCTCTCTTCAAGGCGGGTACGTTTCACAGCGAATTCTCCGGTGGGGTATGGTTTTTTTATAAAACTCATCGGCACACGCCGTAAGCACGTTAATCATCAGTTTGAGAAATGCTTCCCGAAAAACCTGTCACGGATCTGTCACACTCAGGGCGACATTAAAAACGTGTGAGGAATTAGGGATGAGAAAAGCACTACTCGCAGTTGCCGTGGCAGGTACCCTTTCCGTGACCTTTGGCGCACAGGCGCAGGACACGCCGGACGGCTATCAGCTGGAACAGGTGCTCATCATGAGCCGCCACAACCTGCGCGCGCCGCTTGCCAATAACGGCAGCGTGCTGGAGCAGTCCACGCCGAAGCAGTGGCCGGAGTGGGACGTCCCGGGTGGACAGCTCACCACCAAAGGCGGCGTACTGGAAGTGTATATGGGTCACTATATGCGCGAGTGGCTGGCAGAGCAGGGGATGGTGAAGACGGGTGAATGCCCGCCAGCGGATGCCGTCTATGCCTACGCCAACAGCCTCCAGCGCACCGTGGCGACCGCGCAGTTCTTTATCACCGGCGCGTTCCCCGGGTGCGATGTTCCTGTGCATCACCAGGAAAAAATGGGCACCATGGACCCCACCTTCAATCCGGTCATTACCGATAACTCCCCTGAGTTTCGCGAGAAAGCGCTGAAAGCGATGGAGACGGAACGGCAGAAAATGCAGCTGGATGAAAGCTACAAACTGCTGGAACAGCTGACAAACTACAGCGACTCGCCGTCCTGCAAGGAGAAAAAAGTCTGCTCCCTGACGGAGGCGAAAGATACGTTCAGCGCCGATTATGAAAAAGAACCGGGCGTCTCCGGGCCGCTGAAGGTGGGTAACTCGCTGGTGGATGCGTTCACGCTACAGTATTACGAAGGCTTCCCGACAGACCAGGTGGCCTGGGGGGAAATCAAAACCGATCAGCAGTGGCGCGTGCTGTCGAAGCTGAAAAACGGCTATCAGGACTCGCTGTTTACGTCGACGGAGGTGGCGCAGAACGTGGCTAAACCGCTGGTGAAGTACATTGATAAAGCGCTGGTGACCGACCAGGCAAAAGCGCCAAAAATCACCCTGCTGGTGGGGCACGACTCTAACATCGCCTCGCTGCTGACCGCGCTGGACTTCAGGCCTTATCAGCTGCACGACCAGCAGGAAAGAACCCCGATTGGCGGTAAAATTGTCTTCCAGCGCTGGCATGACAAAAACACTAATCAGGAGCTGATGAAAATTGAGTATGTCTACCAGAGTTCAGATCAACTGCGTAACGCCAGCGTACTGTCGCTGCAATCCCCTGCGCAGCGCGTGACGCTGGAGCTGAAGGGCTGTCCGGTGGATGGCAACGGCTTCTGTCCTGTCGATAAATTCAATGCGGTGATGAACAACGCGGCGAAATAGAAGATAACCCCCCGCGTGGGCGGGGGGAACGTTCAGACGTTTTTACGTTCGATGGTTTGCTCGCCCCAGAACAGCGAGTCTTTGTCGGTTTTTTCAAAGGCGCGAACCAGCACTTCATCGTTGCCTTCTTCCCAAATCTGCTCAGCCAGCTTTTCGTCATAATTGGCGACTTCAAAGATGGCTTCGGCAATCTCCGGAGAGGTATTGCGTAAACTTGCCCATTCGCCCACGTGGTGAGCTTTGGATTCTTGAGTTGGCATACTTGTCCTCCTGTTGGGTTAGCCGTTCAGTTTTTTGGCAAGACCCGCGACGTATTCACCCTGATAGCGGGCGATTGAAAGTTCTTCATTGCTTGGCTGACGTGAACCATCGCCACCGGCAATGGTGGTCGCACCATACGGTGTCCCGCCACGAACCTGGGAAACATCGAACAGTTCCTGCGCGCCGTAGCCAATCGGCACAATCACCATCCCATGATGGGCAAGAGTAGTCCAGGTGGAGGTGATCGTCTGCTCCTGGCCGCCGCCCGTGCCGGTAGAGCTGAACACGCTGGCCAGCTTGCCGTATAACGCGCCGGAGGCCCAGAGCCCGCCCGTCTGGTCGAGGAAGGTGCGCATCTGGCCGGACATATTGCCGAAGCGGGTCGGGGTGCCGAAGATAATGGCATCATAGTCCGCGAGCTCCTGCGGGGTGGCGACCGGGGCGTTTTGTGTTTTCCCCCCGGCTTTGGCGAAGGCTTCCGCCTGCATGGTTTCCGGTACGCGTTTAACCACGACCTCAACGCCGTCTACTCTGTTTGCGCCTTCTGCTACTGCGTGAGCCATGGTTTCAATGTGTCCATACATGGAATAATAGAGCACCAGAACTTTTGCCATTTTGCATCACTCCTCGTTGGTTTTTCTTACAGCGGATCGCTGCGTTCCTTTAAAGATATGACATCACAGCCAGACTGCAAAAATGAACGGCATTTCTTTGATATATAACAATATCTTTTGGTTATGCGCCTTGTAGCAAAATGAAACAACTTTCGCGGCGCGGATTTTTCAAAATATAAGAACGGCTTATGAATGACTTCCCCGACATTTCATACGAAAGGCTGAGATCATGTTGCAGAATATTACCTCTCGCTTGCCGGATAGCCGCATTACACTAAGCTTAGTTTCACGCGGCACAGATAAAGGCACTGTCCTTGAGCCGCGAGGTGAAAGAATCCTCTTTTACTGAATGCAATATGATGTCTAATGTTTCACACTCTGGAGGTTAGAGATGGCAAACCATCGTGGTGGTTCAGGTAATTTCGCTGAAGACCGTGAAAGAGCATCAGAAGCAGGTCGTAAAGGTGGCCAGTCTAGCGGGGGCAACTTTAAAAACGACCCTCAGCGCGCATCAGAGGCTGGTAAAAAAGGGGGTAAAAATAGCCACGGCAGCAACAAGTAGTACGCCGGGTTAACTCCCTGCCGCCGGGTTTCCCGGCGGTTTTTTTATGTCTGCTACATTGAACTGTCATCAAAGGCATCGCACACTACAGGATTGATTCTTCGTGCTGGTGTCCCATGTCCGTTTCCCGTTTTACCTTCTCCATTAAGCCTCAGGAAGCCATCCTGATTTTGATCACCATGTTCTGGGGCGGAACCTTTCTTGCCGTTCAGTACGCGGTCACGATGAGCGATCCGTTTTTCTTCGTGGGGCTGCGCTTTGCAACCGCGGCGATTGCCGTGGCGCTTATTTCGCTGAAAACCCTGCGCGGGTTGACCCTGAGAGAGCTTAAAGCGGGTGTCGCCATTGGCGTGGCGATTGCCATGGGCTACAGCCTGCAAACGTGGGGGATCCAGTCTATCTCCAGCAGTAAATCCGCCTTCATCACCGCCATGTACGTACCGCTGGTGCCGCTGTTGCAGTGGTTGTGCCTCGGCAGAATGCCGGGCTTGATGTCGTGCATTGGCATCGTGCTGGCGTTCATCGGCCTTATTTTATTAGCCGGGCCGGAAAATAATCTGCTGGCGCTGGGGCCGGGGGAGATCATCACTCTGGTGGGGGCCGTCGCCATTGCGGCAGAAATTATCCTGATTAGCGCCTGGGCAGGAAAAGTGGACGTCAAGCGGGTGACGGTGGTGCAGCTTACCACCGCGTCGCTGGTGGCGTTCGCGACGATGGTGCCGGCAGGGGAGTCCGTCCCGCCGATGTCTACCGGGCTTATCGTCGTGGCGCTGGGGCTGGGCATTTTCAGCGCCATTATCCAGGTCACCATGAACTGGGCGCAGCGCAGCGTATCCCCAACTCGGGCGACGGTCATTTATACCGGTGAACCGGTATGGGCGGGTATTTTCGGGCGACTCGCCGGGGAGCGTCTGCCCCTGCTGGCGCTGGTGGGCGCGGCGTTTATTGTTCTCGGCGTGCTGGTGAGTGAGTTAAAGCTCAGAAAGCGTCGGAATGCGGTGAACGATTTAACGGCCGAATAAGCTTTTGATTGAAATAAAGGGCAGGTTTAACTACGATGTGTACGGATGAAAACCGTACACGATAAATGAAACCATGCCAGCACTCAAAAAACAGCGTATCGATCTTCGCCTGTCGGACGAAGACAAAACAATGATTGAAGAAGCGGCAGCGATGACCAACCAAACGATCACCCAGTTTATGGTGAACAGTGCGTCAGAGCGTGCTGCCGAAGTCATCGAACAGCATCGGCGTCTCGTATTAAACGAAGCCTCATGGATTGCCGTTATGGATGCCATCGACAATCCGCCAGAGCCAAATGAACGCCTGAAGCGAGCGGCGAAACGTCTTCGAAACATGGAGTGAAGCGTCGTGGCAAATCTCACGATCGAAATGTTATCAGAGGGAACCGATTACGATTTCGGCGATTTCGATTGTGGTGAACCCTCGCTCAATGCCTTCCTTACCGAGCACCTGGTGCGTCAGCATGGCGGGCGTATTTTACGCGGCTACCTGCTTAAAGAACGCGACCATCCGCGTGTCCTGGGCTATTACACACTCTCGGGAAGTTGCTTTGAAAAAGCGATGCTTCCTTCAAAGACTCAGCAGCGCCGCATCCCATACAGCAACGTCCCCAGCGTGACGCTGGGGCGTCTGGCTGTCCATAAAGAACTCCAGGGAAACGAGTGGGGAACAACGCTTGTCACACACGCTATGCGCGTTGTTTATCTGGCCTCGCAGGCTGTTGGCGTCCACGGAATTTTTGTGGATGCGCTTAACGAACGGGCCAAACGATTTTATCTGAAGCTGGGGTTTATCCCGCTGGCAGGTGAAAACAGCAGTTCGCTGTTCTTCCCCACGCAATCTATAGAACGACTGTTTGAGCAGGCGTGATCGCTCTTAAGGAACATGCAGGTCGGGTAAGGCGTCGCCGTTACCCGACGTGTTGATTTCACGGATCCTGAGTCACCACGGCGCCCTGCGGCGCGGCAGCCATCCGGCGGCTCAGCAGGGCGTTGAGCAGGATCGCGCCGAAGGTCGCCGTGCCAATCCCGCCCACCGTAAACCCGCCCAGCGTCAGGGCGAAATCACCCGCCCCCAGCACCAGCGTTACCGCCACCATGATCAGGTTACCGTTCTGGCTCAGATCAACATGGTTCTGCACCCAGATGCGTGCCCCCGCGACGGCAATCAGACCAAATACCACAATCGAGGCGCCGCCAATCACGGGGGCCGGGATGGTGTGGATCAATGCGCCGAATTTTGGGGAAAAACCGAGCAGCATCGCCATCACCGCCGCCGCCACGAAGACCAGCGTCGAATAGACTTTGGTCACTGCCATCACGCCGATGTTTTCCGCGTAGGTGGTCACGCCGCTGCCGCCGACCGAGCCGGAGAGCATGGTCGCCAGACCGTCTCCCACAAACGCCCGCCCCATATACGGATCCATATTGCGCCCGGTCATTCCCGCTACGGCTTTCAGGTGGCCCAGGTTTTCAGCCACCAGAATCACCGCGACAGGCGCGATGAGCATCATCGCCTGAGCGTTAAAGGTGGGTGAGGTTATCTGCGGCAGGCCGAACCAGGCGGCCTGGTGAATCAGTGTGAAATCAACCGGTTTGCCGAGACCGAACACGTTCGCCAGCAGCGCGTAGACCAGACAGGCCGCAATCAGCCCGACCAGGATCAGCAGCCGTTGGATCATGCCGCGCGTAAAGACCGCCACCACGCCGATGCACAGCACCGTTATCACCGCCATCCAGCTTTCAAATGGTGAGCCGGAAACGCTCTTCACCGCAATCGGCGCGAGGTTCAGGCCTATCGCCATCACCACCGCCCCGGTGACGACGGGGGGCATCATCCGCTCGATCCAGCGCGTGCCGACTTTCATCACCACCAGACCGGTCAGGGTGTAGACCAGCCCACAGGCGATAATGCCGCCGAGGGCCACGCTCAGGTTGGGGTTAATACCCTGACCGTTAAACCCGGTCGCTGCAATGACCACCCCCACGAAGGCGGCGCTGGAGCCCAGATAGCTGGGCACACGCCCGCCGGTGACAAAAAAGAACAGCAGGGTACCCATACCCGACATCAAAATGGCGAGGTTAGGATCCAGCCCCATCAGCATGGGCATCAGCACCGTCGCACCAAACATCGCGACCGCATGCTGCACGCCCATCACCATGGTCTGCCCGAGCGGGAGCCTTTCATCCGGCGCGACCACGCCTTCTTCTGTGGAGGTCGATTTCAACTGCCAGTGGGGAAGTCCGAACATGATCTGTCTCCTGAATGCGGATTAACAGGCGGGTCGCATAAGCGCGTGATAGCCGCGGTCGAACCACACCAGCCCTTGCGGCGCCGGGTGGCGTACGATGGATACAATGTCGCAAAACAGAATGTCGTGAGTGCCAACGCTCACCACCTGGCTGATACGGCAGTCGAACGAGGCCAGCGCATTTTCCAGACGCGGGCAGCCCGTGTCGCCTGTCTGCCAGCGGGCAGCGGCAAAGCGGTCCGCCATCGGCGTTTTCCCGCCAAACAGGTTGGATAAAGGCTCCTGTCCGGCACTCAGCGTGTTAACGCACAGGGTGCGGTTCTCGCTGAAAATCGGCCAGACCGACGCGCCGCGGTTCAGGCACACCAGCAGGGTAGGCGGGGAATCCGTGACGCTGCATACCGCGCTGGCGGTGAAGCCCGCCAGGCCTGCCGGGCCGTCGGTGGTAATGATATTGACCGCTGCGCCGACGCAGGCCATAGCGTCGCGAAAGGTTTGTTTATCCGGTGTCATCACGTTCGCTCCTTACGCCAGCCCGCAGGCATCGTCAAAGGCCAGACGCGGCAGGCGTCCGTACAGTTTGGTCGTATCGCCATAGCCGATGTTAATCAGCAGATTGCTTTTGAGCAGCGTGCCCGTGAAAAAGGCCGCGTCCACTTTTTCCCGGTCAAAACCCGACATCGGCCCGGTGTCCAGCCCGAGCGCGCGACAGGCGAAAATCAGGTACGCGGCCTGCATCGAACTGTTGCGAAAGGCGGTCTCTTCCGCCAGCGCGGGGCTTGCGGTAAACCAGCTTCTGGCATCGCCGTGCGGGAACAGTTCAGGCAGGCGCTCATAAAACTCGCTGTCCCAGGCGACAATCGCCGTGACCGGGGCCGTGAGCTTTTTCTCCAGGTTGCCGCTGGTGAGCGCCGGGCGCAGCTTCTCTTTTCCTTCCGGGCTTCGCACAAACACAATGCGCGCCGGGGAGCAGTTGGCGGACGTCGGCCCCCATTTCATCAGGTCATAAATCTCGCGCAGCGTCTCGTCACTGACCGGTATATCCAGCCAGCCGTTATGGGTACGTGCGCCGGTAAACAGCGTTTCCAGCGCGGCGGGCGTGATGGCTTCGCTCATTCAAGCTCCTTACAAAGCGGGTTCTGGGCTGTGCAGCAGGCTGGCAAGCCCGTTCAGCAGCAGAGTGTTAAAGGTGTCCGGCGCGGTCACATTGCAGGCATGCCCGCCCTGGCGCATGACCGTTTTGCGGGCGTGCGGGAGGGCGGCGTGCAGTTCAGCTGAGCAGACGGACGGCACCAGCAGATCGTCGGTGGAACAGATAATCTGTACGGGGCAGCGAACGCGTACAGCGTGGCGGCTGAAATCGGCCTGTTTCAGGGCATGCAGCCTGCGCAGCAGATTGGCTTTGCCCTGAAAATGGGCCAGCGCCAGCGCGTGCTCGGCCTCCAGCCGCGGGGCGCTGGCGGCCATCCAGTCTGCCGGGTAGAGGAACAACGGCTGTGCCTCTACCCACGCCTGCGCGCCGCCCGCATGCAGCAGACGTTCGCGAACGTCAAAACAGCGGCGGGTATGGGCATTGAGGGTCAGCCAGCCGTTGACGCAGACCAGCGCGGTGAGGGCGTCGGGCTTATCGATGGCCAGCCGCAGGCCGACCAGCGCCCCCAGCGCGTGGCCGACCACGCAGTAACGGGCGATCCCGGCCTCGGCTAACGCCAGCGCAAGCTCGTCGGCCATGTGTGCGAGGGTGTAGTCTTCCGGCAGGGTATCCGGGTTATTCCCCGTGCCCCGCTGGTCGTAGCACACCACCTGATACTCCTGCCCCAGCACGGCGAGCTGGGGCAGCCAGTAGCTGCCGCTGCCGCCGAGCCCGGCAATCAGTACCACCACGGGCGCGCCCGCAAAGGGGGGCGGTGAAATGGACAGTTTCATGGCCGCCTCACTTCGCGATGTGCGCAACGGTGGCAATTTCAACCAGCGCTTCGGGCTTTACCAGCCCGCACTGGATGCAAAACCGCGCCGGTTTATCGCCGGGGAAAAACTCCGCGTAAATCTCGTTAATCGCGGCGTAGTTTTTCCAGTCGGTGATAAAGATGCTGTTGAAGGTCACGTCCTCCATCGTCCCACCCGCCGTTTCGATCACGGTTTTGATTGTCTCCAGCACGTGGCGGGTTTGCGCCTTTGGGTCATCGATAAACACCACGTTGTTGTCTTTATCAAACGGCAGCGTGCCCGAGACATACACCACGCCGTCGGCGAGGGTGCCGGGGACAAACGGGGCAATCGGGGTGCTGGTGCCCGGCGGAATAATCACGGATTTCGGCATAGCGGTTCTCCTCAGGCGATGCGGGCGAGCGGGGGATCCAGCGCGTCGCAGAAATCATTGACGTTACTGATCCAGCCAAAAAAGGTTTCGATATTGAACAGGGCGGCTTTCTGGGCAAAATCCGGCCCGGCCTGATGGGTGGCATCCTCCAGTACCACCCCAAAATACTCGAGGAAAAAGCCGTCGCGCAGGGTCGACTCCACGCACACGTTGGTGGCTATGCCCGTAAAGACCAGATGACGAATGCCCCGGCTGCGCAGCAGGCTGTCGAGCGGGGTATTGAAAAAGCCGCTGTAGCGCGGTTTCGGCAGCACGATATCGCCGGGTTCCGGTACCAGCTCATCCACCAGCTGATAATCCCAGCCGCCTTTCGCCAGCAGCGTGCCCTGGAGTTCGGGCCGTTGGCGCATGGTTTTCAGGGCGTTGGATTTGTGAAAGTTGGGTGAGCCGGGACCGCCAGCCTCGACGTACTGCTCGTCCCAGCCGTTCTGGAACCAGACGATCAGCATGCCCGCAGCACGCGCGGCGCTCACGGCGGTTTTGATGTTCTCAATCACCGGCTGCGTGGTGGAGACGTCAAACCCGGCCAGATCCAGATACCCGCCTTTACTGGCATAGGCGTTTTGCATATCCACCACGATCAGCGCGCTGCGCTGCGCGTCAAAGGTAATGGCTTCCGGGCGAGCGTTGAGGGTCGTCATTACGCCACCTCCTTCGTCACGGCAGGGATGTGGGCGCGGCACTGCATCAGCGGCTGAATGCGCTCGCCGAAAGTTTCCACGCCGGTGAGAAAATCATCGAAGGTCAGCAGCACGCCTTCGGCGCCGGGCACGGCAGCCACTTCGTCGAGCATTCTGGCGACGCTGGCATACGAGCCAACCAGGGTGCCCATGTTGATATTGACGGCAGACGTCGGGTCGGCCATCTGGCGAACGTTGGTGTCCGCGCCGGAGCGGGTATCCTTCTGGCTCTGCTCGGTAAGCCAGCTCAGCGCTTCGTCATCCGCGCCGTCCTTGTATCGTTCCCATTTGGCGCGCGCGGCGTCGTCGGTTTCGTCGGCAATCACCATAAACAGCACGTAGTAGCCCACGTCGCGCCCGGTTTTGTCGGCGGCCGCTTTCATGCGTGCCGCGGTGGGCGCGAAGGCGGCCGGGGTGTTAACGCCTTTGCCGAAGCAGAAGTTGAAGTCGGCGTATTTCGCCGAGAATTCCATTCCCGCGTCGCTCTGTCCGGCGCATATCACCTTCATCGGCACCGACGGCTGCGGGCTGACGCGGCAGTCGTTCATGGTGAAGAAGTCGCCTTTGAAATCGCTTTTGCCGGTGCCCCACAGATCGCGCAGCACCTGCACATATTCAGTCAGGTAGTCGTAGCGACGGGAGAAGTAATCGTCCCCCGGCCAGATCCCCATCTGCTCGTACTCCGGCTTTTGCCAGCCGGTGACCAGGTTAACGCCAAAGCGCCCGCCGGAGATGGAGTCGATGGTGGAGGCCATCCGCGCCACGATTGCCGGGGGAAGGGTAAGGGTGGCGGCGGTGGCGTAAATCTGGATGCGCGAGGTTACCGCCGCCAGGCCCGCCATCAGGGTGAAAGACTCCAGGTTGTGGTCCCAGAATTCGGTCTTACCGCCGAAACCGCGCAGCTTGATCATCGAGAGGGCAAAGTCGAAGTGGTAGTGCTCCGCTTTCTGCACGATGGCTTTATTCAGCTCAAAGGTCGGCATGTATTGCGGGGCAGTGGTCGAGATAAGCCAGCCGTTGTTGCCGATCGGTACAAATACGCCAATTTTCATCACGAACCTCTCTTCATTACGTCGCAGGTGTCACGATGTTTTTGCAAAGGCAGTGCCAGTTTTGAAAATCACTTTGTTATTAATGTGTTAAATGATGGTTGTTAAAATTAACAGCGAAAATGTGGACTGGATGGTCAAAATCATTGCACAGAAAACAGGCACTCATGCGCGCTGAGGGTGCAGAAGGTCGTGGCGAGACGGGGGTTTTGCTATGCTGAGCGCAGGACAGAAAATGGAGAGCGAAAATGACACAAGGCGCAGTGAAAACACCCGGTAAACGTTCGCAGGCGGTGAGCGCCAAGAAACAGGCGATCCTCAGCGCTGCGCTGGAGACATTTTCGCAGTTTGGTATTCACGGTACGCGCCTTGAGCAGGTGGCGGAGCAGGCCGGGGTGTCCAAAACCAATCTGCTCTACTACTACCCGTCGAAAGAGGCGCTGTATGTGGCGGTGATGCAGCAGATCCTGGATATCTGGCTCGCACCACTTAAAGCATTTCGCGAAGAGCTGGCCCCGCTGGTGGCGATAGAGGAGTACATACGCCTGAAGCTGGAGGTATCGCGTGATTACCCGCAGGCATCAAGGCTGTTCTGCCTGGAGATGTTGCAGGGCGCGCCGCTGTTGCAGGCGGAGCTGACCGGCGATTTAAAGCAGCTGGTGGACGATAAATCGGCCATTATTGCCGGATGGGTCGCCAGCGGAAAACTGGCGCCCGTCGATCCGCATCATCTGATCTTCATGATTTGGGCCTCAACCCAGCACTACGCTGACTTCGCGGCCCAGGTCGAGGCGGTGACCGGTAAAACGCTCCAGGACGAGGCGTTTTTCCAGAGCACCCTGGAAAACGTACAGCGGATGATTATCGAAGGGATCCGCGTGCGCTAGTTTCCCGGCGAAAGAGGACAGCTTAAGTCGCCCTCTTCACACTGCATCAGCGTGGCCAGAAACGCTTCGCGCTCCGCGGTTTTCTCCGCCAGACACTGGTTAACAATCATTGGCTGAACGCTCCCGCCTTCCGTACCCGAACCGATAAACGCACAGTCCGCGTCGCGCAGGCTAATCCACGCCTGCTGCGCCTTTTTCAGTAGATCGCGCTGAGGCGCTGCCGCACGTTTGATGGCGGCCTGATACGTCTCGTTGAGCTTTTTATCGGCGGCCTGGTACTGCTGCGCGCTACAGGTGTTCAGTTCAAGCTGGGTGGTCGCGTTATCGCACTCGTCGGCCAGCGTGCTGGCGCTCATGAGCAGGGCTGCACCTGCGAGAAATACTCTTTTCATCATCCCCTCCATGTAAAAAAGCCGGATACGCTGTGCTTATCCGGCCTGGGCTATTTTGTAGCCCCGGTAAGCGTAGCGTCACCGGGGAGAGTTTACACGATTAACCGATTGTCATCAGGCTGGCGTTACCGCCCGCCGCCGCGGTGTTAACGCTGAGCGAGCGCTCAACGTACAGACGCTCCAGCAGCAGGTTGGTTTCCCCGCGCGCAAAGCCCTGCACGGAAACGATGGCACCGCTGCGGGCCGCAACCTGCTCGCACAGTTCGCGCAGCTGGTCGGAATCACCGTGGTAGATCACCGCGTCAAACGGCTGGGTCAGCAGGGCATCGGCCTTCGCAAAGCGAATGCGGGCCGAGACCGCTTTTGGCAACTGTTTGGCGAGGTCGCGATGCAGGGCATCTTCCGGCCACAGCACCTCACAGCCCGTTGCCGTTGCGGCTGCCAGCTGCACCAGCGCATCCTCCTCGTTGTCCGCCACGCACAGCACACGCTCGCGCGGCATCAGCGTCCAGGTGTTGCGCTCACCGGTAGGACCCGGCAGCAGACGCTGTGTTCCCGCCTGCGCCAGCTCGCCGTACTGCTGTGCAATCGCATGCAGCTCGGGACGATTTTCAGCCCACTTAATCAGCGCGTCCAGCGGCTGGGTCAGCACGGCTTTCACCTGCGCATCCACCGGATATTCCGCGTCCTGACGCGCCAGCGTCACGCCCAGCGCATTTTCCGGACGGTTTGCCAGCAGGCGGTACAGATAGAGCGGACCGCCCGCTTTCGGGCCGGTGCCGGAGAGACCTTCACCGCCGAACGGCTGCACGCCCACGACCGCGCCAACCATGTTGCGGTTGACGTACAGGTTGCCGACTTTAGCATTGCCGGTCACCTGGGCAATGGTTTCGTCGATACGGGTATGCACGCCAAGCGTCAGGCCGTAACCCGAAGCGTTGATCTGATCGATCAGCTCGTTGAGGTTGTTACGGTTGTAGCGCACCACGTGCAGTACCGGACCGAAGACCTCTTTTTTCAGCTCGTCGAAGCTTGCCAGCTCAATCAGCGTTGGCGGCACGAAGGTGCCGGTCTGCCACTCGCGGGCATCTTCGCTGTTCTCGCGCACCGCCTGGAACACCGGACGGCCTTTGGCACGCATGGTCTGAATGTGATTTTCAATGTTGGCTTTGGCTTCCGCGTCGATCACCGGCCCGATGTCGGTGGTGAGACGGCCCGGGTTGCCCATGCGGCATTCCGCCATCGCACCGCGCAGCATCTTCAGCGTGTGGTCAGCCACGTCATCCTGTAAGCACAGTACGCGCAGGGCGGAACAGCGTTGGCCCGCGCTGTCGAAAGCAGAGGCCAGCACGTCAACGACGACCTGCTCGGTGAGCGCGGAGGAGTCCACGATCATGGCGTTCATGCCGCCGGTTTCAGCGATCAGCGGGGTAGGACGGCCCTGCGCATCCAGACGGGTGGCGATGTTGCGTTGTAGCAGGGAGGCCACTTCGGTAGAACCGGTAAACATCACGCCGCGTACTCGGTTATCGGAGGTCAGTTTGGCCCCGACCGTTTCACCGCGCCCTGGCAGCAGCTGCACCACGCCCGCCGGTACGCCCGCTTCCAGCAGAATGCTAATGCCCTGGGCGGCAATCAGCGGGGTCTGCTCTGCCGGTTTCGCCAGCACGCTGTTGCCTGCGGCCAGCGCCGCGGCAATCTGGCCGGTGAAGATCGCCAGCGGGAAGTTCCACGGGCTGATACACACCACCGGGCCGAGCGGACGGTGGGTTTCGTTGTCGAAATCATCGCGCACCTGACCGGCGTAGTAGTGCAGGAAGTCGACCGCCTCGCGCACTTCGGCGATGGCGTTGCTGAAGGTTTTACCCGCTTCACGCACCAGAATGCCGATAAGCTGCTGCATCTGATCTTCCATCAGCACCGCCGCGCGTTCCAGAATGGCGGCACGCTCCTGCGGCGGGGTGGCAAACCAGATTGGCGCGTTGTTCACCGCGCTCTCCAGGGCCTGCTCCACTTCCGTTTCCGTGGCTTCGCGCACGTAGCCGACGATATCCTTCGGCTCTGCCGGGTTGATCACCGGCTGCATTTCACCGTCCTCAACGGACTGCTCAAGGATCGGCCTGGCCTGCCACTTCTGCAATGCGCTGTTTAGCAGGGCAGAAGAGAGCGACGCCAGACGGTGTTCGTTGGCGAGATCCAGACCCGCCGAGTTGACGCGACCTGCACCATACAGCTCGCGCGGCAGGGCAATCTTCGGATGCGGCAGACCAATCTGGCCTTCCTGCGCCGCCATCTTCTCAACGGCCTGTACCGGATCGGCCACCAGTTCGTCCAGCGGCAGGGTGGTATCGGCGATGCGGTTAACGAAGGAGGTGTTCGCCCCGTTCTCCAGCAGACGACGCACCAGGTAGGCCAGCAGGGTTTCGTGGGTACCTACCGGGGCATAGATTCGGCACGGACGGTTCAGCTTGCCGTCGGCCACTTTACCGGTCACTTGCTCGTACAGCGGTTCACCCATGCCGTGCAGGCACTGGAACTCGTACTGGCCCGGATAGTAGTTTTGCCCGGCCAGGCTGTAGATCGCCGCCAGGGTGTGGGCGTTGTGGGTGGCGAACTGAGGATAAATCAGGTTCGGCACGCCGAGCAGTTTTTTCGCGCAGGCGAGGTAAGAGACGTCGGTATAGACCTTGCGGGTATAGACCGGATAACCTTCCAGACCTTCCATCTGGGCGCGTTTGATTTCGCTGTCCCAGTAGGCGCCCTTCACCAGACGGATCATCAGGCGGCGACGGCTGCGGCTGGCCAGGTCAATCAGGTAGTCAATGACGAACGGACAGCGTTTCTGGTAGGCCTGGATAACGAAACCAATCCCGTTCCAGCCCGCCAGCTCCGGCTCGAAGCACAGTTTTTCCAGCAGGTCGAGGGAGATCTCCAGACGGTCCGCCTCTTCGGCGTCGATGTTGATGCCGATGTCATACTGGCGCGCCAGCAGGGTCAGGGACTTCAGGCGCGGGTAGAGTTCTTCCATCACCCGGTCGTACTGCGCACGGCTGTAGCGCGGGTGCAGGGCGGAAAGCTTGATAGAGATGCCCGGACCTTCATAAATACCGCGACCGTTGGACGCTTTACCGATGGCGTGGATCGCCTGCTGGTAAGAGACCATGTAGGCCTGCGCGTCGGCGGCGGTCAGCGCCGCTTCACCCAGCATGTCGTAGGAGTAGCGGAAGCCTTTGTCTTCCAGCTTGCGGGCGTTCGCCAGCGCTTCGGCAATGGTTTCCCCGGTGACGAACTGCTCGCCCATCAGGCGCATCGCCATGTCCACGCCCTTGCGGATCAGCGGCTCGCCGCTCTTGCCGATGATGCGGTTCAGAGAGCGCGACAGGTTGGCTTCGTTATGGGTGGAGACCAGCTTGCCGGTAAACAGCAGGCCCCAGGTGGCGGCGTTAACGAACAGGGACGGACTGCGGCCAATGTGGGAGTGCCAGTTGCCGTTACTGATTTTGTCGCGGATCAGGGCATCGCGGGTGGCTTTATCCGGAATACGCAGCAGCGCTTCCGCCAGACACATCAGCGCCACGCCTTCCTGCGAGGAGAGGGAGAACTCCTGCAACAGACCCTGCACCATACCGGCGCGTCCGCTGGCGGTTTTCTGGTTACGCAGCTTGTCGGCGAGCTGATACGCGAGGCTGTGCGCCTGAGCGGCAACGGCTTCCGGCAGGCGCGCCTGTTCCAGCAGCATCGGCACGGCGTCGGTTTCGGCACGGCGGTAGGCGCCGGTAATGGCGGCGCGGCTGACGGACTGCGGCAGGATCTGCTCGGCAAATTCCAGGAACGGCTGGTGGTTCTCTTCAACAGCCGTCGCGGCCTCTTCGCTTTCGTTCGCTGCACCCGCCAGCAGGGCAGGCAGCTCCGGCAGACCTTCTTCACTCTCCAGTCTTTCCAGATAGTTAAAAATCGCCTGCTTGATTAACCAGTGCGGTGTGCGGTCGATGCGGGTCGCAGCGGTTTTAATCCGTTCGCGGGTAGCGTCATCCAGCTTAACCCCCATGGTGGTCATCCCCATGCCAAAACTCCTGTTGTTCTGTAATAGCGTTCTGTTGATAGCGTGAAATATCCACCATGTTGCAACTTTGTGCAACCGTGTTAAATGTGACCTGGTCTGCAAGCTGGAAAATGAATGGATTGTTAACGATTAGTTAGCTGTGAAAAAGAACGTGCGGCGGTTTCTGAGCCCAGTTTTTATGCGGTGCTTAACACTTTTTAAAGGTGCAACCCGTAAAAGCGTGAGCGAGTGCAACCTATAGGAAAGACGTATAAAACCAGGGATGAAATTCATGTAAATGCAGTGTTAAATCGTTTGTCAGTGGGATGCGTATACGGCAGGATAGCGCGCCCAACGGAAACACATACACACATCACTACGTTCCGGTGATGACATAACAAGGCAACCCGGACGGTTGTCGCTCGACATTTTGGAGAATTTGAATGGCTATTAGCACACCGATGCTGGTGACATTTCTCGTTTATATTTTTGGCATGATCCTGATAGGGTTTTTGGCATGGCGTTCCACTAAAAACTTTGACGACTACATCCTCGGCGGGCGCAGCTTAGGCCCGATGGTCACCGCACTCTCTGCGGGCGCTTCCGACATGAGCGGCTGGCTGCTGATGGGGCTGCCGGGCGCGATTTTCATCTCCGGTATCTCCGAAAGCTGGATCGCCATCGGCCTGACCGTCGGCGCGTGGATCAACTGGAAGCTGGTGGCAGGCCGTCTGCGCGTGCACACCGAAGCCAACAACAACGCCCTGACGCTGCCGGACTACTTCACCGGACGCTTTGAAGATAACAGCCGTATCCTGCGCATTATCTCCGCGGTGGTGATCCTGCTGTTCTTCACCATCTACTGTGCCTCCGGCATCGTGGCGGGCGCGCGCCTGTTCGAAAGCACCTTCGGCATGAGCTATGAAACCGCCCTGTGGGCCGGCGCCGCAGCAACCATCCTCTATACCTTCGTGGGCGGATTCCTGGCGGTAAGCTGGACCGATACCGTGCAGGCGAGCCTGATGATCTTCGCCCTGATCCTGACTCCGGTGATTGTCATTTTCACCGTCGGCGGCTTTGGCGAATCGCTGGAAGTGATCAAGCAGAAGAGCATCGAAAACGTCGATATGCTGAAAGGGTTGAACTTCGTCGCCATCGTCTCTCTGATGGGCTGGGGCCTGGGCTACTTCGGCCAGCCGCACATTCTGGCGCGCTTCATGGCGGCGGATTCTCACCACACCATCGTTCACGCGCGTCGCATCAGCATGACGTGGATGATTCTGTGTCTGGCGGGGGCGTGTGCGGTCGGCTTCTTCGGTATCGCGTACTTCAACAACAACCCGGCGCAGGCGGGCGCGGTGAACCAGAACGCCGAGCGCGTGTTCATCGAGCTGGCGCAGATCCTGTTCAACCCGTGGATTGCCGGTATTCTGCTCTCCGCGATCCTCGCGGCGGTGATGTCCACCCTGAGCTGTCAGCTGCTGGTGTGCTCCAGCGCCATCACCGAAGACCTCTACAAAGCGTTCCTGCGTAAGGGCGCGAGCCAGAAAGAGCTGGTGTGGGTAGGGCGCTTTATGGTGCTGGTGGTTGCGCTGGTGGCGATTGCGCTGGCGGCAAACCCGGAAAACCGCGTCCTGGGGCTGGTGAGCTACGCCTGGGCGGGCTTCGGTGCGGCATTTGGTCCGGTGGTGCTGTTCTCTGTACTGTGGTCACGCATGACCCGCAACGGCGCGCTGGCGGGGATGATTATCGGTGCGGTAACCGTTATCGTCTGGAAACAGTTCGCGTGGCTGGGCCTGTACGAAATCATTCCGGGCTTCATCTTCGGCAGCCTCGGTATCGTGGTGTTTAGCCTGCTGGGTAAAGCGCCGTCTGCGTCTATGCAGAAACGCTTTGCGGAGGCGGACGCGCACTATCACTCAGCGCCGCCGTCTAAGCTCCAGGCTGAGTAATTTTCCCCTCACCCTAACCCTCTCCCCGGTGGGGAGAGGGGATAGTCCTTTCACCTATGTGAGTCTTCATCAATGAGAATTAAAACAGGGTTAATGGTGGCAGCATTCGTGATGCTGTCGGGCTGTAGCGCACCCGCACAGCACGCGGCGGTGGAAACCTGCAAAGCAGAAAATCAGATGCAGCAGACCACGCTTTATTTCGGCTTAAACCGTCCTGCCGGGGCGCAAATCACAGGCAACGAATGGCAGCAGTTTGTCGACCAGGACGTGACGCCACGCTTTCGCGATGGTTTAACGGTATTTGATGCGCGCGGTCAGTGGCTGGGGAATGATGGAAAAGTGGCGCGCGAGCCGAGCAAGGCATTGATGCTGATCCACGCTAAAGACGCGCAGAGTGAGAAGAATATCGAAGCGTTGCGCGGGATCTATAAGTCACGCTTCGCGCAGGAGTCGGTGATGCGGGTCGACCAGCCGGTGTGCGTGCAGTTTTAATGAAAAACGGCGGGAAACCCGCCGTTGTTGTATCGTAGGCCCGTGCAAGCGAAGCGCCGCCGGGCACAAAACTTACAGCACCAACCCCGCAAAGCTTGCCGACAGCAGGCTTACCAGCGTTGCCCCGTATACAAGGCGTAAACCAAACCGCGACACCACGTTACCCTGTTGCTCATTCAGACCTTTTATTGCCCCCGCCACAATGCCGATGGAAGCGAAGTTAGCGAACGATACCAGGAACACGGACAAAATCCCCAGCCCGCGCGGTGACATTTGATGGGCTATTTTTTGCAGCTCGATCATCGCCACAAATTCATTCGCCACCAGTTTAGTTGCCATAATGCTCCCCGCGCTTAAGGCATCGCTCAGCGGAATACCAATAAGCCACGCCAGCGGATAAAACACATAACCCAGAATCTGCTGGAAGCTCATGCCAAATATGCCGGAGAAGAGGGCGTTAATGGCGCTAATAAGGGCGATAAAGCCAATCAGCATCGCCAGAATAATCATCGCCACCTTAAAACCGGCCAGAATATACTCGCCCAGCATTTCAAAGAAGCTCTGGGATTCGTGCAGTTTTTCCAGCCTGATATCCGGCTCCGCTTCCGGGCGGGCCGGGTTAATGACCGAAAGAATAATAAAGGTGCTGAACATGTTCAGGATCAGCGCCGCGACGACAAACCTGGCGTCGAGCATAGTCATATAGGCCCCGACAATCGACAGCGAAACCGTCGACATGGCCGTGGCAGCCATCGTAAACAGACGACGCGAGGAGAGATCGCCCAGCACGCCTTTGTAGGCAATGAAGTTTTCCGACTGACCGAGGATCAGCGAACTCACCGCGTTAAAGGATTCCAGCTTGCCCATGCCGTTCAGTTTTGACAGCAGCGTCCCGATCACCCGAATAAAGATCGGCAGAATACGCCAGTGCTGAAGAATACCAATCAGCGCCGAGATAAAAATAATGGGGCAGAGCACGCCAAGGAAAATGAACGCCAGCCCTTTTTCACCCATCCCGCCAAAGACAAAATTCGTCCCTTCGGCAGCGAATTTAAGCAGCGACTCAAAGAAACCGGAAACGTATTTAATAATAAACAGGCCGCTTTCTGCGTGGAGGAAAAAGAACGCCAGCGCGATTTCGATCACGATCAGCTGTAAAACGAAACGAATACGAATTTTTCGGCGGTCGAAACTCACCAGCCAGGCGAGCGCAAGAATAATCACCAGCGCCAGCAGGAAATGGACAATTTTAAACATGGCTTATTTTCAGTTGGTTTTCGAGGCGGACATTTAGCCACAGCCCCGGTTAACCGTAAATGGGCATTTTCGTTATACCTTATAAACGTAACGGTTACTCAGGCAATTATTACTCCGCAATGCGTTTACATCTGGTCATCAAAACTCAACACATTTCGCTTGTTTTTCTTGTTGCCGTAATGATAATCACTATCACAAGAATTTACTTTTCTTTGCATCAGTTGACCGCGATAAACATTTAAGGTGTCGGCATGTTTGTTCCTTTTCTCATTATGTTACGTGAAGGCCTTGAAGCGGCCCTGATTGTTAGCCTTATCGCCAGTTATCTGAAGCGTACCCAGCGCGGACGCTGGATTGGCGTCATGTGGGTTGGGGTTTTCCTTGCTGCGGCGCTCTGCCTGGGCCTCGGTATCCTCATCAACGAAACCACCGGGGAGTTCCCGCAGAAAGAGCAGGAGCTGTTTGAAGGGATCGTCGCCGTGATTGCGGTGGTGATCCTCACCTGGATGGTGTTCTGGATGCGCAAGGTCTCCCGTAACGTGAAGGTACAGCTTGAGCAGGCGGTGGATAACGCCCTGCAAAAAGGCAACCACCACGGCTGGGCGCTGATCATGATGGTCTTTTTCGCCGTGGCGCGTGAAGGCCTGGAGTCTGTGTTCTTCCTGCTCGCGGCTTTTCAGCAGGACGTGGGCATCTGGCCGCCGCTGGGCGCGGTGCTCGGGCTGGCCACGGCGGTTGTGCTTGGCTTCCTGCTCTACTGGGGCGGCATTCGTCTTAACCTGGGCGCGTTCTTCAAGTGGACCAGCCTGTTTATTCTGCTGGTGGCCGCAGGGCTGGCGGCAGGGGCGATCCGCGCCTTCCACGAAGCGGGTCTGTGGAACCACTTCCAGGACGTGGCGTTCGATCTCAGCAACGTCCTGTCGACCCATTCACTGACCGGTACCCTGCTCGAAGGGATCTTCGGCTACCAGGAAACGCCGAGCGTCAGCGAAGTGGCGATGTACTTTATCTATCTGGTTCCGGCGCTGATCCTGTTCGCTATGCCGCCGCGTACCGGCTCGCAGACGTCGCGCGTAGCGCCGTAAGTGCTGTTTTAGTTACAACATACTTTTAAAGGGAAGAGTCATGGCCATTCAGTTCCGTCGTAGTGCGTTATGCGCAGGCATTGCCGCGCTGTTCGTGTCTGCCTTCACCGCTCAGGCGGCAGATATTCCGCAGGTAAAAGTCACCGTCAACGATAAACAGTGCGAGCCGATGACCATCACGGTTAACAGCGGTAAAACGCAGTTTATTATTCAGAACCACAGCCAGAAGGCGCTGGAGTGGGAAATTCTGAAAGGCGTGATGGTGGTGGAAGAGCGCGAGAATATCGCGCCGGGCTTCAGCCAGAAGATGACCGCAAATCTTCAGCCCGGGGAATATGACATGACCTGCGGCCTGCTGACTAACCCGAAAGGTAAGCTGATCGTCAAAGGCGCAGCGACGGCGGACGCGGCCAAAGGCACGGCGCTGCTGAGCCTCGGCGACGCCATTACCGCCTATAAAGCCTACGTCACCAAAGAGACAGCGGACCTGGTGGCAGGCACCAAAGCCTTTACCGACGCGGTGAAAGCGGGCGACATCGAAAAAGCGAAATCCCAGTATGCGCCTACCCGTCAGCACTACGAGCGCATTGAGCCGATTGCCGAACTGTTCTCTGACCTCGATGGCAGCATTGACGCCCGTGAAGACGACTACGAGCAGAAGGCCACCGATCCGAAATTCACCGGCTTCCACCGTCTGGAAAAAGCCCTGTTTGGCGATAACTCCACCAGTGGGATGGAGAAATACGCCGAGCAGCTCAACAGCGACGTGCTGGAGCTGCAAAAACGCATCAGCGAGCTGGCATTCCCACCGTCGAAAGTGGTGGGTGGCGCAGCGGGCCTGATTGAAGAAGTGGCCGCCAGCAAAATCAGCGGTGAAGAAGATCGTTACAGCCACACCGACCTGTGGGACTTCCAGGCGAACGTCGACGGCGCACAGAAAATTGTCGAGCTGCTGCGGCCTCAGCTGCAAAAAGAGAACGGCGAGCTGCTGGCGAAAGTGGATGCCAACTTTAAGAAAGTTGACGCTATCCTGGCGAAATACCGCACCAAAGACGGGTTCGAAACCTACGACAAGCTGACCGATGCTGACCGTAACGCGCTGAAAGGCCCGATAACCACCCTGGCGGAAGATCTCTCCCTGCTGCGTGGCGTACTGGGTCTGGATTAAGCGATGAACAAGCATGACGAATACGACGTGGCGGAACCTTCCCGACGTCGGTTGTTAAAAGGGGTAGGGGCGCTGGGCGGCGCGTTTGCCCTGGCGGGAGGCTGTCCGGTGGCGCATGCGGCAAAACCGCAAAGCGCCCCTGGCACTCTCTCCCCGGATGCGCGTATGGAAACGCAGCCGTTTTATGGTGAGCACCAGGCGGGGATCCTGACGCCACAGCAGGCCTCGATGATGCTGGTGGCTTTCGATTCGCTGGCGAGTGATAAAGCCGACCTTGAGCGTCTGTTCAGGCTGTTGACCACGCGTATTGCCTTCCTCACCGCCGGCGGTCCCGCACCGGAAACACCGAATCCGCGCCTGCCGCCGATGGATTCCGGCATCCTCGGCGCGTTTATCGCTCCCGATAATCTGACCATCACCGTGTCGGTGGGGGAATCGCTGTTTGATGATCGCTACGGACTGGCGAAGCAGAAGCCGAAAGCGCTGCAAAAAATGACGCGATTCCCGAATGATTCTCTCGACGCGGCGCTGTGCCACGGCGATCTGCTGTTGCAGATCTGCGCTAATACCCAGGATACGGTGATCCATGCCCTGCGCGATATTATCAAGCACACCCCGGATCTGCTGAGCGTGCGCTGGAAGCGGGAAGGTTTTATCTCTGACCACGCCGCGCGCAGTAAAGGGAAAGAGACGCCGGTCAACCTGCTGGGCTTCAAAGACGGCACCGCCAACCCGGACAGCAGCAATACCGCGTTGATGAAGAACGTGGTATGGGTGACGGCGGATCAGGGCGAACCGGCCTGGGCGGTCGGAGGCACCTATCAGGCGGTGCGTATCATTCAGTTCCACGTGGAGTTCTGGGATCGCACGCCGCTGAAAGAGCAGCAAACTATCTTCGGTCGCGATAAGCAAACCGGCGCACCGCTCGGCATGAAGCACGAGCACGATGAACCCAACTACGCCCGCGATCCGAACGGGGACGTCATCGCGCTGGACAGCCATATTCGCCTCGCCAATCCTCGCACCAAAGAGACGCAATCCAGCCTGATGATGCGCAGGGGCTACAGCTACTCGCTGGGGGTGACCAACTCCGGTCAGCTTGATATGGGACTGCTGTTTGTCTGCTATCAGCACGATCTGGAGAAGGGATTCCTCACCGTGCAGAAGCGGCTCAACGGCGAAGCGCTGGAGGAATATATTAAGCCCATCGGCGGCGGCTATTTCTTTGCCCTGCCCGGCGCGCGTGACGCGAACGCCTGGCTCGCTCAGGGTCTGATAGAAGCCTGATAATCGTCCCTGCGACAGTTCGCGGGGACATTATTTTTTCGAAGGACTATCTTATTGTTATATTTCTGTAATATTTCTATATAAGACTGATTTTCCATGTAGGGGCAGTCCTAAAAGTTGCATTCAGGTAAAATAAATGTTGCATTTATGATAATTCCTGATGTACTTAAGAGAAGACAGCGGTAGTTCCCGGCAGTGATGCTAACTCACTATGGAGATCGCGAATGGTTGCGTCCTGTACTGGACAAGGTAAACACATCAACCGCAGTACCCGGCGCGGAGGCTCAGACTCCGGCAGCGATTTCTTCACCACCAAATTCTCTCCTTCACCTCAAGAACCTTTTTCTACCGACGTGCATAACGGTGCGCGTAGCCGTTGTATATCGTCATCCGGTAATGCAAGCAATGGCTTACAAGGAAGCCAACCCTCTGATGTTCGTGCGCATAATCGTGCCGATGCTGGCGCGTGTGATGAATACCAACAACTCAAGGTGCTATCCATGGGAAGACAGAAAGCAGTGATCAAAGCTCGTCGTGAAGCAAAACGTGTGCTGAGACGGGATTCACGTAGCCATAAGCAGCGTGAAGAAGAATCGGTCACCTCGCTTGTGCAGATGAGCGGCGTAGAATCCATTGGCATGGCGCGGGACAGCCGCGATGCATCGCCAATTGTGGCGCGGAATGAAGCTCAGGCGCACTACCTGAATGCTATCGAGAGTAAACAGCTCATCTTTGCAACCGGGGAAGCCGGATGCGGGAAAACCTGGATCAGCGCCGCCAAAGCGGCGGAGGCGCTGATTCATAAGGACGTGGAAAGGATCATCGTTACCCGTCCGGTACTGCAAGCGGATGAAGATCTGGGCTTCCTGCCCGGCGATATTTCCGAGAAGTTTGCCCCGTACTTCAGGCCCGTCTATGACGTGCTGGTGAAGCGGTTGGGCGCTTCCTTTATGCAGTACTGCCTGCGACCAGAGATTGGCAAGGTGGAAATCGCGCCGTTCGCCTATATGCGCGGACGTACATTTGAAAATGCGGTCGTTATTCTTGACGAGGCTCAGAACGTGACCGCTGCGCAAATGAAGATGTTTTTAACGCGCCTCGGGGAGAACGTGACGGTTATCGTCAACGGCGATATTACCCAGTGTGACCTGCCGTCGGGCGTGAAGTCCGGCCTGAGCGATGCCATGTCACGTTTTGAGGAAGATGAGATGATAGGGGTGGTCCGCTTCACAAAAGAGGACTGCGTCCGCTCAGCGCTGTGCCAACGAACGCTGGAAGTGTACTCCGACTAAGATCATTTCACATTTTAAGTCATTTCTTCCCGGCGTTATGCCGGGAAGCTTCCTTTATTCCCTCTGCACGCGTGGCTTTTTTAAATCATATTTATTTCCTATAGCATTCAATGGGATTTACGCCCCGTTTTGCGGTAATAATAATATTACTGTTAATTTGCTGCGAACGCTTTTTATACAGGTCACGGAAATGTGATATGTATTTATAATACCCACAAAATATCTATGAATATAATGATCATGCTAATTATTGGTTTAAAATTAAACGTGAATGTTGTCACAGAACATGACTAAGAAGTAAAAATTAAGTTGGTGTCTTTTGGGTAATTATCTATGTTTCGTACTTGTTCAGACAAAATTCTAAAAAGAAATTCGCCAGGGGATCGTTTCCTCTGGAACATCACGCTAAGGGTCATACATGAACGAACTGGTTAGTGCAATTAATGGTGTTATCTGGAGCCCGGCGTTAATATTTTTATGTCTGGGTGTCGGCCTCTATTTCTCGCTGCGTAGTCGCTTTCTGCAATTACGGCATATAAAACTTATGATTACCCTGATGTTTCAGGGGCGTCCTACCGAGGCAGGCGTGTCGTCGTTTCAGGCGCTGACGATGACGCTGGCGGGCCGCGTGGGGACAGGGAATATTGCCGGTGTAGCGACCGCCATTACCTTTGGTGGACCCGGTGCGCTTTTCTGGATGTGGATCGTGGCATTTTTGGGGGCAAGCTCTGCTTTTGTCGAATCCACGTTAGGTCAGGTTTATAAAGAGAAAATTAACGGCGAATATCGTGGTGGTCCTGCCTTTTATATTGAGAAAGGGTTAGGCGTGAAGTGGTACGCATGGTTATTTGCCATCGTAACGATTTTCTCCTGCGGATTATTACTGCCAGGTGTGCAGGCAAACTCTATTGGTGCGAGCCTGGATATTGCCTTTGGTCTGAGCCCAAATGTCACGGCGGCGTTACTTGCTGTGCTGTTGAGTTTTATTATTTTTGGTGGCGTAAAAAGGATTGCCAGCTTTAGCAGTATGGTGGTTCCGTTTATGGCGCTCGGCTATATTATTGTGGCGTGCGTGATTATCGCTATCAATATTGATCAGCTTCCTTCAGTTATATTGCTGATCTGGAAAAGTGCTTTTGGCCTTGAAGCTGGGTTTGGCGCTATTCTGGGCCAGGCCATCATGTGGGGCGTGAAGCGTGGCGTCTATTCCAACGAGGCGGCGCAGGGTACCGGGCCACATGCCTCCTCGGCGGCGGCCGTAAGCCATCCGGTGAAACAGGGGCTGGTTCAGGCGTTCTCCGTGTACATCGACACGCTGTTTGTCTGCTCCGCGACCGGGTTTATGCTGTTGATCACCGGGCTGTATAACGTGCAGGGCGTCGACGGCGCAGCGCTCTATACCGGAATAGCGGGCGTGGCCGCAGGACCGGGATATGTCCAGACGGCAATGGAAAGTATGATGCCGGGCTTCGGTAATTACTTTGTTGCCATCGCGCTGTTCTTCTTTGCCTTCACCACGATCATTGCTTACTACTACATCGCTGAAACGAATATCGCCTACATCAACCGTAAGATTCATCGCCCGTGGCTGACGTTCCTGCTCAAGCTGTGTCTGATGGCTTCGACGGTATATGGCACGGTACGCACCGCGGATCTGGCCTGGGGATTAGGGGATATTGGCGTAGGGCTGATGGCATGGCTCAACATTATTGCCATCGTTCTGTTGCATAAAAAAGCGTTTGCCAGCCTGAAGGATTATGAAATCCAGAATGCACAGGGGTTGGATCCACACTTTGACCCGGTTCGGCTGGGGATTAAAAATGCGGATTACTGGCTGGAGAAGCGTAAGGATGAAGCGCGTGCTCAGCCTGAGCAGGTTTCATCTCCTGAAGGAAAGGAGTCGGTAGGGAAGTTGAATAGCTGAGGAATGGTTGAGACAGGCCCGTGCTTTTGTACGGGCTTTCTTTTTTTGTAGGTGAGGCAGCTCCTGTCGCACCGGGGGGATTGACTCGCTTCGCTCTCAGTCTGTCCAACTGGCTGCGCCAGTTGTCGAACCCCGGTCGGGGGTTCTCATCCCCCCCCAAAGGCGTGCGACATGCGAAAAAAAAGCCCGCATTTTCATGCGAGCTCTTCTTCAAATATGGCGGTGAGGGGGGGATTCGAACCCCCGATACGTTGCCGTATACACACTTTCCAGGCGTGCTCCTTCAGCCACTCGGACACCTCACCATATTGTTTTGCTGCCTGACCGCTTGGGGGGCAACGGGGCGCTACTATAGGGAGTTGCGCTAAAATGGTCAAGCAGATTTTCAGCATTCGTGCTTGTTCGGTTAAGCCTTAATCAGCTTATGTCGCAGCGCGCAGGATTAACGCTGCGAATCGAGCACTTCGCTATTTTTCACCACGTCCTGCGCTTTGCTGTAGCTTTCGATCAGCAGCTGGTAGGCCGGGAAGATGTGTGTGTACACCTCAGCCCATTCACCCGCATCTTCACGGTTCCACGTGCGCTGAATTTCGGAAGCAACAGCAGCCGTGTCCATCGGCACCACGCCTGCCTGCACCACGCGCGCCAGGGTGATCTCCTGCGCCATTTTGCTGTAGGTGCCGGAGGCATCAATCACCGCAAACACTTTATATCCGTCCGCCACCGCGCTGATGGACGGGAAGGCCATGCAGACGCTGGTGATCGTCCCCGCGATAATCAGCGTTTTGCGCCCGGTGGCTTTCACCGCCGCCACGAACTCCGGGTTATCCCAGGCGTTGATCTCACCCTTGCGTGCCACATACTGTGCGTGCGGCGCGTTGGCGTGGATCTCCGGGATAAGCGGGCCGTTCGGTCCCTGTGGAACCGACGCCGTGGTGATCACCGGGATCTTCGCCAGCGAGGCGATTTTTGCCAGCGCTGCTGCACGGGCGCGCAGCTCAGGCATTGGCATGTCTCCTACGGTCTGGAACAGCCCGCTCTGGTGATCGATAAGCAGCATAACGGCATCGTTTACGTCAATAACGGGACGTGCACCGTTGAAGTTTGCAGGGGTAGACATAATGCGCTCCTTATTACGTTTAGATTTGGCCAAAGCGGCCGGAGTTGAAATCGCGAATAGCCTCGGCAATTTCGGTTTTACTGTTCATCACAAACGGGCCATAGCCCACGATGGGTTCATTCAGCGGCTCCCCGGCCATCAGCAGCACTTTGGCATCGCTGCTGGCTTCGAGATGCAGTTTGTCACCGCTCTGACTCAGCACGACCAGTTGCGCCTCACCGGCAGGCGTGGTGCCGTTCACCGTCACGCTGCCTTCAACGACAACCAGCGCCGTGCTCCAGCCTTCGGGCTGATTGAGCGTCAGATGGCTACCCTGGCGCAGCGCGAGATCCCACACGTTCAGCGGTGAGAAGGTATGCGCCGGGCCGGTTACCTCTCCAAAACGGCCAGCAATCACGCGCAATGTTCCGCTGTTATCCGGCAGGGTGACCACCGGGATATCCGACTGAGTGATGCTCTGGTAGCCAGGCGTCGCCATTTTGTCTTTGGCGGGCAGGTTGACCCACAGCTGCATCATTTTCAGTTCACCGCCTTTCTGCGAAAACGCGCTGGAGTGGAACTCCTCGTGCAAAATGCCTGCGCCTGCCGTCATCCACTGCACATCGCCTGGGCCAATAACTCCGCCTCTGCCGGTGGAATCACGGTGCTCCACTTCGCCTGAGTAGACGATGGTCACCGTTTCAAAACCGCGATGAGGATGCTCGCCCACGCCGCGTTTCGCGCCGTCCGCCGGGAAGGTATGCGGTCCGGCGTAGTCCAGCAGCAGGAACGGGCTCAGGGGCTCGCCGTGCGTCTGGTAAGAAAACATCGAACGAACCGGAAAACCGTCACCGACCCAGTGCGGCCGAGGTGCGGTATACACGCCTGTTACGTTTTTCATGATTAACTCCTGATGTCCTGTTGATGGAATTAGCTTATATTCAGGGTTAATATCCCGGTAGATAGCAAAAATGACATTCACTGTTCCTTAAATGGAACAATAGAGGCGTATGCAGGATCTCAATGATTTCGTATGGTTTGTGAAGGTGGTGGAGCATGGTGGCTTTGCGGCGGCGGGTCGGGCGCTCGATCAGCCTAAGTCGAAACTGAGCCGTCGGATTGCTCAGCTGGAAGAACGCCTGGGCGTTCGGTTGATCCAACGTACCACGCGGCAGTTTGCGGTGACGGAGGTGGGGCAGACGTTCTATCAGCACTGTAAAGCCATGCTGGTGGAAGCTGAAGCTGCGGAGGAGGCGGTGGCTGCTTTACAGGCTGAGCCGCGCGGTATGGTCCGGATCACCTGTCCTGTCACCTTGCTGCACGTTCACGTGGGGCCCATGCTGGCGCGGTTTATGGCGCGCTATCCAGGGATCAACCTCCAGCTCGAAGCCACCAACCGCCGGGTCGATCTGGTGGCGGAGGGGGTGGATGTGGCGATCCGCGTTCGTCCGCGCCCGTTTGATGACAGCGATCTGGTATTAAGGGTGCTGGCGGACAGGGGGCACTGTCTGGTTGCCGGGCCGGCACTGATTGAACGGATGGGCAACCCGGCGATGCCCTCTGAACTCAGCGAGTGGCCGGGGTTAAGTATGGGGGCGGGCAAGCACCTGCATAAGTGGGAATTGAGCGGGCCGGAGGGCGCAAAGGCAGAAATTCACTTCACGCCGCGCCTGGTGACTACCGACATGCTGGCGCTGCGGGAGGCGGCGATGGCGGGCGTGGGCGTGGTACAGCTGCCCATTTTGATGGTGAAGGATCAGCTGGCTTCAGGTGAACTTGTTCGGGTGCTGAATGCCTGGGAACCCAGACGGGAAGTGATCCACGCGGTGTATCCATCCCGGCGCGGCCTGCTGCCATCGGTCAGGACGCTGGTGGATTTTCTCACCGAAGAGTATGCAAAGATGGTTGAAGACTAGCTTTTTGTAGGTCGGGTAAGCGTAGCGCCACCCGACATAAAGAACGCAGGGAGCGAATCTCCTTACGGAGAATATAAAAGAAAAAAGCCCGTACTTTCGTACGAGCTCTTGTCTTGAATATGGCGGTGAGGGGGGGATTGACTCGCTTCGCTCGCCCTTCGGGCAGCCTGTTCGCTACGCTCTCAGTCTGTCCAACTGGCTGCGCCAGTTGTCGAACCCCGGTCGGGGGTTCTCATCCCCCCAAAGGCGTGCAACATGCGAAAAAAAAGCCCGCATTTTCATGCGAGCTCTTCTTCAAATATGGCGGTGAGGGGGGGATTCGAACCCCCGATACGTTGCCGTATACACACTTTCCAGGCGTGCTCCTTCAGCCACTCGGACACCTCACCATATTGTCATCCCGTTGTTGTCGGGACGGGCGCTAATGTAAGGAAAAGCCGTACTGCCGTCAACCCACTTTTTCAGTAATTTAGCGTGTTTAGACAAACTTCAGGCAACCTGATTCCGAAATGTGCGAAATGCGCCTCTTTTATCAGCAACGCGGTTTAGCGATAAATTTGTTATGCTGGCAAGCCAGTTGAAAATGAAAATAAAACAGCGCAATAAAAGGCAATGACTATGGATATTATCTTCTATCACCCCACTTTTGATACGGCTTACTGGATTAACGCGCTCACGGCGGCACTGCCTGGCGCACGCGTTCGCGAATGGAAACAGGGCGATAATGAACATGCCGACTACGCGCTGGTCTGGCATCCCCCGGTCGAAATGCTTCAGGGACGCCGTTTGAAGGCGGTGTTTGCTCTTGGTGCGGGTGTGGATTCCATTCTCAGTAAGCTGAAGGCACACCCTGAAATGCTGCCGGAGGATATTCCCCTGTTTCGTCTGGAAGATACCGGTATGGGGCAACAGATGCAGGAATATGCCGTGAGCCAGGTGCTGCACTGGTTCCGACGTTTCGACGATTATCAGGCGTTCAAACAGCAATCCCACTGGGAACCGCTTCCGGATTATCAGCATGAAGATTTCATCATCGGCATCCTCGGCGCGGGTGTACTGGGTTCGAAAGTCGCCGAAGCGCTCGCGCCGTGGGGCTTCCCACTGCGCTGCTGGAGCCGGAGCCGTAAGGATTATCCAGGCGTCGAGAGCTTTGCCGGAACGGACGAACTCCCGGCGTTCCTGAAAGGGACTCGCGTCCTCATTAACCTGCTGCCGAATACGGCGGAAACGGTCGGCATTATCAATGGCACGCTCCTCAACCAGTTGGCAGAAGACAGCTACTTAATGAACCTGGCGCGCGGGGTACACGTTGTGGAAGACGATCTGCTGAAAGCGCTGGATAGCGGTAAACTGAAAGGCGCAATGCTGGATGTGTATAGCCGCGAACCGCTGCCAAAAGACAGCCCGCTCTGGGCACATCCGCGCGTGGCGATGACGCCTCATATTGCGGCCGTGACGCGACCGGTGGAGGCCGTGGCGTACATCTCGCATACCATCAGCGAAATAGAGAAGGGCAACGCGGTGACCGGACAGGTCGACAGACAGCGAGGCTACTGAGAGAAACCCGGCGTTCGCCGGGTTTTTGCTAATATTCGCCGCTGATAACTGCTATCCTTTGGAAAAACCGCAGAGGAGAGAAAGATGTATCCCGTTGACCTGCATATGCACACCGTCGCCAGTACCCACGCTTACAGTAACCTCCATGATTATATCGCTCAGGCGAAGCTGAAAGGCATTAAACTGTTTGCGATAACCGATCACGGTCCGGATATGGCGGATGCGCCGCACTACTGGCATTTTGTGAATATGCGTATCTGGCCACGCCTGGTGGACGGTATCGGGATACTGCGCGGCATCGAAGCGAACATCAAAAATACTGACGGTGAGATTGACTGCACCGGCCCGATGCTGACCTCGTTAGATCTGATCCTCGCCGGCTTCCACGAGCCGGTCTTTGCGCCCCAGGATAAAGAGACCAACACCGCAGCGATGATTGCCACTATTGCCAGCGGCAACGTGCACATTATTAGCCACCCGGGAAATCCGAAATACCCGATTGATATTCAGGCCGTGGCGCAGGCGGCAGCGAAGCACCGTGTGGCGCTGGAGATTAACAACTCCTCCTTTGTTCACTCGCGTAAGGGCAGTGAAGCCAACTGCCGCGAAGTGGCGGCGGCCGTGCGTGACGCGGGCGGCATGGTGGCGCTGGGCTCTGATTCACACACGGCCTTCACGCTGGGTGATTTTAGCGAGTGCCTGAAAATATTGCGGGACGTGAATTTCCCGGAAGAACAGATCCTGAACGTCACGCCGCGTCGTATGCTCGACTTCCTTGAGTCGCGCGGCATGGCGCCGATTGATGAATTTGCCGATCTTTAATTAATAACGGAATAAAAACATGAATGAGTTTTCCATCCTTTGCCGCGTGCTGGGCACCTTATATTACCGCCAGCCGCAGGATCCGCTGCTGGTTCCGCTGTTTACCCTGATTCGTGAAGGTAAACTGGCGCAGAGCTGGCCGCTGGAACAGGATGAGTTGCTGGAACGCTTGCAAAAAAGCTGCGATATGCAGCAGATTTCAACGGATTACAACGCGCTGTTTGTGGGGGAAGAGTGTCGCGTGTCGCCGTATCGTTCTGCCTGGCAGGAAGGTGCGACCGAAGCGGAAGTTCGGGCGTTTCTTTCAGAACGCGGCATGCCGCTGACGGATATGCCTGCCGATCATATCGGTACCCTGCTGCTGGCGGCCTCCTGGATTGAAGATAATGCAGGTGATGATGAGAACGAGGCGATTGAAACCCTGTTCGAAACGTATTTGCTTCCGTGGGTTGGCACCTTCCTGGGTAAAGTTGAAGCCCATGCCACCTCGCCGTTCTGGAGAGCGCTGGCTCCGCTGACGCGTGACGCCATCGCTGCCATGTGGGACGAGCTGGAAGAAGAGAACGAAGAGTGATTTGAATCACAAAAATCCTGCAACGATACATTTCAACTTGCACGTAATGTGCTTCTGATCTCATTTCTATGGTGCGCATCTGCTAAGATGCGCACCATGAACATACTACTTTGTATTGCAATCACGACTGGCATCCTCTCCGGCCTCTGGGGTTGGGTGGCTGTCTCTCTCGGCTTGTTGAGCTGGGCTGGTTTTCTTGGCTGCACGGCCTATTTCGCCTGCCCGCAGGGTGGTCTCAAAGGGCTCTTCATCTCCGGCTGTACTCTGATGAGCGGTGTGATTTGGGCGCTGGTCATTATGAAAGGCAGCGCGCTGGCGCCGCAGGTGGAAATCCTGGGGTACGCCATCACCGGCATTGTGGCCTTCCTGATGTGCGTTCAGGCAAAACATCTGCTGTTGTCCTTTGTGCCCGGCACGTTCATGGGTGCCTGCGCGACCTTTGCGGGGCAGGGGGACTGGAAGCTGGTGGTCCCTTCGCTCATGCTGGGATTACTGTTTGGCTACGCCATGAAGAACAGCGGCCTCTGGCTTGCGGCCCGACGCGAGAAGAGCCAGAGCGTTCCTGCGGTAAGTAAATAAAAAAAGGCGAGACGGAAATCTCGCCTTTTTTATGCGCCGCCGATTATGACTCCGGCGGCACCGACATCTCTCGGTATTTCACCAGAACCGCATTACTCACGTCACTTTTATTCTGAAGATCCCACAAGCCGCGATCGATACCGTCATTAATCAGGAAAATCACGCCGGTTTCGATGGCCGACATCAGACACAGCATGACCGGCTCGTTAGAGGTATAGCCAATTTCACCCTCCAGCAGACGCTGGTAATCGATAAAGCGGAACACCCCGGCCTGCACTTCATAAGAGAGAATCGTTTTGCTGGTGGTCACGGAGGATAATATCTCACCCGTGCTCACGTTAACCACGCGCAGGTTGACGGCAATCTGATCCAGCTGATACTGCGTGTCGGCCCCGATGCCAAAGTAACGCGCACCCGCGCCGCCCGATTTCACGTTACTTTCGTAGCCGATAATCGAGCCTTCCACCATGATATTGGCTGCGGTGAGAGACTGTAGCGGCATGCGGTTATTGACGCCAACGGTACCATTCTCCTGCGCGGCACGAATGATTTTTCGTTCGTTAAGCAGGTTTTGCAGCCCCTGACGTTCCAGCGGGATAAACCAGCGAGAATCTTTCAGGGCGGTGACCAGCATCGCGGTGGCGCTCTGCGGTACGGCCGTCGAGAAGTTACTGGCCGGATACGGTTTGAACTGGCCCGTCTCATCCTGAATGTTATAGACCGAGACGAATATCTTCCCGGTAGGGACCGGCAGATGTGTCAGATCCCGGTAGCTCTGGGCACGAGGCATCAGGGTGGGTTTAGCGGCTTCTTTTGGCGGGGCAGTTAAACAACCGCTTAATAAGCACACTGCAACTAAAATAAAAAAGCGCTGCATAATAATTGTCCTTATTTTGGGGTTGTTTAGAAATCAGTTGAACTGGTCTGCAAACCGGAAACCTGGATTGTCGACGTTTTACCGGTTTTTCGGTCTGTCACATTTAACTGAAGCTGTCCGTCTTTATTGGCAATATCGACGATAAAGTCGTTAGTGACCATCCGTCCGGGTTTTCCGGTATTAATGTTGGTTAATAAGCCACCTAATATTTGCGACTGGATGGCCTGAGTGAAATTATCCAGGGCCGACGGGGTCTCGATACCGAAATCATCGTCATAGCTGGGGTCTTTATAGGAGTTTTGAGCCTGAGCCTGGTTAAGCATAAAGGCTCCGTTATTCGGGTTGCCGCCAAAATTAGGGTTGCGGAACTGGAATGTCATATTTCCGGCCCAGCTCAACGGCGCAATGAGCATTAACGAAATCACTGTGTGTGCGAGACGCATTACAGCCTCCGAAATAGGTGTCGTTGCTAGAACTCATCTTTTGCTAAATCGCCTGTGCTCAAAAGGGCTTTGTCTAACTGTAGGCGGTTAATAGCTTCTTCTGTTTGTGCCAGCGCGAAAGCGACGTTCTGATCGAAGTCTCTTTTCGTTGGGAATAAAAAAGTCTGGTAAATAACGTCCTGATTAGCGGTTATTGTGATCCAGCTTCCCCACCGCGCACTGGGCCGTTCGTTGATGGTTAAGTTACCCGGATAATCGCTTTCCCACTTATCGCTGAAGGCACGATAAAAATCGTGTCCGACAGAGGTGACGGTGTGGTCGGTCAACAGTCCGGGAACTTCCACCTCAACAGCCTGAAGGTTTCCGGCAGCAAGCATAATGCCTGCGGCGGCAATCCAGCTTAGGGTGCGTTTCATGCTATTAACGCCTGAGGTTATCGTTTGCCCACGACACCGCCTGCGTGCGATTTTTAACAGCTATCTTTTTGAAAAGATTATAAAGATGCGTCTTAACCGTATTTTCGCTGATAAATAACGAACGGGCGATTTCAATATTTGAAGCACCAATACGCAGTTTGTTCAGGATCTCTTTCTCACGGTGCGTCAGAAGTGCAGATTCTGAACTGTTATAGCGATAATTTCCGGAGTGGGTAATGAGGTAGCTGGCCAGTTTTTGCGAGAAATAACACTCCCCCCGCAAAATGCCCTGCAAACCCTCCACGACACGGTTTTCTTCTTCAGTGACGTAAAACACGCCGTTAATATGCGGCCAACTCTCAATATCGCGGAAAGGATACTCATCAGGCGTATTTAATAACAATACGCGGATATTATTGTTTTTCCTGCTTAAATTATCCTGCCAGTAATGGACCAGTTTTTTATCCGCTTCCATCATATCGAGAAGAATGATGCTGCCAGGAGCGATATCATCAAAAGAACGTTGAATATTATGCAGTTTCCCGTTAAGCGAGAGGCATTGTTTTAAATGCTGCAATAACGCTGTCGCTTGTAAGGAAGGTTTTGTGATCAACAATAATGTATGACCGGGTAAGCTATGGACTTCATTAAACATGATGAAACCCCACGTTATTTATGACACCCGGCAGTTGCCCTCGTATTATTGAAAAGGGCACCAGAAGTACTGACAGGTGTGGCACTGCTGTGTGTAGTTAAAAAACCTTCCTCCAAAGGAGGCGGTAAAATTAAAAACAAATAACGTACTGCTGTTTTCAATCTAGCTATTGCAAACTTTAAAGCAAGTGTTAATCATGTAACAGAATGTAAAATTCGATATTAAGTTGTGTATTTTTAAGGGTGAATGGATTTTAAGATAAGGGGAAAGTTGTACAGGTGTATAAACGTGCACAGATTTTGAAAGTCATACAATATATTATAACAAATTGAATTATTGGGCTTTTAATTATTGTAAGCCAGCCGGTAAAAAGTATGAACTCAGCTAAAAAGTTAAGACTTCTCTAAGCTGGAAATTTTTCTTAAGAAAACTTGCTTCGTGTCACGCACCTGGCAAAAGACATTGCCATGTTTGTCTGTAGAAGCCGGTACAGGTTGGACAGCCTGTCTCGCTGTTGTCCAGGCGCTCAGACAAGAATTTATTTCTGCATTAGTGGTGTGTCGCGTCGTTTCAGGCGAGATTTACGACTTTGAGGTGAATGAGCATATAAAAATAAGGCACACGGGTGAGATATTAAATATGTTTCGGCAGACATACTCTTTTCCGTAACGCGGCGTTAACAAAACGAATCGCGTTAACGGGTAAAGACATACCTATTTTATAGCCAGGTCCAGGGTGACAGCATGAAAAACAAAATGTTGTTTATGATGTTTACATTACTGGGTGCGCCTGGGTTTGTAATCGCAGGTGATTCAGATTTAGCCAGTTCTGAATATAATTTTGCGATAAATGAATTAAGTAAAGCTTCATACAATCAGGCAGCCATTATTGGTCAACAGGGTTCAGGTAATAATGCTGATGTACGCCAGGGCGGTTCTAAATTGCTGTCCATTATTTCCCAGGAGGGCGGGAATAACCGCGCGCATGTTGATCAGTCAGGGACGTATAACCTTGCTTATATCGATCAGACCGGTAACGGCAACGATGCGAGTATTAAGCAGGGCGCTTTTGGCAACACCGCCATGATTATCCAGAAAGGCTCGGGTAACAGGGCGAATATAACGCAGTATGGTACGCAGAAAACAGCAGTTGTAGTACAGAGACAGTCGCAAATGGCTATTCGCGTTATTCAACGCTAGCGATGTGTGACGCCTTAATCAATCCGATGGGGGTTTACCATGAAACTTTTCAAAGTGGCAGTTATTGCAGCAATCGTAGTTTCTGGCAGTGCTTTCGCAGGCGCGGTACCACAATTTGGCGGCGGCCACGGAGGTGGCTGGGGTGGCGGCAATAACGGCCCTGACTCAACCCTGAGCATTTACCAGTACGGCGGCGGTAACTCCGCGCTTGCTTTGCAGACGGACGCCCGAGATTCTGAATTGACCATTACCCAGCACGGTGGCGGTAACGGCGCAGATGTTGGTCAGGGCTCTGATGACAGTTCTATCGATCTGCTGCAAAAAGGCTTTGGTAACAGCGCCACCATCGACCAGTGGAATAGCAAAGACTCTGTTATCAACGTGAAACAGTTCGGCGGCGGCAACGGCGCGGCGGTAGACCAGACAGCGTCCGGCTCAACGGTGACTGTGCACCAGGTTGGCTTTGGCAACAACGCGACCGCACATCAGTACTGATTCATTTCTGTACCAAAAAACAGGGCATGTGCCCTGTTTTTTTTCGGGAGGATCTCATGAGCACCTTCATTCTCCTTGCCGCGCTTGCCAGCCAGATAACGTTCAGCACCTCACAGCAGGCAAATATGACAACCATTATTCCTCAGGTCACGCTGGCAGACGCCTGCGAATGTCAGGTTGAGGTGTTATCTGTCCGACAGGGGCAAGCGGGACAAAGTACATCGCGGCAGAAAAATACTCTTTTTATACCCGCTAATCAGCCGATTGATTTAACGCGAATCAGTTTAAATATTCGTTCAGGGGATGCGGTAAAAATAATCGTCACCGTTTCCGATGGAAAATCGCTTCATTTATCACAGCAGTGGAACGCACCGGCAAGTACGCTTTAATAATTCATGAAATCAATGATTTAATAAAGTGGCGGCGCTGCACAGGTAAGCTATGCTGATATCAAGAACCCAGTCATCGGGTTGCTTAAATTGATACGTCATAACGGAGCGTTTTTACCCCTCAAGGACGAATTTCATTGAGGAGTACAAATAATGTTCAAATCCGCAGCGTGTATTATTTCTGGTCTGGGACTGATCCTGTCCTCTTTTTTATCTCCGGCTTATTCAGCAACTATAGAAAATGGTGGGGTGATTCATTTTCGTGGCGCGGTGGTCGCTGACCCGTGCGAAGTCACGCCCCGGCATCAGCAGTTTGCGATCTCCTGTCCGGAAAATAACCGTATGAAAACGCATACCATCAGTTATGACGAGGCGCTCCGGGGCCATCATCCTCATTCAGCTCTGGCCGCTGTCAGCATGAAATACCTGAATGAACAGAAAACGCTTGCGGTCGTTCAGGTGGATTACCGCTAACCGACGTTTTTTTCACGGCAGTTTTTCTCCTTCTCCCTCTGCGATACACTGATGAAAAAGGCGGGTTGCAGAGGGTGTTTATGAGACCGCAAATCGACGTTATTCATGGCGATATCACGACGGTACACGTTGACGTGATCGTCAACGCAGCCAATTCCTCCCTGATGGGTGGGGGCGGGGTGGACGGTGCCATTCACCGGGCCGCAGGCCCTCAGCTCCTTGAAGCATGCAAAACCGTGCGTCAGCAGCAGGGAGAGTGCCCGCCGGGGCATGCTGTTATTACGCTTGCAGGCGATCTCCCGGCCAAAGCGGTGATCCATACCGTTGGACCCGTCTGGCACGGTGGCGACCGCCATGAGGCTGAGATTCTGGAGCAGGCGTATCGTAACTGCCTGCGGCTTGCGGCGGATAACGGGTATAAGACCATGGCGTTCCCCGCCATTAGCACCGGGGTATACGGTTATCCAAAGGAAGCGGCAGCTACAATCGCCGTGAATACCGTTTATCACTACCTTTCCCTTAAACCCATGCCGGAAAAAGTCATTTTTGTCTGCTTCGATGAGCACACCGCCGACCTGTATCAGCGGATTTTGACCGCGCGCAGCCAGGCTTTTTGATGTCTGAAATGCAAAAACGGCGCCCTGGAGGCGCCGTTTTGTTATCCCGCTTTAACCTGAGGTTTGCCTGAGAACAGGAAACGCAAAAGCGGGATCCGCAGGTGGATTTCATACAACACGATGGCAATGCCAACCACAAAGACCAGGCCGGTGAAGAAGCCCAGCGCATTCGAGGCGATATGCGGCGTAATGTACGCCCCGAAAAACAGCGTCAGCGGATGGTGAACCAGGTAGATAAACAGCGAAGCATTAACGAAATAGGTGACGCGGCTGGATTTAAAATTCAGCAGACGATGGCCAAGGGCGAACACCACGTTAACCATCCACAGGCCCATCAGCATCGTTATCA
Source organism: Enterobacter sp. BWH64 (assembly GCF_001037645.1). Lineage (NCBI taxonomy): Bacteria > Pseudomonadati > Pseudomonadota > Gammaproteobacteria > Enterobacterales > Enterobacteriaceae > Enterobacter > Enterobacter sp. BWH64. Next base: position 2,267,548 of record NZ_KQ089922.1, read on the forward strand.
CGCTCTCTGTCTCATACATCCACGCGTCCCCGCTGCCATAGCGCTGATTGAGAAGATAGGCGGCAAAGGCCAGCGCAGCACCCACCGCACACCAGGGGGAGGGGGTGGTAAACAGCGCTTTAAGCCGGGGATGAATAAATGCCAGCGCCCCGATCAGGAAGAAGGGAATGTAGAACAGGGTCTGCATCACCACGAAATTAAACAGCCCATCGCTCAGAATGGGAGGGTAGACAATGAGCAGGGTACGCCTGACGGCGGCATACGCGACCCCCAGCGCAAGAAACAGCAGCGACAGCTTGCCCAGGGTGATGTTGGCGAAGAAGGTCGAGGATGCGGTGCTCGCGCGCTGGCGCAGCTGGCTGAAGATCAGCAAACTCACCGTGGTTAGCACCACCAGTACCAGCAGGAACCAGAGGTGGGAAATCAGCTCCCAGACCAGGGTGTTGTATTTCTCATAGAAGGAGAGATTCGGCCAGTTTTCCGCCTTGCCTTTAACATGCTGCAACATGATGAACTGCGGCAGCGTCAGCAGCGGAATGGCCGTCAACATCGGTATGCCCACGCGCTCCACGCGCACTTTCCACCATCGTTTGAGGGGATAGCGCAAGAAGAGCATGTAAGAGAAATAACCGGAAATGACAAAAAACACCTGCATGCGGAAGGCATGGATAAAATCATTAAACAGCGTCAGCCACCAGGAGGGCATCTGGCTGTTCACGTGCCAGGTGTGGCTGGAATAGATCAGTGAAATATGAAAAGGGATCCCCAATAGCATGAGCCATGCGCGGATCGAGTCGAGGAAATATTCACGTTGTACAGGGGTTGTGCTCATATAACTTTGCGCATTCTCAGACTTTTCGCCTTATCCCTAAGGCTCATAATGGTTACATTCGGAGCCAACCCTACACCAAGACCGACACCCTGTCTCCAGGATAAGCACGCAAAGTGAAAAGCGGGTTCTTTCATTTGCTTAATCCATGAGCCAGCGAGCTGAACAAAGCAGTGATAATGTTGTCGGATTGCCTGAGTTTCCATTAAAATGGATCGGATCGATATAAGCACACAAAGGGGGAAGTGCTTACTTATTATGAAACATAAACCACAAATGATGAAAATGCGTTGGTTGGGTGTAGCAGTGCTGTTGTCACTGTATACCTCATCTGCACTGGCCTTTAACATCGATGATGTCGCAAAACAGGCTAAATCGATGGCGGGCAAGAGCTACGAAGCGCCAAAAAGTAACCTGCCCTCCGTTTTCCGCGACATGAAATACGCGGACTATCAGCAGATCCAGTTCAATCACGATAAAGCGTACTGGAACAATATTAAAACCCCGTTCAAGCTTGAATTTTACCACCAGGGTATGTACTTCGACACGCCGGTTGCCATCAACGAAGTGACGGCGACCGCGGTACGCAAAATCAAGTACAGCCCGGATTATTTCAATTTTGGCGATGTGCAACACGATAAAGACACGGTAAAAGACCTCGGCTTCGCAGGCTTCAAGGTGCTTTATCCGATTAACAGCAAAGATAAAAACGACGAAATCGTCAGCATGCTTGGCGCCAGCTACTTCCGCGTGATTGGCGCGGGGCAGGTGTACGGGCTTTCTGCGCGCGGTCTGGCAATTGATACCGCGCTGCCATCAGGTGAAGAATTTCCACGTTTTCGCGAGTTCTGGATCGAACGTCCAAAACCAACCGACAAACGTCTGACAATTTATGCGCTGCTGGACTCCCCTCGTGCGACAGGCGCTTATCGCTTCGTGATCATGCCAGGGCGTGACACGGTGGTTGACGTACAGTCTAAAGTTTACCTGCGCGATAAAGTGGGCAAACTGGGCGTCGCGCCGCTGACCAGCATGTTCCTGTTCGGGCCGAACCAGCCCTCTCCGGCGACCAATTTCCGTCCTGAACTGCATGATTCCAATGGCCTCTCCATTCATGCGGGTAACGGCGAGTGGATCTGGCGTCCGCTGAACAACCCGAAACACCTCGCCGTCAGCAGCTTTGCGATGGAAAACCCGCAGGGCTTTGGTCTGCTGCAACGTGGCCGTCAGTTCTCCCGCTTTGAAGATCTGGATGACCGCTACGATCTGCGTCCAAGCGCCTGGGTTACGCCGAAAGGCGACTGGGGTAAAGGCAAGGTTGAGCTGGTTGAAATTCCAACTAACGATGAAACCAACGATAACATTGTGGCGTACTGGACACCGGATCAGCTGCCGGAAGCCGGTAAAGAGATGAACTTCAAGTATGCGATCACCTTCAGCCGTGACGAAGACAAACTGCACGCACCGGATAACGCGTATGTTATGCAGACGCGTCGTTCGACGGGTGACGTGAAGCAGTCCAACCTGATTCGTCAGCCGGATGGCACGCTGGCGTTTATCGTGGACTTCACCGGCCAGGATATGAAAAAACTGGCGCCGGCTACTGCCGTGACGGCACAGGCCAGCATTGGCGATAACGGTGAAATCGTTGAGAACGCCGTGCGTTACAACCCGGTCACCAAAGGGTGGCGTTTGACCCTGCGCGTGAAGGTGAAAGATCCGAAACAGACCACTGAAATGCGCGCCGCGCTGGTCAGTAACGATAAGCCGCTGAGTGAAACCTGGAGCTATCAGCTACCTGCCAATGAATAATACATCTGAATATATTGATGCCATGCCGCTGACGGACATTGAAAAAGCGGCACTCCCTGCGAGCGACATCCGCGCGGTTCACACCGCGCTGGATGGTGAACATCGTCACTTTTCCCGTGATGATGATACGCCGCTGGGGTCAGTGAAGGCACGTCTGGAGCAGGCATGGCCGGACTCGCTGGCAGAAGGGCAGCTAATCAAGGATGACGAAGGGCGTGACCAGCTACAGGCGATGCCGAAGGCCACGCGTTCCTCCATGTTCCCCGATCCGTGGCGCACCAACCCGGTGGGCCGCTTCTGGGATCGCCTGCGTGGGCGTGACGTGACGCCGCGCTATCTGTCACGTCTGACCAAAGAACAGCAGGCATCCGAGCAGAAATGGCGTACCGTGGGAACGATTCGTCGTTACATTCTGCTGCTGCTGACGCTGGCGCAGACGGTTGTCGCCACCTGGTACATGAAAACCATTCTGCCGTACCAGGGCTGGGCGTTGATTAACCCTGCTGACATGATTGGCCAGGATATCTGGGTCTCCTTCATGCAGCTGCTGCCGTATATTTTACAGAGCGGCATTCTTCTGCTGTTCGCGGTGCTGTTCTGTTGGGTCTCCGCCGGGTTCTGGACGGCGCTGATGGGCTTCCTGCAACTGCTGATGGGGCGTGACAAATACAGCATTTCCGCGTCGACGGTCGGGGATGAGCCCCTCAATCCTGAGCATCGTACCGCGCTGATCATGCCTATCTGTAACGAAGACGTTGACCGCGTATTCGCCGGGCTGCGTGCTACCTGGGAGTCCGTGAAGGCGACCGGTAACGCGGCGCATTTCGACGTCTATATCCTGAGCGACAGCTACAATCCGGATATCTGCGTGGCGGAGCAAAAAGCCTGGATGGAACTGATTGCCGAGGTGCAGGGCGAAGGGCAGATCTTCTACCGTCGTCGTCGTCGTCGTGTTAAGCGTAAGAGCGGAAACATTGATGACTTCTGTCGTCGCTGGGGTAACCAGTACAGCTACATGGTGGTACTGGATGCAGACTCCGTGATGAGCGGCGACTGCCTGAGCGGGCTGGTCCGTCTGATGGAAGCCAACCCGAACGCGGGAATTATTCAGTCCTCGCCAAAAGCGTCCGGTATGGACACGCTGTATGCGCGCTGCCAGCAGTTTGCGACCCGCGTCTACGGGCCGCTGTTTACTGCCGGTCTGCACTTCTGGCAGTTGGGTGAATCCCACTACTGGGGCCACAACGCCATTATCCGCGTGAAGCCATTCATCGAGCACTGCGCCCTGGCGCCGCTGCCGGGTGAAGGGTCGTTTGCCGGGTCCATTCTGTCGCATGACTTTGTGGAAGCTGCGCTGATGCGTCGCGCAGGGTGGGGCGTCTGGATTGCCTACGATCTGCCTGGCTCGTATGAAGAGCTGCCGCCGAACCTGCTGGATGAGCTCAAACGCGACCGCCGCTGGTGTCACGGTAACCTGATGAACTTCCGCCTGTTCCTGGTGAAAGGGATGCACCCTGTTCACCGTGCGGTGTTCCTGACGGGCGTTATGTCCTATCTGTCTGCGCCGCTGTGGTTTATGTTCCTGGCGCTCTCAACCGCGTTGCAGGTTGTGCATGCCCTGACGGAGCCGCAGTATTTCCTGCAACCGCGCCAGCTGTTCCCGGTGTGGCCGCAGTGGCGTCCGGAGCTTGCGATCGCGCTGTTCGCGTCGACCATGGTGCTGCTGTTCCTGCCTAAGCTGCTCAGTATCATTCTGATCTGGTGCAAAGGTTCGAAGGAGTACGGTGGTTTCTGCCGCGTGACCCTTTCACTGCTGCTGGAAGTGCTGTTCTCGGTCCTGCTGGCGCCGGTGCGTATGCTGTTCCATACGGTGTTTGTGGTGAGCGCGTTCCTGGGATGGGAAGTGGTGTGGAATTCACCGCAGCGTGACGATGACTCTACGCCGTGGAGTGAAGCCTTTATGCGCCACGGCTCTCAGCTGCTGCTGGGCCTGGTGTGGGCCGTTGGTATGGCCTGGCTGGATCTGCGTTTCCTGTTCTGGCTTGCGCCAATCGTCTTCTCGCTGATCCTGTCGCCGTTTGTATCGGTGATCTCCAGCCGTTCCACGGTGGGCCTGCGTACCAAACGCTGGAAGCTGTTCCTGATCCCGGAAGAGTATTCTCCGCCGCAGGTGCTGGTGGATACCGATACCTATCTGGAGCAGAACCGCAAACGCACGCTGGATGATGGCTTTATGCATGCCGTGTTTAACCCGTCATTCAACGCGCTGGCAACCGCGATGGCGACGGCGCGTCACCGCGCCAGCCAGGTGCTGGAGATCGCCCGCGATCGCCACGTTGAGCAGGCGCTGAACGAGACGCCAGAAAAGCTTAACCGCGACCGTCGTCTGGTGTTGTTGAGCGATCCGGTGACGATGGCACGGCTTCACTACCGCGTGTGGTCCTCTCCGGAGAGATACTCTTCGTGGGTGAACTACTACAAGGACGTGAAGCTCAATCCGCTGGCCCTGAAGGCGAAGTAAGTTGTTAAGTAGGGCGGGTAAGCGAAGCGCCACCCGCCAAATAAAATACCGGCTTAATCGCCGGTATTTTTTTAGAGGTCAGAAATGAAAGTAATCATTGTCGTCATGATGGCATGCCTGCTCAGCGGTTGCGGCAGCATTATCAGCCGCACCATCCCCGGGCAGGGCCACGGGAATCAGTACTACCCCGGCGTACAGTGGGATGTCCGTGATTCCGCATGGCGCTATCTCACCGTGCTCGATCTGCCGTTTTCGCTGATTTTCGACACGCTACTGCTGCCCATCGATGCCAGCCACGGCCCCTACGAGTAGCGGTGACTTATCGCTCGTCCCATTCGTCCGCTGCGGCCTGACCCTCTTCGGTATCCAGCGGCGGTTCAAGCTGAAACTCACCTTCGTCCCATTCGTGCAGCGTATTTTCTTCCAGCCACTCCTGACGTAACTCAATTTCGTCATAGTCGCCGTCGAATACCGCCTGCGCACCTTCACCACTCAGTATCGGCAGACATTCACCATCTTCACCTTCATCAGTAAAGAATTCGGCCTGCCACATAATATCGCCGTCCTGTAGGACGTATTTTTGGATATTGAGTTGTTGCACGTCAGCATCTTCTTCCTCAACGCCGGGATTATCGGCGAGGAACTCTTCGCGAGCGGCATCAATTGCTTCTTCCAGCGTGGCGTACATGGTCATTGGTGTCTCCCTGTTTTTCGTGAAGGTATTCAGGGAAAGAATAGCTGATTATGTGATTTTGCAAGTATGAATGCGAAAATTAGCCGTCACGATGTTGTCTTATTCGCGCCGGGCGTAGCGCCCGGGATAAGCTGAGCCACGAATAAACGGCGTTGAACAGCACGACGCCTGCCGTCACGATAAAGACCGCCCGGAAACCGAAGCTGGCCGAAATCCCCGCGCCAACCAGCGGTCCGGTGACGTTACCCAGATCGCGAAACGACTGGTTATAACTGAAAATACGACCGGCTATCTGGTTGGTGGAGTTATAGACCAGCAGCGTCTGTACAGCCGGGAGTAGCGCACCATCCGCAGCCCCCAGCAGGAAGCGCAGGACGCCGAGCTGCCACGGAGACTGCACCAACGCCATGGGGATCAGCAGCAGGACGGAGACGATCAGGGCGCAGATCAGGATCTTTTCCGGGCCGATACGGTCTCCCAGCTTGCCGAGCCTCGGCGCGCTCAGTAGCGCCGCCACGCCGGGAACAGAGGCGATTAGGCCGCTGATAAAGGCGATATTGCTGACGTTTCCCGCCAGGTCGCGTACGTAGAGCGTCAGTATAGGCGCGATTGAACCGGTGGCCACCTGGATAATCATGGTGGTTACAAACAGGCTCAGCACCAGCTTTGGGTTTTTCAGCGAGGCCAGCACATCCCGGGCGTGCAGCATCTCTTTTTTGGCCACGGGCGTGAAATTCTCGCGGATACAGATAAGCGTCACCAGGAAGCAGAGGAACAGCACGCTGGCGGTAATGAAGAATACCGGCCGCAGTCCGTAGTGGTCGGCCAGCAGCCCGCCCGCCAGTGGGCCCAGCAGTGCGCCGCTTACGCCGCCAGTGGATAGCGTGCCCAACGCCCAGCCGCTTTTCTGGCGCGGGATTTGGGTGGCGATCAGGGCGTTGGCGTTAGGGATAAATCCCCCGAGCAGGCCCAGAAGCGCGCGTAGTATCAGGAACTGCCAGACATTCTGCGCCACCCCCATCAGCAGCATAATGATCGCCATGCCGAGCGCGGAGCGCAGCAGCATAATTTTGCGGCCTTTGCGATCCGCCAGCCCACCCCAGAAAGGCGACGCAATGGCGGAGAACAGGAACGTAATGCTGAACACCAGGCCGGACCACATATTCAGGGCGCTATGTCCGGTGACGCCGAGCTGTTCAACGTAGAGGGGCAGGAAGGGCATCACCAGGCTAAAGGCGGCGCCAGTAAGAAAACAACCCAGCCACGCAACCGTCAGGTTACGTTTCCAGTTTATGGGAGCATCTGTGGGGGACATAACTATCCGCATAATGAGGCGCAGGGCACCGTGAACAGTGAGGTAATAAGCCTGCTAATTATGCGCCCGGGGTATGATTGCCGCAATGACGGGGAGCTTTTAAAGCTAAAACAACATGCGGCCCGGAAGGCCGCACGCAGGTTAATACCGGGAAGGGACGCCCTGAGGCCGGGTTTTAAAGCGGCGATGCAGCCACATGTACTGCTCCGGCGCGAGCATAATGCATTTCTCGACAACGCCGTTCATCCAGCGGGCGGTGGTTTCTGCATCAATCAGCGGTGGCGCGAGTTCCGGCTCCAGCATGATGAGCTGATAGCCTGAACCGTCTGGTTTACGGCGCGGTACAAACGGCACGATAGCCGCTTTGGACATCCGCGCCAGCATCCAGGTCCCGGTGGTCGTCGCGGCATCTTCCACCGCAAAGAACGGGACAAACACGCTGGATTGCGGGCCATAGTCATGATCCGGGGCATACCAGACCACTTCACCTGATTTCAGGGCGCGGATCATCCCTTTCAGGTCTTTGCGATCGATCATGCTTTTATTGGAGCGCATGCGTCCGTTGGTCTGGATCAAATCGATCACCGGATTATCGTTAGGACGATAAACGCCAATACCCGGGGCCTGCATGCCGAACATCCGCGCGCCAATTTCGAGCGTCAGGAAATGAACGCCAATCAGCAGGACGCCAGTCTGGTTGGCCTGAAGAGTATGCACCGGCTCCATGCCGGTCCCGGCCACTTCCGTCCAGCGCGCCATGCGTTTATCCGACCAGAACCAGGCCATACCGGTCTCCATCAGCCCCATGCCGACAGATTCGAAGTTTTTAACCACCATGTCGTGGCGCTCAGATTCACTCATCTGAGGAAAACAAAGTTCAAGGTTACGATACGCGATCCTGGCGCGACGCTTCATAAACTGCTGAGCAATGCGGCCCAGTCCTTTACCCATGCGGAAAATGACGGGATAAGGCAACTGTACAATTAGCCACAACAAGCCAATGCCTGACCATGTTAACCAATAGCGGGGATGCAAAAGCGCGGCAGTAAATTTCGGTAACTGGGTCATGTCTGTCCTGTGTTCTAACGTCCTGAAAGGATATTGTCTCATTTTTTAAGGCATAGCCAAAATGTCTGTCATCGAAACATGAAAGAATATGCAAATGTTAAGTCTGATTTATCAGGTTGACTGAAATGTAGCGTAAATTGTGTGGATGTAAATTGTCTTTGTTTGCTATATCATGCCGACCGATTTTTAATTCTCAACGATTGCAGGACTTGTACACCATGCCAGTGTTACACAACCGCGTTTCGAATGAGATGTTGAAAGCGCGTATGTTGGCCGAAACCGAACCGCGCACAACGATCTCTTTCTATAAGTATTTCACCATTGATGATCCCCAGGCGACCCGCGATGCGCTTTACCAGGCTTTTACCGCCCTGAACGTGTTTGGTCGCGTCTATCTGGCGCGTGAGGGGATTAACGCGCAGATCAGCGTGCCGGAAAGCAAGGTCAGCGCCTTCCGCGACCTCCTTTACGGGTTTGATCCGGCGCTTAACGGCTTACGCCTGAACATTGCGCTGGATGATGACGGTAAATCATTCTGGGTGCTGCGCATGAAGGTGCGCGAGCGTATTGTGGCGGATGGCATTGACGATCCGAGCTTCAATGCCGCTAATGTGGGGGAGTACCTGAAGGCCGCTGAAGTGAACGCGATGCTCGACGATCCGGATGCGGTGTTCATTGATATGCGTAACCACTACGAATATGAAGTGGGGCACTTCGAGAATGCGATGGAAATTCCTGCCGACACCTTCCGCGAGCAACTGCCAAAAGCCGTTGAGATGATGCAGGAGCATAAAGACAAAAAGATCGTTATGTACTGCACCGGGGGGATCCGCTGTGAAAAAGCCAGCGCCTGGATGAAGCACAACGGGTTTAATAAAGTCTGGCACATTGAGGGTGGGATCATTGAGTATGCCCGTCGCGCCCGTGAGCAGGGTTTACCGGTGCGTTTTATCGGTAAGAACTTTGTGTTTGACGAGCGTATGGGCGAGCGAATTTCAGAGGACGTGATCGCGCACTGCCACCAGTGCGGTACGCCGTGCGATACGCATACCAACTGCAAAAACGACGGATGTCATCTGCTGTTTATTCAGTGCCCTGCATGTGCCGAGAAGTTTAATGGCTGCTGTAGCGAGCTGTGCAGTGAAGAGAGTATCTTGCCTGAAGAAGAGCAACGTCGTCGCCGTGCCGGACGCGAGAACGGGAATAAGATCTTTAATAAATCCCGGGGCCGACTGAATACCAAACTGGGTATTCCGGACCCGGAGTAAAACACTGCCCGGCGGCGCGAAAGCCTGCCGGGCCTGTTTTATGACTTCTGCTGAACGCCTTCCACCGAAATAATCAGCTCTACATCCTGCGATGCCGGGCCTAAATCCGTGGTGATATTAAAATCTTTCAGATGAATTTTGCCTGCGGCTTCAAAGCCAGCACGTTTTCCGCCCCATGGATCGTCGCCCTGTCCAATTAATTTCGCATCCAGTGTGACCGGTTTTGTTACGCCGTTCAGCGTCAGATTCCCGGTAATAGCGAGCTTATCACCGTCTTTCTTCACCTCTGTCGACGCGAAAGTAGCTTGCGGGAATTTGCCCACGTTCAGGAATTCAGCACTGCGCAGATGTTTATCACGCTCGGCGTGATTAGTGTCGACGCTGTTAGTATTAATGGTGACGTTCACTTTATCGGCAGCAGGGTTTTTCTCGTCGAAAGTAAATGTGCCATCGAAATCATTGAACGTGCCATATAACCAGCTGTAACCCAGATGCTGAATACGGAAATTGACGAAGGCATGCTGGCCCTCTTTATCAATTTTATAGTCGGCGGCAATGGCCGAACCGGTGGTAAATAGCAGCGAACCTAATGCGATACCCAACAGGCGTTTTTTCATTTTATGCTCCAGAGTCAACTGACGAACGGCCAAGCATGCGCTTCAGCGTATCGTCTTTATCAATAAAGTGGTGTTTCAGGGCCGCAAGGCCATGCAGGACAGAAAGGATTACTACGCTCCATGCCAGCCACAGATGAACCACACCTGCGGTGTCAGCCTGGGAACCGGCGTCAGCCAGCGTGGCTGGGACGTCAAAAAGCCCAAACACGCTGATCGGTTTACCGTCTGCGGTGGAAATGAGATAGCCGCTGATCAGAATGGCGAAAAGCAGGGCATAGAGTGCGATATGCGCGCCAACAGCGCTTATGCGGGTAAGTCGGCCATGGCTTTTGGGCGCTGGAGGTGGCGGAGAGATATGTCGCCAGATCACGCGAAAAACCAGACCCATCATCAGCAGAACCCCAATGCTTTTGTGCAATTCGGGGGCCTGATGATACCAACCGTCATAATAGCTTAATGTCACCATCCAGAGGCCAAGACCAAACATGGCATAGACGGCAAGTGCAAAAAGCCAGTGTAAACACATGGATATTATTCCGTAGCGACGGGAGGAGTTACGCCATTGCATATGAATTTCCGTTCTCAAATGACTGAGCAATAAAAATGGACGGGTTAAATAAATAATGCAACTGAAAAAAATGAATAATGTTTTTTATTTAATTTATTTCAGCGAATTTGAATGTGTTTCCGCAATGTATTTCAATCGCTTCGTTCAATAAATTTGAGGTGACGTTTTTTAAAAAATATAAGTTAAATAAATTTAAAGGAGTGTCAATAAACGTCAGCGTGAATTTTCAGAAGAATACAATATAGATAACGTCAATGATCGCCAGCAGCGACCAAAGAACAATGTAGAGCATGAAATGCTCGCGGATGTTATTGATAAGGTAATTCACCAGTCTGCGCATCATGCCCCTCTCGCTAAACAGGCCCCGGTTATTCGGAGCCTGTAGAGGTATTATCGGTTAAAGCGCGAGAGCGCGAAGGGCTTGAGATCAAACGAAGGCGCGATCCCCTGCGCAAACTGGGCGGCGATTTCACCTAACACAGAGGCAAATTTAAACCCGTGACCGCTGAGCCCGGTTACGAGCAGGGTGTTATCGTGTCCCGGCAGGGTGTCGATGATAAAATCTTCATCCGGGGTGTTGTCGTAGGTGCACGCTGCGCCGTAAAGCAACCCGCCTACGCCCGGCAGGATATTACGCAGGAATGTGAAGGCTTCGGAACCATCCTGCGGATAAGCACCGTAAGGCTTGCGTTCTTCCGCAGAGGAAATTACCTGTCCGCCGTTATGTTTGCCAATCTTGAGCGCGTCTTTTTCCGAGGGGAAACCGTAGAACTGGTCGCCATTGGGTAACTCGCCTGTAAACGCCGGGAATTTGTTCTGGCTGCTGTAACGCCCGTCAGACTGGAACCAGGAGAAGACTTTTCGCACCGGCTGGATGGGCAGGTCCGGCAGCAGTTTCGTCACCCACGTTCCCGCACTCACCAGCAGACGCGTGGCGGTATATTCACCTTCAGAGGTGGTGACGGTTGAACCCTCTGCATGGTGGGTGATGCCCGTGACCGGACAGTTGAACAACTGTGCGCAGCCCGCTTTGGCGGCGAGATCAATCCAGGTCTTAATGGCCGTTTCGCTGTGCAGTACCCCGGAATTGGCTTCAAACAATCCAATGTAGTCTTCAGGAACAGAAATTTCCGGCCAGCGCGCCATGATGCCGTTTGCATCCAGACGCTCGACGTCCAGGCGGTAGGCTTTCGCGCTCTCCTCGACGGTCGCCAGAAACGTGGAGCTGGCTGGCCCCAGGTTAACGATCCCGGTGCGCTCAAAAATGCGATCTTCGGTGAGTGTGGCCAGCTCATCCCACAGCGTCTGAGCCCGAAGCACCAGCGGTACATAACGTTCACCTTCACCGTAAGCGTGACGGATCAGACGGGTATCGCCGTGATGGCTTCCTTCAGAGTGGGGGGGAAGGTGGGCGTCAATCATCAGCACTTTCAGACCCGCCTGCGTGGCGTAATAACCGGCGGCAGATCCTACGGAGCCGCTTCCGATAATGATTAAATCGTATTTCATAGGCTTCTCTTTACTAACGCTTTGTTAGCAGAGTAATTAACTAAGCGGGCTTATACAAGAGCGAAATAAATAAGGCACCGCGAGGGTGCCTGTTGAGTGAAAAGGGGCATAAGGTCAATGCCGTTTATACTCATTTTCCTGATAGTCGCCAGATTCTATTTTTGCGATGCCTGCTTCTAAAATAGAGATAAACTGACGGGCGACGTCTGTTGTAAGCCACAGCGTCTGTCCAACTTCCGCTTCATCACGGTTTTGCTGATTTGGGGTCTGGTAGTGCAAACGCAGCATCAGCGCATCGTAGCTGTCTACGGTGCTGATATCCCAGCCAACAAGCGGATGGGTCTGGATGACTTCACTATTCTTTTCCATTATAACCCCCTTAATGCGTGTTAGAAGACAACGACTTTGAGGTTCAATGCATGTTTTTCTGAAAGCAATTTCAGTATATCAATTAATAAGGGTTCAGAAGGAAAAAATAAACGGGTAGCAACACATTTTTATGCTTTTTAGGATTGTTCGAACAATAAAACGCCATCTTGTTCACGATTTTCTAAGAAGATGCTGAAATATTTTGAACTTTCAGGAGACGAAACGAAAAAAAGCCGGGGCGACCCGGCAAAAAAACACAATGAGGGAGCAAATTTTAATCAGTGATGAACCAGTCGTCGGCGCTTTCCCATGTTTCCTGCAAAATTTCGCTGATGCGTTCTTTGTCTTCTTTCGCGCCGCCGATGACGGAAAGATGGTTTGCTGTCGCATAACGTACCGTTACGGCGCCATCGTTTTCAGGAAAAGTGCTGCTAATACGTCGGGATAGTTCACCCGCCAGAGCGTCGAGTGCGCCAGCAGGCAGGACGGTGGATTTGGCAATGGTGACTTCGATACGCATAAATGCCCCCTGTGTAATATACTGTTTATTTATACAGTTATATTGTCGCTTTGACAACAGGGGGCGCGATTTTTTTAGCGTTTTACCGTCCAGTTTACGGTTTCACCGGCCAGGAAGGGGATCAGCGTATCGTCGGTGAGCGCAATCGACGCTTCAACCTGGCTTTCTTTGCGCTCCAGCTCAATGAACGTGTCATTAACCGGCAGACCGTAGAAACGCGGGCCGTTAAGGGAGCAGAAGGCTTCGAAATGGTCTAACGCATTCATCTCTTCAAACACGGTTGCGTAACTTGCCAGGGCGGTCGGGGCGTTAAAGCAGCCTGCACAGCCGCAGCTCGCCTCTTTACGGTGACGGGCATGCGGGGCGGAATCCGTGCCGAGGAACGCGCGTGGAAAGCCGCTGGCGACCAGCTCACGTAGCGCCTGCTGGTGGATGTTGCGCTTGAGGATCGGCAGACAATACAGATGTGGGCGAACGCCGCCCACCAGCATGTGGTTACGGTTAAACATCAGGTGCTGAGGGGTGATGGTGGCGGCAATCAGCTCGTTTCCATCCCGGACATACTCTGCGGCATCTTTAGTCGTAATGTGTTCAAACACCACTTTCAGCCCAGGAAGACGCTGGCGCAGCGGCTCCATGACCGTTTCGATAAAACGTGCTTCGCGATCGAAAATATCAATGTCAGCGTGGGTCACTTCCCCGTGCACCAGCAGCGGCATGCCCAGTTTTTGCATACGCTCCAGAACGGGCATGATGGCGTCAATGCTGGTCACCCCATGGCTGGAGTTGGTGGTGGCATTCGCCGGGTAGAGCTTCGCGGCGGTGAATACACCTTCGTTAAACCCGCGCTCAACTTCATTCGGATCCAGCGAGTCCGTCAGATAGCAGGTCATCAATGGGGTAAAATCGTGTCCGGCCGGAACGGCGTCAAGGATACGCTGGCGATAGGCAATCGCGGCCTCGACGGTAGTGACTGGCGGAACCAGGTTAGGCATAACAATCGCACGGCCATAAATTTCGCTGGTATACGGCACGACGGTTTTCAGCATGTCGCCATCACGAAGATGGATATGCCAGTCGTCTGGGCGGCGGATTTTGAGAACCTGGGATTGTACAGTCATGGAAGCTCCGGCTTGAAAGAGATCAGTCATAAGAGGGCTGTTTTTGCCGGACACAAATCATAAGCGGAAACGTTTTCGTTTGCACACTATTCCGTTAAAAAAAACGGGCGCCTGAGCGCCCGGAGTGTTTAGTCGGTGAAAGGGATGATGATTTCACCCGGTTTCACCTCTATCCCTTTGGCATATTTTTTCGCCAGAGATTCGCCTTTGCTCTTGTCTTCGCTCAGAACATAGGCAGGCTGTTGGTTAAAGTAGTTCTGCAACGACTGGTTGAGATACGGCATCAGCGTTTGCAGCACCGGTTTCATTTTTTCCGGCGTCACAACCGCATCGACGATTTCCATCTCTTGCAGGAAAATTGCCCCTTTCTCTTTATTAAAGACCGGCAGCGCCTTGAGCTTCAGCTTGATATCCGCTTTCTGATTGCCGAAGAGCGAGGTCATATCGAGGCTGGCATCGCCGGAAAGGGTGACTTTGTTAGGCTCCTCGCGCCCAATCTGGCTGGCGAGATTCGTCAGGACGATATGCGCATCCGCAAGGCCGGGCACGCCGATATCTTTTGAAAAGTTATTATGTTTTTCCAGCGCCTGATTAATTTCCTGCTCACTGACGGTGTACTGCGTAAGCTGGTTACATCCCACCAGCAGACCACTGACAATTAACGCAGCGGCAATAACGATCTTTTTCATGGCGTTCCTCAACATAAAATCGGCGCATCTGTCCTGATACGCCAGTATGTCAGGGTGATCCAACAGAAACCAGCAGAAAAAACTGATAGTGAAAGAGGGTCAGGCGCCAGGCTCCAGCATCCCGCGGGTGCTGCGTTTATCACTGAACTGCCACCAGAGGGCAATCAGCGTCATAAAGCCGACCATGCCGAGCATGACCCACGGCAGCTCCGGCTGATGGAGCGCTTTTCCGGCATCAAACAGCCAGCCGCCACCGGTGTAACCCAGTGCGCCGCCAAGCGCCAGCCCGAGACGGCTGAAGCCCATGTAGCTGCCTCGGGCCCGGGCGTCGGCAAGTGACGCGCTCAGCGTTTCACGGGCTGGCTCGGCAATGATTGAGCCAATATAGAAGGTGCAGATGAGCATAAACAGTTGCTGAAGAGAACTCACCAGGCCGATGGGCATCATGCTCAGCGTCATCAGCAACAGCCCGGCCATCAGACGGTGCTCAAGCCGGAAACGGCGCTCGCTCCAGCGGGCAATCGGATAGAGCAGCGTCAGAGAGAGGCAGGCCTCAATGGCATACATCCATTTCACCGCTGCCGGCGTGCCGGCAATATCGTTAACCATAATGGGCAGCATCAGCATGACCTGCACGGCGAGCATGTAGTAGCCGGTCAGGGTTAACACATAGGTGACGAAGCGTTTATCGCTCAGCACGCGGTCAAGCCCTTCCCGCACAGGCGCCTTCACCGTCGACAGCTTCCACGCGGGCAGAAACAGACCGTTAAACAGCGCGCAGAGAATAAACAACACCGCGCCGGTGGCGCAGACCAGGCGGAAATCGTATTGCAGCAGCCAGCTTCCCAGCAGGGCGCCCACCACCGCGCCAGCGCTGTCCTGCATCATCAAAATCGAAAAGAAGCGCCCCCGGTGTTGCGGACGGATAAGCTTAACCACCAGCGCGGTACGCGGTGGGTCGAAAAGGGTGCCGCCAATCCCGGAAAGGAAACAGGAGAACCACAGCAGCCAGGGTTCATGAGCGATTGCCATGGTGGCGAATCCCGCCGCACGTAACAGCATGCCGGTGACGATCATCGGTTTCGCGCCGAAGCGGTCGGCTATTGCGCCGCCAAACACGCCCAGACCCTGTTGTACAAACTGGCGTAGACCCAGCGCGATCCCGACCATCAATGCCGCCCAGCCCATTTGATCGACAAAACGAATCGATATAAGCGGAAAAACGACAAAAAAGCCGAGCACGACCAGCATGTTATCGACGAGCAGGAAATATTTACCCAGGCTCCTGGCCTGTGATACGCGGGACATTTTCCCTCCAGGGAAAATAAAAGGTGAGCACGCTAACATTCTGCGGTGTCGCCGGGCTTTTTCCCATACCCGCTGGCGACAATATTTTTTTATCAAAAAGGTGCTTTGATAGAGAGTTCTCATCGAAAAATGTGAAAAGCGATCAAAATGGTATGTCACTGTTTTCACAGAAGGCACAGGCGCAGGTATAGTAAAGCTAACAGGCAGAGCAGAAGCGACGGGAAGGAGTGGTAACGATGTTTGGCTATCGCAGTAATGTGCCAAAAGTGCGTCTGACGACGGACAGGCTGGTCGTTCGTCTGGTGCATGAGCGTGATGCCTGGCGTCTGGCGGATTATTACGCCGAGAATCGCCAGTTTTTAAAACCCTGGGAACCCGTTCGGGACGAGAGCCACTGCTACCCCTCTGGCTGGCAGGCGCGCCTCAGTATGATTGCGGAATTTCATAAACAGGGAAGTGCGTTTTATTTCGCGCTTCTCGATCCGGAAGAGAAAGAGATCGTTGGCATTGCCAATTTTTCAAACGTGGTACGCGGGTCGTTTCACGCCTGTTACCTCGGGTATTCCATCGGTCAGAAATGGCAGGGGCAGGGGCTCATGTTTGAGGCGCTGACGGCGGCGATTCGCTACATGCAGCGCACGCAACATATCCATCGCATTATGGCCAACTACATGCCGCACAATAAGCGCAGCGGCGATCTGCTGGCCCGCCTGGGGTTTGAGAAAGAGGGCTATGCCAAAGATTATCTGCTGATTGACGGCGAGTGGCGGGACCATGTGCTCACCGCGCTCACCACCCAGGAGTGGACCGCGGGTCGTTAAGGAGAAAAAATGAAATATCAGTTAAATGGCGCCGAAGCGCGCGTGGTCGGCTGCCTTCTGGAAAAGCAGGTCACCACGCCGGAACAGTATCCTCTGTCCGTGAATGCCGTCACGATGGCCTGCAACCAGAAGACGAACCGTGAGCCGGTGATGAGCCTTGGCGAGCACGAGGTGCAGGATACCCTTGACGAGCTGGTGAAGCGCCACTACCTGCGCACCGTCAGCGGCTTCGGTAATCGCGTCACTAAATATGAACAGCGCTTTTGTAATTCCGAATTTGGCGATTTAAAACTCAGCGCTGCGGAAGTGGCGGTGATCACCACGCTGCTGCTGCGCGGGGCGCAGACGCCGGGGGAACTGCGCACGCGCGCCTCTCGCATGCATGAATTTCGTGATATGCAGGACGTTGAACAGACGCTGGAGGGGCTGGCATCACGCGAGGACGGTCCTTACGTGGTGCGTCTGCCCCGCGAGCCGGGCAAGCGTGAAAGCCGCTACATGCACCTGTTTAGCGGCGACGTGGAGGCCTCTGCGCTGGCCGTCGAATCTGATACGCCAGCATCAAACGACAGCCTGACCGCGCGCGTGGCAGCCCTGGAAGACGAGGTTGCCGGGCTGAAGCAGCGTCTGGATGCGTTACTCGCACATCTGGGAGATTAATCGTGACAACATTACGCATTGGTGTTGTGGGGCTGGGAGGAATTGCGCAAAAAGCCTGGCTGCCCGTTTTAGGCGCCGCGTCCGACTGGACGCTGCAAGGGGCGTGGTCGCCCACCCGCGAGAAAACTGAGCGCATCTGCAAAACCTGGCGCATCCCTTATGCCGGTTCGCTACAGGATTTAGCCCGTGAATGTGATGCGGTATTTGTGCATACCTCAACCGCGACGCACTATCAGGTGGTGAGCGAGTTGCTTAACGCAGGCGTTCACGTCTGCGTGGATAAACCCCTGGCGGAAAATGTACAGGATGCTGAACGACTGATTGAGCTGGCCGCGCGTAAAAAGTTGACGCTGATGGTCGGCTTCAACCGCCGTTTTGCACCGCTCTATCAGCAGCTTAAAGCGCAGTCCGGCTCGTTCGCCTCTCTGCGTATGGATAAGCACCGTACCGACAGCGTGGGGCCGAACGACCTGCGCTTCACGCTGCTGGATGATTATCTCCACGTCGTGGATACGGCCCTTTGGCTGAGTAACGGAAAAGCCCAGCTGCAAAGCGGCACGCTGCTGACTAACGAGCAGGGTGAGATGGTTTACGCCGAACATCATTTTGCCGTTGAGCATTTGCAGGTGACGACCAGCATGCATCGTCGGGCGGGCAGCCAGCGCGAGTCCGTGCAGGCCGTTACGGATGGCGCGCTGTATGACGTCACCGATATGCGAGAGTGGCGGGAAGAGAAGGGCAATGGCGTGGTCGCGTTACCGGTTCCCGGCTGGCAAAGCACCCTGGAGCAGCGTGGCTTCGTGGGCTGCGCGCGTCACTTCATCACCTGCGTGCAGAATCAGACGGTTCCTGAAACGTCCGGGGAGCAGGCTATTCTGGCGCAGCGCATTGTGGAACGACTCTGGCGCGAAGCCATGTCGGAATAACGCGTTGTAACATCTGCCGATAGTAATTCGTTGAAATCCGGTTAGACTAAGCGCCGCTTGTTGGCTTTGCCGGGTGGCGCTAACGCTTATCCGTCCTGGAAATCCGTAGGGTTGTGGAACTTCACGTTAATGAACTTATTAAAATCGCTGGCGGCCGTCAGCTCGATGACCATGTTTTCCCGCGTGCTTGGCTTTGCGCGCGATGCCATTGTGGCAAGGGTTTTTGGCGCCGGGATGGCGACTGACGCCTTTTTCGTCGCTTTTAAGCTGCCAAACCTGCTGCGCCGTATTTTTGCCGAAGGGGCCTTTTCACAGGCATTTGTTCCGATCCTCGCAGAATATAAAAGCAAACAGGGCGAAGATGCCACCCGCGTCTTTGTGGCCTACGTTTCCGGATTACTGACGCTGGCGCTGGCGATCGTGACCGTCCTGGGGATGCTGGCAGCGCCCTGGGTGATCATGGTGACGGCGCCGGGTTTTGCTGACACGGCGGATAAATTTGCCCTGACCACCCAACTGCTGCGTATAACCTTCCCCTATATTCTGCTGATTTCGCTGGCGTCGCTGGTGGGTGCCATCCTGAATACCTGGAACCGCTTCTCCGTTCCGGCCTTTGCCCCCACGTTCCTTAACGTCAGCATGATTGGCTTTGCGCTGTTCGCCGCGCCGCATTTTAACCCACCGGTGCTGGCGCTGGCCTGGGCCGTGACCGTCGGCGGCGTGTTACAGCTTGCTTACCAGCTTCCGCACCTGAAAAAAATCGGCATGCTGGTTCTGCCGCGCATTAATTTCAAAGATGCGGGCGCAATGCGCGTTATCAAACAGATGGGACCGGCGATACTCGGCGTGTCCGTTAGCCAGATCTCGCTGATCATCAATACCATCTTCGCCTCTTTCCTGGTGTCGGGCTCGGTGTCCTGGATGTACTACGCCGATCGTCTGATGGAGTTTCCATCCGGGGTGCTGGGCGTGGCGCTGGGGACTATTCTGCTGCCTTCGCTGTCGAAAAGTTTCGCCAGCGGCAACCACGATGAATACTGCCGCCTGATGGACTGGGGCCTGCGTCTCTGTTTTCTGCTGGCGCTGCCAAGCGCGGTGGCGCTGGGGATCCTGGCGAAACCGCTGACGGTGTCGTTGTTCCAGTATGGAAAGTTCACCGCCTTTGATGCCGCTATGACCCAGCGTGCGCTCGTAGCCTACTCGGTGGGGCTGATGGGGCTGATTGTCGTGAAGGTGCTTGCGCCCGGTTTCTATTCACGTCAGGACATCAAAACGCCGGTTAAGATTGCCATTGTGACGCTGATCATGACGCAGCTGATGAACCTGGCGTTTATTGGACCGCTGAAACACGCGGGGCTGTCATTGTCGATTGGTCTGGCGGCCTGTCTGAACGCCGGGCTGCTGTACTGGCAGCTGCGCAAGCAGGATATCTTCACACCGCAGCCGGGCTGGGCAAGCTTCCTGCTGCGTCTGGCGATTGCGGTGGTGGTGATGGCGGCCGCGCTGGTTGGCATGTTGTATGTCATGCCTGAGTGGGCGCAGGGCACCATGCCTTACCGCCTGATGCGTCTGATGGCCGTGGTGGTGGTCGGTGTGGTGGCGTACTTTGCCACGCTGGCGGTGCTTGGCTTCAAAGTGAAAGAGTTCACCCGCCGCACGGTATAAACGCCAAAAGGGGAGTTCACCAGAAGGTGCTCCCCGCTTCATGACGTGCCGCTACTGCGTCAAATCGAAATCTTTTTCCCACCCGTGATACGTGCCGTGGCCGTCTGACCATCCGCACCGTACAGCCCCGGCTCTTTATAGGGCTTTAACACTTCAAGCGCCTGCTGATTACGGATAATCTGTCCTTCCAGCAGCCAGCCGTTATGCTGGTTGAGATCGCGAAGATGCTGGGTTTTTTCTGTAATGGTCTGCCAGCGTTCGTTGATCTCATCATTGGCGCTGCGTTTCGCGTCTTGCTCAGCGCGTCGCTGTTTTTCCAGATAATCCAGGGTCGCCAGCAGCGAGCTTTTATCTTCAGTTATGCGTTGCAACGCGCTGCCGTTGATTTGACCAGAAGAGAGGTGGTGCTGTTCTGCATCCATCACCGTTTTCAGGTCGTTCAGGACCACCGTCATCTGATCCAGTATTTCTGACAGTCGACTCATACGGTTAGTTACTCTGGAGGAAACTCTGTGCGTCCTGAATCAGCGCATCAGCGATTTTGCTGGTATCCATTTTCAGTTCGCCGTTACGGATAGCCGTTTTCAGCGCTTCAACACGTTCCATATTGATATCGCTGCTGCCTGGCTGCATCAGCTTCGACTGCGCATCGCTCAGCGTGACGCTGGTGCTGTTAGCCGTCGACGTTTTTTCCAGACGCGTTTTTTGCGGGGCAGCCTCATTCGTTTCGCGAGGTTGTACAGTGCTAACCGGCTTCAGGGCTGATGTACGATCAATGCTCATAGTGTTGTCCTCATTGAGGGTTCGCGGCGTTTGCGCCTGACATCATCATTTGTTGAATATTTATCGGCAGTCGCCGCGAAATCTTTAAAAAGATTACAGGTTAATCAGAATATTCCCATCAGGACCGACCGTGCCGCTGACCACCTGGCCTGAGGACATTCTGACCCGGGCATTTTGCGCCACTGCGGCATTATTCAGCGCTTTTCCTTCACTGTTGATACTAAAGCCTTCGCCATTGGCGACCACCATCACCTGTTGTCCCGCTTTCACCCGCCACGCCTGGCGCAGCATGGATAGCTGTATCGCCTGTCCAGGAGCGACATCGCGCAGGCTGACCGCCTCCTGAGCCTGGTTGATATCCAGCATCGTCCGCGGTGGAAGCTGATCCAGACGGCCTCGCTTCAGCGTTACGCTGTCAGGTTGCAGCAGGCTGCCCCGGGGAATGGGAACGGCGGCGACAACATAATTGCCCGTCGCCTGAACCGCGACCTGTAAATAGCGTTTTTCGTTGGCGCAACGCGCCAGCACGTTCACGTTGCCCCATAAGCGGGTGCTGCCGGTCACGCTAAATGACGGGGCTTCGCAGGAAGGGTAAAGGTTAGGCGGGGTGCGCACGGTCACGCGTACGTCATCGCTGAAACCGGCCAGCTTCTGCGCAAAGAATGCATTGAGCTGGTCCTCTAACCCCTCAGCCTGCACCAGAGGGCTTAAAAGCAGTAGGGCCGCCGCCAGGCCACGTTTAAAAGTCCGCATCGCACGTTCCACCATGTCCAGAATTTAGCAAATTCTACCCGCAGTGGTTTTCCATCAACGCAACAAATAGCGACGCATTTTGCGCTTATTCCGTCGATAGGGGAGACGGGGTGAGATTTAAGCTGTGAACTGAAATTTTCTCATCAGCGGAGGAGACATGCTCGATAAACTCGACGCCGCGTTACGTTTTCAGCAGGAAGCGCTCAATTTACGCGCCCAGCGGCAGGAGATTTTAGCCGCCAATATCGCCAACGCGGATACCCCCGGGTATCAGGCGCGCGATATTGATTTTTCCAGTGAACTCAAAAAAGTGATGGAGCGTGGACGTGCCGAAGGAACGGGTGTCTCACTGGCCCTGACATCCTCACGTCATATTCCCGCTCAGGCGATGACCGCGCCAACGACCGACCTGCTTTACCGTATTCCCGATCAGCCCTCACTTGATGGTAACACCGTCGACATGGACCGGGAGCGCACACAGTTTGCCGATAACAGCCTGCAATACCAGACAGGTCTGACGCTACTCGGCGGGCAAATTAAAGGCATGATGACCGTCCTACAGGGGGGCAATTAGTAAATGGCCTTGCTGAATATTTTTGATATCGCCGGTTCGGCATTAACGGCGCAGTCCAAACGACTGAACGTGGCCGCCAGTAACCTGGCCAACGCCGACAGCGTGACCGGCCCTGACGGGCAACCGTATCGCGCTAAACAGGTTGTCTTCCAGGTTGATGCTGCACCGGGTGCGGCAACGGGCGGCGTAAAAGTGGCGGACGTGGTTGAGAGCCAGGCGCCCGACAAGCTGGTTTACGAGCCTGGCAACCCGCTCGCGGATGCCAGCGGCTACGTGAAAATGCCGAACGTGGATGTGGTCGGGGAGATGGTGAACTCCATGTCCGCGTCGCGTAGCTACCAGGCAAACGTCGAAGTGCTTAATACCGTGAAGAGCATGATGCTCAAAACACTCACTCTCGGCCAGTAAAGGAGACACGCATGTCCATCGCCGTAAACGTGAATGACCCGACAAATACCGGCGTCAACAGCACCAGCAGTGCGACCGGTTCCAGCTCTCTCACCGGGAGCAATGCCTCCGATTTACAGAGCAGCTTTCTGACCCTGCTGGTGGCACAACTGAAAAATCAGGACCCGACCAATCCGATGCAGAACAACGAACTGACCACGCAGCTTGCGCAGATCAGTACCGTCAGCGGCATTGAGAAACTGAACACTACGCTCGGCTCGGTCTCCGGTCAAATCGATAACAGCCAGTCCTTGCAGGCCGCCAACCTGATCGGTCACGGGGTGATGATCCCGGGGACCACGATTCTGGCGGGCACCAGCACTACCGATGGCACCTCCACCACCACCACGACGCCGTTTGGCGTTGAATTGCAGCAGCCGGCCGACAAAGTCACCGCCACAATCAAAGACGCCAGCGGCAACGTGGTGCGCACGATTGAGATTGGCGAGCTTAAAGCGGGCGTTCATACCTTTACCTGGGATGGCAGCCTGACCGACGGCACTAAAGCGCCTAACGGCTCGTATCAGGTTGCGATTAGCGCCAGCAACGGCACCACTCAGCTGGTGGCTCAGCCGCTACAGTTTGCCCTGGTTCAGGGCGTCATCAAGGGTAGCGATGGCAACAAACTGGATTTGGGTACCTCCGGTACCACCACACTCGACGAAGTTCGGCAGATTATCTAAGCCTTAATACTTATCAGGAGTAAGTCATGGCCTTTTCTCAAGCGGTCAGCGGCCTGAATGCTGCGGCCACCAACCTGGACGTCATTGGCAACAACATCGCCAACTCCGCGACCTATGGTTTTAAATCCGGTTCTGCGTCTTTTGCAGATATGTTTGCAGGCTCTAAAGTGGGTCTGGGCGTGAAGGTGGCGGGTATCACCCAGGACTTCACCGACGGGACGACCACCAACACCGGTCGCGGTCTGGACGTCGCCATCAGCCAGAACGGTTTCTTCCGTATGGTGGATGCCAACGGTTCCGTGTTCTACAGCCGCAACGGCCAGTTCAAGCTGGATGAAAACCGTAACCTGGTGAACATGCAGGGGCTTCAGTTAACCGGTTATCCGGTTGCCGGCACACCGCCTACGGTGCAAACCGGTGCGAATCCGCAGGCGATCTCCATCCCAACGACGCTGATGGCGGCGAAGTCCACCACCACTGCCTCTCAGCAGATCAACCTGAACTCCACCGATACCGCGCCAACCGTCGCCTTCGATCCGTCCAACCCTGACTCTTACAACAAGAAAGGCACCGTGACGGTGTTTGACAGCCAGGGTAATGCGCACAACATGAACCTGTTTTATGTCAAAAACGAGACGCCAGCTAACTCCTGGAAAGTGTATTCGCAGGACGGCAGCGTAGCGGGAGATGCAGCGAAACTGGCAACCACGCTGACCTTTAACGAGAGTGGTGTGCTGACGGGTGGCGATGATATCAAGATCACAACGGGCACCGTTCCGGGCGCGACGCCAGCCACGTTTGACATGAGCTTCGCCAACTCCATGCAGCAAAACACCGGTGCGAACAACATCGTGGCGACGAGCCAGAACGGCTATAAGCCGGGCGATCTGGTGAGCTACCAGATCAACGATGACGGTACCGTTGTCGGTAACTATTCGAACGAACAGACCCAGGTGCTGGGCCAGATCGTACTGGCAAACTTCGCCAACAACGAAGGCCTGAAATCCGAAGGGGATAACGTCTGGTCTGCCACGCAGTCTTCCGGGGTTGCCCTGCTGGGAACCGCGGGTTCCGGTAACTTCGGCACGCTGACTAACGGTGCGCTGGAAGCCTCCAACGTCGATCTGAGTAAAGAGCTGGTGAACATGATCGTCGCGCAACGTAACTACCAGTCCAACGCGCAGACCATCAAAACCCAGGATCAGATCCTCAACACGCTGGTTAACCTGCGTTAAGCAGCTGACGGGAAAGCGCAATGGATCACGCAATATATACAGCGATGGGCGCAGCAAGCCAGACGCTCAATCAGCAGGCTGTTACCGCCAGCAACCTTGCGAACGCTTCCACGCCAGGTTTTCGTGCGCAGCTCAACGCGCTGCGTGCGGTGCCGGTAGAAGGGCTGTCATTGCCCACGCGTACGCTGGTCACCGCCTCCACGCCGGGCGCCGACATGACGCCAGGCCAGATGGATTACACCGCGCGTCCGCTGGACGTTGCCCTTCAGCAGGACGGCTGGCTGGCGGTGCAAACGGCTGACGGCGGGGAAGGGTATACCCGCAACGGTAATATCCAGGTGAGCGCCACCGGGCAGCTGACGATTCAGGGGCATCCGGTTATGGGCGAAGCCGGTCCGTTGACGGTGCCGGAAGGGTCAGAGCTGACCATTGCGGCAGACGGGACGATCTCGGCGTTAAACCCGGGCGACCCGGCGAACACCGTTGCGCCTGTCGGTCGTCTGAAGCTGGTGAAAGCGGAAGGCAACGAAGTACAGCGTGGCGATGACGGGATGTTCCGTCTGACCCAGGCGGCGCAGGCCACGCGTGGCGCCACGTTACAGGCCGACCCGACCATCCGCGTGATGTCCGGCGTGCTGGAAGGCAGTAACGTCAAACCGGTGGAAGCCATGACCGACATGATCGCCAGCGCCCGCCGCTTCGAAATGCAGATGAAAATCATCAGCAGCGTCGATGAAAACGCAGGCAAGGCTAACCAACTTCTGGCTATGAGTTAACAGGACTCCCTATGATCAGTTCTTTATGGATCGCGAAAACCGGTCTGGACGCACAGCAAACCAATATGGATGTGATTGCCAACAACCTGGCAAACGTCAGCACCAATGGTTTCAAGCGCCAGCGTGCGGTTTTCGAAGATTTGCTTTATCAAACGATTCGTCAGCCAGGGGCGCAGTCTTCTGAGCAAACCACGCTGCCGTCCGGTCTGCAAATTGGTACCGGCGTGCGCCCGGTCGCCACCGAGCGTCTGCACAGCCAGGGCAACCTGTCCCAGACCAACAACAGTAAAGACGTTGCCATTAAAGGTCAGGGTTTCTTCCAGGTGCAGCTGCCTGACGGGACCTCCGCCTATACCCGCGATGGTTCGTTCCAGGTGGATCAGAATGGTCAGCTGGTGACGGCGGGAGGTTTCCAGGTTCAGCCTGCGATCACCATCCCGGCGAACGCGCTGAGTATCACCATTGGTCGTGACGGCATCGTCAGCGTCACTCAGCAAGGTCAGGCCGCGCCGGTCCAGGTTGGACAGCTCAACCTGACCACCTTCATGAACGATACCGGACTGGAAAGCATCGGCGAGAACCTCTACACCGAAACGCAGTCTTCCGGCACGCCAAATGAAAGTACCCCGGGCCTGAACGGGGCGGGGCTGCTGTATCAGGGGTATGTGGAAACCTCGAACGTTAACGTGGCGGAAGAGCTGGTGAATATGATCCAGGTCCAGCGCGCCTATGAAATTAACAGTAAAGCAGTGTCGACGACCGACCAGATGCTGCAAAAACTGACGCAACTCTAAGGTGTAGCCCGGTGCGGTAAACGTCGCACCGGCTCCCTGTTTTCGAAGATGAAGGCAATGCAAAAAAACGCGGCGTTTCGTTATCCGATCCTGACTGTTCTGGCCGTCACCCTCAGCGGGTGTGCCTGGATCCCGTCTAAACCATTGGTACAGGGTGCGACTACCGCCCAACCCGTTCCCGGCCCCGCGCCGGTGGTGAACGGCTCTATTTTCCAGACCGCGCAGCCGATTAACTACGGTTATCAGCCGCTGTTTGAAGACCGTCGTCCGCGTAACGTTGGCGATACGCTGACCATTGTGTTGCAGGAAAACGTCAGTGCGAGTAAGAGCTCGTCGGCGAACGCCAGCCGCGACGGCAAAACCAATTTTGGCTTCGACACCGTGCCGCGCTATCTGCAAGGGCTGTTCGGCAACGCCCGTGCGGATGTGGAAGCCTCCGGCGGCAACACCTTTAACGGTAAAGGTGGTGCGAACGCCAGCAACACCTTCAGCGGAACGCTGACGGTTACGGTTGACCAGGTTCTGGTGAACGGCAACCTGCACGTGGTGGGCGAAAAACAGATCGCCATTAACCAGGGTACGGAATTCATTCGCTTCTCCGGTGTGGTTAACCCTCGCACTATCAGCGGCACCAACACCGTACCGTCCACCCAGGTGGCGGATGCGCGCATTGAGTACGTCGGCAACGGCTACATTAACGAAGCGCAAAATATGGGCTGGCTGCAACGCTTCTTCCTTAACTTATCGCCGATGTAAGCGAGGTGACCTATGTATAAATTTCTCTTCGCCGTGGCGCTGTCGCTGGTCGCTACCGTTGCGCAGGCCGATCGCATACGCGATCTCACCAGCGTGCAGGGCGTGCGCGAAAACTCGCTGATTGGCTACGGCCTGGTGGTGGGGCTGGATGGGACGGGTGACCAGACGACCCAGACGCCGTTCACCACCCAGAGCCTGAACAATATGCTCTCGCAGCTCGGTATTACCGTACCGGCCGGGACCAACATGCAGCTGAAAAACGTGGCGGCCGTGATGGTGACCGCGTCTTATCCGGCCTTTGCGCGTCAGGGGCAGACCATCGACGTGGTTGTCTCGTCGATGGGTAACGCCAAAAGCCTGCGCGGCGGTACGTTGCTGATGACGCCGCTGAAAGGCGTCGACAGCCAGGTGTATGCTCTGGCGCAGGGCAACATTCTGGTTGGCGGAGCAGGCGCGTCGGCGGGCGGCAGCAGCGTGCAGGTGAACCAGCTGAACGGGGGACGTATTACCAACGGCGCGATCATCGAACGTGAGCTGCCGACCCAGTTCGGCACCGGCAACACCATTAACCTGCAACTGAATAACGAAGACTTTACGATGGCGCAGCAGATCGCTGACACCATCAACCGCAGCCGGGGCTACGGCAGCGCCACCGCGCTGGATGCCCGTACCGTGCAGATCCGCACGTCAACCGGCAGCAGCAACCAGGTGCGGTTGCTGGCCGATATCCAGAATATGGAAGTGAACGTGCCGGTGCAGGATGCGAAAGTCATTATCAACTCCCGTACCGGCTCGGTGGTGATGAACCGCGAAGTGACGCTGGACAGCTGCGCCGTGGCGCAGGGCAATCTCTCCGTCACGGTTAACCGCTCGGCCAACGTCAGCCAGCCGGATACCCCGTTTGGTGGCGGTCAGACGGTAGTGACCCCGCAAACGCAGATTGATTTACGACAGAGCGGCGGTTCGTTGCAGAGCGTGCGCTCCAGCGCCAACCTGAACAGCGTGGTGCGTGCTCTGAATGCGCTGGGTGCAACGCCAATGGATCTGATGTCCATTCTGCAATCCATGCAAAGTGCAGGCTGCCTGCGCGCCAGACTGGAAATCATCTAAATGCTGACCGATAGCAAACTGTTGACCAGTGCCGCCTGGGATGCCCAGTCGCTCAACGAGCTGAAAACCAAAGCGGGCAAGGATCCGGCGGCGAATATCCGCCCGGTTGCCCGTCAGGTGGAAGGCATGTTCGTACAAATGATGTTGAAAAGCATGCGTGAAACCCTGCCGAAAGATGGCATGTTTAGCAGCGATTCCACGCGGCTTTACACCAGCATGTACGATCAGCAGATTGCCCAGCAAATGACCGCCGGAAAGGGGCTCGGCCTGGCGGACATGATCGTGAAGCAGACCGCAGCCGCTCAGGGGCTCCCGCCTGAAGAGGCCCCGCCGCAGGTGCCGCTGAAGTTTGATCTGGAAAAGGTGACCAGTTATCAAAATCAGGCGCTGACGCAGATGGTGCGTAAGGCGATGCCGAAGCCGGCAGAAACGCGTGACGAGCCGCTCTCCGGCGACAGCAAAGACTTCCTGGCGCAGCTCTCCCTGCCGGCGCGTCTTGCCAGTGAAGAGAGCGGCGTGCCGCACCATCTGATTCTGGCGCAGGCGGCGCTGGAGTCGGGCTGGGGGCAACGTCAGATCCGCAGGGAGAACGGTGAGCCGAGCTTCAACATCTTTGGCGTGAAGGCCACCTCCAGCTGGAAGGGGCCGACCACCGAGATCACTACCACCGAATATGAGAACGGTGCGGCAGTGAAGGTGAAAGCCAAATTCCGCGTCTACAGCTCGTATCTGGAAGCGTTGTCGGATTATGTCGGGCTGCTGAGCCGGAATCCGCGCTACACCGCCGTGACCCAGGCCGCCACGCCAGAGCAGGGCGCTCAGGCATTGCAGAATGCTGGCTACGCGACCGATCCAAACTATGCGCGCAAGCTGACCAGCATGATCCAGCAGCTGAAATCCATGTCTGAGAAGGTCAGCAAAGCGTATAGCACAGATCTCGAAAATCTGTTCTGAAAGTTCTCAAGTCCCGGTGGAGGTTGCCGATAACCTTCATCAGGACTCGTGTCTGAACGTATAAAAGGAACCCCCATGTCCAGTTTGATTAACAGCGCCATGAGTGGCCTCAGTGCTGCGCAGTCGGCACTCAATACCGTCAGTAATAATATTTCAAGCTACAACGTGGCAGGTTATACCCGCCAGACCACCATTCTGGGGGCATCAAACAGCACCCTGACCGGCGGTGGCTGGGTGGGTAACGGGGTCTATGTCTCCGGTGTTCAGCGTGAATATGATGCGTTTATCACCAACCAGCTGCGCGCGGCGCAGAACCAGAGCAGTGGGCTGACCACGCGCTACCAGCAGATGTCAAAAATTGACGACGTGCTTTCTGATACCACGAACTCGCTTTCTGCCAACCTCCAGGATTTCTTTAAAAGCCTGCAAACGCTGGTGAGTAACGCAGAAGATCCGGCTGCTCGCCAGACGGTACTCGGGAAGGCGGATGGTCTGGTAAACCAGTTTAAAACCAACGATCAATATCTCCGCGATCAGGATGCGCAGGTCAATACGGCGATTTCTACCAGCGTCGATCAGATCAATAACTACGCGAAACAGATTGCCAATCTTAACGATCAGATCTCCCGGCTGACTGGCGTCGGTGCGGGCGCATCCCCGAATGAACTGCTCGATCAGCGCGATCAGCTGGTGAGTGAACTGAACAAGATTGTCGGTGTGGACGTCACCGTACAGGACAGCGGCACCTACAACATCTCTATCGCCAACGGTTACACCCTGGTACAGGGCAGCAACGCCAGCCAGCTGGCGGCGGTGAAATCCAGTGCGGACCCAGCGCGTACAACAATTGCGTATGTGGATACCGCAGCGGGCAACGTGGAGATCTCAGAAAAACAGATCACCACGGGGTCGCTTGGGGGGCTGTTAACGTTCCGTTCTCAGGATCTGGATCAGGCGCGAAACACCCTTAACCAGATGGCGCTGGCGTTTGCGGATGCCATGAATACCCAGCACCAGGCTGGCTTTGATGCCAACGGGGATGCAGGCGGCAAGCTGTTTGATTTTGGCTCGCCGGCAGTGCTGAGTAACGGTAAAAACACCGGAAGCGCGTCCGTTACGGCCACGATGACGGACAGTACAAAGGTCCAGGCGACAAACTATAAAGTCGAGTACAACGGTACTGACTGGACAATCACGCGTCTGTCGGACAACACCAGCTTCACGGCCAAGCCTGACGCCAGCGGTAATCTGTCGTTTGATGGTCTCAACGTTAAGATTAGCGGCTCAGCCGATAATAAAGACAGTTTCATCGTCAAACCGGTGAATGACGTCATTGTCAATATGGACGTAGCGATCAGCGACGAATCCAAACTGGCGATGGCCTCCGCGAAAGGAAGCGGTGAAAGCGACAATACCAATGGCCAGAAGCTGCTGGATTTACAGAGCGCCAAATTGGTGGGAGGGAACAAAACCTTTAACGATGCTTATGCCGCGCTGGTCAGTACGGTGGGCAGCACCACGGCGTCGCTGAAAACCAGCAGCGAAACCAAAGTTAACGTGGTGACGCAGCTGACCAAACAACAGCAGTCAATCTCCGGGGTTAACCTGGATGAAGAGTATGGCAACCTGCAACGCTATCAGCAGTACTATCTGGCGAATGCGCAGGTGCTGCAAACGGCGAGCACGCTGTTTGATGCATTGATCAATATCCGCTAAGGCTGAGGCATAAAAAATGCGTATTAGTACTCAAATGATGTATGAGCAAAGCATGCGCGGCGTGACGAACTCCCAAAGTCTCTGGCTCAGCTACGGCGAGCAGATGTCTACGGGGAAGCGTATCAACCGTCCGTCTGACGATCCGATTGCCGCCTCGCAGGCCGTTGTGCTCTCTCAGGCTCAAACGCAAAACAGCCAGTATGCGCTGGCACGTTCTTTCGCTACGACGAAAGTCTCGCTGGAAGAGAACGTGTTATCGCAAGTGACAACCGCCATCCAGGCTGCTCAGGAAAAGATTGTCAATGCGGGCAACGGTACGTTAAGTGACGATGACCGCGCTTCGCTGGCCACAAACCTGCAAGGTATTCGCGATCAGCTCATGAACCTGGCTAACAGCACGGACGGTAACGGTCGCTATATTTTTTCCGGTTACAAGACCGAAGCGGCGGCTTTCGACCAGACTACGGGTGATTATAAGGGCGGCGGAACGCCAATCAGCCAGCAGGTTGACTCCGCGCGCACGATGCAAATTAGCCATACGGGCACTGAAGTTTTCGATAGCTTCACCAGCAATGCCAAGCCAGAGCCAGATGGTAGTGCGCCGGAAACGAATTTGTTCAAGATCCTCGACTCCGCAATTGAAGCGCTGAATACGCCGATTGGGGAGGATGAAACGAAAGCCGAGGCGTTTACGGCGGCTATTGATAAAGCCAACCGTGGCCTGAGCAACTCCCTCAACAACGTGCTGACCGTGCGCGCCGACCTCGGCATCAAGCTGGATGAGCTGGGCAAGCTGGACGCTCTGGGTGAAGACCGCGCGCTGGGTCAGACGCAGCAGATGAGTAACCTGGTTGACGTGGACTGGAACTCGGTGATTTCGTCCTACACCATGCAGCAGGCGGCGTTGCAGGCCTCGTATAAAGCCTTTAGCGATATGCAGGGTATGTCTTTGTTCCAGATGAACAAATAAGACTCTGACCTGTTTGACATGTCTTGAAACTGGGCATGTTTTGACTGCCCAACCCGTCCGGGTTGGGCATTTTTTTTACACACTTTCTGCCTGTGCGGACAGCACCCGGGCGCTTTCAATCACTCTGATAGCCAGCGCAATGGCACCACACAGGGTTGCCAGAGCCACCACGCCAGACCAGCCTGCCAGCGTATAGATATTGCTGCCTAATGCCGAACCCAGCGCCATTCCGATGAAAATGACGGTAAACAGCAGGGCGTTCAGGCGTCCGCGGGCCTGCGGCTCAAGGCTGTAGACCAGGTTCTGGTGGGCCACGAGGCTGGACTGCAAGCCGAGATCGAAACCGACCGCTGAGAGGGCAATCAGGATCAACTGACCGTGTACACCCAGTGCCGGCATCAGGAACATCAGGGCAAACGAGAGGGTCACCAGCGCGGCACCCAGCTGGGTCACTTTACCGGCGCCCAGCTTATCTGCCAGACCCCCTGCCAGCGGTGCAGCCAGCGCACCAGCGGCTCCGGCAATACCAAATCCACCCGCTACGGCGCTGCCAAGGTGATACCGTTCCAGCAGCATGACCGCCAGCGTTGACCAGAATGCGCTAAAGGCAATCGACAGAAAACCCTGAGCCAGCGCCGCGCGACGCAGTGCCGGGTAACGACGCCACAGGTGCTCCATGGAACGCATCAGCGCGGGATAGCTCAGCGTGGAGTGAATAGCAAAACGTGGGAGTACGGCCCACATCACCACGCCGACAAAGGCAATGCTTGCAGCAGCCAGCTGATACATCACCCGCCAGCCAAAGGCTTCACCGACCACGCCGCTGACGGTTCTGGAGAGCAAAATCCCCAGCAGCAGGCCGGTCATCACCGTGCCGACCGTTTTTCCCTGTTTACCTTCCGGCGCGAGGATCGCTGCGGCCGGGACAATATCCTGCGCCATGGTGGCGGCCATGCCAATCAGCAGGCTGGTGAGCAGCAGGGAGTGCAGTTGTCCGGTCAGGCTACAACCCAGCAGGAACAGCGCCAGGGCCGCACTTTTTATCAGGATCAGCGTTCTGCGGTCATGACGATCGCCGAGCGGGAGCAGAAACAGGATGCCCAGGGCATAACCCGCCTGGGTGAGCGTCGGGACCATGCCCATGCCTTCGATGCTCAGATGCAGGTCTGAGCCCATCAGCGGCAGCAGAGGCTGGGCATAATAGATGGATGCCACGCTAAAGCCCGCACCGAGCGCCAGCATTAAGATTACCCAGCGGCTTACGGCCCGGGTGGTGGTTGTGTTCATAAGATGTTCCTCATTCGTTGTGTGCGGCTATTTTTTATCAGTACGCCTTGCGACGGTAGCGGGCGCGGTGGTAAAACGCTTATACGTGCGGCGTATGGGTAAAAATGGTATGAAAAGGTCTGAGCGTATAGATCGGGTAGAACTGATGCGAACGTTTGTTCGCATTGTGGAGGCGGGGTCTCTTTCTGCGGCGGCACGTCAGCTGGCAACAACCCAGGCCACGGTGAGCCGACGGTTGCAGTCGCTTGAGACCATGCTGGGAGTACGCCTGATGCTGCGCACAACCCATACGACCCGGCTGACCGATGACGGCGAACGCTGCTATCAGCATGCCCGACGGGTGATTGACAGCTGGCTGGCGCTGGAAGACGAGGTAGGGCAGACGGAAGATGAACCGGTTGGGGTGCTGAGGGTGCGCGCCCCGCACGCGTTTGGCCAGGATCAGCTTCTGAAACCGTTAACCGAATTTTTACAGCGCTATCCCCAGCTTTCTGTTGAGTGGATGCTCAACGATCGCTCGGTTGATTTCCTCGGCGACAACCTTGACTGTGCTATTCGGGTGGGTGTGGAAGTCGATCCGGCAACCGTGTCCGTGCTGCTGGCTGACGTGCCGCGCTCGGTGGTGGCTTCACCGGAATTACTGGCCCGTTATCCCGCGGTTAAAACGCCGGAAGATTTGCAGCAGCTTCCCTGGATTGCCATCAGCTCTTTTTATCAACGTCATGTGGAGCTTTTCCTCGATGCATCATCTGCCCCGGCGCGGGTTACCATTACGCCACGCCTGAGTACCGACAGCCTGTATGTGGCGCGCAATACGGCACTCACCGGGCTGGGCGTGGCGGTGGTATCCAGCTGGACAGTACAGGATGATATTCAGGAAGGACGACTGGTGCATCTACTGCCAGAGTGGCAGCCGGCAGCGTTACCGGTACATCTGGTTTACCCCTGGTCTCGTTATTATCCGGCGCGCTTGCGGCGTTTTCTGGAGCTGATGCGGCAGATAATGCCGGAGGTCACCGGAATGAGAAAGCCCCTGCAACAGCCATAAAAAAGCCGACCCGAAGGTCGGCTTTCAGTCTTAGCGTGCGTTATTCAACAGGCTGAGGACGGGTCGCTGGCGCAGTAGCCATGTGCGTTGCACTGTGACCACCGGCAGCACCTTTGCCTTCGAAGTTGAATGCCGGACGAACCCAGTCGCTATGGCGTGGCGCTTCAGGTACATACTCAGGTGCCGGGGCGCGAGTCATCGGCGCGGTAGCAACGTGAGCAGGCGCTGGAGCGGCAACGACCTCAACCGGCTCGGATTTCACTTCAGCCTCTTTGACCTCTTCGACAACAGGCTCAACCTGAATCTCGACGTCCTGAACAACCTCTTCCGTCACCGTTTCGACGGTAACGTCTGCGGGTTCTTCTGCTGCGGAGACCGGCTCAGCTTCCTCCGCGACTTCTTCAGCCACCACGGTATCTTCTTCGGCAATGATCTGCGGGGCGGCATCAACCGGCGCAGCAATCACTTCAGGATGGGTCGTTTCCACTTCCACAGCCTGCGGTGCCGCCGTGTCAACAACCTGCGGTTCAACCACGGTTGCCGCTTCAGTCACGACGTCTTCCACCGCTGCTACCGGTGCAATCACCTCTTCGGTCACAGCCTGTTCTTCAACAGCCTGCTCCGGGCGAGCAACCGGATAACGGATCCAGACTTTACCGGATGCCATCTCAGGTGACGCGCACGCCACGGTCAGCGGCATTGGCGACTGAGTCGGGTAACGCTCGTCACGGTAGCGACGACGACGCTGGCCGCTCACGCGCAGGTGACGCGGAGAACGACGGGAGCGACGCGGCATACCTGCGTTGTCACGGTTTTCGCTGCTTTCGTCCTGCTCAACCTGATTTTCCACTACGGCTGGCAGGTCAACTTTTGCAACCTGGGTACCCGTTGTGCTTTCTGCTGTTTCAACCGCGATAATGTCGTTTTCTTCCGTCTGAACAGCACCCACACGTACTTTCTGGGTCAGCTGACGCTGCTTACGACGCGGCATAACCTGAGTACGCTCTTCCTGCTCCGTGTCCTGCTGTTCAACAGGCGCTTCGCGGTTCAGGTTTTTGACTTCCTGCTGGGCCTGGCGTTTCTCGTCGTTACGACGACGGTTACGCTCGCGGCGAGGTTGCTGCTCGTCACGCTGTTTGCTCTTCTCGGACTCATCGCCCGCCTGCTGGCGAATCTCACGATCTTCAACGTTCTGCTGTTGCTTCTCGCGACGGTTGCGACGGTTGTCCTCGCGTTGTTCACGACCTTCGTTGTTCTCGGAACGATTATCACGGCGCTCGTTACGATCGCTACGGTCGTTGCGGTCATTACGATCGCGACGATTGTTCTGACGCTTACGACGGTCCTGCTGACGCTCTGGCTTCGCTTCTTTTGGCGCTTCTTTCGGCTGCTCAGGATGAACTTCTTCGCCAGCAAACATTTTTTTCAACGCGCCGAAGATGCGGCTGAGGAGACCCGGCTGCTCAGGCTGCGCTTTTGGCGCGGCAGGGGCCGCCTTTTGCACGGCAGGTTTTGCCGCTGGTTTTTCCAGCGTCGCTTCCGGCGGGGCTTCCGGCATGATGAAGGTTGCTAATGCAGGCTGCTCAGGCAGTTTACGCTCGGCAGGCTCTTCATCCGATGGCAGCGCCATTTCTTCTTCATGCAGCTTCGGTAGCAGGTAGCTGAGGGTGCTTGTCTCTTCGCCTTTACGCACGCGCAGCACGTGATAGTGCGGGGTTTGCATCTCGTCGTTTGGCACGATGATGCAGCGAACACCGCCCTGACGCGCTTCGATTGCGCTTACCGCTGCACGTTTTTCGTTCAGCAGGTAGGAGGCAATCGGCACCGGAACGATGGCGTGAACCTCTTTGGTGTTCTCTTTCAGCGCTTCTTCTTCAATCAGACGCAGAATAGAGAGGGAGAGCGATTCATTGTCACGCACGGTACCCGTACCGGAACAGCGCGGGCAGACGTGATGGCTGGACTCGCCGAGTGACGGGCTCAGACGCTGACGGGACATTTCCAGCAGGCCGAAGCGCGAGATATGGCTAATCTGGATACGTGCGCGATCCTGGCGCACCGCTTCACGCAGACGGTTTTCAACCGCACGCTGGTGGCGAACCGGGGTCATGTCGATGAAGTCGATAACAATCAGACCACCCAGGTCGCGCAGGCGGAGCTGGCGGGCGATTTCATCAGCGGCTTCAAGGTTGGTGTTGAAGGCGGTCTCTTCGATGTCGCCGCCACGGGTTGCACGCGCGGAGTTGATGTCGATAGCGGTCAGCGCTTCGGTGGTATCAATTACGATAGAACCGCCGGACGGCAGACGCACTTCACGCTGGAAGGCAGACTCGATCTGGGATTCAATCTGATAGTGGCTGAACAGCGGGATTTCACCGGTGTACAGTTTAATTTTGCTGGTGAAATCCGGGCGACCCAGTGCGGCGATGTGCTGGCGAGCCAGCTCAAGCACTTTCGGGTTATCAATAAGAATTTCACCGATGTCCTGACGTAGATAATCACGGAAGGCACGCACAATAACGTTGCTTTCCTGGTGGATCAGGAACGGAGCAGGACGGCTCTCAGCCGCTTTCTTGATGGCTTCCCAGTGCTTCAGACGGAAGCTCAGGTCCCACTGCAACGCTTCGGCAGATTTGCCGACGCCTGCGGTGCGCACGATAAGGCCCATGCCGTCTGGCAGCTCGAGACTTGCCAGCGCTTCTTTCAGCTCGGTACGGTCATCGCCTTCGATACGGCGAGAGATGCCACCCGCACGCGGGTTGTTTGGCATCAATACCAGATAGCTTCCTGCCAGGCTGATAAAGGTGGTCAGTGCGGCACCTTTGTTGCCACGCTCTTCTTTATCGATCTGGACGATAACTTCCTGACCTTCACGCAGAACATCTTTAATGTTCGGACGGCCATGGGAGTTGTAGTTTGCAGGAAAATATTCGCGGGCGATTTCTTTGAGAGGAAGGAAACCGTGACGCTCAGCACCGTAATCGACAAATGCAGCTTCAAGGCTTGGTTCAATGCGGGTGATTTTGCCTTTGTAAATGTTCGCTTTTTTCTGTTCGTGTCCAGGACTTTCGATATCCAGATCGTACAGGCGCTGCCCATCCACAAGGGCGACACGCAACTCTTCTTGCTGAGTTGCGTTGATTAACATTCTTTTCATCGTAACTTACTCGTTATTCTTACATTGACGACAAAGCTGCGGGCAAGGTGACGCTTTCCGGGGTATGAACCGATGGCCTCGTGTCTATTCACGTCGCCAACCTCACGGTTGTCGCTCGCTTAAGAGGCGCAGAGTGTCGGTTGCCTGTGTTTCATACGGAAACACAGCGCAATTATCAGGGGAATTGCCTGGGAAAACTCTCCAGAGAACAATCCTTATACCGGGAAGTACTGCAACCCGCAGCCCGCTAACTGCCTGAAAGATCAATACGTCTTACGCCATTGCTGCGTGGATGATCGGTCAGACAAAATTGGTCATTCCGTCGACATCCTTACAAAACCCGGATTTAACGCGGAAAACGGATTCATTATTCCACTGCTCGCCGGGTTATAGCAAGATGACTTTTACCAATTATCACCCGGTTACTCACAGTTTCTTCACTTCAACGGGGTGATTGGTTTAATAACCACCAAATCGATTGCGCGAAAGGGGAGTGGTCCGGATAAAAGTAAATATAAGCATAGAAAAATGAGTGGCGCTAATGTCTGACGCTATTTAGAATCGCCAACCATGAAAACAGAGACTCCAGCCGTAAAAATGGTTGCCATCGCCGACGACGAGGCGGGGCAACGTATCGATAATTTTTTGCGCACCCAGTTGAAGGGCGTGCCAAAAAGTATGATTTATCGCATCTTGCGTAAGGGCGAGGTGCGGGTGAACAAAAAACGCGTGAAGCCAGAGTATAAGCTCGAGGCGGGCGATGAAGTCCGGATCCCACCGGTACGTGTTGCAGAGCGTGAAGAAGAGGTCGTTTCTCCGAAGCTGCAAAAAGTCGCGGCCCTGAGCGACGTTATCCTTTATGAGGACGACCACATTCTGGTGCTGAATAAACCGTCCGGAACGGCGGTACACGGGGGGAGTGGTCTGAGCTTCGGCGTGATTGAAGGGTTACGCGCGCTGCGCCCGGAAGCGCGTTTCCTCGAACTGGTTCACCGTCTTGACCGCGATACCTCTGGCGTGCTGCTGGTGGCGAAAAAACGTTCTGCGCTGCGTTCTTTGCACGAGCAACTTCGTGAAAAAGGGATGCAGAAAGATTACCTGGCGCTGGTTCGCGGCCAGTGGCAGTCCCACGTGAAAGTGGTGCAGGCGCCGCTGCTGAAAAATATTCTGCAAAGCGGCGAGCGCATTGTTCGTGTTAATCAGGAAGGGAAACCGTCTGAGACGCGCTTTAAAGTTGAAGAGCGCTACGAATTCGCCACGCTGGTGCGCTGTAGTCCGGTGACGGGGCGTACCCACCAGATTCGCGTCCATACCCAGTTTGCGGGCCATCCGATTGCGTTTGATGACCGCTATGGCGATCGCGAATTTGATAAGCAGCTGGCGGGAACAGGGCTGTCGCGTCTGTTCCTGCACGCGGCAGCGCTGAAATTTACCCATCCTAATACCGGCGAAGTTATCCGTATTGAAGCGCCGCTGGATGAGCAGCTCAAACGCTGTCTGAAAGTTCTGCGCGGCTGATTTTGTGCCGGGTGGCGCTGCGCTTACCCGGCCAACATGTTTTTCTCCCTCTCCCTGTGAGCATCAGGCCGCAACGGTCACATCGTCAGCGGATTACACTCTTCTCGCCTTAACATCTGGCACAGTGCAATCAGCGGCAACCCCACCAGCGTGTTGGGATCGCGGCCATCGAGCTTGTCGAACAACGCAATCCCTAGTCCTTCACTTTTAAAGCTCCCTGCACAGTTTAGCGGACGTTCCCGACGCACATAATCCATAATCTCCTGCTCGCTAAGATGACGGAAGTGCACATCAAACGGCTCGCACTCGGTTTGCAGATGACCGGAAGCCGAATTATAAAGCGCCAGGCCGGTATAAAAGGTCACGATACCGCCTCGCGCACGCAACAGCTGCTGGCAGGCGTTTTCTTCCGTATGCGGTTTGCCGGTGATTTCGCCGTCCAGCACACAAACCTGATCGGAGCCTATAATCAGATGTGCGGGGTAACGTACGGCCAGCGACTGTGCTTTCTCTTTCGCGAGACGGGTCACCAGATGACGCGGTGACTCGCCCGGCTGTGGCGTTTCATCCACCTCCGGCGCAGCGCATTCAAACGGGATCCCGAGCTTTTCCAGCAGCATTCGGCGATAAGGTGAAGTGGAAGCAAGGACGAGATTTGGCATATTTTTATCACCAGATATAGCGTATCGATGCCAGCCATTTTAAACTACAGGCCGCAATGTGTGCGAATAATTGGCAAAAGGCAGCTCTGGTTGCCTTTTTCTTTGACTCTATGACGTTACAAAGTTAATATGCGCGCCCTATGCAAAAGGTAAAATTACCCCTGACTCTTGATCCGGTTCGTACGGCTCAAAAACGCCTCGATTACGAAGGAATCTATTCTTCCGATCAGGCTGAGCGTATTGCCGAATCTGTAGTCAGTGTGGACAGTGATGTAGAATGCTCCATGTCGTTCGCTATCGACAACCAGCGTCTCGCCGTGTTAACCGGTGATGCAAAGGTGACGGTAACGCTCGAATGTCAGCGTTGCGGGAAACCGTTTGTACAGCATGTTCACACAACGTATTGTTT
This sequence comes from Enterobacter sp. BWH64, assembly GCF_001037645.1. Classification (NCBI taxonomy): domain Bacteria; kingdom Pseudomonadati; phylum Pseudomonadota; class Gammaproteobacteria; order Enterobacterales; family Enterobacteriaceae; genus Enterobacter; species Enterobacter sp. BWH64. Next base: position 2,307,460 of record NZ_KQ089922.1, read on the forward strand.
TAGTCCGGTTCGTTCTGACGAACAGGCTGAAGCACTCCCGGAAGCGTATGAGCCGATTGAGGTTAACGAATTCGGTGAAATCGATCTTCTGGCGCTGGTTGAAGATGAAGTCATCCTCTCCCTGCCAGTCGTTCCGGTGCATGATTCTGAACACTGTGAAGTGTCCGAGGCGGACATGGTCTTTGGGGAACTGCCTGATGAAGCGCAAAAACCAAACCCATTTGCCGTATTAGCCAGCTTAAAGCGTAAGTAATTGAGGAGTAAGGTCCATGGCCGTACAACAGAATAAACCAACCCGTTCCAAACGTGGCATGCGTCGTTCCCATGACGCGCTGACCGCAGTTACCAGCCTGTCTGTAGACAAGACTTCTGGTGAGAAGCACCTGCGTCACCACATCACCGCTGACGGTTTCTACCGCGGCCGCAAGGTTATCACTAAGTAATCACGCGTCAGCGTGATTAGGCTTAGTGAGGAACTTCCCCGTGCAAACGGGGAGTTTACCGAACCAGGCTGCGACGATACCTTGACACGTCTAACCCTGGCGTTAGATGTCATGGGGGGAGATTTTGGCCCTACCGTGACAGTGCCTGCAGCATTGCAGGCACTGAATTCTAATTCGCAACTCACACTTCTTTTAGTCGGTAATCCCGACACAATCACGCCATTACTTGCAAAAGCTGACTTTGAACAACGTTCGCGTCTGCAGATTATTCCTGCGCAGTCAGTTATTGCCAGTGATGCCCGGCCATCGCAGGCTATTCGTAATAGCCGTGGCAGCTCTATGCGAATGGCGCTGGAGCTGGTGAAAGAAGGGCGAGCGCAGGCTTGCGTCAGCGCGGGAAATACTGGCGCGCTGATGGGGCTGTCGAAATTATTGCTCAAGCCGATTGAGGGCATTGAGCGTCCGGCGCTGGTGACGGTATTACCGCATCAGCAGAAGGGCAAAACGGTGGTGCTGGATCTGGGCGCTAACGTGGATTGTGATAGTACAATGCTTGCTCAGTTTGCCGTTATGGGGTCGGTGCTGGCTGAAGACGTGGTCGGGATTAACAATCCCCGCGTTGCTTTACTGAATATTGGTGAAGAAGAGGCTAAAGGCCTGGACAGTATCCGCGACGCTGCGGAAATACTCAAACAGGTCCCCTCCATCAACTATATTGGTTATCTCGAAGCCAATGAGTTGCTGACGGGCAAAACGGATGTATTAGTGTGTGATGGCTTCACCGGAAACGTGACGTTGAAGACCATGGAAGGGGTCGTACGAATGTTCCTTTCTCTGCTGAAATCGCAGGGAGAAGGTAAAAAAAGGTCCTGGTGGCTGATTTTATTAAAGCGTTGGTTACAAAAAAGCCTGACGCGGCGATTCAGTCACCTCAACCCCGACCAGTATAATGGCGCCTGTCTGTTAGGATTGCGCGGCATCGTGATTAAGAGTCATGGCGCCGCCAATCAGCGAGCATTTACCGTCGCGATTGAACAGGCAGTGCAGGCGGTGCAGCGTCAAGTCCCTCAGAGGATTGCCGCTCGCCTGGGATCTGTATTAGCTAAAAGTGACTGAGCGTACATGTATACGAAGATTTTAGGTACCGGCAGCTACCTGCCAAAACAAGTGCGTACCAACGCCGATCTTGAAAAAATGGTAGATACGTCTGACGAGTGGATTGTCACGCGCACAGGTATCCGTGAACGTCGTATCGCCGCGCCAGACGAAACTGTGTCCACCATGGGCTACGAAGCCGCTCAGCGAGCGCTTGAGATGGCTGGCATTGATAAAGAACAGATCGGGCTTATTGTGGTGGCGACAACCTCTGCCACGCATGCCTTCCCAAGCGCAGCGTGCCAGGTGCAGAACATGCTCGGCATCAAAGGCTGCCCGGCATTTGATGTTGCAGCAGCGTGCGCGGGTTTCACCTATGCGCTGAGCATCGCCGATCAGTATGTAAAATCGGGCGCCGTAAAATATGCGCTGGTGATCGGCGCTGATGTGCTGGCGCGTACCTGCGATCCGACCGATCGCGGCACGATCATTATTTTTGGCGATGGCGCGGGCGCGGTGCTGCTGGGGCAGTCCGAAGAGCCGGGCATCATCTCCACGCACCTGCATGCCGATGGCCGCTACGGCGAGCTGTTAACGCTGCCTAACGCCGATCGCGTTAATCCGGACAGTTCGATTTACCTGACAATGGCAGGTAACGAAGTGTTTAAAGTGGCCGTGACTGAACTGGCTCACATCGTTGATGAGACGCTGGAAGCGAACAATCTGGACCGCGCCGCACTCGACTGGCTGGTACCGCATCAGGCGAACCTGCGTATCATCAGCGCGACGGCGAAGAAGCTGGGCATGTCTATGGATAACGTTGTGGTGACGCTTGATCGCCACGGCAACACCTCTGCGGCATCGGTACCGTGCGCATTTGACGAAGCGGTACGCGATGGACGAATCAAACGGGGCCAACTGGTCTTGCTTGAAGCCTTTGGTGGCGGGTTCACCTGGGGTTCCGCGCTGGTTCGTTTCTAGGATAAGGATTAAAAAATGACGCAATTTGCTTTTGTGTTCCCGGGACAGGGCTCGCAAACTGTCGGGATGTTGTCTGAAATGGCAGCAAACTATCCGGTTATTGAAGAGACTTTCCGTGAAGCCTCTGACGCGCTGGGTTATGATCTGTGGGCGCTGACCCAACAGGGCCCCGCTGAAGAGCTGAACAAAACCTGGCAGACTCAACCGGCACTGCTGGCAGCCTCCGTCGCATTGTGGCGCGTATGGCAGCAGCAGGGCGGCAAAGCGCCGACGCTGATGGCGGGTCATAGCCTGGGTGAATACTCTGCGCTGGTCTGCGCAGGGGTGATTGCCTTCGCTGACGCGGTACGCCTGGTTGAATTGCGTGGTAAATTCATGCAGGAAGCGGTGCCAGAGGGCACGGGCGGCATGTCTGCCATCATCGGTCTGGATGATGCGTCTATCGCTAAAGCCTGTGAAGAATCTGCTGAAGGTCAGGTCGTTTCTCCGGTAAACTTTAACTCGCCAGGCCAGGTGGTTATCGCGGGTCATAAAGAAGCGGTTGAGCGTGCAGGTGCTGCCTGTAAAGCTGCGGGCGCAAAACGTGCACTGCCCCTGCCGGTGAGCGTACCGTCTCACTGCGCGCTGATGAAGCCCGCTGCCGATAAGCTGGCGGTTGAGCTGGAAAAAATGACCTTTAACGCACCGACGATTTCCGTTGTGAATAACGTCGATGTGCAGTGCGAAACCGCGCCGGAGGCTATCCGTAACGCGCTGGTTCGCCAGCTCTACAGCCCGGTTCAGTGGACTAAAACCGTTGAATTTATGGCGTCTCAGGGCGTTGAACATCTGTATGAAGTTGGTCCAGGTAAGGTACTTACCGGTCTGACAAAACGTATTGTAGACACCCTGACTGCCTCGGCGATTAACGAGCCGGAAGCCATGAAAGCGGCACTCTCGCAATAAAAGAGGAATACCATGAGTTTTGAAGGAAAAATTGCCCTGGTGACCGGCGCAAGCCGCGGTATTGGGCGCGCTATTGCTGAAACACTGGTTGCGCGCGGCGCGACGGTGATCGGGACTGCGACCAGTGAGAATGGCGCACAGGCCATCAGCGACTATCTGGGTGCGAACGGTAAAGGTCTGGTACTGAATGTGACTGAACCAGCATCTATCGAATCTGTTCTGGAAAATATTCGCGCAGAGTTTGGCGAAGTGGATATTCTGGTCAATAATGCCGGGATCACTCGCGACAACCTGCTGATGCGAATGAAAGACGACGAGTGGAACGATATTATCGAAACCAACCTGTCATCTGTATTCCGTCTGTCAAAAGCGGTAATGCGCGCTATGATGAAAAAGCGTCATGGTCGTATTATCACTGTAGGTTCTGTGGTTGGTACCATGGGAAATGCTGGTCAGGCTAACTACGCTGCGGCGAAAGCAGGTCTGATCGGTTTCAGTAAGTCGCTGGCGCGTGAAGTCGCGTCCCGCGGAATTACTGTAAACGTTGTTGCTCCGGGCTTTATTGAAACGGACATGACGCGTGCGCTGACTGATGAGCAGCGTGCGGGTACGCTGGCGGCAGTTCCGGCGGGTCGTCTTGGCGACCCTAAAGAAATCGCCAGCGCGGTTGCATTTTTAGCCTCTGACGAAGCGGGTTACATCACTGGTGAAACCCTCCACGTCAACGGCGGGATGTACATGGTTTAATCACGATCGAAAATATTTGCGTTATTTGGGCAAATGGCCTCAAAATAACGTAAAATCGTGGTAAGACCTGCCGGGATTTAGTTGCAAATTTTTCAACATTTTATACACTACGAAAACCATCGCGAAAGCGAGTTTTGATAGGAAATTTAAGAGTATGAGCACTATCGAAGAACGCGTTAAGAAAATTATCGGCGAACAGCTGGGCGTTAAGCAGGAAGAAGTTGTGAACTCCGCTTCCTTTGTTGAAGACCTGGGCGCAGATTCTCTTGACACCGTTGAGCTGGTAATGGCTCTGGAAGAAGAGTTTGATACTGAGATTCCGGACGAAGAAGCTGAGAAAATCACCACCGTTCAGGCTGCCATTGATTACATCAACGGTCACCAGGCGTAAGTGAACATCTCCAGGCGGTCATTCGACCGCCTGAGTTTTATCTTTTGTTGTCCCACGAATCTCTTTTTTTATCCCTCCCTGGAGGACAAGCGTGTCTAAGCGTCGTGTAGTTGTGACCGGACTTGGCATGTTGTCTCCTGTCGGCAATACCGTAGAGTCCACCTGGAAAGCTCTCCTTGCCGGTCAGAGCGGCATCAGCCTAATCGACCATTTCGATACTAGCGCCTATGCAACGAAATTTGCTGGCTTAGTAAAGGATTTTAACTGTGAAGAGATCATCTCGCGCAAAGAACAGCGCAAGATGGATGCCTTCATTCAATATGGAATTGTCGCTGGCGTTCAGGCCATGCAGGATTCTGGCCTTGAGATTACGGAAGAGAACGCGACCCGTATCGGCGCCGCTATCGGCTCCGGGATTGGCGGTCTGGGTCTGATTGAAGAAAACCATACATCTCTGATGAATGGCGGCCCGCGTAAAATCAGCCCGTTCTTCGTTCCGTCTACGATTGTCAACATGGTGGCAGGTCACCTGACCATTATGTTCGGCCTGCGTGGCCCAAGCATCTCAATCGCGACAGCCTGTACGTCTGGCGTGCATAACATCGGCCAGGCCGCGCGTATCATTGCGTACGGCGATGCAGATGCTATGGTTGCGGGCGGCGCTGAAAAAGCCAGTACCCCGCTGGGCGTCGGTGGCTTCGGTGCAGCGCGTGCGCTCTCTACCCGAAACGATAATCCTCAGGCGGCGAGCCGTCCGTGGGATAAAGACCGTGATGGTTTCGTGCTGGGTGACGGTGCAGGCATGATCGTACTGGAAGAGTACGAACACGCGAAAAAACGTGGCGCGAAAATTTATGCTGAAGTTGTTGGCTTTGGCATGAGCAGCGATGCTTATCACATGACGTCTCCTCCAGAGAACGGCGCAGGCGCTGCGCTGGCGATGGAAAACGCCATCCGCGATGCGGGCATTACGCCAGCACAGATTGGCTACGTTAACGCCCATGGGACGTCTACCCCTGCGGGCGATAAAGCAGAAGCGCAGGCTGTTAAGTCTATCTTCGGCGAATCTGCCGGCCGCGTAATGGTAAGCTCCACGAAATCCATGACCGGTCACCTGCTGGGTGCTGCGGGGGCAGTAGAGTCAATCTACTCTATTCTCGCGCTGCGCGATCAGGCTGTACCGCCAACCATCAACCTGGATTATCCGGATGAAGGTTGCGATCTGGACTTCGTTCCTCACGAAGCGCGCCAGGTTAGCGGTATGGAGTATACCCTGTGTAACTCCTTCGGCTTCGGTGGGACTAACGGCTCTCTGATCTTCAAAAAGGTCTGAGTCTGGTTAGTCGCTGACGATAAAAAAGGTCCGCTTGCCGGGCCTTTTTTATTAGGTGAAATCCCCTTGTCCGGCTGCTCACATCCTGCCAGACTGAGCCTCCACGCATAAGGAGCCACCATGTTTTTGATTAATGGCCTTGAGCAAGAAACGCTGCCAGCCAGCGACAGGGCGACCCAGTTTGGCGATGGCTGTTTCACGACTGCGCGTATTCTCGACGGTGGCGTGTGTCTGCTCGGGGCCCATATCCTTCGTTTACAAAAAGCCTGCGAAGCATTACTGATCCCCTTCTCGCAGTGGGACATTCTTGAAAGTGAAATGCGTCGGCTGGCGTCAGATAAAGCAAGCGGCGTCCTGAAAGTCATTATTAGCCGCGGGAGCGGTGGCCGGGGCTATAGCGGTTCTGCCTGTCTGCATCCTACGCGGGTCCTTTCCGTTTCAGATTATCCTTCCCATTATGCGCACTGGCGTGAAGAGGGCGTAGCCCTGGCGCTAAGTCCGGTACGTCTGGGGCGAAACCCGATGCTCGCTGGTATAAAACATCTCAACCGCCTTGAACAGGTGCTTATTCGTACTCATCTTGAGCAGACGGAGGCCGGGGAGGCGCTGGTTCTTGACAGCGAAGGGTACATTACGGAATGCTGTGCGGCTAATTTACTCTGGCGGAAGGGCTGTGATGTGTTCACGCCTTCGCTGGAGCAGGCCGGCGTCAACGGCATTATGCGGCAGTTTTGTATGCACCAGCTGGCACGTGCAGGCTTTCGCGTTGTCGAAGTCAACGCTAAGGAAGAGGCGCTGCTGTCTGCCGATGAAGTTGTTATCTGCAATGCGCTGATGCCCGTTGTCCCCGTTCGCGCTTATGGCCGCAAATGCTGGTCATCCCGCGAGCTGTTCCAGTTTCTGGCCCCGTTATGTGAGCAAACCAGGTAGTCATGAAGAAAATGTTACGCTTTGTCCTCCTTCTTATCGTTGCGTTCGGTATCGCTGGCGGAGCGGGAGTGTGGAAAGTCCGTCAGCTGGCGGAGAGTCAGATCCTGATTAAAGACGAGACGATTTTTACCCTGAAAGCGGGTACCGGGCGGCAGGCGCTTGGTCAGCAGCTGTATGACGACAAAATTATCAATCGCCCACGCGTATTCCAGTGGCTGCTGCGTATTGAACCGGACCTGTCCCATTTCAAGGCCGGCACCTATCGCTTTACCCCTGGCATGACCGTGCGCGAGATGCTGCAACTGCTGGAGAGTGGTAAAGAAGCCCAGTTCCCGCTGCGTTTTGTGGAAGGTATGCGTCTGAGCGATTACCTCAGGCAGCTGCGGGACGCGCCATACATTAAGCATACGCTGAAAGATGACCGCTACCAGACCGTGGCAGACGCCTTAAAATTCGAACATCCCGAGTGGGTGGAAGGCTGGTTCTGGCCCGATACGTGGATGTATACGGCAGGCACGACGGATGTGGCCATTCTGAAGCGCGCGCACAACAAAATGGTCGCGGCGGTAGACGCTGCCTGGAAAGGGCGAGCAGAGGGCCTGCCTTATAAAGATCAAAACCAGTTCATGACGATGGCCTCGATCATCGAGAAAGAGACGGCCGTTGCTGCCGAACGTGACCAGGTTGCCTCGGTGTTTATTAACCGTCTGAGCATCGGCATGCGTTTGCAAACCGATCCTACCGTCATCTACGGCATGGGCGAAAACTACAACGGCAGGATTTCCAGAAAAGATCTGGAGACGCCAACGGCGTATAATACCTACGTGATTAGCGGCCTGCCGCCTGGACCGATCGCGACGCCGAGTGAAGCATCGTTGAAGGCCGCCGCGCACCCGGCCAAAACGCCGTATCTCTATTTTGTGGCTGACGGAAAAGGGGGGCATACGTTTAATACCAACCTGGCCAGCCACAATCGCTCCGTTCAGGACTATCTGAAGGCACTTAAGGAAAAAAATGCGCAGTAAATACATTGTCATTGAGGGACTCGAAGGGGCGGGCAAAACAACTGCCCGTAACGTGGTGGTGGATACGCTTACGTCGCTTGGCGTTGCCGACATGGTCTTTACCCGCGAGCCGGGCGGTACGCAGCTGGCGGAAAAACTGCGCAGCCTGGTTCTGGATATCAAATCCGTTGGCGATGAAGTTATTACCGACAAAGCGGAAGTGCTGATGTTCTATGCTGCGCGCGTTCAGCTGGTGGAGACGGTGATCAAACCCGCTCTGGCAGAAGGGAAATGGGTGATTGGCGATCGCCACGATCTCTCAACCCAGGCGTATCAGGGCGGGGGCCGGGGTATCGATCAGGCCATGCTGGCTACGCTTCGCGACGCGGTTCTGGGCGATTTCCGTCCTGACCTGACGCTGTATCTGGACGTAACTCCTGAGGTGGGCCTGAAGCGCGCCCGTGCCCGCGGCGAACTGGACCGCATTGAACAGGAGTCTTTTGATTTCTTTAACCGCACCCGTGCGCGTTATCTGGAACTGGCCGGGCAGGACAAGACCATTCGTACCATCGATGCGACGCAATCCCTTGAAGACGTTACGCGTGATATTCAGCAGACCGTTACGCAGTGGCTACAGGAGCAGCAGGCATGAAATGGTATCCATGGTTGCGCCCACACTTTGAACAGCTGATCGGCAGCTATCAGGTTGGTCGGGGGCATCATGCGTTACTGATCCAGGCGCTGCCGGGAATGGGTGATGATGCGTTGATTTACGCCATCACCCGCTTTCTGATGTGCCAACAGCCGGAAGGACATAAAAGCTGCGGTAAATGCCGGGGTTGCCAGCTCATGCAGGCGGGCACGCATCCTGACTATTACACCCTCGAACCCGAGAAGGGCAAAAATACGCTCGGTATCGACGCGGTGCGTGAGGTCAGTGAGAAACTGTACGAATATGCGCGTCTGGGGGGGGCGAAAGTGGTGTGGCTGAATGACGCCGCGCTACTCACGGAAGCCGCAGCCAACGCCCTGTTAAAAACCCTGGAAGAGCCGCCAGAGAATACCTGGTTTTTCCTCTCCTGCCGCGAGCCGGAACGCTTGCTGGCGACGCTGCGCAGTCGCTGCCTTCTTCACCACCTCGCTGTCCCTCAGGAATCCTGGGCGCTCGCCTGGCTTGAGCGAGAAGTGACGGTGTCACAAGATGCGGCGCGCTCGGCGTTGCGCCTGTGCAGCGGTGCGCCTGCGGCTGCGCTGGCCTTATTGCAGCCGGAAGTGTGGTCCCAGCGTGAAACGCTATGTCGTGCGGTTGAATCAGCCCTCGACAGCCATGACTGGCTTAGCGTGCTGCCAGCGCTGAACAGCGATCAGGCACCGGAACGGCTGCACTGGCTGGCCGCGCTGCTGCTGGATGCGCTCAAAATCCAGCAGGGGGCGACGCTTCTGACTAACCCTGACGTGTGGGCGCTGGTCACCACGCTGGCGAATCGCCTGTCAGGGCAGTCGCTGCACGCTATCCTTCATGATATCTGCCAGAGTCGTGAACAACTTTTGACGGTAACCGGTCTCAATCGCGAGCTTTTACTGACCGACCAGTTACTGCGTATCGAACACTACCTGCAACCAGGCGTCATACCGCCGGTTTCCCACCTCTGAGAGAGACATTATGTTTTTAGTCGACTCACACTGCCATCTCGATGGCCTGGATTATCAGTCCCTGCATAAAAATGTGGACGACGTGCTGGCGAAAGCCGCCGCGCGCGATGTGAAATTTTGCCTGGCCGTGGCGACCACGTTGCCGGGTTACCGCGCCATGCGTGAACTGGTAGGCGAGCGCGATAATGTCGTCTTCTCCTGCGGCGTGCATCCGCTGAATCAGGATGAAGCGTACGACGTTGAGGATTTACGCCGTCTTGCCGCAGAAGAGGGCGTAGTGGCGATGGGCGAGACCGGTCTCGACTATTTCTACACCCCGGAAACGAAACCTCGCCAGCAGGAATCCTTCCGCAACCACATCCGTATTGGCCGTGAACTGAATAAGCCTGTTATCGTTCATACCCGCGATGCGCGCGCCGACACGCTGGCGATCCTGCGGGAAGAAAAGGTGACGGATTGCGGTGGCGTACTACACTGTTTCACTGAAGACAGAGAAACGGCGGGTAAGCTGCTTGATTTAGGCTTTTATATCTCGTTCTCGGGGATTGTAACGTTCCGGAATGCTGAGCAACTGCGTGATGCGGCGCGATATGTTCCGCTGGATCGTATTCTGGTGGAAACCGATTCCCCGTACCTGGCACCGGTGCCTCATCGCGGCAAAGAAAATCAGCCAGCGATGACCCGGGATGTCGCTGAGTATATGGCCGTTCTGAAAGGTGTCAGTATTGAAGAGCTGGCTCGCGTGACAACGGAAAACTTCGCCAGTCTGTTCCATATCGACCCCGCCCACCTGCAATCTGTCTGATACGCCTGTTATTTTTAGGCTCGTAATTAATAAGTAAAACGAGTAAAGTTCACCGCCTCATTTGGGGCGGTGATGGCGTTTTTAGACACATCCAGACATGCTTTATGTAAATATCTGCAAGTTTTTTGGCCGTCTTGAACTGAAACGTGATAGCCGTCAAACAAACTCAGAGGGAATTATTTTACTCTGTGTAATAAATAAAGGGCGCTTAGATGTCCTGTCCACGGCGCGGTACTCCCCCCGGGCCAATGCGTGAAAACGTAAAAAAAGCACAAATACTCAGGAGCACTCTCAATTATGTTTAAGAATGCATTTGCTAACCTGCAAAAGGTCGGTAAATCGCTGATGCTGCCAGTATCCGTACTGCCTATCGCAGGTATCCTGCTGGGTGTCGGTTCTGCAAACTTCAGCTGGCTGCCAGCCGTAGTTTCCCACGTGATGGCCGAAGCAGGCGGTTCTGTTTTTGCTAACATGCCGCTGATCTTCGCTATCGGTGTTGCTCTGGGCTTCACCAATAACGACGGTGTATCCGCGCTGGCGTCCGTTGTTGCTTACGGCATCATGGTGAAAACCATGGCTGTGGTTGCGCCGCTGGTACTGCACTTACCTGCTGAAGAGATTGCCGCTAAGCATCTGGCGGACACCGGTGTTCTCGGTGGTATCATCTCCGGTGCGATTGCAGCGTATATGTTTAACCGCTTCTATCGCATCAAGCTGCCTGAGTATCTGGGCTTCTTCGCGGGTAAACGTTTTGTGCCGATCATTTCTGGTCTGGCCGCGATTTTCACCGGTGTGGTTCTGTCTTTCATCTGGCCACCAATCGGTACAGCAATCCAGACCTTCTCTCAGTGGGCGGCTTACCAGAACCCGGTTGTGGCGTTCGGTATCTACGGCTTCATTGAGCGCTGCCTGGTACCATTTGGTCTGCACCACATCTGGAACGTTCCATTCCAGATGCAGATTGGTGAATACACCAACGCAGCAGGCCAGGTGTTCCACGGCGACATCCCACGCTACATGGCGGGTGACCCAACGGCAGGTAAACTGTCTGGTGGCTTCCTGTTCAAAATGTACGGTCTGCCGGCCGCCGCAATTGCGATCTGGCACTCTGCTAAACCAGAGAACCGTGCAAAAGTGGGCGGTATCATGATCTCCGCAGCGCTGACCTCGTTCCTGACCGGTATCACCGAGCCGATCGAGTTCTCCTTCATGTTCGTTGCGCCGATCCTGTACATCATCCACGCGGTACTGGCAGGTCTGGCATTCCCAATCTGTATCCTGCTGGGTATGCGTGACGGTACGTCCTTCTCTCACGGTCTGATCGACTTCATCGTTCTGTCCGGTAACAGCAGCAAGCTGTGGCTGTTCCCAATTGTGGGTGCGGGCTACGCAGTGGTGTACTACACCGTCTTCCGCGTGCTGATCAAAGCACTGGACCTGAAAACGCCGGGTCGTGAAGATGCAACGGAAGACAGCAAAGCCGGTGCGACCAGCGAAATGGCGCCTGCTCTGGTAGCTGCCTTCGGTGGTAAAGAGAACATCACTAACCTGGACGCGTGTATCACTCGTCTGCGTGTGAGCGTTGCCGACGTTGCGAAAGTAGACCAGCCGGGTCTGAAAAAACTGGGCGCAGCGGGCGTCGTTGTTGCAGGTTCTGGTGTTCAGGCAATCTTCGGTACGAAATCCGATAACCTGAAAACCGAAATGGATGAGTACATCCGCAACAACTAAGCTGTGACCTGGGGAGACTAAGGCAGCCGAATGGCTGCCTTTTTTATTACTGCGGCTTGTGGTGCCGGGTGGCGGCGGCACCTTACCGGGCCTACGTGATGGGTAGGCCCGGTAAGCGCAGCGCCACCGGGCTTCTGTCACTCAGAAATCGTAGCTCGCGCTCACCGAGACGTTCAGCGGCGCGCCATACACTACATAAGAGCCGACGTAATCGTAATACTCTTTGTCGAACAGGTTGTTGACGTTAGCCTGCACCGCAAAATCTTTGGTGACCTGATAACGGCTGAACAGGTTCACCAGCCCATAGCTGCCTTGCTCCGCGCGGGAACGTCCTGCCGGGCCGCCTTCCACGTCCGTCCACACTTTGTTCTGCCAGTTTACGCCACCGCCCACGGTCAGTTCCGGCAGCATTGGCAACTGATAGCGGGTGAAGAGCTTCATGGTTGTGCGCGGCTGATCGGAGCTGACGGCGTTGCCATTCTTATCTTCTGCGATGTAACGCGTCGCGCCGAAGGTCAGCTGCCAGTTATCGGTCAGGGCACCATTGAGCTCGAACTCGACCCCTTTGCTGACCACCCCGTCCAGCGATTCATAGATCGACTCACCGCTCGGCATGTAGGTATAGGTGTTGCTGGCGACGTTATCCTGCTCAATGCGGAAAATCGCCAGCGAGGTGGTGAGGCGGGTATTAAACCAGTCCGCCTTCACCCCGGCTTCGTAGCTTTTACCCGTGGTAGGGTCAAGATAACGTCCGCTGGCATCGCGCTTATCCTGCGGCTGGAAGATAGAGGTATAGCTGACGTAGGTCGACCAGTCCTCATTGATGTCATACACCAGGCCGGCGTACGGCGTGACATCATCTTTGGTGCTTTCCAGACGGGTATTCGGCGATCCTGCCGGGTTATAACGAATGTTATATTGGGTGTAGCGCGCGCCCAGGATCAGGTGCAGCGGATCGGCCAGCGAGAAACGAGCCGACGAATAGGCTGAAGACTGGCGAATATCATCCTTGCTGTAGAGTTTCCACGGCGTCCACTGGGGATCGGCGATGTTCCCGTTCCAGTTCTTAAAGTTGCCGACATCAACCATGCCGTATACCGCATCCGGCATGGAGTTGTCGTAATGGTTACGCTGACGGCTGAAGCTGCCGCCGAACATCATTTCGTGCTGACGGCCAAAGAGATCGAAGCCGCCGCGCAGGAAGGCGTCAACCGCATCCTGTTTACGTTCCCCACGGTTCCAGCCTCCGTAACCCACCAGGCCCGCACCGGTCTCTTTATCCGGATAGCCGGACATATACATCAGTTTGGAGTCGAAGTTGGTTTCAGCGTGCATACCGTTGATGTGCGCTTCCCAGCCATTATCGAAACGCTGAGTCAGGTTAGCGAAGATGCGGGTGCTGTCTTTATCTGAATAAGCCCAGTCAGGTGCGACAGTCTGGCTGCGATTGTAGTGGGTCTTACTTCCGTCGCTGTACCAGGTCGGCAGCCCGCCCCAGGTTGGGTCGGCGGTATGGCTTTCCTGATACTCATACCCTACCGAGAGGGTGGTGCTGTCGGTGACATCCGCGTCCATCACACCGTAGAGGAATTTCTTCCGGTAGTGGTAGTTATCCAAGAAGCTGTCGTTGTCCTGATAACCCGTAATCAGACGGCCCCGTACCTTACCTGACTCTACCAGCGGCGCCTGGAGATCCAGCACGTAGCGCTGCTTGTCCCAGCTGCCGTAACTGGCGGAGACGTTACCTTTAAATTCCGGGCTGTCCGCGTGCTTACGCACCATATTAACGTACGCCGCCGGGTTGCCCGTGCCGGACATCAGGCCGGTGGCGCCGCGAACCACTTCGATGCGGTCATAAATCGCGGTATCCGCGGCGGTATCACCAAAGTTCCACACTTCACTGATGGAGGTTGGCAGGTCGTCATAGGCGTAGTTGCTGACGAAAAAGCCGCGTGAGTAAAACACGGTACGGTCGCTGTCCTGCACCTGGGCCGTAATGCCCGTGGTATTCGTCAGCACCTGTCCGATGGATTGCAGATTCTGGTCAGCCATACGTTGCTGGCTGATAACGCTGACGGACTGTGGGATGTCGCGGGGAACCAGCAACAGTTTGGTGCCGGTGGTGGTGGTTTTTACGCTGTAATCCTGATCCTGGCTGGCAGAAAGATCCTGTGTGTTGTCAAAACCCCCGTCTACGACGACGGTATCTTCGGTGGTTGAAGCAGCGAAAGCGGCGGTTGGCGTCAATGCCATAGCAATGCAGGCGGCCAGCAACGAAGGTGTTGCGGCAGGCTGATGTTGCCCATCCCTGGTGTGATTAATGAAAGACATCATCAAACCCTTAGTGAATGGTGAAGGTAATTCGCGACAGTCCCGCTAGCACGGGCTGACGTCGTTTTCTATGTTAAAAATGCTCATGAAAATGCAAATGCGAAATATACGCATTGTGATTAACGCTGTAAACAGATGTTTCGGGATGAACTGAAATAAGGTTTCAGAAAAGAAATGTCCTAAAGCGATGCCTCTTCAGCCAGATGGCGGACAATCAGGAAAGAAATCACGGGAGAAGGTTGAAAGGACAGGAGAAACTCGCTCATACTCTTGTCTTGTGTCACGCAGTAAATCAGACAATGTGTGTTAACAACGGACGCACGACGCCAGATTAAACTTAAAAGGAAAAGGTCATGGCTGAAGAAACGATTTTCAGTAAAATTATCCGCCGAGAAATTCCGTCGGATATTGTCTATCAGGATGAACTGGTCACGGCTTTCCGCGACATTTCTCCCCAGGCGCCGACGCACATCCTTATTATTCCCAATATTCTGATCCCGACCGTCAATGACGTTAAAACCGAGCATGAAGTGGCGCTGGGCCGTATGCTTACGGTGGCCGCGAAAATCGCAGAGCAGGAAGGGATTGCTGAAGACGGATACCGTCTGATCATGAACTGTAATCGCCATGGCGGCCAGGAAGTCTATCATATTCATATGCATCTGCTGGGTGGACGTCCACTGGGACCGATGCTGGCACATAAAGGTCTTTAATATGTTAACTGGGCGTATTGCAGCGCTGATCGTGACGCTGGTAATGGTTGGGTGCAGCGCGCGTCCCGCCATCCCGGTCAGTGAAGAACAGACGCTGGTGATGGAGTCCTCAGTGCTTGCTGCGGGCATCACGGCGGAGAAACCTTCGCTGACCATAAGCGAAATCCAGTCTTCAGCCTCCTCTACGCTCTATAACGAAAGGCAAGAGCCAGTGACGGTGCATTATCGCTTCTACTGGTATGACGTGAGAGGTCTTGAGATGCACCCGCTTGAGGCGCCGCGCAGCGTGACTATCCCGGCAAGATCGTCAGTCACGCTCTACGGCAGCGCCAGCTATCTGGGTGCACATAAGGTGAGACTTTATCTTTATTTGTAAGGAGTGAACCTTGATTAAAACAATGAGCCGTTATGCGCTCCTGAGTGCTTTTGCACTCTTTCTGGCGGGTTGTGTGACGCGAACGGAAGAACCAGCACCGGTAGATCAGGCGAAGCCGGGAACGGAACAGCCAACAACGCCAGCGCAGCCTGTTCCAACCGTGCCGTCTGTACCGACCATTCCGGCGCAGCCTGGCCCGATCGAACATCCGGACGACACCGCACAGCCTGCGCCGCGAGTACGCCACTATGACTGGAACGGCGCAATGCAGCCGATGGTGGGCAAAATGTTGCAGGCACAGGGCGTTACGCCCGGTAGCGTGCTGCTGGTGGACAGCGTGAACAACCGTACAAACGGTTCCCTGAATGCGGGAGAAGCGACGGAAACCCTGCGCAACGCGCTGGCAAACAACGGTAAATTTACGCTGGTCTCAGCTCAGCAGCTCGCGGTCGCCAAGCAGCAGCTTGGTCTGTCGCCTCAGGACAGCCTGGGTTCGCGCAGTAAAGCGATGGGTATTGCCCGCAACGTTGGCGCGCAGTATGTCCTTTATTCTAACGCGACAGGCAACGTGAACACGCCGTCGTTGCAGATGCAGTTAATGCTGGTTCAGACCGGCGAAATTATCTGGTCAGGTAAAGGTGCCGTTACGCAACAATAAGCGCACGCGTCATGACGTCCTGACGCGTTATTTCCCTCAGTACCGTGTTATCGCGCCGCAAGCCCCCGCCGGGCTTGGCGGCGCGAGTTGCATTATTGAGCGTGGCGACCATCGGCTGGTTTTACGTCAGCATCACGATGCCGCCGCGCCTGCCTCCCATTTTCGTCGCCAGTTCCGCGCCCTGAAGCGCCTGCCCGCCGACCTTGCGCCACAACCTCATCTCTTTATCAGAGACTGGATGGCGGTGGCGTTTATTGCGGGTGAGATCAAAAGCGAGCTTCCCGATACGCCTGCGCTTGCAGCCATGCTGTATCATCTGCATCGCCAGCCGCGTCTGGGCTGGCGGGTAACGTTACTTCCTTTGCTGGATCACTACTGGCAGCAGGCTGCGCCTGGACGACGCACGCCCTACTGGCTGGCGCAGCTTAAGCGGCTACGCAGAGCGGGAGAGCCGCAGGCGTTACGTCTGGCGCCGCTGCATATGGATGTCCACGCGGGTAATATCGTTCATACCACGGCAGGCGAGAAACTTATCGACTGGGAATATGCCGGAGACGGTGACGTGGCGCTCGAACTCGCTGCGGTCTGGATGCCTGATGAGGCGTCGCGCGAGCAGCTGATAACCGCCTATGCCCGAAACGCCAACATCAATGCGCTCACCCTTGCGCGGCAGGTCGCGCGCTGGCGTCCGTGGGTGTTGATGCTGATGGCGGGATGGTTTGAAATGCGCCTTCAGCAGACAGATGACAAACAATTTATTGCGCTGGCAAATGATGCCTGGCGTCAGTTACAAACGAAAGGATAAGAGAGGTAGGTGTGGGTCCAGTAATGTTGGATGTCGAAGGGTTTGAGCTGGATGCGGAAGAGCGCGAAATTCTGGCGCATCCGCTGGTAGGGGGGCTGATTCTTTTCACCCGCAATTATCATGATCCGGAGCAGTTGCGTGAGCTGGTTCGCCAGATCCGTGCGGCGTCGCGCAATCACCTGGTGGTGGCCGTAGACCAGGAAGGTGGGCGTGTGCAGCGTTTCCGCGAAGGGTTTACCCGTTTACCCGCCGCGCAATCTTTTGCTGCGCTGCTGGGGATCGAAGAGGGCGGTCAACTGGCGCAGGACGCCGGCTGGCTGATGGCCAGCGAGATGATCGCCATGGATATCGACATCAGCTTCGCCCCGGTGCTGGACGTAGGACACATTAGCGCGGCAATTGGTGAGCGTTCGTATCATGACGATCCGCGTATTGCGCTGGCAATGGCGACGCGCTTTATTGACGGTATGCATGCTGCGGGCATGAAAACCACCGGCAAACATTTCCCGGGCCACGGGGCGGTGACGGCGGATTCCCATAAAGAAACCCCGCGCGATCCGCGCCCGGAAGCAGACATTCGCGCTAAAGACATGTCGGTTTTCCGCTCGCTGATCGCTGATAACAAGCTGGATGCCATCATGCCTGCGCACGTCATCTACAGTGAGGTCGATCCTCGTCCGGCCAGCGGCTCTCCGCACTGGCTGAAAACCGTACTGCGTCAGGAATTAGGCTTCAATGGCGTAATTTTCTCTGACGATTTATCCATGGAGGGGGCGGCAATTATGGGTAGCTATGCCGAACGTGGGCAGGCTTCGCTGGATGCGGGTTGCGATATGATCCTCGTCTGCAATAATCGTAAAGGGGCGGTGAGCGTGCTGGATAACCTGTCGCCGATCAATGCTGAACGTGTTACACAATTGTATCATAAAGGTTCATTTAGTCGTCAGGAGCTGATGGACTCGGCGCGCTGGAAAACGGTAAACGCCCGGCTTGAAGCCCTGAACGAGCGCTGGCAGGCACATAAAGCAGCCCTTTAATTCATCCCGGAAGGCGTAGCGTGGTGAGACGATGATCATTTATTTACACGGTTTTGACTCAAACAGTCCTGGTAATCATGAGAAAGTGCTGCAATTGCAGTTTATCGATCCGGATGTCCGGCTGATCAGTTACAGCACACGTCATCCGAAGCATGACATGCAGCATCTGCTTAAAGAAGTGGATAAAATGTTGCAGCTCAATATCGACGATCGCCCGCTGATCTGCGGCGTGGGGTTAGGAGGATACTGGGCAGAGCGCATCGGTTTTTTGTGCGATATCCGTCAGGTCATTTTTAATCCTAACCTCTTTCCGAACGAAAACATGGAAGGCAAAATCGATCGCCCGGAGGAGTACGCCGACATCGCAACTAAATGCGTGAGCAATTTCCGTGAAAAGAACCGCGATCGGTGTCTGGTGATCCTTTCCCGCAACGATGAAGCGCTGAACAGCTCCCGCGCCGCCGAGCTTCTGCACCATTACTACGAAATTGTCTGGGACGAAGAGCAGACCCACAAGTTCAAAAACATTTCCCCGCACTTGCAGCGTATTAAAGCCTTTAAAACGCTGGGCTGATCTCCCTGAACCTGATAAAGGCCCGGTACGTGAAAGCGTACCGGGCCTCTTTTTTGTCAGAGTTGTCTACTTTTAAACCATCAAAACTTGATACATATCAATTTTGGTATGACCAATGCGCCTGACGTGCTATTCTCAATGAATCTGAATGGTTTCAGCGCAGTAACCTGTTGTTAATTAAGGGTTATTTATATAACTTTTAATTAACAATTGGTTAATAATTTGAGGGGGTCACGTTGACTACGCCATTGAAAAAGATAGTGATTGTCGGCGGTGGTGCTGGCGGACTGGAGCTGGCGACACAGCTGGGTAAGAAGCTGGGTCGCGGTAAGAAAGCCAAAATCACGCTGGTGGATCGTAACCACAGTCATCTGTGGAAGCCGTTACTGCACGAAGTGGCGACCGGGTCACTGGATGAGGGCGTGGATGCGCTGAGCTATCTGGCGCATGCGCGTAACCACCACTTCCAGTTCCAGCTGGGTTCGGTGGTGGATATCAATCGTGAAAACAAAACCATCACGCTGGCTGAGCTGCGTGATGATAAAGGCGAGTTGCTGGTTCCTGAGCGCAAGCTGGCCTATGACACGCTGGTGATGGCCCTGGGCAGTACCTCCAATGATTTCAACACCCCAGGCGTAAAAGAGCACTGCATCTTCCTGGATAACCCGCATCAGGCGCGTCGTTTCCATCAGGAGATGCTTAACCTGTTCCTGAAGTACACCAATAACATGGGTGCTAACGGCAAGGTCAACATTGCTATCGTGGGCGGCGGCGCAACGGGCGTTGAATTATCGGCGGAGTTGCACAATGCGGTCAAACAGCTGCACAGCTACGGCTACAAAGGGCTGACTAACGAAGCGCTGAATGTGACGCTGGTGGAAGCAGGTGAACGTATTCTGCCTGCGCTGCCGCCGCGTATTTCCGGCGCGGCGCACAACGAGCTGACCAAACTGGGCGTGCGCGTGCTGACCCAGACCATGGTGACCAGCGCGGATGAGGGCGGCCTGCATACCAAAGACGGCGAATATATCCAGGCCGACCTGATGGTTTGGGCTGCGGGGATCAAAGCGCCTGATTTCATGAAAGATATCGGTGGGCTGGAGACGAACCGCATTAACCAGCTGGTGACAGAGCCGACGCTGCAAACCACGCGCGATCCGGACATCTTCGCCATTGGCGACTGTGCCTCCTGCGCACGTCCGGAAGGCGGATTTGTACCGCCTCGCGCCCAGGCCGCGCACCAGATGGCAAGCCTCGTGCTGCATAACATCCTGGCGCAGATGAAAGGCAAACCGATGAAAGCCTATGTCTACAAAGACCACGGCTCTCTGGTGTCGCTCTCAAACTTCTCCACCGTGGGCAGCCTGATGGGTAACCTGATGCGCGGCTCCATGATGGTGGAAGGGCGCATCGCCCGCTTCGTGTACATTTCTCTGTACCGTATGCACCAGATTGCGCTGCACGGCTACTTCAAAACCGGCCTGATGATGCTGGTTGGCCGCATCAACCGCGTGATCCGTCCACGCCTGAAGCTGCACTAATTTCTCTCTCCCTCCGGGCCCTCCGGAGGGAATTCTTAGCACATCATGCTGTGCATTTCCCTCCTGACGCTTAAGAGTTCTCTTAAACCCACGTTGTCCCGGTCAACAGCCCTGATTTTGATCCTTTATCTTATTGGCGAAGCGTTTATTGCGCTGCAAAATTGCTACCAATTGCAACAAAGGAGGAAGTCCCGTGAATAAATCAATGTTGGCGGGTATAGGGATTGGCGTCGCAGCTGCGTTAGGTGTGGCTGCCGTTGCCAGTCTGAACGTACTTGATCGTGGCCCGCAGTATGCGCAGGTGGTTTCCGCTACACCGATCAAAGAGACGGTCAAGACGCCTCGTCAGGAGTGCCGTAATGTTTCTGTCACCCACCGTCGTCCGGTTCAGGATGAAAACCGTATCGCTGGCTCCGTGCTGGGCGCGGTTGCTGGTGGGGTGATTGGTCATCAGTTTGGTGGCGGCCGTGGTAAGGATGTCGCGACGGTGGTTGGTGCGCTGGGTGGCGGTTATGCCGGTAACCAGGTACAGGGCGCGATGCAGGAAAATGATACCTACACCACAACGCAGCAGCGCTGTAAAACCGTGTATGACAAGTCTGAAAAAATGTTGGGCTACGACGTAACCTACAAAATTGGCGATCAGCAGGGCAAAATCCGCATGGATAAAGATCCTGGCACGCAGATCCCTCTCGACAGCAACGGTCAGCTGATACTGAATAACAAAGTGTAAAAAAGATGTTCTCTGAACTTAGCTCCTCATGCGCTCAGGCTGAGGAGCTTTTTTTTTGCGTCAGAGTTTAAGAAGTTCAGGCCACAGGCGCAGCGTTGTTTGCGTAATCCCCTGCAATTTTTCCAGCGTCGCGCCTTCACGGGCGCTGATGGACATCCCCTGTAAAATACAGCTCAGATACTGGGAAAGCTCCTGCGGACGGCAATGCGCCGGTATTTCGCCGCGCTGCTGACGCTGAGCCAGAAACGTGCTGAGCGTCTCCTCCTGCATCGCATGTCGCGATTTGACCGTGTTGGCAATCTCTTTAGACGATGCCGCGAGGGTCGCGGAGGTGTTGATCATAAAACAGCCCGCAGGCGTGTCCTTGCTGGTATAGCAGGTCGCGATTGCCGTGAAATAATCCTGCAATGCCTGCTCAACCGTTTTTTCTTCGCAGAACAGCTGGGCTTCATGTTTTGCCGCGAAGCGCGCGATGTATCTGTCCAGAACGGCCCGGAATAAGCCTTCTTTGTTGGTGAACTCTGCGTACAGGGTAGGGGCTTTCGCGCCCGTTGCTTCCACGAGATCGGAAAGCGACGTGGCTTCATACCCATGCTGCCAGAAGAGCGTCATGGCCTTATCGAGCGCCGCATCCCTGTCGAACACTTTTGGTCGGCCACGGCTTTTCTTCGCGCAACGCGTGACATCGGTTGTCATGTGCCGTTGGTCCTCTGTTGTTTTGTTGAATAGTCATTATAAAAATAAACGTCTGCAACGACCAGCGGTGATTTCTGAAAAATAATTTAATTTTATCTTTATGAAATATAAGGCAAATGAAATTAATTTAACGACCATTATAAAAATGGGTTGACGTGTGACCTGGATCACATCTATCATTTACCTATCGATCGTTAACTAAATAACTAACGACCACTACATCATCTGCCTAAAGGTATAAAATCATGAAAAACGTTAAAACCCTCATCGCTGCCGCCGTTCTGAGCTCACTCTCTTTCGCAAGCTTCGCTGCTGTTGAAGTGCAATCCACGCCAGCAGACCAGCAGAAAGTCGGTACCATCTCTGCCACTGCCGGGACTAATCTGGGCTCTCTGGAAGATCAGCTGGTACAAAAAGCTGACGAAATGGGTGCGAAATCATTCCGCATCACCTCTGTGACCGGTCCTAACACCCTGCACGGTACCGCTGTTATCTACAAATAAGCGTAACGCAACCCTCCGTTATGCCACTGCAATAAAAAACGCCCTGCTGATGCAGGGCGTTTGTCGTTATTACTGCTTTACATTGATTGCTGAGCAACCTCATGATGCCGCGTGACATCGGTTGGCATCCCCGAGCGCGCTTCCATCGCCCGCTCCATCACCGCGCCATCGGTATTGGCATTCGTTTTAAAGCTCACCATCGAGGCATTCAGATTAATCGGCAGCGTCTGCGGATCGTCATTGATGTTTTTCGATAGCGGCTGGTGGATCTCAACCAGACGGACGCCACCCGGCTCTTCAGACACTTTAACCGGCGTATTAATGATATTCACTTTCGTGCCAGGGGCGATCACGCGGTAGAGCGTTTTGATATCGTCATCGCGCAGGCGAATGCAGCCGGAGCTGACGCGCATCCCGATCCCGAAATCCGCATTCGTTCCGTGCAGAAGATAAACCCCACCGTATGCCGCCAGGCGAATCGCATGGTGCCCCATCGGATTATCCGGGCCAGCAGGCACCACGGCAGGAAGGTCGATACCTTGAGCTTTATAACGGGCGCGAATGTTTGCCGTCGGGGTCCAGGTAGGATTAGCGCGCTTATCAGAGACGGTGGTGACCATGGTAGGCGTGAGCGTATCGCCCCCCAGCTGACCAATGCCGATAGGGTAGACGGCCACTTCGTTCTTGCCCGGCGGGTAGTAATACAGACGCAGCTCGGCGAGGTTAATCACAATGCCCTGACGCGGCGCGTCCGGCAGGATGGTTTGCAGCGGAATCGTCAGTACGCTGCCTGCCCGGGGCACGTATGGATCTACGCCCGGGTTGGCCTGCAACAGCGCCAGGAACCCGACGTTATATTTTTTGGCAATCGCTTCCAGCGAACCGCCATCGTTTTCAACCACGTGAAAGCGGTTTTCACCTACGACGTTGCTGCCGGCAGGCGGAAGAGGCCAGGTATTTGCGCGAGCAGGGAGCGCGACGGCAACCGTCGCGGCCAGCGCAAACAGAGTTAACCAGCGGGTAAAATGCGAAGAAATCATCATTATCATAATCCATACAAATGATAAGGTTATTGTTTTATAAGGCGTTAATGATAATTATGGCGAATGTATAGTCGGGAAGTTCGGGCGAAGTGCAAAGAGTTTGTAAATTGTCCCCCCGCCAGCCGGGCGCTGGCGGGGGATACCGTTATGCGATGGCGTTCTCTTCCAGCTGACGCATAAAGTTACGCACCCAGTCCATGCGGGTTTTACGTTCCGTCAGATCCTGAGTGAATTTCAGACGCGTCGGGCCATCAAGACGGAAATGCTGCGGCTGTTTTTGCAGGAGGCCAATCAGCCACATCGGATCGACGTGGTTCTTCTCGGCAAACTCAATGACGCCGCCTTTCTCATTGCCTTCAAGCTTGCGAATGCCCAGCTTCTGCGCCTGCTGACGCAGGCGGGCAATATCCAGCAGGTTACGCGCCGCATCGGGCAATATCCCAAAACGGTCAATCAGTTCGACTTTGATCTCTTCCAGCTCGCCTTCGCTTTTCGCGCTGGCAATGCGTTTGTAGAACGACAGACGGGTATTCACGTCAGGAATAAAATCATCCGGCAGCAGAGAAGGCATGCGCAGTTCCACTTCGGTCTGCTGGCTGGTGAGATCTTCCAGAGACGGTTCACGTCCGGTTTTAAGCGCGTCGACGGCATTTTCCAGCAGCTCCATATACAGCGAGAAACCGATGGTTTCCATGGAGCCGCTCTGGTCTTCACCCAGCAGCTCACCGGCGCCGCGGATCTCCAGGTCGTGGGTCGCCAGCGCAAAGCCAGCACCCAGATCTTCCAGCGAGGCGATAGCTTCCAGACGCTTTTGCGCGTCGGTGGTCATCGCCTTCGGATGCGGCGTCAGCAGCCAGGCGTAGGCCTGATGGTGCGAGCGCCCGACGCGCCCGCGCAGCTGGTGCAGCTGGGCCAGGCCGAAGTGATCCGCACGTTCGATGATGATGGTGTTCGCCGTCGGAATGTCGATCCCGGTCTCAATGATGGTGGTACACACCAGCACGTTGAAACGCTGGTGGTGGAAATCGTTCATCACCCGCTCCAGCTCGCGCTCGCGCATCTGGCCGTGACCAATGGCGATGCGCGCTTCCGGTACCAGCTCTGCCAGCCTGTCGGCGGCTTTCTGAATATTTTCGACGTCGTTATAAAGGTAATACACCTGGCCGCCGCGCAGCACTTCGCGCAGGATCGCCTCGCGCACCACCAGATTGTCGTACTCGCGAACAAAGGTTTTCACCGCCAGACGGCGCGCCGGTGGGGTGGCGATTATCGACAGATCGCGCATGCCGCTCATCGCCATGTTCAGGGTGCGCGGGATCGGCGTTGCGGTCAGGGTCAGAATGTCGACGTCGGCGCGCATCGCTTTGATGCGCTCTTTATGGCGCACCCCGAAGCGGTGCTCTTCATCCACGATCAGCAGCCCCAGATCTTTCCAATTCACGTCGCTTTGCAGCAGCTTGTGAGTGCCGATCAGAATATCAATTTTGCCTTCGCTTGCCTGTTCCAGGATTTGCGTCTGCTCTTTGGCGCTGCGAAAACGCGACAGCATCT
The DNA here is from genome assembly GCF_001037645.1 of Enterobacter sp. BWH64. Classification (NCBI taxonomy): domain Bacteria; kingdom Pseudomonadati; phylum Pseudomonadota; class Gammaproteobacteria; order Enterobacterales; family Enterobacteriaceae; genus Enterobacter; species Enterobacter sp. BWH64. The sequence goes on from NZ_KQ089922.1 coordinate 2,332,079, forward strand.
CAATGCGCACCGGCCAGTTGGCGAAGCGGTCGCGGAAGTTGTCGAAGTGCTGCTGGGCGAGGAGGGTAGTCGGCACCAGCACCGCCACCTGCTTGTTGTTTTCCACCGCCAAAAAGGCGGCACGCATCGCCACTTCGGTTTTGCCGAAGCCCACGTCACCGCAGACCAAGCGGTCCATGGCCAGCGGCTGGCACATGTCGCTCAGCACGGCGTTAATGGCCTGGGCCTGATCCGGCGTAGTTTCAAACGGGAAGCTGTCGCAGAACAGCTGATACTGCTCTTTATCATGCTTAAACGCATAGCCCTCTTTGGCCGCACGCTGGGCGTAAATATCCAGCAGCTCGGCGGCCACGTCGCGTACTTTTTCCGCTGCCTTCTGGCGCGCGCGCGCCCAGGCATCGCCGCCCAGCTTATGCAGCGGCGCGTTGTCTTCCGCGCCCCCGGCGTAGCGACTGATCAGGTGCAGGGACGACACCGGCACGTACAGTTTGGCGTCGTTGGCGTAGGACAGCATCAGGTATTCACCTTTGATGCCGCCTGCTTCGAGGGTGGTCATCCCCTGATAGCGACCCACCCCGTGTTCAAGGTGAACGATCGGCTGACCGGGGTGCAGTTCGGCCAGGTTACGGATCAGGGTGTCTGGGTTGATGGTGCGACGGCTGTCCTGACGACGGCGCGCGACGCGCTCGCCCAGCAGGTCGCTTTCACAAATCAACGCCAGGTTATTGAGCGTATCAATGAATCCGTGCTCGGCGGCGCCGATCATCAGGTAACGGCCATTTCCGGTCGCTTCGCTCAGGCGAAGAATGCGCTTCGGCGCAACTTTGATCCGTCCCAGCAGTTCGCCCAGCGCTTCACGGCGACCCTCACTTTCAACGGAGAAGACCACCGGCCCGGTGAAGGACTCAAGAAACTTGCGCAGATTATCAAGGGGGGATTTCTGCTGCGCCTGGACGGCCAGATCAGGCAGCGTCCGGAACGCGAGATTGGTGTTCGCCGCCTTCTCGGCAAGCGCGTCGGTTTTGAGCTGCATGCGCGGCCAGCGTTTCAGCTCGGCGTTGAGCTCGTCGGTACGTAGCCACAGCATTTCCGGCGGCAGCAGCGGACGCATCGGGTCAACGCCCCGGTTTTCAAAGCGGGCGCGCGTTTCGCTTTCAAAGCGGCTGGCACTGGCGTCGATATCCCCGGTGTTAACAATCAGCGTATTCGCCGGGAAGTAGCTGAACAGCGCCGGCAGCGGTTCGTTAAAGAACAGGGGCTGCCAGTACTCGATCCCGGCCGGAAGGGTGCCCTTGCTGACTTGCTGGTAGATATGTTCGGCATCGCGCTTCACGTCGAACCTGTCGCGCCACTGGCTGCGGAACAGCTCGATGGCGGTTTTATCCGTCGGGAACTCATGGGCGGGCAGTAGGTTAATGGAGTCCACTTCCTCCAGCGTGCGCTGGGTGTCAGCGTCGAACACGCGCAGGCTGTCGATCTCATCATCAAAGAAATCCAGACGATATGGCCGATCGCTGCCCATCGGATAGAGATCCAGCAGCGCACCGCGCGTCGCATATTCGCCGTGCTCCATCACCTGGTCGACATGTCGATAGCCGGCTCCGTCCAGCTGCACGCGCAGGGCATCGCGCGACAGGCGTTGGCCTTTTTTCATCACCAGCGCATGGCCGTGCAAATAGCTGTGCGGACAGACGCGCTGCATCAGGGTATTCACCGGCACAATCAGCACGCCGCGCTGCATGGTGGGAAGCTGATACAGCGTCGACAGGCGCGAGGAGATGATCTCCTGGTGCGGAGAAAAACTGTCGTAGGGAAGCGTTTCCCAGTCGGCCAGGCTGAATACCAGACTGTCGGTGAACTGACGAATTTCGTCGTGCAGGCGCAGGGCGTTTTGCATGTCCGGGGCAACCAGCACCACCGGCCCTGGATGCCGCTCAGCAATTTCCGCCACCAGGGTGGCGCAGGCCGCGCCCGTGAGTTCGCCCAGCTGGCGCTGGTCGCCCGCTTTGACAGGCAAGGAGTAACGATAGTGTTCAGGCATGGCTATGTCAGAGTCTCTTGGGGATATACCAACAGTATTGGGGCATATCACTGATACGCAATGTCTTTATTATCCTCGATCGTTTTACATAAGCAAATCGTAACCGCACAAGAGGGAAAGTGCCCCCGGATGGGTAGAGGGTTCCTCAGTAATTTGAAAGCAGAAGCAATAACGTTGTCTTCAGACTAACTGAGGGCTTTCAGCGATGCCCTGGTCCGGCTGTAAATCGCTGAGGCGTTTCCTGAAGGCCGGGGCGAGGCGCAGGGATGCGCCGAGAGGGCGTGGCCTGCATGGATGCAGGCTCATGCCCGACCCGATAGCCGGAAGGAATAAGCCGAGGGTATCGCGAAGCGACGATTTACCGCCGGGAGCCCGGGTTGCCAGGGTGGTGGCGACTGAGCCACCCTGGCACGTTCACCGCTCGTGCGGTTATAGAATAGCAAGGAACATAAGGTGAACGGAACGAGCACCACAGCTGTATGTTCACCCTCACCCCAGCCCTCTCCCATAGGGAGAGGGAGCCGTCTGTGCAGGCCTTATTTTGTAGCCCGTATGGGACAGGGTTAGTTAGCGGGTCGTGGGCACGGGCGAAAGCCGCGCGGGAGGGGAGAAGAAAAGATCGCCAAAGAGGGCGGTCGAGAGCTTACGTGCCCCCAGCCCAACCAGCGTGCAGACGAGCAGGCTGATAAACGGGTAGACCAGAATCAGCGTTAACTCCGCCCAGATCGGCCAGTACGCCGCATTCATTTCGCGGATCATGAGCAGGCTAAACGCCTCAATTAAAATGCGGTGGGTGGTATAAATCGCGATGGTGTTTGAACCGATGACGTTCAGCAGGTTATTGGGATGAACGGCATAACGCTGCTCGAAGCTGTAAAAGAGCTTCATGATAACCACGATTGACAGCAGAGAGAGCGGCAGAGGGACATTAGCGAACCACAGCACCACCGACACCGCACCAGAGGCGATGAGGATCAGCCAGCTGCGGCGCAAATTCATCCCTTTCATCCACGCCATCAACTGCGCGCCGTACCATGCGCCGAGGCTGTAGTAGACCATGTTGCGCACCACGCTGTTCATTCCCCACCACGGTAACGGCAGGAAGTTGATGGCGATGCTTGCCAGCGCCAGAAGCCCCAGCATCGGCAGTTTCCAGCGGCTCAGCAGCTTACAGAGCGTAAAGTAGACCACTAAGGCGTACAAATACCACAGGCTGGTGCTGGCCGTGAGCATTCCCCGTATAAACCCTGAAACGGAATCGGCGTAGGCCGCATTAGATGCTGTCGCCAGCTCTCGCTCGGGGGCGAGCCAGGCATTCAGATGAGTCAGCGCCTGCCATTGCAGGACGCCCCACAGGGCCAAAACCCAGACAATGCTCCAGATCCGCTTGTCGAGACTGGTGCGCCAGTTCACCTCGTCAATATATCGACGGATCAAATAGCCGGAGATAAAGAAAAACACCGGCATACGGAACGGGGCAAGGTAAAGATTAAAGTAGACCCAGCATTTGGCGAGCAGGCTCGATAACGGATGCTGTAGCCCGTCCAGGTGAGGATAAAAGGTGATCACCGAGTGGTAAATCACCACCAGGCAGATGCACAGACCTTTTATCTGGTTAATCCATAATGCTTTTTGTTTCATTGTGCGTGACGACCTTGTTGCCATAAACGAAAGGACGATTGTTGTAAAATGAAACCCTGATGTAATGGGTAACAGTCTGTATCAGGACGATTTTCGGAAAAGGTGGAGGCTGTCTGGCGGAAGTTCAGTCAGTAGCATGATGATTTATCTGAATTTTTCGGAAAAATGATTACCGAATCTTACGGTTTCAGTCATTTACGCTTAGCGGATTCGCTTATATACTCGTGGGTCTGCTATCAGCAAACAGACGGATTTCATGTATCAACCTGTCGCACTCTTTATAGGCTTACGTTACATGCGTGGGCGCGCCGCGGACCGCTTCGGTCGCTTTGTCTCCTGGCTTTCGACTATTGGCATTACGCTTGGCGTGATGGCACTGGTGACGGTGCTTTCCGTCATGAACGGCTTCGAGCGCGAGCTGCAAAACAATATCCTGGGGCTGATGCCGCAGGCCGTTCTCTCTTCCACTCAGGGTTCCGTTAATCCGCAACAGCTGCCGGAAAGCGCGGTGAAGTTACAGGGTGTCACGCGCGTTGCGCCGCTCACGACGGGCGATGTGGTGCTGCAAAGCGCCCGTAGCGTGGCGGTCGGGGTGATGCTGGGTATCGATCCGGCGCAAAAAGATCCGCTGACGCCGTTCCTGGTCAATGTGAAACAAACCGACCTGGAAGCGGGTAAATACAACGTCATCCTCGGCGAGCAGCTTGCCGGGCAGCTCGGGGTCAACCGTGGCGATCAGCTGCGTGTGATGGTGCCGTCAGCCAGTCAGTTTACGCCGATGGGGCGTCTGCCAAGCCAGCGTCTGTTCAACGTGATTGGCACGTTTGCGGCGAACAGCGAAGTTGATGGTTACCAGATGCTGGTGAACATTCAGGACGCCTCGCGTCTGATGCGCTACCCGGCGGGAAATATCACCGGCTGGCGTCTGTGGCTTGATGCGCCGCTGAAGGTGGATACCCTTAGCCAGCAGACGCTACCGGAAGGGACGAAATGGCAGGACTGGCGCGACCGGAAGGGCGAACTGTTCCAGGCCGTGCGCATGGAGAAAAACATGATGGGGCTGCTGCTGAGCCTGATCGTGGCCGTTGCCGCGTTTAATATCATCACCTCGCTCGGGCTGATGGTGATGGAGAAGCAAGGCGAAGTCGCCATTCTGCAAACCCAGGGGCTGACTCCGCGCCAGATCATGGCGGTATTTATGGTCCAGGGTGCCAGCGCTGGCATCATTGGCGCGCTGCTCGGCGCGGCGCTGGGGGCGCTGCTCGCCAGCCAGCTCAACAATCTCATGCCGATTATCGGCGCGCTGCTTGATGGCGCGGCGCTGCCGGTGGCTATCGAGCCGCTCCAGGTGGTCGGTATTGCGCTGGCCGCGATGGCCATTGCGCTGCTTTCTACGCTTTATCCTTCCTGGCGGGCTGCCGCCACTCAACCCGCTGAGGCTTTACGTTATGAATAAGATCCTGTTGCAGTGCGACAACCTGTCCAAACGCTATCAGGAAGGCACTGTGCAGACCGACGTGTTGCACAATGTGAGTTTTAGCGTGGGTGAAGGCGAAATGATGGCGATTGTCGGCAGCTCCGGTTCCGGTAAAAGTACGTTGCTGCATCTGCTTGGCGGGCTGGACACGCCAACCGAAGGCGATGTGATCTTCTCCGGGCAGCCGCTGAGTAAAATGTCGTCTACGGCGAAAGCCGAGCTGCGTAACCGCGAGCTGGGCTTTATCTATCAGTTCCACCATCTGCTGCCGGACTTTACGGCGCTGGAAAACGTCGCAATGCCGCTGCTGATTGGTAAAAAGAAACCCGCGGAAATTAATGCCCGCGCCAGCGACATGCTAAAAGCGGTAGGGCTGGATCATCGCGGGAATCACCGTCCGTCTGAGCTTTCCGGCGGCGAGCGTCAGCGTGTGGCCATCGCCCGTGCGCTGGTCAACAACCCGCGCCTGGTGCTGGCGGATGAACCGACAGGTAACCTCGATGCGCGTAACGCAGACAGCATTTTCCAGCTTCTCGGCGAACTGAACGCCGCGCAGGGAACCGCGTTTCTGGTGGTCACCCACGATTTACAACTGGCTAAGCGGATGGGGCGTCAGCTGGAAATGCGCGACGGTCGTTTGAATGCTGAACTGACGCTGATGGGAGCGGAGTAATGGCTTCACCGTTATCGTTACTCATCGGGTTACGCTTTAGCCGCGGTCGTCGCCGGAGCGGGATGGTATCCCTTATCTCCGTGATCTCCACCATCGGTATCGCCCTGGGCGTGGCGGTGCTGATCGTGGGCTTAAGCGCTATGAACGGCTTTGAGCGTGAACTGAATAACCGCATTCTGGCCGTTGTCCCCCACGGTGAAATCGAGCCGGTTAACCAGCCGTGGTCCAGCTGGCGTGATGCCCTTAACAAAGTGGAAAAGGTGCCCGGCATTGCGGCGGCTGCACCTTACATCAACTTTACCGGGCTGGTAGAGAGCGGGGTAAACCTGCGCGCCATTCAGGTGAAAGGGGTAAATCCTCGTCAGGAAGAGCGTCTGAGCGCGCTGCCGCGCTATGTGCAAAATGGCGCATGGGCAAACTTTAAGGCTGGCGAGCAGCAGATCATCATGGGCAAAGGCGTTGCCGATGCGCTGAAGGTGAAGCAGGGCGACTGGGTCTCGATCATGATCCCGAACGCCAGCGCTGATCACAAATTGCAGCAGCCTAAGCGCGTACGTCTGCACGTCACCGGTATTTTGCAACTGAGCGGCCAGCTCGACCACAGCTTCGCGATGGTGCCGCTGGAAGATGCGCGCCAGTATCTGGATATGAGCGACAGCGTGACGGGCATTGCCATTAAGGTTAACGACGTCTTCAACGCCAATAAACTGGTGCGTGACGCTGGCAGCGTGACCAATAACTATGTCTACATCAAAAGCTGGATCGGCACTTACGGGTATATGTACCGTGATATCCAGATGATCCGCGCGATTATGTATCTGGCGATGGTGCTGGTGATTGGGGTGGCGTGTTTTAATATCGTCTCGACGCTGGTCATGGCCGTTAAGGATAAGAGCGGCGACATCGCCGTGCTGCGTACCTTAGGGGCGAAAGACGGTCTTATTCGCGCCATCTTCGTCTGGTACGGTTTGCTGGCGGGGCTGTTTGGCAGCCTCTGCGGCGTGGCGATCGGCGTGGTGGTTTCCCTTCAGCTGACGCCGATTATCAACGGGATTGAAGCGCTTATTGGCCATCAGTTCCTGTCAGGCGATATCTATTTTATTGACTTCCTGCCGTCTGAACTGCACTGGCTGGACGTTATTTATGTGCTGGTTACAGCACTTTTACTGAGTCTGCTGGCAAGCTGGTATCCGGCGCGTCGCGCAAGCCGAATTGATCCGGCGAGGGTATTAAGTGGCCAGTAATTTCGTCATGGTTTAGCGGTCTTTTGGCCGCTGAATCAAACAGAGGAATGCATCATGTATTACGGATTTGATATTGGCGGCACCAAGATTGCGCTCGGCGTGTTCGATAAAGACCTTAAGCTACAATGGGAAACCCGCGTACCCACGCCGCGCGAAAGCTACGATGAATTTTTAACCGCCATTGCCGCGCTGGTGGCGCAAGCGGATGGACGCTTTGGCGTCATAGGCAGCGTCGGCATTGGTATTCCGGGTATGCCCGAAACCGACGATGGCACGCTGTATGCCGCCAACGTTCCTGCCGCCAGCGGCAAACCGCTGCGTGCCGATCTCTCTGCTCTCCTTGAGCGCGACGTGCGCTTAGACAACGATGCCAACTGTTTTGCTCTCTCAGAGGCCTGGGACGACGAGTTTCGTCGCTATCCGCTGGTGATGGGGCTGATCCTCGGAACCGGCGTGGGGGGCGGGATAGTCATTAACGGTAAGCCCATTACCGGGCGCAGCTACATTACCGGCGAATTTGGTCATATCCGTCTGCCGGTGGATGCGTTGGATGTTGTCGGACGTGATTTCCCGTTGATCCGCTGCGGTTGTGGTCAGCACGGCTGTATTGAGAGTTACCTTTCAGGCCGTGGGTTTGCATGGCTTTATGAACACTTCTATCATCAGAAACATGACGCCCCCCAAATCATTACCCTGTGGGAACAAGGGGATGCGCAGGCGCGAGAGCACGTTGAACGCTATCTCGACCTGCTGGCCGTGTGCCTGGGGAATATCCTGACCATCGTCGATCCGGATCTGCTGGTGATCGGGGGAGGGCTGTCAAATTTCACTGCGATTACGGAACAGTTGTCCGGGCGTCTGCCCCGACATTTATTGCCGGTCGCCCGCGTGCCGCGCATTGAGCGTGCGCGACACGGGGACGCAGGAGGCATGCGCGGAGCCGCATTCCTTCATCTCACCGATTAGTTTACGAGGTTATTATGCTGTCGCGTCGCCAGGGTCGACTCAGCCGTTTTCGCAAAAATAAACGCCGCTTACGTGAACGCCTGCGTCAGCGGATCTTTTTCAGAGACAGGATGATGCCAGAAGCGATGGATAAACCCAGAGTGGTGGTGTTGACCGGGGCGGGGATCTCCGCCGAATCCGGTATTCAGACCTTCCGCGCGGCGGACGGACTGTGGGAAGAACACCGAGTTGAAGATGTGGCGACGCCGGAAGGTTTCGCCCGCGACCCGGCGCTGGTGCAGGCGTTCTACAACGCCCGCCGTCGCCAGCTTCAGCAGCCGGAGATTGCGCCGAATGCGGCTCACCTGGCGCTGGCAAAGCTGGAGGAAGCGCTGGGGGATCGTTTTCTGCTGGTCACGCAGAACATCGACAATCTTCACGAAAGGGCCGGAAACCACAACATCATTCACATGCACGGCGAACTGCTCAAGGTGCGGTGCGCATGGAGTGGTCAGGTGCTGGACTGGAAAGAGGACGTGCTGGACGAAGACCGCTGCCACTGCTGTCAGTACCCTTCGCGTCTGCGTCCGCATGTGGTCTGGTTTGGCGAAATGCCGCTGGGAATGGATGAGATCTACAGCGCCCTGGCTATGGCGGACGTCTTTATCGCCATTGGTACCTCAGGACATGTCTATCCGGCGGCAGGATTTGTTCACGAAGCGCGACTGCAAGGTGCCCATACGGTGGAGCTTAATCTGGAGCCAAGCCAGGTCGGAAGCGAGTTTGAAGAGAAACATTACGGTCTGGCGAGCGAGGTGGTGCCAGCCTTTGTGGATAAACTCCTGAAGGGGCTGTAAGAGTAACGGGCGACATTGCGTCGCCCGTTATGCATTAACGGCCTGCTTTTAGCTTCTGATAATACTCTTCATACAGGCGGCTCGCGTCACCGACGTCGTTCTGCCATTCCCCTTTGCTGATGGTTTCAGCGTCCGGATAAAGCGATTTATCATTTGCCACTTCAGGGCTGAGCAGCTTCCGCGCGGCCAGGTTTGGCGTCGGGTAGCCGATGGTTTCCGCCACCTCTTTTGCCACATCCGGGCGCAGCAGGAAATTGATCAGCTTCAGGGCGCCCTCGACGTTTTTCGCATTCGCCGGGATCGCGAGGCTGTCCATCCAGAAGATGCCGCCCTCCTTCGGCCAGACCACCTCCAGCGGCGTCCCGGCCTGACGCGCCACAAACGCAGAGCCGTTCCAGACCATACCCAGATTCACTTCACCTTCCATATACGGGTTAGCCGGGTTGTCCGAGTTGAACGCCGCCACGTTTGGCATCAGCTTTTTCAGTTCGTTATACGCCGCTTCGATCTCTTTCGGATCGGTGGTGTTACCGGAATAGCCGAGTTTACGCAGCGCAACCTGGAACACTTCGCGCGCATCGTCGGTTAACAGCAGGCTGCTTTTGTATTCCGGCTTCCACAGGTCAGCCCAGGATGAAACCGTTTTTGGATCAATGGCATCGCTGTTGACGCCAATTGCCGTCGCGCCCCAGATGTACGGAATGGAGTAGTCGTTGTTCGGGTCGAACGGCTTGTTTAGCATCTCAGGATCGAGGTTTGAAAAATTGGTTAGCTTCGTTTTGTCGATCTTCTGGATCATGCCTTCTTTGCGCATCTTGTCGACGAAATAGGTCGACGGCACCACCAGGTCATACGCGCCATCTTTATAGGTTTTGAGCTTGGCGTACATGGTTTCATTCGACTCGTAGGTCGAATAGATCACCTTGATGCCCGTCTCTTTGGTGAACTGCTCCAGCAGGCCCGGCGGCACATACTCGGTCCAGTTGTAGAAATAGAGCGTTTTGCTGTCATCAGCATGCGCGGAGCCCATTCCGAGCACCAGTGCCGCAGCGGCAAGCATTTTTTTCATTTCTGTGTCCCCTGAGATTTTGTTTTATCACGAGCAATAACCTGGCTGGCAATTACCAGAACCAGCGATAACACCAACAGAATAGTCGCCAGCGCGTTCACTTCGGGTGAAACACCGACTTTAACCATTGAGTAGATCTTCAACGGCAGAATTTCATAGCTCGGCCCGGTGACGAAGGAGGACACGACCACGTCGTCCATCGACAGGGTAAAGCTGAGCAGCCATCCTGCTGCCACGGCGGGCATCGCCAGCGGCAGAATGATTTTGCGCAGAATGGTCATCTCGCTCGCACCCAGATCTTTCGCCGCTTCCAGCATGCGTACGTCGAACCCTTTCAGACGCGCGTAGACGGTTACCACCACAAACGGCAGACAGAAGGTGATATGCGAGAACAGCAGCGACCAGAAACCGAGCTGGACGCCCAGCAGCATAAACAGCACCAGCAGTGAAATGGCCATCACGATATCCGGGGACATCATCACCACAAACAGCATGCCACTGACGAACGGCTTACCGCGAAAACGGTAGCGGTACAGCGCCACGGCGGTCAGCGAGCCAATCAGCGTCGCGAAGGTGGCAGAAAATACCGCCATCGTCAGCGAGTGCTGAGCGGCCTGTAGCAGGCTGTCATTGTTCATCAGCAGGCCATACCATTTGGTGGTAAACCCTTGCCAGTTGATCCCGAAGCGTGAGCTGTTAAAGGAGTTCACGATCAAAATGATTATCGGAATATAGAGATACGCATAAATGGCGGTCATAAAACCGCCGCGAAGCAGTCGACCGATCATTCCAGCTCCACCTTCTTATTCAGCAGGCGTGATGCACGCCAGTAAACCAGCAGCATCAGTCCCATCACCACCGTCAGCGTTATGCTGGTGGCCGAGCCGAACGGCCAGTCGCGGATATTCAGGAACTGACTCTTAATCACGTTACCGATCAGCAGGTTTTTCGCCCCGCCCATCAGGTCCGATACGTAGAACAGGCCCATCGCAGGCAGCATGACCAGCAGACAGCCGGCGATAATACCCGGCATGGTCAGCGGAATAATGATGCGGACAAAGGTTTGTAACTTACTGGCGCCCAGGTCTTTCGCCGCTTCCAGCAGCGGTTTATCGAGCTTTTCAATGCTGGAGTAGAGCGGCATCACCATAAACGGCAGCAGGATATAGACCAGGCCGACAATCACCGCGCCCGGGGTGAACATGATGCGGATCGGCGTCTCGATCACCCCCAGCCACAGCAGAAACTCGTTCAGATAACCTTTGGTGCTGAGGAAGATTTTCAGCCCGTAGATGCGGATTAACGAGTTGGTCCAGAAGGGTACAATCAGTAAAAACAGCAGCAGCGGCCGTACTTTTTGCGGCAGGCGGGCCAGGAACCAGGCGAATGGATACCCCAGCACCAGACAGGCGAGGGTAGCAATCAGCGCCATATTGAGCGAGTGCAGCAGCACGTCAAAATAGAGCGGATCGAGCAGGCGCGCGTAGTTGTCCAGCGTAAAGACCATCGCGACGAAGTTCGCGTCGTCGCGGGTCAGGAAGCTGGTCACGATGATCATCAGGTTGGGTAGAAAGACAAACAACACAAGCCAACCGACGATCGTGGCAATCACCACATTCTGGAACTTACTTGTGTTCTTCATCAGCCAGTACAACCTCCCAGCTTTCTACCCAGTTGATGACCATTTTCTGATCCAGCGAGTGGTCGAAGTCCGGATCGTCCTCGTTAAAGAACTCGCTGACCATCACCATTTTGCCGTTTTCCAGTTCCACAACGGATTCGAGGGTCATCCCTTTGTAGTTGCGTTCGCGAACGTAACCGATCAGACCTTCGACGTCAGCCGTGTCGTGGATCTCATCAACGCGGAGATCTTCCGGGCGCAGCAGGACGTTGAGCTTTTGCCCCTTCTCGACGGCAAAGTTGACGGTAATATTGCATTCGCGGCCTTCCACGTTCGCGCGAACGCGCTGCTCGTCCAGACGCTCGATCACCGTGGCGTTAAAGATATTGATTTCGCCAATAAAGCTGGCGACGAACAGGTTTTTCGGCTCTTCGTAAATTTCACGCGGGGTGCCATCCTGCTCAATCTTGCCGTCGCGCATCACCACGATACGGTCTGACATGGTCAGGGCTTCTTCCTGATCGTGCGTGACAAACACGAACGTGATGCCGAGCTTACGCTGAAGCGCTTTCAGCTCGTTCTGCATCTGCTTGCGCAGCTTGTAGTCCAGCGCGGAGAGGGATTCATCCAGCAGGAGCAGGCGAGGTTTGTTGACCACGGCGCGGGCAATGGCCACACGCTGCTGCTGACCACCGGAAAGTTGATGCGGCTTGCGCTGGGCGAACGCCTCCAGCTGTACCATGCGCAGGGCTTCGGTAACCCGAGGTGGGATCTCGCTGGCCGGTGTTTTTTGCATCCGCAGGCCAAACGCCACGTTCTCAAACACGGTCATGTGCGGGAACAGGGCATAGCTCTGAAAGACGGTATTGACGTGGCGATCTTCGGCTGGAACCTGGGTTATGTCCTGGTTCTCAAGATGGATATGGCCGTTATCGACGCTTTCCAGCCCGGCGATAAGGCGCAGGACGGTGGTTTTGCCGCAGCCGGAGGGGCCGAGCAGCGTGAGAAACTCACCGTCATTGATGGTCAGATTAAGGTCGGAAATGACATCTTTGCCATCGAAACTTTTACGAATTCGTTCCAGTTGCACCAGCGGTGAAAGGGAACGGGGTTGTGTATTCAATTTTCGCGCTGTCCCATATAGACGCCTCAGGCAGCAGACTGAAGCGGGGTTTGTGTGTAACCACCTTGGTGACTCGTAATGAGGGCGGACATTCTACGGCAAACCCATTGAATCGCCAATCCTTCTCACTTATTCATAAGCTACATTTATTAACGCACAACGATATAAACGTAAAAAGTTCTCGTTTGCGGGATAAAAGTGACCTGACGCAATATTTGCGTTTTGCTGCTTAATGATAATGTTGTCACAAAAAGTGAGGGTGACTGCATGGATAAACTACTTGAGCGTTTCTTACATTACGTTTCGCTGGATACCCAATCTAAGCCGGGGGTCCGACAGGTGCCAAGCACCGAAGGCCAGTGGAAGCTGCTAAATCTGCTGAAAGAGCAGCTGGAGGCCATGGGGCTGGTTGATGTCACGCTCAGCGAAAAAGGGACCGTGATGGGAACGCTACCGGCGAATATTGACGGCGATATCCCGGCAATTGGCTTTATTTCTCATGTCGATACCTCACCTGATTTTAGCGGTAAACACGTAAACCCGCAGATTGTTGAAAACTATCGCGGCGGTGATATTGCGCTGGGCATTGGCGACGAAGTGCTGTCGCCGGTGATGTTCCCGGTACTGCATCAGCTGCTGGGGCAGACGTTAATCACCACTGACGGCAAAACCTTGCTGGGGGCCGATGACAAAGCGGGCATCGCCGAGATCATGACGGCGCTGGCGGTGCTGAAGGGCAAAAATATCCCACATGGCGATATCCGCGTGGCCTTCACGCCGGATGAAGAGGTTGGAAAAGGCGCAAAACACTTTGACGTTGAGGCGTTTAACGCGCAGTGGGCCTACACCGTCGACGGTGGCGGCGTGGGTGAACTGGAGTATGAAAACTTTAACGCGGCATCGGTAACGATCAAAATCGTCGGGAATAACGTGCACCCGGGGTCTGCGAAAGGGGTGATGGTGAATGCGCTGTCGCTGGCTGCGCGTATTCATGCGGAAGTGCCCGCCGAAGAGAGCCCGGAGATGACGGAAGGGTATGAGGGTTTTTATCATCTGACCAGCATCAAGGGGACCGTGGACAGCGCGCAGATGCACTATATTGTCCGCGATTTCGACCGCAAAGCCTTTGAAGCACGCAAACGTAAGATGATGGAGATCGCGAAAAAGGTCGGCAAGGGGCTACATCCGGATTGCTATATTGAACTCATCATCGAAGACAGCTATTACAATATGCGCGATAAGGTGATGGAGCATCCGCATATTCTTGATATCGCCCAGCAGGCGATGCGCGATTGTGACATCGAGCCGGTGATGAAACCGATCCGTGGCGGTACCGATGGTTCACAGCTGTCGTTTATGGGCCTGCCGTGCCCGAACCTGTTTACCGGTGGATATAACTACCACGGCAAGCATGAATTCGTGACGCTGGAAGGGATGGAGAAAGCGGTGCAGGTGATCGTGCGGATAGCGGAGTTAACCGCGAAGCGGTAAAAAAATGCCCGGTGGCGCTTCGCTTACCGGGCCTACAGGAATGGCTTTTGTAGGCCGGGTAAGGCGTAGCCGCCACCCGGCACATGAACAGGGAGTTCAAATGTCAAACTACCGCCGCCACTACATCCCCGGTGGGACCTGGTTTTTCACCGTCAATCTGCAAAACCGCCAGAGCGATTTACTTACTCGCCACATCGACAGCCTGCGTTCCGCTACCGCCACGGTTAAGCGTGCAAAGCCCTTTACCATTAACGCCTGGGTTATCCTGCCTGAACATATGCACTGTATCTGGACCCTGCCGGAAGGAGACAGTGACTTTTCAGCGCGCTGGCGCGACATCAAAAAAACGTTTAGCCGCAACATTGAAATGCGCCACGTCTGGCAACCGCGTTTCTGGGAGCACACTATTCGCAATGAGCAGGATTACCGGCGGTATATGGATTACGTCTACATCAATCCGCTGAAGCATGGCTATGTCGGGAAAGTCGTCGACTGGCCATATTCAACGTTTCATCGGGACGTGCGGGAAGGGTTATATCCGGCAGACTGGGCGGGTGAGATTGAGGATTTTGCGGCGGGGGAGCGGAAGTAAAACAAAGCCGGGTGGCGGCTACGCCTTACCCGGCCTACATTTCGATCGTAGGCCCGGTAAGCGCAGCGTCACCGGGCATTAAAGCGGCTCAGTCCTCAAAAAACCAGTACCCGCTGTTCACCAGCGCGGCCAGCATGGCGAGGAAGGAGGGATCGTCCAGTGCGTCGCCAAAGGTATCCGCAGTCAGCACCATATGGCTGGCAATCGCTTCCAGCGCCGGGCGATGCGGAGAGTCCAGGCGCTCGCCGTTGACGAATACTTCTTCGCCAATGCGCAGTACGCGTAATCCGCCCAGACGAACCAGCTTATCGCCCTGCTGGAGCGCATCATAAATTTCATCTGCCTGATACGGCGGCTCTGGCGGTGCGACGTCCAGTTCGTGACGCGACTGGCTGATAAACTCGCCAAACCACTGTCTGAAGTGCTCCGGTTCGTTGATCAGATCCAGCATCATCCCGCGCAGCTTATCCAGCTCCTCTGGCAGAATATCCGCCGGGTGCTCACGCGCCGGAACGTCCGGATCGCTGTAACGGTAGCTGCCCAGCTCACGCTGTAAAACATAGTCAGCAAATCCGCTGATCATCTCGCGCCCGCTTGGCGCGCGGAAACCAACCGAATAGTTCAGCGAGTTTTCCAGGGAATAACCTTCATGCGGGAAGCCCGGTGGGATATAAAGAATGTCACCTGGCTCCAGCTCTTCATCAATGATCCCTTCAAACGGATCAACCTGAAGCAGATCCGGGTGCGGGCAGTGCTGCTTCATTGGCACTTTTTCGCCCACGCGCCAGCGACGGCGCCCGGTACCCTGAATGATAAACACGTCGTACTGATCCAGATGCGGACCCACGCCGCCACCGGGAACGGAGAAGGAGATCATCAGATCGTCCATTCGCCAGTCTGGCAGGGCGCGGAAGGGACGCATTAAGGCTGCGGTGGGTTCGTGCCAGTTGTTGACCGCCTGCACCAGTAAAGACCAGTTGTTTTCGCCCAGGTGATCGTAGCTTTCAAAGGGACCGTGGCTGACCTGCCATTTCCCGTCCTGGTGGCTCACCAGACGGCTGTCTACCTCGTTTTCCATCGCCAGACCAGCGAGTTCGTCAGGAGAAATAGGGTCGATAAAATTGCTGATCCCGCGTTTAAGAACGACCGGGCGTTTTTGCCAGTAACGTTCAATAAATTCGGGCCAGTTAAGCGTTAATTGATAATCCATATTTTTGTATTCCGCAGGCTCTTACTGAGACGGATTATAACGGAAGCACCGCCCCCTGACTGCGAGATCCGCGTATTTTTCACATTTCGGGTCAACTATCGTTCGATACGGGATGCTGGCGGCCAAAAATGACTTCCATACGGGCACCGCCCAGCAAACTTTCACCGGTTTCAATCTTGCCCTCGTACTGATCGACGATTTCCCTGGCGACGGATAATCCGACGCCCTGGCCTGGCCGCAGCGTATCGGCGCGCTGGCCGCGATCGAACACCACTTCGCGTTTATTACGGGGAATACCAGGACCATCATCCTCAACGATAATATGCAGTTCGTTATCCGTTACCCGCGCGGATACCTCGACAAACTCCAGACAATATTTGCAGGCGTTATCGAGCAGGTTTCCCATCACTTCCATAAAGTCATTTTTCTCACCGACAAAGCTGATTTCCGGTGAGATATCCAGACTGATGTTGACCCCTTTACGCTGGTACACCTTGTTCAGCGCAGAGGTGAGGTTATCCAGCAGCGGGGCTACCGGGTGCAGTTCACGGCTCAACAGGGCGCTTCCGGAACGCATGCTCGCGCGGTGCAGGTAATAGCCGATCTGCTGTGAAATACGGCTGATTTGTTCCAGCATCACCGGCTCGGCGTCATCCACGCTCATTTTCGAACTGCGCATGGAACGCAGGGTACTCTGCATCACGGCCAGCGGGGTTTTCAGGCTGTGCGTAAGGTCGGTGAGCGTGGTGCGATACTTGTCGTAGCGTTCACGTTCGCTTTTCAGCAGTCGATTGAGGTTGCGCACCAGGCTGGTCAGCTCACGGGTGGTCTCCGGGTTGAGCTTCTCGCGGTGATGTTCCTCCAGCTCGCGCACCTCTTTGGCAAGGGATTCAATCGGGCGGAGGCTCCACCATGCAGCAACCCACAGGAGAGGGATCACCAGCAGCAGGTTGGCAGCCAGAACATACACAAACCAGTTCCAGACCATATACGAGCGTTTCAGCTCAACCGGTATGGTATCGATCACCACAATGGTTAACTGCGGCATGTTCAGGGTGGCGGGGTAAAGGTTGATGGCCACAGAGTGGGTCATCTCCGTGTCGTCATCTTCGGCACGGATCTCATTAAGCTTGATCTGTAAGGCGCGATCGTCACGCAGCAGGCTGCTGGTGGAGTTGAGGTCGGCTTCTATTTCATGAAAACCGTTGGTTTTCAGCCATTCCGGACGGATGCGCTTTTTCAACCACGGGACATCGCGCTGGGCCCACAGCAATTTCCCTTTTTCATCATAGATCAGCGCCAGCGTCGGGCTCTGCTGATTCAGGTTTTCCGGCATCTCGACGGTGATTCGGTTGTTCTCCCACTTCGCCAGGGTATAAAACAGGTTACTTTCGCCGCGAAGCAGGCGGAAGGTGGTTTTATCGAAGCTCACGCTATAACCGACCAACGCCACCATCCCGTAAGAGAGCGACAGCACCAGCACGACGGCGGCGGTTGCCAGCAAAAAGCGAACCCGCAGCGAAAGGGGTAAAATGTGGCGCAATATCCCTTTCATTTAGCGTAATTCGAACAGATAGCCCTGACCACGCACGGTGGTGATCACGTCATGCGGGTACTGCGCCTGAATTTTTTTACGCAGGCGACCCATCAGTACGTCAATGGTGTGGCTTTCGCGCAGCTCGGCATCCGGATAGAGCTGAAGCATAAGGGAATCTTTGCTCACCACTTTACCGTTGTTACGGATCAGCGTTTCCATGATGGTATATTCGAATGCGGTCAGCTTGATCACTTCATCATTAATAGAAAATTCGCGGCGAGAGAGGTCCACCTGGAACGGCGGCAGAGAGATAACCTGTGACGCCAGCCCGCTGTTGCGGCGCAGCAGCGCCTGCATACGCGCAGCGACTTCTTCAATATGGAAGGGTTTGGTCACGTAGTCATCCGCGCCAGCGCTCAGGACTTCAACCTTGTCCTGCCAGCCTTCGCGGGCAGTCAGCACCAGCACCGGCAGGGAAACATCATGGCTACGCCAGCGGCGGATAAGGGACAATCCGTCTTCATCCGGCAGCCCTAAATCGACAATGGCGATGTCCGGCAGGTGTTCATTGAGATAATAATCGGCCTCTTTTGCGTCTTCAGCATCGTCCACCTGATGACCCATCTCCTGAAGTTGAACTTTCAGGTGATGACGTAGCAATGCGTTATCCTCAACAACCAGTACGCGCATCATCACTTCTCCCTTTATAAATGGTATGAATAGTTTAACGCTGATTATTCAGGTTGACACCAGCGCGATGAAATTAATGATTTTTTCATGCTTCCGAACACAGAGGGCATGACGCCAGGCGCGGGTAATATAAACGGACTTGTTATCGCAAGCTTCCGCAATCCGGATAAAACAGCCATCCGTTTATGAACTGTTGAAGGCGAGTCGCTTTTTGACAGAACGGCATACCAGTTTTGTAAAGATTGCCCTTTTTTTTGTAAGGATGTTCTCACTATGTCTGTCTTTGTCTACGCTTATTTTATGGTGCGAAATTAGATTTGCATAAGATGTGCCAGAAAAGCAGCATTTTTACACAACAAAACAGCAATATAGCGAGTAAAGAGGATTTTATGGAATGGAAGGTTGTTGAGACTATTGCGAGCCCGGAAAGCGGAACCATTTTTTGCAAAGTTGAAACACAGTATGGCCTGAATTATATCCTGTGGTTAAAGGGAGATTATTACGTTCGTACAGGTGAAATCATCACCACCTCAAACCAGGGGATCCTGATTAACGATCGGCGCCGCAGAGTATGGATAGCGCAGGCAATGCCCTTTACATCCATAGGCTGGATGGGGTTCAAACAGAAAAACGCGTGTCCAGGCAACCGACAGGAAATGGATCGCCCGTGCACGGCTGAAACCCCGTGCCAGTTCAAACTGTGCCCGTTCGGCTTAAAACGGTATATACCGGAAAGTTATTCCACAGCGAAAATTAACAATCAGCCTGACGGCAGGCTTTAATCACGGCAAACAGGGAATGTAATGTAAAAACATCGGCTCGATGATGAAAAGCAGCCCCCTTTCCGGATGGAAAGGGGGAAGGGCGATTACTTCAGCTCGTCAACCATAGTAATGGCGCGGCCAATGTAGTTTGCCGGGGTCATCTCTTTCAGGCGCGCTTTTTCTTCTTCTGGCAGCGCCAGACCGTCGATAAACTGTTTCATACCTTCAGCATCAACACGTTTACCGCGGGTCAGCTCTTTGAGTTTCTCGTACGGTTTTTCGATGCCGTAACGACGCATCACGGTCTGAATCGGCTCCGCCAGCACTTCCCAGTTGTGATCCAGCTCGTCCAGCAGACGGTCGCGGTTAACTTCCAGTTTGCTCACACCTTTCAGGGTGGACTGGTAGGCGATCAGCGCGTAGCCAATACCTACGCCCAGGTTACGCAGCACCGTGGAGTCAGTCAGATCACGCTGCCAGCGAGATACCGGCAGCTTGCTCGCCATATGCTGCAACACGGCATTCGCCAGACCCAGGTTACCTTCGGAGTTTTCAAAGTCGATTGGGTTCACTTTGTGCGGCATGGTGGACGAACCGATTTCCCCGGCGATGGTCTTCTGCTTGAAGTGGTTCAGGGCGATGTAACCCCATACGTCACGATCGAAGTCGATCAGGATGGTGTTGAAGCGCGCAATGCAGTCAAACAGCTCGGCGATGTAGTCGTGCGGCTCAATCTGGGTGGTGTACGGGTTCCACTGGATCCCCAGAGAGGTCACAAACTCTTCGCTGAACTGGTGCCAGTCCACTTCCGGGTACGCGGCGATGTGGGCGTTATAGTTACCCACCGCGCCGTTGATTTTGCCGAGGATCTCAACCTGCTCCAACTGACGATACTGGCGTTCCATGCGGTACGCCACGTTCGCCATCTCTTTACCCATGGTGGATGGGGTTGCTGGCTGGCCGTGAGTACGGGACAGCAGCGGAATGTCGCGGTATTCCACGGACAGCGCTTTCACCGCATCAATGATTTTACGCCAGTAAGGGAGTACTACCTCTTTCCGCGCGGTAGAGAGCATCAGTGCGTGAGACAGGTTGTTAATATCTTCAGACGTACAGGCGAAGTGAATAAATTCAGATACCGCGTGCAGGGCAGGGACGCTTGCCACTTTCTCTTTCAGGAAGTATTCAACCGCTTTCACGTCGTGGTTGGTGGTGCGTTCGATGGTTTTAATGCGCGCGGCATCTTCTTCGCTGAACTCAGCAACGATTTTATCAAGGTAATCGTTTGCCTTTGCGTCAAAAGCAGGAACTTCCTTGATTGCTGTCTGGGCGGCCAGCTTTTGCAGCCAGCGTACTTCAACCTGAACACGGAACTTCAGCAGGCCATATTCGCTGAAGATCCCGCGCAGCGCGCTGACTTTATCGCCGTAGCGTCCATCGACAGGGGATACGGCGGTCAGTGAGGATAATTCCATAATTCGCAACTCCGGGAGGTTAACAATGAGCAAGAATTTGTTTTGCCTGAGTCGTCAGGCGATGACGAGAAAACATTAACTGTAGGCGGCCACCGCCGACCTGTTGCCACAGCACGGCGGCACGGATGCCTGCCAGCAGCGAAGCGCGTACCTTCGCCTGTACCTGTGGGCTTTGCAATACGGCAGGCGAACCGGTGACCTGAATACGCGGGCCGAGCGGGCTAATCACGTCAACGTAGATACCGGCCATCGCGCTGAGCAGGGTCTCAGACTGGAGGTCAAAGTGGTCGAGCTGGCGCTGTAGCCCGGCGATGCGGTCGCCCAGGGTATTCATTGCGCCTTTTGCCGCATTAAGCTTACGTTCCAGTACCATCAGGCTTAAGGTGTAGCGGGTCAGTTCCGCGTTCAACCCCTGACGGTTGCTGGCGTTGAGCACGCCGAGCAGAGTTTCAAGACCGAGACGAAGATTGGTTTCA
Source organism: Enterobacter sp. BWH64 (assembly GCF_001037645.1). Taxonomy (NCBI): domain Bacteria; kingdom Pseudomonadati; phylum Pseudomonadota; class Gammaproteobacteria; order Enterobacterales; family Enterobacteriaceae; genus Enterobacter; species Enterobacter sp. BWH64. The sequence goes on from NZ_KQ089922.1 coordinate 2,353,005, forward strand.
CTGCCGCCAAAGACGCCCAGCGTGGAGCCTGGGTTAAGATCGATAACGCTGTTGAGTGAAACGTGCAGGGCATCAGCGTCGCAATGACCCTGATGCGCCAGCTGTTGCACCAGACGGGCTGACTGGCAAATTCCCGCCAGCGCCAGGGTGATGTCGTAATAGTTCTTCGCCACACGGTCTCCTTTATGTGTGCAAACGGTTTAAACAGCAGGCAGCGGCAGGCGCTGTTCAATGATCCCACCGCCGAGGCAAATTTCGCCGCGGTAGAAAACAGCAGACTGGCCAGGGGTAACGGCGGAAACCGGCTCGTCGAAACGCACGTCAATGCGATCGTCATCCAGTGCGGTTACGGTGCAAGGGATGTCCGTCTGGCGGTAGCGCGTTTTCACTGTGCAGCGCAGCGTGCCTTTCAGCGGCTCGCGATCGACCCAGTGCAGCTGTTGCGCGATCAGTCCAACGGACATCAGGCGCGGGTGGTCGTGACCCTGAGCCACAACCAGAATATTGTTTTCGACGTCTTTGTCGACCACGTACCACGGATCTTCGCTGCCCTCTTTGGTGCCGCCGATTCCCAGACCTTTACGCTGGCCGAGAGTGTGGTACATCAGCCCCTGGTGCTGACCAATCTCGTCACCGTCAACGGTGACGATTTTGCCCGGCTGTGCAGGCAGGTAGCGCCCCAGGAACTCGCGGAATTTACGCTCGCCGATAAAACAAATACCGGTGGAGTCTTTTTTCTTCGCGGTGATCAGATCCAGATCTTCAGCAATCTTACGCACTTCCGGCTTTTCCAGCTCGCCGACCGGGAACAGGCTCTGGGCAATCTGTTCGTGGCTCAGCGTATAGAGGAAGTAGCTCTGATCTTTGTTGCCGTCCAGGCCGCGCAGCAGCTGGCTTTTGCCATTCACATCCGCGCGACGCACGTAGTGGCCGGTCGCAATGTAGTCTGCGCCCAGGTCTTCCGCGGCGAATTCCAGGAAGGCTTTGAATTTGATCTCTTTGTTGCACAGGATATCCGGGTTTGGCGTGCGGCCCGCTTTGTACTCTTCGAGGAAGAGTTCAAAAACGTTGTCCCAGTATTCTGCGGCAAAGTTAACGGTGTGCAGTTCGATGCCGAGCTTATCGCACACGGCCTGCGCATCGGCGAGATCCGCAGCGGCAGTGCAGTATTCCTCGCCATCGTCTTCCTCCCAGTTCTTCATGAACAGGCCCTCCACCTTATAGCCCTGTTGCTGCAACAGGTAGGCGGAAACGGAGGAATCGACACCGCCGGACATGCCGACGATTACTTTTTTCTGGCTGTTATCTGACATGGAATACTCACGACATTGAACTTCAAGGCGGCGTATTCTATCACGCCCCCCCACCATTGACACCCTCTGTAAACGGCCAGTTAAATTCTGCAATGACATCCAGCGGCAGGCGCGCCGCAGACTGCCAGCAGCGGATGCTTTCCGCCACCAGCGGCGAACGCAGGTTTGGCGCGTTCAGGATCTCCTCGGCAGTCACCCACAGGCAGCGATCGATATCGTCGTCGTGCGGTTCAGTGGCGCACGTTTCGTTAAGTTCAACGGCGAATAAGAAGCGCAGGAAAGGCGTCTGGTCAGGCGCTATCCACTGATGCATACGGATAAAATGCTGCGGTTCGGCGCGGATACCCGTCTCCTCCCACAGCTCACGGGCTGCCGCCTGGCGTAAGGTTTCATTGGCTTCAAGATGCCCGGCAGGCTGGTTCCACAGCGCTTTGCCGTTGATGGTCTCTTCCACCACCAGGAATTTCCCCTGCGCATGGACCACGCAGGCGACCGTAACATGAGGTTTAAACATCAGTTCTCCTTAGGGGTAACATCCCGCCATTCCCCGTTTGCCAGCGAGTCCAGCGTGTAGCTGCCCATGGCATAGCGAATGAGTCGCAGGGTAGGGAAGCCCACATGCGCAGTCATGCGCCTGACCTGTCGGTTGCGGCCTTCATAAAGGGTGATTTTAAGCCAGCTGGTGGGAATGGATTTCCGCTCACGAATCGGCGGGTTGCGCGGCCATAGCCACTCGGGTTCATTCACGCGCTCAATACCAGCCGGCAGGGTGGGACCGTCGTTCAGCGTTACGCCGTTACGCAGTTTTGCCAGCGACGCGTCGTCCGGCTCGCCTTCAACCTGCACAAAGTAAATTTTCCCGGTACGCTTGCCCGGCTGAGTGAGCCTGGCCTGGAGCACGCCGTCATTGGTGAGCACCAGCAACCCTTCGCTGTCACGATCCAGACGTCCCGCCGCGTACACTCCCTGAACGGGAATAAAGTCCTTCAGCGTGCTGCGCCCGGCCTCGTCGGTAAACTGTGGCAATACATCGTAGGGTTTATTGAACAGTATGACCCGCGTTGGCTGGGGTTCTGGCGTTCTTCTGGTGGCTTGTCGTGAGCTGAATCGCTCAACCCGGTGTTTTCTAAAAGAAGTTTTCGTCATGGTATTTTCAGGCGTTATCAATTGCCGCATTATAGCCTAATAACGAAGACCTTTCATGGCGTCGGACAATCAGGTACTATCGGAAGGCTCATTACAATTTATTAACATAAGATCAGTAACAACCAGAAGCGCTCGAAGGAGAGGTTAATGGAAAGCAAAGTAGTTGTTCCGGCGGAAGGTAAAAAGATCACCCTGCAAAACGGCAAGATTAACGTTCCTCACAACCCGATTATCCCGTTCATTGAAGGCGACGGTATCGGCGTAGACGTTACCCCGGCAATGCTGAAAGTGGTTGATGCCGCTGTTGAGAAAGCCTACAAAGGCGAGCGTAAAATTTCCTGGATGGAAATTTACACCGGTGAAAAATCGACTCAAGTTTATGGCCAGGACGTCTGGCTGCCAGCCGAAACGCTGGACCTGATCCGCGACTATCGCGTTGCTATCAAAGGCCCTCTGACCACGCCAGTTGGCGGCGGCATTCGCTCCCTGAACGTGGCGCTGCGTCAGGAACTGGATCTATATGTGTGTCTGCGTCCGGTGCGTTACTACCAGGGCACCCCAAGCCCGGTTAAGCACCCGGAACTGACCGACATGGTTATCTTCCGTGAAAACTCAGAAGACATCTACGCCGGTATCGAATGGAAAGCGGACTCTGCTGATGCAGAAAAAGTGATTAAATTCCTGCGCGAAGAGATGGGAGTGAAGAAAATTCGCTTCCCTGAGCATTGCGGCATCGGCATCAAGCCATGCTCCGAAGAAGGGACCAAGCGTCTGGTGCGTGCCGCCATCGAATACGCTATCACCAACGATCGTGACTCTGTGACCCTGGTTCACAAAGGCAACATCATGAAGTTCACCGAAGGCGCGTTCAAAGACTGGGGCTACCAGCTGGCGACCGAAGAGTTCGGCGGTGAACTGATCGACGGCGGCCCATGGCAGAAAATTAAGAACCCGAACACCGGTAAAGAGATCATCATTAAAGATGTGATTGCCGATGCGTTCCTGCAACAGATCCTGCTGCGACCTGCTGAGTATGACGTGATCGCCTGTATGAACCTGAATGGTGACTACATCTCCGATGCGCTGGCCGCGCAGGTGGGTGGTATCGGTATCGCCCCGGGCGCGAACATCGGTGACGAGTGCGCCTTGTTCGAAGCAACTCACGGTACTGCACCTAAATACGCAGGCCAGGACAAAGTCAACCCAGGCTCTATCATTCTGTCCGCAGAGATGATGCTGCGTCATATGGAATGGTTCGAAGCCGCAGACCTGATCGTTAAGGGTATGGAAGGCGCGATTAACGCGAAAACCGTCACCTATGACTTTGAACGTCTGATGGAAGGCGCTAAACTGCTGAAATGCTCAGAGTTTGGCGACGCGATTATCGCGAACATGTAATCCACTCGCTGGGTTAAATGACAACGGGAGCCTGAGGGTTCCCGTTTTTTATGCACACAACACGGAAACAACGCTATGACCCATGATATCCCGCTCAAGTATTATGACATCGTCGACGAGTATGCGACTGAAACGGCGAAACCGGTAGAAGAGGCAGAGCGTACGCCGCTGGCACACTATTTCCAGCTGCTGCTCACTCGCTTATACAACAATGAGGAAATCAGTGAAGAGGCGCAGCGGGAGATGGCTGTCCAGGCGGAGATAGACGAAGCGCGCATTGACGATATTGCGAACTTCCTGAATCAGTGGGGCAATGAATAACGCGTCATCGCGCTGAGTCTGCCAGCAGCCTGGCGAGGTCGTGCCGGGTTAGCGACTTTGAAAAGTACCAGCCTTGTACGAGGGCATCGGGGTATCTCTGCGCGATGAACTGATATTGCGTTTCGCTTTCAACCCCTTCAAAAACCAGGGTTTTGTGCAGTTTAGCGAGCGCGTCGCTGAAGATCACCAGGATATCCTGTTTATAGTGCTCGCTGATGCCGTCCACTAACGACTTATCCACCTTGATTTCGTCATATTTGAGATTTGAGAGCCTGGCCAGATTAGAGTTTTGCACACCAAAATCGTCTATTGAAATTTTGACGCCTGCCGATTTAAGCTCCTCACAAAACACTTCAAGGATGGCCGAGGTGGAAACGCCATTCTCAGATAACTCAACTTTGATTAACGATAAGGGAATCGCGTTCTCTGAGCATGCATAACGTAATACCGCCAGGAATTTGCCGTCTTCAATTTCCGTCCGGCCAACGTTCAGTGAAATCATTAACTGATGTTCAGCGGCCAGCGCGGCAATTTCCGCCAGGGATTTCTTTATCATGTTCTGATAATAAACGTTATACAGGCCAATTTTTTTAATTAACGGGATAAACAGCTCAGGAGAAACCTCTTTGTGATTGTTATCCTGCCATCTTGATAACACTTCAACCCCGACGATTTTCTTATCAGCAACCCGAATAACAGGCTGAAAATGAACGCTGATGGTATTCGTTTTTACCGCTTTGACCAGCGTTCGTTCCAGAGAACGTCGGTCTTCATAAAGTCGAAGAGAAAACAGCGTCAGGGATACCCAGATAAAGTATAAAAACAAGCACAGAAGCACCATCACTACGTGGGAGAGCGAAGCCAGTCCGGCATCATGGTGTGTGACGGTAACGCACAAATCCCAGCGTGTACTGCACTCTGTCACAGCCAGCGTAAATAACAGAGACTGTAAGCGGCTGAAGTTTTCTGATGGCGGCGTAACGGTGAAAAAGGTGCGGCCGAAATCTTTAGTGGAAGAACGAAGCGAATAGTTGGCGGTAACGGGGGCAAATTTATCGTAGGCTGAACGGGAGGTGAAGATAATAAGGTGGTTATAGATTGTTGCATTGCCGACAAAGAAATCTTTCTGCGAAAACTGCGCCAGGCTGAATCCGTTCTGGGTATTATGCAGCTCAGAGGGAAGGGCGATGGGATTTGCCAGCTTGCCCCAAAACGCGGTGCAGGTGATTTTCCCCTTTTCAATAAACCCCACATCGGCGAAATAGAGACTTCGCATCTTTAATTTTCGGTAGACGTTCAGACTGGCGCTATCGCATCCCTGCGCGGAGGTATTTTTAAGCGTACTGGCGATATTTTGCGTTAACTCTTCAGAATAGCTTAAGAGCGTGTGGGAGATCTCCCTCTGCCGGTTCTTTTGCTGCTCAGCGATAATGGCGTTAACCGCATACAGCGACAGGACGACCATAAAGGTTGAGATGATAGCAACGGCAATGGCCTTCTTCATTTTCCTGTTGTCCCACCACGTCTGAGGTGCAGGGATCTTAACACAGGTCATAAAAGCTACAAGTATGAGAGTTGAGGCTGCACGGAATCGAAAGGAAAGCCACCATGCCAGGCTCCTTTCATCTCAGAACCACTCAAACCGTGTTGAGAGCAGTAGCAGTAACGTACTGGCAGAAACAAGATTAAGGCAGATGACAAACTTGCTTGATACGTTCATGTTATCAACGTTTTTGTTGTTCAGTAGCCACAGAGAATAGCGTTTCACCTCCACTGAAGAAACGCCAGATTTTGGTGGGTTCGGGCAAAAAAAAGCCCACTCAAGAGTGGGCAAGAAATACTGGAAGCAATGTGAGCAATGTCGTACTGAATACCTGAGTGATTTGCTCAACTATTCAGTAATGAGAAAGATAATCTTTCTCAGTAAAAGATGCAACCCCACGATGAGTGTGGAACGGCATTTTTTTACTGCTCATATTTTAATCAAACAAACCGTGTGATTCTTATCACAAATTTCCTTTCTCAGATCCTGTGCTATCCTTTTCTGTGTCGTTGATTTAATGACAAAAACCATACAGAGAGGAAAGCTATGGGAATTTTATCCTGGATTATCTTTGGGCTGATTGCGGGGATCCTGGCGAAGTGGATTATGCCGGGCAAAGATGGCGGCGGTTTCATCGTCACGATCATTCTGGGGATTGTGGGTGCAGTCGTCGGTGGCTGGATCAGTACCCTGTTCGGCTTTGGCAGAGTTGATGGCTTCAACTTCGGCAGCTTTGTCGTCGCGGTGATTGGCGCGCTGGTTGTTCTGTTTATCTACAGAAAAATCAAAAGCTAAATCTGACCTGTGTTAAAAAAGGCTGCCTGACGGCGGCCTTTTTACTTTGGGCGTTACCACCAGCCTAACTGCGTACCGGCGACGGCCACGATGGCGACAATCAACATGATGATGGTCGTTTTTCTCATTTAAGCCCCCGGCGCGGCGTAACCGCCAAGGAAAAACCAGCCTAAAAACACCACCGCTGTGATAAAAATAACCACCGGAAAGAGGATCCCTATTCTCATGCCATCACCTGTTTGAGTTTGTATAAGGCCGTAGAGTGTACGGTTTTAATCTAACGCGACAAAGCCTGTTTTGCTTTTTCCTTTTTTATCCTGATACATCGCGAGGTCTGCGGTGCGCAGGGCGCTATCTTCATCCGTGCTGTGAGGATCAACAATAACGACGCCAAGGCTTGCGCCGGGATAAAGAATAGTGGCATTGCCTAACCCGTATTCGCCCGCAATAAGACCATTGAGGCGGGTTTTGATTGCGTTGACCTCTGTACTGGCGTCGCCATCATCGCTGTGACTCAGGCTGGCAACCAGAAATTCATCGCCGCCGAGCCGGCCAATAATCTCATCCTGCGTTTGCTCGTGAGTCAGCCGCTTGCCGACCTGTACGAGGAAGCGATCGCCCGCCTCATGCCCGTACTGGTCATTGATTCGCTTGAAATCATCGAGGTCAATAAAGGCCATCATGACGTTGCGGTTAAGATGGCGCGCCAGTGAGAACAGGGTGGTAAGGTTTTCAAAAATGGCGCGACGATTCGGCAGGCCGGTGAGGGCGTCGGTGTAAGAGTGAGCAATGAGCGCCGCATTTGCTTCGCGAAGCTGAAGCACAAGCGACTCTTTCTGAATGTACTGACCAATTAAACCGGCAAAGAGTCTGATCACCTGCTCGCCACGCTCGCTGAACTGTTTCTGTGCGGTGCTGGCAGCGCAAAGCGTGCCATACAGAGAACCGTCAGCCAGGTGAACCGGCACGCTCATATAGGTTGTAATGCCCAGTGCTTTGGCCGCTTCACACTCCGGCCAGCGGTCGGGCACCTCGTTACTGAACAACGTGTCGCTGTCGATGGCGCGCTTACACAGTGTTTCGTCCCAGGGCACGCTGAACCCTTCCGGGATCTGCATTTGCTTGCTGTTACGGGCATATAAAATGTGCTGCAAACGCGCATTGATATCGACTTTCGTCAGGTAGGTTGATTCCATATCCGTCACAATTTCCAGCATTTCCAGTAGCTGACGCACCAGACTGTCGAGAGATTGCTCAGTGGAGAGGGTTTCTGAAACACGGGCAAGAATGATATCTGACATGAGGCAGGATGACTCCCATGCAGAAGACCTCTGTATCTGCATGTTATGCTGAAAATATAGACTCCGGTCATAGTAAAACATGAACAGGATTAATTTTATAGATTCTTCTGAAGGCAGATGAGGGGAAGACTAAAAAAAGCCCCGATGTTGAGATCGGGGCAAAACATCTTGATTACGGAATGATGTTCTCTGGTCAGTGTGAGAACAGGCATCACTATAAGGGGGAATCGTGCAGGTTTAATGGAGAAATCATGGAGAAAACGGCGATGACCCGTTACTCTGACATTTTTACACCCTGAAGGATCATGATAATGAAATATCTTCTCCTGGCGCTGGTTTTACCGCTGGCCGCCTGCTCAACAAAGACAACCCCTCCTGATGCGCCTCAACCGCCGCACGCTATTGGTATGGCAAACCCGGCGTCAGTGTACTGTCTGGAGAAAGGGGGAGAGCAAATCCCTGTTCAAAGCCCGCAGGGCGTACGTACCGAGTGCAAATTGCCAGACGGGGAAGTGATCGATGAATGGGATCTCTACCGCCGCGATCACCCGCAACCGACCAGATGACAACGGCAATAAAACTGCGATACACTTCTCTTTAGGATTATTCTTAGCCAGTTTCTGGCAGTACTTTTGCGAGAAGAAGTATGTTTCAGTTAAAACCGGGCAGCATGGCGATGATCGTGGGTGCGCGTACGGCGGCAGGCCGTCGAAATATCGGTAAATCCGTCGAGCTGTTTGGACTTTGTCAGCCGGGCCAGCGTTTTGTGAACCCGGTTAACGGCGTCATGACGCAATTACCCGCCACGTCAGCGCGTGCGCTGTGGCTGGTCACCGGTGATGTTTACGCCTTTGATAATCAGCACGGTTTTGCGTTTGTTCGCCCGGAACATCTGATGCCGCTTACTCCCGACGAGATGCCACACAACGTGGATGAGCTGGCGATCGGTTAATCACAGTTTACGCAGCCAGTCCGCCAGTACCTGCGCGTGATTCTGCTCCGTATTTTTCGCCCCATAGAGTAGCGTCACGGTCTGCTGTTTGGCGAGAGCCGCCAGGCGTTTGCCTTCATCCGGATGTTGCGCCAGCTCTTTACGATAGGCTTCACTGAACGCGGTGAAATCTATCGTTTCACTGTGAAAAGCTTTTCGCAGTTCGCTGGACGGCGTTAGCGCTTTACACCACTCGTCACAGGCGAGGTCGGTCTTTTTTATCCCTCGCGGCCAGAGTCTGTCGACCAGGATCCGGTAACCGTCTTTTGAGGTCGCCTGCTCATACACGCGTTTACATTGAATCATGGGTCCTCCTCATTTCCTTACGACGTTCTGCAAGAACACTATAGCACCCGGCTTTTATCCACCCAATTTAAGGTATTGTGATAATTGCAAAAGATCGGTAGTCTGAGGTTCCTTATGTTATCTGAAAATCCTCCGGCATAAGGAATCTCTGATGGAACTCTCCCCGGTTAAAACGACGCTGCGCATTGCGCTGGTTGGTGATTACAATCCCGATGTTATTGCGCACCAGGCGATCCCGCTGGCGATTGACGACGCCGCTGCGGTTCTGGAGCTCACCGCTGATTATGACTGGCTCGCCACGCCTGAGCTGACCAGCCCCGAAGACCTGGTCGGGTACGATGCCATCTGGCTGGTACCGGCAAGCCCGTATAAAAACACCGAGGCGGCGTTTATTGCGGCCCGTTACGCGCGTGAGAACAGCATCCCCTTTCTCGGCACCTGCGGCGGGTTCCAGCATGCGCTGATTGAGTATGCGCGTAATGTACTGGGCTGGCACGATGCAGGCCATGCCGAAACCGACACCGAGGGAAGGATGGTAATTGCGCCGCTGACCTGCTCGCTGGTGGAAAAAACCGACGCGATCGAGCTGCGGAATAACACGCTGATTGCTAAAGCGTATGGCAAGCCGGAAATTCAGGAGGGGTATCACTGCAATTACGGAGTCTCACCTGAGTTTGCCGACCAGCTTGAGCGGGGCGACATGCGCGTAACGGGCTGGGACGAGCAGGGCGAGATCCGCGCGGCAGAGCTGGTAACCCATCCTTTCTTTGTCCTCACCCTGTTCCAGCATGAGCGGGCCGCGCTGCAAGGGCGCCCGGTCGTGCTGGTACAGGCCATGCTGCGGGCGGCGCAGGGATAAAAAAAGCAGACCTCCGGGTCTGCCTTGAATGTCAGCGGGGTGTGATCTCCCGGTCACGCCCGGCAAGCATACCGCATAACGCCATCACCACCGCGGCCAGCGCGCAGGCGAGCAGCGGAATGCGCCAGTCTCCGGCGGTATCATGAATTTTCCCCATCAGCGGTGGGCCACAGGCCGCCAGAAGATAGCCAATCGACTGTGCCATGCCGGAGAGCGCCGCGGCCTGATGGGCCGAGCTGGCGCGCAGCCCGATAAACGTCAGGCCGAGGATCATGGTGGCGCCGGAGCCAAAGCCAAACACCAGCGTCCAGACGACGGCCAGCCCCGGCGCGAACCAGAACCCGGCCGCGCTGACGGCGCACATCAGGGCGACTAGCCCGGCAATGCCACGCTGATCGTTAAGACGGTGCAGGATCAGCGGAATGGCGAGACCGGGAACCGCGGTTGCCAGCTGGAGAAGCCCGTGCATGGAGCCAGCCTGCGTTTCGCTGTAGCCATGGCTAAGCAAAATCGCGGGTAACCAGCCGATAATGACGTAGTAAATCAGCGAGTTAATGCCCAGAAAAAGCGTCACCTGCCAGGCGAGCGCCGAGCGCCAGATAGCCCGATTGTGCAGCGCGCCCGCTCCGGTCAGGGTGGCGGCCGGCTTCTGGCGCCATTGCGGTAACCACAGCAGCAGCGCCACCAGCGGGAAGAACATCAGCATCAACAGCGCCCCGTGCCAGCCACCACTCCCCAGCGACAGCGGGACGATCAGCGCCGACCCTGCGGCAGCAGCGGCTCCCATCGTCAGCGAATAAGCCCCCGTCAGTTTTGCGACCTGGCCCGGAAAATCACGTTTGATTAAGCCAGGTAGCAGGACATTGCCCAGCGCAATCCCACAGCCCACGATCGCCGTACCGATAAATAGCAGCGAGGCCGACGGCAGCGAACGTACGCCAATCCCGATGCAAATCAGCAGCAGAGCGATAAAAAGGCTGCGCTCCATGCCCAGGCGCCGGGCGACGCCTGCGGCAAGGGGAGAGATAAAGGCGAAGGCCAGCAGAGGCAGCGTCGTGAGCAGGCCGGTTTGCGCCGTGCTTAAGCCATAGTCCTGTCGGATGGTATCGAGCAGGGGGGCGACACCGGTAAAGGTGACGCGCAGCGTCGTGGCAATCATCAGGATGCCTGCAATCAGCAGCGCACCCTGTTTCCCGGAAGGTTGAATAGCAGTAGTCATTATTGTCTCTTACGTTCAGGCGAGCGCATACCATACCGATTTAAGTCGTGGTTGAAATCAGGCTAAAATGACAGTTTATCGCTAATATCGGACAACTTTATGTACGGACTGGGGCTCGATGGCTACGATCCCGATAGCCAGCACGACGCGGCGGTGGCCTTTCGCATCCGCGTGGTGGCACAGGAACAATATATTCCGCTGCATCAGCACCGCAAAGGGCAGCTGATTATGGCGCTGGGTGGCGCGATCACCTGTGAAGTGGAGAACGCGATGCTGATGGTGCCGCCCCAGTATGCGGTGTGGATCCCGGGACAAACGCCGCACAGCAACAAGGCGACGCCCGGCGCGCAGCTCTGTCTGCTGTTTATTGAACCCGGTGCGCTCGAATTGCCGACGCGTACCTGTACGCTGAAAATATCGCCCCTGGTGCGGGAGCTGGTGCTGGCGCTTGCGGACAGGTCACGGGAGGAACTGCCTCTTCCCGCTACCGGAAGGCTGGTTGACGTCCTGTTTGATGAACTGCCCCTGCAACCGCAGGAGCATCTACAGCTGCCGGTATCTCCGCATCCAAAAATTCGCCTGATGAGTGAGACCATGGCAAACGAACCTGCCGCCTGGCAGACGCTGGCGCAGTGGGCCAGCCACTTTGCCATGAGCGAACGCAATCTGGCGCGGCTGGTGGTGAAAGAGACTGGCTTGAGCTTTCGCCGCTGGCGGCACCAGCTCCAGCTGATTGTCGCATTGCAGTTTTTGATCGGCGGAAAGTCGGTTCAGCAGGCGGCGCAGGCGCTGGGGTATGACTCCACCACCGCCTTCATCACCATGTTTAAGAAAGGACTGGGACAGACGCCCGCTCGCTATATCGCCAGCCTGACTACGACTTCCCGATAAACAGCGAAACCAGTCCGGCAGCAATCAGCGGGCCAACCGGCACGCCACGAAACAGCGCCACGCCTAACACGGTGCCCACCAGCAGCCCGGCCACCAGTGAAGGCTGGCTGCTCATCAGCGTCACGCCGCGCCCGCCAAGCCATGAGACAAAAACGCCCACCGCAATCGCCACCAGCGATTTCCAGTTTACAAAGGAGTGCAGCAGCGTTGAGGCCGGTAGCGTTCCGCTGGCAATCGGGGCCATCACGCCGATGGTCAAAATAATGATCCCGATGGTAAGCCCCTGTTTTTCTATCCACGGGAAGAAGGTATTCAACGGTGTGACGCGAACAATGATCAGGACCAGAATGGAAATCGCGACGGTGGTGTTGTGGCTGACAAAACCCAGAGCAGCCAGGGTCAGAAGTATGAGCAGAGTAGGGTCGAACATGACGGGATCCTTGCCAAAAATAGTAAGCCTGCTTACTTTACGCGCAAACGCGACGGCAGGCAGGCTTTACTGAAAAAATTGTCTATTTTTGGGCACTTGCCTGACGTCAGTCCACCAGCTGCTGGATAAGCGGACTCCCTTCGCGGATAAACACCGGGATGGTTTCCAGCGCCGCAGGCACCCGGATATGCTCCCCACCGGCGTAGCGCTCACCGTTGAGAGCGACCCAGCTATTGCCCGTCGGCAACCAGACATCGCGCTCACGCTGACCGGCCTGCATAACCGGCGCCACCAGAAGATCTTCGCCAAACAGATACTGATCTTCACACGCCCAGCTCTGCTTATCCTGCGGATAGTGCCAGAACAGCGGACGCATGAGCGGGTCTCCGTGCAGATGAGCCTGCTGGTACAACGCGTCAATATACGGGCGCAGGGTTTCGCGGACGGTAAGCCAGTGCTGCATGATGGCGTAATTCTCTTCTCCGTAACTCCACAGCTCATTAGGCGAACCGCTGTTACACTGAGGAATGCCGTCACGGTAGCGCTCCGGGGGCTGGATCTGCGGTTCGCGATAGCCGTGCATGCGCAGAACCGGTGTAAACACCGCCCACTGGAACCAACGGATCAGCAATTCGTGGAACGCCGGGTCGTTAACGTTCCCTCCCTGGAAGCCACCGATATCGGTTGTCCACCATGGGATCCCCGCCAGCCCCATATTCAGTCCCGCGGCGAGTTGATTGCGAAAAGCATGGAACGAGGAGTGGACATCACCCGACCACGCCAGCACGCCGAAGCGCTGGCTGCCTGCCCAGGCGCAGCGTACCAGGTTAACAATGTCGGTTTCACCATTTGCCTGGAGCCCATCGTAAAAGCCCTGCGCAAAGTCACGCGGGTAGCGATTACCCACTTCCAGCACCGGACCGGCGTGGTAGCGATAGTTGTCAAAATCATAGGCGCGGTATTCCGGTTCGGCTTCGTCCAGCCAGAACAGCTTAATGCCCATGTCGTAGTAATTTTTCTTCACCGTATCCCAGACGAATTTCCGCGCCTCAGGATGGGTCGCATCAAAGAAGGTGGTATTGCCCATAAAATCGAGGTTGACCTGCACGCCACGTTCACTGCTGACCAGCCAGCCTTTGGCTTTCATCAGCGGGTAGAGAGGGCTGCGCGCCTCTACCGTTGGCCACACCGACACCATCAGCGCAATACCCATTTCGCGCAGCTCGTCGACCATCCCTTCAGGATCGGGCCAGTCTACGGGGTCGAAGCACCAGGTGCCCTGATTCGGCCAGTGGAAAAAGTCGATGACCATCACCGACAGCGGCAGATTACGGCGGCGATACTCCCGCGCAACCTCCAGCACCTCCTGCTGGGTGCGGTAGCGTAATTTGCACTGCCACAGCCCGCTGATAAACGCCGGGGCGGAGGGCGGAGTACCGGTGGCTTTCACATACTGGCGGGTGATATCCGCCACCGTGTCGGCGGCGGTGATCCAGTAGTCCATTTCTCCTGTGACGCGGGCGCGCCATTCCGTCTGATTTTTTGCAAAGCTGGCTTCACCAATCGCCGGGTTGTTCCACAGCAGGCCATAGCCAAGGCTGGACTGCATAAAGGGCACGCTGGCCTGGGAGTTGCGCTGTGCCAGTTCCAGCGTACAGCCTTTCAGATCCAGCCACGGCTGTTGATACGGACCCATGCCATAGATGCGTTCATCCGGACGCGATTCAAACCGGACGGTGAGCTGATATTTCCCCCCCATTAGCGGCTTAAATTCGCGGCCATCCAGCTTCAGGGCGCTGACATATTTATCCTGGCTCTTCTCGCTGGCACCGATACCCACCGTTGAACGCTGGCGCCACATCTCTTCCAGCAGCAGTTCGCCGCGCTGATTGTAGAAGGCCAGCTGACCTTTAAGGTTCAGCGTCGCGGTAATATTGCCGTTGCGCAGCGTCAGGCTTTCCGCTTCGGTGACAATCTCAGCCTGGCAAGGGGCGGCGGGCAACAGTGCCTGTAAGGCGTCATCAAAAGTCGGGGAGCAGGTGGCCCTGACGCGCAGGCTGTTTTCACCCCACGGTTCAATACGCAGGATCTGGCGTTCAAAACGCCATTCGATACTGTTGGAATGTTGGATCAGCTCACTCATGGAAAACGCGTCCTTCTAAACAGGGTGTTTGGCAAGATGGATGGATTGCATTGTGCTGTCGTCGAGCTTGTACCAGCGCAGCGTGGCAAACGCGCAGAGTGACAAGACGCCAGGCACGACGGTGAAGAGGGCGATGATGCAGTACATGGCCGTGGTGGTCTGTTCCGGGGCATTGGCGACATAGCCGCTTAAGCCCAGCGTCCAGCCAACAATCGCGCCGCTGATCGCCATCCCCAGCTTGAGTACGGCGAGGAAGGTGGAGAAGATCACGCCGTCCATCCGTTTGCCCTGTTTCCATTCGCCGTAATCGGCGACGTCCGCCATCATTACCCACATCAGCGTGGTGGTGGCCTGGTAAAGGGTGGAGACGATAAACGTCATGGGCACCAGAATAAGCACTGACTTAGGCGCAAAGAACAGGGCGATGCTGAGTACCCCCGCCAGTACGGAACAGTATCCAAACATCTGTACTTTGCTGACGTTCTGCGTCAGACGTTTGGCCAGCGCGCTGCCTGCGGCTTTCCCGAGAATATGCGCCCCGAGCATCCACATAAAATAGCTTGCGCTACCGAGATAATAAGTGACGAAATACATCATTGCGCCAAGGCGAATAACGCCAAAACCAATGTTGGTTAATACCAGGACGGCGACAACCCGCCATTGGTCGTTTCGTAATAAATCCCGCAGTTCCGCAAGATAATTATTGTGGGTAGCGGGAGCCTTAATACGTTCACGCGTATTGACGAAGCAGATCCAGAACATGATGACCGCGATGGTCGCCATAATGGCCATCGCCCAGCGGTAGCCCAGTAATTTATCATCGCCGCCTAAAAACTCTGCGAGCGGCATCATAAAGAATGTCGACAGCGCGCCACCCAGCGTGGCCAGGAAAAAGCGATAGGACTGGAGGGAAATTCGCGCATCGTTGTCGGGCGTGATCACCGCGCCCATGGAGCAATAGGGAATATTGATTGCGGTATACATCAGCATCATCAGGGTATAGCTGACGGTGGCGAAAATCATTTTACCGTGCAGGTCGAGCGACGCCGGAACGGCGTAGGTCAGCAGACAACTTGCGCCAAAGGGCAGCGCCAGCCACAGCATCCAGGGGCGGAATTTGCCCCAGCGCGTGCGCGTCCTGTCTGCGATATAGCCCATCGCCGGGTCTATTATGGCATCGGCGGTTCTCGCCAGAAGAAACATGGTGCCCACGAATGCGGCAGGTAGCCCCACCACGTCCGTATAGTAAAACGTCAGAAAAATAATGACGTTATCCAGCCCAATATGGCTCACCATATCGCCTAACCCATAACTGATCTTTTCTTTACGGGTAATTATTTCGGTCATTGTATTCACCTTGCCAGTGTAAGGTTTATTTTTGAGGTGCTCCGTAAACAGGGTTAACCATGATGAAAAGGTTAACAATTGCGAGATCTGGCATCGGGGTTACGTAAATTTCTTTTCGTGATACCGGTAACAAATAATATATTTAAACAGTGACTTTATACGGTGGAGGATAGGTAACAGCGAATCGTTTCAGCGAAAAAATAGTCATTTCACGGACGCGTCATTGTCATTTAACTGTCATTGTGCGGGGGTAAAAAAGAGGCAAATGGGCAAAGCAGAGGGCATCATGAACGATCCTATGTTTGTCGAAACGCTGATTATCTCCTCATCGTTTTTTATTATCGCGATTATTTTGATTGCTTCCGTGCTGCTGCTGGAAAACGGCTGACCGTTAGCCAGCCGCAGTATTTATTGTTTACGGAACGTCACCAGTTCAGGACGGGCGATACGCAGATAGTCCTGGGTGTCCATAATCACCGACTTTTCCAGCAGGCCGGCGTTAAAGGCGATCTCATCGAAGCGCTCAAACAGCAGCGGATCGGCGACCAGCGTCAGATCCGGATGAAAGCTGAAGGGGGGAATGGCGCCGAAGACGCAGCCGGTAAGCGCATCCACTTCAGCCGGACTGGCGAGAGAGGCCTTTAGCCCACCGAAATGACTGGCCAGAAGGCTCAGATCGGCCTGCCGATCGGCGGCGAGGATTGCCAGAATATGTTTCTTAACACCGTTGCCTTTTACCTTGCAGACCAGTGCTTTTGCACCCTGCCGGAGATCGGTCCCGCGAATTTCACTGACCGCTTCGCATTTCCCAACGGCCTCATGCGCCACCACGCGAAAGCGCGCCTCCTGCTCGGTTAATAAGCTGATTAGCCGCTGATGGGTCGTCGTCCCGATCACGTCATCAGACATAACGATTTCACCTGTGATTTGCCAATACGTAGCTTGCTACATTAGCACGGGACGGAGAGGGCTGAAAGAAAACAGCCAGCGGGTGCGCTGGCTGTTGGGTCATGCGTTGCTGGTGGACGACTGTTTCTGGAGCAATTCGCTAAATTCTAAGTGACTGAATTTAATTTATAAAACTCTTTCCCCAAAACATCCCCAAAATAATTCCCCAAAACTCCCTGTTTAAATCACAACTTTTTTCCATTCTAGACCACGATCATCTCCATACATTACGCTCATTGCTTCGGTTTTATGCCCTAAAAGAGTTTTGACATCTATACCCTGAGCTTTGTATGTTCTTGATGAAAGCGAGCGCTGTTCATGAAACGGCGGAAGGGCAGTGCAATCCTTAGGCCAGGTAATATTTGCTTTATCTCTTGCCTCCTTAAAATATCTTGATATCGTTTTTTCTGGAACGTGAGATCCCGCTTTACCGTAAGCGTGATGCTTAACATGGTGGATCAGATAAGGGCTTACTACTCTATCGCGACACTTACTAATAACATCAGCCAGAGTCAACCCGATTGCATCGCACCTTAAATTTAAGGGGATAGCTAACTTCATTCCGGTTTTATTTTGGGTAACATGAAGGTGATTATCCCAAATGTCACTAAACTTCATCTCGACTATGTCACCTATCCTTTGCCCGGTTACTAAAGCCAAAAGCATAGAATTTTGAGCGCAAGGAGGTAAAGAGCCTGCGCTTTCAAAAATCAACTTCCATTGTTCAATGCTAAGTCTGCTTCGTTTTACTTTGGCTATTGGATTTTTTACAGCTAAGGCTGGGTTGTAGCCAGGATCAACCTCGCCAGCATGCTGTGCCTCTTTGAACACGTCGTTTAGTACGCTTCTTATCAGTTGGCCCATTCTGTGCTTTCCCTCTGCCTTATATTCATCAATAATTTTTGCAATGAGTCTTGTATCAACATCCTTCAGGCGAAGGTTTGGCACTCTATCTGCGAGAATCTGAGAACATAATCGTCTGGATTTTACAGTAGGGTTTTTTATCTCACCGTCACGCAACCTTTCCATCTGAATTTCGATATATTTTTTAATCCACTCAGAAACACGTATACCTTGATCCTTTTTCCCTGAGCTCTTCATTGCCATATCAATCAGAGCATAAGATTGCTGAGTTTCTTGTTCTGCGGTTATACGGTTCATCTCGATTGCAGCAGCTTTTGCCGCTTCCTCATCTGTTCCGAATCCAATAAATGAACCTGTTACAGGGTGGCGATATTGCCAATAAATTTTTGAAGTACGCTTATCTAACTTACAGTAAAGGTTGGGTATTTTGACATTATGTTTTCTGGGGCGAGCTGCCATTTATTGCTTTCTCCACTAACTGGCGGGCCTTGTCTGATAATGATGACGAAATATCAACACTGCCAACCATGCCAACAAAACGAGCATCTTCATCTATAACCCAGCGTCGACCTTGCTTTAAGGCTGGCGGATAAGTCTGTTTGGTCTTTGCTATTTTGTTTAATGCTGAGTTGCTTAATGGATATTTGAATCCATTAGGACCAGATGCCCACTCATGAAGTGTTACTAACTGCCCCATGCGTTTCTCTCCACTTAACCGGCTGCACCCGGTGTTTATTTCTGCAAATTATCTTTCATGCTCTTAATTGTTACCGTAAGCAGATCGATATCAGTAACTTTTCCGTGAACGATTTCAGCTATCCGCTCAACAATAGCGCGGTAGTTTGTTTGTTCGGCTTTACCATAAAGCAGCGATGCCAGAGCAATCTTCATCGCCTCAAGCGCCATCACCGCATCTTCGTTTACTACTCCTGGCGTCGCATCGCGCTCTTCTTCAAGCACAGCGATTGTCTTCAGGAGCCAGTCTTTAGTGAGAGTGCTCATGGATTAGTCCTCATCCTGCGGTGCTTTCAACGGGCGATGGGAAATCGATCGTCCCTTCAATGTACGCCCCTGCAACACGGCACGCCGGAGACCAGTCGGACGCTTTGCCCATGTCTAATGCCTCTTCAACTTCTTTGTATTTGCGCAGGTCATACAGGTGAATATTTGGATCGCCGATGGTGTAAAAACCGATTTTTTTCGGTGATGGGCAACGGTCAAGCACCTCTTGCAATTCATCGATCCATGCCTGTTCTTTTTTGGTCAACTTAACCATACTCACTCTCCTTTCCCGGCTGTGGCGTTTTCTGCTTCATACAGCCATGCATCTACCGGATTAAGCGAGCTTTCGATTGGCGTGCCACCTGATTGATGCATCAGAGCTTTTGCGCGTAGAAATAGTTCCTCCAGCTCTTCAAGCTCAGCAATCCGCTTCTCTGCGGCTTCCAGCGCTGCTATCAACTCGTCTGTATAGCTCTCTACTTCTGACGCCACTATCCGAAGCTCATCGCTATGAACCTCCATAGTAAGACGTGAAAGACGGTGCTGGTTGGCGTGTTTCGGCACGCCTAATAATTGGTGCTTGTTGTTCATTTGGCTGCTCCTTCTGCTTTCCGGCGGCTGACATAAGCACGAATTGCATCGCGAACTTCTTTTCGCTCTGATTCTGTTAGCTTCCTAGTCGGTCTCATCCACTCAGGAACGTTATTAGTTTCTTTGGCTGGCTTGCTCATGACTGCACTCCTTTGCGAAGCTCGTCGGCGAAGTTCTCAGCATCAGCGGCCATGCCAGCAGCCTCTTCAGACATCCTCATGCTTCGGCTACGCAGAGCCTGCTGTCGTTCTCGCTTATGTGCGGCAAACATCTCCACACCCTGCGCCCGCACTTCAGCCAGGAAAGCGTCGGTCGCTGGTGTTTCGTCCAGCAAATCAGTCAACGCATCAAATTCGGAAGGCTCGACGACATATTTCAATTCGTCACCGTTAATCTCACACTCTTCTGATGTTTTGCTTACTGCGGTGATTGCATTTTTCAGCCACGCATTCTCCGCAGCCAGCGCAGCGAGCTTGGCTTCTGATTCGGCAAGTTTCTTACGCAAACCAGTTTCACAGCTATGCGCACCGCTGCGCCCCCTCTCAAAGGAGAATCCGCAGTCACAATAAAAAACGTTTTCTTTTTCGGTAATCATGATGCTGCTCCATGACGCTGAACGGCGATAGCTTTGTGCTCGTCGATGATTTCCACGACTTCTGCATGGACCAATCCTTTGAGATAGATAACACCTGTGTCGCTTATACCCGCCAGGCTGATCAGCTCTACAAGGCGACGCGCTTTCTTAACGCTAATTTCTGGCGCTATAACGCTGCGGGTGACTTTCTTCTTACCTTTGGCAGCAGCAGAAGCTTTATCCTTCTGAAGAACCTCACCGGCCTTTTCGCCAAACTCTTTTACTCGGTCAACGGCCACATCTACAGACACGGTCCCGGACTTAACTTCTTTCTGAACGTCGTGATTGGCTGTGCTAAGAAGCAGAAGCTTTTCGACAGTAGGGACAGACTTGTTGACCAGTTTTGCTATCTCGCTGGTGGTCTGGTTGAAGGCGTTATGAAGCTCCTGAATAACAGCTGCCTGTTCCATATCGGATAGCGGGAGCTGGTTGTTACTGGTCATGATGCGCGCCAGGCGCTGAACATCGCTACCGTTGAACGGCATGATGTGGATGCGGTCTACTGGCTTACCAGCTTCTGCACAACGCGCATAGCAGCGACGACGACGGTGGCCTTCAACAACCCACACTCCACCTTCATCACGGGCTATAACTTCCAGCGGGGGAACGGAGCCACCGTTCATCAGATAGTTGAAGAGGTCATCATCTGCCTGGCGGGTACGTTCATCATCTTCGCGTTTGTTGAAACCTTCCCGCACATGGATTTGGTCGAGGCTGATGAACATCCCGGTATCGGTGCGCTTGATGGTCCCGTCACGGGTCATTTGCTTGAATGAGTTAGCCATCAGAGAGCCACCTCGCTATTTTGGGAAATGACGACGGTAGACAACTCACGTAGTTCTCGCTGGGCTTCCAGTAAATGCATATTTGTTCTGATCTTCGTGTGGCGTTCAACAATGCGGTCACACTCTTTGGCCCAGCTTGCGACATCTTCACGCAACGTGGCGTTCTGAACAGCCAGTTCCTTACGCTGAGCCATCGCTTCACAAAGCGCGACGCTGGTATAGTCCAGGCGGTTAGCCAGTTCTTTCATAATGCCGCAATAAGCTGGCGGAAGGAGAGGGGCTGCCTTACGCGCTGCGTCAATCAGCTGCTCCCGGGTCATGCGTGGTTGTAACTCGGTGACGTTCTGTGTGTTAGTCATGGATAGTTTCTCCGTGTTATACGCGCTCTGCACAGCGCTGAATTTTGGTTGCACGAATCCCTCGCCGATTGGCGACAAAAAATAAAGGGGTTTCGTTTTAATAAGCACCCAACCAGGGCACTTAGTGAAACGGGCGGCTGCCACCGCCAGTTAGCTTCTCCACAATTGGAAGCGCGTTCTCCTGAGTTGATTTAACGACTACGGCCTCTCAAGTTGAACGCTGAACGCGCTTTCAGTTGTGTAAAAGGGGCGGTCGACAATAAGGACATTCAAAACTGCCGACCGCCAAGACTACACACAGCATGTGGTACAGCTACTACGGTTAACACAACTGGAAGCGCACTCCGTTCGTTTACTTACCTGCCATCCACAACCGATAGTTGATGGAGTGCGCTTTCATGTTGTGTGCCGGGATTCCACCGGCTCCCATCTGTTTTTATAGCCACTCAGATATCGTCTGGGCTGTCACCTGATCGCCACGCTGGTGAAACGTCTCTGGCCGTCGTACTTGCCTGGCTTGCACATTCCGGCTACCCGCTGGATCTGGAAAAAGTAATGCAAGGAATCCTCGGACCGCTGCGGCACATGTGCCATATGCCGTACTGCTAACTGTTAGTAGCTAATGGAATTAATATGTACCAATAGTTCAATTATGTAAAGTACCAAAAGTACATTTAATGATTGCAATGCAATAATGTATTGATTTTTCGGGTTATTTATTTTTATCAGATAATGATGTTATGATTAAATAAACATCAGAAAGGGGCGCATTAATGGATTTGGACGATGAAAGGGTAAGTATGATTGTTCATGCCATGGGCAGGGCGGTTAAGGATTTGTCGCTCTCAGGCCAGCCATTGACGCAGGAAGCTATCATCAAGAAGCTGGAACAGTATCGCAGAGAAACGGGCAATGTGATCGGCAAGGGAGTTAACAGGGATGCTGCGGAGATAGTGAGGAAAGGTAGTAAGGCTGTGAAGTAAGCATTAAAACCCGGCCTGACGCCCGGGTCATTTGATAAAGTATTTAGAAAAGACAGCTAAAAGCACAGTTATGACTAGAGCTGTAATGATTTTCCATGTTTGAGCATTCAACTCTTTATGTAGCTCTGTCTTTACTGACTGAATATCTTCTTTTGAAGCTAGCTTGTCTTTGATGATTGCAACATCGGTTACAAGGGTTGCGACTTTTGTTTCAAGCTCTTTCACTCTCTGAAGCATATCGTCACCTCCGCCACTGCCGCTACCATGCTCAGTATTATGAGGTGCATAATTTGTGTTTTCAAGGTTAGGACTATTTAATTTAAAAAGCTCTCCCATCTACTCAAAATCCCCCGCTACGATAAAGTGACTTTCCTTAATATCAATTAGATTTCCTTTATTCCCGTCTGCCCCGCTGTCATAGAGGGAAACCTTCGCAGTGTATAAACCTGGGTTTGTTAACCTTATGCCTTTCAGGTAGAAAGAAGAAACGGAGGAGTAGTGATCTTTGTTTGGGTATCCACTGCCTAATACGTTGAAAGTGCTTTCACCATCGAATGTAGGATCAATAACAGATTTATCATTAAAAGTTACGTCAATCTCGTTCCAGTAAATTTTAGATGTATCTGTTAAAAATCCGCACGTCACAACTAATGAATAGATCTTAAGTGGGTCAACATCAAAAAGAACCACGTTTGGAGTGTTAAAACCGGCAGCCGCGATTCCTTCCTGCAATAAAGTGGTATAAATAAATAAAACCTTTTCATAAATCATAATCTTAATTCCGCAGAAAGGAACTTAAACCAGCCGCAGCTTCGTCTCTACAGCTTGTTATACGCTATTGACTCATGGATGAGGGCTTTGCCCATGATGTATAGCTGGTCCTGATTCTCTTCAGTTACGTACCAGTCTTTGTATGCCGGGTTATCTGAAAGCACGGCTAACTGTAATCCCTGCATTTGCAGACGTTTGACATGAAAGTGTTGCCCGAAAACAAATGCATAAACTCCGTCAACCTTGAAGTTCCTCACTGACACATCAAAGAAGAGGCGGTCACCAGATTGAATCGTTGGGCACATGCTGTCACCGTCTACAGTCATGACCTTCACATCGTGCTGAGGTCGGTTACCAAAGAGGGAGCGCGCATGTTCACTTGTGAACTCAATAGCATGCAGAACTTCTACAAACTCAGAAATCATGAACGAGCCTGGCCCCGCACTGACAGTCAGGTCGAGAACGTCGACGCGGTAAACGTCATTGGCAATACTGGCTTGTCTTTTGATAATCCCATCCTCAGAAGAGTCACCTAACAGGTAAGTGGCAGACGTGCCAAGATAAGCTGCTAATTCCTGCAACTTTCCGCGCCTTGGTATTGCTTCCCCGTTAAACCATTTGCTCACAGCTTTAGGTGTTAGCTTCATTTTCTTAGCAATTTCTGCCTGTCGACCATGAATCTGTAAACCAGCTTTTTCACAGGCCAGCGCTAGCCTTTTGGAGAAGTCTTGTCGCGCTCTTTCTTCCTGAACCATGAGTTCAATAATAGGTGTACTTGCGTGAACTATCAGTTCCGTCATAATATGTACTTTAAGTTCATAAAGTGAGGTTCATATGCAAGAGAAAAAACTCCCAACTCTTACCGAAGCAATTAAGGAGATTGGTGTAATTACCATTTCTTCTGCTTGCGGATGTAGTGCTCGTTCCATCTATAAGTGGATGAAAAAAGGATGTCTGCCTCGTACAGATTTTACTGGCGAGACTAACTATGCGGAAAAAATCGCTTTAGCCTCCGAGGGAAAATTCTCAAAGGAATTGATCAAGGCGATTAGTCGTCCCCAAAAGCCTACAGATTCAGCGGTTTGATAGAAACCACAGAAAAGAGGATATGACCGTGGGTATAGAACCTGAATGGAAAGTTGAGAAGCAGCCCGCATGGCTGGTGGCTGCAATCAGGAAGACAATTGCCGCTTTGCCAGGCGGATACGCTGAAGCGGCGGAGATTCTGGACGAAACCCAGAACTCACTCTTTAACCGCCTTCGTGCTGGTGGCGACCAGATCTTTCCAATGGGCTGGGCAATGGTGCTGCAAAGCGCTGCTGGAGTAAGTTACATCGCTGACGCGTTCTCTCGTGAAACTGATAACGGAATTCACGTTCCCGGCGCCGTGCCTGATGATGAAAACGAAGAGATTGGCCTGAAACTGGCCGAGCTGGTGGGGAGGCTTGGTGAGCTGGTCAACGCTTACCGTCATTACATTGAAGATGGTGTGGTTGACCGGAGCGAGTGGCAAAGTCTTAACGATATCGCATATCAGTTCAGGGTCACTCTCATGACGTTCCTGAACCTTATTTCCCGTGTTTATTGCCTCCCAGAAATGGGTGAGGCCCGCGAGTGTGCAGCTCCGGGCCCCTTGGCGTGTCGTATCAGTGGAGAAACTAACGCATGAACAGTGTAACGGTAAACAACCGTCTCCCGCAACTACGTGGTATTCCCGTTGTTGGCACCTCGTCGTTTCGGTATGAGCGGATGGTATCAGGCCGCTGGGTTCCATGTAACCACAGCAGGGCTATGGCGATTGTGGGTGTCTGGCGTCGGAAGGGGAGAGCGCTATGCGAGAACTTAACCGGCGTTTCAGAGATCACTATGGCGTCCCGGTGCGCGTCATCAGATGGGAGCCCGAGACCCGACGCGTTATATACCTCCGCGAAGGGTACGATCATGAGTGCTTCAGCCCTCTTGAGCAATTCCAGCGTAAATTTACAGAGTTAAAGGACGACCATGAGCACTAAATTAACCGGTTACGTTTGGGACGCTTGCGCTTCTTCAGGCATGAAGCTGTCCAGCGTTGCCATCATGGCGCGCCTGGCAGACTTCAGCAGTGATGAAGGGGTTAGCTGGCCTTCTGTTGCTACCATCGCGCGCCAGATTGGTGCTGGCGAGAGCACGGTTCGCACAGCTATATCTCAGCTGGAAAAAGACGGTTGGTTAACCCGCCAGCAGCGTCGTAAAGGCAACCGCAATGCATCGAATGTTTACCAGCTCAATGTTTCGAAATTACAGGCAGCTGCCTTTTCTCACCTGTCAGAATCTGACGCGTCAAAATCTGATGCATCAAAATCCGACCCGTCAAAATTTGATGCGTCGAAAAACAGTAATAATGGCAGTTTTCACCCGTCAGAATCTGGTGGGGATCCGTCAGTAAAATCAACTACTGATCCATCAGATAAAAAACCTAATTGTCAGGTTGCGTCGCAACCCGACACTGCATGTGTCAATCAGGTTGATTTGATAACTGGTCAGGCAGTCTTAATCCTCAACCATCTCAATGACGTTACTGGTAAGACATTCCGCAAGGGGAAAAGCTCCCTGGATAATATTCGCGCCAGACTTCGTGAGAACTTCACACACGATGAGTTGCTGTTGGTTATTGATTACAAGCACGAGCAGTGGAAAGACACGAAATACTACGAACACATGCAGCCAACAACTTTGTTCAGGCCGACCAAGTTCGAAGGATATTTGCAGAACGCGTTGCGCTGGAATAGCAAAGGCCGACCTAAGCGTGAGGACTGGGACGCTGTCCGCAAACAAGATCCATTGAAATTCGGTCAGCCAGACAAAGCCATCCCGGCAGGCTTCAGAGGAGCGAACTCATGAGCCTTCTGAAAGATATTCAAATTTTCATCGCTGAAAACCCTGGGTTAACTAACAAACAGATCGCAGCTTCAATGCCTCAGTACCGCCTTCATGCTGTACAGCGCGGTGTATGCCATCTGGTCAAACTAAATCGCGCAACCCGCCAGCATAACGGTAAGTGCTACCAGTATTTTGCCAAAGCGCCGGGTGGTGACGTTAGCGAGGGGCGTTCTGCAATAAAAATTAACCGGGCAGATACACCAGCTGTATCAGAACAGGAAGAAGCTCTGAATCCGGCTGTGACCACAATGATGGATAAGGCTCAAGGCCTGTTTGAAAAAGGGCTCTACCAGCGGGCAGCCACGGTTCTGATGGATGCCTTCAATCGCTCTAAGAACGAAGAGCAGAGGATGAAGATACTGATTGAGCGTCAGCGTTACCTGAGCATGGCGCCGAAAGTGAAAGCACCCTCTAATGCATGGTGTCTGGCTGGCCGAGCGAGGAATGTCTGATGAAATATTCACTGATTTATGCCGACCCTGCGTGGGAATACGGGAACACCATCAGTAATGGCGCTGCAAATAACCATTACGGCACGATGAAGCTTATCGACATGAAGCGCCTCGCGGTTTGGGACCTGGCTGCCGAGGATGCTGTTCTGGCTATGTGGTTCACCGGTACACACACCCGAGAGGCTATCGAGCTGGCTGAAGCGTGGGGCTTTAAGGTCCGCACGATGAAGGGCTTTACCTGGGTAAAGTTCAACCCACTGGCAGAGAAGCATATCAACAAAGTACTTCAGGCAGGCCGTGTGGAAGATTTTTACGACTTCCTCGACCTGCTGAACGCACAGACACGCATGAACGGCGGGAACTACACCCGAGCCAATACCGAAGACCTATTGATCGCCACCAGGGGAAATGGACTTGAACGCAAGTGCGCCAGCATCAAGCAGGTTATTTACAGCCCACTCGGTGAGCACAGCCAGAAGCCAGCAGAGGCGCGTTTCCGTCTGGAGAAGCTTTACGGTGATGTTCCACGCATCGAACTATTCAGCCGTTGCGGTGCGCCTGGCTGGGACCACTGGGGAAATCAATCTGAATCACCAGCTGTTGAGCTTATACCGGCAGTTGCCGTTCCCATGAAAAAACTACAGGAGCGCGCCGCATGAAAAAGCTATCTACCGAGCATGAGAACGCTGTGCGTGATGTAGCCCGTCAATGCAACGATGCCATCAAAAAAGCCCTAAAGCAGAAGCCAAAGCCAAGCTGGAATGTCGTAGTGCCTCCGATCCTGAAGGAGTACCACGAGAAGGTTAAACCTATGGGAGTTAGCCTGGTGATGTTCAATAGCGTAATCGGACGCCTGAACGGGCGTTATGGAGTCGAGTCATGATCGAATTAACGCCGCGTCAGAATGAAGTGTTCGAAGCTATCAAGCTTCATATCGAAAAGGCTGGCTTCCCACCTACGATGCTGGAGCTTGCCGGATTAATTGGCTGCGCATCACCGAACGCTGCTGTAGCGCACGTGAAGTCACTTAAGAAAAAGGGTTACATCACTGTTGCTCCTGGCGCAGCCAGGGGCATTACCGTCGTCAAAACGGAATGGGAAGCAGATCCAGTAACGATCATCAAAGACCTGCTATCCGGCGGAGACAATGCCAGAGATAACGCTGTTGAATGGCTGAAAAAACAGGGAGTGAGTTTATGAAACTGGTGCTCCCGTTCCCACCGAGCGTAAACACATACTGGCGAGCCCCGAATAAGGGGCCGTTAAAGGGCCGCCATTTGATCAGCGCCAAAGGCAGGGCATATCAAAGCGCGGCCTGTGTCGCCATTGTCGAGCAGCTTCGCTTCCTTCCAAAGCCATCAACAGCACCTGCTGCCGTCGAAATTATATTGTACCCACCAGACGAACGCCGCCGCGACATCGACAACTACAACAAGGCGTTGTTTGACGCGCTCACGCACGCAGGCATTTGGGAGGATGACAGCCAGGTGCAGAGAATGCTGGTGGAGTGGGGGCCGAAGGTACCGGGTGGACGTGTAGAAATATCCATCAAGAAACATGAACCTCTGGCGGGTGCAGCCGCCTGATAAGTGGAGAAGAGCATGAATCAGATGAACATCACCGTAACGTGTCCGACGCACCATGCCGCCGCGATAGGCCCTCAGATAACGATGTCCAGTCGTGAAATTGCGAAGCTGGTCGATTCACGTCACAGCAATGTCTGCGTAACCATCGAGCGACTGATGAAATCCGGCGTGATTGGGGGGTATGCTGCAATGCAGTACACCCATCCTCAGAACCAGCAGACTTACCACTACTACGAAGTTAACAAGAGAGATAGCTATGTGATCGTCGCGCAGCTGTGCCCGGAGTTTACCGCCCGTCTGGTTGATCGCTGGCAGGAACTGGAGAGCGGGGCCGGGATGGTTGTTCCCCAAACACTCCCTGAAGCACTCCGGCTCGCCGCTGATCTTGCTGAACAGAAGCAACGTCTGAGTGAAGAGCTGGCAATTGCCGCACCAAAGGCTGAATTTGTTGATCGCTACGTCAAAGCCACCGGGTCAATGACATTCCGGCAGGTTGCCAAGCTCCTTAACGCCAAAGAACCCGAGTTCGCGATGTTCCTCATTGAGAACGGCATCATGTACCGCCTGAACCGCGTGCTTACTCCGAAGAGTAAACACATCGAAGCAGGCCGATTTGAAGTTAAGACCGGGACCACCAACCAGACCAACTATGCGTTCAATCAGTCTCGTTTCACGGCGAAAGGGGTGCGCTGGATAGGTGGACTTTGGGCAGAGTATGTCGCTAAGGGGCAAATTGCGTGAGAGCCATACTGACGCCTGAAATTGCGCCGATGACCGGGGTGGTTCTGTTCCGCCCTGGTAAAGAACTGCTCTGGCTATTCCGTCAGGGAAGGGTAGTTATTGAGCCACCATCCGAAGCCATCCAGCATCTGCCGTCCGGAATAATCCCTGAAGCCCACCAGCCTCTTACTGATGATGCCAATATGCAGGCCATTTTCGTTAACGAGAGGATCATTCAGCGAGCTGGTGGATTGAGTAGCCTTGATGCCTGGCTGGAGAGAAAATTTGAATGTCAGTGGCCTCACACTGACTGGCATGCCAGTGATTTTACGGTTATGCGCCACGCTCCGGGGAGCATTCGTGTTTGCTGGTCATGTGATAACCATTTACGTGAGCAAACCACTGAAAGACTGGCAGGAATTGCCATGCAGAACCTGGTAAAATGGCTGCTGGAAAGGGTAAATATTGATTTAGGTTTCAGCGCTGACCACACTCTTTCGCTTCCTGAGTTCTGCTGGTGGATGGTACGTAATGATCTGGCTGACCTTGTTCCTGAATCGGTGGCGAGTAAAGCACTCAGAATCAAGCCAGAACAGCACAGTTCAGTGATGAGGGAAAGCGACATTGTCCCGTCATTACCGGCTACGCAAATCTTTCAGGAGAAGGCAAAAAAGATAGTGGCGGTGAAGGTCGATCCTGAAACGCCGGAATCTTTCATGCTGAGGCCAAAGCGCCGACGCTGGGAAAACGAGAAATACACCCGCTGGGTGAAGTCGCAGCAGTGCAGTTGCTGCAATAATCCGGCAGACGACCCCCACCACCTGATAGGACACGGGCAGGGTGGAATGGGTACTAAGGCGCATGACCTGTTTGTGATACCGCTGTGCAGAGCGCATCACGACGAGTTACACGCTGATCCTGTGGCATTTGAAGCGAAATACGGCGACCAGTTAACGCTGCTGTTTCGGTTTTTAGATCGTGCGCTGGCAATCGGCGTATTAGCATGAAAAGTGGAGATAACATGCGTGATATGTATGAAGTTTTGGACTTATGGGGAGCATGGGCTGCATCAGAACATAGTGGAGTTGACTGGCAGCCTATTGCAGCAGGATTTAAAGGATTACTTCCTTATGGGAAAAAGTCTCGTTTGCAATGTTACGATGATCAGGGCATAAAAATCGATGGATGTGTTGCAAGACTGAGAAAGCACAAATCCGAACAATATGAACTAATTGTTGCTCATTTTATTCTCGGTATTTCTCTGCGAACTATTGCAAAAAAAAGAAAATGCTCAGATGGAACCATTAGAAAGGAGCTTAATGCTGCCCTAGGTTTTATAGAAGGGGTACTATGCATGTTAGACCTTGACTAATAATTTATATAAAACTACTAGGGTGCCAATTGAAGTTGGCACCCATGAAGCAGAAAGCAAAAAGTATAAAACTTTTTTACAAAATGATTCATTATCCTTTAAGTGAGCCTTAGCTTCGCTGATTCGCGTTTCTAAATCAGAATTTTTCAACAATTCCTCATCTTCACTGTCAATCTTCTTTAATAATGATGTGAACACAATTTCTTTAGCGTGAATTACTCTCTTAAATTGTTTTTGTTGTGAAATAATAACCAAGTGCATAATGATTGAAGTTAAAACAATGCCAATAAATGCAACAATTATTTCTCCAGTTTCAATTAACTTAAACAATGCAATAGAACCCACTAAGGAAATTGGTATGGCCAATACTTTATTAGATAAGTCTAATAGTGTTTTCGAGATTTTTTCTGCGAAATCAATTTCCGCGTCTGCTATTTCTTTTCTTGCTTTGTGAAATGAGAAGGCAGACATATAAACTGCAAGATTATTAGAGTATAATTTGTTTATTGACTCCAGATTTGATACCAAATTAGTGAAGCTGGGTTTATGGTTTATAATGTATTCTATTAGGGTATTTCGGAAGGTGTTTATTTTTTCCTCGTAATGAGCATCTGTGAGTGGGTTTATGGCTACAAGACTATTAATTAGCTGGGATTGAATATTATTAACGTTTAGAATGTCGGCTTGAATAGAGGTTTCTAAAACAGCAGAGGTTGATTTTGACTCAGAATCCATCACAAATACGAGGCGATAGAAGCTATTTCCGCCCTCATGTTTAATATCATGATAATGCGCAATTTTCGCTAGCGAGCAAATGAGTGTTAGGATTTTTTCAAGCTGTAATATGAATGTGGGTTTCTTTTCCTCTTGAGAGTAGAAGTTATCTTCAACAATAAAGTACTCTTCTGGGAAACACCCTTTTGAAAGGCAGTTGGCTTGAATAAAATCATTGCAGTCCAAATAAAATTTGCTTGCGTCGCCTTGGTTAATAATGAAAGTGTAGCGGCATGTTGCCCACGAATTAGGGTAATCATCTGCATGGTCAATGTTAATGTTGTCAAGTTCTAATTCGCTCAATCTGCCTGCCGAAAAGAACTCCTCCATAATATTTTTCAAGATAGTGTCTACTAATGCAGAATAGCCAACTGTGCCCGTAATACAGGCACCGTCAAAATCAACTTGTGTTGAAGTTCTGAATAGTTGAACAATTTTATATAAATCACTCATGTGGCTACCTTGTTAATTATTATTCATTTTTTTGCTAAGCGCCGCTTTCCGCTCTTTAATCGCTGCCTCAATCTTGTTTTTTGCTTCGGCCGGAAGTTTATTGAAACTTAAACTTCCGCTTTTTTCATCATAGTAAACCATAGCATCATTTGTCTCTCCGAGCAATTCTTTATCAAAGTTGAAACTTAAGAGTTTATCCTTATATGATACGTTTTTTATTTTATCAAGAGTGGATTTATTGATAACGAACTCTGAGGGAATGCGCATGTTTTCATTATTTAAATGTTGCATGAATCCTTCAATTATTTCGTTTCTTTTATCTTCTTCGAGCGAAGTCAATTGTGCTGCTGCGATATCTGCTATGTCAGTAAGTTTCGCTGGTTGATCGGCACGGTTTGTTTCATCTAAATATCTTATAACTTTATTACGAAATGCTTCAGCAAAGGGTTTTGAATCAACATCTTTTTTAAAAAAGTTTCGTGCTTCTCGAGGTAATGCACGTGTTGCTGCTGAGGATGCTATCCCTTTATCACATCCTAACGCCGAGATAAAATAAGCTGATGCAGATTGCCCCTTAGTTTTACTAACAAAACTTAAGAATGTCAGTTCCGTACGGGCTGTTTCATCTGCGGAGAGATATTGATTGTAAAGATGAAAGTTGATTTTTGCTGCTTGATTAATATTGCTGAGATCTAGATGAATCATTTCCTCAGGCTCAAGTGCCGGACTGATGCGCATTCCACCTTTCTTTTTTATCATGGTCACGAGAAGAAATCTTACGCCATTGGATATGTAATCAGTAAAAACAATATATCCACCTGATGGCCAAGATTGACCTTTTGCGCTTTCAAATAATTGCTTCATAATTGATATGGAAAGGTTTATAAAATCTTTGGAACTATAATTTGTTAATGAAAAATAGTTATTGAATTCATCTGGTATAGGCCCCCTGTCATTATCCTTTTTAAAGATACCGTAATGCGCTGTATTTCCTCTTGAGCCATACAGTTTAATGACATCTTCAACTAACTTATTAACTATCTTATTTTCTTTATCTAGCTCTGTTTTCCTTAAGTTAAACGGATTCTCATAATCAAAATCATTTCCACTTTCTTTAATTAATTCATGGACAATTACATGCTTGATATCAGGTTTGCTCATTTTTTGTGCAGATCCTTGTTGCAAAGTGTTTCGTTCTAGCATAAAGAAACACTAACGCGTACGCAAAATATATCGTAACCTGTTAAGAGTGGTTTCTACGCCACAGACTTAAAACGAGTCGAAAACCTCGCCACGACGAGGTTTTGTCGTATTTGAGGCTGCCTAAAGGTGGCCTTTTTCAAATCCGCGCCACGCTCGGCGCAGTTCATCCACAGAGCCTTTCAGGGGGCAGCCATAGGGAACAGTCGATGTGACTGTCTCTGCGGGCTGATCATTCCTGATGGCCTTTGACAGAGTGATTTTTTTCATCGGTGCTATAGTTAATCTGGCATTCGATAATGCTCTCGATACATAAAACACTTGGTGGGGATACACCAACTTCGCAGAGACAACTGCATGACCCATGACCAGCAACCCAATGCTGGTCTTTTTTTTCCGCCATTAGCTCAACTGGAAAGAGCACGGAGCTTCTACCTCTGTGGTTCGGGGTTCGAATCCTCGATGGCGGACCAGAGAATTACTTAATTAACGATTTAGTATTTCTAACACTATCACTCACACCGCCGCCATATAATCAAATCCTCACACTGAGGAGATAGCAATGAAAGAAGGTTTCTACTGGATACAGCACAACGGCAGAGTGCAGGTAGCTTACTACACCGATGGTGTCACTGAGGATCTTGAAACGGGCCAGACAATAACTGGTGTCTGGCATCTGACACGAGGTGATGATATTTGCCATAACGGTGAGGCTGAAGTGATTGAAGGCCCACTGTCTGTGCCATTGAAATGAATATATTCAACTGATTACTTGGCAGATTCTTTGTACTGCACATATGCTATTTAAGCATCCTGCGGAATGGATGTGTTCTGAAAGCATTTTGGTGGTGAATCCCCCTATGCGGAGGGGCGTTCCAGCAGTTACCTGAAAAGGAAACCTCTCAGACGCGGGAATGTTTGCTGGAGTAATTCTCACCGGGAGGCACCCGGCACCACTCTCTAAGCTATTGCCAACTTAGCAACTATGCCTGCTGTCCGAGCAGGCTTTTTTTTGGCCACACAGATAAACTATTGACCGCATGAATATAACCTGAGTAGGTTATGCATGTGGTGAATCCCATCTAAGCGATGGGGCGTCTGGTTAACTGCTATGTGCAGGTATGCGCGCGACTTTGATAACCAGAGATAAGTCACCGGGAGGCACCCGGCACCACGATAACAATAATATCGAATTGATAATTCCTTGAGAGCCTGCTTTAAACAGCAGGTTTTTTTTGCTCGTTTCCCGAAGTTACGGCTACGCTAAAGAAGAAGGGGATATATCCGCTGGCAGGTGGTTCTCCTGAACCATCAGTGAATCGGCCTCGATACCCGGACGTCACTACCTGTCTTTCGGATGATCTCCTTTCTACCTTCTTGTGATAATCATCACTTTAGCCTGCTCTCGCGAGCGGGCTTTTTTTATTCCCCTCAAATTTCCTGAGAGGGATCACAGCAATAAGAGGGGGCTTAATGTCCGATCCATTAACCGGCACCGGCGCTGTTCTCGGCGGCGGCCTGCTGGGTTCAGTCCTGTACGGCGTCTTTACTCATACAGATTTTGGTGTGGTGTTCGGGGCGTTTGGTGGTGCGGTGTTCTACGTCGCGACAGCCACAAACCTGTCCCGCGCCCGACTGGCAGCATATTTCCTGACGTCGTTTATCGTTGGGGTGCTCGGGGCAGGACTTATTGGCTCACTGCTAAATGCAGCTTCGCACTATGAAAAACCGCTGGATGCACTGGGCGCAGTGATTCTGTCTGCCCTGTGTATAAAAATCCTCACTTATCTTAACAACCAGGATTTGAACAACGTGTTCAAGTTTTTCTCGCGGTTACGCGGGGGAGGGGGAAATGGCAATTGACCCGTCAGCATTCTTTAATGCGTTTATCTGTGCGGCCATAGTTATCGTGCTGATGTTTTACCAGCGACATGGCGCCCGGCATCGCCCCTTTATTTCTGTCATGGCGTATATAACCGTGCTGGTTTACGCCGCGATCCCCTTGCAGTTCATCTTCGGCCTTTATCGTGATTCCAGTTGGCTGGTGGTGGTCGCAAACATTCTTATCTTCGCCGCCATCCTGAAGGTTCGTGGAAATATGGCGCGGCTGGTTGATCGTCTGAGGCACTAATGAACCAAACACAATTTCAGAGGGCGGCTGGTATCAGCGCCGGGTTAGCTGCGCGCTGGTTTCCACATATCGACGCCGCTATGAAGGAATACGGCATCACCGCACCGCTCGATCAGGCCATGTTTATTGCCCAGATGGGGCATGAAAGCACCAGATTTACCCGGCTGGTGGAGAACCTGAATTACGCGGTTGAAAACCTAGTACCGACGTTCGGTAGCCACCGCATCACGCAACAGCAGGCAGCAGCACTTGGCAGAACAGCAACGCAACCGGCAAACCAGAAAGCGATCGCTAATCTGGTTTACGGCGGTGAATGGGGAAAAGAACACCTTGGCAATCAGGTAGCCGGTGATGGCTGGAAATATCGCGGTCGCGGGCTGAAACAGGTTACCGGCCTGAGCAACTACCGCAGTTGTGGCCATGCTCTAAAACTTGACCTTGTTAGCCATCCGGAGCTGCTTGAACAAGATGAATACGCCGCGCGCTCAGCTGCATGGTTCTTTGCCTCCCGCGGTTGCCTGCTTCATTCCGGCGATGTTGAGCGCGTTACGCTGCTAATCAATGGCGGCCGCAACGGGCTGGATAAACGCCGCGCACTATTTAACCTGGCGAAATCCGTTCTGGTGTGAGGTGAATGTGGGGATCGAAACGATAATCGGACTGGTCGCATTGGTTATTTCCGCTATCGCCGGAGCTTTTGGCCTAGGCCATATTCGCGGCACCAGCAAAGCTGAAGTGAAAGCCGACCAGCAGCGCACCGAAGATAACGCAGCGGCAACGGTCGCAGCAGCCGAACGCCGGGTAGAAGCTACGAAAGAGGCCAGCAATGTACAGCAGACTGTTAACCATATGCCTGGCGACGATGTTGATCGCGAGCTGCGGGACAACTGGACCCGTAAGGGTTGAGGTAGTGGATACCGCTTGCGATTGGATTAAACCCATTTACGGCACAGCGCACGACTGGGATGTGCTAGACCGCCAGACGAAGCGCGACATCCTGGCGCATAACAAAGCGTGGCAGGCGAACTGCCAGAAGTAGGAGTTATGCATGCTGCTGTTGATAGTTCCGTTGCCTTCCGCGAGCTGAGGTACCTCCAAGCTGTTCTGTGGATTAATCCTTTAATGTTGACCATTCAAAAGGCGAATAACCAGTTGAGTAGTCTCCGGATCTTGAACGAAGCAGAGGAATAGAGCTGAGAAGAAGCGT
The DNA here is from genome assembly GCF_001037645.1 of Enterobacter sp. BWH64. Taxonomy (NCBI): domain Bacteria; kingdom Pseudomonadati; phylum Pseudomonadota; class Gammaproteobacteria; order Enterobacterales; family Enterobacteriaceae; genus Enterobacter; species Enterobacter sp. BWH64. The sequence continues at coordinate 2,388,759 of NZ_KQ089922.1, forward strand.
GAGACCTAACGTGCGGATTTAACACTTTAAGATTCACATTTTGTAAACTTTTGCTATATTGCATCTGATGCCAGCGGTCGTTTCCTTATTAGAATAAATTGTTATCGTGTTGGCAGTTTTTTTATGACTACACGGAATGATGCTATGTCAGAAGTTGCAGCGGAGCTAGCCGAGCAGACTTGGCCTGATTTTTATCCAAATGGTGTTCCTCCAAAAACGGCTGTAGATGCTGAGGGTGAGTTTTATCGTTTGGTTAGAGCTAACCCTCCGACTCCAAATTGTTTCCTTTCTACCCATGAAGAGTATCCGAATAGACATAAAAAATGTCGCGGAGAAGCTCTCCAGTGCGTATATGGCACATCTTTTTTTTCTGAAGAACGAGGTGCTAAAGATGCAAAGGCTAAGTTTCCAGCGGCGTTAGGTGATCGTACCGTCGCTAAAGGTAACGTCATGCCATTCATGGGGGTCATGAAAAAGACTTTTGCGGATCCTGCTCACTATACAATATGGCTTAAGGTAAATAGTTGTATCCATGAGCATTTTGCTTGTTTAGGAGAAGGCGCATGAGTAACGTTTTTCTGCCTAATACAATGATGGGGACTCTGCGCTATAAAAGGGTGTATGAGTTTTTCGAAGAACCGCGTTTCTTTTCAGCAGAAAATGAAGTTAATTCATTATTTGTTGTTTATTGGATTGGTGAAGACGAGGACGCCGATAGCTGGTATGTTATCCCTGTATCTCCAACGCGATTGGAGTTGATTGAAAGAAAAAGAATTGATTTGCGTTCAGTTTTAATTGATCAGGAACAATCATTTTACTATGAAGTACGCGCCCCTTATGATCGGGAAGTTGCGCCTACATGGAATGTTAAAAGTGTAGATGCCATCTATGATAATGCTTTGCCAGCTCAGGGGCTGTTTATTAGCTCTGTGGTTCCTGTCTTAGAAAATGGTCGAATCGGTGAAGCAATTAAATATTCAACACATGAGATTCATTTAGAAAAAAGCTCAAAGAAAAGCGCTGGAAATTTGGTGCTAAGTCACGTTTCTAATGTGTGTGATAGCTTTAGTGCGTTATATGATAGTTTGCTGGAGTTTAGCGGTCTCAAAGATAAGCTACGTCCAGTTGATGCTCGTCCTGGTTCGTTCATTCTTTCATTCCAAGCTGAAAAGCTGAACGCCTATGAAGAGATTTTACGTGATTTGAGCGCTCTTATTGAGCGTCGTGCTGATATAGTTGATTTCATACAAAACAAAGGGATAGACATCCAAGCCTTTTCTGATTTGCTACAGTCAATTGTATCGACTGGAACAAATATGGAATTAAAAAGCAATCAGACTGGTGAGGTTGTATTTCTGCTGACTAAAGCAGGAGCCGAGTTCTATCTTAGGGTAATAAGTAGGATGTCTGCTCTTGCAGTTAGTGGACATCAAATTCCGCAGGCAGATACTTTAGAAAAGGTTTTTAAAGTTGTTGAAGTCAAATGGAGTGGTGAGCCTTGTACCGTAGAGAATACAGGTTTGCAAGAAAGACACGTCTATTATTACCTTCATGCTGCAAAAGTTTTAGGATTGCTGAATGCTAATGGCCATGTAACTGCGATGGGGCAAAAATTAATTCAATCTGGACAAGAGAACCAATATAAAATTGCTGCGAGATGCTTTGAGGTGAGTCATATTGGTTGGGCTTGGATTAACTGGTCCGAAGTTGAGAATTTATCCCAAATAGATCCTGATACAGCTGAGGAATTTTTACTTGAACAGTGCAACTCATTAAGTAAAGACACTATTGCCAGAAGGTCGCGTACTCTTAGACATTGGGGTAAAGAGCTTAAGGAAAAATATACCCCGCTCTAATTCCAAATATATAGTATAGCAATTCCAGACCCCGCTAATGCGGGGTTTTTTGTTGATAATTTCTGCCATTTGCGCGGGTCCTCCTATCGATTATGGACACCGAGGGGGCGAGGACACGCGGGAAACGGCTAGTTTTTTGCATTTTATGGGTTTCATCATCATCTGTTTAACCTCTTGATATTTCAGTCCTGATCATTAGCAGGATGTCGAAATGACTATTTTTTGTTCACCATCATGGATAACGAACTCAAAAATTTTCGGCTGAATATCAGGCAGCTGGCAGCCATTACCGATCTGCACCGCCAGACGGTCGCGAGCAAGCTTGCAAATGTTCAGCCGGCACCGGGCAGCAATCCGAAACATAAGCTTTATGCCATCACAGATATCCTCAGGGAATTGCTGACGAGTACCACACCGTCGGAGCTGGTGGACGTCGATAAAATGCTTCCCCCTGATCGTAAAGCCTGGTTTCAGTCGGAGCGTGAAAGGCTCAAGTTTCAGCAGGAAACAGGGGAGCTGATCCCGGCGTCAGAAGTCACCAGAGAATTTTCCTCCATGGCAAAAGCAATGGTTCAGGTGCTGGAGACGTTACCCGACATTCTTGAACGAGACTGCGCCATGACCCCTTCCGCAGTTGTCAGGGTGCAGCAGGTTATTGACGATCTGCGCGACCAGATAGCCCTCAAAGTTGAGCAGGCCGACTCACCAGAACAGGAGGATATGCCAGAAGAGGAGTAAATCATGCGACAGGCCACGGCAGCGGAAGTCAGGCGTAACGCTTCCGCCATTCTCAAAGCCCCGCGCCGTATGCCTGTGGCTGAGGCGGTTCAAAAATTTATGCGCGTACCTATGGGAGCCGGTAACTCGGTACCGTGGGACCCTGCTGTCGCTCCCTATGTGATCGAGCCAATGAACTGCCTCGCGATGCGTGAATACGATGCAGTGGTGTTTGTTGGACCTGCACGAACGGGGAAAACGATCGGCCTGGTGGATGGCTGGGTTGTATACAACATTGTCTGTGACCCGTCCGATATGCTCGTCGTTCAGATGACCGAAGAGAAAGCGCGTGAGCACTCTAAAAAACGTCTGGCGAGAACGTTTCGTGTCAGTCCTGAAGTGGCGAAACGCCTGAGCCCGTTGCGAAACGACAACAACGTGCATGATCGTACTTTTCTGGCGGGCAACTATCTCAAGATTGGCTGGCCTTCCATCAACATCATGTCCTCGTCAGATTTCAAATGTGTAGCGCTCACCGATTATGACCGCTTCCCTGAGGACATCGATGGCGAGGGTGACGGTTTTACCCTGGCTTCCAAGCGTACCACCACCTTTATGTCCGCCGGGATGACTCTGGTGGAGTGTTCGCCAGGCCGGGACATTCGCGACAGCAAATGGCGCCGAAAGTCTCCCCATGAAGCACCACCAACGACAGGCGCGCTTTCGCTGTACAACCGTGGGGATCGCCGTCGCTGGTACTGGCCGTGCCCGCATTGTGGTGAATACTTTCAGCCTGCGATGGAGGCGATGACCGGATACCGTGATGTACCTGATCCGGTAAAAGCCAGTGAGTCGGCTCATCTGCTTTGTCCGCATTGCAGCACCATTATCACCGCAGATAAAAAGCGCGAGCTTAACGGGGTGGGTGTCTGGTTGCGTGAAGGTCAGAGTATTGACCGGGACGGCAAGATCTCCGGTGAGCCACGCCGTTCGCGCATAGCGTCGTTCTGGATGGAGGGGCCCGCAGCCGCGTACCAGACCTGGGCACAGCTGGTATACAAACTGCTGACTGCTGAGCAGGAGTATGAGGCTACCGGCAGCGAAGAAACCCTCAAGGCGGTTATCAACACTGACTGGGGGCTGCCATACCTGCCGCGCTCGGCCAGCGAACAGCGACGCGCCGATGTGCTGATGCAGCGTGCGGAGGATTACGGTAAACGCCTGGTTCCGCCGAAGGTGCGTTTCCTGCTGGCGGCCGTCGACGTTCAGGGCGGGAAAAAGCGCCGTTTCGTCGTGCAGATAATTGGTTATGGCGAAAACGGTGAACGCTGGCTGGTGGATCGCTACAACATCCGCCAGTCCCTGCGCTGCAATGAACATGGTGAGGCGGAGCCAGTCCACCCCGGCGCGTATCCGGAGGACTGGCAGCTGCTGGTCTCCGATGTGCTGGAAAAAACTTACGTACTTCAGTCCGATCCGACGCGGCGTATGCCGGTGCTGGCTATGGCCGTCGACAGCGGCGGTGAGGAAGGGGTGACAGATAATGCCTATAAATTCTGGCGCCAGTGTCGCCGGGATGGTCTGGGTAAACGTGTCTATCTGATCAAGGGCGACAGCACAAAACGCCAGAAAATTATTACCAAAACTCACCCGAATAATACCGAACGCAGTGACCGTCGCGCTGATGCGCGTGGCGAGGTGCCGGTGTATCTGCTGCAAACCGACCTGCTCAAGGATCAGCTCAGCAATAACCTTGATCGTGAGACTCCCGGAGCAGGCTATATCCATTTTCCCGACTGGCTGGGGGAGTGGTTCTACGAGGAACTCACCTACGAAGAGCGCGGCGTGGATGGCAAATGGCGTAAGCCAGGCAAGGGCGCCAACGAAGCCTTTGACCTGTTCTGCTATGCCCACGCCGTCGCGGTTCTGCGCGGCTACGAAAAAATTCGCGACTGGGAAAAACCTCCTGCATGGGCTGAGCCGCAGGATCTCAACCCAAATATTCATGAAGGGGAGCGCCCCCGGGAGATAACCGTGAAAAAAAACAAAACCGTTCAGCCGCAAGTCAGGGCTGAGCCTGAGAAAGAAAACACGCTTTCCGGCAGCTGGCTGGGATCTTCCGGTAGGGGAGGAGGCTGGCTGTGAAGAAAGACGACATCTGGAGAACGCTGGTGATGGTGCGCCAGGCCTACCAGGACTCGCTGGACGGCAAGAGTATTTCTTTCACCGGCGTAAACGGTCGCGCCATTACCAACCACGATCCGAAAGCGCTACGCGATGAGCTCGAATACTGGGAACGTCGCTGGCGCGAGGTCAACAGCCGTGGTGGTTCGTACAAACTCGCTAACTTTCTGTAAGGCGTTCTATGGGCATTCTTGAAAGAACACTGAGGGCAATTTCCCCCGGGTGGGCCGCGGCACGCGAGCGGGATCGACTCCGGCTTAATGCGTATGAAGCGGCAAATCCGTCACGGCTGCACAAGGCGAAAAAGCAAAGCCAATCGGCGGACACCTCTGTGTTTGCAGCAGGTCAGTCCCTGCGGGAACAGGCCCGGTGGCTTGATGAAAACCATGATCTGGTGATCGGCCTGTTCGACAAAATGGAAGACCGGGTAATTGGTGCCCACGGGATCCATGTTGAGCCTCAGCCTCTCGATCTGGAGGGGAATCTTCATTCCGATTTCGCCGGGAAACTTTCGGCGCTCTGGGCTGAATGGTCCGTGCGTCCTGAGGTGACTGGCATGTTTACCCGCCCGGAAGCTGAACGCCTGCTGCTGCGTTCAGCACTGCGTGACGGGGAAGTGTTCACGCAACTGGTCAGGGGGAATGTGCCAGGCCTGCAACATTCCACCTCCGTACCGTTCTCGCTGGAAATGCTGGAGGCGGATTTTGTTCCGTTCAACCTTAACAGCACCGCCGGCCAGCAGGTTCGCCAGGGCATCATCGTGAACGACTGGGGGCGTCCCGTCGGCTACCGCGTTTACAAGTACCACCCGGCAAATATGACGCGGTTCAGCGCTGAACTTAAAACCGTCTCAGCTGAAAACATGCTTCACCTTGCGCAGCGCAAGCGTCTGCACCAGCTGCGCGGTATCAGCCTGATCCACGGAGTCATTACCCGTCTTTCTGACATCAAGGATTATGAAGAGAGTGAACGCGTCGCCGCCCGTATTGCCGCCGCGCTGGGGTTCTATATCAAGCGCGGTGATGCGCAGTCTCTTGGTGACGACGGGGAGTTTTCACCTCCCGGCGGCCAGCGTCATTACGATATCGCCCCGGGCATGATTTACGACGATCTGCGCCCGGGTGAAGACCTAGGCATGGTGGAATCAAATCGCCCGAATGTTCACCTCTATGAATTCCGAAACGGACAGATGCGGGCCGTGGCCGCAGGCACGCGCGGCAGCTATTCCAGCATTGCCCGGGACTATAACGGCACCTACAGCTCCCAGCGTCAGGAGCTGGTGGAGAGCTTCGAAGGGTACAACGTCCTGCAACAGTGGTTTGTCGGCCAGCACAGCCGGCCCGTTTACCGCGCATGGCTGGCGATGGCGTTGCTAAGTGGCGTTGAAGTGCCGCCGGATGTAGATCCAAATTCTCTCTATAACGCGCTTTATCTCGGCCCGGTGATGCCGTGGATTGATCCGGGGAAAGAGGCTAATGCCTGGAAAGCCATTGTTCGTGGCGGTGCTGGTACCGAAGCGGAATGGGCACGGGCGCGGGGTAAAAACCCGCAGGAGGTTAAACGCCAGCGACTGCGTGAAACCGAATTTAACCGTCAACACGGGCTGGTGTTTGATTCCGACGCCGCCAACGACAAAGGAGCGATGCCAGATGCAACGGCAAAACCAAAAGACGATCGGCGCGAGCCGGACGATGATGATTAACCCCCGTGCCAGCCTAGCGGGTGTCGATGCGGCAAACGGTCAGTGCTGGTACGAATTCCGCGCGCTGTCTGCCGGGCGCGTCGAAATCTTCCTCTATGACGTGATCGGCGGCTGGGGCATCACAGCCCAGCAGTTCGTCGCGGACTGTAAAGAAGCCGGGGTGTTTGACGCCAGCGCGGTGGATTTGCATATCCACAGCCCCGGCGGCGATGTCATGCAGGGATTTGCCATTTACAACACCCTGTCGCGGCTGAAAGCGAAAGTGGATATCTGGGTAGACGGGGTGGCGGCCAGCATGGCCTCAATGATTGTCTGCCTGCCTGGCGCCACGGTGCACATGCCGGAAAACGCCTGGATCATGGTCCACAAACCGTGGGGCGGGATCGCCGGGGATTCTGATGACATGCGTGATTACGCCGCGTGGCTTGATCGTAACGAAGCCCTGATGCTCAGCGCCTATATGAATAAAACGGGACTGGGGCAGGAGGCGCTGGAAGCGATGCTGAAAGCGGAGACCTGGCTTAACGGGGCCGAGGCAGTGGAGAAAGGTTTCGCTGACACGCTTGAACCTGAACTACAGGCTGCGGCCTGTGTGAATGAAAATAAACTGAAGGATTACCAGAACATGCCAGAACAGATTAAATCTCTTTTTACGCCGCGCGCCGAAGCTCCGGCGAATCAGCCACAGCAGCCTGCTCCGGTACAGCAGCCCGCACCGGTACAGGCGAACCTTAATCCGCCAGCGCCACAGCAGCCCGCGCAACAGATGACTAATATCGATATCACTGCGCTGGCCCAGCAGCTGCAACAGCAGATGCAGACGGCAAACGCGGAACGCGTGAACACGGTTTCCGCTGTTTTTGAGGCGTTCCCGACCTTCGCGACACTGAAGGCGGAATGTCTGGCCGACTTCTCCTGCACGGCGGAAAAAGCCCGTGACAGACTCCTCCAGGCGCTGGCGGCAGGAACTACGCCGAGTGCCGGTCCGGGTGCTATTCATCTTTATGCCGGAAACGGCAATCTGGTCGGTGACTCCATCCGTGCTGCGGTAATGAGCCGCGCGGGCTATGCGCAGGCTGAAAAAGATAACGCCTACAACGGTTATACCCTGCGTGAACTGGCGCGAGCTTCCCTTGTGGATCGCGGGATCGGTATTTCAGGCGCAGGGACTGCACAGGCGATGGTCGGCCTTGCGTTTACTCACAGCAGCAGCGATTTCGGTAATATCCTGATGGATGTGGCGCACAAGGCGGCGCTGATGGGCTGGGACGAGGCCACAGAGTCATTCGAACAGTGGACCCGTAAAGGCACCCTGACTGATTTCAAAACCGCGCACCGCGTCGGTCTGGAATCACTTGCATCGCTTCGCAAGGTCCGCGCCGGGGCGGAATATAAATATGTCACCATCAAAGATCGCGGCGAGCCGATTGCGCTTGCGACCTACGGCGAACTTTTCAGCATTGACCGCCAGACCATCATTAATGATGACCTGGACATGCTGACCCGTATCCCGCAGGCAATGGGCCTTGCAGCGCGTGCCACCGTGGGCGATCTGGTGTGGGCAGTTCTGACCAGCAACCCAAAAATGTCCGACGGCAAGCCGCTGTTCCACGCCGATCATGGCAACCTGGTCTCCGCCGATCTGAGTATCGAAGGCCTGGATACGGCGCGTAAGGCGATGCTGCTGCAAAAATCAGGCGACCGCCGTCTGAATATTCGCCCGGCCTACATGCTGACGCCAGTGGCCATCGAGTCCCGCGCTAACCAGCTGATCAAATCTGCAAGCGTATCGGGCGCGGACGCGAACAGCGGTATCGTTAACCCGATCCAGAACTTTGTGACGGTGTCCTCAGAGGCTCGCCTCGATGACAGCAGCCCGACGGATTACTACCTGACCGCTGCACAGGGACGCGACACCATTGAGGTGGCGTATCTGGACGGTATTGATACGCCATACCTTGAGCAGCAGCAGGGCTTCACCGTTGACGGTGCCGCGTTCAAGGTACGCATCGATGCCGGGGTGGCACCGCTTGACTGGCGCGGCATGGTTAAAGTCACCAAAAAATAACGACCGTCATCTGACGGTTTTTTATTACGGGGCGGCGCGTGCTGCTCCTTTTTTGTCTGGAGAGAAAAATGGCGAAAAATTATCAGCAGGATGGCAACACCCTTGATTTTCAGAATACCGGTGCGACCGATATTCATTCGGGTGACGCCGTGCTTTCAGGTGCGCTGGTGGGCGTTGCTCACGACGACATTCCGGCAGGGTTGTGGGGTGTGCTGCATACCACGGGGGTGTTCGTCCTGCCAAAGGCAGCGGAAGCGGTTACTGTCGGGCAGAAGCTCTATCTGGCAGACGGTAAACTGACTGCTGAAGCGGGTGAGGCGGCGGCTCCGAATCCTCTGGCGGGCACGGCCTGGGCTGAGGCGGCGGCGGATGCGGATTCTGTTTCGGTCCGGCTTGGTTACTGATGAACCGCTTTCGGCAACGCCTGTTAAAAGCGGATGCCCGGATATCCCGGGCATTTGCCGAAGAGGTGCCTGCTGTCCTGTCTGTCGGCGCTGAGTTGCGTCCTGTTACCGTGATTTTCGAGACGCCTGATGTCCCGGTTGACGTGCCCGGCGGGGGGCAAATTCAGGATCGCTCTCCGGCCTTCAGCGCGATGACCGCCGATATCGTGGGGCTTGAGAAACACCACGGCGTGGAGATCAACGGCACGGCTTATCGTGTGACGCACATTGGCGCTGATGAAGAAGGCCGCACCCGCGTCACGCTGGCGTATGGCGCACCGGGTAAGGTGCAGCCGGACATCAATAAGTGGAGCTGATATGGCGCGTGAGTCCAGACTGCGGCGGGATTTGCCCGTCGATATCGATGTGGATGCCATCTGGCGGATAGCGGAGCACATCGGTGCCACCCATAAACAGTTTCGGGCAGCGTATTCCCGTGCGCTGAAACGTACCGCCGCCACCTTGCGTAAAAAAGCGATGGCTGACCTGAAAGACGGGCTGGCGCCGCGCAGCCTGGATCTGGTGCGCCGGCGTCTGCTTTCCTTTCGTCTTGATCGCGCTTCTCAGTCACAACTGGATAATTTTCGTCTCTGGTTTGGTCTCAATGCCATCAAGGTAAAAGACCTGAAAGGCAGGATTAACGGGCGGGTCAGGCCTCACCATACCCGGCGGGATAAATCCACCGGGCGGTATATAAAGGCACGGCGCCAGGCAGAAAACGCCGGATTCACCCCAAAGGGCAGCCTGCTATCCCCGCGCACATTTGAAAACGGGGAAGTGGCGCGCTCCCGCCGTGAAAACCGCCGGACGGTGGTTATTCGCGATCCGGATACCCGTCGTACCCGCGAAGCGGAAGTCGATATTTATGAGCCGATGCTGAACTACATCGAAGATAACGCCTTTGCGGAGGCGATGGAGATTTTTATGCATCACTTTGAAACCGATCTGCGCGGGCGTGTGAAAGCCCGTATTTCTGTCTGAGGTTGACTATGGCCGAGCCATTACTGCTGGGGCAGTATCACGATGCTGTCACCGGCGCGCTGAAAAAAATTGCGTGGGTGCGTGACGCCGATGCCTACCCGGAAAAAAATGTCCCCCGTTTTACAGGGCTGACCACCCCGGCGGTCTATTTCTCCATAAACGGCTGGGAGCAGGGCGGCGGCAACGAGGGGCAGCTTAATGTGAATCTGTCCTGCGATTTGTTCGTTGTGGTGGACGCGGCAGGCGCTGGCGTCAGCCGACCCGAAATTTTCCTGCGCACGGCGGCGGCGGATATCACGCAGTGGATTGACGGCCAGCAGTTCGGCCTGACCAGTCTTGAGCCAGCCGTCTTTATCGATGCGTCACGCGATGAGTTTGATCCGCGCATGGATGATTACCTGGTCTGGCGGATCTCCTTCAAACAATCAGCCGCCTTTGGTGCGGATCCGTTTGCACAGCTGAATGCCCCGCTGAAAGCAGCCTGGCTGGGAAAAGCACCGGATATCGGCCAGGCACATGTGGACGATTATCAGCTGATTTACGAGGCGAAACCCGATGAGTGATATCGAGGGCGATTTACAGCGCCGCCTGGCGAATATTGTGCGGCGCGGGGTTATTCATTCCGTTAAGCATGATGGTATACCGAAGTGCCGGGTGGATCTGGGCGACATCACCACTACCTGGCTGCCGCTTTGCCAGGGCTTTTCCGGGGCAAACCGGGCTGACTCCAATCCGTATGCGGTCGGGGATGCGGTCACTGTGCTGTCGGAGGCGGGCGAGCTTAATAATGGACGGGTGTTTCCCGGCTGGAATACCGGCGGTCTGCCGGTACCGGAGGGCAGCGACAGCGAACATATCACCCGCTACGGTGACGGTACCGAGATCCGGTATGACCGCGCCGCGCATGCCCTGACCATCACGCTGGCGGAGGGCGGGACCTACAAAATTATCGGAAAGGGAACGCTCGATGGTCCGGTGGAAATCACCGACACCCTCACAGTTCAGGGCGTTACGCAAATCAATTCCGACACGAATGTGAAGGGAAACATCGGTGCAACACAGGAAATTTCTGACGGTACCGGGAAAATGAGCGGGATCCGCGAAACCTACAACGGCCATGACCATAAAGAAAATGGTGATGGCGGCGGAACCACGAATCCCCCCAATCAAAAAATGTGACCTGCCGCGGCAGGTTTTTTTATGCCTGGAGAAAATAAATGGCGAATTTACATGGTGTGGAAACGATCGAACTGACATCCGGTACGGTCGCGGTCACGACGATCCAGACGGCCATTATCGGCCTGGTGGGTACTGCGCCTGATGCCTCTGCCGGAACGCCGGCCAGTGCCAGCACAGGAACCCCAATTCTGGATAACGTTGTGGATTTTGCCGCGACAGTTGCTGGCAGGGCAGGAAACGTGGTGGTGGTTGAGGCTGTAGCCAGCATCCCTGATGAAGAAAATCCCGCAGCGATTGAGACTTCTGCTGCCTGGAATGCGGAGGCATTAACGCTGACTATCACGCTTGGCTGCGATGAAACCGGCAAGCTGACGGCAACCCCTTCAGCAGTGGCCACTGCCGTGGGCGCGGTGGATGATGTGGCTGTCACCGCAACGGGAAGCGGGAGTGGCGTAGTCACACCGTTCCGGTTGCAGCTGGCAGGCGGCGAAGATGAACCTTTCCCGCTGAATACTCCTGTGGCGATTGTCGGAACCTCGATGCTTTCCCGGCTCGGTGAAAAAGGCACGCTGAAACAGGCCCTGATGGAAATCAATGACCAGCGAAATGCCCTGACGGTGGTGGTACGTGTGTCTGAAGAAGCCGATGCAGCGAAACAGCGTGCGGCGGTGCTGACAGGGATCGGCGCGCTGTCAACTGCACGATCCGTGACGACGTACCAGCCCCGTATCGTGATTGCGCCGGGGTTCAGTGAGGATGATGCCGTGGGCAAGGCTCTGGAAACCGTTGCCGGCAAGCTGCGGGCGGTGGCGTATGTTGACTGTGCCGCTGGCGCTAAGCTGCAAGAAGTGGTCCAGCGCCGACAGTCCTATGGTACCCGCACCGAGCTGCTGCGCCCGCGCGTACAGGTCAGCAATGCCGACGGCCAGCTGGTCTATCGTCCATATTCTGCGTTTGCGGCGGGGTTGCGTGCCCGAATCGACTTTGAAAAGGGCTGGTGGTGGAGTAAATCCAACCAGGACATCAATAACATCCTCGGGGTGGAACAGATCGACGAGTTCATTCTCGGCGATGAAAACTGCGATGCAAACCTGCTCAACATGCAGAACGTCTCTACCATCATCCGCCGGGCAGGGTTTAAGCACTGGGGCAACCGTCTGTGCGGTACCGATCCACAGTGGCGCTTCGAATCGGTTCGCCGAACCGCAGACGTCATCGAGGACAGTATTCAGGAAACGATGCTGGAATACGTTGACCGTCCGCTGGACCGGGAGAATGCCGACGACATTATCGGCACCATTAACGCCTATATGCGCCAGCTGGTCGGCCTCGGAGCCATTTTCGGTGGTCGCGCCTGGCTGGATGAAGAACTTAACACCGCTGAGAGCATGGCGGCGGGCGTGCTGTACATCAACTATGACTTTGGTCCGAAATCGCCGACTGAGCTTATCAGCCTGCGCGTCCGGGTGAATAACAACTATGCGCTTGAGGAGATGCTGGCAGCATGAGCGAAAAAAACACATTACGCGTCTGGACCTTCTTCCGGCAGGGGATCCGCATACAGGGGGCGCATGAATTTACTCCGCCGGCATTGTCCATTGTCAAAACGGATTTGCGTACCGGCGCACAGGATGCGCCGTCCCCCGTTGATGACGGTATGGAAGCACTCACCTGTCAGCTGAAGTTTTACGGTGTGGACGTGGATATGCTGACCGCCTTCGGTTTTGTCAGCGGCAGCCGGCCGCGCTTTACGGCCTATCAGGGCTATCTGGCTAACGGTACCGCGCTGGGTACTATCGAGGAGATCGAAGGCTTTGTGCAGACCGTCACTCCCGACGCGCGTGGCAAGGACAGCCTGTCCGAAAATGCCGTCACGGTGGAAATCGCCGTGAGCTATTACCGTCAGACTAAGGACGGTCGCGAGCTCTTTGAGATTGATACTGAGCGCTTCTCGCGCCGGGTGAATGGCGTGGATGTTCTGTCCGGTCTGGCGGCAAAAGTACGGCTGTAACTTCAAACAATCTTACAACGGCCTGCGGGCCGTTTTTTTATGGAGATCAACATGTCTTTTCCTGGTGAAACACGCGTTATTAAACTGTATTCCCCTGTTTCCTTTGAGAACGGTGGCCTGCTCGAACAGGTGACGCTGCGCGAGCCGCTGGTACGTGACCGCATTGCTTTTTCCAAAGACCGCGGCAGTGAAGAAGAAAAAGAGGCGCGCATGATTGCGCTGCTGTGCAACCTCAGCGAACAGGATATCTGGCAACTGACTGCGGCAGATTATGCCCAGCTGCTGGACGCGTTTAACGTTTTTATGCTCCCGCCCGAGAAGCGACCGAAAGAGGGCTGATGCGGGCGATACGTTTTCTGGGACGGCGCCTGCATTTTCCCATGACGGAATACCTGGATATGCCGTTCAGTGTGTTTTCGGATTTTATCACCGACGAAGTGGAGGCGGTAAATCGTGGCCGGATTAAGCCAGAATCTTAAGGCCGTCATTACCTTTGGCGGCAATATCGACAGCTCCTGGAGCCGTTCAGCGAACAGCCTGCAAAAAAGCCTGAAGGACGTCGGAAAGCAGTCAGAAAAACTGACGAAAGACCAGGTCAGGCTGGCGGCTGAGATTAAGCGCGCGAAGCTGGCCGGGCAAAGTCTTGGCGATCTTAAACGGCGTTACAGCGACGTCTCCCGTGAAATCCGCAAGACGGAGGCCGAACAGCAGAAGCTGAATCAGCAGATGCAGAAGACGCAACGGCTGGCCGCCTTCAAGGGGGCAGGGAAAGGGCTGTTTCGCCGTGGGCTCGGTATGGCCGGACAGCTGGGCGGGATGGTGGCTCCCGGGCTGGCGATTGGCGGCGGTGGCGTGGTGGCTTCCGCCCTGGGCACCCTGATTGCACCTGCGGCCACCAACGCAGAAACGGCCCGACGGGCTGGCGTGGCGAAAAGTTATGGCGTCGATATCCCGACGTTTGATGCCTGGGACACGCTCGCGAAGCAGTACGACATGAACGGGGAGAACATCGGCGACCTGTTCGAGGAGTATCTTCACAAGGCAGGAGAGTACAAGCAGAACGGCAAGCAGGGTTCCCTTCAGGATGCGTTTGAAACCCTGGGGTTTAAGGCGGGGGATTTTGCCGGCCTCAGCGATATGGCGCAGTTCGAAAAAATCGTCGAGCGTGCGCTCAGCATGCAGGACGAGTCGAAAGCGTCGTTTGCACTGGATTCGCTGTTTGGCGGCGAGGCCAGCAAACTGCTGATGTTGCTGAAGCAGTCCGGCAAAAGCTACCGTGACCTGATGGACGAGCAGCGGCGTTATAACCTCGTCACGAAAGAGGGGGCTGAAGGGGCGACGGAGGGCAACCGCGCCATCACCAGCCTGCGCACGGTCTTCTCCTCCGCTGTAGCGGAAATCTCAGGGCAGCTGGGAAACGAGCTGGCACCGGATATCCGCCGGCTGACGGATGATATGGCGGAGTGGTTTAAGGGGGGCGGGATCAAACGTATTGTCAGTTTCCTGCGTAATGATCTTTACCCCGGCGTGCTGACGTTCGGTCAGGGCATTGTGTTCGTCGGGAAAGTGGCCTACGCGCTGGCAAAAAAACTGTCCTGGCTTTTACCGGATGAGCGAAGCGATCAGCGGGACGTGCTCAAATCGCTGGCCATGACCGGCTCGGTTGATATTGCGCGCATGACGGCGCAGCGCAATGGTCAGGGCGAATGGTTTGAGCAGCAACTGAAGGAAAACCCGGAGCTGCCTGATGATGTAAAAACATCGTACCGGGACACCCGGGGATTTTTCCGCGACGATGATGACACCTTCAACCATACGCTCGATAAATACGTGACGCCGGAAAGCAGCGGCGCGCCGTTCTCCTGGGATTCAGCACTGAACCAGAACCAGGAGACGTCTGTGCAACCGGGACATGAAACATCCGACAGGACTGCCGGCGCCTGGAATAATTACAGACTTCCTTCCTTTCCCTCGCTTGAAAAAAGTAGCGTCTGGCCCGCAGCGGAAAAACCGAAGGGATCCGCAGACAACATCTCACCGGATAAGCCGGTGGTCAATGTCGATGTTTATCCTTCCCTTAACTGGACAGCACCAGAGGGAAGAACTGAGGAGAGATCGGAATACCCTTCACAGCGTATCCCTGATGTAAAGGGAAATTCAAAATACCCGACACAGCGTATACCTGATGTGAATGTTGATGTCGATTCGTTACCGGGTACTGACAAAGCGCAGGGATCATTCACGAATAACGAACGCTACAGGGATAAAAGCGCAGACGTATTGCTCTTAACGCCTGAGATTAACTCCCGACAGTCTCCTGATCCTGTTTCTGACAGACCGGCAGAACTGTCAGGTGAAGTGGAAAGCAGTTACTGGGAAACATTACTTCAGAAGCTGGATTTTGCGGACAAAGCGCCACCTCCCCGACAACTGACCGACAACCGTCGTTTCGAGTTTCATTATGAGATACATGGCGCACCTGGTCAGGACGAAAGGGCGATCGGGGATGAAGTTGTCGCGGTGACTAAAACCAGTCCGGTATTTAACGGTGACAGCAGCATGCTGGACGGAGGACAAATCTGGTGAGTGAAATCATTCCTGTCTTTGAAGACTTCGGGCAGTTTCAGTCCAGCGCTGTTCGGGGGGCTCAGGCCGCACGGGTGATGATGATGCTGGGCGATTTTGCTTTTTCGATCGACACCACGGCATACAACCAGCTGACCCGCGAGGCCAGCTGGCGATGGAGCGAACAGGAGCGGATCGGGAAGCAGGATTTATTGCAGTATACCGGCAAGCCCGGGCGAACCGTCCGGCTTGAAGGGGAATCGCATGCTTTCTTTCGTAAGGGGGTGGATGCTGTTAACGATCTCTTCGACCTGGCAGACCAGAATCAGCCTCAGCAGCTGGTCAGCGGTGAAGGAGATGTCCTGGGCTGGTGGGTGGTGATCGACTTCTCAGATACGACCAGCCGATTCCTGCCGGGCGGCGGCCACCGAAACAAAAACTGGACGATGACGCTGAAACATTATGCCGATGACATATCAAACCCGTGACGGTGATGTGCTGGATGCGATCTGCGCGACGCATTACGGCACAGAGAATCTCTCTTATATTGTGACGCAGGTTCTTGAAGCGAATCCTGGACTGGCTGACCGTGGGGCCGTTTATCCTTCAGGTCTGTTTATCACTTTACCGGATCTGGCTCCGCCGGTTCAGGCTTCTGCTTACAGCCTGTGGGATTAAAAATGGCAGATCAGATTGTTAAACCGGAATATGCACCCGCTTTCAGCGTCAGCGCTGAAGGAAAAGATATTACCCGTGCGCTGCAACAATGCCTGGCAGAGCTGACGCTGACTGATTACGGCGGTGCCACGGCAAAAGCAGATGAGCTGAAAATCACCCTGCTCTCGGAAACGCTCCCCCTTCCGCCAAAAGGCGCTCGTCTTCGCGTGGCGCTGGGTTTTAATGATCATCTGGTGGATAAGGGCTGGTTCGTGGTTTCCGGCGTGGCCAGCAGCGGTCCGCCACGTCGTATCGAAATTTATGCCACCGCTGCGCCAATGAACGCGCAAAAACAACCGGGTGATGTGATCAGCCAGAAAACACGCAGCTGGGATAACCTGCGACTGGCGGATTTGGTTAAAACGGTAGCGAAAGAAAACGGACTGGTACCAAAAGTGGCCGCAGAGCTGGCCGACATTCATATCGACCACGTTGACCAGGTGGCAGAATCGGACGCCAATCTGCTGACGCGCCTGGCCCGAACATGGAATGCTGTCAGTAAACCGTCGGGCGGATACTGGCTCTTTCTGCGTCAGGGAGCCACGGCAAATGCTTCCGGCGAACAGACCGCAGCTCTGATTATCACACCAGAAGAGGTGTCAAACTGGTCTTACAGCGAAGGAGAGCGGGGCAGTTCGACAGGGAAGGCCACCGCCAGCAGTGGTAAGTCTTCAGGCAAAATCGGCGTACGTTATTACGATGAGGCTGATGGGAAGACCAAAACCACCACGGTTGATCATGATGGTCCCTCAATGGCTAACCCGTATACCCAGCCTGTAAAAGCTACTGCCGATCAGCAGGCCAAAGCGAAAAAAACGCAGGCCCGCCGCAATGAACAAAAAATGACAGTAACGGGGCCCTGCCGACCCAGACACGTTCCTCTTACGGCAGAGTCTGGCGTATCCACGTCCGGCTTTGGCGAACGGGAAGATCGCGCCTGGGTGGTTGAGTCGCTGGTGTTTTCCCTGACACCTGCGGGTTTCAGTTTCACATACAACCTGGTGGTTGATATTCGCAAGCCTGCGAAATCCTCAAAAAAATCCGGCAGCAAGGATAAGACCGGCCCGGATTACTTCGGATAACTCTCAGCCATCCGACAAACAGATACGGAAAATACTATGAACGGTGTAAACAGCCGGACCGGGAAACACCTGTCTGGTAGCGATCATCTGCGCCAGTCCGTCAGCGATATTCTCTCCACGCCCGTCGGCAGCCGTGTACTGATCCGTGATTATGGCAGTGACCTGTTTTCGCTGGTTGATAACCCTCGTGATGACCTGACCAGGCTTCGCATTATCGCCGCGACCGCCTCGGCGCTGGCACGCTGGGAACCCCGGCTTAAGGTCACGCGCGTTGTCGTTTCTTTCCCGGCTGACGAAACGGGGTGTGTGGTGGATATCGAAGGGATTAACAAAGAGAACAATCTTCCTGTCAGCACCGGAGGCATACCGATTTATGGCAAGCAGCTATGACGTAATTAACCTGTCCGCCCTGGCGGTGCCGGATGCCATCGTGGTACCGGATGCCGCTGACATTTTTACCCGCTGGCTGGCGCGCCTGCGCGAACTGGATCCGGAATTTGATGCGCTGGTGGAATCTGACCCGGCGTATAAACAGGGTGAAATCAACGCCTACCAGCTAACCCTGGCGTTCCAGCGGGTTAACGACGCAGTACGCGCAGTTTTCCTTGCCAGTGCCAGAGGGGCCGATCTCGACCAGCTGGGCGCGGCCTTTAACGTTTCCCGTCTTGTGATTAATCCCGGCGATCCGGATGCGGTTCCCCCTGTCGACCCTGTTTATGAAGACGACGACGCTTTCCGGGAACGTATACAGCTTTCGTGGGCGCAGCTGAATACGGCCGGCGCGCGTAACGCTTATCGCTTTCATGCCAAATCTGCGGATAACGATGTGCTGGATGCGGACGCCTACGGGCCTGAAACCCATAACCGGCCCGGCGAGGTGGATGTGTACGTGCTCTCGCGCACAGGGAACGGTCAGGCAGGACTCATTCTTATTGAAACTGTCATGAACACACTGAGCGCGGATGAAGTCAGGCCGCTCACCGATTTTGTCAGCGTGAAGAGTGCCAGTATCGCCAGCTATGCCGTTAAGGCTGAACTCGAAATACCAGACGGTCCGGATGCACAGACGGTCCTGGAAAACGCGATCAGTACGCTGACGAGCTACACACAGCTTTCCCATCGTATTAACGCCATTGTACCGCTTTCCGCGATTTACTCGGCGCTTCAGCAGCCCGGTGTGGCCCGGGTCAGGTTGATCAGCCCGACGGCAGATCTGGAAGCGGCCGCAGGACAGGCTCCGTGGTGCAGCGCGATAAACGTCACCCGTAAAGGAGGTGTGAGTGGATAAATTTCGATCTCTGCTTCCACCTTCAGCCATTCACCCCGAACGGGCGCAGGAGCAGGCGGGCACAGAGCTGATCACGGCGCTGGATACAGACATGGTACGTAAGGTGAAAAACCCTGATACCTGTCCCGCACATTTGCTGCCATGGCTGGCCTGGGAATTTGCGGTGGATTCATGGGAAGAGGCCTGGACCGAGGAAGAAAAAAGGCAGGTGATCAGGGATGCCGCTTATGTCCATCAGCACCGGGGCACCGCCGGGGCGGTCAGGCGTTCGCTGAGCGCCGTCAGCCTCCCGACCACCGTGATTGAGTGGTGGGAGGATACACCGCGCAAGGATCCCTACACCTTCCGCGTGGAGGTTTACAGCTTACAGGCTGTTGACGAAGCGCTTTACCAGCGCATACGGCGCCAGGTCGATAAAGCCAAAAACCTCCGCAGCCTGTTGACCACTATCGATGTGATCGCCGATCTGGGTGCGAAGGGAACTTATTATGCCGGCGGTGCTGTTACCGCCTGGATTGACGTTGTTATTGAGGCCGGAGAATAACCATGGCTGAGAAGTATTACAGCATTCTGACAAACCGGGGCAAGGAGCTGGAGACGCAATCCTCTGCAACCGGGAAGCCCGTCATCATCAAAGATTTTGTTGTGGGGGACGGGAACGGGCAGGCCGTTAAACCGGATCCTGCGCAGACGAAGCTGGTGCGTGAGGTATATCGCAGCGCAATTTCTGCACTACAGGTCTCTCCGGATCAGGCGAACCAGTTTATTGCTCAGCTGGTACTTCCGGTTGCCGTTGGTGGATTCGTAGTCAGGGAAGTTGGCCTGCTGACAGATGCAGGCGAACTATATTCTGTTGCGAACTGTGCTGCCATTGAAAAGCCTGAAAACGGTGTCAGCGTCAGTTTGCAATTCCGACTTGCAGTATCAGAGACGGCGGCAGTTGAATTAAAAGTGGCTACTGGCGATGGTCTTTTCCTGCGGATCGATCGAAATCTTGGGGAGATCGCTGAGCATGGTCCAGGGGCACAAAAAAGCGCGCGAGAAGCGATAGACGTCGTTGATGCGACCATATCCCGTAAGGGGCTGGTGCAGCTCAGTAATGCTACCGACAGTACGTCGGAAGGGATGGCGGCTACACCAAAGGCAGTTAAGGCAGCATACGATCTTGCGGACGGTAAATACACGGCACAGGATGCTACCACAGCAAGAAAAGGTATCGTCCAGCTCAGTAGTGCAACCGACAGCACTTCGGAGGTGATGGCGGCCACGCCAAAAGCTGTTAAGGCAGTAAATGATGAATTGGCGAAAGTCAAAAATAGTCTAGGGACTGCGTCCGGGAAGGATGTTGTCACCTCTCAGACCGATACTACGGCGGGCAGAGTGTTGACTGTTGGATATGGGGGGGTAGGTGGTACAGCTCCACGGACAGCCGTAGCTGGGGCGAACAGTTATGACAATATTCCAGCCGGATTGCCGTCTGGCTTCTGGACGCATGCTGTTGATGGTGGTCCGTACGCTCACACAATTACACTGCTACAGGATGGAGGTGGAAACAGGGACGATAGACATCTGATTATTCCGTCCAGTAATACAGGTAAAATTGCGATTCGCTGGGATGCCGGGCAAACAAAGAGTTACCAATATCTTTATACCGACAAGAATAAACCTACAGCCGCGGACGTGGGGGCGGTACCCAGCGGGCGCAAGGTCAATGGCCATGCGCTGAATGCTGATATTAACGTAACCTCTCAGGATATTTTCAACGGTCAGGCGATCGGGCTTTCGACTGAGGATTTGGATACGCTCAAAACGCCGGGCATTTATTACCAGCCAGCGAACGCCAATACCTCAGCCGCAAGGCACTACCCCGAAAATAACGCCGGAACGTTGATTGTTTATAAAAATGCCGGAGTAACGCAGGTTTACAGGGTTTATAACAGTTCCAGAAGTTATACCCGGAGCCAGTATTCAACAGGCGCCTGGACTGCTTGGACGCCTGTTGATGCGTTTCCTGTTGGTGCCCCTATTCCGTGGCCGTCCGATGTGGCACCGTTCGGTTATGCCATTATGGCGGGGCAAACCTTCGATAAGGCGGCTTATCCACTTCTGGCAGCAGCATATCCATCAGGCGTAATCCCTGATATGCGCGGATGGACGATTAAAGGGAAGCCTGCGAGCGGTCGTGCAGTGCTGTCACAGGAACAGGACGGCATTAAGTCGCATAACCACGGGGCATCAGCTTCCTCAACTGATCTCGGGACGAAAAATACCAGCGCATTCGATCACGGGACGAAAACAACCAGCTCCTTTGACTACGGGACTAAAACATCAAACAGCACCGGTGCACATACGCACAGCGTTTCCGGTACTGCTGCAAGTTCTGGCGACCACAGTCACGCCCAGAGAGCATGGCGCGATGGTGGGGGCGGGAACGGCGTTTACATTGACCGTAACGTCTTTAATAAAGCCGGCTTTGTTGATACGTCTTCTTATACCGTTAATGCTGGGGCACACACACACAGCGTAACAGGCACGGCGGCCAGCGCTGGCGCGCATGCGCATACGGTAGCCGTAGGGGCCCACACGCATACGGTGGCCGTAGGTTCACACACACACTCGGTTGTTATGGGGTCGCATACCCACACCATTACCGTTGCCGCTGCTGGTAACGCAGAGAACACCGTCAAAAACATCGCTTATAACTACATTGTGAGGCTTGCATAATGGCTTTTAAATTTTCAAGTAAAGACCGCACTATCCGAATTTACAATCTCCGCGCAGATACACGAGAGTTTATTGGGGCGGGGGATGCTTATATACCGGCTAATACTGGTCTCCCGGCAGACTGCACCAATATTGCACCACCTGAAGTGCCAAAGGGAAAGGTTGCAGTATTCAACGGAACAACGTGGGAGCTGGTTGAGGACTATCGAAGTCAAAAACTATACAGCAAAGAAACAGGTGAGCGGGTCTATATTAGCGGGCTTGGTGCTTTGCCTTCTGACGTAACGACAATTGCTCCTGACGGAAATTACATGCGCTGGAATGGTGAGGGATGGGAGAAAGATACAGAAGCGGAGCGCGCAGCCGCAGTCGCCTTCGCCGAAAGTGAGAAGAAGCGGCTCACGCAAGAGGCTACGCTGATCATTGAAACGTTAAACGATGCAGTTGAGCTTTCTTTCGCGACTGAAGCAGAAGTTGACGATTTGATTGAATGGAAAAAGTATCGAGTGCTGTTAAACCGTGTTGATACCTCTGAAGCGCAAGATATTAAGTGGCCGTCCCCGCCAACTAGAAATTGATCCATGACGAGAGATTATTGGAATGAGTTGAATGTTAGAGTAGAATCGTCTGTTACTAGCTTACAAGGGCGATTTTATGTCATTCAAGATTAAAATGAAGGCGCTGGAAGTGATTGTTAACTTGTTTCGAAAACGAGTTAGGGTCTCTCCAGATAAAATTAATTTTTCACAAGTTAAAACTGTCGTTGTTTTAAACAATAAAAGGCTTGGTGACTTTTTATTTTGCACGCCTGCAATTAAAGCACTTAAGGATGCAAATCCTCAGGTAAGGGTAATTGCTGTTACGAGTCATAGTAATAAAAATTTGATTATGGATTGCCCATATATCGACGAGGTTCGATATATGGGTGAAAGTATGAAGGAAGCAATTGAAATTGGTAAGGAGCTTCGTAAGGAAAAACCTGAATTAGGTATTATTTTCCATTCGAAATGCCCTTATGATATTGTGGCGATGACTTTATCAGGTGTCTCATGTCTCATGAAACATTACTTTGGGAATGAACGTAAGGTTCTAATTAAGGCATGTGATGCGGCAGTTATGGGAGGGGTCTACCCACCAGTGCAAAATGATTTGTCCCTCGTAAAAATACTTGGAATTAACACCGAGGGAAAGAAAATGTTCTATCCTTCAGATGTGGGAGATAAAACTAATACCTGTATGAGTGTTGGTATACAACTTGGTGCATCTGCTTCTGACAGATATTTTCCTGCACACCTTGCCGCACAGGTTGTAGAAGATATATCAAATCATTTTCCTCAGTGTGTCTTTCATTTGATCGGTTCAGAAAATGAAATCGGATTGTCTAACGATTTTTACGACGTATTGAAGCCTGAGTTTGCTGGGAGGGTTGTTTGCCATATCGGCAAGACGACATTGCATGAATTGGCAATTTTGATTAATAATTTTACTGTTCTTATCACTCCAGATACTGGATGTTTGCATATTGCTACCGCTTTGCAAACAAAAACAGTTAGTCTCTTTACTGAGAAACAACAAAAAGCCAGCATACCTCAACAGGATACTGAATTGCATCAAGTGCTCTACGCCTCTGATTATGTTCTTGAAAGGAATGCCAATAATAAAAGCAAACTAACACCTATACCTACAAGTGAAATAGTTGCTGCGACTATTAGAGCCTTGAATTAATAAATAAGGCTGGTTCATTTGCCAGCCTATAAAAATAATCTATCGTTGATTAATAACCTTGTCAGCAGCGACGCGTGAAAGGAAGCCCGAACGGCTTCCATATTCAGGATGCGCCGCCACAAACTGATCAATACGTCGGATCAGTAATGAGGGTAGCGTCACATTGATTTTTTCCGCTTTTCCCATCAGGCGTGTTATATCCACGTCAACCAGGGCCCATACCGCACCGGCGTACTCCGGATCAGATAGCCAGTTTTCGACGGTCGTTGCTTCGGGAACGCTCTCGCCATCTTCAACCAGTAATTCGATGTGTGCCTCGATCGCTTCACGTACGCTTTCGATTGCGTCCTGATAATCATCACCGCCAGAGAAGCAGCCAGGAATATCAGGTACGCGAACGCCGAAGGATGAATCGCCTTTATCAATAGCAACAGGGTACAACATGTAAACCTCCAGTAGGGGGGCTTAGAGCCCCGCCTGTTTTTTGATACTTTTCAGTGTTGGTAACGGTATGTCTTTCTGTGGATGCTTTACCGTTACCAGCCCCTTTTTCGTTGGGTGTTTGAACTGGTGATGACTGCCTTTAACTCTCACCAGATACCACCCATCGGCTTCTATCATTGCTATTGCATTCCTGCTATCCATCCTCCGGCTCTCTGTGTTGTCTTGATGGGGTTATAATAACCCTGTGTTTGGGTGGCGTCAATGTTTTTTGGGGTTATAGGGGTTATTGAGTATGAGTTAGGCAGGAGTGCATTGCTGGCAGCATTTCACCCAAAGAACATTGTAGAAATACAAGCAGAAATGAATTTTATCAATAACTTATCCACGGATAATAATTGATAGGTAATAAAGGTATTGAACATTTTCACCTTCAAAATACACTGTATATAAACACAGTATTATGTGAGGTGATGATGCCACGCACAGCAGACATACATGCCGCCTTTATCGCGGCAATAGAGCTTAACCCAAAGGGTTACCGCTATCTGAGAACAGACAGCTTCATTCAGAAGTTAAGGGGCTTAAACTGGCATTTTACCAGGGCCGATGCAAATTCGTGGATTGAGCGTAACCAGCCTGGCTTCGCTGACAAGTCGACAGACGGCAGCGACAACCGTTATTGGATTCTGCGCAACATGGGGAGAGTTCTATAATGGGCTTTCCTTCACCAGCAACAGACTACGTAGAGCGCCGACTAACTCCAGCAATTCTGTGCAATATGGGTGCTGATAGCAGGGTGCTTGAAACGGATGTGGGGTTTGCGGTCATAGAGCCAGCAACAAAAAAAACGCCTGGAGAGGTGTTGCTAATTCTGTGTGACGGCCACACACAATTTGCAAAACTTATGGGCAACGCGCTCATTACGGATGATGGTGAAGCGATTGAGGGAACAGCGCTTGAAGAAGTGGAAGTGCTGGGTAGGGTGACATTCTTCATCAATCGTGCATTACATGATGATTGCCCTGCAATATAGATAAATTTCCCCATGCTTCACTGACGAATAACCAGCCATAAGCGGCTGGTTTTTTTATGTGGTTTTAGTCGTCACGATAGGATTTTTCCTCCATCGCATGATGGCCATCCTTAAAGCTCAAAGGAAGTTTTGCATTATCACTTCTTCAAAATCGCATTCCCCAAAATAAAAGCTAAGCGAATGAAAAATATAGTGAAAATTAAGAATGAAAATGTAATAAAATCAGCCAGAAAAACATGGTTAACTGGCTGATTAATAACATTTAATTGGAGGTTGTAGAACTCTGCTTCTGGAACAGTTCCCGGAAGACCGGGTAGATGTCATCCTGGTCACGAATGTGCTGCATCGCAAAGTTATCGAACATCGCTTGCAGATGCTCATACTCACGCCACAGCGTCTGGTGGGCGCGACGGGTAATTTCAATGTAGCTGTAGTAACGCACCACCGGCAGGATCTTCTTCGCCAGAATTTCATGACACAGCGGCGAGTCATCCGCCCAGTTATCGCCATCCGATGCCTGCGCGGCGTAGATATTCCACTGCGCCGGATCGTAGCGCTCCTTCACCACCTCGTCCATCAGCTTCAGGGCGCTCGACACGATGGTGCCGCCGGTCTCCTGCGAGTAGAAGAACTCATGTTCATCCACCTCTTTCGCCTGAGTGTGATGGCGGATGTAGACCACCTCCACGTTCTTATACGTTCTGCTCAGGAACAGATAGAGCAGAATATAAAAACGCTTAGCCATATCCTTGGTGGCCTGATCCATTGAACCTGATACGTCCATCAGGCAGAACATCACCGCCTGACTGGAAGGCTCCGGCCGTTTTTCGTAGTTCTTGTAGCGCAGGTCGAACGTGTCGATAAACGGCACCCGGTCGATCTTCGCCCGCAGTTCGGCGATCTCTTTTCGCAGGCGCTCCTCTTCCAGCAGTTGCGCGGGTTCCGTGTTTTCCACCACTTTCAGGCTGGTTTCCAGCTCGCGCAGTTCGCGCCGTTTGCCCGCCGTCATCGCCGTGCGTCGCGCCAGCGAGTTTTGCAGTGAACGCACCACGCTGATGTTGGCGGGCACCCCGTTTGCGGTATAACCCGCGCGATGGGTTTTGTATTCGTTGAGCTGACGGTGCTGATTCTTTCTCAGATTCGGCAGGGCCAGATCCTCAAACAGCAGGTCGAGATATTCGTCTTTTGAAATCTGAAAGACGAACTCGTCCTGGCCTTCACCGTCCTGGCTGGCCTGCCCCTGACCGCTGCCAGAACCGCCGCCTCCGCCTTGGGGCCGCTCGATTCTGTCATTCTGGACGAAGTGGTCATTACCTGGGTGCACACGATGGCGAAGGCCGCCACGCCCCTGATGAAACATCGGTTCGCTGATGTCATCGTTAGGGATAGAGACGGATTCGCCGCTGTCGACGTCGGTCACCGAGCGTTTGTTGATGGCCTCGGAGATCGACTGTTTAATTTGCGCTTTATAACGGCGCAAGAAGCGCTGGCGATTCACCGTGCTCTTGTTTTTGCCGTTAAGACGCCGGTCAATAAACCAGGTCATATATCCCCCGTACTGCATTTGCCAACTTGCAGCGTCCGTAAGTACCGGACATTTTGTTGGCCCGGTAAGCGCGTTACCGGGCACTTGTTTTAAGACGATTTACGCACGCGCAGATACCATTCACAGAGCAGGCGGACCTGTTTGCGGGTATAGCCTTTTTCCATCATACGGTCGACAAAATCGTCGTGCTTTTTCTGCTCGTCGGTTGAGGTTTTGGCGTTGAACGAGATGACCGGCAACAGCTCTTCCGTGTTAGAGAACATTTTCTTCTCTATAACCGTGCGCAGTTTTTCGTAGCTGGTCCAGTTCGGATTGCGGCCGTTGTTATGCGCTCTGGCGCGCAGCACGAAGTTCACAATCTCGTTTCGGAAGTCTTTCGGATTGCTGATCCCGGCTGGTTTCTCGATTTTTTCAAGTTCCGCGTTCAGGGATTCACGGTCAAACAGCTGGCCGGTATCCGGGTCGCGATACTCCTGATCCTGGATCCAGAAGTCAGCGTAGGTGACGTACCGGTCGAAGATGTTCTGGCCGTATTCGGAATAGGATTCCAGGTAGGCGGTCTGGATCTCTTTGCCGATAAACTCGGCGTATTTCGGGATCAGGTAGCCTTTCAGGAACTCCAGGTAGCGTTCAGCCTGCTCCTGTGGGAACTGTTCACGTTCAATTTGCTGTTCCAGCACGTAGAACAGATGTACCGGGTTGGCGGCCACCTCCGCGTGGTCGAAGTTAAAGACGCGGGAGAGGATCTTAAACGCGAAACGCGTCGACAAACCGTTCATCCCTTCGTCGACCCCGGCGTAATCGCGGTATTCCTGGTACGATTTCGCTTTCGGGTCGGTATCCTTCAGGCTTTCACCGTCATACACGCGCATTTTTGAGTAGATGCTGGAATTTTCCGGCTCTTTCAGGCGCGACAGGATCGAGAAGCGCGACAGTGTTTCCAGCGTTCCCGGTGCGCAAGGGGCATGAACCAGCTCACTGTGGTTGAGCAGTTTTTCGTAAATCTTGATCTCCTCGGAGATCCGCAGGCAATAAGGCACTTTGACGATGTACACACGGTCAAGGAACGCCTCATTGTTTTTGTTGTTACGGAAGGTCACCCATTCAGATTCGTTAGAGTGGGCAAGGATAATCCCGTTAAACGGCAGGGCGGAAATACCTTCTGTCCCGTTGTAGTTCCCTTCCTGGGTGGCGGTCAGTAGCGGATGCAGCACTTTGATCGGTGCTTTAAACATCTCGACAAATTCCATAATCCCCTGGTTGGCGCGGCACAGCGCACCGGAATAACCGTAGGCATCCGGGTCGTTTTGCGCGTGATGCTCCAGCTTACGGATATCGACTTTACCCACCAGCGCCGAGATATCCTGGTTGTTCTCGTCACCGGGTTCAGTTTTAGCGATGGCGATCTGCTCGAGGATAGACGGCCACACTTTCACGACGCGGAACTTGGTGATGTCCCCGCCGAACTCGTGCAGACGTTTTGCCGCCCACGGCGACATGATCGTACCGAGATAGCGATGCGGAATGCCAAACTCTTTTTCCAGAATTTGCGCATCCTCTTGCGGATTAAACAGGCACAGCGGATGGTCATTGACCGGGCTGCGTTCGCCGTTGGCGCTCAGCACATAGATCGGCACGCGCTGCATCAGCGCTTTCAGCCGTTCAGCCAGGGAGGATTTACCCCCACCGACAGGACCCAGCAGGTAAAGGATCTGTTTCTTCTCTTCCAGCCCCTGAGCGGCATGCTTTAGGTAGGAGACGATCTGCTCAATGGCGTCTTCCATGCCATAGAACTCTTCAAACGCCGGGTATCGGGCGACCACCCGATTCGAAAAGAGACGGGAAAGCCGTGGCTCCAGGGCAGTATCAACCATGTTTGGCTCACCAATAGCCATCAATAGCCGTTCTGCCGCATTGGCATAGGCACTGCGATCTTGCCGACAAATGGTAAGAAACTCCTGCAGTGTGAACTCTTCGTCCTTGGCAGCTTCGTAGCGCTGGCGATAGTGATCGAATATATTCATGGCATGCCGTCCTTTCGTTTTTTAGCACAGGATAAGAGCCGTTCGTATGAGTAGTGGAGGCTCCCGGAAGAGAATTTTTCGCACCTCACTGCCAGAGCAGCAACCTGTGTGCCAGGTCGAAGGCTATGAACCGCAGGGTGTTCAGCAAAACCTCTTCTTAAATTAAAGCGTAGATGGCAATTGCAAAACTTGCATACGGATAAAATCTACTTTCAATGACATATCAATAACTCATCCAAAAATTTCCACTGCGGTTATAAGCGAAAAGTGGGTTTTTCATTTATCGGTCACATAAATGAAAGCGGGATGTCATCTGAAAAATGAAAAATAACGGGTTAATCAAACGGATTAGCGCGCAAAAAATTTTGGGATGTACGGGAATGGCGGTTACACTTCACCCGCTGATTATTTGACTACAGGAAAGAATGGATTGTGACCAAACTCAAACTTCTGGCATTGGGCATCCTTGCCGCTACCGCAGCGAGCACCGTACAGGCTGAGAGCCAGTGGACTGTTGGCGCGGGTGCTGGCGTGATTAACAGCCCGTACAAGCAGTATGACCGCGACGTTTATCCTGTCCCCGTTGTCACCTATGAAGGCGATAACTTCTGGTTCCGTGGGTTGGGCGGTGGCTACTATCTGTGGAACGATACGGCCGATAAGCTCTCCATCATGGCCTATTACGACCCAACGCACTTTAAACCAGGCGACAGCGACAGCAATGCGCTTCGTCAGCTGGACAAACGCAGAAGCTCACTGATGGCGGGGCTTTCTTACGTCCATAATACCGAATATGGCTTCCTGCGCACTGCGCTGGCGGGCGATACCCTGGACAACAGCAACGGCTTCATCTGGGATCTGGCGTGGCTTTATCGCTATACCAACGGCGCAGTGACGCTGACGCCGGGTATCGGTGTGCAGTACAGCAGCGAGAATTACAACGACTACTACTATGGCGTGTCTAAAGCGGAGTCTCGCCGCAGTGGTCTGAAGAGCTACAGCGCGGATGATGGCTGGGACCCGTACCTGGAACTCACCGCCTCGTATAACTTCCTCGGTGACTGGAATGTGTACGGTACTGGCCGTTACATTCGTCTGAGCGATGAAGTGAAAGACAGCCCGATGGTCGACAAGTCCTGGTCTGGCATCTTCTCCGTGGGTGTGACCTACAAGTTCTGACCAGAACGTGATGCATTAAAACGGGGCGCTAGCGCCCCGTTTGTTTTTTATGATGCCTGAACAATATTAGCGCTTCACAATCTTGATCGTCTGGCCTAAGCGGGACGGTTTTTCTTCGCTGGTTTTCTGCGGCGCGGTCACGCACGCGGTTTCCACACACACGAAGGTCTTGTAACCGTCATCCGGGATATCCGCCATGCTGACGGAAAGGGCAGGGCCCGGGTTCCAGCCCACCACGTTGCTGTGGTGGTGATGAACCACATCAATACCGCGGTTCAGCGCGCTGTCGTGGATGACGCTACAGGCTTCCGGGTGCAGATACACGCGGTCGGTACGATCCGGGAAAGTCTGCACGCCGTCGTCCAGCTTGCCTTCTTTCGCGTTATCCACTTTGTCGATAAAGGTATCGCCAAGTCCGCTCACCTTAACGGCCTGAATGTCGCCTACGTTGAAATAGGTGTGCAGGGCGGACGTTGTTTCGAATTCGCCGTGCGCTTCCAGTTCAATTTCGCAGGTTTTACCCAGCTTGAAGCGGGCATACAGGGTGAACTCGTGTGGCCACAGGGCACGCGTTTCATCATTCGCCTGGAGTTCAAAGGTCAACACCGCACCGTTTTCATCTTCGTTGTGGGCTTTCAGCGTCCACTGCTGGTTACGGGCGAAACCGTGTGAGGGTAAACCCTGCTGCGCTGACGGGCCAAACCATGGCCAGCAGATCGGTACGCCGCCGCGGATCGCCGCCCCTTTTTTGAACGAGGTGGCCTCGCTCAGCCACAGGCCTTCTTCTTCACCTTCTGGTTTCCAGGAGAGCAGGTGGGCGCCATTGAGCGCTACGGAGGCTTTAACGCGCGGATGATCAACAACGATGATATCAGCACCGTCGATCTGACGGCGGGAGAGCACAGGGGTAAGTTGTTCGACTACCGGAAGTGCAAAAATTTTATTAATCATTAAGCAATCCTCTGTCTAAAAGCAATAAAAAAGGCGACCGAAGTCGCCTTTTAGGATCAAGCACTCATCTCAACTTATTTGGAGATGTGAGCGATCAGGTCCAGTACTTTGTTAGAGTAGCCAGTTTCGTTGTCGTACCAGGAAACCAGTTTCACGAAGTTGTCGTTCAGTGCGATACCTGCTTTAGCATCGAACACGGAAGTGCACACTTCGCCGTTGAAATCGGTAGATACAACGTCGTCTTCGGTGTAACCCAGAACGCCTTTCATTGGGCCTTCGGAAGCAGCTTTGATTGCTTTCTTAATTTCTTCATAAGAAGCAGCTTTTTCCAGACGAACGGTCAGGTCAACAACGGATACGTTAGGAGTTGGAACGCGGAACGCCATACCAGTCAGTTTGCCATTCAGTTCTGGCAGTACTTTACCTACTGCTTTAGCAGCACCGGTAGAAGATGGGATGATGTTCTGAGCCGCGCCACGGCCGCCGCGCCAGTCTTTGTGAGACGGGCCATCAACGGTTTTCTGAGTAGCGGTGGTTGCGTGAACGGTAGTCATCAGACCTTCGATGATGCCGAAGTTGTCGTTGATAACTTTAGCCAGCGGTGCCAGGCAGTTGGTGGTGCAGGATGCGTTGGAAACGATGTCCTGGCCAGCGTAAGTTTCGAAGTTTGCACCGCGAACGAACATTGGGGTGTTGTCTTTGGAAGGACCAGTCAGAACAACTTTCTTCGCACCCGCAGTGATGTGTTTACGTGCAGTTTCGTCGGTCAGGAAGATACCGGTAGCTTCAGCTACAACGTCAACACCGATTTCGTTCCATTTCAGGTTAGCTGGGTCTTTCTCAGCAGTAACGCGGATGGTTTTGCCATTAACAACCAGGTGGCCGTCTTTCACTTCAACGGTGCCGTCGAAACGACCGTGAGTTGAGTCGTACTTCAGCATGTACGCCATGTATTCAGCGTCCAGGAGATCGTTGATACCAACGATTTCGATGTCAGAACGTTTCTGAGCAGCACGGAAAACAATACGGCCGATACGGCCAAAACCGTTGATACCTACTTTGATAGTCATATATTCCACCAGCTATTTGTTAGTGAATAAAAGGTTGCCTGTAAAATTACAAAAACCTTACGCAGCGTCAAGCGGAATCGTGTCAATCATTGCGACAAATCAATCCTGTGACTAACGTTTGTGCGACTGACTCGCCTCACTTTCCCTTTGAGCTAGCAACCACATGGGGGCTGCGCCCGGAATTTTAAAGGCCTCGCAGGATTAAAATGTGAAATTGATCACAATTGCCTGACCGCCTTTTCGCGACACATAAGTTTAGAACAAAAGTGCACGCGCGGGTGTTAATGTTTTGTTAGAATCTGGGTTAAAAGATGTCTGTTTCAACAGCGAGATGTAAGCATATGTCGAACCAACGTAACCCCGACGATTTGAAAAAAAACCTTACAGAGATGCAGTTTTACGTGACGCAAAATCACGGCACAGAACCGCCGTTTTCCGGGCGTTTGCTGCACAATAAACGGGAAGGCGTCTACCACTGCCTGGTGTGTGATGCACCGTTGTTTAACTCCCAGACGAAGTACGATTCTGGCTGCGGCTGGCCGAGCTTTTACGAGCCTGTCAGCGATGATGCGATCCGCTACCTGACGGACACCTCGCACGGCATGGTGCGCACCGAAATTCGCTGCGGGAACTGTGACGCCCATCTCGGGCATGTCTTCCCGGATGGCCCGCAGCCGACGGGGGAGCGTTTCTGTGTAAATTCGGCTTCCATGAGCTTTACCGATGATGAAAACGGCGACCATACCAAGGGTTGAAAAAACGATTCAGCAAATTATTCCTTTGAAAGGGAGAGATCATGAATATTGATGACATGATTGCAAGTATGACCCCGGAGGTTTATCAGCGTCTGGTAACGGCCGTTGAGCTGGGAAAATGGCCGGACGGTGTGGCGCTCACACCTGAGCAAAAAGAGAACAGTTTGCAGCTGGTGATGCTGTGGCAGGCGCGTCACAATACCGACGCCCAGCACATGACTATCGACACTAACGGTCAGATGGTGATGAAAAGCAAGCGCGAGCTGAAAGAAGAGTTCGGCATCGCGCCGAAGCCGATTGCGACCTTCAAATAAAGATCCCATGTAGGCCGGGTAAGCGCTAGCGCCACCCGGCACACTACATCTTAGTGCGGGATCCCAAGCGACTCCGCCAGCTGTTTCGCGAGCTGGTTTTCGTCGTCAGCCCCATACTCCCAGAACATGGCGCCAGCCAGACCTTTCTCCTTAATGTAATCCGCTTTGATCGCCACGGAGCGCGGGTTCTCATAGGAAATCGCAAACAGCGCCTTCCCGTCGGCGGATTTCACCGACAGCCACGGCACCTTCGCCTGTTCGTCCCAGTGCTCGGTAAAGCGTTTCTGCGGATCGTTCAGCAGCTTGCGGACGATATCGTTGTATTTCACATAGGTATCTTTGGTCAGATCATAGCCAAGCGATTTGAACAGGCCCAGTTCCTGCGGCCCGAAGTAGGGCTGCGTCACCGGATTGTTCTGCGCGTCCGGTTTGCTCCAGTCTATACCCGGTTCAACGGCGCGCTTCGGCACGTGCCCATAGAAACCAATTCCGAGGTTCATCTGCTGCGGCTTCAGCCCGGCGGCCATATAGTTATTCACCACAAAATCGACGCTGTATTTGTCTGCGGCAGCCACCGTTGGCCAGGCGCTGGAGTCATACAGATTCGCGTTAAAATACTGAGTACCGTACGCCATGTCGTAGGTCATCAGGTTGATGTAATCGAGCAGGGGGGCAATGGCTTTCACATCCACCCAGCTTTTCGGACTTTCCGCATTCGCGCCCACCGCAATCGTGACCAGCTTTTTCTTACCAAACGCGTCACGCATCTCTTTTAACAGCGCGGTGAAATTATCCCGGTCGTCAGGGGTGCTCTCGACCAGTCCCCACGCGCCGTTGACCGGATATTCCCAGTCCAGGTCGATCCCGTCCAGGCCGTATTTACTGACGATCTCCTGCGCGGAGCGAATAAATACCGCGCGACTCTCTTTGGTTGCCGCTGCGCCAGAAAAACCACGCGCCCCCCAGCCGCCAACGGAAAGCAGGACTTTCAGGTTCGGGTTTTGTTTACGAAGCTGAGGAAGTAACGCCAGATCGGATGCCACCTTAGGTGATAACCAGATTTGATGCAGTTTTGCCGGATCTTTCAGCGCGGCGTTGGTTTCGTCTTTCTCGTTGTTATAAACCAGACCAAACGAGTAGTTGAGGTGGGTGATCTGGCGGACGTCGAGTTTATTAATATCGCCACCCGGTCCGGCGGTAACATCGCCACCGCCATTGAAGTAACCCACGGACATCAGGGGCGCGGCGGAAGCCAGTGACGCGCAAAGCAAGGGTAATGCTGCCAGCAAGGGCAAACGTTTCATATAATTTCCTCTTTGACTGAATAAAAATAACCACGCCACAGAAAAGGCGTGGCGAAAAAACAGCCTGAAGAGAATAGCATCGCCGTTTCGCTTGTGATGCGAGGGAGTTCACTTTATGGGGATTGGGGAAGAAATGCCGGGTGGCGCTGACGCTTACCCGGTCTACAAAACCAGAGAAAGTAGGCCGGGTAAGGCTAAGCCGTCACCCGGCTAAAAAGCTTACGCCTGCGTCTCCATCCAGTCAGCCAGCGTATACAGCGTTGCGCCTTCTGCGGCCATATCCATAAACGCCTGAGCGCTGTCATGCGGCTGAATATTCACCCCGCGACAGCCGTCGGTGATGACATTCACGGTATAGCCCAACTGGAGCGCATCCAGCACGGTGAACTTCACGCAGTAATCCGTCGCCAGGCCCAGCACAATCAGCTCGGTGATCTCATGGTGGCGCAACCACGCGTCCAGCGCCGTCTTCTGACGATGACCGTTATCAAAGAACGCGCTGTAGCTGTCGATGGTTGGGTTTTCACCTTTGTGGAACACCGCGTCGATGGCCTTCTGGTTCAGCAGCGGATGCAGCTCAGCGCCTTCCGTCTGCTGCACGCAGTGATTGGGCCAGAAGGTTTGCGCCAGCCCGTCCAGTTCGCCCTGGCTGTAAGGCTCAACGTTGTGCTGGCTGGCAAAGCTGCCGTGGTTTGCCGGATGCCAGTCCTGACTCGCCACCACCGCTTCACCACGAGCTTTACACCACTCAATCAGCGAATTCGCGACGTCTACGGTGCTGTCGCCTTCCGCAACGGCCAGCGCACCGCCCGCACAGAAATCATTTTGCAAATCGACCAGTAACAGGGCGCGTTGCTTCATGAGACCTCCTTATTCGTCCGGCGTCAGTTCACCGCGCAGGTTTTGCATCATGGCGCGGCGAATGGAATCAATATCCAGATCCTGACTCAGTAAATAGTGAAGTTTAGTCAGCGTTGCCTCAACGGTCATATCGAAACCACTGATCACGCCAGCGTGCGCCAGGGCATTACCGGTGGCGTAGCCGCCCATATTGACTTTGCCGGACATACACTGGGTGAGGTTGACCACCACAATCCCGCGATCGCTCGCCTCCTGAAGCTCTTTCAGGAATTCACCGTTCTGCGGGGCGTTACCCACACCATAGGAGCGCAGGATCAGCGCCTTCACCGGCTGGCGCAGGAAGTTGCGCACCACGTCGGCGGAAATACCCGGATAAATCGTCACCACGCCGATCGGCTGCGGGGTGATCGGGTGAACGATCAGTTCGCCTGCGGTATTTGGCGCGGGCGGCGTGCCCAGACGACGGATATGGATCCCCGCTTCCAGCAGCGGTTGCAGGTTAGGTGAGGCAAAAGCGTCAAAGCCATCGGCGTGCGCTTTAGTGGTACGGTTCCCGCGGTACAGCCGGTTGTTGAAGAACAGCGTTACCTCGTTGATCGGGTAATTAGCGGCCACGTACAGGGAGTTAAGCAGGTTGATCTGCCCGTCTGAACGCAGTTCCGCCAGCGGGATCTGCGAGCCGGTCACGATGACGGGCTTGCTCAGGTTCTCCAGCATGAAGGAGAGCGCCGAGGCGGTGAACGCCATGGTGTCGGTGCCGTGCAGGATCACGAAGCCGTCGTACTGGTCGTAATGGGCTTTAATATCGTCCGCAATATGCTGCCAGTCTTCCGGCGTCATGTCGGAGGAGTCCATCAGCGGCTCATATTCGTGGATGGTAAAGTCCGGCATTTCCGGACGGTGGAATTCAGGCATCAGCGCCAGCTGGCGCTGTAAGTGGCCGGAAACCGGGATATAGCCATTTTCTGAGCGCTGCATACCGATGGTACCGCCGGTATAGGCGACATAAATTGATTTCTTCTGCATGGTAATGAGTTCTTGTTCTTCAAAAGAAAAAATCCCCTCTTCACGGGAAGAGGGGACGGTTTTTAACGCACGTTCGCACAGGTCAGGCAAAACGCGTAGCGGCTTTGTGGATCATTAAAGGCTGCGAGCTTGTCGCTCTCTGCTCTCATGGCTTTCGCCGCGGTCGCCACCGGCGCCGGCAGATAAGCCTGAAGCGCGTCCGGCAGCATGGCACGAACGGAGCCGGACATGCTGTCCATGACCATATCGAAGAACGTTGGTTCGTCCTGATAATAGTCCACGTGCCACTGCTTGAGCTTCGCCAGCTCCGCCGCTTTCTTCACGGCGTCGTCGAAGTCACCCAGGCTGTCTACCAGGCCGTTGCTCTTCGCGTCCTGGCCGGTCCAGACGTGGCCCTGAGCGATCTGGTCAATCTGATCGGGCGTCTTTTTACGGGAGTCCGCAACAAGCGTGATGAAACGTTTATAGCCACTCTCAATGCTGAGCTGCATCATCTCAGATACCTCAGGCGGCAGGGATTTGGTAACGGACACGTCCGCCAGCGGCGAGGTGGAGACGCCGTCGGTGTGGACGCCGAGATAATCCAGGCTGTTCTCTACGGTGTTGATCACGCCGAAGATGCCAATCGAGCCGGTCAGCGTGCTTGGGTTAGCCACAATGTAGTTGGCTGGCGTCGAGATCCAGTATCCCCCGGAAGCCGCCATGCCGCCCATCGAGACCACTACCGGCTTGCCTGCGGCGCGCGCGGCGGCCAGTTCAGCACGGATCACTTCAGAGGCGCTGACGCTGCCGCCAGGGCTGTTCACCCGCAGGACAATCGCCTTCACTTTCGGATCCAGGCGCGCATCGCGGATCTGCGACGCGGTGGTGTCCCCGCCGACGTTCCCCGGCGTTTCTTCGCCATCCATAATGGCCCCGTTAGCAAACACCACGGCGATGCTGTCACCGCTGTCGTCCGGCTTTTTCGCGGCGTAGTCATACATGCTGATGGCGCTGTAGTTTTTATCCTCTTTACTCCAGCCGAACTGTTTGGTCAGCGCTTTTTCAATTTCAGCGCTGGAACCCAGCTGATCGACCAGTTTGTTATCAAGCGCGTATTTCGCTGTATCGCCGTCCACCATGCGCAGGCCGTCCAGCACGCCGCGCGCGCCCGGGAAGACCTGCTCAGCGGTAATCTGACGGTTAGCGGCAATGGTGCCGAGGTAGTTCTGCCACAGCTCGCCAATCCAGCGGCTGTCCGCTTCACGGGCGGCAGGGGACATATCATCGCGGATAAACGGCTCCACGGCGGATTTATAGGTCCCGACGCGGAAGACGTGGGTAGTGACCTTCAGCTTGTCGAGCAGCGTTTTGTAGTACAGACCGTTAGTGGCGAAGCCATGCAGATCGACCGTGCCCTGTGGCGAAAGCCAGATCTTATTGGCAAAGCTCGCCAGATAATATTGTCCCTGGGTGTAGCTGTCGCCAATGGCAATAACCGGTTTACCGCTGTCGCGGAATTCGCGCAGCGCCTTACCGATGTACTGCATTGACGGCTGATCGGCGCCGGCAAAATCTTTCAGGTCCAGCACGATACCGGTAATGTTACGATCGTCTTTAGCCTGACGGATGGTGTCGACGATATCAAACAGGGAGTTTTCCTGAAGACGGTCTGACGTTGCGCCGAACAGCTGGCGACCAATCACGCCCAGACGGTTGCTGGTCGATGGCTTATCAACAATCACCCCGGTGATATCGAGTAACAGCGCGCCGCGCGTCGAATGCTGCGACTGGTTTGCGTTGCTGATATGCATCCAGATACCTGCGCATACCAGGACCAGGAAGATGAAGAAGATGTTCATCACCAGGTTGCGGACGAAGTTGAGCAGTCGCCACGTCCATTTAAAGAAACCGGCAAAGATTCGCCAAAGGGTTCGCATGTATTCTCCCTAACCAGAAAAGGACTGTTTCCGTCGCCACGGGACGGTAATGTGCGGTTATCGTAATGACCCAACCGCCACTTGTCAGCAGGAATCGCCTGCCACGCTGTAACAAATTCTGCTGTCGTGTTAATTTTGTGAGTAAATTTCATGAAAGGAGTTAACCAATGGACGCACTTGAACTGCTTGTTAACCGTCGTAGCGCTTCCCGCCTGGCCGAACCGGCACCCGTCGGCGAGCAGCTGGAAAACATTCTGCGTGCCGGAATGCGTGCGCCGGACCATGGCACATTGCAGCCGTGGCACTTCTTTATCATTGAAGGCGAAGGGCGCGACCGCTTCAGCCAGCTGCTGGAGCAGGGGGCTGTTGCCGCAGGCCAGGATGAGAAGGGGATTGATAAAGCCCGCAGTGCGCCATTCCGCGCGCCGATGATCATCGCTGTCGTGGCGAAATGTCAGGCCGACCATAAGGTGCCGGTCTGGGAGCAGGAAATGTCCGCAGGCTGCGCGGTAATGGCGATGCAAATGGCCGCCGTCGCGCAGGGCTTCAATGGCATCTGGCGCACCGGACCGCTGACCGAGAGTTCGGTCGTGCGTGATGGCTTTGCCTGTGGTGAGCACGATAAAATTGTCGGCTTCCTCTATCTTGGCACCCCGCAGCTTAAAGCCTCCAGCACCATCAGCGTGCCAGACACCACGCCTTTCGTCAGCCGTTTCTGATAAGCCGCGCTAAACTGTCTGGATTCTGAGCATCCGCCGCAGAATTCAGACAGTCATACTTACCTCTTTATGGAATGAGCGCTACCATAGCGCGATTGAGATGACAGGAGACGTCCATGAGCGAGCAAACCATTCGTTTAACGCAATACAGCCACGGAGCCGGTTGCGGTTGTAAAATTTCCCCGAAAGTGCTGGAGACCATCCTGCACAGTGAACAGGCGAAGTTTGTCGACCCGAACCTGCTTGTCGGTAACGAAACGCGTGACGATGCAGCGGTTTATGACCTGGGTAACGGCACCAGCATTATCAGCACTACTGACTTCTTTATGCCGATTGTCGACAACCCGTTCGACTTCGGGCGCATTGCGGCCACCAACGCCATCAGCGATATCTTTGCGATGGGCGGTAAACCGATTATGGCGATCGCCATTCTGGGCTGGCCGATTAACACCCTCCCGCCGGAGATTGCCCGCGACGTGATCGAAGGCGGACGCTTTGCCTGCCAGCAGGCGGGTATTGCCCTGGCCGGTGGTCACTCTATCGATGCGCCGGAGCCGATCTTCGGCCTGGCCGTCACCGGCGTGGTGCCGACCGAGCGCGTGAAGCGCAACAGCACGGCGCAACCGGGCTGCAAATTGTTCCTCACCAAGCCGCTGGGCATTGGCGTACTGACCACTGCCGAGAAGAAATCCCTGCTGAAGCCCGAGCATATCGGTCTGGCAACGGAAGTGATGTGCCAGATGAACCTCGCCGGTGCGGCATTCGCCAATATCGACGGCGTGAAGGCCATGACCGACGTGACCGGTTTTGGTCTGCTGGGGCACCTCTCTGAAGTCTGTCAGGGCGCGGGCGTGCAGGCGCAGGTCTGGTATCAGGATGTGCCTAAGCTGCCGGGCGTGGAAGAGTACATTGCTCAGGGCGCAGTGCCGGGCGGGACGCAGCGCAACTTCGCCAGCTACGGCCATTTAATGGGCGAAATGCCGGAAGCGTGGCGTAACCTGCTGTGCGATCCGCAAACCTCCGGCGGCCTGCTGCTGGCGGTGACGCCGGAAGCTGAAGCTGACGTTCAGGCGACGGCTGCCGAGTTTGGCATCACCCTGACGGCCATTGGTGAGCTGGTGACCGCCCGCGGTGGTCGACCGATGATTGAGATCCGTTAATTCGATGCGGTTGTTTATTGCCGAAAAGCCGAGTCTGGCGCGTGCCATCGCCGATGTGCTGCCCAGGCCGCATCGCAAAGGCGACGGCTTTATCGAATGCGGTAACGGGCAGGTGGTCACCTGGTGTATCGGTCACCTGCTTGAACAGGCGCAGCCGGATGTCTACGACAGCCGCTACGCCCGCTGGAATCTCAACGATCTACCGATTGTGCCGGAAAAATGGCGTCTCCAACCGCGTCCTTCCGTCACCAAACAGCTCAACGTCATTAAGCGCTTCCTGCATGAGGCGACGGAAGTGGTCCACGCGGGTGACCCGGACAGGGAAGGGCAACTGCTGGTCGATGAAGTGCTGGACTACCTGGAGCTGGCGCCGGAAAAGCGCCAGCAGGTGCAGCGCTGCCTGATCAACGACCTCAACCCTCAGGCGGTAGAGCGGGCCATTTCACGCCTGCGCGCCAACAGCGAATTTATTCCCCTGTGTGTCTCCGCGCTGGCGCGTGCCCGTGCGGACTGGCTGTACGGGATCAACATGACCCGCGCCTACACCATTCTCGGGCGCAACGCGGGTTATCAGGGCGTACTCTCCGTCGGTCGTGTCCAGACACCGGTGCTGGGGCTGGTGGTGCGTCGCGACGAAGAGATCGAAAATTTCGTCGCCAAAGACTTCTTCGAAGTCAAAGCGCATATCGTCACGCCGAAAGACGAACGCTTTACCGCCGTCTGGCAGCCAAGCGATGCCTGTGAGTCATATCAGGACGAAGAGGGACGGCTGCTGCATCGCCCGCTGGCGGAGCACGTGGTCAACCGCATTACCGGCCAGCCCGCAATCGTCACCAGCTATAACGACAAACGGGAAACGGAGCCCGCACCGCTGCCGTTCTCCCTTTCGGCGTTGCAGATTGAGGCGGCTAAGCGCTTTGGTCTTAGCGCACAGAACGTGCTCGATATCTGCCAGAAGCTCTACGAAACCCACAAGCTGATCACCTATCCGCGTTCGGACAGCCGCTATCTGCCGGAAGAACACTTCGCCGGACGCCACTCGGTGATGAATGCCATTGGCGTCCATGCGCCGGATCTGTTGCCGCAACCGGCGGTAAACCCGGATACCCATAACCGCTGCTGGGACGATAAAAAAGTCGATGCTCACCACGCGATAATCCCGACGGCGCGCACCAGCAACGTCAACCTGACCGACAACGAAGCAAAGGTCTATAACCTGATCGCACGTCAGTATCTGATGCAGTTCTGCCCGGACGCGGTGTTCCGCAAGTGCGTTATTGAACTGGAGATTGCCAAAGGCAAATTTATCGCCAAAGCGCGTTTCCTCGCGGAAGCGGGCTGGCGCACGCTGCTCGGCAACAAAGAGCGTGACGAAGAGAACGACGGCACGCCGCTGCCGGTCGTGGCCAAAGGCGACGAACTGCTGTGCGAGAAGGGCGAAGTGGTTGAACGACAAACCCAGCCGCCGCGCCATTTCACCGACGCGACGCTGCTGTCGGCCATGACCGGCATCGCCCGTTTTGTGCAGGATAAAGATCTGAAGAAGATCCTGCGCGCCACCGACGGTCTGGGGACGGAGGCGACCCGCGCGGGGATCATCGAACTGCTCTTTAAGCGCGGCTTCCTGGAGAAAAAGGGACGTTACATCCATTCAACAGAACCGGGCCGGGCGCTAATTCATTCGCTGCCGGAGCTGGCCGCCAGGCCGGACATGACCGCGCACTGGGAGTCGGTGCTGACGCAGATCAGCGAAAAGCAGTGCCGTTATCAGGACTTTATGCAGCCGCTGGTAGGGACGCTTTATCAGCTGATTGACCAGGCGCGCAGTACGCCAGTGAAGCGATTCCGGGGAATGGTCGCCCCGGGCGGCGGGGCGAAGAAACCGTTCAAAAAGAAGAAAAGCGCAGCCAAAAATACAACCGCTTAAACCGTAGGCCGGGTAAGGCGAAGCCGCCACCCGGCGAAAAGCCCGGTGGCGCTAACGCTTACCGGGCCTACAAGGGCGAAAATGCAGCGAAACTAAATCACACCCTGTCCGATCATCGCATCGGCCACCTTCACGAACCCGGCGATATTCGCCCCGCGCACGTAGTTAGTTTGCGAGGCCTCGCCGCCGTACTCCACGCAGGCGTGATGAATATCGAGCATGATGTGGTGCAGACGGGCATCCACTTTCTCTGCCTTCCAGCCCATTCTCGCGGCGTTTTGCGCCATTTCCAGACCGGATGTTGCCACGCCGCCAGCGTTCGCCGCCTTGCCTGGCGCAAACAGCACGCCCGCGTCCAGGAACAGGTCGGTCGCTTCAATAGTGGTGGGCATATTTGCCCCTTCCGCTACCGCTTTCACGCCATTGCTAATCAGCGTCCGGGCGGCATCCACGTCCAGTTCGTTTTGCGTCGCGCACGGCAGGGCGATATCCACCGGCACGCCCCACGGCTGTTTACCTTCCAGATAGGTCAGGCCAAATTCACGGGCATAATCCGCTACCCGACCGTCACGGCTGGCTTTGATTTCGCACAGACGCGCCAGTTTTTCTGCCGTAAAGCCAGCTTCATCCACCACGGTACCGCTGGAGTCGGAGGCGGTCACCACGCGCGCGCCAAACGCCATCGCTTTCTCGATAGCGTACTGCGCCACGTTGCCGGAGCCGGAGACCGCCACGCGCATCCCCTCGAAGCTCAGCCCGTGACGCTTAAGCATCGCTTCGGTGAAATAGACCAGACCATAACCCGTCGCTTCCGGGCGAATCAGGCTACCGCCAAACGACAGACCTTTGCCGGTAAAGACGCAGGCGCTGTTGTTGGAGAGCTTTTTCATCATCCCGGCCATAAAGCCCACTTCACGCCCCCCCACGCCGATATCCCCGGCAGGAACGTCGGTATCCGGCCCAAGGTGGCGATAGAGCTCAGTGACCAGCGCCTGGCAGAAGCGCATCACTTCGCCTTCGCTCTTGCCTTTCGGATCGAAATCACTCCCGCCTTTACCGCCGCCCATCGGCAGGGTAGTGAGCGCATTTTTAAAGGTCTGCTCGAAGCCGAGGAATTTCAGAATCGACAGGTTCACCGAGGGGTGGAAGCGCATCCCGCCCTTAAACGGCCCAATGGCGGAGTTAAACTGCACGCGCCACGCGCGGTTGACCTGCACCTGATTGCGGTCGTCCACCCACGCCACGCGGAACTGGATGACGCGCTCCGGCTCTACCAGACGTTCAAGCAGCGCCATCTGACGGTAACGCGGATTTTCCTCAAGGAAGGGCCACAGGGTGGTCATGACTTCACGAACGGCCTGGGCAAACTCGCTTTGGTGCGGGTCGCGCTGCTGAACATGGGCAAGAAAGCTTTCCAGAGAGCGTGTCTGATCCATAGATATAAGAACCTCTTATAATAATTTATGCGTGTGGCGTAGATGTTTTGTGTCGTTTTTTTGACTATACCACCCGCACCGCTTTGAGAGGCAAGCAGAAATTTATGCCGCAAGGGAAATTAATGACAGGGCGCGCGTCATAACCAAAAGCGATGACGAGATAAATTAAAGATCCCGTCCGGATCGACCGTTATAGATATAAACGATGCAAAGGAAATAAAGTCTATGAACCGTTACGCAATGGCCGCGTTATGTTTGATGGTGTCCGCCGGGGCACAGGCTGACCGCATTCGCCCGGATGTCGAGGTCAACGTGCCGCCAGAGGTCTTTAGCGCTGGCGGCCAGCGTGCGCAGCCGTGTAATCAGTGCTGTATCTATCAGGATCAAAACTATTCCGAAGGCGCAGTAGTCAAGGCAGATGGCGTGCTGTTGCAGTGCCAGCGTGATGAACGCACCCTCAGTACAAACCCGCTGGTCTGGCGTCGCGTAAAAGAATAAACGCTTCCAGCAGCGGTATATCCGCCGGGGCTAAAGCATACGTGAACGCGTCTTCTGGCGTGCACCATACCAGCGCCGAGTGATAATGCGCCTTCAGCTGACCGCTAAATTCAGGCACATGCCAGGCGTGGAGGTGAATCAGCCGCTGCGACACCTCCCGCTGGTGGCTTGCCACATACCGCGCGGGCACGGCTTCAATGCCGAGTTCTTCGCGCAGTTCGCGGATCAGCGCTTCCGGCTGGGTCTCACCGGCTTCAACCTTCCCGCCCGCAAATTCCCACATTCCTGGCTGATCGGCATGTTCGGGACGCTGCGCCAGCAAAATCTTGCCCTCTTTTTCGAGGATGGCCGCAACCACATCGAGTGTTTTCAGCATGTTCGTCAATAATTAATAGCGAAAAACGACATATTATCGTGCCCTTCCAAAGAGTCCAGTCATCAGGAGAATCAGGTGAAAGAGACATCCGCCTGGGTTGCGCCCATGGAAACCCTTCCCGTCAGCCTCAGCCCCATCGCCGCCATGCAGAAAAAACACTTCGGCGCGGTGCTGAACCCCACGCGCTGGTGGGGGCGTATGCCGCGTCTTTTCTGGCTGGTGGCGCTGTTTGTCGGCTATCTGGAGCGGCGCAATGCGC
Organism: Enterobacter sp. BWH64; assembly: GCF_001037645.1. Classification (NCBI taxonomy): domain Bacteria; kingdom Pseudomonadati; phylum Pseudomonadota; class Gammaproteobacteria; order Enterobacterales; family Enterobacteriaceae; genus Enterobacter; species Enterobacter sp. BWH64. Next base: position 2,432,802 of record NZ_KQ089922.1, read on the forward strand.
GATTGACCCCGGTTCTGCGATCGCTGCTAATGACGCGGATCTCGCAGATCTGCCACTGCGCATTTTGTATTGATGCCAACAGCCTGCGTCTGGCCGAGCGGAGCGGGGCGCTGGATAAAGTGCAGGCCGTCAGCGACTGGCAAAATTCCACCCTGTTCAGCGAAGAGGAGCGCGCGGCGCTGGCCTATGCGGAAGCGGTCACCGCCACGCCACCTCAGGTGGATGAAAATATCAAAAGTCTGCTGAAGCGCCACTTTACGGAAAAGACCATCACCGAAATGACGGCTCTGATTGCCTTTCAGAATCTTTCCGCCCGCTTTAACGCCGCGCTGGATATCCCGGCTCAGGGGCTGTGCGCCAAGTTTAAAGGTAAACCGCATGCTGGATAAACATCTGCACCCCCGACTGAAACCCGGGTTAAATCAGCTGGCCGCCACGCTGGATAAACCGTTTATCACGCCTGATGGCTTAACGCTCGCCGGGTTTGCGATTGGCGTGCTGGCGTTACCGTTTCTGGCGCTGGGCTGGTATCCGGCGGCGCTGATCGCCATTGTGCTGAACCGGCTGCTGGATGGTCTGGACGGCGCGCTGGCGCGTCGCCGTGGCCTGACGGACGCGGGAGGATTTCTTGATATCGCCCTCGACTTCCTGTTCTACGCCCTGGTGCCGTTTGGCTTTGCGCTGGCCGCTCCGGCTGATAACGCGATCGCCGCCGCCTGGCTGCTGTTCGCGTTTATGGGGACGGGCAGCAGCTTCCTGGCCTTTGCCGCGCTGGCGGGGAAGCATGATATCGACAATCCCGGCTATGCGCACAAGTCGCTTTATTACATTGGAGGATTAACGGAAGGAACGGAGACCATCGCGCTGTTTGTGCTGTGCTGCCTGTTTCCGGCGCATTTCGCGCTGTTTGCCTGGACATTTGGCGCGTTGTGCTGGCTGACCACCACAACGCGCATCTGGAGCGGTTATATCACGCTGAAATCACTTCCCCGCTAGCGTGCGCTTTCCGGTCCGCGCTCCCCGGTGGAGACCGGGTTCTGCGGATGGCTGCTCCATTCGTACCAGCCGCCGTCGTAGACGGCAACGTTCTGCCAGCCCATCGCGCGGGCGTACATAAAGGCTTCAGACGCGCGCCAGCCGGTACCACAGTAAAACGCAACGTGCTGCTCCGGCAGGATATTCCATGTTTTCCACATGGCGGCAATATCATCGGCGCTGCGCATGGTGCCATCCGGATTGTGGAAATCTTCCATGTGGGTCGCGTCGCTGCCCGCATGGCCCCAGCGCGCACCGGCAATCTCACCTTTTGGCTTGATATAGCTGTAGCCGCTGGTTTCACCGATAAACTCTGGCCAGGAACGAATGCTCACCAGCGAGGCGTCCTGACGGTGCAGCATTCCCCGGGCCTGCTCCATATCCACCATCAGCCGGGGCTGGCTCGGGATCGGCGCGCCAAAATCAGGGGCTGGCTTCACCTTTGCAGGCGTTCCGCGCTCAACGGGCAGGCTGGCGTCGGACCACGCCTTCCAGCCGCCATCCAGAATTCGCACATCCTTCACGCCCGCGTAGAGCATGATCTGCGCCACGCGCGCGGCGGCATACACGTCGCGACCGTACAGAATGACGGTGGTATCGTGACTGATCCCGTGCTTCGCCAGCATCGCTTTCAGCTTTTCGTCAGAGACCTTATTCCACAGCGGTTCGCTTTCCACTTCATTGGTGTCGATATAGCCCGCACCGGGAATGTGGCTCAGGAGATAAAGCTTCGGCGCACCCCAGCCAGCCTCGATCACCTTCCATTCTCCGGCTGGTGCGGCGGTAACGGGTTTGCCCTGCTGCAACTGGCGGATCCACTGCGGATAAACCAGCTGTTCGAAATGTGCCAGACGTTGCAGACGGTCGGATTGTTGCAGGGCATCGCTCAGGGTGGAGACGTGGGTAAAGCCCGCTTTCTCCAGCCGCGCTTTGACGGTCTGGTTGTCATCATCGTTGCCATAGAGCGCGACCGGCATGTCTGGCGTAAGCCGATGTTGTTTTGCCCAGCCGCTGAGCTGTTCATCGCTCATTGCCCCAAGCCAGCTGGCAGAGAGATTAAGCGCGGCGGGTTCATGCCCGGACGTTCCGCTCAGGGTCTGCGGCCAGCCGTTATAGAACGCACTGACGCGCGTATCAATTACCGCGCCGTTTTGCGCCTGGAGCTGGTCCAGCGTGAGGGAGTGGGGCATATCAGCCGCCGTGGAGGAGAGTGAGGCGAGGCCGCAGATCAGGGCCAGCGCGGTCAGTTGAGAAACACGTTTCATCGAAAAACCTGACGTCATTAAAAGAGGGGGGCATTGTCGTCTCTCCTGAAGCCAAAAACATTGCGTTAGCACATTATTGCCAGCGAGAAATCTCAATCACCTCGCCGCCGGGCGGAATATCGTCCTCATCATGCGTGACCAGCACCACCGGGATCCTGCGCTGGCGAGTAACCTCGAATACCCACGCCCGGAATGAGGCGCGCAGCGTTTTATCCAGTCGACTGAACGGCTCGTCGAGCAGCAATGCCTGCGGCTGGGCGAGAAGAGCGCGCAACAGGCTGACCCGGGCGCGCTCGCCGCCGGACAGGGTCGCCGGATCGCTGGCGTAGTGGTTTGCCAGCCCGGCAGTGTCCAGGGCCTGTTCTACCGCGTTGCGGCGGGCGCGCCCGACGATGTGCGCCGGCAGCGCCAGCATCAGGTTTTGCCCCACGCTGAAGGCGTCAAACAGCAGGGCATCCTGAAACAGAATGCCGATCCCGCGCGTTTCCACGGGAAGCATATCGCAGCGGCGATCGTTCAGCCACAGCTCGCCGTGCGCCTTAAAATCAGCGGATAACGCCCCCACCATCCAGGCGAAAAGGGTCGATTTCCCGCTCCCGGAGGGCCCCATCAGCGTGACAATCTCCCCCGCCGGGACGCGGAAGTTGACCTCACGGAAGAGTGGCGCAATGGTGAGATTTTTCACGTTCAGCATTAACGTAATCCTTGTCTGTGACGGCCCACGAGCCGGGAGAGCAGCGCGGCAAGGGCAAATACGCTGCTGGTCAACAGCAACAGACCCAGCGCCCGGCTGGCGAGGATCGGAATGCTGCCGCCGCTGCTGAGGGCGACCGCCTCCGTCGTCAGGGTGGTGAAACGTCCCGCTCCCAGCCAGAGGGTCGGCATGTACTGGGCCATGCTCACGGAAAAGCCGGTGGCAAAGGCCAGCAGGGCCGGACGAATCATCAGGGGGCATTTCACCAACCAGAAAATTTTCGCCTGTCGCCAGCCCAGCGTTCTGGCGGTGAGGATAAGCCGGGGATCGAGCCTGCGCCAGGCCGGTTGCAGCACCAGGAGCATCCACGGGAGGACCCAGAGCATATGGCTCCAGAGCACCGCAGCGTACTGGCCGTCGATGCCCAGCCACAGCGCCACGGCATATTGCCCGGACACGAGGGGCAGCGCCGGGAGGGCGAGCGGCAGCCAGACCCACACCGCGCCGCGCTGGGGTCCCCGCTCAAGCCAGAGCATGAGGATGGCCAGCGCTGTCAGGCTGGACAGCAGTCCCAGTGAAAGGCTGTCGCTGACGGGGCCGATGTCGTCCCGGCGTGCCAGCATCAGCAGAACCAGCGCACAGAGGACGCCGCACAGCGGCAGTAACCCGCCCAGCGTCCGTGCGGGCAGCGCAGTATGCGAAGCGCGACGAACTCCGGAGGGGTCACGCTGGGCGCGCCGCCATGCCGTCCAGAAGCCGTATCCCACCGCGGCAAGCGCCGCCAGCAGCAGGAGCAACACCAGACACAGCAGCGTTCCCTTTGTTTGCTGTTGTGCATCGCCCTGGGTGAGCCACTGCCAGGCCAGCACCGCCAGCGTCGGCGGGTTGCCCGGCCCGAGCACGATCGCCACATCCACCACGGAAAGCGACCAGGCCAGCACCGCCAGCATGACAGCGCCCAGCGCGGGGGCAATGGCCGGGAGGACGAGCCAGTTGAGCGCCTGCATGCGTCCGTAGCCGAAGGTATGCAGGACAATTTTCTGCTGTGCGAGGCGCTTTTCAGGCAGCGCGGCGTAAATTGCCCACAGAACGAACGCGCTCTCTTTGACCGCAAGCGTCAGGCCAAGCCCGATACCGTAGCGGTCAAGCTGCGGCGAACAGACTGTACAGATCCGGTAAAACTGCCCTCCTTCCGCAAACAGCAGCAGCGCGCTGGTGGCGAAGGCGACGTGCGGCACGGCTAACAGCCACGGCAGACGGGTGCTCAGGCGCTGCCAGCCTTCACCCGGCCAGAGAAGCGCAAGCAGGATCAGGGCGATAAACAGTGAGCCCAGCGTCGCGATAAGCGTGGAAACCAGCGTGGCGGCCAGCGCCTGCGGCAGCTGCGGGTCGGCAAACAGCGCCGCCCAGTTGCCGGGAGAAAACGCCGGGGCCAGCAGCATGCCGCTGGCGGGAAGCAGGGGCAGATAGATGACCGCCATTGCCGCCCAGACCAGCCCGCTTAGCGGGTTCCGTAGCGGCGAAGCCATTCCTGCTCCAGGGCGTTAACCCAGGCGGCGTGCGGTTCGGGAAGCACATCAGGCGTGTCTGAGGGGGTAAAGGCGCGAAGCTGTTTTGCCGCTGTCGCAGGCAGTTTTTCGCCATCCAGCACGCTCGGGTCACCCCAGACGGCAGGATTGGCTTTGCGGATCTGCGCCTGCGGTGACAGCAGGAAATTGGCCACTACCTTCGCGCCTGCGCTCGCGCTGGCGTTTGCCGGGATAGCGACAAAATGGACGTTGCCGATCATGCCTTTGAGAAAGCCGAAACTGTAGCTGTCGGCAGGTAATTCACCGCTCGCCACCTTTTGCATCGCATGGGCGGGGTTAAAGGTGAGCGACAGGTTCAGACTGCCGCTGGCCAGCAGCGTATCCATTCGTGCAGGCGACGGAGGAAAATCGTTCCCTTCGCGCCACAGCAGGGGGTGCAGCGTATCAAGGTAATCCCACAGCGGCGCGGTGACCTGCGCAAAGGTTCTGTCTGGCGCGTTTTTTAACGCCTCCGGATGGGCGGTCAGCGCCAGCAGTAGCTGCTCAAGAAACGCCGTGCCGGTAAAATCCGGCGGTCGCGGATAGCTCACCTTGCCAGGGTGCTGTCGGGCGTATACCAGCAGCGCGTGGGGATCTGCCGGTGGTGTCGGCGTACTCGCTTTACGGGCGATAAAGGTTAATTGCGCGCCGCCCCACGGGGATTCTGCCCCATCGGTCGGGATGGCAAAATCTTCCGTTACCGGTTTACGGGTATCGACGTAGCGCCAGTTGGGCAGGGTTTGCGCCCAGCCGGTGAGCAGCAGGTTTGCCGCTTTCAGGTTGCGGAAGTTTTCCTCGTTTACCCAGAGTAGATCCACCGACCCGTTACTGCTGCGTCCTGCGGCATGTTCCGTCTGGATCCGCTTCACCGCGTCGGCGGCATCGGCCAGATGAACGATCTTCAGGTTGACGGCGTAGTGCGTTTTCATCTCGCCGCTTACCCAGTCGAGGTAGCGGTTAACGGCCTCGTCACCGCCCCAGGCGTTAAACCAGACGGTCTGCCCGGTGGCCTGTTGCTGAATGGATTGCCAGCTCTCTGCGGCGAAGGCAGAGGTTGCCAGCAGCAGACTCGTCAGAAACGCGCAAAAACGCACCCGGCGCATAATGCCTCACTTTTTAATCGAAGGGATGTAACGGGAAAACAGCCAGCGAGTGACCAGCGGTAATAACCCTAATAGTGTAAAGGCGAACAGCAGTCCCGGCGACAGAATATCGCGCAGCGCGGTGAGTTTCCCCAGCTCGCGTCCGGCGTTCAGATAAATGACGGTGGCAGGTAGCATTGCAAGCTGGCTGACCCACCAGTAGTGACGCACCCTGAGACGGGTTAGCCCCATCAGCAAATTGACCAGAAAGAACGGGAACAACGGCATCAGGCGCAGGGCAAAAAGGTAGCGCGCGCCGTCGCGATCCATTCCCGCATCTATCGTGCTCATCTGTGCGGCAAAGCGCCGCTGCACCCAGTCGCGCAGCAGATAACGGCTGACGAGCATGGCAAGCGTGGCGCCGAGCGTCGAGGCAAATGACACCAACAGTGTCGCCTCCCACAGGCTGAAAAGCGCCCCGCCGAGCAGCGTCAGAAGCGCGGCTCCGGGGATCGACAGCGCGGAGAGCAGAACGTAAACCGCAAAATAGATCAGCGCGCTCTGAAGAGGCGCCTGCTCCACACGATCGAGCAACGTTTGCTGGTGCATTTTTAGCGTGTCGAGGGAGAGCATGCCTGGAGGAAGCAAAACAACGGTCAAAACAAATGCGCCCAGAAGGGCGCACAGGAGACTGATTTTTTTAATATTCACTGAAGGTTACAGCTTGAACGTTGCCCATACCGGCGCATGGTCGGACGGTTTTTCCATGCTGCGGATATCATAGTCGATACCGGTTTCGATGCAGCGTTCGGCCAGGGGGGCGCTCGCCAGCAGCAGATCAATACGCAGGCCCCGGTTGTCATCGAAGCCTTTAGAGCGATAGTCAAACCACGAGAAGCGATCCTGCGTCGCCGGGTTAGCCGTGCGGAAAGTATCCACCAGCCCCCAACCCAGCAGGCGCTCCATCCACTCGCGCTCCTCCGGCAGGAAAGAGCATTTGCCGGTGCGCAGCCAGCGCTTACGGTTCTCTTCGCCAATACCGATATCCAGATCCGTCGGGCTGATATTCATGTCGCCCATGATCAGCACCGGGTTTTCTTTTTTGAGTTCGGTTGTCAGGTAGTTTTGCAGATCCTGATAAAACTTCGCTTTGGCCGGGAATTTGGTTTCATGATCGCGGCTTTCACCCTGCGGGAAATAGCCGTTGATGACGGTCACATTGCCGAGCGCGGAAGGAATTTCCGCCATGATGATGCGGCGTTGCGCCTCTTCATCGTCACCCGGGAAGCCACGACGCACCGACACCGGCGTATCTTTGGTCAGCAGCGCAACGCCGTAGTGGCCTTTCTGACCGTGGTAAAAAACGTTATAGCCCAGCTTCGCTACCTCTTCGAGCGGGAACATATCGTCGTGAACTTTTGTCTCCTGCAAGCCGATCACATCTGGCTGATGTTGCTCAACAATCGCTTCAAGCTGGTGAGGGCGGGCACGCAGGCCGTTGATATTAAAAGAGACAAATTTCATAGTCGCTGCCAATGCAAGGTGAATAGTGCAAGGATGGTAGCAGAATTTACGTCGTCTGTTATCCGCTTCGCCCAATTACTGCGACAGATAATGCCGACGGTGCAATATTTGCACCATTTCGGCGCGTTTTGCCCTCGAACAGGGCATAAAGGACCGATAAATTTCGTGAGCGATCACAATTCCAGAATTATATTTGGTCTCTGCATACTCTTTCTTGTTTTCATGCGGCAAAGCGCCGCTTGTCGTAAAAATATTCACTATTTATGCATTAACAGTGAATAACTCCATATTGTAACCCATTGATATTGTGTTACCCCAACCCGTTTATGCATTTTTATCGCTGGCTGGCACGAAGGCTGCAATCTACATTCACAGTGCAAACACTCAATTATTTAACATTTAAACAACCTTTTATTTACCGGATGAGGTCGCTATGTCTCTGTCAGTTACGCGTGAAAATTTCGATGAATGGATGATGCCGGTATACGCTCCGGCGGCTTTTATTCCGGTACGTGGGGAAGGCTCTCGCCTGTGGGATCAGCAGGGCAAAGAGTATATCGACTTTGCGGGTGGGATTGCGGTGAATGCGCTGGGGCATGCAAACCCGGCGCTGCGGCAGGCGCTGAATGACCAGGCGGCGAAATTCTGGCATACCGGCAACGGTTATACCAACGAACCGGCATTGCGTCTGGCGAAGAAGCTGATCGACGCCACTTTCGCAGAAAAAGTCTTTTTCTGTAATTCCGGCGCGGAAGCGAACGAAGCGGCGCTGAAGCTGGCGCGAAAATATGCGCACGATAAATTCGGCGCGCACAAGAGCGGCATCGTAGCATTTAAAAATGCCTTCCATGGCCGCACGCTGTTTACCGTCAGCGCGGGTGGTCAGCCCTCATATTCTCAGGATTTTGCGCCGCTGCCGCCGGATATCCGGCATGCGGCGTATAACGATTTACACTCTGCCAGCGAGCTGATTGACGACACCACCTGTGCGGTGATTGTCGAGCCCATGCAGGGGGAAGGCGGCGTCATGCCCGCCCAGAAAGCGTTCCTGCAAGGGCTGCGCGAGCTGTGCGATCGGCATAACGCGGTCCTGATTTTTGACGAAGTCCAGACCGGCGTGGGCCGCACGGGTGAGCTGTACGCCTACATGCACTATGGCGTGACCCCGGATGTGCTCTCAACAGCCAAAGCGCTCGGCGGCGGTTTCCCGGTGGGGGCGATGCTGACCACCGATAAATTCGCCAGCGTGATGACCGTGGGCACTCATGGCACCACATACGGCGGCAACCCGCTGGCAACCGCTGTCGCCGGACAGGTGCTGGATATCATCAATACCCCTGAGGTGCTGAACGGCGTGAAGCAGCGTCACCAGTGGTTTGTTGAGCGCCTTACTGCCATCAATAACCAGACCGGCTTGTTCAAAGAGATCCGCGGTCTGGGGCTGTTAATAGGCTGTGAGCTTGCCCCTGAGTTTGCCGGCAAAGCGAAGCTGATTTCACAGGAAGCGGCAAAGCAGGGCGTTATGGTGCTGATTGCCGGTGCTAACGTGGTGCGGTTTGCCCCTGCGCTGATCGTCAGCGAGGAAGAGGTCAGAACCGGGTTAGATCGTTTTGCGCTGGCCTGCGAACAGGTGAAGTCCGGGGTGTCATCATGATGGTCATCCGTCCCGTTGCGCACGGCGATCTCGCCGGGCTTATGCAGCTTGCCGGTAAGACAGGGGGCGGGCTAACCTCGCTGCCTGCCGATGAAAAAACGCTGTCGGCGCGCATTGAGCGCGCCCTGCAAACCTGGCAGGGGACGTTGCCAAAAAGCGAACAGGGCTATGTGTTCGTGCTGGAAGATACCGACACGGGAACCGTGGCGGGGATTTGCGCCATCGAGGTGGCCGTCGGGCTTAACGATCCGTGGTACAACTACCGCGTCGGCACGATGGTCCACGCCTCGAAAGAGCTGAACGTTTACAACGCGCTGCCGACGCTCTTCCTCTGTAATGACCATACCGGCGCCAGCGAACTCTGCACCCTGTTTCTCGATCCGGACTGGCGCAAAGAGGGCAACGGTTATCTGCTCTCCAAATCGCGCTTTATGTTTATGGCCGCCTTTCGCGACCGCTTCAACGAAAAAGTGGTCGCGGAGATGCGCGGCGTGATTGATGAGACGGGCTACTCGCCGTTCTGGGAGAGTCTGGGCGAACGCTTCTTCTCCATGGAATTTAGCCGGGCGGATTACCTGTGCGGTACCGGTCAGAAGGCGTTTATCGCCGAGCTGATGCCGAAGCATCCTATTTATACCCATTTCTTAACGCCTGAAGCGCAGGCGGTGATCGGCGAAGTTCACCCGCAAACCGCTCCGGCCCGCGCAGTGCTGGAGAAAGAGGGATTTCGCTACCGTAACTACGTCGACATCTTCGACGGCGGCCCGACGCTGGAATGCGACATTGACCGCGTTCGCGCCATCCGTAAAAGCCGCCTGGTTGAGGTTTCAGAAGGCCAGCCCGCGCCGGGCGAGTGGCCAGCCTGCCTGGTCTCGAACGAGAATTACACCAACTTCCGCGCCATGCTGGTGCGAACCAACCCAACATGCGAGCGTCTGGTACTGACGGCTGCGCAACTGGATGCCCTGAAATGTAACGCTGGCGACACGGTTCGCCTGGTGCGGCTCTGCCCTGAGGAGAAAACAGCATGACTCTATGGATTAACGGTGACTGGGTAACGGGCGAAGGTGACGCGCGGACAAAAACTAACCCGGTCGGCCAGGAGGTGCTCTGGTCGGGGAACGACGCCAGCGCCGGGCAGGTTGAGCAGGCCTGCCAGGCTGCACGCCGCGCGTTTCCGGCATGGGCGAAACGGCCATTCTCCGAGCGCCAGGCGCTGGTTGAGAAATTTGCTGCGCTGCTGGAGGCCAATAAAGCCGAGCTGACCCGCATCATTGCCTGCGAAACCAGTAAGCCGCGCTGGGAGGCAACAACCGAAGTCACGGCAATGATCAACAAAATCGCGATATCGGTGAAGGCGTACCATACCCGCACCGGCGAGCAGCATACCGAGATGCCAGACGGCGCCGCCACACTGCGCCACCGTCCGCACGGGGTGCTGGCGGTGTTTGGCCCGTATAACTTCCCCGGACATCTGCCGAACGGGCACATTGTGCCTGCGCTGCTGGCGGGGAATACCGTCATCTTCAAGCCGAGTGAGTTAACCCCCTTAACCGGAGAAGCAGTCATAAAACTCTGGGAGCAGGCGGGGCTGCCGCCGGGGGTGGTGAATCTGGTGCAGGGCGGGCGTGAAACAGGTCAGGCGCTGAGTGCGCTGAGCGACATTGACGGTCTGCTGTTCACCGGCAGTGCCGGAACGGGCTATCAGCTGCATCGTCAGCTGGCGGGGCAGCCGGAAAAAATTCTGGCGCTGGAGATGGGCGGCAACAACCCGCTGATTGTGGAAGATCCGGATGATATCGATGCCGCGGTCCATCTGACCATTCAGTCGGCGTTTATTACCGCCGGACAGCGCTGTACCTGCGCCCGCCGCCTGCTGGTTAAACGCGGCGCGCAGGGGGATGCGTTCCTGAAGCGTCTGGTGGAGGTGAGCGCGCGTCTGGTTCCCGCGAAATGGGATGCCGAGCCGCAGCCGTTTATCGGCGGGCTGATCTCCGCGCAGGCGGCGCTGAACGTGCTGAAAGCGTGGCAGGAGCACGTGGCGCGCGGGGCGAAAACCCTGCTGGAGCCGAAGCTGGTTCAGCCGGGCACGTCGCTGCTGACGCCGGGGATTATTGAGATGAGTGCGACGAGCAACGTGCCGGATGAAGAGGTCTTTGGCCCGCTGCTGTGCGTCTGGCGCTATGACGATTTTGAGTCGGCGATCGAGATGGCCAACAACACCCGCTACGGCCTGTCGAGCGGCCTGATATCGCCGCATCGCGAGAAATTCGAACAACTGCTGCTTGAAGCGCGCGCCGGGATCGTGAACTGGAACAAACCGCTGACCGGTGCGGCGAGCACCGCGCCGTTTGGTGGCGTAGGGGCGTCGGGCAACCATCGCGCCAGCGCCTGGTATGCCGCCGATTACTGCGCGTGGCCGATGGCAAGCCTGGAAACCCCGGCGCTGACGCTGCCGGAGACGCTGAATCCGGGGCTGGATTTTACAGAGGGTGACGCCCATGAAAGCGCGTGAGGTTAACTTTGACGGCCTCGTGGGGCTGACGCACCACTATGCCGGGCTATCGTTCGGCAATGAAGCCTCGACGAAGCACCGTTTCCAGGTCTCGAACCCTAAGCTGGCGGCGAAGCAGGGGCTATTGAAAATGAAGGCGCTGTCCGATGCCGGTTTCCCGCAGGCGGTGATCCCGCCTCAGGAGCGACCAAACGTGGACGTGCTGCGCCAGCTGGGGTTCAGCGGTACGGATGAACAGGTGGTGGAAAAAGCAGGCACGCAGACGCCACACCTGCTTTCGGCGGCCAGTTCAGCCTCCTCGATGTGGGTGGCGAATGCCGCCACCGTTGCGCCGTCGGCGGATACGCTGGACGGCAAAGTGCATCTGACCGTTGCTAACCTGAACAACAAATTCCACCGCGCCAGCGAAGCGGAGACCACCGGGCGCGTGCTGCGCGCCATTTTTAATCATGAAGCGCATTTCGAGGTGCATTCGGCGCTGCCGCAGGTCGCGATGTTTGGCGATGAAGGGGCGGCAAACCACAACCGTCTGGGCGGCGACTATGGCGAGCCGGGTTTGCAGCTGTTTATCTATGGACGGGAAGAGGGCGGCCACGCCGCGCCGGTTCGTTATCCGGCGAGACAAACTTTAGCCGCAAGCCAGGCGGTTGCGCGGCTGAACCAGGTTAATCCTTCTCAGGTGATTTTTGCCCAGCAAAATCCGCAGGTGATCGACCAGGGCGTGTTTCATAACGACGTCATTGCCGTTTCCAACCGTCAGGTGCTGTTCTGCCACGAGCAGGCGTTTGCCCATCAGGAAAAGTTGCTGGCCACGCTGCGCGAACGCGTGCCGGGATTTATGCCGATTCAGGTGCCCACGCAGGCGGTAAGCGTGCAGGATGCGGTCGAAACGTATCTGTTCAACAGCCAGCTGCTGAGCCGGGATGATGGCAGCATGATGCTGGTGCTGCCGCAGGAGTCCCGCAACCATCAGGGCGTCTGGCGCTATCTGAGCGAACTGGTGCAGGCGGATAACCCGATTGATGAACTGCGCGTGTTTGATCTGCGGGAAAGTATGGCCAACGGCGGGGGACCGGCGTGCCTGCGACTGCGCGTGGTGTTAACGCCGGAGGAGATGCAGGCCATGAATCCGGCGGTGATGATGAACGACACGCTGTTCAATACCCTCAATGACTGGGTGGACCGCTATTATCGCGACCGTCTGGTTCAGGCCGATCTGGTTGATCCGCAGCTGCTGCGCGAAGGCCGCGAGGCGCTGGATGCATTATCGACCATCCTGCAACTGGGATCGGTTTATCCGTTCCAGCGCTAAGGAGATGATATGGAAAACTTACTGGCGCTGACGCTGGCCGAAGAGACACCGGAGCGGCAAGAGGGGGAAGCCCCCTCGTTGCACTGGCGATGGCTGGGGCCGGGCGTGCTTGAACTGACGCCGACGGGGGAATATGACCTGTCGCTGCTGCTTTCGACCGGCATTCACGGAAACGAAACCGCGCCCGTGGAGATTGTCGATCTTTTGCTGCGCGCGCTGTTTCGCGCAGAGATCACGCTGCACTGCCGTCTGCTGGTGGTGCTGGGAAATCCGCCTGCGCTGGCGCAAAATAAACGGTATCTCGTGAGCGACATCAACCGCATGTTTGGTGGTCGCTGGGCGCAGTTTCCACAGAGTGATGAGACGACACGCGCGCAATGGCTGGAGAAGGTGGTCACGGCGTTTTTTGCCGGGGCGGGGGAAACGCGCTGGCACCTCGATCTGCATACGGCCATTCGCGCCTCGTACCACGTGCGTTTTGGCGTGTTACCGCAGCGTCATCAGCCGTGGGATGAGGCGTTTCTGTCCTGGCTTGGCGACGCCGGGCTGGAGGCGCTGGTTTTCCACCAGACGCCAGGCGGCACGTTTACCCACTTCACCTGCGAGAATGTTGGCGCGTTATCCTGCACCCTTGAGCTGGGAAAAGCGCTGCCGTTCGGGCAAAACGACCTGACGCGTTTTGCCCCTACGCATCAGGCGCTTCGGGCGTTGCTTGCCGGGGTTGCGCCGGAACCCTCCCGGGAACTCGTTGTGCGCTATCGGGTCGTGCAGCAGATCACGCGTCAAAGCGAGGCTTTCCAGCTACATATGGCGCCCCATACGCTGAACTTTACGCCGTTTCGCCAGGACGTCCTGCTGGCGGAAGATGGTGAGACGCGCTATGTGGTACAGAAATCCACGGAATATGTTTTATTTCCTAATCCGTCGGTCGCGTTTGGTTTGCGAGCTGGCTTGATGCTGGAAAAAATGCCCTGATCGTCTCCCCTCGCGCAGACCGGAGGGGAAATGAAGAATAAATTTCTTAGCGTTAAAAGCGCTCTGGTATTGTTTGCGGAATATTCCTGGAGAATTGCTTTATTATTAAACGGCACTTCGCTATACTTCTCCATAATCTCTTTAAAATCATCCTGTTGAATATTTTTGTTTCATCTCTCCACGCTTTTTCCTTAATTTCTCCAAAATTGGCGAAAAGTTGTTTTTTACACTTTCATTGTTTTACCGTTGCTCTGACTAATTGACGATAAACCCCGTAAAGTTAATCTCGTCAACACGGCATAGCGCCGAAGAATAACTGAAAGTAAGGAAAGACATTATGCGTAAATTAACTGCACTGTTTGTTGCCTCTACCCTGGCTCTGGGCGCTACCAGCATGGCGTTCGCCGCCGATACCGCGACCACTACCGCCGCGCCGACGGAAGGCAAAATGATGATGCATCATAAAGGCAAGCCGGGTATGCACCATGAGATGATGATGTTTAAAGATCTGAACCTCACCGATGCGCAGAAGCAGCAGATCCGCGACATCATGAAAAGCCAGCGTGACCAGATGAAACGTCCTCCGCTGGAAGAGCGCCGCGCAATGCATGACATCATTGCCAGCGACAGCTTCGATAAAGCAAAAGCGGAAGCGCAGATCGACAAAATGGCCGAGCAGCATAAAGCGCGCATGCTGGCCCACATGGAAACCCAGAACAAGATTTACAACATTCTGACGCCGGAACAGAAAAAGCAATTTAATGCCAATTTTGAGAAGCGTCTGACAGAACGTGCAGCGCCGGAAGGTAAAATGCCTGCACCAACCGAATAATCGGTTCACTCTCTTAAGACCGCCGGGCTCCTGTCTACAAAAGCGAAAACGCTGTGGACAGGACCGGCGGTTTTTCTTTTATCCCATGCCTAAGGTCTGGCCTGACTGCTGCCGATAATACGTCTGTGAAAATGCCCTGGCGCACGGTGCGTCCTTCAGGAGTGGTCATGGAATTCTTTGATATCCGTAAAATGCCGGTCAGTCTCTGGCGTAATGGTGCGGGTGAGACGCGTGAGATTTGCTGTTTTCCTCCCGCGACGCGGGATTTTTTCTGGCGGGCCAGTATTGCCTCCATCGCCAGTAACGGCGAATTTTCCGCGTTCCCGGGCGTTGACCGGGTGATTACGCTGCTGGAGGGCGGCGAGGTGACCCTGGATGCAGGCAGGGCGTTTTGTCATACCCTGAAGCATCATCAGCCTTACCGATTTGCGGGCGATCTGGCGGTGAAAGCCGTGCTCACAGAGGGGCAGATGTCGATGGACTTCAACATCATGACCCGACGGGATTGCTGCCAGGCAAAGGTGCGCGTTGCTACCCGGACGTTCACTACCTTCGCATCACGCGGTGGGGTGGCATTCGTATTAAGCGGCGCCTGGCAACTGGGCGACAAATTACTGACCGCCGATCAGGGCGCCAGCTGGGAAGCGGGCAGTCATACCCTCCGTTTACTGGAAACGAAGGGGTCGCTGCTGTTCAGTGAAATTACCTGGCTGCCGGGTCATTGAGGACGATGATCTCATATTTTCCGGTTAACAGTGGCTTGCAGAGAATTTTGTAACCATCCTGATCGAAACCGGCAGGGGTGCGCAGCAGAGCGGTAGCGTCATCCAGATTTTCAACGGCGCCAAGCCAGAGCCAGTTGCGGATGATGTGATAGTGCGTCATCCCATCGCGGGTTTCTTTCAGCGCCACCGCGCCTTCCCACGGCCAGCAGTTAACGCTGATAGAGGCCAGGCCAGCCATAAACCGGGCATGATGTTCTTCAACGCTCTCTTTTCCACAGCACGCCCCGGCGCAGCGTTTCAGCGCGGAGCGGAAACAGGCGCGACCGCGGGTGGTAGCTTCCAGTCCTAACAGGCCGTAACAAAGCTGTAATTCATCAGCCAGGGATTGCAGGGTTTGCAGTGCGGCACGTTTATTGGCAAACAGACCGTAAAGATTGGGTTCATGCGAAAAATCCACTTCCCGGGCATAAACGACCTGCGGTTTTCCTGCGTTAATCTGCAAGGAACACAGCTGGCGGTTGCGGCGCAGGCGTTTGTTAAACAGCGGCTGCTGTTCCTTGATGAGCCGGGCTTCGAGCAGAAGCGCGCCCAGTTCGCCTGCCGTCTCGATCCAGGTGATCCGCCGGGACTGCCTGAGCATCGATGCTTCATCCGGCGTACGCAGGTGCGACATCACCCGGCTGCGGATATTCACGCTTTTGCCGATATAGAGCGGCATGGTGTCGCTGTCGCCGTGGAAGAAATAGACGCCAGGCTGTTTAGGCAGTGCCTCAAGCCAGGGGTGAAGATGCTCGGGATATTCGTAGATAGCCGCCGCTTCGAATTCAAGACGCGGGGCGGATTGACGCCTGCTCACATACTGCTCCATATACTGTTCAGGCATACAGTGTAGCAGGTGTTTGGTGGTTAAAAAAGAGCCGGGTGGCGGCTACGCCTTACCCGGCCTGCAAAGCGGAGTTACCGTTTTGCTTTTACTTTTTCCAGAAATCATCAAACACCGTAATGGGCGGACGGCGCTTATGCTCGGTTTTCAGATACCAGCCTTCGATAATTTTAGCGGTACCTTCGTCGAGCGTTTTGCCTTCCAGATAATCATCGATGTTGTCATACGTAACGCCCAGCGCCGCTTCATCCGGCAGGGAAGGGCGATCGTCCTCCAGGTCCGCCGTTGGCGCCTTCTTATACAGGTGCTCCGGGCAGCCCAACGCCGCCAGCAGTTGCTTACCCTGACGCTTGTTCAGGCGGAAGAGGGGGTTGATATCCGTGCCGCCATCGCCGTATTTGGTGAAGAAGCCGGTGATGGCTTCCGCGGCGTGGTCAGTGCCGACGACGACCCCTTTGGTCATCCCTGCGATACTGTACTGCGCTTTCATGCGCTCACGGGCTTTCTCGTTGCCGCGGACAAAATCGCTCAGTTCAATACCGGCTTCACGCAAGGCCTGCTCGCTGGCCAGTACCGAACCTTTGATGTTTACGGTAAGAACACGGTCCGGCTGAATAAACGCAATCGCATCCTGACAGTCCTGCTCGTCGGCTTGCACGCCATACGGCAGACGTACGGCAATAAATTGCAGCGCGGTGTCACCGGTCTCGTCACGCAGCTCGGAGATGGCCATCTGGCTCAGCTTACCGGCCAGAGTGGAATCCTGACCGCCGCTGATGCCCAGCACCAGCGTCTTCAGGAAAGGGTGTGCAGACAGGTAAGCTTTCAAAAAATCAACGCTACGACGGATCTCTTCATTGGCATCAATCGCAGGTTTCGCGCCCAGCGCCTGAATAATTTCTTGTTGCAGAGCCATTACGCCCTCCCTATGCAGAACCAAACAGAAAGTGTGATCTGTTAAAACTAACCCTTTGTCGGGGAAACGACAAGGATCACAGTTTTGAGTGTACTGTTTTACAGCGATTTAGCAGCTTACCGTTGTTTTATTAGAATTTTCCGAAATTCGTCTGGCGTAACTCGCAAAGTTGAACAATAGTAATTTTTATCCCATGCTTAGTTAACACGCTGATAAACAAGAGGACGGAATATGAACAAGAACGTAGCAGGAATTTTAAGCGCAGCGGCGGTACTGACTATGCTGGCAGGGTGTACAGCTTACGATCGCACTAAAGATCAGTTCACACAGCCAGTGGTAAAAGACGTCAAAAAAGGCATGACGCGTTCCCAGGTTGCAGCCATTGCCGGTAAACCTTCTTCAGAAGTCACTATGATCCACGCGCGTGGTACCTGCCAGACCTATATTCTGGGTCAACGTGATGGTAAGGCAGAGACCTATTTTGTCGCCCTGGATGATACGGGTCACGTGATCAATTCTGGTTACCAGACCTGTGCCGAATACGACACCGACCCACAGGCACCTAAGGCACAGTAAGCCTGCTTGCCTGAGAGCGTTAACAAACCGGCCGGAAGGCCGGTTTTTTTATGCATACGTGAATCTTATTTCTTGGCGCGAATTATTTGCCTGAAATGTGAAGGTAGTCAACAAGCCAGGTCAATGAGAGACAATTTCAGTCTATCCAGAATTATCCCCTCCCTGTACCATTGCGTATACTCACTTCAACGACAAACAATGTTCAGCACACTGCCCGTCAGCCAGGATAGCGAGTCGAGTGATAGCGAGACGGCGGGTAGCCAAACAAGAGGGAAGTTATCATGGAAAAGAAACATATCTATCTGTTTTGCTCTGCGGGCATGTCCACTTCGCTGCTGGTTTCCAAAATGCGCGCGCAGGCCGAAAAATATGAAGTCCCTGTGGTGATTGAGGCGTTTCCGGAAACGCTGGCGGGCGAGAAGGGCCAGACAGCAGACGTTATTTTACTCGGGCCGCAAATCGCTTATATGCTGCCAGAAATTCAGCGTCTGCTACCCAATAAGCCGGTCGAAGTGATCGATTCCGTTTTATACGGCAAGATTGATGGTTTAGGTGTATTAAAAGCTGCCGTTGCGGCGATTAAAAAAGCTGCTAATTAATTTTTTATTTTTCCCGTCAAAGAGTTATTTCACACACAATACGCCGTAACGGTCGTTGCGGCATTTAAGGGTATTTTCCTATGAGTAAAGTCATCGCTTCACTTGAAAAGGTACTCCTTCCTTTTGCTGTTAAAATAGGAAAGCAGCCTCACGTTAATGCCATTAAGAACGGCTTTATTAAATTAATGCCGTTGACATTAGCCGGGGCAATGTTCGTTTTAATTAACAACGTTTTTCTGAGCTTTGGAGAAGGTTCCTTTTTTTATTCATTAGGAATTAGGTTAGATGCTTCAACTATTGAAACCCTTAATGGTTTAAAAGCCATTGGCGGCAACGTATACAACGGTACGTTGGGTATTATGTCGCTAATGGCGCCTTTCTTTATCGGAATGGCGCTGGCGGAAGAGCGTAAAGTGGATCCGCTGGCGGCAGGCTTACTGTCCATTGCCGCGTTCATGACCGTCACACCGTACAGCGTGGGTGACGCTTACGCCGTTGGCGCCAACTGGCTGGGTGGGGCAAACATCATTTCCGGTATTATTATCGGGCTGGTGGTGGCCGAAATGTTCACCTTCATTATTCGCCGTAACTGGGTTATCCGCTTGCCGGATAGCGTTCCGGCCTCCGTTTCTCGTTCATTTTCCGCGTTGATTCCGGGCTTCATTATTCTCTCCATCATGGGGATTATTGCCTGGGCGCTCTCTCACTGGGGAACTAACTTCCACCAGATCATTATGGACTCTATCTCAACGCCGCTGGCGTCGATGGGTAGCGTGGTCGGTTGGGCGTATGTCATCTTTACCTCCCTGCTGTGGTTCTTCGGCGTGCATGGTTCACTGGCACTGGCGGCGCTGGACAGCGGTATTATGACCCCATGGGCACTGGAAAACGTCGCGCTTTACCAGCAGTACGGCTCCGTCGATGCGGCGCTGGCGGCCGGTAAAACCTTCCATGTGTGGGCGAAGCCGATGCTTGACTCCTATATCTTCCTGGGCGGTACCGGGGCGACGTTGGGTCTGATCATCGCGGTCTTTATTGTCTCTCGCCGCGCCGACCATCGTCAGGTTGCGAAGCTGGCCCTGCCGTCAGGCATCTTCCAGATTAACGAGCCGATCCTGTTTGGTCTGCCAATTATCATGAACCCGGTGATGTTCATTCCCTTCATCCTGGTTCAGCCGCTGCTGGCCGCGATTACGCTGACGGCGTACTACCTGGGCATTATCCCGCCGGTGACCAACATTGCGCCGTGGACGATGCCGGCTGGTCTGGGCGCGTTCTTCAACACCAACGGTAGCGTGGCGGCCTTCCTGCTGGCGATATTCAACCTCGGGATTGCAACCCTGCTCTACATGCCGTTCGTGGCGATTGCGAACAAGGCCGCAACGGTTATCGATGAAGAAGAGAGCGAAGAGGATATCGCCCTCGCACTGAAATTCTAAAATTGCACGGCGCGGGGCAACCCGCGCCAGCGGAAAGGAGCTTAAAGATGTTAGATTTAGAGAGTATCGTTGCCGAAGAAACCGCAGAGAACGATCTGGAAGAGGTGGTGATGGGCCTCATCATCAACTCCGGGCAGGCACGCAGCCTGGCGTATGCGGCGCTTAAGCAGGCTAAGCAGGGCGACTTCGTTGCCGCGAAAACCATGATGGAGCAGTCCCGTACAGCGTTAAACGAAGCGCATCTGGTGCAGACGAAGCTCATCGAAAGCGACCAGGGCGAAGGGAAGATGAAAGTGAGTCTGGTGCTGGTACATGCGCAGGATCATCTGATGACCTCCATGCTGGCACGCGAGCTGGTCGCGGAGCTCATCGAGCTTCACGAGAAGATGCAATAAGTCAGTTGAAGTAGCAGGAGGTCAGCACGATGGAAATCAAAACCGCACATGAGCAACAGCTGTTTAATGGCAAAAATTTTCACGTGGTGATTTACAACAAAACGGAGAGCGCCAGCGGTCTGCACCAGCATGACTACTACGAGTTCACGATTGTTCTGACCGGCCGCTACTATCAGGAGATCAACGGTAAGCGCGTCCTGCTTGAGCGTGGCGATTTCGTCTTCCTGCCAATGGGATCTTATCACCAGAGCTTTTATGAGTTTGGTGCGACACGCATTCTGAACGTAGGGGTGAGCAGGCGTTTCTTCGAGAAGCACTATCTGCCGCTGGTTCCGTTCTGCTTTGTGGCGTCACAGGTGTATCGCGTTAAAAATGAGTTTATGACCTGGATTGAAACGGTTATCGCCTCGCTGAATTTCCGCGACAATGAATTTGATGAATTTATTGAAACCGTGACGTTCTACGTCATGAATCGCCTCCGCCATCACCGTGAAGAACAGCAGGTGGTGGATGATATTCCTCAGTGGCTGCGCAGTACCGTGGAGCTGATGCACGATAAAGGGCAGTTCAGCGATAACGCCCTGGAGAATATGGTGGCGCTGTCGGGTAAATCTCAGGAATATTTGACGCGCGCCACGCAGCGTTATTACCGTAAAACGCCTGTGCAAATCATTAATGAAATCCGCATTAACTTTGCCAAAAAACAGCTGGAAATTACTAACTACTCTGTCACCGATATCGCTTACGAATCGGGTTACAGCAGCCCCAGCCTGTTTATTAAAACCTTTAAAAAATTGACTTCATTCACACCGAACAGTTACCGCAAAAATTTAACGGTAATTAATTAACTTTCGGCGGTTTATCCGCCAGGAACAGTGACGTAATGGCTTGCCCAAATAGCGGGAAGAGTACGCTATACCTTGCAGGCGATTAACCTGATACGCTAAGGGAGATATTATGCAACAGAAATTAAAAGTCGTAACCATTGGTGGCGGCAGCAGCTATACCCCGGAATTACTTGAAGGTTTCCTGAAACGGTATCATGAATTACCGGTCAGCGAATTATGGCTGGTGGATGTTGAAGAAGGTCAGGAGAAGCTGAATATTATTTTTGAACTGTGCAAACGCATGGTTGAAAAAGCGGGCGTGCCCTTAACCGTGCATAAAACGCTGGATCGCCGCCTGGCACTGAAAGATGCTGACTTCGTGACCACGCAGCTGCGCGTCGGCCAGCTGAAGGCGCGTGAGCTGGACGAGCGCATTCCGCTGAGCCACGGTTATCTGGGCCAGGAAACCAACGGGGCAGGTGGCCTGTTTAAAGGCCTGCGTACTATTCCGGTCATTTTTGACATCATTAAAGACGTGGAGGAGATCTGCCCGAACGCCTGGGTGATCAACTTTACCAACCCGGCCGGGATGGTCACCGAGGCAGTCTATCGCCACACCGGTTTCAAACGCTTTATCGGCGTCTGCAATATTCCGATTGGCATGAAGATGTTCATCCGCGATGTACTGGAACTGACCGATAACGATGATCTGTCCATTGATCTGTTCGGCCTGAATCACATGGTCTTTATCAAAGATGTGATAGTGAACGGGCAATCGCGCTTTGCGGAACTGCTCGACGGCGTCGCCTCTGGTCGCCTGACCGCGGCCTCGGTGAAAAACATTTTCGATTTGCCGTTCAGCGAAGGGCTGATCCGCTCCCTGAATCTGCTGCCGTGCTCGTATCTGCTCTACTACTTCAAGCAGAAAGAGATGCTGGCCATTGAAATGGGCGAATACTACAAAGGTGGCGCACGCGCTCAGGTTGTACAGAAAGTAGAGAAGCAGCTTTTTGATTTGTATAAAGATCCGAACCTGAACGTCAAACCGAAAGAGCTGGAGCAGCGCGGCGGGGCATACTATTCGGATGCCGCGTGTGAAGTGATTAACGCCATTTACAATGACAAGCAGGCCGAGCACTATGTGAACGTTCCCCATCATGGGCACATCGACAATATCCCGGCAGACTGGGCCGTTGAGATGACCTGCATTCTTGGGCGCGAGGGTGCAAAACCGCATCCCCGCATTACCCACTTCGATGATAAGGTGATGGGCCTGATTCACACCATCAAAGGCTTTGAAGTGGCGGCGAGCAATGCGGCCCTGAGCGGCGAACTGAATGACGTGCTGCTGGCGCTGAACCTCAGCCCGCTGGTGCATTCTGACCGTGACGCTGAAAAACTCGCGAGTGAGATGATCCTGGCGCATGAAAAATGGCTGCCAAACTTTGCTGCAACGGTTGAGAAACTGAAACTCACACACCGTTAAGAGGAGGCGCGATGGAAAACCTGCTGATCGTCAATGCCGATGATTTTGGCCTGTCAAAAGGGCAGAACTACGGCATTATTGAAGCCTGTCGCCGGGGCGTCGTGACCTCTACAACAGCGCTCATCAACGGTGAGGCGGTGGAACATGCGGCGCAGTTAAGCCGTGAGCTGCCCGAGCTGGGCGTGGGCATGCACTTTGTGCTGACGCTTGGGTTGCCCCTTTCGCCAATGCCGGGCCTGACGCGCGACGGCCAGCTGGGGAAATGGATTTGGGAAATGGCGGAGCAGGACGCTCTGCCGCTCGATGAGATTGCCCGCGAGCTGGATTGCCAGTTTAACCGCTTTGTGGATGTGTTTGGCCGCGAGCCTACCCATATTGACAGCCATCATCATGTGCATATGATCCCGGCGATTTTCCCGCTTGTGGCAGAGTTTGCGCAACGTAAAGGCGTGGCGATGCGCGTGGATCGTGAGGTGCGCGGGCTGCCGGACGTCGCGGTGACGTCAACGGAGGGGTTCAGCAGCGCATTTTATGGCGACGAGATCGACGAAGCGCTGTTCCTGAAGGTGCTGGATGAGTCCGCCGCGAAAGGGGAGCGCTCGCTTGAGGTAATGGCGCACCCGGCGTTTGTCGATAACATTGTACGTAAGAGCGCCTATTGCTGGCCGCGTCTGGCGGAACTGGATGTGCTGACGTCGGCGTCGTTAAAGTACGCGATTGCCGAGCGTGGGTATCGTCTGGGGACGTTCAGGGATCTTTGAGTTAAAGCCCGGTGGCGGCTTCGCCTTACCGGGCCTACAAAAGCAATCGAAATGTAGGCCGGGTAAGCGCAGCGCCACCCGGCTTTTTTTTACGCCGGTATCTGGTCAATCTTACTGCTGCGCGACCACACGCGGTGGGCGGCAAGCAGGTCAAACAACCGGGTCATAAACGCATCGTCAATGTTATCACCTTCGACAATGCCTTCTTCCCCTTGATCCGGTACCTTCAGCAGAGATTTAAACTTCCGCGCATCGCCTGCCAGGGCGATTGGCTTCAGGTGCTTATAGGCTTCCAGCAGATAATAGGCGGCATCACCGTTACCGAGCAGGCTCTCAACGTCGCCGCACGGCATAATCACCGCGTCAACCGTCAGCGACGGTGCCCCGGCGAAGGTCGCGGCAATTGGCAGGACAGAGCCATCGTCGGCTGTCACTTCACCCATGCGGGAGTAAAGCAGTTTGGCATGTACGCCCTGGGTTTTGAGCGCCTTCATGATCCCCAGCACGTCGCTGGCGCGCGGTTTATCATTCAGCAGGATAGCCACTACGCGGCCTTTAATTGACCCGCCAGGTACCGCGTACAGGCTCAGGGACGGATCCTTCTTCAGCCCGTTCACGTCTTTTGGCGGTGCGGCATGGCATTGCTCGTCAGTCAGCGTGATGCCGAGATTATTCGCCACGCCCTGAGCAAGCTGGATATCAATATGCGCCAGATGGTCGACCACGCGCTCGCGAATGTAGGTACGCACCACTTTGCTCAGCTCAAAGCTGAAACCGCCGATAATGTGCTGCTGTTCAATTGGGGTCTGGCTGTTCCAGAACAGGCGAGGCTGAGCGTAATATTCGCCGAATGACGGGCTGCGCTCGCGAATTTTTGTTCCGTCCACGCGCTCCTGATACGACTCAAATCCGCCACGTTTTGGCCCCGGCGGGGTTTCACGCGGCCAGTTATCGTTAATGGAGTTTGGCTCGTAGTTCGCCGGGTTGGTATCGATATCCTGGCGATGCATCCCGTCACGCTGGAAGTTATGGTACGGGCAGGTCGGACGGTTGATAGGAATTTCGTGGAAGTTCGGTCCACCGAGACGGCTGATCTGCGTATCGGTGTAAGAGAACAGACGGCCCTGTAGCAGCGGATCGTTGGTGAAATCCAGCCCCGGCACAATATGGCCCGGGTGGAACGCAGCCTGCTCATTCTCCGCGAAGAAGTTATCCGGGTTGCGGTTAAGCACCATTTTGCCCACCAGCTGAACCGGCACCAGCTCTTCAGGAATAAGCTTGGTCGGGTCGAGCAGGTCGAAGTCGAATTTGAACTCGTCCTCTTCCGGGATCAGCTGTAATCCCAGCTCGTATTCCGGGAAATCACCGGCTTCAATGGATTCCCACAGTTCGCGACGGTGGAAGTCCGGATCGCGCCCGGTCAGCTTCTGTGCTTCATCCCACACCAGGGATGCTTTCCCCGCGACCGGTTTCCAGTGGAAACGCACAAACGTCGCTTTACCTTCAGCGTTAATCAGACGGAAGGTATGAATACCAAACCCTTCCATGGTGCGATAGCTGCGTGGGATCCCCCGGTCAGACATCGCCCACATCACGTTGTGAAGGGTTTCCGGTTGCAGGGAGACGTAGTCCCAGAAGGTGTCATGCGCACTTTGTCCCTGCGGTATGGCCCAGTGTGGCTCTGGTTTTACCGCATGGACAAAGTCAGGGAACTTATGCGCATCCTGAATGAAGAAAACCGGGGTGTTATTCCCGACGAGGTCGAAAATGCCCTCTTCGGTATAGAATTTGGTGGCGAAGCCGCGGATATCACGCACCGTATCGGCCGAACCCGCGCCGCCCTGTACGGTAGAGAAGCGCACAAATACCGGTGTGATTTTGTTCGGGTCGGAAAGGAAATCCGCCTTCGTGATCGCCTTCAGGCTCTTGTACGGCTGGAAATAGCCGTGCGCCGCGGAGCCGCGAGCGTGAACGATACGCTCAGGAATACGCTCATGGTCGAAATGGGTGATTTTTTCCCGCAGGATGAAATCTTCCAGCAGCGTCGGGCCGCGCGTTCCGGCGCGCAGGGAGTTCTGGTCATCGGCGATGCGCACGCCCTGATTGGTGGTCAGCGCATAGCCTTCACCCCCTTTGCGGTGCGGGTCGAGAGATTTTAACTTCTCGTTGTCCGCATCGGGTGACTTCATGCTTCCCGGTGCAGTAGGTTGCTCGCCCGGCGCGGACAGGCCCGGCGACGGTTTATGAGAGCCATCCGCAGGGGCGAGTGAGTCCATTCCCGGTTGAGATTCTTCGGTGCCATGAATAGGGGCTTGATGTGGTTTATCATTGTTCGACATTGCACGATTCTCCTTTGTTCGTTCCTGAAAACCCTATTAAGGATAGAACAATGTGATGAATTAGCAGGCGAACTAAGCGTTTTCAGATAAGTGATTAGCGAAAGGAGCCATCTGCCTCACGTCAGGCGCGACGGGTGGGGGGAGAATCGGCTATGATAGAAATTTCCTGCTTTAAGAATTTGCTTTAGTGAACCCGTCGCTTATGAAACCTCTTCGTCAACAAAACCGCCAGGTTATTAGCTATGTGCCCCGCGTTGAACCCGCGCCGCCTGACCATGCCCTGAAAGTGGATGGTTTTCGCGATGTCTGGATGTTACGGGGTAAATACGTTGCCTTCGTGCTGATTGGCGAGCACTTCCGTCGCTCCCCTGCGTTTACGGTGCCGGAATCGGCGCAGCGATGGGCTGTGCAGACCCGCCAGGATGAAGAGGTTGAAGAATAACAGCCATAAAAAAACCGCCCGCAGGCGGTTTTTTTATTTCAGCCGTGATTAACGATGGGCCAGTTCCGCATCTTCTTCACTGTCGAGAATCGTTTTGTCGGTCTGCTTCAGCCACTGGCTGGTCAGGGTACCGGCGGTCATTGAGCCACTCACGTTCAGGGCGGTACGCCCCATATCGATCAGCGGTTCAACAGAGATCAGCAGGGCAACCAGCGTCACCGGCAGTCCCAGCGCAGGCAGAACGATCAGCGCAGCGAAGGTCGCGCCGCCGCCCACGCCCGCAACACCGGCGGAGCTAATGGTCACGATACCCACCAGCGTCGCAATCCAGACCGGATCCAGCGGGTTAATCCCCACGGTTGGGGCAACCATCACGGCCAGCATCGCCGGGTAGAGACCCGCACAGCCGTTCTGCCCGATGGTGGCGCCAAAGGAGGCCGAGAAGCTGGCGATAGACTCCGGTACGCCCAGACGACGGGTCTGTGCTTCCACGTTCAGCGGGATAGATGCCGCGCTGGAACGGCTGGTGAAGGCGAAGGTCAGCACCGGCCAGACTTTGCGGAAATATTTCAGCGGGCTAACGCCGTTCACGCCCAGCAGGATACCGTGCACCACAAACATAATGCCCAGCCCCAGATAAGAGGCGATCACAAAGCTGCCAAGCTTGATGATGTCTTGCAGGTTAGAGCCTGCCACGACTTTGGTCATCAGCGCCAGGACACCGTACGGCGTCAGCTGCATGACCAGACGCACCAGCTTCATCACCCAGCTTTGCAAGGTATCGATGGCCGTCAGAACGCGCTCGCCTTTCGGCACATCGTCCTTCAGCAGCTTGAGCGCAGCCACGCCCAGGAATGCCGCGAAGATCACCACGCTGATAATGGAGGTTGGGCTTGCACCGGTCAGGTCAGCGAACGGGTTCTTCGGAATGAAGGAGAGCACCATCTGCGGAACGGTCAGATCGGCCACTTTACCCACGTAGTTGGTCTCAATCGCCGTCAGACGCGCGGTTTCAGCGCTACCCTGCACCAGACCTTCAGCAGTCAGGCCAAACAGATTGGTTACCAGCACACCCACCAGCGCCGCAATCAGCGTGGTGAAGAGCAGGGTACCAATGGTCAGGAAACTGATTTTACCCAGTTGAGAGGCGTTATGCAGGCGGGCTACGGCGCTCAGAATAGAGGCGAATACCAGCGGCATAACGATCATTTGCAGCAGCTGTACATAGCCGTTACCGACAATGTTGAACCACTGAATAGAATCTTTCAGTACCGGGCTATCGGAGCCGTAAATGGCGTGTAAGGCCAGGCCAAACACCACGCCCATGACCAGACCGACCAGTACCTTTTTCGCCAGGCTCCACTGTTTGTGGCGAGCCTGGGCGAGAAGCAATAGCAATACGACGAACACAACAATGTTCGCGATGAGTGGAAAATTCATCCCCGTTCTCCTGATTTATTATACGGTCGGTTTTTACCGAACCTGTTGGCGCAAGGTTATCAGAAGTGTGATGTCGCGCTTATATCCATATGGAATGGTTTATGACAAAAGTGATTATATTGCCGGTTTAATGTTCAATCTGGTGATTAATAAAACGATTGAACTGAAATTGTAGCGAGTTGATCATTTGCGATGACCAGCGCACTGCACCATTTTCGGGCAATGTCTGCGGCATCCACACGGCATACGCAAACAGCGCCATACACAGAACGCGCTCCAGCTGGTTGCCTTTTTGCGGCACGAGGATTGGCAGACGGAAACGCCAGCGGCAGGGCCAGAGCAGCGGTACGCCCGCTGGCGTCAGCATATCGGCGAGGATATGGCTTAAGTAGCCGAGCACCATGCCCTGAATGGCATCCGCCGGGACGATCCAGCTCTCCGGAACCTTCAAATAGAAGAGTGTAAGCAGGCCGAATACGGCCAGCAGGCTGTGGGTAAACCCGCGATGGCCAAAGGCTCTGGCGATGGGTTTTGAAATCCACTTCAGCCGCTGGCCAAGGAATGACTTTGGATGATCTATGTCCGGCAGGAGGCAGGTCAGCACGGCGGAAGGGACAATATGCCACCAGTCCCCCTGTGCCAGCACAGGGGTCAGTTCAGCGTTTTTGGCAAACACTGCACAGGCAAGTGAAAAAAGCAGGTGGCCTTCCGCCGTCATGATAAAACCCGGTAAACTGTCGATTCATACAGTATAGGGTTTTTATACAGTGTGTGAAAGAGGTGACGGTGTAACTCTTTGTCACAAACGCGCGGTTAGCGCGCCAGCCAGCCACCGTCTACGGCGAGGGTATGGCCGTTAACGTAATCAGAGGCCGATGAGGCCAGGAACACCACCGGACCCTGTAAATCCTCCGGCAGACCCCAGCGACCCGCCGGAATACGGTCGAGGATCGCCTGGCTGCGCTGCTCATCATCGCGAAGCTGCCGGGTGTTATTGGTCGCCATGTAACCCGGCGCTATAGCATTCACATTAATGCCCAGCGTTGCCCATTCGTTCGCCAGCAGGCGGGTGAGGCCCAGCACGCCGCTTTTGGACGCCGTATAGGAGGGCACCCGGATGCCGCCCTGGAAGGAGAGCATGGAAGCAATGTTAATAATCTTGCCGCCCTGACCCTGCGCGATAAACTGTTTCGCCACTGCCTGAGAGAGGAAAAAGACCGATTTCAGATTGAGATCGATGACCTCGTCCCAGTCCTTCTCGCTAAATTCCAGCGCATCAGCACGGCGGATGGTGCCGGCATTGTTAACCAGAATATCGATGCGGCCCATCTCAGCGACTGCGGCATCCACCACGCTCTGAATACTCTCCTGCTTGCCAAGATCGGCGCGAATCGCGATAAAGCGACGTCCCAGCGCCGTAACGCGCGCTGCCGTTTCGTCAGGAACCTTGCGGTTAACCCCCACGATATCACATCCTGCCTCGGCGAGGGCAATGGCCATACCTTGCCCCAGACCGGTATCGCACCCGGTCACCATCGCCACTTTTCCTGCCAGAGTAAAAGCATCCAGTATCATACGCGCCTCAGAAGTCAGGTTATTGTCATTCTGCACGTAAGAATAGGAGTCTGGAATGAGAAAAGCAAATAAAGTAAAACGTTGTTTTGATTTAGCGAGACAGGCAGCCGAAGCTGCCTGAAAGAGCGTTACTCCCCGCGCAGATGGCGGGCAGTCAATTCTTCAAGAGACGTCAGCCTGACGTCTGCGAGGGCAAAACGGGGATCGTGTCGGCCTTCTTCAGCCGGCACAACGATGGAGCGCATACGTGCGGCTTTGGACGCCACCATGCCGTTAACCGAATCTTCCAGCGCCACACAGGTAAGCGGATCCAGCCCCAGTTTCGCGGCGCAGTCCATATATACCTGCGGATGTGGCTTGCTGTAAGGAAGCTTTTCGGCCGAGGCCAGCGCGTCGAAGCTGTCGCGCAGCCCGAACATCGTCAGCACTTTTTCCAGCATATGCAGCGGTGAGGCGGAGGCCAGCCCCACTTTCAGCCCTTGCGCCTTGCACAGGGCGATAGCGTCGCGGACGCCCGGCAACAGCGGCTTATACTCTTCTACGAGGGAGATGGCGCGGTTGATAATGCGCGCCGTTACTTCGTCGCGATCCGGGCCAACCCATGGCTGGTGGGCATACCAGAGGTCAACCACCATATCGATGCGCAGCCCCAGGGTATCGGGAAGCTCGTTACGACGACTGATATCGACGCCGAGGCTGGCCATCACGTCCAGTTCAGCCCGATCCCACAGGGGTTCGGAATCAATCAGCAATCCATCCATGTCAAAAATAGCGGCAAGTATCTGGCGCGGGGTCGACATTACAACATCTCCTTATCTTGGGGTAAGACAAACGGTGCTAAGCATAAGCAATTTAGCATATTGCATTCAAAGAGCGGGCGAAAATGACCGACAGCAGGTAGACTTAGGCACAAATAACGCGTCTTTATGAAGAGGAACTAATGACGTATCAACAAGCTGGACGCATCGCGGTCTTAAAACGTATTGCTGGTTGGGTTATTTTCATTCCCGCCCTGATTTCAACGCTGATCTCCGTACTCAAATTTATGTACGATCACAGCGAAAAACAGCCGGGCATCAATGCCGTCATGCTTGATTTTGCGCACGTCATGATTGAGATGATGCGGTTTAACACCCCGTTCCTGAACGTCTTCTGGTTCAACTCGCCCACGCCGGATTTTCACCACCAGCTGAATGTCGGTTTCTGGATAATCTATGCGTTGATATTTATCGCGATGGCGTTGCAGGCCTCCGGCGCGCGCATGAGTCGCCAGACCCGCTTTTTGCGCGAAGGGGTGGAAGACCAGCTGATCCTTGAGAAGGCGAAAGGCCCTGACGGGATGAGCCGCGAGCAGATCGAATCGCGCATTGTCGTTCCGCGTCATACCATTTTTGTGCAGTTTTTCCCGCTCTACATCCTGCCGGTCATTATCATTGTGGCCGGGTATTTCTTCTTTACGCTGCTTGGCTTCCTGTAAATCCTAAGGGAAGGGGCGTGAAGCCGCCCCCTCCCGCTATGCCGCCAGAATGCGGTCCAGCGCCCGCTGGGCATTCACCAGATGACTCCCGCCAAACAAAATAGCCCGGTTTATCAAGGTGTACAGCTGATAAACCGGCTGACGATCAAGGAAACCCGCAGGTAACGGCGAGACAGACTGATAGCCATCATAAATTTGCGGCGGCTGTTCAGGGTGCAACGGCAGCATTGCGAGGTCACATTCTCTGTCGCCCCAATAGCAGGCCGGGTCAAATATATAGGGACCATCAGGCCCAAGTGCACAGTTGTTTGACCATAAATCTCCGTGCAGAAGGGAAGCCTGAGGCTGATGCGAAGCCAGACGCTGCTGAATGTGTTCAACAATCGCGTCGATGTTGCCGAACGCTAATCCCTTTTCAGCGGCCAGCTCCAGCTGCCAGCCGATGCGCTGCTCGGCGAAAAAGGTCGACCAGCGGCGCTGCCATGCGTTTGGCTGTGGGGTAGTGGAGAGATCGTTATCAAAATCGAGCCCGAACTGAGGTTGATCGCTCCACTGGTGCAAACGGGCGATCTGTTGCCCGAGAATAAAGGCGTTGTGCGCATCCAGAGGGCGCGCGGGGAGATAGTTCATCACCAGAAAGCTATAGTCACGATCGCTGCCGACGGCTAAAACCTGCGGAACGGTGACTGTTTTACTGCGCGATAACAGCTCAAGCTGATCGGCTTCGGCAGTAAAAATGGGGAGCAATTCACGCTCATCACATTTAACGAAAAGATCGCGCCCGGCGTAACGTAAATGCCATGCGGCATGGATCTCTCCGCCTGGCAGTTCGTTACGCAGTTCAATTTCACCTTCACCCAGCTGCTCACTTAAAAGATGACTGATAGCCTGCCACATGATGTCTCTCCCATGTTGTCTGCCAGATCATAAAGTTAGCGCAAAACGGCTATAAAAAAACAGGAACTAACGCACAACTGAGCGGTTTAATTTTGTACAGGGCACTTATTGTTCTTTTTTATGCCAGTTTTCCCAGCTATCCACATCAATTTCCGTGGCTTTGTCAGTCACGCTTTCCACCAGGCTACTGGCCAGCGCCTTCACCTCTTCCTGACTCAGCGGGCTTATCAGGCCAAATGCCAGTGAGCCGAGATCGTGGATATTGCCCTCATCGTCCGTCAGCGTGAGCAGAAAATTGGCGCGCGTGAACGCGTTGTTGAGTTCATTCAGTTCGGTCAGCGACGCCTCATGAATATTCACGGTTACGACGTAGCAGGTGATATCACCACTGCTCATAATTCACCTCGTTGTTATCCTGAAAGTTTTCTTAGCATAGTCGATATGCCCTGTTTAGCGACTTCCCCCTCCATGGGAAGGGGAAGCAGGTTCAGCTTCTCTCCAGGTAATCGACAATTTTCTGGGTATCCGCAAGCGAACACAGACGCGTTCCCTGGTTTATGGTGGCTGCACTCCCTGCCGCGACGCCATAGCGTGCCATCTCCAGAAGCGAAGCGCCCTGCGCCAGCTTCAGCACCATCGCGCCAACCATACTGTCACCGGCACCCACGGTGCTCTGGCTTTTCATCGGCGGTGGCACAACCTGTACAAAGCCCGTCTTGTCGACGGCCAGCGCACCCTGAGGACCGAGAGAGACCACAACGCGATGCGCTTTGCCCGTACGTACCAGCTCTTCTGCGGCAGTACGAACGTCATCAGGCTGGCTGAGTTCTCGATTAACCAGCGCACTGAGCTCTTTCTGGTTAGGTTTAACGAGTTCAAGTTGTCCGGGTTCTAACGCCGCCTTCAGGGCTTCGCCCGAGCTATCGACAATGCAGCGGATGCCGCGCTGGAGCGCCGCCTGAACCAGCGCCGTCAGTTTTTCTGTTTTGACGCCCGGCGGCAGGCTACCGCTGATCACCAGTAATGAGCCGCTTTCAATGGTCAGCACTTTCTCTTCCAGTTGACGAAACTCATCATCGCTTAATTTCGCCCCCGGCATCACAAAACGATATTGCTCGCCGCTGGATTCAACATGGACATGCAGGTTCTGCCGGGTCCAGTCTTTAGCATCGACGGTGTCTACGGCCACCTGTTCATCTGCCAGCAACGCAACCAGATGCTCTCCCGTGGCGCCGCCAGCGGGGAAGATGGCGGTGGCTTTTCCGCCGAGATGGGTAATAGCGCGCGCCACGTTGATGCCGCCGCCGCCCGGCTCAAACACCGGCGCGCTACAGCGCAGCTTACCTTCCGGGTAGATTTGCGGCGTCATGGTCGCGGAGTCGAGGGAAGGGGAGAGTGTCAGCGTATAAATCGAAGCCATCATGACCTCCTTTTATCATGGGTTCTTTTAAGCCTGGCACCGTTTGGCAGGAAGGCAACGTAAATAACAGTATGATTTTAAATATGAATGCTGACAAATAACCTGCGCCGGGCATATAAAATAAAACACGTTTTGGGATCGTTCTTATTCAAAAAATGAAAGAAGAAAATATTGCTATGTTATTTGCGGCTTTTTATAATTTGTTACCTTTCTATGGTCGCCTTGTCATTGATCCGCAAGAAAGTTTCCGAGACCGTGACGGTCTCTTTTTATGTTGTACGGACTCCTTAAATAAAATGAAGCTTTTGAAGACAGTACCCGCAGCACTGATGCTGGCGGGTGGCGTATTTGCGTCACTGAATGCAACCGCCGATGATACCGTTTTTACTGTCATGGACGATCCCTCCACTGCCAAAAAACCCTTTGAAGGTAACGTGAATGCCGGGTATCTGGCGCAATCCGGTAATACGAAAAGCTCCTCCCTGACCGCAGACAGCACCCTGACCTGGTACGGTAACACCACGGCCTGGTCGCTGTGGGGAAATGCCAGCAACACCTCTGCTAACGATCAACGCTCATCAGAGAAATACGCGGTAGGCGGACGTAGCCGATACAACATGACCGATTATGACTACCTGTTCGGGCAGGCGAGTTGGCTGACTGACCGCTACAACGGCTATCGCCAGCGTGATGTCGTAACTGCGGGTTATGGTCGTCAGTTCCTCAATGGGCCGGTGCACAGCCTGCGTTTTGAATTCGGTCCGGGTGTCCGTTACGACGAGTACACCAACGGCGAAGATGAAACCCAGCCGCTGGGTTATGCATCGGGCACCTATGCATGGCAGATGACGGACAACGCAAAATTCACCCAGGGTGTGTCGGTGTTTGGTGCTGAAGATACAACGCTGAACTCAGAAAGTGCGTTGAACGTGGCCATCAACGAACACTTTGGACTCAAGGTGGCGTACAACGTAACCTGGAACTCATCACCACCTGATTCTGCACCGGAACATACCGATCGCCGAACCACGATTTCTTTAGGTTATAAAATGTAATATCGTCGGGCCGGGATTATTCTCGGCCCGTTTTTTATTTTCTGAAACTGTGCTTATTTATATTAAACGGCGTTTTAAAATAATGGGTCTGGTTTCATCTTCATAATTTCTCCATAATTAGCCGACCAGGGCTTATTCAGTTTATTTGACACGAATTGATAAATAATTTGACTAGGCAAGAATGTGATCCAGATCTACACTTACGGCACAGGCGAAAAACTCGCCTCAGGCATATCGCATTAAATAAGTATGAGAATAAAATTATGAAAAAAATCAAAACCGCTACAGCAGCGATGGTGCTTTCCGCACTTTCATTTGGCGTATTTGCTGCTGATAATATGACGCAACCTGCCAGTGACGTTAACAGCCCAATCGGGATCGCTAAAGCCTCGGATGTAGAAGCAGGCTCCAACATTGCCCCTGGCTCTCAGTCTACCGGCCAGTCAATGAATGATGCATTTGATGTACACAAGCTGGTGGCGGGTGAGTGGTCCTGATATTTCAACTGCCACGTGTGACGGAATATATACGCTGTCACAGCCTGTCGAAAACCGGATTATGACGTACCGGTTTTGGACCATAAATTATCGTAAAGATAGTTAAGATTTATTCAGTAAATTCACGGCACGTTTTCGCTGACAAAATATTAGCCCCAGATCATTGCGGCCCAGCGCAGCAGCAACATCGCGCCGCAAATAGCAATTAACACCACGACCATTTTCCAGTGCTTCACGGCAAATCTTTTTGTTGGCATAACCTAATCCTTGTCAGTTGATACCCTTAGTCTACCAAAATCTGCGCCAGAAAGCGCTCAACCCTGGACAACAGGTTATGCCGGAACACCGGTTCGGCTTAAAACCAATGGAATCTGTCAGCCAGAATCAATACCAGGCAAGCAGCGGAAAGTAGATTCAATATCACAACGGTTTTGCTGGATACATTCATGTGATACCCCTTCGATGTTTAAGGACCAAGTCAAGAATAGCTCAGCACTTTCGGATTGCGAGCCTCCGTCAGCAAAAGTTCATGAACGCAGACAAAAGGATGAACGGTTCAAACGGTCGCAGAAGGTGCATTCGCCCTTTCAATAGTGTTACCATTACCCTGCTTGCCGTAAATTCGCATTTATCTGAATCGGCAGGTGCATGATGACGAACCAATTTGACGATTGTTGGTCAGATGGTTTCGTAATCTACTGTTTAATCACGATTATTTTCTTTGTATATGCTCTTATGTGTGGGGCATCACTGCAAATAAGGATATAAAATGCCTGTAATTACTCTTCCTGATGGCAGCCAACGCCATTTCGACCATGCTGTTAGCCCAATGGATGTTGCCCTGGATATCGGTCCTGGACTTGCAAAAGCAACCATCGCAGGTCGCGTAAACGGTGAACTGGTAGACGCGTCCGATCTGATTGAAAGCGATGCAACGCTTGCGATCATCACCGCGAAAGACGAAGAAGGTCTGGAGATCATTCGTCACTCCTGTGCGCACCTGTTAGGCCATGCTATTAAGCAGCTGTGGCCAAACACCAAAATGGCGATCGGCCCGGTTATCGACAACGGTTTCTACTACGACGTTGACCTTGACCACACCCTGACTCAGGAAGATGTCGACGCGCTCGAGAAACGAATGCACGAGCTCGCCGAAACCAACTATGACGTCATTAAGAAGAAAGTCAGCTGGCACGAAGCGCGTGAAACCTTCGTGAAGCGCGGCGAGAGCTACAAAGTCTCGATTCTTGATGAAAACATCGCTCATGATGACAAGCCTGGCTTGTACCATCACCAGGAATACGTCGACATGTGCCGTGGACCGCACGTGCCGAACATGCGCTTCTGTCATCACTTCAAACTGATGAAAATCGCAGGCGCTTACTGGCGTGGCGACAGCAACAACAAAATGTTGCAGCGTATTTATGGTACCGCGTGGGCCGATAAGAAGGCCCTGAACGCGTACCTGCAACGCCTGGAAGAGGCGGCTAAGCGTGACCACCGTAAAATCGGTAAGCAGCTTGACCTGTATCATATGCAGGAAGAAGCGCCGGGGATGGTGTTCTGGCATAACGACGGCTGGACTATCTTCCGTGAACTGGAAACGTTCGTGCGCTCCAAGCTGAAAGAGTACCAGTATCAGGAAGTGAAAGGCCCGTTCATGATGGACCGTGTGCTGTGGGAAAAAACCGGCCACTGGGACAACTACAAAGATGCGATGTTCACCACTTCGTCTGAGAACCGTGAATACTGCATCAAGCCAATGAACTGCCCGGGCCACGTTCAGATCTTCAACCAGGGTCTGAAATCCTACCGCGATCTGCCGCTGCGTATGGCGGAGTTCGGTAGCTGCCACCGTAACGAGCCATCAGGTGCGCTGCACGGTCTGATGCGTGTTCGTGGCTTTACTCAGGATGATGCGCATATCTTCTGTACTGAAGATCAGGTCCGTGAAGAAGTTAACGCCTGTATTCGTATGGTCTACGATATGTACAGCACCTTTGGCTTCGAGAAGATCGTGGTCAAACTCTCAACGCGTCCGGAAAAACGTATCGGCAGCGATGAGACATGGGATCGCGCAGAGGCGGATCTTGCCGTAGCGCTGGAAGAGAACGGTATTCCGTTCGAATACCAGCTGGGTGAGGGCGCATTCTACGGTCCGAAAATTGAATTTACCCTGTATGACTGCCTCGATCGCGCATGGCAGTGCGGAACGGTACAGCTGGACTTCTCCCTGCCGCAGCGTTTAAGCGCCTCTTATGTTGGCGAAGACAACGAGCGTCAGGTGCCGGTTATGATTCACCGTGCGATTCTCGGTTCACTGGAGCGCTTCATCGGCATCCTGACCGAAGAGTTCGCGGGCTTCTTCCCAACCTGGCTTGCGCCAGTGCAGGTCGTGGTGATGAACATTACCGATTCTCAGGCGGATTACGTTAAAGAATTGACGCAGAAACTACAAAATGCGGGCATTCGCGTAAAAGCAGACTTGAGAAATGAGAAGATTGGCTTTAAAATCCGCGAGCACACTTTACGTCGTGTCCCGTATATGTTGGTCTGTGGTGATAAAGAGGTGGAAGCAGGCAAAGTTGCCGTTCGCACCCGCCGTGGTAAAGACCTGGGGAGCCTGGACGTAAGTGAAGTGATTGAGAAGCTGCAACAAGAGATTCGCAGCCGCAGTCTTCAACAACTGGAGGAATAAGGTATTAAAGGCGGAAAACGAGTTCAAACGGCACGTCCGAATCGTATCAATGGCGAGATTCGCGCCCAGGAAGTTCGCTTAACAGGTCTGGAAGGCGAGCAGCTGGGGATTGTGAGTCTGAGAGAAGCGATCGAAAAGGCTGAAGAAGCTGGAGTAGATTTAGTTGAAATCAGCCCTAACGCCGAACCGCCAGTTTGTCGTATCATGGACTACGGCAAGTTCCTTTATGAAAAGAGTAAGTCTTCTAAGGAACAGAAGAAGAAGCAAAAAGTTATCCAGGTTAAGGAAATTAAATTCCGTCCTGGTACCGACGATGGCGATTATCAGGTAAAACTCCGCAGCCTGATTCGCTTTCTGGAAGATGGCGATAAGGCCAAGATCACGCTGCGTTTCCGCGGTCGTGAGATGGCCCACCAACAGATTGGTATGGAAGTGCTTAACCGCGTCCGTGACGATCTGAGTGAACTGGCAGTAGTCGAATCCTTCCCTACGAAGATCGAAGGCCGCCAGATGATCATGGTGCTCGCTCCTAAGAAGAAACAGTAAGGCCTTCAAGCAGCAAAATCTGTGGAGCCTTCGGGCCCCATAGGTTTTGTTCGCCTATGTTTCGTTTATTTAACAATGCGAAGTGGAAGTTATTAAAATGCCAAAAATTAAGACCGTACGCGGTGCTGCTAAGCGCTTCAAAAAAACCGGTAAAGGTGGTTTTAAGCACAAGCACGCTAACCTGCGTCACATTCTGACTAAGAAAGCTACCAAGCGTAAACGTCACCTGCGTCCAAAAGCCATGGTTTCTAAAGGCGATCTGGGCCTGGTCATCGCGTGCCTGCCGTACGCATAAGTCGTTAACGTTTAACTTTTTTAACTTAGAATAGATACAGGAGAGCACACATGGCTCGCGTAAAACGTGGTGTAATTGCACGTGCACGTCACAAGAAAATTTTGAAACAAGCTAAAGGCTACTACGGTGCGCGTTCACGCGTATACCGCGTTGCCTTCCAGGCTGTTATCAAAGCAGGTCAGTACGCTTACCGTGACCGTCGTCAGCGTAAGCGTCAGTTCCGTCAACTGTGGATTGCGCGTATCAACGCAGCAGCACGTCAGAACGGTATTTCTTACAGCAAATTCATCAACGGCCTGAAAAAAGCCTCTGTTGAAATCGACCGTAAGATCCTGGCTGACATCGCAGTATTCGACAAAGTAGCGTTCACCGCTCTGGTCGAAAAAGCGAAAGCAGCACTGGCATAAGCCAGTTGAGAGAGGGGGCTTTGCCTCCTCTTTTCATTTAACACCATCAGAAGATTGACATTTATCCGTGCAGGCTTTTCAATAAGGTCTAACGGTTTTTACCCTACAAGGTAACGCAAGCATGAATGCTGCTATTTTCCGCTTCTTCTTTTACTTTAGCACCTGACTTCAGGAGGCTAGCGCGTGAAAGATGAAACGAAAAACAGCGCCAGATAAGCCTCCCGATGGAGGCTTTTTTTGTGCCTGAAGTTAAGAGAATACGTCCAACAATTCGGTGTCTGCACCGACATAATGAGGAAAACCATGTCACATCTCGCAGAGCTGGTTGCCAGTGCAACGGCCGCCATTAACCAGGCCTCAGATGTTGCCGCGTTAGACAATGTCCGCGTCGAATATCTGGGCAAGAAAGGGCATTTGACCCTTCAGATGACTACCCTGCGTGAACTGCCAGCAGAGGAGCGCCCGGCAGCCGGTGCAGTGATTAACGAAGCCAAAGAGCAGGTACAGCAGGCGCTGAACGAGCGTAAAGCCGAGCTGGAAAGCGCAGTACTGAATGCGCGTCTGGCGGCAGAAACGATTGACGTTTCTCTGCCGGGTCGTCGTATTGAAAACGGCGGTCTGCATCCGGTGACTCGTACTATCGATCGTATTGAAAGTTTCTTCGGTGAGCTCGGCTTTACCGTGGCGACTGGCCCGGAAATTGAAGATGACTACCACAACTTCGATGCCCTGAACATTCCTGGCCATCATCCGGCACGTGCTGACCACGACACTTTCTGGTTTGACGCTACCCGTCTGCTGCGTACTCAGACTTCCGGCGTTCAGATCCGTACCATGAAGGAGCAGGAGCCGCCAATCCGCATCATCGCGCCGGGTCGCGTATACCGTAACGACTACGATCAGACCCACACCCCAATGTTCCACCAGATGGAAGGTCTGATTGTTGATAAAAACATCAGCTTTACCAACCTGAAAGGCACGCTGCACGATTTCCTGAACAACTTCTTTGAGGAAGATTTGCAGGTTCGCTTCCGTCCGTCCTACTTCCCGTTCACCGAACCGTCTGCGGAAGTTGACGTGATGGGTAAAAACGGCAAATGGCTGGAAGTGCTGGGCTGCGGCATGGTGCATCCAAACGTGCTGCGCAACGTGGGTATCGATCCGGAAGTGTATTCCGGCTTTGCGTTCGGTATGGGCATGGAGCGTCTGACCATGCTGCGCTACGGCGTAACCGATTTACGTGCGTTCTTCGAAAACGATCTGCGTTTCCTCAAACAGTTTAAATAAGGGCAGGACAGAACAATGAAATTCAGTGAACTGTGGTTACGCGAATGGGTGAACACCACGCTGGACAGCGACGCGCTTTCCAACCAGATCACCATGGCGGGTCTGGAAGTTGACGGTGTAGAGCCGGTTTCTGGCGCCTTCACCGGCGTGGTCGTGGGCGAAGTGGTTGAATGCGGTCAGCACCCTAACGCTGACAAACTGCGCGTAACAAAAGTCAATGTGGGCGGTGACCGTCTGCTGGATATCGTCTGCGGTGCGCCAAACTGCCGTCAGGGCCTGAAAGTGGCCGTGGCGACCGTCGGTGCGGTGCTGCCGGGCGATTTCAAAATCAAAGCGGCTAAGCTGCGCGGTGAGCCGTCTGAAGGCATGCTGTGCTCCTTCTCCGAACTGGGTATTTCCGACGATCACTCTGGCATTATTGAATTGCCGCAGGATGCGCCAGTTGGTACTGATATCCGCGAATACCTGACGCTTGATGACAACACCATCGAAATCAGCGTAACGCCAAACCGTGCTGACTGTTTAGGCATCATCGGTGTGGCCCGCGACGTGGCCGTGCTGAACCAGACTGAACTGAACGTGCCGGAGATCGCTCCGGTTGAGGCAACCATCAGTGACGTGCTGCCGATACAGGTAGACGCGCCTGAGGCCTGCCCACGCTACCTCGGTCGTGTGGTGAAAGGTATTAACGTTAAAGCGCCAACCCCGCTGTGGATGAAAGAGAAACTGCGTCGCTGCGGTATCCGTTCTATCGATGCGGTCGTCGACGTCACCAACTATGTTCTGCTGGAGCTGGGCCAGCCAATGCACGCCTTTGATAAAGATCGTATCGAAGGTGGGATCGTCGTGCGCATGGCGAAAGAGGGAGAAACCCTGGTTCTGCTGGACGGCAGCGAAGCGAAACTGAACGCTGACACCCTGGTGATTGCCGATCACAACAAAGCGCTGGCGATGGGCGGGATCTTCGGCGGCGAGCACTCTGGCGTCAACGACGAGACGCAAAACGTCCTGCTGGAATGCGCGTTCTTCAGCCCGCTCTCCATCACCGGCCGCGCACGCCGTCACGGTCTGCACACTGATGCTTCTCACCGCTACGAGCGTGGCGTGGATCCTGCGCTGCAATACAAAGCGATGGAGCGTGCGACTCGCCTGCTGATCGACATCTGCGGCGGCGAAGCGGGTCCGGTTATCGATGTGACCAACGAAGCGACGCTGCCGAAGCGTGCGACCATTACCCTGCGCCGCAGCAAACTGGATCGTCTGATTGGTCACCACGTTGCCGATGCGCAGGTGACCGACATTCTTACGCGTCTGGGCTGCGAAGTTACTGAGGGTCAGGACGAGTGGAAAGCCGTTGCGCCGTCCTGGCGTTTTGACATGGAGATCGAGGAAGATCTGGTGGAAGAAGTGGCCCGCGTTTACGGCTACAACAACATCCCTGACGAGCCGGTGCAGGCGGGTCTGGTGATGGGCAGCCATCGCGAGGCCGATCTGTCTCTGAAGCGTGTGAAAACCATGCTGAACGACAAAGGCTACCAGGAAGTGATCACCTACAGCTTCGTTGATCCTAAGCTGCAACAGCTGATCCACCCGGGTCAGGAAGCGCTGATTTTGCCAAGCCCGATTTCCAGCGAGATGTCAGCGATGCGTCTGTCCCTGTGGACGGGACTGCTGGGTACTATCGTTTATAACCAGAACCGTCAGCAAAACCGCGTGCGTATTTTCGAAAGCGGTTTGCGCTTTGTACCGGATACTCAGGCGAATTTAGGCATCCGTCAGGATCTCATGCTGGCCGGCGCCATCAGCGGTAACCGCTTTGAAGAGCACTGGGACCTGGCAAAAGGGACGGTTGATTTCTACGATATGAAGGGCGATCTGGAAGCGATTCTCGATCTGACCGGTAAATTATCCGAAATTGAATTCCGCGCAGAAGCGATTCCAGCCCTGCATCCGGGTCAGAGTGCGGCGATCTATTTAGACGGCAAACGTGTTGGTTTCATTGGGGTTGTTCACCCGGAACTGGAACGTAAGCTGGATCTGAATGGCCGTACCATCGTATTCGAACTGGAGTGGAACCCGGTTGCAGACCGCGTCATTCCTCAGGCGCAGGACGTCTCCCGCTTCCCGGCAAACCGCCGTGATATCGCGGTTGTGGTCGCTGAAAATGTGCCCGCAGCAGATATTTTGGCCGAATGTAAGAAAGTTGGCGTAAATCAGGTAGTTGGCGTAAACTTATTTGACGTGTACCGCGGCAAGGGCGTAGCAGAAGGTTTCAAGAGCCTCGCTATTAGCCTTATCCTTCAGGATACCAGCCGTACACTCGAAGAAGAGGAGATTGCCGCTACCGTCGCCAAATGTGTAGAGGCATTAAAAGAGCGATTCCAGGCATCATTGAGGGATTGAACCTATGGCGCTTACAAAAGCTGAAATGTCAGAATATCTGTTTGATAAGCTTGGGCTTAGCAAACGGGATGCCAAAGAGCTGGTAGAGCTGTTTTTCGAAGAGATCCGTCGTGCTCTGGAAAATGGTGAGCAGGTTAAACTCTCCGGTTTTGGCAATTTTGATTTGCGAGACAAAAACCAACGTCCGGGCCGTAACCCGAAGACGGGGGAAGATATTCCCATTACAGCCCGCCGCGTGGTGACCTTCAGACCCGGACAGAAGTTAAAAAGCCGTGTCGAAAACGCAACGCCCAAAGCAGAGTAATATGAACTAACTAAAAAGGCCGCTCACGCGGCCTTTTTTCTTTGCGCTATTTGCTAAACCCGCCGTAAAATCAATGATATCTCAACCGGATAACCTATCGTCTATGCTTGATCTTGCCCGCCGCCAGCACCGCTCCGATCTTCGCCGCCTGTGTCTGCTCGGGGTGCTGTTGATTGTCGCCACCACCGTCAGCCTGTGTGCGGGCGATCGGTGGCTGGGGCCGGAAAGCTGGTTTATGCCTGAAGGACAGCTCTTTGTCTGGCAGATCCGCCTGCCGCGGACGTTGGCTGTCCTTTTAGTCGGCGCTGCGCTGGCGCTATGCGGCACGATCATGCAGGCATTATTTGAAAACCCTCTGGCGGAACCCGGGCTTCTCGGGGTCTCGAATGGCGCAGGCGTCGGGCTTATCGCCGCCGTGATGCTGGGGGGAGGCGAACTCTCCGGCTGGGGGATTAGCCTCAGCGCCATCCTTGGCGCGCTGTTGATAACCCTTATCCTTCTGCGCTTTGCCCGCCGCCACTTATCCACCAGTCGGCTGCTGCTTGCGGGGGTAGCGTTGGGGATCATCTGTAGTGCGCTGATGACCTGGGCCGTCTACTTTTCTACCTCCTTCGATCTGCGCCAGTTAATGTACTGGATGATG
Organism: Enterobacter sp. BWH64; assembly: GCF_001037645.1. Lineage (NCBI taxonomy): Bacteria > Pseudomonadati > Pseudomonadota > Gammaproteobacteria > Enterobacterales > Enterobacteriaceae > Enterobacter > Enterobacter sp. BWH64. The sequence goes on from NZ_KQ089922.1 coordinate 2,475,590, forward strand.
GGGGGATTTGGGGGTGTGGACTGGCGTCAGGGGTGGCTGATGGTGCTCCTGATCCCGGTCATCCTGTGGACGGCGTTCCAGGCGCAGCCTCTTAATATTCTCGCGCTGGGCGAAACGTCTGCTCGCCAGCTCGGGATGCCGATTGGATTCTGGCGCAACGTGCTGGTTATCGCCATTGGCTGGATGGTAGGCGTAAGCGTGGCGCTGGCGGGGGCGATTGGCTTTATTGGGCTGGTGATCCCGCATATGCTGCGCCTGTGCGGCATTACGGACCACCGAACCCTGCTCCCGGCCTCGGCGGTTGCCGGGGCGGCAACGCTGCTGGTTGCCGATATCATCGCCCGGCTCGCCCTGACGGCCGCTGAGTTGCCCATAGGCGTGGTGACCGCAACGCTGGGCGCACCGGTCTTTATCTGGCTACTATTAAAAGCTGGACGTTAAAACACAACCTGTAAGTCAACCTGAGGGAATGCTATGCAGTCTGATATTCTGAATACCGAAGTGACGACCATTGACGGCGAGAAAACCACGCTGGAAGGCTACAAGGGCAAGGTGCTGCTCATCGTGAACGTGGCGTCGAAATGTGGCCTTACGCCGCAGTATGAACTGCTGGAAAACATTCATAAAGCCTGGGAAAAAGACGGCTTTACCGTACTCGGCTTCCCGTGCAACCAGTTCCTGGGCCAGGAGCCGGGCAGCGAAGAGGAGATTAAGACCTTTTGCAGCACAACCTATGGCGTGACGTTCCCGATGTTCAGCAAAATTGATGTGAACGGGGAAAATCGTCATCCGCTGTATGCCAAACTGGTGGCCGCGGCGCCGACCGCCGTTGCGCCTGAAGAGAGTGGTTTCTATGAGCGTATGGCAAGTAAAGGCCGCGCGCCGCTCTATCCGGATGATATTCTGTGGAACTTCGAAAAATTCCTGATTGGCCGTGACGGTCAGGTCGTGCAGCGTTTTTCGCCTGACATGACGCCTGAAGATCCTATCGTGATGGAATCAATTAAGCTGGCGCTGGCAAAATAATGACGCTGCTGATGCAGCTCACGGACGTTGCCGGCAAGGGGCGTCTTGAGCCTGTTACCGCCGAAGTCAACGCAGGTGAAATCCTTCACCTGGTTGGGCCAAACGGCGCCGGAAAAAGCACGCTACTGGCGTGCATGGCGGGGCTGACCACCGGGGAAGGAAAGATTACCTTTCTCGGGCAATCGCTCGTCGACTGGCTACCCGCTACACTTGCCTCCCGTCGAAGCTATCTGGTTCAGCAGCAGGTTCCGCCCTTTGCGATGCCCGTCTGGCACTACCTGACGCTGCATCTGCCTGACAAAAATCAGGTGGGATTGCTCAACGAGGTTGCTGCGGCACTCGGGTTAGACGACAAGCTTACCCGGCAGGCAAATCAGCTTTCCGGCGGCGAGTGGCAGCGCGTGCGTCTGGCGGCCGTTATCCTTCAGATCCATCCGGCGGGAAATCCTCACGGGCGGTTGCTGCTGCTGGACGAGCCGATGAGTGGGCTGGACGTTGCCCAACAGGCAGCGCTGGATACCCTGCTCAGCGCGCTGTGTCGCAAGGGGATTGCCATTGTGATGAGCAGCCATGATTTAAACCATACGTTGCGCCACGCGCATCGGGTGTGGTTGCTGGCGCGTGGCAAGCTGATTGCCAGCGGAACGCGCGACAGCGTGCTGACGGCCGCCAATCTTGCGAGCGCTTACCACATGTCGTTCCGGAGGCTGGATATTGAAGGCCACAAGATGCTCATTTCCACGGCGCAGGAATAACCTTTCTTGCACAGCTGCATAGATGCACGCTAAATTACCGAAAGAACAAAAAAAGCAGAGGATTCGTCTGAAATGCGATTCTGGTTTCTCTTTGTTGCGGCGCTCTTTCTTGCAGGATGCAGCAGCCATCGTGCACCTCCGCCCAACCCACGGCTTTCCGATTCCATTACGGTCATTGCCAGCCTGAACGATCAGCTCAGCAACTGGCGCGGCACACCTTATCGCTACGGCGGCATGAGCCGGGGCGGGGTGGATTGCTCGGGATTTGTGCTGATGACCTTCCGCGATAAATTTGACCTCCAGCTTCCGCGTGAAACGCGTATGCAGGCGAAAATCGGCACTGAAATTGATAAAGACGAGCTCCTGCCCGGCGATCTGGTCTTTTTTAAAACGGGCTCCGGTGAAAGCGGCCTTCATGTCGGCATCTATGATACCGATAATCAGTTCATTCATGCCTCGACCAGCCGTGGCGTGATGCGCTCCTCTCTGGATAATGTTTACTGGCGTAAAAACTTCTGGCAGGCCAGACGTATTTAACCGCTGCATAAAAATGCAGTGCGGAGGGCCTGGCGGTGAAAATAGACGTCAGGCTTTTCTTGCGGGTTGATTAAAGTTAAATTTTTGCCCAATTATTTATGTCCGCATGTGCCTGTTTTATCTAAAACTGGCTATTATTCAATAACCAGGATAAAATTAATTTAGATTCAGGGAAAAATCTGAAAATTAATACGGAAAGAATGAAATTAATCTTATTAAAATCAAGACAGTGGAATTGTGCCTGCAATTGCTCCAGGATGTTCTCTCTCATCTTTAATGCAGGACAAGCGCGATGATTATTACGCTAGATAATGCTTACCAGTCTGAACTTTTACTCCTTCCGGCGCGTGATAGTGCAGGTTTGCTTAAAGGTTTAGAGATTTTGGTTAACTTTACTGGCGTGGGTGCGGACGTACGGATCCCGACTGAACTGGTTATCCCACATCTTTCTCAGGAAGATGAATTAGCGCTGTTTCAGGAGAAACTGCAATTACTCGATACCTGTAAGCTATTTTTTATTCAGCATCAGTTAATTGCATGGATCAATATTACACCTGCAATTGTTGAGTTTTTATTAACTAATGAGAACGCTGTTTCAATCCTCGAGCGTTATCCGTTTCTTGAGTTTACTGTTAATGAGAACTATCCAGGTTTAAATAACGGGAAAGACGATCCCTGTCTGGCAAGAATGGCGATCCATTTCCCCTTAGTACTGGCTAACTTTGGTGCAGGGGCATCTTCCCTTAAACCGGTTTATGATGGTCTGTTCAAACGGGTGATTCTGGATAAAAACTTTATCCAGCAGCGCGCGTCGGCACTCTCGTTTGAGCCTTTTATGCGCGCTATTCTCTGGCAGATCGCGCCGCATTGTCAGTCGGTCATGGTCTCGGGAATTGACGATCACGGCATCTTACAACGCGTGCTGCCCTTCAATTTTGGTGCAATGCAGGGAAGCCTGTGGCCTGCCGTCCCGGCAGAGCGGGTCACGACTCTCGTTCAGCAATAACCCCTTTCTTCGCCCGTGTTTACGTCCAGGGAAACCCTCTACACTTAAAGCAGGAGGACTTATGACCCTGTCTTTTACTGCTCACTGGCACGATGAATTACCCGGCTTTTACACCGCGCTTAAGCCAACGCCTCTACAGAACGCGCGTCTTATCTGGCATAACGATGCATTAGCGGATTCGCTTGGCATCCCTTCGACGCTTTTTCAGCCAGAAAAAGGCGCCGGCGTCTGGGGCGGCGAAACGCTGCTCCCGGGCATGAAGCCGCTGGCTCAGGTCTACAGCGGACATCAGTTTGGCGTCTGGGCGGGACAGCTCGGCGATGGCCGCGGCATCCTGCTCGGTGAACAGCTTCTGCCGAATGGCGAAACGCTCGACTGGCACCTGAAAGGGGCAGGGCTAACCCCGTACTCACGCATGGGGGATGGCCGCGCGGTGCTGCGTTCAACCATCCGTGAAGGTCTGGCTTCCGAGGCGATGCATGCCCTGGGGATCCCCACCTCACGCGCGCTGTCCATTGTCACCAGCGACACGCCGGTGGCCCGGGAAACGATGGAGCAGGGGGCGATGCTGATCCGCGTGGCGGAAAGCCATCTGCGTTTCGGTCATTTTGAACACTTCTACTATCGCCGCGAGCCGGATAAGGTCCGCCAGCTTGCCGATTACGCCCTTCGCCGTCACTGGCCGCACCTGCAAAACGAGCCGGACCGCTATGTTCTCTGGTTCCGTGATATTGTCGCGCGCACTGCCGCAATGATTGCCCGCTGGCAGGCCGTCGGCTTTGCCCACGGGGTGATGAATACCGACAACATGTCCCTGTTAGGGCTGACGTTTGACTACGGTCCGTACGGCTTCCTTGATGACTATCAGCCGGGTTACATCTGTAACCATTCGGACTATCAGGGGCGTTACCGTTTCGACAACCAGCCTGCGGTGGGGCTGTGGAACCTTCAGCGGCTTGCGCAAAGCCTGTCGCCGTTTATCGACGTCGATGCCCTGAACGATGCGCTGGACAGCTATCAGGAGATCCTGCTGCGGGAATATGGTGTGTTAATGCGCAACAAGCTGGGGCTGATGACGCAGGAAAAAGGCGATAACGCGCTGTTGAATGGGCTGTTTGCCATCATGGTGCGTGAAGGCAGCGACTATACCCGAACCTTCCGTATGCTGAGCCAGACCGCGCAGCAGAGCGCCGCGTCACCGCTGCGCGACGAGTTCATCGATCGTCAGGCGTTTGATGACTGGTTTGCCGTTTACCGGACGCGTTTACAGCAGGAACAGATTGATGACGATACCCGCCAGACGCGGATGAAGGCGGTTAACCCGGCGATGGTGTTGCGCAACTGGCTGGCGCAGCGGGCCATTGAGCAGGCAGAGCAGGGGGATTATACCGAGCTGCATCGGCTGCATATCGCCCTGCGCACGCCGTTTGCCGACCGGGAGGATGACTATGTCAGCCGCCCGCCGGACTGGGGCAAGCGGCTGGAAGTGAGCTGCTCAAGCTAAGGGGCGAGAAAAACCTGCGGTGCGGCGTGCGCCGGATGTCTGCCGACGTGCACCTGCGCACCGTACCAGTGTGCCAGCGCGTCGGCCTGCAAAACCGTCTCCGGTATGCCCTGAGAAACAATCCTGCCGTTGTGTAACAGCAGGATCCGGTCCGATCATAATGCGGCAAGATTGAGATCGTGCAGCACCACGCAGGCGTGAAGATGGCCCTGACGGGTCAGCGATTTCAACAGGCGCAGCAGATGCTGCTGGTGGTAGAGATCCAGCGCTGAAGTGGGTTCGTCGAGAAACAGCCAGCCGCGCGGCGTTCCGTCACGCCACAGCTGCGCCAGCGCGCGGGCGAGCTGGACGCGCTGCTGCTCGCCGCCGGAGAGGGCATGATAACGCCTGCCGGCCAGCGGCAGGCAACCGGTCAGCTGCAACACCTCACGCACAATCGACGGTTCCGGGTGACGCGTCCAGGGCGCACGCCCCATGCCAACGATCTCCTCCACCTGCCAGTCAAATCCAGGCTGAGACTGCTGGCGCATCACTGCCCGATAGCGGGACAGCGTCTGCGGATGCCATTCATCCAGCGCTTTTCCCGCCAGCGAACAGCCGCCGCTGTCGGGTTTCAGGTAGCCGGTCAGCAGCCGCAGCAGCGTGGATTTCCCCGCGCCGTTGGGGCCGATCAATGTAACCAGCTCTCCCTGCGACAGTGACAGCGAAACGTTATCTGTCAGCGTGCGGCCAGATCGGGTAAAAGTAAGATTTTCAGCCGTATAACGTTCAGCCATGCTGTTCTCCACGACGAAAAATGAGCCATAAGAACCAGGGAGCACCAAGGATACTGGTGAGCAGGCCGACCGGCATTTCTGCCGGAGCGACCAGGGTGCGCGCGACCGTATCCGCCACCAGCAGCAGTAATGCGCCCGCGAGTACCGTGCCGGGGAGGGTTGCCCGGTGATCGGCGCCCAGCCACATGCGCATCAGGTGCGGCACCACGAGTCCGACAAAGCCAATCACGCCGCTGACGGCGACAGCCGCAGCGACCAGCAGGGCGCTGCATAACAGTAATATTCGCTGTACAAGGGCAACGTCCACGCCAAGGTAATGCGCTTCCTCCTCACCCAGTTGCAGTAAATTTAATGCGCTGGCACAACGCCAGATCGCCAGAACGGCAGGCACCATCAGCGAGGTCACGGCGAGCAGCGTTGACCACTGTGCCTGACCAAGACTTCCCATTCCCCAGAGTGAAAGCTGACGCAGCTGGGCGTCATTGCTGACCCACGAAAGCACACCCACTGCCGCACCGCACAGGGCATTGATGGCGATACCCACCAGCAACAGACGTGACAGAGAGGGGTCACGCTGCTTGCTGAGCAGGAAGATCACGCCAGTGGCTGCCAGCGCCCCAAGAAATGCCGCCAGCATAGGGGCGTAAAGCATCACCAGCGCGGGCAGCGAGAGCGGGAGCACCACCCACAGGGCGACGGCCAGCGCCGCACCGCTGCTGATCCCGAGCAGGCCCGGGTCGGCCAGTGGATTGCGGAACAGCCCCTGCATGACGCAGCCGGCGAGCGCCAGCGATCCGCCAATCACCAGCGCCAGCAGTACGCGGGGCAGACGGATGGTAAGCCAGATCTGGCGTAGCGTCTCATCGCTGCCGCTCCACAGCACGTTCACCGGCAGGCGTAACGCCCCAAAACCGGTGGCCATGAACGTCATGACGGTAAGCAACCCCGCCAGAAGCCATAACGATAACGTGATGCGCCGGGACATCAGGGCAGTTGCTCCGCTCTGGCACGCAGCTGTTGTATGGCTTTCGGCGTGCGGACGCTGAAGCCCAGCAGGGCCATATCATCAATAGCCAGCATCTGCTTGCTTCGTCCCGCTGGCGTTTGCGCCAGACCGGGCAGTTTCCACAGATTTTCTTCGCCGCCCAGCGCGTTAAGACCGTCCTGCGAAATCACCACCAGATCCGGCTGGCTGGCCATCACCCCCTCTTGGGAAAGCGGCTGATAGCGGGTAAAGCCCTGCATGGCGTTCTGCAACCCGGCGGCGCGTATTGCCGCATCCGCGCCGGTCTGTTGCCCGGCCGCCATTGCGGTCATTCCGCCGTGGCTGAGGATAAACAGCACCCGCTTGTTGAGCGGTGTTGAGGGCAGTGCCGCCAGCGCCTGACGCAGCGAGTTGCGCAGGGTTTCCCCTTGCGCCTCATGATGCGTCGCCTGAGCTATCACCCGTACTTTTTCGTCAATCGCGCGCAGGTCAGGCGTGCCGGGAACGGTAACCACCCGGACGTGGCTCTGTTCAACCTGTTTCAGCGCCAGAGAGGGCTGCGCCTGGTCGCTTGCCAGCACCAGCGTCGGGCGTACGGACAAAATCCCCTCCGCATTCAGCTGGCGAAGATACCCCACGTCAGGCAGCGCGTTTGTCGCCTGCGGCCACTGGCTGGTACTGTCGCGCGCAACCAGAGAAGACTCCGCGCCGAGGGCGTAGACGATCTCCGTCACGTCGCCGCCGAGGGCGACAATTCTCTCCGGCGCGGCGACGGCGACCAGCGGCAGGGCGCAGAGCAGGGCGAACCAGTTTTTCATGCGGCCAGCCCTTCTGGCGTCAGGGCGTCAATCTGGCGGCGCCACTGGTTCTGCTCAGGCTCGCCTTCGGTACGCTGCCCGTAGAGCTGGGCGATCTGAGTTCCGTCCGCAGCAAACAGCTCCAGGCTGGTAACGTGTCCGTCCGCCGTAGGCTTGCGCGTTACCCACGTCTCGGCGATAGTCTCCTCCAGCAGATGCAGGGTAAAGGTTGGGTTGAAGATGTTCAGCCAGCCCTTCATGGGCGTCAGTTTTTCCACCACACCGGTGAAGATCTGCACGCAGCCGCGGTTGCCGACGAAGATCATGATTTCGTTTCCGTCCTGTCGCGCCGTCTCCAGCAGCTGTGCCAGCGCGCTGTTATCCACCTTACAGGCCAGATCGTCACTCACCAGACGAAACGCCTGCTGGCGGCTCAGGTTATGGCGCTTCAGTAAGCTAAAGAACTGATGCACATCGGTCATGGCGCGCCACTCTTTCTCCACCGAGCCTGCATCAGCACCGTCGGAATGCGCAGGGGCATCGACAGCCTTCAGTGCCAGAGTGGGGTTATCGGCAATGATAAAACGGGTCAGCACGTCGCCCCAGGCGGCAACGTCGGTGTGATCCGTGGTGTAGACCTTCAGTAAAGCGTCGCCCTGATGATCGAAGAACTGAATGCTCTGACGTTCGCCGCGGGAAGTCGTTTCACTTATGTGAAACGCGCTCGCCCACTGGTTGAGGAACAAACGCAGATCCAGCGCGCGCGGATTCAGCACCAGTCCGGCGTGGCCGCCGAGGTGCTGGTTAGTAAACGCCCCGACTTGTTCGTGAACGGCGTATTCGTTACGGCAGATGCATTTGGTTTCCCCCACCGACTCCAGCGCTGCCAGAATCTCACGGATTTCACCGCGCAGCCGCCAGGCGTCGTGTCCAACGCGCGCAAATGCCAGCTCTGCTTCGCTGATGTGCATTAATCCGGCGATATCACGGGCGTACTTACCCGGATGTTCTTCTTTAAGCTCAAGCCAGCGTGTGTAGTGACCCATAATCTTATCCTTCTGAATCGTTGCCCCGAAGGGAATTACCATTGATAACTGACGAAGATCTTGCCGTTGCGGCCATCCTGCGGGATGCCTTGTGGTGACCAGTAGGCTTTGTCGAAGGCGTTCCCCAGCACGAGGGTGGTGGTGATGCCTTTGAACTGCTGCTGACCTTTATAGCTGACGTAGAAATCATTCACTGCGTAGCCAGGCTGCTCGCTGTAGCTGCTGCTGATGTGCGTTGAACGTTCGACGAAGGTGCCGATCCAGCCCACGGAGAAGCCGCTTTGCGCCACGGGGATATCCAGCTTGCTGGTGACGGTGTCCGGGTTGATGCTGGAGATGTATTCGCCCGTGTCGGTATCTTTCCCGCGCGTGCGGTTGTAGGCCACGTCCAGGTTGAACAGACTGGTCGCGTAGGTCGCCATCATGTCCCAGCCCCAGATTTTGGCATTTGGTACGTTATAGGACATGGTGGTGGCCGCCGCAAAATCGACGGTAGTGGAGATGTAATCTTTCGCTTTGGTGTCGAAGTAGCTGGCTTTGAACTCCAGCGCGTCGTTGGCGAGCAGCAGATCGTCAAAACGTAGCCCAAAACCGAACTCCTGGGTTTCGTTAGTTTCCGGACGCAGGTTCGGGTTCGGCACCCAGTAGTTGGTGTAGAAGCTGCCTATAGAGAAGTGCTTCGAGTCGTTATACATCTCGCCCATCGTTGGCGCGCGGAAGGCCTGGGCGTAAGAGCCGAACAGCATCAGCCAGTCGGCTGGACTCACGGTTAACCCGGCGCGTGATGACCACTTATCCGCATCCACGTCGTCGTAACCGTCGCTGCTGCCGCGGTAGTTGTCGTAACGCGTCCCGCCGAGAAGCGTTACCGGCAGGTCGCGCAGAGTGATCTCATCCTGCAACCAGCCGGAGCTGAAGTCGATTTTCGCGTCCGGGAAGCCGGTGGTCGCGCCGCCAGGGTGTTGCTCCTGACGATAGTATTCCCCCCCGTAGGTCAGCAGGTGCGAGGCGAAGGAGTCGCTGAACAGGCGGATGCGGTTTTCCACTTTGCCGCCTTTGGTAGTCTGCTTACGGAACTCGCCGCTGGCGTCGATGTTCTGGGCGTTGATCCGCGCTTCGGACCAGTAAATTTTCGCATCGGCGTTCAGCCAGTCGTTTCCGGCTGGCGCAATGCGGTAGCCAAGCTGGGCATCGCGCTGAATGGTGGAACGATCGGTCATCGGGTTACTGCTGCTGGCATCCGTGGTCTGCGGATTTTTCGGCTCCTGCGCGTCGTTGTTGTAGTAGCGCAGGGAGCCACTCAGCGTCTGCGCCGGATCGATTTTCCAGCTGCCTTTCGCCAGCATATTGTTGATGGATTCGTCGTTTGGCGCCCTCGCGCCGTCACTCTGGCGAATGTCGCCGCGATCGCGGCTGGACCAGGAGACCAGACCGTCCAGGGTATCGGTGCGGCCATAGGCGCTGGCACCCATCCCGATGCTGTGATCGCCCGTTGCACCGGTAGCAAATACGCGATAGCCGCTGTTTTTACCTGCATCCAGCAGATCGCTGGCGTCGACGGTGTCATACGAAATTACGCCGCCCAGCGCGCCGCTGCCGTACAGCAAGGCGGAAGGACCACGTACTACTTCAATACGTTTGATCAGCGCCGGATCGAGGAACGTGCTGTTCAGATGTCCGGTATCAGTGCCCTGGCGCACGCCATCCACCAGTATCAGCACGCCACGGCGGTCATAGCCCCGGAGGTTAACGTCCTGACCGTTGGTGCGCCCGGTGCCGTCCAGCATCAGACCGGGCACCTTGCGCAGCAGGTCGGCGGCGGAGCTGGCGGTCTGGTTTTCCGGCGCGGTGGCGTCAATCACGCTCACCATCATGGGGGCTTCAAAGGCGCTGCGGGCATTGCCGGTGGCGGTGACGGTGATCTCGTCTGCGGCGGCAAACGTAACGCCCGGCAGGGTGCTGACAATCGCCAGCGCCAGAAGAGACGGGCGTAAAGACGCGGATTGCAGGTGTGGCATAGCAACTCTCCATAAGAATTGAAAAGCGCTGGCTGCCTGGGGATCACCTGGGTGGCTGGCGAATGTGTTGTCTGGTTTATTTAGTCAGGATCAGTTTTCCGGCATTGGTCTGGCGCAGCAGGTAGTGCTGGCCGTCATGCTCGATAATGACCCGTCCCTCCTCACCCAACAGGCTTTTGCTGTCGATTCGGCGATCGGTGGGAGCAGGGGACGGTGCTGTGTGTGTTTTTGTTGACGTTGCCGCGCTGTTATCGGTAGGTGACATAATGTTTATAAATAACAATCAATGTAACAATGATAATCATTATCAATAAACTGCAAATTCACGGCAAGCGTTTTTGTGAAAATTGTGTGACGGGATCAAATTTGGGGGAGAGGTGCGGTCTGATGCCCTCACCCCGACCCTCTCCCACGGGGAGAGGGAGAAGGGCACGTACCGTAGGCCGGGTAAGCGCAGCGTCACCCGGCAGGATTTTAAAAGCGTGTGTCCACGGCTGAAGCCAGCATCTCCAGCAGCAGCTCGCTGTCTTCCCAGCTCAGGCACGGGTCGGTGATCGACTGGCCGTAGACCATTTGCTGTCCGGCGACGATCTTCTGCGTGCCTTCTTTGATAAAACTCTCCGCCATAATTCCTGCAATGGCGGTCGAGCCGCTGCGGATCTGCTGGCAAACTTCCTCGCAGACGTCCAGCTGGCGGCGGTGCTGTTTCTGACAGTTGCCGTGGCTGAAATCCACCACCAGATGCTCCGGCAGGTCAAATTCCGCCAGCGTTTCGCAGGCGGCGGCAATATCTTCTGCATGGTAATTCGGTTTTTTACCGCCACGCATAATGATATGTCCGAACGGGTTGCCGCTGGTCTGGTAGATGGTCATCTGGCCGTTTTTATCCGGGGAGAGGAACATATGGCTGGCGCGTGACGCGCGGATGGCATCTACGGCAATTCGGGTATTGCCGTCCGTTCCGTTTTTGAAGCCCACCGGGCAGGAAAGCGCCGACGCCATTTCACGGTGGATCTGGCTTTCGGTGGTACGTGCGCCAATCGCGCCCCAGCTAATGAGGTCGGCAATAAACTGTCCGGTCACCATATCCAGAAATTCGGTGGCAGTTGGCACGCCCAGCTCGTTAACCTGTAACAGCAGCTTGCGCGCCAGCGTAATACCGTGATTCACCCGGTAGCTACCGTTCAGATCGGGATCGGAAATCAATCCTTTCCAGCCCACGACGGTACGCGGCTTTTCAAAGTAGGTACGCATCACGATCTCCAGGCGATCCTGATACGTGCCGCGCAGCGTCTGAAGGCGTTGTGCATAATCCATTGCCGCGTCGAGGTCGTGGATGGAGCAGGGGCCAATCACCACCAGAAGACGTTTGTCTTCACCATTGAGAATTTTTTCGATGCGGCGACGGGAGGCCGTCACATGGTCCGCCACCTCGGCGGAAACGGGATGCAGCCGAGCCAGTTCAGCCGGTGTGACCAGGCTATCAATGCGCGCGGTGCGCAGTTCGTCGGTTTTATTCATGGAATGTCTCAGAAATTTTTTGCTTCATCGGCAGACTACCGGGAAGTGATGGGCATCACCTTAAACCAATCCCTGCTGATTTCAAGTTCGGGGCACGTCGCCCCGAAGATGGCGTGATAATAACTGAAACTGGATTAATGTACTAGCATATTAGTACATGCGGCGATTCAGCCCCATGATATCGAGGATTTTGGTGGCAATTTCTTCTACTGAATAGTTGGTACTGTTCAGCCAGGGAATTTGATTTTTCCGGTACAGCGCTTCGACTTCGGAGACTTCCATTCGGCACTGGCGCATCGAGGCGTAGCGGCTGTTCTCGCGACGTTCTTCGCGGATCGCTGCCAGTCGTTCCGGGTTGATGGTCAGCCCAAACAGCTTATGCTGGAGCGGCTTGAGCGCGGCGGGCAGCACCAGGTTATCCATATCATCGGCAATAAAGGGGTAGTTGGCGGCGCGAATGCCAAACTGCATGGCCAGGTAAAGGCTGGTGGGGGTTTTACCGCAGCGCGACACGCCGAGCAAAATCACCTGCGCCTGGTCGAGATTGCGCAGGGAGATCCCGTCGTCGTGCGCCAGGGTGTAGTCAATGGCGGCAATACGTGCATCGTATTTGGTCAGGTTGCCGGGGTTCAACCCGTGGGTACGGTGGGCGATCGGCGTCGGGTCGAGCTTCAGCTCGCTTTGCAAGGGAGCAACCAGCGCCTGCACGATGTCCTGACAGAAGCCCTCGCTTTGCAAAATGATGTTGCGGATCTCAGGGATCACAATGGAATAGAACACCAGCGGACGAACGCCGGTCTGCTGGTAAATGGCGTCGATCTGGTCCTTGACCGCTTTGGCCCGGCTCTCATTTTCCACGAACGGCAACGTGATGCTATTTATCGATACCGGAAACTGCGACATCACCGCGTGTCCCAGCACCTCGGCGGTAATCGCCGTCCCATCAGAAATATAAAAAACGTGGCGATCGACAGCATTATCCATTTTATCCACCCTGAATAGCGTACGTAATTGCCTGAAAGCATAAATTAAAAAAGTTAATTTCACAGCAAAGAACTTATCTGAATTTAAAATGAAATGGTGTTTTTGATTTTCCTGAAAAGTGGATTTCATTTTTCGAATAGCGGCTTTATTTCTATGGTTTTTGCCGGAATCTATAGGAATCATCGGGTTAGCGAGTGCCGGGAAACTGTCCGAAAAGTTGAAAATTTAAATGCTTACACGATTCACCGTTTTTTTAGCGGAAATAAATATGCCAGTATAAATACGTAGTCAGGTGTTTCTTACTCCGATCAAATATCACAAAAGGATTGTTTCGATGTCCAACAATGGCTCGTCACCGCTGGTGCTTTGGTATAACCAACTCGGCATGAATGATGTAGACAGAGTTGGGGGCAAAAATGCCTCCCTGGGTGAAATGATTACAAATCTGTCCGGTATGGGTGTCTCCGTACCTAACGGGTTTGCCACAACCGCCGATGCGTTTAACCTGTTTTTAGACCAGAGCGGTGTAAACCAGCGCATTTACGACCTGCTGGATAAAACGGATATTGATGATGTCACCGAGCTTGCCAAAGCCGGCGCGCAAATCCGCCAGTGGATTATCGACACACCTTTCCAGCCGGAACTGGAAAAAGCCATTCACGACGCCTACAACCAGCTCTCCGCTGACGACGCGCAGGCCTCCTTTGCCGTGCGCTCTTCCGCCACCGCGGAAGATATGCCGGATGCCTCTTTCGCCGGGCAGCAGGAAACCTTCCTCAACGTCCAGGGTTACGAGGCGGTACTGGTGGCGGTGAAGCATGTGTTTGCTTCCCTGTTCAACGACCGCGCCATCTCCTATCGCGTCCATCAGGGCTATGACCACCGCGGCGTGGCGCTCTCCGCCGGCGTGCAGCGCATGGTGCGTTCCGACGTAGGCTCTTCCGGCGTGATGTTCTCTATCGACACTGAATCCGGTTTCGACCAGGTGGTGTTTATCACCTCCGCGTGGGGTCTGGGCGAGATGGTGGTGCAGGGGGCGGTAAACCCTGACGAATTCTACGTTCACAAGCCTACGCTGGCGGCTAACCGTCCGGCAGTGGTACGTCGCACCATGGGCTCGAAAAAAATCCGCATGATCTATGCTCCGACGCAAGAGCATGGCAAGCAGGTCACCATTGAAGATGTGCCGCAGGAGCAACGGGATCGCTTCTCACTGACCGACGCCGAAGTGGAAGAGCTGGCGAAGCAGGCGGTGCAGATTGAAAAACACTATGGCCGTCCAATGGACATCGAGTGGGCGAAAGACGGACACACCGGCAAGCTGTTTATCGTGCAGGCGCGTCCGGAAACCGTCCGTTCACGCGGTCAGGTCATGGAGCGCTACACCCTGCACGCGCAGGGCAAAATTGTCGCGGAAGGCCGCGCAATTGGTCACCGCATCGGTGCCGGTCCGGTGAAAGTGATCCACGACATCAGCGAAATGAACCGCATTCAGCCCGGCGACGTGCTGGTGACCGACATGACCGACCCGGACTGGGAACCGATCATGAAAAAAGCGGCTGCCATCGTCACCAACCGCGGTGGCCGTACCTGTCACGCGGCTATTATCGCCCGTGAGCTGGGGATCCCGGCGGTAGTCGGCTGCGGTGACGCGACCGAACGCATGAAGGATGACCAGAAGGTGACGGTCTCCTGCGCTGAAGGCGATACCGGCTACGTGTATGCCGATATCCTCGACTTCAGCGTGAAAAGCTCCAGCGTGGATACCATGCCGGACCTGCCGCTGAAGATCATGATGAACGTCGGTAACCCGGACCGCGCGTTTGACTTCGCCTGCCTGCCGAACGAAGGCGTGGGCCTGGCGCGTCTGGAATTTATTATTAACCGTATGATCGGGGTGCACCCGCGTGCGCTGCTGGAGTTCGACGACCAGGACGCAAAACTGCAAAACGAAATCCGCGAGATGATGAAGGGTTACGACTCGCCGAGAGAGTTCTATGTGGGGCGTCTGACGGAAGGGATCGCCACGCTCGGCGCGGCCTTCTACCCGAAACGCGTGATCGTGCGTCTGTCGGACTTTAAGTCCAACGAATACGCCAACCTGGTGGGCGGCGAACGCTACGAGCCGGAAGAAGAGAACCCGATGCTGGGCTTCCGCGGTGCCGGACGCTACGTGTCGGAAAGCTTCCGCGACTGCTTCGCGCTGGAGTGCGAGGCGGTAAAACGCGTGCGCAATGACATGGGGCTGGCCAACGTGGAAATCATGATCCCGTTCGTCCGTACCGTGGATCAGGCGAAAGCGGTGGTGGATGAGCTGGCGCGTCAGGGGCTGAAGCGCGGTGAGAACGGGCTGAAGATCATCATGATGTGTGAAATTCCGTCCAACGCCCTGCTGGCCGAGCAGTTCCTGGAACACTTCGACGGCTTCTCCATTGGCTCGAATGACATGACGCAGCTGGCGCTCGGCCTGGACCGCGACTCCGGCGTCGTCTCTGAGCTGTTCGATGAGCGTAACGAGGCGGTGAAAGCGCTGCTCTCCATGGCCATCCGCGCGGCGAAGAAACAGGGTAAATATGTCGGGATTTGCGGCCAGGGCCCTTCTGACCATGAAGACTTTGCGGCCTGGCTGATGGATGAGGGGATTGATAGCCTCTCCCTGAACCCGGACACCGTGGTGCAGACCTGGCTGAGCCTGGCAGAGCTGAACAAGTAAAACCTGCACAACCTGAAAAAGGCGAGGATATCTGTCCTCGCCTTTTTTATTTTCCTGCGAATATGCTCACCATCACAAATAAAGCAAAAAACCAAATATCATAATTTATCTGTTAATTTAGACAATTGCTAGCGGGCAGGGCGTTGCTAATACTTGAGCCTTACCGCGTACATCCGTCGGGATGATGCGCGACTGGTTGAAATACGTTTTAACCTGATAAAAAGGCAAATAACAATGACAATCTCCTCTGTATTACGTACCAAAGATAAAATAGGTTACGGCCTCGGCGATATGGCCAGCGCGCTGGTCTGGCAAACGGCAACGTTATTTCTCGCTTATTTCTATACGGACGTATTCGGTTTGCCTGCGGCCATTATGGGCACCATGTTTTTAGTGGTGCGCGTGGTCGATGCGTTTGTCGACCCGTGCATTGGCGCGCTGGTGGACCGCACTCAGACCCGCCACGGTCGTTTTCGTCCCTGGCTGCTCTGGTTTGCCATTCCGTTTGGCGTGAGCTGCCTGATTACCTTCTACGTACCGGATGCCGGGGCGACGGCAAAAATTGTCTATGCCTGCGTAACCTATGCCATCCTGAGCCTGATCTATTCCGCGATTAACGTCCCTTACTGCGCCATGCCCGGCGCGCTGACGCTCGACCCGCGCGAACGCCACTCGCTGCAATCCTGGCGCTTTGGCCTGTCGTTTATCGGCGGGTTGATTGTAACGGTCATCGCGCTGCCGCTGGTCTCATTATTAGGCCAGGGGAATATGCAAAAAGGCTATTTCTATGCCATGAGCCTGATGGGGCTGCTGGGTATTGTTTTATTCTTCTGCTGCTTCTTTATGACCCGGGAGCGTTACTCGCCGCGCAATGACACCTCCGGCTCGATGCTGACGGATTTAAAACTGCTGGCCGCCAATAGCCAGTGGCGAATTGTTTTTCTGTTTAATATTTTACTGTTAACCGCCGTCGTGACGCGTGGCTCTGCGACCATGTATTACGTTAACTATGTTCTGTTACGTCCGGAACTGGTTTTTGCCTTTATTGTTTCCGGCATGGTGGCCTCCTTAAGCGGCGCATTATTATCTGAACGTCTGCTGGGGAAATTTGACCGGGTGCGTGCCTATCAGTGGACCATTATTTCTTTCGTTATTTTTGGCGCGCTGATTTTCTTCATTCCGCCTTCGCAGGTGTGGCTGATATTCGGTCTGAATATTGTGTTTAGTTTTATTCAGAACCTGACCACGCCGCTGCAATGGACCATGTTCTCCGATGTGGTGGACTACGAAGAACACCGTAGCGGCCGCCGCCTGGACGGGCTGGTCTTTTCTACCGCCCTGTTTGCCATCAAGTTTGGGCTGGCGCTGGGTGGGGCGGTGGTCGGTTGGGTGCTTGGCATGGTGGATTACGCGCCGGGTCAGGCAAACCAGGCGCCTCACGTTCTTGCAACCATCAATGCCCTGTTCACCCTGATCCCCTGCGTGCTGTTCCTCTGCATGGTGGCGCTCCTTGCCATCTACAAACTTAACAGCCGGCTGGTGGACAGCATCGCCCGCGAGCTGGCCAGCAAACGCGATAGTCGAAACGATGCGGGGCAGCTCAGCCCGGCAACCCAATCCGCACTACAGGAGTAAACCATGACTGCGATCTACAAGGACGCGGGACGTTCCGTACACGAGCGTGTCGCTGATTTACTGGCGCGTATGACGCCGGAAGAGAAATTTGCCCAGATGCACGCGTACTGGCTGATCCTCGATGAACACGGCAACCACCGCGAGCGCAGCGATCTGAGCGATGAATTCGCCGGCGTGAGCGAACAGGTGTCCCTCAGCGAAAGACTGAAGTTCGGCGTCGGGCAGATCACCCGCCCGCTCGGCACGCACATTGTTGATGCAAAAACCGGCGTGCGTGCCGCCAACCGCCTGCAACGCATGATGATGGAGGAGACCCGGCTCGGCATTCCGGCGCTGTTTCATGAGGAGTGTCTGGTGGGGCTGCTGTGCAAAGATGCAACCCTGTTCCCGTCGTCGCTGAACTACGGTTCTACCTGGGACCCGGCGCTGGTGCAGCGCGCGGCGGAGCAGATTGGCAAAGAGGCCCGATCCGTCGGGTGCCAGCAGGGGCTGGCCCCGGTGCTGGATGTCTCGCGCGATGTGCGCTGGGGACGGACGGAAGAGACCTTTGGGGAAGATCCGTGGCTGGTAGGGGTGATGGCGACGGCGTACGTGAAGGGGTTGCAGGGCGATAAGCGCGATCTGCTGGCGACCCTGAAACATTACGTCGGCCACTCCTTCAGCGAAGGGGCGCGCAACCATGCGCCGGTCCATCTCGGTTTCAGCGAGCTAAACGATACCTTCCTGCTGCCGTTTGAGATGGCGGTAAAGCTGGCCAACGCCGGTTCGGTGATGCCAGCCTATCACGACATTGATAATCAGCCAGGGCACAGCGACCATTTTCTGCTCACCACCGTGCTGCGTGAACAGTGGGGCTTCGACGGCATTATCGTGGCGGATTACGGCGGCGTCAGCCTGCTGCACCAGCACCACGGGATTTCTCACGATCCAGCACAATCGGCGGCGCTGGCGTTTAACGCCGGGCTGGACGTGGAATTGCCGAAGGATGACTGCGCGCGTCATCTGGCTGAAGCGGTAGAGCGTGGGCTCATCTCAATGGCGAAAGTGGATGAGATTGTGGCGCGCGTGCTAAGTGAAAAATTCCGTCTCGGGCTGTTTGAAAAACCGTACGCCGACGAAGACGGTATCGATTTGCAGAATGAGGCGACCCGGCAGGTGGCGCGCGAGGTGGCAACAAAATCGATCACGCTGCTGGAAAATAACGGCATTTTGCCCCTCGGCGGAAAACCCCGTGTAGCGGTAGTGGGGCCGACGGCGGACGATCCACTGGCGTTACTGAGCGGCTACAGCTTCCCGGTTCACCTGATTATCAGCGATATGGTTGAAGAGACTTCGCAGGTGACCACCCCGCGCGCGGCGCTGGAACAGTACCTTGGCGCATCACAGGTACGTTACGCCAAAGGGTGCCACATTATCGAAAAACGGATGGCGGGCGCGCCGGTGTTCCCGGGCGACAGCGGCGGTAAACCGATGCAGCAATCGCCGGTTTCACAACGCACGGATCTGATCCCCGACGCCGTGAGCGCGGCAAAAGAGAGTGACGTGGTGGTGGCCTGCGTGGGCGACCTCGCCGGGCTATTCCAGAGCGGCACCGTGGGGGAAGGTTCGGATACCGATTCGCTGGATCTGCCGGGCGTGCAGCAACAGCTGCTGGAGGCGCTGGTGGCAACCGGTAAGCCAGTGATTGTCGTCATGACGGGTGGGCGTCCTTATAACCTTCAGGGGCTGGAAGAGAAGGTGGCCGCGCTGATGATGGCCTGGGCGCCGGGGCAGGAAGGGGGCTGGGCGATTGCCGATGTCTTAACCGGCCGCGCGGAGCCGCAGGGCAGGCTGGTAGTGAGCGTGCCGAAAAACGCCGGGGCGATGCCGTACTACTATAACCACAAGCTGAAAAGCGGCGGCACGCCGTTTGCGTTCCATTTCGGCGCACTTTACCCGTTCGGTTACGGTCTCGGCTGGACGCAGTTTCGCTGGGGCGCGGCCCGCCTGGCGGAAAGCCGCGTCCCGATCGACGGAGAGGTGGCGTTAAGCGTCGATATCACCAACACCGGCGAGCGCAGCGGCAGCGAAGTGGTACAGGTGTACGTACGCGATAAGGTCGCCACGCAGGTGCGTCCGCTTCAGGAGCTGAAAGCGTTCCAGCGCGTTACGCTTTCACCGGGAGAAACCGCCACGCTGACCTTTACCCTGCCGGTGGAGATGTTTAATTTCACCCGCCGGGACGGGAAGCGGATTGTCGAGCCAGGGGAATTTGAGCTACAGGTTGGCGCGTCCTCGGCGGATATACGCGAGGTGGTGAACGTGCTGGTAACCGGGGAGACGCGGGAGCTGGCGGGGGAATGGCGCATGCTCAGCCGCTGTGACATTACACGGGCGTAAAAAGGATAAAAAAAAGCCCATCGTGGGAGATGGGCAAAGACTACACACAGCAATTCGTTGTTTCACTCAGGGGATTTCCATGCTTATAAATCAAGGTGTTGATTTATAACCGTGTCTTAATAGTAGGCATGCCAGGATATTGAGTCGATCGGATTCGTCTCAATAGTTAAAGGCAGGTAAAGATTTCTTTAAGAGAATGACGGTTTTAGGCAGGAAAAGGCGGGTCTGACCAGTGCACAGAGAATAAATAGTTTAGCAACGTTTAAGTATTGCTGTGGAGAGTGTAGGCCGGGTAAGCGTTAGCGCCACCCGGCCTACGTTCTTACTGCGCGTTCTTATCTTCCAGTTCTTCAAGTTCGCTTAAGATGACGTCAGGGTTGGTTCCCGGCGGCGGCACTTCATGCACCCAGGCGGAGAAGAGACGCCAGGTTACCGCAAGCAGCACCGGACCGATGAACAGGCCAATCATGCCGAAGGCAATTAACCCCCCGATCACCCCGGACAGGATCAGAATCAGCGGCAGGTCAGCGCCCATGCGGATGAGGAGGGGACGGATCACGTTATCCATGGTGCCCACCACGCAACTCCAGACCAGTAGCACCGTGCCCCAGGTCGTGTCCCCCGTCCAGTAAAGCCAGATAATGCAGGGAACCAGCACCAGCAGCGGACCGAGCTGCGCCAGACAGGTCATCAGCATGATGACGGTGAAAATGGTGGCATAAGGTACGCCGGAAATTGCCAGCCCGATTCCGCCAAGTACAGCCTGCACCAGCGCTGTGACCACCACGCCGAGCGCTACCGCGCGGACGGCCTGGGCTGCCAGCAGCACGGCCGCATCGCCGCGTTTACCTGCCAGTCGGGTGGCGAAATGACGTACCCCCAGCGCAACCTGCTCGCCGCGCCAGTACAGCAGGGCGCTGAAGACCAGCATCAACGTACAGTGCATCATGAAGCGACCAATGTGCGCAGCCTGCCCCACAAACCAGGTGGTGGTTGTGCCGATGTACGGACGTACTTTGGCCATCAGCGCGCTACCGCCCATCTCCAGCAGGCTGTGCCAGCCGCTGTACAGTTTTGCGCCCACAACAGGAATGCTGTTCAGCCACGCGAGATCCGGCAGCGTCATATCACCACTGGTGACCGCGCGAATAACCGGGCCGCTACTGTCAACCAGGCTGTTAACCAGCAGTGCAATGGGAATAATAAACAGCAGGAACAACAGCAGCGTCATCACCAGCACGGCCAGGCCGCGGCGACCAAACAGCAGTTTCTGCAAACGTAAGAGTAAAGGCCAGGTGGCGACGACGACGGTCGCGGCCCAGGCAAATCCGAGCAAGAAAGGACGAACAATCCACAGACACGCAATAATCATAATGGCTAAGAACAGCACCGACAGCAGTATCTGCGCGACATCCCTGGGCTGACGAAGATTGACCATAAACGAAACTTTCCTTAAATGAACACCAGCAAGACTGATGGGAATATAAACCGCATCTCTCTAATCATTAGTGATTTCAGCGATTTTTGACAGGCGGATTTTGCCCGTAATTCTACGAAGCACATAAGAAAAAAATGTGATAAAACTTTCCAGACACAACTCAAACGATTTCACACTATTCTCATTAGGGTCGACAGCAATGATCCCACAGATTTCTCAGGCACCGGGCGTCGTTCAGCTGGTGCTTAATTTTTTGCAGGCACTGGAGCAACAGGGTTTTACAGGTGACACCGCCACCGATTATGCCGACAGGCTGACGATGGCGACCGATAACAGTATTTACCAGCTTCTTCCTGATGCCGTCGTTTTCCCGCGCTCTACCGCCGATGTGGCGCTCATCGCCCGTCTGGCGTCGCAGGAGCGTTTCAGCACCCTGGTCTTTACCCCACGCGGCGGCGGGACGGGTACCAACGGGCAGGCGCTGAACCAGGGCATCATCATTGATATGTCCCGCTATATGAACCGCATCATTGAGATCAACCCGGAAGAGGGGTGGGTGCGAGTGGAAGCGGGGGTGATCAAAGATCAGCTGAATCAGTTTTTGAAACCTTACGGCTATTTTTTTGCGCCAGAGCTTTCCACCAGTAACCGCGCGACCATTGGCGGGATGATCAACACCGATGCCTCGGGGCAGGGCTCGCTGGTCTACGGCAAAACCTCCGATCACGTTATGGGTGTGCGGGCGGTGCTGCTGGGGGGCGATATCCTCGATACCCAACCGATGCCGATCGAGCTGGCCGAAACGCTGGCAAAAGAGAGCACCACCAGCGGACGGATTTATCGTACCGTGCTGGAGCGCTGCCGCGAAAATCGCGAACTGATCCTCAACAAATTCCCGAAGCTTAACCGCTTCCTGACGGGCTACGATCTGCGCCATGTCTTTAATGACGATCTGAGCCAGTTCGATCTTACCCGCGTACTGACCGGGTCAGAAGGGACGCTGGCCTTCATCACCGAAGCGCGTCTGGATATCACCCGGTTGCCAAAGGTGCGCCGTCTGGTGAATGTCAAATACAACTCCTTTGACTCCGCGCTGCGTAATGCACCGTTTATGGTGGAGGCGCGGGCGCTGTCGGTGGAAACCGTCGATTCAAAAGTTCTGAACCTGGCCCGGGAAGATATCGTCTGGCATTCGGTGAGCGAACTGATTACTGACGTGCCGGATAAAGAGATGCTCGGCCTGAACATCGTCGAGTTCGCCGGGGATGATGCAGAGCTGATTGAGAGCCAGGTGAGCACGCTCTGCCAGCGTCTGGACGAGCTGATTGCCCAGGGGGAAGGCGGCGTCATTGGCTGGCAGCTGTGTAACGATCTCTCCGGCATCGAGCGAATCTACGCGATGCGTAAAAAAGCGGTGGGGCTGCTCGGCAACGCGAAAGGGGCGGCGAAGCCGATTCCGTTTGCGGAAGATACCTGCGTGCCGCCGGAGCACCTTGCTGATTATATTGTGGAGTTTCGCGCGCTGCTCGACAGCCATGGTCTGAGCTATGGCATGTTCGGGCACGTGGACGCGGGTGTGCTGCACGTGCGCCCGGCGCTGGACATGTGCGACCCGCAGCAGGAGATCCTGATGAAGGAGATCTCCGACGAGGTCGTGGCCCTCACGGCCAAATACGGCGGCTTGTTATGGGGCGAGCACGGCAAAGGATTCCGCGCCGAGTACAGCCCGGCGTTTTTTGGCGAACAACTTTACGCCGAGCTGCGTAAGGTAAAAGCCGCTTTTGATCCCGATAACCGCCTTAACCCGGGAAAAATCTGCCCGCCGGAGGGCATTGATGCGCCGATGTTGCAGGTGGACGCCGTCAAGCGCGGCACCTATGACCGACAAATTCCGATTGCGGTACGCGCTTCCTGGCGCGGCGCGATGGAGTGCAACGGCAACGGGCTGTGCTTCAACTTCGATGTGAAAAGCCCGATGTGTCCGTCGATGAAAATCACCAGCAACCGCATTCATTCCCCGAAAGGGCGTGCCACGCTGGTGCGCGAATGGCTGCGCCTGCTGGCCGACCGCGGCGTTGACCCGCTCAAGCTGGAACAGGAGCTGCCGGAAAAACGCGCCAGCCTGCGCGGGCTTATCGAACGCACCCGCAACAGCTGGCATGCGAACAAAGGTGAATACGATTTCTCGCATGAGGTGAAAGAGGCGATGTCCGGCTGCCTGGCGTGCAAGGCGTGTTCAACCCAGTGCCCGATTAAAATTGACGTACCGGAATTCCGTTCCCGCTTCCTCCAGCTGTACCACACGCGTTATCTGCGCCCGATGCGCGATCATCTGGTGGCGACGGTGGAGAGTTACGCGCCGCTGATGGCCCGTGCGCCAAAAACCTTTAACTTCTTTATCAACCAGCCGCTGGTGCGCAAACTGTCAGAAAAACATATCGGCATGGTGGACCTGCCGCTGCTGTCGGTGCCATCACTCCAGCGTCGGCTGGTGGGGCACTGCTCGGCGAACATGACCCTGGAACAACTGGAAGCATTAAGCCCTGAGCAGAAAGCGAAGGTGGTGCTGGTGGTGCAGGATCCGTTTACCAGCTATTACGATGCGCAGGTGGTGGCCGATTTTGTCCGACTGGCCGAGAAAATCGGCTACCAGCCGGTGGTGCTGCCGTTCTCGCCGAACGGCAAGGCGCAGCACATTAAAGGCTTCCTCACCCGCTTTGCGAAAACCGCGCAGAAAACTTCAGATTTTCTGAATCGCGTGGCGCAGCTCGGTATGCCGATGGTGGGCGTCGATCCGGCGCTGGTGCTCTGTTACCGGGATGAATATAAGCAGACGCTCGGCGATAAGCGCGGTGATTTTCAGGTCTTACTGGTACACGAGTGGCTGCCTGCGGTGCTGACGCAAACGCCCTCTCAGGAGGTGAGTGGAGAAGCCTGGTACCTGTTTGGGCACTGCACCGAAGTGACGGCGCTGCCGACGGCGCCTGCCCAGTGGGCTTCTATCTTTGCCCGGTTTGGCGCGAAGCTGGAAAGCGTTAACGTGGGCTGCTGCGGTATGGCCGGAACCTACGGCCATGAAGTCAAAAACCACGCTAATTCGCTCGGCATTTACGAGCTGTCGTGGCATCAGGCGATGCAGCGCCTGCCACGCAACCGCTGTCTGGCGACGGGCTACTCCTGCCGCAGCCAGGTGAAACGGGTGGAAGGTAACGGCGTCCGCCATCCATTGCAGGCTTTACTGGAGATTATCGGATGATCTGGAAACGTGCGGTCACGCTGGAGGCCTTAAATGCCATGGGCGCGGAGAACATGGTCGGTTTGCTGGATATCCAGTTCACGCGCATTGGCGACAACGAACTGGAAGCGACGATGCCGGTAGACAACCGTACTCATCAACCGTTTGGCCTGTTGCACGGCGGCGCGTCCGTCGTGCTGGCCGAAACGCTGGGGTCGGTGGCGGGCTACCTGTGTACGGAAGGAGAGCAGAAGGTGGTGGGTCTGGAGGTCAATGCCAACCACATCCGCTCCGTTCGCAGCGGGCGCGTGCGCGGCGTCTGCCGGGCGCTGCATGCCGGAAGCCGTCATCAGGTGTGGCAGATTGATATTCTGGACGAGCAGGATCGCCTGTGTTGTTCATCCAGGCTGACGACGGCCGTTGTGTAAAGTTTCCGGATGTCTTGTTTTTGGTCAAAAATTAGCCGCCCGATTGTGATATACTGGTCACGTTTTGAACATAAGCGAGGACATCATGGATACTGAAATAACCCCAACACAGCTGGCAATTGAATATTTACGTCGCGATAAAAGCAATCTGTCTCCCGCCCAGTACCTGAAAAAGCTGAAACAGCTTGAGCTGGAATTTACGGATTTGCTGGCGCTCTCTTCAAACGAACTGAAAGAAGAGATCTACTTTGCCTGGCGGTTGGGCGTTCACGTCCATTAAGCAGTGAAGAAAAGGCCGTAAGCGCGGCCTTTTTTGTGTCTGACATTCAGTATCTGGCAGGCAGTTTGTTAATTTTAATCAGCCGGCCTTCTTCCATTTCGATGAACCCACCCGTTTTCAGATCAGCCAGGATCCGCATTACGCCACTGCGGGAAAGATGGGTTTTATCCCTGATATACCTTTCCGCCGTCACGCTGCGTCGGTAGCTGTCATCTTCCTGCATCAGCAGCACGAGCTGCTGGCGAATCATCTCGTACGCGGTTGGCGCGCCTTTCGGCATGACGTTGTGATAGAGGCGGTTATAGACAAACATCAGATGATTAGAAAGCAGCCCCCACAGCGCCTTCTCTTTGATAATTTCAGCCACCCGATCGGTCGTGAGCACACCAATCAGGCAAGGCGTTACCGTTCGGAGGTAGTCATTAAAATAAATGTCCGTCAGGTTAGCGAGGCCAAACAGGGCGGGACTGCGCGCCGTTGAAAGCATCATGTCGTCGCTTCTTCTGTATATGGCGACCGTGCCATCAAGAATTAAATAACACATGCTCTGCCCTTCAACCTGGAGATCTAGTTGCTCGCCGGGATCGGTTTTATGCGTGGCGCAGTGCGGCTGTAAATGAGAAATCAGTTCCTGAGCATAGGGAGAGCCGCGATGCGATGGTTTGTCAGAAGACATAGCGTTAACCTGGAAAGAGACTGTACTCTCTATAGTGTCGCTCTTCTTTTCCACCTTCTCCAGAGATAAATACAGCCTCAGTACTTACGGGGTAAGTGATGGATCTCAACTAGTACGCCACGCTCCATGGTGATGTATTTCCCCGTCCGCAACTCCGCGAGGATCCGCATAATGCCGCTGCGTGAAAGATAGGTGCGGCTTTTGATATAGGCTGCGGCAGTAATGTTTTGTCTTATGGCTTCCGGCTCCTGCATTAACTCAACCAGTTGAAAGCGGATAATGTCATAAGCCGACATTTGCGATATCTGGGCACAATGTTCGTAGACGCGCGATGCGGTGTAGATCAGCAGGTTTGAGAAGTGCTCCCATAAATTCTGTTGTGCGACAACATGATTGAAACACGCCAGCGAAACGCTGGCCACCTCTGAAGTTTCCAGCGCTCTGACGTACAGGTGTTCAGACGATAACTGGCTGCTCACGCCGAGTATAAATGGCGCGGATTCAGAATTTAAGACGATACCGTCCCCGCGACGGTGTAACGCCACGCTGCCATGCAACAGTAAAAAGCATTGACGGGTATCGCCGGAGCAATAATGGATAATTTCTCCTCTGGCAATAATGCTTCTCTCCGCATGCGGCAAAACATTATCGATTATTTTTTCAATGTGCTTAAAAGGCTTAGCGCCGAGCACTGTTGACTTATCAATATCTGACTCAGGCGCGAAACGGGTATTCATGTGAAACCTCACTGACTGATGCGATCATTTTTTGATCGGCATAAAGAATTATCTTAAAAACCAGCAGATCAGGGAATGTTTGCGGCGAGTCTAATTATAGACTCGCTTTTTTTTGAGTCTTAATTAATTGAAATTGAAACCTTTTTTATTCAGGTCTAAAAGTAGACTTTGGCCATTATTCTTAAGGTGTTTCCGAGTGAATATGTTTTGTAATTGTTAAAAGAGGGTCTACAGCTAGACCTCAAAATTGATTGTATGCGGAAAAAGAGTTGTATAAATTTTGACTCGTCGGAAGGTCTTTTGTTTCTGCAACTGAATGTCGGTAATAAATAAAGTAATACGGGATATAAAATTATGAATACAAAATTGATGATGGCAATGTTAGCGGCAGGTTCTGTACTCACCATGACCAATGCATTCGCAGCGGCCGGTACCGTTAATTTTAACGGGAATATTCTGGATTCTGCCTGCGACGTTGATGTGGCATCCCAGAATCAGGTGGTGGTATTAGGCGATTATTATAAAACGGAATTCCCGACAACCGGGGCGAGAACGGCTGCGACGCAATTCAATATTATTTTGAAAAACTGTCCGGTAACGGTCACCAATGCAAAAGTCCGTTTTGACGGCACGCCGGATTTAACCAACGCCAGCCTGCTGGCGATTGATACGTCCGTGGCGGGGGCGGCCACCGGGGTGGCGATTAACCTGATGACGGCAGATAAAGCCGATCTGCCGCTGCACGGCAGCAACAGCTATATTTACCCGCTCAGCAGTACGGCTGATAATACGCTGAACTTCTACGCGCAGTATATCTCCACCGCGGCATCCGTGACCGCGGGCCCGGCTAACTCGGTCGCAAACTTCTCAGTGGTATACAACTAAGTCATTGCAGTAATCAGCAGGGGGCCGCCCGGCCCCTTGTTTTATGAGGTATTAAAATGCGTTTTATCACGACAATGGGCCTGGCTATGGCGCTGTTACCGCTGACGTTAACATCCGTCAGTGCAGGAGTAATTATTGGCGGCACCCGTATTATTTTTGATGGGACTAAAAAAGAGGCGTCAATAGGTATTACTAATCCTGATAACGTTCCTTATTTAATCCAGTCGTGGATAGATGTTCAGGATGAACAATCGGGTAAAGCGCCTTTTATTATTACGCCACCACTGTATCGGCTGGACGGCGGGCAAAAAAACCTTGAGCGTATTGTCATGACCGGCTCACTGCCTCAGGGGCGGGAGAGTTTATTCTGGCTGAACATTAAAGCTATTCCTTCAGCCTCAAAGCAGATGAACTCGCTGCAAATTGCCGTCAAAACGCGCATCAAATTAATTTATCGACCAGAGACTCTTCGTGCGTCTACCCCCGAGGAGCAAGCCAATAAATTAACCTGGCGTCGTGCGGGAAATACCCTTCAGGTTAATAACCCTACGCCGTACGTTATCAATTTCAATGAAATTACGTTGGGTAATAAGAAACTTGACGATGTCACGTACGTGATGCCTTCAGGCACAGCCCGTTTTCCGTTACCGAACGGAACCAGTGGCAATACGCTGACGTTTAAAGTCATTAACGATTATGGCAGCCCTGGCGAATTACACCGGGCCAGTTTGTGATCCTTACGCGTTAATCAGGTGTTCGTCATGACAATGGCATTGAATACAATGCAGCCTGCGCGCCTGGCAATATTTATTGCCCTCGCGCTTGCTGGTGTCTCTCCCACACTGTATGCCAGTGAGACGTTTAATACGGAACTGGTAGAGCTGGATAATCCCGGAATGGGAAAAGCGGATTTATCTGCCTTTGAATCCGGCTCGCAGGCGCCCGGGACATACCACGTTGATATTATTCTTGACGATCGGCTGCTGGAAACGCGGGATATTCGTTTTATGGCAGTGAAGGATGCTAACGGCAGTGAAACGTTGCAGCCTTGCCTGAGTATCGGGCAGTTAAAAGCGTGGGGC
Source organism: Enterobacter sp. BWH64 (assembly GCF_001037645.1). Taxonomy (NCBI): domain Bacteria; kingdom Pseudomonadati; phylum Pseudomonadota; class Gammaproteobacteria; order Enterobacterales; family Enterobacteriaceae; genus Enterobacter; species Enterobacter sp. BWH64. Next base: position 2,504,033 of record NZ_KQ089922.1, read on the forward strand.
GTGAAAACGGCGCTTTTCCCACAGCTTGCCGCCGGGGAAGGTGAATGCGCCGATCTCAGGGCGATCCCACAGGCCAGCGCGGATTTCCAGTTTGGCGCCCAGCGTCTGGCGATTAGCATTCCACAGGCGGCTATAGACCTGCCAGCGAGAGGTTACGTTCCGCCGGATATGTGGGATGAAGGCATTACCGCGGCCATGCTCAACTACAGCCTGAGCGGGGCAAACAGCCGGGCAAGAAGCGGGGCAGGCACCCGCAGCGACAGCCAGTATGCAAACCTGCGGCCGGGGATCAACGTCGGTCCCTGGCGGTTACGCAACTACACCACCTGGTCCCGCGATGCGTCCGGCCAGGATAAGTGGGACAACGTCTATACCTTGATGCAGCGCGCGATTATTCCCCTGCAAGCCCAGCTTACGCTCGGAGACAGTTCCGCGCCTGCCGATGTCTTTGACAGCATGCCGTTTCGCGGCGTCCAGCTGGCGTCCGACGACGATATGCTGCCGGATTCCCTGAAAGGCTATGCGCCGGTGGTGCGCGGTATTGCGCGAACTAACGCGCAGGTCGTGGTGCGTCAGAATGGCTATCAAATCTACCAAAGCTATGTGGCACCGGGCGCGTTTGAGATCGCGGATATGTATCCCACCGGCGGCGCGGGAGACCTTGATGTCACGATCGTCGAAGCTGATGGTAGTGAGCAACATTTCACCCTGCCGTACGCTTCGCTGCCGGTCCTGCAACGGGAGGGGCGCCTGAAATATGCCCTTACCGCCGGGCAGTATCGCTCGTATAACCGTAGCGTGGAGAAAACCCCCTTCGGGCAATTGACCGGAATTTACGGCCTCCCTCACGGTATTACGCTCTATGGCGGCGTCCAGGGGGCAGATAAGTACCAGTCGGCGGCTCTGGGGGTGGGCAAGAATATGGGCGATCTCGGGGCTGTATCCGCAGACGTCACTCAGGGCTGGTCAACGCCGGAGCATGCCGCGAAAACAAACGGTCAGTCGTGGCGGGCCCGATACAGCAAGAATTTTATCAATACCGGGACCAACTTTTCGATTGCCGGGTATCGCTACTCGACCCGCGGCTATTACGGGATGCAGGACGTCCTCGATTCTTACGGCGACAGCAGCGCGCTTCATGACAGGCGACGTAACCGTGCCGAGCTGACGATGAGCCAGACGCTGGGGGACAACCTGGGCGCGCTTACCCTCAGTGCGGCGCGGGAAGATTACTGGAATGACGGTAAGTCGATGGCTTCGTGGAGCGTCGGCTATAGCAACTACTGGCATAACATCAGCTATGGCCTGACATGGACTTACAGCAAAAATGTCCGCTCAGCGTCAGAAACCCGCGACAGCCAAAAAAACGCTGACCATGACCAGCTTCTGGCGTTCAACGTCAGCATTCCGCTGGATAAATTTTTGCCGCAGACATGGGCTAACTATGGCATGAACGCCAGCGGGAATAACGGGACGACGCATAACGTCGGCCTGAACGGGGTAGCGCTCGAGAACCGTGCCCTGAACTGGAACGTACAGCAGGGATACGGAACAGAGGGCGTGGGCTATACCGGCAATGTTAACGCGGACTACAAAGGCGCCTATGGCGAAGTCACGGCAGGTTATGGTTATGACAAAAACAGTGAACGCCTGAATTACGGGCTGCAAGGCGGCATTCTCGCCCATGCTGATGGCATCACGCTTTCCCAGCCGCTGGGGGAGACCAGCGTCTTAATCAAAGCCCCCGGCGCCCACGACGTGGATATCCGCAATCAGCCCGGTGTACGGACAGATTTTCGCGGATATACGGTCGTGAGCAACCTTTCTGTCTACCGGAAAAACGATCTCACCCTCGACCCGGAAACGATGCCGGACGATGTCGAGCTGGAGATCAACACCCGCACGGTGACGCCGACGCGGGGAGCGGTGGTGAGAGCCGATTATCTGCCGAAGTCAGGACGCCGGGTGCTGATGACCTTGACCGACAGCGACCGCGCCGTTCCGTTTGGGGCGGTGGTCACCCTTGTGGGTGATGACAGCGGCAGTTTTATTGTCGGCGATCGCGGTCAGGTCTATTTAACCGGGATGCGCGAGCAGGGAACGTTAGTCGCTATATGGGGAAGTCAATCCAGTCAGCAATGCCGCGCTGATTTCACGCTGCCGAATCACTCAACGTACGGTGGGATCGCTGATATGCACGCCACCTGCCGTCAGGAACGCTAACATGAAATGTCTTAACGCGATGCTGCTGCTCTGTTTGCTCGCGGCGGCAAATATGGCTCGTGCCGGTACCTGCACCACCATCACCCCGCAGCTTTCCACCCTGTCCGTGGGGACGATCAACGCGCAGCGCGATGCGCCTGTCGGCACGGTGGTATTTTCTGGCGCGGCGTCAGCCACAGGCTCCTATCTTACCGGGTGTACTAATCCGCTGATGCTGGGATTTAGCCTGCGCTACAACGGCGCCACGTTGAGCAGCTACGGCAACCATGTTTACAACACGAACGTCAGCGGGATAGGGATACGCTTTTCTTCCAACGGCTATTTTGAAAACCCGAGCAATACGTTCTCGTACATTGCGCAGACCTCCTATGTGGACTGGTACGGCGGGAGGATTGAGCTGGTGGTGACGGGGCCGGTCTCATCGGGGGCATTAACCCCCGGGACGATCGGTGTCGTGACGCTTCAGGGAAGCGATGGCCTCTACCGTGACGGTCTGACCACGCAGCTCACCTCCGGCACCATCAATGCGCTGGCGTGCACGGTGAATACGGCCCAGCTGACGTTTCCGATAGGGGATATTCCCGCCTCGGCGTTCGGCTCCACGGTGGGCACCACGCCCGCGGGAGCACAGAACACGCAAAACCTGGGCCTGACCTGCGCCGCCGGAACCAATATTACGGTCTCGCTCAGTGGAATACAGAACCCGGACAGCGCCAATACCAGCGTGATGGCCTTAACCGGGCAGGGAAATGCCGGCACTGCGAAAGGGGTGGGGGTGCAGCTTATCTATAACGGTGCACCGCTGGTGATGAACAGCCGACTATTCTTGCGGCAGTCTGCCGGGGGGCAAGAGACGTTGCCATTAACGGCCCGGTATTACCAGACGTTAACCCGCGTGGAGTCAGGTTCAGCGAATGCCTCCGCCACCCTTAATTTGACCTACCAGTAGCAGGTAAGAAGATGAAAATAAGATGCAGGACACTGCTTTTACTTGCCTTACTCAGCGGGAAGGTATGCTCCGCTGATAGCGTCAACATCGGTGTGACGGGAAATATCGTTGCGTCGCCGTGCATATTTAATGGCGGCAGTAACAGCCTTGATGTCAACCTGGGCAATATTCAGGCAACCAATATGGCGACGCCGGGCTCAACATCGGATCCGGTGCCTTTCAGTCTGCTGTTTACCCAGTGCCCAACGGGAACGCAGAGTGTGACCGTCGCTTTCACCGGCAGCCCCGATCCCGAGGCGGGCGCGGACTATTTTATGAACAGCGGTTCGGCCACGCACGTGGCGATAGCCATGCGCGATGCCCAAACCGGCGCGCTTAAAGGAACAGGCACCAGCATGACCCAGACCATTGCCGCGGACAGAACCGCGACAATGGCTATGTTGGCCTCGGTAAGATCCATGCCGGGAGGCGCCACGCCGGGAAGCATCAATGCGGTTGTGGTGATGACGATGCAGTACAACTGAATGCCGGTGATAAGCCTTTTTTAAAGACGTTGGTGTGAACTATGTTAAATATTCTGATTCAGGAAACGGATCTGTTTTTTCAGGCTGGGCTACAGAGCTTTTTCGACGATTTTTTTAAGCATAACTTTCATCGCTCCATCACATTTCACCTGGCGCTGACCAATGAAAACGTCAGCCAGGCCGATATTATTGTTCTTTCATTATGTCAGGGGGAAACGCTGACCTGTTTTCCGGAGTTACTGGCCCGGCAAAAAGGAATTGTGTTAGGTCTCGTCGACGATGAGCTGCGTTTTTCGGCGCTGCCTTCCTGCTTTCAGGACATTATTTTTCTTCCGCGCCGAGCGTCGCTTGATCGTATTAGCGGCGTTCTGTTTATCGCGTGGTTCAGGACGCAATTACCAGGTTACACGTTGAATAAAAAGACCTGTTTCGACTGCCAGCATAAAGGGTTATCCCGGCAACAGATTCGTATTATGGTCAATTTTTACCGGGGGCTGTCGGTGGTGCAGACCGCGAACGCGTTGAAGATGAGCGAAAAAACGGTCTTTACCCATAAATATATGATGATGCAGAAATTTAATCTGCGAAGCGATTACGAGCTGATCGTACTGTTGAGAAGGCTGATGGAGAAAAAGAGCCGTCCGAACCTGCTTCGCGATTACCTGGAAAATAATTATGCACAACAGATAACGTAAAACAGCAGCGGATAGCGGGCCGGGCAGCGATAGCCGCCACCCGGCAATGCATTTAAACGTTAACCGCAGCGATCAACCGCGTCTTCATGGTCTGGTACGCGGAAGCCGCAAAATCCTCCGCCCAGCGCTGTTCCTCGATCGCCTCCAGCTGCACGGCGCAATATTTCGTTTCCGGCGTTCTGGAGATCGGGTCGAGATTATCCTGCGTCAGCTCATTACAGGCGCCAATCCACCACTGGTAGGTCATATAGATTGCTCCCGCATTGATGCGCTCGCTGATGCTGGCGCGCGTGATCACTTTACCCCGGCGTGAACGTACCCAGACCAGCTGGCCCTCGGCAATCCCCCGTTCATCCGCGTCGGCCTGGTTGATCTGCACCCGGCCCGGCTCGTCGGCCAGGCTTTGCAGCGCCGCGCAGTTCCCGGTCATTGAGCGACAGGAGTAGTGACCCACTTCGCGCACCGTGCACAGTACCAGCGGGTAATCCGCATCCGGTATCTCCGCCGGGGCGCGCCAGGGGGCGGCAAATAACTGGCCTTTGCCAGTGGGGGTGTCGAACTGATTATCCTTGTACAGGTAGGGAGTGCCGGGATGATCGAGGGTGGGACAGGGCCACTGCACATGACCCATCTCGCCCATTTTTTCGTAGGTCACGCCGTAGAAGAGGGGGCACAGCTCGCGTATTTCGTCCCAGATCTGCTGGTTATCCTCGTAATGCATGGGATAACCCATCTCCGTGGCCAGCAGGCTGATGATCTCCCAGTCGCGCTTCACGTTGCCGCTGGCCTCAATGGCTTTGCCGAAACGCTGGAAGCCGCGATCGGCACAGGTGAACACGCCGGCGTGCTCTCCCCATGAGGTAGCAGGGAGCAGCACGTCAGCCACCTCTGCCGTTTTGGTCATAAAGATGTCCTGAACCACCACAAAATCGAGCGCCTCAAAGCCGCGGCGGACCAGTCCCAGATCGGCTTCTGTCTGAAGCGGATCTTCCCCCATGATGTAATACGCTTTGATCTTTCCTTCCAGCGCGAGATGCGGCACTTCGGTGATACGCGTCCCGACGCGATCGTCCATCCGGTTGACATTGATTTTCCACGCATCGGCAAATTTCAGTCTGACCGCCGGGTCAGTGACGTCCTGGTAGCCGGGGAACATATTGGGCAGAACGCCCATATCGCAGGCACCCTGAACGTTATTTTGCCCGCGAACCGGACCCACGCCGACGGCAGGGCGGCCCAGGTTGCCGGTCAGCAGCGCCAGGCTGGAGAGACCTTTCACCACATCGACCGCCTGACCAAACTGCGTGACGCCCATCCCCCACATCACCGTTGCTGAAGGCGCCGCTGCGAACATGCGCATTGCCTGACGAACATCCCGCGCGCGGATCCCCGTCAGATGTTCAACCTGCTCGGGTGCGTAATCTTTTACCGTCAGCCGGTACGCCTCAAGCCCTTCGGTAAAGCGGGCAACGTAGTTTTTGTCGTACAGTTCCTCTTCCAGCAGGACATAGCCAAAGGCATTGACCAGCGCCATGTTACTGCCATTTTTTAGCTGAAGATGAAGATCGGCAATGCGTGCCGTTTCAATATGACGCGGATCGCAGACGATGATTTTAGCGCCATTTTCACGTGCTTTAAGCACGCGTCGGGCGACGATGGGGTGAGAGTCGGCGCAGTTATAGCCGAATACCAGCAGGCATTTTGAGTTTTCAATATCGTTAATGGAATTGCTCATGGCGCCGTTGCCGAGGGTCTCCTGTAAACCGGCAACGGACGGACCGTGACAGACGCGGGCGCAGCAGTCGACGTTGTTAGTATTCAGCACCGCACGGGCAAATTTTTGCATCACATAGTTGGTCTCATTGCCCGTTCCCCGTGAGGAACCCGTGGTCATAATGGACCGAGGGCCATACTGTTCTTTGATGCTTTTAAGCCTGTGAGCGGTATAACGAATGGCCTCTTCCCAAGTAACAGGGGTAAAGGCCTCGCCTTTGCTGTAGCGGATCATGGGCTGCGTCAGACGGGGGGTAAGCAGCCGTGTGTCGTTAAGAAAGTCCCAGCCGTAGAACCCTTTCAGGCAAAGCGTGCCTTGATTGGTTACGCCATCAGCGGCTTCGGCACGGATAATCCGGTTATTTTTAACGACGAGGTTTAGTTTGCAGCCTGCACCGCAGTAGGGGCAGACGCTGGCGATTTTTTTCATCAATAACAGACCTGTTAAGAAATGAAGCAATGTTTACTGGAAAGCCCAGTCCCTTAGCGGACTAAGCAGGATCCATGCCACATTCAGCGTTCTTGATTAACAGGGCGTTTGTGGAGAGAGGGTGTGTCATCGTCAGTCTGTTCGTCAGAATTGACGATGACACGCTATCCGTAGGGATGGGGGAGGCGTTAAAGATCGTCCATGGTGTAACCGACGACAATTTCCAGCGTCTTGCGGATCACATCCGCCTTAACGACATCGTCGGTGGATTCCAACGTCTGGATTAGCCAGAGAATGATCGCTTTGTTGGTCAAATGACCTTCGGAAGCAAGAACACAACGAACCGCAGTCGAAAAAATGGCAGACTCTTCAGCAAAGCGATCGCCTGCGTGACGGAAATACTCCGACAACGCGCTATCTAAAAAGGCGGAGTGGTATTCGGGTTGAAGCTGAATATTTTGTCTCATTTGTTCTCACCGTAGCTGTAAAGTTGTAGTCAATGTATCTTTTTAGGATCGGACGGTTTTCCATTTCCAAATAACGGCACTACATTGTCTCGGTTATTTTTGAGAGATCCCTCTCTCTGTATTCGTCCTTGTGCGGTTCTGCGACCTTTAAAAGCGACCGTGCCAGAGCTGATGTCAGCTATCACTCGCGCTAATGTCTCCCGCCGCTGGGGATCCGTTTCATATGCTTGCATGTTACGCAGACGCTGAACCAATCCCTCGGTCGTCACGGGACCGCGCTCCTTCAAAAGTGAAAGAGCGGCTTCTCCAATAAGCTTGTCGATCAGTCTGTCCGCATCACTGCTGTTCATGACATTAACGTTCGAAGAGCAGGCCAAGAAGCATGTGATAATGATGTTCCTCTTCCGGGCCATTGGCCTTTTCAAGGCGACTCAACAGTTTTGTGCAGAGCGATTTGCGATTCAGATTTCGCCCGCCGCTAAGGATTTCAACAACAACCTGACCCAATGTTTCCTGTTGGGTTGGAAGCGCGGCTTTTTCGAAATACTGCGCAATCGCTGTTGCCGAGTCTGCGAGGTGTCCGTTCTGCTGCATGTTTCGCTCCTGTAAATTTTCGTAATCAGTAACGTTACATTTAAGGTATACATAATTTTCAAATCTGTACATTTAAAATGTACAATTTTTTAAATATTTTATAATATATTTTATAAAATCATTATTTATCAGGCGCTTATTCTTATACGATTTACTGCGGTATTCACAAGATATATTGTACAATCCGAAGCGGCGTCGCAGAGTTGTACAAGCCCGTAAATGACGCAAAAAAGCCGTGTAAATCGTTGAGATGTAAATTATTTGTTGGGCAATTAATGTGCTATAACAGAGTTTTCCCCACGTGTTTTCGTGGTCACCCCCTCAATCTTCAGGATTAGCATGCTCACAACCATCATTTACCGCAGTCATATCTGCGAGGACGTTCCAGTGAAAGCGCTGGAAGACATGGTCGCTGCTGCAAATTGTAGAAATCGCCAGTTCGATGTGACGGGGATTTTGCTGTTTAACGGCACACACTTTTTTCAGTTACTTGAAGGGCCCGCTGATAACGTTAAGGAGATCTATGAGCTCATCTGCCGTGACCCACGGCATCACAACGTGGTCGAATTGTTAAGCGATCACGGGCCTTCAAGACGTTTTGGCAACGTGGGTATGGAGCTCTTTGACCTTCGTCAGTACGATACCGACGAAGTGCTGCAACAGGTACTCGATAAAGGCACAACGCGCTATCAGCTGACCTATAACGATCGCGCCCTGCAATTTTTCCGCACCTTCGTTGAGGCCACTGAAAAAGCCAACTACTTTGAGCTGCCTCCGGCTGACGCCTGGGAGTTTGTCACCGAAAATACGCCGTTATCCTCCCAGCCGACAGTAGTGGCAAAGGGCGCGGACTGTAGTTTCGCATTTCAACCTATCGTCGATCCGTTTATGCAGCAGGTAGTTTCCTGGGAAGCCCTGATCCGCACGCCGTCCGGTGAGTCCCCGGAAAGCTATTTTGCCAACCTGTCGCGTGAGGCGCTGTACGAATCGGATCTGAAGAGTAAACAGGTGGCTTTGTCGATGGCCAGCGCGCTGGGCCTACAGACTCAAACGTTGTCCATTAATCTGCTGCCGATGACGCTGGTCAATGTTCCTGGCGCCGTCGATTTTTTACTGACGGCAATTGAGGCGAACGGTTTTGTGCCGGAGCAAATTGTGGTCGAGTTCACCGAGAGCGAGGCGATCTCGCGCTTCGAAGAGTTCACCAGCGCGGTCAGACAGCTTAAAAGCGCCGGGATCAGCGTGGCCATCGATCACTTTGGCGCGGGATTCGCCGGTCTGCAACTGCTGGCCCAGTTTCAGCCGGACAGAATCAAGATCAACCGTGATTTGATTGCCAACGTGCACAAGAGCGGCCCGCGTCAGGCGATCATTCAGTCAATTATTAAATGCTGCGCCTCCCTGGAAATTCTGTTCTGTGCGGTAGGCGTAGAGCTGGCTGAAGAGTGGATGTGGCTGGAATCTGCCGGGATTTCTCAGTTCCAGGGGCACCTTTTCGCCAGCCCGCGCCTGGGGGGCATACCGGCGATTGCCTGGCCCGAGAAAAAGTACGATTTATAAAAACCTGTACGTAACTCTTAAAAGTGACCTGTACGTACGGCTAAATTTATACAACAATACATTAACGAGTGAGTGGTTCATTGAGCCATTCACTTGTCTCAGAACGAGGAGTTAGTTATACAAATGATTTGTACAATCTGATAAGGTTGGTTTGGTTAGGTATGGAAGTATTGTGCGTGAGGGAGTTAATGGCCTATTACAGTATCGGCGAAGTGGCCGAACGATGCGGTATCAACCCCGTTACGCTGCGTGCCTGGCAGCGCCGTTATGGATTGTTGAAGCCGCAGCGAAGCGAAGGGGGTCATCGTCAGTTTGACGATGAAGATATCCTGCGTATCGAAGAGATCAAACGCCTGATGAAAACGGGTGTTTCGGTCGGTAAAGTAAAAGCGCTTCTTGAAAATACAGAAGTAATGACTCAGGGGAACTGGGCATCTTTTCAGGAAGAGATGTTAACCGTTCTGCGCTATGCCAATCCGGCAAAACTGCGCGCCAAAATCGGCGAGTTCCGCCGTGACCATGCGATGGATGTTCTGATAGATAACATCATCACCCCTGTGCGGCAGCGAATGAACCAGGACCAGAATACGGTGCGCCACATGGCGAGCCTGCTGGACGGTGTCCTGATTGAGTTTGCCGTTGCAAGCCTGGGTGAGTCGCGAAAAAAAGCAGGTAAGGATGCGCTGCTGATTGGGTGGGAGTGCGACGACCGTACGCATTTGTGGCTGGAAGCGGCCCGTCTTGCCTACAAAGGCTGGCATATCGACGTGCTGGCTGAGCCGATTGATTCTCCACGTCCTGAACTCTTCCCCGGGCAAAAAATCTTCGTCTGGACCGGTAAAGCGCCTACGCCTCGTCAACAGGAGCAGCTCGACCACTGGCGTGAACAGGGTTTCGCCGTTTCGTTCCATCACTGATGTTAAGGGGGGCAACGGTAAACCGCCAGTGCGGGATTTTGCCTTCTGGCGATACGACAGGGGTATCCGCGAAGATGCATAGCATCAGTACCCCTGTCATATCGTCGGTTTATTCCATCATCAGGTTGTCTGAAATATTCATACTGGCCACGGATTCAACTTTCCACACGCCATCTTCCTTGACCATGCAGTCAATCACGGTGTGATCCCGCTTTTTGCCGAATGAGATATAAACCTGCATACAGGCGGCATCGTAATCCAGCGCCCGCGCACTGACGATGCCCCAGTCATCTTCATATCCCTGAGCCTTGATGAACATATCGACGTCAGGCACGTCATATTCATCTGGATCCAGCTTATCCATGGCTTTGAGTTTGCTGATAGTTTCGCGGGTTACATATGGCCTCAGCGCTTCATAGTTTTTCAGGGGCTCTTTCCCGATAATAATTTGCGAGATGTACCACTTATTAAACTGAAGGGCAGCGGATACCTCAGGGGGGAACTTCTGTGCAGCGGATGCGAGAGTGGGCAGAAGCAGGATCGCCAGAATTATTTTTTTCATGTCAGTCATGCCTGTAAATTGCATATGCTGGCTTTAATTCCCGGTATTCCTTTCCCGGATACATTGTTCGCTGAACAAAATCAGAGTACCAGACGCCGTTCCCACCATAGATGCAAGCGTGGCCATATGGGTGGTGCGCAGTGGGCTGGATCACCGCCACATCGCCCTCAACAGGCTCACCGTAAACCTGGTGGAAGCCCGCCAGAATTAAATTGCTTTTCATATCCTTAGCATAATGTGTGTTCTGTAGATTAGCACCGCCGGCGCGAATGGATTTTGAAACAAATTCTGCACATCTTTTCTGGCTATACTGACCTGCATGCTGGCGAGCATGAACTGCGGCTTTATGGGCACTCCACATAATTTAATCCCTTATTGAATAAATGGTTAACAAGGGAAACATTACGCCGAAAAGGGATGAGTTTATGTAATTAATCATGATCGGAATTTAACCACTATCAGACTGATAAATAATGGTTAACTTATCCATCAAACGTCTTTATGCGCGCCCAGGTAAGGCAAAAAAGGATTAAAAAGAACCTGTCTTAAGGGGGAGGCATACGTAAAAAATGTATATGGTGCCTGCGCGTACTTTAGCTATCTCAAAAATAGGTATTTCCAATACAATTTTTATCATTGCCCGTCACCTTACCGCCTTTCTTATGAAATGCATTATTTATCAATGCATTGAACAAATCTAACCATCCCATCCGCATCCCGTCACAGGGTCTATGCTTAATGAAAGTAGCCAAAAAGGGCGGTTTAGCCCAAAGCCCCTGCTCGTAGGGGGTTGAAGTGATAATCGTTATCACTAACATGGTGTTATGCCCTGGTGGCTTATCAGATGAGGTGGACCTATGGAACTGCATTCAGAAACCTTCAATCCGGCCGATTTTGCCTGGCGTGGTTTAACGCTGACGCCCGCGGCGGCGGCGCATATTCATGAGCTGGTGGCAAAAAATCCCGACATCCTCGGCGTACGCTTAGGCGTTAAGCAGACTGGCTGCGCGGGATTTGGCTACGTGCTGGATACCGTAACCGAACCTGAAAAGGACGATCTGGTCTTTGAAACCGACGGTGCAAAGTTATACGTCGCGCTACAGGCGATGCCGTTTATCGATGGAACCGAAGTCGACTACGTTCGGGAAGGTTTAAACCAGTTATTCAAATTTCATAACCCGAAAGCCCAGAACGAATGCGGCTGCGGCGAAAGCTTTGGGGTATAGGCGGTACTATGTCTCGTAATACTGAAGCAACGAGTGATGTAAACACCTGGAGCGGCGGACACCTCAACTATAAAGAGGGTTTCTTCACGCAGCTGCAAACCGATGAGCTGGCGAAAGGCATCAACGAAGAGGTCGTGCGCGCCATTTCGGCGAAACGTAACGAGCCGGAGTGGATGCTGGAGTTTCGCCTGAGCGCATTCCGCGCGTGGCTGGAGATGGAAGAACCCCACTGGCTGAAAGCGCAATACGATAAGCTGAACTATCAGGATTATAGCTACTACTCCGCGCCCTCCTGCGGCAGCTGTGATGATACCTGTGCCTCGCAACCTGGTGCCGTTCAGCAAACCGGCGCGGAGAACAGCTTCCTGAGTAAAGAGGTGGAAGAGGCGTTTAATCAGCTCGGCGTGCCCGTGCGCGAAGGCAAAGAGGTGGCGGTAGACGCCATTTTTGACTCCGTCTCGGTGGCAACCACCTACCGTGAAAAACTGGCGGAGCAGGGGATCATTTTCTGTTCCTTTGGTGAAGCCATTCACGATCACCCCGAGCTGGTGAAAAAGTATATTGGTACCGTGGTGCCGAGTAACGATAACTTCTTCGCGGCACTGAATGCGGCGGTGGCGTCAGACGGCACCTTTATCTACGTGCCGAAAGGCGTGCGCTGCCCGATGGAGCTCTCGACCTATTTCCGCATCAATGCGGAAAAAACCGGCCAGTTTGAACGCACCATCCTGGTGGCCGATGAAGGCAGCTACGTTAGCTACATCGAAGGGTGCTCCGCTCCTGTGCGCGACAGCTACCAGCTGCACGCGGCGGTGGTAGAGGTGATCATCCATAAAGATGCGGAAGTGAAGTACTCTACGGTACAGAACTGGTTCCCGGGCGACGGCAACACCGGTGGTATTCTGAACTTCGTCACCAAACGCGCGCTGTGCGAAGGCGAAAACAGCAAAATGTCCTGGACGCAGTCAGAAACCGGCTCCGCCATTACCTGGAAATACCCGAGCTGTATTCTGCGCGGCGACAACTCCATCGGTGAGTTTTACTCCGTGGCGCTGACCAGCGGTCATCAGCAGGCCGATACCGGCACCAAGATGATCCACATCGGTAAAAACACCAAATCGACCATCATCTCCAAAGGGATCTCTGCCGGTCACAGCCAAAACAGCTATCGCGGGCTGGTGAAAATCATGCCGACGGCTACCAACGCGCGTAACTTCACCCAGTGTGACTCCATGCTGATTGGCGCGGACTGCGGGGCGCATACCTTCCCGTATGTCGAATGCCGCAATAACAGCGCCCAGCTTGAGCATGAGGCAACTACGTCACGTATTGGTGAAGATCAGCTTTTCTACTGCCTGCAACGCGGGATCAGTGAAGAAGATGCGATTTCAATGATCGTTAACGGCTTCTGTAAGGACGTGTTCTCTGAACTGCCGCTGGAATTTGCCGTTGAAGCCCAGAAACTCCTCGCCATTAGTCTTGAACACAGCGTCGGTTAAGGAAAGCACATGTTAAGCATTAAAGATTTACAGGTTAGCGTGGAAGAGAAAGAGATCCTGCGTGGCCTCAATTTTGACGTCAAACCGGGTGAAGTTCACGCCATCATGGGGCCAAACGGCTCCGGGAAAAGTACGCTTTCAGCGACGCTGGCAGGACGCGAAGATTATGAAGTTACCAGCGGCTCCGTTGAGTTTAACGGCAAAGATCTGCTGGAGATGTCGCCGGAAGAGCGTGCCGGCGAGGGCATCTTTATGGCCTTCCAGTATCCGGTGGAAATTCCGGGCGTCAGCAACCAGTTCTTCCTGCAAACCGCGCTGAACGCGGTGCGCAAGTATCGCGGCCTTGAGGCGCTGGATCGCTTTGACTTCCAGGATCTGATTGAAGAGAAGATCAAGCTGCTGAAAATGCCGGAAGATCTGCTGACCCGCTCGGTAAACGTGGGTTTCTCCGGCGGTGAGAAGAAACGTAACGATATTCTGCAAATGGCGGTTCTGGAACCGGCGCTGTGCATTCTCGATGAGACCGATTCAGGGCTGGATATCGATGCCCTGAAGATCGTTGCCGACGGGGTGAACTCCCTGCGTGACGGCAACCGCTCATTTATCATCGTGACTCACTATCAGCGAATTCTGGACTACATCAAACCGGACTATGTCCACGTGCTTTACCAGGGACGCATTGTGAAATCCGGTGACTTTACGCTGGTTAAACAACTGGAGGAGCAGGGTTATGGCTGGCTTACCGAACAGCAGTAATGCACTTCAGCAGTGGCACCGGCTGTTTGAAGCGCAGGGTGGAGCGCGCTCTGAACAGGCTCAGCACCATCTCCAGCAGATGCTGCGTCTCGGTTTACCGACGCGTAAACATGAGAACTGGAAATATACCCCGCTGGATGGCCTGCTGAACGGCGAGTTTGTCACCCGTCTGGCGCAGGTCAGCCCCGATCAGCGCGACAGGCTGGCGCTGAGCGTGGATGCCGTGCGTCTGGTGTTTGTCGACGGTCTGTTCCGTGCGGAGCTGAGCGAAAGCGTGCAGGAGAGCGGGTTCGATATCGTCATTAACGATGAACGACAGTCGCTGAACGCGCCCGTTCAGCCTGAAGTCTTCCTGCACCTGACAGAGAGCCTGTCGCAATCTGTCACCCATATTCGCGTTAAGCGTAACCAGCGTCCGGCGAAACCGCTGCTGCTGATGCATATCACCCAGGGCGTTGAGGGTGATGAGATTAACACCGCCCACTATCGCCACCATCTTGAGCTGGCAGAAGGGGCGGAGGCGACGGTGATCGAGCATTACGTCAGCCTTAACGACACCCGTCATTTTACCGGTTCGCGTCTGACGATGAACGTGGCGGCCAATGCTCAGCTGCACCACATCAAGCTGGCGTTTGAGAATCCTCTCAGTCACCACTTCGCCCACAACGATATTCTGCTGGGCCAGGATGCCGCGGCGTACAGCCACAGCTTCCTGCTTGGCGGCGCGGTGCTGCGCCACAATACCAGCACCCAGCTGAACGGTGAAAACACTACGCTACGTATTAACAGCCTGGCGATGCCAGTGAAGTCAGAAGTGTGCGACACGCGCACCTGGCTTGAGCATAACAAAGGCTACTGCAACAGCCGTCAGCTGCACAAAACCATCGTCAGCGACAAAGGACGTGCGGTGTTTAACGGCCTGATAAACGTGGCGCAGCACGCCATCAAAACTGACGGGCAGATGACCAACAACAACCTCTTGCTGGGACGTCTGGCAGAGGTGGACACCAAACCACAGCTGGAAATTTATGCGGACGACGTGAAATGCAGCCACGGGGCGACGGTCGGGCGTATTGACGATGAGCAGATGTTCTACCTGCGCTCGCGCGGGATAGACCAGCAGGCCGCGCAAAAGATGATTATTTACGCCTTTGCGGCTGAGCTGACGGAAGCGCTGCCCGATGGCGGACTTAAACAGCAGGTGCTGGCCCGTATCGGTCAGCGGCTGCCTGGAGGCGAAGCATGACATTTCCCGTAGAGAAAGTCCGGGCAGATTTTCCGGTACTGACCCGTGAAGTGAACGGTCTGCCGCTGGCCTATCTCGACAGTGCGGCCAGCGCGCAAAAACCAAATCAGGTGGTGGATGCGGAAGCCGAGTTTTATCGCCACGGTTATGCGGCGGTACATCGCGGGATCCACACCCTGAGCGCCGAGGCGACCCAGCGCATGGAAAACGTGCGCACGCAGGTTGCGGCCTTCCTCAACGCGCGTTCGCCGGAAGAGCTGGTGTTTGTGCGTGGCACCACCGAAGGGATCAACCTGGTGGCTAACAGCTGGGGCAATGCGCAGGTGCACGCGGGGGATAACATCATCATCACCCAGATGGAGCACCACGCCAACATCGTGCCCTGGCAGATGCTCTGTGAGCGTGTGGGGGCGCAACTGCGGGTGATCCCCCTGAATGAAGACGGCACGCTCCAGCTGGAAAAGCTGGACGCCCTGCTGGACGACAGAACGCGGCTGGTGGCGGTGACCCACGTTTCAAACGTGCTGGGGACGGAAAATCCGGTGGCGCTGATCGTCGACAAAGCCCATCAGGCCGGTGCGAAAGTGTTGATTGATGGCGCCCAGGCGGTGATGCACCATGCGGTTGACGTTCAGGCCCTGGACTGCGATTTCTACGTCTTCTCCGGGCACAAGCTGTATGGCCCGACGGGCATCGGCGTGTTGTATGTGAAAGAGGACATTCTCCAGGCCATGCCGCCGTGGGAAGGGGGCGGGTCAATGATCGCCACCGTCAGCCTGACGGACGGCACAACCTACGCCCGTGCGCCCTGGCGCTTCGAGGCGGGTACGCCCAACACGGGCGGGATCATCGGGCTGGGCGCGGCCATTAGCTACGTCACTGAAACGGGGCTGGCGGCGATTCAGGAGTACGAACAGCAGCTGATGCATTATGCCTTGCAGGAGCTGGCCAGCGTCCCGGAACTGACCTTATATGGCCCTGCTGACCGTCTGGGTGTGATAGCCTTCAACCTCGGCAAGCATCACGCCTATGATGTGGGCAGTTTCCTTGATAATTACGGCGTCGCCGTGCGTACCGGGCATCACTGCGCGATGCCGCTGATGGCGTATTATCAGGTACCGGCTATGTGCCGCGCATCGCTGGTGATGTACAACACAACGGAAGAGGTCGACAGACTGGTGGCGGGACTAAAACGTATTCACCAGCTGCTTGGCTAACGGAGAGGCGAGAGATGGCAGATTTGCCGGACAGAGATAAATTGCTGCGCAACTTTGGGCGTTGCGCAAACTGGGAAGAGAAATACCTTTATATCATCGAGCTGGGTCAGCGCCTGCCGCCGCTCAGCGAAGAGGCGCATAACCCGGACAACATCATTCAGGGCTGCCAGAGCCAGGTCTGGATCCTGATGCAGCAGACGGACGAAGGCGTAATTCAATTACAGGGTGACAGCGATGCCGCCATTGTGAAGGGGCTTATTGCCGTCGTATTTATTCTTTATCACCAGATGTCGGCGCAGGATATTGTCGCCTTTGACGTTCGCCCGTGGTTTGAAAAAATGGCCTTAACCCAGCACCTCACCCCGTCCCGATCCCAGGGACTGGAAGCGATGATCCGCGCCATACGCGCCAAAGCCGCAATCCTTAGCTAAACTGACAGAACAGCATTCATTCTGTTTCGCGAGGTGGTTTCCACCTCGCTGGTTTTTCAGCTTTCTGACGTTTGGTCAGTGAATAAGGAATCTCAGCATGAAGCGCGCATCTCTAATAACTCTATTACTCCTTGGTTCGCTCAGTGCTGTTAATTCAGCCTGGGCGGTTGATTATCCTTTACCGCCCGCAGGCAGCCGCCTGATTGGGCAAAACCAGACATACACCATTCAGGAAGGTGACAATAAACTTCAGTCTATCGCTCGTCGCTTTAATACCGCCGCACAGCTGATCCTTGAAACCAATAATACCATTGCTCCGGTGAACCCTGCGCCAGGAACGGTCATTACCATCCCTTCCCAGATGCTACTGCCGGACACCGAGCGTGAGGGCATTGTGGTGAATCTGGCGGAGCTGCGTCTTTACTTCTATCCGCCTGGCGAAAATATCGTGCAGGTCTATCCGCTGGGTATTGGTCAGCTTGGGCTGGAAACACCGGTCAGCACCACCCGTGTGAGTCAGAAAATCCCTAACCCTACCTGGACCCCCACAGCGGGCATCAGAGCGCGCTCACTGGCCCAGGGCATTAAACTGCCGCCTGTGGTACCCGCAGGGCCAAATAACCCGCTGGGGCGCTTTGCGCTTCGTCTGGGTATCGGGAATGGGGAATATCTTATTCACGGCACCAGCGCGCCGGACAGCGTAGGGCTGCGGGTCAGCTCGGGTTGTATGCGGATGAACGCGCCCGATATCAAAGCGTTGTTTGAGCAAGTGCGCGTCGGCACGCGGGTGCAGATCATCAATGAGCCGGTGAAGTTCTCCGTCGAGCCGGACGGCAAACGTTATATCGAGGTGCACAGGCCGCTGGCGCAGGCTGAGGGCGAAAACCCACAGACGGTGCCGTTCACGCACTCGGCGGCGTTTACCGCCTTTGCAGCGGAGTCAGGTAGCGATAAAACGCAAATCGACAAGGCCCTGGCGCGCAGAGCGGGGATCCCGGTTGCCGTGTCAGCAGGCAGTGGTTCTTCAGCCAGCAATTCTGTCCTGTCGGTACAGAACAGTCGTGTCTCAGCGGCGGTGGCGGAAGGCGAGGGAGAGAAAGCGCTTCAGTAGAGGTTTGACGAAGGCAAAAAAAATGGCGCACAATGTGCGCCATTTTATTAACAGGTACTATTACTTACGGTATTTAGTAGCCTGGTTGTCCAGACGCTGGTTAGCGCGAGCTGCGTCGTCTTTAGCAGCCTGAACGTCGGAACGCATTGCGTTCACGTCGTTGCTCAGCTGGTCAACTTTAGCGTTCAGAGTCTGAACGTCAGAAGACAGCTGATCGATTTTAGCGTTGCTGGAGCAACCTGCCAGCAGAGTAGAACCCAGGATTACCGCGCCCAGTACCAGTTTAGTACGATTCATTATTAATACCCTCTAGATTGAGTTAATCTCCATGTAGCGTTACAAGTATTACACAAAGTTTTTTGGGTTGAGAATATTTTTTTGATGGGATTACGCCTATTTTTGATCGTTCGCTCAAAGAAGCAACGAAATCGGCAATTTTGACGAAAAAGCTATGTTAAAAAAGGCATTTTTCATCGGATTCATCTTAGATAAATCGCGATTAAATAGAAAAACCCGATTTGCTTTTTGAATAGTTCTGGTTAAAGGCGGGAATAAAAAAAGCGCCCCGAAGGACGCTTTTTAACAAAACAATAATTTGTTCGTGAAATATTACAGCACGTGGACAGATGCAGTGTTGGTGGTGCCGCTTGGAACCAGCGCGCCAGAAACCATAACCACCACGTCGCCTTTCTGGGCCAGGCCACAATCAACCAGTTCCAGAGCCACTTCTTTACCCAGACGATAGAAATCATCGGTAGAGGCAATCTCTTTCACCAGGTGTGGGATCACGCCTTTGCTCAGCACCAGCTGACGCGCGGTGGTTTCGTTGGTGGTCAGCGCCAGAATGGTCGCATCCGGGAAGTATTTACGCACGGCACGCGCAGATTTACCGCCCTGGGTCGCCACGACAATCAGTGGGGCTTCCAGTTTCTCAGCGGTTTCTACCGCACCACGGCACACGGCTTCGGTAATGCGCAGTTTACGGCTGTCGTTGTTGTAATCCAGACGGCTTTTCATCACGCGGTCGGTACGCTCACAGATGGTCGCCATGATGCCGACCGCTTCCAGAGGGTATTTCCCTTTTGCAGATTCGCCAGACAGCATAACGGCATCGGTACCGTCGAGGATGGCGTTTGCCACGTCGCCTGCTTCAGCGCGGGTAGGGCGTGGGTTTTTGATCATGGAGTCCAGCATTTGCGTTGCGGTGATAACCACTTTACGCGCGCGAACACATTTCTCGATCATCATCTTCTGCGCGAAGATCACTTCTTCAACCGGGATTTCTACGCCCAGGTCGCCGCGCGCAACCATGATACCGTCAGACGCTTCGAGGATTTCGTCGAAGTTGTTCAGGCCTTCCTGGTTTTCGATCTTGGAGATGATCTGAATGTTCTCGCCGCCGTGCGCTTTCAGGTGCTCACGGATCTCAACCACGTCAGAACGTTTACGGATAAAGGAGGCAGCAACGAAGTCCACGCCTTGTTCGCAGCCGAAGATCAGGTCTTGTTTGTCTTTTTCAGCCAGCGCTGGCAGAGCAATGGACACACCCGGCAGGTTAACGCCTTTGTTTTCGCCCAGATCGCCGTTGTTCAGCACTTTACAGATAACCTTGTTACCTTCGATCGCCGTCACTTCCATGCCGATCAGGCCGTCATCTACCAGCACGGTGTTGCCAACGGACAGATCGCTGGTGAAGCCTTCGTAGGTCACGGCAACGATTTCGTTATTACCTACAACGGATTTGTCGGTGGTGAAGGTGAAGGTCTGGCCCGCTTTCAGGGAAACGTCGTTACCGCCTTCCAGTTTGATGGTGCGGATTTCAGGACCTTTGGTGTCGAGCAGGATTGCCGCTTTTTTCCCGGTCTTGCTCATCACGTTGCGCAAGTTCTGAATACGCTGACCGTGTTCAGCATAGTCGCCGTGGGAGAAGTTCAGACGCATCACGTTCATGCCGGCATCCAGCATTTTGCTCAGCATCTCTTCGGATTCGGTTTTCGGGCCGATAGTACAAACAATTTTCGTCTTTTTCATGACAGTCTTAGTCTTTAAGTTGGGAAGGATATGGAAATCTCGCTCCGGGGGCGCACCGCCGCGGAGTCAAACCTGTGTTGCGAAAGAGTATATGACACGCACTAAGAATAGGTGACATCAAATGAGCGTGCAGAAGAAAGTGTGCCTGAGTGCCAGCCCAACGAAGGAGAGGAGAAGTTGTACGTTGTTTTTTGTATTCCAAGCGCTGAAACCATTCACCAGGGATTTGGCGCGCATTATACGCTGATTTACAGTAAAAAGGAAAATGGAAACAGCGTTTCAAAACAATCTGTGCAGATTCACATAAGTTTGTTATCAAGGCGTTAAGGTCTAATGTCATCTTATGACGGCAGGCGCAACGCCCGCCGTTTTTTGCTCACTTTTCCAGCGCCTGCTGAAGGTCGGCGATCAGATCCTTCGCATCCTCAATCCCCACCGACAGGCGGATAAGCTGCGGCACAATGCCGTTTGCAAGACGCTGCGCCAGAGGTATGGAGGCGTGGGTCATGCTGTAGGGCTGGCTCACCAGACTCTCCACACCGCCCAGACTTTCCGCCAGGGTAAAGAGCGTAAGATGACGGATCACCTCTGCCGCGCGTTGCACATCGCCTTTAATCACAACGGAGATCATGCCGCCCGGCAGCGCCATTTGTCTGCGTGCCAGCGCATACTGGGGATGTGACGCCAGCCCGGGATAGAACACGCGGTCTACCTGCGGATGCTGCTCCAGCCATTGCGCAATTGCCAGTGCGTTGGCGCTGTGCTTCTCAACGCGCAGAGAGAGGGTGCGAATCCCCCGCAGCGTCAGGAAACTGCTGAACGGATCCAGAACGCCGCCAACCGCGTTTTGCAGATAGCCCAGACGCTCCGCGAGATCCTTATTTGCCCCGACAACAGCCAGCCCGGCAACCACGTCTGAATGACCGTTGAGATATTTAGTGGCGGAGTGGACCACTATATCGAACCCCGCCTCCAGCGGCCGGTGAATGACCGGGGAGGCGAAGGTATTATCCGCCACGCTGATCGCATTATGGCGCCGGGCAATGTCCGCGATGGCCTCCAGGTCGGCCAGTTTCAGCAGCGGGTTCGTTGGCGTTTCCACCCAGATCATGCGGGTGTCCGGGCGAATGGCGGCCTCAAGCCCGGCTACATCGTCCGGCTTAACCCAGCTCACCTGTAACCCGGTGCTGCGCTTGCGCACGTTTTCGATCAGGCGATACGTACCGCCATACACGTCGTCAATGGCGACGATATGGCTGTCTTTATCCAGCAGTTCGAGCACGGTGGAAATGGCTGCCAGC
Source organism: Enterobacter sp. BWH64 (assembly GCF_001037645.1). Classification (NCBI taxonomy): domain Bacteria; kingdom Pseudomonadati; phylum Pseudomonadota; class Gammaproteobacteria; order Enterobacterales; family Enterobacteriaceae; genus Enterobacter; species Enterobacter sp. BWH64. Next base: position 2,525,545 of record NZ_KQ089922.1, read on the forward strand.
CCTGACGCGAAAGCGTACCCGCGCGTGCCGCCTTCCAGTTCGGCGATGGCGGTCTCCAGCGCGTGGCGGGTTGGATTGCCGCTCCGGGAGTATTCGTAGCCGGTATGTTCACCCGGTGCCGGTTGCGCAAACGTCGACGTGGCGTAAATTGGCGGCATCACGGCGCCGTGCGGGTCGTGATACTCACCGCTGTGAACGCTGAGGGTGGCCAGGTTTTTCATCTTTTGCTCCTTTTATTTTGTCAGGCGGTTACGCCAGGCGGTGAGTACATCACTGCGTGTGATTAGACCCAGAAAGCGATCTTCGTCATAAATAATCGCCACCAGGCCACGGTCAAAGATGGCGTACAGGGCGCTCTCCGGGGCCTGCTTATCCAGATATTCGACCTGACGCGTCATGGCCGCCGTCACGGGGAGAGAGAAGCGATCGGCATCTCCCCCGATGTGTCGCAGCAGGTCCCACTCGTCGATGATGCCGACGACCTTGTCGTTATCGAGCACCGGCAGCTGGGAGATGTCGTACAGGCGCATGCGGGCCAGCACGGTGGAAAGCGTGTCGTCCGGGGCGGCAGTCACCGTCGCGCCTTCATCGTGGCGCAGGGCAATATAGTCCGAGAGATCGCCTGCCTGCGGACGCGAAATCAGCCCCTGCTGGCGCATCCAGTCGTCGTTGAACATCTTCGAGAGGTATTTATTGCCGCTGTCGCAGGCGAAGGTGACCACACGTTTTGGCGTAGTCTGCGCCTGGCAATATTTCAGCGCCGCCGCCAGCAGCGTGCCGGTGGAAGAGCCCGCCAGGATCCCTTCCGTTTTTAGCAGATCGCGGGCGGTGGTGAACGCCTCGCCATCGGTAATGCGCCAGGCGCGGTTAACCCCTTCGATGTGCGCCAGCGGAGGGATAAAGTCTTCGCCAATCCCCTCAACCAGCCACGATCCGGCATCGTGATGGCGTCCGGTCTCAACCTGGTCCGCCAGCACCGACCCGGCCGGATCGGCAAGCACAAATTCCGTCTGCGGCGAATGTTCTGCAAACCACGCCTGTAAGCCGCCCAGCGTACCGCCGGACCCCACGCCGACGACGATGGCATCGATCTGGCCGTCAAGCTGTTCAAACAGTTCCGGTGCGGTAGTGGTGCGGTGCGCCAGCGGATTGGCCGCGTTATTGAACTGATCAATATAAAACGCGCCTGGCAGTTCGTTCGCCAGCCGCCGGGCATAATCCTGGTAGTAGGCCGGATGCACTTTATTCACATCTGAACGGGTCAGCACGACCTGCGCCCCTAACGCGCGCAGGTGGAAAATCTTCTCGCGGCTCATTTTGTCCGGCACCACCAGGATCAGCGAGTAGCCCTTCTGCGCCGCAATCAACGCCAGCCCCAGGCCGGTGTTCCCCGCCGTGGCTTCAATAATGGTGCCGCCGGGCCGTAGCTGGCCCGTACGCTCGGCTTCATTAATCATCGACAGCGCGACGCGGTCTTTAATCGAGCCGCCGGGATTCTGGTTTTCCAGCTTCAGAAACAGCGAGCAGGGGCCGGTGTCCAGCTTGTGCAGCTGGATGAGCGGCGTACGGCCAATCAGTTCGGTGACGGAGTGGTAAAGCGTCATGGTCATGTCCTGTGAAGGGGTGATGACCGGATGATAGAACCATGAAATTTTCTCAATAAAGAACCTTTCACTGAGTTTTAGAACGGAAAGGAATAATCCTTGTGTTTTCAGATGGAAAGACAGCAAGACGTAAAGTTGTCCGGATGTGAGGATGGCTATATCCGCATAAAGTGCTGCAAAATTAGCCGATTTCGTCGGGTGAGTAAGACCTGATATGCAAATGGCAGATAATTATTGCTGATATTCATCTAAATGCTTTTCACCCGCCAGTTCGCTGCTTATTCCTGAGCATTATAAGAAATTCTTTTTTGGTCATTTAAAAGCTGATAACGGCTGTTTACTATCTTTTGGACATCCATACTGCTAAACCGCTATATGCGAAACGGATAACGAATAAGAATGATTGTACTCAGCAATATTTCGAAGGTTTTTGACAACGGGAAACAGGCGCTGACAGCCGTAGATAACGTCAACCTGACGATAGAACAGGGACAGATTTACGGGATCATCGGTTACAGCGGGGCCGGGAAAAGTACGCTGATCCGTCTGCTGAACGGTCTGGAAAAGCCCAGCGCCGGCAGCGTCACCATTAACGGTCAGGATATCTCCGCCGCGAAGGGAGAAGCGCTGCGTCAGGCACGCCTGAAAATCAGCATGGTGTTCCAGCACTTTAACCTGCTTTGGTCGCGCACGGTGAAGGAAAATATCGCCTTTTCAATGCAAATTGCCGGTGTGCCAAAAGCGCAAATTCAGGCTCGCGTTGCCGAGCTGGTGGAGCTGGTCGGCCTGAAGGGGCGCGAGAATGCCTACCCATCCCAGCTGAGCGGCGGGCAAAAACAACGTGTGGGCATTGCCCGCGCGCTGGCCAATCATCCGGACGTACTGCTGTGTGACGAAGCCACCTCGGCGCTGGATCCGCAGACCACCGATCAGATCCTCGATCTGCTCCTGGACATTAACCGTCGCTTTAACCTGACCATCGTACTCATTACGCATGAGATGCACGTGGTGCGCAAAATCTGCGACCGCGTGGCGGTGATGGAAAACGGCAAGGTGGTGGAAGAGGGGGACGTGCTGAGCGTGTTTACGCGTCCGCAGCAGCCGATCACCCGGCAGTTTGTCCGCCAGGTGAGCCAGTACGCGGAGGAAGAGACCTTCAATACCGAACTGGCAAACGATCTGGAAGGCACGGTGATCAGGCTGACCTTCACCGGGCACAGCACGCACAGGCCGATCGTCGGTGAACTGACCCTGCGCTACGGCCTGCCGTTTAACATCCTGCACGGCAAAATGACGCAAACCGCCCACGGTGTTTTCGGGCAGCTCTGGGTGCACGTGGTGGCATCGGACGAACAACTGAACAATATCCTCGCCGACCTGAAGCAAAGCGATATTGAAGGCGAGGTAATCAAGCATGGCTGAAGAACTCTTTCCGCACCTGAAGTGGGATCAGCTTTGGGCTGCAACCCAGGAGACGCTTTACATGACCGCGCTTTCCGGCGTGGCGACGTTTGTCCTGGGGATCGCGCTCGGTCTGGCGCTGTTTTTAACCGCCCGCGGCGGGTTATTCCACAACCGCACGGTCTACAGCGTGATGTCGATTGTGGTGAACGTGTTCCGCTCGATTCCGTTCATCATTCTCATCGTTCTGCTGATCCCGTTCACCAAGACCGTTGTGGGGACCATTCTCGGCGCTAACGCTGCGCTGCCCGCCCTGATTGTGGGCGCGGCGCCGTTCTACGCCCGTCTGGTCGAGATTGCCTTGCGAGAAGTAGACAAAGGAGTCATTGAGGCCACGCGTTCGATGGGCGCGCGGCTGAGCACGTTAGTGTTTCGGGTTTTATTGCCGGAATCTTCACCCGCACTGGTTTCAGGTATGACGGTGACGCTGATTGCGCTGGTGAGCTACAGCGCAATGGCAGGGGTGATAGGTGCCGGCGGTTTGGGAAATCTGGCTTATCTGGAAGGATTCCAGCGCAACCATGGTGACGTCACGCTGGTGGCAACGGTGACCATTCTGATCATCGTGTTCATTATCCAGTTCTGCGGCGATGCCATTACTTCACTGTTAGATAAACGCTAATAAATACACACAGGAACCACATCATGAAAAAGACACTGACACTGATCGCCGCCGCAACCCTGAGTGCCCTGAGCTTTGCCTCCTGGGCGGACACGCTCACCGTGGGGGCGTCCAACACCCCGCACGCGGAAATTCTGGAGCAGGCTAAGCCGATTCTGGCGAAGCAGGGGATCGATCTGGAGATTAAACCGTTCCAGGACTACATTCTGCCAAACACGGCGCTGGCGGGGCATGACATTGACGCCAACTATTTCCAGCACATCCCTTACCTGAACAGCGTCCTGAAAGATCATGCGGGCGATAAGGATTATGATTTTGTCAGTGCGGGCGCAATCCACATTGAGCCGATCGGTATCTATTCGAAAAAATACAAATCGCTGAAGGATCTGCCGGAAGGCGGCAAAATCATCATGCGTGATGCGGTTTCCGAGGAAGGGCGTATTCTCTCCATCTTCGAAAAAGAGGGCGTGATCAAGCTGAAGCCAGGCATCGATAAAGTGACCGCGCGCATCAGCGATATCGTGGAGAACCCGAAAAAGCTGCAATTCACCCCTAACGTTGAGGCATCTCTGCTGCCGCAGATGTACAACAACGACGAAGGTGCTGCGGTGGTGATCAACGCCAACTACGCAATTGATGCCGGTCTGGATCCGGTGCACGATCCCATTGCGGTTGAAAGCGGTGAGAATAACCCGTACGCCAACATCATTACCGTTCATCGCGGTGACGAGAAGAAGAAGGATATCGTCGCGCTGGTGAACGTGCTGCACTCCAAAGAGATTCAGGACTGGATCCGCACCAAATACAAAGGCGCAGTCATCCCGGTAAACAACTAATCTCCTGATTTTCCAGACGAAGCCCGGCGAACTACACGCCGGGCTTCTTTTTTGTATCCAGCCGACGAATGATTTAAGCTGACGGTTTAGGGCAACGGAGTGATGGCAATGGGCAATGTGACCAAAGACGAAGCGCTGTACCAGGAGATGTGTCGGGTGGTAGGCAAGGTCGTTCTCGAAATGCGTGATTTAGGGCAGGAGCCGAAACATATTGTCATTGCGGGCGTTCTGCGTACCGCGCTGGCGAACCAGCGCGTTAAGCGCAGTGAGTTGACCACCAAAGCGATGGAAACGGTGGTTAAAGCGCTGGCCGGCTAACTCGCCAGCGCTTCGCGAGCAGCTCAAGCGAGCAGCAGAGCAGGTAATAGATCACACCCGTGAAGATAAAAATGGCCGCCGGGTAAATTTGCACCCGGTTGTTGATCTGTCCCGCCACCGTGGTCAGTTCAGGAACGTTCACGATAAACGCCAGCGACGTATCCTTCAGCAGGCTGATAAAAATCCCCACCAGCGACGGCAGAATATTTCTCAGCGCCTGCGGCAGCAGCACGCGCCACAGCGTTTGCTGCGTACTGAACCCTTGAGAAAGCGCGGCCTCATTCTGGCCCGACGGCAGGGCTCTCAGTCCGGCTAACACCGAATGCATCACCGCAGCCGCGGTAAACCAGGCCAGCGCCAGCGTGACGGTCGTCGCGCCCGGGAGATCCCTGCCGGTTATCAGTGGCAGCAGATACCACATCCAGAATATCACGAAGATCAGGGGGATCCCGCGAATCAACTCTGCCCACGCAAACAGCGCACTGCGCACCACGCCGGGATAGCGCCAGGCGACGCAAGCCAGCACAATCCCGCCGGGCAGGGCAAGCGCGGCGGCGCCTGCGGCCATCAGCAGTGAGAGCAGTACGCCGCCGGGTTCTCCCGCAGCCGCACGTCCCCAAAGCAGATAATCCAGGTTTTCGACAATAACGTTAAATCCGGGGATCATGATATTTCCTCCCTGAATGGGGGCCGAGGCGCACCAGCACGCTTCCCGTCACCATCCCGGTAAGCAAGTAGAGCACCGTACCGAAGGTGAAGGCTTCCAGTGCATGGGCGTTGTAACTTTCTATCTGGCGGACCTGGTAGGTCAGTTCGGCGAAGCCAATCCCGCTCGCGAGCGAGGAGAGCTTCATCAGGTTAAGATACTGGCCGACGACGGGCTGCCACGCGTTAGCGAGCCCCTGTGGCAGAAGAATGTAGCGAAACAGACGCCATGAGGAAAATCCCTGAGCGAGCGCCGCCTCCCGTTGCCCGGCAGGTACGGAACGCAGCCCCGATTCCACTTCTTCAATTAAAAACGCCGAGGTAAAGACGCCTAACCCCCAGGCGGAGCATAAAAACTCTGGCGTAAACCACCAGACGTCACCGGGTAAAATGGACCAGCTGTGGTCTGCGTTCACCGCATCACGCAGCCCCTGCGGCAACCCGTTCCAGGCGGCGAAATACCAGAACAGCAGCTGTACCAGCAGCGGCGTATTGCGAAACAGCGATACCCAGCCGCTGACGATCAATATCCCGAAACGTCCCCCGGAAAGCCGCAAAAGCATAAAGAACAAGGCGAGCAGGCTGGCCAGCATAATCCCCGCCAGCGTCACCCACAGAGTGGTGAGAAATCCGGAGAGGATCCAGTGCAGGGGCTGTCCGGCCAGCACCCCCTGCCAGTCCAGAGCGGGCATTACAGTTGCTCCTGATGCAGCGGATCCAGCACTTTTTGCAGGAAACGCCTCGCACGGGGATGCGACGGTTGATTGAAAAATTGCGCCGGGGGCGCGGTTTCCAGAATTTTTCCGCCGTCGATAAAGACGATTCGATCGGCAATTTCCCGGGCGAACTGCATCTCATGGGTAACGACAATCATAGTGATCCCGCTGTGGGCGAGGGTTTTCATCACAAACAGCACTTCGCCAATCATTTCCGGGTCGAGTGCCGACGTCGGCTCGTCAAAGAGAATGATTTGCGGCGACGAGGCCAGAGCACGGGCAATCGCCACGCGCTGCTGCTGTCCGCCGGAAAGTTCAGCGGGGAAGCGGTGCGCCTTCTCCAGCATGCCGACCTTCTCCAGCAGCGCCAGCGCGCGCTCCTGGGCGGGCAGGGGTTTCCAGCCGTGAACGTGCTCCAGTGCCAGGGTGATGTTCTGACTGGCGGTAAGGTGGGCATAGAGATTGAACTGCTGGAACACAAACCCGACGCGGCTGCGTAACTGACGTAGCCTGCTGCCGGAAAGCTGTCCGGTCGGCTTGTGGTCGATCAGAATCTCCCCGCCGCTCAGGCTCTCAAGCTGGTTGATAAGCCGAATCAGGGTCGATTTTCCGGAACCCGAAGGGCCGAGAATGGCAACCACTTCACCCGGCATGATGGTGAGGTTAATGTCGGTTAAAACCGGATGGTCGCCGTAGCGTTTGTCCACATGGCGAAACTCAACGCTGGCCTGTTCCAGACGTGAAAAATCCGCGGCATTGGCCGCGGAGCGTGAAAATAAACCTGAGAGCATATTACCGGGCTTCTATTTTAAAGTTACGAGGCTGTGGAGCTGGGGTGCCTGGACCGAACCAGACGTCATAGATTTTTGCCGCCTGGCCGTTTTTCTCCAGGGTTACCAGCTCATCGTTAACGGCTTTCAGCAGCGCCGTTTCACCCTTTTTCACCCCCACGCCAATCTCTTCTTTACTGAGCAGGTCGGGCAGGATTTTGAAGTCGGCTTTATCCGGCGCCTGCGCCAGCAGACCGGCCAGAATGGTGCTGTCCTGGGTAATGGCCTGCACGTTGCCATTGCGCAGTGCCGTCAGCGCCAGCGGGATATCATCGTAAGAGAGGACGCGGGACTGCGGAAAACGCTGGTGCAGCGCCTGTTCGCCCGTCGTACCTTTTACGGCGCCAATGCGTGCCCGGCTATAGTCATCAAGCTTGTCCGGTGATTTTGCCGGAACCAGGAACTGCTGGCCGGTGACAAAGTAAGGCGTTGAGAAATCAATGACCTGTGCGCGTTCCGGAGTGATGGTGATATCCGCCACGATGATATCCGCTTTTCCGGACTGTAGCAGCGGTATACGGTTAGCCGGATTAGTGGCGACCAGTTCAAGCTTGACGCCGAGCGATTTCGCCAGCGCTTTGGCGAAGTCCACGTCGTAACCCACGATCTCATGCGTTTTGGCATCAATCGAGCCAAAGGGTGGATTGGCATCAAACGTGGCCACTTTCACCACGCCTGCTGCCTTGATATCCGCCAGCCGATCGGCCTGCGCCTGCGCTGAAACCAGGCCCCAGGCTGCCACTAATCCCAGAACCTGCGCCCGTTTTTTAAACCCTTTCATTTTTGCAGCCATAGTCATACGCCATCCCGTTGTTTTTGTTTTACCCCGTTACGCTCCCATAAGGGAAAGCTATCGCCAAATAAGAAATCGTTCTTTGCTATGAGAAAAAAAGCATGAGTGAACAAGGTGTTAAAGAAGAGAGCAGACGGCGGGGCGCTATTTGCAGATCCTGCACATCGACAGTGGATTTTGATATTTCCCCGGGCGCAATTTGGGTGTTTAACTGAGGACAGGTTAAGCGAGAAGGGTAATGACGATGAAAAAATGGATAAGCACGTTACGGCGGTTTTTTGCGCCCCGACCAGTGAATGCGGAGAACAGCGCGCAACGTGTTCTTGAGTCAATACTGCCTGTCGCCAGCCTGTATGGCGTGGACGTAGCCAACATCGACCCGGAGTGGTTCCATGATAAAACGTCACGCTGAACTGCGCCGGACGCGCGAAATGTACTGGAATGAGCTGTGCGTGGTGTCTGTAAAGCGAGGATGAAGGGAAAAATACCCAGGCTAATCCTCGGTAAATGATGGCCGTTTTGTTACCACTATCTCCTTTCACAGATGGAGATAATAATGAAACGGACAGTATTAACCCCCGCGCTTTCTGCCTCCGCACTTCTGCTTACCATGCAGGCGGTACACGCTGGTCCACAGGCGCATGTTGTATGCAGTTATTCCCACACCCTCGGCGATGATGCCATTATGATGTTCGGCATGCCCAATGAGGCTATGCTGCACGATTTTTTTGGTAACGTGCACGCGGATGCTTACTCCAGCCGTGAATCTCTGCGTACCCAGGAAAAGACTACCTGCGATAACAAAGCAGACAGCTCGGCCTACTGGGCTCCGTCGCTAAAATTGCCGGACGGAACGGTGGTCAAACCCGCCTATCAAAAAACCTATTATCAGGCATCGAACGTTGACGCCTGGCCGCTTCATTCGTTTCCGCCGGGGCTGTCGCTGCTGGCGGGCGATCATCATGGCACCGCGCCAAATACGCATATCACCTTTTTATGCGCCAATGGCAAGGGCTACACCACCAGAACGGGTGAAGTCTGCGGCTTACGCAAGGCGAAGGATGCCGTGCAGTTTAATATCGGCATTCAGTTCCCGAACTGCTGGGACGGGGTCAACCTGAAGCCCGCCCACGGCCTGGCTAACGCCACCTACGATACGAAAGGACAGTGTCCGTCCGCCTTCCCGGTGAAGATCCCGACGGTGAACATGAATATTGCGTACGTGCTTCCGACAATTAGCTCTCTGGATACCAGCAAAGTCCAGCTTTCCCTCGACCCCATCATGCATGGCAGTGAGCGTGAAGAGCGGTGGGGGAGCCTGTATACGGCGCATGCTGACTTCATGAACGGCTGGACGGAAGATGCCGCGCGATTTATGACCGACCTGTGCATGAACCGGGGAATGGATTGCGGCACCGCCGTGCCGTATGGTTATTCAAAAGCGAAGGCTAACGTCTGGCTCAGCAGCATGGAACCGGCACTTTCACAGCCCGATCCCCAGGTCTTACTGGTGCAGGATAACTGGAAGAACGGTGGACGCACGAAAAACAGCGAAACATTGTCGCTGGTGAAGTTCAACATCCCTCCGCTGCCTGTCGGACAGGATCCTGCCCAGTTTAAATACCGCGTGAGAATTTATGGCGGGAAAGTGGAAACTGACGGCGCGGATCAAATCTTCTTCTATCCGGCGAGTAACGACTGGGAACCGGCCACCGTGAGCTGGCAGTCACGACCGTCCTGCAACTATCGCTCGGATGCGGTGCTGTACCTGAACCACTCCCGCGAATACCGGATGGTGGACGTGGATAAAGCGGTGCGCAAGGCGCTGGCAGAAGGGAAAACCGACATTTCGTGGTATATCGGCGGCGATCGTCAGGGAAATCACTATCAGTTTGAGACGGGGTCATCTACCCAAAGCCTGATCCTGATGCTGACCGGGTTTAGCAAAACGCCGGAGATCTGATAGCGGGTAGCAAAAGGCATTCATAAAAAAAAAAGCACCGGGGAGCCCGGTGCTTTTTCTTCAGATCTTGCAGGCATCGCCGCAGTCGTCATCGGCGACAATCGCCTGGGCTTTTTTATCCGCATCGTCGAGACGTTCCGCGTTGCGCTCTTCTGCTTCATCCAGCCCGTTAAAGACTAAGTTATCGAGATCAATTTCCATGTGCCACCTGCGTTATTCAGTTTTTGATACTCGCACAGTATAAGTCAAAAAAAGCGGGCCAGGCACCCCTCAGCACATATGGATAATCCCTGCCATACTCAGTGCTTTATTGCTGAGGAAAGCCGATGATTACACTCTGTAAAACCTGCGGTACCGCTTACGATGAACAGCCCAAAAACTGCCCGATTTGCGACGATGAGCGCCAGTATGTCCCGGTGACGGGCCAGGCATGGACGGACTTCGACAGCCTTACGACCACGCACACCAACAAATGGCAACAGCTGGAGCCGCAGCTGTTCAGCATCAAAACCGTTCCCGCTTTTGCCATCAACCAGCGGGCGCTCCTGCTGCGTACGCCACAGGGCAATGTTCTGTGGGACTGCATCGCCAATCTTGACCCCGCGACCAGAGCGTTAGTTGACGCGCTCGGGGGAATCAGCGCGATCGCGATTTCGCACCCGCATTACTACACCACCATGCAGGAGTGGGCCGCGGCGTTTAACGCACCGATCTACCTGCACGCCAGCGATCGGCAGTGGGTGATGCGTGACAGCCCGGCGATACGCTTCTGGGAGGAGGACGCCCTGGAGATTATGCCTTTGGTGACTCTTCTGCGGCTGGGCGGGCACTTTGCCGGCGGCACGGTGCTGCACTGGCAGTCAGGCGACGGCGTGCTGCTGGCCGGTGATATTTTGCAGGTTACGCCCGGTAAGGACGCCGTGTCGTTTATGTGGAGTTATCCGAATATGCTGCCGCTGCCTGCCCGCACCGTTGAGTCGGTGATTGGCCGACTGACAGGGAAAACGTACCAGCGCCTGTACGGGGCCTTTGAAGGGCAGAACATCCCGGCGAACGCGGATGAGATCGTGCAGCGGTCGGGCCAGAAATATATTGCTTGTCTCCGCTAAGGTGCGGTGGTTAAATTTTACGAGTGTGATCGCGATCATACCTAAACTAAAACAGATAAAAGAGAAATGGCTATGCAACATATCATTGAAGGTTTTCTCAGCTTTCAAAAAGAGATTTTCCCGCAACGTAAAGAGCTTTTTCGTAGTTTAGCGTCCAGTCAGAATCCCAAAGCGCTGTTCATCTCCTGCTCCGACAGCCGTCTGGTTCCGGAACTGGTTACGCAACAGGAGCCAGGACAGCTCTTTGTCATTCGAAACGCGGGCAACATTGTGCCACCGTTCGGGCCGGAGCCTGGCGGTGTCTCTGCGACCATCGAATATGCTGTTGTTGCCCTGGGCGTGACCGATATCGTTATTTGCGGCCACTCCAACTGCGGCGCAATGAAGGCGATTGCTGACAACGCCGATCTGGAGCCGATGCCGGCCGTTTCCCACTGGCTGCGCTATTCTGATGCGGCAAAAGCGGTGGTTGAGAAGAAAACCTGGGATAAGCCAATCGATAAAGTGAATGCGATGGTGCAGGAGAACGTCTTTGCGCAGCTGAGCAATATCAAGACCCATCCGTCGGTGGCGGTAGGCCTGCGCAACAACGCCATTCGCCTGCACGGCTGGGTATATGACATTGAAAGCGGCAAAATCCTTGCCCTGGACAAGAACACTAAATCGTTCGTGTCGCTGTCGGAAAACCCGGACGTCTTCTTCGAGTAACCCGACCCCGCAGGGCAGGGAAGCTCTGTTAAAATTCCATGAATGGTAACTTCCTTCGCACGCCCGACGCAGGTTTTCCAGCCGCTTTCGCCATCGCTTTACCAATTTCAGCGCACTCAGACAAACCCTGAACAAAGGGATGATCGTGCATCAGCCAGGGAATCGCCCCAAAAGCGATGCGCCCCCTCAGTGATGCAGGCGCCAGCAACGTATAGTCTTCCCCCACGTCCGGGACGTCATCGCCGGTTTCCGCAAGCTGTTTACGCAGGGTGGGGAAGGGAATGTCCTTGTTTCTGAGTGGCTTTTGCCCGCGCGCATCAATAAACACGTCGAAGCGGTAACGCTTTTCTGCCGTGGTGATGACGGTCTGATCGCTGCCGATATCCAGGTCGTAATTATCACCGAGTGCGACCACGCTAATGATCCCTGCCTCGCGCAGCGCCAGTAAACGGCGGATAGACTGCGGTGGAATGGCGGCATAATTATCGATAAACACACGCTCCAGCCCGGATTTAAACCGCTCTCTGTCACGCTCATTGAGTGAAGGGACGCTGGCCTGAACCACTTCATGCAGACGAAGCACGGTATAGCGCCAGGCAACGGTGCGTTTTTCGCGCTTGTTGCGCTCCACTTCTTTCAGATTCGCTTCGGCCCAGGTGAAAGGGCCATGCTTTTTACGATCCTCAAACCAGACATCACGAAGCGTGTCGGCATTCAGCGTAACGAGCGATATCGCCTGGCACCAGCGCGGATCGGCCAGCTCGAGCTCTTTCACCATCAGCGCAAAGATGCGGTCAAGCAGCCCGTCCGGGCCTTTGGCGATTTCACTTTCCGCCACAGACTCCGTTAACACGGACAGCGGTTCATAAGGGATAGGGCAGTAAAAGTCGGCCTCCGGCAGAACGCCCGTGCGGGACATCAGCGTGATTTTTAGCCCTTCGCTGCCTTTATTGACAACGAACTGCTCCCCGCTAAACCGGCCATGCTGCATCACAACCGCCATTGCAGCGTCCAGGCCGCTGAGGGAAGTACCCATGATCCCCACCTCACAGGCTCGGACCTCCGCGTCCATCAGCCCTGACCATGGGCTTGGGAAATATGCGCGGGTGGTTTCATCTTCATCAGGCCAGACGTGGCCGGTGGCAACAACCGCAAGATCAAACCGCCTTGAGAAAGGGGCATCGTTCACTGAAAGGGCCACACCGTCTGCATCAGCCTTAATATCCGTGACTTCTGCGTTGGGGTGCACCTCGACATGAAAGCCCGACTTTTTCGCCTCAGCAACGACGGCAAGAAACCGATCGTGAAAATATTCACCCAACAGAATACGCGGCAGGAATTGCCGGTCGTGCAGTTTCTCACTGTCGACGTGATAGCGGGTAAGATGGGCCGCACTCTGCTGTTTGAGCCAGTCGAGATAGGTAATAAAAATGGGCGGGATTTCGATACTGGCGATGTTCGCCAGCATCAGCCGGGAATTATCCTCGTCGCTGTAGGGCATCCCGACACCGGGTTGGTCTGCCTTTTCGAACACGGTGATCGAAAGCGGTGCTGCGTTGTTAAGAAGTGAGTAAAAGGTATAAATCCCTGTTGGACCTGAGCCGATAATGGCGATTTTTTTCATCGAAAGCGTTCCTGCATTTCTGAACCATAAAATAAGCGTAGCAGGAGAAAGGTTAAATCATTCAATGAAGGAAAAAAATTAAGACGTTTTGAAGAGGGGATGTTGCGCCCCTTCCTGAACTTATGGGAAGGTCAATTCAATTGACCCTGGCTGATTAGATATGATTCTGCCTGATTTCTGAAAGGAAAGACTGTTTGGTCCCAGGTTTAACGATTATCTGTATGTGATGGGGGTTAAAAAGTACGGTAACTTCGCCGGCGGGCTTGACCTGCACAGCGTCAGTGAGGAGAACCAGCTGATTTTATCAGGAGAATTCTCCATCTTACGGTCAGTGTACTTTTTAACATGCAGGCTGATGCCGCCCGTGGAAGACAGCCCTGCTCGGGCTCAAAAGATGGCATAGCACACTGTACATCGGATGGTCGTTTTGTCTGCAATGACGGAAGTCTGAGCCATTCGAAGCGATTCTGTTCAGGTTATGGTGCCTCCGAACTGCCCCGGCAGGTAAAACCCTCCCCCTCCGCCAGGCAAGCGCAGACGAAAAAGAAAACAGCCGTGAAAGGCCAGGAGCAGCGTGTTGTAGAAAACAATGCGCAGTTCGATACACAACCGCGGCAACCTACATGCGCCCTTCTCTATATGGCCAACAAGCCCGGATTCACCCATTTACCCGTTTGTTCAGGAAATCAGTATTAATCCGCCAGTGTAAACGTTCTTTGTCTGTTATTCGAACTGATAAGACGCTTGCAGGTGGAAACCCACCTGAACGCGCTGGGCGACCTGTTACAGCGTCTGGCATTAAAGCATGCCGTTCGCACCTTCCGGCTACATGGCGAACTTACTGCATGGCTGGCGTTTATGTTTTCTGCATGATTGATAAAAGGGAGGGAAAATTATGACCAGGGCTGAAGAGTTTTGTCGTTCCTGAAATGTGAACACTGGCAGATGGATGCGCACGCATCGCTCAAAAAACGATCTTTTTCGGGCGGATACTGAGATCAGAAAAGCATATGACCTTGAACAGTAATCACATTGACTGGAGGGATATGCTAATGAAGCGACAAGATATAAACGCATTAAAGAATTTTGATTTTCTGGCACGCAGTTTTGCCCGTATGTACGCCCTGGGCCAGCCAGTTGATGTCGATGCCGTGACCGGCAATATGAGTTATGAACAGCAGGCATGGTTCCGGGAGCGATATGACCACTACCGAAAGCAGGCTGAGCGGGCGAGAGTGATAGAACTGCGATGATGTAACGAATAACGGGCTTAACGGCCCGTTGCGTTTTTTAGGTTCCAGCTACATTTTGCAGCTCCTGAGGTTGAAATATTGTGCGGTAACCTCATATAGAAAGCGGGTAAGGAATACCTGCCCGTAAGACATGAACTTTTTGAATATTCTTTTTTACTGTTCAGGAGGTACATGATGACTCTGAGAGCTTTTCCCATGTTGAACGATCTCTCCGACTCTCTGTTTGCGGACCGTTTTAACCGTATCGATCGCCTTTTTAGCCAGCTAACCGGCAGTACGCCGTTGCCCTCCACGCCTTCTTACAATATCCGGCGGGTGGGTGATAACCGCTATGAACTGACGCTGAGCGTGCCGGGCTGGAAAGAGAGCGAACTGGAAATTGAAACCGTTGGCGGTCAGCTGAATATCAGCGGTAAACGTGAAGAAGAGAAAACCGAAAACGGCGAAGAAGGGTGGATCCATCGGGGTATCAGCCGCAGCGACTTCCGGGCCAGCTATAGTCTGCCGGAGCATGTGAAAGTAACCGGCGCTTCGCTGGAAAACGGCTTGCTGGCGATTGAATTACATCAGGATATCCCGGAAGAAGAGAAACCGCAGCGCATCGCCATCAACAACAACCCGGCGATTGAACATAAGCCGTAATCATTGATTGACGTTGTTTTCACGCCCGGCAAACGCCGGGCGTTTTGCTAACCTGATGGGGCTTATGCCATTCCGCTCTTTCGCGGCACGCGCGGGCTGGAGGTCACTTTCGATGTGCTTAAAAGGTTTGCTGCCTCTGCATGAGGCTGAACGGGAATGAAATGTGCGGGAAAAAAGATTGGTGCGTCTGAATGGACTCGAACCATCGACCCCCACCATGTCAAGGTGGTGCTCTAACCAACTGAGCTACAGACGCAGAATGGTGCGTTCAATTGGACTCGAACCAACGACCCCCACCATGTCAAGGTGGTGCTCTAACCAACTGAGCTATGAACGCATTGTGTTGTCGGTGACAACGGGGACGAATATTAGCGGCACAGCCCCAAGGTGGCAAGAGGGAAAATGCATTTTTCTCTCTGATTTCACGCGATTGCTTCATTACCGCGCAAAGTGAAGAGAAAGTAGCCGCCAGCCGGCGGCTACTGTGTCATTAACGTGCAGCGCGCTGCAAAATTACCGCAGACGGCTGACGTTGCAGGAAGCGCATACGCAGCATCATCATAATGGCCGCAGACGTTAAGCCGATGATAAAGCCCATCCAGAATCCGGCTGGCCCCATGCGATCCACCACCAGATCCGTGAGCGCCAGAATGTACCCGCACGGCAGACCCAGCACCCAGTAAGCGATAAAGGTGATGAAGAAGATGGAACGCGTATCTTTATACCCACGCAGCACGCCGCTGCCAATCACCTGGATGGAGTCAGAGATCTGATAAATGGCCGCCAGCAGCATCAGATGCGAGGCCAGGGTCACTACCTCCGGGTTGTCGTTATAGAGCAGGGCAATTTGCTCACGCAACAGCACGGTAAAGAGCGCGGTACAGACTGCCATGCAGACGCCGACGCCGAGGCCGGTGCGGGCTGCCGTTTGCGCGTCCAGCGTCGAGCCTTGCCCCAGACGGAAGCCCACGCGAATCGTCACCGCAGCAGCCAGGGACATCGGCAGGACGAACATCAAAGAGCTGAAGTTCAGGGCGATCTGGTGTCCTGCGACATCAATAATCCCTAACGGCGAGACCAGCAGGGCGACGACGGCAAACAGCGTCACTTCGAAGAACAGCGCCAGCGCAATGGGTAACCCCAGCTGAATGAGACGGGTCATGAGCGTCCAGTCAGGTGCGCTGAACGAGGTGTCGTTACGAATGTCACGCATGGATCGCGCATGTTTAATGTAGGTGAGCATACAGCCGAACATCACCCAGTACACCGCAGCCGTTGCCACGCCGCAGCCCACGCCGCCGAGTTCCGGCATGCCAAAATGACCGTAAATGAAGATATAGTTCACGGGAATGTTCACCAGCAAGCCGATAAAGCCCATCACCATGCCCGGCTTGGTTTTTGCCAGCCCTTCACACTGGTTACGTGCCACCTGGAAGAACAGATAGCCGGGCGCGCCCCAGAGCAGGGCGCGCAGATAACCGACCGCCTTATCCGCCAGCGCCGGGTCGATATTATGCATGGCGCGAATAATATACCCGGCGTTCCACAGGACGATCATAATCAGGACGGAGACACCCCCGGCCAGCCAGAAGCCCTGGCGCACCTGATGGGCCACGCGGTCGCGTCGACCGGAGCCGTTAAGCTGCGCGATAACGGGCGTCAGCGCCAGCAGCAGGCCGTGACCAAAAAGAATGGCCGGAAGCCAGATTGAGGTTCCGATCGCCACGGCGGCCATATCGGTGGCGCTGTAACCACCGGCCATTACCGTATCCACAAATCCCATTGCGGTTTGGGCTACCTGCGCGACGATCACCGGTATGGCCAGTGCCAATAACTGACGCGCTTCGATCATATACTTCTGCACGTGAACACCTTTGTATTGTAGTTATTTGAGAGACTAAAAAGGCCGCCGTTACTGGCAGCAAGAAGAAAAAACAGAGGGATGCCAGCTATTGTAGCGGGGTTTAACTAATTATCTAGTGAAAAAATCGCCAGAAATTGCGCATCACTGGCAACCTGTTTTTTCAACTGTTATTGTGGTGGGATTATACGGTGTCATCGCCGTTCGGAATGAACAGGAGCTGTAAGCATGTTTACTGGTATTGTGCAGGGCACTGCCAAAGTGGTGTCCATTGATGAAAAACCGAATTTCCGCACTCACGTAGTTGAGCTGCCTGAATATATGCTCGACGGCATTGAAACCGGGGCGTCGATAGCGCATAACGGCTGCTGCCTGACGGTGACCGAAATTAACGGTAACCAGATAAGCTTTGATTTAATGAAAGAGACGCTGCGTATCACTAACCTGGGTGAGCTGGTGGTGGGAGATATCGTTAACGTTGAACGCGCGGCGAAATTCAGCGATGAGATTGGCGGGCATCTGATGTCGGGCCATATTATGACCACCGCAGAAGTGGCGAAAATCGTGACCTCGGAAAATAACCGTCAAATCTGGTTTAAGGTGCAGGATCCGTCATTAATGAAATACATCCTTTATAAAGGATTTATTGGCATCGATGGGATTAGTCTGACCGTCGGTGAAGTGACGCCAACGCGTTTTTGCGTGCATTTAATTCCTGAAACGCTGCAACGTACTACGCTTGGCGCAAAAAAACTGGGGCAGCGCGTAAATATCGAAATTGATCCCCAGACCCAGGCGGTCGTGGATACCGTTGAGCGCGTACTGGCGGCGAAAGAGGCGGCGATAATTAAAACCATGGAAGAAGAATAAAAAATAACCCCGGTTAACCGGGGTTATTTTTTCAGCGAGCCACACGCAAACCGTGCTCAATCCCACGACTAAACACCACCTGCCAAAGCTGTATATCCCGCGCACGGAACGCGCCCGCACAGGCATTCAGATAATAGCTAAACATCCGTTTGAATCGTTCCGAATAGTTGTCGGCGATTTCAGGCCATGCAGCCTGGAAACGTTCATGCCAGGCCATCAGGGTGGTGTCGTAATCTGCGCCGAAGTTATGCCAGTCTTCCACAATAAAATGCGGTTCGCTGGCGTTCGCAATCTGGCGAACAGAGGGTAAACAGCCATTCGGGAAGATATATTTGTTGATCCAGGGATCCACATTGTTATCGGTGCGTTTAGAGCCGATGGTGTGTAGCAGGAAAATTCCCTCAGGCTTCAGGTTACGATCGGCGACCTCGAAGTAAGTCTTGTAGTTCTTCGGCCCCACGTGCTCGAACATACCTACGGAAACAATGCGATCGAACTGCTCGTTCAGGTCGCGGTAGTCCTGAAGCCGAATATCAACATCCAGACCCAGACAGCGTTCCTGCGCCATCTTCTGCTGTTCAGCCGAAATCGTGACGCCGACTACGCTGACGCCGTAATTTTTAGCCATAAACCAGGCAAGACCACCCCAGCCACAGCCGATGTCCAGCACACGCATACCGGGCTGTAACTGCAATTTATCGCAGATCAGTTGCAGCTTGTCCTGCTGCGCCTCTTCCAGGGTCGTCGCTTTTTTCCAGTATCCGCAGGAGTACTGCATTAAAGGATCGAGCATACGGCTGAACAGATCGTTGCCAAGGTCGTAATGCTCTTTACCGACGATCCACGCCCGTTTTTTACTTTGCAGATTGAACAGGCGGGCGGAGGCAATACGTAAGGTATCTTTGAAATGACGAGGGAGCTGTTTTTCAAGACCGGCGCGTAATACGCTGGAGAAGAACATATCCAGCCGCTCACACTCCCACCAGCCGTCCATATAGCTTTCACCCAGCCCTAACGACCCCTCCTGTAACACGCGTTTGAAAAAATCGGGATGCTTTATCTGGGGATCGGAGGGGGATGAGCCATTAATCGTAATGCCCGCACGTCCCAACAGTTCACTGACGATCCGGGACCAGTTATCGTCCGGAACGCTGACTTCTTCTATACACGATGAACTCATAGCTTCTCCATCACCTTGCTGTGATCAGAACCTTAAAACAGCGTAGACGCTTTTTTGGTTTGTGAGAAATCTCACGGTAAATGCCCGCGAGGCTAATATCCGACGTAGAACAGAGGAAGGGAGATAACCCTTGCCGAAATGCCTTCCATGGTAAAACGGGAGCGCTCCGGCTCCCGTTAACACTTAATATTTATCGTATTTAATCGAACCAAATTTAGTATAGGCCGCAAAATTTGGTGATTCAACAGAAAATTGTTAGCAACCTAATCACTGGTATTTAACATAGTTTCCCACGCAATCAGGCGTGCGGCGTTTCTGTCTGCGCGTTTTCACTCTGCTCGCGATGGGCTGAGGACTGCATGCGATAGCCCAAACCCGACAGCGCAACGGTGACCAGCATCACGCTGGTAGTGGTGAGCAGCGGGGTTGCAATCAACGCAGAGACCACGAGACTTGCCAGGAAGCACAGGCCAAGTTGCAGGGTATTTTGCAGCGCGGCAGCGCGGCCTGTCGCCTGCGGAAATGGACGCAACGCCTGGGCTACAACAATAGGGTAGATGGCCCCGTTAGCGATCGCCATGACGCAGAACGGAATCAAAATTTCTGCAAGCCCGGCGCCGGGAATAAAGCCGACAGCCCAGGTCGCAATCACGCTTAGCGCATACAAAACCAGCAGCCAGGGCAGCATCTGTTGGCCTTCCCATTTTTGCAGCGCGGCGCGACAGCCATAGCCACCCACCAGGAAGGCGATGGTCTGTGGTACATAGCTCAGGCCGATAGCCGCCGGGCTGTAGCCCATGTCATGCAGAATGAACGGCGAACCGGTTAGCCAGGCAAAGAAGCTGGCAGAGCAGGCAGCATAAATCAGCACGTTACCGCGATAGGCTTTCGACCGCAGTAAAGAGGTAAAGGTGATGGGCTTTGCGTCCGGATGCGTCTCTTTTTTATGCGCAGGTTTAAGCCCGAAAGCAGGCAGCATCAGGACCAGCGTAATAGCAAAGAGCGTGGCGAAAATGGCCTGCCAGTCGAAATGCGCCAGGATCCAGCTGCCCAGTAACGGGGCAAGCGCCGGCGACAGGCCGACCAGCGGCATAATAGTGGCGAATATGCGGTTAGTGCGCGAGGCGGGGTAGTAATCGGTCACCAGCGCCTGCCAGGTCACCGCTGCGGCGCAGACACCGACCGCCTGAATAAAGCGCAGCGCCAGCAACCAGGCGGCATCGCGGACCCACAGCATGCCCAGACAGCCTACGGCAAAAATCGCCAGCCCCAACAACAGGACGGGCTTACGGCCAAAACGATCCGAGAGCGGCCCCCACAGCAATTGCGCAAAAGCAAAGCCGGCGAGGAACAAACTTAAACTGGCGCTGATGGCGGCGGCAGGGGTTTGCAAATCTTCCTGCATCGCGGCGAACGCGGGCAGATACATATCGGTCGCCAAAAAGCCCAGCACGCTTAAGCCGCCGAGCCAGACTAAAAATCCTTTCCTGGGTTGCACTTTTTTCTCCTGAGGAGGCAGGTGTACGTTGGCGCAGAGTGTAGGGAGTGCAAAGCGGCTTGTGAAACGCTAATATTTGGCGGGTGCGTTCAAAAAATTTGCAGGCTAAAGATGTGGTCAGATTATTCCCTTGAAGTGGTTGATGCCGTGGCGCGTAACGGCAGCTTTACCGGTGCCGCCCAGGAGCTGCATCGCGTTCCCTCGGCTATCAGCTATACGGTGCGCCAGCTGGAAGCGTGGCTGGCGGTCCCGCTGTTCGAGCGGCGCCATCGCGACGTGGAGCTCACGCCTGCCGGAGCGTGGTTTTTGAAGGAAGGGCGGTCTGTTATCAAAAAAATGCAGATCACCCGTGAGCAGTGCCAGCAGATCGCCAACGGCTGGCGCGGGCATCTCGCTATCGCGGTGGATAACATCGTTAAGCCGGAGCGGACCCGGCAGATGATCGTCGATTTCTATCGTCATTTTTCCGACGTCGAACTGCGTGTTTCGCAGGAAGTGTTCAACGGCGTCTGGGATGCGCTGGCGGACGGCAGGGCGGAGATGGCGATTGGTGCAACCCAGGCGATCCCGGTTGGGGGGCGCTACGCGTTTCGCGACATGGGCATGCTGAGCTGGACCTGCGTGGTCGCGCGCGATCACCCGCTGGCGGCGCTGGAAGGTCCGCTGAGCGATGACACCTTACGCAACTGGCCCTCGCTGGTGCTGGAAGATACCTCCCGCTCGTTGCCCAAGCGCATTACCTGGCTGCTGGATAATCAGCGCCGCGTGGTCGCACCGGACTGGGAGTCGTCGGCCACCTGTCTGAGCGCGGGGCTGTGCGTTGGCATGGTGCCGGTGCATTTTGCGCGCCCGCGCATCGACGCGGGAGAGTGGGTGGCTCTGACGCTGGAAAACCCCTTCCCGGATGCCGCGTGCTGTCTGACGTGGCAGCAAAACGACGTCTCGCCCGCCATGGCCTGGCTGCTGGATTATCTGGGCGACAGCGAAACGCTGAACCGGGAGTGGTTGCGGGAACCAGCATAGCTGGCCCCGTAATGAGATTAACGACGGTAGTCGCGGAACGGACCGTCCGCAACGGAACGGCGTTCAATCAGGCGCGGGTGAACTTCAATGGACTGGGACTGTTCACGCTTGTTGACGATCCTGTCCAGCAGCATATTGAAGGCCGTTTCACCCAGCGAATCTTTCGGCTGGTGAATGGTGGTCAGCGCCGGGGTAAAGAAGCGGGCGTTGCGCACGTTGTCATAGCCGATCACCGAGATATCCTGCGGGACGCGCAGGCCGAGTTCATCCGCCGCGCAGAGCGCGCCCATCGCCATGATGTCGCCGCCGCAGAACACCGCGGTAGGGCGATGCGGCTGGGAGACGATCTGCTGCATGGCGCGATAGCCCGACTCCGGCTCGAAGTCGCCCTGAACAATCCAGTTTTCCGGCACGGTGATCAGCGCCTCTTCCATCGCTTTCATGAAACCGGCCAGACGGCCAGCCCCGGTGTTACGCTCCAGCGGACCCGGGATCACGCCAATTTCACGATGACCGCGTTCTACCAGATAACGCCCCGCCATGTAGCCGCCTTCAAAGGCGTTATCAATAACGGAGTCGGTAAAGTCTGCGCGCGCTTCGCCCCAGTCCATGACCACCATCGGAATGTGGCGATACTCTTCCAGCATGGAAAGGACCGACTCGGGGTATTCAGAACACATTACCAGCAGGCCGTCGACGCGCTTTTGCGCCATCATTGACAGGTAAGCGCGCTGTTTTTCAATGTTGTTCCACGCGTTGCCCAGAATCAGGGTATAGCCTTTCTGGAAGCAGTTTTTTTCAACGGCTTCGATGATTTCAGCAAAGTAGGCCGCTTCACTGCTGGTGGCCAGCAGACCAATCGATTTGGTGTGATTAACCTTCAGGCTGCGGGCGACCGCACTTGGCGAGTAGTGCAGCTCTTTGATTGCCGCCCAGACGGCATTACGCGTCTCTTCAGCGACGAAACGCGTTTTGTTAATAACATGTGATACGGTTGTAGTGGAAACGTTTGCGCGTTTTGCTACGTCTTTAATTGTTGCCATTAAATGTCACTCCAGACCATATCCTAAGCTCCTGAAAAAATTGAAGGTAAACGTTTGCCTTCTCTCACCCTTATCACGCAAACATGAGTTGCGACACGCCGGGAAAACGACACAGGACGTCAGGAGGGGGTCAGTGGCCGGTACGCTAATAAATTTAGCGTGGAATTTTGTCCTATCTTGATGAAAAGGGGAAGAGGTAAAGTGGATATCCGTTTAAATCCTGGAAGATTTTTGACCTGAACTGTGTAAAAATGAGCAAGCTCACTTTTCGTAGGGTGAATAAAAGGAGAAAAATTGATGAGTACCGATCTGAAGTTTTCGCTGTTTACCACCATTGTTGTTCTTGCTCTGATTGTTGCCGGTGGTTTAACCGCTGCACTGCACTGATTCAGGCAGAGGGAGAACTTTCTCCCTCTCTTGCCGCTATTGTTACCTCTCCGGCAAAAATCTTTTGCCAAAATGTTAACTTCTCATTTTTTGTGATTGATGTCATGCTTTTGACTTCTTAGTTCTGTGCCGGGTTATGGCACGGTATCCGGAGTCTCTTCATGAAAATCAATTTTCCCCTGCTGGCCCTGGCGATTGGCGCCTTTGGGATTGGCACCACTGAATTCTCCCCTATGGGGTTATTGCCTGTTATCGCCCGGGGTGTGGACGTCTCTATCCCTGCGGCTGGTATGTTAATTAGCGCTTACGCGATTGGCGTGATGGTGGGCGCGCCGCTGATGACGCTGCTGCTTTCGCACCGCGCTCGCCGCAATACGCTGATTTTCCTGATGGCGATTTTCACCCTCGGAAATGTGCTTTCCGCGATTTCGCCCGATTATACCACTCTGATGCTTTCGCGCATTCTGACCAGCCTCAATCATGGCGCCTTCTTCGGACTGGGCTCGGTTGTCGCCGCCAGTGTGGTGCCAAAACATAAGCAGGCCAGCGCGGTAGCCACTATGTTTATGGGCCTCACCATCGCTAATATCGGCGGCGTTCCCGCTGCCACCTGGCTGGGAGAAGCCATCGGCTGGCGTATGTCTTTCCTCGTAACCGCCGGACTGGGCGTGGTCGCGATGGTTGCGCTGTTCTTCTCACTGCCGAAAGGAAGTGCGGGAGAACGTCCGGAAGTACATAAAGAGCTGGCGGTGCTGATGCGTCCTCAGGTGTTGTCCGCGCTGCTCACCACGGTACTGGGGGCGGGGGCGATGTTTACGCTCTACACCTATATCTCCCCGGTGCTGCACGACATTACCCACGCAACGCCACTCTTTGTTACCGCGATGCTGGTGCTGATTGGTGTCGGGTTCTCGATTGGCAACTATCTCGGCGGGAAATTTGCCGACCGCTCCGTCAGCGGGACGCTGAAAGGTTTTTTAACGCTGCTGATTGTCATCATGGTGGCGATCCCGTGGCTGGCGCGTAACGAAGTGGGTGCCGCGATTGCCATGGTGGTGTGGGGCGCCGCAACCTTTGCCGTGGTGCCACCGTTGCAGATGCGCGTAATGCGCGTTGCGCACGAAGCGCCGGGGCTCTCTTCGTCGGTGAATATCGGTGCGTTTAACCTGGGCAATGCGCTGGGGGCCGCAGCGGGCGGGGCGGTGATCTCCGGTGGTTTGGGTTACAGCTTTGTGCCGGTGATGGGGGCGATCATTGCCGCACTCGGCCTGCTGCTGGTGATGATGTCTGGTCGTAAACAGCCTGAAGCGGTGTGTACGGCGGAATAAACAAAAACGCAGAAGGGCTGCCCCTTCTGCGTGTCTCTTACGCGGCGAAGTTCTTCGCAACAAATTCCCAGTTAACCAGTGCCCAGAAGTGTTCCAGGTAGTTCGGGCGCGCATTACGGTAATCAATGTAATAGGCGTGTTCCCATACGTCCACGGTCATCAGCGGCGTGGCGCTGGTGGTCAGAGGGGTACCCGCATTAGAAGTGGAAACGATAGCCAGTTTGCCATCAGCCTCTTTTACCAGCCAGGTCCAGCCGGAGCCAAAGTTTTTAACGGCTGCGTCAGTAAACTTCGCTTTAAAATCCGCGAAACTGCCGAACGCGGCGTTAATCGCTGCCGCCAGCTCACCGGTAGGTTCTCCGCCTGCATTGGGGGCCAGGCAGTGCCAGTAGAAGGTGTGGTTCCACACCTGTGCGGCGTTGTTGAATACGCCGCCGTCTGAACTGCGCACGATCTCTTCCAGCGTTTTGCCTTCAAAATCGGTGCCCTTGATCAGATTGTTCAGGTTGGTGACATAGGTCTGGTGATGCTTGCCGTAATGGTACTCCAGGGTTTCCGCGGAAATGTGCGGGGCCAGGGCGTCTTTTGCATACGGTAGTGCAGGTAATTCGAACGACATTGCTTCTCTCCTTATAGTTTTATACGTTGCCAATAACCCTACAGACAACAAGGACAGAATAGCAAATTGAAAGGGTATGCAAAAGAGGAACTTACCCTGCCATGGAGGCGGCAGGGCAGGGTTTAGCGAATGGTTTTTGGCGTCATCACGCGGCGCGCACCCACATAGTGGCGCACCCAATAATCTTCGCTGAGAGAGGTGATCTGAATGTCCTGACCGCTGCGCGGTGACTGGATAAATTTACCGTTACCCACATACACCCCAACGTGATCGGCCGTACCGCGTCCCTGGGTGCGGAAGAACACCAGGTCGCCATTTTGCAGTTCGCCACGGTTTACAGGCGCGGCGTCGCGCAGATGGTACATCTCATTGGCGGTGCGTGGAATGCGAAACTTCACCAGATCTTTATAGGCATAATAAACCAGCCCACTACAGTCAAAACCGGTGCGCGGAGAGGTGCCACCCCAGCGATACGGTTTACCTATTTGCCCCATCAGTTTGTTCATCGCCGTTTTTTGCGCTTTCTGCATACGCGCTTTATGCACGTCAGCCAGCTTCGTCACTTTTGCGCATTTCGTTTTATGGCCTTTGCGCACGGTGCATTTTTCATTCACCAGGCTGGCGGTCGTGCGGGTGGTTTTGTGCGTGCCGGAACGGAGAGTTTTGGGTTTACTGGAGGCGGTCTTTTTGGTCTGAGCGGTGGTTTTCTTCTTTACTGTTTTACTGGTGGTTTTTTTCTTACGTTCTGTGGTTTTTGCCAGATGCGATTTTTGTACAGCAGAATGCCGCGCCTGTTCAGAGGCGTTCGCCGCTGGCGTAAATGAGAGTGTGGTAAACAGTAAAGCACAGAGCGTCATCGAGATTTTAGTTATCCGCGCCACTGGGCAGTCCCCTGATAAATGCAGGCCACAATGCATACCCGCGTGAGATTTACAAAACCTGTCGATTCTAATCCATAAAATCAGAAGAAGTTAATAGCATTTTTCATTCAAAAATTATGTTTCGTTAGCAAGTGCAAAAAAATTCACCATTCTGACGCACTCCTGTTCGCTCCTTAAGCAAAACCGCACCCCGTCTGGGGATAAACGACATTAGCAATGCAACTTTATGCGATAAGCGATAAAATAATTAGACGTGACAAAAATGTTATTTTCCGATGTCGGCCTGACCCGCTACAATGTCAGACTGATGCCGTAACAGAAGTTAAAGGAAGCAAGACATGAGCACCACTATTGAAAAAATTCAGCGCCAGATCGCTGAAAACCCGATTCTCCTGTACATGAAAGGTTCTCCGAAGCTGCCAAGCTGCGGCTTCTCCGCGCAAGCGGTTCAGGCGCTGTCCGCCTGTGGTGAGCGTTTTGCTTACGTTGATATCCTGCAAAACCCGGACATTCGTGCTGAACTGCCAAAATACGCCAACTGGCCGACCTTCCCACAGCTGTGGGTTGATGGTGAACTGGTCGGCGGATGCGACATCCTGATTGAAATGTATCAGCGCGGCGAACTGCAACAGCTGATCAAAGAGACTGCGGCGAAGTATAAAACCGAAGAGCCGGACGCAGAGTAAGTTTTCTGCGGATATAAAAAAGCGACCACATTATGTTGGTCGCTTTTTTTTGCCTGTGGGGCTATTGATTACCCAACCTACGATTGAAGATCGGCCTCGTCGCCCATCGGCAGCGGCCAGCCGCCGAGACGTTTCCAGCGGTTGACGATCTCACAGAACAGCTCCGCCGTACGCTCGGTGTCGTATAACGCGGAATGCGCCTGGGTGCCGTCAAACGCAATACCCGCCGTGATGCAGGCTTTAGAGAGCACGGTTTGCCCCAGCGCCAGGCCGCTCAGCGCGGCGGTGTCGAAGGTCACAAACGGATGGAATGGATTACGCTTGAGCGAGGCACGCTCGGCGGCAGCCATAGTGAAGCTGTGATCAAAGGTGGCATTGTGGGCCACCATGATGGCGCGGCTACAGTCATTCTCTTTCATGCCTTTGCGCACCATTTTGAAAATGGCGTGCAGCGCCTCGTATTCGCTTACCGCCCCGCGCAGCGGGTTTGTCGGATCGATACCGTTAAAGGCCAGCGCCTCTGGCTGTAAGTTTGCCCCTTCAAAGGGTTCAACGTGGAAATGCAGCGTGGTGTCCGGTACAAGCCAGCCCTGTTCATCCATCTTCAGCGTGATGGCGGCAATCTCAAGCAGCGCATCGGTTTTAGCGTTAAATCCGGCTGTTTCAACATCAATGACAACGGGATAAAAACCACGAAAACGGTCGCACAGACCGGTAAATTGAGCGTTATCGGACATCAGGGTCTCTTACAAGGGGGAAAAAGCAGTGCGCATTATGGCAAATTTTGAGAGGGGATGCAGCAAAACAACGGGCGCATAGTGCGCCCTGCGGGATCAATTGCCCAGTCCGCGACCAGCGTCTTTGGCTTCGATCAGTTCGATTTTATAACCGTCCGGATCTTCCACAAACGCAATTACGGTGGTACCGCCTTTAACCGGACCGGCTTCACGGGTGACGTTACCGCCATTGCTGCGGATACGTTCGCAGGCTTCGGCGGCGTTATCCACTTCCAGCGCGATGTGGCCGTAAGCTGTACCCAGCTCGTAGCTGTCCACGCCCCAGTTGTAGGTCAGCTCGATGACCGCTTCATCAGATTCCGGGCCGTAACCGACAAACGCCAGGGAGTATTTATATTCCGGATTTTCGCTGGTGCGCAGCAGCTTCATGCCCAGAACGTTAGTGTAGAAATCGATGGAACGTTGCAGGTCGCCAACGCGCAGCATGGTGTGAAGTAGGCGCATAATTTCCTCATTAACCAGTGGAATGGATTATCTTTTTGAACAGAAACGATGTTTTAGTATAGCGGCGAAAGGTCGCCGCTATCAATGTACAAAGCGGGATTACAGTGAAGGGTAGTCGGTATAACCTTCCGCGCCGCCGCCATAGAAGCTTTCAGGACGCTGCGGGTTTAGTTCGGCTTTTTTCTGCAAACGGGCAACCAGATCCGGGTTAGCAATGTAGTCACGGCCAAAGGCCACGGCGTCGATCAGGCCTTTACCGATCAGATCCTCGGCTTTTTCTGCCGTATACGCACCCGCCCCGATAATCACGCCCTGGAAGCGCTCGCGCACTTTCTGGCGGAAGGCTTCACTGTAAGGCTTGCCGCCTGCCCAGTCCGGCTCGGACATGTGCAGATAGGCGATACCGCGTTTCGCCAGCTCTTCAATCAGATACAGCGCGTCTGCTTCTTCGTTCGGACCGTTGTCGACGTTCTGGAAAGTACCGATCGGGGAGACACGAATACCAATGCGGTCTGCGCTCCACTCATTACAAACAGCATCCACCACTTCAAGCACCAGACGCGCGCGGTTTTCAACGCTGCCGCCGTACTGGTCGGTACGCTGGTTGGAAGACGGGGACAGGAACTGATGCAGCAGGTAACCGTGCGCAGAGTGCAGCTCAACCAGGTCGAAGCCCGCTTCACGGGCGTTGGCGACGGCCTGACGGAAATCATTCACGATACCCGGGATCTCGTCCAGCTCCAGCGCGCGTGGCGTGGTGGTGTCGACGCGGATCGCATTACCGTTTTCATCGCGCAGGGAAGTGCGGGTATTGGCGTTCAGGGCAGAGGCAGAAACCGGCGCCTGACCGCCAGGCTGGATGCTGCTGTGTGAGATACGACCGGTGTGCCACAGCTGAACCGCAATACGGCCATCTTCAGCATGCACGCCTGCGGTGATTTTTTTCCATGCGGCGATCTGTTCCGGGCTGTGCAGACCCGGTGCACCGGCGTAGCCTTTTGCCTGAGCAGAAATCTGCGTGGCTTCGGAGATAATCAGGCCCGCGCTGGCGCGCTGGCGGTAATACTCACCCATCAATGGCGTTGGGATATCGCCCGGCTCGATGCTGCGCAGACGGGTAAGTGGGGCCATAAACACGCGGTTTGGGGCAGTAACGGCACCCACTTTCAGTGGGGTAAACAGCTTTTCAGCGGACATAACGGCTCCTGAGTAGACCAGTCGACTAGTAAAAGGGTAAATAAAAACGCCGGCTACACGCCAGGCGCGGTAATACAGTTTTTCACATGCGCCAGCGCGCTTTCGAGCGGCACGGCGCTGCGAGACATTTTTGCTTGCAGGTTGGCGCCTAACCAGAGGGAATAGAGCACCTGTGCCTGCGTGAGCGGATCGCCGGAGAAGGAGAGCGTTTTTTCATTGCGCCCGCTCTCCAGCGCCTGAGCCAACAGGGCAATCACGCCGCTGGCCCCTTTATCCATTGCGGTGCGCATATCTTCGGAGAGATCGCACACTTCGGCAGACAGTTTTACCGTCAGGCAGCCGCTGATGATGCCCTGCTGACAGAACTGCGTCAGCGTTTCCTGATAGTAGTTCAGAACACGATCCCGGTAGTCACCTTCACCGCTGGCGAAGTGGGTTGCCAGGCGCTGATGGTAGCTGGCGTAGTGCCGCTCCAGCATGGCAACGCCAAACGCCTCTTTGGATCGAAAATAGTGATAAAACGATCCCTTAGGTACTTCAGCGGTTTTTAACAATTCGCTCAGCCCCATACCGGTAAACCCGCGATGCATGCAAAGGCGCTCGCCGGTAGCCAGCAAATGTTCTCGTGTATCGTGTTCAGTGTGTCTGCTCATGCCCTTACTCTAATAGACCGTTCGGTCTAATGCAAGCCCGCTTAGCGACGACATTGCGACAGAATATCCAGCTGCGGTTGATAAACCGCTGATTTCACGTCCATCATGCCCAGAACGGTGGCGAATAAATTGTCCTGTGAAACCGCCTCTTTTGCGGCATGGTCACGCAGGCAATCCGTGTTTACGCCGAAGTTTTTCGCATAATCCGGGGAGAGCCAGAACATAAACGGAATATGCGTTTGCTGCTCAGGGGCCAGCATATACGGCGTACCGTGCAGGTAAATTCCGCTTTCGCCCAGCGATTCACCGTGATCGGAGAGGTAAATGAGCGCCGTGTTCATGTTGGCCTGCCGGGCTTTTAGCGCGTCGATGGTTCGGCTGACCACGCTGTCGGTATACAAAATCGAGTTGTCATAGGTATTGATCAGCGACTGATGATCGCAATCCTGAATTTCATTGGTATCGCAGGTTGGGGTGAACTTGCGAAAGCTGTCCGGATAACGGTTGTAGTAGGCCGGACCGTGGCTGCCCATCAGATGAATAACCAGAACCGTATCCTGCTTTATTCCATCCAGTACGTTGTCCAGACGGTAGAGGTTGACGTCGTCGATACAGGATTTGTCCTTACAGAACTGATCCAGTTTCCACTGGGTCATGTCCGTGTGCGGCACGCGGTCGCAGGCGCCTTTACACCCGCCGTCGTTGTCGCGCCACAGCAGGTTGAAACCGGCATGGTTAAGTACATCGAGCAGACCTTCCTGGTGATGGGCGAGGTCCGCGTCATATTTTTTCCGCGTCATGCCGGAGAACATGCAGGGGACGGAAACGGCGGTTTCCGTGCCACAGGAGGAGGCCTTGGGGAAGTTGATGACATCCTGCTTTTTCAGCTCGGGGTTGGTTTCACGCGGGTAACCATTTAACGAGTAGTTTGCGGCGCGGGAGGCTTCGCCCACCACCACAATCAGCACGGTTTTCTTGCGTTGGCTGGAAATCAGCGCGCCTTTATGAGCATCCTCGCCAATGCGGACCAGCGTCTGGTCGCCGGCAAACCAGCGCATTTTGCTGTATTTCACCACGGCGCTCACGTAATTCGCCGGGGTGACCATTTTGACGATGCTTTTGTTATTGCGGAACAGCGAAGCATAGTCTTTATAAAACACCGCCGCGACCAGGATGATCACCAGCAACGCGCCCAGCATAGCGGCGACACGCGTCAGGAGGGCATACCACCATTTTCCGGTGCGAATGCGCGTCAGGGCTAAAATAATCGATGGAACCAGACCCGCAACGGCCAGCCACAGGATCATCTGCGGCGTCACCAGGGCAGTCGCTTCCTGGGAATTAGTTTCGAACACGTTCACAATCATGTTCTGATCGATAACCGTGCCATAGGTATACATAAACCAGGTCGCGGCGGCGCATCCCAGGGTCAGGACAATCATGAGCGGCTTGCGAATAAAGGGAATATTCAGCAGGCTGAAGACAATCACCCAGCCGCAGAACAGCACCAGCGGCACGCTGGCAGCAAACAGGAGATCGTGCAGATGCGCAGGCGCAATGATTGACCAGCTGCGCTGGATAAACAGTGCATTCAGTACGGTGAAGAAAAGTGCACAGCCCAGAGTAAATTTTATATCGTTACAGTGTAACTTTTTAGTGAACCACATGATGACCAGACCATTCGTTATATCAATGCGGCGAGTATAAGAAGGGAAGATTAGCGAAACCTTAATGCTCTGTTTGTGGCGGACATCCTTGCATGCAAGCCATTTAGGGTCTTCACTGTAGGGAATAATGACGTTCTGGAGGTAGGTGTGGCAGAGCAACTGGAGTTTTTCCCTGTCCAGAGCCCGTGCCGGGGTATTTGCCAGGTAGATGAACGAGGATACTGTCGTGGCTGCATGCGCACGCGCGATGAACGTTTTAACTGGCAAAATTTCAGCGACGCGCAAAAGCAGGAGGTCTTACGGCTCTGTCGACAGCGTCTGCTGCGTAAAATTCGTGCAAACAAAGCGGTTGAAAGCGAAGAACCTCAGCAACCTTCACTGTTTTAGCAGGGTATTTGCGTATACTGGTGACATGACTTCCTTGAGGAAAATGTTATGGTTCAGCGTATTACCCTTGCCCCGCAGGGCCCGGAGTTCTCCCGATTTGTTATGGGCTACTGGCGCCTTATGGACTGGAATATGTCTCCGGTCCAGCTGGCGGACTTTATAGAAGAGCATCTCGATCTCGGGATCACCACCGTCGATCACGCTGATATTTATGGCGGCTATCAGTGCGAGGCTGCCTTTGGCGAAGCGCTGAAGCGTGCGCCGGCGCTGCGTGAACGTATGGAGATTGTGACCAAATGCGGTATTGCCACCACAGCAAAACCGGAGCATGCGCTTGGGCATTACATCACTGACAGCGCGCATATCGTTAAAAGCGCCGAGCAGTCACTGATTAACCTGGCCACCGATCGTATCGACCTGCTGCTGATCCACCGACCCGATCCGTTGATGGATGCGGATGAGGTCGCGGAAGCCTTCCTGACGCTGCACCAGAGCGGCAAAGTGCGCCATTTTGGCGTGTCTAACTTCACCCCGGCACAGTTTGCGCTATTGCAGTCTCGCCTGCCGTTTACGCTGGCGACGAATCAGGTGGAGATCTCGCCTGTTCATCAGCCGCTGCTGCTGGATGGCACGCTCGACCAACTGCAACAGCTGCGCATCCGTCCAATGGCATGGTCCTGTCTGGGAGGCGGCCGCCTGTTTAACGATGAGGCATTCCAGCCGCTGCGTAACGAGCTTGAAACGGTGGCGCGCGAACTGAATGCGGAGAGTATCGAGCAGGTGGTTTACGCCTGGATCCTGTGCCTGCCGTCTAAACCGCTGCCAATTATTGGCTCCGGCAAAATTGAGCGCGTCCGCGCTGCGCTTGTGGCTGAGGAGCTGGATATGACGCGTCAGCAGTGGTTCCGCATCCGCAAGGCGGCGCTGGGCTACGACGTACCCTGAGCACGCCTGAACCTGACTTTCCGGTGAAATCTGCGCCGCTGGTATAGACTTAAGGTGCAAAAAATAACCCGTGGAGGTCTTATGAAGCGTTTTGCTCTGGCAATGGTCACGCTGGTTGTTTGCGCAGGTGCGCATGCAGCCAGCGAGGACGTTGAAATGAATCTCGTCACTTCTCAGGGGGTAGGCCAGTCCATCGGGACGGTGAAAATCACCGAAACCGATAAAGGGCTGGAATTTGCTCCCGATCTCAAGGCTCTTCCACCCGGCGAACATGGTTTTCACGTTCATGCCAAAGGTAGCTGTCAACCCGCGATGAAAGAGGGGAAACCTTCAGCTGCGGAAGCCGCAGGGGGGCATCTCGACCCGCAGAACTCCGGTAAGCATGAAGGCCCGGAAGGTATGGGGCACCTCGGCGATCTGCCGGTGCTGGTGGTGAATAACGACGGTAAAGCCACCGATCCCGTTGTGGCGCCACGACTCAAAAAGCTTGACGAGGTCAAAGGCAAGGCGCTGATGATCCACGTGGGCGGCGATAACATGTCCGATCAACCTAAACCGCTTGGCGGCGGCGGGGCGCGCTATGCCTGCGGAGTGATCTGATCGCCAATCGTTCCGGGTGGCGGCGCCTGTTCAAGCTGTGACAGGGAGCAGTGCAGCCGCCAGATAATGGACGCCAGATCGCGGGCCGCAGGCTGATGATGGTGCGCCAGCGCGTCGCAAATACGCTGAAGCTCGGCGAGCGTGACGCTCAGGGGGCGCTGCTGCACCCCGCGCTCGCTCATCACATCGCGGAGCATAGAAATACAGTTATCACGGACCTGCGACAGCGGATCGGAACGCGTCTCCCAGGCGCGCAGTTGCCACACCACGTGCGAACAGTTTAACAGCACCACGCCCCAGCGCAGTAGCCAGCGACGGGAGAGTGAATCCTGGCTGTTGTTCAGCTGGCTGACATGATGGTAAACCAGCGATTCATACTCGCTTTCGCGCAGATGCGGCCTGCGGCTCAGCTGATCGACAAAACCCCTGCGCAACTCGCGAATATGCCTGCGGCTTTTACGCGCGTCCGAGCCCGGGCGTAGCACAGCGAAAGCCAGCCACGCCAGCCCCACGCCGAGGATCTTCGCCAGGTTGTCGTTGAGAAAATCAGCGTAATCGTAAACCGGTGGATTCGTAACAGAGATAAATGAGCCCATAAAAACAATCAACTGACCCCACAGACCGGCCAGTTTAGGCATTTGCAGTTTGAGCAACTGCATGGTGGTTAATAGCGGGAAGAGAAACAGCAGAAATTGCCAGAGGTCGGTTATCTGCACCATAAAACCAAATTTCACCACGAAGCTGAACAGTGACAGCAGTACCAGCGTACGCAGCAGAAGCGTCAGGGAATTAAAGGGGGAAGCGGCGACGGAATAGAGCACGCAGCTGATTGCCGCAAGCGTCAGGGCCGCACTGCCCGCATCCCATTGCGTGGTGATGGCCCATGCGCCCACGGCCGTTAACGCGCAAAACGTACGAAAACCGCTCCACAGCGCCTCCATTGCGTCGGTATGGCGCGCCAGAGCAGGACTACCGGGAACGGAAAATTCGGTGACGGGCGTGGCATTCTCGACGGCTTTTAACCAGCGGCTGCTGCGCAGATACAGGCGGCAGAAATAGTTCAGACGCTGCCAGAAGGCACGGTGCCTGTAGTCATATTCATCCGTTGGGGCGAGCGGCGCGATAATGCAGGCCACGGTATAGATATCGGCATACGGACGCGCAAGAGCGGCGAGCAGCGCCTCGATAATCTCCCGGGTATGGGCTGGCGGTGCAGGCCAGTTCAGCAACATCCGGCGAAGGCTCGAGATCGCGCTCGTCATCCGCAATTGCTGGTGCAGTAAATAGTTCAGAAGCGTGTTCTGGCGACGAAAACGGTAGTGGCTCCAGAAAGCCTGGATGCGCAACAGGTTCATGGTCAGGATCTGGCCGATGACCTTTTCGTGCGCGAGGCGGATGTCATCGCTGCTGTCAGGCTGCCAGAGCAGGCTGGCATGTTCCAGCAAACGTGCGTGCATCGTTTTAAGGGCGGTGATAAGCGTAGTGCCATCTGAGGTACTGGGCAGGATCATCATCATGACGCCTCCGCACAGAATGCCGACCATCACTTCACACACGCGTGCCTGGGCGATATCCCACAGCTCGGTGGTATCCAGCACGTTGACGACCGGAAAGGCGATAATGGCCGCGGTGTAACCCGCCAGCTGAAACGCATAGGCAACGTTATTGGTAAAATGGGCGCAGGCCCAGGTACACAGCCCCAGCCATGCCGACATGCTTAACAGAAAGAGCCAGGGATCGTTCAGGGTATGGCCGGCAAGAAGCAGTGCGGCGGTTGCCCCCAGCAGGCTACCCGCCACGCGCCCGAGGCTTTTACTGATAGCGCCCCCGACGGTAGGGAAGCTGACGACCGCCGCAGAGGTCATCGCCCAGTAAGGCTCATCCAGATTCAGATAATAGGCAACCGTAAGCGCAAGGCACATGGCGATGCCGTTGCGCAGCGCATAACGCCACTGCGGCCGTGTCGCTTTTATCCACGGCGTATTGCGCCAGGAGAAAGCCCCCAGGTTCATCATCGCGATCCGATGGCGACGGTGCAGGTTGTGCCAGAGACCAGGGTAATGTCTTTCGGCAGTTGATCAAACTCGACGCGAACAGGCACCCGCTGAGCCAGGCGCACCCACGGGACGTTGGGTTTGATGTCAGGCACCAGGCCAGAATCGGTTTCCACGCTCTGATCGTATATTGCCCGACCTATGCTGCTAACGTGACCCTGTAACGTTTCTGCGCCGCTGTAAAGCGTGATCCGGGCAGGCGCTCCCTCGCGGATATGGCGCAGCTTGGTCTCTTCAAAATAACCTACAACATAGAAAGAGTGGCTATCGACCAGGGCGAAGACCGGCTGGCCTGTGGTGGCGTAATCACCCACACGGGTAGACAGGCTCGTGATCCATCCATCCACCGGGGCTTTGACCATGGTCTGGGTCAGTTGCCACTCGGCCTGTTTCAGCGTTGCCTCTGCAACCTTCAGGCTGGCCTGCATGGCTTTTACATTGATATTGGCGGTATCGAGATCCTCCGCAGAGATGTAATTTCTCGACAGATGGCGGCGGCGTTCGGCTTCGTTATTGGCTTTTGCCAGATCTGATTGAGCTTTTGCGAGCTGCGCCTGGGCATTAAGCACCGCAATGTGGAAAGGGGTCTCATCGATGCGAAATAACACATCGCCCGCATGAACGTACTGGTTGTCCTTCACCAGCAGCGCGCTGATACTGCCGGACACCTGTGGCGTGATGCTGACCTGTTCCGCGCGGATCTTGCCGTCACGCGTCCAGGGCGACTGCATGTAATAATTCCAGAGCCACCAGCCGGCCATCACCGCCAGCGCTAAAACGAAAAGAGTGGAAAAATATTTTAACGTTTTCAATGCTATTCTCACCACACGGTTAACACGGCAAGGCCAAGACAGACGGAGAGGGTAAACAGGGAGAGATCCATTAACATCGGGTGCCAGATTTCACCAGAATACATCCAGTCGCGCAGCAGACGATGCGCAATGAGCCAGATTACAAAACCGACCATTACGGCTTTAAACAGTGGCGGAAAGTAGACCGATGCGCCAACAATCAAATCCTGGAGGGGCAACCCTGCGGAGAAGGAAAACAACGTCACAAGCAGCGATCCTTTGCGGTGGAATGAGGGCCACATTGGCAGATTTCAATGCGATGGCGCATTACCATTCAGTGTAAATCATCCTTTAAGGAATGATGAATACCGTGATTGCATTTGTTTTGGCAATACAAATACTGCAAACTATTCTAAAATCACTATAATCACTTAGCAAGCTAATTATAAGGAGATGAAATTGGAATCGCCATTAGGTTCTGATCTGGCAAGGTTGGTACGCATCTGGCGTGCTCTGATTGACCATCGCCTGAAACCTCTGGAACTTACGCAGACGCACTGGGTTACGCTGCATAACATTCATCAGCTCCCGCCCGATCAGTCACAGATCCAACTGGCAAAAGCGATTGGAATTGAGCAGCCGTCTCTGGTGCGTACCCTTGACCAGCTGGAAGAGAAGGGACTCATCTCCCGACAAACCTGCGCCAGCGATCGTCGCGCCAAGCGGATTAAATTGACGGAAAAAGCGGCCCCGATTATTACTGAGATGGAGACCGTCATCAGTAAAACGCGAGGGGAGATCCTGGCCGGTATTTCCCCCGCTGAGCTGGAGATGCTGATCGGACTCATCGCCCGTCTTGAACAAAACATCCACGATTTACAGTCGCGCGACTGACGTTATTCACAGGCCTTGCTGGTGCAAGGCCTTTGTCATGTTCTGAACACCACCACCCGGTTGCGGCCCGTCTCTTTTGCCTCGTACATGGCTTTATCCGCGCTTTCCACACAGGTTTCAGCGCTGGTCTCCGGCGAGGTGGCGGTGAATACCCCCATACTGATAGTTATCGGTTCCGGGAGATAACCGCCGCTGCTAACGTTGTCGAAACCGCTCAATTTGAGACGTATGCGTTCGGCAACCTGTTGCGCAAGATCGGAAGGGGTATTTGTCAGCATGAGCACAAATTCTTCGCCGCCGATCCGCGCTGCGATATCCTGCGGTCGCACTGAATCGGTCAACAGGTTTGAGACAAACTGTAAAACCTTATCCCCCTGCAAATGGCCGTAGCAGTCGTTAATGCGTTTGAAACGGTCAAGATCGCTCACGATCACCGATACCGGGTGCGCCAGGGTTGCTGTACTCAGCGCGTGGTTTAATGAATCATAGAAATAGCTACGATTATACAGACGGGTGAGGGGATCGCGGATCGAGTTTTGATAAGACTGCTGATATTTTACATGCGAGTCACGATACAAATTAAATACATCGGAAAGTAAGATGAAGATAATGATTAATGTAGCGACAGTTTCGAATAACCGTGCCCGGTACCATGAAATATCTTCAGCGTGTCCGCCTAACAATAGCATGAGCAGGGTGACGATATAACAGACGCATAAAAAATTGCCGCCGACCCAAAACAAATTCCTCACGCGGGTAATGGCCATCAGGGTGATTAACGTTACTACCCACAGGACGATCAAAATGATATTAATCGCCTGGCTCCAGAGAACCATAAACTGTCGGGTTTCATTGTCTACCAGGTCCAGTGTGAGCAGGGTTGAATGGCTGGAATAGAACAATGCCAGCCCAAGCATACTGCCCGTAAAGAGCGAGGCGCCGACAACGATACCGATGTGGGTGCTTCGTGAGAGAGCGGACGTACGCAGGGTATACAGCAATGCCGAGATGATTATCAGCACCGCCATTAAAAAGTGGCGGAACATATAGAAAATCATGGCGTCATTATAGTTCGCCACGTTGAACTGATAGAGATCAAGCCAGGCCGGGAAGCTGGACAGAGTCCCCACCATCAATAACGCTGAGCCGGCAAAGGCCAGGGCAATGGGAACAAGATATAATCGCCTTCTGTCGCACCAGTATTTCATTGCCATAAAACAGGCAATAAACAGATGAAACACCAGAAGAAATATCGTCAGCGTAGGGAAAAACAAAGGTGAAAACGAAGGAACCCATTCAACAAGTTTTATAAAAAAAGCTTGTAATACGGCAATGATAACAATGCATCCAAGCGCGAAGGCCACAAAGCGGTTCTTTACAAATCGACAGATCGCAAGCATAGAGAATTTAAAAATTAAAAAAGAAAAGAGATTGCGAAGAGTCTAAGTGAGGGAAATAAAAAATACTTTGCGCACGGACAAAAATAGATGAAATGAATAATTCACCGTGTGAATGTATTGTGCAAATATATTGTTGGAAACGATGATTTTGTTAAATGGATGCGGTCTGAACAGACCACATCCATCAGGATATTAGCGCGGGGAGACGGTAACCTGGCTGCCGTTGCTTGCCAGTACAACACGCTGGCCAGCAGAGAAGCGGGTGTTACCCTGTTTCTGCACAACCATAATGGTGCTGCCATCGTCTTTACGGATTTCCAGCTCAACGCCCTGAGTTTTGTTCATCGCACCCTGAACGCCCTGACCCGCTACGCCGCCTGCAACTGCGCCCGCAGCGGTAGCCAGAGAACGTCCGGTGCCGCCGCCAATGGTATTACCCAGGAAACCACCCAGCACAGCACCACCGATTGCGCCCACCACGTTCGTGTCATCGCCACCCTGAATCTGAACAGGACGGGCATTAACGATAGTACCGTATGTCACGTTCTGTACCTGTTTAGCTTCAGAAGCACTATATACGTCGCCGGAGAGTGAACTGTCATTCACACAACCCGCCAGTGTTAAACCAATCAGCGAAACGCCCAGTACACGTAAAATCATTTGACTCTCCTGTTCACCAAAAAACGCCCGGTTGGGGCATCCGTTATGGCTAAATTATATGGCATTCCTGACCACAGTTCATATCTTTGCATGCCGAATAGATAAATTTTACTTCAGCAGGGCTTAACGGGACATAAACAAAAACCGTCTGTGCTACAGGTCTGAGATTGTTAAAAAATATTATCACCGCATAGCAAAGCCGCGTTATTTATGATGGAGTGTTTGCACTTAGCCCATGTAACGTAAGGAAAGCTCATGAAATCGGGTCGCTATATCGGTGTGATGTCTGGTACCAGTCTTGACGGTGTGGATGTCGTTCTGGCCGCCATTGATGAAAACATGGTGGCGCAGCAGGCAAGCCTGACCTGGCCTATTCCTGTCTCGTTAAAAGAAGAGATCCTGAACATCTGCCAGGGACAACAGCTGACGCTTTCCCAACTGGGCCAACTGGATGTGCGTCTGGGGGCGCTGTTTGCTGAGGCGGTACTGGCCCTGATGCAGCAGGAAAGACTCCACCCGCAGGATATCGTGGCAATAGGTTGCCATGGGCAGACCGTCTGGCATGAACCTGTCGGCGAGGCGCCGCACACGATGCAAATTGGCGATAACAACCAGATTGTGGCAAAAACCGGCGTGACGGTGGTGGGTGATTTCCGTCGTCGCGATATGGCCCTCGGCGGGCAGGGGGCGCCGCTGGTTCCGGCATTTCATCAGGCGCTGCTGGCGCACCCGGTAGAGCGCAGGATGGTCCTGAACATCGGCGGGATCGCCAACCTGTCGATGCTTATTCCCGGGCAGCCCGTGCGGGGGTACGATACCGGACCCGGTAATATGCTGATGGATGCCTGGATCTGGCGTCAGAGCGGCAAAGCCTACGACAAAGACGCGCAGTGGGCCAGCCAGGGGAAAGTGATCCTTCCCTTGCTGCAAACCCTGTTAAGCGATCCTTTCTTTGCTCTGCCCGCGCCGAAAAGCACGGGGCGGGAATATTTCAACTACGGCTGGCTTGAACGTCAGCTGGCGCGCTTCCCCGGCCTTGCGCCTCAGGATGTGCAGGCTACGCTGACGGAGCTCACCGCGGTGTCGATTTCTGAACAGGTGTTGCTGAGCGGCGGATGTGAGCGCTTGCTGGTATGCGGAGGCGGAAGCCGCAACCCGCTGGTGATGGCACGCCTCGCCGCCTTGCTGCCAGGCACCGAAGTCACGACCACTGATGAAGCCGGGATCAGCGGAGACGATATGGAAGCGCTGGCCTTCGCCTGGCTTGCCTGGCGTACGGTTGCCGGTCTGCCGGGGAATTTACCCTCCGTAACCGGTGCGCGGGAGGCGAGCGTCCTTGGGGCCATTTTCCCCGCAAACCCGCGCCATAATCAGAGTTAACTGAAATTCAGCGGGAGGCGTAACCCGTAAAATAGGGAAAAACAGGAGGGCGGTTAGGCCCTCCAGGACCAGGATAGTCTTCGGAATCTGCCCATGAAAAAACTTCTTCTCATTGCTGTACCTTTTCTTATGACCGGATGCAGCGTCTATAACCAGTTCGTTGAGCGTATGCAAACCGATACGCTGGAATATCGTTGTGATGAAAAACCGCTGACGGTGAAGCTGAACAACCCGCATCAGGAAGCCAGCTTTGTTTATGACAATAAGTTGTTAACGCTGAAGCAGGGAATGTCGGCCTCCGGTGCGCGCTACTCAGACGGGATCTACGTCTTCTGGTCGAAAGGCGACAGCGCCACCGTCTACAAGCGTGACCGCATTGTGCTGAACAATTGTCAGCTTGAAAATCCGAAGCGTTGAGATTTTTGAAGGGGGCGCGCACAATAGCGCCACCCAATCTCACTTTCAGCTAACGCCATGTCAGATAACGACGAACTACAGCAAATTGCGCATCTGCGCCGTGAATACACCAAAGGCGGTCTGCGCCGCCAGGATCTTCCCGCCGAACCGCTGGTGCTTTTTGAACGCTGGCTGAAGCAGGCCTGCGAAGCGAAACTGGCTGACCCGACGGCAATGGTCGTTGCCACGGTTGATGAAAATGGTCAGCCGTATCAACGCATCGTTCTTCTCAAGCATTATGACGAGAAAGGGCTGGTGTTCTACACCAATCTTGGCAGTCGTAAAGCGCATCACCTTGAAAATAATCCGCGTATTAGCCTGCTCTTCCCGTGGCATATGCTGGAGCGCCAGGTGATGGTCACCGGCAAGGCGGAGCGCCTCTCTACGCTCGAAGTGGTAAAATATTTCCACAGTCGCCCGCGCGACAGTCAGATCGGCGCCTGGGTCTCTAAACAGTCCAGCCGAATCTCAGCCCGCGGTGTGCTGGAAAGTAAATTCCTCGAACTCAAACAGAAGTTTCAGCAGGGTGAAGTACCGCTGCCGAGTTTCTGGGGCGGGTTCCGCATCCCCATTGAGCAGATGGAATTCTGGCAGGGCGGTGAACACCGCCTGCACGACCGCTTTTTATACCAGCGCGACAACGGTGGCTGGAAAATCGACAGACTGGCCCCGTAATCCCCAAAATTTGTTGATTTAAGCGCTAGCGCACACCGCGCTGGCGCTTTATTCTATGGTCCTTTCGCATCAGGCGAAAAGTCGTGTACCGGCAAAGGTGCAGTCGTTTATACATGGAGAATTTGATGGCAAGCAGTAACTTGATTAAACAATTGCAAGAGCGGGGCCTCGTGGCCCAGGTGACGGACGAGGAAGCGTTAGCAGAGCGACTGGCGCAAGGCCCGATCGCGCTCTATTGCGGCTTCGATCCCACCGCTGACAGCTTGCATTTGGGGCATCTTGTTCCATTGTTATGCCTGAAACGCTTCCAGATGGCCGGCCATAAGCCTGTCGCACTGGTTGGCGGCGCGACCGGTCTGATTGGCGACCCAAGTTTCAAAGCCGCTGAGCGTAAGCTGAACACCGAAGACACCGTGCAGGAGTGGGTGGATAAGATCCGTAAACAGGTTGCACCGTTCCTGGATTTCGACTGCGGTGACAACTCTGCGATTGCGGCGAACAACTACGACTGGTTTGGTGGCATGAACGTGCTGACGTTCCTGCGTGACATCGGCAAACACTTCTCTGTTAACCAGATGATTAACAAAGAAGCAGTAAAGCAGCGTCTTAACCGTGACGATCAGGGTATCTCTTTCACGGAGTTCTCCTATAACCTGTTGCAGGGGTATGACTTCGCCTGCCTGAACAAACTGCACGGCGTCTCTCTGCAAATTGGCGGTTCCGACCAGTGGGGTAACATCACCTCCGGTATCGATCTGACCCGTCGCCTCCACCAGAATCAGGTGTTTGGTCTGACCGTGCCGTTGATCACCAAAGCCGACGGTACCAAGTTCGGTAAGACCGAAGGCGGCGCGGTATGGCTGGACCCGAAGAAAACCAGCCCGTACAAGTTCTACCAGTTCTGGATCAACACGGCGGATGCCGACGTTTATCGCTTCCTGAAGTTCTTCACCTTTATGGATATCGAAGAAATCAATGCGCTGGAAGAAGAAGACAAGAACAGCGGTAAAGCACCACGCGCCCAGTACGTGCTGGCGGACGAAGTGACTAAACTGGTTCACGGCGAAGAAGGTCTGGCGGCGGCGAAGCGCATTACGGCTAGCCTGTTCAACGGAACCCTGAGCGATTTAAGCGAAGCGGATTTCGAACAGCTGGCGCAGGATGGCGTGCCGATGGTTGAGATGGAAAAAGGCGCCGATCTGATGCAGGCGCTGGTGGACTCCGAGCTCCAGCCGTCTCGCGGTCAGGCGCGTAAAACCATCGCCTCTAACGCGATCACCATTAATGGCGAAAAACAGGCCGATCCGGAATACACCTTTACCGAGAACGACCGTCTCTATGGTCGCTACACGCTGCTGCGTCGCGGTAAGAAAAATTACTGCCTGGTCTGCTGGAAGTAATTAAAAGTATGCAGGGGCGTGGGAAACCACGCCCCTTTTGTTTTGACAGGGTTTGGTAAGTACAACATGAAGAACATCCTCGCCATTCAGTCCCACGTTGTGTTTGGACATGCTGGCAACAGCGCTGCGGAATTCCCGATGCGCCGCCTCGGCGTTAACGTCTGGCCCCTCAATACCGTCCAGTTCTCGAATCACACCCAGTACGGTAAATGGACCGGCTGCGTAATGCCGCCGTCGCATCTGACGGAAATCGTTCAGGGGATTGCGGATATCGACCAGCTTAAACGCTGCGATGCCGTACTGAGCGGCTATCTGGGTTCGGCGGAGCAGGGGGAACATATCCTCGGCATTGTGCGCCAGGTGAAAGCGGCAAACCCCGCGGCGAAATATTTCTGCGATCCGGTGATGGGACATCCGGAAAAAGGCTGCATCGTAGCGCCGGGCGTTGCGGAGTTTCATGTCCGTCATGCATTGCCCGCCAGCGATATTATTGCCCCCAACCTGATTGAACTTGAGATCCTGTGCGAGCATCCGGTCAACAGCGTAGAAGAGGCTGTAAGCGCCTCTCGTGAGCTGATCGCCCAGGGGCCAGAGATTGTGCTGGTTAAGCACCTGGCACGCGCAGGGTTGAGCCAGGACCGTTTTGAAATGCTGCTGGTGACGAAGGATGAAGCCTGGCATATCAGTCGACCGCTGGTGGATTTCGGTGCACGTCAGCCTGTCGGGGTCGGGGATGTGACCAGCGGTTTGCTGCTGGTG
Source organism: Enterobacter sp. BWH64 (assembly GCF_001037645.1). Lineage (NCBI taxonomy): Bacteria > Pseudomonadati > Pseudomonadota > Gammaproteobacteria > Enterobacterales > Enterobacteriaceae > Enterobacter > Enterobacter sp. BWH64. The sequence continues at coordinate 2,569,264 of NZ_KQ089922.1, forward strand.
AAGCTATTGCAGGGCGCGAGCCTGCGCGATGCGCTGGAGCACGTCACCGCAGCCGTTTATGAAATCATGATTGCGACGAAGACGATGCAGGAATATGAGCTCCAGGTCGTCGCGGCGCAGGATCGCATCGCGAAGCCGGAGCACTATTTTAGCGCAACGCAGCTTTAGAAAACGCCCGGCGCCGCTGCGCTTGCACGGGCCTACGGAATTTATAGGCCGGGTAAGCGTCAGCGCCACCCGGCAATCCAGGCCGCTCGGTTAATTCAACCCTTCCGCTTTCAGCGCCGCTGCCACCGCAGGACGCTCCGCCACGCGCGTCATATACGATGCGACATGGTCTAATCCTTCCATGTTCAGCTTAACCGCGCGCGCCCAGCGCAGAACGGTAAACAGATAGGCATCGGCGATGGTGAAACGCGAGCCACAGATCCACTGGTCGTCTTTCAGCGCGTCGTTAACGTACTGCAACTTTTTCTCCAGCAGCGCGCGCACGGTAGGTTTGTACTCTTCCGGCGTGTCCGGGCGGAACAGGGGCGTAAAGCCTTTGTGCAGTTCGGTGGCAATATAGTTCAGCCACTCCAGCGTTTTATAACGCGCAATGCTGCCGGTGGGGGCAAGGAGCTGACGATCCGGTACGTTGTCCGCCAGGAATTGCATAATCGCCACCCCTTCGGTCAGCAGGGTGCCATCATCCAGCAGCAGGGCCGGAACCTGGCCTTTTGGGTTAATCGCAAAAAAGTCATCCCCGTTTTCCAGACGCTTTTTCATCAGGTCAACGCCGTCCAGCGTGAAATCTTTACCGCTCTCGCGAAGCGTAATATGGGAAGCAAGAGAGCAGGCGCCCGGTTTATAGAACAGTTTCATCGGTAACTCCTTTTTGCTGAGGTTCCAGCTATGTTAGTGCGCGTTCGGATAAAAAAAAAGCCGCTAATCAATTAGCGGCTTCTGTTCAGTCGTTTCCCGATGACATTACGCGTTCGCGGTTTTGATCGCTTTAGCGGATTTGTCGTCGTCCTGCGTCATACGATTCAGTTTAGGTGCGGTCAGCAGCATCAGCACGGCAATCACGGCGGTCGCGATACCAATTTGCATGAACACGGTGCCGTAGACATTCAGGGAAACCAGCGGGTCGGTAACGTTGTCTGGTACCGCCATCAGGTTCGCAATCTTACCTGCGATGATAGCCGCGCCAGCGGTGGTCAGGAACCAGCTACCCATGATGAAGCCCATCAGACGCTGAGGGACCAGCTGCGCAACCATCGCCAGGCCCAGACCGGAGATCATCAGTTCACCGATGGATTGCAGCGCATAGCTCAGGATCAGCCAGTTAACAGACACGATACCCGCGTCGGTGGCGAATTTCGTCCCCAGCGGCAGCACCAGGAACGCGCCAGAGCACAGCACCATACCGATAGCGAACTTGTGCGGCATAGGCAGACGGTCGCCCATCTTGTTATAGATAGCGGCCAGAATCGGGCTACCAATCATGATCCAGAACGGGTTCAGGGCCTGATATTGCTCCGGCTCGAACGCGATACCAAGGATGGAGTGCTCAACGTTGCGGATAGCGAAGAAGTTCAGAGACGTTGGCATCTGGCTGTACAGAACGAAGAAGATGATCGCTTCCAGCATCAGGATGAACGCCACAATCATCTTACGACGTGCCGCACCCTGCATCGCAAAGGCTTCTTTCGCGAAGATAAACACGATACCCAGCGCAACCACGCCCAGTACGGCACGTGCAACGCCCTGGTTGTGCAGCAGCCAGGTGGCGACAGCGGCAAGGATCACGATGCCGACGATGGTTGCCAGCAGTTTGCCCATGTGCACGGGTTCGAAGTCTGGTTTTGAACCATAGTCTTTAACCCAGCTACGGCAGAACAGGAAGTTCACAACGGTGATCAGCATACCCACGAAGCTCAGCGCAAACGCTACGCTCCAGCCGAATTTTGCGGCCAGCCATGGGGTTGCCAGCATAGAGAAGAAGGAACCGATGTTGATGGACATGTAGTACATGGTAAATGCACCGTCCAGACGTGGGTCATCTTTGCTGTAGCAGGTAGAGAGCAGGGAAGACGGGTTCGCCTTGAAGAGGCCGTTACCTACCGCGATGGTAGCCATGCCCATGTAAACCACACCTGCATCGTGCCCGGACCAGGCAACCAGCCCATAGCCAATCGCCAGAACAACGGCGCCCAGCATAATGACTCGTTTAGTACCGAGAACTTTATCGCCTAACCAGCCGCCGATAGCGACCAGGCCATACACCAGGGCGCTGAAGGAAGAGAACAGCGTGATGGAATCAGCTTCAGACATACCCAGCTGTTTAACCAGGTAAACCGCCATGATCCCTTGCAGGCCGTAGTAGCCAAAACGTTCCCATAATTCGATCGAGAAAATGAGATAGAACGCTTTAGGCTGTTTGAAAGCGTTAAGACTTACGCTCTCATCTGTTGGTTTATTGTTTGCAGTAGACACATATACCTCTTTTTTTACATCCCATATTAACGGGGGTGTTCATAGCGTGATGACCGTAGTCCATCCGCTTTATAGTTATATTGGGAGGGGAAACGGCGGGTAATGTTCACTATCCAGCCCCATCTGGCAATACGTTTGTAATAATCTGTTACATATAACTCTGGCGGTATAATCATCGGTTCATGCAAATGTTATACAGCGTTAAATCTCATCCGTTCAAAATTGATGGTTTTTTTCACTGTAAACGACCCTGTTCAACGGCTGTATGGCGATATGTTCTGCTATTTTGGGTGATTGGCAGTGATATAGCCCATATTCTGAAAAATGATTGGTCTTATGTGCGGTGTGGAATCGATGAAATCTTGTCTGACAAAGGGGGTGGGCGGGTTTTAACAACAAAAATCCAACATCAGGTTATCAGAGTGATCGCGATCACAGATGTATAGAAATTTTTGGTGATGAAAAAACTATTAACCTGTTTGAGTGTTAAATGACCGAAGAATCGACAATGCGTAAAGGAGAAAGAGAGGGCAATTTATGGTCAATCGGGAAGATATCAGAGCCCTTGTTAATTTTAAGGGCTTGAACAGGTAAGAAGTAAGGTGGTTTACGCTCAGGGATAGACTTTTTCTTTGTATTCGCAGAGATCTTCGATAATGCAGGAACCGCAGCGTGGCTTACGGGCAATACAGGTATACCGTCCGTGCAGGATCAGCCAGTGGTGGCAGTCCACCTTAAATTCCGCAGGGACCACTTTTAACAGCTTCTCTTCCACCTCTTCCACGTTTTTACCCGGCGCGAACCGGGTGCGGTTAGAGACGCGAAAGATATGGGTATCCACGGCGATGGTCGGCCAGCCAAACGCCGTGTTCAGCACCACATTTGCCGTTTTACGCCCGACGCCCGGCAACGCTTCAAGCGCAGCGCGGTCTTCCGGGACTTCGCCGCCGTGCTGCTCCAGCAGGATCCGGCAGGTCTTAATGACGTTTTCGGCCTTGCTTTTAAACAGGCCAATGGTCTTGATATAGGATTTCACACCTTCAACGCCCAGCTCCAGCATGGCCTGCGGCGTATTGGCGACAGGGTAGAGCAGGGCCGTGGCTTTGTTGACGCTCACGTCCGTCGCCTGTGCAGAGAGCAGCACCGCGATCAACAGTTCAAACGGCGAGTTAAAATTCAGCTCTGTCGTTGGATGAGGATTCTCATCGCGCAGGCGCGTCAGAATCGCAATGCGTTTCTCTTTATTCATACTGCTTTCTCGGGGATCCCTTCCTGTACGCTGCGCTCAGCGGCGCGGCGTTTACGTTTTTCATCAATCAGGTATTTTAACGCCAGCATCATTCCAAGGCCAATGAAGGCGCCAGGCGGCAGCATGGCCAGCAGGAACGGAGTGTCCGTATGGAACACCTCAATACGCAGCGACTTCGCCCAGCCGCCAAGCAGCGCGTCCGCACCGTCGAAGAGCGTACCGTTGCCCAAAATTTCACGCAGAGAGCCGAGAACGAACATGGCGGCAGTCGCGCCCATGCCGATGGAAAAACCATCCAGCGCGGATATGGCCGGATTGTTTTTCACCGCAAAGGCTTCAGCGCGGCCTACGACAATACAGTTAGTCACGATAAGCGGAATGAAAATCCCGAGCGACTGGTACAGGCCAAATGCGTAGGCGTTAATCAGCATTTGCACCACGCTGACCACCGACGCAATGATCATGACATAGATCGGAATACGGATTTCCGACGGCGTCCAGCGGCGCAAAACAGAAATGGAAAAGTTAGTCAGGGTCAGCACCAGCGTGGTCGCCAGTCCCAGCCCGAGCGCGTTGGTGGCGGTAGACGTCACCGCCAGCAGCGGACACAGCCCCAGCAGCTGTACCAGCGCGGAGTTGTTCTTCCAGAGACCCTGGACGATAACCTCTTTAACCTGGCTCATGGTCACTCCTCACAGGTGGAAAGATGATTGATCTGCGCGGGCAGCGTTTCGGCATACAGCCCGGCGCGCTTGACGGCGTTGACCACCGCGCGCGGGGTAATCGTGGCGCCCGTGAACTGGTCAAACTCGCCGCCATCTTTTTTCACCGCGAAAGCAGGATCGTCTTCGCCATGAATCATCTTTCCGGCGAAGTGTAAGATCCAGTCGCTTAAGCGTGTTTCAATTTTGTCGCCAAGGCCCGGCGTTTCGTGATGCTCCGTCACGCGCGTGCCCAGCACGGTGCCGGAAAAATCGCTGCCCACCAGCAGCTGAATCGCACCGGAGTAACCGTCCGGCGCGGTGGCTTCCATGACGGCACCCACGGGATTATCGCCCTTGCGGGCAATATAAACGCGATGGGGTCCTTTACCGAGCTGCGGAGCCTGTACGACAAAGCAGCTTTTTTGCAGGTCATTATCGTAGAGGTCGGATGGGATCACCTGATCGAACAGCGCCTTTTGCTGCTTAATTGCCTGCTCTGCAATGGTAGTTTTCGTCAGTTCATTTACCAGCGCGGTCAGCCCGGTGAGGGCGGCAGCGAAGATCGCCAGCGTAACGCCGTGTTTTTGCATTGTTTTTAGCATGGCGTGACCCTTAGCGATGACCGTACACGCGTGGCCGCGTGTAGTAGTCGATGAGCGGAACGGTGATGTTAGCCAGCAGCACGGCAAATGCCACGCCGTCCGGATAACCGCCAAAGCTGCGAATAAGCCAGACCAGCAAGCCCGCCAGCGCGCCGAAAATCAGACGACCACGGTTGGTGGTAGACGCGGTGACCGGATCGGTCAGAATAAAGAATGCCCCGAGCATGGTCGCGCCGGAGAGCAGATGGAGCTGCGGGCTGGCCAGTGACTCAGGTGAGATGACCCAGCCGAGCGTCGAGCAGACGGCCAGCGTCACCAGGAAGCTCACCGGAATATGCCAGCGGATCGCCTTCTGTTGCAGCAGGAACGCGCCGCCCAACAAATAGGCCAGATTGACCCACTGCCAGCCAGCACCCGCCAGTACGCCGCTGTAAATAGACGATTTCATCACCTGCTCCACGCTGTGTCCGGCACGCAGGGAGGTTTTGAAGGTATCGAGCGGGGTGGCCTGGCTGATGCCGTCCACGCCCATGCGAAGCGCGTTCATATCTGCGCCCAGCGCGGTGTGGCCGGTAAAGATAACGTGCAGGGCATCCATAAAGCCGGGGACGGTGGCGGCGATCTCATGCGGCGGCAGCCAGCTGGTCATCTGTACCGGGAAGGAGATCAGCAGTACCACGTAGCCAATCATCGCCGGGTTAAACGGGTTATGGCCCAGCCCGCCGTACAGCTGCTTGGCGATGATCACCGCAAACACCGTTCCCAATACCACCATCCACCACGGGGCGAACGGGGGAATGCTGATGGCCAGCAACAGGCCGGTCAACAGGGCGGAGTTATCGCTCAGGATGCGAGTCACTTCCATTTTGCGCAGCTTCAGGATCGCTGCTTCCGCTGCGACGGCACTGGCGCAACCCAGAACTAACTGGAAAAGCGTACCCCAGCCGAAAAACCAACACTGTACGGCAATACCTGGCAGCGCGGCCAGGCACACCAGCATCATAATACGCGATGTCTGGCGCTGGTTATGGGTATAAGGGGAACTTGCAATTCTGAAAACCATTTAATCCTCGTTAACGGCTTGCTGCGCGGCTTTCTTTGCCTGAACGCGCGCAATCGCGGCGGCGACTGCGGCTTTGCGTGGATCGTCGTTGGCGGCCGCAGGCCGTTCGTCCTGCTGTGCCGCTTTTCGTGCTTTGGCACGGGCGATGGCCGCTTCAACGGCGGCTTTACGCGGGTCGACAGGCGCTTCACTCTCTTCGGCAGGCTGAACCTGTGCCGCTTTTCGTGCTTTGGCACGGGCGATAGCGGCTTCAACGGCCGCCTTGCGCGGATCCGTCGCTTCCTGTTCAACCACCACTGTCTGCTGACCGGTCTTACGGGCTTTTGCCCTGGCGATAGCCGCTTCCACCGCCGCTTTACGCGGGTCGATGTCGGCTTCCGGTTTGGCGTGTTGCGCTTTCTCCGCCTGACGCGCGCGAGCTTCGGCTTTACGCGCTTCGCGGGCCGCAATCGCTTCGCTGTTGTCCGGTCTTTCTCCCGGAGCGATCACAACCGTCTGGGCGGCGGTGGCTTTCTTCTCGCGCACGCGGGCCAGGGCTGCGTTAATGGCATCCTGATCTTTCGCCGCAGGCTGGACGGCAGCCTGCTTATGGCGTTCCTGACGGGCTTGTTTCTCGCGCTCCAGTCGCGCCTGACGCGCTTCAAAGCGGGCCTTCGCTTCAGCGGCACGTTTTTCTTCCATGGAGATGGCGTAGATTTCGGCTTTCTCCTGACGGAAGTATTGCACCAGCGGAATATTGCTTGGGCAGACCCAGGCGCAGGCACCGCATTCAATACAGTCAGCCAGGTTATGCGCCTGGGCTTTATCGTGCAGCTGGCCTTTGCTGTACCAGTACAACTGCTGCGGCAGTAAATCTGCCGGGCATGCGTCCGCACAGGCGCTACAGCGTATGCAGCCTTTCTCTTCCTGCGTTTCGCCCATCTCCGTTGGGGAAGGGGCGAGCAGGCAGTTGGTAATCTTCACCACCGGCACATCCAGCCACGGCAGGGTAAAGCCCATCAGCGGGCCACCCATAATGACCAGTTGATCGCTACCCGGGCAGAAGCCAGCCTGTTCCAGCAGATGACGCACCGGCGTACCCAGACGCGCCCAGACGTTGCCGGGACGGGAGACGGACTCGCCGGTCAGCGTGACGACGCGCTCGGTCAATGGCTCGCCGTCAATCACCGCACGTTTCACCGCGTAGGCGGTTCCCACGTTTTGCATCAGCACGCCGATGTCGGACGAACGGCCCCCGTGGGGAACCTGTTTGCCGGTCAGGATCTGCGTCAGCTGTTTTGCCCCGCCGGACGGGTATTTGGTCGGGATCACTCGCAGGGCGATATCGTGGCTGTCCGCCAGTACCGCACGCAGCATCGAAATGGCCTGCGGTTTATTGTCCTCAATACCGATCAGCACTTCGCGGGGTTGCAGAATATGCGCAAGAATGCGAATCCCTTCCACCACCTGCGCGGCACAGTCCTGCATCAGACGGTCATCGGCGGTGATGTACGGTTCGCATTCGGCGGCGTTGATGATCAGCGTTTCGATTTTATCGCCGCCGCCGTGAAGCTTAGCGCCGGTCGGGAAGCCTGCGCCTCCCAGACCCGCCACGCCGAACTGATGAATGCGTTCAATCAGTGCTTCACGGCTGTGGGAACGGTAGTCGCTCCAGCCGTCACGATCGATCCAGCGGTCTTCACCATCGGCTTCAATGATCACGCTCAGCTCAGACAACGCCGACGGATGGGCAACGGTATGGGGGGCAACAGCCACCACCTTACCGGAAGTCGGGGCATGTATCGGCAACATCCGTCCGCGACCAAAGGTCAGCGGCTGGCCGCGAAGAACGCTATCGCCTTCTTTCACGCACAGTTCACCTTCCGCGCCGATATGCTGTTTAAGGGGCATAACGTAACGGGTCGCCAGCGGGATCTGGCGCAGCGGCGTGCCGTTAGACTGCGATTTCATCTCAGGCGGATGAATGCCGCCGTCGAAATCCCAGATCTTCTCTTTTCTGAAGGCAGAAAATAACTTAAGCATGTTGTTCCACAGGAATATTGCGAACCGGAATGGTCTGAAGGTCCCACTTCCAGCTTTCAGTAGTCGTTTCAACCGGGCGTAGTTCTATACACTGCGTCGGGCAGGGCGCCACGCAGAGATTACAGCCGGTGCACAGATCCGCCACAACGGTGTGCATCGCGCGCGTTGCGCCCACAATGGCGTCAACAGGACACGCCTGAATACATTTGGTGCAGCCAATGCAGTTGGCTTCGTCGATGACAGCAAGGGCACGAACGGGCTCCTGGGCCTGTTCATCGCCGTCGACAGGCTGGGGATCGACGTTCAGCAGGGCAGCTATTTTAAGCATGACCGCTTCGCCACCCGGTGCGCAGCGGTTGATCTTTTCGCCCTGCACGCCCACCGCCTCAGCGTAAGGGCGGCAGCCAGGGTAGCCACACTGCCCGCACTGGCTCTGCGGTAAAAGTTCATCAATTTTTTCAACCACCGGATCGTCCTCCACCGCAAACCGGCGGGAGGCATAACCCAGAATGATGCCAAAGACGAGTCCCAGTACGCTGATGGACGCGATGGCAATCCAGATAGCACTCATTACAACTTCACCAGACCACTAAAGCCCATAAAGGCCAGAGACATTAAACCTGCGGTCACCAGAGCGATGGCGTTACCGCGAAACGGCGCGGGAATATCCGCCGCGGCCAGACGCTCGCGAATCGAGGCGAACAGGACCATAACAAAAGAGAAACCGACCGCCGCGGAAAAACCGTACAGCGCCGATTGCAGGAAATTATGCCCAAGGTTGATATTGAGCAGCGCCACGCCCAGCACCGCGCAGTTGGTGGTGATGAGAGGCAGGAAAATGCCCAGCAGGCGATACAGGGCAGGGCTGGTTTTCCGCACCACCATCTCGGTAAATTGCACCACAACCGCAATGACCAGAATAAAGGACAAGGTGCGCAGGTAGAGCATGTCCAGTGGGATCAGGATCCAGGTATCAATCAGCCATGCGCAAATGGAGGCCATCGTCATCACGAAGGTGGTCGCCAGCCCCATGCCCATTGCCGTCTCCAGCTTTTTGGAGACGCCCATAAACGGGCACAGGCCAAGGAACTTCACCAGTACGAAGTTATTAACCAGCACAGTTCCGACAAAGAGCAGTAAGTAATCGGTCATTATTTAGCCTGAAATAAAATAGCCGCCTATTATCGGATAAACGACAACAGGCCACAACAGGTTAACTGTAAGGTTATTACGGGTTGACAAAGGTCTTCTTAACGCGCGTCGAACGCTTGAAATAAGGGACCAGAAGCGCCGTCGCCAGTAGCGGAAACAGTAACTGGCGAACCGCCAGCGCGTCAGACACTGGCGAGAAAGCGAATGCTTTGACAGCCAGCAGCACGGAGACCAGCAGCCAGATAATGTAATGTTTTGGCACGTTTTTGCGGCGTTTGAAGAAGGCGATAGTCAGCCACAGCGTGTAGTACCACATCGCGATCGCGAAAACGAACGAAACAAACCACGTTGCAATATTGAGCGCACTCTGGGACATCAGTGTCTGGATAGCATGAGGCGTAACCAGTGCGGTGGTGTATAGCAACAGCGCCAGCGAAGCGCTTAATAATGCCACCAGCAGCCATGCCAGCGGGGCGATTAACCAGCCCCCAATTCTCTCTCCAGGCAATGCGGTCATACGCTCTCCCATAGTCTGCGCGAAATGTTATACAGAAATTTGCAGGGCGGAGAGTATATAACATTTCACGCCGAAGGCTACTTTCTTATACAACGTAACGCCATACGGATTTAGGCACTTCCCCCACATTGAACAGACGACCGCCAGAGACCAGTTCGGCGCGACGATGGTCAGCAGCGCGGTACATATTGATGATGTCCTGATTATCCGACAGCGTGTAGTTCAGATGGTCAAACAGTTTTTCCAGGCTTTCAAGGGAATTGATCTTGCGAAATTTTAATAAATAGTCCTGAACTGTCATGTTAATAAGTTTCCATATAAAAGGGTAATACCCATAAAGGTAATGCGTTCGAATAATAAACGGATTAATAAAGACGTAAACTGTCCACTCGGGTAACGCGACGAAATTAGGAGTTTTCTTTGCGAAGATTCAGGCATCAGCAGATGCCTGGAAGAGAAGGGTAACCCCGTTCATTACGGCTGGCAATACGTTCCATGACGTAACGTGTCACGCTTTATGACGACACGGCTTACTTTTGTTGTGCGACAGTAACAGGCTCCGGCGGCTGGTAGTTATCGATATGGCTGGCGATGCCGAGCAACACGACTGAAACCCCAAGGACAATCCATCCCGCTAATTCAATGATTCGATTAATTATTGACGACATAATTTGTGTTTGTAATTTATCCATAAATACAGATTACAAATGTTACAGCGCCCTTTTCGCCAGAGCAAGCGCTTTGGGAACGATTCCCCGAACCCATATACACACTTTAATGCGAGGTAACAAAAAACGCTGTCGCAAGATGCTATTTTAACTCACAGGGCACATTATTAATCTGTGCGTTAAGCACAAGGCCAGTGATAAATAAGCGCACAGCGAGGGGGCAAACGATGAGTGAAAACATCCGCGTCGGTCTTATTGGCTACGGGTACGCAAGCAAAACCTTTCATGCACCGCTGGTTGCCGGCACGCCGGGAATGGAACTGGCGGCTATCACAAGCAGCGATGAGACTAAGGTCCGCGCCGACTGGCCAGCCGTGCCGGTGGTAACGGAGCCTAAGCATCTGTTTAACGATCCTAATATTGACCTTATTGTCATTCCTACTCCTAACGACACTCATTTCCCCCTGGCGAAAGCGGCGCTGGAGGCAGGGAAACATGTTGTTGTCGATAAGCCCTTCACCGTGACGTTGTCACAGGCGCGCGAGCTGGATGCGCTGGCGCGAAGTCTGGGTCGGTTATTATCGGTCTTTCACAATCGGCGCTGGGACAGCGATTTCCTGACGGTTAAGGCGCTGATAAACGAAGGCACGCTCGGCGAAATTGCCTTTTTTGAGTCGCACTTCGATCGTTATCGTCCGCAGGTGCGAGATCGCTGGCGCGAGCAGGCGGGACCGGGTAGCGGCATCTGGTATGACTTAGCGCCGCATCTTCTCGATCAGACCGTTCATCTGTTTGGTTTGCCCGTGAGCATGACGGTCGATTTAGCGCAGCTCAGGCCGGGGGCGCAGACCACCGACTATTTCCATGCCATTTTGAGTTATCCGCAGCGGCGCATTGTGCTGCACGGGACAATGCTTGCGGCGGCGGAATCGGCCCGCTATATCATTCACGGGGCGCGCGGCAGCTATGTGAAGTTCGGCCTGGATCCGCAGGAAGAGCGCCTCAAAAATGGCGAACGCTTACCGCAGGAGGACTGGGGCTACGACATGCGCGACGGGGTGGTGACGCGTGCGGAGGGTGAGGTACTGGTTGAAGAGACGGTATTGACCCTGCCGGGGAACTATCCGGCGTATTACGCCGCCATTCGTGACGCGCTGAACGGTTCAGGTGAAAATCCGGTTCCCGCAAGCCAGGCAATCCAGATTATGGAGCTCATCGAGCTCGGGATCGAATCTGCCAAACATCGCGCAACGCTTTGTCTGGCATAAGTGCCAAACGCTTTCGTAGGCCGGGTAAGCGCAGCGCCACCCGGCAGTAAAGAGGACTACTGAGCAACTTTATCGCGCAGCGCCTGTTTCTCTTCAGGCGTCAGGAAGGCGATCTCCAGCCCGTTGATTTGCGCCTGACGGATCTGCTCGCGGCTCAGCCCGGCCTGTGGTGCGGCGATGTTGTATTCGTGAATAATATCCACGCCCTGAACCGCCGGATCGTCCGTGTTCAGCGAAGCCAGCACCCCGTGTTCGAGGAAGGTTTTCAGCGGGTGTTGCGCCAGCGACGCCACTGTACTGGTCTGAATATTGGAGGTCAGGCAGGATTCGATTCCAATACGTTGTTCGGCGAGGAAATCCATCAGCGCGCGATCTTCAATGGCTTTCACGCCATGACCTATACGTTCTGCACCCAGTTCACGAATGGCCTGCCAGATGCTTTCCGGCCCCGCAGCTTCGCCCGCATGAACGGTAATATGCCATCCTGCATCACGTGCGCGGTTGAAATGAGACAGGAACAGACTGCCCGGGAAGCCCAGCTCGTCACCGGCCAGGTCGATGGCGGTGATCTGGTCGCGATGCGCCAGTAATGCTTCCAGTTCCTGAAGACAGGCCGCTTCACCGAAGGTACGGCTCATAATGCCGATCAAACGCGCCTGAACGTCAAAGGTTTTGCAGCCTTCACGCACGCCTTCAATGACCGCTTCAACCACGCCCGCTACGGGGAGGTTGTGGGTCATCGCCATATAGCCCGGGGAGAAACGCAGTTCGACATAGTGCAGGCCGTTACGCGCGGCATCTTCGATGTTTTCAAAGGCGACACGGCGACAGGCATCGACCGAGGCCAGCATCTTCACGCCCCAGTCGAGCTTGCTCAGAAAACTCACCAGATCCGGTTCGTTCGACGTGACCTGAACATGCGGGATCAGGGTTTCAAGCGTTTCGGCAGGGAGGGTTAAATTGAACTGGCGACCAAGATCGAGAATGGTTTGGGCACGAATGTTTCCGTCGAGGTGGCGGTGAATATCAGTTAAAGGCAGGCGTGTATCAATCATGGTCGCACTCTTTGCTGGTTAAAGTGCGCCATATTATAAAAACAAAACGGGGTAAAAAGCTATTTGCGCAAGGGGATATTCCGTTGCGCAAATGATTTACAGCAGAGTGTTGATGCCAGCGATAAGGCGTTGAACGCCCTGTTCAAGCTTACTACGCGGACAGCCAGCGTTCAGACGCACATAGCCTTTACCTTCATCCCCATAGGTATATCCCGGCATGATGGCCACTTTTTGCTGATCAATCAGCACGTTTTGCAGCGTATTGTCATCAATGCCAAGCGGGCTGAGATCGATCCATGCCAGATAGGTGGCCTCGGGCGGTTGCCAGATGAGTGTCGGAAATGCAGTATTCAGTTCGTCAGCAATGTAGCGCAGGTTTTCTTCGAGATAGGTCCGCAGCGCGTCCAGCCAGGGTTCTCCCTGTCGGTAGGCAGCAATGTGCGCGGTCAGCGCCAGCACGGAAGGGGAAGAGAGTCCGTCCCGACCTTTTAATGCATTCAGATAGGCGTTACGGCTGGCGTCATCGGCGATAAGCCCCCAGGCACCCGTCAGCGCCGGAATGTTGAAGCTTTTGGAACCCGAGGTCAGCAGCGCCCATTTACCGCGCGCAACCTCGTTCCACGGGGTATGACGATGCGTGCCCCAAACCATGTCCATATGAATTTCGTCGCTGATCACCGCTACGTCATAACGTTCACACAGGGCCGCCATTGTGGTCAGCTCTTCCCGCGTCCAGACTTTGCCGGTCGGGTTTTGCGGGCTACACAGCAGCAGCACCTTGTTTTCCGGTTTTGACAGCGCCGCTTCCAGCGCGGCCATATCGCCCTCCCAGCCACACGCTGTTTTCTGCATCGGCACGGAAACAACGGTACGCTGGTTGCCTTCGATGGCTTTATAAAAGGCATCGTAAGCCGGGGTATGGACCACCACGCCGTCGCCAGGCGAGGACCAGAGGCGGATCAGCTCCGAGACCATATAAATGACCGACGGCCCATACACCACGGTTTCGGTATCAATCTGACTGTTAAAGCGTTGCCGGAACCAGTGCGCCACGGCGGCCAGAAATTCGTCATTTTTCCAGCGACTGTAGCCAAACACCCCGTGGTTTATTCGCTGGTGCAGCGCATCGGTAATGCAGGGGGCGGTGGCGAAATCCATATCAGAGATGGTGAAGGGCAGCAGGTCGGCAGCGCCAAAACGGTCAGCGACATAATCCCACTGGGTACACCAGGTGCCGTGTCGATCCACGACGGTTGAAAAATCAAACATGACGGTGCTCCGTAAAGTAAAACCCCCTCATGACGAGGGGGGCGAGGCATCAGGCTTCGACGGTTCGCATCAGGGTTGCCAGCTCATCCTTCACTGACTGTACCTGCGGGCCAATGACGACCTGCAAATTGTGTTGATTTAACTGTACCACGCCGATAGCCCGGTTAGCTTTAAGTGCGTTGGTATCCACTTTGGACATGTCCGCCACCGACAAACGCAGGCGGGTGATGCAGTTATCCAGAGAGGTAATGTTATCCGCACCGCCCAGCGCCGCCAGAATAGCCGGCGTGTTATATCCGGATTTCCCAATGGTGCCGGCTACCGCCTGTTCAACGCTGGTGGCCGTATCGGTATCGCGGCCAGGCGTTTTCAGGTTAAAGCGGGTGATGGCGAAGCGGAAGATCCCGTAGTAAACCGCGAACCAGATGGCGGCCACAACCGGCACCAGATACCATTTGGTGGACAGACCGTGCAGGATACCGAAGACCACGAAGTCAATCACGTTACCGTCGGTGTTACCGATGGTCACACCGAGCACAGCCATCACGGTAAAGCCCAGGCCCGTCAGTACGGCGTGGATGAGGTACAGTACCGGCGCTACGAACAGGAACAGGAACTCGATAGGTTCTGTCGTACCGCCCACCACGCAGGCAATAACGCCGGAGATCAGCAGACCTTTAATTTTATGACGATTTTCCGGACGGGCACAGTGGTACATCGCCAGCGCTGCGCCCGGCAGGCCGCCGAGGAAGGCAGGCATTTTACCCTGAGAGAGGAAACGCGTCGCACTTTCAGAGAAGCCGTGAGTGGTCGGGCAGCTCAGCTGGGCCTGGAAGATGGTCAGCGCACCGCTAACGGAATGACCGCAAACGTCCATGGTACCGCCGGCTTCGGTAAAGCGGATCAGGGCAACCAGGATATGCTGTAAACCAAATGGCAGCAGCAGACGTTCACCCGTACCGAAAATCATCGGGCCGAAATCACCCGCGCCATTGATAATGCGGCCGATACCGGTGATCCCCATGGCAAAAATCGGCCAAATCAGAGGGATGATCAGACCAAACAGACCCATCACAACCAGCGTAATGATTGGCACAAAGCGGGTCCCGCCGAAGAAGGCCAGCGCATCGGGCAGGCGAATATTGTGGAAGCGCTCGTGCAGCATCCAGATAATCACCCCCGCGATCACGGCTCCAAGGATCCCGGTATCGATGGACTGAATACCAATCACGCTCTGAATGTTATTGGCTTTCAGTACCGCCGCGTCGGTCGTGGGCAGGATCCCTTTGGCAGTCAGCCAGAAGTTAACCGCAAGGTTCATGACCGCATAGCCAACGAAGCCCGCAAACGCCGCCACGCCTTTATTTTCGCGCGCCAGACCCAGAGGAATGGCGATACAGAACATTACCGGCAGGAAGCTAAAGGCAAAAGAGCCGACCTTGCTCATCCAGATGAAGATCGCCTGAAGTACCGGATTTCCGAGGAAAGGGATCAGGGTAATGACGTCGTGGCTGCTTAACGAGCTGCCGATCCCCAGCATGATCCCGCAAAAAGAGAGAAGCGCCACGGGCAGCATAAAGGTTTTACCCAGTTGCTGGAAAAACTCCCACAGCGATATTTTTTGTGCTGCTTTCGTCGTCATAAAACGACTCCTTAAATGGTAGAAAGAGATTTAACGACCTCGATGGGGTGAGAAGATAAAACGTTTTATCAAACTTTAGTGCGCGCTAAATCACATTCTCAGGCTTTTACTGGTAGTATAAAGATAACGTATTGATAAAACGTTTTAGCGATCTCATTATCAAGGAGTCACGCCACCACATGGCTGTAGCGAAAAAGATCACCATCAACGATGTCGCGCTGGCGGCGGGGGTTTCCGTCAGCACCGTTTCGCTGGTATTGAGCGGGAAGGGGCGCATCTCTCCTGCAACGGGTCAGCGCGTCAACGAGGCCGTTGAGCAGTTAGGCTTTGTGCGTAATCGCCAGGCGTCGGCGCTGCGCGGTGGGCAAAGCGGGGTGATAGGGCTGATCGTTCGCGACCTCACGTCGCCGTTTTATGCAGAACTGACCGCCGGGCTTACCGAGGCGCTTGAAGCGCAGGGGCGAATGGTTTTCCTGCTCCACGGTGGGCGCGAACCGGAGCAGCTGCTCTCCAGGCTGGATATGCTGCTGACGCAAGGGGTGGATGGGGTGATCGTGGCCGGCGCGTCCGGCGTGGGCAGTGAATTGTGTGAGCGCGCGGCGCAGAAAGGCGTACCGCTGGTGTTTGCCTCGCGCGCCAGCTATCTCGACGAAGCCGATACCCTTCGGCCAGATAACATGCAGGCCGCGCAAATGCTGACCGAGCATCTTATTCATCGCGGCCATCAGCGCATCGCCTGGCTCGGCGGTAAAAGCTCGTCCCTGACGCGTGCCGAGCGGGTGGGCGGTTACTGCTCCACGCTCATCAAATACGGCCTGCCGTTTCACAGCGAATGGGTGGTGGAGTGTGAATCCAGCCAGAAAAAAGCCGCGGAAGCCATCGGCACGCTGCTTCGCAACAGCCCGACGATCAGCGCGGTGATTTGCTATAACGACGTCATTGCGATGGGGGCGTGGTTCGGTTTGATCCGCGCCGGACGCCAGAGCGGTGAGGGCGGGGTAGAAACGTTCTTCGGCCATCAGGTGGCGCTGGGGGCGTTTGCGGATGTCGGTGAAAATGCGTTAGACGATCTCCCCATCGTCTGGGCGACGACGCCGGCTCGTGAGATGGGGTACACCCTGGCAGACAGGATCATGCAGCGCATTGAAAATACGGACGTGCAGGCCGGGCATCAGATTGTGGCTGCGCGGTTAGTGACGGTGAAGTAAACGCTTTGCTTGCACGGGCCTGCAACGGCTCATGATCGGAGGCCGGGTAAGCGTCAGCGCCACCCGGCAATAAAAAACCCCTCATGCGAGGGGTTTTTCGTTTACTGCTGCGGTACTGCCGGCGGCGCTGCCGGTTCAGCCGGTGCCGGAATGCCCAGCGTCGGCATACCAAACATACCGACAAACTCTTCCAGCGGCATTTTGTCGCCGTTGAGCGTCACCTGGCCATTAGCATATTGCAGGCTGGTGGAAATGGTGTTGTCTTCCACCTTCGTGATGCGGAACATCTGGCCCATCGCCGCCAGGCCTTTCACCTGTTGGTTTGCCAGTTTACCTGCATCTTCTTCACCATACCCTTCAAGTTTCGCAATCTGCGTCATGAACTCGGTCGCCATATCCATCGGGATGGTCAGCTTGCTGTCGAGCGATTTCACGCTGCGGTCAACTTCCTGCGCCAGGGTCTGCGGTTCGCCGGTCGCAGCGGCCGGATCCTTCAGGAACAGCGACAGGTTGAAGTTGGTTTCGCCTTTGCCGTTTTTCCAGCTCAGTGGCGCAACGGTAATCACCGGCTCGCCCTTCAGCAGGATCGGCAGGTTATTAAACAGCACCGTCATCGCCTGCTGCTGGTACGCCTGCGGGTTCTGTTGCAGGGCGGCATCGGTCAGCAGAGCCTGGCTCTCTTTACTGTATTTCTGACTGAATTCATGCCACGCCTGGCCGTCAATGTTGCCGATTTTCAGAGACAGCTTACCGGTACCCAGATCCTGATTCTGTACTTTCAGGCTTTTCAGGCTGTAATCCAGCTGGGTGTTGATGCTTTTACCGTCTTTGGAGACGTCAGACTTACCGTCCAGATCCATGCCTTCCAGCACCGCCATCTCTTTGCCTTCGATCGCAATGGCGATCTTATCGAGGCTCAGTTTCTGGTCGCCGATACGCTCATCAAAATCGGTCATACGGCTATTGCCGCTGGCTTTAAGGTTGTTGAAGGTAAGCTGAACCTTCTGGTTATATTCATTGACTGAATTCACCAGGCCGCTGGCGGCATCGCCGGTCAGGGAGACATTCTTGCCGTCGCGATCGGCATCAAGCTTGAAATTACCGCCGCTGAAGGCGACTTTGTCGGTGCCTTGTTCGTAATTCAGGGCTTTCAGGTCGATGTCGGAATGCGTATCACCGGCATAGCTGATGCGGGTATTGATCTCAAACGGCGACTCATTTTTCGCCATATCGAAAATCGGCTTCGTCACCTCGTTATTCACCAGTACGGTTCTGGCGGATGCCATGGAGGGGATCAGGTTAAACTTTTTCAACTGCGCCAGCGGGAACGGACCGTGGCTGACCACCTCATCCAGCACCACGCTCTGGCCCGGTTTCAGCCAGGCGTTCTGATTACCCGCAACCGGCTTCACCACCACCTGCATATGGCTGGTAAACACGCCACGCTGGTAGTTCTGGTAGCTCAGCTCCAGACCTGCTTCAGGCGCGCTGCGCTTAATCTCGCTGTTTGCCTGCGTCATCATCTCTGCCAGACGGCTTTCCAGCTGTTTCCCGGTATACCAGGAAGCACCCGTCCAGATCACGCCTAAAGCAACAATCACTCCTACCGCTACGACCGATTTTTTCATTGCGATTATCCCTAAAATGAAACCAGGCGGTTAAAACCGCCTGGTGTTACAACGCCTGTTACTAGCTTAGCAAGAGTTGTTAAAAAATTCAGTAAGTCCCTAAAGCTTATTAAAAACACGCGCCAGGCGACCGGTGCCGCTCACCCGGACAGGCGACTCGTTGGCCGCGACAAAGGCGGATTCACCCGGTTTAAGCACCAGACGCTCGCTATCTTTATGCAACGTCGCTTCGCCTTCCACACAGAACAGGATCGCTGCGCTCTCCTGTGCAATGGCGGTTTCGTCTGCGCTGAGGTCGTGCAGCGAGAAGGCAAAATCGTCAACCGGAATCGGGAAGTCCAGCTCTGCGCCGTTTTTCACCGGCTGCGTAAGCAGCTCCGCAGCAGGTTTCGCCACGAACTTCACGTTGGCAACCAGCTCAGGGATGTCGATGTATTTTGGCGTCAGGCCCGCGCGCAGTACGTTATCGGAGTTAGCCATCACCTCCAGCGCCACGCCGTTCAGGTAGGCGTGCGGGGTTTCAGCGAACAGGAACATTGCTTCGCCCGGGTTGAGCTTCACCACGTTCAGCAGCAGCGGAGAGAAGAGACCGCTGTCGTCCGGATAAAACGCGGAAATTACGCGAATGGTGTCCCATGGCTCACCCTGCTGGCTGTTCAGCGCGGCTTTCAGCACCGCCAGCGCGTGGGATTTTTCCTCGCCCTGCATATTCAGCAGGCTGGCAAACAGCTCGCTCAAGGCTTCTGCGTTCGGGTTTTCCAGGAAATGGGCGATCGCGTTGTGAGCCCCGGCGACCAGTTGCAGCAGGGAGATGATCTCGGAAAACTCGCGGAAGGCATTCATCGCCAGGAAAGGGGTCAGGGCGAAAACCAGTTCCGGCTTGTGGTTAGGATCTTTGTAGTTACGCTCTGCGGCGTCTAACGGAATACCGGCGGCATTTTCTTTGGCAAAGCCCAGCTCAGAGGCTTTTTTGTTCGGGTGAACCTGAATGGAGAGCGGCTGGTCGGCGCACAATACCTTGAACAGAAACGGCAGCTCACCAAAACGATTCGCCACTTTATCGCCGAGCAGTGCGGCTTTGTCGGCGTCGATGACGTCACGCAGGCTGCGAACCTGACCGCTGGCATCTTCAATTTTTGAGCTGCTCTTCGGATGCGCGCCCATCCACAGCTCTGCCATCGGCAGGTTGTCCGGGTTGGCGATACCGTAGAGATCCGTTAACGCAGTTTTACTTCCCCAGGCGTAGTTTTGCACTGAGTTGATGAGTTTTTGCATTATCAAGCCCTGATTCATATGTGGAATTAACTCCGCGTATTAAAGCAATAAACCGAATGGAAGTAACCTGCGGATGTAAAAAGTCGTACTAGTCTCAGTTTTTGTTAAAAAATTGTGTAGGATAAGCTGACTCGCTTTTAAGCCGGGCAGCGGAACATCTGCCCTGAATAAACAGACCGAAGCAGTAAGTGAGAGAACAATGTCGAATAAACCCTTCCATTATCAGGATCCTTTCCCCCTCAGTCAGGATCAGACCGAGTATTACCTGTTAACCCGCGATTACGTTTCTGTCTCTGAGTTTGAAGGGCAGGAGATCCTCAAAGTTGACCCGCAGGCGCTGACGTTGCTGGCGCAGCAAGCCTTCCATGATGCTTCCTTTATGCTCCGTCCGGCGCATCAGCAGCAGGTTGCTGATATCCTGAGCGACCCGGAAGCCAGTGAGAACGATAAGTACGTTGCCCTGCAATTCCTGCGTAACTCTGATATCGCGGCGAAAGGCATTCTGCCGACCTGCCAGGACACCGGCACGGCGATTATCACCGGTAAAAAAGGCCAGCGCGTCTGGACCGGCGGCGGTGACGAAGCGGCGCTGGCGCGCGGCGTTTACAATACCTACACCGAAGACAACCTGCGCTATTCGCAAAACGCGGCGCTGGATATGTACAAAGAGGTGAACACCGGCACCAACCTGCCTGCGCAGATTGACCTCTACAGCGTCGACGGTGACGAGTACAAATTCCTCTGCATCGCCAAAGGCGGCGGTTCAGCCAACAAAACCTATCTTTACCAGGAAACCAAAGCGCTGCTTACCCCGGGCAAGCTGAAGAATTATCTGGTCGAGAAGATGCGCACCCTCGGCACCGCGGCCTGCCCGCCGTACCATATCGCGTTTGTGATTGGCGGTACGTCTGCCGAAAGCACCCTGAAAACCGTTAAGCTGGCCTCAACCAAATACTACGATGGCCTGCCAACGGAAGGTAACGAACATGGTCAGGCGTTCCGGGACGTGCAGCTTGAGCAGGAACTGCTGGCCGAAGCGCAGAATCTGGGCCTGGGCGCGCAGTTTGGCGGCAAATACTTCGCGCATGACATTCGCGTGATCCGCCTGCCGCGCCACGGTGCTTCCTGTCCGGTGGGCATGGGCGTCTCATGCTCGGCGGATCGCAACATCAAGGCGAAGATCAACCGCGACGGCATCTGGATCGAGAAGCTGGAGAACAACCCGGGCAAATATATTCCTGAAGAACTGCGTAAAGCGGGCGAGGGGGAAGCGGTTCGCGTGGACCTGAATCGTCCGATGAAAGAGATCCTCGCGCAGCTTTCGCAGTATCCGGTTTCAACGCGCCTTTCCCTGAACGGGACGATTATCGTGGGCCGCGACATCGCCCATGCGAAGCTGAAAGAGCGCCTGGACAACGGCGAAGGGCTGCCGCAGTACATTAAAGATCACCCGATCTACTACGCAGGCCCGGCAAAAACGCCTGATGGATATGCTTCCGGCTCGTTAGGCCCAACCACGGCGGGTCGTATGGACTCCTACGTCGACCAGTTGCAGGCAAACGGCGGCAGCATGATCATGCTGGCGAAAGGCAACCGCAGCCAGCAGGTGACGGACGCGTGCCACAAGCACGGCGGCTTCTACCTCGGTAGCATCGGTGGCCCGGCAGCGGTGCTGGCGCAGGGCAGTATCAAGAGCCTTGAGTGCGTGGAGTACCCGGAACTGGGTATGGAAGCGATCTGGAAAATTGAAGTGGAAGACTTCCCGGCGTTCATCCTCGTGGATGACAAAGGTAACGACTTCTTCAAACAGATCCAGTCTTCCCAGTGTTCGGCGTGTGTGAAGTAAGTCTGTAAATTGCCGGTTGGCGCTGACGCTTACCCGGCCTGCATTCTCGTAGGTCGGGTAAGGCGCAGCCGCCACCCGACATCAAAAAGAGCGCACAAAGCGCCATAACGTTTCTCAGAAGTCATCAATACTTATCTCTTAAGCATGTGAGCAATCCCATCTTTGTTATCAAGGAGTAAGTAATGACAATGCATCGCCGCGAGAAAGACTCCATGGGCGCCATCGACGTCCCGGCCGACAAGCTATGGGGCGCACAAACCCAGCGTTCGCTGGAGCATTTCCGCATTTCGACAGAGAAAATGCCCGTCTCGCTAATCCAGGCGCTGGCGTTGACCAAACGCGCTGCCGCCAAAGTCAATCAGGATCTGGGCCTGCTGGATGCCGATAAAGCCACCGCCATCATCAATGCCGCCGACGAAGTGCTGGCGGGCAAACATCCCGACGAATTCCCCCTTGCCATCTGGCAGACCGGCTCAGGCACCCAGAGCAACATGAACATGAACGAGGTGCTGGCGAACCGCGCAAGCGAGCTTCTTGGCGGCGTGCGCGGCATGGAGCGCAAGGTCCACCCGAACGATGACGTGAACAAAAGCCAGAGTTCCAACGACGTGTTCCCGACGGCCATGCACGTGGCGGCCGTCATCGCAATCCGCGAGCAGCTTATCCCGCAGCTCAACGTGCTTAAATCTACGCTTAACGAGAAAGCGCAGGCCTTCCGCGACATTGTTAAGATTGGTCGTACGCACCTTCAGGACGCCACGCCGCTGACGCTTGGTCAGGAGATCTCCGGCTGGGTGGCGATGCTGGAGCACAATCTTAAGCATATCGACAACAGCCTGCCGCATCTGGCGGAGCTGGCGCTCGGCGGGACGGCGGTGGGCACTGGCTTAAACACCCATCCCGAGTACGCGGTGCGCGTGGCCGAAGAGCTGGCGAAGATCACCGGGCAGCCGTTTGTTACCGCGCCGAATAAATTCGAAGCGCTGGCGACCTGTGATGCGCTGGTGCATACCCATGGCGCGCTGAAAGGGCTGGCGGCCTCGCTGATGAAAATTGCCAACGACGTGCGCTGGCTGGCCTCCGGCCCGCGCTGCGGCATCGGCGAAATCAGCATTCCGGAAAACGAGCCGGGCAGCTCCATTATGCCGGGCAAAGTGAACCCGACCCAGTGCGAAGCCATGACCATGCTGTGCTGTCAGGTGATGGGTAATGACGTGGCGGTTAACATGGGCGGCGCGTCGGGTAACTTCGAGCTTAACGTCTATCGCCCGATGGTGATCCACAACGTACTGCAATCGATTCGTCTGCTGGCCGATGGCATGGAGAGCTTTAACGAGCACTGCGCGGTGGGCATTGAGCCTAATCGCGAGCGAATCAGCCAGCTGCTGAATGAGTCTCTGATGCTGGTAACGGCGCTGAACACCCATATTGGTTATGACAAAGCGGCCGAAATCGCTAAAAAAGCGCACAAAGAGGGGCTTACCCTGAAAGCCTCTGCGCTGGCGCTGGGCTACCTGACGGACGCCGAGTTTGATGCCTGGGTCCGCCCGGAAGCGATGGTGGGCAGCCTCAGATAATCACTGCGCCACATACAGGTGCAGCCGCGGAATAATCAGCTGTAGCGGCTGCGCCTGGGGTTTATAGCGATGCTGAACGTTTTCAGCATCGTAATTCAGCAGTTCCCCGATATCCGGCACCACCGCACCCTGATCGGCATCGTAGAGCGCAATCAGCGGCGTCGGGCAGGCGTATTGCACCTGCTTTTGTTGTCCGGCGTACCAGACGCGGGCGATAGGCTGTACCTTCACCGGACGCTTTATTTTAAGACGGGTATCAGCTGGCAGGGAGGCAATGCTGTGGTACTCCTGCTCCAGCCGTTCAATCCACTGTTCCCGCGACCACGGGGCGACCGTTCGCGGCGATTTCAGGCTTTTCTCCAGCTGAGCCAGGATCTCATCGCGCGTGAAATTTTTAATGATGTGCTTGTTGGCCCAGCCGAAGCGCAGCGTGGCGGGGTGGCGCAGTACCGTCAGCGTGCGGTAAGCATTCAGGGTGATCAGCCCCGGAAGCTGGCGATGCACCCATTCAAAACGGGCAGCCGGCGCCAGCCCGGACTCAACGGTTACAATCTTCTCGAAGGCGGCTTTCAGCGTATTGATATGCGTAATCTGCGCCTCAATTCCTTCACGCGTTGCGGCATCCGTTTGCAGGCAGATGACGCCGGGCAGGCGAACGGCGGCCTTACTGCTGCGATTTTCGGACTGCTGCTGGATGAAAAGGCGACGAAAGTGCTGCAACGTCATTTCCAGCGCCGCCTTGCCAATATGCTGCGTCACCTCAATGGTGTTCATCGGGTCGTGCTCCGCGCCTTTCGCCACCTCGGGCAGGGAAAAGACGCGGGCGGCCAGCAGGCGGCAGTCCTGAAGTTGCCCCGTGAGGGTCAGTAACGCCTGCTCTATTTCCCGAAATGTGGTGTTAAGCCTTTCGATGAGATCGTAAGTTGCCATAACAGCCCTTAATTAGTTACAACATACTACTGATATAGCATAACACGCCGGGTCAGGCCAGCGTGCGGTTTAGGTCAGGCAGGTACGGGAAGGGGAATATTGTGATAGATCGGCCAGCTAAAGACGAACCGGGCTCCACCCAGCTCGCTCGCTTCGCAGCGAACCGAACCGCCCATCGCCTGGGCAATAGAACGGACAATAGCCAGCCCCAGACCACAGCCGCCGGTAGCCCGGTCGCGGCTGGGATCGAGGCGCACAAACGGCTCAAAAACTTTTTCACGCTCCGCCGGCTCAATGCCGGGGCCATCATCTTCCACACACAGAATCGCCTGGCTTCCCTGCAAATCTAAACCTATGCGCAGCGTCGTTTCGCTGTAGCGCATGGCGTTGTTCATCAGATTATCCAGCACGCGTTCCATCAGGCGCATGTCCAGTGCGCCGTACGCGCCGGGGGTAATGGCTGTCAGCAGTTTTCGCTGAGGGTTAACGCTCTGCACATCGTTAATATGCGTCTGTAGCCAGACGGGGAGATCCGGTGTACTGAGGTGCAACTCCGTCTGAGGCCGATCGAGGCGGGCATAGGTCAGCAGCTCTTCAATCAGCGCTTCAAGCTGGCCAATATCCCGATTGAGCGCCTGCGATTCCGCCCCGGTGAGGTTCTCGCTCATCTCCAGGCGATAACGCAGGCGTACCAGCGGAGTGCGCAGTTCATGCGCAATACCATCGATCAGCTGCTTCTTGCTGGCAATCAGGGCGTTGATGTTATCGGCCATCTGGTTGAAGGCAATACCGAGCCGGTCAAAACTGGAACCGCTGTCGAAATGTATGCGTTCAGTTAAATGACCCTCCCCAAAACGCTGTGCGGCGGATTCCAGTTTCAGCATGTCCTGCCAGTGCGGTCGCATCCAGATGAACACAGGTAAAGCGAGCGAAATGGCAATAAAGCCCAGCAGAGCGAGATCCAGCAGGCGCATCTGGTGCAGGTAATAGAGATAGGGCACTGGCCCGACGGCCAGAACATAATGGCTGCGCGGAATACGCTGAATGAAGGTATATTTCTCGTCCAGTGCGACGATGTCTCCGTCGCGCAGACGCTGCATCGCAGGCGGCGCTAAGTCAAAATCCTTCATGGGTTCGATACGCAAATCAAACGACAGATTCAGATCCAGCTCTTTTAACGTGCGCGCCCAGTCATGAGGAGGAATTTCTCGCAGCTCGCTACGCATCAGATAGAGCGAGCTTTTCATCAGATCGTCCAGGGATTGCCTGCCCGCGCGCTCTGCGGTGAATTTGTAGACCAGCCCGACCAGCATGGTCATCACCAGAAAGCAGACAAACAGCAGGAGATAAAACTGCACAAACAGCTTTTTCATTGGATAGCACCGCTAAATCAATCAATTAAGAACCCGGCTTTACTTCGTCAGCCCTGCGTGGACATCCATATCACCACAGGAGCGAAGAAGGTTGATGATACACTTTCTTCGGAAACAGAGGGAGCAAAGTGAACAGCACGATTATGCGGAATAGTTAAATTTAAAGGGCAATGTCGTAAAAAAGCCTGCATTTTGCAGGCATTAATAATGATGAATTGTAATTTTTCTCATTCTGAGTGAAATAAATGCTGTGTTGTTAACCGGACTAGTGACAGAAAATATTATAAATATTGTTTGGCAGCATCAGATATTTCCTGAGAGGTAAGTTCCCTGTCTGAAGCAACATAGATAGAATTATGATCTCCCGTCAACGACGGAAAGCTTGCAGTCATGATCTGAAGATTAATTTCTTCACCATCCGGATATGTCTGGCGTACAGACGTTATGCCCTTAAGCACGATAATGACTTTGCTGGGGTTGGCATTAAAAAAAATGATCACCTTTTTCATATATCACTCTATATCTCTTTGTGATTGTGTAAGGTAAGTATGTTCCAGAAGCGTGGCTCCTTTCCATTTTTTGCTCTCTTTGGGAAATAAAAGCAAGCAATATCCTGCCTTAACGTGTATGGTGGCAATCCTTTTCATTCAGGAGCAGCCTATGTCGGGACGTAAAAACTCGCAACTTCGTCGCAATTATTTAGTCAAATGTTCATGTCCAAACTGCGCTAAAGAGTCAGAGCACAGTTTCACTCGCATACAAAAGGGGGCCCAGCTTGTCTGTCCCTACTGTAGCGCTTTGTTTAAATCCTCTCAGCGTCTCTGAAGAAATACTCATACAAGAAGTGGAAGAGACGATGTTTTTCGCGGCCGCCTGACCTCAATAACACTTTACTGATTTACAAGCAGTTAGCATCGGATTGTAGACTGCTTGTGCAGTCCACGAGCCAGAAGCAACATCATCGTCAACGCGGCTGTGTGCTGATATTATTTATCGCAAAGCGTTACATTCGCAGCAGCAGGGCCTTTATCGCCGCTTACGATGATAAATTCGACTTTCTGACCTTCAAAAAGTGTTTTGAAGTTCTCTCCCTGAAGGGCAGAGAAATGCACGAAAACATCTTTGCTGCCATCTACAGGGGAGATAAAACCAAAGCCTTTATCTTCCTTAAACCACTTAACCAGACCTAAAAATTTTGATGACATAAAGACTCCATTTGAACATTTCCGAAGTGATATAAAAGCTAATAAACATATAATGCTAAGGTGTGGACTCAAAAGGAGGGGATATCAGCGATAGCGCCTGGTTATGAGAATTGTCATGCAACTTGTCCAACTATTATTGGATCGGACTAACGAGACCATTAATGCACGGGCAGGGTTAATTAGCAATTTTTATTTTAGCCTTCCGGATGGCTTGCTTAAAATTGCACAATAAAAATTAATTTGGTACAAGAAGCCAGAGTTGCCAGGCGTGACTACAGCCCAAATGTCCCCACAGGAGCATTTGGGCTGTAGTCACGGAGATTTATCCGGACAAAGGCGGTGCAGCAGAAATATTAATTATCTTGATCTCAATATTTCCGATTTTCGCTAATGTCTGGATTTACCTGTGCTGACAATCAGTGGGTTGGTGGCAAACCCATGCGGGCATTTCCGCGCGTTGCAATGCACCGCGTAAGTGCATATCTCCTCGTGCTGGTTTCGATTGTATGGGCAGGCCATCTTGTTTTTAATTTCACTCCACAACATTTCGTTGTAAGGTGATATGTTGTATATCGATATAGGCTTGAAAATACCATTTATGAAGACGCCATTTTTTGTCGGATATATCCTGTCACCGGGGTACAAATAGACATCGCTTTCATACCAAATGATGAGTTTCAAGAACTTGAGTCCCAAGATGCTTGAATAAACGATTCCCGTGTTAGGACAAATTACCGAGCTAATGACTCTCCATGACATTGCTATACCTCTTTCATTAAATAATTGAGAGAGTATAAGGTTTAGCATGAGAATTAGATTTCTGCAAACACGTAAGCTATTGAAAAAGATCGATATTATTTATATGTTTGCCATTATCCCCTTTGTTTTCATAAGGATAAGATAATGATTAAGTCAATTGTAAAGATCATTTTTAGCCTAATGTGCATTTAAGTGACGGATTTTTGATCGATGATGGTGCCTGCTCTGCTGAATATATATTGTACTTTAGCAATCAAATACATTAGCGCTACTTTTGTTTACGCGAAAAATGCACATCGAAATAGAACTGGAGAGAGGAATCAGACCAGGGGATATGTCATAACTGACGATGCATATAATCGATAACTTTCGACGAATATCGATAACAATTCCGATGCATCGTCAGTTATTTTTCGAATATTCCTGTTTGCTCCTTTTTCAGGTTTCCCAGGCGTGCGGTGCAAACAGATAGCCCTTGTTGCGTACGGTTTTGATGCGGTAAGGTTCCGTGGCGTTATCCAACAGTTTTTTACGCAGTCGTGAAATCGCCACATCAACGCTACGATCCATTCCGTCGTAACTTACGCCGCGCAGATTTTTCAGTAATGCATCCCGGTCCATAATTTGTCCGGCATGGGTTGCTAGCTCCCACAGCAGGTCAAAATCTGCGGTTGAGAGCGCAATCAGCTCCCCGGAAAGCATAACCTGCCGGTTGACCGGGTCGATAGAAAGTGTGCCGAAACGCATCGCTTTATGCGGCGTTAAGGAGGGCGCAGGCGCTTCACGCTCAGCGCTGGCACGCTGACGCAGATGGAGGCGTAAACGGGCTAGCAGAACCGCCGGCGGCGTGGTTTTCAGGATGTAGTCGTTTGCGCCCATCTCAAGCGACAGAATATGATTCATATCGCTGTCGAGAGAGGTCAGCAGCACGATCGGGCCGTCCCATTTCGCGCGCAGATCCCGGCAGAGCGTCATACCATCTTTCCCGGGCAGCATGATGTCCAGCAACACCAGATCCGGATTTTCGCGGTTGACGACGTCTTCAGCGCGATCGCCACGAGGCTCGACAACCACTTCCATATCATGTTTACCCAGATAAGCGGCGATTAATTGCCCCACCTCGGGTTCATCTTCAACATAAACAATCTTATTCATACAACGTCTGTCATCGCGAAAAACGTCAACATACACCGCGCAACCTTAACCTTCCATTAATCTTTCAAAATTAGCCGGAGTTCCGTTATCCTGCACGGGAATGTTATTTGATTGTTAAGGGAAAAGAATGGGGCTGGTGATAAAAGCCGCGCTGGGTGCGCTGGTCGTGCTGCTGATTGGGGTGCTGGCTAAAACGAAGAACTACTACATTGCCGGGCTGATCCCGCTGTTTCCCACCTTTGCGTTAATCGCGCACTATATTGTGGCCTCTGAGCGGGGTATTGAGGCGCTGCGCGCCACCATTGTGTTCGGGATGTGGTCGATCATCCCGTATTTTATTTACCTGCTGTCGCTGTGGTACTTCACCGGTTTTCTGCGTCTGCCCATGGCGCTGGGCGGGGCGGTGGTCTGCTGGAGCCTCAGCGCCTGGGTGCTCATCTTCTTCTGGAGCCGCTTTCACTAGCGCAGGGGGCGGCCACCGTCCACGGCAAACGTTCGGCCCGTGACGTAACAGCTGGTCAGCAGATAATCGATCAGGTCGATCACCTCTTTCTCGCCGGGCGCAATTTTCATTAACGACTTGTTGAGCGCCTGCTGACGATACTCGGCATCATCGCCTTCGTTAAATAAAATCATCGCCGGAGCAATCGCGTTGACCTTTACCTCGGGCGCCAGCTTGCGTGCGAAAGAGCGGGTCATATTATCCAGCGCGGCTTTGCTGGCCGCATAGGCGATGTGTTTGTCGCTTCCTCGCTCCACCACGTAATCGGTGAAATGGATAATGTCTCCTGCGGCATGGCCGTGTCCGCGCAGCAAATCCTGTAGGGCATGGTTGAGCAGATAAGGCGCATTAACGTGGATCTGCATCATGCAGGCGAGCGTTTCGCTGAGTGAATGTCCTGCTTTTTCGGGAAGCCAGGTACTGGCGTTGTGAATAACCGCCCGCAGTCCGTGGGTGGTCGACTTCACTTTGTCCGCGAAGGCGAGAATACCTTCATCTGTGGAGAAATCCGCCTGAATGCAGACTGCTCCGGCATTTCGTAGCCCTTCAATGGAGGGATATTCCGTGCGGTAACTGACGATAACCGGATGGCGAAGATTGAGAAAGTGATGGGCGAGGGCGAGGCCAATGCGACGGCCTGCGCCAGTGATCAATATTGGGCGTTGCTGCGTGTGTCCCATCGTAATCTCCTTTTCAGTTCAACAATGGGACAGGCGGCGCTATCCCATTAACATCCACGTTGCCGGTACGGCAGCGACTAACAGCAAACCTATCAATGCCATTTCGCGGCGCTTAAGGGCATTATCAAGCTGATGTGTACGGCGAGCGTAGATAAACACCAGCAGGCCCGGCGCGTAGAGCACCACGGACAGCAGCAGATGCATCGGTCCGGAAGCATACAACAACCATAGACCGTAAATACAGGCGCCGACGCCTACCGCATAGTGTGCCGGGCGGGTCGCAATTTTTAACAGATATGCGCCCACTAAGAAATAGGGTACCAGAATCATCTCGGAGGCGATGGTCAGCAGCGTGTTATAGTCCGATCCTGTGAGCCAGATCAGCACCAGACAGACCTGCACGCTGATGTTGGTGAGCCACAGAGAGGCCGATGGTGCACTGTTTTTGTTCTGACGGGCAAACAGGCGCGGGAACGCTTTGTGCGTGGCGGCCAGGAACGGGACTTCCGCTGCCATAATGGTCCAGCTCAGATAGGCGCCGCAAACGGAAACAATCAGACCCGCCGCGATAATCACGTCCCCCCAGGGGCCCAACATTTTCACCATCAGCCCGGCCATGGACGGGTTACGCATTTCCGCCAGTTCAGGGCGGGCCACCACGCCGAGCGACAACAGCGTCACCAGCAGATAAACGCCCAGCGCCGCCAGTACGGCCAACAGCGTGGCGCGTCCCACATCGCGCTTGTTACGCGCGCGGGCAGAGACCACGACGGCACCTTCAACGCCGATGAACACCCACAGGGTGATCAGCATGGTATTTTTCACCTGTTCCCAAACGGGGACGCCCAGCGCAATGCCGCTGAAATCGAGCGTAAAGACATCAAGACGGAAGGCGAGGAAGGCCAGCACGACGAACAGGCCAAGCGGCACCAGCTTGGCCAGCGTCGCCACCAGGTTAATGCTGGCTGCGGTCTGGACGCCACGCAAAATCAGCCAGTGAACTATCCACAGCAGGACCGAGGCGCCGACGATGGACTGCCAGGTATTGCCGTCGCCAAACAGGCGCAGTTCGGGCGTATCGGTAAAGAAGCTGAGCGCCGAGAAGACGATAACCAGATAGGAGACGTTGGCGATCACCGCGCACAGCCAGTAACCCCAGGCGGAGCAGAAGCCGATCAGCTCGCCGAAACCTTCCCGGGCGTAAGTGAATATTCCGCCGTCCAGATCCGGTCGGATACGGGTCAGCAGCAGCATGGCGAACGCCAGCAGCAAAATCCCGACACCGGTAATGCCCCAGCCAATCAGTAATGCGGCCGGGCTGGCGACGGCCGCCATGTTCTGCGGCAAACTGAATACGCCCGCGCCCAGCATTGAGCTCAATACAAGTGCAGTTAAAGCACTCAGGCCAAGTTTCTTTTCCATTGGCTTCCTGTTATGAAAAGTCCAAATCCAGAATAATTATTTCGCTAAGGCGCATAAAAATGGTGGATCACGCTAAGGCGCGGGATTTTACGGAGTGTGAAGGATGCATGCAATGACGTGTGGCAGAAATCAGAAAAAAAGTAACAAAAAAGGCGGCACTGCGCCGCCTTTATGAAACCGTTTTGTTACTTGTACAGATCGGCGCTGATGGTCAGGTTGTTACCACGTTCCTGCCACTGGCGGGTGATGTGGTAATACTTCGCGCCTTTCTTCGCAGCACGCTTCGCCACCTGATAGGAGATTTCCGTCATGTTGCCATAGTTGCCCGTAAACTTGATGCTGTCGAACGGAACCATCTGCGCGGCAGTGGCTTTGTTCAGCTCTTCAATTTTCGTGCCGTCTGGTAACGTAACGGTATAACGACCGCCTTTGGTGGATTGGGTTTCAAAGAAACGACCCACTTCAGCGCTTGGTGCCGCCGAGGTTGCAACGCCCGGAATTTCCACTTTCTTCGCTGCTTCACCGCCTTTCGCTAACGCGGCACGTCCCGCATCTGAATCCGCTGGAATGGCATCCGGGCTTTGTACTACGCGTTTTTTCGCATCTTGCTTATAGATGAAGGCGGTGATGCGCTGGTTTCCGCCCTGGTTGGCATCAACCTGACGCACGATATAGAACGCGTAAGCGCCTTTTTCTCTCGCGGCTTTGGTGATGGCATCGTTAACTTCAGGCTGGCTGCGGTAGAAGCCCTGAACGGTCACGGTGTCATACGGTTCCAGCTGAACAGCCTGATCTTTCGGCAGTTCAACAATGCCGTTAATCACGCGGTTTTTCTGTTCATCTGCTTTTGGGGCATTCTCTTTGTACAGCGCAATCGTCACGCGCTGGTTGCCGCTGTTGCCCTGATCGGACTGGTCAACAACGTAAAACGAGGCAGCGCCGTTTTTATCGGCGGCTTTTGATGCGGCGGCGACGGCATCGCCAATAGAGTTATAGCGACCCACAATGACCGTATGGTCAAAAGGTTTTAACGCTGCCGCTTGCTCCGGCGTCAACTCTGTCGCGGCATTCGCAGACAGGGCGGTCGCGGAAAGAAGTGCGGACGCCAGGAGTGTGTTCTTAAGCTTCATAAAAATAATCCTTCGCCTTGCGCAAACCATGTACTGGTGTTGTTGTTAATTTGAGACGGTCCCGATTATGGCATTTAACACCCGTCGCTGTCTGCGGCATTTTTCACAGCCTGTGCTCACCAAAGGACCTGATTCGATAACATTTTGTGATATGTGGAAAAAACAGGCGTTTCACAAGCAAAACTGATTAAGCATATGACTTTTACAAGTTAATTTAATGTTAATGAGTTGTTCTTTTATGGCGCTATATCATGTTTTTACCGCTTCGCTTGCGCGATTTATCGGTCCTGAAGGCGAATTTAAGGTAAATATCTCTGTCAGTGACCCCGATCGCTTATTTTTCACAGATAAAGTAAGAAATAGTGTTTTCTGGCGGTAGATCACGGGCGCTATTTTCAGTAGGTTATAGAAAGTTTGTTACTGTTTTATTTTCCGGGGTTAATCATTCTCCGTCGATATCTCGATGGTGAAAATTGATACAAACCGTGGGCAATTATCGACAAACCATCATCAAAAACCGATGGAAGGGAAAACTATGCGTATTGGGGTACCAAAAGAACGGTTAGCCAATGAAACCCGCGTAGCGGCAACACCAAAAACGGTGGAGCAACTGCTTAAACTGGGTTTTACCGTCGCGATTGAAAGCGGCGCGGGCAAACTGGCGAGTTTCGATGACGAGGCCTTTACTCAGGCTGGCGCGGACGTAGTGGACGGTGCTGAGGTCTGGCAATCACCCATCATTCTGAAGGTCAACGCACCGGAAGAGAGTGAAATTGAACTGCTGAACGCGGGCACTACGCTTGTGAGCTTTGTCTGGCCAGCCCAAAACCCGGAGCTGATGGAGAAGCTGGCAGCACGCGGTGTCACCGTGATGGCGATGGACTCCGTGCCGCGTATTTCGCGCGCGCAGTCTCTGGATGCGCTGAGCTCCATGGCGAACATTGCCGGCTATCGCGCCATTGTCGAAGCTGCGCATGAGTTTGGTCGCTTCTTTACAGGTCAGATTACGGCGGCAGGTAAAGTACCACCCGCGAAGGTGATGGTGATTGGTGCCGGTGTGGCAGGTCTTGCCGCTATCGGGGCCGCAAACAGCCTGGGCGCTATTGTTCGCGCGTTTGATACCCGGCCGGAAGTGAAGGAGCAGGTGCAGAGTATGGGCGCCGAATTCCTTGAGCTGGACTTCAAGGAAGAAGCGGGCAGCGGTGATGGTTACGCGAAGGTCATGTCTGAAGCCTTTATTAAGGCGGAAATGGCGCTCTTTGCGGCGCAGGCAAAAGAGGTGGACATCATTGTCACCACCGCGCTTATTCCGGGTAAACCGGCGCCGAAGCTGATCACCCGTGAGATGGTGGATTCCATGCAGCCGGGCAGCGTTATTGTCGATCTGGCGGCGCAAAACGGCGGTAACTGTGAGTATACCGTGCCAAACCAGGTCACGACGACCTCGAACGGCGTGAAGGTGATCGGTTATACCGACCTGCCAGGGCGTCTGCCAACCCAGTCCTCTCAGCTGTACGGCACGAACCTCGTTAACCTGCTGAAGCTGCTCTGCAAAGAGAAAGACGGCAACATTACCGTTGATTTTGATGATGTGGTGGTGCGTGGCGTTACCGTGGTGCGGGAAGGGGAAATCACCTGGCCTGCACCGCCGATTCAGGTTTCCGCTCAACCTCAGGCTGCGCCGAAAGCGGCGCCAGAGCCCGCGGAGCCAGCAAAACCTGCGTCGCCGTGGCGCAAATACGCCATCATGGCGCTGGTTATTATCCTGTTTGGCTGGCTGGCGGACGTCGCGCCAAAAGAGTTCCTTGGCCACTTCACCGTCTTCGCGCTCTCCTGCGTGGTGGGTTACTACGTCGTGTGGAACGTCTCCCATGCGCTGCATACCCCGCTGATGTCGGTCACCAATGCCATCTCCGGGATTATCGTGGTTGGGGCATTGCTGCAAATTGGTCATGGCGGCTGGATCAGCTTCCTGAGCTTCATCGCAGTGCTGATCGCCAGTATCAATATTTTCGGTGGTTTCACCGTGACTCAGCGCATGCTGAAAATGTTTCGTAAAGGCTAAGGGGTAGCATATGTCTGGAGGATTAGTTACAGCCGCATACATTGTTGCTGCAATCCTGTTTATTTTCAGTCTGGCGGGGCTTTCCAAACACGAAACGTCTCAGCAGGGAAATAACTTTGGTATCGCCGGGATGGCGATTGCACTGATTGCCACTATCTTTGGGCCGGACACCGGCAACGTGGCGTGGATCCTGGTGGCGATGATCATCGGCGGCGCGATTGGTATTCGTCTGGCGAAACGCGTTGAAATGACCGAGATGCCGGAGCTGGTTGCCATTCTGCACAGCTTCGTGGGTCTGGCGGCGGTGCTGGTGGGCTTCAACAGCTACCTGTATCACGAACCGGGCCTGGAGCCGATTCTGGTGAACATCCACCTGACCGAAGTGTTCCTCGGCATCTTCATCGGTGCGGTGACCTTCACCGGGTCGATTGTGGCTTTCGGCAAGCTGCGCGGGAAGATCTCGTCTAAGCCGCTGATGCTGCCTAACCGCCACAAGCTGAACCTGGCGGCGCTGGTCGTTTCCTTTGTGCTGCTGGTGGTCTTCGTGCGTACCGAAAGCGTAGGCTTGCAGGTGCTGGCGTTACTGGTGATGACCATCATCGCGCTGGCCTTCGGCTGGCATCTGGTGGCGTCTATCGGCGGAGCAGATATGCCGGTGGTGGTTTCCATGCTGAACTCCTACTCCGGTTGGGCGGCGGCGGCGGCAGGCTTTATGCTGAGCAACGACCTGCTGATTGTCACCGGTGCGCTGGTCGGTTCTTCCGGTGCGATCCTGTCTTACATCATGTGTAAGGCGATGAACCGTTCGTTTATCAGCGTCATCGCGGGTGGCTTCGGTTCTGACGGCTCATCAACCGGTTCTGATGAGGAAGTGGGTGAACACCGTGAAATCAGCGCGGAAGACACCGCAGAGATGCTGAAAAACTCGCATTCCGTCATCATCACCCCAGGCTATGGCATGGCGGTGGCGCAGGCGCAGTATCCGGTGGCGGAAATCACCGAGAAACTCCGCGCGCGCGGCATCAAGGTTCGCTTTGGTATTCACCCGGTGGCGGGGCGTCTGCCAGGCCACATGAACGTGCTGCTGGCGGAAGCGAAGGTGCCTTACGACATCGTGCTGGAAATGGACGAGATCAACGATGATTTCGCCGACACCGACACCGTGTTGGTGATTGGCGCCAACGACACCGTTAACCCGGCGGCGCAGGACGACCCTCGTAGTCCGATTGCGGGTATGCCTGTTCTCGAAGTGTGGAAGGCGCAGAACGTCATTGTCTTCAAACGCTCTATGAACACCGGCTATGCTGGCGTGCAGAACCCGCTGTTCTTTAAAGATAACACCCACATGCTGTTTGGCGACGCCAAGGCCAGCGTGGATGCGATCCTGAAAGCGCTGTAATTGCGCTTCATCCTGACAAACCGCCCCCCGGGGCGGTTTTCTTATTTCTGCGGCCAGCTTTTCTCCTCTGTCTATACTTTACCCTTTGTGTAATACGAGGAGGTGTAATGCGATTTTTGTCCCGCTTCGACATCATCGAGCTGATGATGACGCCATCTTTCTGGATCGGCGTCGCCACGGTGGTTTTTGTGACTCTGCTGGTGTACTGGCTGCTGACGCGCCTGATCGCCTTCGTTAAGAAAGGGATCACTACCTGGGGCGACAAGCACCCCACCACCAACCGGATGCGTTTTATCCTGACGGATATGCTTAACCGCACCAGCCGCTTCCTGCTTTTTGTCGTGGCGCTGTTATTCAGCCTGCGTTTCGTCGACTTACCGGATCATCTCTTTGGTACCGTGAGCCACGCCTGGTTCCTGGTCTTCGCTATCCAGGTGGCGCTGTGGATGGATCAGGGGGTGGTGTCGTGGCTTCGTCACGTCATGCTGGCGCCGGGAAGCCATAAAAACCCGGTGACGCTGGTGATCACGGGGCTTATCCTCCGTGCCATAGTCTGGTCAGTGATGCTGCTGTCTATTCTTGCTAACGCGGGCGTCAACATCACTGCTCTGGTTGCCAGCCTTGGGGTAGGGGGTATTGCAATCGCCCTCGCGGTGCAAACGATCCTGAGCGACGTGTTTGCATCGCTTTCCATCGGTTTTGATAAGCCGTTCGAAATTGGCGATTTTGTGGTGTTTAACGATGTCGCCGGGACAGTAGAGCACATTGGCCTCAAAACCACCCGTATCCGCAGCCTGAGCGGGGAGCAGATTGTCTGCGGGAACGCCATTCTGCTGCAACAGACGCTGCATAACTACAAACGGATGCAAACGCGCCGGATCGTCTTTACCTTCGGGGTTGCCAGCGACACGGCGCCGGACAAACTGCGTTCAGTGGGTGATATGGTCAAACAGATCATTACCGACGTCGGGGAAACGAAGTTTGACCGCGCCCATTTCCTGGGCTTCGATCGCGATCGCCTGACCTTCGAGGTGGTCCATATCGTTAATACGGCGGACTACAACAAGTACATGGATATTCAGCAGGAGATCAATATCCGTATTCTGGAGGGGCTGAACCAGCAGGAGATCAAGCTGGCGCTGCCGAGCATGGTTCTGCACGCGCCCTGGATGAATGCCGGCGACGAGGCACCGACGCAGCGGTTGAGCGAAGCGTAATAAAAAAGCCCGCCGTTACCGGCGGGCTTTCATTTTGGGGTCAATCGTCTTCCTCATCGTCCAGTTCAACCGGCGTTTGATACTGATCCGGTTTGATGACCAGAAGGTCGCAGCGCAGGTGGTCAATCACCTGCTCGGCGGTATTTCCCAGGAACGCGGCAGAGATACCGGTCCGGCCAATGGTGCCCAGCACCACAATCCCGGCCTGCAAATGCTCCGCCAGATCCGGAATAACCTCTTCCGGTAACCCTTTTTCTACGTGCGTCATATTCTCATCGATACTGAATTTCTGGCGCAGCGCTTTCATGGCCAGCAGATGCTGACCGCGAATCGCGTCGTTATACACGCTCGGGTCAAATTCAGGCAACTCGATGGCGATATTGATTGGCGTAACCGGATAGGCACCCACCAGATGGACTTCGGTGTGGTTAACCTGGTCGGCAAGCTGGATGGTTTCCTTCACCAGCTTCTCGTTCAGCGAATTGTGATAATCCTCTTCGCTGGCCAGATTCACCGCCACGACGGCTTTCCCGCCCTCAGGCCATGGCTGATCTTTCACCATCCATACCGGGCAAGGGCATTTGCGCAGCAGGTGCCAGTCGGTTGGAGTGAAAATCACGGATTCCAGTTTGTCATGCTGGTGCGCCATTTTCAGCAGCAGGTCATGCCCTCCGGCCACCACTTCCTGAATAATGGCTTCGAAAGGTCGGTTGTGCCAGACCACTTTGATATCAATCGGTACGCCCGCTTCCAGGTAATATTTCGCCTGCTCGCGGATCCACGCGGTACGCTGGCTGATCACTCCCTGACGCATAGCGGTGCGCTCGTCAGGCGACAGAAGGGTGGTCATCTCGTATGAGAAGTCATAAATCGGCAAAAAGGCTTTAATTTTGCCACCAATCCGTTGATGTAAATACACAGCACGTCGTAATGCCGGCTGATCGTCCTGATTAGGATCGATAGCCACCAGCATGTTTTGATACTTTGCCATACAGGTCTCCTTACTACTGTCACCACAGTCTGTAAGTAAAAGAGTAACCTATATATCTTGAATGAAACAGGGGGGAAGTTTTTGCCAGATCAATAATCATGAAAATTTATCGACCTGGCATAAGATATCCGGGAGAGTTATGCCACGTTACGTGAGTGACCCGCCAGAATGGCCAGCGCTTCACCGTTTTCGATGGTGATGTACTTACCTTTAACCGCCAGCATTCCGCTCTTCTGGAAGCGACCCAGCAGACGGCTGATGGTTTCCACGGTCAGGCCCAGATAGTTGCCAATATCGCCGCGCGTCATGGTCAGACGGAATTCACGCGGGGAGAAGCCACGCTCCGCGAAACGGCGGGAGAGGTTATAGATAAAGGCGGCCAGACGCTCTTCGGCATTCTTTTTGGAAAGCAGCAGGATCATATCCTGATCGCCTTTAATCTCACCGCTCATCAGACGCATCATCTGCTGACGCAGGTTCGGCATCTTACCGGACAGATCGTCCAGCGTCTCAAACGGAATTTCGCAGACCATAGAGGTTTCCAGCGCCTGAGCAAAGCTCGGGTGATGGCCACTGCCGATGGCGTCAAAGCCGACTAAATCGCCTGCCAGATGGAAGCCGGTGATCTGCTCGTCGCCCTGTTCGGTAATGGTGTAGCTTTTGATAGTGCCAGAACGGATAGCATAGAGCGATTTCAGTTCGTCTCCCGCCTTAAACAGCGTCTGCCCTTTCTGAATAGGCTTTTTGCGCTCGATGATATTGTCAAGCTGATCGAGTTCGTGCTCATTCAGAGTAAACGGGATACAGAGCTGGCTGATGCTGCAATCCTGGCAATGGATAGC
Source organism: Enterobacter sp. BWH64 (assembly GCF_001037645.1). Lineage (NCBI taxonomy): Bacteria > Pseudomonadati > Pseudomonadota > Gammaproteobacteria > Enterobacterales > Enterobacteriaceae > Enterobacter > Enterobacter sp. BWH64. Next base: position 2,608,157 of record NZ_KQ089922.1, read on the forward strand.
ACAACCGCCAGACTGAATGCGTCGTATAATTCGCTTTTCCGGGATCATAGGTTTGCTCAAGCCTTAATTGATATTGGTCAATTTTAACATCTTTTTGGTAAGGACGTAAGTCTGGCAAACCCCCAATAAAGACAAGAGACGGCAGCGTGTTGCCATCTCCTTGAAATTCCACAGAATGATTAAGGATTATGAACCTAGCAGGAAGAAAATTAAGCACAAAAAGCCTGGGAATTACAGCAGAAAATACCCTTCGTGACGCAGCAGCCACTCTTTGCGCTGTACGCCCCCGGCATAGCCGGTGAGGGTGCCGTTGCGCCCGATCACGCGATGGCAAGGCACCACAATGCTGACGGGGTTAGAGCCATTTGCCGCACCGACCGCGCGCGCCGCGCCGGCACGGCCAAGCTGTTCTGCCAGCTGACCGTAGTGCATCACCTGCCCGCAGGGAATATTACGCAGCGCCTGCCACACCTCGCGCTGGAAAGGGGTGCCCGCCGTGGCGGTTGGCAGGGTATTAATAATGCTGAGATCGCCCTCGAAGTATGCCGTCAGTTTATCGCTCAGCCCGCCAGGATTACGGGCAGTAATACGCTCGTAACCCTCGGCGCGATAATGGATGTTGAGCAGCTCAACCATCCGGTCGCTGTGCTCTTCCCATTCAACCGCGCGCAGATTGAACGCTTCATCCGCGATAACCCACAGCGGCCCCAGCGGCGTCGCAATCTTATCTTCGAGTAATCTCAGCATCAGTACTCCTTAGTTCAGCCTCGGGTAAACACCCGGTCCAATCGGCAGGCCGACAAGATACCACGCCACCAGCATCACCAGCCATACCCCTAAGAAGATAAGCGGATAGGGCAGAACCAGCGAATAGTAGGTACCCAGCTTAGCCTCCGGTCTGTAGCGTTGCAGGAAGCCTAAAAACAGCGGAACGAAGGGTGACACGGGCGCCAGCGGGATCACCGAGGAATCGGCGACACGGAACAGGATCTGGGCGAACGCAGGATGGAAGCCGAGCATCATAAACATGGGGACAAAGATGGGCGCCAGAATCGACCAGATGGCCGACCCGCTGGCAATAAACATGCACAGCAGGGACGACAGCAGCGCCAGGCCGACAAACGCCGGAACACCGCTCAACCCCGCCGCCTCCAGCGCGTCCGTCAGGCTCACGGCCATAAACTTGCCCATATTGCTCCAGTTAAACATGGCGACAAACTGCGCCAGCGGGAACACCATCACGATAAAACCCGCCATCTCCTTCATCGGCTCAATCATCAGGTGCGGCAGATCTCCCTGACGGCGGATTTTGCCGGTGGCGATGCCGAACGCGAGCGAAACGACGAAGAAGAAGAGAATTATCAGCGGCACAATGCCCTGAATAAACGGCGAGGGCAGTACGGTGTGTTTGATCGGATCGCGCAGCACGCCATTTTCCGGCACCACCATCAGCGCCACCACCGCAATGAACGCCAGCGAGACGATCCCGGCTACGCGCAGGCCGAACTGCTGCTCTTTGCTCAGCGTCTCCAGCTTTTCATCGCTCCGGCCTTCCCATTTACCCAGGCGCGGCTCAATGATCTTATCGGTAATCAGCCCCCCGACAATCGTCAGGACAATCACCGAACTGGCCATAAAGTACCAGTTGTCGATCACGCTGACGTGCATAGTCGCATCGATGGTGCTGGCTGCCTCCGTACTGATGCCGGAGAGCAGCACATCGGTGGTCACGATAAGCAGGTTAGCGGTAAACCCACAGCCGACGCCCGCAATCGCCGACAGCAGACCCGCAACAGGATGACGGCCAACGGCGAGGAAAATCAGCGCCCCCATCGGCGGCATGATCACCAGCGCCGCGTCGGACGAGATATGGCTGAAGAAGGCAATAAACAGCACCATATAGCTGGCATAACGCGCGCTGACGTGCGAGGCCATTTTCACCATCAGCGCAGGCAGCAGACCCACGCGTTCGGCCAGTCCCGCGCCTAACACCAGCGCCAGGATGGCGCCCAGCGGCGCAAAACCGCTGAAGTTTTTAATCACGTTCGGCAAAAACCAGTGCAACCCTTCAACGCTGAGCAGGTTTTTCACTGCCACCATGCTGCCGTCGGCCGGGCTGCGCACGCTCACCTCAAAGGCGGACAGCACGGCCGTCGCGACCATCAGGATGACAATTAAATAGATAAAAAGCAGGAAAGGGTGCGGCACTTTATTGCCGATCCTTTCAACCCAGCCATAGAGCTTACCGGATGGGGAATGCGAAGGTATGGAAGACATACTCATGGGCGTTCCTCGGGACTGTTGTTGTGTTGTGTTTTTTTATTTTAAAGGTGACGGTGTCACGCCCTGCGGGATCGGACACTCGTACGGTTTTTCTGTTATGTGTTGTTCGAACTCTTCCCGGCATTTTCGCAACAGGTCGGCATCCTGAAGCAGATGCAGCGCGGTCGCGCCCATCACTTTTCCGGCCAGCAACATGCCTTTATGGGCAATTGAGGTACGCCCCTGCGCCACTAATTGCCAGGTATGCAGTGGGGTGCCGACGGTAAAACAGGGGCTAAAGCACTGTGCAACAGGCATCTTCCAGCTGACATCCCCCACATCGGAGGAGCCTGCCAGCACGTTATCGGTGATGGCGTAAGGGGCAACTTCATCCACCAGCAGCGTCTCCTGATGGCGTCGGGCAAACGCTTTTCCCTCTTCGGCCCCCGTTGCGGCAATGTTTTTCAGGCTGTTTTGCAGGTCGTTTGCCGTGAGCGTGGCGCGGATTTCACGGGCAAATTCGCGTTCCTCTTCCGTCCAGGCCGGCGTGCCATAATGCTGCAATGCGCGGTACATCGCCGCTTCGAGCGTACGGTTCGGCAGATAGCTGGAGCAGGCTTTATCAAAGCGGCACTCGACGGTGGTTTCGGTCATCATCGCCGCACCCTGGGCGATTTTCTCGATGCGCGCGTAGATCTGCTGCGCATCGGCCATCTCCGGGGCGCGGATCAGGTACAGCACCTCGGCCTGGGCCTGTACCACGTTGGGCGAAATCCCGCCGGTATCGGTGATGGCGTAATGAACGCGCGCTTTTTCAATGATGTGTTCGTTGAGGAAGTTTGTACCGGTGGTCATCAGCGTCACGGCATCCAGCGCGCTGCGCCCCAGATGTGGGGAGTTTGCGGCATGAGCGGCGATCCCCTTAAACCGCCAGGCGGCCTGAATATTGGCCAGCGTGCTGACGTTAAACATCCCGGCAAAGGCCTCCGGGTGCCATGTCACGGCAGCGTCCACGTCGTCAAACAGCCCTTCACGTACCATAAAGGTTTTACCGGAGCCGCCTTCCTCGCCGGGGCAGCCGTAAAATCGTACCGTTCCGCTGCCGCCGTGTTGTTCCAGCCAGCTTTTCACCGCCACCGCCCCGGCGAAGGCAGCAGTGCCTAACAGGTTATGCCCGCAGCCGTGGCCGTTCGCCCCCGGGGTGGCGGATTGCGCCGTCGCGCAGTGCGCCTGCTGGCTTAGCCCGGCCAGGGCATCGTATTCGCCCAGAAGGGCGATAACGGGCTTGCCGCTGCCGTAGCTGGCAATAAAGGCATTGGGAATGCCTCCGGCTTCCCGCGTCAGGGCAAAGCCCTCGGCTTCCAGCGCACTGGCGAGCCGTTCGGCGGACCAGAACTCTTCGAAGCGCGTTTCGGGATGATCCCAGATGTCGTCGGCAATATCGGTAAACGTCTGACATCGCGTGTCGATGGCATCGGCGATAAAAGCGTAGTTCTCCTGCATTACACACCTCGCGTCCACGGGAAATTAAGCGCAGTTCGCGCCAGCGTTTCGATGGCAACGTTCATCACCTGCTCATCAAAATCGAATTTTTCGTTGTGATGTCCGGCGCTCAGCTCGGTGCCGAAGACCATATACGAGGCCATGCCGCCGTTCTGCTGTACGCGGGCCATCATTAGCGTGGCATCTTCGGAGCCCGCAGGCGCTTTGACCTTATTAATGGCATGAGTCACGCCGGGCACCTGGCTTGCCTGTTCGCGCAGATAATCGACCCAGGCCGGAGAAGGGGCGCTGGAGGTCGCCGCCCCCATCAGGTTTACCCCGGCTGTTACGCCGTAGAGCGCCGCCGCGCCGGTAATTACCGCCTGTGCGCGCTCAAAGACATACTGATTAATAGCCTCGCTTTCGCCGCGGGTTTCAACCTTAAGCAACGCATCAGCCGGAACCACGTTGCGTCCGCTGCCCGCCTGCATGACCCCGACGTTAACCCGGGACGCGCCTTCGCTGTGTGGTGCGATGCCATGCAGCGCGATGGCGGCCTGGGCAGCCGCGAGTAGGGCGTTACGGCCCTCTTCTGGTTTACCGCCAGCGTGTGCGGCGACCCCGGTAAAGCGCACGTCAAATTTGGTGGTCGCCATGAAGTTATCGCTGCCGCAGATCACCGTCCCTTCCGGAACGCCGGTCCCGATATGAATGGCGGTAAAGTAGTCCACGCCGTCCAGCGCGCCTGCGGCGACCATAGCCCGCGCGCCGCGCGTACCCTCTTCGGCAGGCTGGAAGATCAGTTTGATGATGCCGTTGAGCTGCGCCTCATGCTGCTTAAGCACCTGCGCGAGCCCCAGACCAATGGTGGTATGCCCGTCGTGGCCACAGGCGTGCATCATGCCCGGGTTGCAGGAGGCAAAACCGTCGCGGAAGGGGCGATGACTTTCGTCAAGCGCTTCGCTTAAATCAAGTGCATCCATGTCTACCCGAAACGCCAGCGTCGGGCCGGGGCGGCCGGTATTCAGGGTCGCCACAATGCCGGTAAATCCGCCCTCAAACGGCGCCAGCCATTTCTCCGGCGCACCCTGCGCCCGGGCGCGGGCAAACTCTCGCGAAAGGGTGGCATCATCGGGCAGTCCCATACGGCTTTCGGCATCGACCACGTCGCGCCCCATCGCCAGTTCGTAGCCCAGCGAGTCGAGGATCTCCGCGACTTTCGCAGCTGTTCGAAACTCTACCCAGCCGGATTCCGCAAAATGGTGGAAATCGCGACGCCATGCGCTCAGTTGTGGAGCTAATGTCTGAATGTACTGCGCCAGTGCGTTCATATCTTTTCCTGTCATCATTAAAATATGTGAACTGCTTCACGCTGTGATAGTTTTTACTTATCACTAATCGTTTTTTCACAGTTTTAACCGTTCAGGAATTACCCTCGCACATCCGTTTCCATTAAAGTAGATGACAGTTTCTTTACTCTGATAAACAACGGTTATCGGTCTCGTTATGTCATTTCAGATTAAATTTCATCAAATCAGGGCGTTTGTCGAGGTGGCGCGACAGGGCAGCATTCGCGGCGCCAGCCGGACGCTTAATCTTTCGCAGCCCGCGCTGACCAAATCCATTAAAGAGCTGGAGGAGGGTATGGCGGCCCAGCTGTTTGTGCGCCGGAGTAAAGGCGTCGCGCTGACCGAGTGCGGGGAAGGGTTTTATCACCGCGCTAATTTGATTCTGGAAGAGCTGCGTGCAGCGCAGGATGACATCCGCCAGCGACAGGGCGAGCTTGCCGGGCAGATCAATATTGGGATGGGAGCCAGCATTTCACGCAGCCTGATGCCGGCCGTCATTACGCGTTTTCATGCGCAGCATCCTCAGGTCAACGTCCGGATTATGGAAGGCCAGCTGGTGTCGATGATTAATGAATTACGTCAGGGTGAGCTGGACTTTACCATCAATACCTATTATCAGGGGCCATACGATCACGAATTTACGTTTGAAAAGCTGTTCGAAAAGCCTTTTGCTGTATTTTGTCGGGCAGGGCATCCGGCGACAGGGGCGACCTCAATTAATGAGCTTCTGCAATATAACTGGACGATGCCTACGCCCCGGGGAAGTTATTATAAGCAGTTGCAGGATACTTTTAACCATCGCTCTCAAATACCGCGAATTGGCGTTGTCTGTGAGACCTTTTCCTCCTGTATTAGCCTCGTCGCACAAAGCGATTTCATCAGCATTTTACCGCAGGAGCTGGGCTGCGATCCGCTTCTGGCGCACCGTCTGATAATGCTGCCGGTTGTCGAAACCCTGCCTAAAGCAGCATATTATTTAATTCAGCGTCGTGATTCTCGCCAGACACCGCTTGCCGAATCATTAATCACGCAGTTTCGAAGGGAAGCCAGGAAATTAATTTAATCAAAATAACAACAATAAAAAAATAGAGTCTGCCCGACATCAGACAGACTCCACAGTACACACAGTCGTGCGTCCTTTCGCGGATCCTACATGCATTATCCATTGGGCAGGTTTATTAAGTTATAACAGCTTTTTCTTAAAAGAGAAGGACGTTGAGTGATTGATTTCACGATTTTTTAACGTAAATTATTTAATTAATTACGGCTGAAATTTAAGTTAAGGTTAGATTAAATTTATTGCGTCTGCGATTATCTGTTCCTTAAGCCATTATTTGAACCCGTGCCTGGATGATTGAGACCCGCAACGGGCGCAGGTATAGTACATCACTCAGATGTAGCCGGAGGATTTCCATGAACCCTGACGACAAATCACTTTTTCTTGACGCCATGGAGGATGTCCAGCCGCTCAAACGCTGCGCGGATATTCACTGGCAGCAGAGCCGCAACACGCGGGCGCGTCAGGAAATAGATACTGAGCAGCTCGATAACTTTCTGACGCTGGGGTTTCTGGAACTGTTGCCCCTTGCCGAGCCGCTCATGTACCAGCGCGAAGGGGTACAGCAGGGGGTATTTGATAAGCTGCGTTCCGGCAAATATTCCCGTCAGGCCAGCTTAACGCTGTTACGCCAGCCTGCGGAGCAATGCCGCCAGCTGGTCTATTCCTTTATTCGCCAGGCCGGACGTGACGGGCTACGCAACCTGATCATCGTGCATGGTAAAGGGCGTGAACAGCAGTCGCATCCTAACGTGGTGCGCAGCTATCTTGCGCGCTGGCTGACCGAGTTCGACGAAGTACAGGCCTTTTGCGAAGCGCAGCCGCATCACGGCGGCAGCGGAGCATGCTATGTCTCGTTGCGTAAGTCAGAGGATGCGAAGCGAGATAACTGGGAGCGCCACGCCAAGCGCAGCCGCTAATCAGGAAGGCGGGCGAGATGCCCGCCTGTCACTCAGAAGGTTTCCCAGTTCGCGTCAGCTGTATTCGCGCCTGCCGCTGACGGGCGCAGCAGTACGGGCGTTTTCACGTTTTTAGGGCGAGCCGCCAGCGATGCCTGAGCGTTCAGCCGGAATGCCGCCACGGCCTGACGCAGCTGTTCAGACTGATCTTCCAGCGCTGCCGCCGCCGTTGCCGACTCCTGTACCAGTGCGGCGTTTTGCTGCGTGACGCTGTCCATCTGCGAGACCGCCAGGCTGACCTGCTCTATACCGCGGCTCTGCTCGTCAGACGCCGAGGAAATCTCAGCCATAATATCGGTTACGCGCGTCACGGCCGCGACGATCTCTTTCATGGTCGCACCCGCCTCGCTCACCTGTTCCGAGCCGGTATTCACCCGGCTGACAGAGTTCTCGATAAGCCCTTTGATCTCTTTTGCCGCCTGCGCGCTGCGGCTGGCCAGCGTCCGTACTTCACCTGCCACGACCGCAAAGCCGCGACCTTGTTCCCCGGCACGGGCGGCTTCAACCGCCGCGTTGAGCGCCAGAATGTTGGTCTGGAAGGCAATGCTATCGATAACGCCGGTGATATGCGCAATTTGCTGAGAACTGTCGGCAATGTCATTCATGGTACGCACCACGTTATCCACCACCTGACCGCCGCGTGCGGCGGTTTCAGACGCATTCTTCGCCAGCAGCGTCGCCTGACGGGCGTTATCCGAGTTCTGTTTCACCGTGGCAGTCAGCTCTTCCATGCTGGCGGCGGTCTCTTCCAGCGAGGCTGCCTGCTGCTCGGTTCGCGCGGAAAGGTCGTTACTCCCGGCGGCAATTTCTCCTGCGCCCGTGTAGATAGAATCGGTGCTGCCGCGCACGGCGCTGACGGTGCTCACCAGCGACTGCTGCATCTCGTGCAGACCAGCAGCCAGCTGGCCCATCTCGTTGCGCCCGGTAATCGCGACATTTTGCGTCAGATCGCCGCTCGCGATGGTGCGAATATGGTTCATGATGGCGTTGAGCGGTTTCAGGAGCAGGTGCTGTAAACCCTGCCAGATCACCACCAGCACGGCGATCACAGTCAGGAAGATCGCCGCCAGCGTCCACTGCATCTGGGTAAAGCTGCTCTGATTCTCTTCGGCGGCGGCTTTCAGCAGCACGTTGTTTTCAGCGCGCCAGCGGGTATAGACCGCCTCCATCTCATCCTGCGCCTGCTGGGCGTCCAGGTCGCCATAGGCCTGATAGTTATCGGCGCGCAGATACTCAATGGACAAGCGCATCACCTCGTGCATTTGCTTCCAGGCTTTCTGCATCTCTTCGGTGAGCGCGGCATTCTGGCCCTTCACCTGCGAAATCGCCTGCCAGTTTTTGTAATAGTCTTCGGCCTTGGTCAGCGAACCGTTCGCGGTGCCCAACAGCGTGTTGATTGCTGCGAGAGAGGCCGGATCGCGCTGGTTTTTCAGGTAGCGGATCGCCACGCGGGTGACGGTAACGCGTGTTTTCACCAGCGTGTTAACGCTGTCGCTCAGGCTCTCCTGTTGGGCATTGAGTAACCCGGAGTTCTGAAAGTTGTGACGATCGTTGTTAACGGCAGAGTAGAACAACCCTCCCGTGACAACTTGCAGCAGACAGAATATGGTGAGGGCAAAGATAATACCGGTAATCACGTGCAGATTTTTCAGCATGGCGGTCATCCGTAAGAGAAGAGGCAGGGTTACATCAATACTATCGTCGTAGCGAATTTAAACTTTAATTTTACTATTGCTTAACTAATGGTTTCGTTGCGGAACCTGTTGTAAATCCGGATCATTTTTTATGAGGAAGGTCAGCATGAGCAGCATAGATAAAAGCGGAACGTTCACGCTCGGAACGCGTACGGTTAAACGATTTGGCTATGGCGCGATGCAGCTTGCCGGGCCTGGCGTTTTTGGTCCGCCAAAAGACAAAAATGCGGCGCTGGCGGTGCTGCGTGAAGCGGTGGCGTCGGGTGTGAATCACATTGATACCAGCGATTTTTACGGACCTCATGTGACCAACCAGCTTATCTGCGAGGCGCTTCATCCGTACCGGGACGACCTTACGATTGTGACCAAGATCGGCGCCCGACGCGGCGAGGATGCCTCCTGGCTGCCGGCGTTTTCCGCGCAGGAGCTGACGCAGGCGGTGCATGACAATCTGCGTAACCTGAAGCGGGATGTGCTGGACGTGGTTAACCTGCGGATCATGTTTAGCGCCCATGGACCGGCGGAAGGCTCGATTGCCGCGCCGCTGAGTACCCTTGCGGAGCTGCAACAGCAGGGGCTGGTTCGCCATATTGGGCTGAGCAACGTCACCGCTTCGCAGGTTGCTGAAGCGCAGAAGATGGTTTCCGTGGTGTGCGTACAGAACATGTACAACGTTGTGAATCGCGGTGACGATGCGCTGGTCGATTCACTGGCGCAGCAGGGGATTGCCTGGGTGCCGTTCTTCCCGCTGGGTGGTTTCACGCCACTGCAATCTTCCGGACTACAGGCGGTGGCGGATTCACTGGGCGCGACGCCGATGCAGGTGGCGCTGGCATGGCTGCTGCAACGCTCGCCAAATATCCTCTTGATCCCGGGAACCTCGTCGGTGGCGCATCTGCGTGAAAACCTGGCGGCAGCCGATCTGGTATTGCCGCCTGAGGCGCTGGAGACGTTAAATTCGCTGGTGGGGTAATCCCGATGGCAGCAAAAGCCCGGAGGATTTTTCGGGCTTTTGCTGTTTATGATCCAATCTGACTTCTTTGGCGGTGAAGCGCTAATGCTTCCGCCACGATTTCCTGCTTACTTTTCCGTGTTTCATACGCAGTAATGCGGATGTACTCCATCAGCGCAGGATCGATGCGCGCGCTTAACATCCTGAGTTCGGCCTCCTTTGCGACACCGCGAGCAACACGCTTATCGGGATAATCACGGGCGGGCATAGAAAACGTCCTCCAAAAATTGTCTTGTTAATTTGTGCTGTAAAATATGCGCCAGTCTAAATAGAAAGTCAATGGATAGTGATTGTGCAGTGAGGCTAAGTTGTGTTTTGTGTATTTAGAAGTCATTAGTAAGTGATTTGATAGTGATGTTTTATGACGCGTTAAGCTTGCTCATACGTAAAAATTTACAAAGCAAATAATCTTCATTGCTATAGGGGGTTATAAGCGAAGCGGTTAAGGCGTAGCCAGCCGCTTACGCTGACATGGCTTGATCGATACCTCAGTTAAAACTACTGTATATAAAAACAGTATGGAGGTATTTATCATGATCTTTTTCAGACCCGCAGAGTTGCGTGAAATCGTTGCTATTCCACTTTTCAGCGACTTAGTACAGTGCGGCTTCCCCAGCCCGGCAGCGGATTATGTAGAGCGGCGTATCGATTTAAACGAGTTATTAGTCGCCCATCCCAGCTCCACTTACTTTGTCAAAGCCGCCGGTGACTCGATGATAGAAGGGGGGATTAATAACGGTGATTTGCTGGTGGTGGACAGTTCCCGCAAGCCTGAGCATGGCGATATCGTGATTGCGGCGGTAGAGGGCGAATTTACCGTGAAGCGCCTCCAGTTGCGTCCCAATATTCAACTCAACCCCATGAACAGCGCCTATTCACCGATTATTGTCGGCAGCGACGATACGCTCGATATCTTTGGTGTAGTGACGTATATCGTGAAATCCGCGAGCTGATCGTGTTTGTGAAGCTTAATTAATAGGCAATAAGTTAATTCTCATCATGCAAAAATCTTACGTTATCCGGGCTGTCTTGTCGGCAAACCTGATATTCATCGCATAAGCCGGAACTGACTGGTCAAATATTCTGGTATTGGCGAATTACAGAGTGATATCCCATTTTTTTATTTTGTTATGTTCCTGCACTTTAGTGAGTTTTCTTTTCTTCCGACAGAATACATTTTGTCTACATTATAATTTTAACTTATGATTCGCACACGAACAATCGATGTTATGCAGGGTTTTAGCATCGTGGCAGTCAATAAAACCCTGCTGTTATAAAGTAATCAGGAGATTCATTTTTATGTCAGACAATAATCCCCGCCCATCCGGCTGGTTAGGCCCGTGGTGCCTGCTGGTGGGTGTGATACTTCTTGTAACGGGGCTCTTTTTTGCCATCGGCGGTTTTAAACTGGTTTCCCTGGGGGGGAGTTGGTATTTTCTCATCGCCGGGGTTATCACTCTGCTCTCTGCGATTCAGTTCTTCCGCCGCAAGTCCTCTGCCGTGGGGCTGTTTGCCCTGGTGTTTCTTGGTACCCTGATTTGGGCATTTTTCGATGCCGGGCTCGACTTCTGGCCGCTGGTTTCCCGTTTAATGGTACCCGCCGGGCTGATGGTGCTGGCAGCCGCCACCTGGCCTGCATTGCGTAAACGTGAAGGAAAACCGTCCTGCGTAAAAGGGGCCCTGGGGGTCTGCGCGGTCCTTATTGTCGCCATGGGCGTCACCTTTGTTCAGATGTTTCAACCCCATCCGACCGTGCCGTTTAGCGGTGAAAAACGCCCGCTGGTGCCGGTAAAAGATGATGCGAAACAGCAGAACTGGGATCACTACGGTAATACGGCTGGCGGTAGTCGCTTTGTGGCGCTGGACCAGATAACCCGTGACAACGTGAAAAACCTGAAACCGGTCTGGACCTACCATACCGGTGACGTACCGGAAAGTCCGGACGGCAATGGCGCAGAAGATCAGCAAACGCCGCTACAGGTTGGCGATCGTGTCTTCCTCTGTACGCCGCATAACAACGTGATCGCCGTGGATGCCGATAGCGGGAAAGAGATCTGGAAAGCGGAAATCAACGCCAGGTCTGCAATCTGGATGCGCTGCCGTGGCCTGGCGTACTTTGATGCCACCAAACCGCTGGCGCAGCCAACGGTAGCCGGCTCCACGCCGGTTCTGCCAGCGCAGGTGGCACCGGGCGCTGCATGCCAGCGCCGTATCCTGATGAACACCATCGACGGTAAGCTGATCGCGTTAGACGCCGATAACGGCAAGTTCTGCCCGGACTTCGGTACTAACGGCAGCGTTAACCTGCATGAAGGGATGGGCGACGCGTCAGATCCCACCTACGTGCTGACGTCGGCCCCGACGCTGGCGGGTACGACGGTTGTCGTTGGCGGCCGCGTTGCGGATAACGTCAGCACCGATATGCCGGGAGGCGTTATACGTGGTTATGACGTGATCACCGGCCAGCTGCGCTGGGCGTTCGACCCGCGTAATCCGGATCCGAACTATGTTCTGAAGCCGGGCGAACACTACAAACGTAGCTCTGCAAACTCCTGGGCCCCTATATCCTGGGATGCGTCGATGAATACCGTGTTTATCCCGATGGGAAGTTCCTCTGTCGACCTGTGGGGCGCTGACCGTATTCCGGAAGATCACAAATACGCCACCTCAATCCTCGCGCTGGATGCGACTACCGGGAAAGAGAAGTGGGTATACCAGACCGTGCATAACGACCTCTGGGATTTCGATATCCCGATGCAGCCGAGCCTGGTTGATTTCCCGACGAAAGAGGGCAACAAGCCCGCGGTGGTGGTGGGCACCAAAGCGGGGCAAATTTACGTTCTTGATCGCCTGACGGGTAAACCGCTCACTGAAGTGAAAGAGGTTCCGGTAAAACCAGCGGATATTCCACGTGAACAGTACCCGGCAACGCAGCCGCGCTCTGTGGGAATGCCGCAGATTGGCGCGGAAACCCTGAAAGAATCGGATATGTGGGGGGCGACACCGTTTGACCAGCTGGCCTGCCGTATCAGCTTCAAATCAATGCGTTATGACGGTCTGTACACGATGCCGGGAACCGATATTTCCCTGAGCTTCCCGGGCTCGCTGGGGGGAATGAACTGGGGCAGCTTGTCCACCGATCCGAACAACCAGTACATCTTCGTCAACGACATGCGTCTGGGTCTGTGGGTCCAGCTGATTAAACAAGATCCGCAGAGCGCGGTGGCAAACACAGGCGGTGAAGCCGTGAACGCCGGGATGGGCGCCGTTCCGATGAAAGGAACGCCGTATTCGGTCAACAAAAACCGTTTCATGTCACCGCTGGGCATTCCGTGCCAGAAACCACCGTTTGGCTCCCTCTCCGCAATTGACCTGAAAACGCAGAAAATCGTCTGGCAGGTGCCGGTCGGTACCGTTCAGGATACCGGTCCGTTTGGGATAAAAATGCGCATGCCAATGCCTGTCGGTATGCCGACGCTGGGCGGTACGCTGGCCACGCAGGGCGGTCTGGTCTTCATTGCGGGAACCCAGGATTACTACCTGCGCGCCTTTGATTCCTCCACGGGGGAAGAAGTGTGGAAAGCGCGTCTCCCGGTGGGTAGCCAGGGCGGACCTGTCAGCTATGTATCACCGAAAACCGGCAAACAGTACATTCTGATCTCTGCCGGCGGTGCACGCCAGTCGCCGGATCGTGGTGACTACGTGATTGCCTACGCGCTGGATAAATAACAGCGAAATAAGCAGCCCGGCCCCGTCGTAGTACGGGGCTTTTTTTTGACTAAAAACTACGCACAGGAAGAAAGCGCCGGTTCCGGTCAGCCCGTGAAAAGCACCCGCCAGCGTCGGCGACGGCGAGTCATCTCTCGCCATAGCGCGACTATCTCGTCAGGTTGCAGGGCATCAATAGCCTGCGGCGTTAACACCGGCAAACCATAGCGCTGACGCAGGGCGGCCACTGCCGTGGCGCTGGCATCCATCGGTGAGCGGATCTGCGTCGCCAGCTGCTGTCGCAACACGCTGAACGCTGCCTCATCGCACGGCGTCAGCTCACGCAAAAATCGTTTGCAGCAACCCAACAGGTTCACGGGAGAACGGTCAGGCGACTGTAACGCCAGCAACAGGCCATCGCGATCGGCAATACGCTGATAACGACAGCTGACCACGTAGCCAATCTGCTGTTCCACGCGCAGGCGCTGGAAAAATTGCGGTTCGCAGCATAACGCCAGCAGCCGCAGCGCGGCGAGCGACGCGCCCGGCGGCAGGGGAATAAACACCAGCAGCGCCGAATCCGCGCTGGCGTGCGGGATGTGTTCGATCCCGCCGGGACAACCGCTTAACGGCAACGGCTTAGCGTTAACCGGCACCCGGAGCAGGCCAAGCTGCCGGGCTAACCCGTGCGCGTGTCCGGCGCTGCCGCCAACTAACGCCGCCAGCCAGCCGTCCCGTGGCGGGTCCGATGCCAGACGTTCAGGCAATTGCTGAAGCAGCTCACGGATGGCAATGCCTTCTGGCGCTGGCGTAATAGCAGGTGCGGGGTGGGAGAGGCGATCGATTATCGCCCCGATGATGGGTTCCGCCGTCACCATGGCGTCAGGAAGCCGCAGGGTGAGCTGCCAGCTACCGTCAACCGTTTGCCACTCGCCGCTGCCGTCGATATGGCGCAGTTCAGCAAGAAGAGGGCGTAACTGCTTGCCCATCGCCACCCCGTGAGCCTGTTCCACGCGCGAATAAAAAGGCCTGCGCAGGATCAGCGTCGGCGGTTGTGTCTGCGCCGACAAATGCAGCAGTGGAGCGGCTTCTGACGTCGGGGCTGGCGCAGCATACCAGGCAGTCTGCGGGTAGAAGGAAAACGCGATGGGGCTATCATCTGCAACCGGCTGGCGACGCCAATGGCTAAGCGGCAGGGCAAAACCCTGGCTGGCAATAATTTCAGCGGTTTCCATTTTTTTGCAGGCCAGATACGAGACTGGCGCCGCCAGTAAGCCAGCACAGAAGGCGGAAAAACCTACGGGCGCCGCGCCGGGCGCAAAACCAAATGCCCGCTGGCGCAGCTGCTCCAGCGTCGGCAGGGCGCTGAAACGCTGCTGTGCCAGCCGATAATAATGCCGCTGCTGCTCATCCGTCGTTTGCTGTAGCGCCCGTAGCCAGTGGGTAATATGCGGGTCAATGTCCTCGGGCCGTTCGCTATCAACCGTTAGCGCCAGCCAGCCGTAATCGTCATCCTGATAAAGCCAGTTCAGGGCTACCTCTTCTGCCAGTCCGCGCGCCCGTAGCCCGGCAATCAGGCTTCCGGAGGCGTCGTCCAGTAAAAACTCCCGAAATAAAGTGACGTTGTCACTTTTTCGAATGAGCGGACAACGCCACAGTGCGGGTCGCTCCGTTACCGCCAGCTGATAATCTGCTTCAGCGCTAAGACGCAACGGGGGAGCGGTTTCAGGCATGCCTCCTGACGCAAAACCTGACGCAAACGTATGGGCAAGCTCGGCCAGCACATCCAGCGTTTGCGGCCCTTGCAGCCACAATTGCAGGTGTCCTGCCACATAATAGCGACGATGAAAGTCGAGCAACGCGGCTTGCAGCGATCCCGGGTCCTGCCCGAGAGACTCCTTGCTACCCACCTGAAAACGGCGAAAAACCGCGGGTTCTTCCATCGCGTGGCGCGCCGCCGCTTCGCGCCGGGCGGAATCATGTTGCTGGATGAGCCGGTTTTCCGCATCAATGACCGCCACTTCGCGCTGTATGTCATGCGGTGAAAGCAGCGGCGCCTGCAACATATCCCGCAGCCGCGCGACGCCGTTGGACAGGTTATCGGCGGCAACGTCGAAGAAAAAAGCGCTGTGGCGAGCCAGCGTGGTGGCATTGACGCTGCCGCCCTGGCGCTGGACCCAGGCCATGAGTCGATCATCGCCCTGATAGCGCTGGCTACCGCGGAACAGCAGGTGCTCAAGCAAATGCGCCAGACCGGCGAAGCGCGGTGGTTCGTGATGGCTTCCGGCACTCACGCGCGCCAGCGCCGCCGCGCGTGTCGCCTGCGGCTGATGCACCAGCGTTGCGCGTAAACCGCCTGCCAGTTCCACGATGCGGGTGGTCATTATCGTTACAGTTCCCGGGTTTTATAGATAAGCTGAGAACGGGTACGGTTGCGGAACTGAAGCTGACCGATCTTCATATCACTACAGGCTGCTTCGCGTCGCGCCTTGAGGATTTTATGATGATGCGGCGATTTGCTGCACACCGGATCGGCGTTATCCGCATTCCCGGTGAGCATAAAGGCCTGACAGCGGCAGCCGCCGAAGTCCTTCTCCTTTTCATCGCAGGAGCGGCACGGCTCCGGCATCCAGTCAAACCCGCGATAGCGGTTGAAGCCGAAAGAGTCATACCAGATGGATTCCAGACTCTGCTCAAGCACCGACGGGAAATCCACCGGCAGCTGGCGCGCGCTGTGGCAGGGCAGCGCCGTGCCTTCCGGGGTCACGCTGAGGAAAATCGACCCCCAGCCGCCCATACAGCCTTTTGGCCGCTCTTCGTAATAATCGGGGGTGACGAACAGCAGGTTGGTCAGATTGCCGCTGGCGGCCATTTTTTGCCGATATTCGGTAACCACGCGTTCCGCGCGGGCGATCTGTTCCCGCGTCGGCAGAAGCCCCTGACGATTAAGGAACGCCCAACCGTAGAACTGGCAGGTGGCAAGTTCGACATCGTCGGCGTCCAGTTCGATGCACAGCTCGATGATTTTATCGATCTGATCGATATTATGTCGGTGCAGGACGAAATTCAGCACCATCGGGTAATCACGGGCTTTGACCGCTTTGGCCATCGCCAGCTTCTGCTGGAAGGCTTTTTTATTCCCCGCCAGCGCAGCGTTGAGCACTTCATCGCTGGCCTGGAAGCTAATCTGGATATGGTCCAGACCGGCCTCGCTGAACGCGTCGAGCTTGCTTTCCGTCAGGCCAATTCCCGAGGTGATCAGGTTGGTATAAAAACCGAGATCGCGGGCGGCGCGGATCAGCTCCGGCAGATCTTTACGCGTCAACGGTTCGCCGCCGGAAAAACCTATCTGCACGCTGCCCATCGCCCGCGCCTGGCGGAAAACCTCAATCCACTGTTCGGTGGTCAGCTCCTGATCCTGCCGGGCGAAGTCCAGCGGGTTAGAGCAGTAAGGACACTGTAGCGGACAGCGATAGGTCAGCTCCGCCAGCAGCCACAGCGGTGGATTGACGGCGGGTTTATTCTGGCTCACGGAAAATAATCCACTTCTGTTGATAAGCGATTTGCAGGAATTCTACGACGTCGTCATCCACGCCGCCGGCTTCCGGGAACCGTTCGTTGAGTATGGCAATGATGGCCGCCGCATCGCGTTGGCCATCGACCAGTTCGAGGATCGCGGCCGCGGTCTCATTGAGTTTGGCCATGCCTTCCGGATAGAGGATGACATGGCTGTCCTGAGCGGCTTCCCATTGCAGGCGATAGCCGCGACGAAAGGCGACGATGGAGTTTTTTTGCATGCTTATACCAGTCGGGTTGTGTGCCAGGCCGCTTTGTCGGTGACCGTGTGATAAGGCGGACGCTGTAGCGCGTAGGCCATGGTCATCGCGTCGAGCATCGACCACAGGATATCGAGTTTGAACTGAAGGATCTCCAGCATCCGATTCTGCTTTTCCGCGCTATCGCAGTAACGCTTCGCCAGCTCCAGACCGTGTTCAACGTCGCGGCTGGCCTGGCTGAGGCGGCTGCGGAAATAAAAATAGCCTTCCTCTTTGATCCACGGGTAGTGCTGTGGCCAGCTGTCGAGACGCGACTGATGGATTTGCGGGGCGAACAGTTCGGTGAGCGAGCTGCATGCCGCCTCCTGCCAGTTGGCGCGGCGGGCGAAGTTAACGTAAGCGTCGACGGCGAAACGGACGCCGGGCAGTACGTGGCGTTCGCTGATTAAGTCCTCGCGGCTGAGCCCCACGGCTTCGCCCAGCTGTAGCCAGGCTTCGATACCGCCGTCATGACCGTTGCTGCCGTCGTGATCGAGGATCCGCTGCACCCATTTGCGACGCGTGTGCGGATCCGGGCAGTTCGCCATAATTGCCGCATCTTTCAGCGGGATCGTCGTCTGGTAGTAAAACCGGTTCGCCACCCAGCCCTGGATCTGCTCGCGGCTGGCCTCGCCGTTATGCATCGCGATATGGTACGGATGGTGAATATGATAGTAGGCGCCTTTCGCCCGGAGGGCGTGCTCAAACTCTTGCGGTGAGAGCGTTTCGCGAATGTGCATAGTTAGTCCTGAAGCGTGATGTTCATCCCGTCCCAGCTCACTTCTATTCCCTGCTGCGCAAGGGCGTGACGCTGCGGCGACTGCTCGTTAAGGATCGGGTTGGTGTTATTAATGTGGATCAGAATCTTGCGCTTTGCCGGCAGCGAGGCCAGCAGCGCCATCATGCCGTGTTCATCGCCGAGCGCCAGATGGCCCATGTCGCGGCCGGTATTGCGTCCGACGCCGGTGGCCTGGAGTTCATCGTCCTGCCAGACGGTGCCGTCAATCAGCAGACAGTCCGCTTTTTTAAGCCACGGCAGGATGGTGTCATCGGGTTCACCGAGACCCGGTGCGTAGAACAGCGTCTGACCGTTGCGGCGGTTTTCGATAAACAGCGCCACGTTATGCCCCGGCAGCGGGCGGTCGCGCCACGGCGAATAGGGCGGTGCGTTACTGGCGATGGGGACAGCGGTAAACTGCAAATCAGGGCAGGCTTCCACGCTAAAGGCGGTGAGCGGCGCGATCGGGTGGTGAATCAGGCCACCGTTCCAGTGCCGGAGCATGGTAAAAATCGGGAATCCGCTGGAAAGATCTTCATGCACCTCCGGCGTACACCATACCTGATGCGGGCACCCTTCGCGCAGGCTGAGCAGCCCGGTGGTGTGGTCAATCTGGCTATCGGTGAGAATAATGCCGCCAATATGTGTGCCGCGCAGAACCTCTTTCTTATTCAGTTCTGGCGTATGGGCAATCTGCTGGCTGATATCGGGGGAGGCGTTACACAGCACCCACTCTTTGCCGTTATCGCTGACGATGATCGACGACTGGGTGCGAGGGGTCGCCTGAAGGGTACCGTTGCGCAAACCCTGACAGTTGGCGCAGTTACAGTTCCACTGGGGGAAACCACCGCCAGCGGCGGAACCGAGGACTTTAATAAACATGAAGATGGGCCAGGTAGTCAAACAAAAATGCCCGCACGGATGGCGGGCAGAGCGATTAGCGGTTGGAAATGTACAGGGTCACTTCCAGGCCAAGACGTAAATCAATAAAAGCAGGTTTCTTCCACATCGTTTTTTCCTCTTTAAAAATGCAGCACCAACGCCATTGTTTGTGCCAGTTTTGTGATGGTCATCAAATAATGCGTCACAGGAGGGCAAAGCTCAACCCGAAAGATGTAAGGAATTAACTTAATGTTTACAACGTAACCTATTGTTGCCAAACATTTTGCAATACCTTTTGCCAGTTGCCCCACAGCAGCTTATTCAGCACAAATTGATCATAGCCGCTGTCACGCAATGCGCTGATTAGCCGTGGTAAACCACTCACATCGTGTAAATCATCAGGCAACGTAATGCCGTCAAAATCGGAGCCCAGCGCGACATGATCGTCACCCATGATGTTAATAAGATAGTCGATATGACGAACGATTGTGCTCAGCGGGGTATCGCTATCGCGTTTACCGTCGGCGCGCAAAAACGCGTTGCCGAAATTGACGCCTGCCACGCCGCCGCTGTCGCGGATAGCCAGTAGCTGCCGATCGGTCAGATTGCGCGGTTGCGGGCACAGCGTATGGGCGTTGGAATGGGTGGCGACCAGCGGTGAAGAGGAATGACGAGCGGTATCCCAGAACGCTTTTTCATTCATATGCGAAACGTCAATCAGCATGTTCAGGGCGTTAGCGTGCTTAATGAGGGCGATACCCTCAGCGGTAAGCCCTGGGCCGCTGTCCGGGCTGCCGGGAAACGCCCCGTTAACGCCGGTGCCAAAACGGTTAGCAATGTTCCAGAAAGGCCCAATGCTGCGCACCCCGGCGGCATAAAAAGCCTGTAGATCGCCTCCCTCGCCGTCAAAACCGCCCGCGCCCTCAATATGCGCCACCATCGCCAGCACTTTATCCTGACGGCAGCGTTCGATATCCGCCGCGCTCAGGCACAATCGCGCCCGGCCATCGGAGTGGGCGACAAGCTGCTTAAGGATCGTCAGCTGCTGCCAGAGAATGTCGACCGGCTGCCACGGCTCGCTGGCGTATTGTGGCGCCATGCGGGCGATATACTCCTGCGGCGGCACGAACAGCGCGAACAGCCCGCCGGAAAATCCGCCTTGCTGCATGCGTGGATAATCGAGGTGTCCCGTCTCAATGCCGGAGAAGAAAGCTGTTACCGGATCCTGGCGATGGTGAAGCCATAAATTAAGCAACAGGTCATTGTGACCATCAAAAATCGCCATAGCGCATCCCACTGTCTTTTATTGCTGCGAAAGTTGCCTGGCACGATAACCGATTTGTCCGGTCCGGCAAGGGGAAAATTACAACTTAGCAGCAATTGTTAATATCACTTAACAGTGAGGAGATCCGCAAAGCGGGTGGTGTAGCGGGGTGAAAGCATTTCCCGTTTCATCTGCCACGGTTGCTGAATACCCTGTCCCGCAAAGTAAAGCGTGCCACGGCCATTTTCAGCATTCAGATGGTCTAATACATCCATTAACTTTTGGCTGTTTTTCCTGGGGGCGTTGTCGTCAAACAGATTAAGTTGCGCGACGCCCTGGCTATAAAAATCTCCCAGCATCACTCCGGCTTTCTGGTACCGATGGCCGTTCTTCCAGACCGCATCCAGACAACGAACTGATGCGCCGATAATATCCCGGCTATCCTGGGTTGGGGTGAGCAGTTTTACCGACGCGCTATTGCCATAATATGGCTCGTTAAGCGCGAAGGGCGAGGTTTTAACAAATACGGAGATAAAGCGGCAATGCTGATGCTCATTGCGAAGTTTTTCTGCTGCCCGGGCGGCATAACTACAGATGGCCTGGCGTACATCGTCATATTCGGTGAGGCGTTCGCCAAACGAGCGCGAACAGACGATTTCTTGCTTTACCGGGGCAAACTCTTCCAGTTCAAGACACGATTCGCTCCGTAATTCACGCACCGTTCTCTCCAGCACGACATTGAAATGTTTTCTTATGAACCGGATATCGGTGTCTGCCAGTTGCAGGACGGTCTTAATCCCCATCATCTCAAGCTTCTTCGCTATGCGACGCCCTACCCCCCAAACGTCTTCGACGGGTAGCGCCGCCATCAGCTTTCTCTGACGAGCTACATTGGATAAATCAACAACGCCTCCCGTCTGGCGCTGCCAGCGTTTCGCCGCGTGATTTGCCAGTTTCGCCAGCGTCTTTGTGGGTGCGATGCCCACTCCGACGGTCAGATGGGTGCGTTGCAGTACGGTCGCTCTCATTTCATGCCCAAAGTCGGAAAGATCGCGACAATTACGCACGCCGGTAAGATCGCAAAAGATCTCATCAATTGAGTATATTTCGCTACGAGGCGACATCTCTTCAAGCGTGTTCATTACCCGGTTGGACATATCCGCGTAAAGTTCATAATTACTGCTGAAACAAACCACGCCATGATGCCTGAAGAGATCTTTCTGTTTGAAGTACGGTTCACCCATTTTCACAAAGGGTTTGGCTTCAGCGGAGCGAGAGATGACGCACCCATCGTTATTGGACAACACGACCACCGGTCGTCCCTTCAGGTCCGGGCGAAAAACCGTTTCACAGGAAGCATAGAAAGCGTTCACATCACACAGTGCAAACATGGTCAGCTCGCAGATGTCGCGATACAGGTCACTACGCCGCGAGCCTTCGTGGGCGCGCTTATACGTTCATTCAGAACGTAAGGAACAGGGTCATTGAATAGGGGAAGGGCCACGCTCCGGCGTCGCTCTGATGGCGTGAAAAACTGCATGATGATCACCGTCAATTAATACTGTATTTATATACAGTATTGTATATCGATAGCAAAGATCAAGGGTAACAAGGCATCATGGCGTACGGGCGTAGAAGGGTAATTATCACGACCAGACTATTTGGGTATACTTCTTCACTTATAACTATGCATGTCAGGTAACGAAATATGCGGGAGAGCATTAACGTTCTTTTTATGGTGCTGTCTTTTGTGGCACTGATTATGCTGATACGCTTTTTCGTCAGGCGTATTCGGCATCCAACGCGCATCGTTGCCGATAGCCGGGGAATGAAAAAAATCTCAACCCATCCTGTCTGGTTTGGCGGCTCGTCAGGTAAAACCTACTTTTATGATGAGCAGTATTTATACGAGGTTATAAAGAGCAGCACCCGTAAAATTGAGCTGGCGACTATCATAAAAATTAAACCAGGCTCGATAGTGATAAATAACAGGCGGATCTGGTCTGTGACTTATCTTGACGGAACCCGTGAAAAACAGGTGCAATTTTATAATAATCTGACGGTGTTTAATCAAAACTTCGCTGCGTTTTTAGAGGCAGTAAAACGCGTGAACCCTGAGGCAGATATTAAAGCCGTGTCATTGTTCAACCTGTGACTGGAATACAACATATGTGGCTTTCTGACTGCCCATACGACAGGTATGGGCAGTGAAGCCGTCGATATTACTTCTTCTTGTTCATCATCGCCTTGAGATCGGCAAAGGGGTTAAACGTGGCGACACCCACGTCTTTTTGCGCATCCTCACCCGCGACAACGGTGGTGCCATACTGATCCGCTTCGGTGTACTTTGAGTGTTCGTGATCGTGACAAAACAGGCACAACAGCTCCCAGTTACTGCCATCTTCCGGGTTATTGGTGTGATCGTGGTCGATATGGTGAACCGTGAGTTCACGAAGATTTGAATAAACAAACTCACGCGAGCAGCGTCCACAAACCCAGGGGTAGATTTTTAGCGCTTTTTCACGGTAGCCGCTTTCCAGCCGTGCGTAGTTTTTGGGGATCAGAGCCATTGCTGATGTTACCTGTTAAAAAATCTTAGTGCCAATATATCCCATAAGAGAACGGAAGGGGAACGCGTCTCTGCCTCAAAGCGTAAATGTTCCCTCAAGCGTAATGACACATTCACCACCGACCCGAACCACAGCCCTTCCTGACGATGCATCGTATTCCGAAAACAACACGCTTGTACGCCCCATATCAACGCCCTGGCTAATCTTCAGTGAAAGTGTGGTTTGATCACGACGCAGGGCCAGCAACGCCGTGGCTGCTGCGGCTGCACTGCCTGTTGCCGGATCTTCCGTCATTCGAGGAGTAAACATACGTGCCTGAAGATCGCAGGACTCATCTGAAGCCCTGTCTAAGGTATACGTATAGACAGAGACTGCGCCGTCAAGCGGCAGAATCGCGCGGAAACCTTGTAAGTTGGGCACGCATCGACGAAGCGCATCGCGGGAGACCAGCTCTACGATCAAAAAGGGCAGGCCCACCGAGGCAACAACAGGATTATGCACGTCCCTGCGTATATCATCCGGGCTTAAGGAAAGGCAGGCTGCAACCTGTTCCGCGCTGACTTCAGAATGGCAGGAAAGCGCCTCAGGAGCTAACAGCTCAGCTCCCGTCACTGTGCCGTTCTGTTTTAACAGCCGCACCGGCACCATCCCCGCGATTTCTTCGAAGTGCAAGGTGTCGGATAATGTCTGCCCGTTTTCTATGGCGTGATGCGCCAGCACAAAGGCAGTTCCGACGTTAGGGGGCCCGGCGAAAGGTATTTCGCGCGAGGGGGTGAATATCCGCACGCGTGCCGTACTCGAGAGATTTTCTGGCGGCAGCACAAACGTCGTTTCGCTGTAGCCAAATTCAACGGCAACCTGCTGCATCTGTTCACTGCTCATACCTTCAGCATCAAGGACAACGGCGACTGGGTTGCCGAGAAACGGCGTATTCGTAAAAACATCTGCAATGACATAGCGTCTTTTCATTATCTGTTCTGCCTGGCGGGAAATGGCTTACAGTAATAGCGCTAAATCAAACAGATAACCAGAGTAGAATAAATTGAAACTTGATGGTCTCTGTCAGTTTATTTGAAGCATTCCGTTAAATAATCACCATTTATTCTCATTCGTTAATGCGTAGAGTAGGGATAACGCAATGCTTTATCAGGATACTCCACTATGAAAAAGATCGGATTTTTGTCGTTTGGTCACTGGACGCCGTCACCCCAGTCCGGCACGCGAACCGCGGCTGACACGCTGCTACAGTCCATCGATCTGGCGGTCGCCGCCGAAGAGCTGGGCGCGGAGGGGGCTTATTTCCGTGTGCATCACTTTGCCCGCCAGCTCAGTTCGCCATTCCCCTTGCTGGCTGCAATAGGCGCGAAAACCAAACGCATCGAAATCGGGACGGGCGTGATCGACATGCGGTATGAAAATCCGCTGTATATGGCGGAAGATGCTGGCGCGGCAGATCTCATCTCCGGCGGGCGATTACAGCTTGGTATCAGCCGGGGTTCCCCGGAGCAGGTGATTGATGGCTGGCGTTATTTTGGTTACGTGCCGCAGGAAGGGGAAAACGAATCAGATATGGCGCGCCGCCACACTGAGGTACTGCTTGATGTATTACGCGGTGAAGGGTTTGCAAAGCCTAACCCACAGCCGATGTTCCCAAACCCGCCGGGATTGTTGCGTCTGGAGCCGCATTCAGAAGGCTTACGCGATCGTATCTGGTGGGGGGCTGGCTCTAATGCAACGGCAGTATGGGCGGCAACACTGGGGATGAACCTGCAAAGCTCAACGCTGAAAGATGATGAAACCGGCGAGCCGTTCCATATTCAGCAGGCAAAACAGATCCGTGCCTACCGACAGGCCTGGGCTGAGGCAGGGCATACCCGTCAGCCACGCGTTTCGGTCAGCCGCAGTATTTTTGCCCTGATGGACGATCGCGACCGGATGTATTTCGGTTCAAGCCGCAATGAAAGCGACAGCGTGGGCTATCTGGATGAGAAAACGCGGGCCATTTTCGGACGCAGCTATGCCGCAGAGCCAGACAAGCTGATTGAACAGTTGAAAAAGGATGAAGCGATCGCGGAAGCGGATACGCTGTTACTTACCGTGCCGAATCAGCTGGGCGTGGAATACAACGCACATGTGATCGAGTCCATCCTGAAACATGTCGCACCGGAAATGGGATGGCGCGATCGCAATGCTTAATCTGGCCCTCTGGTATCGCCGGTTTGGTGAGCCTGAATCGGTACTGCAAGCGGAAACCACACCATTGTCGCCGCGACAGCCGGGAGAGATACGTGTGCGCATGCTTTTTTCACCGGTGAACGCCTCCGATCTCATCCCCATCACTGGAGCATATCGCCATCGCACGCCGCTGCCTGCGATAGCCGGTTATGAAGGGGTCGGAATAGTGATCGAAACGCCCGCCGCTTATCCGGCGCTGCTGGGCAAGCGGGTCCTGCCGTTACGGGGGCAGGGAACCTGGCAGCGTTATGTCGACTGCCCGGCGGCGTATGCGGTTCCCGTCCCGGACGACGTCGACTCGCTACTTGCCGCGCGGGCGTATATCAACCCGCTTGCCGCACAGATGATGCTGGACCGCTATCCTCCGGTCGGGAAAACGGTGCTGCTCACCGCTGCCGGTTCTGACTGCGCCGTTCTGCTCGGGCAATGGGCACGCCAGGCGGGTGCGGAGGCGGTTTACGGGATCCATCGTTCGCCCGTGCACGCTCAACGTCTGGCTGAAATGGGGATCGTCCCGATTGCGCAACATGATACGACCGCCGTCAACGCTGCCGCCGCGCAAGCGGAGGTGGTGTACGACGCCACGGGCGGCAGTCTGGCGGAGACGATCCTGAGCGTGATGCCCGAAACCGGCACCTTTGTCTGCTACGGGCTACTCTCCGGGCAGACCTTCCGGCAGCAGCGGCCGTTGCCGCGCGTGGCGTGGTTTCACATTCGTAACTATCTGGACGCGCTGAGCGCTGAGGCGTGGCAGGCGGAGTTTCGGCGCATCTGGCCTAAACTGCGCGCCAGCCAGTGCAGCGATGTCACCCTCTACCCGCTGTCGGAATGGCAGCGGGCAGTGGGCAACTATCGCGAAGCGGGAAGAACGGGTAAGCCCATGCTGTCGATGGACAATTAATCGGCCTTATGGCTCATGTCGCTCAGCAGTACAGCGATACTTTGTCCACCGGCGGTCTGCTCCAGGCCAATTTTGACAATAATTGTCAGCGGAACGGAGAGCAGCATGCCGACAGGCCCGAGCAGCCAGCCCCAGAAAATCAGGGACAGGAACACAACAAGGGTTGAAAGCCCCAGCCCGCGTCCCATTATCCGTGGTTCGAGAATGTTCCCGAAGACAAGGTTAATCACCAGATAGCCTGCCAGCAGAATCAGGGCATCATACAAACCGCTGAAAACCAGCACCTGAAGGATAGGGGGGATCGCCGCCAGCACGGAGCCGATGTTAGGAATATAGTTGAGCGCAAAGGCCAGCAGCCCCCAGACAAAGGCAAAACGCACATCCAGCGCGGCGAGCATCCCCCAGACCACTAATCCCGTCACCAGGCTGATGGCCGTTTTCAGCACCAGATAGCGTGAAACGCTGTCGAGCGCGCGCTGAATGGCGCCCATTCCCTCTACCGGACGCACCATGATGTGCTGGAGCTTTGCAGGCAGCTGTGGAACTTCCAGCAGCATAAACACAACCGTCAGGAACAGCAGGAAAATCGAGGTCATGGCGTTGGAGAGTTGTGCCAGCAGGCTGGTGACAATCGTCATGGCGGCATTCGGATCGATGTATTTAAGCAGTTCCTCAACCGAGACTTCGATACCCGCGCGTTGCAGCCAGGGTTCAATTTGCAGCAGCGGGGTCGCCAGGGAAGAGCGGTATGTCGGTAGCGTCCGCGCCAGCTCGTTCAGGGAGGTTCCCAGATAGGCGACTAACAGCACCATCGCAACGATAATAATACTGATAAGCAGGCTTATCGCCAGCACACGCGGGATGCGCAGCCGCACCATTCGCTGCACCAGTGGATTGAGGATCACCGCGATAAAAAGCGCCAGGATAAAAGGCACGATGATATCGGCCGCAAAACGAACGCCGGTCAGAATGATCACCAGCATGCCCAGCATGATGACGATCTTAAGCCCGTTGAGGGTGATAATAGGTTTGGCCATGGACGTTCCTGAACAGTTTTTTATTTATAATAGAGGGGAAAGCGGATTAAAAAAACTAACCAAAATCAAACAGACTGGGTAAAGAAATGAAAAGGCTTTGAGTAAATTCCTGGCTTATGATACAAATCAGGCGTGTTCAACTACCGAGGACAATTTTCATCCGCAAAGACGAGAAGCAACACCGCGGATAATTGTAATTTTATGGACAATTTGTTCAGGACGTATTTTTCAAACAACTCTGCTCTGTTTTCAACCTCCCTCTGCCTGCTTTCTGGTGAGCAACACTGGCGTTCCGCGCTATAGTCACGTCTTCTGCCTGAGCTGGCGCTATGCGCTTAGCTAACTGATTTAATTCCCAATTTTTTGGTTTGCTGTCCGCAGCGAGCCTCGATGGATTATATTCTCAAGCAGGAGAAAAAACATGTTTTACTGGATTTTATTAGCTCTGGCGATCGTCGCTGAAATTACCGGCACCTTGTCGATGAAATGGGCAAGCGTGAGTGATGGCAGCACCGGTTTTATTTTGATGCTGGTCATGATTACGCTTTCCTATATTTTCCTCTCTTTTGCGGTTAAAAAAATCGCGCTGGGCGTGGCATACGCATTGTGGGAAGGTATTGGTATTTTATTGATTACGCTGTTTAGCGTCATGTTATTTGATGAAACCCTGACGACAATGAAAATTGCCGGGCTGACGACCCTGGTCGCAGGTATCGTGCTGATTAAATCGGGTACACGCAAACCGGCAAAACAGCAGAAGGAGCAGACCCATGCAGCAGTTTGAATGGATCCACGCGGCCTGGCTGGCTTTCGCCATCGTTCTGGAAATTATTGCCAACGTCTTTCTGAAGTTCTCCGACGGTTTTCGTCGTAAAGCCTACGGCCTGTTATCGATTGCCGCGGTTCTGGGGGCGTTTAGCGCCCTGTCACAGGCGGTGAAAGGCATCGATCTGTCCGTAGCCTATGCGCTGTGGGGGGCTTCGGTATTGCCGCCACCCTGGCGGCAGGCTGGATTATGTTCGGGCAGCGTTTAAACAATAAAGGCTGGATAGGGCTGGTATTACTGCTCGCCGGCATGATCATGATTAAACTGGCCTGAGTGACCTACTGCTGCGCCAGGACTTCCAGCCGGTCGCGAAAACCGGTCACCGACAACGCCCGGTTATCGGCGCGCCAGCGGTCTTTCGCCGCTGGCGCAGAACTCTGAACGCCAATCAGCTGCCAGCCGTTATCGGTTTTTAACATCAGGGGCGATCCGCTATCACCCGGTAGCGTATCGCACTGATGCGACAGTACGCTGTTTTGCGCCCAGCCCGTCACCACGCAGTCCGTATGGGTGTACAGCGAATCGAGGTGATCAACAGGATAACCTGATTGCGTCACTTTTCGATCGGCGGCTTTCAGGGCTGCGGTGAGCGCGGCCTTATCGCCATCAAAGAGCGGCAGCGGGGTGATCCCGGACGGCGGATAACGTAAAACGATCAGCCCGAAATCCCAGGAGGCCGCCCCGGGCGGCACAATCCAGCCATCGCCATCCGGTTTCAGGCGTTTGCCAAGCGACGGATCCACTCGCCCCTCAATACCGTGAATTTCGTAGCGCCATATTCCTTTTTGCGACACAAAGCGCAGGGCGATCGCTTTATCCGGTTTGCCTTCAGGCGGCATTAACAGGCAATGACCCGCCGTCAGCGCAAGGCGTGGCGTAATGAGGGTTGCGGTACATAAATTGCCGCTGGCGGTTTCCAGTTGCCCGATGGCATCCCAGGGCGATTCGGTAGGATCGGTGACACGCGTACGATCGTCATGACCAAAAAACAGCGTCTTTACCTCTTTGGCGCTAATGGCGTCATCGTCGCCATCATCCGCATGTGAAAAGCCAGCAAAAAGGCTAAACGTTCCCAGTAACAACACAACAGATTTACGCATATCACACTCTGGTGGGGGTAATTATGATTATTAAAAGTGAACCCTATGAAAATACTATAGACGCGACGGCGAGAAAGTGGGAGTAAAATCAGCGTGCTACATTCAGGAAAGATAAAAGTGGCTGGCGATGAGCGCGCATAAAATTAGCAGGATAAGAATGAACTCAAACCGATAGCGCCGCAGCATACGCCCTCCGGATAAAAAAACGGCGCTGACCGCAAACCCGTTCAGCGCCGGTTTACCAACGTGCCCCGAAGGGCACGGTTAAGCTTGTACTCTTACGCTGCTGGCTGTGCAGCAGGTTTAGCCGCTTCGTGTTTTGCTGCTTTTTTGTGATGCTTTTTAGCCGCCTGGGCTTTCTGCTCTACCGCAGGTTTTGCCGCTTTTTTATGGTGCTTTTTCGCGGCCTGCGCTTTCTGTTCTGCCGCTGGTTTAGCCGCTTTGTGATGTTTTTTATGGTGAACCGTTTTGGCCGGAGCAGCGGTGGATGCCGCAGGCGCTGCGGTGGCGGTAGTTTCAGCCGCGAATGCAGCGGAAGACAGACCCATAGCAGCGGCAACAACCAGAGCTAATACTTTTTTCATTTTCATACCCTCGAATTTGGTTTTTCATTTAACCCCACTGCGGGGCCGTTGAAATAACTATATCCCTGTAAATTCGGGGTTTCCGTGAGTGATTGGTATCGGCGTGTAACCATATGTACAACGCCGGGGCGGCCCCCCGGCGCGTTCGGTTACAGGTAGCGGGACGTCAGGTGTTCGCGGAAGTAGCGGATATTCAGATCTTCACCTGTAGCCTGGGTGATGAGCTGCGACGTGCTGAAACGGCTGCCGTGCTGCCAGATATTCTGACGCAGCCAGTCAAACAGCGCCGAGAAATCGCCCCCGGCAATGGATGCCTGCAACCCGGGCAGCGCAGTTTTGGCGGCATGGAACAGCTGTGCCGCATACATTGCCCCCAGCGTGTAAGACGGGAAGTAGCCAAAACCGCCGTCGGTCCAGTGGATATCCTGCATACAGCCGTTGCGGTAGTTATCTTTGGTGGATAACCCAAGCCAGGCCTGCATTTTCTCATCCCATAACGCGGGAATATCATCGACTTCAATTTCGCCATTGATTAGCGCGCGCTCGATCTCATAGCGCAGCACCACATGCGCCGGATAGCTCACTTCATCCGCATCAACGCGGATGTAGCCCGGCTTCACGCGCTGGTTCCAGGCAATAAAATTCTCTTCGCTGAATGCCGCCTGGCTGCCGAAACGGGCATGAACCGCCGGAAGCAGATGCTTCAGGAAAGCGTCGCTGCGGCCCAGTTGCATTTCAAAGAACAAGCTCTGGGATTCATGGATCGCCGTAGAGCGCGCCAGCGCAACGGGCTGGCCGGCCCACGCTCGCGGAAGGTTTTGCTCGTAGCGGGCATGTCCGGTTTCGTGGATCACGCCGAAAAGCGCGCTGAGCAGTTCATCTTCATCGTAACGCGTGGTGATACGCACATCTTCCGGCACGCCGCCGCAGAACGGGTGAGCGCTAACGTCCAGACGACCGCCATTAAAATCGAAGCCAAGCATTTTCATCGCTTCCAGGCCCAGCTCGCGCTGCGTGGCGGTCGGGAAGGGACCCTGTGGCGGAACGAACGATCGTTGAGCCTGTTTTTCCACAACCTTTGCCAGCAGCTCCGGCAGCCAGGACTTCAGATCGCCGAATAGCACATCCAGGCGAGCGCTGGTCATGTCGGGTTCAAAGATATCCAGCAGCGCGTCGTAAGGCGTGCAGCCTTTAGCCTCAGCGCGCAGGCGGGCCTCTTCACGACTGAGTTTCACCACCTCTTTCAGGTTGGCTGAAAAGCCCTGCCAGTCGTTGGCCGGACGCTGAGTGCGCCACGCGTGTTCACACCTGCTGCCCGCCAGCGATTTGGCCTCCACCAGCGATTCCGGCAGTAAAGTGGCCTGCTGGTAGTGGCGTGTCATTTCACGCAGGTTGGCTTGCTCAACGTCATTCAGATCTTCGTCTGCCGCCGCCGCCAGCCATTCACCCACTTTTTTATCGGTCAGGATCTGATGTTGCAGGACGCTCATCTCCGCCAGCGCTTCACCGCGCGCGGCGCTGCCGCCTGGCGGCATCATGGTGAACATGTCCCAGCTGGCGATGGAGGAGAGGTGCGAGAAGCGGGAGAGGCGCTGGAAGGTGCGGGTGAGTTGTTGATAGTTATTGTTTTTCATGAAGTCCTCGTGTCTGAATCAGCCGATGACAAAAATTAGCATCGGCTCGATTTAAACACGAAGAGGGCTGAATGTTAATGCAGTCGTTTATGCAGGCTCGCGCCCACCAGCAGTGCCGCGCACAACATCAGCGCGATAAATCCGCCCACGCCGTTCCAGCCGTAGTTATGCCAGAACACCCCGCCGAGCGTACCGGCTATGCTGGAACCGAGATAGTAACTGAACAGATACAGTGACGAAGCCTGACCTTTGGCGCGGCGCGCGCGTGGGCCAATCCAGCTGCTGGCAACGGAATGCGCGGCAAAGAAGCCCGCAGAGAAGAGCAGCATTCCGGCAAAAATCAGCCACAGGGAAGAGAAAAGCGTCATCAGCAGTCCGAACAGCATCACGGCGGTGGAAACCAGCATCACCGGACCTCGACCGAAGCGCGCGGTCATAGCGCCCGCTTTTGGCGAACTCCATGTCCCGGTGAGATATGCCACAGAGAGCAAACCCACCAATGCCTGGCTAAGATGCCACGGTGAAAGCATCAGACGATAGCCGATGTAATTAAACAGCGTCACGAACGAGCCCATCAGCAGGAAACCGGTCAGGAACAAACGGGGCAGCCCTTGATCGCGCCAGTGCAGACGAAAGTTGATAAATAACGTTTTCGGACGCAGGGAGGTCGGGCGGAAATGGCGCGATTCCGGCAGGATTTTCCAGAACATCAGCGCCGAAGCGAGGGCGAAGCAGCCGATAACGGCCAGCGCAATGCGCCAGTTAAAGAAATCAGTAAACACACCGCTGAGCAGGCGTCCGCTCATCCCGCCGATAGAGTTCCCGCTAATGTACAGCCCCATGGAGAAGGCCACGAAGCTCGGGTGGATCTCCTCGCTGAGATAGGTCATCCCGACCGCCGCCACGCCGCTCAGGGATAACCCAATCAGCGCGCGCATGACCAGAATGCCGTGCCAGCTGGTCATCATGGTGGACAGCAAGGTACACACGGAGGCCAGCATTAACGCCGTTACCATGACCTGCTTACGTCCGATGGCATCCGAAAGTGGCCCGGTGAACAGCAGACCGATCGCCAGCATCCCGGTTGAAATGGAGAGCGAAATACTGCTGCTGGCTGGCGACACGCCAAATTCATGCGACAGGACCGGCAGGATCGGCTGAACGCAGTAGAGCAGGGCAAAAGTGGCGAGACCCGCTGAGAAGAGCGCCAGCGTGACGCGCATAAACTGGGGGGTACCACGTTTAATAAACTGAACCGGCTGCGGTGCTGCGGGTAAATCATCAATGTCGCTGGCCGGCGCGATATCAACTGTCGTTGTACGGCTCACACATAATCCTTGCTTAAACATCCCCGTGGTTTCTGGTGACGGGTATGACCACAAGATTAGGGTAGGAAAATGTAAATATTCTGTCTAATATATTAATAATCTCAAATGATACTTTAAAAATATGAATATCGAGCTGCGCCATCTGCGCTATTTTGTCGCCGTCGCCGAAGAGCTGCATTTTGGTCGTGCGGCGGCAAGGCTGAATATCTCTCAGCCACCGCTAAGCCAGCAGATCCAGATCCTGGAGCAGCAGGTCGGGGCGCGTCTGCTGGCGCGAACCAACCGCAGCGTGAGCCTGACGGCGGCGGGAAAACAGTTTCTCGCCGATAGCCGGCAGATCCTGAGTATGGTGGAGGACGCCGCCGCCAGAGCGGAACGGCTTTATCTTGGGGAGACGGGGGAGCTGCGCATCGGGTTTACCTCATCGGCCCCCTTTATCAGCGCTGTTTCACAAACGCTATCCTCGTTTCGCCGTAACTTTCCGGATGTGCATATTCAGACGCGCGAAATAAATACCCGGGAGCAGATATCGCCGCTTAACGAAGGATCGCTCGACCTGGGGCTGATGCGTAACACGCAGTTGCCTGATACCCTGGCGTGGCAGGTGATCCTCCGCGAACCGCTGATGGCGATGATCCCCCGGGATCATCCGCTCGCCGCGCAGCACAGCGTCTCGCTGGCTGAACTTGCGAAAGAGCCGTTTGTCTTTTTTGACCCACAGGTGGGTACCGGGTTGTATGACGATATTCTTGGTCTGATGCGGCGATATGGCCTTGTCCCGACTATCGCGCAGGAGGTGGGGGAAGCCATGACGATCATTGGTCTCGTTGCCGCAGGGCTTGGCGTATCGATTCTCCCGGCCTCATTTAAACGGGTACAACTGGCGGAAATGCGCTGGGTGAAGATAGCCGAGCAGGATGCAGTCTCAGAGATGTGGCTGGTGTGGTCTAAACATCATGAACAGAGCCATGCGGCACAGCGTTTCAAAGAACAATTAATTACCGCTTCTCGCGGGCGTTATTTATAGGGAAAAGTGGGCGAAAATGTGCAGTAAATCACATGGCTAAGTAAAAATTTGACGTCAGCCATTGAAGTGCTTCACCATAGCCCTCAGTTTATTTCGAAGCTCGAAAATAAGGGAGTACGAGGTGGTTGCTGATAGTCAGCCAGGGCATATCGATCAGATCAAGCAGACCAACGCGGGTGCCGTTTATCGCCTGATTGATCAGCTTGGTCCGGTTTCGCGTATCGATCTTTCGCGCCTGGCACAACTGGCACCCGCCAGTATTACCAAGATTGTCCGCGAAATGCTGGAAGCCCATCTGGTTCAGGAAACAGAAATTCAGGAGCCGGGCAGCCGTGGCCGTCCGGCGGTAGGGCTGGTGGTGGAAACGGAAGCCTGGCACTACCTGTCGCTGCGGATTAGCCGCGGGGAAATCTTCCTCGCGCTGCGCGACCTCAGCAGCAAGCTGGTGGTGGAGGACCGGCTGGAACTCCCGCTTAATGCAGAGCAACCACTTCTCGATGCCATTCTGACCCACATCGACCAGTTCTTTATTCGTCACCAGCAGCGTCTTGAACGTTTAACGGCGATTGCGATCACCCTGCCGGGAATTATTGATACCGAAAATGGCATTGTTCACCGCATGCCGTTTTATGAAAACGTCAAAGAGATGCCGCTGGGCGACGTGCTGGAAAACCACACCGGTGTGCCGGTCTACATTCAGCATGATATCAGCGCCTGGACGATGGCGGAGGCATTGTTTGGTGCCTCCCGGGGCGCACGCGACGTAATTCAGGTGGTGATTGATCATAACGTTGGCGCAGGTGTGATCACCGACGGGCGTCTGTTGCATGCTGGCAGCAGTAGCCTGGTGGAGATCGGCCATACGCAGGTCGATCCGTACGGAAAACGCTGCTACTGCGGTAACCATGGCTGTCTGGAGACGATTGCCAGCGTCGAAAGCGTGCTGGAGCTGGCGCAGGTGCGGCTCAGCCAGTCGATGAGCTCCACGCTGCACGGTCAACCGTTAAGCGTCGAGGCACTGTGCGCTGCGGCAAGGCAGGGCGATCTGCTGGCGAAGGACATTATTACCGGCGTGGGCAATAATGTCGGGCGCATTCTGGCCATTATGGTGAACCTGTTTAACCCGCAAAAAATACTGATCGGCTCCCCGCTCAGCCAGGCGGCGGATATCCTCTTTCCGGCGATTTCCGCCTGCATCAATCAGCAGGCGCTTCCCGCGTACAGTAAAAACATCGTGGTCGAAAGTACGCAATTTTCCAACCAGGGTACGATGGCCGGCGCCGCGCTGGTAAAAGATGCGATGTACAACGGCTCGTTACTGATTCGTTTGCTACAGGGCTAACTCTTTTCCAGAGATGTACGAAAAATTGCGCTATCTCAAGCCCGGTAGCGCACGCATCCCGTAGACTTTCCCCACTGAATTATTTACCTGGTTTATATTTTGAAGCATACCCAAGAGGTGGAATGAGTCATGCTTAAGCGTTTCTTTATTACTGGTACGGATACGTCTGTCGGGAAGACAGTCGTATCCCGCGCGTTACTTCAGGCCCTGGCGGCAAGCGGTAAACGCGTTGCAGGATACAAGCCGGTTGCAAAAGGCAGTAAAGAGACGCCAGAAGGGCTGCGCAATAAGGATGCCCTGGTTCTGCAAAGCGTCTCGTCTCTGGAACTGCCTTATGATGCCGTTAATCCTATCGCCTTAAGCGAAGAGGAAAGCAGCGTCGCTCACAGTGGGCTTATCAACTACAGCCTGCTTTCTGATGGCCTGGCAAATCTGAGTGAAAAGGTTGACCACGTTGTCGTTGAAGGGACCGGCGGCTGGCGCAGCCTGATGAACGATTTACGTCCCCTTTCCGAATGGGTGGTGCAGGAGCAGTTGCCGGTGATTATGGTCGTGGGCATTCAGGAAGGATGCATCAACCATGCCTTGCTGACGGCGCAGGCTATCGCTAATGACGGCCTGCCGCTGATTGGTTGGGTGGCGAACCGTATTAACCCGGGCCTTGCGCACTACGCTGAAATCATCGATGTGCTGAGCAAAAAGCTGCCTGGCCCGCTGGTGGGCGAACTGCCTTATCTGCCCCGCGCCGAGCAGCGCGAATTAGCGCACTACATCGATCTCTCGGCTTTCGGCGGTATGCTGGCCGTAGATCGAGTCGTGGCGTAGCGTTCTCGACAATACCGACGCCACAACACAGGCAACCAGCAAACCGGGAAGTAAAAAATACTGCCCGGTCATCTCACATACCATCAAGGCCGACATGATTGGCGCATGCGTTGTGGCGGCGAGCAGCGTCGCCATACCCGCCAGTCCGAGCAGGATCGCCGTCTCAGAGCCAGGAAACCACAGCGCAAAGATCTGCGCAAACAGCATTCCCGTTGCCATACCGACGAACAAGGTTGGCGTGAACACGCCTCCCGGCGCGCCGGACCCGCTGCTTGCCAGCACCGCCAGCAGCTTGCAAATAAAGACGCCAGCAATCACCGACAGCAGCGGCGGCGACTGCAAAAACGCCTGAACCACGCTATAGCCATTCCCCCATACCTTCGGCGTTAGCAGCGATAGCAGCCCGACGATCAGACCACCCAGCGCCAGCTGCCACGGCGGTGAAAGTTTGAGACGCAGAAACAGCCTGTGGCTGGCCGCCATCAGCCACATCAGCAGCGGGCCGCAAACGCCAGCCAGCAGACCCACGCCAACGATCAGGAAATAATCCACCGCCGTAAGCATCTCGCTGAGATGGACATCATATAGCGTATTCGCGCCGGGACTTAACAGGCGCGTGGTCAGCAGGGCCACTACAGCAGCAATCACCACCGGGCCGAGGGAGGCCAGCATCAGCGTGCCAAACAGGATCTCTGCGATAAACAGGCTGCCCGCCAGCGGCGCATGATAGGCGCTGGCCATCCCGGCGGCGGCACCGCAGGCGATCCACAGTTTCCATTCGGATTTCGGCGTACAACGTTGTGCAAAAAAGGAGGCGGCGAGGGCGGCGAGCAGGATCATGGCGCCTTCACGGCCGATGGCGCTGCCGCTGGCGACCACCAGCAACGACGCGAGGGATTTCACCAGGCTGGCGCCGTAATCAAACTGGCCGTCACCCGTCTCAAGCGCTTCCATATAATCGGTGGGGGCGTGGGGACGTTGTGCCGTCATGCGCTGCCATCCCCACAGTAGCATTCCCGCGGCCAGACCACCCAGCGCAGGCGTCAGCGCCCGCCGCCAGGGTGATAACGCGGCTGCGGCGTTCACCAGACTTCCGCTTTCGTTGCTGAGAAATAGCCACTCCAGCAGATACATGCTGTGGCGGAACACCGCAACGGCCAGCGCCGCCAGCACGCCGGTGACGGTAGCAATCAGGAGACGACGAAACATCGCGCGGATGTCGGGGTAAGCGTGAAGACGTTGCATGAAGTCGTGATTTAACGGGGACGATACAATATTGTGGCGGTAAATCGGGAGGTTAGCAAAAGGTATGCGTGCGGAAAAAGGCCGGGCAGTACCCGGCCTGAATGCTTAACTCTCGCTATGAATATTCAACGCCCGGCGCGTACGCCCTGAGCTCAAATACTCCGCAATATAATCCTGGGATATTTCGCCGTTATAGCGTCCGTCCTCGTCCACAATCGGCATCCAGCTGGTGTTGCTCTCATACAGGCGAGAAAGCACCACGCGCAGGTTATCCTCGGCCTTACCGGTCATGCGGAACGGATGCAGAATATCCCCGCAGCTGCCGCTGGCGTTACGCGCTTCGCGGCGCTTCACAAAGCCGAGCGGTTTGCCGTGCTCATCAACCACGGTAATGGCGCGAATATCGTTGTCATCCATGGTGGTGAAGGCCTCCGGCAGCGGCGTCGATTCGCGTACCGTAATGGTAGGCTGCTGGTCGGTGACGTCGCCCGCCGATACCAGCAGCAGGCGTTTCAACGTCCGGTCCTGACCAACAAACGAGCCAACAAACTCATTCGCGGGTTTCGCCAGCAGCTCGTCCGGGCTGGCGCACTGCACGATACGTCCCTGACGGAAGACGGCAATACGGTCGCCCAGCTTCAGCGCTTCGTCAATATCGTGGCTCACCAGCATCACGGTCTTTTTCAGCTTGCGCTGCATCTCCAGGAACTGGTTCTGGATCACCTCACGGTTAATCGGGTCGACCGCGCCGAACGGTTCATCCATCAGCAGGACCGGAGGATCCGCTGCCAGCGCGCGGATGACGCCGATACGCTGCTGCTGACCGCCGGACATTTCGCGCGGATAGCGGTGAAGGAATTTATGCGGATCCATTGCCACCATATCCATCAGCTCCTCGGCACGGGATTTACAGCGCGCTTTATCCCAACCCAGCATGCGCGGCACGACGGTAATGTTCTCTTCGATGGTCATGTTGGGGAACAGGCCAATTTGCTGGATCACGTAGCCAATGTTGCGACGCAGGGTCACGGTGTCCATTCCGCTGGTGTCTTCGCCGTTAATCAGGATCGTCCCGCTGCTTGGCGTAATGAGACGGTTGATCATCTTCAGGGTAGTGGTTTTCCCGCAGCCGGACGGGCCGAGCAGCACGCACATTTCCCCTTCAGGCACGTTCAGGTTGACGTTGTCGACGGCCTTAAACGTCTGGCCGTGTTTCTGTGAAAATTGTTTGGTGAGGTTTTCCAGTTTTATCATTATCGAATCCCCTTCGGAGTCAGTACCACCTGCAAACGGTGCAGCAACCAGTCGAGCACAATCGCTAAAAGACAAATCATCAGCGCGCCCGCAATCAACATACGAATATCACTCCCGCCAATACCGTTAAGCAGCAGCAGGCCCAGCCCGCCCGCACCGATCACGGCGGCAATCGCCATGACGCCGATGTTCATCACCACGGCGGTGCGGATGCCGCCAAAAATCACCGGCAACGCCATCGGGATTTCCACCCAGCGCAGACGCTGCCAGAAGGTCATGCCGATGCCGCGTCCCGCTTCACGCAGGCCCGGCGGCAGGCTGTCGAGCGCCGTGTGGGTGTTACGCACAATCGGCAGCAGCGAATAGAGGAACACCGCCGTAATCGCGGGCAGGGCGCCAATGCCCTGACCGATCAGCGAAAAGAGCGGGATCATGAGGCCGAAAAGCGCAATTGACGGGATGGTGAGCACAATGGTGGCAATTCCCAGCACCGGCGTTGCCAGCCATTTATGGCGGACAATTAAAATGCCCAGCGGCACGCCAATAATAATCGCCAGGCCCACGGCGAGCGCCACCAGCCACAGGTGTTGCAGCGTCAGGGTTAAGAGATAGTCCCAGTTGTCGAGAATATAGTGAATCGTCTCCATAGCGCCTCCTACAGCAACTGTTTGCTACGCAGGAAATCACGGGCGACCTGCTGCGGTGACTGATGGTCGATATCCACCTTCTTATTCAGTTCGGTGATAACGTCGTTATTGAGCTGGGCTGAAAGGGTGTTCAGCGCCTCCTCCAGCCCCGGATTAGCCTCCAGCGTGTCTTTCCGAACAACTGGCGTCACGGCATAACTCGGGAAGAAGCCTTTGTCATCTTCCAGCACTTTAA
This sequence comes from Enterobacter sp. BWH64, assembly GCF_001037645.1. NCBI lineage: Bacteria > Pseudomonadati > Pseudomonadota > Gammaproteobacteria > Enterobacterales > Enterobacteriaceae > Enterobacter > Enterobacter sp. BWH64. Next base: position 2,647,209 of record NZ_KQ089922.1, read on the forward strand.
GATCGAAGCCCTTTACGCGCCCGTCGGTGGTGTAGATCAGCCCCGCATCGACAAACCCGTCGCGCACCGCGTTATAGACCAGGCCCGGATCCATCTGGCGGATCTGCGGGCGGTCCAGCTCCATGTTGTAGGCCGCCTGCAACGGTTTCATCCCGTCGCTACGCCCGGCAAATTCCAGGTCAAGGCCCAGCAGCCAGTTGTTATCCGGATCGGTTTTACGAACTTGTTCAATCTTTGCCACCATCTCAGACATGGTATTGATATGTTCAGCCTCGGCGCGCTTGCGCTGCATGGCAAAGGCATAGGTATTGTTCATATCGGCAGGTTTAAGCCACACCAGACCGTGCTTCGCATCGAGGCGTTTCACCGTCTCGTACGATTCCTGCGGCGACATGCGTTTGTTGATGTGGTTGAAGATGATCAGCGAGGTGCCGGTATACTCCCAGGTCATATCAATCTGCTTGTTGATCATCGCGTTACGGGAAATCACCGTTGCAATATTGGTCTGAGGCTGTACCTGAAACCCTTTCTTTTGCAGATACTGCACGGTCATGGCCGAGAGAATGTGCTGCTCGGTAAAGCTCTTGGTGGCCAGGATCAGCGGCGCGGCGAGCGCCTGGCTGGTGAAGAGCGCGGCGGCGCATAGCGCCGTCAGCCCGGAAAACAGTCTCATAGAAGCTCCTTGTTATAATTATCGCGCGAGATGCGGGCTCAGTAATCGGCCCAGTGCCGCCAGCAGCGTATCCAGAATCAGGGCGAACAGGGCGGTGGCCGCCGCGCCCAGGATCAGCGTCGGAAAATCATTCAGATAGATCCCCGGGAAAATCAGCTCGCCGTAGCTGCTGGCGCCAATCAGGAATGCCAGCGGTGCGGTACCGACGTTAATCGCAGTGGCAATGCGAATACCGGAAAGCATCACCGGCCACGCGTTAGGGATCTCAACCTGACGCAGGCGCTGCCATTTGGTCATGCCGATACCGTTTGCCGCTTCCAGCAACGACGCGGGAACAGAGCACAGCCCGGCATAGGTGTTACGCACAATCGGCAGCAGAGAGGCCAGAAAGAGGGCGATAATGGCCGGTTTATCACCGATGCCAATCACCACCATCGCCAGTGCCAGAACGGCCAGCGGCGGCAGGGTGTTGCCCACGTTAAAGATTTGCATCACATATTCGGCGATACCACGCGCGGCCGGACGGCTCAGCAGAATACCGCTTGGAATGCCCACCAGCAGGGCAAAGAACATTGATGAAAAGACCAGAATCAGGTGCTGTTGCCCGAGGTAAATCAGGTCAACCTGGCGCGCCTTAATCGTTTCCAGTCCTATTCCCCAGGTGAGGAGAGCGAGAACCACGATAATCGCGCCGACAAAAAGCAGCGAACGTTTAAGTAATGGGTGCATTGCGGTGTGTCTCCCTGTGCGCATGCGTTATAGCAACCACCGGTTGCCTGTTGTTATGCCATGTTTCGGCAGGGGTACTTCACCTATAGCAAGCGAAACGGAAGGGTTCCAGCGAAGGGGGTAAATCAGTAACCCTATGAAATTAGTGACAACCTGAGTGAAGCCTTATGGCATAAGGGCTGTCAGTGGGCAGGCAGAATAGTCTTAAAGAAGCACGCCTTACGTGACAACGTCACATAAGGCGTGCTGATTATACCTGTCGACTGAGCGCGGCGCGCACCTTGCGTACGCGCCACGAAATGCGGACGATAGAGAAGGCGGCGACGATTACCAGCAACAGGCCCAGCGCCAGCATCGCGTGGAATCCAAACTCTCTGAACAGGATCAGCCCCGCGATCCCGCCGCTGATAAAGGAGAAAAGGGTAGTTAAATGGGTTTTGAGCTGACTCTTTTGCGCGGCCGTATCTTTGGAGTAATCCCGGCGCAGCATGGCGACCATAACGGAGGCCAGCGAAATGCCCGCATCGGTCAGCGTGCCGGTGATGTGCGTGGATCTCACCCGACCGCCGGATAGTTGAGTGGAGGTGGAATTATGAATTCCCATCAACCCGCACAGGAAAATAATAATCTCCTGATTCGTGGCGAAGGAGTGAAAATACATTTCGTACAGGGATACCCCGGCCAGTAATAGCCCTTCAACAAACAGAACCTGGCTGAATACCAGCCTGACGTTATGGATAATCCCCCAGATAACAATAATCCGCGCAGCGATGGCGCCTGAGACAAACGAAAGAATAATGGCACCAAAGAAAAGAATATCGCTGAGATCGGTGGAGGAAACTTCGCTGGATAGCTGCGAGGTATTGCCCGTCATATGCGAGGGAAAAAAACCGAACGCGCCCAGCGCAATGGCATTCAGCAGTCCCGCGGAGGTCGCCAGCCAGAGGGCAAGACGACGATCCTCCTGATGCGTTCGTTCTTTCTTTAATTTAATCAGCAAAGAATACCTCCGGTTTGAGCTTTGCCTGAATGCTCAAGCTAACAAAGCGATGTCGCTGGCTGACCAGGATATTGCTTAATTATTATTTCTACGGGAGGTGAGCGAGGTTTTGTAATTAAATAAAACAACCCTGTTAATATAATGCCTTATTTCCGATGGCGCGACGTCGTAAAAGTCAGCACCCCTGCACTCAGGAGTAATATGCTGCTTAAAGCGAAGGTGCTCTGCCAGCCAAAGGTATCAAACACCACGCCACCCGCCGTTGAGCCAAGCGCAATGGAGAGTTGGATCACCGCGACCATTAGCCCGCCGCCAGCCTCGGCATCTTCCGGTAACGTACGGGCGATCCACGTCCACCAGCCCGTAGGGGCCGCAGTTGCCAGCATTCCCCAGAAACCTAACAGCAGGGCCACGATCCACAGGCTGTCCCCGGTGAGCATTAATACCCCTGCAATCAGTGCCATAAGCAGCGGTATGGCCATTAAGGTGAGGTAAAACGCGGCATTCAGGACCAGCGCGACGATCAGCGTGCCGATGAAACCTGCGATACCGATAGTGAGCAGGATCAGCGATAAGCCGGAAGGACTGACGTGGGTGACGGTTTCGAGGAAGGGGCGCACATAGGTAAATAACGCAAACTGTCCCATGAAGAACAGGCCGCACGCCATCAGACCCACCGAAACCGCAGGCTGGTGGAGCAGGCGAAATACGCTTTTATGTGGCGACGGCCGCTGGTTCCCGCCCATGTTGGGCAGGCTAAAATATTGCCAGATGAACGCCACAATCGCCACGGGAACCAGGCAAAGAAACGCGCCGCGCCAGCCAATGGTCGAGCCGAGATAACTGCCCAGCGGGGCGGCTACCACCGTCGCCAGCGCGTTGCCGCCGTTAAAAATCGCCAGCGCACGAGAGACCTGATGCTGAGGCACCAGCCGAATGGCGGTGGCAGCAGACATCGACCAGAAACCGCCGATGGCGATGCCGATCAGCGCCCGGCCTGCCATATACATCAAAGCGTTTGGGGCGAAGGCGATAATGATCCCTGACAGCGCCATCAGGACGGTCATGCCTGAAAGAAGATGTTTGCGATTCATATTCCCGGCAAGCCGGGAAAGAAAAAGGCTGGTCAGGACAGCCAGCGCACCAGAGAGGGCGATCCCCTGGCCAGCCATCCCCTCTGTCACCCCTAAATCTCTGGCGAGGGGCGTGAGCAGACTGACGGGCATAAATTCCGAGGCAATAAGGACAAAAACGCACAGGGTCATGGCAAAAATACCGCCCCAGTGTGCATGCTCAGCATCACGGGATGAGGTTTGATTCAGTGTGGACATTGGTGTAATTCACGGCGAAGAGAAGATAAGCCCCGTGATTGCCGGGGCTAAGAGAATTAATTCAGACTGGTTTTGAAGAACTGCCCGAACTGCGCGAACGGGATTTTCCCTGCGACGTTATCGTAGAGATCAACGTGATTCGCACCGGGAACAATCACCAGTTCCTTCTGTTTGCTGCCGACAGCTTTAAACGCATCTTCCGCAAAATAACGTGAGTGCGCGTTTTCACCGGTCACAATCAGCGTTGGGATGGTGATCTCCCCGGCATAGCTCAGCAGCGGCATATTCATAAAGGACAACGGCATGGTCGCGGTCCATGCGCCGGTGGAGTTTACGTAACGGGCATGGAAGCCGCGCGGCATACGGTAGTAATCATAGAATTCTTTCAGTACCGGATGCGGATCGGCGGGCAATGCTTCCGGCAGAATACGCCCGGCCGCCGTTACCTTACCGTTTTCATCGACATAAATATCGTGGCCGCCATGGGCGAAGGTGCCGCTTTCAGCATCTTTCCAGCGTTGCGCGTTCAGATACTGCAACACGGCCCGGCGATCGGCCGCTGAATAACGATCTTTCCCGTCGCCCACGCCGTGACCCATCGCGCGGCTCATATCGTACATTACGCTGGTGGCGGCCGCCTTCACGCGGGTATCCATGGATGCCGCGTTCAGCGCCATACCACCCCAGCCGCAGATCCCGAGAATGCCGATACGGTTACGGTCGACTTCTTTCTGTAATCCGAGGAAATCCACTGCGGCGCTAAAGTCTTCGGTGTTGATGTCAGGGGAGGCAACGTTACGCGGCTGGCCGCCGCTTTCACCCGTGTAGGATGGGTCGAAGGCCAGGGTCACGAACCCCTGTTCAGCCAGAGTCTGGGCGTAAAGACCACTGGATTGTTCTTTTACCGCACCGAACGGTCCACTGACGGCAATCGCCGCCAGCTTCTGGTCGCCGCTGTTCCTGGGAATGTACAGATCGCCGACCAGGGTGATCCCGTATCGGTTCTCGAACGTCACCTTGCGGTGGTCGACTTTATTGCTCTCGACGAAGGTCTTATCCCAGGTTGTCACCATCGAAACGGGGGCGGCAGGATTTCGTGTTTCTGCATAACTCATTGTTGTCACTCCACTTAATGATGCGCATAGCAGCAGCGCAACGGACAGTTTTTGGGTGAATGTTTGCATAAGAGGTACCGTGTGTTGTTGTAATGCGGTCATTATAGTTAGCAGAAATAGTGCTGATTAGAGGCCAAAGGCTGCTAGAATTAATATCATATTGTTATGAATTGATGAGGCATGATGGCGAAGCGGGAAAACTACAATGAGCTGTATCTGTTTATCCAGGTGGTGCGGGAGGGAAGCTTCACGGCAGCCGCGTAACGGCTCGGGCTGGCACAATCCGGGATCAGTCGATCGGTTCGCGAGCTGGAAGAGCGGCTGGGCGTTCGGCTTCTGGTGCGTACAACGCGCAAACTGTCGCTGACCCACGCCGGGGAGCAACTTTACCAGACCGCTGGTTCAGCCTTTGATGCGCTCGATACCGGGCTGACCAGACTGGCGCATTACCGCCAGACGCCATCCGGCACGGTGCGCATTAATGCCAGCCAGCACGCCATCGAAAAATGCCTGCTGCCAAAGCTCGCTATCTTCAAACAGCGTTACCCGGATATCCGTCTGGAATTGATGAATGAGAGCCGGTTCGTGGATATCATTGCCGAGCGATTCGACGCGGGCGTCCGGCTTGGGCCGGAGGTGGGACAAGGAATGATTGCCGTGCGCATCACGCCCGATATGGAGATGGCTGTGGTTGCCGCTCCGGCGCATTTTCGGCGCTATGGTTTCCCGCAGACGCCCGCCGATCTGGATGCTCATCCCTGCATTGCCTACCAGTTTGCCGACGGTAACCACTATCAATGGGAGCTTGTTCAGGACGGGAAGCATGTTACTCACCGCCCGGAGGGGCAATGGGCCTTTTCCGACAGCTACATGGAGGCCGAAGCGGCCCGGCTGGGACTCGGGCTGGCCTATGTCCCGGTTGAGCTGGTGGCTGACGATCTGGAGCGTGGCACGCTTATACGCGTCTTACAGCGCTACAGCCTGCGGATGGACGGACTGTACCTCTATTATCCACACCGCAACGTATCCCCGGCGCTGAGAGCGGTGATTGATACGCTGAAAATTTAGGGTGCCTCTTCGCTACGGTCTATACAGCCCCTACGTTTGTGATACGCTACTATTTTATATAGCGCAGCTCAACTAAGGCTCTGAAATGACAAAAATAATGCCAGAATATACGGTAGTTGACTTATCACGTTGGGCAAGAAAGGAACACTTTGAAGTATTTCAGGGCTTTGCTCAATCTACATTTAACCAAACGGTTCAGCTGGACATTACCGTGCTGCTAAAGCATATCAAAGAGGTTGGCTGGAAATTTTATCCTGCGATTATTTCCCTTATTTCTGACGTCGTAAACCGGCATCCGGAATTCCGTATGGCCATGAAGGATGATGAGCTTGTAATATGGAATGAGGTTCATCCAAGCTATACCCTTTTCCATAAAGAAACGGAGACATTTTCATCGTTATGGAGTCATTACGATGGAAATATTCACCATTTTCAGCGCGTTTATGCAGAAGATGTTGCCCGCTATGGCAATATCCTTGCTTACTGGCCTAAAGAAGAATCCCGGGAGAATATATTCTTCATATCGGATATTCCGTGGGTCAGTTTTAGCAGTTTTAACGTCAACGTCGCTAACATGCGGAATTTTTTTGCGCCCATGTTCACGTTTGGAAAATACTATAACCAGGATGGAAAGGTCTTGTTGCCTTTCGCCGTTCAGGTCCATCATTCTGTCTGTGACGGTTTCCATGTGGCCAGGCTGATCAACGAGTTACAAGAGTTGTGTGATAATTTACCGCACCATTCAGAGGCGCTCAACGTGTGATTCACGTGTTTTTAACATACGCCTGACGAGGGGAAATAATGGAACCGAATTTTACGCCAGAACAGATTGAAATGATTAACCGCATTGTTTTCGAGCAGATCGAGATCATGCATGAGAAAGTAGCTGAAATAATCGCAGATACAGAGACGGTGGCGCATCAGCGCCTGAAGGATAACGGGATCACTACGACAGATTTCTATCCTGCAAATAAAAACTTCCTGATGATGACCCTTGTACAGGATCTGATAGATAAAGTGCACGGGGGCGATAAGGACCTGGCCAAAACAATGATAACCATGGAAGCAAAAAGGCTGAATATCAGCGTAAACGTTGAGGCGGACAAATCAAGATAACAGGACGTATTTTCAGGGTTACGGTTGATGAATATAAGGTTCAGCCGACCTTAATAAAGCCGCGAGCCGTTTCCGGCCCGCGGCGGCAGGACAGGTGATGAGACGCTCTGACGATCAGGCGGCTTTGACGGCCCGGATTTTTTTGCTGCTGTCCGCATCTGATGCTGTTTTATCCGTTTCAGCATTGAGCTCGGGAAGCTTGCTGGTACGCAGGATATGCTGCACGGACTCTTTCTGCTCGGCGAGATAAAGACCAAGGTTCTCCGCCTGCGTTTCATCCATCTGCATTCCGCTTTGCAACAGCCAGTCGGTAAACGCTTCTGCCATATCGAGCAGCTTGTCGTGAGCGTCAGCCTCTTTCTTACTGGCAAATGTCATTTTTTCTTCACCTTTTCTTACGACAACAAATTTTGTTTCAACAGCCATTGTGCACCCCCGTATACTGTAATTATATACAGTATAGCAGTTGTGACGTTGTGTTGCAGCAAAAATGTGCGAGCCTGGCCTGCACAACGGGTGGACAAGCCAGGTGCTGTTATCGGTACAGCGTTTTTTCGACAATCGGGATCAGCAAAGTGGACTGCCATTCCGCCAGCGTCAGCTGGGCAAGTTTACCCAGCGCGGTGTAGAACGGATGGGCCGCGTTTTCAACGAATACGCTAAGGAAACGCGTGCTCCATGGCAGCAGATGCCAGGCAAGAAGCTGGTCGCGTTCTGTTTCGCGACCGTTCTCGGCAAGCCATGCCGCCAGCATCAGCAACGTTCCGAAATGATCTTCGGGCTCATTCTGCTGCATCTCAAAGGCGATATGGTTTTCACGCATCCACTGACGCAACGCGAGGGTCGAATCGCCAAACAGCACGGACTCGCGATCAAGCCAGACCGAGCCCCACGGGGGGGCGGGCAGGGCATACGGGCCAATAAACAGACGCTGCCAGGCGTCTTTCAACGCTTCATCCGATGGGGTCTTAAACATACTGGCGACAGGCAGCAGATTTTCCTCCGCCAGCGGCCAGTCCTGAACCCAGTCACCTGCGGTCAGGGCACTCACCAGCGGCGCGGTCTGCTCGCTGTCTGGAGCGAAATAAAACAGCGCGCCCAGTACCCGGGCGCTGAACGCGAACGATTCGCGGTGTGAGACGTCATTCATTACAACTTTCCTTACTTGCGCGCGGGTAGCCCCGCGCACCTGTGTTAACCTGCAATTGCTAACCCTGCGGTCATATGCAGACCATAAAATAGCCCACGGCCAATCAGTTCACCCAGCGCCACCAGCGCGACACCTGCAAACAGGCCGAGCGTTTTTGGCTCCTGACGACGAATCAGCGGGCAGATCCAGCAGCCTAAACCCGCCGCCAGCAACGCGATGCGCCATACCTGAAGCGAACCATAATCCGGAAGCAGGGCGTTAGCCTGCTGGATGGAACTCTGTATTGTCCCCAGCGTATTGCTTTGCAACACGACGACCGCCACGCAGACGATAAGTGCCAGTGCGCTGACTGACGCGGCAAGAGTACTTTTGAATGTCACGTTTGCAACGCGCAGCAGCAGCGCGGCCAGCAGAGGACCAGCCAGAACCATCGTCAGGAAGAAGCTCAGCGTGGTGTAACCCGTATACCAGGTCGGGACAGTCTCAATCTGATAGACCCGGGTCATCGCCCAGACAAAAACGATGCCCAGGATCTGGCTGACAACCAGCCAGATTTTGCCCAAAGCTGGGGGCATTTTACCGATAACCGACACCAGCCACCAGAAACCGCCCACGGCAAAGAAGATCGAACCCGCCGCGATCTCATTACTCAGCGCTGACGCGCCCACGCGGTTAAGCGAGTTGAAGGCACGCAGCGGGGAGCCAAGATGCAGTACCGAGGCCATAAACCCAATACCCATTACCAGCCAGAGAAAAAACAGGCTGCGCACGATGCGCATGCTGGCCTTGTCATCATTTTCCTTAAGCCAGACGAAGCCCATCACGATTAACGCGCCGGCCACGCACTGCCCGAAAACGGTGAAGATCACCAGCGGCCATTCATGCCATCCACTTCCCATCTCACACCTCCTTCGGGTTTGCCAGGTAGCCGGTGGTGTCACCCGTCGGACGGCTGTTGGCGTTAGGTTTAATCACAATACTCGGCTTCGTGAAGTGCGCAGACGGCAGCGGCGCGACGGCAGCAAGCTGACCGTGTTTTTTGCGCAGCTCCTCAATCGGGCCAAAGTCCAGCGCGCGCAGCGGGCAGGATTCGACGCAGATGGGCTTTTTACCGTCCGCCACGCGGCTGTGGCAGCCGTCGCACTTGGTCATGTGGCCTTTGGCGGCATTGTACTGCGGCGCGCCGTACGGGCAGGCCATGTGGCAGTAGCGACAGCCGATGCAGACATCCTCGTCCACCACCACAAAACCGTCGTCGCGCTTGTGCATTGCCCCGCTCGGGCAGACCTTGGTGCAGGCCGGATCTTCGCAGTGGTTGCAGGCAATCGACAGGTAATAGGCGAAGACATTCTGATGCCAGACGCCGTTGTCCTCCTGCCAGTCGCCGCCCGCATATTCATAAATACGCCGGAAGCTGACGTCCGGGGTCAGGTCTTTGTAATCCTTGCAGGCCAGCTCGCAGGTTTTACACCCGGTGCAGCGGCTGGAATCAATAAAAAATCCATACTGGGTAGTCATCGGTTAATCCTTATGCCTTCTCGATCTGCACCAGGTTCGTGTGCTGCGGGTTGCCCTTCGCCAGCGGTGACGGGCGGTGCGTGGTCAGGGTATTGATGCAGGAGCCGTGATCGACACGATCGCCATTCATGTTGGCGTCATGCCAGGCGCCCTGGCCCATCGCGCTTACGCCGGGCATGATGCGCGGGGTGACTTTCGCGGCAATACGCACTTCGCCGCGGTCGTTGAAGAAGCGCACCATATCCCCGTTTTTGATACCTCGTTGCTCTGCATCCACAGGGTTAAGCCACACCTCCTGGCGACAGGCGGCCTGGAGCACATCCACGTTGCCGTAGCTGGAGTGGGTACGGGCTTTAAAGTGGAAACCGAACAGTTGCAGCGGGAACTTGCTGCGCTCGGGCGCGTCCCAGCCTTCAAAGGTTGAGGTATAGACCGGCAGCGGGGTGATGGTTTCGTCTTTTTGCAGTTCCCAGGTTGCCGCAATATCCGCCAGCTTGCTGGAGTAGATCTCGATTTTGCCCGACGGGGTTTTCAGCGGATTGGCATCCGGATCGTCACGGAATTTTTTATAGGCCACAAAATGTCCGTTAGGATCTTTGCGCTTATAAATACCCATTTTTTTCAGCGCGTCGTAGGACGGCAGCAGCGGATCTTTGGCGACCATTTTGGCGTACAGGTAGCGCAGCCACTGCTCCTGCGTACGGCCTTCGGTGAATTTCTGATGGATATCCGGTCCGAGGCGTTTCGCCACTTCACTCATGATCCAGTAGATGGGCTTGCGCTCGAACTTCGGGGCGGTAACCGGCTGGAGGAAAATCAGGTATCCCATGTTTCCGGCGTAATCGTTGGGGATGATATCTTCCTGCTCGACGGTCATCAGATCCGGCAGAACAATATCGGCATACTTCGCGGACGAGGTCATGAAGTTATCGATGACGACGATCGTTTCGCACTTGCTCTCATCCTGCAAAATGTCGTGAGTTTTGTTGATATCGGAATGCTGGTTGATGATGGTATTACCCGCATAGTTCCAGATGAACTTGATCGGCACATCGAGCTTATCTTTGCCGCGTACGCCGTCGCGCAGGGCGGTCATCTCCGGTCCACGGGCAATGGCATCCGTCCAGCTGAAGCAGGAGATTTGCGTTTTCACCGGATTTTCCGGCAGCGGCATGCGTTCGATGGTGATGGTGTAGGTCGATTCGCGCGCGCCGCTGTTGCCGCCGTTAATGCCGACGTTGCCGGTCAGGATCGGCAGCATGGCGATGGCGCGGGACGTTTGCTCCCCGTTAGCCTGACGCTGTGGGCCCCAGCCCTGGCAAATGTAGGCCGGTTTCGCCGAACCGATTTCACGGGCCAGCTTAATGATGCGATCGGCAGAGATGCCCGTTATGCGAGACGCCCACTCAGGGGTTTTCGCGGTTTTGTCATCACCCTGGCCGAGAATATAGGCTTTGTAATGACCATTAGCCGGTGCGCCTTCCGGCAGGGTTTTTTCGTCATAACCCACGCAGTATTTATCGAGGAAAGGTTGATCGACCAGATTTTCATTAATCAGCACCCACGCAATACCTGCCACCAGCGCGGCATCGGTGCCCGGACGAATCGGGACCCACTCGTCTTCACGCCCTGCGGCAGTGTCGGTATAACGCGGATCGATAACGATCATCCGCGCGTTTGACCGTTCGCGCGCCTGCTCAAGGTAGTAAGTGATCCCGCCGCCGCTCATGCGCGTTTCCGCCGGATTATTGCCGAACATCACGACCAGTTTGGTGTTTTCGATATCCGATGTGCTGTTGCCGTCGTTGCTGCCGTAGGTGTAGGGCATTGCGCAGGCGATCTGCGCGGTGCTGTAGGTGCCGTAGTGGCTGAGGAAGCCGCCGTAGCAGTTCATCAGGCGCGCGACCAGCGAGGCATAAGGGGAGGAGCGGGTGATGTTGCCGCCTACAATTCCGGAGGAGTAGTTAATGTAGACCGCTTCGTTGCCGTATTTTTCGACCACGCTTTTCAGGCTCGCGGCGATGGTGTCCAGCGCTTCTTCCCAGGTGATACGCTCAAACTTGCCTTCTCCGCGTTTGCCCACGCGTTTCATCGGATAGTTCAGACGGTCTGGGTGATTAATGCGACGGCGAATTGAACGGCCTCGCAGGCAGGCGCGAACCTGATGGTTGCCGTAAATATCCTCGCCGGTATTATCCGTTTCAACCCAGTAGACTTCGTCATCGCGAACGTGCAGACGTAGCGCGCAGCGGCTACCGCAGTTTACCGAGCAGGCGCCCCAGACAACTTTGTCTTCTGCGGGCTGAATAGCGGACTGCACAGCGGCGGCGGCGCTTTTCAGACCAAAAGGTAATGCGATCCCACCGGCGGCAAGCGCCAGAGATCCTATGGCAGTAGATTTAACCAGAGTTCGACGGCTTATACCGCCGTGATGTTCAACTTCGGACATAACTCACCCCATCATTGTTAATAATTATTTTCACCCGTGACTACAACCGGGCTAATGATGGGGGGAGTGTTACTTATTTAGAGGTATTAAATATTAATCCTCGTCAAATCAGGGGAATTGAGTGGGAAAATCATTGCGGCTCAGCGGGCGCATTCTCTTGCGTACCTGCGCCGCTCACCGGGTAGTTGCCGCTACTGGTGCGGGTGTACAAAATTTTGAAAGTATCGTTGGCACAATGCCCAACGACCTGCGCATCCGGCTGATCGGCCTGATCGTTCGGGACGATGTTCAGGGTAAAGCCAGACTCCGGTACGCCGTTGTTGATAATCTTCTGCTGAATGTCGCTTTTCACGCGCTCGCAGGAGTCCGGGGCCGCAAGAAGAGCGGGTGAAGCACTCATTAACAGCAGGGCGGTAATCCAGGGTAACCGTTTCATCTGTAGCTCCTTTTCACTGTGTGGACTGTAAGCATAGCAGGGTTAGGGTAAGCTTTTGTTTTTGGACCTGTCTTTCTGAATTGTCCTGGAGCCCTGCCTGCGTCATAAAATAAATTGCGAGTAATGGTGCTGATTGTCTACCAGATAAGAAGGCAGGGTGCGTTTTGATACCTCTTGCCTGACCAGTTTTCGGTCTCGTCCCCAGATATCTTCGGCGTTGGTAATAACCTTCATAATATGTTCCGGGTTATTAAATTCCGGCAGATCGTATTCGGTATGAGAAATGGTAGACATTTTTTCGGAAATTCTTTCTGGAGTCATTACCCATGAGAAATGCCAGCCGCCATCTTTCACAATTTTATTATTGATTTTTAGCCAGTTCCATTTAAACCATGACCAGTTTTTATCTTTGCGCGCACGCTTCCAGTTTCTGAAAGATTCAGGCTCACCGTGGAAGAAATGCTTAAGGTTGTAATAGGACGTCGCGCGGGGCAAGGTACATTTTCTCGGCGTACCATCCGTGTTGTGAACCTGGAGATTAAACTGATAGTTGAACACGTTTTGATGAATAGTCGTGCAGAGCGCGCGCGGATTAATGGCCCTGACCGTGTCGGGAGAGAAGATTTCGTCAACGTCTGACACCAGAATCAGATCGTCGTCTGCCGCGTCTTTTAACCCGTTCATAATGGAGTTGCGAAGCGCTGCTTCATTTGCCCAGGCATCAACCTGGTTATTATCCGCACGGTTTAAAATAGGCTGCGCGTCAAAAGGCACGTAAATGATTTTGTCTTTGAATTTGGCAAACTTTGTAATATCGAAATGCAATTCTCTCGGTATGCCCGTAAAAGAGTGTGTTGCTTCTACAATGACAAAACGGTCAACGACATCAGCGAGAGTATGTAATCTGATGTCGAGCAACATATCTTCGTCATAGTATAAAAAACAGTCGTAAATCATGATGTTAACCCGAAAATTTAAGAATCTAATTTTATAATAGTGTGGAATCTTCCGCGCCCAAAGTAGCCACTTTGGCAGGTCTCGTCAATGCAAACGACGGATTTATACAGCGCAAAGAGTCAAATGAAGTGCTGTTATGTAAGTTGCTGTATTTGCTAATATGATTGTATCTCTCTTTGAACGGTAAATGATGTGAACAAATACGCAGCGATAACGCTACTGGCAACGGTACTGGTGGGATGCGACAACAACACCGCGCCGCTGTCATTTACGCCGGAGATGGCGAGTTTTTCGAACGAGTTTGACTTTGATCCTCTGCGCGGGCCGGTGAAGGATTTTACCCAGACGCTGTTCAACGATAAGGGTGAAGTCTCTAAACGTGTGACCGGCACGATGTCAACGGAAGGGTGTTTCGATACGCTTGAACTGCACGATCTCGACGCTAATACGGGCGTTGCGCTGGTGCTGGATGCTAACTACTACGTCGATGCGGAAACCCAGCAGCAGAAGGTAAAGTTGCAGGGAAAATGTCAGCTGGCGGAACTGCCGTCTGCCGGCCTGACGTGGGACACGGACGATAACGGGTTTGTGGTTGCCGCGCACAGCAAAGAGATGGAAGTGAAGTACCAGTATGACGCCGACGGCTACCCGCTGGGTAAAACTACGGTTTCCGGCGACAAGCGTTTATCGGTCAAGTCGGTGCCGTCGAAAGATCTGCGCAAGCGCATGGATTATACGGCGGTAAGCCTGTTGAACGATAAACCGATGGGCAATGTAAAGCAGAGCTGTGATTACGATCGCCACAATAACCCGGTGAGCTGTGAGCTGGTGATCACCGATGACAGCGTCAAACCTGCCGTTGAGCACAAGTACACCATCAAAAACAGCATTGAATATTATTGAGAATAAAACCGCGCAGGTTACTGCGCGGTGGGTTTAAGCAGGCTGGCGGAGGAGGACTTATGCCCGGCCAGATGCTGATGCTGGAAAATGCACATGCGGATGGTGTTACGGTATTCGCCGTTAATAAAGAACTCATGGATCAGTTCACCTTCCACCATAAAGCCCAGCTTACGGTAGATATGAATCGCTTTTTCGTTCTCTTTGTCGACGATAAGGTAAAGCTTGTAGAGATTCAGGACGTTAAACCCGTAATCCATCGCCAGCTTTGCCGCCCGCGACGCAAGACCTTTCCCCTGGTGCTCCGGTGAAATAATGATCTGAAATTCCGCTCGACGGTGAACGTGGTTGATCTCAACCAGTTCAACCAGCCCGGCTTTCTCACCTTCGCACTCCACCACAAACCGGCGTTCACTCTGATCGTGGATATGCTTGTCGTAGAGATCGGACAGCTCGACAAACGCCTCATAAGGCTCTTCAAACCAGTAGCGCATCACGCTGGCATTGTTGTCGAGCTGGTGAACAAAGCGTAAATCTTCGCGCTCCAGCGGACGGAGCTTAACGTCACACGGCGTCGACATTACGGTGCTACCGTGCGGCCAGTGCGACGATCCAGACAGCGCAGGGTGTTAGGCTCCCAATAGGCGTTGACGTTGGCACTTTGCTGGCATTTGTCGCGGGCATCAAACGCGACGTCTTCTTTATCCCACTCTTTTTCCACGCGCTTATTCACTTTCTGACGCAGGCTGCGGGTGTCATTCCATTGTTCTTTGTCCATGGCGGCGTTCTGACGGCTTTGCGCGCTGTCACCAGACTCAATGATGAGTTTGCTGGTTTCGGCTGATGCCGTTGCGGCGAAGGCGAACGATGACAGCGCCAGTACGGCTGTCAGACAAAGGCGTTTGCTTAATGTAGTCATAGCGTTTCCTTTAAACGGGTGCAGACAATCGGATTACCCCGTTGGATTCTACACCAATCCGAAAGGGTGTCATACCCGCGCGGCAGGTATGGGAACGATGTGAACATTATCGCGTATGATGTCTAAATCAATCCTCACGAAACGAGAAAAATGTTCAAAACGACGCTGCTTTTTTTCGCGACCGCGCTGTGCGAAATCATCGGATGCTTTTTGCCGTGGCTCTGGCTAAAGCGGGGCGCTTCCGCGCTGCTGCTGATCCCGGCGGGTGTGTCCCTGGCCCTTTTTGTCTGGCTGCTCACCCTGCATCCGGCCGCCAGCGGGAGGGAATATGCGGCCTACGGCGGAGTGTACGTCTGTACCGCGCTGCTGTGGCTGCGCGTTGTCGATGGCGTCAGGCTAAGCCTGTATGACTGGGCAGGCGCGCTGATTGCCCTGTGCGGCATGTTGATCATCGTGGCCGGTTGGGGACGCGCATAAGCGTCCTTATAGTGTGATCGCCCGCTGATTTTACGATCATTATACTTGTATGGTAGTAGTGTAGTTGCGTAAATTTCCTGCATCACAACGAGCGATGTAAGGAAATGGATTATGAAGATTGTCGGGGCTGAAGTATTTGTCACCTGCCCGGGGCGTAACTTTGTCACCCTTAAAATCACCACCGATGAGGGCATTGTCGGCCTGGGTGATGCCACGCTGAACGGACGTGAACTTTCCGTTGCCTCCTACCTGAAAGATCACCTGTGCCCTCAGTTGATTGGCCGCGATGCGCACCGCATCGAAGATATCTGGCAGTTCTTCTATAAAGGCGCTTACTGGCGTCGTGGTCCGGTCACCATGTCAGCGATTTCTGCCGTGGATATGGCGCTGTGGGACATTAAGGCGAAAGCCGCGAACATGCCGCTCTATCAGCTTCTGGGCGGAGCCTCCCGGGAAGGGGTGATGGTTTATTGTCACACCACCGGGCACACCATTGACGACGTGCTGGAAGATTATGCCCGTCATAAAGAGATGGGCTTCAAGGCAATTCGCGTGCAGTGCGGCGTGCCGGGAATGAAAACCACCTACGGCATGGCAAAAGGAAAAGGGCTGGCGTATGAGCCAGCGACCAAGGGCGCCTGGCCGGAAGAGCAGCTATGGTCCACTGAAAAATACCTCGACTTCACGCCGAAACTGTTCGACGCAGTGCGCAGTCAGTTCGGCTTCAATGAACATCTCCTTCACGACATGCACCACCGTCTGACGCCCATCGAAGCGGCGCGATTCGGCAAAAGCATTGAAGAGTACCGTCTGTTCTGGATGGAAGATCCGACTCCCGCTGAAAACCAGGAGTGTTTCCGCCTGATCCGCCAGCACACCGTCACGCCAATTGCGGTGGGGGAAGTGTTCAACAGCATCTGGGACTGCAAGCAGCTGATTGAAGAGCAGCTCATTGACTATATCCGCGCCACCATAACCCATGCGGGCGGCATCACCGGGATGCGTCGCATTGCGGACTTTGCCTCACTTTATCAGGTGCGTACCGGCTCACACGGCCCGTCGGATCTGTCGCCGATTTGCCACGCCGCGGCGCTGCATTTTGACCTGTGGGTACCGAACTTTGGCGTGCAAGAGTATATGGGGTATTCGGAGCAGATGCTGGAAGTGTTCCCGCACAGCTGGCGCTTCGATAACGGCTATATGCACCCGGGCGACAAGCCAGGGCTGGGCATTGAGTTTGATGAGAAGCTGGCGGCGAAATACCCGTACGATCCGGCTTATCTGCCGGTGGCTCGTCTGGAAGACGGCACCCTCTGGAACTGGTAAACGAGGAGCGAATGATGAAAAGCGTAGTGATCCAACAGCCGGATGTGCTGGTGATTGAAGAGCGTCCTCTCCCGTTGCCGGGCGCAGGCGACGTCCGCGTCAAAATTAAGCTCGCCGGTATTTGCGGTTCAGACAGCCATATCTATCGCGGGCATAACCCGTTTGCGAAATACCCGCGGGTAATCGGTCACGAGTTCTTTGGCGAAATAGACGCGGTTGGCGAAGGCGTGGAGGGCACCCGACTGGGCCAGCGCGTTTCGGTTGATCCGGTGATCAGCTGCGGGCACTGCTACCCGTGTTCCGTTGGAAAACCGAACGTTTGTACTTCGCTGGTGGTGCTGGGCGTCCACCGTGACGGCGGCTTCAGCGAATACGCCGTGGTGCCGGCGAAAAATGCCTGGCGCATTCCGGATGCGATCCCTGACCACCACGCGGTGATGGTTGAGCCATTCACCATTGCCGCCAACGTGACGGGGCAGGCGAAACCCACCGAACAGGATGTGGCGCTGATTTACGGCGCAGGCCCGATGGGGCTGGTCACCGTGCAGGCGCTGAAGGGCGTTTACAAGGTGAAGCAGGTCATCGTGGTGGATCGCATTGATGAGCGGCTGGAGATGGCGCAACGCAGCGGCGCAGACTGGGTCTTCAACAACGGCGAGCATTCTTTACAGGCCGCGCTGGATGAAAAAGGCATCAAGCCGACGTTAATCATCGATGCTGCCTGTCATCCGTCCATTTTACAGGAAGCGATTACGCTGGCGTCTCCGGCGGCGCGCATCGTGCTGATGGGCTTCTCCAGCGACCCGAGCCAGATTGTGCAGCAGGGGATCACCGGCAAAGAGCTGTCGATCTTCTCTTCGCGCCTGAATGCCAACAAATTCCCGGTGGTCATTGACTGGCTGGAAAAAGGGCTGATCGACCCTGAAAAACTGGTCACCCATACATTTGACTATCACCACGTTACAGACGCCATCGAACTGTTTGAAAAAGACCAGCGGCAGTGCTGCAAAGTCTTGCTCACGTTCGACCAATAATAATTCACGCGGTTAAGAGCCTGCGAAGACAGGCTCTCAGTGGTACGCATCTTACCTTGCAGAGATAGCCATTATGACTCAAGCACAACCTCAAAGAAGTACGTCAGATCTGGTGAAAGCCGCCGTATCTGGCTGGCTGGGCACCGCCCTGGAGTTTATGGATTTCCAGCTCTACTCCCTTGGCGCCGCGCTGGTGTTTCATGAAATTTTCTTCCCTGAGCAGTCCGCGGCCATGGCGCTGATCCTGGCGATGGGCACCTACGGCGCAGGCTACATCGCGCGTATTGTCGGGGCATTTATCTTCGGCAGAATGGGCGACAGAATTGGCCGTAAAAAAGTGCTGTTTATCACCATCACCATGATGGGGATCTGCACCACCTTAATCGGCGTCCTGCCAACCTACGCGCAGATCGGGATTTTCGCACCGGTGCTGCTGGTGACGCTGCGTATTATTCAGGGGCTGGGCGCGGGGGCTGAAATCTCCGGCGCAGGCACCATGCTGGCCGAATACGCCCCGAAGGGTAAACGCGGCATCATCTCCTCGCTGGTGGCCATGGGCACCAACTGCGGGACGCTGAGCGCCACGGCGATCTGGGCCGTGATGTTCTTTGCCCTCGATCGTGAAGAACTTATTGCCTGGGGCTGGCGCGTGCCGTTCCTCGCCAGCGTGGTGGTGATGATCTTCGCCATCTGGCTGCGTATGAACCTTAAAGAGAGCCCGGTGTTTGAGAAGGTAAACGATGCCGAAGCCGTTGCGCCGGTTGCTGCGCAGGATACCTCGGTCGGCGCGATGTTTAAGAGCAAATCGTTCTGGCTGGCGACGGGGCTGCGCTTTGGTCAGGCCGGTAACTCTGGGCTTATCCAGACCTTCCTTGCCGGGTACTTGGTACAGACGCTGTTATTTGATAAGGCGATCCCAACCGATGCGCTGATGATCAGCTCGATTCTTGGCTTCGTCTCCATCCCGCTGCTGGGCTGGCTGTCCGATAAAGTGGGGCGCCGTCTGCCATATATCATCCTTAACATTTCAGCCATTATTCTGGCTTACCCGATGCTGTCGATTATCGTCGATAAGAGTTACGCGCCGGGCGTGATTATGCTCTCTATCATCGTTATTCATAACTTTGCGGTGCTCGGGCTGTTTGCGCTGGAAAACATCACCATGGCGGAGATGTTTGGTTCGCGAAACCGCTTTACCCGCATGGCGATCTCCAAAGAGGCGGGCGGTCTGGTGGCGGTAGGCTTTGGTCCGGTGCTGGCGGGGATCTTCTGCAATATGACCGGGTCCTGGTGGCCGATTGTGGCGATGCTGGTGGCGTACTCGCTGATTGGGCTGGTCTCCGCTTTGCTGATGCCAGAAGTGCGCGACCGCGATTTGAGCCTGGTGGAAGATGCAGCTGAACCCCTGCGCCAGAGCGATACCGCAGCGAAGCAGCGGAAATATGGAGCCCTGTCATGAGTTTGATAACTTTATGATTGGCAATGCGAGAGGTGTTGAACTTTATCGTAACGTCGCGAAAGCGCTGCCAATTATTGATTATCACTGTCACCTGGACGCGAAAGATATCTTCAAGAATAAAAATCTCGATAATATTACCGAACTCTGGCTGGCTGGCGATCATTATAAATGGCGCGCCATGCGCGCCAACGGTATTGACGAAAAATACATTACGGGCGATGCCCCGGCGGAGGATAAATTTGCGGCATGGGCTGAAACGGTCGAAGCGAGCTATGGAAATCCGCTCTATCACTGGACTCATTTAGAACTTCACCACTATTTTAACTGTGACGAACCGCTGGGCAGGCATAACTGGCGTGAAATAATGGAGCACTGTAATCTGCTATTGCAGCAGCCTGATTTTACGCCGAGGGAACTCATTAAACGCTCCAGGGTAGAAGTTATTTGCACGACAGATGCTCCGCTTGATGATTTACGCTACCATCAATTATTGCGTGATGACGCGACGTTCAACGTTAAGGTATTACCGACCTTTCGTCCGGACGATGTTTTTGCGCAAAACGCGGAACAGTTTGCCGACTTTATCGATCGATTAGGTGAGACGACAGGATCTAAAATCCAGACATTCAGCGATTTTGTTAAGGGAATGAGCCAGCGTATTGCCTGGTTCCACGAAATGGGGTGCCGAATTTCCGATCACGGACCCGTGGAGATCCATTTTCAGTCAGCAGATGAAAGTCAGGTTGAATCCGTGTTTGCCCGAAAGCGCCGGGGTGAAAATCTGGACGCCCGTAATAATGCGATTCTTGACAGTGCCATTTTTATTATGCTGGCGCATAATTACAGGCAGCATAACTGGGCAATGCAGATACACTTCGGTGCGATTCGCAATAATAATTCCCGCATGTACCGTTCTTTGGGTAGTAATACTGGTTTTGACTCGCTGACCGATCAGTCGAATCTTGCGGCCAATCTCAACCAACTCCTGGATGCAATGGCGCAGGCTGAAGCTTTGCCCAAAACCATTCTATATAACCTCAACGCCAGCTATAACGATATTGTCGCGACGACTATCGCTAATTTTCAGACTGCGGAATTGGGCGTTAAATCGCCGATACAGTTTGGCTCCGGATGGTGGTTTAACGACACTCAACGCGGAATGGAAAACCAGCTACATAGCCTTGCGGATCAGGGGCTATTAATGAATTTTGTCGGTATGTTAACCGATTCCCGTAGTCTGGTTTCGTATACTCGCCACGATTATTTTCGTCGTATTTTGTGCAATATCATTGGCGGCTGGGTGGAGCGTGGTGAAGTTCCGGATAATAACGCCATCCTAACGAAGATGGTTAAAAATATTTGCCATGATAATGCTGAAAACTATTTCAGATTCTAAATTCTACTCACTGAGTGGGGATGGAACATGTCTCGTACTGCAAAAAAAATTACTATTCCGGTTAGTATCGGCTACGGACTAACGGATATTATGGGCGGCGGTGCCTTTACCGTTATCGGCGCCTGGTTATTATTCTTCTATACGACATTTGTTGGGTTGTCACCGGTTGAAGCGGCGTCTATTGTTGCTATAGCGCGCATTGTCGATGCTATCGTTAGTTTGTTTATGGGAAGTTTCACTGACCATTTTTACAAAAACTATTTTGGTAAAAAATTTGGTCGCCGACGTTTCTTTTTGCTGATCGGTGCACCGTTGATGCTGGTCTATGCATTGCTGTGGCTTGATGGCATGACATACGGTTTTTATCTCGCCGTCTATCTAGCATTTGAAATTATTGCTGCAATGGTACTGATCCCGTGGGAAACGTTACCGTCAGAAATGACAAAAGACTTTAACCAGCGGACCAAACTCTCTACCTGTCGCATGTTTCTTTCAGCGTCCGGGACGTTTCTGGCGACATTTATTCCCGGATTACTGATCGGCTATTTCGGGGAAAACAGCGCCCATGCCTACCTCATAAACGGCGTTATTTTTGCTGTACTGTTTATGGTATGTGTATTCATCTCGTGGAAAGTGACCTGGGAACGCGAGTTGACGCCGGAAATGCTCTCCGGGCTGGAAAAAAACACACGCCCACAAACAGCAGGGGAGAAGCTGGCTGCCTTTGGACGACTTTTTAAGGAGTATGGTTCCACCCTGAAAATCCGGGCCTTCAGGAAACATCTCGCCATCTATCTGCTGTCGTTTACCGGCAAAGATGTCTACAACACGGTATTTGTATTTTTCTGCGTCTACTGTCTGAATGTCTCTTCCTCACTGGCAGGCACGCTGCTGTCGATGAGTATTGTGGGGCTGCCCGTCACGTTAATTGCGGGTATAGGGATCATCAGATATGGGCCATCAAAGCTATATGTATTTGCCTATTCACTGATGTTGCTCTGTTTGGGGGGCTTCTTTGCCGTGTACCAGATCCCTGCGCTGAATACCGTCGCGACGCTGGTCATTCTGGCCGGGGTGTATCAGGTGGGGCGCTGCGTCCTTGAGTTTACACCGTGGAACGTGTTCCCGTTCATTCCAGATATCGATGAAATGGTCAGCCGTCAGCGTCGTGAGGGACTGTTTGCCGCGGTAATGACATTTTCCCGAAAAACCACGGTCGCTATTGCCACCTTTATTGTGGGTCTCCTGTTACAAAGCGGCGGATTTGTAAAAGGGAGCCAGACACAGCCAACCGAAGCCATCCACACCATCGCAATGCTGATGTTCATCGGCACTGCTGCCTTGCTTATCCTGGCCCTGTGGCAGGCTCTGACATTCAACCTGAACAAGCGTACGCACAAAATCTTTGTGGATGAGCTGGATCGCCTGAAAGCCAACGGCTCTCCCCAACGCGTATCCGCCGAAGCTCGCCGGGTCGTGGAAGATTTAACAGGCTATTCCTACGACAGGTTGTGGCGTGAGCCGACGGTCCGGTCCGGCGAGCAGACGGTGCGCACCCCTGTATGATCTGGTTTATATCTTTTGCCAGATGTCACACAACTTGATTTTTATATCACACCACTTGGCCGAAAGTTAATGTAAATCAATGTTCATGGCAGCATAACCAGTATTGTGATCGGCAGGATAAAGTAATGACACTGCCATTCTAGTTGGTTTAGTCAACCGGCGCAGCCGCACTGTCACCAGAGCGGCTGCGGATCTCAGCGTTCATAATTAACGAGTCTCAATCATGGAAAACCGTTTATTACAGGCGAAGGCAACGCGTCCTCAGTACGATCGCGACAGCCTCAAGGCACGCATTGTTCATTTAGGGTTTGGCGCGTTTCACCGTGCGCACCAGGCGGTGTACACCGATATACTCGCCGCAGAACAGGGCAGCGACTGGGGTTACTGCGAAGTTAACCTGATTGGCGGCGAACAGCAGATCGCCGATCTGAAGGCACAGGATAATCTTTATACCGTAGCAGAGATGTCTGCCGATGCGTGGACGGCGCGCGTGGTCGGCGTCGTCAAAAATGCGCTGCATGCGCAGGTCGACGGCCTTGAAACCGTGCTGGCGGCGCTGTGCGATCCGCAGGTCGCCATTGTTTCCCTGACCATCACCGAGAAAGGGTATTGCCACTCCCCGGCAACCGGACAACTGATGTTCGATCATCCGTTAATCGTTGCCGACCTGCAAAACCCCCATCAGCCGAAATCTGCGCCAGGCGTAGTGGTTGAAGCGCTGGCGCGGCGTAAGGCGGCGGGGCTGCCAGCATTCAGCGTGATGTCATGCGATAACATGCCGGAAAACGGCCATGTGATGCGCAATGTCACCTGCGCCTACGCGCGCGCTGTTGACGGCGAACTGGCCGACTGGATTGAAGCGAACGTCACCTTCCCGTCAACCATGGTGGACCGTATTGTGCCCGCCGTCACGGCTGAAACGCTGGATAAAATTGAACAGCTGACCGGCGTACGCGATCCGGCAGGTGTCGCCTGCGAGCCGTTCCGCCAGTGGGTGGTTGAAGATAATTTCGTCGCCGGACGTCCACAGTGGGAAAAGGCCGGTGCGGAACTGGTTTCTGATGTCATTCCGTTTGAAGAGATGAAGCTGCGTATGCTTAACGGCAGCCACTCGTTCCTGGCCTATCTCGGCTACCTGGCCGGTTATCAGCACATTAACGACTGCATGGAAGATGAACATTATCGCGCAGCCGCGCATGCGCTGATGCTGAAAGAGCAGGCGCCGACGCTGAAAGTGAAGGGGGTGGATTTAGCTCACTATGCCGACCAGCTGATCGCACGTTACAGCAATCCGGCCCTGCGTCACCGCACCTGGCAAATCGCCATGGACGGTAGCCAGAAATTGCCGCAGCGGATGCTCGATTCCGTGCGCTGGCACCTTGTCCACCAGAAACCCTTCCCGCTGCTGGCCCTGGGTGTGGTGGGCTGGATGCGTTATGTCGGCGGTGTGGATGAGCAGGGTAACGCGATTGAGGTGAGCGATCCGCAGCTGGCGGTGATTCAGGCGGCGGTAAACGGTAGCGCTGAAGGCGAAAGCCGCGTTAGCGCGCTGTTGGGCATTGAGGCTATTTTCGGTAACGAGCTGCCGAAGGACGCGGTGTTTGTGGCTGCGGTCATGCAGGCCTATCAAACGTTGCTGCAAAAAGGCGCGAAGGCCACGGTTGCTGAGTACGCCTCCCGGCTTTAACGCGATGACATGCCGCCGTCCGCGGCGGCATGTCGGGGCGCAGCTTAGTGCATCCCCAGGCGAATCAGCTCAATCGGTTCGAACTTACCTTCGCATCCTTCGACTTCAACCGTTTTACCACGACGCACCTGCTCGGCATTAAGGCCGTCGCTGTGGATCGCTTTAATCACGCCGAACTGGCCTGTGCCGCTAATCATGACGCGGCTGCCAGTGGTGATTGCATTTCGGTTACGGTCGTATGTCATCATGGTATTTTCTCCTCTCGTACTTATCCGTTACGGCGCTAATTCAACGGCTGCCGTTCACGGGGCACTATTAATACGCCTCTCTTTAACGAAATTATTTGCTTTTGATCAAGCTCACACTTTTTTCTTATTTCATGCAGGCGTTGACGGTTCAGGACACCACTTTACAAAGCGGACAGTTATTTTCCTTAATTGATAGTTTCCGGGTGCAAGTGTTTAGGCTTTGTTTATATCCACAATGTCATTCTGGAGGCAGAAAATAACCCTTCATCGGAAAAGGAGTCAGGCTTATGTATAAGAAAATTTTGATGCCTGTTGATGTGTTTGAAATGGATTTGAGCGATAAAGCGGTACGCCACGCGGTCAACCTCGCGAAGACGGAAGGCGCGACGATCACCCTGATCAACATTCTCCCGAACAGCAGCCGTTCGTTACTGCGGGGATTCAATGCCGATATTAAGAAGTTCGAAGAGTATATGACCGCCGAGTCTGATAAGAAGATGAAGGCGCTGAAACGGCTCTTTGATATGTCCCCGGACAATATTGACTGTGAAGTTCGCTTCGGCAACGTACGCGATGAAATCATCAAGCTCAGCAAAGAGGGGAAATATGATGTCATTGTTATCGGATCAAAAAATCCGAGCATTACAACCCATCTGCTGGGTTCGAATGCTGAAACTATCCTGCGCTACGCCACTATTCCGGTATTAGTGGTCCGCTAATTACTTCGCCGCAACCGAAAGGGGGCGGCGAGGTTTTATTCTTCGCTGAACCACTCGCGGTTTTCCTGACGAATTAACTGAACTGACTCACTAATTTCCTGAAGGTGAAGCGTCATCGCTTTATCTACGGCTTCCACGTCGCGTTTTTTCAGCGCGCTGAAAATATCATGATGCTGGCGCAGCAACATCTCTGGCGGAGAAACATGGTCGAGGCTCATGTAGCGCACGCGGTCGATGGTAGCTTTGATGTTTTCGACGGTATCCCACGCGAGCTGGCACTCGGCGATCTGCGCCAGTTTCTGGTGGAACTCGTCGTCCAGCTGGAAAAAGTCGTTTAACTGTTTGCGGTCGATGGCGATTCGTTGCTGATGCAGGTTTTGCTCCAGCAGGTAGCACTGGTTATCGTTGATGAGCGACGCGGCGCGACGCACCACGGCGCACTCGATGGCCTGGCGAACAAAACAGCCATTCCGTACCTGCGAAAGCGAAATTTTATTTACATAGCTGCCGCGCTGAGGGCGGATCTGAATAAGGCCGTTTTCTGCAAGCTTAATAAACGCCTCACGTACGGGCTGACGGGAAACGTCAAAACGTACCGAAACCTCTTTTTCTGAGAGTGGCGTTCCCGGTGGGATCAGGCAGCGAACAATATCACGGCGTAAGATGCGATATATTTGCTGATTAACGGGCTGGGTAGGATTAAGTTGCGATTCAGCGGCCATGGGTTGTGATTTCTCAGAGAGTTAACCTGAACATACTACCATTCTTTTCCCTGCCATCACATACCCGGCCCGCAGGCCGGGTGGGGTAAATTAACCGCGATGCACGCTGAGTCCGGCATAGGTCTGGCTGACGGGCATCATCTCAACCGTATTGATGTTGACATGCTTCGGCAGATTCGCGACCCACCAGACGGTTTCGGTGATATCTTCCGGCGTCAGCGCATTCGCGTTTTCATAGGTTTTATCCGCTTTGGCGTCGTCGCCTTTGAAACGCACGTTGGAGAATTCAGTTCCGCCTACCAGACCCGGTTCAACATCGGTCACGCGGATCGCGGTTCCGTGCAGGTCGGTGCGCAGGTTCAGGCTGAACTGGCGGACAAAGGCTTTGGTCGCGCCATAGACGTTGCCGCCCGCGTAAGGCCAGCTTCCGGCGGTGGAACCGATGTTAATGATATGGCCACGGTTACGTTCAACCATGCCCGGCAGCACGGCGCGGGTCATGTACACCAGCCCTTTGTTGTTGGTGTCGATCATGTTTTCCCAGTCTTCCACGCTGGCTTTGTGGGCAGGCTCCATGCCCAGTGCCAGGCCAGCGTTATTGACCAGCACGTCAATTTCACGCCATTCGGCAGGCAGGTTGGCAATCATCTCTTCGATGGCGGCGCGGTTGCGGACGTCCAGCTGCGCGGTCAGAATGCTGTCACCCAGCTCGTCTTTTAGCTCCTGCAAACGCTCCTGACGGCGCCCTGTTGCAATCACTTTGTGTCCGTTGGCGACGAAGCGACGCGTGATGCTTTCACCAAAACCCGCTGTCGCCCCGGTAACTAAAATAATCATCTCACTGTTCCTCAACGCTTTTTGTGTTGTACTAACATAGCACGCTCTCCGGCACGTCGTTAAGGCAACATTTGTATGACGCCATTGCAGGCCGGCGCAGGCTGGCCTACTCTGGGGAGAAATACCGTGCTCAGGAGTAAACGATGTCGGTCAACAATCCTTTTTTTGAAATTAGCCTGTTGCCTTATCAGGCGCCACGTTTTGATGCGATTAACGACAGCCATTATCGTCCGGCATTTGATGAAGCAATGCGCCTGAAGCGTGCAGACATTGACGCGATTATCGCGCAGCGCGCCGCGCCGGACTTCGACAATACCGTGCTGGCGCTGGAAAAGAGCGGGGCCATGCTGTCGCGCGTGAGCAGCGTGTTCTTCGCCATGACGTCCGCACACACCAACGATGATCTTCAGGCACTGGACGAGCAGTTCTCCACCGAACTGGCCGGGCTGGCGAACGATATCTGGCTAAACGATACGCTTTTCGCCCGCGTGGAAGCCGTCTGGCAGGATCGCGAGGCGCTGGATGCCGAATCCCGACGACTGACGGAGGAGATGTATCAGCACTTTGTTCTTGCGGGCGCGCGTCTGAACGCCGATGAAAAAGCCGAGCTGAAAGCCCTGAATACCGAAGCCGCCACCCTGACCAGCCAGTTCAACCAGCGCCTGCTGGCGGCGAACAAGGCGGGAGGGCTGGTGGTGGACAATGTTCACCAGCTTGACGGGCTCAGTGCGGAGGAGGTGGCTGCCGCGGCTCACGCTGCCGCAGAAAAAGGGCTGACGGATCGCTGGCTGATCCCGCTTTTGAATACCACGCAACAGCCCGCGCTGGCGGCGCTGTCGTTGCGCGAGACCCGTAAAAAGTTGTTCAGCGCGGGCTGGGAACGCACTCAGAAAGGCGACGAAAACGATACGCGCGAGCTGATCCGTCGGCTTACCGGGTTACGGGCAAGACAGGCGCAGCTGCTCGGCTTTGACAACTATGCGAGCTGGAGCATTGCCGATCAGATGGCGAAAACGCCGGAAGCCGCGCTCGAATTCATGCGCGGGATAGTTCCTGCGGCACGCGGCAGGGCCGCGCTGGAGCAGGCGGATATTCAGAAGGTCATCGACGACGAGCAGGGTGGTTTTACGGTACAGGCCTGGGACTGGGCGTTTTATGCCGAACGCGTGCGCTCAGCGAAATACGCGCTGGATGAGTCGCAGATCAAACCCTATTTCGCACTCAATACCGTGCTGGAAGATGGCGTATTCTGGACCGCCACGCAGCTGTTCGGTATCCGCTTTGTCGAGCGTTTTGATATTCCGGTTTACCACCCGGATGTTCGCGTGTGGGAGATTTTCGACCACACGGGTGAAGGCATGGCGCTGTTCTACGGCGACTTTTTCGCGCGTGATTCCAAAGCGGGCGGCGCGTGGATGGGGAATTTTGTTGAGCAGTCTTATGAGTTTGCCGCGCGTCCGGTGATTTATAACGTCTGCAACTATCAAAAACC
Organism: Enterobacter sp. BWH64; assembly: GCF_001037645.1. Classification (NCBI taxonomy): domain Bacteria; kingdom Pseudomonadati; phylum Pseudomonadota; class Gammaproteobacteria; order Enterobacterales; family Enterobacteriaceae; genus Enterobacter; species Enterobacter sp. BWH64. Next base: position 2,675,533 of record NZ_KQ089922.1, read on the forward strand.
GGCGAACGGGCAGACCGCGCTGATCTCCTGGGATGATGTGATTACCCTGTTCCACGAGTTTGGCCATACCCTGCATGGCCTGTTTGCCAGCCAGCGCTATGCCACGCTTTCAGGCACCAACACGCCACGTGATTTCGTTGAATTTCCTTCGCAAATCAATGAACACTGGGCCAGCCATCCGCAGGTATTTGCGCACTTTGCTCGTCACTATCAAACCGGCGAACCGATGCCGGATGCGCTGCGGGAAAAAATGCTCAATGCGACCCAGTTTAATAAGGGTTATGACATGACGGAGCTATTGAGCGCCGCGCTGCTGGATATGAACTGGCACGGCATTCAGGAGCCCGTTGAAGACGTGGAAGCCTTTGAAGCCGCCGCGTTGAAAAAAGAGGGGTTGGATCTTCCAGCCGTACCGCCGCGCTATCGCAGCAGCTATTTCGCCCACATCTTCGGCGGCGGCTACGCGGCGGGCTATTACGCCTATCTCTGGACGCAGATGCTGGCGGACGATGGCTACCAGTGGTTTGTCGAGCAGGGCGGTTTGACACGCGTGAACGGACAGAAATTCCGCGAGGCGATTTTGTCCCGCGGCAACAGCACTGATTTAGCTGAACTTTACCGGAACTGGCGCGGGCACGATCCGAAGATCGAACCGATGCTGGAGAATCGCGGATTGAGTGCGTAAGGCTTTTTAGTGTGGGAACAGAACCGGGCGCGAGGCCCGGTTTTTTCTTTCCCAAAATGAATCCTTAATTCTGCGAAATTTGCAGGAGGATAGGGGTCAGCTTCACGTAGCTACACCTTTACTTTTACCCAGTAAGGATCCCCGCGACTTTAGAACATCTGGCGCTTTAACTCGGCTTTATCCGTTGGCCGGACTAAAGATACTGCTTCAGCGTCCACGTTTATAAGTCAGCCATCCCTCACAGGATGGCTGTATATTGTTTAATTTAATGAAATACGAACCACACTATCCGGGCCTTTCGTCGTGTTGTCGTCATTGAAGTCCTGCTTCACGGTTACGTATAACGTTTTACCGTCCGGTGTTACCAGAAGACTGTTGGGATGGCTGGTGAACGTCCAGCTGTTTTTCACAGCATAGCTCCCGGCGTCAAGCTGCAACACCTTCCTGGATTCGCGCTGAGTGATGAAAATTTCGTTGCGCTCAGCGTTAAACTTAATTCCCAGCGCATCGCCTTTAAGACGCTTGATAACTTTCCCGCTGCGCTCATCAAATACCAGTGTGGTTTTGGCTTTTGAATCATCAGTCACGAACAGGCGCCCGGTGGACGGATCTTCTGCCATATTCAGGAACAAATACGCTTTTTTATCTCCCGGCGTCCAGCGCTGTTCGATTTTATACGTCTCCGGGTTAATCACCAGAATTTCACCGCCGCCATTGGCGGCATAAAGGCGGTCTGTCAGCGGCGAATAAATAATCCCCGTCACCCATTTCCCGGCATTTTCGATTCGGGCTTTTAGCGTCATGGTGTTGGCATCAACCACGGAGATAAACCCAGGGTCGGCAACGCCGCCGATAAACAGTTGTCCCTTGTGGAAGAGGATTTCACGCGCACCAACCGGGTCGCCATCCTTGCCTTTGCCTTCAAACATCAGGCGCTGTAGCACCTTGCCGCTTTGCACGTCCACTTTCGATACCCCGCCATCAAGGGTGTTGGTGGTGTAGTAGACCTTGCCATTATCGTCCGCTGCCATGCCGAAGTTTTTCAGGTCGGTGTGGGTTTCACCTTGCGTGGCAAGCGTTGTGGGATCCAGTTTATAGAGCACTCCGCCGTTGACGTTTTTGAAACTCTGTGCGCTCGCAACGTACAACGCGTTTGCCGTTGGGGAGTAAACCATCTCATACAGACCGTCAGCGAGTTCGCGCTGCTTGAGCTCAGCCGAACCCGGGAGGGCTGCTGACGCCGTTGCGCTCAGGGTTAACGCCGCGGTAAGAATGCTTAAGCCCCATGTCTTTCCTTTTAGCCAATGGAATGTGTTCATTTTTTGTTCCTGTCATGCGCGAGCCGCGCTGATTTTGATAAATATACATTTATTTACATTTAACTTACAAAATTACCTGTGCATAATAAAGCAAATAATTATCATTTCCATTCTTATTTGGATGAATGATTTGCACATAACGACAACAACAGACAGGTAACATGATGATTTTTAAAGGCAGGGCTAATCGCGCGAAAGCGCCCGCAGGGTTAATTCCTGCTTCCTTCTCACTTTCACTGCTTGCGCTGGCAATGTCCGCCGTCATGCACCCGGCACAGGCGGATGAAAATACGCAAGAACAAGAGATGGTTGTCTACGGTGACGGGAACGGGAGCGCCGACTCGCAGCAGGATTATGCGGTAAAAACCACGCGTTCAGGCACCAAAATGCTGCTGATCCCGCGCGATATCCCCCAGTCAGTCAGCGTCGTGACGCGCCAGCGTATGCAGGATCAAGACCTGCAAACCATTGACCAGGTACTTACCAATGCCACCGGCGTTTCGTCGCAGCAGGTTGATAGCGAGCGTTCCAGCTACTTTTCCCGCGGCTTTGAAATCACCAATTTCGCCTACGATGAGATCCCCACATCAATGGGCGACGCGTGGAACTTTGGCGATGCGCAGGAAGATACTGCCATTTATGATCGTATAGAGATTGTGCGTGGCGCAAACGGCCTGATGACCGGCGCTGGCGATCCGGGAGCAACGGTGAACATGGTGCGTAAACGTGCCGACAGTAAAACCTTCAGGGGCAACGTCAGCGCAAGTTACGGAAGCTGGAACAAACAGCGTTATGTGGGCGACATCTCCGCGCCCCTCAATTCCGACGGCAGCCTGCGTGGGCGCGTCGTGGCAGGTTATCAGGATCAGGACAGCTGGCTTGACAGATATGGCAAGCGCAAGAAATTTCTCTATGGCGTCATTGAAGGCGATGTAACGGAACACACGACGGCCTCGCTGGGCTGGGACTATCAGCAAACAAACACAGCCAACCCGACCTGGGGCGGATTACCCAGCCTGTACAGTAACGGCAGCCGTACCCATTACGATCGCAACGTCAATACCTCGGCAGTCTGGACGGGATACTCCGTTGAGTCGCGTAAAGTTTTTGCTAACCTCACCCACAACTGGGATAACGGCTGGTCGGTGCGTTTCAATGGAACCCACGGCGAGCAAACGTTCAATGATACCCTGCTTTATGTGATGGGCAATCCGGACGTCACCACCGGAGAAGGCGCATCAGGCTGGGGTAGTAAGGATCGCGGCAAGCGCACTCTGGACGCCTTTGATGCCTACGCCAGCGGGCCTTTTGAACTTCTCGGGCGTCAACATCAGCTGATGGCCGGAGCCAACTATAGCCGACAGCACAATGCTACCTTCAGCAAAGACGGGCCAATGGACAGTGCTCAGATTGGCATCTTCAACAACAGCTGGGACGGCAGCGTGGTCGAGCCGGAGTGGGGCGACTGGTATCAAAATGCGGATGATATCGTGCGGCAAAAATCGGCGTATACGGCGGCACGCCTGTCGCTGGCGGATCCCTTGTCGCTAATCGTTGGCGCACGTTATACCCAGTACAGCTCAAATGGCAGCAGCGGCGATATGCGTAAATACAACACCACCCCTTACGGCGGGCTGGTGTATGACATCAACGACAGCCTTTCCGCTTACGCCAGCTATACCTCAATTTTTGCCCCGCAAACCAAACGCACGAAAGAGGGTGCATGGCTCTCTCCCGTCACCGGTAAAAATTATGAAACCGGCCTGAAGGCAGACTGGATGGACGGTCGACTGACCACCAACGTTGCCGTATTCCGCATAGAACAGGAGAACGCGGGGGAGGAAATCAGCGGGGTATTCGTTAATGGATCCAGCGAACAAGCTTATCGCGCAACCAAAGGCGCAGTGAGCAAAGGGGCGGAATTTGAGGTGAACGGTGCCGTTACCGACAATCTACAGCTTACCTTCAGCGCGACCCGCTATGTTGCCCGTGATTCAGATGGCCGCTTCAACAGCTTCGCGCCGCAGACGCAGCTTAAGCTGTTCAGCCGTTACCGCGTCCCGGCGCTTCCGGATCTGACCGTAGGCGGCGGCGTGAACTGGCAGAATCAGGTGTACAAAGATGTCACTGGTCCGGACGGCGAGACGCAGCGCCTCTATCAGGGCAGCTATCCGCTCGTCGACTTGTTCGCGCAGTATCAGCTGACGAAACAGCTGGCGGTGCAGGCAAACGTTCGTAACCTGTTCGACCGCGAATACTACTCCTACCTCGATGACTCTGCCGTCTATGGCGAACCGCGTAGCGTCTCGGTAAGCATGAGTTACACATTCTGATCTAATCAGCTTATCGCTATCCTGGCCATCACCTGTTCCGAAATGCGCTTCGGCCCCACCAGCGGCAACGACACGGCGATGGCCGCCATGCCATTGCCATCCTGGTAACGAATAATGTGCCGGTTTGAACGGGGGACGAGCCTGGTGCCGGAAACATTGGATCAGTTAAAGAAGACGTATGTTGGATATGCAGTAAAAGAGCCAGACGCAAAAGCGTAAATATTCAATGAACAGGACGCCCTCAGACTCGAGGGTAATCCTGAGCAATACACAACTCCTCAAGTTATTTAATCACTATGTATCTATCTATATAGCGAGTTGGGCTACAACTGTGCAAAAGTCCTTGATGACAATGAGTTCAAGATTCTTCTACGCAAAGCCACGAGGAGTTTACGCAGCATGTTTCATGAATAATTGCCCACATTTGGATGACAACATCTGACCAAGTCGACCATGCACCACCCAGACCGATTTCCTTTTATTCAACCTTGCATCAACGGCGCGCTTGAGGAGGTTGTCATTGCGGTGATTTTTCTGGAAAATTCGATATATAAAAGAATACATAACGAGAGGGTGTTTATGGCCAGGAAACGAATGCAGGTTGCGCTGGTGGCGGTTGCGCTGCTGCAAATGCCATCCATGGCGCTGGCAAAGGATATCAGGGTGACTTATGCCGGTTCCATGGGCAAAGTAATGGACCAGGGGTTAGGTCCGGCTTTTTCCAGAGCAAATAACGACGGCTATCAGGGGCAGGGTCAGGGTGCATACGGGATGGCACGCCTGCTTGCAAGCCACAAAATTGAGGCTGATGTGTTTGTCTCCATCACCCCGGGGCCGATGCAAATTCTCAAAGACGCCGGGCTGATAGATGAGGCGGTCCCTGTCGCCAGTACCAGCATGGTGGTCGCTTACAGTCCTGAGGGTAAACATGCAGCGCAGTTTGAACAGGCCAACAGAAAGAAAGACGGCTCGTGGCTGACTCTGCTGACGCAGAAAGATGTCTTATTTGGCCGCACCGATCCTTATGTCGACCCAAAAGGCCAGAATATTGTGTTTAGCCTGATGCTGGCGGAAAAGTATTACAACATGCCGGGCATCACCGATAAAATTTTAGGCTCGCTGCAAAACCCACAGCAGACTCATCAGGAAGGAGGGCTGCTGGCGCGTCTGGAAAGCGGTCAGGTGGATGCAGCAGCGGGATACGAGAGTGAAGTTCGCTCAGCGCATTTGCCGTATGTCGCGCTGCCGGATGAAATAAACCTCAGCAACCCGGCGATGACGAAACAGTGGTATGACACCGTCAGTTTTACCATTAAAGACAGCAAAGGCCAGGATCAAATTCTGCACACTCAACCAATGGTGTTCTATGCGGCGGTGCTGAAAAACGCGCCGAATGGTGTAGAACAGGGACAAAAGTTCGTATCGTTCATGCAAAGCGCCGAGGGGCAGAAATTGTTCAAAGCGTTTGGCTACGCCGAACCTAAAGGAGACAGCTTATACGCCCGCTAAGAAAACCGGGCTGGGTGGCGGGGTGGTTATCTCTGCCCGCTATCCTGCTGTTAAGTATCCCCTTTATCACGCTGATTAGCGTCACGCCCTGGCATCATCTGAAGCTGGCCTGGCGCGACGACAGCGCCATTGCCGTCTCTATGGGACTGGGTGTGCTGGCACTCGGAATTATCATTCTTATCGGCATGCCGGTGGCATGGTGGCTGTCACAAGCCACGGGTCGAAAACGATTGATCGGTGAACTGCTGGTGATGATCCCTCTGCTGACGCCACCGCTGGCAATGGGGATCTTGCTGGTTTCGGCTTTCGGGCCTTATGGCGTGATTGGCCGCTGGCTTTCACTGTTGGGAGCTACGCTGGTAAATAATCCGGCGGCGTTTGTGCTGGCTCAGGTTTACGGCGCTTTGCCTTATTTTATCGTGGTGTCGCGTTCGGCGTTTGCCACTGTTCCCAAGAATATTCTTGAAGCGGGACAAACGTTGGGAGCTTCTCCCTGGAACCGCTTTCGTTTTCTTTCATTACCCCTGGCATTGCCTGGGCTGGCTTCTGCCGTAACACTCGCCTGGGTTCGCGCGGTAGGCGAGTTCGGGATCGTGATGATCTTTGCTTATTTCCCGCAGGGTATACCGGTAAAGCTGTATACCAATCTGCAAAATGACGGGGTGGACACAGTATATACTTTGCTATGGATGCTGCTGGTAGTGACGCTTCCCCTGCCAATGGTCTGCTTTGCTCTTGGCAAACGAATGGCCAGGAAATGAACACCCCTTAGATCGTCCGTTCCTCGTTCATAGCGGATGAGCTTGCTCACGTTTCCATTTCAGCGGGCTATCTCGAATAACCCCAAACCGGATTCTTCATAAAAGGCCACACACAGAAACCTCCAGTCAGTCAGACTGAAAGTACAGGGCAGGAAGAAAATGTGGCGCGCGCTGGATATGTCTTACAATCGGATCGGTGGGATTATGCTGGGGGAACCATGGAGGCGTAAATCGGTACGTCGCGATAGCGGAAGAAATTACGCAAAGTTAACGTTGTATGCTCTTTGTCTCCCGAAGCCAGAACCGGGCTTTGCGCCCGGTTACTCTTGTATTAACCACATGTCCGACTCTTCGAACATCTCCTCAAGCATGCGGTTGAGCTTTTCACGGTCGCTTTTGCTGGCGTCGCTGTTCAGGCCGTTCGCTTGCATTGGCTTAACCGTCACGCTGGCATCAGGAAAAATCCGGTGCACGCGTTTTGTCAGCTCGGCCAGGATGATTTCCCTGGCTCCCTCCAGCCCCTGTACGTTTCGCTTGTCATAAACCAGTTCCACAAACATGATTGTTTACCTTATGGATATTACGCATGTGATTCAGCCTGAACGTAAAATACTACTGTATATGGGTACAGTCAAACGGCGTTCAGACTAAAGCATTGTCCAGAGCAATGCAGACAGCGTTGCCAGCCCGCCCAGAACAACCAAAAACACCGTCACGCCGCGAAGCTCTGCCAGCGAGGGGCGGGTGTATATGAGGTACGCCGGGATAAGGAACAGGATCACCGCGATCAGTGGTCCGCAGAACATTTCAATCAGGCTGAGCACATCCGGATTGGCATAAACAATGCCATAGGTCAGCAGGAACAGCGCCAGAGAGGCCAGCCGCTTGCTGGCGTTGGCCTTTTTGCCGGATACGCTGGCAGCCAGCTGACCAAACGTTTGTGCGACCGACAGACCTACGCCGAGGAAGGATTTCGTCATACCGATGATAGCAATGAGCGGGGCAATGTGGTAAATCAGGCTGAAATCACCGTTTCCCTTCATCACCGACAGCACATTCAGGTTTTCCGCCTTCGCTCGCACAAAGTTGTCATGGGGGATCCCCAGCACGCAACTCAGCACGAAAAATAGGATACTGGCGAAGATAGCTAAGTAGGCGATGCGGATCACGAACAGTGCCTTTTTCTCACCCTCCGCTTTCCTCTCCCGGTAGTAAGAGCTCAGCGGGGAGACCATAGGCGCACAGCAAAACGAGAAGGTAATAAGCGGCAGCGTCAGCCAGATATTTTTCAGCGTTACCGGCAGCGGCGTGGCGTTCATTTCAGCGGCCGTATCGGTCAGGTTAGACAGATGCCATCCCGGGATAAGTGATACGGCGATCAGCAGTACAGATGCCGCGAACGGCAGCGCCAGTGCGCTTATAATGGCCACGACTCTGTCCCGGCCCTTGCTAAGCACCACATACAGCGCAGCAACCACGATAAACGACAATGGCCCACGGCTGATGGCGGTAATATGCAGATGCTCCACCAGTAAATTACTCAGCGCATTAATCAGCGCCACCCCGTAAACCAGGGTTACCGGGAAGAAGGTCACACAATAGAACAGGGTGATCAGCTTTTCACCCCTTCCGCTGAAGAAGGAGCCGAAGATCGGCAACGTGCCGTTTTCAGTCTTCTCTTCACGCATATACACACGACAAAGGAGTAAATGGGGGATCAGGGATAACGGCAGCCCCAGCAGGAGCATAACCAGAAAAATAACCGGACCACGGGTGCCGATTTCCACGGGAAGGAACAGTGTTCCCGCTCCGACGGCTGTACCATAAAGGCCCAGCGTCCAGATATTATCCTGCCAGTGCCAGTTAGAGCGTGTTGTAATATTAGCTGAGAGAGTTGTGGCTTTATTCATCATATTTTACCGCGTTGTTAGAGGGACGACGACTTATTTAGTTTTTATCTGTCTGTAGTCGTCGCTGCGCCATTACGTCACGGGTGGGAGGGGTTTGATGTTGCATACCGAAAACCTTATGTGTATGCCTGCAATAACTATCGTTATTCTTTGACGATGCTTTAACAGGCAGTTAATTAAGAAAGGGATTTGTTAAATTAACGAACAAATAACGACTGACTTTCCCTGCCTGCACGTCTGTTAATTAAAGAATAAACACCCTGTTTTATTAAGTACCATAAGGCGCCATCATATTGAAGGGGGGCTTATTTAATTATTTTATTGGGCGTGAAATTATCCCGTTATGCCTGAAATTAAAAAACAGAATGTAGACAATCGCGTAACCCGCTCGTAGCTTTCGAACCGTCTTGTAACATAACGCTCTCTTTATGGTGGCGAAGGGGTTCAGGACGTCGTATGCCTGCTATTAAACGCCCCATAAGAAAATCCTCTTCTATACTCAGTTACGTTTAGTGAAATATGCCGCCGCTCCACACGTCGCGTTTCCTTAATAGCGGCGGGCAGCAGGGGTATATATTCACGAAAACGCCTTAATAATGGTCAATTTTGCATTTTAGAGGGGGTTTCCTGGTATGTTGCATTCTCAATCCTCGCGGGTCGGCAGCATTTTGCTGCTGCTGACCGCGATAATAGCCTTCGCGGTGGCGCTATACGCCTGGTGGACGCCGCTTACCGGCGTCACTGGCACCATTGGCGCACTGGGCGTGGTCATTGCCAGCGTAGTGCTGGCGATACTGACCTTTATGTTACGTGCGGCATCGCGTCGCGGCGCGCGCGTTTTTCTGATTATTGTCACCCTGATGGTGTTGGCGGGTATTGCTTTCGCCGCCGCGCTGCTGCACCAGTACATCATAACGGCAGCCATGGTCGTCGGCCTGATTGGTCTGATTATGCTGAGCAGCCATTCCGCTCGTTACAACCATCCCGTCAGAAGCTGAGGAGCCGCCCGTGCACAACGATAAGCATTATCCCTTCATAAAAGTCAGCATGACGGCGCTGGCGCTGCTGGTCGCTCCGCTCGCGCTACAGGCGCAGGATAAGGCCGCTGAAGCCTCTCAGGGGACAAAGGAATCACTGAACATTGATGCGGCCGATCAGCAGGCGCCCGGAACCACAAAAACCACCGACGATGCCTCAACCGGCAGCGGTGATGGAAAGAAAGTCGCCTCGGCCAGCCAGCCAGCGACGCCGCTGGTGCCCGGCACCGCCACCTGGGACAGCTTCCACGGCCAGCTTAACGCGCAGAAATACAGTCCCCTGACCCAAATTACGGCGGATAACGTCGGGAAATTAACGAAAGTCTGGGAGTTCCATACCGGCGACGTCTCGGATGGTAAAGGCGATACGCCAGCTACCGTCTGGTCCGCAACGCCCATTTTCGCCAACGATACGCTCTACATCGGCACGCCATTCGATCGCCTGATTGCGCTGGATCCGGGGACGGGTAAAGAGAAGTGGCACTATGACACCAAATCGTCGCGCAAGGCGCTGACCCAGCCGGTGCTGAAAAATCGCGGCGTTTCCTACTGGCAGGCCAAAAATCCGGTGACAGGTGAGGCATGCCAGAAGATGGTCTATATGGGCACCGTTGACGGCAAGCTCTTTGCGCTGGACGCCGATTCAGGCAAACCGTGCAGCGGCTTTGCGAACAACGGCGTGCTGGATTTGAACCAGTGGAATACCGTTAACGCGAAGTATCCGCTCTCTGTCCTGCAACCGCCAACCGTTGTCGGCAACCATCTGCTGGTGGGCTGGGCCGGGAAGGACTGGGCCTATGCCGAAGCCCCTCCGGGCACCGTATTTTCAGTCAACGCCCAGACCGGTAAGCTTGAATGGACCTTTGAGGCGATCCCGGCAGAGATCCGCAAGCGTACCGGTACTGCCAACGTCTGGACGCACATGTCCGCCGATGAGGCCAACGGGCTGGTCTATCTCCCGGTCTCATCGCCGTCTCCCAACTATTGGGGCGGCAACCGCGTGGACGCTATTCCGCTTGGCACCTCGACCACCGCGCTGGACATCAACACCGGTAAAGTGGTCTGGTCACGTCAGTGGGTACACCACGACGTCTGGGATTACGATATCAACTCCGCCCCGACGCTGATGGACATCACCGTAGACGGCAAGCAGATCCCGGCGCTGGTGCAGGCCACCAAGCAGGGTTTCCTGTTTGTGGTTAACCGCCTGACGGGGGAGGACGTATGGCCAATCGAAGAACGTCCGGTTCCGCAGGGTGATGGGTCGGTCCAGGGCGAAGTTCTCTCGCCCACGCAGCCATTCCCGACCAAACCCGCGCCGCTGCTCGACCAGTCGAAAAAACCGGAAATCTGGAAGCTGGCGGATATCGTCGGTGGCGGCCAGTGCTCCCGCCTGTGGGATAACCTGACCTATGAGGGAATGTATACCCCGCCAACCACCAAAGGCGAAGGCACGCTCACCTATCCCGATAGCGCCGGCGGCGTCCAGTGGGGTGGGGTGGCGTTCGATCCGCAAAAACAGATCGCCATCGTCAACACCTCGCATATCGTCCAGTACGTGAAGCTGTACAGCCGTGAGGATTACGATAACGCAGACAAAGACTCCGGCAACGAAAGCGGCTTTGCCCCACAGGAAGGCGCCCCGTACGGTATGCGTCTGCTGGTGGCGAGCAACTGGCTTGGCATGCCGTGCTGGCAACCGCCGTTTGGTGAAATCGTGGCGCTGGACATGCACACGGGCGATGTGAAATGGCGTCGTCCGGTTGGCGCCTCCCAGCAGTATGGCTTCTTCATGCCGGAAAGCTGGGGTTCGCCTACCATTGGTGGTCCGGCAGTGACGGCGGGCGGCGTGATCTTCATCGGTGCTTCAATGGATGCCAAAGTGCGTGCCTACTCGGTAGAGAGCGGTGAAGAGCTGTGGTCCGATCAGGCCGAAGCTCCGGCGGTAGCGAACCCGTCCGTCTATGAATATAAAGGTCGCCAGTATGTGGCCTTCGTGGCAGGCGGGAATACGATCCTGAAGGATCAGGTGGGCGATCAGGTGGTGGTCTACGCCTTGCCGGAATAATTCAGCAGGAAGGGGAAATAAGCGTGGGGCCTGCGGGCCCCACTTTATTTTGCAGTAGTCGTTTTACCGACGCGTTATTTATCGGCTGATGCGCCAGCACGCGTTGACATCTGCTCGGCGGACTTCAGATGCTGCTCAACGACCGGAGTGTGCTCGTTGGCCAGAGCCTTCACATCCGGATCGTCGATTTTACTGGCGTCGCTCTTAAGCTTCGACAGCACCTTCTCGTGGTCCTTCACGCCAGCATATTCCATATACATTTTGTCAAAAGCGTCACCGCGCTGGTTTTCCAGCCTTGAGTTCAGGGCTTTATGCGCGGCGTCTGGTTCGGTCGGCAGCTCCACGCCCTTTTTCTGGGCAACGGTCTTGACTTTGGTCAGCGCGGCGCCGTGATCGTCGACCATTTTCTGGGCGAATGTTTTCACTTCACTGGTTTGGGCCTTGTCGAGGGCGAGCCTGGCGGCGGCAACTTCGTTGATATTGGCCTGCGCCATGTCCTTCAATGCTTTCTCGTCGCCGGAGCTGAGTCTGGCGTCCGGTTGAGCCTGGCCCGCAGTTTGAGTTTGCGCGGCGCTGGTTGTCTGGGCTTGTACGCCAACGGTGCTGAACATTGCTGCAACTGCTGATACGGCTAGCAGCCTTTTCAGGGTTTTACTCGTGTGCATATTGTTCTCCTGATGGTCATGGTACAGGTAAGTTTCAATTGCTTCAGGCGCAACCGGCAGATAAATGGCGACTGCACAGGTCAGTATAGTAGATGAACCTGCTGTACCCGCTGTTCAGGTCAGTGATGGCTGGTCGTGATGCTCAATCCTTCTACAATATTGATACGGATCATTTACATATTTGCTGCTAATGTTAAATATATAGATTCATCAACAGGAGGAATGATATGAAAAAAGCACTATTAGGGAGTGTATTGGCTTTAACAGTAGCAAGCTTCGGCGCATCTGCGGCAGATATGATTTCCAAGGATGAAGCGCACCACTTCAAGCTTGAATACCTTGGTAATGTATCTGTAGGGGCTTCAGGTGGACAAATTTCTTCACCTTCAGATCTTCATCAAAAACTCTCAAAACTGGCAGACGAGAAGGGCGGGAAATACTACGTCATCATCGCTGCCCGCGAGCATGGCCCTAACTTCCAGGCCGTCGCAGAAGTCTTTAAATAATTTTCTCAAATAACACAAAAACCCGCTTCTGGCGGGTTTTTTGCTTACAGACAGCCAAAAAAATGCCCCTGATGCGGGGCGAGTGTGAGTCAAAGCTTTTCTTATATTTGTCTTTTTTGTGCTCTAAGGCTTTGGGACAATAACACCTTGTTTAAATAATGCAATCTAAATGCATATTTAAATGCGACGGCAGCATACGTTACACAGATAGTCTACTCTTTACATACAGTTATGGTGAAAGGCAGTCAATCGTTAGCTGTCGCCTGCTGGAGAATGGAAACAGTAAACGGTTGCAAGAGGTAAACATGAACGTTGACGCACTGACGCAAAAGGCAGAAGAAGAAATTTCAGCGCTTATGACCAAAAAAATTTCAGAGTTACGTAAAAAAACAGGGCAGGAAGTGTCTGAAATTGAGTTTATCGCTCGTGAAGCCATGACAGGCCTCGAGGGGTATGAGGTAAAAATCAAACTTATTTAAGCGAAATTATTACCTGTTTCGGGACACTGGATAAATCAGAACGGCAAACGTCAGCTAAGACTATCCTGCGCGTGGCAGGATTGAAGCCAAAAAGCCCGGTGACGCTGCGCTTACCGGGCCTACAATTAACGCAATCCACAGGCCGGGCAGGGCGTAGCCGCCACCCGGGTTACCAGGCTTACACTATCGCGTTCGGGCACGCTTCTCCCTTTTCGAGTTGACGCAAATTCCCCAGCGTGGTTTCCGAAATGCTGATCAGCGCTTCGGCGGTCAGGAACGCCTGGTGTCCGGTGAACAACACGTTGTGACAGGCAGACAGGCGACGGAACACGTCGTCCTGGATCACGTCATTAGATTTATCCTCAAAGAACAGATCGCGTTCGTTCTCATACACATCCATACCCAACGCGCCGATTTTTTGCGTTTTCAACGCTTCGATAGCCGCCTGAGAGTCGATCAGCCCGCCGCGGCTGGTATTGATGATCATCACGCCGTCTTTCATCTGGTCGAACGCCGACTGGTTAAGCAGATGATAGTTCTCCGGGGTCAGCGGACAGTGCAGGGAGATAACGTCAGACTGCGAGAAGAGCGTTTTCAAATCGACATACTCCACGCCCAGCTCCAGCGCAGCGGCGCTTGGGTACGGATCAAACGCCAGCAGGCGCATGCCAAATCCTTTCAGGATACGAAGGGCGGCCACGCCAATTTTGCCGGTACCGATGACGCCTGAGGTTTTACCGTACATGGTAAAGCCGGTCAGCCCTTCCAGAGAGAAGTTAGCATCACGGGTTCGCTGATAGGCACGGTGAATACGACGGTTGAGCGACATCATCATCCCGACCGCATGTTCTGCCACGGCTTCCGGAGAATAGGCCGGGACGCGAACGACCTTCAGACCCAGCTCTTTGGCGGCATCGAGATCGACGTTGTTAAAGCCCGCGCAGCGCAGGGCAATGTATTTCACGCCCTGTTTTTTTAACTCTTCCAGCACCGGTCGGCTACCGTCGTCGTTAACGAAGATACACACGCCTTCGCAGCCGTGGGCGGTTTTAGCCGTCTTTTCAGTTAGCAGAAAGTCGAAAAATTCAAGATCGAAACCGTACGTCTCGTTAACATGTTGCAGATACTTTTTGTCGTACTGCTTTGTGCTATATACCGCGAGTTTCATAAGACTTTCTCCAGTGATTTTGGAACCACGTTAGCATGTTTAAAATTATCTTACAATTTTTCAAAATTCATTGAAATCAATAAGTTCTATGAATTATTGTAGAGCATCTACTCTTAAAAATGGCATTACCTTCAACTGACTGGCTAAACATGCGACAATGAGCGGCAAGAACGGCTTATTTTTTTCGCAAAATCAGGATATTAACTGCCCATGAAGGGTAAATACAAAGCCGCAATCGCGCTATTACTGCTGCTATTTCTTGTGCCGCTGACGCTGCTGATGACGCTCGCCCAGTGGGTACCCACGCTCGCCGGGATCTGGCTCCCCGTTGGAACGCGCATCGCGTTTGAAAAAAGCCCACGGCTCACGCGCCACGCCCTGATCATCCCCGATCTCCGCTATCTGGTAGAAGAGTGTGAAATTGCCCGCGTGGAAAACGTGACTCTGTCACACCCCAGCCGCTGGGATCTGGATATTGGCGCACTTGAACTTAACTCTGTCTGCCTGAGCAAATTACCGCAATCGGCGCCATCTACGGTGGCGCCGAAAACGCTGGCGCAGTGGCAGGCCATCCTGCCCAACACCTGGCTGACCATCCATCGCTTTACCCTTTCTCCCTGGCAGCAGTGGGAGGGTGAGCTGCATGCATCACTGACGCCAGCCCGCCAGGACATCACCTATAACGGCAAGCAGGTGAGCATTAAGGGGCAGTTGCGCGGCCAGACCCTCTCCATCAGCCAGTTCGATGTGCAACTGCCGGATCAGCCGCAGCCCGTGAAGCTGGTCGGTGAATTTACCCTGCCGCTGGTGCCGGACGGCGTGCCGGTGAAAGGGCATACGGTCGCGACCTTTAACGTGCCACAGTTATCCTCGCTGGTCGATGCCGATCTGGACTGGGAGGACAATCAGGGCCAGCTGGTGGTCATGGCGCGGGACAACCCCGATCCGCTGCTCGATTTACCGTGGCAGATCACCGCTCAGCAGTTGACCATCAGCGACGGACGCTGGAACTGGTTAGCCTCCGGCGTGCCAATGAGCGGACGCGTCGGGCTGAAAGTGGATAACTGGCAGCAGGGGCTGGAGAAAGCCACCTTCACGGGGCGGCTCAACGTGCTGACCCAGGGGGATGCGGGTAAGGGCAACGCGGTGCTGAATATCGGTCCCGGCTCGCTTAGTATGGAAAACAGCGCAATGCCGCTGCACCTGAGCGGGGAAGCCAAGCAAAACGATCTGATCCTGTATGCCAGACTCCCGGCGAAGCTGACCGGCAGCCTTTACGATCCGCAGCTTACGTTTGAACCCGGCGCTTTATTGCGTTCGCGCGGGCGCATCATCGACTCGCTGGATATCGATGAGATCCGCTGGCCGCTGGCGGGCGTGAAGCTCACGCAGAAGGGCGTGGACGGCCGCCTGCAAGCCATTCTGCGGGCGCATGAAAACGAGATGGGCGATTTTGAGCTGCATCTGGACGGCCAGGCTAACGACTTTTTACCGGACAACGGTTTGTGGCAGTGGCGCTACTGGGGTAAAGGGAACTTCACGCCGATGAACGCGCGCTGGGATGTCCGGGGAACCGGGGAGTGGCGCGACAACGTTATCGAACTGACCGATCTTTCCACGGGGTTCGACAAATTGCAGTACGGTACGATGCTGGTCAGCAAGCCGCGCCTGGTGCTGGATCACCCGGTGCGCTGGTCGCGGGACCCGGATAACCCCACCTTTAGCGGCGCGCTCGCGCTTAACGCCGGGCAAACAAGCTTTTCAGGCGGAAGCGTGCTGCCGCCGTCCGTTTTGACCTTCAGCGTTGACGGGACAGACCCGACGGTGTTCCAGTTTAAAGGGAACCTGCATGCGGACGACATCGGCCCGGTCCAGGTGAATGGACGCTGGGACGGCGAACGCCTTCGCGGTCAGGCCTGGTGGCCAAAACAGTCTCTTACGGTGTTTCAGCCGCTGATCCCGCCAGACTGGAAAATGACCCTGCGCGGCGGCGAAATGTACGCGCAGGTGGCTTTCTCCGCGGCCCCCGATCAGGGGTTTGAGGCCGGGGGGCACGGGGTGCTGAAAGCGGGCAGCGCGTGGATGCCGGATAACGAGATCAACGGCGTGGATTTTGTTCTTCCGTTCCGCTTAAGCCAGGGTACCTGGTCGCTGGGCACGCGCGGGCCGGTAACGTTACGGATCGACGAGGTGAAAAACCTGGTCACAGCCCGAAATATCACCGCGGATCTCCAGGGCGATTATCCCTGGACCGAAGCGAACCCGCTCCTGCTCACCAACGTGAAGGTGGAAGCGCTCGGCGGGAAAATCACCATGCAGCAGTTGAGAATGCCGCAGCACGATCCGGCTTTACTGCGCGTGGATAATATTTCATCCAGCGAACTGATAAGCGCGGTGAATCCGAAGCAGTTTGCCATGTCCGGCCCGGTGAGCGGCGCGCTGCCGTTCTGGCTGGACAATGAAAAATGGATCATTAAAGATGGCTGGCTGACCAACCCGGGGCCGATGACGCTGCGCATCGACCAGGACACGGCGGATGCCATTGTGAAAGACAACATGGTTGCCGGGGCGGCGATCAACTGGCTCCGCTATATGGAAATTTCGCAGTCGTGGACAAAACTCAATGTGGATAATCTGGGTGTGTTAACCATGCAGGCGGCCATTAAAGGCACCAGCCGCGTCGAAGGCAAAAGCAGTTTCGTAAACCTGAATTACACCCATGAAGAGAACATTTTTACCCTCTGGCGCAGCCTGCGCTTTGGGGACAATCTGCAAACATGGTTTGAGCAACATGCGGCGATCCCCCTTCTCCGCGGTTCGACAGGCAAGGAAAGTGAGGAACAACAATGAAAAAGAGGGCTGGTGTACTCACCGTGGCCGTCGTCGCGCTGCTGTCAGGCTGCACGCCGCGCATTGAAGTGGCGGCGCCCAAAGAGCCGATCACCATCAACATGAACGTGAAAATCGAGCATGAAATCCATATCAAGGTGGATAAAGACGTTGAAGCCCTGCTGAAATCCCGCAGCGATCTGTTCTGAGGATGTCATGAAACGATTAGCTCTGATGTTACTGGCGCTGGGGATGAACGTTCACGCCGCCACGCTTACGCTCAACGATGCGCGTGCCCAGGGGCGCGTAGGGGAAACCCTGAGCGGCTATCTTGCGCCCGTTCAGCACGACGCTGAAACCCTGGCGCTGGTGAACCGTATCAACGCCGCACGCACGGAAAGTTACCAGCAGCTGGCTGACAGTAATAATTTACCCGTCGACGAGGTGGCGAAAATGGCGGGACAAAAGCTGGTGGCCCGCGCGCAGCCGGGTGAGTACGTGAAGGGAATTAACGGCAAGTGGCTGAAAAAATAGCTAGCGATAACGCCTGCGGTATTCGCCCGGCGAAACCCCGAAACGCTGCTTAAAGGCGGTGGAAAAATGGCTATGGTCGGTGAAACCCCAGCTGTAGCCAATCCCCGCCAGCTTTTCGTCATCGCTGATGGAACGCAGCGCCTGAGCGCATAAATCGAGGCGACGGTTCTTAATATACTGCGCTACCACCAGCCCTTTCCCGGCAAACATGCGGTACAAGCTACGCACGGACATGCCGCTCTCTGAAGCTATCCACTCCGGTCTTAACGCCTCCGACTGAATATGATCATCAATCAGGGACAGAACGTGGCGGAACTGACGCTCCTTGCGCGGCAGCACCTCGTCACGCTGCTGGAAGGCCGGACGCAGCAGACACACCATCGCCTCAAGCGCCGCTTCGCTTTCACTGGCGCTGAGATCGGCATTGCCCATGCTCTCCTGCAACAGACGGTAGCTAAGCTGTACGGTAGGCAGACTGCGGGAGAGGGGCAGCGCGCATCTCACTTCCTGAAAACGCGCGTGTTGCTCAATGATTTGTCGCGGGAGCAGGAGCGAAATCTGGCGGGAACGCTCCTGCCAGTAAATGGAGCACGGGCGGGAGGCGTCAATCAGCGTGATATCCCCGGCTTTCAGCATCGCGCGCTGGTCGTCCTGTTCGATTCCGGCGCTGCCTTCCAGCTGAAACACGGTGTAGAACCAGGCGTCGTTGCCGTTTCTGATCTCCTGACGGGTGCGAAACAGGTTAACGCCTGCGGCGGTCACCGTGCTCAGCTTCAGACTTTGGGTGTAGCTGGTTTCCAGCTCGCCGAGAAACGCCCCCTCTAACGGACGTGCCGCAAAGCGCCCACAAACCTGGTTAATTTGCGCCAGCCACTGCTGAAAATTGTCCTGTTCGCTTGCACACGCCATTGATGTTCTCGCTGCACCGTCACTGTTTTCGCATTGTTGCATTTATGTTGCATTTTGTCAGGGCTACGAGGCTGACTATAGGAAAGAACACTCAACGGTTACAGCGATATAAGCGGGAATTATCACGATTTGCGGACCCTGTCACAGCTGGCAAAGCGAATGTCACACAGACAAAAGCAGGAATGCGAATCCCCTCTTAGACTGCATACACACCCTGCGAAGCATAACGAAGGAGTATTCTATGTCCGAATCACATGTCGCCATCCTGCCGGGCGTGCAGCAGTTTTTAGATCGCCAGCACGGCCTGTGGATCGAAGGGCGTCAGGCGGCATCCGATAGCGAAAAGCGTCTGAACGTCTACAACCCGGCGACCGGAGAGGTTATTGCCTCTACCGCCGATGCCAGCGTCGATGATGTCGATCGTGCGGTGATGTCTGGCTGGCGCGCCTTTGTCGCCCGAAGCTGGGCCGGACGGCTGCCGGCAGAGCGGGAACGCATCCTGCTGCGGTTTGCGGATCTGGTGGAACAGCATGGCGAAGAGCTGGCACAGCTCGAAACCCTGGAGCAGGGGAAATCGATTAACATTTCCCGCGCCTTCGAGGTGGGCTGCACCCTGAACTGGATGCGCTACACGGCAGGGCTGACCACCAAAATTGCCGGTAAAACCCTCGATCTCTCGATTCCACTGCCGCAGGGCGCGCGTTATCAGGCGTGGACGCGTAAAGAGCCGGTGGGAGTCGTGGCGGGGATTGTGCCGTGGAACTTCCCGCTGATGATTGGCATGTGGAAAGTGATGCCCGCGCTGGCGGCAGGTTGCTCCATCGTGATCAAACCGTCGGAAACCACGCCGCTCACCCTGTTACGGGTGGCGGAACTGGCGAGCGAGGCGGGGATCCCGGAGGGTGTGTTCAACGTGGTGACCGGCAGTGGCGCCGTCTGTGGCGCGGCGCTGACCTCGCACCCGCGCATTGCCAAAGTGAGCTTTACCGGTTCGACGGCGACGGGCAAGCAGATTGCCCGCGCGGCGGCGGACACGCTAACGGGCGTGACGCTGGAGCTGGGCGGCAAAAACCCGGCCATCGTGCTGAAAGATGCCGACCCGGCGTGGGTGATTGAAGGGCTGATGACCGGCAGCTTCCTGAACCAGGGGCAGGTCTGCGCGGCCAGCTCGCGCATTTATATTGAGGCTCCGCTGTTCGACACGCTGGTCAGCGGGTTTGAACAGGCCGTGAAATCCCTCAGCGTCGGGCCGGGCATGTCGCCGGAGGCGTTTATCAACCCGCTGGTGTCGCGCGCCCACTGCGATAAGGTTCAGGCGTTCCTGGATGAGGCGAAGGCGCACAATGCGGAGCTGATCGCCGGGAAGCGGGGGCCAGACGGCAAAGGCTATTACGTTTCGCCAACGCTGGTGGTCAACCCGGATAATCATCTGCGACTGACGCGTGAAGAGGTCTTCGGGCCGGTGGTGAACCTGGTTCGTGTGGCCGATGGGGAAGAGGCGCTTCAGCTGGCGAATGACACTGAATATGGCTTAACGGCCAGCGTCTGGACGCAGAACATCAGTAAAGCGCTGGCGTATACCGACAGGTTACAGGCCGGAACCGTGTGGGTGAACAGCCACACGCTGATAGACGCCAACCTGCCGTTCGGCGGCATGAAGCAGTCCGGCACCGGGCGCGATTTCGGCCCCGACTGGCTGGACGGCTGGTGTGAAACCAAGTCGGTGTGTGTGCGGTATTAAAAAAACGCCGGGTGGCGGCTACGCCTTACCCGGCCTACGGGATCGAGGAAAAGGTTGGTTTTGTAGGCCGGGTAAGCGCAGCGCCACCCGGCGTAACTTACAGCGACCACCGATCCCGCCCGGCCTCCTTAGCCCTGTACAGCGCCGCATCGGCGCGGGCGATGATTTCCGGGCCGGCCAGTCCTGCGGTATAGCCTGCAATGCCCATACTCGCCGTCACACATTCACTCACCTTCGACGCGCTGTGCGGAATGGCTGCGTTGCGCAGGCCAGCCTGGATCCGCGCGGCGACTTTCTCAGCAACGCTTTCTTCGCAGTCAAAGAGGATCACCACAAACTCCTCGCCACCGTAGCGCGAAACCACATCCTCTGGCGTGCGCACCGAGGTGTTCAGCACCTCTGCCACCCGCGCGAGGCACGCATCTCCCGCCTGGTGACCGTAGGTGTCGTTATACAGTTTGAAGTAATCGACATCCAGCATCAGCACCGCGAAGCGTTTGCCTTGCTCTACGGCGTTTTCCAGCACCAGCTCCATCGCCCGGCGGTTGGCCGTTTTCGTCAGCGGATCCTGATGGGCCAGCGCATCCAGCCGCGAAATTAAACGCTGATTCTGCTGGTTGCGACGCCACGCCTCTTCAAACCAGCTCAACAGGATATAGCGCCCGCACACGAGAATGAACGTGAATACCACCCACAGCCCGGCAAAGCGATAATTAATTTCCTGATTCAGCAGCATGCTGGCAACGGGCAGGCTTACCCATAGCGGAACGGTGAAGCAGAGCAGTGCCACCGGGTGAAAATAGAGCGCGGTCATACCGGCCATCAGCAGGGTAACGAATATAGGCCAGGGATGAGGAAGCTGTAACACGTTGATAAACCAGTAACAGCTTATCGACCACAGCAGGCTGCACATAAACAAAACAGCGCTGACGCCGCGGATGTGTCGCCAGGCCATGATCACCAGCGCCACGGAAAGGATCACCACGCCCAGCATGGAGGCGTCAATCATCTGCCGCAGAGGGGGGCTGATGTGCAGGAGGGCATCGATATGGCCGAACAACGAATTGCGCAGCAGGACCATAAGGGCAAAGCTGGCATTCACAAAGGCGAGCCACGGCAGGTTCACGGCCAGCCCGTGAACAACCATTGATTTACGGGTAGGCCATATCGCGGGTTCGGGTGTGGCTGGATGTCTTTTTTCCATTGAAGAGAATTTTCCTTGAGCGGGCGGAACGTCCGCCCGCGAGTGCTGCCTTTACGGGGTCACAATGTTAAACCAGAATTCAAATTTATCCATGTAACCGAGCATGGCATCAAGTTTTGCGGCATCGCCGGTCACTTTGATATCGCCGTTATCCTGCGCCTGTTTAAGCGTCACTTCTTTCAGGATGATTTTATTCAGCGTATCGCGGTTGAGGGTCACGGTCGCGTCAGCGTCTTTCGCTTCGGCGTTCGCCGTGTGGTTCAGCACGCCATTTTCCAGCTCCAGCTTGTATTTGCCGCCGTCGCTGCCGAGGTCGATGTTAAACACCGATTTTGCATCCGCCGCTTTTTCACCGTTAATGTGCACCGCCAGATAGTCAAAGAACATTTCTGGCGTCATCGCGCGCACGGTATCCGGGCTGGCGGTGTTCGGGGTCGGTCCTTTCACCACGCCGTTACGCAGCTCCTGGGCGCCGGTCAGGTAGAAGTTACGCCACGGGCCTGATTCAGCCTGATAACCCAGCTGCTCCAGCGCATCCGCTTCCAGGTTTCGCGCGGCCTGATTATTTGGATCGGCAAAGACCACCTTGCTGACCACCTGAGCCACCCAGCGGTAGTTCCCCTGGTCAAAGTCAGTTTTCGCTTTGCTCAGGATGGCATCCGCGCCGCCCATATAGTCCACAAATTTCTTCGCGGCTTCTTCAGGCGGCAGTTCGTCCAGGGTCGCCGGGTTGCCGTCAAACCAGCCTAAATAGAGCACGTAGGTTGCTTTAACGTCATGGCTGACAGAACCGTAATAGCCACGGTTTGCCCAGGTATTGGCCAGGGAGTTTGGCAGTTTGAAGTTGGCGGCAATCTCGTCACGGGTCAGCCCTTCGTTCGCCATGCGCAGGGTCTGGTCGTTGATGTAGCGATACAGGTCGCGCTGGCTTTTCAGCAGGTTAACCACGTTGTCATTGCCCCATGTCGGCCAGTGGTGCTGCGCCATAATGATTTCGGCTTTATCACCCCAGCGTACAATCGCCTGGTTGATGTATTTCGACCATGGCAACGGCTCACGAATTTTCGCGCCGCGCAGGGAGTAGGTGTTGTGCAGGGTATGGGTGACATCTTCCGCAGACTCGATCAGCTTTTTCTCTTCGATATACCAGAGCATCTCGGAAGGCGCTTCCGATCCCGGCGCGAGCATAAAATCATAGGTCAGGCCGTCGATCACCTCTTTCTGTCCATCTTTCTCGATGATATTGGTCGGGGCGATCAGGGTCACCGTCCCGGCGGAGGTGGTAGTGCCGAGACCCGCGCCGACCTGGCCCTTCGCATCCGGCTTCAGCAGGTTGCCGTACATATAGCTGGCGCGGCGGCTCATGACGTTACCCGCCATGATATTCTCCGCGACGGCGGCCTCCATAAATCCGGCGGGCGCGTAGACTTTCACCTTGCCGGACTTCACATCTGCTTCGTCCACCACGCCGCGCACGCCGCCATAGTGGTCAACGTGGCTGTGGGTGTAAATAACGGCGACCACAGGCTTATTACCGCGATTTTTATAGTAAAGATCCATCCCGACTTTGGCCGTTTCCGCCGACACCAGCGGGTCGACCACGGTAATGCCTTCTTTACCTTCAATAATGGTCATGTTTGACAGGTCGAGGTTACGGATCTGGTAAACGCCTTCGGTCACTTCAAACAGACCGCTGATGTTAATCAGCTGGGACTGACGCCATAAGCTCGGGTTAACCGAGTCGGGCGCCTTATCGCCTTCTTTGATAAAAGCGTACTGCTGCGGATCCCAGACGGTGTTGCCTTGCTCACCTTTGATAATGTCCTGAGGCAGCGGGGCAATAAACCCTTTGTGGGCGTTGGTAAAATCGGTGTTATCGGAGAAAGGAAGCTGGTTGAAGAGTGCGTTGTTGGCCTGTTGCGTTGCTGCGGTGGCATCCTTAGGTGCTTCTGCGGCCCAGGCGGAACTGGCAGAAATAAAACATCCCGCCAGCGCGAGACTCCTGACGATCTCATTGATTCTCATCCTAAAACCTCTCAGTAAACTGTGACGTTGTTTGTGGAGACTCCGAATCCTGGTGAAAGTGTGTCAAGAAATGCAAAAGGATTAAGCGAGGTAACAATAACTATAATCGGGGAGAGTAATTCAGCAAGTAAGCGGATGAAAAACCGGGCATTACGCCCGGTCGGTGGGTTATTTCTGCTCTTTTTTCTTGCCGAGCGTTGGCGTCTCGTCAAAGAAATTCCACGGCTTGAGTAACGTGTGCACCCATTCCGTCGGCATTATCGGCCACTCCTCGGCACGGGCGACATGGGTGGTGCCGGTGGTCATCCAGATGACGTTATCCTGGTCGTTCAGCGACTCGTTATCTTTGCTGTACTGGCCGAGGCCGGTATCGTGCGTGGAACGGTTCGGGTATTTTCCCTCCGGGTACATCTCGTCGGGATGGTAACGCGTCACCCACAGCTGTTTATCCATAAAGCTCAGGCGGTGATAAATCCACTCGTCCGGGGCAAACTTCGCGCCGGACGCGACCGGGTGTGTACCGCCCGCGTAAGGGATGATCTGATACGAGACCGGGTTGCCCATGCGGTTCTCTTTGCTGGTGTTGCTCAGCAGGCGGATGGTGCCCGGGTCAAACTTCTGGGCCGCCTGCTGTTCGGTATCAATATCATACTGATTCACCTGCATGGTGCTGGTGCGCGGTCCGCCAGCGGTGTTCGATTTGACGTCCGGATCCATGGCCACCAGCTTATTGTTGATGCCGTCCACGTCCATATCCAGACGGAAGTTGTAGATGTGCTGGTGGGTGGTACCGACAATATTATGGTCGATCAGCGTTCCGTATCGGGTGTCATCCTTCGCGGTGGCATCATGCATGGTTTTCGTCTGCACGCCTTTCACCGCTTCAATGCCCGTAGCCCCTGCATCAATGCCGATAGTGCCGTTTTCGTGGAATACCCAGTCGAAGATGTAATCGTAGTTACCCACGGTGCTGACCCAGCGCACCACCAGCTCGCGGCGTTCGGTGCTGACGTTGGGTTTACCTAACTCCTGATGCTTATATTCCGGCCCGGCGTAACGCTCGAAAATGGCGATCGCCCGGGGGATCTCCATTGGCGCGCCGGTGTAATCCGGGATGGTTTCGTTGAGCATCACGGCGTTAGACGGAACATCCTTGCCGCGCACCAGCGGGGAGGTCAGGGTACCCATGCCGTAATCGCCGGAGTCCAGGTAGGCTTTAAAGTACCAGCCGATATCCGGGTCGCCGTACGGCACAATCATGCCGCCGAGCGATCCCTGATACATCACCTGTCGCTTTTTGCCGTTGTCGTTATAGGTCACGGTGGAGATTATCGGGCCGACGCGTGAGTCCAGGCTCAGATGAAAATCCCAGTTCTGCCAGTGCACCCTATCCCCGGTGATGGTGTAGTTCTTGCCTTCCGGCTCGATAATTTCCAGCGGTTTTTTCACCGTTTCAACGCGGTCGCGGCCATCATAAGGGAGCGGCGTGAGCGGAACCGGCACGACCGGGCCTTCCTCAATCTTCTGGATTTTCTTCTGCTCGAGATCCACCACCGCAACCAGGTTTTCGATCGGGTGCGCCCAGTAGTTACCGTCGCCCACGTCAAGATAGCTGATCACTTTCAGCAGGCGGTCTTCCTGTTTCAGCCCATCCTTGCCGTCAAAAAAGCCGACGGTAAGCGGAGTGGTGATCACTTTCTTCGGGTCGGTAATGCCGCGCTTTTTCAGCACGGCGGCAAACTCCGGGCTTTCATTGATGATCTGCTGCACGGTATTGAAGTCATCCAGCAGCACCATGCCGTGCGCGTCTTTGATCGGCTCCCAGCGGAGGATCTTTTTCTCCTTCAGATCCACCCGGCTTTCGATGATGTGTTTACCATCAAGCATGATGATATTGGCCTGGCGGGGCGCATCCACCGCCGTGCCGTTAAGCACAAAGTCCCAGACTTTGGCCTTTTCTGGCTCCGCCAGCGCAATCTGGGTAAAGCGGGTATTGGGTTTAAAATCCGCTGAGGCTTTTACAATGGCTACGGCCTGGTTGATTTCATCAGCCGTCAGCGCGTTTAACGGGTGGGGGCTTTTTTCAACCTGGAATGTCTGATCAAGACCGGACTGAAAAACATCGTTGATAAAGGTCTCCGGGATATACGCCTTATTGTTCTTCATCACCACAGGCACCTGGAGCGTCAGCGGTTTGCCGTTAACGATGGCGGTGTTTGCGCCGGGTTTGACCTTCACAAAGGCACCGTCTTTGACGATGGTGAACATCTGGGCGTAATCATCCCACTGCACGTCCGCGCCAAACGCCTGAAGCGTTTTGTCCATCGGGACCATATGCGCCTCGCTGCCGTGAGCGTAAACAGGGGATTGCCAGGCGCAACAGAGCGCAACGGCCATGGCCAGTGCCGTTCTACGGGCAGAAAAAGAAGAATTGCTTCCCATCGCAGACCTCATCTTGTTGTGTTTATTGTGTTGTGTCAGCCTTATCCTGACAGGCGCGCACGAAAAGCGTTTGCCTGCATCTGCCAGGTTGTTTGTCAGTCTTGCCAGGTTAAAAAAAGACCGGGGGATATCACACCCCGGTCAGGTAGTTGTAGGCCGGGTAAGCGGAGCGACACCCGGCAAGAAAGAGGTGGGTCAGAAGTCACCCTGCTGGCGCGCCACCAGCGTCAGGATGGAGTAGAGCGCCACGGCCTGCTGGTGCTGGTTGAAGATCTCCACCGCCCATTCCACCACGCCGGTGGGTTTTTCCTCGGCAGTGCGCTGTTTCTTCAGCGTTTTACGTTTACAGGTCAGGCGCACCTGAATGGTATCACCCGGCTTGACCGGCTCGATAAAGCGCAGGTTTTCCATGCCGTAGTTGGCAATAACCGGCCCAACCCCGGCATCGACAAACAGCCCCGCCGCGGCGGAAATCAGGAAATAACCGTGTACCACGCGCTCACCAAAAATCGACTCCGCCGCGCCAATTTTGTCCATATGGGCGTAGAAATGATCCCCGCTCAGGCAGGCAAAATTCACGATATCCGCTTCCGTCAGGGTACGACGCGGGGTCAGCAGGCTGTCGCCCGGCTGTAACTCCTCGAAGTATTTACGGAAGGGATGAACGCGATCTTCCTGCACCTCCGCGCCACGGACCCACTGTTTACCGATCGCGGCGAGCATGGACGGGCTGCCCTGAATGGCCGTGCGCTGAAGATAGTGCTTCACCGCGCGCAGGCCGCCCAGCTCTTCGCCGCCGCCCGCACGTCCCGGACCACCGTGCACCAGCTGCGGCAGCGGTGAACCGTGGCCGGTGGATTCTTTCGAGGATTCCTGGTTGAGGATCTGAATACGTCCGTGGGCGCGCGCTGCCCCGGCAATAAACTGCCGCGCCACGCGGGTATCTGCCGTAACCAGCGTTCCCGCCAGGCTGCCGCCGCCCGCCCGCGCCAGCTGCATGGCGTGTTCGGTGTTACGGCAGGGCATCAGGGTTGCGACGGGGCCAAAGGCTTCGATGGCGTGGACGGCCGGGGTTTCGTCCGGCTGCGGGCAGAACAGCAGGGTGGGCGGGAAGAATGCGCCAGCCGCCTGCAAATCAGCTTTACCACCCAGACGGATCTGGCAGCCCGCGGCAAGCAGATGATCGACTTTTTCCTGCACGTCAGCACGTTGCTCACCGTTGACGAGAGCCCCCATCTTCACCCCTTCCTGGGCCGGATCGCCGACGACCACTTTCTCCAGCCGCGCAATCAGCGCCTGGCTGACGGCGTCAATCTGCGCTTCCGGCACGATGATGCGGCGGATGGCGGTACATTTTTGCCCGGCTTTGGCGGTCATCTCGCGCACCACTTCGCGGATAAACAGCGCAAACTCCGGGTGTTCCGGCGTCACGTCCTCACCCAGCACGCAGCAGTTAAGGGAATCCGCTTCCATGGTAAACGGAATGGAATGCGCGACGATATTCGGGTGGACGCGCAGGCTCTGCCCGGTGCTGGCCGACCCGGTAAACGTCACCACGTCCTGGCTGTCGAGCTGGTTAAGCAGATCGCCCGCGCCACCGCAGATCAGGCTGATGGCGCCGTCCGGCACCAGCCCGCTCTCGACGATCGCTTTCACCATCGCCTGAGTCACCTGCGCGGTGGCGGTGGCGGGCTTGATGATGGCGGGCATCCCGGCAAGCCAGGTGGGCGCGAGCTTTTCCAGCATCCCCCAGCACGGGAAGTTGAACGCGTTGATATGCACCGCCACGCCGGATTTCGACGTTAACACGTGACGTGCCGCAAAACCGCCTTCCTTCGACAGTGGGATCAGCTCATCCTCCGGCCACAGGGTATCGTCCGGCAGCTCACGGCTGCCGAGGCTTGCGTAGGTGAAGAGGGTGCCGATACCGCCTTCAATATCCACCCAGCTGTCGGCCTTCGTCGCGCCGGTCTGGGCTGACAGGGCATAAAACCGATCCTTCTGGCTCAGCAGATGTTTGGCCACCGCCTTCAGCATGGCGGCGCGCTCGATAAAGCTCATTGCGCGGAGCGCTTCTCCGCCGTGTTCAATGGCGTAACGGCGCGCGGCCGCCATATCCAGCCCTTCGCTGGTCACTTCATATAGCGTTTCCCCGCTGATGGCGTGGGTGATGGTGCGCTCGCGGCCCCGGCCCGATTGCCAGGTGCCGGACAAGAAGCTGGCTAACTGCTGCATTTCTTCTCTCCAGATGTTTCGTAATTTCACTATCAATAGTTTGATCGTGAATCATAAAAATCAAGCTGAGTTTTAATGAATTGTTAACGTTGTGATCTGTATTGCTTAGCCTGACCACCCGAAAGCCTTGCGTCATCGGCCTTTCATGAAAAGGCTTGCGAGCGTCGTCACAAAATAAACAAACGCTTCTTGGGGTTATATTTAACCTTTGTGTAACTTTTAAGAAACCAAATGATTTACCATTTTGCTATTTGTGGTGATTTAACGAATCACAAAGGTGGTTATGTGACGCAAGAACAACGCTTTGAGCAACGCATCGCACAGGAGACGGCCATCGAGCCGCAGGACTGGATGCCGGATGCCTATCGCAAGACGCTGATCCGCCAGATTGGACAGCACGCCCACTCTGAGATTGTCGGTATGCTGCCGGAAGGTAACTGGATCACCCGCGCGCCGACGCTGCGCCGGAAAGCCATTCTGCTGGCGAAGGTGCAGGATGAAGCCGGACACGGCCTGTACCTCTACAGCGCGGCGGAAACGCTGGGCTGCGCCCGGGAGGACATTTATCAAAAGATGCTCGACGGCAAGATGAAATACTCCTCCATCTTCAACTATCCGACCCTGAGCTGGGCCGATATCGGGGTCATTGGCTGGCTGGTGGACGGGGCGGCCATTGTGAACCAGGTGGCGCTGTGTCGTACGTCTTACGGCCCGTATGCCCGGGCGATGGTGAAAATCTGTAAAGAAGAGAGCTTCCACCAGCGTCAGGGTTTTGAGGCCTGCATGGCGCTGGCGCAGGGCAGCGAAGCCCAGCGGCAGATGTTGCAGGACGCCATCAACCGTTTCTGGTGGCCCGCGCTGATGATGTTCGGACCCAACGACGACAACTCCCCAAACAGCGCCCGCAGCCTGGCCTGGAAGATCAAACGCTTTGGCAACGATGAGCTTCGCCAGCGCTTCGTGGACAACACGGTGCCTCAGGTGGAGATGCTCGGTATGACCGTGCCGGACCCCGACCTGCGTTTCGATGAAGAGAGCGGCCACTACCGCTTCGGCGAAATCGACTGGCAGGAATTTGACGAAGTGATCAACGGGCGCGGGATCTGCAACCACGAACGTCTGGCCGCAAAACGTAAAGCCTGGGACGACGGCGCATGGGTGCGTGAAGCCGCTCTGGCCCACGCGGAAAAACAACGCGCCCGCCAGGCCGCATAAGAGGAATCAACCATGAGCAATGTTTACTGGCCGTTATACGAAGTTTTTGTCCGTTCGAAGCAGGGGCTGTCGCACCGGCATGTGGGCAGCCTTCACGCTGCCGACGACCGCATGGCGCTGGAAAACGCGCGCGATGCCTATACCCGCCGCAGCGAAGGCTGTTCCATCTGGGTGGTGAAGGCGAGTGAAATCGTCGCTTCCCAGCCGGAAGAGAGCGGGGAGTTTTTCGATCCGGCGGAAAGCAAGGTCTACCGCCATCCGACGTTTTACACCATCCCTGATGGCATCGAGCATATGTGAGGTTGGGGATGAACAACGTATCTGCTTATGCCCTGCGTCTGGGCGACAACGGTCTGGTGCTCTCACAGCGTCTGGGCGCCTGGTGCGGCCACGCGCCGGAGCTGGAAATTGACCTGGCGCTCGCCAATATCGGCCTTGATCTGCTCGGGCAGGCGCGCAATTTCCTGACCTACGCCGCTGAACGGGAGGGTAAGGGCGATGAAGACACCCTGGCCTATGGCCGCGATGAGCGTCAGTTCCGCAATCTGCTGCTGGTGGAACAGCCAAACGGCAGCTTCGCCGACACCATTGCCCGTCAGTATCTGATGGATGCGTGGAACGTGGCGCTCTACGAGCGGCTGATCCACAGCAGCGACAGTCAGCTTGCCGCCATCGCGGCAAAAGCCATTAAGGAGGCGCGCTATCACCTGCGCTTTAGCCGCGGCTGGCTGGTGCGGCTGGGGGACGGAACAGAAACCTCCGCACAAAAAATGCAACAGGCGGTGGATAGCCTGTGGCGCTTTACGGCTGAACTGTTCGACGCCGACGACGTCGAGCTGGCGCTGATTGATGACGGCGTGGCGGTTGATCCGCGCGACCTGCGGGACCCGTGGGAGCGCGAAGTGTTTGCTGGCCTGGCGGAAGCCACCCTCCGCGTGCCCGAAGAGGTGGCGTATCGCACGGGCGGCAAGAAGGGGCTACATACCGAACACCTCGGGCCGATGCTGGCAGAGATGCAGTATCTCCAGCGCGTTTACCCCGGCCAGCAGTGGTAAAGGAGGACGCCATGCAACGCCTCGTCGACATCGCGCCTGCACAAATCCCGCAGATTTGGGCGCTGTTAAGCCAGATCCCCGACCCGGAAGTGCCGGTGCTGACCATTACCGACTTAGGCATGGTGCGCAGCGTGAAGGCGCAGGGGGAAGGCTGGGTCATCGGCTTCACGCCAACCTATTCGGGCTGTCCGGCAACGGAGCATCTGCTGGGGGCGATCCGCGAAACTCTGACCGGGAACGGCTTTAGCCCGGTACATATTGTGCTGCAACTGGAGCCCGCGTGGACCACCGACTGGATGACCGACGATGCCCGCAGGCGCTTGCGTGAATATGGCATCAGCCCACCTGTCGGCCATAGCTGCCATGCCCACGTTCCCGCGGAGGTGAGCTGCCCGCGCTGTGCGAGCACCGATACCTCGCTTATCAGTGAATTTGGTTCCACGGCCTGCAAAGCGCTCTACCGCTGCAATACCTGCCGTGAGCCCTTCGACTATTTCAAATGTATTTGAGGCTGCCATGACAACGTTTCATTCATTAACAGTGGCAAAAGTGGAACCCGAAACCCGCGACGCGGTGACCATTACCTTCGCGGTGCCGCAGGCGTTACAGGAGGCGTACCGCTTCCGTCCCGGTCAGCATCTGACCCTGAAAGCCAGTCCTGGCGGGGAGGAACTGCGCCGCTGCTACTCCATCTGCCGGAGCACCGCGTGCGGTGAGATCAGCGTGGCGGTCAAAGCCATCGAGGGCGGACGTTTTTCCCGCTATGCCCGGGACGAGATCAAACCGGGCATGGCGCTGGAGGTGATGGTGCCGCAGGGGCATTTTGGCTACCAGCCGCAGGCCGAACGCGAAGGCCATTATCTGGCGATTGCCGCCGGGTCCGGGATCACCCCGATGCTGGCAATTATATCCGCTACGCTGGACACTGAAGCCCACAGCCACTTCACCCTGATTTACGGCAACCGCAGCAGCCAGAGCATGATGTTCCGCCGGGCGCTGGCGGACCTGAAAGATAAATACCCGCAGCGTTTGCAGCTGATCGCCATCTTCAGCCAGGAGACGCTCGACAGCGATCTGCTCCATGGCCGCATTGACGGGGAAAAGCTCAAGGCGCTGGCAAAAACGCTGGTGAATTTCCGCCAGTACGATGAAGCCTTCATCTGCGGCCCGTCGGCGATGATGGACGAGGCCGAAGCGGCGCTGAAAGCGCTGGGTATGCCGGAAAAAGCGATCCATCTTGAGCGCTTTAACACGCCGGGTACCGCCGTTAAACGGACAGCCAGCGTGCAGGCCGACGGGCAGAAGGTCACCGTCCGTCAGGACGGGCGCGACCGTGAAATCACCCTGACGGCGGACGACGAGAGCATTCTTGACGCGGCCCTGCGTCAGGGGGCGGATCTGCCTTACGCCTGCAAGGGCGGCGTATGCGCTACCTGCAAATGCAAAGTGCTGCGCGGAAAAGTCGATATGGCGACCAACTACAGCCTGGAGCCGGACGAGCTGGCCGCAGGCTATGTGCTGAGCTGTCAGGCGCTGCCGTTAACCGCCGACGTTATCGTCGATTTTGATGCGAAGGGGATGGCATGAGCGAACTGATTGTCACCCGTCATGGCCGCGTGTTGCAGCTGACGCTTAACCGTCCGTCGGCGCGCAACGCGCTCAACAATGCGCTGCTCACGCAAATCGCAGAGCAGCTTGAGGCCGCCGCCGCGGATGCTGAGATCGCCGTCTGTGTGATTTCCGGCAACGAACGCTGCTTTGCCGCCGGGGCCGATCTCAACGAAATGGCGGAGAAAGACCTGCCCGCCACCCTGAACGATATCCGCCCGCAGCTGTGGGCGCGGATCAACGCCTTCACCAAACCGCTGATTGCCGCCGTGAACGGCTTCGCGCTGGGGGCAGGCTGTGAGCTGGCGCTGCTCTGCGATGTCGTGATTGCCGGTGATAACGCCCGTTTTGGCCTGCCGGAAATCACCCTCGGGATCATGCCGGGCGCAGGCGGCACCCAGCGGCTGATCCGCAGCGTGGGCAAATCGCTGGCCAGCAAAATGGTGCTGACGGGCGAAAGCATCACGGCGGTTCAGGCGCACAGCGCCGGGCTGGTCAGCGACGTCTACCCGGCCTCGCTGACGCTGGAGTATGCCCTGAAACAGGCGGCGCGGATGGCGCGCCACTCGCCGCTGGCGCTACAGGCAGCGAAGCAGGCGCTTCGCCAGTCGCAGGAAGTCCCGCTTCAGGCCGGGCTGGCGCAGGAGCGTCAGCTGTTTGCGCTGCTCGCGGCCACCGACGATCGCCGGGAAGGTATCAACGCCTTTTTACAAAAACGCACCCCAGACTTTAAAGGACGCTAATTGTGGAATCTATTCTGAGCCATGTTGAGCAGGGCGTAATGACCATTACGCTGAACCGCCCGGAGCGCCTGAACAGCTTTAACGACGTCATGCACCAGCAGCTTTCCGAATGCCTGAAGCAGGCCGAACGCGATGACGCTATCCGCTGCCTGCTGATCACCGGGGCAGGACGCGGTTTCTGCGCCGGGCAGGATCTTAACGACCGTAACGTGGACCCGAACGGCCCCGCGCCGGATCTGGGCATGTCCGTTGAGACTTTTTACAACCCGCTGGTGCGCCGCCTGGCAAAACTGCCGAAGCCGGTGATTTGCGCGGTTAACGGCGTGGCGGCGGGCGCGGGGGCCACGCTGGCCCTCGGCTGCGACATGGTGATTGCGGCCCGTTCAGCCAGCTTTGTGATGGCCTTCAGCAAGCTCGGGCTGGTACCGGACTGCGGCGGAACCTGGCTGCTGCCGCGCGTGACCGGACGCGCCCGCGCCATGGGGCTGGCATTGCTGGGCGATAAGCTCAGCGCCGAGCAGGCACAGGCCTGGGGAATGATCTGGCAGGTGGTGGACGACGACCAGCTCTCCGCCACCGCACAGCAGATGGCGCTGCATTTTGCCTCGCAGCCGACCTTTGGCCTGGGCTTGATCAAGCAGGCGATCAACGCCGCCGAAACCAATACCCTAGACGCCCAGCTTGATCTGGAGCGCGACTATCAACGTCTGGCCGGACGCAGCGACGACTACCGGGAAGGCGTCAGCGCGTTCCTGGCAAAACGCGCGCCGAACTTTACGGGGAAATAAGATGGTGAATATCCATACGGTCGCCGTCATTGGCAGCGGCACTATGGGCGCCGGTATTGCCGAAGTGGCAGCCAGCCACGGTCATCCGGTTCTGGTGTACGACATTGATGCAGCGGCGATTTCCCGCGCCATCGACGGCATTCGCCAGCGGCTCTCCTCACGCGTTGCGCGCGGAAAACTCTCTGCCGACGCCGGGGAACTGATCCTCGCCCGCCTGACGCCGGTGACGACTATCAGTGCTCTGGCGAAAGCCGATCTGGTGATCGAGGCGGCCTCCGAGCGGCTTGAGGTAAAAAAAGCGCTGTTTACCCAGCTGGCAGAGATCTGCCCGCCGCAGACGCTGCTTGCCAGCAATACCTCGTCCATTTCCGTTACCGCGATTGCGGCGGAGATAAACCACCCTGAACGCGTCGCCGGGCTGCACTTCTTCAATCCTGCCCCGGTGATGAAGCTGGTGGAAGTGGTCAGCGGGCTGGCGACCTCTCCGGAAGTGGCCGATGCACTGTGCGAGCTGGCGCTGAACTGGGGAAAGCAGCCGGTACGCTGCCAGTCCACGCCGGGGTTTATCGTCAACCGCGTGGCGCGCCCGTTCTACTCGGAAGCCTGGCGCGCGCTGGAAGAGCAGGTGGCAACGCCCGAGGTGATCGACGCCGCTCTGCGAGACGGCGGGGGCTTCCCGATGGGGCCGCTTGAACTGACGGACATGATTGGTCAGGACGTCAACTTTGCCGTGACCTGCTCCGTGTTTAACGCCTTCTGGCAGGAGCGTCGTTTTCTGCCGTCGCTGGTGCAGCAGGAGCTGGTGCTGGCCGGGCGTCTGGGCAAGAAAAGCGGGCAGGGGGTTTACCGCTGGCAGGAGGAGAAACCCGCCGTCAGCTGGCTCGCCCCGGTCAGCGACAGCTTCAGCCCGATGCGCGTTCAGCGAAGAAGTGACGGCGTCACGGAAATCGACGATCTGTTGCTGATCGAAACGCAGGGTGAAACCTCGCAATCGCTGGCGTTGCGCCACGGCTGCCCGGTGGTGGTGGTCGACCGCATTGAGCGGGATGTGGCCGTGATAGCCGTCGCGCCCGGCAACCCGCACGCCGCCACGCAGAAAGCCATTTACTGGTTGCAGCAGCAGGAGAAACGGGTGGTACAGATTGCCGATTACCCCGGCCTGCTGGTCTGGCGCACGGTAGCGATGATTGCCAACGAAGCGCTGGACGCCCTGCAAAAAGGGGTCGCCAGCGAGCAAGACATCGATACCGCCATGCGCTTAGGGGTCAACTATCCCTGCGGGCCCATCGCCTGGGGCGAGCGCCTTGGCTGGCAGCGTCTGTTAACGCTGCTGGAGAATCTGCAACGTCACTACGGCGAGGAACGCTATCGCCCCTGTTCACTGCTGCGCCAGCGTGCGCTTCTGGAGAGTAGCTATGAGTCATAACGCCTGGCATAACGCCCGCGCGATGTATGAACGGGACGCCTGCGCGCAGGCGATGGGGATGGACATTATCGACATGGGCGAGGGCTACGCGGTGGTGACCATGACCATCACCCCGCAGATGCTCAACGGGCATAAAACCTGTCACGGCGGACAGCTGTTCTCGCTGGCCGATACGGCCTTTGCCTACGCCTGCAACAGTCAGGGGCTGGCGGCGGTGGCCTCAGGCTGCGCCATCGATTTTCTGCGTCCGGGCTTTGCCGGAGATAAGCTCACCGCCACCGCGCGGGTGAAGCATCAGGGCAAACTGACCGGCGTCTACGACATTGAAATTCAGAACCAACAACAGAAAACCGTCGCTCTTTTTCGCGGGAAATCGCACCGCACTGGCGGCAGTGTGACAGGAGAAGCCTGATGCGTGACGCATTTATTTGTGAGGGGGTGCGTACCCCGGTTGGTCGCTACGGCGGAGGATTATCCAGCGTGCGCGCCGATGACTTAGGTGCCGTGCCGCTGCGTGCGCTGCTGTCGCGTTACCCGCAGCTCGATCTGGAGCGCATAGATGACGTGATCTTCGGCTGCGCGAATCAGGCCGGGGAGGATAACCGCAACGTGGCGCGCATGTCGGCGCTGCTGGCCGGGCTGCCGCAGACGGTATCCGGCACCACCATTAACCGCCTGTGCGGCTCCGGTCTGGATGCCATTGGCTTTGCGGCGCGCGCCATCAGGGCCGGGGATGGCGATCTGCTGATCGCAGGTGGCGTCGAATCCATGTCCCGTGCGCCGTTCGTGATGGGCAAAGCCACGGCGGCGTTTCAGCGTCAGGCGGAGATCTTCGACACCACCATCGGCTGGCGATTTGTGAATCCGCTCATGCATCAGCAATACGGAACTGACAGCATGCCGGAAACGGCAGAGAATGTAGCGGAATTGTTAAATATAAGCCGTGCCGATCAGGACGCATTTGCCCTGCGCAGCCAGCAGCGCACCGCGCGGGCGCAGCAGAATGGCGTTCTGGCGCAGGAGATTATCCCGGTACAGGTGGCGGGCAAAAAAGGTGCGGTAACGGAAGTGAGCGTGGACGAGCATCCGCGCGCCGAAACCACCCTGGAACAGCTTGCCGCGCTGAAAGCCCCGTTCCGTAAGAACGGTGTGGTGACGGCGGGGAACGCCTCTGGCGTCAACGACGGGGCGGCGGCGCTGATTATCGCCAGCGAGCCGATGGCGCTTGCCCAGGGGTTAACCCCGCGCACCCGCATTGTGGCCATGGCGACAGCGGGCGTCGAGCCGCGCCTGATGGGATTAGGCCCGGTGCCCGCCACCCGCAAGGTGCTGGAGCGTGCCGGACTCAGTATCACCGATATGGACGTCATTGAGCTTAATGAAGCCTTCGCCGCACAGGCGCTGGGTGTGCTGCGTCAGCTGGGCTTGCCGGATGACGCGGAGCATGTCAACCCGAACGGCGGGGCGATCGCGCTAGGTCATCCGCTGGGAATGAGCGGTGCCAGACTGGCGCTGGCCGCAAGCAATGAATTGCACCGACGCGGCGGTCGCTACGCGCTGTGTACGATGTGCATCGGTGTGGGTCAGGGCATTGCCATGATCCTTGAGCGTGTTTGAGCGAACAATAATGTGAGTACCCTGCGATGATAAATACAACAAAGCTTGATCCGATCGAAACCGCGTCCATTGATGAATTGCAGGCGTTGCAGACCGCGCGCCTGAAGTGGACGCTGCACCACGCCTACAACAACGTTCCGATGTACAAACGCAAGTTTGATGCCGCGGGCGTTCACCCTGACGATTTCACCGAGCTGGCGGACCTGCAAAAATTCCCGTGCACCACCAAGCAGGATCTGCGCGACAACTACCCGTTTGATACCTTTGCGGTGCCGATGGAGCAGGTGGTGCGTATCCACGCTTCGTCGGGCACCACCGGAAAGCCGACCGTGGTGGGGTATACCCAGAATGATATCGACAACTGGGCCAATATCGTCGCCCGTTCCCTGCGCGCCGCCGGGGGCAGCGCGAAGGATAAAATTCACGTCGCTTACGGTTACGGGCTCTTCACCGGCGGGCTGGGGGCGCACTACGGTGCCGAGCGTCTGGGAGCGACGGTGATCCCGATGTCCGGCGGCCAGACGGAGAAGCAGGGGCAGCTGATCCGCGATTTCCAGCCGGATATGATCATGGTGACGCCGTCGTACTGCCTGAACCTGATTGAAGAGCTGGAGCGTCAGATGGGCGGCGATGCCAGTGCCTGTTCCCTGCGCGTCGGCGTGTTTGGCGCCGAGCCGTGGACGCAGGCGATGCGCCGCGAAATTGAAAAACGGCTGGGCATTACCGCGCTGGATATCTATGGTCTCTCCGAAGTGATGGGGCCGGGCGTGGCGATGGAGTGTCTTGAAACCGCCGACGGCCCGACCATCTGGGAAGATCACTTCTACCCGGAGATCGTCAACCCGAATGACGGCACGCCGCTGGCCGACGGCGAGCAGGGTGAGCTGCTGTTCACCACGCTGACCAAAGAGGCGCTGCCGGTGATCCGCTACCGCACCCGCGACCTGACGCGCCTGCTGCCGGGCACCGCACGCACCATGCGCCGGATGGATCGCATCAGCGGGCGCAGCGACGACATGCTCATCATTCGCGGGGTTAACGTCTTCCCGTCACAGCTGGAAGAGGAGATCGTTAAGTTCGAACACCTTTCGCCGCACTATCAGCTGGAGGTGAACCGCCGCGGGCATCTTGATTCACTTTCGGTGAAGGTCGAGCTGAAACAGAGCAGCTTAACGCTGACCCATGAACAGCGCTGTCAGGTCTGCCATCAGCTGCGTCATCGGATTAAATCGATGGTGGGGATCTCGACCGACGTGATGATCGTGAACTGCGGCAGTATACCGCGCTCCGAGGGTAAAGCCTGCCGGGTATTTGATTTGCGTAAAGTGGCAGCCAACGGTTGAATTTCCCTCACCCCAGCCCTCTCCCAAAGGGAGAGGGTGTATTAAGTATCCTCTCCCTTTGGGAGAGGATACACCCCAGATTCGTATGCTATGATTCATCCAGGAAAAAAATAACAACAGAATGAATCACATGAATAAACTTGATGCCTTTATCCAGCACGCAGTCAGCTCTGTTCCCGTCAGCGGAACGTCGCTTATCTCCTCGCTGTATGGCGACGCGCTTTCCCATCGCGGCGGAGAGATCTGGCTCGGCAGCCTGGCGGCCCTGCTGGAAGGGATGGGTTTCGGGGAGCGCTTTGTGCGCACCGCGCTGTTTCGCCTGAACAAAGAGGGCTGGCTGGACGTGTCCCGCATTGGCCGTCGCAGCTTTTACCGTCTCAGCGATAAGGGGCTGCGTTTGACCCGCCGCGCGGAAAATAAAATCTACCGTGCGGAACTGCCGGCGTGGGATGGTAAATGGCTGCTGCTGCTTTCCGAGGGGCTGGATAAAACCACGCTCGCGGACGTGAAAAAACAGCTCATCTGGCAAGGGTTCGGCACGCTGGCGCCGAGCCTGATGGCCTCGCCGTCGCAGAACCTGGCGGACGTGCAGTCTCTGCTGCATGACGCGGGCGTGGCGGAAAACGTCATTTTCTTTGAAGCCCATTCGCCGCTGGCCTTGTCACGCGCGGCACTACGATCCCGCGTGGAAGAGTGCTGGCAGCTGACCGAACAAAACGCGATGTACGAAACGTTTATCAACTCGTTCCGTCCGCTGCTGCCGCTGCTGAAAGAGGCGCCGCCTGAGGATTTGACCCCGGAACGCTGCTTCCAGATCCAGCTGTTACTCATTCATTTTTATCGTCGCGTGGTGCTGAAAGATCCGCTGTTGCCGGAGGAGTTACTTCCTGCGCACTGGGCGGGACAGAGCGCGCGACAGCTGTGTATTAACATCTACCAGCGCGTGGCGGCGGGAGCCCTGGCGTTTGTCAGTGAGAAGGGGGAAACCTCCGTGGGCGAGCTGCCCGCTCCCGGCACGCTTTATCACCAGCGTTTTGGTGGTCTGAATATCACATAAGGAGAGGGTATGCCTGTTTATCAAATTGATGGTCTGACGCCGGTCGTGCCTGAAGAGAGCTATGTTCACCCGACCGCGGTGCTGATTGGCGACGTGATCCTCGGAAAAGGTGTTTACGTGGGCCCTAACGCCAGCCTGCGTGGTGATTTTGGCCGGATCGTGGTGAAAGACGGCGCGAACATCCAGGATAACTGCGTGATGCACGGTTTTCCGGAGCAGGACACGGTGGTGGAAGAGGACGGGCATATCGGCCACAGCGCGATCCTGCACGGCTGCATTATCCGCCGTAATGCGCTGGTGGGGATGAATGCGGTCGTGATGGACGGGGCGACGATCGGCGAAAACAGCATCGTCGGGGCGGCGGCGTTTGTGAAGGCCAAAGCGGAGATGCCTGCGAATCACTTAATTCTTGGCAGTCCGGCGAAAGCGATTCGTGAGTTAAGCGCGCAGGAAATAGAGTGGAAAAAGCAGGGCACGCGGGAGTATCAGGTACTGGTGGATCGCTGTAAGCAGACGCTGCATCAGGTGGAGCCGCTGCGGGAAGAAGAGCCCGAACGCAAACGGCTGGTCTTCGATGAGAATTTACGGCCCAAGTCGGCTGGCCGGGATAAATAAGGCCGTTCGTTCCCGCATGTTGCTCAAGGCGTGAAGATGAGCTTAATACGCTTCCGGCAGGGGCCGGTCAATCGACACCAGCTTTCCGCGCTTCATGGTGATATAGCCCCCGGCTTTGAGATCTGCCAGCACGCGAAAGACATGCGTGCGTGACAGGTTGGTGCGCTTAATGATAAACAGCGCCAGGCCCTCATTCTCTCCCGTGTGGGTCTCCTGCCGATAGAGATAGCGGTACAGCATCGGTTTTATGGTCTGGTAGCTGGTGACCTGCCTGCGTTCATTGTGCAGGTCGATGGTGAAAATGGACATGTAGGTCAGTATGGTGGCCAGCGCCTGCATGCGCTCAGACCCGCCCTCGAAAAATAGCTGGTCGAAGTCGGCCCAGGCTATTCTCACCAGCTTCACCTTCGCACTGCTGCGATATTCATACTTCGCCAGTGGACAATACCTTTCCATTAACCCTATCGGCATATACTCGATAGTATTGCCAATATTTAGGCCATCATCAGGCATTAATATTGTCAGCGACCCTTCAGTGCAAAAATAGATATAGCCAGGCTCGACGGTGAATTTTTTATTTGCGGCAACGGTTAAGGCCTCGCCTTTACAAAGCATGTGCGGAAAGAATTGCCCAATATTGAGTTGCTGATAATAGGTATGGATATCCTGAAAATTCACGCTAAGCCTCTCCCCGCAACGTCTGCCGTGGTAACGAGTATAGCAGCAATAGCCCCCGGATTACGAACCGATAAATAACCAGTCCCATATGGGACTATGATGAGAAAGTATTCTGATTAGAATGGTCGTCAATGAGTTCGCATTAAAATTATCCGCCAACCGTAAATATCCAGGCGGCGCAATTAATCTATGAGGCCATTCAATGAAATTAACCCTAATTGCTAAACATCTGGCGCTTGCCGGTGTGTTGACGTCGCTGTCGCTTTCCGCGTTTGCGGAAGTGCAGCCGCAGGATGCCACTGCCACAACCCGGCAGGCAAATAACGCCCTGTATAACAAATTACCGTTTGCCGATAAAACCGACTTTGAGAACGCCCATAAAGGTTTTATCGCCCCGCTGCCACAAAACATGATTAAAGGCGAGCAGGGGAATGTTATCTGGAACCCGGCGAAATATGATTTCGTGAAAGAGGGTGAAAAAGCCCCGGATACGGTAAACCCGAGCCTGTGGCGTCAGTCACAGCTGATCAACATTGGCGGGCTGTTTAAGGTCACCGATGGCGTGTATCAGATCCGTAATCTCGATCTCTCCAACATGACCATCATTGAAGGTGAGAAGGGCATCACCGTTATCGACCCGCTGTTAAGCGCTGAACCGGCGAAAGAAGCGCTGGATCTCTACTATGCAAACCGCGGCAAGAAACCGGTCGTCGCTGTGGTGATCACCCACAGTCACGTCGACCACTACGGCGGCCTGCGCGGTGTGGTTGACGAAGCCGACGTGAAGTCCGGCAAAGTGAAGATCTACGCCCCGGAAGGCTTTATGAAAGAAGCGGTTTCCGAAAACATTATGGCCGGGAATGCGATGAGCCGCCGTGCGAGCTATATGTACGGCAACCTGCTGAAGCCGGATGCAAAAGGCCAGGTGGGGGCGGGTCTTGGCACCACCACCTCTGCGGGTACGGTGACCCTGATCCCGCCGACCAACTACATTACCCATACCGGCCAGCAGGAAGTGATTGACGGGCTGACCTACGACTTTATGATGGCGCCGGGCTCAGAAGCCCCGTCCGAAATGCTGTGGTATGTCAAAGAGAAGAAAATGATCGAAGCCGCAGAGGACGTGACCCATACCCTGCACAACACCTACTCCCTGCGCGGCGCGAAAATCCGCGATCCGCTGGCCTGGTCCAAGTACATCAACGCCGCCATTGAGCGCTGGGGCGCGGACGCGGAAGTGATTATTGCGCAGCACCACTGGCCGACCTGGGGCAACGAGAATATCGTCAAGCTGATGAAAGGCCAGCGCGATATGTATCGCTACATCAACGACCAGACCCTG
The DNA here is from genome assembly GCF_001037645.1 of Enterobacter sp. BWH64. Classification (NCBI taxonomy): domain Bacteria; kingdom Pseudomonadati; phylum Pseudomonadota; class Gammaproteobacteria; order Enterobacterales; family Enterobacteriaceae; genus Enterobacter; species Enterobacter sp. BWH64. The sequence goes on from NZ_KQ089922.1 coordinate 2,717,379, forward strand.
CGTATGGCAAACAAGGGGCTGACCCGCGACGAGATCGCCGCTGAATTTACACTGCCGGAATCGCTGGAAAAACAGTGGGCTAGCCGCGGCTATTACGGTTCCGTCAGCCACGACGTCAAAGCCACCTACGTGTTTTATCTCGGCTGGTTCGACGGCAACCCGGCTACCCTCGACGAACTGCCGCCTGAACAGGCTGCGAAGAAGTTTGTGGAATACATGGGAGGGGCCGATGCCATCATGCAGAAAGCCAAAGCTGACTATCAGCAGGGCAACTACCGCTGGGTGGCGCAGGTGATCAGCAAAATTGTCTTCGCCGATCCGCAGAACGCTGCGGCACGTAATCTGGAAGCCGACGCGCTGGAGCAGTTAGGTTACCAGGCGGAAGCGGGCACCTGGCGTAACTTCTACCTGACCGGCGCGCAGGAACTGCGTAATGGCGTGAAGAAGCTGCCGACGCCGAACACCGCCAGCCCGGATACCGTGCGGGCGATGACCCCGGAAATGTTCTTCGACTACCTGGGCGTGCACATCAACGGGGTGCGGGCCGGTAACGCGAAAGCGGTCTTTAACATCGATCTCGGTAAGGATGGCGGCAAATACAAGCTGGAGCTGGAAAACGGCGTGCTGAACCATACCGCCAACGCGCAGGCGAAGGATGCCGACGCAACCATCACCCTGGACCGCACCACGCTGAATGACATCATCCTTAAGAAAGAGACGCTCAAGCAGGCGATGGACAAGGGTGACGTCAAGGTGAGCGGAGACGGAGCGAAGCTGGAAGAGATGCTGAGCTACATGGACACATTTGACTTCTGGTTCAATATTGTCACGCCATAAGTTTAGCGTTCATCCTGGTTAATCCTGGCGCCTTATTACGATAAGGCGCTATTTTTTTCATTCACGCATCGCCAGCGCGCTGGCGCTTGCCGGATCGAACAGCGAAATACTCTCGATCTGATCCAGCATGATCACTTTGCGAAAATCCATGGCGCTTTTGGGCTCCGAATCGAGCGTAATGTCATGCTCGGCATACCATTTGCTGTAGTTATGTTCGATACAGAGCTGCATGTTCTTCCCGTCACGGTAGCCGCTCAGCATCGGAATAAGCACGATATTGGCCGTTTTTTCATACTCCAGCGTGGCGGTATGGATCATGCCAATATAGATCCGCCGCGATTTCAGCGTGACGTGCGCCAGTTCACCTTCCTCCATGCACTGATAGAGCAGTTGTTCAATCCCGCTCGACTGCGCCAGCCGCTTGTACAATTTTTTCCGGCCATCGCCGTCCAGCCGCGCGCTTCCGGCCCAGTTCGATCGGTAGAGACAAAACAGGATCGCGAAGGTCAGCATCACCACCACCGGGGCCTGAATCCCCAGGAAGCTCCAGTTCATAAAATCAATTTGCCAGTCGGCATATTTTGCTGACGTGAAATGGAACGTGTTATCGGCGGCGGAGAGGGCGAACAACAGCAGCCACAGCAGGCCGGTGGCGATCACCCCCTGAAGAACAAAAATACAGCCATACAGTGCAACAAGAAAATAGACGTCCCAGCCAAAGGATCGCTTGATTTTAAACCGTGTTGAGAGGTCGCGGCTGGTGTACCAGTACCCGCATACCATCAATACCATGAATATTGCCGTTCCCATTTCAGGCCCTCTTCAGCGCGTTGACATGGCGCAGAAAGTCCTGCCGCACCTCGTGGCTTTTGTAGTTAACCGAGGCGTTTCCATCCTGATCGATGATGATGCGGTCGCCATCCTCTACGGCTTCGATAATTTCCTGGTGACTCATGACCTGCAACAAGGATTCCGGGCTGGAAAAGAGCGTCATCAGTAAATGTTTCATCGCGTGACATCCTTATGAATTAAAAGGATAAGTCTGGAAGATAAATGGCACCTTTGCCTTAAGGTTATCCCTAAAAAATCGGCAGCCTGGCGGCGAAATTCATATTTTTCACAAAATGGTTGTGCGTGGTGATATTCCATATAACTGAAAAATAATAAGAATAAAAAATATTTCTGCGCAAACTTGGACAAATAAAGTTAATTGTGTAAGTTTAAATTATGCGATTCCGCTACGTTGTTTACACCCAGGATGTGACCCATGAGCACGTTGCCGTCCGTCATCAGTCGGTTCGTTGATTACTACGCCACGCTGGATACCCAGCCACCTTCGGCGCTGGCGGGGATTTATCGCGCCGATGCCACGCTTATCGATCCCTTTGGCGAACACAGCGGGGTGTTCGCGATTCAACGCTATTTCACCCATCTGCTGGCTAACGTCCAGCACTGTCGCTTTACCGTCGATGCACCGTTGCAGCAGGGCGATCGCTTTGTGGTCACCTGGATGATGCACTGGTCGCACCCGCGTATCGCCGGGGGGGCAATGCGCCAGCTGCCGGGCTGCTCCGTGGTAGACATGCGCGACGATCGCATTGTTCGCCAGCGGGATTACTACGATGCCGGAGAGATGATTTACGAACATCTCCCGATACTCGGCTGGGCCGTGCGCGGCGTGAAGCGAAGAGTGAAATCATGAAAACGGTTCTGATCACCGGCGCAAGCTCGGGCATCGGGGTGGGGCTGGCGAAATCTTTTGCCGACGATGGTTACCGGGTGATTGCCTGCGGGCGCGATGCGCAACGTCTGGCAGCCGTGCATCAGTACAGCCCCAACATTACGGTGCGCCTGTTCGATATGACAGACAGGGACGCCTGTCGCCAGGCGCTGGCGGACTGTACTGCCGACACGGTGATTCTCTGCGCCGGAACCTGCGAGTATCTCGACCGCGGCGAGGTGGATGCCGAGCTGGTGACGCGGGTCATGACCACCAATTTCATCGGGCCGGTAAACTGCCTTGCGGCGTTGCAGCCGCAGCTGGTATCCGGCAACCGCGTGGTGCTGGTCAGTTCGATGGCGCACTGGCTTCACTTCCCGCGAGCCGAAGCGTATGGCGCCTCCAAGGCGGCGTTAACCTGGTTCGCCGATACGCTGCGCCTCGACTGGGAACCGAAAGGGATTGCCGTCACGGTCGTTTCACCCGGTTTTGTCGACACGCCGCTGACCCGCAAAAACGATTTCCCGATGCCGGGCCGGGTCAGCGTGGGGGACGCCGTCCACGCCATTCGTCGCGGTCTGGCAAAAGGGAAGGATCACATCGCGTTTCCCGCCGGGTTCAGCCTGGCGCTGCGCCTGCTTTCCGGCCTGCCCGATGTACTTCAGCGCGCACTGCTGCGCAGGATGGTGCGACCATGAAAATCGCAATTATCGGCAGCGGCATCGCCGGGTTAACCTGTGCCTGGCGGCTCGCCGGACATCATCAGGTCACGCTGTTTGAGGCGCAGGCCACGCCGGGCGGCCATACCGCAACGGTGGATGTCGATACGCCGCAGGGCAGCTTTGCCATCGATACCGGTTTTATCGTCTACAACGACCGCACCTATCCGCGCTTCATGGGGCTGCTCAGCGAACTGGGCATCTGCGGGCAAAAAACGCAGATGAGCTTTTCGGTGCACAACCCGCAGAGCGGGCTGGAGTACAACGGGCACACGCTGACGTCGTTGTTCGCCCAGCGACGTAATCTGCTCAACCCGGCTTTCTGGACGCTGCTGAAGGAGATCGTGCGCTTTAACCGGCTGGCGAAACAGACGCTCCGGGGCGAAGTCGATGGTTCCGCCACGCTGGAAACGTTCCTGCGCCAGCACCGTTTTACGCCCTTTTTTGCGCGCCACTACATCCTGCCAATGGGGGCGGCTATCTGGTCGTCGTCGCTACAGGAGATGAAACGCTTTCCGCTGCCGCTCTTTTTACGCTTTTTTGAAAACCACGGTCTGCTGGACATTACCCATCGTCCGCAGTGGTATGTGGTGCCAGGCGGCTCCAGGGAGTATATCCGCGCGATGCTGGATACGCTCGGCGATCGCCTGACGCTGCACCTTAACGCGCCGGTGCAGCAGGTTATTCGCCACGATCGTGGGGTTGATATTGCGCGTGAGGGCGTAACAGACACTTTTGATCAGGTGATCTTCGCCTGCCACTCCGCTCAGGCGCTGGCGATGCTCGCCAGCCCAACGCAGGCTGAACGCGAGGTGCTGGGGGATATCGGCTGGCAGCGTAACGAGGTGGTGCTTCACCGCGATCCGCGCTGGCTGCCGGTGCGCGAACGCGCGTGGGCGAGCTGGAACTACCGCCTCAGCGAGCAGGATCAGGCCAGCGCCTGCGTCACCTACAACATGAATATCTTGCAGGGACTGCCGCCGGGTTGCCCGCTGTTTTGCGTCACCCTCAACCCGGAAACGCCGGTGGAGGAACGGTTTGTGCTGCGCCGCTTTGTCTATGAGCATCCGCTTTTTAACCCGCAAAGCTGGCAAGCTCAGGCCCGGCGCGGCGAAATAAACGGTCGCCAGCGGAGCTGGTTCTGCGGCGCGTACTGGTACAACGGCTTCCACGAAGATGGCGTGCGCAGTGCGCTGGACGTGGTCAACGCTATCGCGACCGGGGAGGGCAACTGAGATGAACAGCTGCCTTTACCACGGTACATTGCGCCATCGTCGGCTTGCGCCGAAAGCGCACCACTTTACCTACAGCGTGTTTATGGCCTGGCTCGATCTGGATGAGCTGGACGCGCTGCCCTCTGTCGGCGTGCGTCGTAACCGTGTTGCGCCCGCGGCATTTTATGATGCGGATTACCCGCTGGGCACGCCGCTCAAAGCGCGTGTCCTTGAGCGTCTGGAAAATCTGACCGGCGAACGTCCGGCGGGGCGGGTCATGCTTCTGACTCAGCTGCGCTATTTCGGTTTTCATTTCAACCCGGTCAATTTTTACTACTGCTATGACGGGGAAGACACCCTGCGCTGGGTTCTCGCCGAAGTCCGTAACACGCCGTGGAATGAACGACATTACTACGCGGTAGCGGGGCGGGACGCCCCGCCGACGGAGAAAGCGTTTCACGTCTCGCCTTTTAATCCGATGGATATGATCTACCACTGGCGCTTCAACAGCCCGGACAGCACGCTGCGCATGCATATCGAAAACCATCAGGAGACGAAGGTGTTTGATGCCACCCTGACGCTGCGCCGGGCGCCGCTGACGCGCACGGCGCTGCGTGCGCTGCTGGTGCGGATCCCGTTGATGACCCTCAAAACCGTTTTCGCCATTTACTGGCAGGCGCTCAGGCTGTGGCTGAAGCGCGTGCCGCTGCATAACCATCCCCTCAGCAGGAGTGAACACTCATGACCAATCCCGTCTTTGCGCTTGAACCCGATATCCCGCGCAACGTCCGCGTCGCGCGATGGTTGCTCTTCCGCCTGCTGAATGGCCTGCGCGGTGGCTCGCTGACGCTGCGTGAAGGCGCGCAGACGTTCCAGTTCGGCGACGCCTCCGCCGCGCTTCACGCTGAGGTGCAGGTACTTGCTCCAGGCGTCTACTGGCGCATTTTAACCGGGGGCAGCCTCGCCGCGGCACAAGCGTGGATGGATGGCGACTGGGAGACGCCCCACCTGACGCCGCTGCTGGAGTTGATTGCGCGCAATAGCCAAATCCTCGGAAAGCTGGAAAAAGGGTTTCGCCTGCTCGGGAAACCGGTGGAGCGGCTGCGGCACTGGATGCGGCGCAACTCCCGCGCGCAGGCGCGGGAAAATATTGCCGCCCATTACGATCTGGGCAACGCCTTTTACGCCCATTTCCTTGATGAACATCTCCTGTACTCCAGCGCGCTGTTTAGCGGGGACGAGCAGGATCTGACCGCGGCTCAGCAGGCGAAAATGGGGAGGCTGTGCGACCAGCTGGCGCTCACGGCAAACGATCATCTGCTGGAGATTGGCACTGGCTGGGGGGCGATGGCGGAATATGCCGCCCGTCATTACGGCTGCCGGGTGACCACCACCACGCTGTCGCAGGAGCAGTACCACTGGGCCACCGCGCGCATCGCCCGGGCAGGGTTGCAGGATCGCGTTGAGGTGCTGCTCTGCGACTACCGCGATCTGACCGGGGTCTACGACAAGCTGGTGTCGGTTGAGATGATTGAGGCCGTCGGTCAACGCTACCTGCCAACATTTTTCCGCACCTGCCAGGCGCGTCTGCGTCCAGGCGGGCGGATGGCGATTCAGGCCATCACCATTCAGGATCAACGCTATCGCGACTACAGCAAAAGCGTCGATTTTATTCAGCGCTACATCTTCCCCGGCGGCTTTTTGCCCAGCATCACCGCCATGAATGAACTCATGACCCGCCATACCGATTTTGTGGTGCGTAACCTCTTCGATATGGGGCCGGACTACGCCCGCACGCTGGCGCACTGGCGTCAGCGGTTCGTTCACGCCTGGCAGGAGATTGAAAAGCTCGGGTTTGATGACCGTTTCCGCCGGATGTGGCTGTACTACCTCGGCTACTGTGAAGCCGGGTTTAATGCCCGCACCATCAGCGTGGTGCAGCTGACTGCGGAACGCGTGTGAAGCGCTACGGGCAGGTATTTCTGCTGGCCATCGGGTTTGATCTCTACTGGACGCGCTCTGGGCGCTGACGGGGCTGATTGCGTTCACGGGCGCGTCCCTGATGCCGCTATGGATGGTGGCGCTGTGGCTAATGTTTGCCACCGTCTGGACGCAACTGACCCGCACGACCACCTTGCCGGGCTGGTTGCTGACGGTACTGGCGACCCTGGGCGGGCCGGTGGCCTACCTGATCGGCGAGCGTCTGGGGGCCGTTTACCGTTTATACCTCTCAGCTTCTGACGCCCGACGGCAGCTATACAGGGTTAGACGGCGATAATGCGCTGATTATCACCTATGCCCGGGACATCGATGGTGACGACCTGGTTGAGGCGACCCGCGACCAGTGGCAGGCGCAGGGCATTTTGCAGCAGGAGCCGCAGAGTGAAGCATGGCTGAGCGAGTATCCTGAACTGCGTCAGCAGTTAATCGGAGGACCACAATGAAACGTTTCCTGTTAATGGCGCTTGCCCTGACGATGCTGGTGGCCGGATGTAGCACCGAGGTGACAGAGTATCGTCAGCAGCAGCCACGGCTTGATATTTTTACTTACTTCCAGGGGAAAACCGAGGCGTGGGGGATGGTGCAGGATCGCAGCGGTAAGCAGATCCGTCGTTTTCACGTCGAGATCGCCGGGGATGTTATCGGCGATACGCTGACCCTGAATGAACATTTTGTCTACGATGACGGCGAGAAGCAGCAGCGCGTCTGGCATATCCGCCGCGTTGGGCAGAATCGCTATGAAGGCACGGCGGGTGACATAGAAGGTGTCGCGACAGGCCAGGCGGCGGGCAATGCCCTTAACTGGCGCTACAGCATGAACGTGAAGGCGGACGGTAAAACCTGGCTGCTGCACTTTGATGACTGGATGTATTTGCAGGACAGCACCCGTCTGTTTAATAAAACCGAGATGAAGAAATTTGGCGTCACCGTCGCCACGGTGACGCTGTTCTTTACCCGCAAAGAGGGCGGTTAATCCTCTTCGGGCTGAGGTTTACTGCTTGAGTAGATGAAGAAGAGCGCAATACTCAGGCAGACGACGGCCCCGAAACGGCTCACTGAAAACGGAATGGCTTCATTGTTCAGCCAGCCAAAGTTATCAATCAGCATGCTCATGGCCAGCTGGCCCAGGATAACCGCTACCGTGGCAACGGCGGTCCCGATGCGCTGCACTGCGAGCACCATAATCACGATATAGGGCACGCCGCACAGGGCCCCCAGAAGCTGCCATTTGGGCACATCCATCAGGCTGACCGCCTGTTTCGGCTCAAAAAAGAAGATCAGCATGGCGGTCACCAGCGCGCCGACGGAAAACGTCAGAAACGCGCTTTTAAATACCCCCACGCTGCTGCCTAATTGCCCGTTAATGGCAGCCTGAATGCTCAGCGTTGCGCCGCCAATCACCGCCAGAATAATCATAATCACTGTCATAACGTTACCCCTGCGCCACGAGAATGAGCGCGGCGATTATAAATCCCAGCGCAATAATGCGTTTTGTATCGATCCTGCGGTGCGGCGTACCCAGCAGGCCATAGTGGTCAATAATCAGGCTTTTAAAAACCTGGCCTGCCAGAATGCCGATCATCGTCATGGCAATGCCGATCGCAGGCGTGGCAATGGTGAGAATGATGACGTAAACCGGGCCGAGCACGCCGCCCAACAGGTGCCATGAAGGCTGCGCAAAAAATGAGGGACTGTTGCGCGGGCTGAAAAACAGCATCAGCAGAAACGTCAGCCCCGTTCCCACGCTGAATATGCTGAACGCCGCCCACAGGTCGCCCACCTCTGCGCCCAGCGGCCCCAGCAGCCCGGCTTCCACGGACAGCCCCATGCCACCAGCAATCACCAGTAAAATTAAAATAATGTGCATAACGCTTTTTCTCCTTTTTCCAGGCGGAGAAGATTACGTCTGAACATCATTGAGAAAAATGCCATAATGCAGGAAACACCTTTGCAGGAAATGCATTAATGATGGATGCCGGACATATCAGCATTCGCGCGCTGCTGATCTTCATCGACGTTTATGAAACGCAGAATTTTTCCGTGGTGGCGAGGCGGGAAGGGATTTCTGCGTCGCAGGTCTCACGCGTGATCCACCAGCTTGAGGACGCCCTCGGGCAACAGCTTTTCTACCGCAACACGCGGGCGATTATGCCCACAGAGAGCGGGCATCTTTTTGTGCGCTATGCCCGTGCGATGGCCGGGAATATGGAGGACGCGCGACGCGAGCTGGATGAACGCGCCCGCGAGCCGTCGGGCACGCTGCGTATCAATGGCCCGGTCTTTTTCGGACAAAGGCACATCGCGCCGGGCCTGCCGGGGCTTCTGGCGCGTTACCCTCGTCTCTCCATTGAACTGACCCTCACCGACGATTTTATCGATCCGCACCGTGATGCCGCGGACGTTATCTTCCGCATCGGCGCGCTGACGGACTCCTCGTTTCACGCCCGGGTGTTCGGGCAGCAGTTCTATCATCTGGCGGCCTCGCCGGACTATCTGCAAAAACATGGCGCGCCCGAGGGGCCAGACGATCTCAGCCGTCACCACTGTCTGGTTTACCGCGGCTCGTCCGGGCCTAACCGCTGGCTGATCCGGCGGCCGGGCGAGGCGTGGGTTCATTATCCCATTGTACCGCTGATGACTTCCAATAACGCGGAAACGCTCCTGATTGCGGCGCTGGGCGGCATGGGCGTTGTGCTTTTCCCGGACTGGATGGTGAGCGAACGGCTCAAAAGCGGTGAGCTGGTGGCACTGCTGCCGGAAATGGAGTGTTCAATTAATACGGAGCCACTGACGATTGCGGCGATTTACCCGAACGCGCGTCATCCGCCCCTGAACGTCAGGGCGGTGATTGATTACTATATTGAGCGATTCGGTACGCCACTGTACTGGCAAACCTGAAGGTTAGCGGGCAAGCTCGCGACGGATAATGTCAGCCCCGGCGCTTAACGCCTTCAGCTTACCGTTGGCGACCTGGCGGGAAAGGGGGGCCATACCGCAGTTGGTGGACGGATAGAGCTTGTCTGCATCAACAAACTGCAACGCCTTGCGCAGCGTATCGGCCACCTCTTCCGGCGTTTCGATGGTCTGGGTGGCGACGTCAATTGCCCCGACCATCACTTTTTTACCGCGGATAAGCTCCAGCAGATCCATCGGCACGCGCGAGTTGTGGCACTCCAGCGAGATGATATCGATCTTCGAGGTCTGTAACTTTGGAAATGCCTCTTCATACTGGCGCCACTCGGAGCCGAGCGTCTTTTTCCAGTCCGTATTGGCTTTGATGCCGTACCCGTAACAGATATGTACCGCGGTTTCGCATTTCAGCCCTTCAATGGCGCGCTCCAGTGCGGCGATACCCCAGTCATTCACCTCGTCGAAAAAGACGTTAAAGGCAGGTTCGTCGAACTGAATAATGTCGACGCCGGCCGCTTCCAGCTCGCGGGCCTCCTGATTGAGAATTTTAGCGAACTCCCAGGCCAGCTTTTCGCGGCTTTTATAGTGGGCATCGTATAGCGTGTCGATCATGGTCATCGGGCCGGGCAGCGCCCACTTGATCGGCTTGTCAGTCAGCTGGCGCAGGTATTTCGCGTCGTCAACAAACACCGGCTTCTGGCGCGCCACCGCGTCTACCACGGTCGGCACGCTCGCATCGTAACGGTTACGGATGCGTACCGTCTGACGGTTCTCAAAATCCACGCCGCTGAGATGTTCAATAAAGGTGGTGACAAAATGCTGGCGGGTTTGTTCCCCGTCGCTGACGATATCAATCCCGGCGCGAATCTGTTCATCCAGAGACAAACGCAGCGCATCCTGTTTCCCTGCCAGTAATTCCTCGTCCTGGAGTTTCCACGGCGACCAGAGCGTTTCCGGCTGCGCAAGCCAGGTGGGTTTCGGCAGGCTGCCAGCCGTTGATGTCGGGAGCAATGTTTTCATAAAAGAACCTTTTATCCGTATTAAATTAAAGCGTGAAGTGTTGAGACCACTGCTCAAGAAGGGTTTTATAGGGTTTGATAAACCGCTCTTCGGTATATTTACCCTGTTCAATGGCCAGCCGGCTGCGCTCTTCACGGTCATAGACGATTTTGGTTAATGAGTGATCCTGCTGATTCAGGTCGGGCTGATAGCACTGTCCCGCAGCGGAATTGGCATTGTAAATTTCTGGTCGATAGATCTTCTGGAACGTCTCCATGGTGCTGATGGTGCCGATCAGTTCCAGATTGGTGTAATCACGCAGTAAATCGCCGGTGAAGAAGAAGGCGAATGGCGCGACGCTGTTTTCCGGCATGAAATAGCGAACCTTCAGGCCCATCTTCGCGAAGTACTGTTCCGTTAGCGACTCGCCGTCCGGCTGGTACTCATAGCCCAGCACCGGGTGGTGGTTACCGGTACGACGATAGGTGACTTTGCTGGAGACGCTCAGGCAGATCACCGGCGCTTTTTTGAAGTTCGCCTGATATTCCGCAGAATGCACGAAGCTTTTAAAGATATTGCCGTGCAGCTCGCCAAAATTCTCGGGGAGAGAGAAACGGGCCCGGTCTTTATTATGCTCCAGCAGCAGGACGCTGAAATCATAGTCACGAACATACGATGAGAAGTTATTTCCGACGATGCCTTCGATGCGCTCGTGGGTTTTTTTATCCACGATCGTCGTTTGCAGAATTTCGATGGCCGGGAAAGTAAAATCGCCGCCGATATTCATATCGACTGAAATAATCTCCAGCTCGACGGCATAGCGGTCAGCTTTCGGGTTATCCCAGCTCGCCAGCGCGTTAAAGCGGTTGTTGATCATCACCAGCGTATTGCGCAGGTTCTCCTGACGCTTCTCGCCACGCGCCAGGTTGGCGAAGTTGGTGGTGGTACGCGTGTTTTCTGACGGGTTATAATTTTCATCAAAGCAACTGCGCTTAAGGGTAAATGTGAAAGCCTGACTCATTTGGTTATGCATCCTAAGTTCATGTTGCCGGAACGTTATCAATGCATAATTTATGCCTGAGCCACTGGCGCAGGGGAAGTGACTTAATTTCACTGCAACATGAGGGTTCTTCATGAACTGCGCGATTCAGGTATAATCCCCCGACATTTCCAACCGGTTTAAACGAACATGACAAAACTCACCCTACAAGAGCAGATGCTGAAAGCGGGCTTAGTCAGCAGTAAAAAGATGGCGAAGGTCCAGCGCACGGCGAAAAAATCCCGCGTCCAGGCTCGCGAGGCGAGAGAGGCTGTTGAAGAGAACAAGAAAGCCCAGCTGGAGCGTGATAAGCAGCTGAGCGAACAGCAAAAACAGGCGGTGCTGGCAAAAGAGTTCAGGGCGCAGGTGAAGCAGCTGATTGAGATGAACCGCATCACCGTGGCGAAGGGCAACATTACCTTTAACTTTACCGACGGCAACCTTATCAAAAAAATCGAGGTCGATAAGCAGACGCAAACCCAGCTGATCAACGGCCGTCTGGCGATTGCCCGACTGGTGATTAACGCGAATGGCGACTGTGATTACGCGATTATCCCGGCGGTAGTGGCGGATAAAATTGCCCAGCGCGATGCGGACAGCATTGTGCTAAACAGCGCCCTGAGTCAGGAAGAGCAGGACGAAGACGATCCGTACGCAGACTTCAAAATCCCTGACGATTTAATGTGGTAATCCCCGCTCAGAACGGCGCGGCGTGACGGGCGTTCATCGTCTCGCCGCTCAGCGGATGAATAAAATTCAGAGCGCTTGCATGCAGCATCAGCCGGGGCGTTTCTTCCGCCCCCGGCCATTCCAGACCACCATACAGATCGCACCCAAGAATAGGGTGGCCTAACTGCTGGCAGTGAATGCGCAGCTGGTGGGTGCGCCCGGTCTCCGGGGTAAGCTCAACCCGCGTCAGCGGCATTATCGTATCCTGGTAAATACGTTCCACCACCCGATAGCGCGAGCGAGCGGGCTTACCGGTGCGGGCACAGATCGTCATCAGCGGAAACAGCGCCGGATCTTTGGCAATCGGCGCATCCACGGTCCCTTCGTCCTGTTCCACATGTCCGCACAACAGGGCGGTGTAAACCTTGTTCACGGCGCGCTGACTGAACTGGTGGCAAAGCGCGGCGTTGATCGCTTTGTTACGCGCAATGACCATCAGACCCGAAGTGCCAAAATCAAGACGATGCACCAGCGTGCAGCCGGGAAAGGTTTGAACAAGACGGTGGTGGACGGAATCGAGGTTTTGCGGATTTTTCCCCGACAGGCTGAGCAGACCGGAAGGTTTATTGATCAGCAGCAGATGCTCGTCCTGCCAGAGGATCTCAATGTCGTCGTGACAGGGTGGTGCAATAAACGTATCGATAATGACAGACATCAGGCCGCCGGGCTGGAGAGTGGGTGCGGATGATAACGAAATACGGGGGAAAAGAAAAACCCTCCCACCGGGCGGTGAGAGGGGGAAAACTTAGGCAGCGACCAGGCTGTCGATAGCGGCTTTCGCGTCGGTCTGCGCTTTGGTGGCCACTTCCGGGCCGTAAGCGATACCTTCAGCGAACACGAAGTTCACGTCGGTAATGCCGATGAAGCCCAGGAACAGCGTCAGGTACGGTGCGACCAGGTCGGTAGGGGTATCTTTGTGAATACCGCCGCGGCTGGTCAGTACAACCGCACGCTTGCCTTTCACCAGACCTTCCGGGCCGTTCTCGGTGTAACGGAAGGTTACGCCAGCGCGCGCCACCAGGTCGAAGTAGTTCTTCAGCTGGGTAGGAATGTTGAAGTTGTACATTGGGGCGTTGATCACGATAACGTCGTGCGCCTGCAACTCAGCAATCAGCTCGTCGGAGAGCGCCAGGGCTTCCTGCTGACGCGGGGTAAGAGGCGCATCGCTCGGACGCAGCGCGCCAACCAGCTCGCCGTCCAGCACAGGAATTGGGTTTGCCGCCAGGTCACGCACGGTGATTTCATCCGCGCTGTGCTGTTCACGCCACTGTTCAACGAAATAGTCAGACAGCTGACCAGACTGTGAATACCCTGCCAGAATACTGGATTTCAACACTAATACTTTGCTCATGGGAAATTCCTGTTTTGTATTTGATTGAGGGGGTTGCCCCGTTGCTTGTTGACACTTTATTCACAATCCTGCCACAGGGATAGCGCAATATATCGAAGCCTATGTTCGAATTTTTTGAATAAGGCGCGAAAAGCGCTGATGTGGTACTCTATACCAATCATTAAAAAGAGATTTTATCCGGCAGTGCACTGCCCGTTAACGCTATGACAGAACACCAAAAATTGACCTTCCCGATGCTGATGCAAAAGCTTGATTCGCTGATGCTGCGCGATAAACAGCGGTTTGCGCGCCGTCTGCACGGCGTTAAGAAGGTTAAAAATCCTGATGCACAACAGGCCATTTACCAGGAGATGGCCAACGAGATTGAACAGGCGGCAGGGAAAGTTGTGCTGCGTGAAGCCGCACGTCCGGAGATTACCTATCCGGAAAATCTGCCCGTCAGCCAGAAGAAACAGGACATTCTTGAGGCCGTACGCGACCACCAGGTGGTGATCGTCGCGGGGGAAACCGGTTCAGGTAAAACCACTCAGCTGCCGAAAATCTGCATGGAGCTGGGCCGCGGGGTGAAAGGGCTGATCGGTCACACCCAGCCGCGTCGTCTGGCGGCGCGCACCGTGGCGAACCGTATTGCGGAAGAGCTGCAAACGGAGCCGGGCGGCTGCATCGGCTACAAGGTGCGATTCAGCGACCACGTCAGCGATAACACCATGGTTAAGCTGATGACCGACGGTATCCTGCTGGCGGAAATCCAGCAGGATCGTCTGCTGATGCAGTACGACACCATCATCATCGATGAAGCGCACGAGCGCAGCCTGAACATCGACTTCCTGCTCGGCTACCTGAAAGAGCTGCTGCCCCGGCGTCCGGATCTGAAAATCATCATCACCTCCGCGACCATCGACCCGGAGCGCTTCTCAAAACATTTCAACAATGCGCCGATTATTGAGGTGTCAGGACGCACGTATCCGGTGGAAGTGCGCTATCGCCCGATTGTGGAAGAGGCGGACGATACCGAGCGCGACCAGCTTCAGGCCATCTTTGATGCCGTCGACGAGCTGGGCAACGAGAGTTCTGGCGACATTCTGATCTTCATGAGCGGCGAGCGCGAGATCCGCGATACCGCCGATGCGCTCAGCAAGCGCGATCTGCGCCATACTGAGATCCTGCCGCTGTACGCGCGCCTGTCGAACAGCGAGCAGAACCGCGTGTTCCAGCCGCACAGCGGGCGCCGCATCGTGCTGGCGACCAACGTGGCCGAAACTTCGCTGACCGTACCGGGCATTAAATACGTGATCGACCCGGGTACGGCGCGCATCAGCCGCTACAGCTACCGCACCAAAGTTCAGCGCCTGCCGATTGAGCCGGTTTCGCAGGCGTCGGCTAATCAGCGTAAGGGCCGCTGCGGCCGCGTGTCGGAAGGGATCTGTATTCGTCTCTATTCGGAAGACGATTTCCTGTCGCGCCCGGAGTTTACCGATCCGGAGATCCTGCGGACCAACCTGGCATCCGTTATCCTGCAAATGACCGCGCTGGGGCTGGGCGATATCGCCGCCTTCCCGTTTGTGGAAGCGCCGGATAAGCGCAATATTCAGGACGGGGTGCGGCTGCTGGAAGAGCTGGGGGCCATCACCACCGACGAACAGGCGACGGCCTACAAGCTAACGCCATTGGGCCGCCAGCTTAGCCAGTTGCCGGTCGACCCGCGTCTGGCGCGCATGGTGCTGGAGGCGCAAAAACACGGCTGCGTGCGCGAGGCGATGATCATTACCTCGGCGCTCTCCATTCAGGATCCGCGCGAGCGTCCGATGGACAAGCAGCAGGCGTCGGACGAAAAACACCGTCGCTTCCACGATAAAGAGTCCGATTTCCTCGCCTTTGTGAACCTGTGGAACTACCTTGGCGAGCAGCAAAAAGCGCTCTCCTCGAACCAGTTCCGCCGTCAGTGCCGGGTGGATTTCCTCAATTATCTGCGCGTACGCGAGTGGCAGGATATCTACACCCAGCTGCACCAGGTGGTGAAAGAGCTGGGTATACCGGTGAACAGTGAACCGGCGGAGTACCGCGAAATCCATATCGCCCTGTTGACCGGCCTGCTGTCTCATATCGGGATGAAGGATGCGGATAAGCAGGAATATACCGGCGCACGCAACGCGCGTTTCTCCATCTTCCCGGGCTCCGGTTTGTTTAAGAAGCCGCCGAAGTGGACCATGGTCGCCGAGCTGGTGGAAACCAGCCGTCTGTGGGGGCGTATCGCCGCGCGTATCGATCCGGAGTGGGTTGAGCCGGTGGCGCAGCACCTGCTGAAACGCTCATACAGCGAGCCGCACTGGGAGCGTGGGCAGGGCGCGGTGATGGCGACGGAAAAAGTCACCGTCTACGGCCTGCCGGTGGTGGCCGCGCGTAAGGTTAACTACAGCCAGATCGATCCGGCGTTGAGTCGCGAGCTGTTTATCCGCCACGCGCTGGTGGAAGGCGACTGGCAGACGCGTCATGCGTTCTTCCGCGAAAACCTGAAGCTGCGCACCGAGGTGGAAGAGCTTGAGCACAAGTCCCGCCGTCGCGACATTCTGGTGGACGACGAGACGCTGTTTGAGTTTTACGATCAGCGCATCAGTCACGATGTGATCTCGGCGCGCCATTTCGACAGCTGGTGGAAGAAAGCCAGCAAAGAGGCCCCGGACCTGCTCAACTTCGAAAAGAGCATGCTGATCAAAGAGGGCGCGGAGTCGGTCAGCAAGCTCGATTATCCGAACTTCTGGCATAAGGGCAACCTCAAGCTGCGTCTGACCTATCAGTTTGAGCCGGGCGCGGATGCCGATGGTGTGACGGTGCACATTCCGCTGCCGCTGTTAAACCAGGTGGAAGAGAGCGGGTTTGAGTGGCAGATCCCCGGCCTGCGCCGCGAGCTGGTCATTGCGTTAATCAAATCCCTGCCTAAACCGGTTCGGCGTAACTTTGTGCCGGCGCCGAACTACGCCGAAGCGTTTTTAGGCCGCGTCACACCGCTGGAGCTGCCGCTGCTGGACGCCCTGGAGCGTGAGTTCCGCCGCATGACCGGAACCACCATCGACCGCGACGACTGGAACTGGGATCAGGTGCCCGATCACCTGAAAATCACATTCCGCGTGGTGGACGATAAAAACAAAAAGCTGCTCGAAGGCCGTTCTCTGACGGAGCTGAAAGAGGCGCTGAAAGGTAAAGTCCAGGAGACGCTCTCTGCGGTGGCCGATGACGGCATTGAGCAGAGCGGGCTGCACATCTGGAGCTTTGGTCAGCTCCCGGAAAGCTACGAGCAGAAGCGCGGGAACTACAGGGTGAAAGCCTGGCCCGCGCTGGTGGATGAGCGCGACAGCGTGGCGATTAAGCTCTTTGACAATCCGCAGGAGCAACAGCAGATGATGTGGCGTGGGCTGCGTCGACTGCTTCTGCTTAACATCCCGTCGCCGATTAAGTATCTGCACGAGAAGCTGCCGAACAAAGCCAAGCTGGGGCTCTACTTTAACCCGTACGGTAAGGTGCTGGACCTGATCGACGACTGCATCTCCTGCGGTGTGGATAAGCTGATCCACGAGGCCGGCGGTCCGGTCTGGACGGAAGAGGGCTTTGCTCAGCTTCATGAAAAGGTGCGCGCGGAGCTGAACGACACCGTGGTCGAGATTGCCAAACAGGTCGAGCAGATCCTTACCGCCGTGTTCAATATCAACAAGCGCCTGAAGGGGCGGGTGGATATGACCATGGCCCTGGGGCTGTCGGACGTCAAGGCGCAGATGGCGGGGCTAGTGTATCGCGGCTTTGTCACCGGCAATGGCTTTAAGCGTCTGGGCGATACGCTGCGTTATTTGCAGGCGATAGAGAAGCGTCTGGAGAAAATGGCGGTCGATCCGCATCGCGATCGTGCGCAGATGCTGAAAGTCGAAAACGTGCAGCAGGCGTGGCAGCAGTGGCTCAACAAACTGCCGCCGGCGCGTCGCGATGACGACGACGTGCGGGAGATCCGCTGGATGATCGAGGAGCTGCGCGTCAGCTTCTTCGCTCAGCAGCTGGGAACGCCGTATCCCATTTCGGATAAGCGTATCTTGCAGGCGATGGAGCAGATTTCCGGCTAAAACCGTTGCCCGGTGGCGCTGCGCTTACCGGGCCTACGGTAAAACATGTAGGCCGGGTAAGGCGTAGCCGCCACCCGGCTTTTGTTCACCCGTTCACCATCGCCAGCGTAAACCCATCCCATCCCTTAATGCCCACCGTTTGCAGCGCAGTGGCGGTTAAGCGCGGGTTATCTCCAGTCATCTCGATAAACTTCCGTACTCCCTGCACGCGTGCATCGTCGCTTTGCCCGTTAATCACCTCGCCGTCACGTACCACGTTGTCGCCGATAATGACCGTGCCGGGGCGGGAGTAGTGCAGCGACCACTCCAGGTAACCGGGATTGTTAGGCTTATCGGCATCAATAAAGATCAGGTCGAAGGGAGGGACGTCACCGAAATTCTCGAGCGACTTTAGCGCCGGGCCTTCAATCAATTCGATACGATCGCTGAGTCCCGCGAGGTGAATGTTCTGGCGTGCAACAGCGCCATGTTTCGGGTCCGCTTCAAGCGTAATCAGCTTTCCATCCGGCGGCAGGGCGCGCGCCATCCAGATTGAGCTATACGCACCCAGCGTACCGATTTCCAGTATTCGACGCGCCTGTGTCATGCGGACAAACAGCGCCAGCAGTTGCCCCTGATTAGCGGCAACATCGTGCTCGGGCAAACCGGCGCGTTTGTTGTTTTCAAGCACGCTCTGGAGAACCTCATCCTCAGGAATAAGCGAAGAAATCATGTAAGTATCTACTGAACACCACTGTTGTTGCATAGATTGACTCCCTGGAGGGTATCGTCGGGTGCGAAATGTAGGCCCGGTAAGCGCAGCGCCACCGGGCATGTTTTCAGGCACTGCTCCAGCCGCCGCCCAGCGCTTTATACAAATCAATTTGCGCCAGCAGCAGGTTGTTTTTCACCTGTACCACGCTGGTCTGCACCGAGAACAGCGTGCGCTGCGCATCGAGCTCATCCAGATAAGAAGAGTATCCGTTGCGGTAGCGGTTTTGCGCAATCCGCAGCGTCTCCTGCGCGACCGTCTGCTGTGCCAGCAGCTCGGTAAGCTGTTCCTGATAGCGGGTGATGGCATCAAGGCTGTCATTCACCTCAGCAAACGCGTTACGCACGGTTTTTTCGTAGCTATACAGCGCCTGATTCCGCTGGGACTGAGAGATATCTACCTGCGCATTCAGCGCCTGACGGTTCAGCAGCGGCGCAAGAATACTGCCGCCCACGCTCCAGAGCTGTAGCGGGTTATCCAGCAATCCCGACAGCGTGCGATCCTGCACCGATCCCGTGGCCGTGAGGTTGATCGACGGCAGCAGGCTGGCGCGCGATGCCGCCAGCGTCGCGTCCGCCGCAATCAGCTGACGTTCAGCCTGGACGATATCCGGGCGTCGGTTCAGTAGCGTCGACGGCAGCTGGGAGGGCAGTTTCAGCGGCGTCAGGGCATCAAAGCTTTCACCGCGCGCAACGTCACCCGGGTTGCTGCCCAGCAGCAGGCTAAGCGCATTTTCCTGCTGCGCAATCTGGTGCTGAAGCAGTGGAACCTGGGCGCGGGTGGCGCGCAGCTCAGAATCCGATTTCATCAGCTCAAGGCGAGAGCTGTATCCCGTCTCAAACTGTCGCTTGGCGAGGTTGAACGCCTCTTCACGCGACTTCAGCGTGGACCGGGTAACGCGCAGCTGTTCGTCCAGCGACAGCAGGGTGACGTACCCGGAGGCCACCGAGGATGCGACGGTAAGATCAGCCGCCGCAGCCGCCGCCTTTTGTGCCTCCAGCGACGCTTCAGCGGCACGGGAGGTGCTGCGGTTTACGCCCCAGATATCCACGTCGTAGCTGGCGGTCAGGCTGCCTTTGTACAACGTACCGTATACCGGAAGCCCCGTGGCGGCGGACTGCGAGCGCGCGCGCGTCCCGGTCACGCCCGCGTCAAGCGACGGGAACAGGCTGCCGTCAGCAGCGTACACCCGGGCCTGGTACTCGTTAATCCGCTCGCGGGCAATCAGCACGTCGCTGTTATTCTTCAGCGCC
The DNA here is from genome assembly GCF_001037645.1 of Enterobacter sp. BWH64. Classification (NCBI taxonomy): domain Bacteria; kingdom Pseudomonadati; phylum Pseudomonadota; class Gammaproteobacteria; order Enterobacterales; family Enterobacteriaceae; genus Enterobacter; species Enterobacter sp. BWH64. Next base: position 2,737,008 of record NZ_KQ089922.1, read on the forward strand.
TGATCCACATAGCGATTCAGATTGCTGTCGTGAAAATTTCGCCACCAGAGCTGCTCTGTCGGGCTGGCTGGCCCCGACGTCGCGCGCCACTGGGCCGGTATGTGCAGGGACGATTTGGCGGGCTCAACGTCTACCGACTGGCATCCCGCCAGGATAGTCATTATCAGCAGGCCGGCTATCGGGCGAAGCGTCATTGTTTCGCCTCCCGCGTGTCGATGGTCACCTGCACCGACATGCCAGGACGCAGCAGCCGGTACTCCTCCGGCTCACCGAGTACCTCAATGCGTACCGGGATGCGCTGGGCGATTTTAACAAAGTTGCCCGTGGCGTTGTCCGGGGTGATAGCGCTGAACTCGACCCCTGTGGCCGGGGATATGCTCTCCACGCGGCCCTGATAGGCTTTATCGTTTAAGGCATCGACGGTAAATTTCACCGGCTGTCCGACGCGTAAATTCGCCAGCTGCGTCTCTTTGATATTGGCGATCACCCAGTGCTGCGGCGGGACCAGCGTGGTAAGGTGCGTCCCGGCGGTGACGTACGCCCCCAGACGCACTGCAATCTGCCCGAGCTGACCGTCACGCGGCGCGACAATGCGGGTGTTTTGCAGATCGATCTGCGCCAGCTCCAGCGCGGCTTTCGCGTTCTCAACGTCCGCTTCCAGCGAACCGCGATTGACGATGACCGTTTGTAAATCCTGACGCGACATCTCAAGCGTTGCTTTCGCCTGGTCGATATCGGCGCTCCCCTGGGCGGCACTGGCCAGCGCCGAATCGCGCTCGCGAATGGAGAGGGAGCCGTCCGCGGTCAGCTCTTTCACGCGTTTCAAATCCGCCTGGGTTTTCAGACTTTGGGCACGGGCGTTTTTCAGCGCCGCCTCGTTTTTGGCAATCACCGCTTCCGCGCTTTTGCGCTGTTGCAGGTTGTTATTCAGGGCTGCAATTTTCATTGCCAGCTGCGCCTCGGCCTGATGGACGCGCTGGCGATAGATGCGGTCATCTATCTGCAACAGCAGCTCGCCTTTTTTAACCTGCGCGAAATCCTGAACATGGACCTCGGTAATGTAGCCGTTTACCTGGGGACTGATGAACGTGGTCTGGCCGCGCACGTAGGCGTTATCGGTAAACTGGGCATGACGCGTGAACGGGGGCAGCTGCCAGGCATAAAGGATCACCAGTACCCCGACAATGCCGATAGCCGCGGCGGTGAAAATGGAAACGACGCGCACATTTTTGCGGGTGTTGGCCTGCTCTTTGGCGGCATCCTGCTGACTCATAACTTCTCCTGAAAAATAGTCATTACTTGTTGCCAGTGGCGTTCTTAAGGGCCATACGGGCGGTGATGCGCAGACGCAGCAAGCGCCATAAAATCCAGACCAGCGTGGCAGTGGCAATGCTCGCCGTCAGGAGATAAGTATCGTTGTAAGCCAGAATATTCGCCTCAAGCGTCGTCACCGACTGAAGCTGGGTAATGGCCTGGGTTCCCAGCAGGGAACTGTCGCCAACCAGGCTTTTGTACATCTGGGTGTAAAGCTGTATGCGTTCGTTCACCAGCGGGTTAAGGGTGGTGAGCTGGTCAGCCAGCAGGCTGGAATGGTACTTCTCGCGCCAGGTCTGGAAGGTGCCGAGGATCGCGGAACCCAGCAGGCCCCCAAGGTTCTGACTCATGCCAAACATCACGGAAAAGCTGACCAGATTGCGCGGATCGGCGATCACCCCGCCAATGGCGGCCAGCATCGCAGGCGCAAGGAAGAACGCGCTGCCGAAGCCCAGCAGGAACTGGCTGAATATAAGCTGATCCGGCCGGGTCAGGTTGTTGGACTGGCTGTCCAGCAGCGAGGCAACGATCATCAGCGCCAGCGAGGTGATAATCGGCCAGGCCAGATTAGTGGGCTTAATCGTCAGACAGCTGGTGACGATACCGCAGACGATCCCGGCGAAAATAGCCCACGCCAGATGGGTCATCTGTTCATTCTGTAAGCCTACATATTGCAGCCAGCCGATGACGCCCGTGTTCTGCTCCGCCAGTACGATGCGGATCAGCAGCATAATCAGCCCCAGGCGTACGATGCTGCCGCTGGAGAGCCAACGGGTATTAAGCAGCGGGTTGTTGCGGTTATGTTCAAACACGATCGCGGAGACAATCAGCACCAGCGAGAGAGCCAGCGCCCAGCCGATCCACGGCGCTTCAAACCACCAGTCCAGACGCCCTAACGACAGAACCGCGCACAGCAGCGCCATGCCGGGCGAAAGCAAAAAGAAGGTGATGAAATCTTTCTTCTCGAAGACCTTGCGTCGATCGCCCGGCGGCAGCTTGAGCGCCATCACGCAGGCCAGGGAGATCAGGGCCAGACCCAGCTCGAAGAAGTACAGCCCGCGCCACTCATCAAGCTGTAACAGCTCGGTGGAGAACAGCCGCGCCAGCGGGATCGCCAGCGACGACCCGGTTATGCCGATGGTCAGCGCCTTCAGTCGGTGCTTCGCGGGCCAGGCCTGTATCTGGTAATAAATGCCGAGCGAGCTGAGCGCGGCGGCGACCATCCCGTGTGCCGCCCGTACCATCAGCGCCGAGCTGAGATCGTTCACAAACAGGTGGAAAAAGGTGACCAGCACATACAGCACCAGGAAGCCTTCCGTAAAGGCGCGCAAACCGTACTGCTGGCGAAATTTTACCAGCAGCAGGTTGATGGAGACGTTGGTCATGACATAGACGGCGGGGAGCCAGGCGATTTCAGTCGACCAGGCGCCAAAGGTGCCTTGCAGATTTTGCAGATTGGCGGTGACGACCGCGTTACCCAGCGCCCCGGTCAGACACACCAGCAGGCCGACCACGCCATAGGCGATTCGTTTCGACGTTGGATGTTCCGGGGTGGAAGGGGAACCCAGCAGGGCGGGTTTCTCGTGTGGCTGCCACTCGCGAGGAGCATAAGGGTCGCGTTGGGGCAGGCGCATAACGGGGTTTACCTTTCAAAAAGTTGAATTGTGAGCGGGCTAATGATTCTAAGGCTGACGCAAATCATAATTCAAGTGAATACGATTTTCTCATGTTAATCAAATGTGAGTGCTTTTTGAGCACATCCCGGCCCGTTTTTTCAGCATTCATGCCATAGCATGACGCAAAGAAAGGGGGATAATCGAAGGCTCTGTATGCTGTAAGGAGGTAACGATGACAATGGCACTTTTTCCCTGTCTGCCTGGCACAACCCTCGACGCCGTGAATACCGTTGGGGCGTGGCTTGCTCAGGACGACTATCAGGACAACCAGCCCGTTGATCTGGTGATTCTGGCGGGTAATGCGGTGATCCCCGCGATTGATGCTGCCTGTAAAATCGCGGCTGAACAGGGTGTTCCTCTGATCATCAGCGGCGGGATCGGTCACTCGACGACCTTCCTCTACGCCGCGATTGCGAAACACCCCCGCTATAACAGGATACCCACCACCGGACGTGCTGAGGCGGCTATTCTGGCCGACATCGCCCGTGAGTTCTGGAACATTCCGGCCGAGCATCTTCACGTTGAGGATCAGTCGACCAACTGTGGCGAAAACGCCCGCTTCAGCCGGGCGTTGATGAAACAATCCGGACTGAACGCCGCCCGGGTGCTGGTGGTGCAGGACCCGACAATGCAGCGTCGCACAATGGCTACGTTTGCCCGCGTTTGCCGCGACGAGGCCGCATCGCCCGCATGGGTGAGTCATCCCGGCCTGACGCCCGTGCTGCAAAACAGCGACGACGGTCTGGTGTTTAGCGGCCCGGTCGAGGGGTTATGGCCGGTAGAGCGCTACTTGTCGCTGGTGCTGGGTGAATTTCCGCGACTCAGGGACGACATCAACGGCTATGGTCCGGCGGGACGTGATTTCATTGCCCATGTCGATATCCCTGCCGATGTGGACGCCGCGTGGCAGATCTTGCGAAACGACGTCATTCTCACCGACGCGCTGGTGAGCCGTTCCCTGCTGTGATGCTCTGCCCGTTTGCGCCATCTTTTACGCAAACGGGCATCCTGTGTTGCCGATTTGTGATTTTGGAAACGGGCTGACCCGTTTCTTTTATGAGATATCTCACAAAAACAGACTCATAGAGTAGGCAATTGCCCCGGTAATTATAGTTTTTAACATTAAGTTTACTTGTTAAAAACAGTGTGATTACAGGAGCAGGTTATGACAGTACCCGTACAACATCCTATGTATATTGATGGACAGTTTGTTGCCTGGCAGGGTGATGCATGGATTGACGTGATCAATCCGGCCACCGAAGAGGTCATTTCCCGTATCCCCGACGGCAGCGCCGAGGACGCCCGCAAGGCCATTGACGCGGCAGATCGCGCGCAGGCTGGCTGGGAGGCGCTGCCTGCCATTGAACGCGCCAGCTGGCTACGCAAAATTTCCGCCGGGATCCGCGAGCGCGTCAGTGAAATCAGCGCGCTGATTGTGGCCGAAGGCGGCAAGATCCAGCAGCTGGCGGAAGTGGAAGTGAACTTTACCGCTGACTATATCGACTATATGGCCGAGTGGGCGCGCCGCTATGAAGGGGAAATCATTCAGAGTGACCGTCCTGGCGAGAATATTCTGGTGTTTAAGCGTGCCCTGGGCGTCACCACCGGCATTCTGCCGTGGAACTTTCCCTTCTTCCTGATTGCCCGTAAGCTCGCTCCCGCGCTGATCACCGGTAACACCATCGTTATCAAACCGAGCGAATTTACCCCAAACAACGCCATTGCGTTTGCCAAAATCGTCGATGAGATTGGCCTGCCGAAAGGCGTCTTTAACCTGGTGCTGGGCCGGGGTGAAACCGTCGGACAGGAGCTGGCCGGGAACCCGAAAGTGGCGATGGTCAGCATGACCGGCAGCGTCGGGGCAGGTGAAAGGATCATGGCTGCGGCGGCGAAAAACATCACCAAAGTGGGGCTGGAGCTGGGCGGTAAAGCCCCGGCCATCGTGATGGACGATGCCGACCTCGAGCTGGCCGTGAAGGCCATTGTGGATTCACGCGTCATCAATACCGGACAGGTGTGTAACTGTGCGGAACGTGTCTATGTCCAGAAGGGGATCTACGACCGCTTTGTGAATCGTCTGGGCGAGGCAATGAAAGCCGTCCAGTTTGGCAATCCGGCTGAGCGAACGGATATTGCCATGGGGCCGCTGATCAACGCCGCCGCGCTGGAGCGCGTGGAGCAGAAGGTGGCCCGCGCGGTGCAGGAGGGGGCTAAGGTGGTCCTTGGCGGTAAAGCGGCAGAAGGCAAAGGGTATTTTTATCCCCCAACGCTGCTGCTGGACGTACGTCAGGATATGACCATCATGCACGAAGAGACCTTTGGCCCGGTGCTGCCGGTGGTGGCTTTCGACACCCTGGAAGAGGCGCTGAAAATGGCCAACGACAGCGACTACGGTTTAACCTCGTCTGTTTATACGCAGGACCTGAACGTCGACATGAAAGCCATTAAGGGGCTTAAGTTCGGCGAGACCTACATTAACCGTGAAAACTTTGAAGCGATGCAGGGCTTCCATGCAGGCTGGCGTAAATCCGGTATCGGCGGGGCGGATGGCAAACACGGTCTGAATGAGTATTTGCAGACGCAGGTGGTCTATTTGCAGTCGTAATCAGGAGCCCCCTCCATGCGAGGGGGTTCACATTTTCAGGAAAGGTGGTTATGTTGGCGCGATAATGATTCTTTATCGGGAAACAACATGCGCACAAAATATACGGGTCTGCAAATCAGCATTCACTGGCTGGTTTTTCTGTTAGTCATTATGGCCTATTGCGCCATGGAGTTCAGAGGGTGGTTCCCAAGAACCGATCGTCCGCTTATTAATATGATCCACGTTTCCTGCGGGATCAGCATCCTGGTGCTGATGGTGGCGCGCCTGCTTATCCGCCTCAAATTCCCGGCTCCGCCTATTCAACCGAAACCAAAAGCGATGATCACCGGGCTGTCCCATCTCGGGCATCTGGTAATCTACCTGCTGTTCATTGCGCTGCCGCTGATCGGTATGGTGATGATGTATAACCGGGGAAATGACTGGTTTGCGTTTGGCCTGACGATGCCGCATGCGGCGGAGGGGAATTTTGACCTGGTGGATACCCTAAAGGAGTGGCACGTAACGCTGGCGAATCTGGGGTACTTCGTGATTGGTTTGCACGCCTTTGCCGCGCTGATGCATCACTACTTCTGGAAGGACAACACGCTGCTGCGCATGATGCCGAAAAAGCGCCAGTAACCGATAATGCCCTGCGAACCCGCAGGGCATTTTTTTGCGGCTTATTGCAGTTGCGCGCGCTCCTGCGCCGTTAAGTCCAGTTCCTGAGTTGAACCCGTTTCCGAAGATTTTACCGCCGCTTCCAGCACCGCCATCACCGCCAGGGCTTCCACCGGATGGACCGGGTTGTCAATCTTGCCGTTCAGGGCATCGCGCACGTTTATATAGTACTGCCGCTGGTCGCCTTTTGGCGCAGGGATAGCGCTGGCTTCACCCTGGGCATTAAACAGCACCATAGCGTCGCTGTCTTCACCCCAGCTTTCGCTACCCGGAGCGACGCCTGCCAGCAGCTGGGCTTCCTGCTGATCGATGTGCGCTTTCACCACGCTGGCCTTATCGCCGTGGACGGTAAAGCGGGCAACGCCACCCGCCACCAGCATGCTGCAATGGAGGACCACTTTGTGTTCCGGATAATTCAGCACCACGTGCGCCCAGTCGTTAATCTCCGCGCCGTCACGCAGGGTGGCGATGTTGCCCTGTACCGACTGCGGCAGACCAAAAAGCTGTAGCGTCTGGTCAATCATGTGCGGGCCTAAGTCGAACCACAGGCCGCTGCCGGGCACGTTTTGCTCTCTCCAGCGCACGCGAACCTCCGGACGGAAACGATCGATATGCGACTCAAAATGTTTCACCTTACCGATACGGCCTTGCTCAATCACCTGCTTAATGCCGAGAAAATCGCTATCCCAGCGGCGGTTATGGAAGACCGAGAGCAGGCGCTGTTTTTCTTGCGCAAGCGCAATCAGATCTCGCGCTTCCTGCATATCCAGCGTAAACGGCTTATCCACTACCACATGCTTGCCGGCATTGAGCGCCAGGGTGGCCAGCGGCGCATGGGTCGCGTTAGGGGAGGCGATAACCACCAGGTCGATATCCGGGTGCTGAATGGCCTCTTCCGGCGTGGCGACAACGAGGACGTCCGGCAGGTCGCGTTTCACTTTCTCTTCATCCCGGGATGAGACCACCGCCAGCTTCAGGCCTTCGACGGACTGGATCAGCGGGGCATGGAACGTCTTACCTACAAAACCATACCCGATCAGCGCAATATTCATTGTCTTCACTTTATTCATGACCTTCTCCACGTTAATGCGCGCCAACGGTAACCTGCAAGGCGCTATGGTCCCCGAGCTCTGCCCAGGGACGATCTAAAAACAGTTGATGAATCTCGGATAACCCTGACACCAGATACGGTTCGCACTGGTTGAGTTTTAGATGGTCGGCGACTACCCAGTGCGCCTGGCTTGCGGCCAGCATGGCACGCTTCACTTCGGCATCCGCCTCCTGACTGGCGCTCAATCCGAGTTCGGCATGGATGGCGCATGCGCCAAGGATGGCAATATCCGCCCGGTAGCGAGAGAGCAGGGAAAGGGTGGCGCTTCCGGCAAACAGGCGTTGTTTCTGATCCCACTTTCCACCGAGCAGGATCAGGTCAATATCTTCCCGATCGCTAACCTGCTGGGCGATATCAAGAGAAGGGGTGATGATGGTCAGCGGCCCCTGAAGGAAAGCGGCAACGGCCAGCAGTGTGCTTCCGGCGTCCAGAAAAAGCGTCGAGCCCGCAGGCACGCATTGCGCAACCTGTTTACCCAGCCGCTGCTTAATTTCAGGGAGCAAGCTATTCCTGCTTACTCGGGTCATCGTCGAGAGATTCAGCGCGATGGCGCCGCCATGGTTTTTTTGTGCCAGTCCCTGTTTTTCCAGGTCGGTCAGATCGCGACGGATGGTGTCCGCCGAAACCTGCAATCGCTCTGCCAGCTCGTTAATGCTGGCCTGGCCTTGCTCAGTAATGATATCAAGCACATATTTCTGTCTGGCGGTTTTATGCATGGGGCAGTATCCTGCAAAATGTCGCAATACTTCGCAGTTTACAGCATTTTGCAGGAAAGGGAATCGGGACAGGTGCGGGATGTTATCCAAAAACAGTTTGATGGTGTGATTATTGATATTGCATTAATCAGTCATCAAAAACATGTATGTATCTTTTAGGTATGTTGTTATCGCTATGTTTTACTTGAAAATTTGGCTTAAGCTGCCGGATTATTGGCTCTAACCAGAATGTTTAACTAATTTGTAATTATAAATTAGTGCATATATCTATTAGTTTTTATTTTTAAAGTAAAATAATTCAATTTTATTCGGTGTATTACTTAAGTTGACATTTCTTTGAAAATCTTTGTGTCTGATTCGGGGTGAAATTAACGCAAAAATGTACACCGGGGCATTTTAGAATTTTCTTTATATTACAGGGGGTTTATTTGTTTCATCTGAAAGGCCTTTTATAACGTTTTGTCCAGAAACCCCATCTTTTTTCTTATTTGTAACACCGCATTAACATTACGGGTGTGGTTGCTCATATCACATTTTGTTATGCTGCGAATCAATAAATATTTAAGCAAATTCTTAAAAGAAAAAAAGAGAATGAACGGCTCTCATCTCAATTGAAATGGGTATGGGGAACTATTACCCGAATTAATCGAGAAGGAGTAAGGGATTTCTGGCGAATTATTTGTACCTCTTCCTGGGTATTTATTTGGCTATCACCTGGAGTCGGGGGATATTATGAAGATGAAATGCAATAACAGGTTACTCAGACTATCTGCCTCCCTGACCTTAATTTCGTTGGTGGTGACTGCGGCTAATGCAAATAACGGCCAGGCGGGGATATCTCCCGTTGCGGCAATGACGATGAAAGAAAGTATTCTTTTCGCTCTCGATCGCGACCCCTCAGTGAGCCAGCAGGCAGCGCAACTGGGGATCGGCCAGGCACAAATAGACGAAGCGCGCAGTGGCTGGATGCCACAAATAGCCCTGAACGGGAGTACGGGTCACAGCCAGACCACCGATTCAAGCGGCTCGTTGCGAAATTCCGCAGCCTGGGGCCTGAGCCTGACGCAGCTGGTGTACGATTTTGGCAAGACCAATAACAGCATCAGCCAGTCTTCAGCTCAGCGTGACAGCTATCGCTACCAGCTGATGAGCACGATGTCTGCCGTCGCGGAAAAAACGGCCCTCAGCTATGTGGAAGTAAAACGCTACAGCGATCTGTTGCAGGCGGCAAAAGAGAATGTGCAGGCGCTTAAAAACGTTGAGCAGCTGGCAAAACTCCGCGCCGATGCTGGCGTAAGCTCCACCTCTGATGAGCTTCAGACCCGCACCCGTATTGCCGGGATGCAGGCAACGGTAGAGCAGTACAATGCGTCCCTGAACAGCGCCCGCGCGCGGCTGGCGGTATTAACTGGCATACAGGCTGAACGCTATTCACCGGTTCCGGGAGGTCTGGCCGTGGAGCCGGATTCTCTCAATCGGATTGATTATTCACTGATCCCAACGGTGATGGCCGCGCAGAACATGGAGCGTTCAGCCCAGTACGGCGTAGAAACCGCCAGGTCTCAGCACTGGCCGACCTTAAGCCTGAAAGGGGGCCGCACCCGCTATGAGTCTGATAATCGCGCGTACTGGGATGATCAGATCCAGCTCAATATTGACGCACCGCTTTATCAGGGCGGCGCGGTCTCGGCGCGCGTCCGTCAGGCCGAGGGCGCAAGGGCAATGGCATCGTCCCAGGTCGATCAGGCCCGTTTTGATGTCCTGCAAAAAGCCTCCGTCGCACAGGCCGACTGGACCGGGGCGCGTGGACGAATGGAAGCCGGGAAGCGTCAGCTGGAAAATGCGTTGCGCGCCCGCGATGTCTACAAAAATGAATATACCCTGAGCAAGCGCAGCATTAACGATCTGCTCAGCGTGGAGCAGGATGTCTGGTCTGCCACCTCAGCGAAAATAATGGCTGAATACGATGGCTGGAGTGCGGCGATTAATTACGCCTCCGCGGTGGATAATCTCATGCCGCTTATCGGAATAGAGAAAAACGCTGCCGCGAAATTACCTGATTTAAGTTAAAAAAAGGCGCGCCTTTCTGCGCGAAATAAGTCAGACAATAATGGGTGATTTTTCCCAAGGATAGCTACATCCCTCTGGTGGACATATCCACAGGAATACGCGCACCTGCAAGGAGAAGAATATGAGTACCGCAAAAGTTGTTGATGTCATCATTCGCAAAACGGCAGAGAAGACGAAATTAACCGGTGAAGGGAATCTCTCGGTCTCTATTTCATCGCCGAGCGTGATTGAAATTCAGGGTTCTGCTCAGGACGTGGTGCGTTATGTCCGCCAGGGGAATGACCTCCTCATTTATATGAAAGATGGCAGCGTGATCCGCTGCAATAATTATTTTGTCGAAGACACGGAAACCCATAATCATTCCGAGCTGGTATTTAACGATAACCAGGCGTTGACGCATATTTCATTTGCCGATGCCGGGGAAGCATCAGGCGTTGCCGCCACCGAATTAACCGCCCAGGCTGCACCCATTAGCAGCATTGAACCTTTCCTGGAGCAGGGAAGCGTCTTAAGCGATGCGCCGTGGGGCTGGATTGCCGGTGCGGCGTTAGGGGGCGGTGCGATCGGCGCACTGCTGGCTCACGGCGGCGATGGTGAAACCAAAACCAAAGTTATTGATAATACAAAAGAAGTCGAAAGCGCCACGCCGACATTTTTGCTGACGGACAACGCGGGTGACAAGCAGGGCGTGCTGAGTGCAAAAGCGGTCACGGATGACAACACCCCCACCTTCAGCGGTACCGGGCAGCCGGGCGCGACCATTCAGGTTAAAGACGGCAGCGGCAGCACTATCGCCAGCACCATGGTCGCGAAGGACGGCACCTGGACGGTAACACTCCCGACCCAGGCCGACGGGGAACATACCTGGTCCGTCGTACAGATCGACGGCAGTAAAACGACCTCTGCGGGCAGTATTACCGTAACCGTTTCTACAGCGGATACCAGCGTGACGCTCGCCACCACGGCGGGCGATAACGTGATCAACGCCAGCGAGCAGGCCGCTGGCTTTACACTGTCCGGCACCAGCAAAAACCTGGCCCAGGGAACGGCGCTTACCGTCACGCTCTACGGTAAAACCTATACCGCAGAAGTGGGGGCAAACGGCGCATGGAGCGTGAAGGTCCCTGCGGTCGACGCACAGGCGCTGGGCGATGGTACCTGGACGGTCAACGTCAGCGGAAAAGACGCGGCGGGCAACACCGTGTCCGGCAGCCAGACGATTGGCGTGGATACCGCCTCGCCAGTGATCTCTGTCGACACGATCGCCCAGGACAACATCATCAACGCGGCTGAACATAATCAGCCGCTGACGCTGACCGGGAAAACCGATGCGGAAGCGGGCCAGATTGTGACGGTCACGCTGAACGGCAAAAATCACACGGCGACCGTGGGCAGCGACGGCAGCTGGTCCGTTACGCTTCCGGCCAGTGAAGTACAGGCGCTGGCTAACGGCGAGCACACCCTGACGGTAAACGTCAGCGACAAAGCGGGTAACGGGTCATCCACCACCGCCGATTTCACGGTCGATACCGCAGCGCCAGTGGTCACTATCAACACCGTCGCGGGCGACGACATTCTGAACACCAGCGAGCAGGGGCAGGCGCAGATTATTTCCGGCCAGGCGAACGGCGCGGCGGAGGGCGACATTGTCACCGTGACCGTTGGCGGCAAGACCTTTACCGGTGCCGTCCAGGCGGACGGCAGCTGGAGCGTCGGTGTGCCTGCCTCCGTCATTGGCGCGCTGGGGGAAGGTAGCCACAGCATTTCGGTCTCCGTGACCGATGCGGCGGGCAACACCGGCAGCGCGACGCACGGCATTACGCTGAGCGGCAACCCGCCGGAATTTACCCTTGACCCCATCAGCCAGGATAACGTCCTGAATGCGCAGGAGGCCATGCAGCCCCTGAGCCTGAGCGGGACCAGTAATCTGCCGAACGGCAGCGCTGTCACCGTGACGCTGAACAACGTTAACTATCAGGCCACCGTTGAGAACGGTCGCTGGTCCGTTCAGGTGCCGGTTTCCGACGTGCTGGATCTGGCGAATACCCTTTACACCGTCAGCGTCAGCGGCACCGACAGCGTGGGTAACAGCGGCTCCGCCGAGGCGAATCTGCTGGTAGACACCGTGCTGCCGCAGGTGATCGTCAACACCTTTGCCGGGGATAACCTGGTCAATAACGCCGAAGCGGCGGTTGACCAAACCCTCAGTGGACGCGTCACCGGCGCGGCGGCGGGCGATACCGTCTCTGTCACCGTGGGCGGCAAGAGCTATACCGCGACGGTTGGCAGCGACCTGAAATGGAGCGTGACAATCCCATCGGCCGACCTCCAGGCGTTTGGCGACGGCGATTTAACCTTCAGCGCCTCTGTCACCAATGCGCACGGCAATACCGGCACCGGCGAACGTGATATCAACATCAACGCCGAACTGCCGGGCCTGCGCGTGAACACGATCTCTGGCGATGACGTGATTAACGCCATCGAGCAGCAGCAGGATCTGGCCGTAACCGGCTCCAGCACTCATCTGGCCGAAGGCACACAGATCACCGTTACCATCAATAATGTCGAATACGTCACCACGGTTAACGCCAGCGGCAACTGGCAGATTGGCGTGCCGGCGGCGGACCTTCAGGCATGGACGGCGGGAGGCATGACCGTCAGCGTCAGCGCGGAAGATGCCTGGGGCAACACTGTGGCGGCTGAACACCCGATCGAGCTTGACCTGAATGCGGTGGCCGTCACCATCGATACCGTAACCACTGACGATATGCTCAACGCGGCGGAAAAAGGCGCGGATGTCACGCTTTCTGGTCAGACGCAGGGCGTGGAGGCCGGGCAGACCGTGGTGGTGAAATTCGCGGATCAAACCTTTACTGCACAGGTGCAGCAGGACGGCTCCTGGCACCTGACCGTTCCGGCGAGCGCGATGGAAACGCTGATCGACGGGCGTGCGCAGGTGAGCGTCAGCGTGACTAACGTCAACGGCAACAGCGCGGACGCCTCACGCGTGGTGATCGTCGATACGCAGCCGCCAGCCATTACGCTTGATAACCTGACCGACGACAACATCATTAATGCGGCAGAAGCGCAGCAGGATCTGGTGCTCAGCGGCAGCACAACCGCTGAAGCGGGCCAGACGGTCACCGTGACGCTGAACGGTAAATCTTACCAGACCACGGTACAGGCGGACGGTCGCTGGCAGCTGAACGTGCCTGCCGCCGACGTAGGCGCGCTGACCGATGGCAATGTCACCGTGACGGCCACCGTCAGTGACGTGGCGGGCAACAGCAGCAGCGCGGACCGCGTTGGGCTGGTGGATGCCACCGTGCCGCAGGTGACCATCAACGATTTCGTCACCGACACCAACACCGTTAACCAGCTGGCCCATGCTCAGGCGCAGATCCTGAGCGGCTCCGTCACCGGCGCGGCGGCGGGCGATTTGGTCACCATCACCATCAGTAACGTGGACTACACCACCGTGGTGGATGCGGCAGGCAACTGGAGCCTCGGCCTGCCTGCGTCCGTCGTTCAGGGGCTGACGGACGGCACCTGGACCATTAACGTCTCCGTGACCGACCAATCCGGCAACACCGGCAGCAGTTCAGTGGATGTGGTGGTCAATACTGTGACGCCCGTTATCGGTATTAACACGCTGGCCGCGGATGACGTGATCAATGCGGCAGAGAAGGGCGAAGATCTGCTGCTTTCCGGTACCAGCAACCAGCCGGAAGGAACCACCATCACCGTTAATCTGAACGGTATCAACTACACCGCCACCACCGACGCCAGCGGCAACTGGAGCGTTACCGTCCCCGCTTCTGCGGTGAGCGCGCTGGGTGAAGCCAATTACACCGTGACGGCGAGCGTCACCGATAATGTGGGCAACAGCGCCGCTGCCACGCACGATGTGCTGGTGGACAGCTCGCTGCCGGTTGTTACCCTCAACAACTTCGCGGGCGACAATATCGTCAACGCGGCGGAAGTGGCCGCAGGGCAAACCCTGACCGGAAAGGTTTCTAACGCGGCATCGGGCGATACCGTCACGATTATCCTCGGCGGGCAGACATACACGGCCACCGTACAGGACGATCTCACCTGGAGCCTGCCGTTAACCCAGAGTCAGTTAACCGCGCTCGGTAACGGCGACCTGACCGTATCGGCCAGCGTGACAAACGCGCACGGCAATACCGGATCGTCTTCCCTGGATGTCACCATTGACGCCCAGCTGCCCGGCCTGCGCATTGATACCGTCGCCGGTGACGACGTCATTAACGTTATTGAACACGCGCAGAACCTGGTTATCTCCGGCACCAGCACCGACCTGGCGGCGGGTAGCACCGTCACCGTGACCATCAACGGCAAGAGTTATTCCGCCTCGGTACTGGCGGATGGCACCTGGCAGGCTGCGGTTCCGGCTGCCGACGTCTCCCGGTGGGCGGACGGGTCGCTCACCATCAGCGCCAGCGCGCAGGATACCTCCGGCAACCCGGTGAATATCGGTACCGTTGTGGATGTCGATCTCGCCCCGGTGGCGATAAACATCAACAGCGTGACGGACGACAACGTGCTTAACGCGGCAGAAAAAGGCCAGGATCTGGTGCTGTCCGGCTCCTCCTCGAACGTTGAAGCGGGCCAGACCGTTACCATTATCTTTGCGGGTAAAACCTGGACCACGACGGTCGATGCCAACGGCGACTGGACCTGCACCGTACCGGCTGCCGATCTGAGCGGCCTGAAGGACGGCGACGCCAGCGTACAGGTCAGCGTCACCAACGTGAACGGCAACGCGGCCTCTTCCTCGCAGGCATTCAGCGTCGATACCGCCGCGCCAGCGGTCACCATCAACACCATCAGCGGCGACAACATGCTGAATGCGGCAGAGGCGGCGCAGGATCTGACCCTGAGCGGGACGTCTACTGCCGAAGCAGGCCAGACGGTCACCGTGACCTTCAACGGCAATCAGTACACCGCCCAGGTGCAGGCGAACGGCAGCTGGACGCTGGACGTTCCGGCGGCGGATCTGGCGGGGATCGCCGACGGCAGCGCGGCGGTCACGGTGACCGTGTCCGATAAAGCGGGCAACCCGGCCAGCGCGGGGGCGTCCGTGCTGGTCGACACTACCGTGCCGCAGATTACCTTCAACATTGTGGCGGGCGACGACATTGTTAATATTGCCGAGCACGGCCAGGCGTGGATTGTCACCGGCAAGGTGACGGGCGCGCAGGCGGGCGATGTGATTACCCTGACCCTGAACGGCAAAGACTACACCGCGATGCTGGACGGTGCCGGTAACTGGAGCGTGGGCGTTCCGGCGGCGGACGTGGGCGCGCTGGTTAACGGCGACCAGACGATTTCCGCGACACTCACCGATAAAGCGGGCAACAGCACCAGCGCGACGCACGCGTTTGACGTCTCCCTGACCACGCCGGTGATTGCCATCAATACCCTGGCGGTTGACGACGTGATCAACGCGACCGAAAAAGGCCAGGACCTGTTGATCTCCGGCACCAGCAACCAGCCGGACGGGACCCGCATCACCGTAACCCTGAACGGTATCAGTTACGCCGCCACCACCGATGCCAGCGGTAACTGGAGCGTCACCGTTCCGGCGGCAAACGTCTCGGTACTGGGCGAAGCGAGCTACAGCGTGACGGCCAGCGTGACCGATACCGCGGGTAATAGCGCGAATACCAGCCATAGCGTGCTGGTCGACAGCGCGCTGCCGCAGGTCACCATTAATGCGGTTGCCACCGACGACGTGATTAACGCGGCGGAAGTGGCTTCCGGACAAACCCTGAGCGGGAAAGTGAGCGGCGCGGCGAGCGGTGACACTGTCACGATCGGTATCGGGGGCAACACCTATACCGCGACGGTTCAGGACGACCTGAGCTGGTCGGTTAACGTGGCGTCTGACGTCTTAACCGCTATCGGTAACGGCGATCTCACCGTAACAGCGAGCGTGACCAATGGCCACGGCAACACCGGCACCGGCGAACGCGACATCACGATTGATGCCAGCCTGCCGGGCCTGCGCGTGGATACCGTAGCAGGCGACGATGTGATCAACAGCATCGAACATGGTCAAAACCTGATTATCACCGGCTCCAGCGACGGGCTGGCGAGCGGATCGGCGCTGACGGTCACCGTCAACGGCAAAATCTACGCGGCAACCGTGCTGGCGGACGGCACCTGGACGGCGGCTATTCCGGCGGCGGACGTCGGCGCGCTGAGCGCAGGCACGATCACCGTGACCGTTGACGGCCAGAGCGCGGCGGGTAACCCGGTTTCCATCAGCCACGACGTGAAAGTGGATCTGGCGGCAGTCGCCATCAGCATTAATCCGATTGCCTCGGACGACGTAATCAACGCGGCTGAGAAAGGCGCGGATCTGGTGCTGTCTGGCTCGACCACCAACGTGGAAGAAAACCAGACCGTTACCATCACCTTCGGCGGCAAGTTGTACACCGCGACGGTGGATGCCAGCGGCAACTGGACGGCGACCGTACCGTCTGCCGATTTGGGCGGACTGAAAGACGGCGACGCCAGCGTGCAGGTCAGCGTCACCAACGTGAACGGCAACAGCGCCTCGGCGGGCCGCGAGTACAGCGTGGACGCCACCGCGCCGACGGTGTCCATCGAGATCGTCAGCGACAACAACATCATCAACGCGGCCGAAGCGCAGCAGGATCTGGTCATTAACGGTGTCTCCAACGCCGAAGCGGGCCAGACCGTGACCGTGACGCTGAACGGCGTGGACTACACCACCACCGTACAGGCGAACGGTAGCTGGAGCGTCACCGTACCGTCTGCGGATATCGGCGCGATTACCGACGGCGATTACACCATCACGGCAGCCGTCGCGGATAAGGCGGGTAACCCGGCCTCGGCGGACCGCGATGTGCTGGTGGATACCACGGTGCCACAGCTGACCATTAACACCGTTTCCGACGACGACGTGATCAACAGCGCCGAGCATGCGCAGGCGCTGATTGTCACCGGTTCCGTGACCGGTGCGGCGGCGGGCGACGTGGTGACCGTCACCATCAATAACAAAGATTACACCGCGACCCTGGACACTTCCGGCAGGTGGAGCGTGGGCGTGCCTGCGACGGACGTGAGTGCCCTGGCCGCCGGGGATTACACCATCACCGCGGCGCTGACCGATAAAGCCGGAAACAGCAACAGCACAACGCACGAGGTTGAAGTCAACCTCACCGCGCCGGTGCTGACCATTGACACCGTGTCCGGTGACGATGTGATCAACAGCAGCGAGAAAACGCAGGATCTGACCATCACAGGTACGGCTTCCGGGCTGGCAGCGGGCGCGGTGGTCACCGTGATGCTCAACGGCAAAGCGTACAGCGCCACGGTGGACACCAATGGCCAATGGACCACAACCGTTCCGGCGAGCGAGGTGGGGCAACTGGGTGAAGCGCTTTACACCGTGTCGGCCTCCGCGACGGACAGCGTCGGCAACAGCTCCAGCACCTCGCACACCGTGAACGTGGAATCCGTGCTGCCTGGCGTCATCATCAACACCGTGGCGGGCGACGACGTGATCAACGCAGCGGAGCTGGCAACCGGCCAGACCATTAGCGGCACAGTGGTGAATGCCGAAGCGGGCAACACCGTGACTGTGTCTGTTGGCGGCCACAGCTACACCGCAACGGTACAGGACAATCTCACCTGGTCCGTCAGCGTACCGGATTCTGTGCTCACCGCGCTGGGCAATGGCGATCTGACCGTGACCGCCAGCGTCACGAACGGCGCGGGCAACAGCGGCAGCGGCGAGCGCGATATCACTATCGACGCGAATCTGCCGGGCCTGCGCGTGGACACCGTAGCGGGCGATGACGTGATTAACAGCATCGAACACGGGCAGAATCTGATTATCACGGGTTCAAGCGACGGCCTGACGGCGGGTACGGCGCTGACCGTCACCGTAAACGGTAAAACCTATCCGGCTACTGTGCTGGCAGACGGCACCTGGAGCGCGGCGATCCCTTCTGCGGACGTGAGTGCCCTTGCCGCAGGCACGGTCACCGTGAACGTTGAAGGCCAGAGCAGCGCGGGCAATCCGGTGACTATCAACCATGATGTGACGGTGGATCTGGCAAACGTCGCCATCAGCATTGACGCCATCGCTTCCGATGACGTGATCAACGCCGCCGAGAGGGGTGCGGATCTGGTGCTCTCCGGCACCACCTCGAACGTCGAAGAAAACCAGATCGTCACCATCACCTTCGGCGGCAAGAACTACACCGCCACGGTGGACGCTGAGGGTAAATGGACCGCCACGGTGCCGTCTGCGGATCTGACCGGTCTGAAAGACGGCGACGCCAGCGTGCAGGTCAGCGTCACCAACGTGAACGGCAACAGCGCGTCTGCGGGACGCGAGTACAGCGTGGATGCTACCGCGCCGTCCGTGACCATCAACACGATTGCCACCGACGATATCCTGAACGCCTCAGAAGCGCAGTCCGACCTGGCAATCTCTGGCACCAGCACCGCCGAAGCAGGCCAGACGGTGACCGTATCGCTGAACGGCAAAGATTACACCACAACCGTCAGCGCGAACGGCAGCTGGACGCTGAACGTGCCGGCAGCTGACCTTGCAGGATTAACCGACGGCAGCGTCACCGTGACCGCGGCCGTCAGCGACAAGGCGGGTAACCCGGCGTCGGTGGACCACACCCTGACGGTGGACGTCACCGTTCCGGCAGTGACCATCCACACCGTTGCAGGCGACGATGTGATTAACGTGGCTGAACACAATCAGGCGCAAATTATCAGCGGCTCCGCGACCGGCGCGGCGGCGGGCGACACCGTCACCGTCACGATCGGCGGCCAGACTTATACCACCGTGCTGGATGCGGCGGGTAACTGGAGCGTGGGCGTTCCGGCGAATGTGATTTCAGGCCTCAGCGACGGCAGCGTGACCGTCACTGCGTCAGTCACCGACGCGGCGGGCAATACCGGCAGCGGCACGCATAATGTGACCGTCGATACCGGTCTGCCGTCGGTCAGCTTCAACGCCATCAGCGATGACAACGTCCTGAACGCGGTAGAAAAAGGGCAGGATCTGAGCGTCAACGGCACCAGCGCCAACCTGGCGGAAGGCACCGTGGTCACCGTGACCCTGAACGGTAAAAACTACACGGCGACGACTGCGGCAGACGGCACCTGGAGCCTGACGGTTCCGGCTGCGGATCTGTCAGGCCTCGGTGAAGCCAGCTACACCCTGAGCGCGACGGCCACCAACGGCGTGGGCAACAGCATCAGCACTACGACGAACCTGCTTGTCGATACCGCGCTGCCAACCGTCACCATCAACACCGTGGCGGGGGATAACGTCATCAACGCGGCGGAAGTGGCCGCAGGCCAGACCATTACCGGTAAGGTGGCGAACGCGGACATCGGTAACACCGTGACGGTGAACATCGGCGGCAACACCTATACCGCGACGGTGCAGAGCGATCTGACCTGGTCCGTTAACGTGCCGGAATCCGTCCTGACGGCGCTGGGCAATGGCGATTTAACGGTGTCAGCAACCGTCACTAATGACCATGGCAATACGGGAACGGGCGAGCGCGATATCACTATCGACGCCAGCCTGCCGGGCCTGCGCGTGGATACCGTCGCGGGCGACGATGTGATTAACAGCATCGAGCATGGACAGAACCTGATTGTCACCGGCTCCAGCGACGGACTGGCGGCAGGCACTACGCTCACCGTGACCGTCAATGGCAAAACCTATGCGGCCTCCGTGCTGGCAGACGGTACCTGGAGCGCGGCGATCCCGGCAGCAGACGTCGGGGCCCTGGCTGCGGGCACGGTTACCGTGACCGTTGCAGGCCAGAGCGCGGCGGGCAATCCGGTCTCTATCAGCCACGACGTCACCGTCGATCTGGCAGCCGTGGCGATCAGCATTGATGCCATCGCCACCGACGACGTGATTAACGCGGCGGAGAAAGGTGCGGATCTGGTGCTTTCCGGCAGCACCTCCAATGTGGAAGAGAACCAGACCGTGACCATCACCTTTGGCGGCAAGTCTTACACCGCCAAAGTCGATGCCGACGGCAACTGGACGGCCACCGTGCCTTCCTCGGATCTTGCGGGTCTGAAAGACGGCGACGCCAGCGTGCAGGTGAGCGTTACCAATGTGAACGGCAACAGCGCGTCTGCGGGCCGGGAGTACAGCGTCGATGCCACGGCGCCAACCGTGACCATTGACACGGTAGCCGGCGACAACGTGATCAACGGCAGCGAAGCGGCTGCGGGCGTGGCCATTTCCGGCACCACCACGGCTGAAGTCGGTCAGACGGTAACCGTTAACCTCGGTGGAAACAGCTATACCGCACAGGTTCAGCAGGGCGGCGTCTGGAGCATTAACGTGCCGGCCGCCGATCTGTCCACTCTGGCGGATAACGGCTACACCGTGCAGGTGAGCGTGAGTGACGCCGCGGGTAACCCGGGCAGCGCGGGCAAAGCGATTACGCTCGATACCACGCCGCCGACCGTCAGCTTTAACGTCGTGGCGGGCGATGACGTCATCAACAGCGTTGAGCACGGGCAGGCGCAGGTCGTCAGCGGCACCGCAACCGGCGCCAGCGTCGGCGATAAGCTGGTCATCACGATAGGTTCGAACCAGTACACCACCACCGTTGACGCCAGTGGCAAATGGAGCGTGGGCGTTCCTGCCAGCGACATTTCTGCCCTGACCGACGGCACCGTGACCCTCAGCGCGACAATCACCGACAGCGCGGGCAACAGCAGCACCCAGACCCATGACGTGGTGGTAAATACCGCATCGGTCGCGCTGACCGTCAACACCCTCAGCGGCGATGACGTGATCAATGCGGCAGAAGCGGGGGCGTCGCTGGTCATCAACGGCTCCAGCGCGCAGTTTGCTAACGGCACGCAGGTCACTATCACCCTGAATGGTAAGAGCTATACGGCCACTATCCAGAGCGATGGCTCCTGGACAACCACCGTACCGGCCGCCGACGTGGGCACCCTGGCCGACGGCGCGAGCTACCAGGTTTCTGTTTCGGCGCAGGACAGCGCCGGGAACAGCGCCTCGGCGACGCACACCATCAGCGTGGACACCACCGCGCCGGTGATTAGCGTGAACACGTTGTCGGGCGACGATGTGCTGAATGCGGCGGAAGCCCAACAGCCGCTCACCGTACACGGCTCTTCCAGCGCGGAAGCAGGCCAGACGGTGACCGTCACGCTGGGCGGGAAAACCTACACTGCGCTTGTGGCAAACGACGGCACCTGGACGCTCGACGTCCCGGCCGCCGATCTTGCCAACCTGAGCGAAGGCGCGCTGACGGTCACCGCGTCGGTGAACGACAAGGCGGGTAATAACGGCCAGACGACGCATACCTTAACGGTCGATACCGTCGCGCCAGCCGTGACCATCAGCACCGTGGCCGATGACGATATCGTCAACAACGCCGAGCAGCTGGCGGGACAGACCATCAGCGGGACCACCACCGCGGAGCAGGGCCAGACGGTGACCGTCTCCTTCAACGGCCACAGCTATCAGGTGACCGTGGCGGCGAATGGCTCCTGGTCCGTCTTCGTGCCGGGGCGCGACTTCCTCGGACTGAGCGACGGGGATTACACCATTACGGCTACGGTGAGCGATAAGGCAGGTAACCCGGGCAGCGCAACGCACGACGTGACGCTGAACGGCGACGTGCCGACCATCGCCATTAACACCTTTGCGCAGGATGATATCGTCAACGCCGCCGAGCACGGCACGCCGCTGGTTATCAGCGGCACCACCGATGCGCCAACGGGCCAGACGGTGACCATTACGCTTAACGGTAAAACCTACACGGCTACCGTTCAAAATGACGGCACCTGGAGCTATACGGTCGGCAGCGCAGACGTGACCGCGCTGGCGGACGGCGGTTCGTACGTGATTAACGCGCAGGTGAGCAACGCCATCGGCAACAGCGCCAGCGATAACCATACCGTTACCGTGGATCTCACCGCACCGTCGATGGGGATCAGCATTGATTCCCTGCAAAACGATACCGGCCTCAGCGCGAATGACTTCATCACCAACGACAGCCAGGTGGTGGTGAATGGTTCCCTGACCGCGCAGCTCGGCAATAACGAGAAGGCGCAGATCAGCCTTGACGGCGGTACCACCTGGATTGACCTGACCGTCACCGGCACCACCTGGCGCTGCACCGATGGTCGCACCCTGACCGACGGTACGTACCAGTACCAGGTGCGTGTGATCGACAATGCAGGCAACGTTGGGGCAACGGACAGCCAGGACGTGGTAATCGATCTGACGAAGCCTGCGGCGGCGACCATTACCGTGGATTCCGTCTCGCAGGATACCGGCCTGTCCGACAGCGACTTTATTACCAGCGACAACCAGATCAGCCTGAAAGGGACGCTCGGCGCGGCCCTGGGCAGCGGCGACCACGCTCAGATCAGCCTCGACGGTGGCGCAACCTGGACTGACGTGAGCGTCAGCGGCCTGAGCTGGACCTACGTTGACGGCCGCACGCTGGCCGACGGAGACTACAACTATCAGCTGCGGGTGATTGACGACGCGGGGAATATCAGCGCCACTACCAGCCAGGTGGTGACCATTGATACCGTCGCGCCGGACGCCAGCAAAACGATCGCTATCGACAGCATCAGCGACGATACCGGCCTGAGCAGCAGCGACTTTATCACCAATGATACCTCCCTGACGCTGCACGGCTCGCTCGGCGCAACGCTGGCCGACGGCGAATATGCCCAGATCAGCATCGACGGCGGGGTCACCTGGCAGAACGTGATCGTCACTGGCAACAGCTGGTACTACGTGGACGGCCGCACGCTGGGTAACCAGACCTATGACTACTACGTTCGCGTAGTGGATGCGGCGGGCAACGTGGGTGCCAGCGCTCATCAGCAGGTGACGGTCGATACGGTCGCGCCGGATGCGGCGATTACGGTGACCGTGGATAACATCACCGTCGATACCGGCTTCGACAATAACGACTTCCTGACCAGTTCGACCTCGTACACGCTCAACGGGACGCTCGGGGCCGAACTCGGGGCCGGTGAGTATGTACAGGTGAGCATGGATGGCGGCACCACCTGGGTTTACGCCACGGTAAGCGGCACCCGGTGGAGTTATAACGACACCCGCACCCTGGCCGACGGCGACTACCGCTATCAGGTGCGGGTTGTCGATCAGGCGGGCAACGTCGGGGCCACCACCACGCAGGACGTGACGGTGGATACCCAGGCGCCGCAGTACGGCATCACCATTGACAGCATCAGCGAAGATACCGGGCAGTCCGGAAGTGATTTCATCACCATGGACACCTCGCTGACGATCAACGGCTCGTTGGGCAGCGCGCTGGCCAGCGACGAGCGCGTACAGATCAGCCTCGACGGCGGTAATACCTGGATTGACACTACCGTCACTAACCAGCGCTGGAGCTATACGGATACCCGCGATCTGGCAGACGGGGATTACACCTACCAGGTGCGGATCATCGACCAGGCGGGCAACGTCGGCTCAACCTCTTCGCAGGTGGTAACGGTTGATACCACGCCGCCTGACACGGTGGGAACGGTGGTCAGCTATACCGACGGGGAAGGTGAACGTACAGGCACGTACGGCGCATCAGTCGCGACGGACGATACCTCGCCGCTGATCAACGGTACGCTTAACCGCGCTCCGGAAGATGGCGAAATCGTGCAGCTTTACCGGGACGGGATCTTGCTGGGTCAGGTCACGATGAACGGCAGCGCAAGCTGGTCCTATCAGGACAACGGCCTGCTCGACGGGAATCACACCTACATTCTGCGCGTCACCGACAAAGCCGGTAACTACACGGAATCGGATGGCTTTGTGCTGAACGTCGATACCAGCATCCCGACCACCACGGCGGCGATTACTGCCCAGACCACCTCGGATACCACGCCGATTGTCAGCGGTACGGTCTCCGCAGACCTGGTGAACGGTGAATATCTGGTGGTGACGGTGAACGGGAAAACCTACACCTCCCAGACCGGCGGTGCGGTGGTCGTCGACCCGGATCACAATACCTGGTATCTACAGATCCCGGACAGCGATGCCCTGAGTGTGGCGAGTTACGACGTAACCGCGCAGGTGAAGAGTAGCGCGGGCAACGGTAACACCACCGGTACGGCAACCGGTAGCCTGGTGATCGATACCACCTCGGTGAATACCGACTGGGCGACCACTGCGGGGAACAGCAACAACTCAACCATGACTCTCGGCATGAACAGCAGCGGGCTGTGGAATATCATCGCTAATGGACAGTCTTATTCCAGCAGCGATGATTCAACCTATGCCGGGAATACGTTAACTAACACCCGTAGCTACTATGTGGTGAGCCAGACGGCAGCTGACTTTGACCGTAACGGCACGCAGGATATCTTTGCGACGGAGAACACCTACGCGGGCTCTACGCAGGTGATGTGGACCAACGATGGCAGCAGCTACACCGCCAGCCAGCTGGCGATGGGAACCACCATCTGGTACGGCGGCGTAATTGCCTACGACAAAACCGGCGATGGCTATCTTGATCTGGCGTACGGCGATGCCGGTATGGACTCCCTGACCTACCTGGTGAATACCAACGGCGTTCTGTCGCCGGACGGCACCGGCGGGGAAGGTGGATTCTACGGCCAGTTCGATTCCGGGCGTGAAATCTCCGGCGTCGACCTGAACAACGACGGTACCGTGGACATCGTGCAGCACACCAACCGCAGCGGGGCGTACTCGCTCACCGTGATTAACAACAACGGGAACGGTACGCTTTCCATTGGCCAGAACCTGACCAACGTGTTTGTGGCCAACGCCTCGAATACCACCACGGCGGCCTCCATGACGTGGGCGGACTTTAACGGCGATGGCTACATGGATCTGTACCTCGGCAGCAGCTACAACAACAACGGCGGGGTGATTTACTACAACGACGGTACCGGGCAGCTTTCCACGACCAAAAGCGCGGTGGAAGCCTCTAACGCCACGGCGGGCTATCTGTCGGTGGCGGTAGACTGGAACGGTGACGGGCAGATGGACATCATCAAGCTCAGCACCTACGGCAGCTCACAGACGGCGACCCTGTTCACCAACAACGGCTACGGCTCAACCTGGACTTCAAGCCAGCTGGCTTCTGGGCTGGCCAACGTCACCGGTGTCGCCGCGGTGGACTACAACTGGGACGGTGCGCAGGATCTGCTGGTGTCTCAGCAGAACGGTAAGGTGGTGCTGGTGCAGAACAATGCGGAGATCGCTGACGGTACCGCGATGCATCTGCACATTGTCGATAGCGAAGGCATCAACGCGTACTACGGCAATACGGTCAATCTGTATAACGCTGCGGGCGTGCTGGTGGCCTCGCAGATCATCAACGCTCAGTCCGGCATTGGCTCGAACGATACCTCTGCGCTGGTGAGTTTCTACGGGCTGGATCCGAACGAAACCTACTCGGCGGAGATCGTGAAGATCACCAACGGCGTCTCGGATAACGTCACCTGGACCGGCCTGGACGCGGGCAACGGCAAAGAGGGTTATGTTCTCACCGCCGAAGCGGCCACCGGCGGCCACAGCGGAACCATCACCGGTACCGGGTATAACGACACCTTTATCGCAGAGGATGGGACCTATACCTATAACGGCTCCGGCGGCTGGAATACCCATTCCGACTACGACACCTGGAGCAATACCGGCGGCATGGACGTGGTGGATTATCGTAATGCCACCTCTGGGATAACCGTTGATTTGCGCCTCTCAACGGCGCAGGACACCGGATTCGGTACCACGCGGTTGTTGAATATTGAAGGGATTAACGGCTCCGACTATGACGACGTGATCACCGGCAACAGCGGTGATAACCAGTTCGAAGGCCGGGGCGGGAACGACACCTTCAACATCGGCAGCGGCGGTCACGATACGTTGCTCTATAAGCTGATCAACGCGTCTGACGCGACGGGCGGCAACGGTAGCGATGTGGTGAACGGCTTTACCGTCGGCACCTGGGAAGGGACGGCGGATACGGACCGTATCGATCTGCGCGACCTGCTTTCCGACAGCGGCTATACCGGCACCGGCTCGGCGAGCTACGTGAACGGCGTGGCGACGCTGGACAGCAGCGCGGGCAACATCGCCGACTACATCCGCGTTGTGCAAAACGGCAGCAACACCGAGATCCAGGTTGACCTGGACGGGACGGGCGGTCAGTTCACGCCCACCACGCTGGTGACGCTGAACGGCGTGCAGACGGATCTGGCGACGCTGTTGGCCAATCATCAACTGTTAATTGCGTAAAACAACGCCGCGGGGAGCGCTCCTCGCGGCCTTTTGCGTTTCTTTACACGAATAGCCATAACCCTATATTTCACAAGATTATTTTGCGGGCTCGTTTAGACAGTGTTCGATTTCTAATCATCCCGGAAAGGTATCATTTCAGTGCGAAATCATCGCCCTGAACAGGACGTAGCATTATGAAGACACATCCGCAGTACGAACCCTGGTTGCAGGGCATGCTCATCATCGCGAAATATTATCGGCTGGATTTTTCGGCGGAGCATGTTCGGGTCACGATTAACCATGAAAGCCAGTCTCCACGCCAGCTGGTGCTGGAGGAGATGGCGCGCCAGCTTGGGCTGGGGATGCGTTGGGTGGCGGCGGGAGCCGTAGCGCTCGATCCGTGGCGTTTACCGCTGCTGGCGGAGTTCACCGGCGGGCAAATTGCGGTCATCAACCGTATGGACAACGAAGGGAACGTCAGCGTGCAGTTTAGCGGCGACGGGGGCCTGGAGACGACGCTGACGCGCGACGAACTCGGTTCGCGGTTAAAGGGGCTGATGGTGCTGCGTCCCCTGGAGTCCACGCCGGATGCGCGCGTGGATGATTACATCAAACCCTATGAGAAAAACTGGTTCTGGCAGCTGGCGCTGAAAGACTGGCGTCGTTACAGCGACATAATGCTGGTGGCGCTGGTCGCCAACGTGCTGGCGCTCTCCGGCATGGTCTTTTCCATGCAGGTATATGACAGGGTGGTGCCGTCCCAGTCGGAGGCCACGCTGTGGGTGCTGTTTGGCGGTGTGATGATCGCCATCGTGTTTGAATTCATCATGCGCATGCTGCGGGTGCATATTTCGGACGTGGTAGGGAAACGCGCCGACCTGCGTATTTCCGAGCGCGTGTTTGCCCACGCCCTGAGGATTAAAAACGGCGCACGGTCGAAATCGACCGGGTCGTTTATCGCCCAGATCCGCGAGCTGGAGTCGGTGCGGGAGCTGATCACTTCCACCACCATTGCCGCTATCTCCGATCTGCCGTTCTTCCTGCTGTTCGTCTTCATTCTGTGGATGATTGGCGGCCCGCTGGTGCTGGTGGTGCTGCTGGCCGTACCGCTGCTGCTCATTCCCGGCCTGCTGGTGCAGCGCCCGCTGGGAAAACTCTCCAGCGAAGGGATGCGTGAATCGGCGATTCGTAACGCCACGCTGGTGGAAGCGGTGCAGGGGCTTGAGGACATCAAGCTAATGCGCGCCGAGCAGAGGTTCCAGAACCAGTGGAATAACACCAATGACGTTGCCGCGAGCGTCGGCATGAAGCAGCGCTGGCTGACGGGGCTGCTGCTGACCTGGACCCAGGAGGTGCAGTCTATCGTCTACGCCGTGGTGCTGCTGGTGGGGTGTTATCTGGTTATCAGCGGCGACATGACCACCGGTGCGCTGGTGGGGACCTCGATTCTGGCGTCCCGCACCATCGCGCCCCTGTCGCAGATTTCCGGCGTGCTCTCCCGCTGGCAGTCGGCAAAGGTGGCCCGCAAGGGACTGGATGACCTGATGCAGCGCCCGATTGACGATCCCCAGCACGGCAAAAAAGTGCATAAAGCCCATCTGCGCGGTGATTATCGGCTGGACGACGTCGGGTTTTATTACGATGAAGAAGAGAAGCTTACCGTGCTGAATATCAGCAAACTGCGCATTCGCGCAGGGGAGCGCGTGGCGGTGCTCGGGCGGAATGGTTCGGGGAAAAGCACCTTGCTGCATCTGCTGGCGGGAATGCAGGAGCCACAGCAGGGCAGCATTTTGCTGGACGATATTGCTCTCAATCATCTTGACCCGGCCGACGTGCGCCGCGACATGCAGTTGCTCAGCCAGCAGGCGCGGATGTTCTTCGGCTCCGTACGCGACAACATCCTGATGGGTAATCCGCTGGCGACAGACGAGGAAATCCATCAGGCGCTGGTCAACAGCGGCGCGCTGGAGTTTGTGCGCAAGCAGAAAATGGGGCTGAACACCATCATCAATGAGGGCGGAACGGGGCTTTCCGGCGGGCAACGTCAGGCGCTGCTGCTGGCGCGCGCGCTGATCACCTCGCCGAATATTCTGCTGCTGGATGAACCCACCGCCTGGCTGGATGAGGTCAGCGAGAAGCAGTTTATCCAGCATCTGCACCAGTGGCTCGGTAAGCGCCGGACGCTGGTGGTGGCGACGCATCGTCTGCCGATTCTGGACCTGGTTGACCGCATCATCGTCCTGGAAAACGGCAAAGTGGTGATGGATGGCCCTCGTGATGCCATTTTACGCCAGCACGGAATGGCCCCGCAGCAGGCGCCGCAGCGCACGGTTAAACTGAAAACGGAGGGCGTGGCATGAATGATTTCTCCCGCTTTAACAGCCGGCTGAAGGAGCCCCGCCTGCCGCGTTCGTCGCTGGTGGCATGGTCGCTGTTTGCCCTGCTGGTGGTCTTTATTACCTGGGCCAGCCTGTTCCAGCTGGATGAGGTCACGACGGGCAGCGGCAAGGTGATCCCGTCCTCCCACGAGCAGGTGATCCAGTCCCTGGAAGGGGGGATTATCCACAGTCTGATGGTGCGCGAAGGCGATATCGTCGAGCGTGGTCAACAGCTTGCCCAACTGGACCGGACGAAAACCGAGTCCAGCGTGCTGGAGAGCGAGTCTCGATTAAACGCTGCGATGGCGACGGCCGCGCGTCTGAATGCTGAGGTGAACGACACCGCGCTGACATTCCCGGCAGAGCTGGATGACGACGTTGAGTTGGTCAAACAGGAAACGGCGCTTTATCAGTCACGTCGCGAAAGCCTGGAAAAAGGGCTGGCGGGTTTACGCCAGGGAGCGGATCTCGTGCAGCGTGAACTGGCATTAACGCGCCCGCTGGTGACGCAGGGGGCAGCCAGTAAGGTCGAAGTCTTACGCCTTGAACGTCAAAAAAATGAGCTGGAGAGCAAAATCACCGAGATGAAAAACCAGTACTACGTTCGCGCCCGCGAAGAACTGGCGAAAGCGAACGCAGAAATGGAAGCGCAGCGTTCGGTCATGAAAGGGCGCGAAGATTCACTCACCCGCTTAACGTTTAATGCACCGGTGCGTGGCATCGTGAAGGACATTGACGTGACGACGGTGGGCGGGGTGATCCCGCCGAACGGCAAACTGATGAGCCTGGTACCGCTTGATGACCAGATGGTGATAGAAGCGAAAATCTCGCCGCGCGATGTCGCGTTTATCCATCCCGGGCAAAAAGCGCTGGTGAAAATCACCGCCTATGACTACTCGATCTACGGCGGGCTGGAAGGGGAGGTGACGATGATTTCCCCGGATACCCTTCAGGACGAGGTGAAACGGGATGTTTATTATTATCGCGTTTATATTCGTACTGACAGTAACCATCTGACCAACAGGCAGGGCAAGGAATTCCCGGTGTTCCCGGGCATGATAGCCACGGTTGATATCAAAACCGGCAGTAAATCCGTCATTGATTATCTGCTGAAACCATTGAATAAGGCAAAAGAGGCGCTGCGCGAGCGATAAAAAAGGCGTTCAGCAAACCGAACGCCCGTCAGATCAGAGTGTAGGCGTCATGTTGACAGCATGGCGTCGTTCTTTTGGTACCACGTTGATGTAATGTGTGACATACGCAAAATATAATCCGGCATAATTTTCGACCAGCTCGATAAAGGCCGGGTAAATTGACATCCGGCCATCGCCGCGATCTTTAAGATAACCTGCCTCCTGCGCCGATTTGATAATCCGTTTAACATGAATACGCGAAACGAAAAATTCTTTTGCCAGCGTGCTGGCTGAATACGCTATTATGGCACCATGTGCTGTTTTGTTTTTGATGGCCTGCAAATAGAGATAGAGCATAATCATTCGGCCACCATCCTTATCAATAAATAAACCCACCTCCGGAAGCACTTTCCTGAATGTTAATCCGCGGAAAAGGTACTCTGCGGCGCGCCGGAAAAAGTTGTGCCTCAGAATATCATTGTCCAGAAGGTTAGCATTTATATTGAATGTCGGAAAAAGAATGCTAACAGGCGTAAACGCCCCGGACATATAGCGTTTCAGCTCATCCAGTCCTTTTTCCGTTGGCGCGATTTTTGTTTTTCGGCGATCTTCGGTACAGCGCCAGGTCTTAATTCGCCCGGTGGTCTTAAGTATGGTGATGATCGCGATAACACTGTTAGGACTGGCGATATTATAGCGGGTACACAGTGCCTTTATCTCTGAAACTGACTCAGCCTGATTACCAAATACAAAACAACACATTGACAGTATTATGTTGAAGCGTGATTCCTGAAGCATCGTTTTGTAGAACAAGGGTTGTTTTTTATAAATGGCATCATTAATTCTGTAGTGCTCTGTTATAGCTTCACCAAATCGCGGGTTGTTTTTAATAACATCCCTTCGATGTAGCAAAGCCCTGGATGAAATGTGATTATCCATAGCATTTTCTCTTTTTGTCTGGGCCGATAAGATGAAGTGTCTGGTCTTCTTTTTCGGAATTTTCATTATACCTTGTGAAGTGCATATTTACTGTCGTTATATGAAAAGAAAGTAATATTTATGCTGCATATGGATGAGTGGGTTGATTAACGCAAAGATGTTCCCGTGCATAACATTGATAACGGTTTATTAACCAAATGGGGTGCGGTAAAATTATTCAATGCGACAAAGAATATTGGCTTTAATCACATTTGGGAATGATATTTACATTCTCAGGAGCAGGTTATGTCTCAAAACTTACCTTTTATGCAAGGTACTTGCTACAAGCAACGATTCGTTATTTCAGCCTGCGGTTTCACCTTCGAGGGGTATAGCCTGCTTCTGAAGTCTCGTGGCGTAAACGCCACGCGGCTCCATTTTGAAGAGGATGAAGTTTGCTCAGGTGATGTGCAAAAAATGATGCAAAATCAACAGCCTGAAGTTTCTGTTTTTCCTGGTCGCGACGTCGCTGCCTTTCTTGAAAGCCTGAAACGGTTGGTCTCGGTTCTGAATGCACTGCCGGTTATTTGTAGCGTGACCCTGTATGGTGCAATACCAGAGAGATGGCTTTATGCCACGCTGAAAAGTCTCGTTAATAATACCAAATCGTTGTCGAGGATCAGGGTGGCGAATATTTCAGAGGTAATGAATTGTGTAGAGAGTATTTCTGATGTGCATGCCGATTCGTCACGTTTATTGCGTGAAGGACCTGAGAAGGAAGGTAAGGAAAGCCTGCATGGTTTAACAAAACGTGAGTTAACCGTATTGCTGAATTTTTATCGGGGTATTTCGATAAAAGAGCAGTCAGCGAGGTTAGGTTTGTCAGATAAAACCATTTATACTCATCGTAAAGTGGGGTTGGGTAAATTATATCTTATCAGAGTGTGGTTTAGCGATGCACGTGTCTTAAGGGATGAGGTCTGTGCAGTAAAGAACAAAACGCAGGGGTTTTCGGAAGCAGAAATAAATATATTGCAGGCGTTACATAAGCGGGAAATCTTTGCGGCTTATCAAATTATTACCGATGGCGATAAAAAAGGAGTGGGCTTTGAAATTCTGCTGCGCTGGCATAAAAACGGTCAGGTCCTGAAACCAGGCCAATTTCTGGATGGGATAAAAAATGGCGAAATTTGGCTCAAGCTGACGGCGTTAGTCATTCACGCGGCCGTATCAGGTATCAACAGATACAATGGAAAATATTATTTTTCGGTTAAGATTCCTCCTCAACTGGCTGCCGGGAACGCGCTGCCGGGAATGGCGAAAAAAGCCGTTGAAATGTTACTGAAACCGCAGTGGGCCGGGAAACTTGTCTTCGAATTAGCTGAAACCATTGATGTAACAAAGGATCCAAATATTCCTGTCATTCTCCAGCGTTTACGCGCCGAGGGATGCCGGCTGTTTCTGGATGATTGCTTTTCCAGACATTACGCTATGTTACCCATCCGACAGATTAATTTTGATGGACTGAAGCTTGACCGCGATATAGTTGAGCACTTTGTTGCTAACGACAATGACAATAGCATTATTAAAGCGATACAGATATACAGCGACATGACGGGAAGGGAATGCGTTGCGGAAGGCGTCGATAGCGAAGAAAAATTTGAAAAACTTGTCGCATTAGGGGTTAAGCGCTTCCAGGGATATTATCTTTCCCGGGCGGTTAAAGAAGATGAGCTGGATCGAATGGTACGGCTATTTAGTTAATGGCTTCACTATACTGGTGGTACGACAGACTTAACTCTTCGACCACCAGCAAAAACAGTCACTCACCAGGGCAATAATCTGTTATCAGATATCATCGCGCGTAAAACCGACAACAATTTCAAGCGTGTTTCGAATGACATCGCAGGCTTCGGGCTCCTCGGTAATTTCGAGGGCGTGAATCAGTTGCAGGATAATCTCTTTATTTGAGAGATTGTCACCGGTCAGCATAATACAGCGTATTGCCGAGCCCAACACTTCAACCTCACCACTGAGATGCTTTCCAGCATTAAGAAAATGTTCCGCCAGTTCTTTATCGTGCAGGGCTTCAAAATTATACGTCTGCTGCATAATCGCTTTACTCATGGTGGTCACCGTTTCGGTTAAAATTAGTGTTTCTTGTCTAGGGTCAGAAGCGTGTTGTGAGTAAAGAGAGAGCGCATGCGCCCAATTTCATAATCGCCCATCACTCTTCCCCGGTCGTGCGATACGCCGGTTACACGCTGGCGCACTTCATCTTCAGCGGCAATCAATGCATTTTTACGTTCATCATTTGATTCAACGTTAGCCATCGCCCGCAGGCGACCAGCAAGAGACGCAAAGGTAATAGGTCCGTTCTCTTTCAGTATGGATAATACGGCCTCACCGATAAGGTCATCCTTAAGTCGTTCAAATTTAGTTCTATGCATAGCTTCAATCTCACTCTGCTACACGCAGGAGGCTGTAGCATGGGGTTAGTCATCGCATTCAGGAGCTCTATTCTCACTCAGCATGACTAACTTAGTAAGTTAAAAAAACAGTGTTCAGGTTAACGCTCGAAGAAGAGGGCTATCAGACCGTTATAGTGCGCTTTCTCAACGTCAGACGTTGACTCTTCGATTCTGCGCAACAGCTTTGTACAGATTGTCATTCTGCTCAGTTGTACATTTTCTTTTATGATCTCACTGACGATAGCACCAAGGGTTTCCTGCTGTGTTGGGACGTTATCCTTGTTAAAATACAAGGTGATAGCGCTTTCTGCTGTAGAGGGAGCATGGTTGCGACGCATAATTTTCCACCGTTAACAAACAATTTTGTAACATCAGTGGCATTGAATTTATACTATTCGATCAAATCTGTACATTAAAATTGTACAACTTTTCACGTGGATCGTGTTTTTGTCAGGAAAACTATCAACTATAGGGGGGGAAAGAGCAGGAAAGAGGGGAAAAGGAAAGGCCCCGAAGGGCCTGAAATTATTTACGTCCCAGCAGAAGTCCCAGAACGATACCTACCGCACCCGCAGCGATTAAGCCCGTTAAGGGATTGTTTCTGACGGCTTCAGTGACATCCGAGACGGCATCACTGGCCTGGGCAGCATATTTTTTCGCTGCACCTTTCACCTGGTGTTTAGGGGAATCAACGAATTCACCAAACTGCTGCTGCGCAGAGCCGGATAATTCATCAAGTTTGTTTTTGGCTTTATCGCCAGCGTACTGTGCATTTTTATCAGTGTCGAAATCAGACATTCCAGCCTCCTTTTGTTGGTAGTCTAAGGATAGACGCTGATTGCAGGAGTGAGCGAGAATTCGCTGAAATCGACGGCAGATTGCCCCTTTTTAGGACATGTCTTTCTTACATGACCACCATAAAGTCCAAAAAATGTCGTTCTCTACGCAGCGCGAAGAGACTGTTTCTGCCGTGCGTGAGTGCGAAAGGTAACGTAATAGCCAAGGGATGCGGCCAGGCACAGCATATAGCCGAATGATTCCGAACCTTCCTCCACGGCGTTTTTCACGACACGCATATAGCCATGCTCAAGGATGTCGTGCCACAGCACCTGCATTCCAAAGAGGCGGGAGAAGACCAGTACAGCCAGCAGGCCGCTCAACAGAATGCCGTACCAGGGGGATTGGGTATATTTTGCCAGCTGTTCCAGGGTAGCGCGAAAATGCATAACGGGGCGAATTAACGCCAGCAGAGCCGTAATCAGCGCGAACCACACCCAACTCCCATGAGAAATGAGATCAAAAAGCGCGTCCAGTTCACGAATTAGCATTGTCAGGAAAAATCCGCCCACCAGAATATTACAGTAACGCATGGATTCGTCCATTTTCGCCAGACGAAAATGGAGAAAGACAATAGTCGCTAATACCGTTTCCTGCATAATTTTGGTCAGTGATAATTCCGGAATATCATGGCCGACAAACCGCATATCAACCCAAAGACACAGTACGATAAGTGCGCAAGCGGCCGCCGCGCCAACGAAGAATAAAAAGCTCTTTAGTACAATCATTAACACCACCATTTTGTTTGTAGCGAATATGTTAGGTGACGAGAATGTTATTTCTGTTCACATTGTGCCATATAAGTGCGGATTTTTAACATTTTGAGCTAATTAGGGTTGGTCGCGACGAGACGAAAGCGTAAATATCGTCAGCCTCGTCTGTGCTGTTTAGGCGGGCGCTGTCATTACGGAGGGTGCCTTCAGGCAACGGGATGTCAGGGTATTGAGGGACCAGCGAGAGGTGGAAAACACAGCTGCGGAACTATCTTGTCGATATTTTCTTAAGAACGTACTCTGATAGAGAAAGCGTTCAGTTCCACAAAAAATGCTGTTTCTCCACCCTGGCAATTATTTTTCTTCTGTGTACTCACCTTTTGATTTCAGTTTATCTCTAACAAGGTTGGCGCAACTGGTTGCATTCTGTAAACTCTGATCGTTTACAATAGAGGACCGAGATTTTAAAACTTCGTTGTAAGCATCTTTAACTTTCGGACTGACTGTTGCAGCATAACTATCTGGCGGGAAGTCACCCAAAGGTTCTTTGTCACCGCTTAAGGCCTTAGCGCAAGCATTATTAATTTGGTCATCAATGCTTAATTGATTTGCGTTAGCAGATAACGAAAAAGATAAAACCAAAGAGGCGAGAACAATTCTTTTCATACTTAGTCATTCCTTAATGATGAAGCGTTGTGATCCGAATTCAATTTGTAAAACCCAATTGTGATAGTAATATTTATCAAAGTGTATAGAAATTCTATTAGATAAACCGGATCCGAACCAGTTTCAGCAATGTTTTCTGTCCGAACATGCTGTATCCGACTTATTTTGTTTACTACAGGCTAAATGTTATCAAAGATAAATATATCCAACATGTATTAGTCTATTCTTTTTCGTATTCTTATGACACCTACATTCTTTAGTGGGGGGTAGTGTGCTTGCACAAGTCTTTAAAAGTAGGATTTTTAAGGGAGAATGACGTTGTATGTCTTCATCTGTACCACACCTGCATTACACTTAATAACAAGAACGACCAACACGTTAATTTTAAAGGAGCAGTGCATGTCTGCCATGGATTTATCCAATCTACTTTTCGCTCATGACGCACCTGATTGCCCACTTCTGGTATATCAGCGAGTCACCAATATTAACTCCAGACGCTGATTTTTCACATTACCTACGGCTCTACTTAAAACCCACACTAAACTTCATGTTTACATAAAATCGTATTAACAGATACAATACCCCCCTATAGTATCAGGAGGGCGTATGCCGCATTCACCCGAAGATAAAAAACGTATTCTGACCCGCGTCCGCCGCATTCGGGGCCAGGTTGATGCCCTTGAACGCGCCCTGGAATCGGGCGATCCCTGTCTCGCCATTTTGCAGCAAATTGCCGCCGTGCGCGGCGCTGCCAATGGCCTGATGGGTGAAATGGTCGAAATTCACCTCAAAGATGAGCTGGTGACGGGGGAGACCACCCCGGATCAGCGGGCAGTGCGGATGGCGGAAGTCGGCCATTTACTGCGCTCTTATCTAAAATAAACCCACACACCTCACAACAAGGGAAAGACATCATGAAATCTCGCGCAGCTGTCGCGTTCGGCCCAGGCCAGCCGCTGA
The DNA here is from genome assembly GCF_001037645.1 of Enterobacter sp. BWH64. NCBI lineage: Bacteria > Pseudomonadati > Pseudomonadota > Gammaproteobacteria > Enterobacterales > Enterobacteriaceae > Enterobacter > Enterobacter sp. BWH64. The sequence continues at coordinate 2,773,545 of NZ_KQ089922.1, forward strand.
AAATCGTTGAAATTGATGTTGCTCCGCCGAAGAAAGGCGAAGTGCTGATCAAAATTACCCACACCGGCGTTTGCCATACCGATGCGTTTACCCTGTCTGGTGACGATCCGGAAGGCGTATTCCCGGCGGTGCTCGGCCACGAAGGGGGCGGTGTGGTGGTGGAAGTGGGTGAAGGCGTCACCAGCCTGAAGCCCGGCGACCATGTGATCCCGCTCTACACCGCAGAGTGCGGCGAGTGTAAGTTCTGCAAATCCGGCAAAACTAACCTCTGCCAGGCCGTGCGCGCCACGCAGGGCAAAGGACTTATGCCGGACGGCACCACCCGTTTCTCCTATAACGGCGAGCCCATTTATCACTACATGGGTACCAGCACCTTCAGCGAATACACGGTGTGCGCCGAGATCTCACTGGCGAAAGTGAATCCGCAGGCCCCGCTGGATAAAGTCTGTCTGCTCGGCTGCGGTGTCACCACCGGTATCGGCGCGGTGCATAACACGGCGAAAGTGAAAGAGGGGGACACCGTGGCGGTGTTCGGCCTGGGCGGGATCGGTCTGGCGGTTATCCAGGGCGCGGTACAGGCGAAAGCTGGGCGTATCATTGCTGTGGATACCAACCCGGAGAAATTTAAGCTCGCAGGTGAGATGGGGGCGACCGACTTTATCAACCCGAAAGACTACGACAAACCGGTTCAGGACGTGATCGTTGAGCTGACCGACGGCGGCGTGGACTTTAGCTTCGAATGTATCGGCAACGTCAACGTAATGCGCTCAGCGCTGGAGTGCTGCCACAAAGGCTGGGGCGAGAGCATCATTATCGGTGTGGCCGGCGCGGGTCAGGAGATCAAAACCCGTCCCTTCCAGCTGGTGACAGGGCGCGTATGGCGCGGGTCAGCATTTGGCGGCGTGAAAGGCCGTACTCAGCTGCCGGGCATGGTTGAAGATGCGATGGTCGGTAAAATTCAGCTTGATCCGTTCATTACGCACCGCCTGCCGCTGGAGCAGATCAACGAAGCCTTCGATCTGATGCACGAAGGAAAATCCATTCGCACTGTTATCCATTTCGGCGACAACTGATTATTCTGCCAGCGGTTTTTTCCGCTGGCATTTCTTCCCTGATCTTCTCTAAAGTGTGACCTGTCCGGCGCTTTTAGACGTAATTTAATTCCCTGGCGTGCCGATGACTCTTTTACAGGCGTGTTATTACGCATCTTACCTATAAGAGAGTCGACGGTCATGGACAACACAACATCGATGCAGGCGCAGCCTAAGCTGAGTTTCTTGCATCACATCCGGCTGGTTCCGCTGTTTTCCTCCATTCTCGGTGGCATTATTCTCCTGTTTGCATTGAGCTCGGGTCTGGCAGGCTATTTCCTGCTCCAGGCCGATAACGATCAGCAGGATGTCACGGCAGAAATCCAGGTGCGCACCGGTCTGTCAAACAGTTCCAACCATTTACGTACCGCCCGTATCAACATGATCCACGCGGGGGCGGCGAGCCGTATCGCGGAGATGGAGGCGATGAAACAAAACATCGCTGAGGCTGAGACCCGCATCAGGCAGTCGCAGGATGGATTTGCCGCCTATATGAAGCGCACCGTTCGCACCCCGGCTGATGAAGCGCTGGATGGCGATCTGAAAGCCCGCTATGACGCCTATATCGCCGGTATGCAGCCGATGCTGAAATATGCCAAAAATGGCATGTTTGAAGCCATTATTAACCACGAAAATGAGACCGCGCGTCCGCTGGACGATGCCTATAACGCGGTGCTGCTGAAGGCGATAAAAATCCGCACCGAACGCGCCAACGCGCTGACGGCACAGGCTCACACCCGCACCCGGCTGGGGCTGATGTTTATGTTCGGCGCGTTTGGCCTGGCGCTGGCGCTGGCGGTGATCACCTTTGTGGTGCTGCGCCGTACGGTGATAAACCCGCTCCAGCGAGCCGCTACGCGTATCGAAAATATCGCAAAAGGCGATTTGACCATGCCGGACGAACCGACCGGACGCAGCGAAATTGGCCGCCTGACGCGCGATCTGCAAACGATGCAGCACGCGCTGGTGACAACCGTGGGCACCGTGCGGCAAGGGGCGGAGGAGATCTATCGTGGAACCAGCGAGATCTCCGCGGGTAACACCGATCTCTCTTCCCGTACCGAGCAGCAGGCGGCGGCGATTGAACAGACGGCGGCCAGCATGGAGCAGCTCACCGCGACGGTGAAACAGAACGCCGATAACGCGCATCATGCGAGTAAACTGGCAGAAGATGCCTCCGGTAAGGCCAGCCGCGGGGGGCAGATGGTCTCCGGCGTGGTGAAAACCATGGGTAATATTTCCACCAGCTCGAAGAAGATCTCTGAAATTACCGCCGTGATTAACAGTATCGCGTTCCAGACCAATATTCTGGCGCTCAACGCGGCGGTCGAGGCGGCGCGTGCGGGTGAACAGGGACGCGGCTTTGCGGTCGTGGCGAGTGAAGTCCGCACCCTGGCAAGCCGCAGCGCGAATGCGGCGAAAGAGATTGAAAGCCTGATTAATGAATCTGTGTCGCTTATCGATCAGGGTTCCGGGGAAGTGGTTGCGGCGGGCAATACCATGAATGAGATCGTCGAGGCGGTTAAACGCGTCACCGATATTATGCTGGAGATTGCAGCGGCGTCCGATGAGCAGAGCCGCGGCATTGTTCAGGTGAGCCAGGCGATTTCCGAGATGGACAAGGTGACGCAGCAGAATGCCTCGCTGGTGGAAGAAGCTTCTGCGGCGGCGGCCTCGCTGGAAGAGCAGGGCGCACGTCTGACGGAGGCTGTTGGCGCGTTTCGTCTCATCGGGGCAGGGGCTGGACGGACTACAGCCCCTGCAACCGCAGCGAAATCCGCGCCTTTAACCCCGGCGGCGGCCGTCTCAGGTGATAACTGGGAAACGTTCTGAGTAAGACAGACCCGCCTTCGCGGCGGGTTCTGCATTTAGGGTCAGAGAGGCATTGATTTACGAATGGCGCTTAACAGCGTTTGCGCGCCTTCAGAGAGCGGGGCATCTACCCGCGTCAGGATCCCAATCGGTTCTCCCGCGCCGGGCGATGTTACCGGCAGCGCCGTAAGCACGCCGCGTCGCAGATCGTCCTTCACCGCGCCGGACGGCACAAACCACACGTAGTCGTAATCCACCGTAAGCTGGCGCGACAGCGACGCCGAGAGCGTTTCAATACACCCGGAAGGCAGCGTGCAGCCCTGCATTTGCAGCAACGCTTCCGCATTCTGACGCGGAACGGTTCCTTTTGGTGAGACCACCACCGGCCACTCCATCACGCGGCTCAGGGTCACGGTGTCCTGCAACAGGGGATGATTCGGACGCACGACCAGCTTCAGCGATTCCAGGAACAGCAGCTCGTAATTCAGGCCGCTCATCAGTTCCGGATCGGACATCCGCCCAATGCCCAGATCCAGCTCGCCTGACTTCAGGCCCGCCAGCAGCATGGTGTTATTCATGGTCGCGACCTGAAGCGTGGCGTGCTTTTGCTGACGGTGGAACTGGCCGATCGCCGCAGGCAGTATTCCCAGCGCCGCCGTTGGCAGCGCGCCCACGCGCACGATGTCGCTGGCCGACTCCTCTTTGCGGTTGAGCGCCTGACCGGCGGTATTGAGGGCATCGAGAACTTTAACGGCATGCGTCAGGAACTGTTCACCCACGAGAGTAAGCTGAGCGCCCAGACGGCCGCGATCGAACAGGCGGGTTCCGGTAAGCTGTTCCAGTTCGTTCAGCGTTTTGGATAGTGCAGGCTGACTGAGGTTAAGGGTTTCAGCCGCTCGCCCCAGCGTTCCCTGTTGAGCGACGGCCACAAAAGTATGCAAATGGCGCAAGCGTATGCGCTGACTGAACAGACCATTTTTTTCCATAGGCGATGTTAAAAACAGAGCGACGCGGGTGACAAGTTAAGATGTTTGAATTTGATAACCTGATAGCAAAATATTTTTAACATTTGATCTATTTGAGTTACAACCGTTTTTCGAAAATGCCCACGCTTTGACCACTGGTCTGCCTGGATCACAATTCGTAAATTCTTCCCAACGAAAGGAACGGGCTTCTCTACACTCCAGGTAGTATTCACTGGAGGCATGACATCATGGCGAACACCATCACGGCTGATGATATTCGGGAACACTTTTCGCAGGCTATGTCGGCGATGTACCAGCAGGAAGTTCCGCAGTACGGCACCTTGCTGGAACTGGTGGCGGACGTTAACCTGGCGGTTCTGGAAAATAACCCACTTTTACATGAACAACTGGCAAACGCAGACGAACTGGCGCGCCTGAATGTTGAACGTCACGGTGCGATCCGCGTTGGCACCGCGCAGGAGCTTTCCACCCTGCGCCGGATCTTCGCCATTATGGGCATGTATCCGGTCAGCTATTACGATCTCTCCCAGGCGGGCGTGCCCGTCCACTCGACGGCGTTTCGTCCGACAGACGATGCGGCGCTCTGCCGTAATCCGTTTCGCATTTTTACCTCGCTGCTGCGCCTGGAGCTGATTGAAAACGTTGCGCTGCGCGAAAGGGCGGCGGAGATCCTCTCCCGGCGCAACATCTTTACGCCGCGCTGCCTGGAACTGATCGACCTGCATGATGCGCAGGGACACTTTACTGAGGCACAGGCGCGCGAATTTGTGCAGGAAGCCCTGGAAACCTTCCGCTGGCATCGCCATGCGACGGTCGATCAGGAAACCTATCTGGCGCTGAGCAACGAACATCGCCTGATTGCCGACGTGGTCTGTTTCCCGGGGTGCCATATCAACCATCTCACGCCGCGCACGCTGGATATCGACCGGGTGCAGGAGCTAATGCCGAATTACGGCATTGAGCCGAAAATTCTGATTGAAGGCCCGCCGCGCCGCGAGGTGCCGATCCTCCTGCGCCAGACCAGCTTTAAGGCGCTGGAGGAGCCGGTGCTTTTCGCGGGAGAACACAAGGGCACCCATACCGCGCGTTTCGGTGAGATTGAGCAGCGCGGCGTGGCCCTTACGCCGAAAGGGCGCGAGCTGTACGACAGTCTGTTAAATCAGGCCGGGACCGGCAAAGACAACCTGACCCACCAGCTTCACCTGCGCGAGATCTTCAGCGCCTTCCCGGACAGCGAAATGTTCCTGCGCCGTCAGCGGCTGGCTTATTTCCGCTACCGTCTGACCCCGACAGGTGAGGCGCATCGCCACGCATTTCGTCCCGGCGACGATCCGCAGCCGCTGATCGAACGCGGCTGGGTTGTGGCACAGCCCATCACCTACGAGGATTTTCTGCCCGTCAGTGCGGCGGGGATCTTCCAGTCGAATCTTGGCAATGAAACGCAGGCGCGCAGCCACGGCAATGCCAGCCGCAATGCCTTCGAAGCCGCGCTCGGCTGTGCGGTGTACGACGAGTTTTCGCTTTACGAGGAGGCGGAAGCGCGCAGCAAACAGCGTTGCGGTTTGCTCTGAAACCGTTACTCTGCAAGGGTGTGATGGAAAAAGAAGGTTGGTATGGAAAATCCCTCCGCCCCTGTGGTTGAAACGCGCCAGGGCGCATTGATTGGTTTTACTGAAGGCGATACTCATGTGTGGTGCGGTATTCCCTATGCGGCACCGCCCGTAGGCCAATGGCGGTGGCGCTCCCCGCGTCCTCCCGCGCGCTGGGATGGCGTACGTCCGGCGACGGCGTTCTCCGCCTCCAGCTGGCAGAGCAGCGAAAGCTGTCAGGAGCTGGGTGGCGGCGATCCCGGCCAGTTCTCTGAAGACTGCCTGTACCTTAACGTCTGGTCGCCAGTCGCACGCGCCGATCCGCTTCCGGTGATGGTCTGGCTGCACGGCGGAGGATTTACCCTCGGCGCTGGCGGGCTGCCTCCGTATAACGGCAGGGCGCTGGCGAAGCGCGGCACGGTGGTGGTGACGATCAATTACCGTCTCGGACACCTCGGCTTTTTTGCCCATCCGGCGCTGGAGGGGGAAGAAGAGCGCGTGGTGCATAACTTTGCGCTGCTCGATCAGATCCAGGCCCTGGAATGGGTGCGCGATAACATCGCCGCGTTCGGCGGCGATCCTGAGAACATCACCGTATTTGGCGAGTCGGCCGGCGCGCGCAGCGTGCTGTCGCTGATGGCCTCTCCGCTTGCGCGAGGACTGTTCCATAAAGCCATTGTGCAAAGCGGGTACACGCTGCCCGACACCCCACGCGGGCAGGCCATGCATAAAGGCGAAGCGATTGCCGCCCATTTCGGCCTGCAAAATGCCACCGCCGAACAGCTTCGCGCGATCCCGCCTGAGGCGTTCTGGCCGCTGACCTCGCCGCTGAATATCGCCCCTGCGCCCATCGTGGGGGATTGCGTTTTGCCTGAGGCCATGCTCGACGTTTTCTTCGCGGCCCGCCAGCATCCTGTACCGGTGATGATTGGGTCAAACAGCGACGAAGCCAGCGTGATGTCGGTGTTCGGGGTCGATCTGGCCGGGCAGATCCAGAAGCTTCGCCGCGAGCGGCGCTTTGGCCTGGGGCTGATTAAGCTGCTTTATCCTGGCGTGAAGGGCGATGAGGAACTTGGCAGGCAGGTATGCCGCGACATGGCCTTCACCACCATGGGATACGTGGTGATGCAGGCGCAGCAGCGGGCGGGCGGCCTGTGCTGGCGATACTGGTTTGATTATGTGGCTGAAGCGGAGCACGCGACGTACATCAACGGCGCCTGGCACGGCAACGAAGTGCCCTACGTGTTCGATACCCTTGGACAGGTGGAACCCTCGCGGCAGTATGTAAATGAACGCGATCTGGCCTTCGCCGCTCAGGTGGCGGACTACTGGGTGAGCTTCGCCCGGGATGCGGGGGCACGCGATAGCCTGGCAGGGCCCACACGCTGGCCCGCCTGCCGGAAAGGGCGGGACGTGCTGTTACGTATTGGTGTGAATAAACATGCAGGTTTTCGGCTTGAAAACCGCTTCATGCGTGCCCGTATGAGCCTCTTCAAACGGGTGATGAAACACCACGTCAGCCTCGACTGAGCAGACAGGCGCGAAACGCATCCAGTCCGTTTTCCCGGCCGGGTGCGTCGCGTAATACCAGCCGGTAGCTCGCCCCCGTCTTTATGCTTGTGTCAAAAGGCCGCATCAGCCGTCCGGCGCGCACGTCCTCCTCCACCAGCGTTTCATCCGCGATGGCGATGCCCAGCCCCTGAATGGCGGCGGTAATGGCCAGATCCATGGTTTCGAAGTGTTGATTTTTGAGCATAGCTGGCGGCGGACCCGGCTGTTTCGCCAGCCACAGCGTCCAGTCCGTTTTGTCCCGCGTGGGGTGAAGGAAGGTGAGAGTTTCCAGCGCAGAACCGGCCCGTAGCGGGCTCATCACCGGGGTTAAGGCCTCTTCGAACAGCAGATCGCCGGCGCTCATGTGCGTCCCAAACACAATCGCCGCGTCACAGGATTCGGTTTTGAAATTGACGTTATGATCGGTGGTGGTGGTCAGCGCAATCTGGAGTTCCGGCTGTTCGCGCTCCACCTGTAGCAGACGCGGCACCAGCCAGCGCATCGCGCAGGTAGGCGCTTTCAGACGAATAACGGTCTGGTGCGTTCGCGCCTGTTCAGCAACGTTCAGCAGGTGCTCAAACGCAGATTGCAGCTCCGGCAGCAGGGCGCTTCCCTGAGAGGAGAGACGCAGGCCGCGCGCATGGCGCTCGAACAGCGGGAAGCCGAACCAGCTTTCCAGCGAGGCGATTTTGCGGCTTACCGCCCCCTGCGTCAGACAAAGCTCCCTGGCGGCATGGGTAAGATTCAGGTGACGCGCGGTCACGATGAACGTCTCTACGGCATTGAGCGGAAATGAACGACGCGACATATCTCACCTTAGCTATGCGTTTTTGTCATGGCTATTATGACAACAATTCGATTGTCCCGGCAATGAAGTTGTTGTTTGAATAGTTATGCATTCACCACGAGAAGGGACAGAGGATGACTTTGAAAACGCCGGTGCAGACACGATCCAAATTGCCCGATGTGGGAACCACCATTTTTACCGTTATCGGCCAGCTTTCAGCCCGGCATAACGCCATCAACCTTTCTCAGGGTGCGCCGAATTTTTCCTGCGACCCAAAACTTATCACCGGCGTGACCCGCGCCATGGAGGCAGGGCATAACCAGTACGCCTCCATGACCGGGCTGCAACCGCTCAGGGAGCGCATTGCGGACAAAATTGCCACGCTCTATGGCACGCGCTATGACCCGGCGAGTGAGGTACTGGTGACCGCCAGCGCCAGCGAAGGGCTTTACTCAGCCATCAGCGGCCTGGTTCATCCTGGGGATGAGGTGATCTATTTCGAGCCCTCCTTTGACAGCTATGCGCCGATTGTGCGTCTGCAAGGGGCGACGCCGATCGCCATTAAGCTGACGGTACCGGATTTTGCCGTGAACTGGGATGAAGTACGGGCGGCTATTACCCCGCGCACGCGGATGATCATCGTCAATACGCCGCACAACCCGAGCGGACAGGTGTTTTCAGCCGCCGATCTGGACCAGCTGGCAGCGCTGACGCGCCACACCGACATCATCATTTTGTCTGACGAAGTGTACGAGCACGTCGTTTTTGATGGCGAACCGCACCACGGAATGGCGACGCACCCGCAGTTGGCGGAGCGCAGCGTGATTATTTCTTCTTTCGGAAAAACCTATCACGTCACCGGCTGGCGCGTGGGTTATTGTGTGGCGCCCGCGGAGCTGATGGATGAGATATGTAAAGTCCATCAATTTTTAATGTTCTCGGCCGATACGCCGATGCAGTACGCGTTTGCCGAACACATGACCGATCCGCAAACCTGGCTGTCGCTGGCGGCGTTTTATCAGCGCAAGCGCGATCTGCTGCAAAGTTTGCTCGCCGACTCACCGTTCAGGCTGCTACCAAGTGCCGGTTCGTTCTTCCTGCTGGCGGATTACAGCGGCTTTAGCGACGAGCGCGACAGCGAGATGGTGAAAAGGCTGATTGTCGAGTACGGGGTTGCCACCATTCCGCTGTCGGCGTTTTATGCCGATGGCACGGACAATAAGTTAATCCGTCTCTCTTTTGCGAAAGATGAGGCGACGTTACGGGCAGGTGCCCAGGCCCTTTGTCGGGTTACACCACGTTAAGGAATTTGAGATGAAATTACGCGCGTTAGTTGTCGGCATGGGACTGTTGTGTTCATTCTCGTCGTTTGCCGCTACCGAGTTGCGATACGGGCTGGAAGCGGAATATCCGCCGTTTGAAAGCCGCAATGCGTCAGGGGAGCTGGAAGGGTTTGACGTAGAGCTGGGAAATGCCATCTGTAAAGCCGCCGCGCTGAAGTGCAGCTGGGTTGAAACCTCGTTTGATGCATTGATCCCCGGTCTGGTGGCGAAAAAGTTCGACGCCATAAACTCGGCGATGAACATCACCGAACAGCGTCGCAAAAGCATTGATTTCACCCAGCCCATCTATCGCATTCCCTCCCAGCTGGTGGGCAAAGCCGGTTCTGCGGTAGAGGCTACCCCCGAAGGGCTGAAGGGCAAAACCATCGGCGTTCTTCAGGGTTCAATTCAGGAAACTTACGCCAAAGAGCACTGGGAAAAGCACGGTGTCACCGTGGTGTCTTATAAAGATCAGAATATGGCCTGGGGAGATCTGCTGAATGGCCGCATCGATGCCTCGCTGGTCATGTCAGCGGCCGGGCAGGCAGGTTTCCTCAGTAAGCCGCAGGGTAAAGGGTTTGGCTTTATCGGCAAACCGGTGTCGGACGACACCATCCTCGGCAGTGGGATCGGCTTTGGGCTGCGTAAGGGGGATGAGGCCACCAAAAAGCAGCTTGATGCCGCAATTGATAAAGTACGTGCCGACGGCACGATCGCTAAACTGGCTGATAAGTACTTCCCGGGTATCGATGTCAGCGTAAAATAACCGCCTCGTTGGTCCCGGCTGTCGATGTCCAGCCGGGACACTTTTATACATAACTTTACCCCTTTTTCAGGCCGTTCTGGTCGACAGAAAATATTTCTCGGTTTGTTCAGATAATCACCCGCCAACAATTGGATTCTTAACCGTTTTTGTTTAGGCTGTGCGTTCTTTCTTGCCGTCATTTCGCTGCGCGCGAAACTCATTCACACGACCATAAGGACGTTTTCTCAGGCATGAATCGCAGACGTTTTCTCAAAGGTTCCCTGGCAATGGCTGCCCTGAGCGGCACTTCTGGCCTTGCTTCTCTGTTTTCCCAGGCGGCGTATGCTGCTGACTCCGACATTGCCGACGGTCAGAGCCGTCGCTTTGACTTCTCTGTTCTGCAATCCATGGCGCACGATCTGGCGAAAACCGCGTGGGGCGGTGCGCCGCGTCCACTGCCGGAAACGCTGGCCACCATGACGCCGCAGGCGTACAACGCCATCCGTTACGATGAGAAACAGTCGCTGTGGAATAACATTGAAGGCCGTCAGCTGGACGCCCAGTTCTTCCATATGGGGATGGGGTTCCGCCGCCGCGTGCGCATGTTCTCGCTGGATCAAACCACCTCTCAGGCGCGTGAGATCCACTTCCGGCCTGAGCTGTTCAGCTACGGCGATACGGGCGTGGATACCCGCCAGCTTGAAGGGCAGAGCGACCTCGGCTTCGCCGGATTCCGCGTCTTTAAAGCGCCGGAGCTGGCGCGACGCGATATCGTTTCGTTCCTGGGCGCGAGCTACTTCCGCGCGGTGGATGATACCTACCAGTACGGCCTCTCTGCGCGTGGTCTGGCGGTGGATACCTTTACTGACACCCCGGAAGAGTTCCCGGATTTCACCTCCTTCTGGTTTGAAACCGTGAAGCCGGGTGATACCACCTTTACCGTCTATGCGCTGCTGGACAGCCCGAGCATTACCGGTGCCTATAAGTTTGTGATCCACTGTGAGAAGAGCCAGGTGATCATGGACGTCGAAAACCATCTCTATGCGCGCAAAGACATCAAGCAGCTTGGCATCGCGCCAATGACCAGCATGTTTAGCTGCGGTAACAACGAACGCCGCATGTGCGACACCATTCATCCGCAGATCCACGATTCAGACCGCCTGGCGATGTGGCGCGGTAACGGGGAGTGGATCTGCCGACCGCTGAACAACCCGCAAAAGCTGCAATTTAACGCCTACCTGGATAAAAACCCGAAAGGCTTTGGTTTGTTGCAGCTTGACCGTGACTTCTCCCATTACCAGGACGTCATGGGCTGGTATAACAAGCGACCAAGCCTGTGGGTCGAGCCGCGCAACAACTGGGGGAAAGGTTCCATTGCTCTGATGGAGATCCCGACAACCGGCGAGACGCTCGATAACGTGGTCTGCTTCTGGCAGCCAGAGAAACCGGTGCAGGCGGGTGATGAGCTGGACTTCAAATACCGTCTCTACTGGAGCGCGCAGCCGCCGGTGCGTTCCCCGCTGGCAAACGTCTACGCCACCCGTACCGGTATGGGAGGCTTCCCGGAGGGCTGGGCGCCGGGTGAAAATTACCCGAAAGTGTGGGCCCGTCGCTTTGCCATTGATTTCGTCGGGGGCGATCTGAAGGCCGCCGCACCGAAGGGCATTGAGCCGGTGATCACCCTGTCCAGCGGTGAAGCGAAGCAGGTGGAGATCCTCTACGTCGAGCCGTTCGACGGGTATCGCATTCTGTTTGACTGGTATCCAACCTCTGACTCCACCGAGCCGGTGGATATGCGCCTGTTCCTGCGCTGTCAGGGCGATGCCATCAGCGAGACCTGGCTGTACCAGTACTTCCCGCCCGCGCCGGACAAACGTAACTACGTTGACGACCGGATCATGCGCTAGTCCTTATGGGTTTGTGCCGGGCGGCGATCCGGCCTGCTCTGGACGCATTTGTAGGCCGGGTAAGCGTTAGCGCCACCCGGCAATTAAGAGGCACCATGTCTTCAGAAATCATCCCCGTTAACCAGGAAATCGAGCTTCGCGCCGTCGAAGAGCGCTATACCACCGATCTGCATAACCTCGTAATCAAAAACAAAACCTGGCTGCAAACCGCCTTTGACTGGGCGCAGCATGTCGGCAGCGAAGAGGACACGCGCCGCAACGTGCAGAGCAACCAGATGTTGCACCAGCGCGGTTACGCCAAAATGTTCCTGATTTTTATGAATGACGAGCTGATAGGCGTGCTCTCCTTCAACGCGATCGAGCCTGCGAATAAGGCCGGGTATATCGGCTACTGGCTTGACGAAGCGCATCAGGGGCAGGGTATTCTTTCTCAGGCGCTCCAGGCGTTTATGCGCTATTACGTTGAGCGCGGTGAGATCCGCCGTTTTGTGATCAAGTGTCGCGTGGATAACCAGAGCAGTAACCGGGTGGCGCAGCGCAACGGTTTCACGCTGGAAGGTTGTTTGCGGGAAGCGGAAATGCTCAACGGTCGCTACGATGACGTGAACCTGTACGCCAGAATCTTCCCGCTATAGCGCCCCCAGCAGCGGCGTCCGGGTGATCCGCGTGTCGCCGTTGATCACTTTGGCTCCCCGGACGTGAATGCTTTCACCCTCCAGCGCCTCGATAACCGCATCGTCCGTTATTTCCACCTGATGCTCAATCAGGACATCGCCGCTGATACGCGCCCGCCCCTGAATGACCACTTTGTCATCAATCAGGATCGGCCCGCCGCGTAACCACGCCTCGCCGCCTATTAATACGTGGTGTTTAATGACGCAGTTGCCTTCGACGAGGGCGTTTTCCGCGACCTGTGAACTGTACCGCACGGTCGGGATGGCATCATCCTCCAGACCGGCCAGCAGACGGGCGTTGCCGTACACTTTGGCGCAGTCGCACACCCAGACGTTATTCAGCGCGTTGCCCTCAAGAATGGCGCGATCGAACACCTCGGCGCGGTGCTCAACAAAGGCCCAGGTCACCATGGCATCGCCGTAGATTTGTGCCTGATGCACAATACGCGACTGGCTGACCGTGGCTCGGTCATAGATTTGCAGGATCTGCTCACGGTCGGGTGTCAGCCCTTTGGCTGCAATCACCAGGCTGTTATGCAGCACCCGCGCGTCACCCGCGATACGGCATTCCCCGCGTACGGTGGAGTGCTGAATGGTGACGTTGTCACTTATTACCGCCCCGTGACTCACCTCTGCGGCGTCAAGCCAGCTGTTGCCGCCAATGTCTGCGTGGTGGCTTACGATGCAGGGTTGGGTGAGGCGGGCGTTACCGGATATCCTGGCCCCGGCAAACACCACGCTGTTTTCATCGTAAACCCAGCAATCCCCATCCTGGGCGAGCGCGTGTTCATCCTCAACCCAACCGCCTTTAGTCCCGCGGGTCACATCGTTAAAATCCTTCACGGCAATAATTTGTCTGAGAGGCGTTGTGCACGGCGTTGAGCCGTCCTGCCAGCGCCAGAGACGCGTTTCATTGCTAAGCCGATATTTTGTCATCGTGTTATCCCTGAAAAGCCTTTCAATAAACGTAGCAAAGTTTTGGTTTTTCGAAGTGCTGGCGTCCACTCAGGAAACCCCTTAAAATGGCATTTAAAATACATTTTAAAGTTTAAAAAAAATGCATAACCAAAACCAACGCGTTCTTAACTTGCCCGCCGGGTATTTCGGTATGGTCCTCGGGACCATAGGCATGGGGTTCGCCTGGCGTTACGCCGGCACCATCTGGCCGGTGACGCGCTGGCCGGGCGAGATCCTGGTGGCGCTGGCGGTGGCGATCTGGTTGCTTCTGAGCATGGCGTTTCTTACCCGTGCGGTACGGTTTCCACATAGCGTGCTGGCCGAGATGCGGCATCCGGTAATGAGCAGTTTTGTCAGCCTGTTTCCTGCCACAACGCTGCTGGTGGCCATCGGCTTTGTGCCGTGGTATCGCCCGCTGGCGCTGGGGTTGTTTAGCGTGGGCGTGGTGATCCAGCTTGCGTATGCCGCCTGGCAAAGCGCCGGGCTGTGGCGCGGCAAGCATCCGGAAGAAGCCACGACGCCGGGACTGTATCTGCCGACGGTAGCGAACAATTTTATCAGCGCGATGGCCTGCGGTGCGCTAGGCTTCCACGACGCGGGGCTGGTGTTCCTTGGTGCCGGGGTCTTTTCCTGGCTGAGCCTGGAGCCGGTCATTTTGCAACGCCTGCGCAGCGCGGGCGAACTGCCCGCTGCCCTTCGTACCTCGCTCGGTATCCAGCTTGCGCCTGCCCTGGTGGCCTGTAGCGCCTGGTTTAGCGTCAACGGCGGCGAAGCGGACACCTTCGCCAAAATGCTTTTCGGCTATGGCCTGTTGCAACTCCTGTTTATGCTGCGTCTGATGCCGTGGTATCTGTCGCAGCCGTTCAACGCGTCGTTCTGGAGCTTCTCGTTCGGGGTGTCGGCGCTGGCGACCACCGGTTTACATCTTGGGCAGAGCAGTCCGTCAGGGTTCTTTCATGCCCTCGCGGTTCCCCTGTTTATTTTCACCAACGTCATCATCGCGATGCTGCTGGTCCGTACTTTTATCTTGCTGATGCAGGGCAAACTTCTGGTGCGCGCTGATAAGGCACTGCTTATGCAATCTGAGGAAAAATAATGACTGTCGATGAAAACTACTTTACTGAGAAATATGGGCTGACCCGCACGCACTCAGAGGTGCTGCTCAGCGCGGACATTGTTAAGCCGGGTAAAACGCTCGATCTGGGTTGCGGAAATGGCCGCAACAGCCTCTACCTCGCTGCCAACGGCTATGACGTGACGGCGTGGGATAAAAACCCGATGAGCATCGATAACATTGAGCGCATTAAGGCGGCGGAAGGGATCGCGAATCTGGAAACGGCGATTAAGGATCTGAACAACCTGACCTTTGACGGCGAATACGACTTTATTCTTTCCACCGTCGTGTTGATGTTCCTCGAAGCGAATACCATCCCTGGTCTTATCGCCAATATGCAGCGTTGCACCAGACCAGGCGGCTATAACCTGATCGTTGCTGCCATGGATACGGAGGATTATCCGTGCACAGTCGGCTTCCCGTTTGCCTTCAAAACCGGTGAACTGAGCAACTACTACGAAGGCTGGGAGCTGATCAAGTACAACGAAGAGGTAGGGGAACTCCACCGTACCGATGCCAACGGGAACCGTATCAAGCTGCGCTTCGCTACCATGCTCGCACGCAAGCCCGCTTAACGCGCGGCCAGCAGACAGAGTTGCAGGGCCGTGCGACAGGAGGCCTCGAACGACGACAGCGGTAAAAACTCAAACTTCGAGTGGAAGTTATGGGCGCCGGTGAAGAAGTTCGGGGTGAGCAGGCCTTTGGCTGACAGGGCCGCTCCATCCGTGCCACCGCGCATGGGGATCGGTTTTAGGGTGATGCCGAGCGATTCCATCGCCTCGAACATCAGGTCGATCGCGCGGCGGTCTTCGCCAATCGCATTGCTGATATTGCTGTAGGTATCCTCAATGCGGTATTCCACGTTTGCCGTGGGATGCTGCGCGGCTATTTGCGCCGCCACATCGGCAATGTGCTGCTTGCGGGCGGCGAAACCATCTTTGTCAAAATCACGAATATTGGCTTTCAGTATCGCTTCGTTCTGCCCGGCCTGGATGCCGTTAAACCAGATATAACCTTCGCGCCCCTCGGTGCATTCCGGGGTTTGCCGGCGATCGAAATGGCTGATG
The DNA here is from genome assembly GCF_001037645.1 of Enterobacter sp. BWH64. Taxonomy (NCBI): domain Bacteria; kingdom Pseudomonadati; phylum Pseudomonadota; class Gammaproteobacteria; order Enterobacterales; family Enterobacteriaceae; genus Enterobacter; species Enterobacter sp. BWH64. The sequence continues at coordinate 2,789,147 of NZ_KQ089922.1, forward strand.
AAATCCGTTGCCATCAGCAGCGGATTGACCAGCACCCCTTTGGCGGACATCGGGTGAGCCGTGACGCCGGTAAAGCGAATTTCAGCCGCCGCCGCGTTAAAGTTCTCGTAAACAATCTCCCCCAGCTCGCAGCAGTCGATGGTCCAGGCAAAATCGACGTCGAAGCGCTTCAAATCCAGCGCTTTCGCGCCACACAGGCCAATCTCTTCATCGGGTACAAACGCCACCACAATATCGCCATGCTTATGTTCAGCGGTGAGGTTTTCCAGCACCGTCATGACCACGGTGACGGCCGCTTTATTATCTGCGCCTAATACGCTGGTTCCGTCGCTGAAAATAATCTCCTCATCAGGATAAGCCAGAATTTCCGGGTGCTCATTTACGCGCAGCCAAATATCTTTCTCTTTATTCAGGCAGAGATCATCCCCCGTAAACGTTAATATTTGTGGATGAATATCCGGGGATAAACCGACGTCGACGGTGTCGATATGGGTAATAAAACCAATCCGCGGCGCGCCGGGAACATTGCCTTTTTTCACGGCGGTAACGGTGGCGAACTCATCTATCACAATATCGTCTAACCCCAGCGTTTCCAGCTCCTTCGCCAGCTCCCGCGCCATGTCGTGCTGACCCGGGGTGGAGGGCAGGGTTTTGACTTTCGGGTCGCTCTGGCTGGTGATGGCGAGATAGCGGAAAAAGCGTTGGGTTAATTGTCTGGAGAGTTCTGAGCCCATAGTGTTTCCTTCTGTATTTATTTTTCATGTGTTTGCGCCATCACTTTAATGTTATTTATGAAATGGCAAAAGAAGTAATTAGCCGTCGAATTAAAAAGACAGGAATAAATGATGAAAAGCACATTCACAATGATAACGCTGGCGCTTGCTGCGCTGACGGTCAGTTCCACTGTCGCGGCAAAAACGCTGGTGTATTGCTCCGAAGGATCGCCGGAAAATTTCAATCCTCAGCTCTATACGTCGGGGACCAGCGTGGACGCCAGCGCCGTACCGGTTTATAACCGTCTGGTCGATTTCAAACCGGGCACTACCGAACTGGTGCCGAGCCTGGCGGAAAGCTGGGAGGTCAGCGAGGATGGCAAGATCTACACCTTCCACCTGCGCAAAGGGGTGAAATTCCACAGTAATAAGCTGTTCACCCCGACGCGCGACTTCAACGCCGACGACGTGATTTTCTCGTTTATGCGCCAGAAGGATGTGAATCATCCCTACCATAACGTCTCCAACGGCAGTTATTCCAACTTCGAAAGTCTGGAGTTCGGCAGCCTGATTACCGCCATTGATAAAGTTGACGATCGCACCGTGCGCTTCACCCTGGCGCATCCGGAAGCGCCGTTTGTCGCTGATCTGGCGTGGTACTTTGCCTCCATTCTGTCGGCGGAGTATGCCGATGCCATGCTGAAAGCGGGCACGCCAGAAAAGGTCGATATGCAGCCGATTGGCACCGGGCCGTTTAAGCTGGCGCAATATCAGAAGGATTCCCGCATCCTCTTCACCGCTTTCCATGACTACTGGCAGGGAAAATCGAAGCTGGATCGTCTGGTGTTCACCATCACGCCGGACGCCTCGGTGCGTTTTGCCAAAGTCGAGAAGAATGAGTGCCAGGTGATGCCGTTCCCGAATCCGGCGGACCTGCCGCGTATGAAGGCTAACAAAGACATCAACCTGATGAGCAAGGCCGGTCTGAATACCGGTTTCCTGGCGTTTAACACGCAAAAGCCGCCGCTGGATAACGTAAAAGTGCGCCAGGCGCTGGCGATGGCGATTAACAAACCGGCCATCATTGAGGCGGTGTTCCACGGCACCGGCACGGCGGCGAAAAACCTGCTGCCGCCTGGCGTCTGGAGTGCCGACAGCGAGCTGAAAGACTATGATTACGATCCAGAAAAAGCGAAAGCGCTGCTAAAGGAGGCGGGATTTGCCAACGGCGTAAGCATCGATCTGTGGGCCATGCCCGTGCAGCGGCCGTATAACCCGAACGCGAAGCGTATGGCGGAGATGATCCAGGCGGACTGGGCGAAAGTGGGCGTGCAGACCAAAATCGTGACCTACGAATGGGGCGAATACCTGAAGCGCGTGAAGGGCGGGGAGCATCAGGCCGCACTGATGGGCTGGACAACGGCGACGGGCGATCCGGATAACTTCTTCGGCCCGCTGTTTACCTGTACGTCCGCCAACGGCGGGTCGAACTCGGCCAAATGGTGCTATAAGCCGTTTGATAACCTGATTGCCGAAGCTAAATCGATAACCGATCGCGAAAAACGCGTGGCGCTGTACAAGCAGGCGCAGCAGATGATGCACGATCAAATGCCGGCGGTAATGATTGCCCACTCGACGATTTTTGAGCCAGTCCGTAAAGAGGTCACGGGCTATGAAATCGATCCTTTCGGCAAGCACCTGTTCTGGCAAGTGGACCTGAAGGAGTAATTTTTCACTGCCCGGTTTCGGTCGGGCAGTTTTTTCGCTATTTGTGCTGTCTTCGTCATTTTTTGCCACAACACATCGCCCGGTTTTTTGTTATAACTTCAAGTGCATACTTGCAGATAACATGGAATACCATCATGCGTACTCACACTTTTTTTAAAGTTGCAGTGCTTTCTGGTCTGTTGGCCCTTTCCGGCTGTGCGTCAAAAGTCGCAGCCCCCGATCAATATTCAGGCTTTTTAAAAGATTACTCCGGCTTGCAGGAGATGAAATCTGCAACCGGGAAGCCAACCCTGCGTTGGGTTGACCCGTCCTATAATGAGGCGAATTACGACAGCATTATCTGGACGCCGATAACCTATTATCCGACGCCAAAACCGACCACTCAGCTTGGGCAAAAAACGCTTGATGAGCTGTTGAATTATACCAATACCAAACTGAAAACCGCGATTGGCCAGCGTAAGCCGATTGTGACGACGCCGGGCAAACATAGCCTGATCTTCCGCGGCGCCATCACGGGTGTGAGCTCAGACAAAGAAGGTTTGCAGTTCTATGAAGTGGTGCCTGTGGCGCTGCTGGTTGCGGGTACGCAGATGGCAACGGGCCATCGTACCATGGATACGCATCTGTTCTTCGAAGGTGAGTTAATCGATGCGGCCACGAACAAACCAGTGATTAAGGTTGTTCGTAAGGGTGAAGGGAAAGAGCTGGCGAACGAGAATACGCCAATGGGCTTCGGCACCCTGAAGCAGGTTGTGGATGACATGGCGACGGATGCCACCATGTTTGATGTTCATCAGACAGCAAATTAATAAAAAATGGCCTGCATTTTCGCAGGCCGTTTTTTTATGCCGTCCGCAGGCGGCGGAACCAGGTTTCCGGCTTCGTAAACATCACCATATTCCCCCCCAGTATCAACAGCAGGCCGACGATCCCGTTGAGATGCCACACGTAACCCTCGTACACCGTTGAAATCGACAGCGCCACCAGCGGGAACAGCAGCGTGCTGTACGCGGCTTTACCGGGACCAATGCGGCCTACCAGCGTAAAGTAGGCGCCGAAGGCAATCACCGAACCAAACAGCGCAAGATAGAGCAGCGCCCCCATATAGCTCACCGTCCATTCCGGCATAAAGCTATCGCCCCTGAAGAGCGCGATAAGGCCCATCACGACGGTGCCATACAGCATCGCCCAGGCGTTGGTGGTCATGGTTTCCAGCCCGTTTCGCTGATGACGCATGCTGATCATATTCCCCAGCGAGAAGCCGTAGGTGCCGAGGGCGGAAAGCCCGATGCCCGTAAGCAACGACGCGCTCCAGCCGCTGGCGAGCAGATCGTTCCAGAACAGGGTAATGATCCCGATAAGCCCCAGCGCTGCCGCCGTCCAGAAGCGGGCGGGTGGACGCTGGCCGAAGAAGATAAAGCTGTTGATGGCGTTATACAGCACGGCCATCGAGAAAATCACCGACTCAAGGCCGGTATTGATATGGGCGGCGGCGGTGTAAAAGCACCAGAAGTTGAAACAGAAAACGCAGCAGCCCTGAAGCATGCAGTAGAGATGATCCCGCAGCGCCAGCCTGCGCAGGCGGCGAAGGGCGACCAGGACGATCATCATCGTGGCGCTGGCCACGGCGAAGCGCCAGAAAATGGAGACCGGCGCTGCAACCGGCCCCTGTTGTAAAAAAATTGCGATCCAGGTCGTGCCCCAGATCACAACGACCAGCCCATAGAGTAATGCGTTCATGGTGTCTCTCTTCTCATACCGCGAAAAACGACAGTGTGGCGAAAGAAGGGGGGGGCGGCTTTCATCGTCTTGCGCCGGACTTGCAAATTCTTGCGCTTTTTTCTCGCACAATGGCTGGTAACAGGCTGCAACACTTCTTAGACTGACAGTCTGATTAATCACCTGTTTACGGCCATGTCTCTCGTTTACGACACCTTTGAAACGTTACGCCAACAAAATGCAGTGCTGCGGGAAACCGTCGCGCTCAATACTGGCATTCAACTGGCGGCGTGGTACAACAAGCACGACACGATCACCGTGAAAAGCAACCATCACACCCTTAGCCTGTACGTGGCGGATGGTTATGAAAGCTATCAAAAAACGCCGGGTGGCTGGAAAAATGGCGGCGGGCCGGACCGTTTTTGTCTGATGCCGGAAGAGAGCGAATCCACATGGGATATTCGTGACGACCTGTCGTTCGTGCACCTTTACTGCACCGATGAACACCTGCGGGATGTGGGGGAGAAAATCTGGGATAAACGACCGCTATCGCTGACGCTGGAGGAAAAAATCTTCGGCAGCGATCCGAAAATCACCGCCCTTTATCGCCAGTTTTTGCTCGGCTGCGACTGGCAGCAAAACGCCAATCAGCTCACCCTGAGCACCGCGTCGACCTTATTGCTGACGCATTTGGTCCAGCACTATTCCAGCGTACAGTGGAAGCTGCCGGTAGTGACCGGCGGGTTATCACCGTTTGTACTGCGCAACGTGCTGGCCTTTATCGAGGAAAACCTGGCGCAACCCTTAACGCTGGCGGAACTGGCGGGCCAGGCCGCACTCAGTGAGTATCACTTTGCGCGGATGTTCCGCCAGTCGATGGGGCTGGCGCCGCATCAGTACGTTATGCAGCGCCGCATGGAGAAGGCCAAAGCGCTGGTGCAGCACACGACCACGCCGCTCACCGACATCGCGCTGGCCTGCGGATTTAACTCCGCCAGCCATTTCAGTAACCGTTTTCGCAGCATGACCGGCATCACGCCGTCACAGCTACGCGCGGCGAAGGCGTGAGAAGACGGCGTAACAGATCCCTCCCAGCACCAGCCCCCAGAAGGCGGAGCCAATTCCCAGGAGCGTGACGCCGCTGGCGGTCATCAGGAAGGTAACGATCGCCGCGTCGCGCTCTGCTTCATGGTTCAGTGCCTGATACAAACTCCCGCTGATAGTGCCGAGCAGGGCCAGCCCGGCCAGCGTCTGGATGCCGCTCAGCGGCAGGGCGGCCATCAGCCCGGAAATCGACCCGCCGAACACCCCCGCCAGCAGATAAAACCCGCCTGCCGCCGCCGCGGCCAGCCAGCGTTTACTGGCATCCGGATGGGCGTCCGGGCTCTGGCAGATGGCGGCAGTGATGGCGGCGATGCATATAGAATAAACGCCGAAGGGGGATAACAGCAGCGCCAGCCCGCCGGTGGCAACGATCAGCGGTGAGACCGCCAGCGGATAGCCCGATGCCTGCATGGTGGCGAAGCCGGGCGCATTCTGCGACGCCATGGTCACCAGGAAGAAGGGTAAGCCGATACTGATCAGGCTGGTGATGGTGAACGCAGGGGCAATGAATTCCGGCATGATGACCGATAACGTCATCCTGTCCGTGACAACGTCACCTCCGGCCGAGGCCACGAACACGCCCACCAGCAGCGTGGCGACAATGGCGTACCGGGGCGCGACGGCTTTGGCCACCAGCCAGGCGGCCAGCATACTGCCGCAAAGAAAAATATGTCCCTCAAGATTGCTGAATGCCTTCAGGCCAAACTGTAACAGCACGCCCGCCAGCATAGCGGCGGCAAGCGAGTGCGGGATCAGTTTCATCAACCGGGCAAACAGGCCGGTGACGCCGCACAGCAGAATCAGCGCATTCGCGAATATAAATACCCCGACGGTTTCCGCCAGCGTCACGCCTTGCAGGCTGGTGGCGAGCAGCGCCGCGCCGGGAGTCGACCAGGCGGTCAGCACGGGGGCTTTATACCACCACGACAATGCCAGCGTGCTGATCCCCATCCCGAGCCCTAGCGCGGTCATCCATCCGGCAATTTGCTGTGTACTGGCGCCAGCCGCCGCAGCCGCCTGCCAGATAATGGCGGCAGAGCTGGCATAGCCCACCAGAACGGCAACAAAACCGGCCAGCACGGCAGGAAAGAGAGAGGCAGTCGATCGCATGGATACTCCGTTGTGCGTTATAACGTCCGGGATAAGGTATCACTGTGCGCTATAGCGTACAAGTGGTATGCTTTGCCGCAACGGGAGGAACTATGGATATCACTCAACACCTGGCAACCACACTGAAAGCGCTGCGTCAGGCGCGGGGCTGGAGCCTGTCGAAACTGGCGGAAGAGACGGGCGTGTCGAAAGCGATGCTTGGGCAAATCGAACGCAATGAGTCCAGCCCGACGGTCTCTACTTTGTGGAAAATCGCCACCGGGCTGAACGTACCTTTTTCGGCGTTTATCACTCCAGAAAGCGAACCGCAGGCGGTGTTCGATCCGCAGCAGCAGGCGATGGTGGTGAAACCGCTTTTCCCCTGGGATGAACAGCTTAAGTTCGACCATTTCTCCATCACCCTGTCGCCCGGCGCGCTGAGTGAGTCCACGCCGCACGAAGCCGGGGTGATCGAGCACGTGGTGGTGATAAGCGGTGAGCTGGACATGCAGATTGACGGTGTCTGGCGCACGCTATACGCTGATTCCGGCGTGCGTTTTGCCGGCGATAAACCGCACGCGTACCGCAACAGCAGCGCCCGGACGGTGCATTTTCACTCTCTGATCCATTATCCCCGCTAAAGCGTCGCAAAACGGTTTCACTGGCACAGACTTCTGACTACAATAGCCGCCATTTTGACCATAACGGATAACGACGAAGTATGCGCCTGCACTCCCATCATCTTGAACTGCTAAGCCCGGCCCGCGACGCCGCCATTGCCCGTGAAGCCATTCTTCACGGAGCAGATGCCGTCTACATTGGCGGCCCTGGCTTCGGTGCCCGTCATAACGCCAGCAACAGCCTGCGCGACATTGCCGAGCTGGTCCCGTTCGCCCACCGTTTCGGGGCGAAGGTGTTCGTGACCCTGAACACCATTCTTCATGATGATGAGCTTGAGCCCGCGCAGCGTCTTATTACCGATCTCTACCAGACCGGCGTTGACGCCCTGATCGTTCAGGATATGGGCGTTCTGGAACTGGATATCCCGCCGATTGAGCTGCACGCCAGCACCCAGTGCGATATCCGCACCGTTGAGAAGGCGAAGTTTCTTTCGGACGTCGGGTTTACGCAGATTGTTCTGGCGCGCGAGCTGAACCTGAACCAAATCCGCGATATCCACCAGGCGACCGACGCGACCATTGAATTCTTTATCCACGGTGCGCTGTGTGTGGCGTATTCCGGGCAGTGTAATATCTCTCACGCCCAGACGGGGCGCAGCGCTAACCGGGGCGACTGCTCTCAGGCCTGCCGTCTGCCTTATACCCTGAAAGACGATCAGGGCCGCGTGGTGGCATTCGAAAAACACCTGCTGTCGATGAAAGATAACGATCAGACGGCCAACCTCGGCGCGCTGATCGATGCCGGTGTACGCTCCTTCAAAATTGAAGGGCGCTACAAGGACATGAGCTACGTGAAAAATATCACCGCCCATTATCGTCAGATGCTGGATGCCATCATCGACGATCGCGGTGACCTGGCGCGCGCGTCCGCCGGTCGTACAGAGCATTTCTTTATTCCGTCGACGGACAAGACCTTCCACCGCGGCAGCACGGACTATTTCGTGAATGCCCGTAAAGGGGATATTGGCGCGTTCGATTCACCGAAGTTTATCGGTTTACCGGTGGGTGAAGTGCTGAAAGTGGCGAAAGATCATCTTGACGTTCAGGTTACAGAGCCGCTGGCGAACGGCGATGGTCTCAACGTGATGATCAAACGTGAAGTAGTGGGTTTCCGCGCCAATACGGTGGAGAAAACCGGCGAAAATCGCTATCGCGTCTGGCCGAACGAAATGCCTGCCGATCTCTACAAAGCCCGTCCTAATGCAGCGCTTAACCGTAACCTGGATCACAACTGGCAGCAGGCCTTGCTCAAGACCTCCAGCGAGCGCCGCATTGCGGTGGATATCGCGCTGGGGGGCTGGGAAGAGCAGCTGATCCTGACCATGACCTGCGAAGACGGTATCAGCGTGACGCATACGCTCGACGGCCTGTTCGAGGTGGCGAACAATGCGGAGAAAGCGCTTAGCAACCTCAAGGATGGCGTGGCGAAGCTGGGGCAGACCATTTATTACGCGCGCAATATTGAGGTGAATCTGCCGGACGCGCTGTTCGTGCCGAACAGCCTGCTGAACCAGTTCCGCCGTGAAATGGCAGAGATGCTGGATGAAGCACGGCTGGCAAACTATCCGCGCGGCAGCCGTAAGGCCGAAACGGTGCCTGCGCCGGTCTACCCGGACACGCATCTCTCGTTCCTCGCGAACGTTTACAACCACAAAGCGCGTGCGTTTTACCATCGTCACGGCGTGCAGCTGATTGACGCCGCGTATGAAGCGCATGAAGAGAAGGGCGATGTGCCGGTGATGATCACCAAACACTGCCTGCGGTTTGCCTTTAACCTTTGTCCGAAACAGGCGAAAGGCAATATTAAAAGCTGGAAAGCGACGCCGATGCAGCTGGTGAATGGCGATGAAGTGCTGACGCTGAAGTTTGACTGCCGTCCGTGTGAAATGCACGTTATCGGCAAGATGAAGAATCACATCTTCAAAATGCCGCCGCCGGGAAGCATTGTGGCCTCCGTCAGCCCTGACGATTTGATGAAGACCCTGCCGAAGCGTAAAGGCAGCTAACCCGCAGAGTGGGTATCCGGTTTGCGCGATTTCTGCCAGGCATGGTGCTCGCGCAACCCCTCCGCAGACTCCTCAGCCGCGCTGCGTAACTCGTCGCTGTCAGCTTCATGACGAAGCTGATGGTCGGCGTTTTTCACATACACAAATTCATGCCCTTTGTGCTCCGCCATAATCTGCCCTGAGAACAGGGCGCTATCACCAGCAGTAGCGAAAATTCTTTTCTGAACATCCTTTATCCCCTGAAAATACGCTACGGTCATCGTAGGGATAATTTCATAGAGTAATTATTCGACTGTTTAAATTTGAGAAAATAGACTGTCAAAAATTGTGGTCGCAATAAAACTCACTTAAGACTATTCTTAAAAGCAATATCGCCGTTGTAAACTCCCATTTCTGGTATGCAAAGAGAAGCTAGATTTATTGGGAAATCATTTACAATAAGATTTTTCTGGCTAAGGATTGGATCGAATAAATGAAAAAAATAATCGTGCTATCACTTCTGGGCGTAGTGGTTGCGGTGGGTGCTGCGGCCAGCATCTATTCAAATGAAGAACCAGAATATATTCAGTCAGCAAAAAGCCGTGTCGGATCGTATTTAACCAGCGATTACGGACGTGTCGAATGTAATAGCACCCAGGTAAGTGAAGATCGCTGGGAGCTGGGCTGTACCAATAAGGCGAGGGGCAAAACCTTCCAGTTCGCCGTTTACCCATCCGAGCAGGCGCCGTATGGGGTCTCTCGTGCGTTTTATCTCGAAGCGATTAATGATGATGCCCGCCAGAGTGCAGAGCAGGGGCTGATGCGTTATCTGCAAATTAATACCAAAGCGGGTTAATCGATTCGTTTATGCTTCGTTGAGCCTCACAGTGGTAGATTGCAGATGATCCACATCCCGGTATGGAATACCGGAGCGTAGATACCAAAATACAAATCTATCCATGCAAGCATTTACCGCCAGATTATGGCGGTTTTTTTTTGCCCGTTTATCGTACCGGCTGTGAAAATTGTTTGCGATATTGCGCGGGCGAAAGCGCAAATTGCTGCCGGAAATGGTGGCGCAGCGTGCCGCTTTGTCCAAAACCGGTTTGTTCCGCAATATTGTCGATGCTGAGCCGACTGTTTTCGAGGTAATCTTTTGCCCGCTGCAATCGTGCAGTTAATAACCAGCGCGCGGGCGTTGTTCCGGTCGCGTCCTGGAAACGGCGCAGAAAGGTGCGCTGACTCATACCCACCCGCAGGGCCAGCGATTCGACGGTATGGGAAACGGCCAGATGCTGGTGAAGATAATCAAACAGCTGGCCCAGGCGCTGGCTCTCCCGCAACTGAGCCACCGGTCGGCTAAGCTGCTGGGTTTGCGAGCCGTCCCGATGGGGCGGGATCACCAGCCGACACGCCACGCAGTTTGCCGCTTCAATACCGTAATTCCGGCGCACCACGTGCAGGCACAGATCAATCCCCGCGGCGCTGCCTGCGGAAGTGAGAATATCGCCTTCGTCCTGGTACAGCACATCCTCAACCACGGTGATAGCGGGATAGCGTGCTTTCAGAGCTTGCGTGTAGCGCCAGTGGGTGGTTGCCTTCCGCCCGTCAAGCAGGCCTGAGGCTGCCAGAACGAAAACGCCAGAGCAGATTGAGAGTAGCTGACAACCCCGGGCATGCGCCGCACGGAGCGCCTGACAGAGCGCGTCGGGTACGGGTTCGTCCAGCCCTCGCCAGCCGGGTACGACAACCAGATCCGCCGTTTCCAGCAGACCCAGATCGCCATCGGCCAGAATACGGATCCCGCCCGTTGCCCGGAGCTCGCCGTCATCCACGCTCGCCACGGCGAACTGATACCAGTCCTCGCCCATCTCCGGGCGCGGCAAGCCAAAGATCTCTACCGCCACGCCAAACTCAAAGGTACATAAACCGTCATATGCCAGCACGACCGCGCGCGGCGAGGGATGTCTTAAGTTTGTCATCTTTTTGCTGTTTTCTGGCATAGGCGGACGCATTCATGGGCTGAAGTAAGGGATAGAGTAGTGTTAACACAAACACCACAAATGAGGAAGATTCATGAGCTATGTTACTGAATTTCCGGCTGCTGAGCCGCAGGAAGCCGTGGGGCATTTTCTGCGTCGTCTGAGCGTCGAGACGGACTGCGCCGATGTCCATCACGCGGTATCCAGCGGTGAGCAGGACTTTGTTCTGCTGCACGTTGTCGGAAAACCTGAACATTTTGCCCGGCGGCATCTGCCCGGCGCGCTGCATTTACCCTGGAGCCAGATCACCGCCGAGCGGATGAAAGCGTGGCCAGAGGGCACGCTGTTTGTCGTCTATTGTGCAGGCCCGCACTGCAACGGGGCGGACAGGGCGGCGCTGAAGCTGGCGCGTCTGGGTCTGCCGGTCAAGATTATGCTCGGGGGCATCACCGGCTGGGAAGATGAGCGGTTCGCGTTTGCAGGATCTTCATCACCCGCCCTGTGAACATGAATTTATTTCAACACAGATGAAATTTTCTCGTTTGTCGGCGGCGAGCCGGTATGACATCTTTTTAGGGCGTTTAGACATCCAGAAGTCTAAAGATTCAAGAGATGAATTATCACTGTGGGCAATTAACGCCGACAGACAGAGGAGATTTCCATGCAGCGACACCACGCCCCGTACCGCGCCGATGTAGTCGGCAGTTTTTTACGCCCGGATTCTGTTAAACAGGCCCGTCTGCAATTTGCCAGCGGTGAGATCGATGCCGGTCAGCTTCGCGCGGTTGAGGACGAGGCCATTCGCCATGTTGTCGAGCAGCAGTGCGCCTGCGGTCTGCATGTGGTAACGGATGGTGAATTCCGCCGCGCCTGGTGGCACTTTGACTTCTTTGACGGGCTACAGGGCGTAGAGCGTTATGATTCGCAGCAGGGCATTCAGTTCAACGGGGTGCAGACCAAAGCCCATGGCGTGCGCGTAACGGGCAAACTGGGCTTCGGCGATCATCCTATGCTGGAAGATTTCCGCTACCTCAAAAGCATCAGCGGTAACGCACAGCCGAAGATGACCATTCCGAGCCCGAGCGTGCTGCACTTCCGCGGTGGCCGCAAGGATATTGATGCCACGGTCTACCCGGATCTGAAAGATTACTTTGACGATCTGGCGACCACCTGGCGCGATGCCATTTGGGCCTTTTACGATGCAGGCTGCCGCTATCTGCAACTGGATGATACCGTCTGGGCCTACCTTTGTTCAGAAGACCAGCGCCGGCAGATCCGCGAGCGCGGTGATGATGCAGACGAACTTGCCCGAACCTATGCCCGGGTGCTGAATAAGGCGCTGGAGGGCAAACCGGACGATCTGACCATCGGGCTACACGTCTGCCGCGGCAACTTCCGCTCAACCTGGATTTCCGAAGGCGGCTATGAGCCGGTGGCGGAGGTGCTGTTCGGTACGGTGAACGTCGACGCGTTCTTCCTGGAGTACGACAACGACCGTAGCGGCGACTTTGCGCCACTGCGTTTTGTGCGCCCGGGTAAACAGCAGGTGGTTCTGGGGCTAATCACCACCAAGCACGGTGAACTGGAGAACCCGGAAGGGGTGAAAGCGCGTCTGGAAGAGGCCGCGCGCTACGTGGCGAAAGAGCAGATTTGCCTCAGCCCACAGTGCGGATTTGCCTCCACGGAAGAGGGTAACAGCCTGAGCGAAGCCCAGCAGTGGGATAAAGTTCGCCTGGTGACGCAAATCGCCAGCGACGTCTGGTAACATCGTTCACAGCGCTGCATTATTACAGTGCAGCGCTGTACCATTCTGAGTCGTTTCCCGTAGATCCTCTCTTCGAACCCGTTTAAATCCTGCCTCTGCAACCTGGCACCCTTTTTGCTCTCCTGAAACTGACGTTACTTTTTCTGCGTCCGGGCGGTAACGGACGTCTTCGCACAGCTTTCTTTTTCAGGAGTGAAAATATGCACCGTCGTACCTTTATAAAAGCGTTCGCCTTGTCCGCCTCCGTGGTCGCCATGGGGGTCAGTTTTGGCGTCCAGGCCGCAGAGACCATTAAAGTCGGGATCATGCACTCACTCTCCGGCACGATGGCCATTTCAGAAACGCCCCTGAAAGATGTCGCCCTGATGACCATCGACGAAATCAACGCCAAAGGCGGCGTGCTCGGGAAAAAGCTGGAGCCGGTGGTGGTTGACCCGGCCTCCAACTGGCCGCTGTTTGCCGAAAAGGCCCGCCAGCTTCTGAGCCAGGATAAGGTCGCCGTGGTGTTTGGCTGCTGGACCTCCGTATCGCGTAAATCAGTTCTGCCGGTTTTTGAAGAGCTGAACGGTTTGCTGTTCTATCCGGTGCAGTATGAAGGTGAAGAGATGTCACCTAACGTCTTCTATACCGGCGCGGCGCCTAACCAGCAGGCGATCCCGGCGGTGGAGTACCTGATGAGCGAGGACGGCGGCAGCGCGAAACGCTTCTTCCTGCTGGGAACGGACTACGTTTACCCGCGCACCACGAACAAGATCCTGCGCGCCTTCCTGCACTCGAAAGGCGTGGAAGATAAAGATATTGAAGAGGTCTACACCCCGTTTGGTCATAGCGATTACCAGACCATCGTCGCCAGTATCAAGAAATTCTCCGCGGGCGGTAAAACGGCGGTGGTCTCAACCATCAACGGTGATTCCAACGTGCCTTTCTATAAAGAGCTGGCGAACCAGGGGCTGAAAGCCACGGACGTGCCGGTGGTGGCGTTCTCGGTGGGCGAGGAAGAACTGCGCGGCATTGATACCAAACCGCTGGTGGGTAACCTGGCGGCGTGGAACTACTTTGAATCCGTCGATAACCCGACCAACCAGACTTTTGTCGCGGCCTACAAAGCCTACGCGAAAGCCCATAAGCTGCCGAATGCCGATACCGTCGTCACCAACGATCCGATGGAAGCGACCTATGTCGGCCTGCATATGTGGGCGCAGGCGGTTGAAAAAGCGGGGACAACCGACGTGGACAAAGTGCGCGCGGCAATGGCGGGCCAGTCGTTCAACGCGCCGTCCGGCTTTACGCTGACCATGGATGCCACCAACCACCACCTGCATAAGCCCGTCATGATTGGTGAAATCGAAGGCAACGGCCAGTTCAACGTCGTCTGGCAAACCGAACAGCCGGTACGCGCTCAGCCGTGGAGCCCGTTTATCGCCGGGAATGACAAAAAACCTGACCAGCCGATGAAAACCGCCAGCAACTAAGCCACCACCAGGGAGAGACGTCATGAACGCCATGCGCATAATTATTGCGATTGTGTGGCTTACCGGACTGCTGCCAGGGATGGTGCAGGCATCGGATGCCGATGATTTCGTTGCCGCTAGCCGCAGCCAGCAGACCGCCATGCTGACCCGCTGGGCAGCCACGCCGGAACCTGCACGTTTGCCGCTGCTTAAGGCGCTGCAACAGGAGAACCTCTACACCGACAGCCAGAAGAAGGCTTTTACCCGCATCGACGGCGAAATGGTTGCCCTGGGCGCGGCAAAGAGCGCCGAAGGAACGACCAAAGCCGTGCGGCTGACCAACCGGCTGCGCGTGTTAACCGTCACGGCGCTGGCGACGCATCAGCTTGTCAGTGACAGTGTCACCGAAAGGCGTCATGCCGCGCGGCAACTTCAGCGTGACGCTCAGCCGGATATGCTCGGGTTTCTGCAACAGCGGGCTAACCGCGAAACGGATGACGTCACCCGACAGTCGCTGAGGCTGGCGCTGGCAAATCTTCAGCTGGCGAGTCCGCAGGCGGAAACGCGCCTCAACGCGGTTGAACTGTTGGGACAGTCTGACGATCCGGACGTTCAGGCCACGCTGACGCCGTTCACCCGGGCGCAAACCGAGCCGGACGCACGGGTACGTGCCGCCGCCGCTGAGAGCCTGGACCGTATTCAGCACCGGCTGATGTGGGGCGAACTGCTGGGGCAGGCCTTCATGGGCCTGTCGTTGGGGTCGGTACTCTTGCTGGCCGCGCTCGGGCTGGCTATCACCTATGGTCTGCTGGGGGTGATTAACATGGCCCACGGCGAAATGCTGATGCTCGGGGCGTATGCCACCTGGATGGTGCAGCAGGTTATGGCGCAGTGGATGCCTCAGTGGCTGGCGCTTTATCCGGTGGTGGCGCTGCCGGTGGCGTTTTGCCTGACGGCAGGTATCGGGATGGTGCTGGAGCGCACGGTGATCCGCCATCTGTATGGCCGCCCGCTGGAAACCCTGCTCGCCACCTGGGGGATCAGCCTGATGCTCATCCAGCTGGTGCGCATGACCTTTGGCGCCCAGAACCTTGAGGTCGCAAACCCGGCCTGGCTGTCCGGCGGGGTGCAGGTTTTCGCCAACCTGACGCTGCCGTGGAACCGTATTGTGGTGCTCGGGTTTGTGCTGATGGTGCTGTTCTTCACCTGGCTCATTCTGAATAAAACGCGTCTGGGGCTGAACGTGCGGGCGGTGACGCAAAACCGCAGCATGGCGGCCTGCTGCGGCGTCCCCACCGGACGGGTAGATATGCTGGCGTTTGGCCTCGGGTCCGGCATTGCCGGGCTGGGCGGCGTGGCATTGTCCCAACTGGGGAACGTGGGACCGGAGCTGGGCCAGGGATACATCATTGATTCGTTCCTGGTGGTGGTGCTCGGCGGCGTCGGCCAGCTGGCCGGTAGCGTCGCGGCGGCCTTTGGTCTGGGGATCTTCAATAAAATTCTTGAACCGCAGATGGGCGCCGTGCTGGGCAAAATCCTGATTCTGGTGGCGATCATTCTGTTTATTCAGAAACGTCCGCAGGGGTTATTCGCACTTAAAGGGAGGGTGACAGACTGATGAGCCAGCCATTGACCTTAACACTGGCGCGCAGGGCACCGCGCTCCACGCAAATCTTCGGCAGTCTGCTGGTTGCGGCGCTGCTGGTGCTGCCTTTTCTCGCGCTGTTGCCCGCAACGCATCCGCTGGCCGTTTCTACGTGGATGTTGACGCTCATCGGCAAGATCCTCTGCTACGCAGTTGTCGCCGTGGCCCTCGATCTGGTCTGGGGCTATGCCGGTATGCTCTCACTGGGGCACGGCATATTCTTCGCCCTGGGCGGCTATGCGATGGGCATGTACCTGATGCGCCAGGCGGCCGGGGACGGGCTGCCCGCATTTATGTCGTTTCTCTCGTGGAGCGAGCTGCCCTGGTTCTGGTGGGGAACGCAGCATTTTGCCTGGGCTCTGGTGTTAATTGTGACGATCCCCGGCCTGCTGGCGCTGGTCTTCGGCTGGTTTGCTTTTCGCTCGAAGATCAAAGGGGTCTATTTCTCCATCATGACCCAGGCGCTGACCTACGCGGGCATGCTGCTGTTCTTTCGCAACGAAACCGGCTTTGGCGGCAATAACGGCTTTACCGGCTTTACCACGCTGCTCGGGTTTTCCGTCACGGCGACCACCACGCGGATCGCGCTGTTTCTCGCAACGGTCGTGCTGCTGCTTCTGGCCCTGGGCACAGGCTACGCGCTGGCGAAGAGTAAATTTGGCCGCATTTTAACGGCGGTGCGCGATGCGGAAAACCGTCTCACGTTCTGCGGCTACGATCCGCGCGGTTTCAAGCTGCTGGTCTGGACGCTTTCCGCCGTGCTGTGTGGCCTGGCGGGAGCGCTGTACGTTCCGCAGGTGGGCATTATCAACCCGGGTGAAATGTCGCCGACCAACTCGATTGAAGCGGCCATCTGGGTAGCGCTGGGTGGACGCGGCACTCTGGTGGGCCCGGTGATTGGCGCGGCGCTGGTCAACGGTGCGAAGAGCTTTTTCACCGTGGCGATGCCGGAGTACTGGCAGCTGTTTCTGGGGCTGATTTTCATCGCCGTGACGCTGTTTTTACCGCGCGGCGTGTTCGGTCTGTTTCGTAAGGGAGAGAATTAATGCAGCCCTCTGAAGGACTCTTTACCCGCCAGCTACCGGGCGACCGTTACCGCGAGCAGACCGATCCGGTGTTGCAGCTCGAGGCCATTAACGTCAGTTTCGACGGTTTTCAGGCGTTGACCGATCTCTCGCTGAACATCGGCGTCGGAGAATTGCGCTGCATCATTGGCCCTAATGGCGCCGGTAAAACCACGCTGATGGACGTGATTACCGGCAAAACCCGGCCAAAAAGCGGGAAAGCTATTTACGATCAGTCCATCGATCTGACTGCCCTGGAACCGGCGGCCATCGCCCGTCAGGGCATTGGCCGTAAGTTCCAGAAGCCGACCGTGTTTGAAGCGCTGACCGTAGGGGAAAACCTCGAAATCGCCATGAAAGCCGACAGGTCCGTCTGGGCGAGCCTGCGGGCCACGCTCAGCGGCGAGCAGCGCGACCGCATTGATGAGATGCTGGTTTTGCTGCGGCTTGGCAGCGAGCGCGATCGCCGTGCCGGGCTGCTTTCCCACGGACAGAAGCAGTTTCTGGAGATCGGCATGCTGCTGGTGCAGGACCCGCACCTGTTACTGCTGGACGAACCCGCTGCCGGTATGACTGACGCAGAGACGGAATACACTGCCGAGCTGTTCCGCACCCTGGCAGGCAAGCATTCGCTGATGGTGGTTGAGCACGATATGGGCTTCGTCGAGACCATCGCCGACCACGTCACGGTGCTGCATCAGGGGCGGGTACTGGCGGAAGGTTCGCTTCGAGAGGTACAGGCCAATGAACAGGTAATTGACGTCTATCTGGGACGTTAAGGAGAGGTGATGTTACAGGTTAGCGAACTGAATCAGTACTACGGCGGAAGTCATATTCTGCGCGGGGTGAGCTTTGAGGCGGTCGTCGGGGAAGTTACCTGCCTGCTGGGGCGCAACGGGGTGGGCAAAACCACGCTGCTGAGGTGCCTGATGGGGCTGATCCCGGTGAAAGCCGGGGAGGTGGTCTGGCAGGGAAAGAGCATCACTCACAGTAAACCGCACCAGCGGGTGCAGTCCGGCGTGGCCTATGTTCCGCAGGGGCGGGAGATTTTTCCGCGTCTGACCGTAGAAGAAAACCTGCTGATGGGGCTGTCACGCTTCTCCGCGGGAAACGCAAGGAGCGTACCGGAGGAGATTTGGCAGCTTTTCCCGGTGCTGAAGGAGATGAAGCACCGACGCGGAGGCGATCTTTCCGGTGGTCAGCAGCAGCAGCTGGCGATAGGTCGCGCGCTGGCGAGCCGTCCACGGTTACTGATTCTGGATGAACCCACGGAAGGTATTCAGCCGTCGGTGATTAAAGAGATTGGGCAGGTGATCCGCAGCCTGGCGAACCGGGGGGATATGGCCATCCTGCTGGTGGAGCAGTTTTATGATTTTGCGGCAGAGCTGGCCGACAGCTATCTGGTGATGTCGCGCGGCAGCATCGTCCAGCAGGGGCGCGGGGAGAACATGGAGCAGGAGGGCGTTCGCGGGCTGGTTGCGATCTGAAATGTTATAATATAACATCCTCATTCTTATAAAACGGAATGAGGATTTTGCTGTGGCTGCACAACTTGCAAAAATTGCGCTTACTCTGGGAACGCTGCTGGTAAGCGGCTCGCTTTTTGCCCATTCGCACGGTCATCAGATGACGGAGGCGGAACAGAAGGCGGCTAACGGCGTCTTTGAGGATAAAGACGTCAGGGACAGGAAGCTGTCTGACTGGGACGGGACCTGGCAGTCCGTTTATCCGTTCCTGCTTGATGGTTCGCTGGATCCGGTTTTCGAAAAGAAAGCGCAGAAGGGAGAAAAATCCGCTGCCGAGGTGAAGGCCTACTACCGTAAGGGGTACGCGACGGACGTGGACGCCATCGGCATTGAAAACAACGTGATGGAATTCCACCGCGGCAAAACGGTGAGCAGCTGCCGCTACGACTACAGCGGCTACAAAATTCTGACCTATGCGTCGGGGAAAAAAGGCGTGCGCTACCTGTTTGAGTGCAAGGATAACGCGAGCCAGGCGCCTAAGTTTGTGCAGTTCAGCGACCATATCATCGGGCCGAAAGCCTCTTCACACTTCCATATCTTTATGGGCAACACCTCCCACGAGGCGCTGCTGAAAGAGATGGATAACTGGCCGACCTACTACCCGAATGAGATGTACAAAGAGCAGGTGGTGGAGGAGATGTTGCACCACTAGGGTGTTGGTTTTGCCGGGTGACGGCTTCGCCTTACCCGGCTTACGATTAGGGTTTTGTCGGTCGGGTAAGCGCAGCGCCACCCGACACGCTATCTTCACTTTTCACGCGCATCCCGCGCAATATCATCAGCCAGGCCGCAATGATGGCGGCCATCATAATGATAAATAATGACCAGTGCGGCAGATGGGTCAGGATGAGCCCGGTGATCATCGGGTTCGCCGCCGCGCCGAGCCAGCCCAGCGCCTGGGCGGAGAAATAGCTCGCCTTCATGCCCGGCGGGGCGATATTGTCGATCAGCATGTATTCACCCGGTGCATAAATAATTTCACCCAGGGTGAAAATCGCCGCCGCGATCCCCCAGTAAATCAGGTTCTCGCCGGAAAGCATAAACCCGCCCAACCCGAGGATGAAAAAAAGCGTCGCGGCGGTCATTAACGGACGAATATTGCTGGCGGTGATCTTACGTCCAAGCGCGTATTGCAGGGTGACGACCACCGCCGCGTTGACGGGCAGCACAACGGCCACCACCTTTTCTGCGAAATCACTGTCCGCATGTGCGGCGAGGACATACTGGGAAATGCAGGTGGCGAACGATCCACCCACATACGACGCCAGCAGGCCGGAGAGCGTGTACCAGAACAGCGCCCGGTCTTTCAGCAGCACCGAGGGCTGCCACGGCATTTTCTCCTCAGGGCTGTCTGAGGCTATGCTTTTCTGCACAAAGAAATGGATAAACCCGAGCGGCAGTGCGGCGCAGAAGGCGGCCAGCCAGAACGGCAGTTGCAGGCTGTACATCACCAGCAGGGTGCCGATCGGCGGCCCGATCGTCCAGCCAATGTTCAGGAAACTGTAGTTGAGTGAGAAAACGCGCGCCTTTTCGCTGGAGGTCAGCACGTCGGCAAACCATGCTTTCAGCACCGTTGAGAAGACGGAATAGGCGCAGTTAATCAGGGCAAAGAACAGCACCACCAGCATCACGTTATTCACCAGCGGAATCGCCACAAACCCGGCGATAAAGGCCACGATGGCGATCAGCATATAGCGTTTTTTGTCGAACTTATCCGCCAGGATGCCAAACCCCAGGCTAAACACCACGCCGATGGTCAACGCCACGGTAAGGGCATAGCCAATATTCTCCACGCTCATATCGTACACGCGTGTGAGATATATGGTCATAAAGGGCAGCGTTGCCCCGCGGCCAATTGTTAATAACAATGACGATGCCAGCAGCGCTGCGGTTGAGCGCCTGATTGATGGTTTCATTTTCCTGCCCGACAAATGCTTATGCTTTTTTTGTTGTGTTATTACAGGATTATCATGGGATCGGCAGCTTGTATAGCACCCAATTTATCCGCAGGTGCTTCTCTCCAGTACCAGAATTAATGATCTTCTCGCGGGGCTATTTTTTCTGTTACCTTGAAGTGTTTACAAAATTTTAATAATTCAGGGGCGGAAAATGACGCGGAAAGACGGGCTGTTAGCGTTGCTGGTTGTCGTGGTGTGGGGACTCAATTTTGTGGTCATCAAAATGGGGTTGCACAACATGCCTCCACTGATGCTGGCGGGGTTGCGCTTCCTGCTGGTGGCCTTCCCGGCGCTGCTGTTCGTTGCCCGCCCGAAAATTCCCCTCAAGCTGCTGCTGGGCTACGGCCTTACCATCAGCTTTGGTCAGTTTGCGTTTCTTTTTTGCGCCATCAAATTCGGTATGCCTGCGGGCCTGGCTTCGCTGGTGCTTCAGGTGCAGGCGTTCTTTACCATCATTCTCGGCGCATTTGTCTTCGGCGAACGCTTGCAGGGCAAGCAGCTGGCGGGCATTAGCCTTGCGGTCTTTGGCGTGCTGGTGCTGATTGAAGGCAGCCTCAACGGTCAGCATGTCGCGCTGCTGGGCTTTATGCTCACCCTGGCGGCGGGGCTGAGCTGGGCGTGCGGCAATATCTTTAACAAACTGATAATGCAGCACGAGACGCGTCCGCCGGTCTTATCGCTGGTGGTCTGGAGCGCATTGATCCCAATCGTGCCGTTTATGGCCGCGTCGTTTATTCTGGATGGTCCGCAGGCGATGTTGAAAAGCCTGGTGGAGATCGACCTGACGACCATTTTGTCGCTGATCTACCTGGCGTTAGTCGCCTCAATCATTGGCTATGGTATCTGGGGATCGCTGCTCGGACGCTATGAAACCTGGCGTGTGGCGCCGTTATCGCTGCTGGTACCGGTGGTCGGGCTTGCCAGCGCCGCACTGTTGCTGGATGAAACGCTCAGCGCGCTGCAACTGTGTGGCGCAGGGCTGATTATGGCCGGGCTGTATATCAACGTCTTTGGCTTGCGGGTGCGTCGGGCAACGCGGGTGCGGGGTTAAGGCAGAAAAAAGCCCCGCATTAGCGGGGCAAAAACGAATTACAGGTCGTGGTTGTAATACGGCACGCCTAATTCGTCGGATTTGTCGCTGCCAGCGCCCATGTGATTGAAGTCCCAGGGCGACTGGTTTTGCGTGGACGGCATAATCATGGTGTCACGATTATTTTGCTGCCCCGCATTGGGGGTTTGCTCCGCGAAGCTCTGGCCGGAAACCAGCACCAGCAAGGTGAGGGCGGCGGAGGCGATAAATTTCATGATTTCCTCGGTTACGTCTTAACAGGCGATGATTAACTGCAATGTTTTAGCGGATACAGATAACGGGATTCACCCGGCATACTGGTAATACGGTACTTATGAGGCGGCACGTCAAAGTAGTTCTTGAACGTACGCGTCAGGGTCTGTTGCGATTCAAATCCGTAGCGTTCCGCCAGATAGAGGATCGGCTCATTGCTTTCTTTCAGTTTTTGGGCAATCTCCGTCAGCTTGCGGCTGCGAATATATTGTCCTAATGAATGGCCGGTCTCTTTTTTAAACATCCGTTGCAGGTGCCATTTTGAGTAACCTGAACGCTCAGACACTTTCTCAAGAGAGAGTGGAGATTCCAGGTTATCTTCGATCCAGTCCAAAATGCTATGAATGGTGATAGCGTCAGTATTGCGTCTGGACATCGTCATACCTCTTTTTCTGTTTACGGCAGGATTTTCTTGAGTAAGAGCTCAAGCGTTGCCACTTCATCTGCCGATAAGTTTTTTGTCAGTTCCTGGTGCAGTGTTTGTCCTACTAATTGATGACATTGCTCACACATGGCCGCGCCATCGCTGGTCAGTTTCACCAGTACGCCACGTTTGTCATTCGGGTTAGGGCTTCGTTCTATCCATCCTTTACAGACGAGACGATCCAGCATGCGGGTTAACGCACCCAGATCGACAGAGAGCACCTTTTTCAGCTCAACCGGCGTGATACACACTTCGCAGCGAATGGAACACAGCACTTTGAACTGTGTTGCGGTGATATCCAGCGGTGACAGATAGTCATTGAGCAGGCGATCTTTTTTCTGGTTAACCATATGAATAAGACGACCCAGTGGAATTATGTCGTTAAAGAGGTCACTGGTGCTTTTCACAATGGTTGCCCTGGCAAGTAGTTTAGTCACGGCAGATATTATTGCTCAGGCAAGTATAAGTCAACTGAATGAATCGGCCGATGCCACGAAATGCTAAAACGCTTCAGGAACTTATTCTGTACGCTTTTAAATCATACAGATAATCTGGGGTTATGAATTACGCGAGACAATTATGGTTACGCTGTCGGATGGCTCCGGACGAGGATTTGCCCCTATAATTGCGATGTTGAATAAGGATAAGGACTGCGGTGCATTATGTTGGATTTGATTAAAGCAGTGGGGCTTGGACTGGTGGTGTTGCTGCCGCTGGCGAACCCGTTAACGACGGTGGCGCTTTTTCTGGGGCTGGCGGGGAACATGAACAGCGCAGAGCGCAATCAGCAGTCGATGATGGCCTCTGTCTATGTCTTTGCCATAATGATGGTGGCTTATTACGCCGGGCAACTGGTGATGAATACCTTTGGTATTTCGATTCCCGGTCTGCGTATTGCTGGCGGGCTGATTGTGGCCTTTATTGGTTTCCGGATGCTGTTCCCGGCGCATAAAGCGCACGAATCCCCGGAAGCCAAAAGCAAATCGGAGGAGCTTGAAAGCGAACCGAGCGCCAACATCGCGTTTGTGCCGTTAGCCATGCCGAGCACGGCGGGGCCGGGGACGATTGCGATGATCATCAGTTCCGCCTCAACGGTGCGTGATGGGACGACATTCCCGCACTGGGTTATCACCGTTGCGCCGCCGATCATTTTTGCGCTTATCGCTATTATCGTCTGGGGGTCATTGCGCAGCTCCGGGGCGATTATGCGCTGGGTGGGTAAGGGGGGGATTGAAGCTATCTCCCGACTGATGGGTTTTCTGCTGGTCTGTATGGGCGTGCAGTTTATTATTAACGGCGTGCTGGAGATTGTTAAGACGTATCATTGAGAACGTTGCCGGGTGGCGGCTTCGCCTTACCCGGCCTACTCGCAATGGATATAATTCTTATGAATATAAAGCGATGCGTCTTCTGCAACCACTCCTCTGGCAACGAGAATGGGTATCTATGATTGTCAGACCAAAATGACAGATGAAAGATTCCGTTATCTTGGCGGTGATGAAGAACACGGATATTAATGCTTCGTAGGCCGGGTAAGGCGAAGCCGCCACCCGGCATAACAAACGTCAACCGTGGCTGGACTGTTCTTCCATCGCGACCGGCCATTTACGGAAGATAAGCACCGACCAGATCAGCGCGATCAGCGCCGGAATCGCCCCGAGATAACCAATGGCCGACATCGATACATGCAGGCTGATCTGATTTCCCACCAGCGCACCGGCTCCAATCCCCAGATTAAAAATCCCGGAGAAGAGCGACATCGCTACGTCCGTGGCGTCCGGGGCCAGCGCCAGCACTTTGACCTGCATTCCCAGACCAATAATCATGATTGCCACGCCCCAGAACAGACTGAGGATCGCCAGATGACTCTCGCTGCCTGCCGCAGGCATCAGTAACAGCAGGCATGCCAGCAGCAGACCAATCGCACTGCTTACCAGCGCAGACGCGTGCTTATTGCCCAGCTTCCCGAACAGGATGCTGCCGATAATCCCCGCGCCGCCCAGGATCAGCAGCAGAACGGTGGCAAAGTTAGCGCTAAAGCCCGCCACAACCTGAACAAACGGCTCAATATAGCTGTAGGCCGTGTAATGGGCGGTCACCACAATCACGGTCAGCAGATAGATGCTCATCAGCGCCGGTCGACGCATCAGCAGCGGCAGACTTTTCAGCGAGCCGGAGTGTTCGCTGGGCAGTTTTGGCAGCAGTTTGATCAGACACACCAGGGTGATCAGCGCCCCCATGCCGATGGCAAAGAAGGTGGTGCGCCAGCCGAAGTATTGTCCCACAATGCGCCCGATCGGCAGGCCTAACACCATCGCCAGCGCCGTACCGGTGGCAATCAGGCTCAGCGCCTGGGCGCGTTTTCCCGCCGGAGCCAGACGAATGGCGAGGGACGCGGTGATCGACCAGAAAACGGCATGGGCAAACGCGATGCCAACGCGGCTGATGACCAGTACGGTAAAGTTCCATGCCATAAATGACAGCACATGGCTGGCAATGAACACCACAAACAGCCCAATCAGCAGCTTACGGCGTTCCATCTGGCTGGTCAGCAGCATAAACGGCAGCGACATCAGCGCCACCACCCATGCATAGATGGTCAACATAATGCCAACCTGTGCCGTTTCCATATGGAAGCTGGCGGCGATGTCGGACAACAGCCCAACCGGAACAAATTCCGTGGTGTTGAAAATAAACGCGGCGATGGCGAGCGTGACCACGCGTAGCCACGCGACTCTGCGGGAAACCGTGTGTGTTGTCATAGGGATATCTGGGATTCGTTGCCTGAAAGATGAGGAGACGATCTTAAAGCCTTAAACGGCGAAAACTCAACCGTTATGTGATGTGAATCACAAAATTTACCTTCATGCAGCGGTAGCGAACGGGGTTGTTTTCATCGAAGATAAAGAACAACACAACAAAAACAGGCGGTAACACGATGCAGGAGATTGATTTTTATCTGGTAGATGCGTTCAGCGCGTCCTCCTTTGGCGGCAACCCGGCGGTGGTGTGCCCGCTCGACGCGTGGCTGCCGGATGAGACGTTACTGCGAATGGCACAACAGCATAACCAGTCAGAAACCGCGTTTTTTGTGTGTACCAAAGGGGGGATCGAGTTGCGCTGGTTCACCACGCTCACCGAGGTTAATCTCTGTGGTCACGCGACGCTTGCCGCGGCGTATGTACTGTTTCACGAACTGGATTATCCGGACTCACGCCTTCATTTTGACACCGCCTCTGGTCGCCTGACCGTCAGTCGTGAAGGTGACTGGATGACGCTGGACTTCCCGGCCTGCCCGACGCAGGCACAGACGCCGCCACCGGAGATGCTCACCGCACTCGGTATCAGCCACTACGTCGAGGCGCGAAAAGGCCGCGCCTGGGTGCTGGTACTGGAAAGCCGCGAGCAGGTTGAAGCCCTTAATCCGGGTTTCTCCGCCATGACGCCGGGCGAGCATAAAGTGGCCGTCACTGCCCGGGACGAGGGGGAATACGACTTTGTCAGCCGTTTCTTCTCGCCAGGCGTGGCCGTGCCGGAAGATCCTGTCACCGGCTCCGCGCACACCATGCTGATCCCGTACTGGAGTGAACGGCTTGGCAAAACACAGATGTTTGCCCGCCAGGTTTCTGCCCGTGGTGGCGACGTACGCTGCGAACTCAAGGGCGACCGCGTGCGGATGGGCGGGCAGGCGGCACTGTATCTGAAGGGCACAGTATTTCTGCGCTGAACAAATCTAAGAGGAACCAACGATGCAGGAAATTGATTTTTATCTGGTAGATGCCTTCAGCGACAGGGCGTTCGGCGGCAATGCGGCGGCGGTGTGTCCGCTGGAAGCGTGGCTGCCGGATGAGACGCTGCTGAAGATGGCGAAGCAGCATAATCAGTCAGAGACGGCGTTCTTTGTCCGAACGGATAACGGGTTTGAACTGCGCTGGTTTACCACGCAGGATGAAATTAACCTGTGCGGCCACGCAACCCTCGCGGCTTCTCACGTTATTTTCGAATACCTGGATTATCCGCATACGGAAATCACCTTCACCACGCGCTTTGTCGGCGAACTGACGGTACAACGCAGCGGCGACTGGCTGACGCTTAATTTCCCGGCGTGGTCAACCGAGGTTGCCGATACTCCACCCGCGGTGCTGTTCAGCGCGCTGGGCATTAACGCGGCAAACGAGGTGCGTGTGGGGCGTGACTACATGGTGGTGCTCGACAGCCAGCGGCAGGTGGAAGCGCTGACGCCGGATATCGCGGCTATGCTCCCGCTCGGGAAAATGGTCTGCGTTACGGCGCCGGGGGATGAGTATGATTTCGTCAGCCGCTTCTTCTGCCCGGGGGAAGGGGTACCGGAGGATCCGGTGACCGGATCAGCTCACAGCATGCTGATCCCGTACTGGAGCGAAAAGCTCGGAAAAACGCAGATGTCGGCCCGCCAGGTCTCCTTGCGCGGCGGGGATCTGCGCTGCGAGCTGAAAGGCGACCGCGTGCTGATTGGCGGGCAGGCCACGTTGTATATGAAGGGGAAAATTTTCCTTCGACTCCAGGACTACGTTCAACATTAACAACTGGGCGCTGGTGGCTGACGCTCGTTGAACAGCGCGATAAAAGCCTCGAGCTGGCGGGTCATCGCCCCGCGTCGCCACACCAGCCAGGTGGTGAGCCAGCGCCAGTTTTCCGCCAGCGGCCACGCCGCCACCTGATGATGCCCCGGCATGCTCTCCAGCATGGAGCGGGGCATCAGCGCAATGCCTGCCCCGGCAATCACGCAGGCGAGCATCCCGTGATAGGACTCCATCTCATGGATCCTTCCCGGCGTGACGCGGTCGGCATGGAACCAGCTCTCCAGATGACGCCGGTAAGAACAGTTGGCGCGAAAGGCATACACGTCGCTGCCGCTCACCTGTGTAGCTTTTGACACTTCCGCGTGACCCGCAGGGGTGACCAGCATCATCTCTTCCCGGTAAACCGGCATCCCTTCCAGTTCCGGGTGCGAGAGCGGCCCGTCGACAAAGGCGGCGCTGAGCGTCCCCTCAAGCACGCCGTCAATCATCGTACCGGAAGGTCCGGTGGACAACGCAAACTGAATGCGCGGATAGCGCTGGTTAAACCGCGCCAGACTTTCCGGAATGCGTACGGCGGCGGTACTTTCCAGCGCGCCGAGCGAGAATAATCCCTGCGGTTCATCCCCGGCGACGACCATTCGCGCTTCGTCAACCAGCGCCAGGATCTGCTTGCTGTAGCGCAAAAAATTGTGCCCGGCGGGGGAAAGCCGCAGGCGCTGATTCTCGCGAATAAACAGTTCCACGCCGAGGTCCGCTTCTAGCTGTCGGATGCGGGTGGTGAGGTTTGACGGCACCCGGTGTACCTTCTGCGCCGCCTGGGTAATGCTGCCGGTCAGTGCGACGGCGTTAAACATCTCAAGCTGAGTTAAGTCCATACCGTTCTCGTATTGTGAATAAGGTGGTGAGTATTATTCATTTTTAAGAAATAGCAGAGTAGGCCACAATCAATCAACTGTTATTACGTGGAGAACATCATGACCTATTCATCTGCTACCCATGCCCACTCTGTCAACCCGGCTACCGGCGAAACGCTGGCTGCTTACCCGTGGGCAACGTCCCATGACGTTGAGCGTGCCATTGCGCAGGCGGATACCGGTTTTCGTCAGTGGCGACGCGAAAGCGTGGCGCACCGGGCGCAAAAACTTCGCGATCTGGGTGCGGCGCTGCGTAGTCGTGCGGAAGAGATGGCGCAGACTATCTCCCGGGAGATGGGCAAGCCCATTATGCAGGCGCGTGCGGAGGTGGCTAAGTCCGCCAGCCTTTGCGACTGGTACGCTGAACACGGCCCGGCGATGCTGCACCCGGAATCTACCCAGGTCGAAAATGCGGTGATTGAGTACCGTCCGCTTGGGCCCGTTCTGGCGGTGATGCCGTGGAACTTCCCGCTCTGGCAGGTGCTGCGCGGTGCGGTGCCGATCCTGCTGGCAGGGAACAGCTATCTGCTTAAACATGCGCCTAATGTGCTCGGCTCGGCGGAGCTGATCGGGAAGGTATTCGCGGATGCCGGTTTCCCGGAGGGGGTCTTTGGCTGGGTGAACGCGACGAATGACGGCGTCAGCCAGGCGATTAACGATCGTCGTATCGCGGCGGTGACCGTAACCGGCAGCGTTCGGGCTGGTGCGGCAATTGGCGCGCAGGCGGGCGCGGCGCTGAAGAAATGCGTGCTGGAGCTGGGCGGTTCCGATCCGTTTATCGTTCTGAACGATGCCGATCTGGATCTGGCCGTCAACGCGGCGGTGGCCGGACGTTATCAGAATACCGGGCAGGTTTGTGCGGCGGCAAAACGCTTTATTGTGGAAGCGGGCGTGGCGGACGCCTTTACCCAACGCTTTGTTGACGCGGTCAAGGCGCTGAAGATGGGCGCACCGGATGAGGAAGATAACTATATTGGCCCGATGGCGCGATTTGATCTTCGCGATGAACTGCATCAGCAGGTGCAGGCTACGCTGGCGGAAGGGGCGACCCTGCTGCTGGGCGGAGAGAAGATGTCCGGGACCGGTAACTATTATGCCCCAACCGTACTCGGCGGCGTCACCCCACAGATGACGGCCTTTCGTCAGGAGCTGTTTGGTCCGGTGGCGGCAATTACCATTGCGAACGATGCGGCGCACGCATTGCAGCTGGCTAACGACAGCGATTTTGGCTTATCGGCGACGGTCTTTACCGCGAACGATGCGCTGGCTGAAACCTTCGCGCGTGAGCTGGAGTGCGGCGGGGTGTTTATCAACGGCTACAGCGCCAGCGATGCGCGCGTCGCGTTTGGCGGGGTGAAGAAGAGCGGCTTCGGGCGAGAGCTTTCTCATTTCGGTCTGCATGAGTTCTGTAATGTGCAGACGGTGTGGAAGGATCGCGTCTAGTCTTGTTGCCGGGTAAGGCCAGGCCGCTACCCGGCAGTTCACGTTTCCTGTCATTTTTGCGTAATGGTTCTGTCATTTTCGTTTCGTAGACTCGCTCGCGTCTAACGTATTGTTACAGAAGAAAATTATGAACCTAACGCAAATTTTTAGTCGTCTTGCGCCGCGCTTTATCCCTCGTCAGTTTGGCCTGCTGACCGGCATCTTTTGTATCATTGGCCTTTTCTCCGCCCTGCAACTCTCTTCCTCCTTCCTGCTGACCGCCTCCCTGAATGAAGCCCAGCGTAACGAACAGCGCAATCAGCTGGCCTGGCAGCAGCAGAGCAGGCTGGATCAGGCCCGTATTTCTCTGCTGGCGGCCAGCGATCTGCTCAACCGCTCCGGCGTGTACTTTATGCAGGATAAAGAGACCGGCTCGGAAGGAAGCTGGCATAGCCTGATGGACGAGGCGCAAAAATCCCTGGCGGCGTCACAGCAGGCATGGCAGGCCTGGCTCGCGCTTAATCCGCCGAAAGACAACGGGCTGGTTAACAGCTATCAGCTGTTTTTCGACGCCATCCGAGAGCAGGCGGAGGGGCTGGTGAAAACCAACAGCATCGACCTCTTTTTCGCCGTACCCGCCCAGGCGTTTCAGACCGATTTTAATGACAATTTCGCACGCTATCAGCAACGGAGTGAGAAGCAGACGATACAGGGGCGTCAGTCGCTCATGGAACAACTCTCAGGTCTGCAACGGCTGTTCCTGTTTGCGCCACTGGTGCTGCTGACCATTGCCATTGCCGTCTGGTTCGGAATGGCGAAGTGGGTGATATCCCCGCTACGCCGTCTGATTATCCATATTAACCAGCTTGCGGCAGGGGATTTGTCAGGCACGCCGCCTGACGTTGTGCGCTTTAACCGTGAAATCAGCCAGCTCAGCGGCAGTATTACCGCCATGCAGCGCGGGCTCCAGCAACTGGTGACCCAGGTCAGCGAGGCCACTACCTCCATGGTTGAAAATATCGGATCGCTTGCGCAGGGGAATCAGAAGCTTTATCAGCAGTCTACGCGACAGGCCAAAGAGCTGGAGGAGGTGACCGCACACATCGCCGATCTCGAAACCCACGTTGAGGGGAACACGGGTTATGCAAAACTCGCCCGCTCGCGCGCGGATGAAGCCCGACAGGCTGCCGCTGGGGGGGAGCAAATGATGTCAGCGGTGAATGGCTCGATGCAGACGATCGTCGACCGATCCTCAGAGATGCGCGGGATCGTCGCGATGATCGACAGCGTGGCGTTTCAGACCAACATTCTGGCCCTCAATGCTGCCATTGAAGCCGCCCATGCAGGAGAGCAGGGGCGCGGATTTGCGGTGGTTGCCCGGGAAGTGGGGCTGCTGGCCAGAAAAAGCAGTCACTCTACGCAAACCATTCAGGCGCTAATTAACCACTCGCTACAGGGCATTGAAGAAGGTTCTCAGGTGGTAAACCGTCTGGAAGAGAATTTGCAACAGGTCACCGGGCTGGTGGCGAATCTGAGCAGCCTGCTGAATGATATTTCGCTGGCTACCCTGAATCAGGGGGACAGCATTCATCAGATGACCCGTCAGCTTCAGGCGCTGAATCAGGTATCGCGTCGGACAGATATGCTGGTTAGCGAAGCGTCAAATGCCTCTGAGCGCCTGCATCAGCAGTCCGATCTTTTGTTGCAGGCCGTCTCGCGTTTTCGTCTCCCTGCCTGACGTGACGTATCAGCCTCTGTTATACTCGCAGCCCGTTTTAGCCTGAGGGCAAGGAGCAAAGTGTGGCTGCGGTCATCCATAATGAGATGCTGGACGAGATTCTGGCGCAGGTTCGTCCGTTACTGGGGCAGGGTAAGGTTGCCGATTACATTCCCGCGCTGGCTTCGATCAGCGGTAATAAGCTCGGTATCGCCATTTGTACTGTCGACGGTCAGCGTTTTCAGGCGGGAGACGCGCTTGAGCGCTTTTCGATTCAGTCGATCTCAAAAGTGCTTAGCCTCGTTGCCGCCATGCGCCAGTATGACGAGCAGGAGATCTGGCAGCGGGTGGGCAAAGATCCGTCCGGTCAGCCGTTCAACTCCCTTCTCCAGCTGGAAATCGAACAGGGTAAGCCGCGTAACCCGTTTATTAACGCCGGGGCGCTGGTGGTGTGCGATATGCTGCAAAGCCGGCTGAGCGCGCCGCGCCAGCGGATGCTCCAGATTGTGCGGCAGCTTTCCGGCGTGCAGGACATCGCCTACGATCCGGTGGTAGCGCGCTCTGAGTTTGAACACTCTGCACGTAACGCCGCCATCGCCTGGCTGATGAAGTCCTTCGGCAGCTTTCATAATGACGTCGCCACGGTGCTGCAAAACTATTTTCATTACTGCGCGCTGAAGATGAACTGCGTCGAACTGGCGCAGACTTTTCTGTTTCTGGCGCATCAGGGCCATGCCCCGCATCTGGGCGAGGACGTTGTCTCCCCGATGCAGGCCCGGCAGATCAACGCCTTAATGGCAACCAGCGGAATGTATCAGAATGCCGGGGAGTTTGCCTGGCGCGTGGGGCTGCCGGCTAAATCCGGCGTTGGCGGTGGGGTCGTGGCGATTGTCCCTCATGAGATGGCGATTGCCGTCTGGAGCCCGGAACTGGACGAGACCGGAAATTCACTGGCGGGCGTGGCGGCGCTGGAACAGCTGACCAAACGCCTTGGACGGTCCGTATACTGATGTCCACGTTAGATCCTCTGTTCGCGCGCCTGGCTCGCTCCACGTTCCGTTCACGATTTCATTTAGGGACGAAAGAGCGGCAATACTGCTGGGATAAGGGCGCGGAGACTATCGATAAGCATGCTGCTGATTTTGTCGCCGCGCGGCTGGCGCCTGCACACCCGGTGAATGACGGTAAGCAGACGCCAATGCGCGGCCATCCGGTTTTTATCGCCCAGCATGCCACGGCAACCTGCTGTCGGGGCTGTCTGGCTAAGTGGCACGCTATCCCGCAGGGCGTGCCGCTGAGTGCGCAGCAACAACAGTATATCGTCAACGTAATCCATCATTGGCTGGTCATAGAGGTAAATCGTGCCTCCTGAACTGACAATGTCTCTGTTTAAGCTACGCTTTTACTAATGCTCAGCGTCAGGAGACGTTATGAAGGCACCTCAAATTCCCGTGAATGAAGCGGAGCGCATGAATGCTCTGCGCGAGTCCGGTCTGCTTGAGATCGACAATTACCCCGCGTTTGATCGTCTTACGCGGCTGGCAACACGCTTTTTCAGGGTGCCGCTGGCGATGATTACGCTGGTGGATGACCACGCCGCGATCGTGAAGTCTGCCGACGGCCAGGTACCTGCCACCCAGCCTCGCGATCTCTCGTTTTGTGGTCATACGATCCTGGGTGACGCGCCGCTGGTGGTGAGTGACACGCTGCTGGACGAACGCTTTGCGGATAATCCGCAGGTGGTGGGAGATCCGGGCGTGCGCTTTTACGCCGGTTTCCCGCTGCGTTTACGTGACGGGGCGTGCGTGGGATCGTTGTGTCTCATTGATTACGCGCCTCGTGAGTTTACCGCGGCGGATGCCGCCGTACTGGGCGATCTCAGCGCGCTGGCAGAGGATGAATTTGCGGCCGTTAGCGCGGCCACAACCGATGAACTCACGGGGCTGTTTAACCGTCGCGGGTTTAACCAGTTTGCGCAGTTTGCACTGTCGGTTTCGCAGCGTCGGGCAGAACCCTTAACCCTTGGCTGGCTGGATCTGGACCATTTCAAAACCATCAACGATCGCTTCGGACATCAGGAGGGGGACAAAGCTCTGAAAGCGATGGCCGCCCTGATGCGTTCCTCGTTCCGCGAGGCCGATCTGCTGGTACGTTTCGGGGGAGATGAGTTCGCGGTGCTGTTTGCGGATACCGATGAGCCTGGCGCCTGGATCGCCATGCAGTATCTCGTGGAACAAACGGAAAAGTATAACGCGCGTCAGCTGCATCCCTGGTCGTTACAGTTCTCCTGGGGGCTGAGCGAGTTCGATCATCACCGCAACGATATGCAGGCATGGCTAAAACACGCGGATGCGCAAATGTACGCCATGAAGCGGCAACACCACGGCGAGAAATGACATAACGAAATCCTATGCCATCACTTATTGCGTTACAAAAATGTTAATAGCAAAGTGGAGAGATTCAACCTAAGGACGCGCAATGAACTCTCCCATGCTGATTAAACCTCTCTCCCGGCAGGACATCCTCACCCACATCGATGCCCTGAACGATATTCTCGTCAACTGTGTCAACGGCGGCGCCTCCGTCAGCTTTATACAGCCTTTTTCTGCCGGGAAAGCCCATACCTTCTGGCTCGGCGTCGCAGAGAGCGTCGGGCGCGACGAGCGTACCGTTCTGGGCTGTTTTGATGCGGAGCAGGGGCTGGTTGGCACGGTCCAGCTGATTACCGATCAGCCTGAAAACCAGCCGCACCGCGCAGATGTCGCGAAACTGCTGGTTCATGAGAAGGCGCGCCGTAAAGGGGCGGCAATGGCGCTGATGGAAGCCCTGGAGGCGGTTGCACGTGAAAAAGCGCTTACGGTACTGGTGCTTGATACCTCAACCGGCAGCGGCGCGGAGACGTTTTACCAGAGAGCAGGCTGGCAAAAGGCGGGGGAGATCCCACGCTACGCCCTGATGCCGAACGGGGACATGACGGCGACCTCGGTGTTCTATAAATTTCTGTGATTATTTTTCACCATCGCATCCTGAGTTGATCCAGACAGGGGTTATGGTCCTGAAGTTTTGATAAGTTATCACACCAATCTTATCAGGCTGTATGACTAATATTAAAGGACCTCCATTGTGAACACACTCAACCGTCGTGATTTCCCCGGTGCGCGCTATCCTGAACGTATCATCCAGTTTGGCGAAGGTAACTTCCTGCGCGCGTTCGTTGACTGGCAAATCGACCTCTTAAACGAGCATACCAATCTCAATGCCGGTGTGGTGATTGTGCGGCCGATCCAGAGCGATTTTCCGCCGTCCCTGAGCACCCAGGATGGTCTGTATACAACGATTATTCGCGGTCTGAATGAGCAGGGGGAAGCGGTAAGCGATGCGCGTCTTATTCGTTCCGTGAATCGTGAAATCAGCGTCTACAGCCAGTACGATGAATTTCTGAAGCTCGCCCATAACCCGGACATGCGGTTTGTCTTCTCCAATACCACGGAGGCGGGGATCAGCTATCACGCTGGGGATAAGTTTGACGATGCGCCAGCTGTCAGCTATCCGGCCAAACTGACGCGTCTGCTGTTCGAGCGTTTTACCCACTTTAACGGGGCAGCGGATAAAGGCTGGATTATCATTCCTTGCGAACTCATCGACTACAACGGCGATGCCCTGCGTGAACTGGTGCTGCGCTATGCACAGGAGTGGGCGCTGCCGGCGGCATTCATTGCGTGGCTGAATGATGCTAACACTTTCTGTTCGACGCTGGTTGACCGCATTGTAACTGGCTATCCGCGTGATGAGGTGGCAGAGCTGGAAGCCGGGCTGGGCTATCACGACAGCTTCCTCGACACGGCGGAACATTTCTATCTGTTTGTTATTCAGGGGCCGAAATCACTTGCAGCTGAACTGCGCCTGGATAAATACCCACTCAACGTCCTGATTGTTGACGATATCAAACCGTATAAAGAGCGTAAGGTGGCGATCCTCAACGGCGCGCACACGGCGCTGGTTCCGGTCGCTTTTCAGGCCGGCCTGGATACGGTAGGGGAAGCCATGAACGACGCGGAAATTTGCGCGTTCGTAGAGAAGGCTATTTATGAGGAGATTATTCCGGTCCTGGATCTGCCGCGCGACGAGCTGCACTCCTTCGCCAGTGCCGTAACGGGGCGTTTCCGAAATCCGTACATTAAGCATCAGCTGCTGTCGATTGCCCTGAACGGGATGACCAAGTACCGCACCCGCATTCTGCCGCAACTGCTGGCAGGGCAGATGGCGACCGGCAAACTGCCAGCACGTCTGACCTTTGCTCTGGCGGCGCTGATTGCATTTTACCGTGCCGAGCGCAACGGTGAGCGCTATCCGGTGCAGGACGATGCGCACTGGCTTGAACGTTACCAGCAGTTGTGGACGCAACATCACGACAAACAGGTCACTACCCGTGAACTGGTATCGTCAGTGTTAAGCGTGAGCGAGCACTGGGAACAGGATCTCACTCTGGTGAACGGACTGGTAGACCAGGTTGCGCTGGATCTGGATGCAATTTTAAGCAAAGGCATGCGCGATGCGGTAAAACCGCTTTGCTAATCATAATGCCCGGCGTTGGCCGGGTTTTTTACAGACTACCTTTAGTTACAACATACTATACGTTCTTTTTTTAAAAAGCACATGCAGCACCGTGCGGTTGAGGCTTAACAGGTCAGAAAATGCAATGAACTATTAACATGCTTGCAACCGTGAGGGGGATCACGTTTAATAGCCGCGCTCTTTACTTTTCTGAAGCTGATTATGATTGTTCGTCCTCAACAGCACTGGCTGCAACTGATTTTTGTCTGGCATGGTTCGGTACTTCCCAAAATTTATACCCGACTGCTGCTTAACTTCCTGCTTTCCATCGCCGTGATTGTCATGCTGCCGTGGTACACCTCGCTGGGTATCCGGTTTACCGTCGCGCCGTTCAGCATTCTGGGCGTGGCTATCGCCATCTTCCTGGGATTTCGCAATAACGCCTGTTATTCGCGCTACGTTGAGGCGCGTCTGCTTTGGGGGCAGTTGATGATAGCGGCGCGCTCGCTGTTTCGCGAGGTAAAAAACACCTTGCCGGATGATAAACATCTTGGAGAGTTTGTCCGCCTGCAAATCGCGTTTGCTAACTGTCTGCGTATGACCCTTCGTAGAGAAACCAATGCCGATCAGCTGTCCCGCTATCTGGCTCCTGACGATTTACGGAAAGTGATGGACGCCAACTCGCCGGCGAACCGTATCCTGCTGATCATGGGGGAGTGGCTGGCCGTACGGCGGCGTAGCGGGCACCTTTCAGACATTCTGTTTCACAGCCTCAACAACCGCCTGAATGATATGTCCATCGTGCTGGCTGGCTGTGAGCGTATCGCCAATACGCCAGTCCCGTTTGCCTATACGCTGATCCTGCACCGGACGGTGTATCTGTTCTGCATCATGCTGCCGTTTGCGCTGGTAGTTGATCTGCATTACATGACGCCCTTTGTCTCTGCGCTGATTTCCTACACCTTTATCTCGCTGGACACGCTGGCGGAAGAGCTGGAAGATCCGTTTGGGACGGAAGATAACGATCTGCCGCTGGACGCCATCTGCAACATGATGGAGCGCGATCTGTTGCAGATGAACGATGAAGAGAATATCCCTGAAAGACTGATGCCTGATAAGCATTATCAGCTGACCTGACGGGCATTCCACTCGTCGCGGGTGATTTCCCACAGCTCCGAATCCAGCAGGCCGCTGACATAGGCTTTCTTCTCCGTCCTGATGAGCCGCATGCCGCTGCTGTCTGAAATACGTCGGGAGCGGCTGTTGGCCGCCGCTTTCGGCGCGCGCAACACCGGTTTGTTAAGCGTATTGAACCAGTAATCCGTGGCCGCAATACTCGCCTCGCGCATATATCCCTGGCCCTGAAATTCCGGCGCGAGCCAGAAGCCCCGGTTGTTGTCCTCCACGTCATACAGGCAAATCAACCCCATCAGTTCGTCAGGCGCTTCGCGACGGCGAATCGTCCAGAACCACGCAATACCTTTGGCCATATCGGGCAGTGCAACGTTGTTGACATAATTTTCTGCACCGTTTTCCGGGTAGGGCCAGGGGACTGAAGCCACCATATAGCGGACAATCTCCCAGCGCGGATAGCGTTGCTGGATCTGGACGGCATCGGCGGCAACAAGGGGTTTAAGTAATAAGCGTTCTGTCGTAAGCGTGGGTATCGTCATCCGGTGATCTCCATATTTGAGCGTTATCATTTGTTTGGGTTCTGATATTTCATCAATATCACATTCCAGTTGGTCGTGCTTTTGTTATTCAGATTTATCCATAAAGGAGTATGTAATGCCAAGAAAAGCCAGGCCCGAAGAAGCCGAAACACTCTGGCACGTCCGTAACGAAGCGATGCGCCATGGCTGTAAAATCTGTTACGACGCAGAAGTGATTGCGCGCTGGACGTCAGAAAAGATGCCTGAACATTACCGTACCTCCAGGTCGATTTCGTGTTATAGGCCTGCCCATGCAGGAGCTGAACTGCTCCCAAATGGAGCTACGGTTTACGAAGTTCAATAGCTTATTTACATTTGCTTACATAAATACACTTTCTTTACATTAAGTAATGTAAGATATTTTTTTAGCACAAAATGCAAAACTAAATTAAATGGAGATGATTTATGTAGAATATAAGAGCATTAAGCCTTAATGAGATAGCATTAGTAAGTGGCGGCAATGGAAGCGGTAATTATGAAGGTGCCGGTAGTCGTAACACCAGCTCTAAACCTGGTAATTCAAAAGGAAACAATGGCTCTATTTACAAGGGCGTTGACTCATGCGGCGCAGGAATCATCGGTGGTCTAATCGCCGGCTCTCCTGGGGGGCCAGTGGGTATGACCGCTGGGGTAATTGGTGGAGCTATAGCTGGCCAGTGCACAAAAGATAGTTTTTCAGATCGTGGTAGTAAAGATAAAAGTAATAATTACAACGGCCCCGGACAATGCCGTTGGTAAGTAATTTGAGTTGTGTGTGATAATAATTTAAAAGCTCATTATAACTGAATGTTATTCTAGGTGTTTCGATATTTAATGATTATTCGAAGTAGTCATGATGAGCTATTATTTTTGATAAAGTTAATGTAATCACAAGTATCGGGTTAAGCATGAAACAATTTTTAAATTTCCTAATTTACTTATTTTTTTTCATTATCGCATTTACCCTTTTGAAATACGCTGAAGTTCTTGAGTTTGACGAAGTATCACGGCCAGGGATTATATCAAGGTTTATTATTGCGTTGATTGTATTAATAGCAGTAACTCGATGGGGCGTTAACTTGATGAATAGGTTTAAAAGTAAATAAAGTACACTCCGATAAAAATTGTTGTGTTGCAGAATGGAATCATTACAAATGTTCACTGAAGTTAAAGTGCATGATATCAAAAAATGATTACGATATCATAGCCATATTTGTTGATTCTTATATAAAATATGAATTAATAATAGGTTGAACATGATAATCTTTAGGCATGTCTATCCATTCATTTATAGTAAGAAAAACGTAATTGTTCTTTTTATTGCGTCTGTTATCTCAATAATAATTACGTTATCGCCATCCATAACCCTCCGCTATCTTACTCTCGATGTGTCATTTTTCTTATTGTTTATTGCGGAATTTTCAATTGCATTTTTCTTGTATATTTTTTACTTAAGGAAGTTGGATGGTTTTAAATTACGCCCAAGTAGAGATTTAACTTCAATAAAATTTTCTATTGTTGTGTTGTTTGTCATTTTGCTGGTTCAGTATAATGTTTATCTTTACAGGGATAATTTATATCATTATGGACCTTCCCATATTGGTTTTATAGCATTTATAATAGCCACCTTCGTAGTCCCATATTATGAGGAGATTATATACAGGGGCTGTATCTTCGGTGTTTTCCACTCAATTTTTAATAAAAAGTATATTATCCCATGTATATTGACTTCATTGTCTTTTTGTCTGATGCATGGACAGTATTATAACATTTTAGATCAATCCATTCTTTTTTTGGTGTCATTATCGCTATTAATAGTTAGAATAAGAAGCAGAGGGCTTTTTTATCCTATTATAATTCATTCGTGCATGAATGCTTTTGTTTTGTCGTTAAATTTTTGAAGGGTATTTGGGATATGAATATCTTCAGGGAAGAGGCTTTAAATCATCAAACAGATTCTGATTATGGTGAGATTGTCTTACCTGCGTCATTCGGTTTATCAGTAAGCGCACTCACAACGTTATTCATATTTCTGTGCCTGATACTCTTTATTCTTTATGGTAGCTATACACGTAAGGCTCACCTTTCCGGAATCGTTATGCCCTCATCCGGGCTGGTAAAAATCACTCCTCAATATGCTGGCTACGTAACCAAATTGACCGCCTCAGAAGGTCAACACATTATTGCCGGTGAGACTCTTTATCATATCAGCGGTGAACATTTCAACGAACAGGGGGCAGGTACACTCGCTGCTATAAGACTTTCCCTACAAACTCAGTTTACAATGCTGACTTCTCAACAGACCCTGGAATTGCGTGACAACAGTCAGCAGCAGCATGCCATACAACAGCGAATAGTTTCCCTGAAACCTCAGGTTAAAAGTGCAGAAAAGCGTCTGTCACTTGCCGTGCATCAGGCTGCGCTGGCCGTGTCTGTTATGGAGCGCTATAAGAAACTTGCTGATACGCATTACGTATCAGATATCGAATACCAGCAGAAGCAGATTGACGTTTCAACGTCACAGCAAAACGTTGAGGATCAGCGTCAGGGGCTTCTGCAACTGCACACCGCGATGGAGGCTGCTAAAGACGACCTTGACCATCTCATCGTTCAGGGTGAAAGCCGGAAGGCTGAAATGGACAGGCAGTTGCAGGTGATCAGGCAACAGCAGGACGAACTGGCAGGTAAGGAAAATTTCACGCTGACTTCACCGGTATCCGGAACCGTTGCTGCCGTGCTGGTCAGACAGGGACAGTCTGTCAGGGCATCTGAACCTGTCATGACCCTCATTCCCGACAATGCCCGTTTGCAGATAGAACTCTATGCTACCAGTCAGAATGCTGGCTTTATTCAGGCGGGGCAGCGTGTTGCCCTGCGGTTCTCTGCCTTCCCCTATCAGAAGTTTGGTGTGCAGTACGGGACTATCCGTGAAATAAGCCATACAACGCTGACATCTTCTGATTTACTCTCCGTATCTCCTGTGACCTGGAAGGAGAATGAAGGTCATTACCGCGTCATCGTTGAACCTGAAAATACTTTTATTCTGGCTTATGGGAAACAGGAAGCCCTGCGCCCCGGCATGGTTCTTGAGGGGGATGTCAGCCTGGATACCCGCAATTTGTGGGAGTGGCTGACTGAGCCGCTCTGGAGCCTGAAAGGAAAGCTGTGATGGATACACTTAAATGGACCGGGAGAAAACAGCTTCCTCTCACCCGACAGACAGAGTCAGCGGAATGTGGTCTGGCATGCCTGGTCATGATGGCCTGCTGGCATGGTCTGCAAACAGACTTACCCACACTGCGCGAACGTTTCAGTATCAGCTCACAAGGGATGACCCTGCAGAGACTGACTGAATGTGCGGCCGGTATCGGATTATCCAGCCGGGCAGTTCGGCTGGAGCTTGAGGACCTAAGATCCCTTTCTCTCCCGTGTATTCTCCACTGGAACATGAATCATTTTGTTGTGCTACATAAAGTTCGCGGAAGCAGGCTGGTTATTCATGATCCGGAAAAGGGAAAAGTAACGCTCTCCCTACAGGATGCTGGAAAACATTTCACCGGCGTCGCGCTGGAGCTGATGCCAGCCAGTGATTTTACCGCTCGGGATGAAAGGAAAAAAATCCATCTGCGCCAACTGACAGGTAAAACACCGGGTCTGTTGTCGGCAATGTCGCGAATTATCGTTTTTGCCGTGGCACTCGAAATCCTGACACTGGGAAGCCCGCTTCTCAACCAGCTGGTGATTGATGAAGTCCTGGTGGCTGCCGACCAGAGTTTGTTGACCGTCATTATTATTGCGCTTCTGCTGATGTCACTGACCCAGATGCTGCTGTCACTGGCCCGCCAGTGGGCGAGTATTACACTGTCCGTCAATTTTAACATGCAGTGGACAGCACGGGTTTTCCATCATCTGGTCCATCTTCCTCTGGCCTGGTTTGATGCACGCAGTAAGGGGAGTATTAATGCTCGTTTTGAGGCGGTAGATACCATCCAGCAGGCGCTGACTACGCAAGTGCTGGAAGGTATTCTGGATGTGTTGCTCGTGGTGACTGCGCTTTGCATGATGCTGCTGTACAGTCCTGAAATGACATTGATCGCCGTACTTGCAGCCATTTTCTATGGTGTGTTGAGGGCACTGTGGTATCCGTCCCTTCGACAGTCGGCAGAAGATGCCTGGGATGCAGGTGCCAAGGAGTCCGGGCATTTTCTTGAAACACTCAACGGGATCCTCAGCCTGAGAATTAACGGTGTGACGGCACATCGTGAGGCCGCCTGGCTGAATCTCAACGTAGCCCGCAGAAATACGCAGTTGCGTCAGAGCCGTCTGCTGATGTGCTATGACATTGCTCACACTCTTACCGGCAGCGTGGTATCAGCAATCATTTTGTGGAAAGGCGCCGGGGAGGTATTGAATGGAACCTTCACCGTCGGCATGCTGGTTGCTTATTTATCCTATCAGACGCGTTTTTCTTCCAGTATCAGTAGCCTGACTGATAAGTTTTTTTCCTGGCGTATGCTCGATGTTTACAACGAACGACTGGCTGATATTGTACTGACCCCGACAGAAGGCCTTCAGCAACAGCCTTTTCGTGAGCATAACAACGCTTCGCACATTCCTTCTGTATCCCGCAGGGAGATGGATGAATAT
This sequence comes from Enterobacter sp. BWH64, assembly GCF_001037645.1. Classification (NCBI taxonomy): domain Bacteria; kingdom Pseudomonadati; phylum Pseudomonadota; class Gammaproteobacteria; order Enterobacterales; family Enterobacteriaceae; genus Enterobacter; species Enterobacter sp. BWH64. The sequence continues at coordinate 2,830,829 of NZ_KQ089922.1, forward strand.
GCTCATGCTCCTCTAGTACTTGAGCACATCATCTTCAGCCACAAGGGAGGGGAAAATCCGATAATCGGCGGGGTGTCGCTGACACTCAATCCCGGAGAAGTCGTTGCCATTACAGGTAAATCCGGATGCGGGAAAACGACACTGGTGAAGCTTATCCTTGGGATCCACATCCCTGATGAGGGCAGGATCAGGGCATTTGGCATATTGCATACGCATCCGGATTATTTTCAGGTTCGTCAGCGTATCGGTACCGTACTGCAGGATGACCATCTTTTCAAAGGTTCTGTAGCAGATAACATTATTTTTTTCAGTGATGACCGAAATTATGAACGAATGATCCAGTGCGCAAGACTGGCACTTATCGACAGCGATGTTATGGCAATGCCGATGGGGTATCAGACGCTGATTGGTGAAACCGGCGGAGGGCTTTCCGGAGGACAAAAACAACGCATTCTGCTGGCAAGGGCGTTGTACAAGAAACCGGGATTCCTGTTACTGGATGAAGCGACCAGCCACCTTGATGTTGAGAGTGAAATCCGGATAAGCCAGACCTTACGTCAACTGGGGCTTCCTGTTCTGCTGATAGCCCATCGCCCGGAAACCATAGCCTCTGCAGACCGGGTTTTGTATCTGGCAGACGGCTACTTAACGGAGCTGAATCTCCAGCATACAGTCAATAATGGCGAGTCTGTTTGTGAATATACTAATGACGTGATGGCAAAAAATTAACCTTAACGTACATAATTTTCGATATCCAAACTTACCCCTATCTGGAAGATCTATTTGTTGACGCTGCCGAACGTGGCGCAGGGGCGGGTAAAGCGCTTATCGACGCCCTGATCGATGAGGGTAAGCGGGAAGGGTGGTCAAAACTCTACTGGGTAACCCGCATGCACAATCCGGCGCGTAAGCTGTATGACCACTATGGTGAAGCCGACGATTACGTCCGGTACCGAATCTCGCTTTAGTCGTTTCATACCTGGGTTTGTATCACACTGTATCTGCGTCTGCGGTACATACACAGGTATGCAATAAAACCGCATCCGCACACATCTCCTATACAAACGCATGGTGTTATATCTCCGTCAACTGAACTTACCCGGAGATAACATCATGTTTAATAAACTCGCATACTCAGCCGTCGCCCTGACCGTTTCACTTGGCATCGTGATGTCCTGTCAGGCAGAAGCGACGGGTAAGGATTACGCGTCGGCCTTTAACCAGGTTAAACAGATTAACGCTGGCGATTTGAACGTCGGTTACGTCGATATCGGGCCAAAAGAGGGGCAACCGGTGATCCTGCTGCATGGCTGGCCGTACGACATTCACAGTTATGCAGACGTGGCCCCCGCGCTGGCTGCGAAGGGGTATCGTGTCATTGTGCCGTCCCTGCGCGGGTACGGCACCACGCGCTTTATTTCTGATAAAACGCCGCGAAACGGCCAGCCTTCGGCAATGGCAAAAGACATCGTCAACCTGATGGACGCCCTGAATATCAAACAGGCGGTGTTTGCCGGTTATGACTGGGGGGCGCGTACGGCGGATATCGTTGCGGCGCTCTGGCCGGAACGGGTGAAATCGCTGGTCTCGGTAAGTGGCTACCTGATCAGCAGCCAGGCGATTGGCAAACAGCCTTTACCGCCGAAGGCAGAGGTTCAGTGGTGGTATCAGTTCTATTTCGCCACGCCGCGCGGTGCGGAAGGCTATGCTAAAAATACGCACGATTTTGCCCGGTTGATTTGGTCCCAGGCTTCGCCTGACTGGAAATTCAGCGATGCCACCTTCAATGCCAGCGCCAAATCCCTCGATAATCCGGACCACGTTGCCGTCACGCTCAGTAATTACCGCTGGCGTCTGGGGCTGGAGAAGGGTGAGCAGAAATATGACGCCTACGAACAAAAGCTGGCTACGCTGCCGAACATTACGGTGCCGACCATCACCATCGAGGGCGGTAACAACGGGGCACCACATCCTGCACCCGCAGCCTATGCGGGGAAATTCACCGGAAAATATGAGCACCGTACTTTCGGCGCAACGGTTGGCCACAACCCGCCGCAGGAAGATCCGCAGGACTTTGTTAACGCGGTTGTCGACGCGGATAAGTTCTGATATGTGCTATTTTCAATCCGTTACCTCTTAATCAGGGAGCCTGCGGTGGAGCATATTGATCACATCCTTGTCGTCGATGACGACAGGGATATTCGTGAGCTGATTGTCGATTACCTCGTGAAATCCGGCTACCACGCCTCTGGCGCGGCGAACGGGAAAGAGATGCGCGTAGTGCTCGACAAACAGCATATCGACCTGGTGGTGCTCGACGTGATGATGCCCGGCGATGATGGCCTGACGCTGTGTCGACAGCTGCGCAGCAGCAGGCATTATGATCTGCCGATCCTGATGCTCACCGCGCGCAACGAGGACACGGACCGCATCCTGGGGCTGGAGATGGGCGCCGACGATTACGTGGTGAAACCGTTTGTGGCCCGCGAACTGCTGGCGCGAATCAAAGCCATCCTGCGTCGTTTTCGTACTATGCCGCCTAATCTTCAGGTGACCGAGGCAGGGCGCCTGGTGGTGTTCGGGGAATGGCAGCTGGATACCGTGGCGCGTCATCTGATTGATAACGAGGGTATGGTTGTGGCGCTCAGCGGGGCGGAATATCGCCTTTTGCGCGTATTCCTCGATCATCCTCAACGGGTGCTGACCCGCGACCAGCTGCTGAACCTGACGCAGGGACGTGATGCCGAGCTGTTCGAGCGTTCGATTGATCTCCTGGTGAGCCGCGTGCGACAGCGTCTGAATGAAGATGCCCGCACGCCCGCCTACATTAAAACCGTTCGCAGCGAAGGCTACGTTTTTACCATGCCGGTGACCATCGTCGAGGCCAATGAATGACGCTGTGGCCCCGCACCTTACTGGCCCGGTTGCTGATCATTGTGCTGCTTGGACTCTTGCTGGCTAACGCGCTCAGCCTGACGCTGGTCATGGTTGAGCGAATGCGCAGCGCGCGTACGGTTATGCTGGGCAATCTTGAGAACGACGTGGCGACCAGCGTGGCCATTCTCGACCGGCTTCCGGCTAAAGAGCGGCCAGAGTGGCTGGAACGGCTCAGTCGCGGTAATTATCGTTATATCCTTGGCCCCGGCGAGGCAGGCGCCGCGCCAACGGACAAGCGCTCGCGGGATGCGATTCGAACCCTGAAAGAGACGCTTTCAGCCCAATATCCGCTCCACTTTACGGCGGTGCCGGGGCCGATTTCCCATATTCAGGCCCATCTGACGCTCCGCGACGGCGCACCGCTCACCATCGATCTGATCCCGCGCATGCCGCCTGTCGCCAGCTGGTTGCCCGTGGTGCTGGTTCTTCAGCTGTTACTTGTCGCGCTCTGCTCCTGGATTGCCGTGCGCCAGGTTGTCCGGCCCTTCCTGCAATTCACGCGCGCGGTTGATTCCCTCGATCCTGCGGCCCATTCTCCGATGACTGAAAAAGGTCCGGTTGAGGTGCGCCAGGCAGCGCACGCTTTTAATGAGATGCAGTCGCGGATACAGACCTATCTGCGTGAACGCGCGCAGATTCTGGCGTCCATTTCTCACGATCTCCAGACGCCCATCACGCGCATGAAGCTGCGGATCGAAATGGCGGATCAGCCCGAACTCCGCGATAAGCTGCTGAGCGACCTGGATAATATGTCGCGCCTTGTACGGGAAGGGATTGCCTATGCCCGGTCATCAGAATCCCTGGAAGAGACCACGCTGAAGCTGGAGTTGAACGCGTGGGTTAACAGCATCGCCAGTGATTATCAGGACATTGGTAAAAACGTGCAGTTTCATGCTCGCAATGCGCGTCTGCCGATCGTCACTCGTCCCCAGGCATTGCGCAGGGTAATGACCAACCTGCTGGATAATGCGCTGAAGTTTGGCGATAGCGCGGTAATAGAGATTGATGAAGATGAAAGGCAGGTCGCGATCCGCATTATGGATAACGGCCCTGGCATTCCGGAGGCAGAACTGGAGGCGGTATTACAGCCGTTCTACCGGGTTGAAACGTCGCGCAACCGGGAAACGGGCGGCACCGGGTTAGGCCTCGCCATTGCCGCGCAGCTCACCGCCCAGCTTGACGGGAAATTGCAGCTTGCAAACCGGGCGGAGGGCGGGCTGGCCGTAAGCGTAACCCTTCCGCGCGGTTAATTGTACGCCTGTGTATCTGCACCCCGCGCCGATACGCAGGCAGACAAAATTCAGCTTTTCGCACACGGCCTGAACACATTCGTACGGTGAAATGACCTCACTGCACCTTCGCAGCAACCGTATCGTGAGGTCGTTATGTTTCTGATAATCGCTTTTTTAGGCGGCATGATTAGCCTGCTCAGTCCGTGCACGCTTCCCGTCATTCCTCTGCTGTTCGCTGGCTTTCAGGGGCAGCGCAAACACATTCTGGCGCTTCTGGCGGGAATGATTGTGATGTTCACGTTGGTGGCGATGGTAGTAACGGTTGCCAGCGAGTGGATCGCTGACGCCACCGTTATCGGTCGCTGGATTGCGCTGTTGGTATTGAGCATTGCCGCCCTGGCCCTGATCTTTCCGCAGTTCGCTCAGCGCATTGCCCGCCCGGCGGTTAGCGCGGGAAACGTTCTCAACACCCACAGCATGCAGCGACGCGGCCTGGTTTCGGCTTTTCTGGCAGGGCTGGCCGTCGGGCTGCTGTGGTCCCCCTGTGCCGGACCGATTCTCGGGGCGATCTTCAGCATTAATATTGCGGGCCACTCGGCCATCGCAACCGGAGCGCTGTTAGCCGCTTACGGCAGCGGGTGCGCGTTGATGCTGGGGCTGCTTGTCGCGGGGGGCCGTAAGCTGATAACCCCTCTGAGGGCCAAATCCGCATTGATGGCACGTTTGCGTCAGGGAGCGGGAGTGATGATGTTAGCCGCCGTTGCGTTCAACGCCAGCGGAATGACCTCAGCCCTGAAAGGCGCCAACGGTGTTGCCGACCAGCTGGAAAACGCCCTGTTGAGCTTTGCGCAACCATCCTCCACACAGGTGAAACTGCAACCGGTCGCTGACGCAACGCCGGGCAGCCAGCTACCGTCATTAAGCGGCGGTACGGGTTGGGTAAACGGTGACGCTGTCACGTCTGAGGACTTGCGCGGGAAAGTTGTGCTTATCGATTTCTGTACCTGGGACTGTATCAACTGCCAGCACACGCTTCCGCACGTGCGTGACTGGGCGAAGAAATATCAGGCTGAAGGTCTGGTAGTGATTGGCGTCCACACCCCAGAATACCCCTGGGAAAAGCCGTTATCATCGGTGAAAAACGCGGTCAACAAATGGCAGCTGCCGTACCGCGTAGTGACGGATAATAACTACAAAATCTGGAGCGCGTTCGGAAATCAGTACTGGCCTGCGCATTACTATTTCGATGCGAAAGGGCAACTGCGTTACACCGCGTTTGGCGAGGGGAACTACGACAAGCAGGAGGCCGTCATTCAGCAGTTGCTCAAGGAAGCGCGTTCCTGATCCGGCTTACGGAACCCGCTGGGCCACCATAAACAGGCGCGGAAAAGCCAGCAGTATCTGCCCGTTCTCCTGGAGCGGATACTGCTCTTCCAGCAGCTCAAGGTAGCGTTTCAGATAGTTTTTCTGCTCGCTTTCGTTGAGTTCCTGTAACCACGGGCGTAACCCTGTCGCGCTGACCCAGTCAATAATCGCCTGATGAGAGCTCATCTGATGGAAGTAAGTGGTGCGCCAGATATCCACGTCGCATCCCGCTTCCGTCAGAATATCGTAGTAGGCATGGATACCCGGCAATGGCTCGCGGCCACGATCGGGGTAGCCCTGTTCCCAGGCAACTTCACGCATCAGGGCGTGCGTCGGCTCAAGCCAGTTGTCAGGCATTTGCACCGCCAGCACGCCGTTTAACTGGAGCAGCGAAACCAGGTGTGGCAGAAGGTGGTAATGGTCCGGGATCCATTGCAGTGAGGCGTTGGCGTAGATCAGGCTGAGCGGCTGGTCAGGTTTGTAGTGCCGGATGTCCGCCTCAACAAAGTGGCAGTCTGGCAGGGCCTGTCGGGCTTCCTCCAGCATGGCCGGGGAATTATCCACGCCGGCGATCTGCGCAGAAGGCCAGCGCTGTTTCAGCAGCGCGGTGCTGTTGCCTGGCCCGCAGCCCAAATCCACGCCAGAGGTTATGTCAGCAAGCGGCACCCGGGCGAGCAACTCAGCGGCGGGACGTGTGCGTTCTGCGCTGTACTGTAGATAAAGAGAGGGATCCCAGTCGGCCATTTTCGCATCTCCATGTTGAGGTGTTCAGCAAGAATAGCACAGGCAAATACCTGCGCCGGGGAAGGTATCTGGCTAATGGTGAGATTATAAAATGCCTTTCAGGGCCAGGTGATAGAGCAGCATGATGGTTTTTCCGTCGACAATCTGCCCATTTTCAATGCCCCGAAGCGCGTCGTCCAGCGTCATTTCCAGTACGTCGATATCTTCTCCCTCTGCTTTAACGCCGCCGCCCGCGCTGGTCCGATCCTGCGGGTGATATTCCGCCAGATAGAAGTAGAGTTTCTCGGTAACTGAGCCCGGGCTCATATAGGCCTCAAAAATTTTCTCTACGCGCGTCACCTTATACCCGGTTTCTTCTTCCGCTTCGGCCTTAATCCGGCTTTCCGGGTCAAGGTTATCGAGCAACCCGGCGGCCGCCTCAATGAGATCCTTTTCGTGACCATTTATAAACACCGGGAAACGGAACTGACGCGTCAGAATGACGGTTTTGCTGTCGCGATTATAGAGCAGGATCGTCGCGCCATTCCCCCGGTCATACACTTCACGCTCTTGTCGCTGCCAGTCGCCATCGCTGCGCTGGAGGTCAAAAGTATATTTTTTCAGGTTATACCAGTTGTCGGACAACGTTTCGCTGTTGATAATGCGTATATCTGCACGTTTTGATTGCACGTTTGGCTCTCCTCTCGTAGAGTAAGCATCATAAACAGCACTATCGTGCAAATACAAGGCATATCGTGCAACAACAGGAATAATTCATGCTCACAAGCCAGCGTAAACAGTTGATTCTGGAAAAACTGGAGGCGGAAGGTCAGGTCCAGTCTACTGCGCTCAGCCTCTTTTTCTCGGTGTCTGAGGACACTATCCGCCGGGATTTACGTGAACTGGCGGCAGAAGGGCGTTTGCAGCGTGTTCACGGCGGCGCACTGCCAGCATCGTCAGCGATTGCGCCTTTTGCCGAGCGTCAGTCCGTTAAAATGGATGCAAAAAAACGCGTGGCACGGCGAGGCGCGCAGCTCATTTCACCGGGGCAGGTGGTGATCATTGATGGCGGGACGACCACCTCCGAACTTATTACGTTCTTACCACCCGATTTACGGATAACCGTGGTGACGCACAGCCCGGGTATCGCTTTGGGGCTGGTCGACCATCCATGCATAGAGGTGATCCTGATTGGTGGTCGTTTGTATAAACACTCCATCGTCACGGTCGGCGCGGCCGCTATTGAAGGCATCAATAATATTCATGCGGATCTGTTCTTCATGGGGGTCACCGGCGTCCATCCTGAGGCCGGGCTGACCACCGGAGATTACGAAGAAGCGTGCATCAAACGTGCATTTTCCGGCAGAGCGGCGGAAACGGTGGTATTGGCCTCACCGGAAAAGATCAACACGGCCTCGGCGTTTGTGATTGGCGACCTGTCGCTGGTGAATACGCTGGTTGTTGAAAACACAACGGATGAACGCTGGGTGAGCGCTCTGAAAGAAAAGGGCGTTGCGGTGATCGCAAGCCAGTAAATATCTGCTTTTTTGCCAGCCTGACCGCGTGGCTGTCAAACAGACAAAGGTTATCCTTCACGCGGATTTCTAGACTAAGGCTTTCATCTGTTTAAGGACAAGCCATGAAAGCGGTCTCCATTCTGACGTGCGGCGCGGACCCAACCGCGCAACGCCTGTCAACGTCTGCCATTCAGCAGGCCATAAATAGCGCTCAACAGAACGATGTCATTGTTATTCCGCAAGGCCGTTTTCTGACCGGAGCACTGTTCCTGAAAAGCGGTGTTTCGCTTCGCCTGGACGCTGGCGCACAGCTCGTTGGAAGCCAGGATCTGGCTGATTATCCGTTGATAAACACCCGGGTGGCCGGCATTGATATGCGCTGGCCGGCAGGCATTATTAATATCATCGATTGTGAAAACGTCAGTATTACCGGTACAGGCACGATAGACGGGCAGGGTGTTATCTGGTGGCGACGCTTCTGGGGCGATGACGAGCGCAGCGGCATGGTCGGCGATTACAGCGCCAGAGGATTGCGCTGGGTGGTTGATTACGACTGTCAGCGCCCGCGCAATATTCTGGTCTTTGAAAGCCAGAGCATTCTGCTGCGTGATGTTACCAGTCGGGAGTCCGGATTCTGGAACGTGCACCTTTGTTATTCGCGCCATATCACGGTTGAGGGCATGCAAATCAGCAATTCTGCGGGGCCGAGCACCGACGGGATTGATATCGATTCCTGTGAACAGGTGCGGGTTGAACGCTGCATTGTTTCCTGTAATGACGACAATATCTGCATAAAATCAGGACGAGGACGCGAAGCGGCGCAAAAAGCACGTACTGCAAGGGATATAGTGGTCCGCGGATGTACGCTGAATAAGGGGTCCGGGATCACGCTGGGGAGCGAAACCTCAGGCGGCATTGAACGCGTCCTGATAGAAGATAACGCGTTTAACGGTACGGGCGTCGGGTTTCGCATTAAGTCGGCCCGCAACCGGGGCGGGTTTATCCGTGATATCACCGTCCAAAATTTACATCTTACGGACGTGCGTTTTCCGGTGCTGATCCAGCTGAACTGGTTTCCGCAGTACAGCTATGGCGACCAGAGCAATTTATCTGATAAACCTGAACACTGGCGCAAGCTGGCTGATGGCGTCGAGGGCGAAGCCGGTCTTACTGCGGTCAGCGGACTGACGATTAAAAATATGTCGGCGCGTCGCTCAGACAACAAAAATTTCTCGCGGGCATTTTTCATTGAGGGGTATCCGGAGCGTCCTGTGGCCGGGTTAACGCTGGAGGGTATTTTTATTGACGCGTCAGAGTTCGGGAAAATTTCAGGTGTGGATGGGTTGCACTTTAAGGATGTACAGGTGACTGCCGTGGAGAACACGCATGACTGTAACGACAGTTATGAACGTTAAGGGCATAGAATCGATGGACATAATTCGCTGAATGAGCAGAACAAGGATGGGCCCGAAACGGCTGGATTTGTTCTTAATTAATCTTAGCGCGCATAATGCATATTATGTTAAATTGGATATTATGAAGCCTATCCCTCGTCAGATAAGCCCATCGCATCCTACCCCCTCCCTTTGCCTCTACTGAGGAAGCCTGAGAAACAGTGTCCGTTCCTGAGTCTGCGATGCTTTAAAACCATGGTGGATATAAAACGTTTTGGCTTCCTCAGTGAGTGCATGAACCATGATCGCTCGCACCCCGATATTCTCAGCTACCCGATAACAGCGTAAAACCGCATCGTGGAGTAAATCGGCTCCCAACCCGTTTCCGCGTAACGAGACATCCACAGCCAGACGGGCAAGTATAATCACGGGTATGGGATCCGGCATGTTACGCCGCAGATTACCTGTCGCTTGCGTATGGTTAACGCTGCCGGTAGCCAGAGAGTAAAATCCCGCGACCTGCTTCGTGCCCGTTTTACAAACGACAAACGTTCGGGCTGCGCCGAGCGCCTGGTTTTTCAGACCTCTTTGTTTTAGCCATTCGTCAAGCACGGCCTCTCCACTGACGAACTCCGCCAGTTGATGGACGCTGGATAAGGGCTCTGGTGCTGTTACACGTCCCACTGAGGTTTCCTTGCCAGCAGTTTTTCTATGGCAGGATCGTCCGCGACCGGGGCATCGAGCATGTCAATGAACTCTGCGTACTGTTCATCGTTAAAATTGAATACACGCCGATCGAGGATCACATTCTCGGCTGCCTGACAGGCCATCTCCAGAATGAAGTCCGTGCGTGATTTATGGAGGATCTCTGCGGCGGCATCGATAAGCGCCCGCTGGGATTCTTTGGCTCTGAGATTGAGTTGAACATCTGATTTCATAGGTATACCTCTTGTATAGCAATTGCTTTACAAGCATAGCATAAGCGCTGTGTATAGCAATCGCTATACAGAACCCTTAATCATGTCTGACCTCTCCACACCGCATATCGCAAGAATTTGCTCTCTCAGCCAGCGGTGACCAGGGTCGCGTTCCATTCTTGGGTGCCACATCTGCGATACCGTAATACGACGGCTTTTGAACGGCAGCTCGAACAGATGTACCTGGTCCGTTACCTGCTGATTGAGTAAATAGAGCGCGGGTATCATGGCGATAAGATCCGATTCCAGCGCCACGGACAGTGCCGTCGGAAATCCCGGTACGACGCTGGCGATTTTACGTTTTGTCCCCAGCTCGGCCAGCGCATCGTCAACGGATCCATGCAACGCGCCCTCGGGTGACGCAACCACATGGCCCCAGGCGACATAATCCTTCACGCCTATTTCTGCCTGCTTAGCCAGCGGGTGTCCCTTACGCACGACGCCCACAAACCGATCCTCAAACAGTCGTTGCAGCCGTATTTCAGGCCCCATATTGCTCTGGACGCCAATCTCCAGATCAACCAGCCCTTCCCGAAAAAAGGCGCGCCAGACTTTGCGCACTGAACGTTTCAGTTGAGGGCTGCAATACCGCCCTCGCCTCGTGCACTGCACGTCTGGCGCGATCCCGGGTCGCTTCGGCCCACGGGGTTAGTACCATGTTACGTCCGGCGCGCACCAGGATCGGGTCGCCTGTAACGTCGCGTAACCTGCTTAATGTCCGGCTCATGGCCGAGGTGCTGAGGTTCAGACGACGTGCTGCACCTGCGACACTCGCTTCGCTCAGCAATATGTCGAGTGCAATCAGTAAATTAAAATCAGGATCGGTCATAGCGCTCATTCCTGTTCATTCAGATAAGGCGTTTCGTGCAACGATAAAGTGCAAATGGTGCGCCTTCCGCCCTGTAAAAGCCATCTTTATAGTTTTGTCATCCATACACTCTTCTCAGAGGACAACATGATGATGCTCTTTTCCAGTCAACCCGGCGACGAAGGACTGCCTGGTCCGGCGCGCGCACGGGTGATGGCCGCAATTATGACCACCACCTTAATGGGCGTGTTTGATGGCACCATGATCAACATTGCCCTGCCCTCCATGGCTCAGGAGATGCAGGTACCTGCCAGTATTGCCGTCTGGTTCGCCAACGGGTATCTGCTGGCGGCTGCGATGACGCTGGCGATATTCGCGGCGCTTGCGGCCCGCCTGGGTTATCGCCCCGTATTTCTGGCAGGCCTGACGACCTTTACCCTGACATCACTGGGTTGCGCGCTGGCGAATACACCCGAAGTGCTTATCGGTATGCGCGTGCTTCAGGGGATCGGCGGCGCGGCGACGCTCAGTATTGCCCCCGCAATCCTGCGGTCCGTATTTCCCGGGCGATTGCTTGGCCGCATTCTGGGGTTACACGCCCTGCTCATCGCCTCCAGCTCCGCTATCGGCCCGGTATTGGGCGGGACGATCCTTCACACCCTGAGCTGGCAATGGCTGTTTGCGATAAACGTTGTTCCCGGCACCCTCGCCTTACTGCTGGCGGTCAAAGCGCTGCCGCGGGATGCGGTTCGAAAGCAAGCGCCTTTCGACACCCCGGGCGCCATATTGTCGGCGCTGCTGTTGGGATCGACGATCATGGCGGCGAACAGCCTCCAGGACTATCATCCCGGTAGCCTTTGCTGGACAATGCTCGCTGCGCTGAGCGGCATGGCGTTTATCTGGCAGATCCGCCGCGCGGATAACCCCTTACTGCCGCCGAGGATGTTTAAAAATGAACGCTTTACCCTCGCGGCCTTCACGTCGATGATTGCTTTTGTCAGCCAGGGGATCACCTTTATTGCGCTGCCCTTCCTGTTTCAGAGCGAATACGGCTACAGCCCGGTGTTGTCTGCCCTGCTGTTTACGCCGTGGCCGCTAGGGATCGTACTGATTGCGCCGCATGCAGGCCGGTGGGCAGACACGATTTCAGCCCCGGCGATATCCACCCTGGGGCTGATGATTTTTGTCGTCGGTTTGATCCTGCTGGCAACATTACCCGACCGCCCTTCAGTGTGGGATATCTGCCTGCGGAGTCTGGTGTGCGGAGTGGGGTTTGGCTGCTTTCAGAGTCCCAATAACCGGGAAATGCTCTCCAACGTTATTCGTGAGCATGCGAGCTATGCATCCGGTGTTTTATCCATTATGCGCACGTTCGGGCAGTGTCTGGGCGCCGCCGCCGTGGCCGTTCTGCTGGCCGCAGATGAAAGGTCAATTCATGTTGCGCTGTGGGTCGCCGCCGCAGCTTCTGCGGTAGCGGTCGTCGTCAGCGCGAGCCGGTTGCGTAAAATCACTCATCCTGCGGAAACAGGATGAGCACGAAAATATAACTAAGCGCTACTCCAGCGCCAGCAGCGCAAAACTCGCCAGCCAGTGGCCGCCGCTGTAGTGACTGCCGACAACATGCTCCACGCTTGCCGAGAGATGGCGCGCAACGGCATCCTGTAACGCCTGTTGCGCCGGGTGGTTTTTCGGCAAAGCGCGGGCAATGTGCTTCATACACCACGCGCGGCTGAGGTTAAGCCCGTCCAGATGTGCGATTTTCGGGTCGGTGCGGTCGCTTACCTCAGCCGGGTTCATCAGCGCTGAAACGGCACCCACTTCAGGCAGAAACGCATCGAACCAGGCCGGGAAATTCTCTACCACCTTACTCATCAGTAACGCCTCGGTCAGCGCCCCGGAGATATACTCGTCGCCGCCCGGCTCATAATGCGCCGGATATTGCGTGTCCGTATGATAAAAGCGCGTCGCCGCGTCCAGGATCGCCTGTTCAAGCCCGTCATCCGTCACCACCCGGGCATAATCCAGCCCCAGCGCGAGCGCAAACGCCGTGTTGTAATGTGTTCCGACGCGGATGGGATAGGTGAGCTTGCTGAGGTAATCCACCAGCCGCTGGCGAATATCCCGCGTTAACGGTTGCAGCGTCTGGTACCAGCGCTCCGCCTGTGGCAGTGACGACTGTTTCAGCTCCTGCGCCAGCGCCAGCAGCCAGCCGTAGCCATAAGGCCGCTCAAACGACGCGCGGAACGGCGCGGTAAAATAGGCCAGCTCCTTCGCCACCTTCTCGTCGGTCAGGTGTTCTTCGAACAGAGTGATGATCTCTTCCCGGCACGGCAGTTCGGGCCAGAGACGCAGGCAGCGCAGCAGCAGCCAGTAGCCGTGCACCGCAGAGTGCCAGTCAAAACAGCCGTAAAAGATCGGGTGCAGCTCGCGAGGCGGCAGAACGTCGCCGTCACCGTTGAGCAGATGCATAATGTGGTTCGGGTATTCCTGACGTAAATAGGTCAACGGCATTCTGGCGAAGGCGTCAGCCTGATGTTGCGTTAATTCCATTGCAGCTCCTTAGCGAAACACGAGGAAATACATTAAGAACACGTTCACCACCAGCAGGGTTAACGCGGTCGGGATCTGGATCTTGATAACCTGATATTTGTCTTTTAGCTCCAGCAGCGCGGCGGGCACAATGTTGAAGTTGGCGGCCATCGGCGTCATCAGCGTGCCGCAATAGCCTGCGTACATACCGATAGCCAGCAGCGGCGCCGGGTTACCGTGATGGACGTTAATCAGGAATGGCAGAGCGATACCGGCGCTTAACACCGGGAAGGCTGCGAAGGCATTACCCATGATCATGGTAAACAGCGCCATCCCCACGCAGTAAATGACCACCAGCATGAAGCGGCTGTCCGGGTTCACAAACAGGCTGACCACCTTTTGTACCGATTCGCCGGTATTCGCCACCACAAACACCCCGCCGAGCATGGCCAGCATCTGCGGCAGGATCACCGCCCAGCCAATGGTATCGACCAGCCGACGCGACTGACGCACCGCATGCAGCGGCGTACCTTTTGTTAGCCACCAGCCGGTAAGGATAGCCGCCACGCAGGCCACGCACAGCGCCGCCAGCGTAAGCTGTTTCTGGTCGAGCAGATAAACGCCGCCAATCGACACGCCTTTCAGAAACAGCGTCCCGATGACCGTTACCACGGGGATCATCAGTGCCGGTAAAAACAGCCAGTTTTTCAGCCGGTTCGACGAGGCAACACGCTCCTCCTCGGTGGACATTTTATAATGCCCCTTCCCGACCAGCCCGAAACCGGCCAGCAGCGCAATCACGATAACGGCGCCGCCAATAATGCGATACGCCAGCGACTTACCCAGCTCCTGCACCATCAGATCGCCAAACAGGAAGATCCCGCCGAACAGAAACCAGAACAGCGCCGTGGTATAGCGTTTCGGGTTAGCGCGGTCGCGAAGGGTCATCACAACCAGCAGCATTACGACGAAGCCGATCAGGTAATACACGCGGTTAATGGTGATGAGGGTCATCATGGTGCGATCTCCTGCGTACCCTGCTCTGCTTTCCAGGCCATCACGTCGCGACGAATGCTGGCGTCGAGGCGCAGCAGACGCGTCATATGGATGATCAGTGCCGCAATAGCGGTCGGAATGGCCCACAGGCCGATATGCAGCGGCTCGATCCCCTCGATCCCGTTCTCTTTCAGGAACGCATCAATCAGCAGTACCGCGCCAAAGGCGATAAAGATATCTTCCCCAAAGAAAACCGCGATATTGTCACACGCGGCGGCATGGGCTTTGATTTTGTCGCGGATAGTCTGCGGCAGTTCGCCGTATTCATTCAGGGCCGCCCCTTCCGCCATCGGCGCCAGCAGCGGACGCACCGTTTGCGCGTGGCCGCCAAGGGACATCAGGCCCAGCGCAGCCGTACCTTCGCGGGCGACAAAGTAGAGCATCAGGATACGCGCCGAGGTGGCGCTGGCGATCTTCGCGACCCAGGCCTGGGCGCGCTCTTTCAGCCCGTAATACTCCAGCAGGCCAATCACAGGCAGGATCAGAATGAAGGTGGCAAGCGATCGGCTATTCACGAACTTTTCGCCAAAGGTTTCCAGCAGCATACCGAAATCCATGCCAACCAGCAGGCCCGTCGCCAGCCCCGCCACCACGACAACCAGCAGCGGGTTGAAACGCAGTGCAAAACCAATAACCACCACCGGAATCCCGATAAGTGGCAACAGTGTAGAACTGTCCATAAACGTTACCCTATCCAAAGTGAGCGTTGCGCGCCGACGGCTATTTTTTATACTTCGCAGCAGAGCGAAGCCGGTGCATTACGGCGCGCGATGTTGTGTTTTGCGTCAGGCTCCACAGAACCTGCACTAAAAAGCTATATCTGAACGTCAAAAACATGTAAACAATTTATCAATAAAATGTTCTTATTTTATCGACGGGTTTACATTTCGGGGGAAGGATCGTTATGACAGTAGAGAAAAAGACGACAGCATTGAACCACGACGATATTGCGGACGGGCGAATCGTCTCCTCCCGTCATCTCGTCTCAGAGCGGTGTGCTGAATTATCAGAGCTGGAATATGCGCTGATCATGACCAGCAATGCGTTTAACAAATGGATGGTGCGCTGCATGACCGCAGCGGGTGAACCGGATATGGGGGCCTTTGACGTTTCGCTTCTGCACCACGTGAATCACCGCAACCGCAAGAAAAAGCTGGCCGACATCTGCTTTGTGCTGAACGTGGAAGATACCCACGTGGTGACGTATGCGCTGAAAAAGCTGGTTAAGGCGGGATATGTCACCAGCGAGAAAGCCGGAAAAGAGCTTTTTTTCTCCACCACGGAGGAGGGGAAAGCGCTGTGCATGAAGTACCGGGAGGTGCGGGAGGCCTGCCTGATCAACATTCATGCGGAAAGCGGCATTCCGGGAGCATCAATTGGCGAGACCGCGCAGTTACTCCGCGCGATCTCCTCCCTGTATGATACCGCCGCACGCGCGGCGGCCTCGCTTTAAGGACGGCGGAAAAGCGTCATACTCCGCCCGGCCAGTTCATAATCGACGGATTCCGTGATGATTTCCCCTGTGGGGGCATCATCCGCCGTCGAAAGCTCCAGAACCCAACCCCCTTCGCCAAACTGCGGGATCTGGAATGGCACCGTACCTTCAAACGGGTTAAACAGCATCAGCACGTCGTGCCAGACGCCCTCTTCCTGTTCAAGATCAGGACGGCTGATGGCAAGACCAAGGGTGGAACCCTCGTCCCACTGTTCCGACTGCTGAGGTCCGCCACCGGCGTTAAACCAGCGGATCTCCAGCCCGTCGCGCCAGTTCTCACGTCGCAGCAGCGGCTGCGTCGCGCGCAGGGCAATCAACCGACGGGTAAAGTCGCGCAGCTTCTCGTCGTTTTCAGAGAGCCCTTTCCAGTTTACCCAGGAGATCTCGCTGTCCTGACAATAGCCGTTATTATTGCCCTTTTGCGTCCGGCCAAACTCATCGCCTGCCAGCAGCATCGGCGTACCGTGCGAGAAGAAGAGCGTGGTGAGGAAGTTGCGCTTTTGCCGCTCGCGGGTGGCGATGATATCCGGGTTCTCCGTCGGCCCCTCTTCGCCATAGTTATACGACCGATTATCGTTATGTCCGTCGTTATTATCTTCCCCGTTATCGGCGTTATGTTTCTCGTTGTACGACACCAGGTCGTTCAGCGTGAAGCCGTCATGCGCGGTAATAAAATTGACGCTGGCCCACGGACGACGCCCGCGCAGATCGTACAAATCACCGGACCCTAACAGACGGGCGGCAAAATCGTTAGAGACGTTATCCCCCTTCCAGTATTCACGTACCGTATCGCGGTATTTGTCGTTCCACTCACCCCAGCCTGGCGGGAAGCCCCCCACCTGATACCCGCCGGGGCCGATATCCCACGGCTCACCGATGAGCTTCAGCTTCGACAGCACCGGATCCTGGGTCACGGCATCGAAGAAGCCGCCGCGCGGATCGAACCCCTCCGGCTCACGTCCGAGAATGGTCCCGAGGTCAAAGCGGAAACCGTCAATCTGCATCGATTCTGCCCAGTAACGCAGGGAGTCCATGACCATCTGCAATACGCGCGGGTGGGAAGTATTAACGGTGTTCCCGGTGCCGGTGTCGTTGATGTAATACCGGTGCTGATCCGGCATGGTGCGGTAATAACAGAAGTTATCAATTCCCTTAAACGACAGGGTTGGCCCCAGCTCGTTGCCCTCCGCCGTGTGGTTATAGACCACGTCGAGGATCACCTCGATGCCCGCGTCATGATAGGCACGCACCATGTCGCGGAAACCCTGGATCCCCGCCGGGCCGTAATAGCGTGACGCTGGCGCAAAGAAACCGAGCGAGTTATAGCCCCAGAAGTTTTTCAGACCGCGATCGAGCAGGTGCTGATCGTCAGGGAACCAGTGAACCGGCAGCAGCTCGACCGAGGTAATCCCGAGGCTTTTGATGTACTCCACCGACGCTTTATGCCCCATCCCCTCAAACGTACCGCGCAGTTCAGGCGGAATAGCCGGGTTAAGCTGGGTAAAGCCTTTTACGTGGCTCTCATAAACCACGGTATGCGGCCACGGGATATCGGGTCGGCGGGAGTCTTGCCAGTCGACGGCATTGGGGTCGATGACCTTACATTTGGGCGTAAACGGCGCGCTGTCTCGCGTATCAAAGCTGAGATCCAGCTCATCGTGTCCCAGCTCATAGCCGAAGTGGGCATCGTTCCACTCAATGTCACCCACCAGTTCACGGGCATAGGGGTCAATAAGCAGCTTATTGGGATTGAAGCGGTGACCGTTCTCCGGATCGTAAGGGCCATACACACGGTAACCATACAGCGCCCCCGGTTTCAGATCCGGCACATAGCCGTGCCAGACCTCATGGGTATATTCCGGCAGTTCCAGGCGGGCTATTTCTGTTTTTCCCGAAGGATCAAACAGACACAGCTCTACCCGCTCCGCGTGGGCGGAAAACAGAGCGAAGTTCACCCCTTTCCCGTCATAATTTGCGCCCAACTGCTGGCCATGACCGGCCCGAATTTCAAACGTTGTATCCTTTGGCATTTTTGTTCTCCTCGATTAGTCGCAGGTAAGCAGAACCAACAAACATCCCTTTTCAGACGTTAAATCCAGCGTCTCTGGCAGAAGGCGGCGCTCACCGGTAAACAGATCCCGGTAGTGCTTCCCGGCCAGCTCCTGGGGTATGGCCACCGTAGTATTGGCCCACAGCATCGCATTGTCGGTGACGTCAAACACCAGACGCGGCACGGCGACGATCAGCGCCTCGTCATCTTTTATGCGGGCATAAACGATCAGATTCTCTTCCCGCTCGCCGGTCACCTTCAGCGGCAGCCAGTCGCCGTAGCGGAAAAGCGCGGGGTAATGCGGCCGCAGCCGTAACAGCGTGGCGGTGACGTACTGCTTCACGCTGCCGTCTCGCCAGCGTTGCGCATCGTTAAAAATGGTTCCATCCGCTACGCTGAGGTTTTCCGCCAGCGCGGTGAAATCCGGTTCGCGGCGGTTATCCGGGTCGACCAGGCTGAAGTTAAGCCCTTCGCTGCCCTGGTAGATGTCCGGTACGCCTGGCGCAGTCAGCTTGATCACCGTCTGGCTCAGGCTGTTCATTAACCCAGCCCGAATAAACGGCTGGAGTGCGGCACTGAAATCACGCAGGAACAGGGTGTTATCCGGGGAGAGCAGATGGCGCACGTAGTCCAGCACCACGCTCTCGTACCCTTCGTTGCTGTCGATCCAGTCGGTACGCTGCTTGGCCTCGCGCAGGGCTTTCTCAATAAAGCCGAGGAAACGCTCTTCCAGTGACTTAAGACCATCACGATCGTCTGGCGACAGCGTGGCTGGCCAGACGCCCGCCAGCGCCTGGAAGATCATCCAGGTGTCGGCGGCGTTCGGCGCGGTGCCGTCGTTGAGGAATCGGACCTGCGTCTGGTTCATCTGCCGCCAGCGCGCCAGGTTTTCCCCCCACAGATCTGGCGCTTCCGTCAGCGTGTATAGTCGCGCTCGCGCATCCTCGCCGCGTTTGGTGTCGTGGGTGGAGGTTCCCAGCAGCGCATCGGGCTGGCGGGCAAGACGAATGCGCATCTCCTGATGAAAACGGGAAAGTGAAAATGCGCGCGGCGTCGGGTCAGCGCCGACTTCGTTCAGGGCCAGCTCCAGGTTATGGCGGAAGAACAGCGTATCCTCTACCGATTTCGCCATCAGCGGCCCGGTCAGTTGCTGAAAACGGGTGCGGAAAAGCGAGGCCAGCGCGTGGTCATCCTCAGGCAGATCGCCGGTAAGAATACGCACGATCAGGCTGAGAGCGGGTTCAGAGGCGTTGACGCTGGAGACCACGCGACTGAGCAGCGCCACATCCGGTGGCGTCAGCCCCTCTCCGGTGCCGTAGGTGCGATACACCGGAAACGCGATAAGCAGCTCGCGCAGGGCATGGCGGATATCCTCATGCTCCACTTCGGCGCCGTTATGCCCGGCCAGCTCGCTGGCGATTTTGAGCAGCGTGGTAAATTCACCTTCAAAATTACGATCGGTCATCAGCCCTTTGGCTTTGCGAAGTTCCGCCTGCCTGTCCACGGTCGTACCCAGCGTCTCGTCGTAGAGCGTCTCCAGTCGCGAGAGGTTGGTATCATCCACCAGCACTTCCGCCAGCGAGGCAATAAACTCATAGCCCGTAGTACCCGAGACCGGCCACTCCGGAGGAAGCTGTTCCCCTTTGGCGAGGATCTTCTCTACCGTGATGTAGCAATCCGGTCCGGTCGCCGCACGCAGGCGCTGCAAATAGCCCAGCGGATCGGCAAGCCCGTCCACATGGTCAATGCGCAGGCCGTCGACAACCCCGGCGTGAACAAGCTCAAGGATCAGGCGGTGCGTGTCTGCGAAGACCGCCTCATCCTCTACCCGCACGCCGACCAGCCCGGTGATTTCAAAAAAGCGCCGCCATGAAAGCTGTTTCGGCGCTTCCCGCCAGGACATCAGCCGCCAGCTTTGCGCCTCGTGGATCTCAGCGATGCTCTTGCCTTCGGCATACGTGCCGGGATTAAGCGGATAGGCGGTATCATAGTAAACCAGCGCCGCGCTGTTGGTGACACTGTCACGTTTTAAGGTGATAGCCCCCCGCTCCAGCTCGGCTTCAAAGGTGTCGCCAAGAAACGGCAACGTCAGCGGTCGGGACCAGTCGATATCAAAATACGCCGCATAGCGGCTCTGCCTGCCTTGTTCTATAACATCGCGCCACCAGCGGTTTTCCAGCGAGGTCGACATATGGTTAGGAACGATATCCAGAATCAGCCCCATCCCGGCCTGTTTCAGCGCTGCCGCCATGCGGTCAAACCCTTCCCGCCCGCCAATCGCCGGGTCGATTTCGTTGGGGTCGGTCACGTCATAGCCGTGGGTGGAATCCGTGGTTGCGGTGAAAACAGGCGACGCGTAAAGATGGCTAATTCCAAGGTCTTTCATATACGGAATCAGGTCCACCACGCGATCGAAGGTCATGCCGTTGCGAAACTGAATTCGGTAAGTAGAGGAAGGGATCATAGCGCTGCTTCTCCATCAGCTAAGCGAACAACAATGCTGTTTGGCGGCAGGTTATCGACTGCCTCCGGCCAGCTAAAGATCGTTTTTCCGGGCAGGTTCGGTAAGGCGAGCGGCTTTTTGCCGATATTCAGCGCCAGCGACAGCGTACCGGACGGGAAACGCCAGCTCACGGCAACCATGCCGAGCGCCGTATGCAGGACGTTACCCTCCGCGGCGCCCCGCTGTTTCAGTAGCGGGACGATAAAGCGCTGACGCAGCGCAATCAGTTCGCGCGTAGCGTGCAGCCACGCCCTGCCTTCCTCCGTGTCTGCCTTGTTCCAGTCAAGCTTCGACCGCATAAAGGTATTTACGTCATTGGGGTCCGGTACGGTTTCATCGTGCCCGGCATGGCCGGTGAACTCTTTCGCGCGCCCTTCCCGCACGGCTTTCGCCAGGTCGCCGTGGAAGTCGGTGAAAAAGAGGAACGGATGCGTTTCGCCATACTCCTCGCCCATAAACAGCAGCGGAATATGGGGCGACATAAGCAGCGCCGCGAACAGCACACGCGTTTTATCCGCGCCTGCCAGAGAGATAAGCCTCTCCCCCTGGGCACGGTTGCCGACCTGGTCGTGATTCTGAATAAAATCGACAAAAAACTGCGGAGGTTGCTCGCGACACTCTACCCCGCGCGATTTTCCGGTCTGAAGCGAGATTTCCCCCTGGTAGACAAAGCCCTCTGCCAGCGCCCGCGCCAGTTTTTTCTCCGGCTCAAAGGCAAAATCCTGATAATAGGCGTGTGATTCCCCTGTCGCGAAGACATGCGCGGCGTTGTGAAAATCATCATTCCATTCGGCGGTGAAAAGCGGCGTCTGACCATGCTCATCGCGCGGATGCAGGAAAATCACGTTGCGACTGTCTTCGGTGGTCAGATGGATATGCCGATCCGGAAATGCGTCGCGGATCCGTTGCGCTATCTCGGGAAGAATATGGGTCTCAGCGTCGTCATGGATCTGGTCGATGGCGTCGAAGCGCAGACCGTCAAGATGATACTCCGAGAGCCAGAATAACGGCGCCTCGGCGATGTATTGCCGGACGGCCTCAACCTCATAGGCAATACCGTTGCCCCACGGGGTCATACGATCCTGATGGAAAAACGCTGGCGAGAGCAACGGCAGGTAATTACCTTCCGGGCCAAAGTGGTTGAGTACGATATCCAGCACCACGGAAAGCCCGAGCGCGTGGGCGGCATCAATGAAGGCATGAAAATCATCCGGTGTGCCATAAGCCGAGTGCGGGGCATACAGCAGTACGCCGTCATACCCCCATCCGCGCGCGCCCCCGAACTGGGACACGGGCATCACTTCCAGTTGAGTAATACCCAGCCCGGCCAGATAAGGCAGTTTGTCGATGGACGCCCTGAAGGTTCCTTCCCCGGTGAAGGTGCCGATATGCAGCTCGTAGATCACCGTCTCTTCCCACGGTCGTCCTTGCCATTCCCGCTGAGTGGGCTGGCTGCGACGCGGGTCGATCACCACCGACGGGCCGTTGACGTCGGCCTGCTGCGCGCGTGAGGCCGGATCCGGCACCGCCATTCCATCCTGTAAAACAAACTGATAGGTCGTACCGTGCCTGACGCCGGGCACGTCAATCTGAAACCAACCGTCGCCCACCGCCGCCATGGGAATGTCGGTATCGGTTAAACGTAATGTGAGATCTTTCTGCCCTTCTGCCCAGACGCGAAAACGTACAACGTCATCGGAAATAAACTCAGCACCCCAGTGCCTGCGACATGTTCTGAATTCCATTCATTGTCCTCGAATGACCACCTTTTACGCGGAACGAAATACAAGCTTAGACCAGGATCTACAGAGTGTTATGCCAGCAGGGGATGCCGCTTCGTCTATTATCTATTTATAACTCCCACTTAAGGAATACTATGCATATTCGAAAAGGATTAAGTACAGACCTCGCCCGCCTTGAATGTTGTGATTTTTCTTTCAAGGTTGATGAGATTGCAAGAGAGCCATTTCTCAATGGTGATTTGCATATCGAGGCGCTGACCGAACCTTATCTTAAAACCTATGAACTTGATCTCCAGACGCTGGAAAATCATTGCGTTAATCCGGATTCAATATTTCTTATCGCCGAAACGGATGACGGTGAAATCGCCGGTTTTATTACCGCGTCCTGCAACTGGAATAAATTTATTTCGGTGGATTACATTGCCGTGGAGCGTACAAAACGCCGTACGGGCGCGGCACACAAGCTGATGTCCGCCACCCACGTCTGGGCGCGAAGCCTCAATGCGCCCGGGTTACGGCTGGAGACGCAGAACGTTAATGTTTCTGCCTGTCAGTTCTATCGTCACTATGGGTTTATTCTCGGCGGTTACGATCGCTACCTTTACAACGCCCTGCCGGAAAAAGATGAGGTCGCCCTTTTCTGGTATTACATGCTGACTTGAGAAAATATTTTATATCCGCTGCCAGAAGATAGATTTGTCTGAATTTGTCAATTTTGCCCGCTTACGTTTAATTAACGACTAATCTTGGAATTCACTATTAAGGAGGCCGGTATGTCTACAGGAAATAATCACACGCTGCATTACCCTCGTCCACCGTTTGCTGAACAACCGCAAAGGGCCCCCGGGCTGGCATCGGAAATGAAGCCAATACCGGATCACGGTGAAACAAGTTATATCGGATCAGGCAAACTGGCAGGAAAAAAAGCGCTGATTACCGGCGGTGATTCCGGAATTGGTCGCGCGGTAGCGATCGCCTATGCCCGTGAAGGTGCAGATGTGGCTATTGGCTATCTCCCGGAAGAGGAGTCCGATGCGGCATCGGTCATTGCGCTGATTCGGGCCGAAGGCCGTAAAGCGGTCGCCATTCCCGGCGACATTCGCGTGGAATCGTTCTGCGATACGCTGGTGGAAAAAGCCGTCGCGGAACTGGGTGGCCTGGATATCCTGGTGAACAACGCTGGACGCCAGCAGTACTGCGAATCGATCGACGATCTCACCACGGCAGATTTCGACGCGACGTTTAAAACCAACGTCTATGCCCCCTTCTGGATCACTAAAGCTGCGCTGCGCCATTTGCAGGAAGGCGCCGTGATCATTAACACCACTTCCGTTCAGGCGTTTAAACCGAGCGCGATCCTGGTGGACTATGCGCAGACCAAAGCCTGTAACGTGGCCTTTACCAAGTCTCTGGCTCAGCAGCTGGGGCCGCGTGGCATTCGGGTGAATGCCGTCGCGCCAGGTCCATACTGGACGCCTCTTCAGTCCAGCGGCGGTCAGCCGCAGTCCAAAGTTCAGAAGTTCGGGGAAGATACGCCCCTGGGCCGACCGGGCCAGCCGGTTGAAATCGCACCGCTGTATGTGCTGTTTGCCTCCGATACCTGCTCATACGCCTCCGGTCAAGTGTGGTGCTCTGACGGCGGCACCGGCGTGCTGTAAAGCATCCTCTCAGACCTATCCATTTCATGGATAGGTCACATTCACTCCCCTGCTGTTCTCAAAAATCTCAGTTGAACTATGATGAACTTACTATTGAGGAGCCCATCATGTTTACTGTGAAAAAACTTGCGATATCAACCCTGTTTACCGGTTCAGTTTTGTTCTTTCCCGCGATCCACGCGGTGGCCAGCGTTCCGCAGCATGTGGTGAAACAGCAGGCTGGCGGCTACAGCGTTCAGGTTGGCGATACGATTGTCACCGCCTTTACGGACGGCAGCGTGCCGCAGGATCTGCACGCCTTACTGCGCCGGACGACGGCAGAAAATACCGATGCGTTACTGGCTAAAAACTTCCAGGCCAATCCGGTGGAAGCGTCGATTAACGCGTTCTATATCGCCATCCCCGGCCACAAAATTCTGGTGGATACCGGTTCCGGTCAGCTCTTTGGCCCCGGCAAAGGCGGGCGGCTGATTGAAAGCCTGGCGACGCAGGGCATTACACCGCAGGATATTACCGATATCCTGATCACCCATGCGCACTCCGATCATGCTGGCGGCCTGGTTAAAGACGGTCAGCGCGTGTTTACCCGCGCGCAGGTGTATGTCGGCAAACCGGATATCGATTTCTTCTTTAACGACGAGAACCAGAAAAAGTCCGGCTATGACCAGAACTACTTCGACGTCGCGCGCAAGACCTTAAAGCCCTATCTTGACGCCGGAAAAGTGAAGACTTTCTCCGGGACGGAACAGCTTCTGCCGGGCATCAGCGGTACGGTACACCCGGGCCACACCCCAGGCTCCGCGTTCTACACGCTGGAGAGCAAAGGTGAAAAAATGACGTTTGTCGGCGACATCATTCACGTTGCCGCGGTTCAGTTCCCGCAGCCCAACGTGACGATTGCGTACGATGAGGATCAGGACGGCGCCGCCCGGGTACGCAACGCAGCTTTCGCTGAGTTTGTGAAAAACAAAGATCTGATTGCGGCGCCACATCTGCCTTTCCCCGGGATCGGCTATGTGACGAAAGGTGAGCGGGAAGGCTACGCGTGGGTTCCGGTGACCTATACCAACCGTGACGCCCAATAAGAGAGTCTCTGCGTCCCAGGCTAAATATTTCAGCCTGGGACCGCTATCTCACGCCCAGGGCCCCGCGGCCGGGTATTAACCAGCCGGCGAAATCTGTTCGGCCCTGCGCTCAACCTGTCAGACAGCCAGCCATTTTTTTGCGTTCGCTTTCATATTCGCTTCTAGTTCACTGTCACGCGTGGCAAATACGCGGCCGAGGGGGAAACCGCTTTGTTCCAGCAGATAAGCTAGCGCGGCATATTCCCGCGGATAGTTGGCAGCAATTTTTGAATCAATCTCAACCGGGCCCAGCGGAAAGGTGAAAATACCCATGTCGTAGATGCTCTGACGATGGAACAGCTTCCATACGCCCTCTCTCTTTTCTGCCAGATCGTAGAAACGATTGTGGCATTCGCATCCAATATTAAGTTTTATATTTTCAGCGATGATCATCGCATTGGTTTCAAGAATCGCTTTGTCGCCGCGGTCGTTAAAAGTGACGACGGGCGAGCCAATCATATGTTTTGTGCGCAAATCTGAAGCGCCCATACGCATGGAACCCTCGACAAAATCGCTCGCGAGCCCTTCGAACCACGTAATTTCGATTGTGCCGTCCGGATGAAAAAGATTACGCAGCTGCTCCCATTCGCCCAGGTCGCGGTGCATCCAGCCATTCATGAGGTCGTTAAGATCCTGACGGTCTTGCAGTTGGTGAGTTTGCATTGTTTGGTTCCTGTTTGAGTTGATGCGTTCAGTTTGGCCGTGAAGCGGTTTATACTCAAATATATATATTTTATTAAACAATCATTTTTAATGATGAATCAGGGTGGCAATGGAACTCCGGCACTTACGCTATTTTTTGGCTGTTGCAGAAGAAGAGCATTTTGGACGCGCGGCTGAGCGACTCAATATTGTTCAGCCTGCGCTCAGCATGCAGATTAAAGCCCTTGAAACTGAGTTAGGCGGTCCGCTGTTTATCCGCACCAGCCGTCGTGTGGAACTTACTGAGGCCGGATCGCTTCTTCTCAGCGAAGCCAGACTGATGCTGGAACAGATGGAACACACGCGTCTGGCAGTCCAGCGTGCGATACGGGGAGAGACAGGGCGTGTACGGGTCGGTTTTGCCGGTAACGCCATTTTTAGTGGCAAAATGATTACCGATGTACGTCGCTTCCGTAAAACCCATCCGGATGCAGAAGTCACCATTCAGGAAATCGCTCCCCAGAAACAGGTAGCTGCGATCCTCGCAGGGCATATTGATGTCGGTTATACACCGGATAACAGTACGACAGCCGATCCGCAGATCAGGGTGCAGAAAACCGGAAACTGGGAGATGATAATCGCAATGTGTGACGATCATCCCTTAGCCATCCATCCGCACCTCTCCGTTGAAATGCTCGCCGGTCATCCCCTGGTCCTGTACGACGCGCATGACGCCAATGAAAATCTGACTTTGCTGCTGGCGCAGCAGCTCGGGGATGGTTTTTGCGTGGCACATCGTTCAAACAGTACGCTAAGCGTTCTGGCATTTGCCGCAGCCGGGCTCGGTCTGGCGCTGGTTCCCGCCCCCCTGCAACAGGTGCAAATACCCGGACTGATTTACCGCAACCTGAATGCTCAGGCGTTGACCGCAAATCTGGTCATGATCAGCCGCATGCAGGAGCCAGGTAATGCAGTGACTGCTTTTCTGGCAATGGCTAACCTTCCCTGTTGAACAACGGCAGCAAGCTATGACGCACAATAAGATGCCCTCCTCCGATATGGATATGGACCTGATCCTGACGCTGGATGCGTTACTCAGGGATCAGAATATCACCCATGCGGCCGCGCGGCTGGGCATCAGCCAGCCGGCGATGTCTGCCCGCCTTGCGCGCCTGCGCGTCCTGTTCAATGAGCCGCTGTTTATCCCTTCCCCACACGGACGTGGGGTGTTACCTACGCCGCGCGCCGAGGCGCTAAGGCCGCAGGTCGCGACGGTTTTGCAGGGTATATCGGCGATGCTTGAACCCACCACGTTCAACGCGCATAACAGCACCCGCACCTTTGTGATTGCCCTGCACGAGAACCCGGCGCTGATGCTGGGGGCAGAGTTGCAGAATCAGATTAGCAGCGCAGCACCAGGCATCCGCCTGCGTTTTGCGCTCCCGGAAACCCCGCTGCTGCCAGCGCAGATGGAAAATGGCGATGTGGATATTTATGTCGGCGTTAATGCGGGGGCGCACGATGCATGGGTCAGACGCAAACTGTTTGACGATGAATATGCCACAGCCCAGCGAAAAGGCCATCCGCGCGGTACGGGACCGATGGATCTGGAAAGCTATTGCAGCCTTTCCCACCTGGTGGTTTCATCCGAGGGCGACCCGTTCGCAGGCTTTGTCGATCAGCATCTGGCGGGGCTTGGCCACCAGCGTAACGTGGTGATGTCGACGCAAAGCTATGCGATGGCGCCTGCGATTGTTGCCGGTACCGATTTGCTCTGCACCCTACCCAGACGCATGTTGCTACGGTTCACGCAAACGCTTGATATTTTTCCGCCGCCGCTGGATCTCCCGCCGATCGTCATCGGTATGTACTGGCACCCGAAAAACAGCCAGGATCCGGCTAACCGCTGGCTGCGAGAACAGCTTCTTCAGGCCGCCGGACGTCAGGTATGATCGAGGATGCTCATCAATTTTTTCAGGACCTCAGAGCGAATAATCCGGTGGCAAACCAGCGTCAGCTCGCTCTCCCGGAGTCGGTCAAGAATATCCACAAAGACGACGTTTTGTACGCATATCGCCTTCGCTGAAGCCGGCAGCATGGCGATGCCAAACCCTGCCGAGACGAGACTTATCACCGTGGGGACATCGGTGGCATTTTGCACAACGTCAGGCTGTATGCCCGCGCTGTGGCAGGCATCATAGAAATATTGCTCCAGCCCCATCCCCTCCGGGTCGCGCAGGGCGATCCACTTCTCCTCTTTCACCGACGCAAGCGTCAACGCGGCGGAGCCCGCCAGGCTATGTTGACGAGGTAAGGCCAGCACGGCCTTTTCCGTTGTAAATGGACGGCTTTGCAGATCGTCAGGCAATAGCGGTAACGGGGCACGAATAATGGCCACATCCAGCTGATTGCTTTGCACGCCGGTATAAAGGGTTTGCACGTTACCCGTCATCATGGAAAGGCTGATGGCGGGCCATTTCTCATGTAAAAGCCGCAGCGCGGCGGGTAGCTTACTGTCGAATATCGCACTTGAAACACATCCGAGATTCAGCACGCCCTGTTCCCCTCTGGCCGTCTGTCTGGCATCCAGAATCGCCTGATCGGTCATTAAAATCGCGACTCTGGCTTTACTGAGAAATGCCTCACCGGCTGGCGTCAGCGTCAGGCGACGATTCGCCCGGCTAAAGAGCAAGACCCCAAGACGATCTTCAAGCGTTTTTATCTGCTGGCTCAGCGCTGGCTGCGCCATGTTAAGGCGCTCCGCCGCCCGATGCATGTGAAGCTCTTCCGCCACCACGATGAAATTGCGCATCAGTCGAAACTGCATACCTTGCCTTTATTATTGATAATAAAATTCATATTAAAATAGCATAAATGATGCAATTGATAGCCCTCTTCGTCCGGTTAAGAATGGAAGCCTTCATCCGAGGAGGGAAATATGAAAAACCACATCAACGATCTCAGAAGTGCTATCGAACTGCTCAAACGCCATGAAGGTCAATACCTTGAAACCAGCCATCCGGTCGATCCTGACGCGGAGCTGGCGGGTGTGTACCGGCATATTGGTGCTGGCGGCACGGTAAAACGTCCGACGCGCATTGGCCCGGCGATGATGTTTAACGCTATTAAGGGATATCCCGACTCGCGTATTCTGGTCGGAATGCACGCCAGCCGCGAGCGGGCGGCGCTCCTGTTGGGCTGCGAGCCCTCTGAACTGGCAAAACATGTCGGCCAGGCCGTGAAAAACCCGATTGCTCCCGTTGTGGTTCCGGCGGCACAGGCGCCGTGTCAGGAACAGGTGTTTTATGCCGACGATCCGGACTTCGATCTGCGTAAATTGCTTCCGGCACCGACCAACACGCCGATAGATGCCGGTCCGTTCTTCTGTCTGGGGCTGGTGCTGGCAAGCGATCCGGAAGATGCCTCACTGACCGATATCACTATTCACCGTCTCTGCGTGCAGGAGCGCGATGAGCTCTCCATGTTCCTTGCCGCAGGCCGCCATATTGAAGTGTTCCGTAAGAAAGCCGAGGAGGCGGGCAAACCGTTGCCGGTCACGATCAATATGGGTCTCGATCCCGCTATCTATATTGGCGCCTGTTTCGAAGCCCCTACCACGCCCTTCGGCTACAACGAGCTGGGTGTCGCCGGCGCGTTACGTCAGACCCCCGTCGAGCTGGTGCAGGGTGTGGCCGTAAATGAAAAAGCGATAGCGCGTGCGGAAATTATCATCGAAGGCGAACTGCTGCCGGGCGTGCGTGTAGAAGAAGATCAGCATACCCACACCGGGCACGCGATGCCGGAATTTCCCGGCTACTGCGGGGAGGCTAACCCCTCCTTACCGATAATCAAAGTGAAGGCCGTCACGATGCGTCATCAGGCGATCCTGCAAACCCTGGTAGGACCGGGCGAGGAGCACACCACGCTGGCCGGTTTGCCAACGGAGGCCAGCATCCGTAATGCGGTCGAAGAAGCCATCCCCGGTTTTCTGCAAAACGTCTATGCGCATACCGCTGGCGGCGGCAAGTTCCTTGGCGTATTGCAGGTGAAAAAACGCCAGCCCTCTGACGAAGGGCGTCAGGGTCAGGCGGCACTCATCGCGTTAGCCACCTATTCCGAGCTTAAAAACATTATTCTCGTCGACGAAGATGTGGATATTTTCGACAGCGACGACATCCTGTGGGCGATGACCACCCGTATGCAGGGCGATGTCAGCATCACCCATCTGCCGGGGATCCGCGGACACCAGCTCGATCCGTCTCAGGCCCCGGACTACAGCCCCTCCATTCGTGGCAACGGGATCACCTGCAAAACGATTTTCGACTGTACGGTGCCCTGGGCGCTGAAGTCCCGCTTTGAGCGTGCGCCCTTTATGGAGGTAGACCCGACGCCGTGGGCGCCTGAACTGTTTAAAAAATAGCGTTAACCGGAAAATCTTCTTCACCCTTCACGGGCTGAGGATTCCCCACAAAATAATGCCTGCACAGACGGCCCCCTCTCCCTTGAGGGAGAGGGCTGGGGTGAGGGGGAACATACGGCTCTGGTGGTCATTCCGTTCACTTAGGGCATCGCTGAAAGCCCTCAGTTTTTCTGAGGCAACGTTAAAGCTTTTGCTTTCAAATTACTGGGTAACCCTCTCCTTCACGGGTGAAGAACCTCACGCTGAAATTGCCGCGTCCCCTGCTTTCTTGTAACCTTTGAGCGTTTATCACATCCCCATAAAAAATGAGACTACCGGACGCCTATGACAGCACATGTTTCCAACGATCCTTTGCATGGCGTAACCCTCGAAATGCAGGTTAACGCGCTGGTTGCGCGATATGGCTGGAATGAACTGGGCAACCGAATCAAAATCAACTGTTTTCGCAAGGACCCGAGTGTTAAATCGAGTCTGAAGTTCCTGCGCCGCACCCCATGGGCGCGGGCGGAAGTTGAAGCCCTCTACCTCGACTCTCTTCACGATGACGGTAACGGGGAACAGGACGAACCGGCGTTTAATCCCTGGACGGATAGCCGGACACCCAGGAGCTAACACGCAAATGATGCGACACGTAAAACGGACTGGCGCGCTGCTTGGCTGCGCGCTTTTACTGGTAAGTTGCACTTCCAAACCACCCAAATCACTCGTTACCCCGCTGCCGCAGGCGAAACCTCTACAGCAGACTAACGAACCCATGCGCGGGATCTGGCTGGCGACCGTCTCCCGTCTCGACTGGCCTCCTGTGTCATCGGTGAATGGCCGTAGCGCGGACCAGCGTATCGCCCAGCAACAGCGGGCGCTGACGGACAAGCTCGATAAGCTGAAAAAACTTGGGATCAACACCGTCTTCTTTCAGGTAAAACCGGACAGTACGGCGCTGTGGGCCTCTAAAATACTGCCCTGGTCAGATACCCTGACGGGGACTATCGGGGAAGATCCCGGTTACGATCCGCTTCAGTTTATGCTGGATGAAGCGCACAAGCGCGGGATGAAGGTTCATGCCTGGTTTAACCCGTACCGCGTTTCCACCAACACGAAGCCGTCGACCATCGCCGCGCTTAACCGCACCTCGTCGCTTCATCCTTCCAGCGTGTACGTCCAGCATCCGGAGTGGATCCGCACCTCGGGGGATCGTTTTGTTCTCGACCCGGGCATTCCCGACGTGCGGGACTGGATAACCCAGGTGGTGATGGAAGTGGTAAATCACTACCCTGTCGACGGCGTTCAGTTCGATGACTATTTTTACACCGAGACGCCGGGGTCCACCCTGAATGATGCCTGGACCTTCAGGCGCTATGGCGAAGGATTTGCGTCAAAAGCGGACTGGCGTCGACACAATACGCAGCAGTTGATTGTGCAGGTCTCAAGGGCGATCAAGCAGGCTAAACCTGAGGTCGAATTTGGCGTTAGCCCGGCGGGAGTCTGGCGCAATCGCTCCTTCGACCCGGCAGGCTCGGACACGCGCGGTGCCGCAGCCTATGATGAATCCTACGCTGACACGCGCAAATGGGTACAGCAGGGTTTACTGGATTACATTGCGCCGCAGATCTACTGGCCCTTCGCCCGCGACGCGGCACGTTACGATGTGCTGACAAAATGGTGGGCTGACGTGGTGAAACCGACCCATACCCGCCTGTATATCGGGATCGCGTTCTACAAAGTGGGCGCGCCTTCCAGAAACGAACCGGACTGGACGGTGAACGGCGGCGTACCGGAGCTGAAAAAACAGCTCGACCTCAACGATTCACTGCCAGACGTTAAGGGCACCATCCTGTTCCGTGAAGACTATCTTAACCAGCCTCAGACGCAGGAGGCAGTTAATTACCTCCGGGGACGCTGGGGTAGTTGACTGAAAAAAGGCAGAAACGTTCTGTTTCTGCCTTTCTTTTACGGCTTCGGCCCGAACATCGCCTCAAGCTGTTTTGCGTCTGGCATACCCACGACCTGTTGCAGTTCGTTTTGCTCATTCAGGTAATAAATAGCCGGTGTGGCATTCGCGCCGAGACTGTCCATTAGCGTCTGGTGATTTTGCAGGATCTCAACGGTTTCCCGGGAAGCCGCAGCTTCAGGTTTCGGCAGCTTTTTCCCGCCGGACAGCTCGTACGTTTTCCAGGCCGACACCGGATCTTTCGCATTCAGGATCGCGGAGGCGTTACGCCCGCTGTTCGGGTTAAGAAATGCAACCAGCAGCGTATTGAGCTGAACCTTGCCAGCCTTCACCCACGGCTGCGCTTCAGCCCAGAACTGCTTGCAGTACGGGCAGAACGGGTCGGCAAAGACGAAGACTTTGCGCGGGGCACTCTCCGCGCCCTCTTTCAGGGGATGCGCCGCATCGAGCTTTTTCCACATCTCGCGGCCCATCGGGGCGTAGATCTCTTTCTGGAAAAAGGCCTCGCTGAGGTTGGTTCCTTTCTCATCATAAAGATAACCAGACACGACGTGCTTTCCGTCAGGGGTCAGAAAGAGCGTCACGCCCATGTCCTGATATTTCCCCAGCCACGCTGGCGCGCCGCCGGGAGCGTCAATTTTCTTGATGATTTTGATGTCCTGCTGTTCACTGAAGTGCTTCACCACATCCGGAAGCGACTCCTCTGCCCTGACCAGCCCTGAAACCATCAGAGCAGAGAGTAACAGCACCTTTTTCTTTGCTAACCGTTGAAGCATAACGACCCCTCTAAGATATTGTTTTTCAGAGTGGTCGAAGTTTATTGTCCTGTCAACGCTTCATAAATATCCTTGAGGCGACTACGCAAAAATCGCACGGCTTTGTGTTTGCGGGATAATAACGCCTGCACACTGTCGCCTGTTTCCTCTGCCAGCATCTTCATGCTGTAGCCCTCAAATTCCGTTTTTTCAAACACCTCGCGCTGAGGTGGCGGCAGTTCCGACAGGGCTTGCCCCAACTCCTCCCATAGCAGCATGTTGAGATACTCCTCCTCCGGCGTTTGCGGTACGCCGAATAACGTTTCTGCAATCTCCTGCTCAGGAAAGTCTTCGTCATCTGCTGTCAGGTACCCCGGCAGTGAAACCTCGTGCTTTTTTCGCGCCCGGTCGATCATCTCATTTCGTGCGGCGCGAAACAGCCAGGCGGCGACGTTCTCGACCGGTTGTTCCACTTTCATCAACTGCCAGGTCACTTCCTGAAGAATATCATCGACATCATCACGAACCGCAGTCCGTCCGCGAATGAAGGCTTTTAGCCGCGCGCGGCAGGCATTGAGTGCCGAGATCAGTAATGATTCCCCCGCCTCACCGGCTTTCACATCGCTCACTCGGCTTCCGGCGCTTTCGCACCGTTATCGTCTCGCTTTTCATCCCGGCCATCGTGCCACCGGCAATGACCGTGGCGCCCAAATCCCGCCCGACGCTGCTGAATGAAGGCCTCACGTTGTTCGGGGCTCATATTCATCCATTGTTCGTGCATACGGCGGTGCGCACCGAACATACCAGGACGGAAACCCAGCCCACCGAAAAGAATGCGGCTCAGCAGCAGGATCCCCAGCGCCTGCCAGAAGCCAATGGCTTTAACCCCCAGGATGGCCGGGAGCAACGCGTTCCACAGGGACATGACCAGCAGGCCAAGCACCACGAACAGGACTGCGCCAATCACGATGCCCTTACCCATACGATGGCGGCCCAAACCACGCCCGTGACCTTTTCCGTGCATATCAAAATTTCTCATGTGTACCTCGTTTATGTTGAATGATTATGGTCTCTGATGAGGTAGACGGATGAGGAACAGAAATATTGCCGGGGAAAGATAAAATTTATGTGATAGCGGCTTTGTACGGATAACAGTAATGGCTGAAGGAGATTGTGCAGCGGCTACATGCAGACATTAAAAAGGCTCCCTCAGGAGCCTCTCTGAACATCACGCCGTAGCAGGCAAACTAAAGCTCGAGATACTCTGGGACAGCTGCTGCGCCTGCTCCTCCAGCGAG
Source organism: Enterobacter sp. BWH64 (assembly GCF_001037645.1). Classification (NCBI taxonomy): domain Bacteria; kingdom Pseudomonadati; phylum Pseudomonadota; class Gammaproteobacteria; order Enterobacterales; family Enterobacteriaceae; genus Enterobacter; species Enterobacter sp. BWH64. Next base: position 2,865,002 of record NZ_KQ089922.1, read on the forward strand.
GCCGCGGCGGCGGCGGATTGCTGCACCAGCGCCGCGTTCTGCTGGGTCACACCGTCCATCTCCGTTACGGCCTGCCCAACCTGACCAATCCCGCGGCTCTGCTCTTCTGAGGCAACCGAAATCTGTTCCATCAGCGTATGCACTTTATTCACAGAGCTGATAATAGAATCAATCACCTCTCCCGAACGATTCACCAGTTGTGCACCGTTTTTCACGCTGGAAACAGACTGGGCGATAAGGCTTTCGATATCTTTCGCCGCCACCGCGCTTTTTTGTGCCAGGGTGCGCACTTCACTTGCTACCACGGCAAATCCTCGCCCCTGCGCGCCAGCACGCGCCGCTTCAACGGCCGCGTTTAGCGCCAGAATATTAGTCTGGAAAGCAATGCTGTTGATGACGCTGGTGATGTCCTCAATACGCTTCGAATTGGACGCGATAGTATTCATCGTTTCGATGACTTCACGGGTTACCGCTTCACCGGTATGGGCATTTTTCACGGCATCCTGCACCAGCTTACCGGCCTGGAAAACGTTGTCGGTGTTATTCGCCACCGTCGCGCTCAGCTCTTCCATGCTGGCGGCCGTCTGGGTCAGGGCCGAAGCCTGTTGCTCGGTACGGGAGGCCAGGTCGATATTGCCGGAGGCAATTTCCTGCGCCGCATGCGTCACAGTGTGGCTGGCATCGCGCACCTGAGAAATGGTGGAGAGCAGCGCCTGGCGCATCTGCTCCATCGAGGACATCAGGTGATTGATTTCATTCCCGGAATCACGCTTGATCGGTACCGGTACGTCCAGCTTCCCGGCCGCAATCTGGCGACAGTGCTCGCGCGCCAGGTTCACCGGCGCAAAGACCACGCGTTTCATCAGCAGGCTGACGGCGAAGATCACCACCACGAACAGCACCGCAATGCAGGCGATAATAACCAGACCCGACACGAAATTATGGCTCGCATCCTCGTTCAGCGTTTTGGCGTACTTCTGGTGAACGGAGAGAACCTGATCGAGCACAATTTCATATTGGCGATCGAGTTGAGACACCACGGGAATAAGAGCGTTGAACCGCGACACATCGTGAGCAGCGGCAGCGGCGATGAGAGGCGCCAGTCCCTGGTTACGGTAGTTTTGCCACGCCTCCTGGTAGGCAGTGACCAGCGGGGCTTCGTCCGGCAAACGCGGCGAGGCCATAAACGCCGAAAATGCACTATCGGCTTTGGTCAGCGCCTCTTTAACCGAGGCCAGTTTCGCAGACAGATCGGTAGCGTCCCCCGCTTCCACCATTTTCACATACTCCATAACCCTGACCCGCAGGGTTCGGCTGTGGTTAATGGGATCAATAATGGACAGAACCACCTGAATTTCTTTGTTCACATTATCCAGCGAAGTATTACTTTTAATGATGAGCCCAACGCTGGTGATAGTGCTGGCCACAAAGAAGAAAAGCAGGGAAAACAGGATAATCAGGGATGATTTTTTCAACGACATAACACACCTCAGGGATATAATTTCCCTTTGGTTATCGGCTGAATCCAATCTTTAATTAATTAAAGTTATTGATGTCACCCTCAGACGTTACCCAGTCACTCTACGGCCTTGTATCGCCGTTGCAGGGTGGCATCCAGCTTACGCTGGATCGGCTCCGGCGTTTCCCCTTCAATCAGTTTGCCAATCAGATCAAAGCAGTGCCAGGCGAGCTGGCGGTTATCCTGACGAACGGTATCGACAGGAATGGTCAGAGAATCATAGAGATAGTGATCGTCAAAGCTGGCCAGACGCATATCGCTTTGCAGCAGATTATGTTGCCCCATATAGCGCAACACCCCTTCCAGAAGACCGCAGGCGGCGGTAAAAAGGGCTTTTGGCGGGCGGCCCAGGCGTGCGCAAAGCTCGGCAAACATTTCGTAGCCGGAGCTCGGATGGTAATTACCATGAATGATCCACTCCGGACGTAACTCGACGCCAGCGTCACGCAGCCCCTGCTTAAACCCTTCAAGACGGTCACGCGTCGGGGAAAGCCGCGGCTGACCGCCGAGGAAGTAGAACTCATCCGGATGCTGGCGCGCGATGTCGGCCACCAGTGTGGCGGTTGGGGTAATTGAATCGGTGAGAACCAGCGGCAGAGAACTGTCGTTCATATGACGGTCAAAGAGTACAACGGGCAACTGTTCGCTCAGCTTTTGATAGTCCGCGTCGTTGAGCATGCTGGAGGCGACAATCAGCCCGTCCACCTGGCGGGCCACCATGTTATTGACCACCACAGTCTCCTGGCCCGGATTTTCATCGCTACAGGAGATCAGCAGCTGAACACCCGCCTCGCGGCAGAGGGTCTCCAGCTCATGAGAAAAAACGGCAAACCCGTAGTTGGTGATTTCCGGCACCACCAGACCAATGGTGTGGCTGCGGTTGTCCCGCAGCGAACGGGCGTGAATGCTGGGCTGATAATGATGTTCTTTGGCAATCGCCAGCACACGCTCGCGTGTCTCCTCCGCCACCCGAAGCTCTTTGCTGCGGCCGTTCAGAACCAGGCTGGCGGTGGCTTTTGATACCCCCGCCAGCTCCGCGATATCTTTAATGGTGACGCGTTTTGTTTTTCTCACAACGACTTAGATCCGGCTGCCAAAACCTCTATTCTATCATGCAGCTGCGCAGCGACCAGTAGCGTAATGTGATATCGGACGCACCTTCGAAGCGTACCTGGGCCGGATGGTCAGGAAAATAGCGGCTGCTCATGACGCCTTCACCGTGATTGATGAAAATTTCGGCGCTGGAACAGTCGCACAGCACGCGTAAATGATGAACATTGCCCTGCCAGTAGCGGGTCAGCGTGTCTGCGGTTTTCAGACTGGCGCGTTCCAGACGGATCCCCTCATCATCCACAATCAGCCGCAACGCGCCGGCAAAATCCACGTTCACGCTCGATGCGCTCAGTTCGAACTCAAGACGCGCTCCCGCCAGCACCGGGGCATCGCTGGCGCGTCCCTGCCAGAGATGTTCATCCTCGCGCAGCGTTTCCAGCTCACGGACGGGGGTTTGCCAGAGCTTACCGTCGCGGTAGCGCAGTTCGCGAGGACAGGTCATCTGGTGGATCCAGCCGTGCGCCCGCGTAGGCTGGAGCATCTCTTCGCCGTCCGGCACGCCCATCCAGCCGATGAGGATGCGGCGGCCATCTTTTGCCACCGTGGTTTGCGGCGCGTAAAATTCGAAACCGGCGTCAAGCTCATGCAGCTCGCCGTGCGCAAATGCAGGCGTTTGATAATCAAATGCCCCACGCATCCAGACGGCCGGATAGGTGTTGAGATAGCGATGCGGTTCGCGCGCCAGCCCCTGCGGGCAGCAGATCAAGACGTGTGTGCCATCAAGCTCAAACAGATCCGGGCACTCCCACATATAGCCCGCGTCCGTGAGTCCGTTGACGCCGTGACCGGCGATTTCGCCGCAGGACGCCCAGGTGTGTAAATCGGCTGACGTAAACAGCAGCACCTTGCCGCGCTGCTGTCGATCCTGCGCGCCGAGCACCATGTACCACAGCCCGTCATGCCACCATACTTTCGGATCGCGGACGTGCCCGGTGTACCCGTCCGGCAGGGGCAACACCGGTCCCAGTTTGGCAAACGTGCCATCGTCATTTTGCACCGCCAGACACTGCCAGGCGGTGCGGCCGCCATCGTCAAACTTAACGTTGCCGGTATAGCACAGGGTCAGCACGCCGTTGTTATCCACGGCGCTGCCGGAGTAACAGCCATTGCGGTCATACTCTTCGTCAGGCATCAGCGCCATTGGCTCGTGCTGCCAGTGCACCAGATCTGCTGAGCTCCAGTGCCCCCAACACTTGTAGCGATGATCGCAGCCCAGCGGGTTCCACTGATAAAACAGATGGTAGCGCCCGGCAAACCAGATAAACCCGTTCGGATCGTTCATCAGCCCTGTCACCGGTGCGGGATGCCACTGCGGATAGTGGCTGTCCGCCAGCGCACGCGGCTGGCCTTGCATAACGGCCTGCAACACGGCAGGCCAGCGGGAAGATAAGGTCATTATTCAGAGTCCGTTTTATATTTCAGCAGCAGAGAGACGGTGAACGCCACGCCAAAGGCAATCACCATGCCGATTATATAGTTGAGCAGCGAGCTGGCCTGGACAATCGCCATGCCGGGAAGCGCCGTCAGGCCAACGGCGGTCATGTAGACATGCACCGACACCACCCAGGCACCGCCCGCCGCACCACCGATCAGCGCCGCGATAAACGGCTTCACAAAACGCAGGTTGATGCCAAAAATTGCCGCTTCGGTGATGCCCAGCATCGCGGAAAACGCCGACGGTAAGGTAATGGCTTTGATTTTGGCATCGCGGGTTTTGAACCACACCGCCAGACACGCCCCGCCCTGCGCCACGTTCGCCATCGCCCAGATCGGCAGCAGGAAGTTAACGCCAATCGACGGATTACCCAGCAGCCCGGCCTCAATGGCGTGGAAGCTGTGGTGAATGCCGGTAATGACAATCACCGAATAGAGCCCACCAAACAGCAGCCCGGCCAGCCAGCCCGCGTGGGCAATCAGGGTGCTAAGAATGAAGGAGATCCCGTCGCCCAGCGCGCGTCCCGCCGGGCCAATAATCAATAGCGCAATGAAGCCGGAGATAATGACGGTCAGGAACGGCGTCAGGATCAGATCTAACGCATCCGGGATCGCCCGGCGCAGCTGTTTTTCCACAATGCTCATAAACCACACCGCCAGCAGCACCGGGAAGACGGTTCCCTGATAGCCAATCATGGCGATTTCAAGACCGAAGAAGTTCATGGTGTGGAAGCCGGACGCTACGCCCCAGGCGTTGGTCAGCGCCGGATGAGTCAGGATGCCGCCGAGCGTTGCCCCCAGATACGGGTTGCCGCCAAACTCCCGCGCGGCGGTGAAACCAATCAGGATCGGCAGAATAATAAACGCCGCCGAGCTGCACATATCCAGCATGATATAGAGCGCGTTATCCGGATTAACCCAGCCGTAGGTTTTAACCATCCCCAGCAGGCCCATCAGCAGACCCGAGGCCACGATCGCCGGGATAATCGGCACGAAGATGTTGGAGAGCAGACGCGCGATACGCTGGAACGGGTTCAGCTTGCGGGCCGCAATATCCGCCGCTTCCGATTTACTGGACTCGCTAATCTCTGCCGCCTGAATAAACGCGGCGTAAACCTTATTCACCACCCCGGTGCCGAAGATTACCTGCATCTGCCCGGCGTTTCGAAAACAGCCTTTCACGCCTTCAACCTTGCCGATAGCCTGCTGGTCGGCAAGCGCATCATCGACCAGCACCAGACGAAGGCGCGTGGCGCAATGTGCCGCGCTGGCAATGTTCTCTTTGCCACCGAGCAGCGGAATAAGCTCGCGCGCAATATGATTAAAATCCATAGATACCTCTTCCTGACCTCTTTTTATGGTGTTCGAAACGCCCCCGCGATGCGGGAGCGTGAAGGGTTAAAACCAGGTTTCCATCTGCACCCCAAAGTTCCATTCCCCGCCCGCGTTGAAGCCGCTGCTGCCAAAGGCGTCATCGCTGGCGTAGTTATCCAGCTTGCTGCTCCAGTCCATCCAGGTGGCGAACAGGCGCAGCTCCGGACGGCTGAAGAAATCGCCAATTTTGCCCGCCTTTAACGTCGGGGCGAAGGTCAGCTTGTAGAAGCTACCGTTAACCGCATTGCGATCCTTGTAGCCTTCCGGGCTTAAATCCATGTACTGATAGCTGCCTTCGAACGCGAGGGCGAAATTCTGGGTCACCTCTTTGATCAGACGCGTATTGAGCGTGACCCACTCATAGCTGTCGCCCTTCACGTAGCGGTCCTTACTGGTTTGCGCCAGCACGGCAGGCGCAATGTGCCAGCCACCGCCCAGCGGCGTGACACCGTAACTTGCAAAACGCCAGGTACCGGCTTCTGACAGCAGCGCGCCGTCTGAACCAATACTTTTCACCTCGGCGCCCAGACCGTGGCCGTAAAGCAGCGCCGTTTTGGCGGAACCTTCCCGCAGGCCGTAGAAGCTCTCGTTATGCAGACCAACCAGCGCATGTACCCCGTTATTGGCCGCGTCGGTTTTAATCGGATCGCCGTTGCTGTCCTTACGGTCGTCATTATCTTTTGCCCGTAAGCCGCTGACCATCATCTGTACCGGCCCGGCGAAGTGATTCATGCTGAGGATGTAGTTCTGAACGTTGTTGTCGATCTCCTCTTCGCTGCCGAAGTTACGGCCATAAAGGGAGAAGTTACTGCGCAGCGTATCGTTCCACTTCACGTCGTAGACGCCGCCGCCGGTCCCGGCGAGAAACACCACGTCGGAATCCAGCCAGTGAATGTCGAAGTTGTCGCGGTCAAAACGCTTACCCGCCCAGAAGGTACTGCCCTTCAGCGCACCGGTAAAGTCAGGCAAATTGCCCAGCTCGGCAAAGGCCTGACGAATGTTCAGGTCGCTGCTGTCTGCCGACCAGTCGTTATAGGTTTTCTGACCGTCGGCCAGCATCGCCTTAAAGCGCGTCGTCGCACCATTCTCCAGCGTCTGTTTGTGCTCAACATTCAGCTCAACGTAGGTATCCGCTTCGTTCCCCAGTCGCCCGATGGCCCCGCCCGTTTCCCCGGCGGGCGTCAGATAAGGGCCGCTTTTGCTGCTGGAGGCCGCGTCGTTCATCAGCAGGCCGGAACGGGCGTAACCGTGAAATTCAAAACCGCCTGTCCGGTCGGCTTTTTCTTCCAGCACCGTAGTACGTTGCGCCACCGCCTGTGTGGAGGTCTGCGCTTCCTGCTGCGCAGCCACCAGCTGCTGTGTTTTCTGTTCCGCTGCCGTTGCGCGCTTTTCAGCAACCTGCGCGCGGGTTTCCGCCTCCTGCAAACGCTGCTCCAGCGCCGCCAGGCGCGCTTCGATACGTGTCATATCCGTCTGGGCAAAAACAGAGGTACTCCCGGCCAGCATGCCTATCATCACGGCAAGTCTGCGTTTTTTATACATTTTGTCGCATCCCTAATAACTATCGGAGAAAGTGCTAAATTGCTAAACCGGTTTAGGCTGATGATAATAAACCGTTGAATTTTGGATCGGCAACGTTTTTTGCTAAACCGTTTTAGTAAGTGTGATCGAGGCGACAATTCAGGCCGCCGACCGGAGGCCTGGAGAGGTGAATTACAGTTCGTGATGATAAGGCAGCGCGGTCATTGCCCCTTTTGCGGTTGTCGCCAGCGCCCCACAGCGCTGCGCCAGCGTGATGACCTCTGAAAGACGGGCCTGGCCATCACGAGCCAGACCGAACAGCAGCCCGGCGACGAAAGCATCCCCCGCGCCGGTGGTATCAATGCATTCCACGGGTGATGCAGGATAGTGCGTCAACGCGCCTTTCTGCCAGGCGGTTACGCCCTCTTTTCCCTGCGTCACCAGCACCAGCCTGGCCGGACAGGTGCGCATCAGCGCCGCCAGCCCCTCATGGACCTGCGCATTTCCGGTTAAGAACGCCAGCTCTTCCACCGAGATTTTCACCACATCTGCACAGGCTAATGCCCGCTCAAGACACTGACGCAGCTCGACTTCATCGTGCCAGAGATCGGCGCGGATATTGGGGTCAAAGCTGACAAATCCCCCCGCCAGTCTGATAGCGGACATCGCCTGAAACGTCGCGGAACGGCTGGGTTCGGCGCTGAGCGCGATAGAGCAGACGTGCAGCCACTCCCCGGCGCGGAATGGCGGGAGATCGGCAGAGTCGAGGAATAAATCAGCGCTCGGGCGAACCATAAAGGTAAAGGAACGTTCACCGTCGTTATCGAGATCCACCACCACCGTGGAGGTGCGATGCTGCGGGTCCAGGCGCAGCCATTCTGTATTAACCTGCTCATCCGCAAGCGTTTTTTGCATAAAACGCCCGAAGGGGTCGTCGCCCACCCGGCCTATAAAGGCGCTTCTGCCGCCCAGACGCGCAACCCCTACCGCGACATTGGCCGGTGCGCCGCCAGGACATTGCAGCAGTTTGCCCTCTCCGTCGGGCAACAGATCCACCACTGCATCGCCAAGTACCCAGATCGTCTCCATATCACCTTCTTAGCTAAATCATGTTAAACCGGTTTAGCTATTTAAGCACAGGCAGGGTGTCGGGGAAATATGGCGAGGGACAATTTGCTTAACCCACCCGATGGGGCCAGTGAATATCACCCACGCCATTGAGCTGCGGGCGGGCGAACAAAAAGCCCTGGAAGCGGCGAATACCGGCGGATTCAAGCCAGCACCACTCTTCTATCTTCTCAATGCCTTCTGCGACCAGCGTAATCTCCAGATCGGTGCAGCAGCTGATTATCGACTTCACAATCGCCTGCTTGGGCCCGCTCAGGTGGATATCGCTGACGATCTCTCTGTCGATTTTGAGCTTATCCGGCTGAAACCGGGTGAGCAGTGAAAGACCAGCATAGCCGGAACCAAAATCATCTATCGCCAGCCCAACCCCTTCCGCGCGCAGCTGTTTAATGGCGCTGTTAAACTGGTTGAAGCCAGAGATCATCTCGTTCTCAGTGACTTCAATGATCACCTGCTCTGGCTGTAGATTGTGCTTTTTGATCTGCGTTACCAGGAACTCTACCGCGCCCGGCACGTTAACCAGCGACATTGGCAGCAGGTTCACCGCCAGTTTGTGGCTGCCGATGCCGAGCTTTTGCGCCAGCGCAAAGGTCCAGGCTTTGGTTTGCAGGTCGACTTCGTAAATCTGTTCACGATCGAGACTACGGAAGAAATGCTCCGGGCTGCCGCCGTCGTTTCCGCGTATAAGCGCTTCGAGAGAACTGATTTTGCCTTCGGACGGCTCGACAATGGGTTGCAGCGCAAACTGGCAGGGCTGTCCCGCCAGCAGACCTAACCCTTTACCAAACGGCGCGCGCTCTCGCGAAAGCGTCCATTTATCAGGCTCATAGTCCGAAGCGGGTGGGATAGCGGTTTTGCCGGTGATAAAGGTCTGAATAAATTTGAAGACCCGATCCTCAGAAGTCAGATAGCTTTCCAGCTTGCTGTAATGCAGAACCGACGCCAGAACCGCTTTCGGGGTCTGAACATCCAGGTCAAACAGCAGCATTCCCACGTCTTCGAAACGTCTGCGCGGGCCGTAATCGCGCATCAGCTCCACCACGCCGGTATGCCGGTCATCCGCACGGATGGTGTTAAAAAGCGCGACGACGCTCTGTTCCGTGCCTTCGAGAATTTGCAGAACGTCACGTCCACGGGAGAGAAGAATGCCTGAGATGCCCTGCTCCGTATTACGGATCCTGGCCTGTTCAACCAGCGCGCTTAACGCTGCGGAGGTGCAGGTTAAGCTCAGCTGGCTTCGATAAATGAGAGTTGTCAGCACAGAAACGGGGTCCGGTATGGGGTATACGCCTGAACGGTATTGTTTAACACAGTTCCCCGGTGTGACCTAATCTATTCCACGTCGGGCTTAATTCTCCCCGATACGGCTGTCGATCCGCGTCTGCATATAATCGTAGAACGGATTCGACGTCACGCGCATCAGCGCATCTTTGCCGACGCTCAGAACCGATGTTTCTCCCCACAGGGCTATCGTCCCGAGGCTGATACCGTAGTGGTTTTTCACCTCAGGATGGCGGCCATACAGATCGTCATCCGGCGGGAACGGAATGGCAACATGAGACAGGGAATAAACCTCCTGCGGATACGCCACTGACAGCGGCGCCACCGTTTCCCGGGTGCTGCCCGCTGGCGTTGTCTTTGCCACCATATCAAACCTGTCGGGGCTGGCATTGGTCACAATCGTGACACTGTAACGTCTTTTCGCCTCGGGCAGCAGGTCAGCCACCGCCGTCCACGATGACGGCCTGAACAGTGGACGGAAACTCCCGGCCTGGTTGATATCAAAAACCACCAGTTCGCTGCCGTTTGCCGGAAGCTGGTCAAACAGCCCGCTGACCACGGCGCGGGTACTGACCGTTGAATCCATGACCGACTGGAAAGCAAGTATCGGCGAGAGCTGCGCCAGTTTGTGATCATGAACATCGCGATTTATCTGCTCATGCAGCGCCTGGGTGAGTAGCCAGGACTGACGTGCCGCATTCACCGGGAACGAATTGTATTTATAAGGATTATATTCCGGCGAAATGTTGAGCCACGCGGCTTTGGCAAACGCCGGTAACATAGCCGGTAGCCCGGCGAATCCGGCAAAGCGCGCAAACGCCGTGACGCCAATCATCGGGGAGAGCAACACGATCTGCTGAGGTTTACGCAGTTCAGGCGCATCAAGGGCGTCGAGGGCGTATTTCATCGCCAGCGCCCCACCGTTGGAGTAGCCCACCAGATGCAGGGGGAGATCGTTCCCCGTCAGGCGTGTTGCTTCACGAACCGCAAGGCGCGTTGCCGCCAGCCACGCCTCCCAGTCAACGTCTGTCAGCGCGCCCGGCGCCGTGCCGTGTCCGGGCAAACGAGGCACTACGGCCACAAAGCCGTGCTTTTGATAATTCTCTGCCAGATGCCTGACGCTGTAGGGCGAATCCGTCAGACCGTGCAGCAATACCACCGCCCCGCGCGGCTTTCCGGCAGGCATCAGCACGAACGACCGGTTTGCATCCGGGGAAAAGTGTCCTGGCCATACCAGGCTCTGGCGGTAATAACGGTTCAGCGGCGTGCGCTCTGCGGGGGTGACTTTCGCCGTCACCTCAGCGTCGAGAGCGGTGAAGATGGCGTTTTCCCGCGCGACATACGCTGCGAAGGTCGCGTTATCCATCTCCTGCACGGACATTTCGTCAGCCCGCCAGGTGTGCCAGTGATGCAGGGCCGGCCCCTGCTGCGAAAGATAAACCCGCACCGCCAGCAGCACGAGCACAATGATCCCGATGACCATCGCTATTTTTTTTGCGAGAGCCATCAGGCGCACGCTGACCCGCCAGGGCAAATTCGCCATGTTAGGCTCCCTCCCTTATCCACAGAGCGTTTATCTTACCAAAAAATGTGAAGAGGCTGACGTATTCACCAAATAGATACCGCTCAGGCCGGACACTGCACCAAAAGTGAACTACGCTGCACAAATGTTGAGCATCTGTTAAACAAATATTGCATTAACTTTGCTGCACAGCGCGTTTTCGCCGCAATGTGAACATGGCACGCGTCCTGCATTGTTAATCCGGTAACAGAAACCCGGACTTTGACAGCCAGTTAACAGCGAGGCGGTATGACGACCAAACCTGAGGTGTTGAGCCGTATCGAAGCGACCTTTAGCCAGCTCACCCCGAGCGAAAAGCGGGTGGCAAGCTGGATGCTGGCGCACGTCGGGCAGATCCCCTTTGAAACGGCAGAGAGCGTGGCGCTGGCCACGGCCACCAGCGGGATCACCGTCGGACGTTTTCTGCGCAAGCTGGGCTATCGCAACCTGGACGACGCCAAAAAAAGCCTGCGCGATCCCCACCAGCCCTGGGGCATTAACGAGCGTCTCGACTCCTGGAAGCAGCAACAGCCGCTGTCGGATCGCCTTCAGCACTCCCTGTCGCTGGAGGTGGACGCCATTGCCCATGTCTACCAGCTGGCGCAAAGCGAAACGTTCAGGCAGGTGGTCCAGCAACTTACCCATGCCGACGCCGTCTTCGTGCTGGGGATCCAGTCCACGCGCGGGATCGCCAATGCGTTCTTCAGCCATCTGGAGTACCTGCGCCCGCGGGTGAGCTATTCCGAAGGGCTCTCCGGTAGCTGGGTGGAGTCGCTTAACTCCGGCTTTGCGAACCCGTATATCGTGCTGACGGATACCCGCGTCTACTCCGCCATTGCCCGCCAGTACTGCCGCGTGGCGAGCGAAAAAGGCCTGGCGATGGCGCTGATCACCGATATCTGGTGCCCGTGGGCGCGGGATTATCCGATTGATTTACTCCAGGTGAAGACCGATACCGGCCATTTCTGGGATTCGCTGGCGCCGGTGAGCTGTCTCTTCAACCTGCTGCTGTCGGGCGTTGTCGAGGCGCTGGGCGATGCGCTGCCGGAACGTCTGGCAATCAACCGACAACTACAACAAGAGTTTGGTCAATTTGAACGCTAAAGGAGCGGAGCTATGCCTGAAGAGAGTCAACTGATTGATGTGGCGAAAACCTTTCCCACGCTGCATATCGATCTGAAATACGCGACCGCCGATAACATCACTGGCCGCCCGATCTACCAGCACGCCGCGTGCCTGTTGCATACGGATGCCGCCACCGCGCTGGCGAAAGCGATCAGCATCGCCGCGCTGGCCGGTCTGAAGCTGGTGGTTTACGACGCCTACCGCCCCCAGCAGGCGCAGGCGCAACTCTGGGATGCCTGCCCCAATCCGGAATACGTGGTGGATGTCGCAATTGGCTCTAACCACAGCCGGGGCACCGCCATTGACGTCACGCTGATGGATGAACACGACAACGTGCTGGATATGGGCGCCGGGTTTGACGAAATGGACGACCGTTCTCATGCCTGGCACCCTTCCGTTCCGCCCGAGGCGCAGCGAAATCGTCTGCTCCTGAACGCCGTGATGTACGGCGGCGGTTTTGTGGGCATCAGCAGCGAGTGGTGGCATTTCGAACTGCCGAACGCCGCCAGCTACCCGCTGTTAGATGACCAGTTCGCCTGTTATCCGACCACACACTCACTCTAATTCTGGAGCCCGGCCATGAAAACTACGCTGCTTACAACCCTGATTGCCGCTACGCTCGCCCTGAGCGCCCCTCTCGCGCTGGCGGCGGTGCCAAAAGATATGCTGGTGATTGGGAAAGCTGCCGATCCGCAAACGCTGGATCCGGCGGTCACTATCGATAACAACGACTGGACGGTGACCTACCCCTCGTACCAGCGTCTGGTGAAATACAAGCCTGGCACCACGGAGGTGGAAGGCGATCTGTCGACGGGCTGGAAGGCGTCTGACGACCAGAAAGAGTGGACGTTCACCCTGGCAGATAATGCAAAATTTTCGGACGGCACGCCGGTGACCGCCGAAGCGGTCAAGCTGTCGTTTGAACGTCTGCTGAAAATTAATCAGGGACCTTCCGAAGCGTTCCCGAAAGATTTGAAAGTGGACGCGGTGGATGAGCATACGGTGAAATTCACCCTCAGCCAGCCGTTCGCCCCGTTCCTCTACACGCTGGCCAATGACGGCGCGTCGATCGTCAACCCGGCGGTCCTGAAAGCCAATGCCGCCGACGACGCGCGCGGTTTCCTGGCGCAAAACACCGCGGGTTCCGGACCGTTTATGCTGAAAAGCTGGCGGAAAGGTCAGCAGCTGGTGATGGTGCCCAACCCACACTGGCCGGGTGAAAAGCCGCACTTCAAGCGCGTCTCGGTGAAGATTATCGGTGAAAGCGCCTCGCGTCGCCTGCAACTTTCCCGTGGCGATCTGGATATCGCCGACGCCCTGCCGGTGGATCAGCTTGCCGCTCTGAAGCAGGAAGGCAAAGTGGCCGTGGCGGAATACCCGTCCCTGCGGGTGACCTACCTCTATCTGAACAACAGTAAGCCTCCGATGAATCAGGTGGATTTGCGCCGCGCGGTCTCCTGGGCCACCGATTATCAGGGGATGGTGAAAGGCATTCTCAGCGGGAACGGCAAGCAGATGCGCGGCCCGATCCCGGAGGGCATGTGGGGCTTCGATACGAACGCCATGCAGTACAGCTTTGACGAGGCTAAGGCCAAAGCGGCGCTGGAGAAAGTCAACGATAAACCGGCCAGCCTGACGTTCCTCTACTCCGATAACGACCCGAACTGGGAGCCTATCGCCCTCTCCACGCAGGCGAGCCTGGGCAAGCTGGGGATTAACGTCAAGCTCGAGAAACTGGCGAACGCCACCATGCGCGACCGCGTCGGCAAAGGTGATTATGACATTGCGATTGGTAACTGGAGCCCGGACTTCGCTGACCCGTACATGTTCATGAACTACTGGTTCGAATCGGACAAAAAAGGGCTGCCGGGTAACCGCTCATTCTATGAGAACAAAGAGGTCGATGCATTGTTGCAGGCGGCACTGAAAACCACCGATCAGGCGGAACGCACCAAAGATTACCAGCAGGCGCAGAAAGTGGTGATTGACGAGGCGGCTTACGTTTATCTGTTCCAGAAGAACTACCAGCTGGCGATGAACAAAGAGGTCAAAGGCTTCACCTTTAATCCGATGCTTGAGCAGGTCTTTAACATCGCCACCATGAGTAAGTAACGGCCCACGCCGGGGGGAAGTGTATGACGTTCTGGAGCATCGTGCGCCAGCGCTGCTGGGGGTTAATCCTGGTGGTGGCCGGTGTCTGTATTATTACTTTTATTATTTCACACCTGATCCCCGGCGATCCGGCCCGCCTGCTGGCCGGTGACCGCGCCAGCGATGAAATCGTGCAGGGCATCCGCCAGCAGCTGGGGCTGGATCAACCGCTCTATATTCAGTTTGGCCGCTATGTAGAGGCGCTGGCGCACGGCGATCTGGGCACCTCCATTCGTACCGGTCGCCCCGTTGCGGAAGATTTGAAAGCCTTTTTCCCCGCCACGCTGGAGCTGGCCTTCTGCTCTTTGCTGCTGGCGCTGGTGATTGGCGTACCGCTGGGCATTTTATCGGCGGTGTACCGTAACCGCTGGCTGGATCACCTGGTGCGACTGATGGCGATGACGGGCATCTCGACGCCTGCCTTCTGGCTGGGACTGGGGGTAATCGTTCTGTTCTACGGGCAACTGCAAATTCTGCCCGGCGGCGGCAGGCTGGACGACTGGCTCGATCCGCCTGCCCACGTTACCGGCTTTTATCTGCTGGACGCCCTGCTGGAAGGCAACGGCGAGGTGTTTTTCAACGCCCTACAGCACCTGATTCTACCCTCCCTGACCCTGGCCTTTGTGCATCTGGGTATTGTGGCGCGTCAGGTGCGTTCCGCGATGCTGGAGCAACTGAGCGAGGATTATATTCGTACCGCCCGCGCGAGCGGGTTGCCGGGCTGGTACATCGTGCTGCGCTACGCCTTACCCAACGCCATGATCCCCTCCATTACCGTGCTCGGGCTGGCGCTGGGCGATCTGCTGTATGGGGCAGTCCTTACCGAAACCGTGTTTGCCTGGCCGGGAATGGGAGCCTGGGTGGTGACCTCCATTCAGGCGCTGGACTTCCCTGCCGTCATGGGCTTCGCGGTCGTGGTATCGCTGGCCTATGTCTTCGTCAATCTGGTGGTGGATCTGCTGTATCTGTGGATCGACCCGCGAATCGGGCGCGGAGGTGCCGAATGATGTTAACTCAGGAAACGCCCGTCCCCGTCAGCACCGCCAAACAGCGCATCAACTGGGCAAAGCTGTTCTGGATGTTACGCAAAAGCCCGCTCACGCTGATCGGCGGGGTGATTATGATCGTGATGCTGCTGATGATGGTGGTCTCGCCGTGGATAGTCCCGCACGATCCGAACGCGCTGGATCTGACCGCGCGATTGCAGGCGCCTTCAGCCCAGCACTGGTTTGGCACCGATGAGGTGGGCCGGGATCTGTTCAGCCGCGTGCTGGTGGGCAGCCAGCAGTCCATCACGGCGGGGCTGGCGGTGGTGGTGATTGCGGGCGGCATCGGTTCTCTGCTCGGCTGTTTGTCCGGCGTACTCGGCGGACGCGGCGACGCCATCATTATGCGTATCATGGACATTATGCTCTCCATCCCCTCGCTGGTGCTGACGATGGCGCTGGCCGCCGCGCTCGGCCCAAGCCTGTTTAACGCGATGCTGGCGATTGCGATTGTACGCATTCCGTTTTACGTGCGGCTGGCACGCGGGCAAACGCTGGTTGTGCGCCAGTTCACCTACGTGCAGGCCGCCCGCACCTTTGGCGCGTCGCGCTGGCACCTGATCAGCTGGCATATCCTGCGTAACGCCCTGCCGCCGCTGATCGTACAGGCGTCGCTGGATATCGGCAGCGCCATTCTGATGGCCGCCACGCTGGGCTTTATTGGATTAGGCGCGCAGCAACCCACCGCCGAATGGGGCGCGATGGTGGCCGTGGGGCGTAACTACGTGCTTGACCAGTGGTGGTACTGCGCGTTTCCGGGGGCGGCAATTCTGATCACGGCAGTTGGGTTTAATCTGTTTGGCGATGGTCTTCGCGACCTGCTGGATCCCAAATCAGGAGGGAAGCAGTCATGAGTGATTCCGTATTATCAATTGAAGATTTGCACCTGAGCTTCCCCATTTTTCGCGGTGACGTCCACGCGCTCAACCACGTTTCGCTGGAGATTGGCCGGGGTGAAATTGTCGGCGTGGTGGGCGAATCCGGCTCGGGAAAATCGGTTACCGCGATGCTGGCGATGCGCCTGCTGCCGGAAGGCAGTTACCATATTCACCATGGACGGGTCACGCTGCTCGGTGAAGATGTCCTGAACGCGTCGGAAAAACAGCTTCGTCAGTGGCGCGGCGCCAGGGTGGCGATGATTTTTCAGGAGCCGATGACGGCGCTCAACCCCACGCGCCGGATTGGCAGGCAGATGGTGGAGGTGATCCGCCAGCATCAGTCGCTTTCCCGCCGCGACGCGCAGCAGAAGGCGATCGCCCTGCTGGGCGAGATGCAAATCCCGGATGCGGCACAGGTGATGGATCGCTATCCGTTTGAGCTTTCCGGCGGCATGCGCCAGCGGGTGATGATCGCCCTTGCCTTCTCCTGCGAGCCGGAGCTGATCATTGCCGATGAGCCGACCACCGCGCTGGACGTGACCGTTCAGCGTCAGGTGCTGCGTCTGCTGAAACACAAAGCGCGCGCCAGCGGGACGTCGGTGCTGTTTATCAGTCACGATATGGCGGTGGTATCGCAGCTTTGTGACCGGATGTACGTTATGTACGCGGGCAGCGTGATCGAAAGCGGCAGCACGCAGACCTTGATCCACCATCCTGTGCACCCCTATTCGATTGGCCTGCTGCGGTGTGCCCCGGAAAATGGTGAACCGCGCGAGATCCTCCCGGCCATTCCCGGCACGGTGCCTAACCTCAGCCACCTCCCGTGCGGATGTGCCTTTCGCGAACGCTGTTTTGCTGCCGGGGCGAAATGCAGCGAAACGCCGCGCTTAATTTCCACGGGCGCAGAAGGCCAGCAGGCTGCCTGCTGGTACCCACAACAGGAGAGACGCCATGTCTGAGGTACTGCTGGAACTGGATAGCGTGCATGTGAATTTTCCTGCGCGCAAAAACTGGCTGGGGCGCGTGACGGAGCAGGTACACGCCCTCAACGGCATGGATCTCCGGATCCATCGCGGCGAAACGCTGGGCGTTGTGGGGGAATCCGGCTGTGGAAAGAGCACGCTGGCGCAGCTGCTGATGGGCATGCTCAAACCGAGTACCGGTGCCTGTCAGCGCGCGAATGCGGCAGGCGGTATGCAGATGGTATTTCAGGACCCGCTCTCGTCCCTCGACCCGCGTTTACCCGTCTGGCGCATCATTACCGAGCCGGTGTGGATACAGCAACGCCGCAGCGAACGGGAGCGTCGTCAGCTGGCTGAGACGCTGGCGCAGCAGGTGGGCATTCGGGCGGAATATCTTGACCGCCTGCCGCATGCGTTTTCGGGTGGACAGCGCCAGCGCATCGCTATTGCCCGGGCGCTCTCTTCGGATCCGGACATCATCGTGCTGGATGAACCCACCAGCGCGCTGGATATTTCCGTCCAGGCGCAGATCCTCAATTTGCTGGTTGCCCTGCAACAGCAGCGAAATCTGACCTACGTGCTGATCTCGCACAACGTCTCGGTGGTCCGGCACATGAGCGACCGGGTGGCGGTAATGTATCTGGGGCAGATCGTGGAGCTGGGTCCGGCGGACCAGGTGCTGGGCAAGCCACGGCATCCGTATACGCAGCTGCTGCTTGACTCCGTTCCCCGTACCGGAGAACCGCTGGACGAAGATCTGGCATTACGCAAAACCGATCTCCCCGGTAATCGCCGCCTGCCCGATGGCTGCTACTTCCGCGACCGCTGCCCGCTGGCAGTTGAAGGATGCGAACGGCCGCAGCCGCTTCAGCCCGCAGCCGGAGACCGAAGCGTACGCTGCTGGCGTAACCGCTAGATTTGCGCCATCCCGCCATCGACAAACAGCTCCGTGGCGTTTATAAAGCTGGCGGCATCGGACGCCAGAAACGCCACGGCTTTTCCGACTTCGCCCGGCGCGCCCAGGCGACCCAGCGGCACCTGGGCCGCCAGCGCATCGTATAATCCCTGACGCTGTTCTTCGGGAACCAGATCGCCAAGACCGGGCGTTTTCACGGGGCCAGGGCTGACGACGTTGACGCGTATCCCGCGGCCCTGTAAGTCCAGCGCCCAGGAGCGGGCAAAGTTCCGCACGGCGGCTTTACTGGCGCTGTAGACGCTAAAATTCGCCGTCCCCTTAATTGAAACCGTCGATCCGGTGAGGATAATGGATGAACCAGAGGAGAGCAGCGGCAGCGCTTTCTGGACGGTAAACAGCACGCCGCGCACGTTGGTGGCAAAAATCCGGTCAAACTGCTCCTCGGTGATGGCGCCCAGCGGCAGCATGTCGCCGCCCCCGGCGTTGGCGAACAGAATATCGAGTCGTCCCTCTTCTTTAGCAATCTGCGCGTAAACCGCATCCAGATCGGCCATTCTGGAGACGTCCGCGCGGATAGCTACCGACGCGGCGCCAATGTCTGCCCGCGCGGCATCCAGTTCGGCCTGACGACGTCCGGTGATATAGACCTTCGCTCCCTGCGCCGCCAGCTCCTGTGCCGTTGCGAGACCAATACCGGTGCTGCCGCCGGTCACCAGAGCGATTTTTCCTGCAAGCGTTGTATTCATACTCATAACCTTCTGTTGTGATGTAAAAGAGGAGCGTTTGCCCGCGTCAGGCAGACTTTAGATCTTGCGGGATTCGTGATAAACGGGCAAAAATGAAAATGAATTTTCACAGCAGGAAATAATCAGAGGAGATCTGTGTGGATCAGCTAATGGCAATGCGCGCCTTTACGCGGGTGGTTGAATCCGGAAGCTTTACCCGAGCGGCAGACTCCCTGAACATGCCGATAGCTACGCTGAGTAAGCTGGTAAAATCACTTGAAGCGCACCTGGAAACACGGCTGCTGCATCGTACTACGCGCCGGGTGGTCACGACGGCAGAAGGCATGGAATACTACGAGAAAGCGCTGCGGGTATTAATTGATATAGAGGACATTGATACCGCCTTTCGCGCATCGTGCTGCACGCCTAAAGGCCATTTGCGTATCGACGTGGGGGGTTCAACCGCCCGGGACGTGTTGATCCCCCTGCTGCCGGATTTTTTTCAGCGCTACCCGGACCTGCGCATCAACCTGGGGGTAGCCGATCGTCCGGTAGACTTAATCAGTGGAAACGTAGACTGTGTGATCCGCGGCGGCCCGCTGGATGACTCTTCGCTTATCGCCCGGCATATCGGTGACGCCCGGATGATAGCCTGCGCGACGCCGGGCTATCTTAAGACTCACGGCATCCCTGCCTATCCGCAGGAGCTGCGCAACGGCCATAAGCTGATTAGCTACCTTTCCCCCGTTACCGGACGCGCATTCCCGTTTCGGTTCCTCGATCGGGGTGAACCGCTGGAGATCAGCGTTCCGCACCATCTTGGAGTCAATGAAAGCAACGCACACCTGGCCGCGGCGCTGGCGGGTTTAGGGATTATTCAGACGTTTGGCTATGCTGCGAGAGCGCATCTGGAAACGGGCGCGCTGGTAGAGATCCTGAGCGACTGGCGTCCTAAGGCGTATCCTTTTCACGTGGTCTATCCACAGAGTCGGCATTTAACACATCGCCTGAGAGTGTTTATTGCGTGGCTTGCCGAGGTCTTCCCTGCGGCGGTGAAAGGTTAGCCGGGCATTTGCCCGGCCAGATATCAGTTCAGTTTGTAATCCAGCGTAATTTCGGCTTTCAACAGCTGCGACACCGGACAACCCGCCTTCGCTTTCTGAATAATGCCGTCGAACTGCTGCGGATCGATACCCGGTACCGTCACCTTGCTTTGCAGCGCCACTTTGCTGATGGCAAAACCACTGTCGGTTTTATCCAGCGAGACATCCGCCGTGGTATCGATGGAATCGGCGGTATAACCCGCTTCGCCCAACATTAGCGACAGGGCCATAGAGAAACAGGCCGCGTGCGCTGCGCCAATCAGCTCTTCCGGGTTGGTCCCTTTTTCGCCCTCGAAGCGGGTGTTAAAGCCGTAAGGTTGCTGGTTAAGGACGCCACTTTCTGTTGAGACCGTCCCTTTGCCGCGTTTGATGTCGCCAGACCAGTGTGCTGAACCGTGCTTATGAATCGTCATTCTTGCTCTCCTTTTGGCTTACAAAGGGATAAGTATAGGACGCATAATCCATTTTGCAGGGAAGACAGATTAGTCCGAGCGCGTGGCAAGGTGGTTTGCCAGCGCGTCGAGGAACACACGCTGCGCCGCAGGCTGATAGTCTCGCGACTGATAAATACCAAAAATACCGATTGGTTTTGGCGTAAAGGCGCTGAGCACCGGCACCAGGCTGCCCTGCCTTAGCGCCGCGTCGGCCTCGCGCTCGGGCAGCATGGCAATACCACAGTGGTTTATCGCCGCCTCCATCAGCAGTGACGAGATGCTGGCGCTGAGATTGCCGCTGACCGCCGTCGTGATCGGCTCCCCTTCGGGCGTCAAAAAACGCCACGACTGACCGGCAAAAAAGCTGTAATGCAGGCAGTTGTGCCGTGCTAAGTCCTCCAGCTGCTCTGGAACGCCCCGGCTGGCAAGGTAGTGCGGCGAAGCGCAAAGTACGGACCGACACTCTCCCAGTCGGCGGGCGATCATGCCCGGTTCGGGGTTATCGGTGATGCGGATCGCCACGTCAATTCGCTCGCCCACCAGGCTTACCGGATGGTTGTTAACATCCAGCTCAATGCGCAGCTGAGGGTAACGCTGCAACAGATCGGGCAGCACCGGAGCGATAATCTGCATCGCGGTAAAATGCGCGCAGGCGACGCGAAGCGTGCCTGAGGGTAAATCCTTCACTGACTGATCTTCAATTTCCTGAGAAATTTGCGAGAGCGTTCGCGTCTTTTGCAGGACCTTCTCTCCCGCCGCCGTCAGCGTCAGCTTGCGGGTGGAGCGGTTCACCAGCCGCGCCCCGGCCCACTTCTCCATCTGCTCCAGATAACGGCTCACCATCGGACGGGAGATCCCCAGCGCCCGCGCCGCCGCGCTTAAACTCCCCAGCTCACAGATGCGGTTGTACACCTGGGCGGCAATAACGCGATCCATTTTGACCTCCATTTGCTCGATTTATGAAACTAAGCATCTCCTGTTTCAGGAATTCTGGCAAATGAAGAGATCCGTACAATAGAGACTTTCCTGAAGAACAGAGACATGACCATGACCATCGCCCGCCTTGCTTTGCTGACAACCCTTTTCACTCCGGCCGTCTTTGCCGCGCCGTTGACCGTTGATACGTACAACCCGCAGGAAAAAGGCATTTTTGCCGTTTCTTCCACCCTGGTGTCTGGCCCGAAAGAGGCGGTACTGTTTGACGCCCAGTTCAGCGTGAAAGATGGCGAAGCGCTGGTAGAAAAAATTCGCCACAGCGGTAAAACGCTGAACAAAATCGTGATCACTTCCGGCGATCCGGATTTCTATTTCGGCCTGCAACCGCTGGTGAAAGCCTTCCCTAATGCCAAAGTTGTCGCCACGCAACAGGTGGTGGACCATATCAAGGCCACAAAAGACGCGAAGCTCGCCTTCTGGGGGCCACAGATGAAAAAGGCCACAAAAGACGCGAAGCTCGCCTTCTGGGGACCACAGATGAAAGACGGCGCGCCGACGCAGCTCTACGTGCCGCAAGTGCTTGCCTCAACCACCTTTATGATTGACGGTGAGAGAGTGAATATTGAAGAGCCTGAGAGCTATGCGGCGTATGTCTGGATCCCATCCGCAAAAACCATCCTCGGCGGCACGGGCGTCTCATGGGGCATTCACGTCTGGACGGCAGATACCCAAACGCCGGAAAGCCGCAAACAGTGGCAGCAGACGCTGGATAGCATGGCAGCCCTTAAGCCCGAACACGTTATTCCGGGCCACTACCTGGGGACACCGCCAGCGGGTACCGGCGCTATCGACTTTACCCGTCGCTATCTACAGCAGTTTGAACAGGCCCTCACGGCAGATAAAGCGTCAACCGGCGTCATCAACACAATGAAAAAACAGTGGCCGAATCTGGCGGAAGCCAGTTCGCTGGAACTGAGTGCCAAAGTGAATACCGGCGAAATGAAGTGGTAGTAGCCTGATTATCTCCTGCTATATTTAAGTTTTTTATAGCAGGAGTTAACTATGCCATCGTCAGTAAGGGGCATCGACCATATCGGTATTACGGTGCCCGACATTGAAAAAGCCACCCTATTTTTTGAACGCGCTTTCGACGCCCAGGTTTTATATCATTCTGTCGATGCGCAAACCGATAATATTGATCAGCCCGCCCAGCAGCACACCTTAAAATTATTTCCCGGCACAAAAATTCACGCCATTCGCATGCTCGTCATGCCCCACGGACCCGGCATAGAACTTTTCGAAATGCATGGCCCTGAACAGGGAATGCCCGCCCGCGCCAGCGACTTTGGCCTCCAGCATTTTGCTGTTTATGTTGATGATTTTGATAAGGCGATAGCCGCTTTCACCGCTGCTGGCGGGGAGATGTTTACCGCGCCAAAGCCGCTCACGTTTCCGGATGAGCAA
This sequence comes from Enterobacter sp. BWH64, assembly GCF_001037645.1. Taxonomy (NCBI): domain Bacteria; kingdom Pseudomonadati; phylum Pseudomonadota; class Gammaproteobacteria; order Enterobacterales; family Enterobacteriaceae; genus Enterobacter; species Enterobacter sp. BWH64. Next base: position 2,887,673 of record NZ_KQ089922.1, read on the forward strand.
GGTGAAGGTAATGCTTTCTGCTATGGGCAAACCCCCTGGGGCAGCATTGTAGAATTGATTTCCTGGCCAACGCCCATGCCTTATGAAAAAACGACAAATTTACGCCGCTGGAAACCCTGAATTTTATTTCTGTGCTACGGGAGATGATATTTTTATTTCCAGGACGAATCTGAACCACAACGGCGAAAATATTTGCCAATCTGAATGCGAATTACGATTTTGCACGCCGTAACATTAAACAGACAACGACACGGAGGCAGCATGTTTACTTATTACCCGGCACATACCACAGCAGCACAACCCGAACTCGTTAACGCGATTGCGCAGGGTCTTCAGGCGGAGCACGGTGTTGTTACCGAAGATGACATTTTGATGGAACTGACCAGGTGGGTGGAAGCCACAGACAATGACATCCTCAGTGACATCTACCAGCAAACCATCAACTATGTCGTTAGCGGGCAAAATGCACCTTTGTAAAAACCTGCTAAGCTGGATCTGCAACCTAAGGGGTTACATTTCGTTTGCGTGAGCAAACTTGTCCTTAAAACTATCAACGGGATTGAGGAGTTAATATGAAATCGAACCGTCAGGCACGCCACATTCTGGGACTGAACTATAAACTCTCTAACCAGCGCAAAGTGGTTATTGAAGAGGGGAGCGAAACGCAAGTGACCCACGCCACCGGCAGGAAACGTCAGGCAGGCAAGTAAGTTCCAGTACGAAATCCACAACACCATCGGTTACCCCGGTGGTGTTTTTGTTTATGTGTTGCGGTAATTAATATTTAGCTCCTTTATAATACCGCCCGACCGCACCCCGTAGCACAGGCCAGAAAGATGACAAACAGCAGTGTCAGGGACGGATCTTCTTAAAAAGAGTGAGTGACATGGACAACAAACTGAAAAAACATCGTTCCCTTTATATTCCTTACGCCGGTCCGGTTTTACTGGAGTTTCCCCTTCTGAACAAAGGCAGCGCCTTTAGCATGGAAGAGCGCAGCAGCTTTAACCTGCTGGGTCTGCTGCCTGAAGTGGTTGAAACCATTGAAGAACAGGCGGAACGCGCCTGGATCCAGTATCAGGGCTTTAAAACCGAAATCGATAAGCACATCTACCTGCGTAATATCCAGGACACGAACGAAACCCTCTTCTACCGCCTGGTGCAGAACCATCTCGAAGAGATGATGCCCGTCATTTACACCCCAACCGTCGGCGCGGCGTGTGAACGCTTCTCAGAGATCTACCGACGTTCCCGCGGCGTGTTCATCTCCTATCAGAACCGTCACAACATGGACGACATTCTGCAAAACGTGCCTAATCACAACATCAAGGTGATCGTGGTAACCGATGGCGAACGTATTCTGGGCCTTGGCGACCAGGGCATTGGTGGGATGGGGATCCCCATCGGTAAGCTCTCGCTGTATACCGCCTGCGGTGGGATCAGCCCGGCCTACACCCTGCCGGTGGTGCTGGACGTGGGGACCAACAACCAGCAACTGCTGAACGATCCGCTGTACATGGGCTGGCGTCACCCGCGCATTACCGACGACGAGTACTATCAGTTTGTTGATGATTTCATCCAGGCCGTGAAGCACCGCTGGCCGGACGTGCTGTTGCAGTTCGAAGACTTCGCGCAGAAAAACGCCATGCCGCTGCTGAACCGCTACCGCGATGAGATCTGCTCGTTCAACGATGACATTCAGGGCACTGCGGCAGTGACAGTGGGGACGCTGATTGCCGCGAGCCGTGCGGCAGGCAGCCAGCTCAGCTATCAGAAAATTGTCTTCCTGGGTGCAGGCTCCGCGGGCTGCGGCATCGCCGAGCAAATTATTGCCCAGACCCAGCGCGAAGGCTTAAGCGAAGAGCTGGCTCGCTCCCGCGTCTTTATGGTGGACCGTTTTGGCCTGCTGACCGACGGTATGCCAAACCTGCTCCCGTTCCAGACCAAACTGGTGCAGAAGCGTGAAAACCTGAAAAACTGGGATACGGATAACGAAGTGCTCTCGCTTCTTGACGTGGTGCGCAACGTGAAGCCGGACATTCTGATCGGCGTATCCGGGCAGACCGGCCTCTTCACGGAAGAGATTATTCGCGAGATGCACAAGCACTGCGAACGCCCTATCGTGATGCCGCTGTCTAACCCGACTTCACGCGTGGAGGCAACGCCGCAGGATATCATCGCCTGGACAGAAAGTAAGGCACTGGTCGCGACCGGCAGCCCGTTTGATCCGGTGCTGTGGAAGGACAAACTCTATCCCATCGCACAGTGCAATAACTCCTATATCTTCCCGGGTATTGGTCTGGGGGTTATCGCCTCCGGCGCGTCACGCATCACCGACGAAATGCTGATGTCCGCGAGCGAAACGCTGGCAGGTCACTCACCGCTGGTGAATAACGGTGAAGGCCTGGTACTGCCGGAGCTGAAAGACATTCATAAAGTGTCCCGCGCAATTGCCTTCGCGGTAGGCAAAATGGCGCAGCAGCAAGGCGTCGCGGTGAAAACCTCTGCCGATGCGTTGCAGCAAGCGATTGACGATAACTTCTGGATGCCGGAATACCGTAGCTATCGTCGTACTTCTATTTAAGCATTGCCCCTCACCCAGCCCTCTCCTCAAAGGGGAGAGGGCTGGGTGAGGGGAATATACGGCACCTCCCACTAGCCAAACCCATTTTCCCCCGCTACACTCCCTTCATCCATTAACCTACTGAATATATAAGGAGGCCAATTATGCTGTACTGTGAAATTTTCAATGTTTCACATACATTTGGTGATCGCACCAGCTCAAGCGTTATCGGTATCGTGCTGCGATAACTTCCGCTTGAGCGAAGACACCAACCCCTGAAATCCCTTCTCTCGGGCTTACTGAGTTATCGTCAGCGATGTTTGACGAGGCATAAACATGCCTGTAACTCCTGGGTAAGCAACAATGAGCACTTTACTCACTGCACATTCTTTACGCGTTGATACGGCGTTCGGCACGCTCTTCGACTCTCTCTCCTTTACGTTGAAAAAAGGCGATCGCATCGGCCTGCTGGGTGATAACGGCTGCGGAAAAAGTACGCTGCTGAAAATCCTCGACGGGACGCAGTCCCCTGCTGCCGGAACCGTTTCACTGGCGGGGCATTGCCTGCTGGCGCGCGTGGAACAACATCTGCCGGAGGCCCTTTATCCCCTGACCATGCTGGATGCGGTGCTGGCGCAGCTGCCGATCGGTGAGCGCGACAGTTTGCGCTGGAAAGCCGAGTCGCTGCTGGCCGGAATGGGCTTCACGACGCAGGAAACGGCGTTAACCTCCGCCACGCTGAGCGGCGGCCAGCATACGCGGTTGCTGCTGGCACGAGCGTTGATAAGCGATCCGGATCTGCTGCTTCTGGACGAACCGAGCAACCACCTTGACCTGCCGACCCTGCTGTGGCTGGAGCAGTTTCTACAAAACTGGTCCGGCAGCTTTGTGCTGGTCTCACACGACAGGCAACTGCTGGACGCGGTAACCAACGGCAGCTGGATCCTGCGCGATAAAACGCTGCACGCCTTTGCCCTTCCCTGCACTGCCGCCCGTCTGGCGCTCGATGCAAAAGACGAAAGCGATGCGTTGCGCCATAAGGCAGAGCAAAAAGAGATCGACCGCGTCACGGCCAGCGCACGGCGTCTCGCGAACTGGGGCAAGGTCTATGACAACGAAGATCTCTCCCGTAAGGCTAAGCAGATGGAAAAACAGGTCGAACGCCTGAAAGAGACCCAGACGGAACTGACGGCGGGAAGCCCGTGGACCTTAACCCTGCGCGGGGACGCGCTTCGCGCCGACCGCCTGCTGGAAATGACTCACCTCGGCGTCCCCCCGGCGCCGGGTCTGCCAGATCTGTTTACTCTCGACAGCGCGCGGCTGAAGAGCGGCGATCGCGTGGCGATTGTGGGTCGTAACGGCTGCGGAAAATCGTCGCTGCTGAAGCTTATCTGGCGACATTTTCGCGACGAGATCGCGGACGAGCGGCTTAAGCGTCATCCGCGCGTCTCACCCGGCTACTACGACCAGACGCTGCACCAGTTGCCAGATGATGCGGCGCTGCTTGATGCGCTGGAGCCTTTCGCGCCAGATCCGCAGACCCGTAAAATGGCGCTCATCAGTGCCGGGTTCCCGTGGGCGCGTCACGGGCAAAAAGTCAGTACGCTGAGCGGCGGGGAACGTTCGCGCCTGCTGTTCGTCGGCCTGACGCTTGCCCGTTATAGCCTGCTGATGCTGGATGAACCGACCAATCATCTGGACATGGAAGGCAAAGAGGCGCTGGCGGAAACGCTGCAACAGTTTGAAGGCGGAGTGCTGCTGGTGAGCCACGATCGTCAGTTAATTAGCCAGAGCTGTAACCGCTTCTGGCTGATTGAGGACGGCAGGCTGAGCGAATGGCACGATGCGGAGGCGGTGTTTGAGCGTCTGCGTGAGGACACCGGTCCGGTTGTACCTGAAGCGTCGAAGGCCGCATCGAAGGCACCCTCTTCAGCGTCTGACGATCTGCTCGAACGCCTGGTTGCCCTGGAAACACTGCTGGAAGAGGATTTGGCGCGTAAGCCAAAACACCAAAAACCGCAGTTACAGGCGCAATGGCGAAAAGAGATTAAGGTCATAGAAGCGCAACTGTAAATCTGAGCCCGGCGGTGGCGTCGCCGGGCCAGTGTTTTTCACCCCAATTTATGAGGGGTACAGCCTTTTCTTAATCCGAAAATGCAGCAAATAATGACATTATGTTGCGGTTGCCTTGCATTACAGCGCCAAAGTATTAATCCTTAATGGGTAATCAGACCTGCTATGCAGATACTCATCATGAAAGGAGAAACACATGAAGGCTGCTGTTGTCACTCAGGATCATCAGGTTAATGTCACAGAAAAAACCTTACGCGCGCTCAAACATGGTGAAGCGCTGCTGAAGATGGAGTGCTGTGGCGTTTGCCATACCGATCTCCATGTTAAGAATGGCGATTTTGGCGACAAAACCGGGGTGATCCTCGGCCACGAAGGGATTGGTATCGTCAAAGAGATTGGTCCTGGCGTCACGTCGCTAAAAGTAGGCGATCGTGCAAGCGTGGCGTGGTTCTTCGAAGGCTGTGGCCACTGCGAATATTGTAATACCGGCAACGAAACGCTGTGCCGTGACGTGAAAAACGCGGGTTACTCCGTTGACGGCGGCATGGCGGAAGAGTGCATCGTAACCGCGGATTACGCGGTTAAAGTTCCGGACGGACTGGACTCTGCGGCGGCCAGCAGCATCACCTGCGCCGGGGTCACCACCTACAAAGCGGTAAAAGTCTCTGACATCAAACCCGGCCAGTGGATTGCGATCTATGGCCTGGGCGGTCTGGGCAACCTCGCGCTGCAATACGCCAAAAATGTCTTCAATGCGAAGGTTATCGCCATTGACGTGAATGACGAGCAGCTGAAGCTCGCTGCCAGCATGGGCGCAGACTTAACCGTGAACTCCCGCAGTGAAGATGCGGCAAAAGTGATTCAGGAGAAAACCGGCGGTGCGCATGCGGCGGTGGTGACGGCGGTAGCGAAAGCGGCCTTCAACTCTGCCGTTGACGCAGTTCGCGCCGGTGGCCGCGTGGTGGCTGTTGGCCTGCCGCCGGAAGCGATGAGCCTGGATATTCCACGTCTGGTCCTCGATGGGATTCAGGTAGTGGGTTCCCTGGTGGGTACCCGTCAGGATCTGCTCGAAGCCTTCCAGTTTGCAGCTGAAGGTAAGGTGAAACCGAAAGTTACAATGCGCCCACTGGAAGATATCAACGCCATCTTCAAAGAAATGGAACAGGGCCAGATCCGTGGCCGTATGGTGATTGATTTACGTTCTTAACCGCGGTGGCCGGGTAGCGGCTCTGCCCTGCCCGGCTTTTCACGTGGACGAACGGCGATCGGAAATCCATTCCTGAACCTCGATCTGGAACGTGTCCGGCGCTTTTCGATACATCTTCCGCGCCAGATCCAGGATGGTATGGCGCCCTAACTCCTCTTCCATCCGCTGCTGCGCGCTGTCCATGACCGAGCGCACCCCACACGGGCCGTCACAGACCCAGGCAGGTGGCGTTTCATCAAACACCGCCAGGCGCTGACGCACTTCCCGACACTCAAACATATTCTTCTCGCCGTCAATGGCATGCGCCACGTCCAGCACGCTGATCAGCTCGGCCGGACGCGCCAGCCGGAAGCCTCCCCCTTTGCCTTCGGTGCTGATGACCAGCCCCGCGCGTGATAAACGGGTGAAGATTTTTCCAAGATAGTCGTACGGCACGCCCTGCAAGGCCGCCATCTCCCGGACGCTCATCTCACGTTCATTGCCTTTTGCATCCACCATACACATCAGGCTATGAATGCCATATTCCACACCAGAACTGTAAAACGCCATGGCTCACTCCGGGTCATTGTTCGCTGCATTATAACGATTTTTAACTCAGAAAGAAGTTGTCGCAGTTAACTCCGACAAGTATAGTGGCAGTTATGTCAGACATACAGCCTGACGCACTAAAGGATCGAGTATGAAAAAGCAGATTTTAATTGTGGGTAGTGGGTTTTCCGGTATGTGGGCTGCGGTCAGCGCCGCGCGCCTTTCTGCTCTGGCGGGTAACAATAGCCTCAGCATTGCCGTGCTGGCCCCTGTTGCGGAGCTGCGCGTTCGCCCACGCTTTTATGAAGAGAACGTGTCGACGATGGTCGCGCCGCTGACCGAACTGTTTGCTGAGCTGGGTATCGCCTTTATTGCGGGCGAAGCACAACGTATTGATACCTCGTCTAAAACCGTTTTGTATCGCGATTCAAACGGCGCGATTGCTGACGTCGCCTGGGAACGTCTGATCCTCGCAACCGGTAGCCAGACTAAACGTCCTTCTGTTGCCGGTCTGGCTGAATACGCCTTTGATATCGACCAACTCGACTCCGCCAGCTTGTTCGAGCAGCATCTTGATTCGCTGGTTTCGCGCCCCTCCACCTCGGAGCGTAATACCGTGGTCGTGTGTGGCGGCGGCTTTACCGGCATCGAACTGGCAACGGAACTCCCTGCCCGACTCCGTACTCGCTTCGGCGCTGATACAAAGACTAAAGTAATCGTAGTTGAAAGAGGTACAACCATCGGCGGGCGTTATAGCGAGGCGCTGCGTAACACAATTGAAGAAGCAAGCAACGTGCTCGGCGTTGAATGGCGTTTAAACAGTGAAATTGAAGCCATCGATGCCAGCGGCGTAACGCTGAAAAACGGAGAGCGCATTGCCAGCGCCACTGTAGTGTGGACGGCAGGGGTAGAAGCTAACCTCCTCAGCCTGCAAATTGACGGGGAACGCGATACTCAGGGTCGGCTGATCGTCAACGACACGTTGCAGGTTCCTGCGCATCCTGAGGTTTACGCGACGGGTGATATGGCGCACGCCAAAACGGACGATGCGGGCAACACGGCGCTGATGACCTGCCAGCACGCGATCCAGCTTGGGAAATTCGCCGGACACAACGCGGCGGCCAGCCTGTTAAATCTGGAGCCGTACCCTTACCGTCAGGTGAACTACGTCACCTGTCTGGATTTAGGTGGCTGGGGCGCGGTATACACCGAGGGCTGGGAACAGCGCGTTAAATCCGTGCGCGAGGAAGGCAAAAAGATCAAAGTCGCCATCACCAACGAACTGATTTACCCGCCAGCAGCAGACAAAGCGGTCGCTTTTGCCGCCGCTGACCCGCTGGCGAAATTCGTTTAGTCCCCTCCTGCGCCCGCGACCAGCGGGCAACGTGTGGGATCAGGCCAGCGCACCTGCGTTGGCCTGACGTTTTTTGGCACATAAATAACCATACATCAGCAGAGAGGTCATCGCTGAGAAGGATAAGATCGCGGCCGGAAGCGTGACATAACTCCAGCTAAAGCCGAGCGTAATCATCAATCCACCGAAATAGGCGCCAATTGCGCTGCCGAGGTTAAACGCCATTTGCCCGCCTGCGGCCCCCAGCATCTCGCCGCCTTTCGCATTTTGCAGCAGCAGAATTTGCAGCGGCGCAGAGAGCGCAAACAGCCCGGCGCAGCAGACAAATCCCATTACCAGTGAAGCTGTTTTAAGCTCGCCAAAGGCAAACAACGCCAGCAGCGAAGCCACAATCACCAGGTCGGTGGTGGCAGCAATGCGCAGCGGGCTAAAGCGTGACGACAGCTTGCCGCTGAAGACATTTCCCAGCACCATGCCCAGCCCCATCAGCATCATGATCGCGGTCATGACGCCCTCAGAAAAGCCTGACACGTTGACCATAAACGGCTTCACGAAGCTAAACCAGGCAAACACCCCGGCATTGCCAAACATCGTAGCGGCAAAAATCAGCCACGGTTCCGGTTTCTTCAGGAAGTGGAATTGTTCTGTCAGCCGGGTGGTTGTCGTGTCGTGAATGTCTGGCACCCAAAGCAGAACAGACAGGATCACCAGCGCGTCAAAGACCGCAATCAAAAAGAAGGTGTAACGCCAGTTAAATTCATGTCCCAGCCACGTCCCGAGCGGCACGCCAAGCAGGTTGGCAACGGTCATCCCGGCAATCATCCCGGCCACAGCGACCGTCACTTTACCCGGCGGCGCGATTTTTGACAGGATTATCGCCCCCACTCCGAAAATCGCGCCATGCGGGAAACCAGAGATTAAGCGCCCCGCCGCCAGCCCCACGTAGGAGTCAGAGAAGGTAAAGAGCGCGTTACCGACGACGCACATCGCCACCAGAAACAGCAGCGTTGTTTTCAGCGAAAATTTGCTGGAGAACAGCGCCACAATCGGCGCGCCGATCACCACGCCAAAAGCGTAAAACGAAATCATATTTCCGGCGGAGGGAATCGAAATGCCCGTATCATGAGCCAGCTCGGTCAGCACGCCCATAATGCCAAACTCAGCCATCCCCAGGCCAAAGGTACCCAGTGCTAACGAAAAAATTGTCTTTTTCATACCGCGACCACTGTTAAAAAATATGCAGCGTGCATTATTGATTAAACTTGTATGGTGAACCAGTTCAAATCAGCTTTCTGACACATTAATCCATTCATTCAGGCCGATTACACTCTTAGTACGGCCTCGATCCCGCGACCGGATACAAAGGGAGACCCACCATGGTCAGTAAGAAGAAAACCTATGTTGTTGATGATGTCGTTAAAAACGCGCCGCTCAAAACTAAAGCGTACGAGCAAGAGCTTCGCCGCCTCCATGTTGAACTGGTTAAGCTCCAGCAATGGGTGGTCGCCAAAGGGTTAAAGGTCTGTATTGTTTTTGAAGGGCGAGACGGCGCCGGTAAAGGCGGCGCAATCAAAGCCATCACCGAACGCGTCAGCCCTCGGGTGTTTCGCGTTGTTGCGTTACCGGCCCCCACCGATAAAGAGAAAAGTCAGCTCTATTTTCAGCGTTACGTTCCCCATCTGCCCTCTGCCGGGGAAATCGTTATTTTTGACCGCAGCTGGTACAACCGCGCGGGCGTGGAAAGAGTCATGGGTTTCTGTACCGAAGAGCAGGCCGAAAAATTTCTTGATGGAACGCCGGTAATGGAAAAAGCGATGGTCGATGCCGGGATCATTTTGTTGAAATACTGGCTTGAAGTAACGCCAAAAGAGCAGGAGCGCCGCCTGCGCGATCGCATTAATGATGGTCGCAAGATCTGGAAGCTGTCTCCAATGGATATTAAATCTTTCAATCTGTGGGATGAGTATACCCTCGCCCGCGACGCGATGTTTAAAGCGACCGACACCGCCTGGGCGCCGTGGTTTGTGGCGCGCTCAGAAGATAAAAAAAGGGTGCGGCTGAATATTATTTCGCATCTGCTTTCCCAGATCCCCTATAAAGAAATTCACGTAGACAAGGTGGATTTACCGAAACGCAAGATCGGCAAAGTGAAGCCTACAAAATATCCCTTCCGGTATATTGCAGAGCAATTTTGATATTACTGGAAGACGGCTCGCATAATGTAGATTACCAGGGGAAACAGTATTGTTTTTTGTTGGCTGCGGTTGATAATGACCGCACCAACAAAGGAGAAAACATGAAATCGAACCGCACAGAAAGATGTGTTACAACAAAGCCTTTTACGGGGAAAAAGCCTCGCCCACTCTCTACAACAGCAGAGCACAAGCGACAGCATCAACAGGATCAGGGATTTATTAAAGCGATGAATGAATTAACGGCCAAAGCAGGGCTATTATCGGATGACCCTTATTTTGGAGGGCTTTGATGTGTTTTCAGTTTGACGTTTATCGCAACCCATCAGACAGAACGCGTGAATATCAGCCCTATTTTATGATTATTCAGCACGATTTTTATGACGACTTATCAACGAGACTTATTGTACCGTTAAGCTATCACAATCATTTAAGAGGACATTCAAACGCTGCAACGCCACTGGTGAACATTGAATTCCAGACATATTTCCTTAATACAGCCAACATCACACACGTGGAGACAAAGAAACTTAATAATAAGAATTATGTATGTAATCTGCGCAGTGCAAGAAGTAGTGTTCTTGCAGGAATTGATGCGTTAATTACCAATACGTAGCTCAGAGCCGCGCAAGTGCAGCGCCGCCGGACAATGCCGACGGCGCGAGGTTTACTTCAACCCTTCCGAACTCTCTTTTTGCGCTTCAAGACGCTCAACGTCCCGATACCAGCGCGGATGGTGTTTTTGCGCCCAGCGGCGGCTCACCTTCCCTTCAATCATGCCTTTAATCGATCCTTTCACCCAGAAGGCCATATACATATGGATCAGGATGGCGTGGATCAGAATAATGGCCGAGGTCGCGTGGATCAGCAGTGCGTAGCGCACCACCTGGATCGGGAAATATTGGGCAAAATACGGACGCCAGATAATCACTCCGGTTACCAGCAGCACGAAAATCATGCTCATGATGGTCCAGAACATCATCTTCTGCCCGGCGTTGTATTTGCCCACCTTCGCGACTTTATGCTCGTTGCCTTTCAGAACCTCAGCAATCCCTTTAATCCAGGGAATATCTTGCTTGTCAGGGATGTTGTGATGAACGAAACGCACGAACATAAACATCAGCACCACGAAAATCAGCACGCCGAAGAACGGATGCAGAATGCGCCCCATCTGCGGTGTCCCGAAGGTTTCCGTGAGCCACTGTAGCGTCGGGAAAAAGAACGAAATGCCGGATACCGCCACCAGGAAGAAGCAGATGACCACCGTCCAGTGACAGGCGCGATCGACAAATTTTGTGCGCACTATCATTTTCGACTTACTCATGATGCTCCTCCTCGTCGTCATCCACCTCTTTATTCGGCCCGATACCGATGTAGTGATAAATCAGCCCGGCAAAGGTGGCGATAAAGCCCGCCGCTGAGAGCGGCTTAAGCGCCCCTTTCCAGAGATTGATCGAGGTATCGATCGCCGGATCTTTCGGCAGATTGTGATACAGCTCCGGCTGGTCATTGTGGTGCAGAACATACATGACGTGCGTACCGCCGACGCCCTGCGGGTTATAAATCCCGGCCTTGTCATAGCCGCGCGCTTTGAGCTTATCCACCCGCTGCTGCGCCACTTCCAGCATCTCTTTTTTGGTACCGAAGTGGATCGCCCCGGTAGGACAGGTCTTCACGCAGGCAGGCTCCTGGCCGATGCTGACGCGATCGACGCACAGCGTGCATTTATAGACCCGGTTATCCTCTTTATTGAGGCGCGGGATATTAAACGGACAGCCCGCAATACAGTAACCGCAGCCGATGCAGTTATCCTGCTGGAAGTCGACGATCCCGTTGGCGTACTGAATGATTGCCCCGGCAGACGGGCATGCCTTCAGGCAGCCAGGATCTTCACAGTGCATACAGCCGTCCTTACGGATCAGCCACTCCAGCTTGCCGTTCTGGTCGGTTTCGCTAAAGCGCATCACCGTCCAGGACTTGGCGCTCAGATCAGCAGGATTGTCATAGACCCCAACGCAGTGCCCCACCTCGTCGCGAATATCGTTCCACTCCGAGCAGGCTACCTGGCAGGCCTTACAGCCCACGCAGGAGGAGACATCGATCAGCTTGGCGACTTCTGCCTTGTAATCCCGCGCACGAGGCGCGGGCGTTATCGGGTTGGTCGCGGAGCGTTTAATAATGTCTTGTGTTTCCATCGCCATTTAATCGCTCCTTACGCTTTCTCGATGTTGACCAGAAACGCTTTATACTCCGGCGTTTGCGAGTTGGAATCGCCGACGTTTGGCGTCAGGGTATTGGCGATGTAGCCTTTCTGCGCTACCCCTTCAAAACCCCAGTGCAGCGGTATACCGACGGTTTCCACCTGCTGGCCATGCACGTTCAGCGTTTGCAGACGACGGGTGACCACCGCCACCGCGCGAATAAAGCCGCGCTTGCTGCTGACCTTCACGCGATCGCCGTTGGCAATGCCTTTCGCCTTCGCCAGGGTTTCGCTTATCTCCACAAACTGTTCCGGCTGCGCGATGGCGTTAAGCCGCGCGTGCTTGGTCCAGGTATGGAAATGCTCGGTCAGGCGGTAGGTGGTTCCGACATACGGGAACTTGTCCTTTTTACCTAAACGCAGCACGTCGTCTTCATAGATGCGTACCACCGGACTGGAGACCACGTTCGGGTGCAGCGGGTTAGTGCCGAGCGGCGTTTCCATCGGCTCGTAGTGTTCCGGGAACGGCCCTTCCGCCAGTTTGTCGATAGCAAACAGACGTCCCAGCCCTTCCGGCTGCATGATAAACGGCCCGGTGTTGCTGCCCGGCGCGGCGGTGTTGAAGTCCGGGATATCGTTCCCCGTCCACTTCGTGCCGTTCCACTCGATCAGCATGCGTTTCGGATCCCACGGCTTACCGTTCACGTCTGCGGAGGCACGGTTGTACAGTACGCGGCGGTTCAACGGCCACGCCCATGCCCAGCCCAGGGTATTGCCCAGGCCTGACGGATCGGCGTTATCGCGATTGGCCATCTGGTTACCCTGCTCCGTCCAGCTGCCGGTGTAGATCCAGCAGGAAGAGGCCGTGGTACCGTCGTCACGCAACAGCGCGAAGCTATTGAGCAGCTGTCCTTTCTTCGCCACCAGATTACCGTTGGCATCGTACAGGTCGGCCAGCGCCACGCCGTTGTTCTCTTTTGCCACCTCTTCGGACTCAGGATGATCCGGCTGCTTGTAGTTCCAGCTCATCTTCAGCAGCGGCTCAGCGCCTTTGCCGCCTTCGGCGCGGTACATCTCGCGCAGACGATGGTAAATCCCGGCCAGAATTTCGCCGTCATTACGCGCTTCGCCGGGCGCATCCTGACCTTTCCAGTGCCACTGTAGCCAGCGGCCAGAGTTGGCAATTGAACCGTCCTCTTCCGCAAAGCAGGTCGACGGCAGGCGGAACACCTCGGTCTGAATCGCTGCCGGATCGACATCGTTTGATTCACCGTGGTTCTGCCAGAACGTAGACGTTTCGGTGACCAGCGGATCGATAACCACCATGTACTTCAGCTTGCTCAGGCTGCGAACGACTTTGTTTTTATCCGGGAATGACGCTACCGGGTTAAAGCCCTGGCAGATATACCCCGTGACGTCGCCCTTATCCATCATGTTGAAATACTTGATGACATCGTAAGCCTGGTCCCATTTCGGCAACCACTCAAAGCCCCAGTCATTCTCTTTCTGCGCCGCGTCGCCATAGAACGATTTCATCAGACTGACGGCAAACTTCGGATAGTTACTCCAGTAGTTCACCTGGTCCGGACGCGTCGCTTTTGGCGTGTTGGCGTCAAGCCAGCTTTGCCAGTCGGTCTGCTTCTCGGACGGCAGGGTCAGGTAACCCGGCAGGCTGGTCGACAGCAGGCCTAGGTCGGTTAAGCCCTGAATGTTAGAGTGCCCGCGCAGGGCGTTCACGCCGCCACCGGCCATCCCCATGTTGCCGAGCAGCAGCTGGATCATCGCCATGGTACGGATGTTCTGCGCGCCCACGGTATGCTGCGTCCAGCCCAGCGCGTACAGGAATGTAGTGGTTCTGTCGGCGGCACTGGTGGAGGCCAGCACTTCACATACTTTCAGGAAGTCCGCTTTCGGCGTACCGCAGATGTTTTCCACCACGTCCGGCGTATAGCGGGAAACGTGCTGTTTCAGCAAGTTCCACACGCAGCGCGGATCGCTCAGGGTCTCATCGCGTTTCGCGTAGCCGTTTTCGTCGAACTGATAGTTCCAGGACGATTTATCGTACTGACGTTTCCCGGCGTCATAGCCGCTGAAGAGGCCATCTTCGAAGGCGAAATCTTCCCGTACCAGCAGGCCGGCATTGGTGTAATGCTTAACGTATTCCACGTTAATTTTGTTATTTTCGATCAGGTACAACAGCACGCCGGACAGGAACGTGATGTCCGTACCGGAGCGGATCGGCGCATAGATATCAGCCACCGATGCCGTACGCGTAAAGCGTGGATCGACGACAATCAGCGTCGCATCGTTGTTGTTTTTCGCTTCCATCGCCCAGCGGAATCCCACCGGATGGGCTTCAGCGGCGTTACCGCCCATTACCACCACGACGTTAGCGTTTTTGATATCAACCCAGTGGTTGGTCATCGCACCGCGACCAAATGTTGGAGCAAGACTTGCTACCGTTGGTCCGTGTCAGACGCGCGCCTGGTTATCAACCGCCAGCATGCCGAGGGAGCGCACAAATTTTTGCGTCAGCATGCCGGTCTCATTACTTGCCGCAGAGGCACACAGCATCCCGGTGGAGGTCCAGCGGTTTACCGTGATGCCCTGCTCGTTCTTCTCAATAAAGTTGGCGTCGCGATCCGCTTTCATCAGTTTTGCAATTCGGGAGAAGGCTTCGTCCCAGGAGATACGCTGCCATTTGTCAGAGCCCGGCGCACGATATTCCGGGTAGCGCAGACGGTTTTCACTGTGGACGTAGTCCAGCAGCCCCGCCCCTTTCGGGCAAAGCGCCCCGCGGCTCACCGGATGGTCCGGGTCCCCTTCAATATGATAAATCGCTTCTTTGGCGTTCTTTGCGCCATCACCCAGGCTATACATTAATAGCCCACAACCCACGGAGCAGTATGTGCAGGTGTTACGGATCTCTTTCGCGCGCAGCAGTTTATAGTTGCGTGCCTGAGCCAGCGCCATTTTGGGAGCGAATCCCAGCATTGCGGCTGTTGTTCCGGCCATACCGCCCGCGCAGATTTTAAAAAATTGTCTGCGGCTGACGTCCATTGCTGTCCTCGTTATCTGATAAGACTTCGCGCCGCAAGCTAACAGCAAAGCCCCTGTTTTTTTTGCGTCAAATCAAGGTCGCCAGACTTCGCCCCCTTAATAGTCACTGCCGGTACGATTTGCTAATCCTTTCGGGTTAACAGGCTCTTTGAAAATTCGCCAGGTGTAGCAAATAGATGCTATAAGTTTTCCCTTTGATTTTTAGAAGACTGGCAGGGTAATGGACAGAAAAAGAGCAACGCTGACAGGCCTGGCGGCCATATTGCTGTGGAGCACCATGGTGGGTCTCATCCGCAGCGTCAGTGAAGGACTGGGTCCGGTGGGCGGCGCGGCGATGATTTACACCGTCAGCGGGCTGTTGTGTCTGGTGACGGTGGGTTTTCCCGATCTTCGGCGTTTTTCCACGCGCTATCTCATTGCGGGCAGCATCCTGTTTGTCAGCTATGAGATGTGCCTGGCCCTGTCGCTGGGATATGCCGCGACGCGCTCACAGGCGATTGAAGTCGGTATGGTCAATTATCTGTGGCCAAGCCTGACGATTGCGTTCGCGATTTTGTTCAACGGGCAAAAAACCACCCTGTGGGTGATCCCTGGGCTTCTCATCTCGCTGTTGGGTGTGTGCTGGGTTTTAGGTGGCGAAAACGGTCTGCAACTGAATGACATCATGCAGAACGTCGTTTCCAGTCCGCTAAGTTATGGGCTGGCGTTTGCTGGCGCTTTTATCTGGGCCGCCTACTGCACCGTCACCAGCAAGTATGCCAAAGGGCAAAATGGCATTACCCTTTTCGTCCTGCTGACCGCCTTGAGCCTGTGGGTCAAATATGCCGTCAGCGATCAGCCCGAAATGGTGTTCAGCGTCCCGGTTGTGGTGAAGCTATTGATGTGTGGGGTTGCGCTTGGCTTTGGCTACGCCGCCTGGAATATCGGTATTCTTCACGGTAACGTCACGGTGCTTGCGGCTGTCTCTTATTTCACGCCAGTTCTTTCCGCCGCACTGGCGGCTATTCTGCTGAGTTCTCCGCTTTCACTCTCATTCTGGCAAGGGGCATTGATGGTGTGCGCCGGATCGTTACTGTGCTGGTATGCCACCCGCAAATAGCATTTTTATTTTTGCCGGGTACCGAATATGCCCGGCAAAATATTAACAATATTTTAATATGTGATCACACCCTCGAATATAATTCGTAACATTAGAGAGTAATTAAATTTCTGTATAGAGTTCTGTCAGAAAGCCAGAGTTGTTGTGGAAATTGACATAAACTGACAACGCAGGTAATTAATTCAGCGCCAATATTCCCGCGCTATATAGCACAAAATGCAATAGTTTATTTCTGAATATTTCTCTTAAAAAACAGGTTCTGGTTTCCCGAGAAATTTATAATCAACTGTTTTAAAAAAGATTATCCTGCCACATGCTTTGACATTCCCTGCCAAACCCTTTTAATCCCACCAAAAAACTAAAACGTCCGACAACTATTCACAGCCATATTATCTTGATTGGTTAATAATCACTTTATGTCTATATATTAACCTGACTGGCCGATTTAAGGGCAATTTATCCGATCAGGATCACACTAATTGAAATTATCTTTAATATTTTGAAACTTATTATTGAAAGCAGTCTACGGAATTTTAAAAATAGTCTGCCATTGACGATAAGCCTCGTTTAAAAATCGCTCAGGTGGCTTAGGAAATACCTAAATAAAATTATAAGGATTATTTAAGATGAAACTTAAATTAGTTGCAGTGGCAGTGACTTCCATGTTGGCAGCTGGCGTTGTTAACGCGGCTGAAGTTTTTAACAAAGACGGTAACAAACTGGATCTGTACGGCAAAGTTACTGGTCTGCACTATTTTTCTGATGATGCTGGTAGCGACGGCGACAAAACGTATGTTCGTCTGGGCTTCAAAGGTGAAACTCAGATCAACGATCAGCTGACCGGATACGGTCAGTGGGAATATGAGTTCAAGGGCAATCGCTCTGAAGCTCAAGGTTCCGACGGCAACAAAACCCGTCTGGCGTACGCTGGTCTGAAATTCGATGAATTCGGTTCCTTCGACTACGGTCGTAACTACGGTGTGGCTTATGACATCGGCGCGTGGACTGACGTTCTGCCAGAGTTCGGTGGCGATACCTGGACGCAGACTGACGGCTTCATGACCGGCCGTACCACTGGCGTTGCAACCTACCGTAACACCGACTTCTTTGGTCTGGTTGACGGCCTGAACGTGGCTGCTCAGTACCAGGGTAAAAACGACCGTGACGATATCACCGAATCCAACGGTGACGGCTGGGGTCTGTCTTCTACCTATGAATTCGACGGCTTCGGTGTGGGTGCGACCTACGCGAAATCTGACCGTACCGACCGTCAGGTTCGTGCTGCAAGCAACCTGAACGCCGGTGGCGAAAACGCAGAAGTCTGGGCTGCTGGCCTGAAGTACGATGCGAACAACATCTACCTGGCAACCACCTACTCTGAAACCCGCAACATGACGGCGTTCGGTAACGGTCACGTTGCCAACAAAGCGCAGAACTTCGAAGTTGTGGCTCAGTACCAGTTCGACTTCGGTCTGCGTCCGTCCATCGCTTACCTGAAATCCAAAGGTAAAGACATCGGTTCTTATGGCGACCAGGACCTGGTTGAATACGTTGACGTTGGCGCGAGCTACTACTTCAACAAAAACATGTCCACCTATGTTGATTACAAAATCAACCTCGTGGATGACAGCCAGTTCACCAAAGATGCCAAAGTGGCTACCGACAACATCGTAGCTGTAGGTCTGACCTACCAGTTCTAAGATCTGTTAGTTCAAAAGGCCAGCCCTCGCGGCTGGCCTTTTTTATTACTGCTGCCCTCCGACCTTCGCCAGACTAAACCAGATCCCGACCGCCAGAATCAGCAGCATGCCTCCCGCACTGCCCAGGGCCACGCTGTGCGAGGTGATGAACGCGGTTTTCGCCGCCGTCATCACCGGCTCGGCCAGCGACGGCGTCAGCTCCTGCGCCACCTTCATCGCTTCACCGATGGACGACGAGGCTTTATCGGTCAGCGACGCGCTCAGCCCCTGCGGCAGTACAATAGACGCCGAAAAGCTGCGGGTTAACAGCAGACCAAAAATGGCGATCCCCAGACCAGCACCCAGCTCGTAGGACATGGTTTCGATCGCGCCTGCGGCGGCCGCTTTCTCTTTCGGCGCGGCAGCCATGATCGCTGACGTCGATGCCAGCAGTGCGCTGGCGGCACTGAAGCCCAGCAGCACCATCAGGCTCCACGCCTGCCACTGTTGGGTGCTGAAATCGAGCGTCGACAGGCCGATAAAACTGACCGCGCTAAGCCCCATGCCTCCGGCCGCGACAATGCGCAGCCCCAGACGCCCGACCAGCACACCCGCGATCGGCCCGCTAAATCCGCTCGCCACCATCACCGGCAGCATAAATATCCCTGCTTCAAACGGCGTAAAACCATGCACGAACTGCAACTCCTGCGCCATCAACAGTTCAAAGCCCACCAGCGCAATCATGGCGGTCATCGCCATGACCACGCCGCTTAAAATAATGCGATGGCAAAACAGGCGCATGTCGATCATCGGCACGCGCGCGCGCGTAGCTGGATACGGACGAAGATAAACAGCATTACCGCTCCGGTAAGCAGCGTACAGGCCACCATCCACGGCGACAGCCCCCCTTCAGGGCGGTTTTGGCGCTATAGACCAGCAGTAAAATCGCCACAATCAGCATAATGGCATGGCTGATATTGAGCGGCTGCTCGGGCCGCCCCTGCTGAGCAGGCACCAGGCGCGCAGCAAGCGAAACCACGATCAGCACGATCGGCACGTTAATCAGGAACACCGACCCCCAGTAAAAGTGCTCCAGCAGCATGCCGCCAATCAGCGGGCCAAACGCCGCGCCGCCCGACCCAACGGCAGCCCAGACGCCGAGGGCGATATTACGGTGCCGCACGTCAATAAACAGGGTGCGGATCCCTGCAAGCGTAGCCGGAATGATCATCGCCGCGCCAATCGCCAGCGACGCGCGGGCGGCAATCAGCCAGCCCGCGGACGGCGCAAAAGCCGCCGCTAACGATGACAGGCCAAACAGCACGCTGCCGATCATCAGCAGGCGCTTAAAACCTATGCGATCGCCCAGCGCGCCCATCGGCAGCACCATTCCCGCCATCACCAGCGAGTAAATATCAATAATCCACAGCAATTCGTTGCCGCTGGCACCCAGCGTCATGCTCAATGTTGGCGCCGCCACGTGCAGCACCGTCGCGTCAATCGCCACCGGGATATACACCAGCACGATAATCACTAACGCTAACCACTGACGAAACATAAATTTCCTTTTCAGTTAAAAACTGGACACATGTCCAGAATGCGATCCTACGTAAAGTTGAACACTTGTCCAGCTCTTTGTTACACTCGTTTCGTTGCCATTGAGAGTGAGAAATTATGCGTTATCTGAGCAAGGACGAGCGGCGGGAAGAGATCCTCCAGGCCGCGATGCGCGTGGCGCTGACCGAAGGATTCGCGGCAATGACCGTGCGCCGCATCGCCACCGAAGCGGGCGTCGCCACCGGGCAGGTACATCACCACTTTGCGTCGGCGGGCGAGCTAAAATCGCTGGCGTTTGTCCGGCTGATCCGCGATTTGCTGGATGCTGAAATCGTTGGCGAAAACGCTGGCTGGCGCGAGCGCCTGCATGCCATGCTCGGCAGCGATGACGGCGGGTTTGAGCCCTACATTCGACTGTGGCGGGAGGCGCAAATTCTCGCCAGCCGGGATAGCGATATCAAAGGCGCCTACGTTTTGACTATGGAGATGTGGCACCAGGAAACGGTCGCGATTATCCGCGCTGGGGCGGAGGCCAACGCCTTTACGCTTGCTGACCAGCCGGAAAATATCGCCTGGCGTTTAATTGGTCTGGTATGTGGCCTGGATGGCATATACGTATTAAATATGCCTGAAATGGACGACGCGGCATTTAATAAGCATCTGGATAAACTTATCTCCCTCGAATTGTTTTAATACTCCCATCGGGGTATTAATTTCCGCAAATAGTTACAATTAGTAACACATAAAGCGAACCCTGATTCCCATTCCAAACTCAGGGATTCGCTTTTTTATCTATCCTTTCAGATGTATCCCATAACATCCAAAAATTTCTACAAACTGCCGAAAGGTATCTTTCTGTTTTCACTTCTTTTTTCTCTCCATTTGGGTAAGCAAGAGGGTGATATGTCACATCAAAGCGAGAAGAGTAATCAGCATCTGTTGAGTAACTGGAAACCGGAAAACGCGCAATTTTGGGAGAATAAAGGGAAACATATCGCACGTAGAAACCTGTGGATTTCCGTGGCGTGTTTGCTTCTCGCGTTTTGTGTATGGATGTTGTTTAGCGCTATTGCGGTAAATCTTAATAAGGTCGGATTTAATTTCAGCACCGATCAGCTTTTTATGCTAACGGCATTACCTTCTCTTTCCGGCGCGATATTGCGTGTCCCCTACTCTTTTATGGTGCCGATATTTGGCGGACGTTACTGGACCGTGTTAAGTACCGTTATCCTGGTCGTACCCTGTGTCTGGCTTGGGATCGCCATCCAGAATACCGCCACGCCCTATTGGGTCTTCATCATCATCGCACTGCTGTGCGGTTTTGCCGGCGCCAACTTCGCTTCCAGCATGGGAAACATCAGCTTCTTCTTCCCGAAAGCCAGACAGGGCAGCGCGCTGGGCATTAACGGCGGGCTGGGTAACCTGGGCGTGAGCGTGATGCAGCGGGTTGCGCCGCTGGTGATTTTCCTGCCGATGTTTACCTTCCTCGGCGTGCACGGCGTACCGCAGGAGGATGGCTCGACGATGTGGCTGGCGAACGCGGCGTGGATCTGGGCGCCGCTGCTGATTCTTGCCACCCTTGCGGCGTTTTTTGGCATGAACGACATCGCCAGCTCGAAAGCGTCCATTGCCAGCCAGCTTCCGGTGCTTAAGCGCTTTCATCTCTGGCTGCTGAGCCTGCTTTATCTGGCCACCTTCGGCTCGTTTATCGGTTTCTCGGCAGGCTTTGCTATGTTGTCGAAAACCCAGTTTCCGGACGTGAATATCCTGCACCTCGCCTTCTTTGGTCCGCTGATCGGTGCCCTGGCGCGTTCCGCTGGCGGGATGATCTCGGACAGGCTGGGCGGCGTACGGGTGACGCTGATCAACTTCGTTTTTATGGCCATCTTTAGCGCCCTGATTTTCCTGACGCTCCCCGGGTCTGGTTCAGGCAGTTTTATCGCCTTCTATCTGGTCTTTATGGGCCTGTTCCTCACCGCAGGCCTGGGCAGCGGCTCGACCTTCCAGATGATCGCGATTATCTTTCGCCAAATCACCCTCGACCGCGTGAAAAAACAGGGCGGGAGCGACGAACAGGCACAGCATGAAGCGGTGACCGAAACGGCTGCCGCGCTGGGCTTTATCTCTGCCATCGGTGCGGTAGGCGGGTTCTTTATTCCCAAAGCCTTTGGCACATCCCTGGCGATGACCGGTTCCCCGGTGGGCGCCATGAAAGTCTTCCTCGTGTTTTACATCGTCTGCGTGCTCGTCACCTGGCTGGTGTACGGCCGCAAATCCTCACAAAAATAATAACTACCTCTTCGCCGGAGCGTGATGTCTCACCCTCCGGCCATGCTATCGAAGCAGGAGAAATGTCATGAGCAAACTGTTGGACCGCTTCCGTTACTTCAAAACAAAAGGCGACAGTTTCGCCGATGGGCACGGGCAGGTGTACCACACCAACCGCGACTGGGAGGACAGCTACCGTCAGCGCTGGCAGTTCGATAAAATTGTGCGATCCACCCACGGCGTTAACTGCACCGGCTCCTGTAGCTGGAAAATTTATGTCAAAAATGGCCTGGTAACCTGGGAAACCCAGCAGACCGACTACCCGCGCACCCGCCCTGACCTACCTAACCACGAACCTCGCGGCTGCCCGCGTGGCGCAAGCTACTCCTGGTATCTCTACAGCGCCAACCGTCTCAAGTACCCGCTGGTACGCCGCAGGCTGATCGAACTCTGGCGCGAGGCGCTGGCGCAGCATACCGATCCGGTGCTGGCCTGGGATGCCATCCAGAACGATCCGCAGAAAGCGCAGAGCTACAGGAAAGCGCGCGGAAAAGGCGGTTTTATCCGCTCAAACTGGAAAGAGCTTAACCAGCTGATTGCTGCCGCCAACGTCTGGACCATCAAAAACTACGGCCCGGATCGGGTAGCCGGTTTTTCCCCCATCCCGGCCATGTCGATGGTCTCTTATGCCGCCGGTACGCGCTATCTCTCCCTGCTCGGCGGCACCTGCCTGAGCTTCTATGACTGGTACTGCGATCTGCCACCGGCGTCGCCGATGACCTGGGGCGAACAGACCGACGTGCCGGAATCCGCGGACTGGTACAACTCCAGCTATATCATTGCCTGGGGGTCGAACGTGCCGCAGACGCGCACCCCGGACGCCCACTTCTTTACCGAAGTGCGTTACAAGGGCACCAAGACCGTCGCCATTACGCCGGACTTCTCGGAGGTGGCGAAGCTCAGCGACCAGTGGCTGGCCCCCAAACAGGGTACCGACAGCGCCCTTGCCATGGCGATGGGCCATGTGATCCTTAAAGAGTTCCACCTCGATAACCCGAGCGAGTACTTCCTCAACTATTGCCGCCGCTACACCGACATGCCGATGCTGGTCCTGCTGGATGAACAGGCTGACGGTCGCGTGGTGCCGGGCCGCATGCTGCGCGCGTCGGATCTGGCCGACGGGCTGGGTGAAACCAATAATCCGGAGTGGAAAACCATCGCCTTTGACGTGGCCGGAAATCTGGTGGCGCCGAATGGTTCCATCGGCTTCCGCTGGGGTGAAAAAGGCAAATGGAACCTGGAGTCGCTGGCAGCAGGACAGGAAACCGAGCTGACGCTTTCCCTGCTCATCACCCACGACAGCGTGGCAGACGTGGCCTTCCCTTACTTCGGGGGCAACGAGAATCCGCATTTCCGCAGCGTGAAGCAGGAGCCGGTGCTGACGCGCCGAGTACCGAGTAAAACCCTGACGCTGGCCGACGGCAGCCAGAGACGCGTGGTTAGCGTGTACGATCTGGTGCTGGCAAACTACGGCCTCGATCGCGGTCTGGAAGACAGTAACGCGGCGACAAACTACGCCGAGATAAAAGCCTACACCCCGGCCTGGGGCGAACAAATTACCGGCGTCCCCGCTTATCTGATAGAAAAAATCGCCCGTGAATTTGCCGACACGGCGCACAAAACTCACGGTCGTTCGATGATCATCCTCGGGGCCGGTGTGAACCACTGGTACCACATGGACATGAACTACCGCGGGATGATCAACATGCTGGTCTTCTGCGGCTGCGTCGGGCAGAGCGGCGGCGGCTGGTCGCACTATGTCGGCCAGGAGAAGCTGCGCCCGCAAACCGGCTGGCTGCCGCTGGCCTTCGCGCTGGACTGGAACCGCCCGCCACGCCAGATGAACAGCACCTCCTACTTCTACAACCACGCCAGCCAGTGGCGCTATGAGAAGCTGACCGCCCAGGAGTTGCTTTCTCCCCTTGCAGACGCGACGAAATTCACCGGACACCTGATCGATTTCAACGTGCGCGCCGAGCGCATGGGCTGGCTGCCGTCGGCCCCTCAGCTCAACCTTAATCCGCTGCACGTGAAAGCCCGCGCCGACGCCGCCGGGATGTCGCCGCAGGACTATACCGTGCAGGCGTTAAAATCAGGTGATATTCGCTTCGCCTGTGAACAGCCCGACAACGGCAAGAACCACCCGCGCAATCTGTTCGTCTGGCGCTCGAACCTGCTCGGCTCGTCCGGGAAAGGCCATGAGTACATGCTGAAATATCTGCTTGGCACCGAAAGCGGTATTCAGGGTGAGGATTTAGGCTCAACGGACGACGTGAAACCTGAAGAGGTGGAATGGCAAACCGCCGCCATTGAGGGCAAGCTGGATCTGCTGGTGACGCTCGATTTCCGTATGTCCAGCACCTGCCTGTTCTCGGATATCGTCCTGCCCACCGCCACCTGGTATGAAAAAGACGATATGAATACCTCGGACATGCATCCGTTTATTCACCCGCTTTCCGCAGCCGTTGACCCGGCGTGGGAGTCCCGCAGCGACTGGGAGATTTACAAGGGCATCGCCAAAGTCTTCTCTGAAGTGTGCGTCGGACATCTCGGCACCGAAACTGACGTGGTGCTACAGCCGCTTCAGCATGACTCCCCGGGGGAGCTGTCGCAGCCTTTTGATATTCTGGACTGGCGCAAAGGCGAATGCGATCTGATCCCCGGCAAAACGGCACCGAACATCGCCGTGGTCGAGCGTAACTACCCGGAAACCTACGAGCGCTTTACGGCCCTTGGGCCGCTGCTGGACAAGCTCGGTAACGGCGGAAAAGGCATATCGTGGAACACCCAGAACGAGGTCGATTTCCTCGGCAAGCTCAACTACGTCAAGCTCGACGGCCCGGCGAAAGGTCGTCCGCGCATCGAGACCGCCATTGACGCTTCAGAGGTGATCCTCGCCCTTGCGCCGGAAACTAACGGTCAGGTCGCGGTCAAAGCCTGGGAAGCCCTCGGCGAACTGACCGGGCGCGATCACACTCATCTGGCGCTGAACAAAGAAGACGAGAAAATCCGCTTCCGCGATATTCAGGCGCAGCCGCGCAAAATTATCTCCAGCCCGACGTGGTCCGGCCTTGAGAGCGAGCACGTCTCCTATAACGCAGGCTATACCAACGTTCACGAGCTGATCCCGTGGCGCACGATTTCGGGCCGCCAGCAGCTGTATCAGGATCATGCATGGATGCGCGCCTTCGGGGAGAGTCTGGTGGCCTATCGTCCACCGATTGACACCCGCAGCGTTACCCATATGCGCGAAATCCCGCCGAACGGATTCCCGGAAAAAGCGCTTAACTTCCTGACGCCGCACCAGAAATGGGGCATTCACTCCACCTACAGCGAAAACCTGCTGATGCAGACCCTGTCGCGCGGGGGGCCAATCGTCTGGATCAGCGAAACCGATGCGCGCGAGCTGGGCATTGAGGACAACGACTGGATCGAAGCCTTTAACGCCAACGGCGCCCTTACCGCCCGCGCGGTTGTCAGCCAGCGCGTGCCGCCGGGCATGACCATGATGTACCACGCTCAGGAGCGCATTCTGAATATTCCGGGGTCAGAAGTGACCGGACGGCGCGGCGGGATCCACAACTCGGTCACCCGCGTCTGCCCGAAACCAACCCACATGATCGGCGGCTACGCGCAGCTGGCGTACAGCTTCAACTATTACGGCACCGTCGGCTCGAACCGCGACGAGTTCATCATGATCCGTAAAATGAAAAACATTAACTGGCTGGACGGCGAAGGTCGGGATCAGGTACAGGAGGCGAAAAAATGAAAATACGCTCACAGGTTGGCATGGTTCTGAATCTCGATAAATGCATTGGCTGCCACACCTGCTCGGTCACCTGTAAGAACGTCTGGACCGGGCGCGAAGGGATGGAATACGCGTGGTTCAACAACGTCGAAACCAAACCGGGTATCGGCTATCCGAAAAACTGGGAAGATCAGGATGAGTGGCAAGGCGGCTGGATCCGCGGTATTCACGGCAAGCTGACCCCGCGCCTCGGCGGCAAAATGGGTGTGCTGTCGAAGATTTTCGCTAACCCAGTGTTGCCGCAGATTGACGATTACTATGAACCCTTCACCTTCGATTACCAGGATCTGCACCGCGCGCCAGAGGGCGATCACCTCCCTACCGCCCGCCCGCGCTCGCTGATTGACGGCAAGCGAATGGATAAAATCGAATGGGGGCCCAACTGGGAAGAGCTGCTGGGCGGCGAGTTCGAAAAACGCGCCCGCGACCGCAATTTCCAGAAGATCCAGAAGGAGATGTACGGCCAGTTTGAAAACACCTTCATGATGTACCTGCCGCGCCTGTGCGAGCACTGTCTGAACCCCAGTTGCGTTGCCACCTGCCCGAGCGGTGCGATTTACAAGCGTGAAGAGGACGGCATTGTGCTGATTGACCAGGACAAATGCCGCGGCTGGCGTCTGTGCATCAGCGGCTGCCCGTACAAGAAAATCTACTTCAACTGGAAGAGCGGCAAGTCAGAGAAGTGCATCTTCTGCTACCCGCGCATTGAGTCCGGTCAGCCGACCGTCTGCTCGGAAACCTGCGTCGGGCGCATCCGCTACCTTGGCGTGCTGCTGTATGACGCGGACCGTATCGAGGAGGCAGCGAGCACCGAGCATGAAACCGATCTGTACGAGCGCCAGTGCGACGTGTTCCTTAACCCGAACGATCCGGCGGTGATTGAGGAAGCGCTAAAACAGGGTATTCCGCAGAACGTCATCGACGCGGCACAGCGTTCCCCGGTTTACAAAATGGCGATGGACTGGAAGCTTGCCCTGCCGCTGCATCCGGAATACCGCACCCTGCCGATGGTCTGGTATGTGCCGCCGCTGTCACCGATTCAGTCCTACGCGGACGCGGGTGGTTTGCCGCAGAGCGACGGCGTGCTGCCTGCGGTCGAAAGCCTGCGCATTCCGGTGCAGTACCTGGCAAACATGCTCAGCGCGGGCGATACCGGTCCGGTGCTGCGCGCCCTGAAGCGCATGATGGCGATGCGCCACTACAAGCGTTCCCAGACCGTGGAAGGCGTGACCGACACCCGCGCCATCGAAGAGGTCGGCCTGACGGAAGAACAGGTAGAAGAGATGTATCGCTACCTGGCGATTGCCAACTACGAAGACCGCTTCGTGATCCCGACCAGCCACCGCGAAATGGCGCGCGACGCCTTCCCGGAGAAAAACGGCTGCGGCTTCACCTTTGGCGACGGCTGCCACGGTTCCGACACCAAATTCAACCTCTTCAACAGCAGCCGCATCGACGCGATCAACATCACCGAAGTGCGCGAACACGGGGAGGGAGAATAATGCAGATCCTCAAAATCATCGCGCTGCTCATTGAGTATCCCGATGAGTTGCTGTGGGAAAACCGTGACGAAGCGCTTTCCCTGGTGGAACAGGACGCGCCCATGCTGCTGCCGTTTGCGCAGCAGCACCTGAGCGCCCCGCTGCTGGATAAGCAGGCCGAATGGTGCGAAGTGTTTGAACGGGGGCGCGCAACCTCGCTACTGCTGTTCGAACACGTTCACGCCGAGTCCCGCGATCGCGGTCAGGCGATGGTCGACCTGATGAGCCAGTATGAGAAAGCCGGGCTCCAGCTGGACTGCCGCGAGCTGCCGGACTATCTGCCGCTCTATCTGGAATATCTCAGTATCGTCAGCGATGACGAGGCGCGTGAAGGGCTGCAAAACGTCGCGCCGATCCTGGCGCTGATTGGCGGCCGGCTGAAACAGCGCGAGGTGGCGCATTACCAGCTGTTTGATGCCCTGCTGACGATGGCCGGTACACGGCTTTCCAGCGACAGCGTGGCGAAGCAGGTGTCTGGTGAAAAACGGGATGATACCCGTCAGGCGCTGGACGCCGTGTGGGAAGAGGAACAGGTGAAGTTTATCGAAGACAACGCCACATCGTGCGACAGCTCGCCGATGCAGCAATATCAACGACGCTTTAGCCAGGACGTCGCGCCGCAGTACGTGGACGTCAGCGCCGGAGGCCCAAAATGACACATTACCTGAACGTGTTTTTCTATGACATTTATCCGTACATCTGCGCCACCGTGTTTTTCCTTGGCAGCTGGTTGCGCTACGACTACGGGCAGTACACCTGGCGCGCCTCGTCGAGCCAGATGCTCAGCAAGCGCGGTATGAACTGGGGCTCTAATCTGTTTCATATCGGGATTTTGGGGATCTTCTTCGGGCATTTGTTCGGCATGTTAACCCCGCACTGGATGTACGCCTGGTTTTTACCCGTCGCGGTTAAACAGCAGTTAGCCATGATTGCGGGGGGGATTTGCGGGGTGCTGACGCTGATTGGCGGGTCGATGCTGCTGATCCGCCGCCTGTTCAACCAGCGGGTGCGTGCCACGTCCACCACGCCGGATATTATCATCATGAGTATCCTGCTGCTTCAGTGCATCCTTGGGCTGTCGACCATTCCTTTCTCCGCCCAGTATCCTGACGGAAGCGAGATGATGAAGCTGGTCGGCTGGGCGCAGGGGATCGTGACGTTTAAGGGAGGCTCGTCAGAAATGCTGAGCGGCGTCGCACCGATCTTCCGCGTGCATCTGGTGCTGGGGATGACGATCTTCCTTATCTTCCCGTTCACCCGTCTGGTGCACGTTTGGAGTGCGCCGTTTGAGTATTTTACCCGTCGCTATCAGGTGGTGAGATCGCGCCGTTGATTTTGTCGGGTGGCGGCTTCGCCTTACCCGACCTACGTTTCAAGCCGCTGTAGGCCCGGTAAGGCGTAGCCGCCACCGGGCTATTTCCCTGCCTGTGGATGCGTATCAAACCCCGCCATCACGGCCGTCAGCTCGGCCAGGGTAAAGCCGTGCTTCGGGTCATCAACGCCCAGGCCAAACCGCGCCTGCATCAGCTTATACAGCGCCTCCGCATCCGGCAAATGGATCTGCTCCTCCACATGCCCGTTCTGCCAGTGGGTAAAATTAAAGTTGGTCAGCGTCAGCTTGCCCCCGTCCGGCAGGTGGCGACACATCAGCAGGTGATGACGGAAATGGGACTGCGGCCAGTGCGCCGACCAGAAGTTTCCCATCACGTAATCGTTGAAGTACTGGGTCGCCAGGTCGAAGTGGTACATTGACTGCCAGTGCTCGTGATGGCGGAATTGCAGTACCCAGTCGTTACCCTCGCTCAGCAAACGATAACTCCCGTGCGGGGTTTCCTGTTCCTCGTTGGCGATCAAACGAATCGGCGCCGTCAGCGTTTGTCCGCCAAATCCCACATCGGCGATCCAGCGCTCGCCGTTCAGCTCAACCAGCAGCAACCGGTGCGTACGTGGCGGCATCTGCGACGGATTGGCCAGCACAACCCGCCCCAGCACGCTGCGCACCGTAAATCCGACTTCGCGCAACACCCGCTCAAACAGGCCGTTTTGCTCGAAGCAATACCCCCCCCGACGTGCGGTGACCAGTTTATCCACCAGACACCCGTCGTCCAGATGGATTTCCCGCGGCAAAACGACGTCAATATTTTCGAAAGGGATCGCACAGTTATGGTGTAAATGCAGCCCCCGCAGGGTATCGATATCAACCTGTACGGGCTGCTGCCAGCCCGTGCGGGCGAAATAAGCACTCAGAAATGGAGACATGATTTGCTCCAGGATGTGATATCCCCTGTTTATAAACTATTTTCCCTTATGCATATGCGCAAAAGTGCTTTTTCGTCATACTCATCGTGTACATGAGGAGATCCTATGAACCACTTTCGCCCTGTTGAATTACGCCATGCCAGCCGTCTTCTGAATCACGGTCCAACCGTGCTCATCACCAGCCGGGATGAGACCATCGATCGTCGCAACGTCATGGCCGCCGCATGGTCTATGCCGGTGGAATTTGAACCCCCGCGTATCGCGATTGTGGTAGACAAAAGCGCGTGGTCACGGGAGTTGATCGAACGCAGCGGGAAATTCGGCATTGTGATCCCCGGCGTGGCGGCAGCCAACTGGACCTGGGCGGTCGGCAGCGTCAGCGGGCGCGACGAGGATAAATTTAACTGCTACGGGATCCCGGTTATTTATGGCCCTGAGCTTGGCCTGCCGGTTATAGAAGAGAAATGTCTGGCGTGGATGGAGTGCCGGTTATTACCTGTAACCTCTGCGGCAGAGAAATATGACACTCTGTTTGGCGAAGTGGTTTCCGCCGCGGCGGATGAACGCGCATTTGTCGCCGGACGCTGGCAGTTTGACGGGGATAAGCTGAATACGCTGCATCATCTGGGTGCGGGTACGTTTGTCGCGAGCGGGAAAATGGTGAAGGCGCTGGAATGATTTTTTAATTATACCCATCTGAATTATATAAAATTTCTATGGCATTTTATGTTTATCACGACGATGTTAAACGGAGGATATTTCAGAAGCTGTTGCATAAACAATCTTTCGTAAAGGAAATATGCATGTCATGGAACAAAGATGGCGCAATATCATATGCGAAATCACACGCGCAACCCAGCAGCACGGGTTATTGTGCTCGTTACGTAACAGAAGCGATCAGAGCGGGTGGTCGATTAAAAATCCCCAACACGCGTCTGGCAAAAGATATGGGGCGCACATTAGTCAATGCAGGCTTTCACCTGGTATATGATCAACCCCATGCTGGTGACGTCGCAGTTATCCAAAATATAATTGGTCATGATAGCGGTCACGTTTGTATATACGATGGTCAACAGTGGATCAGCGATTTTGTGCAACGCACCATGTATCCTGGGCAGGCTTACCGCAACATACAACCTCATTACGAACTGTTCAGGCATGATTAATGAAACCACTCTACTTTTTACTTTTCGCCCTGTCTCCGCTCGCGGCCGCAGAAAACATTTATGCACCGGGTCAGGCGGCGCTTAAATTCAATCAATAGTATATAGCGCAGTTAGATCAGAACAAACCACCCGTACTCAATCCAGACATTATGAACGAGTACGTAGCCTCAGGGACCATTGCAGCAATTAAAGAAATGTACTCTGGCGACAGTAACGACAAAGATATGCCCGATGCGGATATGTTTATCAAAGCGCAGCACTGGGATGATGACTGGAATCAGATAACCGTCTTACATTCTGATTTTGACGCCGTTTGCACAAACGTCTATGTCGCATTTGGTAAGAAGCAAGATCATGTGATTGCAGATTGTCTCGTTGAAGAGCAAGGAAAATGGAAAGTGCGATCGGCGACGCTAATTAAGTAACAGGCATAAACTCCCTGTCGTAATAATAAAGGCACATGGTAGCCAAATGACTACCATGTGCAATTAATTAACTCTTCACACGCTTCGCAATAATCTCATCCGCCACATTCCGCGGAGCTTCCGCAAAATGATGGAATTCCATCGTATACGTCGCGCGCCCCTGGGACATCGAGCGCAGCGTGGTGGCGTAGCCAAACATCTCAGCCAGCGGGACGTCAGCGCGAATAATCTGGCTGCCATACTGCTCTGCCATACCCTGCACCAGGCCGCGACGGGAGGAGAGATCGCCCATAATGTTCCCGGCGTACTCTTCCGGCGTTTCCACCTCAACGTGCATGACCGGCTCAAGAATAACCGGATCCGCCCGCCGTGCGCCCTCTTTGAAGCCGAGGATCGCCGCCATGCGGAAGGCCATCTCCGAGGAGTCAACGTCATGGTAGGAACCAAACGTCAGGGTCGCTTTCACATCCACCACCGGATAGCCCGCCAGCACTCCCGTATTCATGGCTTCTCGCAAGCCTTTTTCCACCGACGGGATGTACTCCCGCGGCACCACCCCGCCTTTGGTGGCATCTTCAAACACAAAACCACTCCCGGCGGCTAACGGCTCAAGGCTCAGAACCACATGACCGTACTGCCCTTTCCCGCCGGACTGTCGGACAAATTTACCTTCTATATCCTTCACCGCTTTACGCAGGGTTTCACGGTAGGTGACCTGCGGACGACCAATGTTCGCCTCAACGCCAAATTCACGCTTCATGCGGTCAACGATGATCTCCAGATGCAACTCGCCCATCCCGGAGATGATGGTCTGTCCGGACTCTTCGTCCGTGTGCAGGCGAAACGACGGATCCTCCGCAGCCAGGCGCTGTAGGGCGATCCCCATTTTCTCCTGATCGGCCTTGGTTTTCGGCTCAATCGCCAGCGAAATAACCGGATCCGGGAACTCCATCCGTTCAAGGGTGATCACCGCATTCGGATCGGTCAGCGTGTCACCGGTGGTAACGTCTTTCAGCCCGACACAGGCTGCGATATCCCCTGCGCGCAGCTCGTCCACCTCATGGCGATCGTTGGCATGCATCAGCACGATGCGCCCGATACGTTCTTTCTTGCCCTTCACCG
Source organism: Enterobacter sp. BWH64 (assembly GCF_001037645.1). Lineage (NCBI taxonomy): Bacteria > Pseudomonadati > Pseudomonadota > Gammaproteobacteria > Enterobacterales > Enterobacteriaceae > Enterobacter > Enterobacter sp. BWH64. Next base: position 2,919,834 of record NZ_KQ089922.1, read on the forward strand.
GGTTGTACACCGCGTCGCCTTTGCGCAGTATGCCGGAATAGACGCGGATGAAGGTCAGCTGGCCAACGTACGGATCGCTCATCAGCTTGAAGGCCAGCGCCGAGAACGGTTCATCATCGCTTGGGTGGCGCTCGGCGTGCTGTCCGTCTTCGTCAACCCCATCAATAGCGGGCACGTCCAGTGGGGACGGCATCAATTCAATTACCGCGTCGAGCATGCGCTGCACGCCCTTGTTCTTGAAGGCGCTGCCGCACAGCATGGGCTGTATTTCACCGGAGATGGTCCGGACGCGCAGCCCCTGGATGATTTCCGCTTCATCCAGTTCGCCCGTCTCAAGGTACTTATCCATAAGCTCATCGCTGGCTTCTGCCGCAGCCGAAACCATTTTTTCTCGCCACGCCTGGGCGGTACTCAGCAGATCGTCAGGCACTGGCGCATAGCTGAACGCCATGCCCTGCGTCGCATCATCCCAAAGAATAGTGCGCATCCTGATGAGATCCACCACGCCGGTGAAGTGTTCTTCTGCCCCCACGGGGATCACAATCGGGACCGGATTGGCTTTCAGCCGCTCCTGCATCATCTGCACCACGCGGAAGAAATCCGCACCCGGGCGGTCCATTTTGTTGACGAATGCCAGGCGCGGGACGTGATATTTATTCGCCTGACGCCAGACGGTCTCCGACTGCGGCTGCACGCCACCGACGGAGTCATAGACCATCACCGCACCGTCGAGCACACGCATGGAACGTTCCACCTCAATGGTGAAATCCACGTGCCCGGGGGTGTCGATAATATTGATGCGGTGCGGTTCAAAGCCTCTGTCCATACCGGGCCAGAAACAGCTTACCGCCGCCGACGTAATGGTGATCCCGCGCTCCTGCTCCTGCGCCATCCAGTCGGTGGTTGCCGCGCCATCGTGTACTTCACCCAGCTTGTGGCTCATCCCGGTGTAAAACAGGATGCGCTCAGTGGTGGTTGTTTTGCCGGCATCGATATGCGCGGAGATACCGATGTTGCGATAACGTTAGAGTGGAATGGGTCGGGGCATGTTATTTCCTTAAGTCTTCATGACTGGTTTGTGACGACCGGGATGGTCGCATGTTCGTTCGTTTGTTATAATAGTCCTATTGTACGAGTATTATCGAACTATTTTTTAACGGTTGACCTTTTGTTGATATAGCTCAATCTCACGCGAGACGCAGGAAAACGATGATCCCAAACCACCCGGAACCTGAACAAATAGTGTTGGAAAATGTGCTGTTCGCCCTCGGCAACCCGCTGCGATTAGCGATTATCCGCAGGCTGGCCGACGGCAGCGAACTGAGCTGTAACGCGCTGCGCCCGGAAGAGGTGGTGAAATCTACTATGACTCACCACTGGCGCGTGCTGCGCGACAGCGGCGTGATCTGGCAGCGCCCGCAGGGGCGCGAGAATATGATCTCACTGAGAAGAGAGGATCTGGACGCCCGCTTTCCTGGACTGCTGGCGATCCTGCTCCAGGCTAAGTAGCGGCAGCGTCCTCAAGACGATAAACCGGAATGCGCCGTATTGTTCTGGTAAGGGTGTCGAACACCTCCGTATCGGACGTGACTATTCTCATCCCGGTCTTCCTTAACCGCTGCACCTCGGCGGCTATGCGCTGGAGGCCAAACCAGAAAAGCCCGTCAAGCGCGGTGACCGCAAGCCCCTGTTCCAGCGCCAGCTGGAGGCGCTCGCGGGGGGCTTTCACCTGCTGAGCGATTTGCCGGTAAGGCACTTCCGAACCGCCGGACGCATCGATCCGCTGAATACGGGTCTTCAGGTGGTAGGTAAATTCATCCGGAATGCCGTTCAAATCCTGTTTAAGGCTGTAGACGCAGCCAAACCGCTTCCCGTTGAACAGGACATTTTTTTGACTGAGCTGAAACTCATTTCTGATGCTATCAATCAGCTGCGGTGCACGGGTAAGAAGTAACCGGAAGGGAAGCTCAAAGCTGGTCACATAATCCACGTTCAGCAGCGCGAGACGCAGCCGCTCTTCTGCCCCGGATTTCTGGTCATGACACTCGCGCATCACCTCCGCCCACTGGCGCGTCAGACGTTCCGGCTCACCGGCTTCGGTGAGGAGGTATTTTTCCAGATGATAATCGACTCTTCCGGTCATGTTGGGCATCCCGTCAATGTGGATGCGGTAATTCTATCCAGCGCGGCAGGATTTATAAAGGGCGGAGCGCACCGGCATCCGCCCTGCCGGGCTACTGCTGGATACTCGACCGGTCCGAAATATCGCTGGCAGATAAGGTTCTTGCAGAAGATGGGATCTGTTTTTTGCGTTTATACCGGTCCGGCTGGCCTTCAGGGCGGGTTTTGAACCGCCGATGCAGCCACATATATTGCTCAGGCGCCATCATCACGGCGCGCTCAATCGCTCTGTTCATTTGCGTGGCCACCGACGCTTTGTCGCCTCCCTGCAAGGTATCGCTAATATCTTCCAGAATAATCAGCTCATACCCTGTGCCATCTACTTTTCTGCGCGGTACAAACGGGATCACGGCCGGTCTGGCACTTTTCACCAGCATGTAGCTCCCGGCAGTTGTCGCGGCGTCCGGGACGGCAAAAAACGGCACAAACACGCTATTCGTTTTGCCATAATCGTGGTCCGGGGCATACCACAGGATCTCGTTTTGCTTCAGCGCGCGGATCATGCCCTTCAGGTCATAGCGGTCAAGCATGGTTTTATTGGAACGCAGACGACCGCGCGTTTGCAGCCAGTCGAGCAACGCATTATTGTTGGGACGATACACACCAATACCCGCGTTGAGCATGCCAAAGATGCGTGCGCCTAATTCCAGCGTGAGAAAATGCATGCCAATGAGCACCACGCCCCTTCCTTGCGCCCGCGCCTGTTCCATATGTTCGTAGCCGGTCACGCTGAAGTGTTTCCGTACGCGCCAGTCTGGCCAGAACCACGCTATCCCCGTTTCGATGACGCCCATTCCAACCGATTCAAAATTACGCTCAAGTAAACGCTCGCGCTCGTCCTCTTTCATATCAGGAAAGCAAAGCTCAATATTTCGTCTGGCGATCTCCACGCGGCGTGGAAGCAGGCGCATAGCCAGACGCCCAAGCCCGTGACCTGTTTTCAACAGCAGCGGGTACGGAAGCTGAACCGTGCACCAGAGCGCGGCAATGCCTGCCCAGCTGAGCCAGTAACGAGGATGAATAAAGGCGAGTGAAAACTGAGGTAATTTTGTCATGGAAAAATTATCCTTTTACTAATTTGTACTTAATCTGGTGCAGTTGCAGTGCTTACCTGCTGATTTAACGAATATTGTTCGGAGGGATGAATTGTAGCGGAATCGTTATGGTTTTTATTATCGATTTTTGCGAAAGGGAATAAAAGCGAGGAGCGCCGGGTGATATTGCACCACCCGGCAGGCAAGTTACATCGAATAACCGGGCTTCTTAATCAGTTCATCCAGTTTCGGGCCGATCTCGGTATCCCAGACCTGCGCCTTCCAGTCAGCTTCCTGAACCTCCTGAAGCGCCACGGAGATTGAGCGATCTTTGCTGTTCAGATGACGGGCGATCGCTTCGGCGATATCCGCCGCCAGGGCCGTTTTTTGTTCGTCAGTCAGATCGCGTGGAAAACATTTGATATCAACGTGTGGCATGGGCAGGGCTCCTTTTATAGATGAGCGTTCCACGTTATCAGATTATATCGTTAGCTTTTAGCACCTTGTGCAGTTCCGGCAGCGCGCAGACGGCATCCGCGACGGCGGTAATATTAGGCGTGTTAGTGGCAAACCACTCATGACGTGGCCCCCAGGTACGCGCAACGGCAATATAGACGTCAAGCAGCGTCAGCTGTTTGCCAAACGCAAACGGCGAGGCGCTGAGCTGGCTGTCGAACCACAGATAGAGCGATTTTCGGTACTCAATGCAATTTTTCTTCAGCTGTTTCGGGGCATCAGGCACCCAGCGTTCCGGGTAATCTGCATACGTAAAGGTGGGATAGACGTTCGCCACAAACCAGATGAGCAGGCGCTGAAACTGCTGGCGCTCGGCCTGCCCTACGGGCGGCGCGAGGTCGGGACGTCTGTCGAGCACCATCAGGGCGATCGCTGCGGTTTCCGTCACGATCGCCCCATTTTCCAGCTCCAGCGTCGGCACCTGGCACAGCGGGTTCAGTTTCAACAGCAATTCGCACTGCGGGCCGGGCTGGTCAAACCCGTCCACGTTGACGAACTGATACGGGATGTCTGCCAGAGTCAGCATCACTTCACTGATTGCCGATCCCCAGCCGGGTACGCCATAGAGTTTGATCATGTTGCCCCCTCAGGGATGAAAACCCTAAGTGTAGAGCACCATTAGTAGGTTATCCCGGGCGGGTTAACGTCAGAAGACGTCACCGCTTCGCCCGCCTCCCCCCAGCGCGCCAGCACCTTTTGATACTCCCCGCGCTTAATCGCACCGTCCAGCGCAGCCTGCAACGCATACACCAGCCCATTACCTTTTTTGGTTGTGGTGGCGACATAGGCTTTCTTCGGCCCTAATCCCACGACGCGGGTTTTGCCGGTTAACGCGGCTTTATAGGCAGAAACGGACTGCGGTCCAAAGAAAACATCCGCCCTGCCGGACTGAATATAAAGATTGCCTGAGGCGTCGTCGGTCAGATAAACCGGCAACGCAGGCTCGCGCCCGGCCTTTTTATTCTCTTCGTTCCAGCCCAGCAGAATACGTTCCTGATTGGTGCCTGACCCGACAATCACCTTTTTACCGGCCAGATCTTTCGCACGGGTGATCGACTGTACGTTGCTGGTGGATTTCACCGAGAAGGCGAGGGAATCGACGCGATAGGTCGCAAAATCGAACTTCGCCTTACGTTGCTCGGTGACGGCGATATTCACCAACGCCACGTCATAACGCCCGGAAGTGATCCCCAGCGGCCAGTCTTCCCACGCCGTTGGCACCAGCTTCAGCTTCAGCCCCAGACTGCCCGCCAGCAACCGGGCGATATCCGGGTCGCTGCCAATACGGGTGCGGTTATCACTGGCCAGCAGCGCCAGCGGCGGAGAATTCAGGGCTGAAATCGCTACCGTGAGGGTCCCCGGCTCAACAAATTTATAGTTCGCCGGGATTTTCGCCACCGCCTGTTGATCAACCGTCACCGGCAGCGGCTGTTCGTTGGCCTTTAAATCAATGCTGGCGTGGCTCGCCGTCGTGAAGACCAGCCCCGCCAGGAGTCCATATTTCATCTGCGCTCCTTACAGCACTTTTGAGAGGAACTGGCGCGTTCGCGGATGCGACGGTCGGTTTAACACGTCGTCGCTGCTGCCCTGCTCCACAATTTTACCGTCGACCATAAATACCACCTGGTCCGCCACTTCCCGGGCAAAGCCGATCTCATGGGTGACCACCACCAGCGTAGTGCCGGAACGGGCGAGCTTTTTAATCACGTCCAGCACTTCGCCAACCAGTTCCGGATCCAGCGCCGAGGTGGGTTCATCAAACAGCATCACGCGCGGGCGCAGCGCCAGCGCGCGGGCAATGGCGATACGCTGCTGTTGGCCGCCGGAGAGGTGACGCGACCAGGCATCGGCTTTATCGCGCAGACCTACCACATCCAGAAGGCTGTAGGCGTTTTCAACAGCCTCTTTTTTACTGAACTTTTTATGCGCGATGGGTGCTTCAATCAGGTTTTCCAGCACAGTGAGATGCGGAAAAAGATTGAAGTTCTGAAACACGTACCCAACGTTGACGCGCTGTTTGAGGATCTCTTTCTCTTTGAGCTCGTAGAGTTTGTCACCCTGACGGCGATAGCCGATGTAATCCCCGTCAATCTGAATAAAGCCTTCGTCTACGCGCTCAAGATGGTTAATGGTGCGCAGCAGCGTCGATTTTCCCGATCCAGAGGGGCCGAGGATCACCGTCACGGAGCCCGGCGGGATCTCAAGCGTGACGTTATCGAGCGCTTTATGTCGGCCAAAAAACTTACTGACGCCGGTAATGGAAATGTGTCCTTCAGGAGAGGCTTGCATGAACAGGCTCCTGTGCTGGCGAAGTGGTGACGGAGCGCGCGCGACTGGCCGCCCGGTTCTGGTTTACGGCGGAGCGGCGCTCGCTGCGGGCGAGTCCACGCTCAATAACATGCTGGATGGCAGACAGTACGGTGGTGATCACCAGATACCAGACGGCCCCCACCATCAACAGCGGGATCACCTCCTGGGTGCGGTTGTAGATCATCTGGATCGTGTAGAACAGTTCCGGCATCGCCAGCACGTAAACCATCGCCGTCCCTTTGGCGAGGCTGATGATTTCGTTAAACCCGGACGGCAGGATGGTGCGCAGCGCCTGGGGGAGAATTATGCGCACCGTGCGACGCCACGCCGGCAGCCCCAGCGCAGCGGCCGCCTCATACTGACCGTGGTCGACCCCAAGGAAGCCCCCGCGAATGATCTCCGCAGTATAGGCGCTCTGCACCAGCGTCAGCCCCACGATGGCGGTAGAAAACTGCCCGAGAACATTGATGGTTTCAAAGCTGCCCCAGGTAATGCCGGTAAAAGGCACGCCGAGAGAGAGCGTGTCGTAGAGATAGGAGAAGTTATAGAGGATAATCAGCACCACGATCAGCGGCAGGGAACGGAACAGCCAGATGTACCCCCACGCCAGGCTGCTCAACAGCCATGATGACGAGAGCCGCGCCAGCGCCAGCATGCCGCCAATCACCACGCTCAGTACGGTGCTTAACAACGTCAGCAGCAGCGTCTGGCCGACGCCTTCGAGGATCACCGGGTCGAAGAACCAGCGGGCAAATACCGCCCATTCCCAGCGCGGATTAAAGGCCACGGACTGGATCACGACCGCCAGTACAAACAGCGCCACCACGGCGCCAGCAGCGCGCAGCGGATAACGTGCCGGGACCACTTTTATGGTTTCAACGTTGCTCATCGTCGCTCCTTATGCGGTTTTGCTGAGCGCTTCGCGGATCAGCGTCTTGGTGAAACGCAGCCGACCGTCGAACGGCGGCTGGCTATACTCTTCCGGGTCACGGTTAAGATCGAACTGCGGCTGATACCCCTGACTGAGATAGAGCCGCACCGCCTCCGGCTGACGAAACCCCGTGGTCAGGTAGATGTGGCTGTAGCCCGCCAGCACCGCCCGGCGCTCCAGCTCCTGTACCACGCGCGCGGCCAGCCCCTGCTGGCGCAGCGTTTTATTCGTCCAGATGCGTTTGATCTCTGCGGTATGTTCGTCGAAGGGCTTGTACGCACCGGTGGCGATGATCTCGCCATCGCGCTCCAGGACGATAAACAGCCCCTGCGGCGCCAGGTACCACTCTGTCAGCTCGACTTCCGCATCCTTTGAAAAGTAGTCGCCGTAACGAGCGGCGTACTCACCGAAAAGCCCCTCGATAATGGGCTGAAGATCGGCATCTTCCGGTGAAACGTCACGAAATTGTTCGCGCATAGCGCCTCCTTAATCGCCCAGACCCGCCGGGTTAACTTCGGAATTGGGGATACGCTCCACGCCTTCCCCCCAGCGGTTCAGCACTTTGTCGTAATCTCCGTTCTTGATCGCGCCGTTCAGCGCGGTTTGAACCGGTTCGACCAGGCCGCTGCCTTTTTTCAGCGTCACCGCGATATGCGCCGCCTTCGGCCAGCCGCCGTCGACGCTGCCGACCAGTTTGGTTTTACCGTTAAGCGCCGCTTTCCAGGCACCGATCACGTTCGGGCCAAAGTAGGCGTCCGCGCGTCCGGACTGAAGCGCCAGCGTTTGGGCCGCGTCGTCTTTGGTGTAGATCGGCGTAAAGGGTTTAAGCCCTTTTTTGAGGTTCTCTTCGTTCCATGCCAGCAGGATGGCCTCCTGGTTGGTGCCGGAACCCACGATGATGCGCAGCCCGGCGATATCCTCTGCCTTCACAAGCGAGTTGATCGGACTGGTGGATTTCACGTAGAAGCCAAGTGAATCCTTGCGGTAGGTGGCGAAGTCGAACTTCTCTTTGCGCGCTTTAGTGACGGTGATGTTGCTGATAGCCGCGTCGTATTTCCCGGAGGCAACCCCCAGCGGCCAATCCTCCCAGGAGGTGCGCACCACGTTCAGCTCCAGTCCGAGGCTGTCCGCTACCAGACGCGCGATGTCGACCTCACTTCCCAGCAGAGTTTTGTTGTCGTCGGAAAAGACCGTCAGTGGCGGTTGATTCAGTCCCGCCACCGCCACGGTAAATTTCCCCGGCACGGCAAAACGATAGTCTTTCGGCAGTTGCGCGATCGCATCGCTGTTTTTGGCGGTATTGATCGGCGTTTTATTGGCCTCAATGCTCACGCCGGTGCCGTTAATATTGACGTTCTCTGCCCAGACGGCAGGGGTAAAGGCCAGCGCAAGCGCCAGAATAAGCGATGATTTCTGCATAGCATTTTTCTCTTTTATTGTTGTGTGAACTGATTTTTGGGCTCGTCTAAGCCCAGACTTTCGCGCAGCGTGGTGCCGGGATAGTCGGTGCGGAACAGGCCGCGCGCCTGTAAAACGGGCACCACCTGGTCGACAAAGCGCGGGAAGGTGTCCGGCGTGCCGCCCTGAATGATGAAGCCATCCGCCGCCTTCTCTTCGAACCAGGCCTGTAAACCATCGGCCACCTGCTCCGGTGTGCCGGAAAAACGCGGGCGCGGCGATGCGGCTTCCAGCGCGACCTGACGCAGAGTTAAGTTGCGCTCACGGGCGTTACGCTTGATTTCATCGGTGGTGCTGCGGAAGCTGTTTTTGCCCAAATCGCCAATATCCGGGAACGGCGCGTCGAGGGGATACTGGCTGAAGTCGTGATGCTCGAAATAACGTCCGAGGTAATTCAGCGCATCATTAATGGAGACCAGTGCCGCCGTAGTTTGATACTGGTTTTCTACGTCATCGGCGTCGTTTCCAACAATCACGCTGACGCCCTGGAATATATGTAAATCCTCTGCGCGACGGCCGTGACTTTCCAGCTGCTGTTTAACATCGCGGTAAAAAGCCTGGGCTTCTTCCCGCGTGTCATGGTGGGTAAAGATGGCGTCAGCGTGTTTTGCCGCCAGCTTTTTACCGTCGTCGGACGCGCCAGCCTGAAAGACAATCGGACGTCCCTGCGGCGTGCGGCCAATATTCAGCGGGCCGGAAACCTGGAAGAAATCACCGTGGTGATCAAGAGTATGCAGTTTCGACGCATCAAAGAACTGTCCGCTCTCTTTATTGCGGATAAAGGCATCCCCTTCCCAGGAATCCCACAGCCCCTTCACCACGTCGAGATACTCATCGGCAATGCGGTAGCGCAGCGCATGCTCCGGGTGTTTTTCGCGGGAGAAGTTCCTGGCTGACCCTTCCAGCGGTGACGTCACCACGTTCCAGCCCGCGCGTCCGTTGCTCAGGTGATCGAGGCTGGCGAACTGGCGTGCAACGGTGAAAGGCTCGCTGTACGAGGTGGATAACGTGCCGACCAGCCCCAGGCGCGAGGTGATACTCGCCAGCGCGGACAACACCGTCAGCGGCTCAAAGCGGTTTAAAAAATGCGGAATGGATTTCTCGTTAATATAAAGGCCGTCGGCCACAAATATAAAGTCGAGCTTGCCCTCTTCTGCTTTTAAAGCCGTTTCTTTAACGAAATCAAAATTAATGCTGGCATCCGCGACCGCCGCCGGATGGCGCCAGGCAGACATATTTCCGGATGCACCATGCAAAATGGTCCCCAGCCGCAATTGACGATGTGCAGACATATTCACCTCAAATTAATTAAACGTGTTGCAGGGCTTTTTCCGCGAGCTGAGCAAAATAGCGGGCAGCGGGTTCGATTAATGCTTCGTCCGGGTTAAATGCCGGGTGATGTAACCCAAACGGACTGTTGCTGCCAATGCTGACAAACGCGCCGGGTATGTTTTGCAGATAAACCGCGAAATCCTCCCCGCCCATGTGCAGTTCCGCATGCCGGGTTTCATATCCCGCTTCGCGCGCGACCGAGGTGGCAAACCCGGCCCAGTGCTCATCGTTCACCAGCGCGGTGGGCCCGGCGTACCAGGTGATGTTGATTTGCGCGCTAAAGGCGCTGGCAAATCCGGCGGCGATTTCACCGACGCGCGCTTTCACGTTCTGCTGCACTTCCGTGCGGTGCGTGCGCAGCGTGCCCTCCAGCTCAACGCTTTCCGGCAGCACGTTCCAGGTATTCCCCCCGGCGATGCGCGTCACGCTCAGAACAACCGAATCCAGCGTGTTGACGTTACGGCTGGCTACGCTTTGCAGCGCGGTTACCAGCTGGCTTGCCAGCACGATGGCGTCGTTGCCTTCATGGGGACGTGCGGCATGCGCGCCTTTGCCGGTCACGTGAATAACGAAGCGATCAACGTTGGCATAGAACGGGCCGCCGCGCGTGGCAAACTCGCCGACCGGCAGTGACGGCTCGTTATGCATCCCGAAAATCGCGCGTACGTCGCGTAACGCCCCGGCCCGCACCATGCTTTTCGCTCCGCCGAAATTCTCTTCCGCTGGCTGGAACAGGATCCGCACGCGACCGTTGAGCGAGGCTTCCCGCTCTTTCAGCTTTAACGCGGCGCCGAGGATCACGCTGGTGTGGATGTCGTGCCCACAGGCATGCATCACCCCGGCACGCCGGGAGCTAAACGGCACCCCGCTACGCTCGTCGATGGGTAACGCGTCGATATCGGCGCGCAGCGCAACCAGTGCGTTGCCCGTGCCGATCTCCGCAACCAGCCCGGTCTGGAGATCGTAAGGCAGCGGGGCAATCCCGGCTGCCGTCAGCCACTCGCGCAGGCGCGCCGTTGTTTCGACCTCCTGACCAGAGAGTTCAGGGTTCTGGTGCAGCTCACGGCGCCAGGCAATCAGTTGTTCGCTAAAGCTCATACGGTAACCTCCCTGTTAAGACGCGCCTCGGCCAGCAGTCGCAGGGACTGCACGCGCGTTGCGCCATCAGCGACCGGCGTGTCGATGATAAATTCGTCAATCCCCCACTGCTGATGCAGCGCGTTGAGCTGTTCAAGCACCGACGCCGCCGTTCCGGCCAGCAGAGACTGCGCCCGACGCGCGATGCGCACCGGTTCACTCCCCGCCTGCCGCGCAAAGGCGTAGGCCTGTTCTTCGCTGGCGACGGTGACGCGCTGTCCGTTTGCCAGCTCCACGCCCCACACTTCAACCTTCTGCGCCAGCGCATCGGCCTCAGCCTGGGTTGGGGCAACAATGGCCTGCACGGCCACAATCACCTCCCGGACGCTGTGTTGACGCCAGGCTGTGACGACCTCGCGCAGCAGTTCAGGATCGCCGTTTAGATGGGCGGCAAAAACAAAATGCCAGTCGAGGGAGGCCGCCAGCAGCGCGCTTTCGGTGCTGGCGCCCAGCAGAAATCCCCGGGCAGGCACCGGCGGCAGCGGCGTGGCGCGAACGTCCTCCTCCGCTGACTGATTTTCAGGGCGGATCCAGCGATCGAGCTGCGTCAGTTGTTCAGCAAAGCTGCCTTTTTCCTGCGGATTAAGGCCATGCTGCAAGGCGCGGGTAGAGAGCGGCAGACCGCCGGGCGCTTTGCCAACGCCCAGATCAACCCGGCCCGGCGCAATGGCGGCCAGTACGTTAAAATTTTCGGCGACTTTATAGGGGCTGTAATGTTGCAGCATGACGCCGCCTGAGCCCACGCGAATACGTTTTGTTTGCCCGAGGATCCAGGCAATCAGCAGCTCCGGCGAGGGGCTGGCAAGCTGCGGGGTATTGTGGTGTTCGGCAATCCAGAAGCGGTGATAACCCAGCGTTTCTGCCTGTTGCGCCAGTGCTAAGGTTCGCGCCAGCGCATCGGCGGCTGTTTCGTGTTCTGCGACGGGGCTTTTATCCAGAATGCTGATTCGCCATGACATGTTGCGTTCTCGTTTGACTTAACATGTCGTCATTATTAAAGGTGGATTTCACATCTGAGAAACAATTAATTTACATTTGGATTGCCGGAAAACGGCAATAGAGAGTCTGTCATCGGCGTGATTTGAGCGATGTAATGAGTCTTTCCGCATCCTGCCGTCGGGTAATGCGGAGAAAGCGAATGTGTGCGTACTGCGGGTTTTGCATATCCGCCTCATATCGTTTGCGGTTGCTGCGCCAGGTTTTGATCGTCCAGATGATAATAGAGTCCTTGCTAAGGAACGACCGACGAAAGCTTTCGCGGTTCCCCGTGCCGGGCCAGAGCTCCTGTTTGTGCCAGGCGCGTCTGGAGGCCCGCGTCACCGCCTGCCAGAGCGTGCGGATAAACCCACGATCTATCCACACCACCAGATCGACGTCGCGCCACTTAACGTCGCGTGTGCGGTTGTAATTCCCGTCCAGGACCCAGTCAGGCGAGGCGGCGAGCGCTTTTTCCAGGGTTGCAAGAAACTCATTATCCGGTGTTCCCTGCCAGTTCGCTCGCCAGTAAAGCCTGTCCATCTCAATGTAAGGGATAGCCAGCGCCTCCGCGATTCGCCTGCCAAACGTGCTTTTCCCACTTCCGCTGGTGCCTATGATATTGATTTTCACCGTTCCGCCTGCACATGCTGAAGAAAACGGATCGAATCATAACGTTAATAATTTGTTTACGAAACGCCAGACTACTCGTTCGGATACTGCTCGTCGGTGACCTTCTCCAGCCATGCCACCGGGCTCCCGTCGACAGCTTCTGCGATGGCGATATGGGTCATGGCCGTCTGCGCGCTTGCGCCGTGCCAGTGCTTCACGCCGGGTGGGATCCAGGCAATATCACCCTGATTCAGCGGTTCCGCCTCTTTCCCCCACTCCTGTAACCAGCCGCGCCCCTGCGTCACGATCAGCGTTTGTCCAAGAGGATGCGTATGCCAGGCGGTACGTGCGCCGGGTTCAAAGGTGACGGTCGCGCCGCCGACTTTTGCCGGTTCAGTCGCCTGAAAAGGCGCGTCAATGCGCACGCAGCCGGTAAACCAGGCCTCTGGCCCCTGAACGGAAGGTAACGAACCGCTACGGATAATTTTCATGATTAACTCCTCGTTTGCTGTTGCGTTAACAGTAGCGTAAAGCCATGGGGAGCATTAGAGTGCATAATCAGAAAAGAACCATGAATTCAATTCATAAATCGAGTAAACCGCCATGTTAAAAGACAACTTCAACGATCTGCTTTCCTTTATGGTCGTCGCCCGCGAGCGCAGCTTTACCCGCGCCGCGGCGCAGCTTGGGGTATCTCAGTCGGCGCTCAGCCACGCAATGCGCAATCTGGAAACGAGGCTGGAAGTCCGTCTGTTAACCAGCACCACCCGTAGCGTGGCCCCTACCGAGGCCGGCGAGCAACTCTTCATGCGCTTAAGCCCCCATCTGCTGGAGATCGAGCAGGAACTCACCGCGCTGCGTGATACCCGCGACAGACCTGCCGGGAATATTCGCCTTACCGCCGGGGAGCACGCCATGTCTGCGGTGCTGTGGCCTGTGCTTAAACCCTTTATGGCGCAGTATCCTGATATCAACGTTGAAGTCACGGTGGACAATGGGCTGACTGATATTGTCGATGGCCGCTTTGACGCGGGGGTGCGTCTGGGTGAGCAGGTGGCGAAAGATATGATTGCCGTTCGTATTGCGCCGGACATGCGCATGGCGGTCGTCGGGTCGGCAGAGTATTTGCAACGTTTCGGCGTACCGGAAACGCCGGAGCAGCTTGATCAGCACCGCTGCATTAATATGCGCCTGCCCACACGCGGCGGATTATATGCCTGGGAATTTGAACGGGATGGACGTGAGCTGCGCGTGCGGGTTGACGGCCAGCTGATCCTCAACAGCCTGCCGCAACGCATCGATGCCGCCGAAAACGGTCTGGGGCTGGTGTACGTCCCGGAAGATGCGGTTCAGGACGCCCTTGCTGAGAGCCGGTTAGTGCGTGTGCTTGAAGCCTGGTGCCCGGCTTTTACGGGATACCATCTGTACTATCCGAGCCGCCGCCAGCACACTACCGCGTTTGCATTACTTATTGCAGCCCTGCGGCATTCATAAGCTCTACCTATAAGTAACTATTAAGTAAACCTGATGATTAAATCAGCATTCACAGACCTTTTTGCCTAAAAAAACGGCACGATTCAGCGCGTTGTGATCGCCGTCTGCTCTGACCACACGATTTCCTTCGACGAGCATCACTTTCGACACGGTTATATTTTGCGTCACTTAACAATTGCGGGTAGGATGCCTCGCCATGTTTTGCCTTATCCATACACAGAATGACTGGAAAGGCGGCATGTGTCTGCGCAGAAGCAATCGTTTGTTTCGGCTTCTGCCAGGCAGGACTATCACGTTAATGGTTCAGACAGGCAAACAGGTAACTCAATGAAAACAAGCAACAAAAGCGCAGCCGATCATCATGCTGCGAAACGTCGCTGGTTGAACTCTCATGAAGAGGGCTATCACAAGGCGATGGGCAACCGTCAGGTGCAGATGATTGCCATCGGCGGCGCTATCGGTACAGGTCTGTTTTTAGGTGCAGGCGCACGTCTGCAAATGGCTGGCCCCGCTCTCGCCCTGGTCTATCTGGTGTGCGGGATCTTCTCTTTCTTCATCCTTCGCGCCCTCGGCGAACTGGTACTCCACCGCCCTTCCAGCGGCAGCTTTGTCTCTTACGCCCGCGAGTTTCTTGGTGAAAAAGCCGCGTATGTCGCGGGCTGGATGTACTTCGTTAACTGGGCGATGACCGGTATCGTCGATATCACCGCCGTTGCGCTGTACATGCACTACTGGGGCGCGTTTGGCGATGTGCCGCAGTGGGTGTTCGCCCTTGGGGCGCTGGCAATTGTCGGGACCATGAACATGATCGGCGTGAAATGGTTCGCCGAGATGGAGTTCTGGTTCGCACTGGTGAAGGTGCTGGCCATTGTGATCTTCCTGGTGGTCGGAACCGTATTCCTCGGTACCGGTAAACCACTGGACGGTAACGCAACCGGCTTCCACCTGATTACCGATAACGGTGGTTTCTTCCCGCACGGCCTGCTGCCTGCGTTGGTGCTGGTGCAGGGGGTGGTGTTCGCATTTGCTTCCATCGAACTGGTCGGTACGGCGGCAGGCGAATGTAAAGATCCGCAGACGATGGTGCCAAAAGCCATCAACAGCGTGATCTGGCGTATCGGTCTGTTCTATGTGGGTTCCGTGGTGCTGCTGGTGCTGCTGCTGCCGTGGAATGCATACCAGGCGGGGCAAAGCCCGTTTGTAACCTTCTTCTCTAAGCTGGGCGTGCCGTACGTGGGCAGCATCATGAACATCGTGGTACTGACCGCCGCGCTCTCCAGCCTGAACTCCGGGCTCTATTCGACGGGCCGTATCCTGCGCTCCATGTCGATGGGAGGCTCTGCGCCGAAGTTTATGTCGAAGATGAGCAGGCAGCAGGTTCCTTATGCGGGGATTCTGGCCACGCTGGTGGTTTACGTCTTTGGCGTGTTCCTGAACTATCTGGTGCCGTCCCGCGTATTTGAGATCGTTCTGAACGTGGCTGCACTGGGGATTATCGCCTCCTGGGCCTTTATTGTGGTCTGCCAGATGCGTCTGCGCAAAGCGATCAAAGAAGGCAAAGCGGCTGATGTGTGCTTCAAGATGCCGGGCGCACCGGTGACCTCCTGGCTCACCCTGCTGTTCCTGTTCAGCGTGCTGGTACTGATGGCGTTTGACTACCCGAACGGTACTTACACCATCGCGACGATCCCACTGCTGGCGGTTCTGCTGATTGCTGGCTGGTTCGGCGTGCGTAAGCGCGTTCACGAGATCCACAGCACCGCGCCGCTTCATCACGACGATGAAAAGCACGACGCACCGCTGGTAGAAGAAACCTCGCGTTAATAAAAAAGCCGGGTGGCGGCTTCGCCTTACCCGGCCTACATCTCATGGTTTTGTAGGCCCGGTAAGCGCAGCGCCACCGGGCAATTCCACCATCACAGCGCGATACGAATCACATCGTCAGGCTGGGTCGCTTCCTGCTGACGGGTTGATTTCTGTTTCACCGTTACGTACAGCGTTTTACCGTCCGCAGACAGCGCCAGGCTGTTCGGGTAAACCGGGGTATCGTAGGTCCTGGTCACTTTGTAGGTTTTGGCTTCAATCACGCTCACCTTACCCGCCTCGCGGTGCGTCACATAGGCTTCGTTACGCGCCGGGTTAAACAGTACGGCCAGCGATGCTGGCGCGGCGATTTTCTGCATCACGCTGCCATCTTTCAGATTCACCACCAGCACTTCTGGCTGTTTTGAATCCGTCACAAACGCACGCTGGCCGGCAGTGTCCAGACTCAGGTTCAGGTAGAAATGCTCTTTTCCGTCATCCTGCACTTTTTTACGGCTGAGGATTTTGTTGGTTGCCGTATCAATGGTCACCAGCTCGCCGTCCGCATTGGTGGTATACAGGCGTTTTGCCTTCGCATCCAGCGCCAGCCCGGTGCTGAACGTGCCGGTGTTTGTGATGGTGTCCTTCAGCTTCAGCGTTGCGCCATCAACAACCCAGATCACGCTCTCCTTGCCGATACCGGTAATGTACACCGTATTGGTCGTGTCATCGGCCACCAGCTGGCGCGGCTGAAGCGGCTTCACCGTGTCGCTACGCTTGCGATCGTCCAGCACCAGGCGCCCTTTCACCTCGCTCGTTTTGGCATCAATCGCCGTCACGGCGCTGTTGACGGTGTTACCGAACCACAGCGTCTGGGTGGCGTTATCGATCGTGGCGCCAAACGGCTTGAGATCGTTATGAATCGCCTGCGTCACTTCCAGCGTGACCGGATCCAGACGATAGACCACGCCGCCCTTATCGGTTTTGCGGCTTTGTGACGTCGCAACCCACAGCGCGTTTTCCTGCTGGCTGACGGCCATTTCATACGCGCCCTTGCCGACCGCTTTGCGCAGCATCTCTTCAGCGGCATGAACCTGGAACGTACCGGCAAACAGTAAAGAGCCCAACAGCAGAGACCCACGCAGGCGCGGCGAGCACAGATGACGTAAAGACATAACAATTCCTTTTTAAATGAGGAGATTTACCGCTGACATCACTTCCGGTGGGCAAAGTCATCGCTTTGCCGTTATTTTAATGAGAATAGTAATCATTAATCAGTTGAATGTGGAGTATTTCTTTCCTTCAAAACCTTACATTCACGAAATGTGCGGTTATAGTTTTCATAACATTTACAAAGGATTTAACATATATACACAGGTTCCAGTTGATTTGGTTCGAATTTTTCTTAACCGGTTTACTCCATGAAAATTATTACTGCCCGTAAGGCATCACTACCACTGCTCTTCGTTCCCGTCATTTTTGGCCCGCTGAGTGCGATGGCCGCGGATGAACAGACCCTGATCGTCAGCGCCACGCCGCAAACCGTCTCCGAACTGGACACCCCGGCCGCAGTCAGCGTGGTGAGCGGCGAGGATATGCGACATGCCACACCGCGCATCAACCTTTCTGAATCCCTTGGGAGCGTACCAGGCCTGCAAATCCAGAACCGCCAGAACTATGCTCAGGATCTGCAACTTTCCGTTCGCGGATTCGGCGCGCGTTCGACCTTCGGCGTACGCGGGATCCGCATGTACGTGGACGGCATTCCGGCAACCATGCCCGACGGCCAGGGGCAGACGTCAAACATTGACCTCAACAGCATTGAGAGCGTCGACGTGCTGCGCGGCCCCTTCTCTGCCCTGTACGGCAATGCCTCCGGCGGCGTGATTAACATCAACACCCAGACCGGACAACAGCCAGCCACAATTGAAGCCAGCAGCTATTACGGCAGCTACGGCACCTGGCGTTACGGCATGAAGGCCACCGGTGCGGTGGGCGACGGGACTCAGGCGGGGGATGTGGACTATGCGGTATCCACCACCCGTTTCACCACACATGGCTATCGTGACCACAGCGGCGCACGGAAAAACCTCGCCAACGCGAAACTGGGCGTGCGCATTGATGATGTCAGCAAGCTAACGCTGATTTTTAACAGCGTGGACATGAAAGCCAACGATCCGGGCGGACTGAGTTATCAGGAGTGGCAGAACAACCCGCGCCAGTCACCCCGTGGCGATCAGTACAATACGCGTAAAACCATTAAGCAGACCCAGGCTGGGATCCGCTACGACCGTCAGCTGAGCGAACAGGACGACCTCAGCGTGATGATGTACGCCGGTGAGCGTGAAATGACCCAGTACCAGTCCATTCCGGATACCACGCAGACTGAAAATCCAGCGCATTCGGGCGGCGTAATTGATATGCAGCGCCATTATCAGGGTATTGATACCCGCTGGACCCACCGCGGCGAGCTGCTGGTGCCGGTAACGTTTACCACCGGCCTTAACTACGAAAATATGAGTGAAAATCGCCGCGGGTATGAAAACTTCGTGATGAACAACGGCGTGCCGGATTTTGGCGTGAAGGGTAACAAACGCCGTGACGAACGTAACCTGATGTGGAACCTTGATCCCTACCTGCAAACCCAGTGGCAGCTCACGCAAAAGCTGTCCGTTGAGGCGGGCGTGCGTTACAGCTCCGTCTGGTTTGACTCCAACGATCATTACATTACCCCGCAAAACGGCGATGACAGCGGTGACGCCAGCTACCATAAATGGCTCCCGGCTGGTGCGGTGAAATACGCCGTGACCGACGCCTGGAACCTTTATGCCGCGGCGGGACGTGGATTTGAGACCCCGACCATCAACGAACTCTCCTACCGTTCTGATGGCAAAGGCGGCCTCAATATTAATCTGCAACCGTCAACCAACAACACCTATGAGATTGGCAGCAAAACCCGCATCGGCAATGGCATCCTGACGGCGGCGCTGTTCCGCACGGATACCGACAACGAGATCGTGGTGGACGAAAACAAAGATGGTCGCACTACCTACAAAAATGCGGGGAAAACGCGCCGTCAGGGTGTGGAAATTGCGCTCGACCAGCAGTTTGCCGAAAACTGGAAGCTGAAAATGGCGTGGACCTATCTCGATGCGACCTACCGTACCAACGTCTGTAGCAATGCAGACTGTAGCGGCAACCGGATGCCGGGGATTGCCCGTAACATGGGGTATGCGTCGTTTGGCTGGGAGCCTGAGGAAGGCTGGTACGCGGGGGCAGATGCCCGCTACATGAGCGACGTGATGGCAAACGACACCAATACCGCCAAAGCGCCCTCTTATACCGTGGTCGGTCTGAATACCGGGTATAAACTCAATTACGGCAAATGGGGAATGGACATCTTTGGTCGCGTCGATAACCTGTTTGATAAAGAGTACGTCGGTTCAGAGATTGTAAACGCCGGCTACAATCGCTATTACGAACCCGCCCCTGGCCGTAACTATGGCGTGGGCCTGTCGGTCTCTTATCGCTTTGAGTAAAACATTTTCCGGCAGCGCACGTTGCCGGTAAAAAATAACATCATTCCCGGTAGCCTTAAGCGCCGGGAATATACTCAGGGAAGTTTAAAACGAATAAAAAATAAGTGCGCCAGTGCGATCCTTAACTGTAGTATTGCCGTTGCAGGAGGATATTAGCTTCATCAATGGCTCGGTCGATCGCTTCCCGACTGGCCGTCACGTCCCTTTGCTCAAGCGCAGAAAGCAGATCGGCATAATGGTAAGTCGTTGCAGGGATATCTTTCATCTCTTCGTGCAGGTAGTTGATACACGGACCAATCCGTACCCAGAGCTGCTCAATCAGCGAGTTCAGGGTCGGCATTTCGGCATACTGATAAAGCGTAAACCGGAACACGCGGTTGGCATGGATCGCCTTCTGCACGTCGCCCTGATGCATGGCGGTGCTGAAGTTATCTGACAGCGCGCGTAATGCATCCAGTTTGGTCTCGGTCATATTCTGACACGCCGCCGCAACGGCCATCGGCTCAAGCTGTTTTCGAATGGCGTTAATTTCGTTATAACGCTCCAGCGTAACCTCTGGCACCAAAAACGCCTGAGCAGGCGTGGCCTGTAATGCGCCTGCCGACACCAGGCGCAGCAGGGCTTCGCGCACCGGTGTGATGCTGGTGCCTAATTTATCCGCAATCTCTTTCGTGATGAGTCGAGCCCCAGGTTTTAATGAGCCCGTAATTAACGCTCCCTTTAAACTGTTCTCAACTTGCATCGTCAGACTGATTCTTTGTGCTTTTTCCAGGTTTTCCAAATCAAGCATGTTTAATTCCCGTAGCCAAAACAAAATGCCATTTTCAGCGACTGTTTAAAAAAACATCGCCGGTTTGATATATCCTGTATCGTCATGCCTGGTATGAAGGGCGCGCGTTAAAATAAAAATTGTTCAATTAATATTACGTTTACCACTTCTGGCTCAGCTGGGCCGATGGCGCGCAATGCTTATGGATTAATTAAAGACAATATATCGTATCTTCACAAATAATTATGGCGGACTTTGCCCGCCATAACCGATGCTCTGTTTAGTCCGCCGCCACGCGGATCACGACCTTGCCGAAGTTTTTCCCTTCCAGCAGCCCAATCAGCGCCTCCGGCGCCGCGTCCAGCCCTTCGGTGACCTGCTCGCGATAGTGAATTTTGCCTTCCTTCACCCAGCGTCCCATTTCCTGCTGGAACTCGTCGATACGATGACCATAGTCCTGAGCGATGATAAAGCCCTGCATGCGGATGCGTTTTTTGAGGATGGTCCCCATCAGCAGCGGCAAGCGATCCGGACCATCCGGCAGGTTGGTCGCGTTGTAGCCGCTGACCAGTCCGCAAACAGGTACGCGCGCGGAGGTATTCAGGAGCGGCAGTACGGCGTCAAAGACTTTACCGCCGACGTTTTCATAATACACGTCAATGCCCTGCGGGCAGGCTTTCGCCAGCTGTTCGGAAAAATCATCCGCATGGTGATCCAGACAGGCGTCGAAACCGAGCACGTCGACCGCATGGCGGCATTTCTCCTCCCCGCCGGCCACGCCGATAACCCGGCACCCCTTGATTTTACCGATCTGCCCCACCGTTGCGCCGACCGGCCCCGTGGCTGCCGCCACGACAAGCGTTTCCCCCGCCTGAGGCTGGCCGATATCAAGCAGCCCCATATACGCGGTGAAGCCCGGCATTCCCAGCACGCCGAGTGCCCATGAAGGGTGCGACGGGTTTTCGCCCAGCCTGACCAGTCCTTTCCCGTCGGAAAGTTCATACTCCTGCCAGCCGCTGTAGCCCAGAACCCACTCGCCCTCTTTATAATCCGGATGGCGGGAGGTTTCGACGCGGCTTACCGTGCCGCCCACCATCACCGCACCAATCTCGACAGGAGGTGAATAGGATGGCGCATCGCTCATACGGCCCCGCATGTACGGATCAAGCGAGAGCCATACGGTGCGTAATAACACCTGCCCCTCTGCGGGCGTGGGGATCGGCTGTTCTTCCAGGCGGAAATTTTCGGCAACCGGTGCGCCGTGTGGACGGGAAGCCAGTACCCAGCGTCGGTTTTGCGTAGTTGATTGACTCATTCATCGCTCCTTACAGCTGAAAATGTCATTCAAGTCTGGCACGTTATCCTGCGGATCGCCTTTGCATTATGAGCCGGACTGATTAAGCCGCACGACCAGATAAAGGCACGATTCATCCGTTTCGTTAATAAACCGGCAATCGTTCGGCGGCCCGAGTTCCAGACAATCTCCGGCCTTCATTTCATGGCGGGTGTCCCCCTCCAGAAAGACCAGTTCACCTGCCTGCAACCAAATCAGCTGTCGCGCCAGCGCATAAGAGGAGGCGGGCATCGGCACATCGCTGCCCGCGGGCAGTTCCACCTGGACGAGGTCAATAGGCATATCGCTGCGCGGCGACACATGACGACGTAAATAGTGGGTTTGCGGATCGCGCCAGACGGGCTGGTTCGCCAGACGTAACAGTTTGCCCTCCTGCATTTCCGCGCGCGCAATGAGCGTAGACATGCTAATACCGAAGGCACCGGATAACCGGGCAAGCAGCGTCGCCGTTGGGCTACTGTCCCCCCGTTCAATCTTATGGATCATGGCGCGTGAAATACCTGCCCGTTCGGCCAGTTCGCTTAATGACCAGCCCCGCGACTCGCGTTCAAGGCGTATGCGGGCGCTAATGCGTTGATTCATATTGTCTGTCATTGTGTTCATGACGTCATACTATAGTGTACGGATGGTTTTTCGGGGCAGTTTGGTGACAAAAAAATAGGGATTTTGTCGTAGCGATGCAACACAAGAACTGTGTAATATTGTGAGTGAATCGTACTACTATAGTAAACAACACAGCCAGAGGTTAACCATGATCGTTCGTCATGCCTGCAAAGAAGATTGTGCCGCTATCGGTGAAATTTATAACCATGCGGTGCTGCACACCGCCGCCATCTGGAACGATACAACTGTCGACACCGATAACCGTATTGCATGGTTTGAGGCGCGCACGCTGTTGGGTTATCCGGTGCTGGTCAGTGAAGAAGAAGGTGTTGTGACGGGATACGCCTCATTTGGCGACTGGCGAGCGTTCGACGGTTTTCGCCATACGGTGGAGCACTCGGTTTACGTTCATCCCGATCATCAGGGCAAAGGCATCGGTCGGCTGCTGATGACGGAATTAATCAAGGAAGCCCGCCAGATTGGTAAACATGTGATGGTTGCCGGTATCGAGGCGCAGAATCAGGCGTCGATTCATCTGCACGAAACCCTGGGCTTTGTTACCACCGGCAATATGCCGCAGGTGGGAACCAAATTCGGTCGCTGGCTGGATTTAACCTTTATGCAACTCCAGCTCGATGAGCGCAGCGATCCGGATGCTCTGCCATGAATCAATCGTTGACGTTAGCGTTTCTGGTGGCCGCCGGGATTGGGCTGGTGGTACAAAACACCATGATGGTGCGCATTACGCAATCCTCTTCCACTATTCTTATCGCCATGCTGCTGAACTCGCTGGTGGGGATTGTGCTGTTTGTCAGCATTTTGCTGGTGAAAAATGGCCTGTCGGGGTTTAGCGAACTGGCGTCGACAGTGCGCTGGTGGACGTTGATCCCCGGCCTGCTGGGGTCATTTTTTGTCTTTGCCAGTATTAGCGGGTATCAGAATGTGGGCGCGGCAACGACCATTGCCGTGCTGGTAGCAAGCCAGCTGATTGGCGGCCTGGTGATGGACATCCTCAAGAGCAACGGCGTTCCCCTGCGCGCGCTGGTAGGCCCGGTCTGCGGCGCAGCGATGCTGGTGGTCGGCGCCTGGCTGGTGGCACGGCGCCAGTTTTAACCCTTACAGGATAGTCCCACCCTGCGTGAGGTGGGCATGGCGCGCCTCCGCCTCT
The DNA here is from genome assembly GCF_001037645.1 of Enterobacter sp. BWH64. Classification (NCBI taxonomy): domain Bacteria; kingdom Pseudomonadati; phylum Pseudomonadota; class Gammaproteobacteria; order Enterobacterales; family Enterobacteriaceae; genus Enterobacter; species Enterobacter sp. BWH64. Next base: position 2,943,050 of record NZ_KQ089922.1, read on the forward strand.
TCTTTATGCTGCTTACCATGATGCGCAATCGCGGTGCGCAGGCGCTGCTGCTGGGTATAGCGATCTTCACGGCTGAGCTCTGCATCGTCGCTTAATTCGATCAGCAGTTCGTTCATGTGGGTAATTATGCTCTCTTCGATGGCGGCATCGACGCGGGCGATAACATCGTTTAAATGTGACATTGTCACTCCTTTCCAAATGCCCGGTGGCGCTACGCTTACCGGGCCTACGGGTGGTAACTGTAGGCCCGGTAAGGCATAGCCGCCATCCGGCAAGAATACGATCAGTTCAGCTTCGCTTTCGAGAAGTCACTGCCCATCAGACTCACGCTGTACCCGGTCACGTTGCTGCGGGTCGCGTAGAACGTTTTGCCGTTAGCTAACGCAATCCACGGTGCCTGCTGGTAGAAAATCTCCTGTGCCTGGCCATACAGCTTCGCACGTTCGTCCGGGTTGCTGGTCAGTTTGGCCTTTTGCACCAGCTCATCATACCCCTTATCACACCAGCGCGCGGCGTTAGATCCGGTTTTGATGCTGTTACAACCCAGCAGCACATCGGCGAAGTTGTCCGGATCGCCGTTATCAGACATCCAGCCGAACAGCGCGGAATCATGCTCGCCTTTACGCATGCCGGAGAGATATTCCCCCCACTCGTATGAGACGATTTTCGCCTTCACGCCCACTTTCGCCCAGTCAGCCTGGATCATCTCCGCAATGCGTCGCGAGTTCGGGTTGTACGGACGCTGAACCGGCATGGACCAGAGGGTCACTTCCGCGCCCTTATCCAGACCCGCCTGCTTCAGCAGCGCTTTCGCTTTTTCCGGATCGTAGCCGTAATCCTTCAGGTCTTTGTTAAAGCCGAGCATGTTCGGCGGGATCGGCGATTTAGCGACCGTACCAGACCCCATAAAGACCGCATTAACAATGGCCTTTTTGTCCGTTGCGTAATTCAGAGCCTGGCGCACCAGCACGTTATCAAACGGTTTTTTCTCCGTGTTGAACGCCAGGTACCCCACGTTCAGCGCATCCACCGAGTGCAGGGTCAGGTCTTTGTTTTTCTTGATCGCTTCAAACTGCACCGGCGACGGCGCAGGAATGATCTGACACTCGTTCGTTTGCAGCTTAGCCAGACGCGTCTCAACATTTGGCGTGATGGAGAAGATCAGGTGTTTGGTCGGCACCTCTCCCTCCCAGTAGTTCGGATTGGCGACGTAGCGGATCAGCGAATCCACCTTGTACTGCTGAAGCACATACGGGCCGGTGCCGATTGGCCAGGTATCCACATTTTCAGGCGTACCCTTTTTCAGCATCGCGTCCGCGTACTCGGCAGAGAGGATCGAGGCGAAGTCCATTCCCCAGTCGGCCAGGAACGCCGCGTTGGGTTCACTCAGCGTGAACTGAACGTGATAATCGTCGATCTTTTTCACATCCTGAATGAGCTTGTCGAGGCCCACGTCATTAAAGTATTCGTAATTACCCTGGGAAACATTGTGATAGGGATGCTTAGGGTCTTTCTGACGCATAACGGAGAAAATAACGTCATCAGCGTTAAAATCACGGGTCGGTTTGAAGTATTTATTGCTGTTGAACTTTACCCCTTTACGCAGGGTAAACGTGTATGTTTTGCCGTCTGGCGAAATGGTCCACGACTCGGCCAGAGAAGGCACCGGCGTGTTTTTTACCGGGTCGAAGTTAATCAGACGGTTATACAGCGTTTGCGAGCTGGCGACAAATGAGGGCCCAGAGCTGGCGATCTGCGGGTTAAACGACTCCGGCGACGCCTCGGAGCAGTAGATAATGGTGTCTTTGTTTGCCGCCCATGCGGCGCTTGCCGGTAGCAGCGCGCTCAGCGCGAGGGCCAGCACGGTTTTCCCTGTAGACATGGTTATTACCCTTTCGGTTTTATTATAGTGAACAGTAATAACAGCACAGACGTTTTGGCCTGACAAATAACGAATCACTATCAGGTTATTCTAAAGCCGTACATTTCGCTGGTTTTAGCATCAGCCCGCAGAAACCGATTTGCCTTAAGGTCCATTATTCGTCAAGCACAACCGTCACGATCAATGCCGCAAGAAATCGTCCCTTTTGCCGTCTCCTCAGCCGTTTGCTTGCTTACCTGATTCGCTAAAGTAATGGCGTGAAAAAGTCTACAGGACCAAATCGTGGCAAAAACACTTTTACGCAGCGGTAATCTGGATGATTTTCAGGCCGTTGGCGGCGGCGGACAGGCCGTTTTTGAATCAGCGCTGCAAATCCGCGAAGCGCTTCGGTTGCGCAAACAACAGGCTATCGTTGATTGCCTGGCCATCCCCCAGGTCAACGACGGCGGCGATCGCGTTGACTGGTACTCCCCGGTTGAGGGAACCGTCTCCAGCTGGAAGGCGGCGGATGAAGATGATCGTTATCGCGCCCTGCGCTATCTGGAAAACACGCTCACCAGCGTGGAGTCGCTGAGTAAAAAATGCCTTCAGTCACCGAAAACGGCGCAGCAACTGTTTGGCTCTCTGCTCTCAAAAGCCTTTCAGTTTCCCGGTGAAAACTTTGTTTTCCTGGTGGATGGCAAACCGGTGATCTGCTTCTGGGGTTTCGTCAACCTTAACGAAAACGCGCGCGACGACGTGCTGGACTGCCTGCGCGAATCGTTGGTCCCTGAACCTGAGCCAGTGGTGATTAACGAGCCTGAACCTGAACCGGAGCCAGAACCGGCCCCGGTGGTGACCTTTGAGCAGGCCGACGCGCCGCTTATCACGCCTGTGACTACAGTCCGTATCACCGACGATGAACTGTATACGCCAGAGCCGGTGCGCATGAACGCCGCGCCGCCAGAGCCCGCACCGGCGGCCATACAGAAAAAACGTCGCTCCCCCCTGTGGTTGCTGCCGGTTGCCGCCGTCATTATTGCAGCCATCGCCACCCCGCTGCTCTGGCCAAAACAGGCCCCGATCGCAGCGCCTGTTGCCACACCAGCGCCAGTACCCGTCGCCATTGCTCCGGCCCCCTTAAAGACGGTTGAGCCGCTTGAACTGAAACTCCCGCTGCACCAGGCCGAAGTGGTAGAGCCGAAGGTGAAAACGCCTGCCCCGGCAGCCGAACCGGTGGTCATTACCGCGATACCGAAAGATGCGATGGTGATGGAGGCAAACCAGGTCAAAGCGGGGTTAACGCGCTTCCTGAACGGCACCTGGCGCGCGTTTCTCGATGTGCAGGATCCGCTCACCGGCAAACCGCCGTCGCTGCGCTACCAGATCCAGAACAATAAAGGTTTCGCCCGGGTCGTGCATGGCGACAACATTGTCTGCCGGGTAGACGTCTTTTCCGGATTACACAGCAACGGCGAGCTGTTGATCAAAACGCGCGGAAACGCGCGTTGCACCGACGGTTCACGCTATCCGATGCCGGAAGTGACCTGTAAGGCAGGTGCCAGCGATGTGGCGGAATGCACCGCACGTTACGATGCCAACACCGTCGTTCCTCTGACGTTCAAGAAAGCAGGTGTCTGATCCTATGCTGGTTAATCTTTGCGACTATAAACAGAGCGTGACGCTGATTGCTAACAGCGGCGTGCAGTTTCTCGATTTTGGCCTGACTCCGCAGGACACCGCCAGCAACGGGCGTTTCGTGCGTAAAACAGCAAATGGCCCGCTGCTGCGTCTGGATTTTGACCTGGTTAACGGCCGGTACACGCTCCCTGCCACCGATGGCGGGCAGCCGGAAGTGGTCAAGCCTGAAAGCACCATTCCACTGCATGACTCCCTGACCGTGCTGGACGGCGTCTGGCTGCCGATCCCTTTCCTGCGCTTTAACCCGCCGCGGACGTTTGTTGAAGGCCCGGATAACTGGGCGCGCGTCCAGGTACGAAAGCTTTCCACGCCCGACGCAGCTGGCAATACGCACCGGGTCACCGTCGCGCTCGACAGCCAGATTGCAGAGCATGCGACGTCTGCCCTGTCGCCGGTTGAAAACGATATCCTGAACGGCACGCGTTTCGCGCTCGCCTGGCGCGACAGTGAGGTTGAGAGTTTCCTCGACCAGACCTGGATTGACGGCTGGCTGCGCGAAGCCTTCACGCAGTTTGCCGACGGGGTTGAAAAACGCTCCGAGCGCGAGCTGCATCAGGCCATGCGCAGCTTTGAATATCAGGCGCACTGGCTCAACCTGCTCTCCATGCTCGGTGAACAACTCACCGTGCCGGAAGTGAAGTTTGTCACCCATACCCTGAGCACCCCTGCTATTCCTGTCGATCTGATCCTTGACGTAGGCAACACCCATACCTGCGGCGTGATTATTGAAGATCATGGTGATGCCAACGACGGCCTGCGCCAGACGGCTGAACTTCAGGTACGATCGCTGAGTGAGCCGCAGTTCCTGAATGAACCGCTGTTTACCAGCCGTCTTGAATTTTCCGAAGCGCGTTTTGGCAAGCAGCACTTCTCGGTGGAAAGCGGCCGGGAGGATGCGTTCGTCTGGCCGTCGATTGTCCGCGTGGGTGATGAAGCGCGTAAGCTGGCGATGCAGCGTCTGGGCACGGAAGGCAACAGCGGCATCTCCAGCCCGCGTCGCTATCTGTGGGACGAGACGCCGGTGGTGCAGGACTGGCGCTTTAGCCAGATGAATAGCAAAACCCAGCGCGAACCGCTGGCAACTGCGTTTCCGCTGATGAACCTGATGAACGACGACGGGGAACCGCTCTTTACGCTGCCGCAGGATGAGCGCCTGCCGGTGTTCTCTCCGCAGTACAGCCGCAGCACCCTGATGACGCATATGCTCTGCGAGCTGCTGGCTCAGGCGCTTGGCCAGATTAACAGCGTGGCCACCCGCCTGCGGCTCGGCTTCCCGGCCTCTCCCCGCCAGCTGCGGACGCTGATCCTCACCCTGCCGTCGGCAATGCCGAAACAGGAGCGCGAGATTTTCCGTCGCCGCATGTTCGAAGCCATCGCCATCGTCTGGAAAGCGATGGGCTGGCACCCGCAGGATGAAGATTTTGCCAGCCGCAAGCAGCAGGAAAAAAGCGTGGTGCCGGTCCCTGAGATCCAGATGGAGTGGGACGAGGCCAGCTGCGGCCAGCTGGTGTGGCTGTATAACGAAGCCATTTCCCATTTTGGTGGCCAGACCGAGGCCTTTTTCGCCTCCCTCGCCCGTCCGGATCGCGCGCCTGAGCCTGGCGTCCAGCCGGGGCGTGCGCTGCGCGTGGCCTCGATTGATATCGGCGGCGGCACGACGGATATGGCCATCACGCACTATCAGTTAGATGATGGTTCCGGGAATAACGTCAAAATCACCCCGCAGCTGCTGTTCCGCGAAGGGTTTAAGGTAGCCGGTGACGACACGCTGCTGGACGTGATCCAGCGCTACGTTCTGCCCGCCCTGCAAACCCAGCTTCAGAAATCCGGCATAGCCGATGCCTCCCAGCTGATGGCATCCCTGTTCGGTGACTCCGGGCGGATCGATACCCAGGCGGTCCTGCGCCAGCAGACGGCGCTTCAGCTCTTTATGCCGATCGGTCACGCGATCCTGGCGGCGTGGGAATCGAGCGATGTTGACGATCCGCTGGCCGGGCTGCATGCCACCTTTGGCGATCTGCTTGCGCAAAAACCGACGCGCAACGTGATGAATTATCTCCAGCAGGCGATCGACCATGCGTTGCCTGCCGGCTCAGAACACTTTGATCTGTTCAGCGTACCGCTGCACGTCAGCTTCCGGGAGATGCGGGACGCCATGCTGGCGGGTCAGTTCACGCTTGCCGCCCCGCTTCATGCGGTATGTGAGGCGATCTCTCATTACAGCTGCGATATCCTGCTTATCACGGGACGGCCGGGCTGTCTGCCGGGCGTTCAGGCCTTGATTCGCCACCTGCAACCGGTGCCCGTCAACCGCATCGTCTGGCTGGATAAATACCAGGTTCATGAATGGTATCCGTTCAGCCAGCAGGGACGGATCGGCAACCCGAAATCCACCGCTGCGGTGGGAGCGATGCTCTGTAGCCTGGCGCTGGATCTTCGTCTGCCGCGATTTAACTTTAAAGCAGCGGATATCGGCGCGTACTCTACGGTGCGCTATCTGGGCGTGCTGGATAACACGATCAATACCCTGCGGGACGAGAACGTCTGGTATCACGATATCGACCTCGATAAACCCGGCGCGAAACTGGACGCCCGTCTGCACTTCCCGCTGCGCGGCAACGTTACGCTCGGCTTCCGGCAGTTGGCCAATGCCCGCTGGCCCGCTACGCCGCTCTATACCCTGAGCATCAACTCAGCCGAGCTGGCGAAAGCCATTGCGGGCGACGGCGTACTGAACGTGCGCCTGAAGCTGCGTGGCGGCACTAAGCAGGAAGGCCCGGAATCTTTCGAGCTGAGTGATGCCTGGCTACAGGACGGCACGCCAGTGCCGCCGGATGCCCTGACCTTTAAACTGAATACTCTGGCCGATCGCCGACACAGCGGCAGCCACTACTGGATCGACAGCGGGAGCGTATACCTCAAATGACTGCGACGACTGCCACCACTCAGGCCTTAATCGGGTGGATCAACGAGACGCGACAGCACGCCCCGATGCTGGATAACGAAGCCGACGCCCTGCTTGCCCGCCTTAACGCAGTAAGTGCGCGTGAAGAGGCGCTCGATCGCGCCCTTGTCAGCCAGGGCAGTATCGGCTTATATGGCCACTCGCAGGCCGCGAAAGCGCACCTGCTGGCTGCTCTTTGCGGCAGCGGGGACGAACGGCTGAACGTTACGCCGGGTCAACGCACGTTTGATTACTTCTCGCATATTAACCCCGGGCATGCACCGACCAACATGGCCGTGCGTTTCAGCAGAGCGTCCCGCGAGGTCGCAGACGACGCGTTTCCCTTACGCCTGCGCCTGGTAACGGAGGCCGAGCTGGTGCAGCTGTTCATCGCGCGCACCACGCTGGATCCGCAGATCCGCGCGGTGGATAAATTGGTGATTGAAGCCCGGCTTGAGAAGTGGCGGGCACTGCGTCAACCGCAGAGCGTGCCGGGAATGACGGCACGGGAAGTCGCGACCATTGCCCGGTTCTGGCAAAGCGTAGTACCCGGCGCTAAGCAGCATATTGATGATGCCCTGTGGCACCAGTTTGCCCTGCTGGTTCCGTCACTTGATCTCAGCACCCGCGCCAGCGTCTGGTCTCTGCTGTGGGGTGAGCAGCAGGAGTTAACCCAGCAGTGGCTTAAATTCGCCCAGGTGCTGCATCAAACCAGCCATGCCAGCGCGCTTGCGGCGCCGTTGAGTCTGCTGGTTGACAGCTTTGGTCTGCCCTGCGAAGGCTTCCTTACTCACGGGGCGTTTACCGTGCCGGAAGCACAGGAAACACTGCTTCATCCGGTAAAAAACGGCGAGCTGCTTAACGCCATTAGCCTGCCGGTCGATGTACTGGCATCTCTGACCCGCGAAGTGGTGCTGCCCGTTGAGAACTGCGTGCTGGATAACGTTGACGTCATTGATATTCCTGCCATTTCTGAGGAAAACACGCCGCTGATGATGCAGGCAAAATGTCTGTGGTTGCTGGAGCATTATCGGCAGCACATTCAGCCGGATGTCCTGGTTATCTGTAATGCGACGGCGCACCACCAGCAGACCGCAAAAACGGCCAGGCTCCTGCAAAACTGGATCAAAGAGACTCAGCCGGTTGAAGAATCCGCATTGCCGGGGCTGGTCTGGGCCATTACCCCTCATGATGCGCGGTTTACCACAAAGCAGAATCTGGACGAAGCGGTGCAGCAATTGCTGGGCCAGCCGGGTCTGCGCTGGGGCACGCTTCAGGCGCTCGATACCCACAGCATGCAGCGGGTGATTGAGTGGCTGTCGCAGGCTACCCTGCCGGCACAGCGCCAGAAGCGTCTTCGCGCGCTGAAAAGGCTGTTACAAGAGTCACTGTCGACGCTGATGCGCCCATATGTCGCCCCTCTCACCCAGGAACCAGGCGCAGGGCGGGCACAGGCCGAAAAAATGGTCCGAACGCTGCAAGGCAGTGCCGCTCGTCATGGTGAATTGCTTGAGGGGCTTCTGCCGCCGTTAAACGCGTTTGAGACGCTGCTGACCGTTCACCAGCCTCGTGAGGAACAGGTCAACGGCCTGTTTAACGATGTTATCGATCTGTTTGCGGAAGAGACGCAGGAAAATCCAGGCGCGTTGCAGACCAAGGATAAGGCGCGGCTGGCCCATAACGTGTGGGTTAACCATCTTCGTCAGTGGAGTCGCAACGACGCGGCGGCTGCCCGTCTGGGCCTGGACGCAGAGGTATTACAGCAGATTGCGGATGTGCTGATCGTTACCAGCTACCGGCTGGATCTGCCGCTGCAACTGCAACGCATTGCAGAAAAAGATAAAAGCAGCGCCGCGCAGCTGCATGCCGCGACAGGCAATTTCATTAGCTGGCTTGGCTATGAAATGACGCCCGTTTCTGAACGGCCTGCAAGCCGGATCCGCAAAGGTCAGCCAATTTTTGTGACGCCAGTTGTGAGCAGCGCTTCACTCCGTCTTACCCGACTTGGCGAGCAGCCTGTCCATGCGGCGACAGCCTATGTTTATGACTGGCTGGTTGCGCTCTACACCCGCGCGATTGAAAACGTGGATTATCAGTGCCCGTATGACGTTCAGCCTGCTGCGCGGAAAGCCTTGTCTGCCCTGCTGTCTTAATCATTGCAGCCCGCAGCAATGCGGGCTACCCCTTCATGAGCCGTTTATGAAGCCAGATAAAGCCTGAGCCAACGCTGACGGGTTTTCCCAAGACATTAAATGGCCCGCATCAGGGATAATTTTTACAGCAACACCGTTTTGTTGCAGGCGATTAAAATCGTCATCAGGCAGGGATCGCTCACCAAAAACTAACATTACCGGGCAGCTCAATGACAAGAACAGGTGTGCCCAGTCAGGTTTAACGCCCTCGACCATGCTTGTTGCGCCGCGCCAGATGGCCCAGGGGGCATTGCTTTGAAGGCTTCCAGCCCACGGCGACGTTTCCGCCCGCAGCATGTCATCATAGCCCTGTTCCAGAAAATGTTGTTCCGTTTGGGCCGCAATTGCTCGGCTGAACATCCCGCCACCCGCATGAAAATTGGGTTCAGATACTATCAGGCCCTTAACGCTCGACGTTAACAGTGCTGCCGTTTCGATCGCGATACTCCCCCCCATGCTATGACCATACAGCCATAGACTATCCAGGCCGAGATGGTTTAACAGTTCAACCACCACCTGCGCCTGTTCGCTCGTGCGATAACGGTAGTTGTCAGGTTTGTCACTGTAACCGCTACCGGGAAGATCGATCAGAATGGCTCTGCGCCCCCCGAAACGGGTATCACAGACAATACGAGGATATTCATACGACGATGCACAGCCCAACCCGTGGATAAACACAACCGGGTCACCGAAACCGGGAAGATCCTGCCAGCGCACAGTGCAGCCTGCTTGCTGCGAATAGAAACTGTTCATAAGCACTCCATGTATGACGGACTGTATATTTATACAGCCTAAATGTACGGAATGCTATGGCTGGATGCCGATTCTGGAAGCGTGCTTCAGAAAAGAGAGATCAACAGGGCAACAGGAAAGCTCATCGGCCAGGTGGAACCCACCAGGAATGCGCTCAACAGGCGAATACGTTTACGATCTTTAGAAAGGAACCAGGTGATTAATGCGCAGATGGAGGCCATGATTGCGTAGAACACCAACATCTTTTGATACAACGTCATTCTGTTTACCTGAGCCGAAAAATAACCGCACGCAATATGCGTCATATGTTGACACAGATCAAGTTTTTTCGTTACATCATAACCACTTAAATAATAAGGATAATAACAACTGAGTACCTTGTGTAACAACGCCGGGTAAAGCAAAACGGTTATTATTGATAAGATGCATATTAAATGCACTTATTGATAAATTCATCCCCGCAGAAAGCAGTTTAATAACAGCAGGCTTTTAAGGGAGGAAACATGCTACGCATTCCGCAGAGTTGCATTCACACCCGTTCCACGCCTTTCTGGAACAAAGAAACGGCCCCCGCCGGCATTTTTAAACGTCACCTTGATACGGGCACGCGCCCGGGCGTTTACCCTCGCCTGACGGTGATGCGTGGCGCAGTGCGTTATCTGGGCTATGCTGATGAATTTACACCTGAGCCTGACAGCGAGCTCGTCATTGAAGCGGGTCGTTTCGGCGTTTTCCCGCCAGAGAGATGGCACCACATTGAGGTGATGACCGACGACACCCTGTTCAATATTGAATTCTTTGTTGAACCTGAGGTGCTTAAGTCCCTTTAAGCGCCCGCCAACATGAAGGAAACTATGATGTTACGTATTCCTGAAAACTTTGTTCATACCCGCTCGACGCCGTTCTGGAATAAAGAGACCGCCCCAAAAGCGCTTTTTACCCATCACAACACCAAAGCCGGCGTGTACGGTCGGTTATCCGTCATGCAGGGTGCAGTGCGTTACTTTGGCTTTGCCGATGGCGACGCCACCGAACCCGATCTGGAAGTGGTCATTGAGGCCGGTTCTTTTGGCATCTCCCCACCCCAAAAATGGCACCGCATTGAGCTACTGACCGACGACACCTATTTTAATATCGACTTTTTCGCGGATCCTGCCGTCACGCTCAGCGGTGCGGGCATCGGTAAAGTGGTCAACACGCATAAGGAGTAAATAATGGGTAAGGCTACCTATACCGTGACCGTCACCAACAACAGCAACGGCGTGTCGGTGGATTATGAAACAGAAGCGCCAATGGAGCTGTTGATCCCGGACGTCGCGGCAGATGTCGTGAAGGATCTGGTGAACACCGTTCGCGCCTACGATACGGAAAATGAACACGAGGTCTGTGGCTGGTAAGCTGAATCGCCCGGCACTGCGCCGGGCATGAGGGTTTAGTGTTTGATCATTACATGCCGGACTACCGTGTAATCCTCAAGTCCGTAGACCGACATATCTTTGCCATAACCGGATAACTTCATCCCGCCGTGCGGCATTTCGCTCACCAGCATAAAATGGGTATTGACCCAGGTGCAGCCATACTGCAACCGTGCGCTGAGGCGATGGGCGCGTCCGACGTCTTTTGTCCAGACGGACGAGGCCAGGCCGTATTGCGAATCGTTGGCCCAGTTCAGCACCTGCGCTTCATCCTCAAATTCTGTCACACTGACCACCGGGCCAAACACTTCTCGCTGGACGATCGCATCTTCCTGCTTCGCCCCGGCCAGCAGCGTTGGCTGGAAGTAATATCCTGCCCCCTCTCTTTTACTGCCACCGGTGACGACGCGGATATGTCCAAGGGTTTTGGCTTCGTCCACGGCAGCACAAACGCGGGAAAGATGCGCTGCGGAGCTGAGCGGTCCCAGCTCGGTTGACGCATCGTCCGGCGCGCCCATTTTCAGGCTGGCAACGGCTGCGCCCAGCTTTTCGACCAGCGCGGGGTAAATCCCCCTCTGGGCATAGATACGACAGGCTGCGGTACAATCCTGACCAGCATTGTAGAAACCAAACGTACGCACGCCTTCAACCACGGCATCCAAATCTGCATCGTCAAAGACAATGACCGGGGCTTTTCCGCCCAATTCCATATGGGTACGTTTAACTGAAGATGCGGTATGCCCGATAATATGTTCTCCGGTAGCAATAGAGCCGGTGAGAGAAACCATACGGACTTTTTCGTGGCCGGTCAGCGGATCTCCTACGGTTTTTCCGCGACCAAACAGCACGTTCAGCACGCCTGGCGGGAAGATATCTTTCGCCAGTTCCGCCAGCTTCAGCGCCGTCAACGGGGTAATTTCAGACGGCTTGATGACGACACAGTTTCCCGCCGCCAGCGCGGGCGCCAGCTTCCACGCCGCCATCATCAGAGGGTAGTTCCAGGGCGCAATCGAGGCGACAACGCCAACCGGGTCGCGGCGGATCATTGAGGTATGTCCTTCGAGGTATTCTCCGGCAGCCAGCCCGTTCAGGCAGCGGGCGGCCCCGGCAAAGAAGCGAAACACATCGACCACGGCCGGGATCTCATCTCCCTGAACACAGTGCAGCGGTTTCCCGCAGTTAAGGGACTCCACTTTTGCGAACGCGTCAGCGTTGGCTTCTATCACATCAGCCAGTTTCAACAGACATTCGGCGCGCGTTTTCGGCGTCGTTTGTCCCCACTCTGTGAACGCGCGATCGGCAGCCTGGACGGCAGCGTCCACCTGTGCTGCCGACGCTTCAGCAATCTCCAGCAGCACTTCACCCGTGGCAGGATTATAAACCGCCTGCTTCTCACCTTCGCCGGTCACCAGTTCACCATTAATCAGCAATAGATTTTGCATAGCATCGTCCTGTTGAAATCGACATTGTTTTCGCTGTCAGCACACGTTCTGGCGGGCAGAAACGTGACAACGTCACGTTACCAATCCGCGCTCCCTTACTAAAGGTAGACCGCGCGTCATGTCGCTTCAGGAATTTTCATCAAGGTGTGACTGGGTGCAGCATCATTTCGCGGATTAACCCCGCCAGCTGGACGACCGCCTGCTCCTCCCGCTCGCCCCAGCCCCATGAGGTATTGAAACGGAAAAACGGTGTCCAGATATTGGAGGTGGAAAACATCTTGCCGGGCGCAATGCTGATTTGATGGGTTAACGCCTTCTCACTCAACCGCCCCGCATCCAGCTGTTCAGGCAGTTCCAGCCATAAAAAGTAGCCGCTGTCGTTATGATGGATTTTGACGCCGGCAGGCATATGACGCAAAAGCGATTGCCAGGCCTGCTGTTTGCGTTCAGCAAGCGTGCGTCGCAGGCGACGAAGGTGGGCGTCGTAACGTTTGGTCGCCAGGTAATCCACCAGCGCCAGCTGCATGGGAGAGCTGGTGGATAACGTACTCATCAGCTGCAACTGCTGAATACGGCGCGCATGTTTTCCCGCCGCCACCCAGCCAATACGGAAACCGGCCACCAGACACTTGGAGAATGAGGAGCAGTGCAACGTCATATCCTGCTTATCCCAGGCCTTTGCCGGAAGCGGCTTTTCACGGCCAAAGTAGAGTTCGCTGTAAACATCGTCTTCAATCAGCGTGACGTTATGCCGGGTGAGTAAGGCAACCAGCTGAGCTTTCTTCTCTGCACTCAGCGTGAAGCCGAGCGGGTTCTGACTGTTGGTCATCAGCCAGCAGGCTTTCACCGGATAATCATTTAACGCCTGCTCAAGGGCACTGAGATCGATGCCCTCACGCACATCAGTGGCAACCGACAGCGCTTTCAGTTTCAGACGTTCAAGCGCCTGGAGTGCGCCATAAAAACAGGGGTTTTCAACGATAACCCAGTCCCCTGGTTCAGTCACAGCCTGCAAACTGAGGTTAAGCGCCTCAAGCGCGCCCGCGGTGATCACAATTTCATCCGGGGAGATATTCATTCCCTGCTGAGCGTAGCGACGGGCAATGGCATGACGTAAGTCGACGTTACCCGGCGGCAGGTTTTCGATCACGCTCATGGCGGTAGCCGTTTTGCTGACGTTAGCCAGCGATCGGTTGAGTTGCTGAAGCGGGAAAAGGCGCGGATCGGGAAACGCCGAGGCAAAAGGGACAACGGAGGGGTCGCGGCTGGCCTGTAGCACGTCGAAAATATAGGTGTTGATGTCGACCACTTCATCGCGCATCACCTGCGCGGGCGGTGCAGGCTGGTGTGTGATCGGGCGGGCGGCAACGTAATAGCCTGACTGCGGTCTGGCAACAATGCGCCCCTGACTTTCCAGCATCTGATACGCGTGGCCCACGGTCATAAAACTCATGCCGCTGCTTGCCACCTGCTCTCGCAGAGAAGGCAGCTTATCGCCCGGCAACCATACGCCAAGCTCAATCTGCCAGATAATTTGTTGCGCCAGACGCTGGTATTTTTTCATCAGATTCTCCTTATTGCTGACAGTGTATATCAGCAGGAGAAAAAGAGAAGATTTTGCTAACTGTTATAGGAAACGCGGCAGATTACTTGCGGTACTCTGTAATGTGATTCTGAGCAGAACGCGCTGCGGCCAGGTGGTCGAGCGTGATCATCGACGATTTGCAGAAAATGCATTTCGCGCCGAACGGATTTTTGTCAGACACATCAAAAGCTGAGGTGCGGTACTGCGAGCCATGACAGCATGGGCAGCGGAAATGGATATAAGAAGTCATAGGATTCTCCTTTGAACGTAAAAACGTAAATTACTCATGAGCCGATCAGGCAAAAAATGGTTCGATACAAAACTAATCGGAATGTAGATAAAGACCCAAGAGAGGCTGCGGAGAGGCACAACGTGATGAGAACTGCTTTATAAAACTACGTCAGATATTTATTTGGATTCAAAACCAGAAATCCATTAACGCATGTTGCTGGCGACAAAGCAAGCTGTTTAATGCGTAAAAATCATAAAAAGAAATTTTTTATTCTTCCTTGTTAACTATATCAGCCAGATAAAATTCAGCTTTTCCCACAACTGTTATAGAAAATTTATCAAATTCTGCTTCTGATATCTCATTTGCCGCCTCTCTATCATAACAGTACACCGTTTAACATTGAGGCAGTGCATGTTTGGTTTAGATGCGTTTCATCTTGCGCGAATACAGTTCGCCTTTACCGTATCCTTTCATATTATTTTTCCGGCGATAACCATTGGCCTGGCGAGCTATCTCGCCGTGCTGGAAGGGCTGTGGCTGAAAACAAAAAATCCCGTCTGGCGCTCGCTGTACCATTTCTGGTCGAAGATCTTCGCCGTCAACTTTGGGATGGGCGTGGTCTCTGGCCTGGTGATGGCTTATCAGTTTGGCACTAACTGGAGTGGGTTTTCCCAGTTCGCGGGCAGTATTACCGGCCCCCTGTTGACCTATGAAGTGCTTACCGCGTTCTTCCTTGAGGCGGGGTTTCTCGGAGTAATGTTGTTTGGCTGGAATAAGGTCGGGCCGGGGCTGCACTTCTTTTCGACCTGCATGGTCGCACTGGGGACCCTCATGTCTACGTTCTGGATCCTCTCGTCAAACAGCTGGATGCAGACACCGCAAGGGTATGAAATCATCAACGGTCAGGTCGTTCCGGTGGACTGGTTTGCCGTGGTGTTTAACCCCTCCTTCCCTTACCGCCTTCTGCACATGTCGATAGCGGCATTTCTCAGCAGCGCGCTGTTTGTCGGTGCCTCCGCGGCCTGGCATTTGCTGCGCGGAAACAATACGCCCGCTATTCGCACCATGTTCTCCATGGCGTTGTGGATGACGTTGATCGTGGCCCCCGTCCAGGCGCTGGTGGGGGATATGCACGGGCTTAATACCTTAAAACACCAGCCAGCGAAAATAGCCGCCATTGAAGGCCACTGGGAGAATCCGCCGGGTGAGCCTACTCCACTGCTGCTGTTTGGCTGGCCGGATATGGAGCAGGAACGGACCCGTTTTGGCCTGGAAATTCCCGCTCTCGGCAGCCTGATCCTGACCCACAGTCTCGATAAACAGGTTCCGGCATTGAAGGAGTTCCCAAAAGAAGATCGCCCGAACGCCACCATTGTCTTCTGGTCTTTCCGCATCATGGCCGGCCTGGGAATGTTGATGCTGCTCCTGGGCGTGACGGCAATCTGGCTGCGTTATAAACAGCGCCTTTATACCTCACGTTCCTTCCTGTGGTTTGCCCTGCTGATGGGGCCGTCCGGGCTGATCGCGATCCTCGCCGGATGGGTAACAACGGAGGTCGGCCGCCAGCCCTGGGTCGTCTATGGTCTACAGCGTACAAAGGATGCGGTTTCCGCGCATGGCGATCTGCACATGAGCGTCAGTTTGCTGGCCTTCTTCGTGGTTTATACCGCGGTATTCGGCGTGGGTTACAGCTATATGGTGCGTCTGATTAAAAAAGGGCCGCAGCACCATGGATCCTTCGCGACTGAATCCGATGGCCGCCCTGCTCGTCCGCTTTCTGCCGTAACCACTGAATTTAAGGAGTAACCGTAATGGGTATCGATCTTTCCATTATCTGGTTCGTGATTATCGTTTTCGCCACGTTGATGTATATCGTGATGGACGGTTTTGATTTGGGGATAGGCATCCTGTTTCCGGCAACGCCGAATGCGGACGACCGCGACGTGATGGTCAATAGCGTGGCTCCCGTCTGGGATGGCAACGAAACCTGGCTGGTACTTGGCGGTGCGGCCCTGTTTGGCGCCTTTCCTCTCGCCTATGCGGTTATCATCGACGCGCTAACCATTCCACTGACAATAATGCTGATCGGGCTTATATTTCGTGGCGTCGCCTTCGAATTTCGCTTCAAGGCCACTCCGGCGCACCGCCCGTTCTGGGATAAGGCCTTTATTGGCGGATCAATTGTGGCGACCTTTAGCCAGGGCATCACCGTCGGCGCGGTCATCCATGGGTTCAGCGTCACTGGTCGCGCTTACAGCGGTGGTCCGTTTGACTGGTTTACCGCGTTCAATTTTTTCTGCGGTGCGGGTCTTGTAGTGGCTTACGCGCTGCTAGGTTCAACGTGGCTGGTAATGAAAAGCGAAAATGCCCTGCAACAGCGGATGCGTCAGGTATCGAAAGTGCTTCTGCTCCTGATTCTGGTATTCATTGCAGTAATCAGTATCTGGACCCCTCTCGCCCAACCAGCTATTGCTGCGCGCTGGTTTACGCTGCCGAATCTGTTTTATCTGCTGCCCGTGCCTGCGCTGGTTGCGATCCTGAGTCTGTGCCAGTGGCGCTGCCTGAACGATCCTGCGAGCCATACTCTGCCGTTTATTATGACATTAGGGCTGGTTTTTCTTGGCTTTAGCG
This sequence comes from Enterobacter sp. BWH64, assembly GCF_001037645.1. Taxonomy (NCBI): domain Bacteria; kingdom Pseudomonadati; phylum Pseudomonadota; class Gammaproteobacteria; order Enterobacterales; family Enterobacteriaceae; genus Enterobacter; species Enterobacter sp. BWH64. The sequence continues at coordinate 2,959,806 of NZ_KQ089922.1, forward strand.
GGCTTGGGATCAGCATCTGGCCGCATATTATCCCGCCGGACATTACCCTCTGGCAGGCCGCTGCGCCAGCCCAAAGCCAGGGCTTTATGTTAGTGGGTGCACTGTTGATCATTCCCGTGATTCTGGTCTACACCTTCTGGAGTTATTACGTTTTTCGCGGAAAAGTACAGCATGGGGAGGGTTATCACTGATGCAACAACCTGTATGGAAACGTTTGATGTGGCTTGCCATCATCTGGGGCGGCAGCGTTCTGGCGCTGGCCTGCGTAAGTATGCTCTTTAAAATGCTGATGACCGCAGCCGGATTTAAATCGCACTAACTCACTGACCGGGTGCGCCGCCGCCCGGTCCCTTCCCGCACTTTCAGATAAACCCCATTAACACCCAGGAGGGTATGGTTACACTGAAAAAATATTTACGGTATTGATAGTTTGAGAAAAAAAATGAAAAAGCTCGCGGCAGTAAGTTTAATCAGCCTCGCACTGGCTGGATGCGTTAATCCTGGTAAAGCCTCCGTTCAGACCGAACAGCTAGAGAATCATCGTTTCGTTCTGGAAAATGTGGATGGCAAAGCGGTTAAAGGCGGGAAAACGCAGCCTGAAATTCGCTTCAGTGCGCAACCCAATATCAGCCTGATTAACAACATTGTCGTCTCCGGCACAATGTGCAACGGCTTCAACGGCCAGGGGAAACTGTCCGAAGGAGAGTTGACGGTCAAAACGCTGGCAATGACGCGGAAACTCTGCACCGAGCCGCAGCTAAATGAACTGGATCAGACCATCGCCGATATGCTACGCACAGGCGCACAGGTAGACCTGACCGAAGACCAGTTAACGCTGGCGACAGCCAATAAAACATTGATGTTTAAGCGAGTCGAATAACTCAGTAACTTCCGCACGAACCTACGGCAAGCGACTGCTCACTACAGCGTTTGCCATTTGGCAATGCGCACATGCCGATGGCGGAGCCGTCGAGCTGACGGGCAACGGAGAGTGAACCGCCGATCATTGCGCAGTTGGCCTGACCTGAACTGGACATCGCCGCTCGCATACCCGGCGTAACGTGTGCCGCTGTCGCCTGCTGTACAGGTTCATTGCTGCATGCCGACAACAGTAACGCGGCACATCCGACCCAAAATGCTGAACGCATACCTTCCTCCCCATAATTAACGCGAAACCTATGCATAATAGGCATCACGCGCCGCATCGTCGAGAGCGGATGTGCGTATTTATGCGCCCTGGTAACAATTTCTCGCAATTTTTTAACGCGAATAGCCATCGAGTCATTGATACAGCGCATACCAAGGACACAAAAGCGAAAATCGTAAAACCTGAGCTTTGCTAAAATACACAGATAATATTCAGGGTCTGTCGTCGTTTTACAGGCCCCTCTTTTTGCGCAATGTAAGGGTGTTGTCCTATGCAAACTATTGACGGCAATGGTGCAGTCGCGTCTGTTGCGTTTCGTACCAGCGAAGTGATCGCCATCTACCCCATCACGCCCAGCTCCACCATGGCTGAACAGGCTGACGCCTGGGCTGGTAATGGGATAAAAAACGTCTGGGGCGATGTCCCGCGGGTTGTAGAGATGCAGTCCGAAGCCGGTGCCATTGCCACCGTGCATGGTGCGTTGCAGACCGGTGCCCTGTCGACCTCGTTCACGTCGTCTCAGGGGCTGCTGTTGATGATCCCCACGCTTTACAAGCTGGCTGGGCAATTAACGCCGTTTGTGTTGCACGTTGCCGCACGCACCGTAGCCACTCACGCTCTCTCTATTTTTGGCGACCACTCAGATGTGATGGCCGTGCGTCAGACCGGCTGCGCTATGCTCTGCGCCAGCAGCGTGCAGGAAGCGCAGGACTTCGCGCTGATTTCGCATATCGCCACGCTGAAAAGCCGAGTGCCATTTATTCATTTCTTCGATGGTTTTCGCACGTCCCACGAGATCAATAAAATCGTTCCGCTGCCGGACGACACCATTCTTAATCTGCTGCCGCAGGCTGACATCGATGCGCATCGCGCTCGCGCCCTCAATCCGGAACATCCGGTGATCCGGGGTACCTCTGCGAACCCGGATACCTATTTCCAGTCCCGCGAGGCGACAAACCCGTGGTACAACGCGGTCTATGAGCACGTTGAACAGGCGATGGACGATTTTGCCGCTGCGACGGGCCGCGCATATAAGCCGTTTGAATATTACGGTCATCCGCAGGCCGAGCGCGTGATCGTCCTGATGGGCTCTGCCATCGGCACCTGTGAAGAGGTGGTTGATGAGCTATTGACGCGTGGTGAAAAAGTTGGCGTGCTCAAAGTTCGCCTCTACCGTCCCTTCTCAGCGAAACACCTGCTCGCAGCCCTGCCGGACAGCGCGCGTGCAGTGGCGGTACTGGACCGCACCAAAGAGCCTGGCGCACAGGCTGAGCCACTTTATCTGGATGTGATGACCGCTCTGGCTGAGGCGTTTAACCGCGGTGAGCGCGAAACGCTGCCGCGCGTCATTGGCGGGCGTTATGGATTGTCTTCCAAAGAGTTCGGACCGGAGTGCGTCCTGGCGGTATTTGCTGAACTCCGCGAGGCAAAACCGAAGCCGCGCTTTACGGTCGGCATTTATGATGACGTGACTAACCTTTCTCTGCCCTTGCCGGAAAACACCCTGCCCTCGACTGCGAAACTGGAAGCGCTGTTCTACGGTCTGGGTAGCGACGGCAGCGTCTCGGCAACCAAGAACAACATCAAAATTATCGGCAACTCTACGCCGTGGTATGCGCAAGGGTATTTCGTCTACGACTCCAAAAAAGCGGGCGGACTGACCGTCTCCCACCTGCGCGTCAGCGAACACCCGATCCGTTCGGCATACCTGATTTCTCAGGCAGATTTTGTTGGCTGTCACCAGCTTCAGTTCATTGATAAATATCAGATGGCCGAGCGCCTGAAGCCCGGCGGTATTTTCCTGATCAACACCCCTTACAGCGCCGACGAGGTCTGGGCACGCCTGCCCCAGGAAGTGCAGGCGGTGCTTAACCAGAAACAGGCGCGCCTGTATGTCATTAACGCCGCGAAGATCGCCCGCGAATGCGGCCTGGCGGCGCGCATCAATACGGTTATGCAGATGGCGTTCTTCCACCTGACCAATATTCTGCCGGGCGACAGCGCGCTGATGGAGCTTCAGGGGGCGATCGCAAAAAGCTACAGCAGCAAAGGTCAGGAACTGGTTGAGCGCAACTGGCAGGCGCTGGCGCTGGCCCGCGAATCGCTGTTCGCGGTGCCGTTGAAGCCGGTCAATGCCAGCAGTCCGAACCGGCCGCCAGTGGTGTCTGACGCCGCCCCGGATTTCGTCAAAACCGTCACGGCGGCGATGCTTGCCGGACTGGGCGACACCCTTCCCGTCTCTGCGCTTCCGCCTGACGGAACCTGGCCGATGGGCACGACCCGCTGGGAAAAACGCAACATTGCCGAAGCGATCCCTATCTGGAAAGAAGAGCTGTGCACCCAATGCAACCACTGCGTGGCGGCCTGCCCGCACTCGGCCATTCGCGCCAAAGTGGTGTCGCCAGAAGCGTTAGATGGCGCGCCGGAAAGTTTGCACTCGCTGGATGTAAAATCCCGCGATATGCGTGGTCAGAAATATGTCCTACAGGTGGCGCCGGAAGACTGTACCGGCTGTAACCTGTGCGTCGAGGTGTGCCCGGCGAAAGATCGTCAGGACCCGTCAATCAAAGCCATCAATATGATGTCGCGTCTTGAACATGTTGAAGAAGAGAAAGTGAATTATGATTTCTTCCTCGACCTGCCCGAAATCGATCGCAACAAGCTGGAACGCATTGACATTCGTACCTCGCAGCTCATCACCCCGCTCTTCGAGTACTCCGGGGCGTGCTCCGGCTGCGGCGAAACACCGTATATCAAACTGCTCACTCAGCTTTACGGTGACCGAATGCTGATTGCCAACGCGACGGGCTGCTCGTCGATCTACGGGGGTAACCTGCCGTCCACGCCATACACCACCGACGCGAACGGTCGCGGCCCGGCGTGGGCAAACTCGCTTTTCGAGGACAACGCAGAATTTGGTCTGGGATTCCGTCTGACGGTCGATCAGCACCGCGCCCGCGTAATGCGTCTGCTGGCACAGTTTGCCGATAAGATCCCGGCAGAACTGAATGATGCCCTGCATGCGGAGGCCACACCTGACGTTCGTCGCGCGCAGGTTGCTGAACTGCGCAACGCGCTTCAGGGTGTTGAAGGGGCTGAACAACTCCTCACTGATGCTGACGCGCTGGTTGAAAAATCTGTCTGGCTGATCGGCGGCGACGGGTGGGCCTACGATATTGGTTTCGGTGGTCTTGACCATGTCCTGAGCCTGACCGAAAACGTCAATATTTTGGTGCTCGATACTCAGTGCTATTCCAACACCGGCGGACAGGCCTCGAAAGCAACGCCATTGGGGGCGGTCACGAAATTTGGTGAGCACGGCAAGCGCAAGGCGCGTAAAGATTTGGGCGTCAGCATGATGATGTATGGACACGTCTACGTCGCGCAGATTTCGCTGGGGGCGCAGCTCAACCAGACGGTGAAAGCCATTCAGGAAGCGGAAGCGTATCCAGGGCCGTCGCTGATTATCGCCTACAGTCCGTGTGAGGAGCATGGCTACGATCTGGCGCTCAGCCACGACCAGATGCGTCAGCTCACCGCAACCGGCTTCTGGCCACTGTACCGCTTCGACCCGCGCCGTGCCGATGAAGGGAAATTGCCGCTGGCGCTGGATTCGCGTCCGCCGTCAGACGCCCTTGCCGAAACCTTACTTCAGGAGCAGCGTTTCCGCAGGCTGAACGCTCAACAGCCAGAAGTGGCAGAGCAGCTATGGAAGGATGCGGCAGCGGATCTACAGAAGCGTTATGACTTCCTGGCGCAACTGGCGGGGAAAGCCGAAAAATCGACCAGCGAATAACCTGTATGCCCGGCATGTCCGGGCATTTTTTTGCCAAAAAAAGCCCGATGCACGTGCACCGGGCGAATCCAGAAGATCGGTGAAAATTGCCTCAATGTTCTGAACAATATTCACGGGAATTATGGATGAAAAAATCTTAAAGGCATATAACGGCGTGGAGGTTACCTTGTTTTCCACGTAATTAATAATTTTTATTTTGTATTGATTATAATAATTCATTCATGGCATTAATCGTTATTTCTACCGCATCATTTAGTTTAGATTTTACTTAACCCGTAACAATTATATTTTATTCATCCGCCGTCAGAGTGATTTAGCATGGGACAGCTTTCCAGCCCGGAAAGTTCACGAAGTAATAAAAAAATAACTGCAAAGGAATAATCAAAATGCAAAGAAAAGTACTGGCACTGATGATCCCCGCTTTGTTAATGGCTGGCGCCGCTCACGCAGCTGAAATTTATAATAAAGACGGCAATAAACTGGATCTGTATGGCAAAGTAGATGGTCTGCATTATTTCTCTGACGACGCGTCTAAAGATGGCGATCAAACCTATATGCGACTGGGCTTCAAAGGTGAAACCCAAATCAACGACATGATGACCGGCTTCGCACAATGGGAATACAACATTCAGGCAAACAACACCGAAGGTTCTGACAATCAGTCCTGGACGCGTCTGGCCTTCGCGGGTGTGAAGGTGGGCGATTACGGCTCCTTCGATTACGGCCGTAACTATGGCGTCCTGTACGACGTTGAAGGCTGGACCGATATGCTGCCAGAATTTGGTGGCGACTCTTATACTTATGCCGATAACTTTATGACCGGTCGTGCAAACGGCGTGGCTACCTACCGTAACACCGACTTCTTTGGTCTGGTGCAGGGTCTGAACTTCGCGGTGCAGTATCAGGGTAATAATGAAGATGCCAGCAACAATCAGGAAGGCACCAATAACGGCCGCGATGTACGTCATGAGAATGGCGACGGTTATGGTCTGTCCGCGACTTATGATTTTGGCATGGGCTTCAGCGCGGGCGCGGCATATGCGTCATCTGACCGTACCAACGATCAGGAAATGCATACCACTGCGGGTGGTGATAAAGCGGATGCATGGACTGCTGGTCTGAAATACGATGCAAACAACATCTATCTGGCGGCGATGTATTCCGAAACACGTAATATGACGCCTTACGGTGATGCTCATGACGAAAACACCGTGGCAAACAAAACCCAGAACTTCGAAGTCACCGCACAATATCAGTTCGATTTCGGTCTGCGTCCGGCTATTTCCTATTTACAGTCCAAAGGTAAAGACCTGGGCAATGGCCAGGACGATAAAGATCTGGTGAAATACGCTGACGTCGGTGCTACCTACTATTTCAACAAAAACATGTCCACCTATGTTGATTATAAAATCAACCTGCTGGATGAAGATGATTCGTTCTACAAAAACAATGGCATCGGTACGGATGACATTGTAGCGTTAGGTCTGGTTTACCAGTTCTAATCCCGTTAGCCCGCAGCGATCTGCGGGCTAATTTTTATCGCTGTTTCGCCTGTTCTTTGCGGAAAGAGAGATAGCCAAATACTCCGCTGTCGCCATCCATAGGGTGATTAACTCCATCCATTACCACCACTTCCGGGAAGTCGAATGGCGTGACATTTTCCAGACAGGCAACATTCACACCATATTCATTGGGATTGGAACGTCGTTGATGGAACGTGTAAATACCGCAAATCGAACAGAAGAAATGGCGCGCCATGCCGGTGTTGAAACGGTACTCTGTGAGCGTGTCCGCGCCCTGCGTCACCTTAATGCCCGTCAAAGGCGCTGAAACCACTACCGCCCCACGCATCCTGCAAAACGAGCAGCTACATCGACGTGCGGTATTCAGGCCGTCCGTCAGCTCAACCGTAAATTTCACCGCCCCACAATGACACTGTGCATGACGAATGTCAGCCATCGTTATACTCCTTTTCTCACTAACTCAGCCGCTTTTAAAAAGACCTCATCTTCGACACCATCCCCCTTCTGCCTGCCGAGCCTTACCAGCTCAGCGACAATACTTTCACGGTTGATGATCTTCTGGGATGAAACCAGCCCGATAACGGCGGCACCAATCGCCAGCCCAACTAATCCTGTCTGCTCGTCTTTATTTTTCATAGAAGCGCTCCCTTGTCCCCCTCAAAAGCGTAGCAGGAGAAATGTAAAACGCGCTGGTACGCGGGAATGAGATCCGTGCTTTATCTCAGCTGTTCGCCAGGCAAAACAGGAGGGGTGCTGAGCGGTTATCAGACAACGTTGATGAGGACAACATGAATAGCGGTGCGCGTAGAGAGGCCGAATGGGTGTTAAAACCGCCTTCGAAAAGGCGGCAGGTCATTACTCTGGATCTTTATCGCCTGATTCAGGCGCTGAGCCAGGATCATCTTTCGCTTTTCTTCCATCCTTTTCCGGGTTATCCGGGCTGGGATTATAATCAGGATGGTCACCATTAACGGGACGGTCAGTCATTTTCACCTCCGTTTTTACTGCGTAAGCTGTAAGTGTAGACAACCCTTCAGTCTTAACCAAACTTCTCCTGTGGAGCTCATTTGTAAATCGTGCTGGCATTCGGCGCTGCAATCCGTACCATACACGACACACTTTCGCATGCTGGTTTTTACCGGTAGCCGCAAACCCGTCTTTTATCGCTAACCAGATGGGGCACGTAAATGCGCAGATGGTGTATGAAATCTATGCTACATGGATAGAAGAGATGAACACGAAGCTGACGCTTTGAAATCGTTTTCCTCACCCTGTGCCCCATTTGAGATCTGAGTAACGAATAGATGCAACAAAATCAAGAAATTAACAAGAAAGAACAGTACAACCTGAATAAACTGCAAAAGCGACTGCGCCGTAACGTGGGCGAAGCCATTGCAGACTTCAACATGATTGAAGAAGGCGATCGCATCATGGTCTGCCTGTCGGGCGGTAAAGACAGCTACACCATGCTGGAGATCCTGCGCAATCTACAGCAAAGCGCACCGGTGAACTTTTCCCTGGTCGCGGTTAACCTCGATCAGAAACAGCCCGGCTTCCCGGAACATATCCTGCCGGAGTACCTTGAGAACCTGGGCGTTGAGTACAAAATCGTAGAAGAGAATACCTACGGCATTGTTAAAGAGAAGATCCCAGAGGGCAAAACGACCTGCTCGCTCTGCTCACGTTTGCGTCGCGGCATTCTGTACCGCACCGCAACCGAACTGGGCGCCACCAAGATTGCGCTTGGTCATCACCGGGACGACATTCTGCAAACGCTGTTTCTGAATATGTTCTATGGCGGCAAAATGAAGGGAATGCCACCGAAGCTGATGAGCGACGACGGCAAACACATCGTGATCCGCCCACTCGCCTACTGCCGCGAGAAAGACATTGAGCGTTTCTCCCAGGCCAAAGCCTTCCCTATCATTCCGTGCAATCTGTGCGGCTCACAGCCGAACCTGCAACGTCAGGTCATTGGCGACATGCTGCGTGACTGGGATAAACGCTATCCGGGCCGCATCGAAACCATGTTCAGCGCCATGCAGAACGTGGTGCCTTCGCACCTGGCCGACGTTGAACTGTTCGATTTCAAAGGGATTAACCACGGTTCAGAGGTGGTGAATGGCGGGGATCTGGCGTTTGACCGCGAAGAGATCCCGATGCAGCCTGCTGGGTGGCAGCCAGAGGAAGAGGATGCGCAATTCGATGAACTGCGCCTGAACGTGGTAGAAGTCAAGTAACCTGGGAGCGTCTCAGATATCATTTCTGAGACGCGTTTTAAGCTTATTTCAGCAGTCGAACGCGGCAGGTCTTCCCTTTAATCTTCCCGCCCTGCAACTGTTTCCAGGCCTTATGCGCAACCGACTGGCGTACCGCTACGTAGACATGCGCAGGATGGACCGTGATCTTGCCAATATCTGCCCCGTCGAGACCGATATCCCCAGTTAACGCCCCCAGAACGTCACCGGGACGCATTTTGGCCTTTTTACCGCCGTCGATGCACAGGGTGGCCATTTCCGCCGCCAGCGGAGCGATGCTGATATTACCAGGGGTATTCACCCAGTTGAGTTTCAGTTGCAGCATTTCCGCAAGAATATTGGCGCGCTGCGCCTCTTCAGGTGCGCAGAAGCTGATGGCGAGACCACTGTTACCTGCGCGCGCGGTACGCCCGATGCGGTGGACATGCACTTCCGGATCCCATGCCAGTTCGAAATTCACCACCAGCTCAAGCGATTTAATATCCAGGCCACGGGCCGCCACATCCGTTGCAACCAGCACGCGTGCGCTGCCGTTAGCGAAACGCACCAGCGTCTGATCGCGATCGCGCTGTTCCAGATCGCCATGCAGCGATAATGCGCTCTGTCCCGCATCATTCAGGGCATCGCACACCGCCTGACAATCTTTTTTGGTATTACAGAACACCACGCAGGACGCTGGCTGGTGTTGGCTCAGCAATTTTTGTAGCAGTGGAATTTTGCCGTGCTGCGATGTCTCGAAGAACTGCTGCTCAATCGCCGGTAACGCATCGACAGTATCGATTTCAATGGTCAGCGGGTTCTTCTGCACGCGCCCGCTGATCGCCGCTATCGCCTCTGGCCAGGTGGCAGAAAAGAGCAGCGTCTGGCGTGTGGCTGGGGCAAAGCGGATCACTTCGTCAATCGCATCGCTGAAGCCCATATCCAGCATGCGGTCAGCTTCATCCATCACCAGCGTTTGCAGTGCATCGAGTGAAACGGTGCCTTTTTGCAGGTGATCGAGCAGACGGCCCGGCGTTGCCACAATGATATGCGGCGCGTGCTGAAGGGAATCGCGCTGCGCACCGAACGGTTGCCCGCCGCAGAGCGTTAAAATTTTAGTGTTAGGCAAAAAACGCGCCAGACGACGCAGCTCACCCGCGACCTGGTCGGCCAGCTCGCGCGTCGGGCAGAGTATCAGGGACTGGGTCTGAAACAGGGTTGCATCAATGTGTTGTAACAGGCCTAGCCCAAATGCAGCCGTTTTTCCACTGCCGGTTTTCGCCTGCACGCGCACGTCACGGCCTTCAAGGATAGCCGGCAGCGCGGCGGCCTGGACAGGGGTCATAGTGAGGTAGCCCAACTCATTCAGGTTAGTCAGTTGGGCTTCAGGCAGAACGTTCAGCGTGGAAAAAGCGGTCACAATATACTCTCGTGGTAATGATTGCAGTCAGATGGCGCGTATCCTCGCAGATCTGCGCTAACGATGCGACAATTTAATCGGTTCTTCATCGGGCGGCGGATCCGGCATCGGCTGCGGACGTGGGACAGGATCGGGTATCGGCGTCGGATCGGTGGGCACCGGATCGGACTGCCAGGTGTTGAGGCGTTGCAGGGCAAGTAGCATACTCATCTTTTCCTCCAGATTAGGGTGCTGACCCCTAAAGGGTAGACGCAGATAAACAGGAGGCAAAAAAAAAGCCGACTATGAAGTCGGCGTCGTACGAATCAATTGTGCTATGCAGTAAATCAAAAAAAGGAAGTAAGACAATATGGAGCGCAACGCCCATCGCTTGACGTTGCATTCACCTGCGGGAGTAATATTGCACCTAACATGGTCGGAGTTTATTGACTTCGCTCAATTAAAATGTCGTTTTGAAGCCGACTCTGCCTCAGAAAAGCGTAAATTTACAGCCATTTACTACGATGCAACCACCATGCAACACCCCCAATCAAAACCACTAACATGACGCAAAACGTGGTGAAGCCATAGTGATATTCACCGCCGGGGATCCCTCCGAGGTTTACGCCAAACAACCCCGTCAGGAAGGTACTCGGTAAAAAGACCATCGCCATCAGCGACATGGTGTACGTTCTCCTGGCTAACGACTCCTGCATTACCTGGGCTATCTCATCCGCCATGACTGCCGTTCTGGCAATACATGAGTCAATCTCGTCCAGTCCACGTCCGAGCCGGTCAGCGATATCCTGCATTCTGCGGCGTTGATCGTCGTTCATCCAGCTCATGCGTTCGCTGGCCAGCCGCGCATAAACGTCGCGCTGAGGGGTCATATAGCGGCGCATCACGATGAGCTGCTTACGCAGCAGCGCCAGAAAACCACGTGGGGGGATTTGCTGATCGAGCAGGTTATCTTCCAGATCGATGATTTTATCGTGAAGTTCTTCTATAAACTCGCTGGCATGATCGGTCAGCGCATCACACACATCCACCAGCCAGCTGCCGCAATCCGTAGGCCCCGTGCCCTCTTTCAGATCGTTAATGACGTCATCCAGCGCCAGCACTTTTCTCTGGCGGGTGGAAACAATCAGCCGTTCATCCATATAAACACGCATTGCCACCAACTGATCCGGACGCTCATCCGTACTGCCGTTTATACAACGCAGCGTAATTAGCGTCCCCTCACCCATCCGGCTGACGCGGGGTCTGAGACTTTCTCCCGCCAGCGCATCCCGAACGTTGTTGGGCAATAGCGGCGTGGACGCGAGCCACTCGGCGCTGTCCGGGTGCGTGTAGTTGAGGTGCAGCCAGCATGGATGTTCGCTGTCGATGTGATCCTGATCTTCAAGCGGCCTTGCGCCGCCTTGTCCATCAAACACCCATGCAAAAACTGCGTCAGGTACGTTAACCTCAGACCCTTTAATGCTCTCCACAGCGCCTCCACCGTTTTATCTCTTTCGGTGTCAGTCTAGCTTTCGCCGAGGGTTAAGCAATAATTATGTGAGGCATCGTCCTGAATACGTTCAGGAATTCACCGCCCATTCGCGGCTTTTTAATGCATTATCAGTCTGGAACTCATTTTCCAGACGGAAATTACGTGTTCGTGTCTGAAGCTCAATCACCTGATTGCGCAGCACATCTGACGATCCATTGAGTTCTTCAACCATTGACACGTTGCTCTGCGTTACGCGTTCAAGCTCTGACAATGCCTGCGTAATTTGTGAAATACCTTTTTCCTGTTCTGATGTTGAGGCGGATATTTCATCCATCAGTCTGCTGACATTGCCCGAACCGGTAACAATGTCATGCATGTTTTTTTCGGCTTCAGAGACCACGTTAACGCCCTGCGTCACGTTATGGCTGGTAACTTCAATCAGTGACTTAATATTTTTTGCCGCTTCGGCGCTACGATGCGCCAGGCTTCTCACCTCACCCGCGACCACAGAAAACCCTTTACCATGGTCGCCCGCTCTTGCCGCTTCAACGGCGGCGTTAAGCGCCAGAATATTGGTCTGAAAAGCGATACCGTCAATCAGCGAGATAATCTCTGTCATTTGCTGGGCGCAGTCGGTAATCGACTGCATATTGTTCGCGACCTGCCCCATTAATTCTCCGCCTTTACGCGCCTGTAACGTCGCGATATTCGCCTGCTCGCTGGCTAAACGGGTATTGTCGGCATTATTTTTTGTACTTGCAGCCATCTCTTCCATGCTGGCTGCCGTTTGCACCAGCGAAGCTGACTGCTGTTCTGTTTTGACGGAAAGCTGCGCGCTGCGTGAAGAGAGTTGATCTGACAGGGTCATCGCGGTTTGCGAGGAGGCGCGGATCTCACGGACCAGGGTTGCAATGTTGCTGGAGAGACTATTAATCCCCGGGATCAGGCGTCCCGCACAATTGTTGCCAAATTCAGGTATCGACACGCCAAGTTTGCCTGACGTCACTTCTTCAATACTTTTTTTCACCGTATTGATCGGCGTCACAAGATATTTGGTCATGTACGCCCAGAGTAAAAATAAGGCGATGAATTGTACAATTATGACTGCAATAAAAAGCGAAGAATTTCGTGAAAATAGCGCTATAACTCCATCACTTACCAAAAATACACATAAAAGGAAATAGACAATGAACGTTCTGACACTAATATTTCTTAGCATACGTTTTCCTGGGACATTATATTTTGGTTGGCATTAAGGGTTATAGCATTGCCATACGAATTTGTCCTCACGTTCGTCGCTGGTTTGTTGTTTTGCAGTTTGATTTGCGCAGTTTTATTTAAGGCGGATAAAAAGCATGTTTTACGCTAAATATCTGGCTTGTCGTTGGGTTACTGATACCCCTTCAAAAATGTTAATTATATATTTAAGGAGGGGTACTGTAGGCCACCGGTGTGTAGTGGTGCTTAATAAGTTAACGTAGTTAATATATATTAACTACGTTAATGCGCGCTCCTTCCGTTAGGGTGACTTACGTTCAGGCCAGACAGTCGATAGCCTGGAAAAAACAGTCCTCAGTCATGAGAATATTCTCTTTTGCACTTTGATGCCCGCGACGAATATACCAGCCTGTATCAGGCGCCATGCTTAAATGGAATATCCTCGCCCCCGACAGACTATCGGGGACATTAATACTCATCGTCACACACCCCTTCTCCGGCCCCCTGATCACCTGTTCTGGCATAATGGTGACGCTGCGATCCCCATTTTGCAAAATGATCGTCGTAATGGCATAACGACATATACCGCTACTGAGGCTGTAGCCAACCGTACTTAAATCGGTGATATGTTTTTTAGATAAAAATATTTCAATACCAGAACCTTCAAACCATGTAATGATTTGCTGCGCAAGATCCTCCATCCGCTCACAAAACGCCCTGACTTCGGCCTCAGCCGTATTAACATAGATCGGTTTGTCCCCGATGCTCTGCTGCACTTTCTTAAAAAAACGCTCTCTTGCTGACATGTCAACTCCGTGTTTTTCGCCAGTCTCATTATTCTTTTTGGTGCTTCAGCAAGGCATAGCTGGCAATCAACTGCTGAAGATGCTGTTCGGCCTGGTTTAGCTGCGCTGCTGACACGGGTTGCCCGGCAGGTAAAATGGAAAGCAGACGAAGCTGCTCCTCAAGCGGAACGGTATGGCTGAAGGACTGCGACATGGCAAACACGGCTGATTTCAGTTCGCTGACCGTCATGTACTTCCCCTTCTGTTCATCCAGCGCGTTTAGCCTGTTCGTCAACTGCTGTAACTGCGTCATTCCCTGATGCCAGCCATTCAGCTCTGACTCTGCAAGTCCGGCAACGCTAATCTGCTTGTGCCACTGTTGCGCCAGGGGTTTGGCCTCTTCAGGCCACAGCGTCAGCGCCTGCTGCACCAGACGGTCGCCGTAGCTTACTGCCCAGTCTGGTTTCAGGTGTAAAAGCTGCGCTAACAGCTGCTGTGTCTTGCTGATCCCCGGTTCAGGTGGCGGTGACGTTTGTTGCAGCGCCTGCAACTGTGCTGTAGAGAGTCCATCAGGTAAAGGAGTCAGGGACGCGGCCAGCTGAGTTTGTACTGAATCTGGCGCATGCATCGTCTGCCATCCCACTGCGACAATGCTGGCTGCCACCAGCATGAACAACATACCCGCAGCAAATGGCTTCCACTGCTTCGCGGGTACAGGAGGCTCTTTATTCGGCAACGGCTCGGGCTGAACCACATAAACCCATTTACAACGCTCTGTCGGTTCTGTGAGGTGGAGTTCCGCGGCCCCTACCGCGTTACCCGGCAGACTTACGCCCGTATTTTCGCTGTTTTCCAGACGCACTGCTGCGTTCTGCATCATCGTGCGCAGAGCATCAAGCTGAGCAGCATGCTTAAGTTCGAGGCGCTGCAACATGTCACTCAGCGCGTTCAGATTCTCCTCAGCCTGATAAAGTTGTCCTAAATCGGCATACGTCAACGTCAGCGTTCGCACCACCTGTTGCAGGCGTTTGCTCAGTGCGCTGAGGATTTCAACTCGCGCATGGACAGGCTGTGGCCAGAGGCTACCCCACTGACGGACGACCAGTGCAGCCAGTAGCGCCAGCCCTTCATTCATGCCGTAGAGTCCGGCGAGATGCGTGCGGGCGAGCGTATACCAGGCAGCCGTTTGTAGCTCCACACCGTTATGCTCGAACAGTGACAGACAGAGCGTTTCCGCGTGTTGCCAGTTAACATCCGGGCGTGCCGGATGGGTGAGCTTGTTCATTTCTTCGCGCAAGGCAGCGTAATCCGCAAGTGTGCGCGGATCCCCGCCGGTTTTAAGTTGGCGTTCAGAATTTATTGTCATAACTGTTTTAACCTGAGTAATAACTAGATGGCGGCTCGTGCATCGAGGTATTGCTGTTGTTTCAGATGACGGATTAATACCCTGCCCTCGGGCATAAATTCCGTGCCGTAGCGCACCAGCCCGACCCCCTTCAGCTCCGCATCAATGGCGTAGCGGAGTTCACCGGGCTGAATCTGTTCCTGCATCACCACGTTAATCCGGCTCAGGCGCGGCTCATATTTCAGCAATATGGCCGACAGTGTGGTAATCAGCTGATGGGCGGTACCGGGCATTCCCTGGAGGATTTTTGTCATATCCGGCAGGCCGTAGTCCGGCAGGTGAGCCAGCGTACCGGCGCGGCAGTTGAGGATGCGCTGCATGTTATCGAGTACTGATAAAATCACCTGATTCTGTTCGCTGACCTGGTTGAGGCTCAGGCCACCTGAGAAATTGCCGCTCAGCATTTCATACAGCGATGGCGTATTATGTCCCTTAGGCATCAGTCATCCTTCAATGGCTGTAACGTCAGGTGGTTATTCCCGGCCTCCAGAATCCGCGGCTTATCCGGATCGAGATCTTCACGTTTTAGAACCTGCTTCCAGGTATTGTTTACCAGGTCCGGGTGACGAAACAGGCCGACTATCGCGACAAACTGCGTTTCTTCTTCCATTGGCATATCAAGATTTGTATCACCGCCCGGTTTTACGACCACATCGCGGGTCGCCATCAGGTCGGTTTTCAGAATAGTTTCGCCATCGTTCAGTAGTTGCTGGTAAACCGTTTTATCGAAGATTTTACGGTCTTTCAGCTGATAGACACGAACTACCACCGGCTCGGAGAGTGAGTTACTTTCGCGGGAATCGGTGTTTAGCGCTTCACGCGCCGTGAAATCCAGGTGCAGCATCTTAATTTTTTTGTAGAACACGGCGTTAAATGCCGATTTGGTGCCATCGGTGATACCCTGCGTCATCCCGCACCCCGTCAGGCTGAACACCAGCAGTGCAGGCAACCAGCCTGCGGATTTAATCAAACTTGTACGTAACACGTCGGTTTCCTTGTTGTGGTATTGCCGGCTTCAGGCCAGTGTAATAGCCCAGTTCCGTCGTAAAGGTCGGTGGGATATCGTCTTTAAGTTCCCCCTCATCAGCACCCAGCACGCCGTTCATCCCGAGCCAGAAAGGGCCTTCGCCAAGCGGCGGAACGGCCAGCAGTCGGGTCCGTGTGGTCAGGGTGATCTTTGCTTTAAAACGCCAGCCGAGCCAGACACGAAGCATCACCAGAAAGTCCTGATACAGCAGACCGTCCGGCTTCCAGCCCTGTGCCTCCTGTTCATTATCCGTTGTAAGCGCAACCAGCAGTTGGCTACCCGCATCCATCGCTTCGTCACCCAGTGGCGTGTTGCCGTCCAGCAGAAAATCGTCATCACCGTAAAAGCCCAGCGGCTGACCCATTTCCACCGGCCGCAGGCAGTATGGACTGACCTTCACGGTGGTATCCGGGGCCAGCAACGTCACCAGCGCCTGCATTCCCTCCTGAGTTTTGCCCGGTTGCTGTAGAACACCCAGCAGAGCCAGAAAACGGGATACCGGTGTGGCGATGTGGTCTGCTGTGCCGGGAATACCCAATCCCACCAGGCCCAGCAGTGACTGCGAGATGCTGTCCGTACCACCGGGTTCAAAGGTGGCCGGATAAGAGTATTTACGCCAGATACGGTAAAACTGCGTCAGAATGCGATGGCTGAAAATATCCAGAAAACCCTGTAGTGCGTCATGCCCTTCCCGACGCTGAGCGATGTCATCGAGATACGCCATCGGCAGGGGTGAGTCGACACCGTACATTCCCATAAAGGTCGTGCGGATAAGTGGTGGCCGGCTGTCATCATCCTCATCATACTCCACGGCTTTCAGCTCACTGGCCGGAAATCCCATGCCCGGATGCGGGGCAAAGCGTACCGGGTCATCGCCCGGGTGACTGGTCGAGCCCATCAGCGGCCTGCCCGGGTTACGCTTCTCCAGCAACTGGCATAAACGGTAAAAGTTAATACGATGCAGGTCGGCTTCCAGCCGTGGGCTCAGCCGGGAATGCGGCGGTTGTGCTTCTCTTCCCATTCCAGGCGTTCTCCGGTCGGTTGCAGAATGATAATCAGGCGGTTAAACAAGTAGATGTCAGTGTATAGCGCAAAGAATCGGCTCATCATCTCGCCAAATAAGCAGATGTCGCCGCGTCCGGCAAAGCCATTGCTGTCCAGCGTGACTTCAATCTGCACGCCACGGACCAGGTAGCCCTGTTCAAAGTGCTCCGTTTCACTGTGCTTCACCTCGAGGATGGCTTCCAGACGGCGACGGTTCATCTCGCTGTCGGTCCATTCATACAGCGCCAGGGTACCGCGCAGCACGTCGGCATTATCCATCATCGACAGAAATCCGCTGCCAAGGTGACTCAGTACGCGCCAGTGAAAACGGTCCTGCGCAGGTGGGTAACAAGGCAGCGTCGGCGCACACAGGTTGCGCACGGCAATGCTGACCGAAGTGGTTTTCATCACCGTATCAAGCACGGTGCTTTGCAGCGCACGTCGTGGAAGTTGACCATTGGTGCCAGTTAGCGTCAGCGACAGGCTTTCGTCTTCCGGGACGGTATGATTATCAAATGCTTCGCCGCCAAGGATGAGCCAGGTGTTATGCAGGCCGGACGGACCGCGGCGCACGCGGGTGTGGTAGTAATATTCCGATGCTTCATGACGCATCATTCCTCCCTTATGACGGAAGCTCGAAAACGGCACGTAGGTGTGCTGGCTCGATGACATCACCGAATCCACGGTATATATCTCGGTATGGCCATCCTGCACGCGCATCGGGCGCAGCATGTATTCGGTTTGCAGAGAATTGAGCGTCAGCGGATCGGATTCCAGCGGGAACAGGTTAATGACCGGCACGCAATTCAGGCGCAGGTGCTTTTCGGTAAAGCTGAAGTCATGCTCCCAGCGTTCCGCCAGCACCACGTCGATTTCAAACCACGGGATCTCAGCCGGAAAGACCACGCTCTCCAGCCCGCGCAGCCCCGTAAACATGAATTTCTCGCGAAAGGTGAAGTACTCCAGCAGCAACTGGTAACCGCTGAAACTGCTGTCCCCCTTCGGCCACAGCCTATCATCATCACCAAACCCCAGTGCGGTGAAATACCCGTCCATCGGCCTTCTGTCCATGTCGCCCGGCATGCGCAGCCACAGACGCACAGTATTCATGGTAAAAGCTTCATGCATAGCGCAGGCCAGCGGTGCGTCAGCGTTGAAATAGAACGGGATCTGGCTGAGATCGACACGGCTCCAGTCAGCAAGATGGCTACAACTGAAGCGCAGGCTGATGACAGAGCGCCCGTCAGGATCAGTCGACAGGCGGGCATGCTCCAACGCCAGTGGCTGAAGGGTTATCTCTTTAGTTGTGGTGTAGCGACAACGCGTGCCTTTTTCACCGATCGGCCGCGAATTGACCTCGAAACCTCTGGCAATACGCATCGGTTCTTTCATCTCACGCCAGACAGGAGTGAACTCCACCACCGACATCGAGGGAATAGTGCGCAGGTAATGCGGCCACAGCAGACTGACCAGCCCTTCAGTTAGTTCAGGCAGGTCGTCATCAAGCTTCTCACGCAGGCGGCCCATCAGGAAGGCAAAGCCCTCGAACAGGCGCTCCACGTATGGGTCGCGCGCGCCCGCTTTATCGAGATTGAGCATTGCTGCCTGCTCCGGGTGAGCGCGGGCAAATTCTTCGCCGGCTTCCAGCAGGTAGCGCATTTCAGCGTCGTAATAACGCAGGGTTAAGTCGTCCATAAGAACCTGAATATGTGTGTTTTAAAGGTATGTCAGTCGCTTTACCCGCAAAGCACCGCACTGCCTGCCGGGTCAAGCGCAATCAGACCCGCCAGAAGCTGGTCCATCTCTGGCTGAAGCCGTGACTTGTCGGTTTCACTGCGGGCGGCTTTCATGCGCAGCAGCCTGAGACGGCGCGATTTCACTTCAAACAACAGCGCTGGCGTCCACTGAGTGAGGGTGATGGCCTGTGCTGCACCGTCAAGTTCACCCAGCAGATGCAGCGCCAGTTCATTCTTACCCTTCTGCTCAGCCACACGTGCCATCAGCAGACGCACCAACCATTTGTCTTTGGTGGTTTCGGTGCCCGGGCGCGTTTGCAGCCAGTGGAGTGTGGCATCCAGACCATCCGTGTCAGCTTTCTCCAGTGCTTCCGGTTCAAGGGCCAGAATATCGTTGCCAGTTTCACTCACGGCATTGACAGGTTCATCCCGCCAGTTGGACATCTCGTCGAGCACGCTCTGGTTTATCCAGTTCAGCGTGACCTCATCAGCAAAGGGTGTGCCGTCATTAAAGGCCAGCGTTTCAAGTCCAGGGAGGCGCCGCAGCAGCCCTTTCAGGTCAGCGGTAATGATATCGGCCAGCACATCCTGGCCTGATTTAATCAGGGCCTGATGGATGTACCACTGCAAATCCAGCCAGAGATGATTGGCGCCACGCGAGAAAGTGCTGTCCGCTTGTTCCAGTATCTCCAGCCAGCTCTGTTGCAAATACAGCCGTTTAAGCATTGCACGCTGGTCAGCCCGCGGCGGTTCGATGCGCGTTTTCCCTTCGGCATCCGGTGCCGGGATTGCTCTCAGCGTGTCGTGACGCAGACTTTTCATCAGCCGGTGTGCGGCAAGCCAGCCATCAGGTTGCTCACGCAAATATCCCGTCAGGGTTCGGGCCTGAGCCAGCAAATCCTGACCGGACGTGATGCGGCTCAGCACTGGCGCGTCCTGTTCTGCCGTGTGAGATGCCGACTGCGGGCGTGTCTGACTGCTGGCGTTCTGGGGTATTACCGCATCCACGCCACCGGCTTTCATCAGGCGGGCTCCCAGCGCGCTGTACAGGGCACTCAGATCTGGACGTGACGCTTCAGGCTCAGTTTCAAGACTGTCTCGGATGAGCAGCAACGCACCGGTCGTACGCTGGGCATCGTCGCGTACCACTTCTGGCCAGAGTAACAGGCTGTCAAGTAGACGAGAGCCTGCGAGCCACTCCAGCGCCGGTTTACGGCTTCGCTCGCGCTGTGGATGGAGCTGTGTTCCATACTGGGTTAGTAATCCCGCCAGTAACTCAAGCCCTTCAGCAAACCCGGTTTCACCGTCCTGGTGCAAGCGCGCCCAACAATAGTAAATAGCAACCCGGACATCTTTGGCCTCTGTGGTCAGCACCTTTTCAGCCAGCTGGCAAATCAGCCCGGTATCAATGCCGGAAAGTTTATTGACCTCCTCCCGGATACGCTGGAAATCATCGTCATAACCCGGGTCTTCTCCTGTAGGATTGATCTCACTGATAGGGGTAAGCCAGCGCTGCCAGCTTTCCATACGTGACTGCGCCTGCTGTCGCAGCAAGGTTTCATCCGCCTGGCAGGCAACAACCAGATTCAGCAAAGCGTCCATTATTCGACTCCGTCCATGTCACTGTTTTCTGTGTTGGTCATCAGCGCCTGCGCCATAGCCGCGCTGTCGACGCTGAATATTTGATCTGGCAGCGTAAAACCCCGCAGTGCCAGTAACGCCAGCGGCCCACTGCCCAGTTGTGAACGCAGTACCCACTGTAGGGTCCGACCATCCGGGGCGGTAAAACTCATCATCCACTGACTGCGGTCTAGCTGCTCTCTCTTACTTTCATCCAGCCAACGAATAAAGCCCCAGGTTCCGCTGTAATCACCAAACAGACGTGCGCCCGCATTGACGGTGGTCCATGTCAGCATGGTTCCGGGCTTGTAGGTGTCACCAGGCCAACGGAAGCTCTGCCAGTCTGCCATCTGGTTGAAGTAGTGCAGCTTTTGTCCATCAATAGTCAGTTGCGTTTCTACCACCTGCGGTACCGGACGCGCCTGTAGCTCAAAACTGATGCCCTGACTGCCGTCGGTAAATAAGATATCCGATAGCTGGCTGAGCTGATTAATCGCCCGCAGGAAGGCTGGATTAAAGCTCAGCCCCTGGCTATTAACCTTATCCGGCACCCACTGGCTGCCCTCCTTATGCAGCACACCGCCGAGTTCCGCGGTCAGGAAGCGCTCAATGCGTCCGCTGTCCTTACGCACAAACTCAGCCAGCATTGGCAGAGAGGAATCACTCTTGCTGATCGCGAATGGGAAACGTCCGTCAAATGCCGTATGCCAGTTCGCCACCACGGAGCGACTCCATTTGTCATTCAGGCTCGCTGCCGATGGCTGAAGCACAGTTTCCCAGGCCTGGGTCAGTGGCTGCACAAACATGGTGCTGCCAAAACCACTCCACTCTTCGCCCAGGCTTGCAGCAATCAGGCTGCCGTACTGCTGGGTGTCGGTCAGATCCACACTTTTACCCTGGAACACGGTCTGCGCCAGGCTCTGCATCATTTCCTGAGGGTCAGAGGCGCTGGCGACCTGTTGCAGACGCAGACGCACACGGGTGATACGGGTAAGATACGTTTGCAGGCTCAGTGAGTTGTCAGCCGACATAACGTTGCTGCCTTTGTTTTTACCCATAAGTGCCAGCAACGGTCCAAAGGTTTCATCCAGTGGGCCCTGCGGGCCTGAGGCTGACTGGTCAATTACCGGTTTGTCCTTCCCGCCTACCAGGTCTTTAGCCGATTTGATGATGGAGTCCGACAGGCCTTCACTCTTCTGGCCGGTCTGCCCCTGCCAGGCGAGGGTGTTCATCAGGGCAATCAGCGGTGACTGGCGAACATCACTCATCAGCGTCAGCTGGTCGGTGACGTCTGCAATATTGTTTGCCGGATTAAGTTGCAGGCTGTTGAGGAAGCTCAGCCAGCTACCGGCAAAGTCGGTGAAGTAGCGTTCCGTCAGACGTGCTTTCAGTGCTTCCGGCGACAGGTCTGAGGAGACGGCTTTCCGGCTGTCGCTCAGCACCCAGTCAATTTCATCGCGGCGGGAGTTTGCCGCTTTCTCAATGGCCTGCTGAATACCACCCTCCCAGGCCTGACGGGTGAACATGCCCGGCACCACCTCATCGGTGGTAAACAGGCGACGGGCATCGGTACCGCCGGTCATGTCCTCCAGAGACACATCGGCGAAGTTGCGACGCACGGATTTGAGCATGTTCTCGTAAAGCGTACTTTCCGCGTTGCGCCGTCCAATTTGCTGCAACAGCACCTGGCGGCTCTGGCTGGCCAGTTGCGCATCCGGTGTGGTTTTCCACTGTGGCTGCGCTGGCAGTTCGGTGATGTAGAAAGCCCATAAATCCGGTGACAGGCTTTGCCACAGGCCAGCTGAGATGCCTAAACGCGTCGGCTGCACGGTTTTCATGGTTTGCGCGTAGAATGCACCATCAGCTTTATCCGGACGGGACATCATCAGCCAGGCTTTCAGCTGATCATAACCCGGTTTCGCCATCTGTGTCCGCTGGTCGCTGTTGGGTGCCGAATTGACCAGCGCAATGAGCTTCTGCTTAAGCGCTTCATTTGCCGGGTCACGTATCAGACGGTTGTTCGCCACCCCGTACCAGGGCAGCATTGCGTCAAGCAACTGCTGATCATGGTCCAGACCAAAGCGCTGATACCATGGCGCGCCGTCCTGAATATGGTGCAGCAGGCGACCGGCATCATTACGCAAAGCATGCAGGGCCGTCAGCTGGTAATCCGATACAGAAGGGTGCTCCACCAGAGCATGAGCCTGCTGTGCAACAGAAACTATTTGTGACCGGTTGACCGCAAACGACAGCAGCGTCCCTCCCCCCCAGACACTGATGATGGCCATCAGTGTCCAGGCCATCGCCCGTTCCCACGGCATACCGACACGACGGCCATGTACGCGGGTGCAGTCGTCGACAATCCCCTGCCAGGTTGCTGGCAGAGTCAGGGCATGACGCTGTGATCCATAATTCTCAGCGTCGGCTGTTCCCGCTGACATTCCGGCAGGTTTCTTCTCCGACAGGCTGAACATCAGACCACGCAGCGGGACGCGCTGCTGAGAAACAAAGAGCCATGGCTGCAACTGCTGAGCCCAGCGGGCAATAGCACCGTCGTTCAGGTGCTGGCTCAGGCGCAGCAGGAAGTCGTGGCTGCTGTTTTCCGCGACCTGACTCATCCCCTGCGCCCGCAGGGCTGGCAGCATCAGTTCCAGCTGGCGGATTACATCGTCTTCTTTTGCGCGTGGTGGAAAGCTTGCACCTACCGCCTGCTCAGGACGCGTACTCTGCGACCAGTGACTGCTGCACAGTTGCCACAGCCAGACCGGAGCGGAATAACGCAGCAGTTCGCTGATTTTTTCCAGGCCGCGTAAATCGCTGTCGCTGATATGTGGGGTCAGCTTAAGCGACTCGGGCAGTAAACGGATAATCCCGTCCAGCGGGCGCCCGCGGCGTAGTTTACGCAGCGCTGTGTATTTTTCGCGGTCAGGCTCCGATGCCAGGCTGCCGCCATAAATCAGCACGGTGCGGTTGCCTTCAAGCCACTGCTGCTTTTGCAGGCCGGGTAGCAGTTGCTCAATCGCGGCTTCATCGCCGGTGATCAGCAGCAGGCGGATCTTGTTTTGCCAGAAGAAGCTATAGCGTCGGCATAAATGAGCTTTTACAGGATCCTTTTTACTGGACTTTTTATAGTTATTAAGAACATTAGCTGTGACGGACTTCCCTCCCGCGATATGCTGAAAGCGATACTCTTTTTGATGGAACCATACACCGAAGTTCATCAACATCAGGAACACAGAAATTAAAAACATGCATAAGAACCAAAGGCTCACTTTTTCTTTTGAGGATACCCATCCAAAGATATCCCCATAGTAGTAACATCCTATAAAAGTCAGTACACCAAAAATAATGAGACAGGATACAAGGCCAATCACTCTCCATTTTGCCGAGGTGTTCAATTTAATGCTCCTTGCTATTATCAAATGGCTTAATGACATTTAAAAGGTATTCATCACCAACGCCAGTGACCATTAAAACCGGCTCATTGTTTTTTTCTGATATGAAAAGTGCCAGAGCAAACACCAACCAAAAATGGTGCTCATTTAAATTACCCAGCATCAAATTTAAATACATTCTCTCACACTCCCATTCAACATTCATAGATAAAGATGAGAGTCTTAATATCCCCGAAACTTCTGAAGCTTCCTCTGCACTCATATTGCTAAAAAGTACTCTTGTCGTTTTAAGGACATCTGACTGGTAAGTCATCATGTGGATGACCTCTTGTTTGGTGAGATTTTTGTTGCATACCATTGGTCGCAAGGCTATACCGTTATTGGCTTTTTCAGGTGGTTGCTCTTGATGAGTCACCAGCAATATTGAAGCGAACTCTGTTGAGTTAGGAGGGTATTTTTCAAAACTTTCAATGTTTGCAGATATTATTATTGACACCCGATTTTTTGAGATGTTGGATAATGTATCAAATTCCTGCCCTAATGCTTTACTCCAACAGTAATAATTACGCAAGCAATTTTCATCAAACCCGATCGCAGCCCAGCACTCTTTAAATATTGAGAAAGTAATATAATTACTATCATAGGTAAATATAACATCAAATATACATGATTCACTCAACCGTAACAGCCTTGTTCTGACAGACGCCAACAGTTCGTAAATCAGTTGTTCTTCAGTATATAAATCATCGTTATGGCCCCGTAGTTTCAATCGCTGGTTATTATATATTTCAACCGAATGAGACATTGCCATATCGGTTTGCGATATTACAGAAGGGAGAAACGCTTTATAAGCGGAAACATAAAATTTTTGACTTGCCCATTCAGTCCAGTCTTTCCTGACCAATGCTGCTTCGCGCTCTCTTGCTTCGAATGCCGACAAACACAAACCATGGTAATAGGTTCTAACGGGAATTATGACAGAAAAAGCTAGGGGCACCGAAAAAAACCAACAGGGTAAGTAATTTTAACAACTCATTATCTTCAGCAGGCAAAATAATTTTAGCCCCAACCCAACTAACCACCACAGTCAACAAAATACTTATGAAAGAAAAAAACCATTTACTCCATTTAATTCCAGGAATCTTATCGACTGGAGGGATTATTTGTACAGGCCAATTCATATCATTCTCCATCATTGTTAACAGCACATTTTCTTTAAGAGAAAAAACTTCTTAACATGCCATACTGTCAATTATGGATTTAATATCTGAGTATGACTGAAGATCTTTACTGCGATTACTAAATATGATCTTCTTAAATACCTCATCCTGATAAAATAGTCGCTGCGCGCTCAACACGTCAAGCCCAAAATCAATAAGATCCTTAGCGGATGTAGAGAAAGTTGAATAATAATAATCCAGCGCAGGACTCAATAATTTCATCACATCACGCTCACTAAATTTATGCGGCATTCTCATTTTCCGATATGCTCGCAAAATATTATTAACAACTGAAATCCGGCCCATTTCGAATGCATTTTGCTCTGTTAATCCAAGTGAGTAGTTTAATTTTTTTTTGCATTTACCATCACCATTCGCCACCTGAGCTATTCCGCCTCCATCAATATAAGACCATGTATTAATATTGCTTAATAGCTGTTGCTTTTGCCATTTATCCAGCGTATACATTAACAAACCAAATACTGATGGGTCGTAATAGCGAAGTAATATATTACCAACTGATTGAATCGACTGTACGGCGGACAAAGCGACCTGTTCAGCAAGCTGCTCCCCAGTTAAATCCGTCGAAATCCACGCACAGACGCTGCGCCCTTCCCCGGACTCAAGTTTTTCTATTTTCAACTCATTCAATGAATTGTAAATACTATTCTTAAACAATTGGCCATCTCTCTCGCTGGAGGCACTAAGAGGGAAAAGGTAAAGTGGTAAAGCCCCCTGAAGTTCATCCTGGCGGAATGTAACAGGGTAAGATTTATATTCTCTAAGAATACTGGGCAAAAAAAGTGATGAATGATACTGTTCTAAAGATGCATCTATCAGTAGAAAACATTTCCCATTTTTCCCAAAAGCAGCATTGGTAATTTCTTCATGTATATCGTTAAAAAATATACCATCCATAATCAACCCCACCAGAATAATATCAGAAACACATTTCAATTAATTTATATTTATGACTTTCATAAAATATCATTATCTTATTCATATTGAGCCGCCCCCTCTCAGTAGCGATAGCAATTTTCTCCTGAATAGGTAAATTTCAAACTTGGGCATGCTGGTTTACCTTGATTCCTGCCGGGGGCAACCAAAATAACAATGTTTTTTTCTGTCTAGTAGTAAAACCAGCCTTCATCTGAATAAATGAATTTCCCACTGGGACAGGCTGGTTTGCTTTTATCACCCGGCTCATACCACTTCCCATTATCTTTTAGTTGCTGCTCATGTTTTTTTGTTATTTTATTGAGATTGATTGTTGCAACACGTCTCATCCCCAGCAACTGAAATATCTCCTCCGCCAGTTTGCAGCGTGTTGGCGCACAGGCTTTATATGCAAAGAATGCAATCAACCCCGAAATTACAGAAGATACCACAAAAGCCATTACCAGGAAAAGATAAAACCTCTCAAATAAAGAGACACCATTTGGATTTCCTTTTGAGAGAGAGATAAATACACATACAGAAACAAAAGCCACCATCAATATGGTGATTAGAATGAACATATTTTTAATGCGCCACAACATATGCGCAATATGCCCCATATCACATTTCGGACATACTGACACTATCCGCTCTTCCGGTAACGCAATGGCATAGACCTCATAATGGTCATGCTGCCACTCAACAATCATGTCCACATCATCGCCAGTCTGAAGTCGGGTGACACCCACCCAGCCGCGAAACGGCTGGCCATTAATCATCCCCTGCACATATTCCGCCGAATCATTCGATGACTCGCTTTCAGCCATCATTACAGCCCCGACACCCGGGCTCCCTGCAACTATCGCTGCAGCGGCGGCAGCTCCGCGCTGGCCATCTGATATCTCCGGCAACATGCTGGTCCGGTAGGCAACTGCATCAAAATACTCCCGAAAATATTCGCTACGGAAAGACTGCAGTTTCCCTGATATTTTCTCCAGAGGACCATAAGGCGGCAATACCGGCGGCGGCGGAAGCTCACGTGTCCACGGCCTGCCGTTCATCACCTCAATCTCTCGCTTTGTACGCAGGTCTGCTAATTTTTCTGGCTCAACAAAACGGGAGCATATCTGCTGATTTTCAACTGAATTCATGAAATATCCTTTATCGCCCCTTCCAGGGCTTTATTCTGGTCTGTCAGACTGCGGTTGAAAGGTGCTGTACCGAACACGCATTTTCTACACCATATCTGAAGCTCATCGTCCGATATCCAGGTCACAACCACCTGTAACAAAGTTATCGCAACCATCACTTCCCAGGTCATCAGTACTGCAAGTATTCGGATCCCTAAAATTTCCCAAGCCAAAAAACCTGTAATTTTCCCAGCTACTTTTTTAGCTATCGGTTGACTAAACTGTTCCAGCAGAAGACCGACTGATTTTGTGACTGCCAGGACATCAACTGTTGTTTTAATAAGCAATACAGAGGAAAGTAAAAAACGATTGCTTTGCAACTCTTCGTAAGTACTTGCACCATCAGCAAACACCGAAATTAAAGACGCAGTTCCACCCGCTGCCGCCCCAACCCCCTTGACCCAGGCCACTGTAAGCTCACGCGCTTCCAGACCTTTTTCTATTGCCGGCAAAATAACCGACGTCCCCTGACTCACCATCGCCAGCCCGCTGGCCAGCAGGCTCGCCAGCGGCTTCTTTTCATCCCTTACCTGTCCGCACAGGTAGATAAAATCCATCGCATTCAGCACCAGCAACAGACTGTTTATTCCCGCCAGCCGGTATTCGGCCTTGCCCTTTTCTGATGCAAAGTGCTCTTCCAGCCTGCTGCTCATTCTCTGTTTAATCTCGGCGACTTCATTCCCGCTCGCCATAAAACGTCCACTGCGCCGTATACCTTCCAGCACCGTCTGACGTAACGCCGGGGCATCTTTCAGATACGCATTCACTAACGAGTGAACTTCTTCTGAAGGTATTCCCGCCCTTATCATAAATATCAGCCTGAACGCCGTGGTCGCCAGCTTCTCGCCTGCCTTATCCACCCGCAGAATGCGGCTTACCCTGTCTCCCACCGTGACGATAAACGCATCCGTGTTGAAGAGCTGTACTTCCAGTTTGCTGGCATTTTCCCTCAGCCCCTTCACGACACTGTTCATCGATTTCTGGTAATACCCCTCCAGCTTTTTCATATTGCTGACCTGCTGCATCAGGGCTGCCGTCATGGCGGTCGCCGTCAGAGGCGTCACGTCCTCGTCCTTTTTCCCTTTCACCGTCGCCAGATACGGCTCCAGCTCACTGATTAGCTGCGGGTTATTGGCCGCCACATGCCGCCACAGCAGATTCCCGCGATTTTTAGTGCTGTACTAATTCCACCAGCCGTCTATCTTTGCCGCCCCTGCCGGACAACTGTTGATCCCGTGCATGGCCATCCCCACCGCTGACTGGTAGAACAGCCCTGCCCGCTGTGCCTCGCAGTGGAAATCATCCAGCGTTGCCAGCAGTACCGGTGCACTGAGCCAGTTCACCACGCTGACGATACGCTTCTGGAAGATAGCGTTAACCGAATCAACCAGGTTCGTGTAGCATGTATCAAAGTTCGCCTGTCGGGTTGCGTTGAGCTTTTTCTGATAGGGTGCCCAGCTCCGGGCCCGGACTCCACTGAAATCCTGCGAGGGTTTAGGCAGATTTAACGCCAGCTCCTCATCGACCTGCGCCTGTATCGCGGCAACCCGTCGCTGGTGAGCAGCCAGCGGTTCGGGTGGACTCATCAGCACACTCTCCGGGTATGATGCCGTCACGTTCTGCGCATGCCAGTTTCTCACTAACCTGTCATCTGCCCTGATTTGTGCCAGCACATCAGGCTTACCCTGATACCTTTTCTCAAGCGCCTGCAGACGCGAATCCAGATATTCGTCTGTCAGCATGGGACCATCAGTTCTTCGTCTCCGCATTGCGTCCTCCCGAGATTCGGCATTGCTTTCCAGCAGCGTTCTGACGGCATCGAGATTTGTTTTGGTGGCGAACTCAAGCTCACGTTCCTGCAGAAACTGCGCCTGGCGCCCCAGCACATCCTGGCTCCATCCGTTAAGTTCATGAACAATCCCCACCGGATCCCAGAGTGGAAGCAGCAGCGGCGTCATCCCCTCACTTCGGTTTTCCATGGCCGTGACCGTCGCGTCTGCCATGCCACTGCGGTTTTTTGCCCACGGATACAGACTGGACTGCAGTTTCACCACATCATTATTAACCCGCCAGGGATCATCCACCGTCGGATCCCAGAGTGACGATGCCCGGCTGACGTTTACCACTTTCGCATCATCCGGACCAGGAAGCAGACCAGAAACAGAAGGAACCTGATAGTCCAGTACCTGATTCAGGCTTGCCCCGGTAACGTCGGTCCCTGTTTTTGTGCGCTGAGATCCCGCCACCGAAGGCATCACTTTCTGCATTCTCTCAGTGCGCTCTTCTGGCCTGGTGCGATACCGATCGAGCGTTTCCTGCTCCCACGGATACTGACTGAACGCAAACCACACATTGCCGCACTTATCCGGGGATTCAATGCTCATGAACTCGACGTTTTGAGCGATATGCTCGCCCGTTTCGCACAGCGCTTTATCCACCGGTACAGGATTAGACGCCACCTGTTGCAGCCACAGTGAGCCGTCCGGCGCAACGCTGTAGCACTGCCAGTAATTGGTGCCCTGCTTTCCTTTTTCATAAAAAACGTAAAGGTAGCCCTGGCGAAGCGCGCGGAGTGTGTACTTTTCATTACTGGCGAGCGTTACCCCGGTGATGCACGGATCATTCGCCCATCCCGGTAAACTAGCATTAATATTTTCCGGCACAACAGCATAGCGCACGGGCAGTACTGTCAGGCCTTTCGTTGTGCATAACCCCTGGCATGCCATATTCACATCCTTTTTTTAATTAAGCCTGTAAATAAAAAATTCTTATTCAACCAGTGAAAAAATTAGAGCCTGCGATCACTTTATGGCCGGAACATAGACAAAGCACACGGTCCTGATCCTGTACCAGAACTATGCCATTACTGACGATACCAACTGCAGTGGCCAGGATGGGAAATGTTCCCTTACAGACAGTACAGATGGCTTTGTCATTATTTTGTGCCACCTGTTTTCCATCACTAAAATAATTCGCAGTTGCAGTAATTATTTTCCCATTACTCGTCCTGTCACCTAAAACGGCTAATTTTGTAGTCATCTTTTTCCTCAAGTATTAGCTAAGCATCACCACAGCCCCTTGCTGTTGGGCTGCAGAAATTACTCCAGGTTTGCAACCAGAAGGTAGCGAAAGCGTTGAATTTAACGTCGCCGCAGACTGCTGTTGAACCGCAATACATTTCAACGTGACGTTTTTGCCAGTACCAACTTCAACCCCCGCGTCACTTAACCGTATAAATGCCCCCCCACAAACCAAAAGGATTTCTTTTTTGGCTGATATGACAACGCTGTTGTCAGAACTGGCAACAGAAAGCTTTTCTTTAGCAAATAAATTCAGCGCGTCCGACTGTGCCTGAATATCTACTTTGCCCTCCGAGGCATACATTTTTATTCCCAGTTTGTGTGCAAATAAGCTCAGAATATCGCCCACCGCCAGGGTTAATTTTTTGGCAATGCTAATGTCTGCATTTTGACCTGCGGTAACAATTAGATTCTCCCCTGCCGAGACTTGTATGCTCGCGGGGGTGACCTGCGCAATTCCTGAAGGGGCAGACAGAAGTAACGCTTGCTGCTTAAGATCGCTAAGCGTCTGATTCATTAATGTTGTTTGTTTCTCAAGATCGGCTAATTCCGCCTGGGCTGCTTGAGCAGCGTGACGTAATCCAGAAGTCACCTCTCTGGCAGCGTCAAGTTCTTTGAGCGCAGCTTGCATTTCACGCTGCAGTCCCTTCGCTTTCGCCTGCCCGTCCGCCGAGATGAATAGTCCTTTCTGCGCCCGGATGGCCCCCCAGCTGTCCGTCCTGAGCTCAAACCCCTCACCGCGCTGCTGTTTCTCGCTGTCGACCAGGTGGCCTAGATTCAGCTGGCTCTTGCCGCCGTACTCCGTGCTGACCTTGATATGCTCTTTCCCGCGCTCGTCGTCGAGGCGGATTTTGTTGTTCGCCGGCGTGCGCAGCACGTTGCGTCTGTAGTTGCGGATGGTGACGTGGTCGCCGTGCGCCGAGTCGTGCAGCACACCGGCAATGTACGGCCGGTCCGGGTTGCCGTCCTCAAAGCCAATCGCCACCTCGGTACCCGCCAGCAGCGGCAGGTGCAGGCCGTAGGTATTCCCGGCGTACGGCCGGGACTGACGGACCCACAGGCTCTCGAACCCTGTCTCCCAGTTCTCACGGTCAAACAGCATGTTGACGCGGTAGCGGCCGTCTTTATCGATATGCCCGTAGATGTCATTTTCAGTGGTACTGGTGACGCGGGCCGGTAAGGTACCGGCCATCACCGGACGTGAACCAGGTTCCGGGCGGAAACTGAAATCCGGACTGTCCGGGATACCGTCAAACCTGACGCAAAAGTCCGCATCACGCTGCGCATGGCTGTGCATCGCCGTGACAACCACGCCCTGCGCAAACACTTCTGCCACTTCGTACCCGCCGGTGACTTTCAGCAGCATACCCGGTGAAAGGGCCGGGCAGCTGGTGAAGGCAACGGTTTGCGTCTGGCCATTCAGGTAGCGTTCGTGACGAATGCGGGCATAAAACGCCCCGGACTCCGGGGCCGGGTTGCGGTCATACGCGCTGCCGGGTGTCAGGTAGTTATCGGCCCAGTGATAGGCCTCACCGTAGGTGGTGGTATCCCCGCCGGTTGCGTCAACCCGGGTGTTCATATCCTCCGAGGCCTGACGGTAGTTGTAGTCGCAGGTGCTGACCTCCTTCTGTACCACGTTATGGTGGCACTCCATATCCCACACCGAGTCCACCCCCTGTGCGTGCTGCCCTGACGGCGGCACCGACGGCAGAGTCAGGCCTTTCTCATACCCCTGCTGGCTGTCGTAAAACTCCACCACGTCGATGTTCAGTCGCGTGTCGGTGGTGAAGCGGAACCAGATACCGACCTCGCCCAGCAGGCGGGTGATAAAGTGCAGGTCGTCCTCAGCGTACTGCATCACCTGCTCACGGCGCGGATACTCTTTACTCAGTGAGAACAGGAAGTCCTGGCCGCGCATGCCGTGGCGCTCGCGCAGGATTTTCTCCACAATCTGCGGGACGGACATATCCTGGTAGACGGCGTTCTGGTGCGAACGGCTGAGCAGGGCCAGACGCGGCTCAAGCGTCACTGCGTAACGGGTTTCATCCTTTGAGGTACCCAGACGTTCAAAACCCGTGACCACGCCCTGAATCACCCGCACCGGCTGCTGTATTTTGATGCCGTAACCCTGGTCAACCGGGGCCTGAAGCGTCAGGGAAGCCGCTTTCATCAGCATCATCTCTTTGCTGATGGCATGGTCCGCGCTGGTGAATTCAGTACGGTAGCTGAACGGTGTGCTCAGGGCTTCATCACCCTCAAACGCCAGTACATCAAGCTCTGCATCGCAGCCCTTCACCGACAGCAGGTGATGGCTGTGGCTGAATCTCAGCGGGGGATTGCTGCTCATGCGTGCACTCCTTCTGTCCGGTCAAACTCGAGCACTATGCCCTCTTCCTCATCCCAGCCGAGCGTCAGGGTATGCGGCTTCTGCCCCGCTGCCATGTGGGTCAGCAACTGCTGGCTCAGCACCGGCAGAATCTGCTGGTTCAGCAGGCTGTCGATATTGCGCGCCCCGGTGTCCGGCAGCAGGCAGGCATCGGTCAGTGCGTCGTACAGACTTTCGTGGATATCGGTCTTCATACCGTAGTGACGGTTGAGGCGTTTACTGACCTGCGCCAGCTTCATTTCCACGATGGTGCGCATCGCTGCCTGCGCCAGCGGACGGTAAATCACCGTCTGGAAGCGCGCCAGCAGCGCGGGCTGGAAGTGGTCCCGCAGGACAGGACGCAGCAGTTCATGCAGATCCGGCTCTGTCGCCTCCGGCTGTTCCTCCAGCATCTGCATGATGAGGTCGCTGCCGAGATTAGAGGTCATCAGAATCACCGTGTTGCGGAAGTCAATTTCCCGTCCCTCGCCGTCGCGCATGACGCCCCGGTCAAACACCTGGTAGAACAGGTTCATCACGTCCCGGTGCGCCTTTTCCACTTCATCCAGCAGCACCACGCTGTACGGGCGCTTACGGACGGCTTCGGTCAGAATGCCGCCCTGACCGTAACCCACGTAGCCCGGAGGTGAGCCCTTGAGCTGCGAGACGGTGTGTGGCTCCTGGTATTCCGAAAGGTTGATGGTGATAAGGGACTTCTCGCCGCCGAACAGTTCATCGGCCAGCGCCAGGGCGGTTTCGGTCTTGCCGGTGCCGCTCGGCCCCACAAGCAGGAACACGCCCTGCGGGCCGTTCTCCGGCGCCAGACCGGTTTTGCTGGCGCGCAGGCGCTGCGCAATGGCATTGAGAGCACTGTCCTGACCGACAACGCGTTTCGCCAGACTGTGCTCAAGGCTCAGCAGTTCCGTCTGCTCGTCCTTCATCAGGGAAGAGAGCGGTACGCCCGTCCAGTCGGCGATAACGGTGGCGACGGTACGCGCGTCCACATCCAGCCCCAGCAGCGGGGTATTCTGCTGCACGGCAGTAAGCTGCATCTGAAGGTCCGCAATCTCCCCCTGACGGGAGATATCCGTGCGGCAGGCAAGCAGTTCTTCCGTCAGTTTCAGCTCCTGGCCGTACTGGGCTTCCCGTTCGTCGAGCTGCAAAATGATGGCGACCTCTTCCTCTCCGATGGCGGCCAGACGTTCGCCGTGAGCGGTGTTGCTCACCGCGATATCCTCCAGCAACGCCTGCTTCTCCATAGTCAGTGCCGTGAGCTGCGCCTTCATGCGGGTCAGCGGCTCCGGCACCGTATCCAGGCTCATACGGACACGGGCAGAGGCAGTATCCAGCAAATCCACCGCCTTGTCAGGAAGCTGGCGTCCGGTCAGATAGCGTCTGGACAACGTGACGGCAGCTTTAACCGCCTCATCCGTAATGTGTACGCCATGGTGCTCCGCGTAGCGTGACTTGAGTCCGCGCAGCATCAGGCAGGCGGTGTCGTCGTCCGGCTCATCAACTTTAACCATCTGGAAACGACGCTCCAGCGCGGCGTCGCGCTCAAAGTACTGTTTGTACTCACTCCAGGTGGTGGCGGCGATGGTTCTGAGCTCACCGCGGGCGAGCGCCGGTTTCAGCAGGTTGGCCGCATCGGCGCCGCCCGCCTGGTTGCCCGCGCCGATAATGGTGTGCGCCTCGTCAATGAAGAGCAGAACCGGCTGGGGTGACTGCTGCACCGCGTCGATGATGTTTTTCAGGCGCTGCTCGAATTCCCCCTTCACACCCGCCCCGGCCTGTAACAGGCCGAGGTCAAGGGTGCGTACCGAGACCGGCTTCAGCGCGTCCGGCACATTGCCCTCATGAATGCGCAGCGCCAGTCCTTCCACGAGCGCGGTCTTACCCACCCCCGGTTCGCCGACCAGAATCGGGTTGTTCTTGCGGCGCCGGGAAAGAATGTCCACCATCTGGCGGATTTCATTGTCGCGGCCATAGACCGGGTCGATTCTGCCCTCACGGGCGCGGGCGGTGACGTCGAGGGTGAACCTGTCCAGCGCATTCTGCAACGCCGGGTTCAGCTCTCCTTTTATATCCGCATTCACCGGACGACCGACAAACTCCACCTCATCACCCTGCGTAAGCTCCGCTTCCTGCTGCACCTCCGGGCGTTCATCCGACTGCGCATCCAGAAGTCCACGCAGGCGCTCAAGCTGGCTCTGCGCCAGCGTCAGCAGCGGCCACAGGCCGTCGCAGCGCAGCAGTTTCGGTTTTTCCACCAGAGCCATCAGGAGGTGAATGCTGCGGATATGCTCTTCCTCCGCCAGCGAGGCGTGCAGCCAGGCATCCTGCATCAGTGACTGCACGCCCTCCGAAAGCTGCGGACGGCTGCGCACTGACCGTGGCAGGCTGTCCAGAAAACCCAGCATATCCTGCCATATCGTATCCATATCCCATTCGTAGCGCCGCGCCAGCACCGTCAGGTCGCCCTCACCCTGTTCCAGCAGTTTCAGCAGCCAGTGCTCAGGCAGGATTTCCGCATGGGCGCGGGTCTGGCACAGGGAAGCGGCCCCTTCCATCGCGCGGGCACAGTAAGGGTTAAGACGGCGTAACAGGATGGCTGGATTTTCCATGAGACTCTCTCTTTATCAGTTCCGGACACGCTACCGCCCGTCGCTGTTCCCTGTTATTCAGGAACCCAAAGCGCATCAGGTCGGGCAGGCAGATTGTGTTTTTCTTTGCTGACCACCCGTCAGTGCAGGCGCTCAGCAAAAAAAGCAGACGGCTGACCGTCTGCTCGGGGACTTACGCAGTGGCGCGTTCGTTCCAGGAATCGGAATGAATGATGTTGCCGTCCTTGTAGGTCCAGGTGATTTTTTCGTAGCGCAGTTCAATCTGCTCGAGGTGGTTGTGCTTCTCGAAAGCAGGATCCTTGATGTCATGCATCTTCGGATTCACTTTCACCAGCTTCACGTTCTCAAGCTTCGTGTTGAAGTACTCCACTTCCTGGCCTGCGTCATTGATTCTGTACCATTTGAACTCAGCAGATTTCAGGGTCTGGCCGGTCGTCACCGCCTTGTACAGGTACGGGCTGGAGGAGTCGATTTACTTGGTGAACAGGAACGGGGTGTGGATACGGGTGCCGGTCAGCTTGCCGGTATTGTTATCGGTCGGGATGTACAGGTTGTGCTCCTGGGCCACCACTTCGATACTGCCTTCACGATCCTGAACGTCCACGGACCCTTTGATGTCCGCGCCGCCGTCGTCCTTCAGCCACAGATAGACTGGAATTGCCATGTTAATTACTCCGTTACATTGTTATCAGCGCCATCATCCTGAGATGACGCATGGGTCGTGCCCGGCGCCTGACAGGCATTCGCCTGCGGTACCAGACTGATTTCGACACGGCGGTTCAGCGCCCGGCCTTCCGCCGTGTCGTTGGTGGCGACAGGACGGCTTTCACCATAGCCCTGCACCGCAAAACAGCTCTCCGGCACATCGCCGGTATCCCGCATCCAGTCGCGCACCGACTCCGCACGCTTAAGCGACAGCACCTGGTTGGACTGGTCATCCCCGGTGCTGTCGGTATGGCCCGCGACCACAATCAGCCAGCCGGGCTTCGCCTTGATCCCCACAAGCGAGTTCACCAGCAGCTTTGTTGAGGCGGGTTTAAGCGCCCACTTTCCGGTATCGAACAGCGACATGCTGTCGAGGCGGACAATTTTCGGTGCCGGTTTGAGTTCCGGTTCAGGCGGCGGAGGCGGAGGCACATAAGAGCGAATCGCATTCAGCACTGGCATACGCAGACGTCCGCCCTGATACAGACCCAGACTCAGCCGGGCCGGTACACCGTTACGTGCATGGTCGTCCAGCAATGCCGCATCCTCGCGCAGCACGGCAACGGCGTCAGCTTTCGGCCCGAAGTCATTCATCGGTATACGTTCATAGCGTGCAATATCGAAGCTCACGCGTTGCAACAGCTGGCGATTATTCCAGCCACTGCTGAGTAGCGCAGCAATGGTCGCCAGCGTGAAGATTCCGAGCGCACCGCGCCAGGTTCGACCATGCGGTGTCAGGCCTCGTCCTTCTGGCAGTAAAGGGAGGACAAAATTCGGGAACAGGGAAATAACCGTACTGTCCGTTCCCGCCGGCTGCCAGCCAGACACCTGCTGCATCGCAGTATGGCGGGACAACCACGCTGTCCAGACAGAGGTGGCCATGCTTCCGGCCAGGATCGGGCCCAATCCCCACAGAACCGCAACAGGTTCAATGACAGGAATATCGGGGTTTTCATCCATAAGGACAGCCTGGACGTGCTGTTGGAACCAGCTCATCAGGCTGTTCATCAGCACCTGTTGCTGCATCGCAGGCGTTCCGCCAGTATTAACCCATTCAGCAACTGAGCCAGGCGCTGAAGTCCCACTCCAGACCTTTACCCCTTCCCCCAGGATCGCCGTCTGCCAGAGCATGTCATTCATCATCGCACTGCCGACCTGTCCATTCAGAACCAGTGGCACAGAATGGCCGGTTGCTTTACGCAACCGGCTAATATGCCAGCGCAGGGCAAGCAAACGACTGGTAAGGCGCTCACTGTCAGGGTGCTGCTGCGGACAAACACTGACCATCACTGACAGCTGACGTCCCCAGTCGGGGCGCAACCACAGTACCTGACGGGCGGCCTGCTCCAGTTCCAGATGATCCTCCACACGGATCCAGCAGCCCTGCGTGACAGTAAGCACAGGTGACTGATGCGGCCAGGCAAGCGGCAGATCGCCACAGACCAGTACCACGGGCTGACAATAATTGGCTTCAGGCAGGTCATCCAGACACAGGGTGAAATCGTGCTGCACGCGACGGCAGGCGACAGCCCAGAACGCTATGATGAGTCCCAGTACCGCCAGCAGGACGAGAATGGAAACCAGACGGGATGCTGGCAGAAACCACAGGCAGACCACTGCACTCAGCAGGGCAGCCCAGAGCGCAAGCCCGCGCTGTTGTGCAGGGCTCATTTCACGGCTCCCGGCAGCAGGGTAAGCAGTGTCTGATCCAGCCAGCAATCCAGTCCCCACCATAATGCGGTGACCACCACCACACTCAGGCCAATGCGCATAGGCCATGATGCCAGCCACCCCCCTATCCCCCGTCCGGCATGGCTTTCCGCCAGAACGGGATGGGGTTGTGAATAGCTGAACGGCGCAACATATTCATTCAGTGCATTCATGAGTTTCTGCCGCTCAGGATCGTTCAGGGAGCGGAAGTTGCCGAGGAATCCGAGCATCATGACTCGCTGGAAGCAGGTCACAACGGCGTGGTCAGGAGCCGGTTCACGCAGCACATCACGCATCCGATCGCATAACGTGTCACCGGCGTCCATGGTGCCAAGAAAGTATCCCTGTAAGGGAATGTCATACCACTGTATACAGGCGTCATCCTCTACACCGCGACCTTTGACCGCCTCATCAAGCAGCGCACACTGTGCCGTAAGGATATGCTGGCAGCTGGCTTCATCGAGTTCGCTCGCTTTCAGTTCTCGCTGCACACGCCCGACATCATCAATGCAGCGCTCCCAAAGCGTACGACCTTCCCCGTCCTGGAATGTCGGGCCGTGACGCAGACTGATCACCTGTAGCCAGGTGTCCTGTAACAGGGCATCAATATCAATGAACGCGGCAGTAGCGCGTTTACGATCATTCATGTTCTCAGTACCGCAAAGAGTTCAAGTTCAGGCTCGGCGAGCATTCCCGGAACGTAAAACATACAGGTGCCGCTCTGGAACATTTCGATGGCCAGAGGATGAGAGACATCAAGGCTGAAATACTGATTTTCCAGACGTAGTGGAATGGCTGCCGGCACATGGCGCAGCGGCATCAGAGGGACGCCCACCCGCGATGAATTGACGATACTCCTGACATGATCGGGACTGCCGACCTTGCACTGACGCGGGAACTGCTCCTGCAATTGTGCCACCGGCATCGGTGAACGCACGGAGAGGTAATAATCAGCGCCTTCGCGCAGACGTGGATCATGCAGACGGGCCTGCCAGAAGTGAAGCCGGTCATCATGCTCAAGCTCAATTGCCACCACCCGCGATGGCAGGCTGGCTTCCAGAAGATCGCCAAGTAAATCAAACAGCGGCGGGAAGACGTTATTCAGCTGCTCATGCTGCCATGCCGGGATCGCACTGACCTGATGCTCCAGCGAGAATGTCAACAGGCTGCCTGCAAGCCTTGCCAGCTCCGGATAGAGACGCTCAGGCGGGCTTTGCGGGTGGCGCTGAAACTGACCCAGCACGGGCTCAGCACTGTTCAGGGCATTGAGCAACCAGAACAATGAAACATCGGCTACGGCAAAATCCGCCATGCGCTCATTACTTTCCCGGCGCATGTCCATCAGGCGGCCCAGACGGGCGCGCAGTTGCGTCAACAGTTGCCCCAGCTGGGTCATCAGCCAGCGGCTGCCCAGCAACGCCAGCAGCGGCGGAAGGTATGTCTCATCAAGTGCCCAGTTCCCCTGCGAATCTTGTTGCAGGCGGGCAACCGGACAGGTCAGGTAATCGCTGTTGTTCTGATGGGCAAATCGCAACGTCAGCTCTGGCCGCATCACTGCAATCTGGCGGGTATCATCGCCAAAAAGGTTGCGGACATCCCGCCAGCGCTGGCGATAGCGAACAGGACGCGCGGCCACCTCATCGGGCTTAAGGCAGTTGCCACCATTCGCGCGCAGCAGCGGAAGAGCCAGAACCACCACCACGTCCTGTGTTTCACTCTCAAGCGCCAGCACCGGTGGCAGGTCGTCAGCATTATCCGTATCGATTAATGTCCCGTCAGGGAACCGGAGGTGCAGATGACGGGCCTGTAGACGGCCCAACTTCAGTACATCCGGTTCGAAAGTGGCATTAATCACCCCCCAGGGATGGGAGAGACCCAGTCGGGCGATACATTCCGCAGACCAGGCCGCATAGGCGGCCTGTTGCTGGAAGTGCTGGGGAGAGACCATCTGGCCCCTGCCCCATAACGGTTGTTCCGTTTTCATGCTTCCTGCCTTACGTTACGCTTTCGCTTTCGGCATCTGGCTCACCAGAGACAGGTTCACATCCATGCCTTCCACCTGGAAGTGCGGCACCGCAAACAGCTTCACGCGGAAGAAACCCGGGTTGTCTTCGATATCTTCCACCACCACCTTCGCGTCACGCAGCGGATGAGAAGCCTGCAACTCATCGCCCGGATCGGTCATTTCCGTCACCAGACTACGCACCCAGGTATTCAGCTCCAGCTCCAGCAGACGGCGGTCCTTGGTGGTGCCAATGTTCTCGCGCTGGATGAGCTTCAGGTAGTGCGCAATACGCGACAGCAGGAAGATATACGGCAGACGGGCGTTGATGCGGCTGTTGGCCGTGGCATCTGCGGTGTCATACAGCGCCGGTTTCTGCGCGGAGTTCGCCGAGAAGAAGCAGGCATAGTCGCGGTTTTTGTAATACGAGAGCGGGATAAAGCCGAGGTTGGCAAACTCAAACTCGCGGGTCTCCGGGATCATCACCTCAGACGGGATTTTCACCTGGTTGCCGGTACCCAGATCGTACAGATGAATAGGCAGGTCTTTCACCGCCCCGCCCGCCTGCGGGCCACGGATCTGCACGCACCAGCCGTTATTGATGAAGCTCTTCACCATGTTTGACGCGAAGGAGAACGACGCGCTGGTCCACAGGTATTTCTCGTGATCCGGGCCTTTCACCTGCTCAACGTAGTTAAAGCTGCGTACAGGTACGGTGTCCGGGCCATACGGCAGACGCCCCAGCACGCGCGGCATCACGAGGCCGATGTAGCGGGCGTCGTCGGTGTCGCGGAAGGATTTCCACTTGATGTATTCCGCGCGGTCGAAGTAGTTGCCGATATCCTTAATTGCAGCCACCTCTTCCATGGAGTCTTTCAGGAAGAATTTCGGCCCGACAGAGCCAATAAACGGCATATGTGCGGCAGCTGACACTTTAGAGATGTTGCGCAGCAGCGCCACATCCTGCGGGCTGGCGTCAAATTCATAGGATGAAATCACGGAACCAATCGGCTCTCCGCCCGGGGTGTCGTATTCGGCGGTATAGGTGTGCCAGTAGAGGCCGCTCTGGATAAGTTCCGGCGCGTCTTCAAAGTCCTGACGCAGATCTTCTTTCGACACATCCAGAATTTCGGTTTTCACGTTCTGGCGGTAGTCGGTGCTGTCCACCAGCTGCTTCAGGCCGCGCCACAGGGACTCCACCTTCTGGAACTCCTGGTGATGCATTACGGCATCCAGCTGACGGCTGATCTGGAAATCCAGCTCAGCGATATGGTGGTCAATCAGCGTTTTGTCGAGCTTCTCCACCGGCTGACCGGATTTGCGGATGCAGTCCATAAACACCTGCATCGCCGCCGTCAGGCGTTCACCCGCCGGAGCGTCAGAAAGCGCGGCGTCATCCAGAAACGCATTGATATCCCCCAGGCTGGAGGCCGGGGTCAGGTTGATTTTTTCAAACAGGGAGGCGTAGACGCCCTCTTTTTCCAGTACGGTGGTCTGCCCCTGCGCGGAGGCGGTTTCAGTATTCACAGACATCAGCATATTCCCGGTTAATCCATTAAATTACACATGCCGCTTATTTCGGGGCCAGTGCACTCATTTCGTCGCGTAATTCCTGAGACAGCGCCGGGTCTTTAAGAATTTTCTCGAGTTCTTTTCTGAAAGTGGCGTTATCAAGGAGATTGGATTTGAGGTCGCGTAATAAATTACGCATGGCCAGCATGGCGCGGAGCTGGGGGATCTGGCGGGCAACCTGTTCAGGTTCGAAATCCTTAATATCGGAGAAATTCAGTTTTATGCTTTCTTCCGAACCATCCCCGGCCATTGTGTTAGGAACCGTCAGATTCACTTCCGGGTTAAATTCCGAAAGTACGCTGTTGAAGTTATTTTTATTGACGTTAATTTTCTCCCTTTCCGATAATGGGCGATTCTCTTTTCCATTACTGAAATCACCGACGGTGAGGAGTTTAAGCGGCAGTTCGATTTTCTTCTGCGCGCCACCTGTATGCAGAGCCAGCTTTAAGTTTATGCGTGCCTTGGGCACCTCATTCTGGAATGAATCGGCCATAGCAGTCCCTTTCTTTAAAAGAAATAAATGTTAAGTGAGTGACGTTTCTTTACAAAACCATATTAGAGCAAAAGCCCATTTAAAATCAACTTCCCAGATCAAAGATCTACCATTAGACTTTTCTTAAGAATATTCCACTAAATAATTGTACTCATAAATGCCATAGATACATGATACACAGTAAAAATTAACTATTTATTCACATTAATTTGGCAGAAATGACTGCTTTGATTGGAAATATTGAACTTATTGTTCCATGAGGTTGAATAATTGATTTACATCAATGCATTTATTAACGCGTCCCGTAACAGTGCAGAGAAATAAGGTTTTAATTCAATAAATGGCCTGAATATGAAAAAATCCTGTATCGGACAAATTTAATCTTAAAAACAGTAATGACTACACTGCTACAGGAATGGCGAATAAATGACTACGCGTTTTTCGATAAACGGGAGGAAGAATCTCTCTGAAGATATTCATCATGACAATGAGTGATGGGCTGATATGAAGGGGATATTCGGAAATAACCAGGCTGTAAAACTATCAACCCTGAGAGCGGGCGCTTATGCGGTTAATGGATGTTAACCATAATCACGTAGCGCCCTGAGCTCTTTTTAGTGCTTTTCAATATACATTGTACGGCTGTACGCAACATCCTCTGGGTTATTTATCGGATAACCTTTAACCCATGGCTTGATGAGACGGCCATTGGTGTACTGATAAATAGGGGCAATCGGTGCTTTCTCGGTGAGGATCTTCTCGGCCATGTTGTAGTCGGCATTACGCGCTTTTTCAGTAGTTTCGAGCGTCGCCTGATGAATAATCTTATCGTAAGCAGGATCGTTGAATCGTGAGATATTCCCGCTGTGGGAGGAGGTCAGCAGCGACAGGAATGTCGACGGCTCATTGTAGTCCCCTACCCACGATGCACGGATGACGTCAAAATTCCCGGTATTGCGGCTGTCGATGTAGGTTTTCCACTCCTGATTCTGCAACTTAACGTCAACACCCAGATTTTTCTTCCACATGGATGCGACGGCAATCGCAATTTTCTGATGGTTTTCAGACGTGTTGTACAGCAGCGTTAATTTTAGCGGCCGCTGAGGGCCATAGCCTGCCGCCTGCAACAACGTTTTCGCCTGCGCATTCAGCTCCTGCTGCGTCATCTGCTCAAATGGCGAGGCTTCCGGCGTAAAACCCGCAGTGACATCGGGAGTAAAATGCCAGGCCGGTTTCTCACCGGTCCCCAGGACTTTCTCCGCCATAATACGTCTGTCGATAGTCATGCTGAGCGCGAGACGTACGCGGGCATCCGCGGTTGGGCCTTTTTGCGTGTTAAACGCGTAGTAATAGGTCCCAAGCTGTGGCGGTGTATATACCTGACCCGGAATATCTTTAAGCAGCTTCTGGTACATGTTTTTCGGAAACGATTCTGTAATATCGATATCGCCCGCCAGATAGCGTTTGGTCGCTGAGGACTCCTGGTTGATTGGCACAAAGGTGACTTTTTTAAGCACCGTCCTGCCGTTATCCCAGTAATGAGAATTTGGCTCAACCACCAGTTTTTCATTCACCACGCGATCTTTCAGCACATACGCACCGTTGCCAATGAGCGCGCCAGGGCGCGTCCATTCCTTACCGCTTTCCACATTGGCCTTTTGAACAGGATAAAACGCGAAGTTAGCCGTCAGATTGCTGAACCAGGGCAGCGGTTTGTCCAGCTGCACGCGCAACGTTTTAGCATCCACCGCCGTCACGCCGAGGGTATCCGGAGCAGCTTTGCCGTCGATAATGGCCTGGGCATTGTTAATGCCCGCCAGCGCCGCAAACCAGGCGAAAGGTGACGTTGTTTTAGGATCAACCAGACGACGCCAGCTATAGACAAAATCTTGTGCCGTCACCGGGGTTCCGTCAGACCACTTAGCGTTATCCCGCAACGTGAACGTCCAGACGCGGTTGTCATTGCTCTGCCAGCGCGTCGCCACGCCGGGAACTAACTCCCCTTTTTCGTTCTGATTTACCAGCCCTTCATAGAGGTCGCGGATCACCTGTATCTCGGGCAACCCCACCGCTTTTGCCGGATCGAGCGAAGCGGGCTCATCTTTAATATGTCGAACCAGCTCCTGCTTTTGCGCCAGAACCGTTCCTTCGGGAACCTCCGCGGCATATGAAAGTGAAGAAAGCCCGCACAGCCACAGCGCAGTACAAAGAAGCGAAACAGGATGCTTCATACGATCCCCTTAATGATGTCAGGTAACAGGCAGATGCGTAATTATTTGTTTCGAAACGGAGAAATGCAAATGCTTCCTCCGGAAAGTTGATGTCAGGCAATTTTCCACACACACGGAAACTATTTGATTAAGCGCGGCTTTTGCACAACACTGCCAGAAGTGACTTTATCATCAGGGTTTACTATGGCAACTACCCGACCAAGAACGGAACGCGGCGCCTTCCCGCCCGGGACTGAACATTATGGACGCTCGTTTTTAGGCGCGCCGCTGATCTGGTTTCCGGCACCCGAGGCCGATCGCAATAGCGGCTTAATCATTGCGGGCACGCATGGCGATGAAAACTCGTCTGTCGTGACGCTCTCGTGCGCGCTACGTACGCTGGCCCCCGATTTACGACGTCATCATGTGATTTTGACCGTCAATCCGGACGGTTGTCAGCTTGGATTACGGGCGAATGCACGCGGCGTTGACCTGAACAGGAACTTCCCGGCGGCAAACTGGCGCGCCGGTGAAACGGTGTATCGCTGGAACAGTTCGGCGCAGGAGCGAGATGTTGTCCTGCTCACGGGAGACAAACCCGGTTCCGAACCGGAGACTCAGGCATTGTGCCAGCTTATTCATAAGATCCACCCGGCCTGGGTTGTCTCTTTCCACGATCCCCTCGCCTGTATTGAAGATCCTCGTAATACGGCGCTCGGGCAGTGGCTGGCGGATGCGTTTGCTCTACCTCTGGTGAGCAGCGTTGGCTATGAAACAC
Organism: Enterobacter sp. BWH64; assembly: GCF_001037645.1. Lineage (NCBI taxonomy): Bacteria > Pseudomonadati > Pseudomonadota > Gammaproteobacteria > Enterobacterales > Enterobacteriaceae > Enterobacter > Enterobacter sp. BWH64. Next base: position 3,004,515 of record NZ_KQ089922.1, read on the forward strand.
CCGGGTCGTTTGGCAGCTGGTGCGCAGACCTCAGCCTTCACTGTATCACCGCAGAGTTTCCGCCCATCTCCTCGGATGAAGCGAGCGAAAAATACCTGCGGGCGATGACAGATCTCCTGCGCTGGCAGCCTCAAAGATGAAGTACGCCGGAGGTAAAATTCAGGGCGGGTGATACGTCAACCGCCAGCCAGGTTGGGCCGTCCAGATCGGCAAAACGCACGCTGTTCACCAGCGGGAGCGCAGCGCCGATCGCTCTGGACGTGCACAACATGCAGCCCAGCATCAGAGCAAAGCCTTGCGCCTGCGCATCTTGTGCCAGTGCCAGGGCCTCGGTTAATCCACCTGTTTTATCCAGCTTAATGTTCACCATCTCGTAGCGTCCCTTGAGAGCTGACAGGCTCTCACGGGTATGACAGCTTTCATCTGCACAGACGGGAAGCGGATGAATAAAATTCGCCAGGGCGGCATCGTCTTCTGCCGGGAGGGGTTGCTCCAGCATGGCAACGCCCAGATCGGCAAGCAGCTGACAACGGGCTGCCAGCCCTTCGCTATGCCATGATTCGTTCGCATCGACGATAAGAGTGGCATCAGGCACCGCCGCACGAATGGCGACCATGCGTTCGCTAATCAGACGATCGTCGAGCTTCACCTTTAATAATGTTGCACCGGTGGCATACAACGCCTGAGCGCTGGCGGCCATTTGCTCTGGTTCACCGATGACCACCGTTTGCGCGGTGACGATCGATTGCGGCAGCGTAACGTCCAGCAGCGCAGGCAGCGGTTTTTGTTGTTTCGCCGCTTCCAGACTCCAGAGTGCGCAGTCAATCGCGTTGCGTGCCGCGCCGGCCGGCAACCGAAGCTGAAGAGCCTCGCGCGTCAGACCCGCCTGCAACTCGGGCACCACCGTCATAATTTGCGCCATGACTGACGCCAGGCTTTCTCCGTAGCGAGGATAAGGGGTACATTCCCCGACGCCTTTTACGCCGTCCTCTTCACATTCAACCACGACCACACAGGCCTCATTACGGCTGCCACGCGAGATCACAAACGGGGTGTGCAATGGCCAGGCTTCTTCATAGACCTTAACGCTTCTCATCACTGACTCCTTGCAGGCCGGAAAGGCAGAAAATTGGTTTGCCGTGCTAACTGCGGATGACATACACTAGCCACGACGTTAACTATTTGTAAACAGGAAGATATCTATGTCACAACTCGTTCATTTCCAGGGCAACCCGGTTGCTGTTGCAGGTTCCATCCCACAGTCTGGCAGCAAAGCACAGCCTTTTACTCTGGTGGCTAAAGATCTGTCTGACGTCACGCTGAGCCAGTTTGCTGGCAAACGTAAAGTCCTGAACATTTTCCCAAGCATCGATACTGGCGTTTGCGCTGCATCAGTGCGTAAATTCAACCAGCTGGCGACCGAAATGAACAACACCGTAGTGCTGTGCATTTCTGCTGACCTGCCGTTTGCCCAGTCCCGCTTCTGCGGCGCTGAAGGCCTGAGCAACGTCATCACCCTTTCCACTCTGCGCAGCCCGGATTTCCTGGAAAAATACGGTGTTGCCATCTCCGAAGGCGCGCTGAAAGGTCTGGCTGCTCGTGCGGTGCTGGTGATCGACGAAAACGACAACGTTGTTTTCAGTGAGCTGGTTAACGAAATCACTACCGAACCGGATTACACCGCTGCACTTGAGGCGCTTAAAGCCTAAACGTAAAAAAGCCTCTGCAAAGAGGCTTTTTTATTTATTCGTCACCCTTCTTCTGATTTAACCCATACTCGCGCAGCTTATTCGCAATCGCGGTATGAGACACCCCAAGACGTTTAGCCAGCTTGCGCGTGCTCGGATAGCTGCGATAAAGCTGCGTTAACACCGAACGCTCGAAACGGCTGGTGATGTCATCCAGCGAGCCTTCCATTGCCTCTTCGCCTACCGAGACCGTCCCGGCATCGTAATCCGGCAACAGAATATCCTGAGGGCGCAGTTCATACCCTTCAAGCTGAGTTAATGCGCGATAGACCGCATTTTTAAGCTGACGAATATTGCCCGGCCAGCCGTAACGCGTCAGCACGGTGCCCAGGTCGGCAGAGAGCTTCGGACGCGGCACGCCCTGCTCGTCGGCAAAACGGGCCACGAACAGTTCTGTCAACGGCATGATGTCCTGCGGGCAATCGCGCAGCGGCGGAATATTGAGCGTCAGAACGTTGAGACGATAGTAGAGATCTTCGCGGAATACCCCTTTCTGCACCAGCTCCACCAGGTTTTTCTGGGTGGCGCAGATGACGCGCACATCCACGTGTACTTCATGATCTTCCCCCACGCGGCGAAACGTGCCGTCATTGAGAAAACGAAGCAGTTTCGCCTGCATGCGTGGCGACATTTCGCCAATCTCGTCCAGCAGCACCGAGCCGCCATTCGCCTGTTCAAAGAAGCCTTTTTTACCTTCCGGCGCATGCCCGAACAGCTCACTTTCCACCGCATCTTCAGGAATAGAGGCGCAGTTCAGCGCCAGATACGGTTTTGCCGCACGCGGGCTGGCCATGTGCACAGCATGCGCCAGCAGATCTTTCCCCGTACCGGTATCCCCGGTAATCAGCAGCGGCGCCGTAAGATTTGCCAGCTTGCGCGCCTGGTCGATTACATGACGCATCTTCGGGCTCACCGCAATAATCTGGCTGAATGCGCAGACGTCCTGGCTGGAAAGGTTCTGTAACTGACGCCCCATGCGCACCGTGGAGCGCAACATGATCACTGCGCCGGTCAGCACCCGCGCGGCATTTTCCCCTTTCAGGTAGACCGGCGTGATCTCCATCAGGAAATTCTGTCCGTTGATAACGACATGCTCGCTATGGGTATTTTGCGGGTTGCTGTCCAGCCAGCGCTGGAAATTAAAACCGGTGATCAGTTGCGTGGCGTGGTGCCCGATAAGTTTTTCCTGAGTCTGCGCAAACAGCTGGCAGCTGGCCTGGTTAACGCGCTCGACTTTATTTTTCAGATCGAGAGAGAGAAACGGCTCCGGCATTGCTTCCAGCAGCGCGCTCAGCGCAAGATGTTCCCGCTCGGACGGCATCCAGGGGATGGTGCGTACATCCGTAACGCCAGCGATACGGCGGATTTCCGCCATCAGGCTACTGAAGGTATTAAATTCAATTTCGGCAAAATTGAGGTAAATTCGCCCGACAGGGTCGATCTCTATGCCACGTAAATCAATGCTACGTAAAACAAGAAGATCGAGTAACTCGCGGGTCAGACCGAGACGGTCCTCACAAAAGACTTCCAGACGCATGGGAAATTCACCGTTTAAGCCAATAACAGTAAAATGATATGTCAGATCACGGTATTCGGGAAGGTGGCTGTCAACAAATATTGACAGCCCGCACGATTAGTAAACAAAACCTCACTGAGCAGGTTTTTTATTGAGCGTCTCTTTAAGCTGGCCAATCAATTCGCGACGGAAATCCCCCAGCCGCGGCTTATCGCCATCGATCCAGGGGAGTGGACGACAAACCTCCATCGCTTTGATGCCCAGGCGTGCCGTCAGCAGACCGGCACCAATCCCCTGCGCCGCCCGGGCAGAGAGACGCGCCGCAAGATCCTGCGACATCCAGTCCATCCCGACCTCCCGTACCAGTTCGCTTGCCCCGGCGAAGGCGATATTCAGCAATACCAGTTTGAACAGGCGCAGCCGGCTGTAATAGCCAAGCTCGATGCCATACAGTCTGGCGATGCGGTTGATCAGGCGCAGGTTGCGCCAGGCGATAAAGGCCATGTCCACCATCGCCAGCGGACTGACGGCGATCATCAGGGTAGATTCCGCCGCCGAGCGGCTGATCTCACGACGAGCCTGCGCATCCAGCACCGGCTGAACAATGTGGGCATAGAGCGTGACCACTTCCTGGTCATTCTGGGTTTCGTGGATCGCCGCATACCAGCGCTGAAGCGCCGGGTGAGAGTGATCAATCCCGGCCTGAGCCGCAAGCTTTTCACAAAAAGCACGCCCTTTTCCTGTGCCGTGACTGTGCAGCAGATCCCGCGCTTCATCGCGTTCGTGGGCACGCTGACGCAAACGCCATAGGCGACGCCACTCGGTGACGACTGAGCCAACGCCCGCACCAACAATCAACGCCCCGGCGGCGCATCCCCCCAGCGCCACCCAGTCCTGCGTTTGCCAGGCATTGACGCCCCACTGCACGCCCTGGCCGATTACGCTCACACCAAAAAGGGCTAACCCGGCGGTCACCATCTTGCGCCACAGGCTGCGTTTCGGGCGCAGTGCCGCATCAACCACCGCTTCCGCCTGCCCCTCTTCAGCCAACGGCTCGTCTGCCAGCACGGGAGCAAAGTTGTCGGCCTGCGGCCCGCTGAAGGTTTGCGCCGTTTTAAACGCCTCATGCGGGGTCTGCTCAAGCTGGCCGGTAAAATCAATGCGTGGTTTTAACGGTTCCGTCATCGCAATTTATCTCCAATTAAAAACTCCAGCGCGGCATCCAGACGGATATGCGGCAATGGCTGGTCAACGTTCATACTCTGCGGACGGAAGGCTTCGAACTGAAAACCCTGGCTTTGCCAGAAAGCCTGGCCCGGCAGACGCGCCGGAACTTCCCCCGGATAGACCGTGAGCGGCTCACCGTCGCTGAGACGGTTGCCCCGCAGGGCCGGAATTTTCTCGCCATTCAGGTCAATCAACCCACTCTGCGTTGCCTGTACGGACGCCAGCCCCAGACAGTCCATGCTGATCCCTTCGAAGGCCGCATTCTGCCAGGCATCCTGCACCAGCTGTTGCAGCAGGGATACCATGTTGGCGTGCTGATCGACCGTCACATGGTCAGCTTTTGTGGCGGCAAACAGCAGCTTGTCGATGACCGGCGAGAACAAACGGCGAAACAGCGTACGCTGGCCATAATGAAAGCTTTGCATCAGCTGCGTCAGCGCCAGCCGCATATCATTGAACGCCTGCGGCCCGCTGTTGAGCGGTTGCAGGCAGTCCACCAGTACGATCTGGCGGTCAAAGCGTAAAAAGTGATTTTTATAAAAGCCCTTAACCACCTTCTCACAGTAATAATTGTATCGCTCGCGGAGCATACCGGCGTTGGTGGTCTTGTCCGCCTGCGCCAGTTTCGATTCACCGATGCTGTCAACGTCCGGCCACGGGAAAAACTGTAGCGCGGGAGCACCGGCTAAATCACCCGGCAGAACAAAGCGGCCCGGCTGAATAAAATGCAACCCCTCCTGCTTGCACTGATGCAGGTAATCCGTCCAGGCTTCGGCTATGACGGCCAGACGGTTTTCATCCGCCGGTGCCAGCGGATCCAGTCCTTCGCAAAGCTGGCGCCATTTGGTCGACCACTCTGCCCGCTGCCCCTGCAACAGACCGGTCATCTGTCGGGACCAGCTCAGGTAATCCTGCGCCAGCATCGGTAAATCGAGCAGCCATTCTCCCGGGTAATCCACAATTTCGAGATAGAGCGTGGACGTTTCTTTGAAGTGACGCATCAGGGATTCATTCGAGCGGAAACGAAGCGCAAGACGGATTTCGCTCACGCCACGCGTCGGGGTGGGCCAGGCGGGAGGCTCCCCATATAACTGCGCCAGACCTTCATCATAGGTGAAACGGGGTATGCCAAAATCACGTTGCGGTACGCGTTTCACCCCAAGCAACCGCTCCTCGCGCACTGCGCTAAGCAGTGGCAGGCGCGCCCCTGCATGCAGGTTCAACAGCTGATTGACCATCGCCGTAATGAATGCTGTCTTACCGCTGCGGCTCAGCCCCGTCACGGCAAGACGCAGATGGCGATCAACGCCACGGTTCACCAGAGAATTGAATTCGTTTTTAAGTCGCTTCATCGCTGTCCTTCATTGCCTGGAACCCTGAAAAAAGTCACTTCAGAATACAGTAAATTGGGGCAGATCGTTGATTATCAATTCTTAATTATTGCTATTGCCGTTTTCTCTCCAGTAAGATGGGCGCAATTGCTGTCCGTCTGGAGTGAGTAAGGTGTATGTCACCCACCATCTATGATATTGCCCGCGTTGCTGGCGTTTCGAAATCAACCGTGTCGCGCGTTCTGAATAAACAAACGAATATTTCTCCTGAAGCGCGCGAAAAGGTGTTGAAGGCGATAGAAGAATTAAATTATCAACCGAATAAACTTGCCCGCGCACTCACCTCTTCTGGCTTCGACGCCATTATGGTTATTTCGACCCGTTCAACCAAAACCACCGCAGGCAATCCGTTTTTCTCTGATGTACTACATGCCATTACGGCAAAAGCAGAAGAAGAGGGTTTTGATGTTATTTTACAAACGTCCAAAAGCAGCGAAGATGATCTGCAAAAATGCGTGGGTAAAATAAAGCAGAAGATGATCAAGGGGATCATCATGCTAAGCTCGCCGGCGAACGAGTCTTTTTTCGCGACGCTGGACGAATATGGCGTGCCCGTGGTCGTTATTGGTAAAGTGGAAGGTAATTACCAGAATATCTATTCTGTCGACACGGATAATTTCCGCGACAGCGCCATATTAACCGACTCATTTATCAAACATGGTCGCACTAAAATTGCCTGCCTGCATGCCCCGCTCGATTATCACGTTTCTATCGATCGCCTGGCGGGCTATAAATCGAGTCTTGAGAAGCAGGGTATTGCAGTTAACCCGGACTGGGTTATTGATGGCGGATATACCCATGAAAGCGCGCTTCAGGCGGCCTGTCAGCTACTCTCTTCAGACAACCCGCCCGATGCGGTTTTTGCGACAGACAGTATGAAATTGCTGAGTCTTTATCGTGCCGCGGATGCGCTAAACCTGACGATCCCGGAACAGGTCGCAATGGCAGGATACAGCGACCCAATGCTATCTCTCATTTTAACCCCTGCGCCTGGCGGCTTTGATATCCCCACCAGAAAGCTGGGCGAAGAGAGCTGCGATGTGTTGTTCAGGTGCATAGCGGGTAAACCTGCCCCGCATAAGATATTGGTTGAAACGCATTTTTCAGATGCGGCTTCATTACGCTAAAAACCAGGGGCAAACGCCCCTGGTGAAGTGTTATCAAAACGCGTAATTCACGCCGATACCGGCATAGTGGAAGCGGTCACTTTCCCCTTCGTCATGGTTTTCCCATTCGTAGGCATATTCCAGCGTCATGGATAAACCATTGTTAAAATCATAGGCATACAGCATACCCAAACGGTTGAAATCATGTCCTTCACGCTCAGGATCGTCTTGCCAGTCCCAGTTTGACCAGCGATCGAGTCCCAGACGGGTATAAGGCGTTAGCGTCGTCTGACCCAATGAAATCGGCAGATAGGCGCGAATTTCCTGAGTGGAGAATTCACCGTTATTACGTGAACCGTCCATATTAAAACCGCGCTCTAAATAGTAATTAACTTTTGCCGAGACCGTTTCGTTAATTGTCCAGGTAAAACCGGTTTCGGTCTCGACGCGGCTGTCAGAATAGCCGGTTTTTTCCAGATCGTTGGCAAACTGATACATGGCAAACCAGCCGCCAAAACGCCAGTCGTCGGTTAGTTTAATATCCCAGTCAGGCTGAACTTTGTAGCGCTGCATATTAGCACTACCGTCTTTAGCACCATGCTCATCCTTAAAGTGATAGCCATAATTACGGAAGCCACCGGTCAGGCCGAACGTAAAATCATCGGTGCCGATAAAACGATAGCGTAATTCTACTTCAGGACGATCGAAATAGGTGCCGCGCGTCATGCTACTGTAATCGACCGGCCCTTCCTGATACATAGCCAGCGAAATGGTCCAGGCATCCCATGTGGCATTAAACCACACGGAGGGTTCATATAATCCATCTTTATCGTCAGCCTGACCTTCTACGTTTTCAATTTCATACATGGCGCCAATATTAAATTCCCACTTTTTGGCTGATTCTGTTGCTTGCGCGCAGCTCCCCCCTGCGCACAGGACGAGCGCAGCACTTCTTAGTAGAGTACTCATTAAAATATTCCTTTATAATTAACACACAAAAAACCGGAAACTTTCATTTCCGGCGAACACCTTTCTTATCTAATAGCTGTTTCAGTATCAGCATCGAAGAAATGGCACTTATTCATATCGAACTGGATGCCGATATTCTCTCCGGCAACGTAATCATCCGCCGCTCCCGCACGGACAACCAGTTCATGCCCACCCACGGTGGCATAAAGCATAAATTCAGCCCCGGTCAGCTCAGCAACGCTGATCTTCGCCGTGATGTTTTCACCGCTTCGCTGTGCGGTGAGAATGTCTTCCGGACGGATCCCAAAGACAACCGCTTTACGCTGGTAACCTTGCGCATTCAGTACGGCCAGCTTGTCCTCCGGGATCTCCAGGCGCAGCGTTTCCGTCACAAAGTAGCGGTCGACGATCGCGCCACGAATGAAGTTCATCGCCGGTGAGCCAATAAACCCTGCAACGAACATATTCGCCGGCTCGTTGTAGACCTGCTTCGGCGCGCCCACCTGCTGAATGATGCCGTCTTTTAAAATCACGATGCGGGTCGCCATCGTCATGGCTTCCGTCTGATCGTGCGTCACGTAAATCATGGTGGTGTTAAGCTTCTGGTGCAGCTTGCTGATTTCAGCGCGCATCTGCACACGAAGTTTGGCATCGAGGTTGGATAAAGGCTCATCCATCAGGAAGACCCCCGCTTCGCGCACTATCGCCCTGCCTAACGCCACGCGCTGGCGCTGACCGCCGGACAACGCGCCAGGTTTACGCTGGAGATAGTCGCGCAAGCCCAGGATCTGTGCCGCCCAGGTAACGCGTTCTTCAATGACGGAGGGCGCAATTTTTTGCATTTTCAGGCCAAACGCCATGTTGTCGTAGACCGTCATATGCGGATAGAGCGCATAGTTCTGGAAGACCATCGCGATATCACGGGACTTTGCGGGAACATCATTCATGCAAACCCCGTCAATAATCAGTTCACCCGCGCTGATCTCCTCGAGGCCAGCAATCATTCGCAGCGTCGTGGATTTCCCACAGCCCGATGGACCAACGAAGACAATAAATTCTTTGTCTTCAATTTCGAGGTTGAAATCCTTCACCACGTGGACCTGGTTATCATAGATTTTCTGAATGTGTTTCAGAGACAGTTGAGCCATTATTAATTCCTTATCAATACGCCCGGGATGCCCAGAACGCCGTCAGGCGTTCCCAGGTCAGTTCCTGCGTTGAATGAAGTTGTAATCCCGCATGGTTCAGGCCAGGCCCAATCCCCACCGACAGCATTCCTGCGGCGTTAATCGCATCTACTCCTGCGGCGGCATCTTCGATACCAATGGCCTCTTCAGGACGCACGTTCAGTCCTTTACAGGCCGCAAGGAAGATTTCCGGGTCCGGCTTTGAGCGGCAAATGCGCGAAGCATCGGCGCAAAAATCGAAAGCCTGATGAATACCCAACGCGTGCAAAATCCCAGGAGCATTTAGCGATACGGATGCCAGGCCAATTTTGACCTTCGCGGCGCGAATATCCGCCAGCACGTCGCGAATACCCGGCAGCAGCGAATCCTGCGTCAGTGATGCCAGCGACTGGACGTAAAGCGCGTTTTTTTTCGTCGCCAGCGCCAGGCGCTGCTCGTCACTGAACATCCCTTTTTTCCCGCCATGTATCAGAATGCGCTGAAGGGAGTCCATACGGCTTATTCCCTTCAGCTGTTCGTTAAATACTTCGTCGAAGGTGATACCAATCTCCTCCGCCACGGCGCGCCAGGCCAGAAAGTGAAGATGCGCGGTATCGGTGATCACCCCGTCCAGATCGAATACAACAGCGTTAAGCGTCATGGCGCCCCTCCGTGGTAGCGGTCCCATTAACAGATGCAAGAAAGTCCTTACGCGCACAGACCTTTCGCCCTGATACGTGCAGCGTTTTACCCCACAGCGTCAACGTGACAGGTGCGGTAGTTTCAATGGTTAACTGGTCATCTTCACAGGTAACGTGCATTGTTGCGTCCCGCCACCGCAGCGGGAAGGCGAGTTTCTGCCAGTGAACAGGCAGCTTCGGCGCAAGATGCAGCTCCCCTTCGCTAATGTGCAGGCCAGCAAATCCCTGAATGGCGCCCAACCAGATCGCACCGGTGGCGGCGGCATGAATACCATCATCGCTGCTGTGCGGGTCGTCTCCCAGGTCAATGGCGATACCATCGCGCCAGAAGGCATACGCCCCGTCAGTGTCACCGCAGCGTGCGAGCACAATGCCGTGAATGGCTTTACTCAGGGATGAATCATGGATCGTGCGTGGCTCGTAGAACGCCAGATTGGCGGCACATTGCTGCGGCGTAAACCGTTCCGGCAGCAGGTAGTTAAGCATCACCACGTCGGCCTGCTTCAGGATCTGCATCTCGTTCACTTCCGCGCGAGAGTAATCAAGCAGAATGGTTTGCTTACCCGCTTTGGCTTTATAGCGGCTCAGATCGATGGCAGGTTTTGCCATGAAGGTATCATCCTGCGGGATCACACCCTCTGCGTCGGCCTCTGGCAGCCACAGGCGCGCCAGAAACGTCCCGGCATTCTCCGTAAAACGCGCATCTTCATGCCCAAACATCGCCATAAACTGACGCGCGCAGGCAACGTTGTGCCAGGCCAGATAGTTGGTGTAGGCGTTGTTGTTGACATGCTCGGTGTATTCATCCGGTCCGATTACGTCATGGATCTCAAGACGACCATTAATTTCCGTCGCGCGTCCCATCCAGAACGAAGCGGTTTCCATCAGCAGCGTCAGGCCCTCATTGCGCATAAAGGCATCGTCGTTTGTTGCCTGCCAGTAAGCGACAGCGGCCCAGGCAATATCTGCCACGATGTGGTGTTCAGCGAGTGCGGAGGCGACCTTCTGGCGAACCCCGGTGCGGATGTTAATGGCCGCGAATTCTGGCGTCTCTTCCTGTCCGCTGGCGGCGCTTTCCCACGGGAACAACGCGCCCGGCCAACCGTTACGGCGTGCTTTTTCACGCGCGCCCGAAAGATTGAGCCAGCGATAGCGCAGCAGACTGCGGGCAATCTGTGGACGGGTAAACAGATGGAACGGCAGCAGGAAAATTTCGGTATCCCAGAAGACGTGTCCCTTATACCCCTCACCCGTCAGCCCTTTAGCCGCAATACTGCTTCGCTCATCATGAGCAGGCGTCATTGTCGTCAGATGCCAGACGGCGTAATCCAGCGCCAGCTGATCCTGCTGTTCTGCACAAGTCACTTCCACCCGAGCATCACGCCAGACCGCTTCCCAGGCGTACGCTGAGCTCTCAAGCAACGTATCGTAGCCTCTTGCCGCGCAGACTTTGAGATCGGCCAGCGCGTTGCGGGCGAAAGACTCCTGCGAGAGCGATTTATCGCAGCGATGCGTCAGCCAGACAATTTTTTCAAGCGTGACAGTGTCACCTTGCAAGATAGTCAGAGAATGATGAACGCTGAGGCGACGATTTTTGGCGGTGAAACAGCTATCGCTCTTAGCGGAGAGCTGACAAAACGCCGAAACAACAACTTCAGACGCCCGGTCCTGCGTTTCATACACACCCTGCATGTAGTGCTGGTCAAAGACCCTTACCGAGATTTCATCCAGATGCTGCCTGCCGCTGTTCGTTTGTGTCGCATCTATGCCGGTTTTCAGCACGGCCTGAGCGGCGCCGTCAAGCGGTGTGATCGAGAGCTGCATTGCCACTAAGGGCAACTGGTCCAGCGAAACAAAACGACGGCTCTCGAGGCGATAGCGTTTTCCGTCCGGCGAACGCCAGACAACATTACGATGCAGTTCGCCGTTAGCAAAGGCCAGCTCGCGTTGCCACTCAAGAATTTCGCCTGAAAGGAGCGTGAAATTGATGCCGTCCAGCTCAACTTCAATCCCGGTGACATCCGGCAGATTGATCAGCTCAGTGGTTTCGTTGCGTCCCGCGCGATGATACAGCCCCGCGAGGTACATGCCTCTGGTCTGCTGGGTGTAATCTTCTTCATGCGTGGCGCGAATGCCCATGTAGCCATTGCCGCAGGCCATAATGGACGCGTACTTATTCAGGCTATGCGGGCAAAAGCCCGGATCGGTTAATACAGACTGGTTCAGCATAACGTCACGCTTTCCCCTGTTTCCGCGGCTTCATATAACGCCGCGACTAATTGCTGGATCACCAGCCCCTGCTCCGCATCGGCAATCATGACCGGCTCGCCCATTACGTGGCGAACAAACGCGTCCATACTGCGCAGATGTCTCCGATCGTCAGCTTCTTCACGCTGGGTCAGCGTCTGCAAAACACCGGCTTCGTCGTTATAAATGTGTGCCGGGAACAGCGTTGCACCCGCCTTCTCACCGCAGAAAGAGACGTTCATGATCGACTGCTCGCGGATATTAAGCGCAAAAGAGGTGTCCAGACGCAGAATGCCACCGTTGCAGAACTCAATCGTGCCAAACAGGGCATCTTCCACGGTAAACTGCGCAGGATCCCATTCGCCAAACTGGCCGGTGTGTTTCCGGTTCCCCAGTCTCTGGAAGCTGTGCGCGGTTACCCGCTTCACGGCCGGGAAGCCCAGCACATACATCGCGGCATCCAGCATATGAATGCCGATATCGATCAGCGGCCCGCCGCCCTGAAGCGATTTATTGGTGAACACGCCCCACCCCGGCACACCGCAACGACGCAGCGCCTGCGCGGAGGTGAAGTAAATTTCACCGAGCGTTCCGTTCATAACCGCATCGCGCAGGAGCTGGGTATCCAGGGCGAAGCGATGGTGAAAATCGTACGCGAGGACTTTTCCGGCCTTGCGCGCCGCCAAACGCATCTCATCCGCCTGGTGCGGCGTCATCGCCGGCGGCTTTTCACACATCACATGACAGCCTGCTTCGAGAGCCGCCATCACATGTTCAAAATGGAACCGGTTAGGCGAACAGACGCTCACCACATCCGGTTTTACTTCCTGCAACATCTCGTGAGCGTCCTGCCATGCCGATGGAATAGCATAACGTTCCGCAAACGCCTGTGCCTGCTCAAGGTGGCTGTCCATGACAGCCACCATTTGAACATCACTGCGCGTGGCGTAATACGAGGCATGCACTTTGTCTGCAACCTGCCCGGCGCCAATGATGGCGACGCGCAGAGGCAAAGGTGTAGAAGCACTCATCACGCTCGTCATCCTTAGCATTCACGCAAGTAAGTGAGAGAGTCCTTATAGGCCTGAGCCGGATCGTCGGCACGCACCCGGCACTCGTACACGACATAACCCTGATAGTTATCGGCACGCAGCTGATCGAACAGGCTGGCGAAATCGAGGCTGCCGCTGCCCGGCTGATAGCGGTGGTTATCAGCAATGTGCACATGACCCAGCAGGTCGCGGTTGTGATGCAGCGCTTCCGCCAGGGAGTCTTCTTCAATATTCATGTGGTAGAAATCACCGATGATCTGCACGTGCTTCAGGCCGTTCTCTTCGATATAACGACGCGCATCGGCCAGGGTGTTGATCATATGATCCTGATAGCGGTTCAGCGGCTCCAGGTAGACGGTAGTACCGGTGCGCGCTGCCACCTCATCCAGCCAGCGCAGGGAAGCGCTGACCGCTTTGCGATCGCCGTCCAGGCTACGTGGCGAAGTCATTGGCGGCAGACGGAAAGTAAACATCCCCCAGGCAGCCGGAACGATAATCCCCTTTCCGCCCACTTCTGCCAGCGCTTCCAGAATGCGTTCAATCTGCTGTAGACCGTTCAGGCGGCGTTCTTCGATAAAATCCCCGATCCAGCCATCGTATCCGCCACAGGCCGTCGTGACCGGCAGGCCGGTGGCTTTGATAGCCGCTTTTACTTCGTCGAGGTTTTCCACCAGCAGCCGGCCATCAATTTCGTAGCCATCAAATCCCATCGCTTTGATGTATTCGAATTTTTCCATGATAGCGGTCGGGAAAAAAGCCTGGTTTTGTGTTGCGATTTTCATGATTGCTGTCCTTAGCTTAAAAAGTGACGCCCATTTTGATACTGAGTTCCGGGTGCTGATCGACATACTTCATATAGCTTTCCGGGCTGGTGGTGAAGGTGACGACCGGGTCGATCAGATCTTCGCAATTGAGATAACCGTTCATCAGCAATTCCCAGCAGGTCTCTTCAATACGCTTGCGGCTCCAGCGCGGATAATCCGGGTTGGGTTCACTGCATGCGCGGGAGAAGACAATTTTGGCGTTGTTGAAGTGTGCCTCGCGACCGAGGTTGAAGCCCGCCGCAAACGGCTTGGCGAAGGCCACGTAGGAGATCGTTCCGCCCTAGGCGAGACCGCGCAGCGCAGATTGCAGCGCATCTGCAAATCCGCTGGTTTCGATGATCACATCCGCGCCCTGCTTGCCGGTCAGTTTCTTAATTTCCAGACCGACATCGGTACCGATTGGGTTCAGGCAGTGGTCTGCACCGTGACGGCGGGCGATCTCACAGCGATGTTCGATAGGATCGACACCAATAACCACTGACGCGCCGGCTTTTTTCGCCAGCTGAATCGCAATCTGACCAATCGCGCCCAGCCCCACAACCACGACGAAATCCCCTACGCGGACGTTAGCATCACGCACGCCGCTCATGGCGAACTGCGCCGGATCGTAACAAACGGCATTTTTCCAGGATGCACCCTGCGGCATTTTGCGCAGCTTATAGTTGTTCACCGCGTTAACAATGACCGTTTCCTGCAACGGGCCGTAGTAGCAGACGCTGTCGCCGATCTGGTATTCGGTCACGTCCGCACCACATTCGATGATGTCGCCGACGATCATGTTCCCCAGCTGGAATTTACCAAATTCGATGCCGCGGGCTGCACCTTCTTCACGCGGGGTAAACATCTGCCACTCCGCGTTGAACTCTTCATCGATGAACGGGCTTGCCGCGCGGAAATCCACGACTTCGGTGCCGTGTTTCGGGGCGCCATAACGGGCACGAATCTTCACCTCATGTGCTGCAACAGGACGATCTTCGTATTCCACCAGCGCCGCTACACGAGGCGCTGTCGCAACTAATTTTTTCATGACTGACTCCTTGTTAAAATCGGCCGCCTCAGCCCTTCACGCCGCCGGCGGTCAAACCACTTTTAATGAAACGTTCAGACAGGGCATACATAATGACGACCGGAAGTGCCGTTACCAGCGATGCAGCCATCATGCGACCCCAGATGTAATCTGGCGTACTGAAGAGCGTGTTCAGCCCGACCGGCAACGTGAAGTTGCTGGCGCTGGACAGGAAAATGGAGGCGAACAGATAGTCATTCCACGCCACCATGAAGCAGTAGACAAAGACCGACACCAGACCCGAGATCGCCAGCGGCACGGTGATGCGGAAGATGATTTGCAGGCGGTTCAGGCCGTCCATCATCGCGGCTTCTTCGATTTCGTCCGGGATGGTGTCGAAATAGCTGCGCAGCATAAAGACCGCGGTAGGCAACGTCTGCGTCACCATGGTGATGATCAGCGCCAGTTCGGTGTCATAAATGCCGAGCGCGGTGATGATTTTGAACAGCGGCACCACCAGCAGGATCCCGGAGAACATATAGACGGTGTAGAAGCTCGCATTGATCGTAGTGCGCCCTTTAAAGCGCAGTTTGGATAACGCATACGCGCCCAGCGTGCCGAGAAACACCGCAATGACCGAGGAGGTCAGCGACACCACCATGCTGTTACGAAAGTAATCCACAAACGGGAAAATCAGCGGGTTAAAGATGTCGATGTAGTGCTGTAGCGTCCACTCCTGCGGCAGAATGGTCGGGTGCAGCGAGATCGCCTCTTTCGCGCTTTTGAACGACGTCATCAACATCACAAAAAATGGAAACAGCGTGATAATCAGAAATAGCGCCAGTCCCAGATAAAAACCGATACGGCCCAGAACGCGTTTATTTGTTGCCATTGAGGTTTACCCTTTTTCTGGTCAGCAGAATGACAGCGAAGATGATCACAAACAGCACAACGGAAATGGCGGCTGCTTTACCCAGGTCATTGAACGCAAAGGCGGTTTTGTAGAGATATACGCCCAGAATGTCGACCTTGGTGGTGAGCAGATACACATCCGCAAACATGTAGAACATCCAGATGGTTCGCAGCGTGACCACCGTGGCCAGCACCGGCATGATGGCGGGCAACGTCACGATACGAAAACGCTGCCAGGCATTTGCTCCGTCCATCTCTGCCGCTTCGTACAATGATTTATCAATGGTCTGCAAAATCGCGAGGAACGAGATAAAGGCGTACGGGAAGTAACGCCAGATGGCGAACAGCACAACCAGCACAAAACTGCTGCCAGGATTATCGAACCATAGCGGCGCCTGATCGTAGAGATGCAGCAGATCAACGCCCAGGTAGTTCACAATCCCGTAGCCGTTGTTGAACATGTATTTCCAGGCAAATACCAGTGAAATAGACGGCGTCACGTAGGACAGGATCACCAGTGAACGAGCCGTTTTCCGCATGCGGAATTCACGGTTAAAGAAGATCGCTACGGCCAGTCCCAGCCCGGTGCTGCCGAGCACGACCAGCGCCGTATACCAGAACGTCATCCACAGGGAGTGCCAGAACGCAGCATCGCCCAGAATGCGAATGTAGTTATCCAGGCCGACAAACACCGCATCAATACGCGGGTTCAGCGGTAAACGTAAAAAACTGATTTCAATGTTGGAAATCATTGGCCAGGCCACCAGGCCCCCCAGCAAAATCAGGCTGGGGGCCAACAGCAGCATGGCGAAAGGCATATCTGAACGACCAGAAAACAACGTCTTCATAATTCCCTTCGCAAAGCGCTCCTATCGTTGTGATATCAGGTCAGTCAGTTTCTTCTGGCTGTTGCTTAACGTCGCATTGAGATCTTTTTGTCCCACCGTCACGTTATGCACCATGGAACTGATAATGCCGGAGCCGGTAACGTCTCCCATGCGGGTAAAGTTTTTGTCGCCTACGGCGCCAAATACCTGGACGTTCGGGAACTGCGCAATCAGCTCGTAAGGCAGTTGGCCAAAGGCTTTGATCACGTCGTTGTTTTTCCAGCTCTCAGTGCCCACCACGAGTTTGTTCACCGGCAGCGCCGCACCAGGGGACATCATCACCCAGTCAGACGCGTTTTGAGCCTGCTCCATCCAGGTCACAAATTTTTCTGCCGCCTGCGTTTCCTCTTCGGTCTGGCCGGTCGTGATCGTCAACGAGGTGATCATGCCGTACACGGCTGATGATTTTTCCGTCGGAACCACGAACCCCAGGTTGGCCGGATTACCATCTTTGTAGACCGCGGGCAGGATATAGGTGGAGTAAACGGCCATAGGCGCAGAGCCGTTCATGAAGGCGTCTTTGATCTCCATGACATCATTGGAGCCCGGCATGGTGTTCGCGGCCAGTGCCCGATAAAACGCCAGCGCTTTCGACATTTCAGGGGTATCGATTTTCACGTTGCCGTTTGCATCAAAGACGTTGGCTCCGCCTGACAACGCAAACTGCGAGAAGGCCTGCTCCGTCATGACGCTTTCTGCGGTTGGAAGCGCGATACCGTAATGTTTTTTCGCCGGATCGTTGAGCGCCTGACTGGCTTTCAGCAGTTGCTCCCAGTTGTGCGGTTCTTCGATTCCCGCTGCCGCGAGCGCATCTTTGTGATACCAGACGCCGGACAGCCACGCGCTAACCGGCACCCCCGTCCATGCCTTGCCGTCTTCGGTGCGAACAACGCGTAAAATACCGTCGTAAAAGGTATCTTCACCGACGGCTTTAATCGCGTTGCCGATCGCGTCACGGTCCAGCAGTTGCTCTTTATCCATGACTTTGGCGTAGTCATGGCTGACTTCAATCACTTCCGGCAGCGCGCCGGTACGGGCCAACGTAATG
This sequence comes from Enterobacter sp. BWH64, assembly GCF_001037645.1. Taxonomy (NCBI): domain Bacteria; kingdom Pseudomonadati; phylum Pseudomonadota; class Gammaproteobacteria; order Enterobacterales; family Enterobacteriaceae; genus Enterobacter; species Enterobacter sp. BWH64. The sequence goes on from NZ_KQ089922.1 coordinate 3,022,315, forward strand.
ACCTTGGTGTTATAGGCATCTTCCTCAACGGGGACCTGTTTCACCGTAATAGTCGGGTTTTCTTTCTCGAATTTTTCGATCAGTTTCGTAATAACTGCCTGACGCTCCTGTTCTACCGACGAGTGCATAAACTCAATGGTGACCTGAGATGCTTTATCGTCCTTACAGCCTGATAACAGGGCGCACGAAACCAGTGCTGATAACAGCACAATTTTGGGCATTTTCATTTTAGGGTCCTTTTTAGTTTTCTTTAATCCACATTACCTGCCATGGATTGAGGGTCAGTTCCGTACCGCTAATATTTTGTCCTGAGAGTAATTCCCTACCAAAGAGCGTTTGTCCATAAACGGTCTGCATTTTATTGCTAAAATTAAATAATGCTGTCATTCGCTCGCCATTTTCAGCAACACGAACAATTTTAAGAATATGTTCACCGATTGCGTCAAAAATAGCCTGACTATCCGGATGGAACGCACGCTCGCCGCGACGAACAGCAATAAGCTCATTCAAACGAGAATAAATTTGATAACGAATACTCTTCTTATTATTGAGCTCCAGATCAACCTGACCTACGGTGTATTTCTTCCTGTTTATCGCGCGGTTATATCCGAGACGTTCGACACCCTCATAATCGTTACGCGAACCAAGAATGCTTTGAATATATACAGCCGGTACGCCAGGAAAACTTAACAACACAGCATGCGCCAGGATGAACCGCGCAATGCGCTCATCATCTGAGCTGTCTCGCAAACTCAACGCATCAAGATAGGTGACATTAATTTCATAGGGGCTTCGCGTTCCGTCAGGATTATTTTTCCAGTTGACCAGCGCGCCTTCCTGCTGAAGCTTTTCGACCAGCGAGAGGATCTCTGATTCCGGAAGGATGCCGCGTAATGGGTTCAATCCGATACCATCATGTGAAGCCAGGAAATTAAACCAGGTGGTGTAAGTTGAAGGCAGCGCCAGCGAGCCCGCCCACCGGCACAGGGCTTTAACATCCTGACGATGAACGGCGTGCAGCACCAGCGGTGGTAAGGAAAACTGATAGACCATCTGGGCTTCATTTTCACCATCACCGAAGTAAGAGATATTGTCTTTGTGGGGAACATTTGTCTCAGTGATGATCACCGTGCCAGGCGCCACGGCGTCCGTAATGGCGCGGAACAGCTGGATAAGGCAATGGGTTTGTTCCAGATGGATACAGGTGGTTCCCGGGATCTTCCACATAAACCCGACCGCATCCAGACGGATATAACGCGCCCCTTCCATGAGGTAATGGAGCAGAACGTCAACCATGGCAATCAGCACCTGCGGCGAGGCGAAATTGAGATCGATCTGGTCATCGCTGAATGTGGTCCACAGATGACGAACGCTGCCATCATTAAGCGTGAACGGCGTCAGCAGCGGTAATGCGCGGGGACGAGTCACCGCCGATAAATCGGTTTCGGGATCGACAGAAATAAAGAAATCTTCGTAGCCCGGCTTCTGCGCCAGATAATTAGCAAACCATTCGCTTTTCGCTGACATATGGTTGCAAACGAAGTCAAACATTAAGCTGGCAGACTGTTTTAATTCCGCGACATCTCGCCAGGTTCCGGTTTCAGGTGCAACTTCGTGATAATCAATAACGGAAAATCCATCATCCGACGACCACGGATAAAACGGTAACAGATGGACATGAGAAAACGTGCGAGAAAGCCATTCATTATAGAACCGGGTAAATACCGGCAACGCTTTTTCCCCTTTCGCGGAGAACTGATCGGCATAGGTAATCAGCACAACGTCTTTTTCATCCCAGCCTGACTTACGCTTTTCCGTAATATTAACCGCCGCCTTTTCAAGCTTAGTTAATAACACGTTAAGGTGTGCATCTGAAAATGATTCACCGTAAATATGATTGATAAGTTTTTTAATTTTTGCGTTCACATTATTTTCCATGGTAGCGGTCCCACGGATTGGCAATCTACTCCCATGTAAAATATCTGTCAACGGACCCGGGGGCAGAAAGCGGCAATCTCAGCGCAGCGCAACGCATTATTGTGAGCTGCCGCAAAGAAAGCAGAAAAGCAGAAGAAACGCAGAAGGGAAAGTCATGCCCCTTCTCTGGGCGAGAAAGGGCTTATGCGGGAGGAACTAGCGTGACAGGTAGCGCCGGGAAACGCGTTTTGCCAGCTTCTGTAACAGCGGCTCCAGAGCGACCGCCAGCATCATTCTGACCGGCTTGCGGGCAACAGACTTGATCGCCCAACCCGCCACACCGGCCGGGCCATAACGTAACGCCGTCATCAGAACCAGTTTACCTGCGATTTTCAGGCCGGGTTTTACCTTCTGACCGGCCTGTTGCCAGTTTTGTTTCATGTAAGTTCTCTCTTAAAGCTGACGAAAACGACTTCTCAGCGTAAAGGTATCGGAGGTGACATAACGTTCCATCTCGCGCAATCGCTTCTCCCCTGCGCTCAGCTGTTCATCCACCGCGTTCAGGAGATCGCTGCTGGTTGGCGTGTTCTCCGCATCCAGCTCACCTTCCGGCATAGGATCGAGTACAAACGACAGAATGATGTATGCCACCAGTGTAATAAAGGCCAGGCCGAAGAAAATCGACAATACCGTGACCACACGCACCAGTTTTACCGGAACATCCAGATAGTGCGCCAGCCCGGCGCAAACACCCCGAACCATGCCCTGCTGTGGGATCCGCCACAGTTTTTTATTCAGATTCAGTCCAGCCATTACCGTTCCCTCCAGTTCGGGTGTTCCGCGTCCAGGATCGCTTCCAGCGCCTGAATACGTTCGCGCATTTTATTTGCCTCGGCAGAGAGCTGCGCCAGCCGCTGTTGTTCACTCTGCGACAGCTCACCGCGTGAAGAGCGGTTGCTGTAGTGCAGCCATAACCAGATGGGCAGAACAAACAGCACGAAAATGGTCAGGGGTATAGCCAGAAAAAGCGCGCTCATGTGTACTCCTTGTCTTACGATGCGGCACGCTCAGGTGCCGCAGGAATTATTATTGGTTGTCTTGTTTCATTTTGGCTTTCAGCGCAGCCAGTTGCTCGCTAATTTCATCATCGGCCTTCAGGTCAGCAAACTGCTGATCGAGGGTTTTCTGTTTACCGATGCTGTGGCTCTCGGCTTCCGCTTCCATGTGGTCGATACGACGTTCAAACGATTCGAAACGGGCCATCGCTTCATCCAGCTTGCCGCTGTCCAGCTGGCGACGCACGTCGCGGGACGAGCTTGCAGCCTGGTGGCGCAGCGCCAGCGCCTGTTGACGTGCACGGGTTTCGCTGAGTTTGTTTTCAAGCTCACCAATCTCTTTCTTCATACGCGCCAGAGTATCATCCACCAGCGTCACTTCGTGTTCCAGCGTGGCAACCATGTCGGTCAGCTTCTGCTTCTCAATCAGCGCAGCGCGAGCTAGATCTTCTTTATCTTTACGCAGCGCCAGTTCCGCTTTTTCCTGCCATTCGTTAAGCTGGGCAGTTGCCTGCTCGATACGACGCGTTAACTGCTTTTTCTCTGCCAGCGCGCGGGCGGAGGTGGAGCGTACTTCAACCAGCGTGTCTTCCATCTCCTGAATCATCAGGCGCACCAGCTTCTGCGGATCTTCCGCTTTCTCCAGCAGCGAGTTGATGTTGGCGTTCACGATGTCGGCAAAACGAGAAAAAATACCCATAATTCAATCCTCATAGTTCTGTTATCGGGCGATGCCCTGCTGAGTAGTTAATACAAATCCCATGCCAACTTTTTATCTTATTGATTTTACTGAGTGTGATTGATATTTATCCAGCCAGCGGCTATTCTCACCTGGTGAATATCACTAAGGAGTGGTTAATTTCATCATGGCTGAATATAAAGATAATTTGCTTGGCGAGGCCAACAGCTTCCTGGAAGTGCTTGAACAGGTATCGCGCCTCGCGCCGCTGAATAAACCGGTGCTGATTATCGGTGAGCGCGGAACAGGTAAAGAACTTATCGCTAACCGCCTGCACTTTCTGTCTGGCCGCTGGGACGGCCCTTTTATTTCCCTTAACTGCGCGGCGCTGAATGAAAACCTGCTCGACACCGAGCTGTTTGGTCATGAAGCTGGCGCCTTCACCGGCGCACAAAAACGCCATCCCGGACGCTTTGAGCGCGCCGATGGCGGAACGCTCTTTCTCGACGAGCTGGCGACCGCACCAATGCTGGTGCAGGAAAAGCTGCTGCGCGTCATTGAGTACGGTGAACTGGAACGCGTTGGCGGCAGTCAGCCCCTCCAGGTCAACGTTCGCCTGGTATGCGCCACCAACGCCGACCTGCCCGCGATGGTGGCTGAGGACAAATTCCGCGCCGACCTGCTGGACAGGCTGGCTTTCGATGTTGTACAGCTGCCGCCGCTGCGGGAACGGCGCAGCGATATCATGCTGCTGGCCGATCAGTTTGCCATTCAGATGTGCCGGGAACTGGGTCTGCCTCTCTTTCCGGGCTTCAGCGAACGGGCCACCGGGACCCTGCTCGGTTACCACTGGCCGGGCAATATTCGTGAACTGAAAAACGTGGTGGAACGGTCCGTTTACCGGCATGGCAGCAGCGAGACCGAACTGGACAACATTATTCTCGATCCGTTTCGGCGTGAGGATAAACAGCCCCCGGCTCCGGCGACGCGCCAGCAGGCTCCGGCGTTGCCGCTCGATTTACGCCAGTTCCAGCATCAGCAGGAGCAACAGCTGCTTGAGCAGAGCCTGAAAGAGGCGAAATATAATCAGAAACGGGCGGCTGAACTGCTGGGCCTGACCTACCATCAGTTAAGGGCATTGCTCAAAAAACATCAAATGCGCTGACATTATCAGCACATACCCCCAGACATTTTTACGAAGCAGGCGTAAGTGCGATACACTTTGCAGATCGAATCTAAAAACCTTAAAAACTATGCGCCTGGTTTTATCGTCCCTGTTTGCACTCGGTTTGTTCAGCAATCTGGCCTTTGCTGCGCCCGATCGCGCTGTGCCTCCTGATATCCGTGATAGTGGTTTCGTCTACTGCGTCAGCGGGCAAGTTGATATTTTTAATCCGCAAAAAGCGGGGAGCGGCCTGATTGTCGATACGCTGGCCGCACAGCTCTACGATCGCCTGCTCGACGTCGATCCTTATACCTATCGGCTGGTTCCGGAGCTTGCTGAAAGTTGGGAAGTGCTTGATAACGGCGCCACATACCGCTTTCGTCTACGCGATGATGTCGCATTTCAGCACACCCCGTGGTTTACCCCAACCCGTAAGCTCAACGCGGATGACGTGGTTTTCACCTTCCAGCGCATATTCAACCGCAATCATCCGTGGCATAACGTTAATGGCGGGAACTTCCCCTATTTCGACAGTCTGCAATTCGCGGACTCGGTCAAAAGCGTTCGCAAACTGGATAACCGTACGGTTGAGTTTCGTCTGAATCGCCCGGATGCCTCCTTCCTCTGGCATCTGGCGACGCACTACGCCTCGGTCATGTCAGCCGAATACGCGGATCAGCTGACGAAAAAGGATCGTCAGGAACGTCTCGATCGTGAGCCTGTAGGCACCGGTCCGTTCCAGTTAGCAGAGTACCGCGCCGGACAATACATTCGCCTGCAACGCCACGATCGTTTCTGGCGCGGCAAGCCGCTGATGCCGCAGGTTATTGTTGATCTGGGTTCAGGTGGAACAGGCCGACTCTCCAAACTGCTGACCGGCGAGTGCGACGTGCTTGCCTGGCCTGCGGCCAGCCAGTTGACCATTTTGCGCGACGACCCACGCCTGCGCCTGACCCTGCGCCCGGGCATGAACATCGCTTATCTGGCGTTTAACACCGATAAGCCGCCGCTGAATAATCCGGCCGTGCGCCATGCGCTGGCGTTAGCGATCAACAATCAGCGTCTGATGCAGTCGATTTACTACGGTACCGCGGAAACCGCCGCCTCTATTCTTCCGCGCGCCTCCTGGGCCTATGACGGCGAGGCGAAGATTACGGAATATAATCCGGCGAAAGCGCGCGAACAGCTTAAAGCGCTGGGGGCAGAAAACCTGACGCTACAGCTGTGGGTGCCCACCAGCTCTCAGGCGTGGAACCCCAGCCCGCTGAAAACGGCTGAGCTGTTGCAGGCTGATATGGCGCAGGTGGGCGTTAAGGTGATCATCGTGCCTGTCGAAGGCCGTTTCCAGGAGGCGCGTCTGATGGACATGAATCACGACTTAACGCTGGCTGGCTGGTCCACCGACAGTAACGACCCGGACAGCTTCTTCCGTCCGCTGCTGAGCTGTGCGGCAATCAACTCCCAGACCAACTACGCCCACTGGTGTAACCGGGAATTTGATGCCGTGCTGCAAAAAGCGCTGGCGTCTCAACAGCTTGCCTCACGCATTGAGGCCTACGATGAAGCGCAAAATATTCTGGCCAGAGAACTTCCCGTGTTGCCGCTTGCCTCTTCCCTGCGCCTCCAGGCCTACCGTTACGATATTAAAGGGCTGGTACTCAGCCCGTTTGGTAACGCCTCCTTCGCGGGCGTGACCCGTGAGAAAGAACAAGAGGTGAAGAAACCATGATTATATTTACCTTGCGTCGGCTGCTGTTACTGCTGGTGACCCTGTTCTTCCTGACCTTTGTCGGCTTTAGCCTGAGCTACTTTACGCCGCACGCCCCGCTTCAGGGCTCATCTCTCTGGGACGCCTGGCTGTTCTGGTTTAATGGCCTGCTGCACTGGGATTTTGGCGTGTCCAGCATCAACGGACAGCTCATCTCCGAACAGCTGAAAGTGGTTTTCCCGGCCACCATGGAGCTGTGTATACTCGCCTTTGGCTTTGCCCTCATGGTGGGGATCCCGGTGGGAATGCTGGCGGGAATTTATCGTAATAAATGGCAGGATAAATTTATTAGCGCGCTTGCCTTAATTGGCTTTTCCATCCCTGTTTTCTGGCTGGCGCTGCTGCTTACCCTCTTCTTCTCACTGACGTTAGGCTGGCTGCCGGTATCTGGCCGTTTTGACCTGCTGTATAACGTGCAAACGGTGAGCGGCTTCGCGATCGTTGACGCCTGGCTTTCTGATTCAGTCTGGCGCGACGAAATGATCGTGAGCGCGCTGCGCCACATGGTGCTGCCGGTGCTTACGCTGGCCGTCGCGCCGACGACCGAAGTGATCCGCCTGATGCGCATCAGCACTATCGACGTCTTCGATCAAAACTATGTGAAAGCCGCCGCCACGCGCGGACTGTCTCGCCTGACGATTTTACGTCGCCATGTGCTGCACAATGCGTTGCCCCCCGTAATCCCACGTCTTGGGCTGCAATTCTCAACCATGCTGACGCTGGCAATGATCACCGAGATGGTTTTCAGCTGGCCGGGCCTTGGGCGCTGGATGATCAACGCCATTCGCCAGCAGGATTACGCGGCGATCTCCGCCGGCGTGATGGTGATTGGCTCGCTGGTCATTATTGTTAACGTTATTTCCGATATTTTGGGTGCCATGGCCAACCCATTGAAGCATAAGGAATGGTATGCCTTACGATAACGTCTACAGCGAAAAGCGCACGCCCGGTGCGCTACGCACCGTGTGGCGTAATTTTTACGGCGACACCACGGCGATGATCGGCTTTTACGGCTGCATTGGCCTCGTGTTGCTGTGCGTTTTGGGTTCGTGGTTTGCACCGTATGGCATCGATCAGCAGTTCCTTGGCTATCAGCTTTTACCGCCGTCGTGGTCGCGCTACGGGGAGGTTTCGTTCTTCCTGGGGACTGACGATCTCGGACGCGACGTGCTAAGTCGTTTGCTGAGCGGCGCCGCACCTACGGTGGGCGGCGCGTTCGTGGTCACCCTGGCTGCCGCGATCTGCGGCCTGGCGCTGGGCATTTTTGCCGGCTCAACCCACGGGCTGCGGTCGGCCGTGCTTAACCATATTCTTGATACCCTGCTCTCTATTCCTTCGCTGCTGCTGGCGATTATCGTCGTGGCCTTCGCGGGGCCGCACCTCACCCATGCGATGTTCGCCGTCTGGCTGGCCATTCTGCCGCGCATGGTGCGCTCGGTTTACAGCCTGGTTCACGACGAGCTGGAGAAAGAGTATGTCGTTGCCGCCCGCCTGGATGGCGCCACCACGTTTAATATTTTGTGGTTTGCCGTGCTGCCTAACATTGCCGCCGGGCTGGTGACGGAGATCACCCGCGCCCTGTCGATGGCGATTCTGGATATCGCAGCGCTGGGCTTCCTGGACCTTGGCGCGCAGCTCCCTTCCCCGGAATGGGGCGCTATGCTTGGCGATGCGCTGGAGCTGATTTACGTGGCGCCGTGGACGGTCATGCTGCCGGGCGCGGCCATCATGGTGAGCGTGCTGCTCGTTAACCTGCTGGGCGACGGGATCCGCCGCGCAATCAATGCGGGGGTGCAATAATGCCGTTACTCGATATCCGTAACCTCACGATCGAAATTAAAACGGGCGAAGGCTGGGTCAAGGCCGTGGATCGCATCAGTATTACGCTCGCAGAGGGCGAAATCCGCGGGCTGGTGGGCGAATCGGGTTCAGGGAAAAGTCTGATCGCCAAGGCCATTTGCGGCGTGGCGAAGGACAACTGGCGGGTGACCGCCGATCGTATGCGCTTCGACGACATCGATCTGTTGCGTCTCTCCCCGCGCGAACGCCGTAAACTGGTGGGCCATAACGTCTCGATGATTTTCCAGGAGCCGCAATCCTGTCTCGATCCGTCCGAGCGCGTCGGGAAACAGCTGATGCAGAACATCCCCGGGTGGACCTATAAAGGCCGCTGGTGGCAGCGTTTCGGCTGGCGTAAACGCCGTGCCATTGAGCTGTTGCACCGTGTCGGGATCAAAGACCATAAAGACGCGATGCGCAGTTTCCCCTACGAACTGACCGACGGTGAATGCCAGAAAGTGATGATTGCCATCGCCCTGGCGAATCAGCCGCGTCTGCTGATTGCGGACGAACCAACGAACGCGATGGAGCCAACCACCCAGGCCCAGATTTTCCGCCTGCTCACGCGTCTGAACCAAAATAACAACACCACCATTTTGCTGATCAGCCATGACCTGCAAATGCTGAGCAAGTGGGCGGATAAAATTGACGTAATGTATTGCGGCCAGACGGTAGAAACCGCGCCAAGCGAAGACCTGGTGACAACGCCGCATCATCCCTACACGCAGGCGCTGATCAGGGCGATCCCTGACTTTGGCAGCGCGATGCCGCACAAAAGCCGTCTGAATACGCTGCCTGGCGCGATACCGCTGCTGGAATCGCTGCCCATTGGCTGCCGTCTGGGTCCGCGTTGCCCGTATGCTCAGCGTAAATGTATCGAAACACCGCGCCTGACAGGGCCGAAAAACCATCTGTTTGCCTGTCATTTCCCGCTGAACATGGAGAGAGAGTGAAATGGTCGAAACCTTACTGGAAGTACGTAACCTGAGTAAGACCTTTCGCTATCGCACCGGCCTGTTTCACCGTCAGACCGTCGAGGCGGTTAAACCCCTGAGCTTTACGCTGCGCGAAAAGCAAACGCTGGCAATTATCGGTGAAAACGGCTCGGGCAAATCGACCCTGGCAAAAATGCTCGCGGGTATGGTCGAGCCGAGCGGCGGTGAAATACTGATTGACGATCATCCTCTGGAATTTGGGGACTACTCTTTTCGCAGTCAGCGCATCCGGATGATTTTTCAGGATCCGTCGACGTCCCTAAACCCGCGCCAGCGTATTTCCCAGATCCTGGATTTCCCGCTGAGGTTGAATACCGACCTGGAGCCGGAAGCGCGTCGCAAACGGATTGTCGAAACCCTGCGTCTGGTAGGCCTCCTTCCCGAGCATGTCAGCTATTACCCGCACATGCTGGCCCCGGGCCAAAAACAGCGTCTCGGTCTGGCCCGTGCGCTGATCCTGCGCCCTAAGGTCATTATCGCCGACGAAGCGCTGGCATCGCTGGATATGTCGATGCGTTCGCAGCTCATTAACCTGATGCTAGAGTTACAGGAAAAACAGGGTATCTCGTATATCTACGTGACTCAGCACCTGGGCATGATGAAGCACATCAGCGATCAGGTGCTGGTGATGCACCAGGGAGAAGTTGTCGAGCGCGGCAGTACCGCTGACGTACTGGCCTCCCCGCTCCATGACCTGACGAAACGCCTGATTGCCGGACACTTTGGTGAAGCGTTGACGGCGGACGCGTGGCGTAAAGATCGTTAGCCGTTGCGTAACCCGCTTGCCAGCAGAGTAAACACCTCTATGGCATGCGGAAGTGTCTTCTGCGGTTCATCGCTCGCGGCAATCAGCAGAGCCGCATTCAGCGCAGCGCCATTCAGCAGATGGGCTGCGACTCGGGCATCCATCTTTTTGATTACGTTGCACTCCATCATTTTTTCGATGGTCTGACGGGTCGACTCAAGGCAGCTGTTCTGGCTGGGCCAGTGCGCCGGATCGCCCAGAACAGCCGGGCCGTCAAGAAGCACGATACGCTGAACTTCCGGAACGAGCGCCATTTTGATATAGGCGATGCCCTCCGCCAGCAGTCTCTCCCAGTCATCTTCGGCGGCGGCGGCAATCGCTTTTGCGTTTGCTGCCATTTCGCTGTCTATCTGCGCGACCACGGCTGCCAGTAATCCCTTCTTGTCGTTGAAATTATGATATAGCGCGCCGCGTGTTAACCCCACGCTTGCCGTGAGTTCATCCATCGACGCTGCGGCATAGCCTTTTTCAGCAAACGCCTTTCGCGCCGCCCGAATCATTTTCTCGCGATTTTCTTGGGCCGTTTCAGCGCGACGTTTCGTAGCCATGGGACTTCCTTCATTAAGCGGTAATTATAATTTGACATACGCGGCGTATGTGGCTTACATTTTTGACATACATCGCGTATGTTACTTCTACCGCGTAAGCACAACAATACCTCTGACAGAAAAGGAAAAGCCATGCCTTCACGTGATCCCGTCTTCCCGGCTAACCGACATGCCCTCTATGAAGAGCATGGCTATTCAGCTGCAATCCGCTCTGGCGATCTGTTATTTGTTTCCGGTCAGGTTGGCAGCCGCAGCGATGGCACACCTGAACCCGACTTTCCCGCTCAGGTGCAGCTGGCGTTCGATAAATTACGGGCGATCCTGGCAGCCGCGGGATGTACTTTTGACGATCTGATTGATGTCACGACGTTTCATACCGATCCTGAAAACCAGTTCCCCGTTATCATGGCGGCGAAAAAACTGGCATTTCCGCACGCTCCTTACCCAAACTGGACAGCAATAGGCGTTAACTGGCTTGCGGGTTTTGATTTCGAAATTAAGGTTATTGCCAGGATCCCTACGCCCGCGAATCAATATCAGGCAGCAAACTGATTTACCGTTAAACTATCACTGACGCACAAATGAAAGACAGCATCAGTAACTATATTCTCTCCTGGGTAGAAGAAAATAACTTTACTATTTTACACATTGATGATTTGGTTGCAGATATTGGATACAGCAGAAGAACCATCGAAACATGGTTTAAAGAGAAGTATCGGCTCTCTCTAGGTGAGTATATTCTCCGACGGAGGTTAAGCCGTGCCGCCATTATGTTGAGAATGACGTCGATTCCGGTGACGGATATTGCGTATTTATTCCATTACCAGAGCAGCCAGGGATTCTCCAGAGCCTTTAAAAAAATGATGGGGCTGACACCCTCTGAGTACAGATGTGCCAGAGGGTGGAATTTTGACATCTTACAGCCCTCTTTTTTATTAAGCGAACTGGAAACGCCTGAGCTCGAGGTCTGCTTTCTAGATGAAACGTTTGTCTATACGCATGAAATTATCGAGCACGATCATCTTTTTGATACCTCGGTGCATGATATTACTAAAAAAATCAAAAAGCTCCTGACAGAAAACCGCCATGATATCGATAAAATTATTCTGATGCCCCGCCGCCCCGAGTTAGGCAAAAGCCGATCGTATCTGGTCGAGGTATTAATATCGTACGCTTTACAAAGCGACACGGTGACAAATAAAAAATCCCGCGTTGTGCGTGGGAGATACGCAAGAATGCCCTTTAGCGGTAGCTGGGAAAGCTACAGCGCGTTTAACAAGATTGGCTTCGTTAAGGCGATGGTAAATAAACGCCTGACGTTGCGCGACGGTATTTACCTGATGAAAATTAATGCGTACAGCGATGAGCGTGTCGATTTTGATGTTTTCATCCCCATCCTGTAACCTCAGCTGCATTCCGCCTGTCTGGTAACGATTCTGTTTTTACCGTTGTGCTTAGCCTCATACAACGCCTCGTCCACGTCACGCATAATATCATTGCTGTTGACGTTATTCTGAATGGCTGAGCACACGCCGATACTTAATGTGACCTTTACAGGGAGAGCATAATGGTAGCCAGGCCCGGTGCGCTGTTGAACGTTCTGGCGAATACGTTCCGCGACGGCAATAGCCTGCCTACTGTCCGTATCCGGCAGCAGAAGACCAAATTCCTCGCCTCCCAGTCGGGCAAAGATGTCGTTATCGCGAATGCTGTCTTTGATAATATCCACGACCGCCAGAATCACGCGATCCCCCACAAGATGGCCCCAGTTATCGTTAATCGACTTAAAGTTGTCGATGTCCAGCATCATGATGCTGGCCCCCTTTTCTGTCCTGAGCGAGCGGATCCGCGGAAGTGCCTCGTAAAAATATTTACGGTTGTAGATCTGAGTATGCGGATCGCGATCAACCCGATCGCCGAAAATTTTCAACAGGTTAAAGACATGGAACATTAAGGTACAAATCACAAATAATTTACTGAGGACCTCTACTGCCCGGCTGATATACCAGAGCGACAGATTGTAGGTATCAAGCAGTAAGAGGAAAAAATTGTAAACGATGGCGGAAAGGCAGACCACAATAATACTGTTCCAGATCCCGGACGCCAGGCGTGTCACTGAAATCATATAACAAAGTAAAGCCGACCAGAGCAGGATCAGAACGTTTACGTACCTGATATCCCAGACAGGATGATGATGTTCATCTTCGTATGCTGCAATCGTTAATGTCCAGGCCGGATGGTAGCTGCTGAGATAATGGGCCAGCATCGGAAACATAACCAGTGACATCATTAATGCTAACGTCATGCTGATCTTATTTCGGAATCTGAGCGTAGATCGTATCGTGATTTTCTCCACACGGACCGCCAGCGCCAGTAATACGATAAAGCTCAGCTGCCGGAAAAAATAGAATACCGCCGTATCGTTGGTTTTTGCCGCCTGGGTAAAACCAGCATGCTCCGGAAGCTGAATAACAATGATCGTCTCAATAAAATAAACCAGCCCACTAAGAAATGCCAGGCTCAGAATGAATAATGAAAAACGCGTTCGGTCGGAGGCATACAGCATCTGGATAAAAATAAAGATAATGGTATCCAGAAAGAACAGCGCAATCATGACGATCAAATAGGTGGTCATAGGCACCCTGAAACCAGGATTATCATTCACGCAAAAGGAGTTCACCGCGATCATTAGTGCGAAAAGCACCGCACCTGACAGCATGATCAGTTTTTCGGCCAACGTAATATTTTTCATCTTCCTTCTTACCGCACACAGATAAAGACGCAAAATGGCATAGCCGTTATCAACCCTCGCGCAATTTTAAAGCGTTTAAAGGGCTAAACGGATCATTTTGCGCAAAAGGCGCTGGACACATCAGCATGAGGGCGGCGTCACGGTGCCCGCTGGTTGGATGAGGCGAACCACGCGTGCGGTGATATACTGCTGGGATACACACGAAACAGCCTGATGAAGAGACAGTTCGACCTCTTCCGTGAGCCCATTCACGGCGCAGGAGCGAGAAATATCGTGACACAAGGGGCTGTGAGTGGGCTATAATTTCGAGCTAATTTCGAATGATTTTGAAATACTGCCTGTAACGCTATGAATTACAAGGCAAAATAAGCAATGAATATAAGGATTAAAGCTATGGGTTTTCTTTCCGGTAAGCGCATTCTGGTGACTGGCGTTGCCAGCAAACTGTCCATCGCATACGGCATCGCACAGGCAATGCATCGCGAAGGCGCTGAGCTGGCGTTCACCTACCAGAACGACAAGCTGAAAGGCCGTGTTGAAGAATTTGCCGCGCAGCTGGGTTCCAGCATTGTTCTGGAATGTGACGTTGCACAAGACGAAAGTATTGATGGCATGTTTGCTGAACTGGCAAAAGCATGGCCGAAATTCGACGGTTTTGTTCACTCCATCGGCTTCGCTCCTGGCGACCAGCTGGACGGCGACTACGTGAACGCGGTTACCCGTGATGGCTTCAAAATCGCCCACGACATCAGCTCCTACAGCTTCGTTGCAATGGCAAAATCCTGCCGCGCGATGCTGAACCCGGGCGCAGCCCTGCTGACCCTGTCCTACCTCGGCGCAGAACGTGCTATCCCTAACTACAACGTTATGGGTCTGGCGAAAGCGTCTCTGGAAGCCAACGTGCGCTACATGGCGAACGCGATGGGTCCTGAAGGCGTGCGTGTTAACGCTATTTCTGCGGGTCCAATCCGTACCCTGGCCGCTTCCGGTATCAAAGATTTCCGTAAAATGCTGGCACACTGCGAAGCGGTTACCCCGATTCGTCGTACCGTTACTATCGAAGATGTGGGTAACTCTGCGGCATTCCTGTGCTCTGACCTTTCCGCAGGTATCTCCGGCGAAGTGGTTCACGTTGACGGCGGCTTCAACATCGCTGCAATGAACGAGCTGGAAATTAAATAAGCTTGTCACTCTCTTCCCGTCAGGGAAGAGAGTTTCCCCCGCCCCGCCCCTCGTTATTCCGTTCTGCTATTTGTTATCACCTAACAATATTTTTCCGCTCATCCGCCTTACGCCAGGATATTGATCGCCATTTTGAGATCAAGGAACGCCCATGGAACAACGCCGTTTTTCCGGCAAAGGCCACTGGTATCATGAAACCCAGTCGAATCATTCGCAGACGGACGTTCTGCCGCTGGTGCCCGAAGCCGCTAACGTCGACGACCGTTTTTTGCTCGATTTAGCCCTGCCCGATGACATTCTCGCAAGCTGTGCTGGTTGGCTTACGCCTGCCCGAACCCTGTGTCATCTTTTGTTCCCGCTTGATACTCCCGTGAACCGTCTGCATACGCTCAGCGCCTACGACAGGCTGAGCACGGCATTAACGGTTGCCCAGGCGTGTGGCGTTCAGCGGCTCTGTAACCACTACGCTGCTCTGCTCGCCCCTCTTCCGGGGCCGGACTCCTCCCGGGAAAGCAATCGACGCCTTGCAGAAATTACCCAGTATGCCCGCCAGTTAGCCAGCTCACCCGATGTCATCGATGATAAAGCCCAAAACCAGCTTGATGAGGTTGGACTCACAACGTATGACATTGTGCTTATCAACCAGATCATCGGCTTTGTCGGTTTTCAGGCGCGAGTGGTCGCGGTATTTCAGGCATTGCTTGGCCATCCGGTACGCTGGCTGCCCGGGCATCACATTCAGCCCCATACGCTGCCGGTCAGCTTCAGCAGATGGACCGCCACGCTACCCCCGGTTGAGCTAAAATATGCCAGTGCGCTTCAGCTTGAGGCGCTCTCACGCTGGCAGGCGGAACCGGCGCTTGAAGCGCTTACTCCTGTGCTGTGTCATGAGCCGATGCTGCTTGATCTGACGGGAGAAATTCTGCTTAACCATCCGCGAAGTGAAGGCCCAGCGTCTTCGATGCTCTCAGCCGCTCGTGCGCTGCTTGTCGCCTCTCCGGATCGCTTTAGCGCCGCCCAGTTAACGCCCCTGACCGGGTCAGATCTCTCGCCAGAGAAGGCCATCAACCTGCTTACCCGAGATGCATTTTATGGCTGGCTGGACCGTCTGCGCGTGGCGCTCGGCAAAGAGGAATAACCATACTCTTTACCTAAAGAGCGCTTGCTGTAGCAGTGAGATTCGCGTAAAACTGTCAGCCGCTCAATGGCTACGAAAATAGAACATTATGTTTCAGGACAACCCGCTGCTAGCGCAGCTTAAACAGCAACTGCATTCCCAGACGCCGCGTGCAGAAGGGGTCGTAAAAGCCACGGAAAAGGGCTTTGGCTTTCTTGAAGTTGACGGGCAGAAGAGCTACTTCATTCCGCCTCCTCAGATGAAGAAAGTGATGCATGGCGACCGCATTTCGGCCGTTATTCATACCGAAAAGGAACGAGAGTCTGCCGAGCCGGAAGCACTGATCGAACCTTTCCTGACCCGCTTTGTCGGGAAAGTGCATAAAAAAGACGATCGTCTTTCTGTCGTGCCGGACCATCCTCTCCTGAAAGATGCTATTCCGTGCCGCGCCGCGCGTGGCGTTGAGCATGATTTTGTTGAGGGTGACTGGGCGGTTGCTGAGATGCGCCGTCATCCTTTAAAAGGCGATCGCGGTTTCTACGCCGAGCTTACCCAATACATTACCTTCGGCGACGACCATTTCGTCCCATGGTGGGTGACGCTGGCGCGCCACAACCTCGAAAAAGAAGCGCCTGAGGGCGTGGCGACTGAAATGCAGGACGAAGGTCTGGAACGTCGCGATCTGACGGCGCTGCACTTTGTCACCATCGACAGCGCCAGCACCGAGGATATGGACGATGCGCTGTATGCCGAAGAGACAGCCGATGGCAAACTGCATCTGACCGTCGCAATTGCCGACCCTACCGCATGGATTGTCGAAGGCAGCAAGCTGGACGAGATGGCCAAAGTGCGCTCGTTCACCAACTACCTGCCGGGCTTTAACATTCCGATGCTGCCGCGTGAACTCTCCGACGATCTTTGCTCGCTGCGTGCGCACAAAGTACGTCCAGTGCTGGCCTGTCGGATGACCATTGCGGCTGACGGTACCATTGAAGAAGATATTGAATTCTTCGCCGCCACCATCGAATCCAAAGCCAAGCTGGCCTATGACGACGTGTCCGACTGGCTGGAGAACACGGGCAGCTGGAAACCCGAGTCCGACAACATTGCCGCACAAATTCGTCTGCTGCACCGCGTCTGCCTGAGCCGCAGCGAATGGCGTCAAACTCACGCGCTGGTCTTCAAAGATCGTCCGGACTACCGTTTTGTGCTGGGTGAAAAAGGTGAAGTGCTGAATATCGTCGCTGAGCCGCGCCGTATTGCCAACCGCATCGTTGAAGAAGCGATGATATCCGCCAACATTTGTGCCGCCCGCGTGCTGCGCGACAAATTAGGCTTTGGCATTTACAACGTGCACACCGGGTTTGATCCGGCGAACACCGAAGCGCTGGCTGCCCTGCTGAAAACCCATGACGTACACGTCGATCCTGAGGAAGTGCTGACCCTGCAAGGTTTCTGCAAACTGCGCCGCGAGCTGGACGCGCAGCCTTCAGGGTTCCTTGACAGCCGTATTCGCCGCTTCCAGTCCTTTGCGGAAATCAGCACCGAGCCAGGCCCGCACTTCGGCCTTGGCCTTGAGGCTTACGCGACCTGGACCTCCCCGATCCGTAAGTACGGCGATATGGTTAACCATCGTCTGCTGAAAGCGATCATCAAAGGGGAATCTGTTGCCCGCCCACAGGATGATACGACGTTGCAGATGGCAGAACGTCGCCGACTGAACCGTATGGCGGAGCGTGATGTCGGCGACTGGTTATACGCGC
This sequence comes from Enterobacter sp. BWH64, assembly GCF_001037645.1. Classification (NCBI taxonomy): domain Bacteria; kingdom Pseudomonadati; phylum Pseudomonadota; class Gammaproteobacteria; order Enterobacterales; family Enterobacteriaceae; genus Enterobacter; species Enterobacter sp. BWH64. The sequence continues at coordinate 3,039,900 of NZ_KQ089922.1, forward strand.
GCTTCCTGAATGATAAGGCAGGGACTGACACCCGTTTCCCGGCTGAAATCATTGACATCAGCCGCGGCGGTATGCGCGTTCGTCTGGTGGATAATGGCGCCGTTGCCTTTATTCCTGCCCCGTTCCTGCATGCCGTTCGCGACGAACTGGTTTGTAGCCAGGAAAACGGGACCGTGCAAATTAAAGGCGAAACGGTTTACAAGGTCACTGACGTGATTGATGTCACCATCGCTGAAGTGCGCATGGAAACCCGCAGTATTATCGCGCGCCCTGTCGCCTGATAACCGCGTAAACTTCCGGCCGTTCCGTTAAGGGGTGGCCGGGAGTTCTCTTCTGTATTATCTCCCGCAAAATCATCGTTTTTTCTCACACTTTTCTGTTTCCCATCGCCACATTTCGCCAGAATTATCTACAGTAAAAGAGAGCCGTCATTGTCGACTGCAAATGAATAATTTGTGCGCTACTCAGCAGCCGCGGGAGAAAACGTGATGGACGATCTGGAGCAGAATTTGCTGTTTCGTTACATGGGTACGCATAGCCCCTGGTGGCGACTGACAGCAGACAGCAATGCTCTGCATCTTGCTGCCAGTGAAAGCGCTGACATCATTCAGGTGGTGGCGCTGGATGATGAGCAGGCCGCGCTGATCCGCCAGCTCACCGTGATAACTTCCAGCATTGCCATGACCCTGCCCTTGTACGGTGTGGACGTTCCCGTTCATCTTGTCGGCCGTAAAATTAACAAAAATGAGTGGGCAGGAACGGCATCAGCCTGGAACGATACTCCTTCCGTGGCGCGGGACCTGGCGCAGGGGCTCTCCTTCGCCGAACAGGTAGTGTCCGAGGCTAACTCCGTGATTGTGATCCTCGACCAGAACGGGAATATTCAGCGCTTCAACCGTTTAAGTGAAGAATATACGGGCCTGAAGGAACAGGAAGTTATCGGGCAAAACGTGTTCAAACTGTTTATGAGTCGTAGCGAAGCCGCAGCCTCCAAACGCAACATCACCGGTTTTTTTCGTAACGGCAGCTCGTACGAAGTTGAACGCTGGATCAAGACCCGCAAAGGGCAGCGCCTGTTTCTCTTCAGAAATAAATTTGTTCACAGCGGCAGCGGGAAAAATGAAATTTTCCTCATCTGTTCAGGTACCGACATAACCGAAGAGCGTCGGGCCCAGGAGCGCCTGCGCGTACTCGCCAATACGGATACGATTACCGGTTTGCCTAACCGAAACGCCATCCATGAGCTGATCTCTGATGCCATCACCGCTCGGGGTGACACGCAGGTAGGCGTGGTTTATCTCGATCTGGATAACTTTAAAAAAGTGAACGATGCCTATGGGCATATGTTTGGCGACCAGCTGCTACAGGCCGTTGCGCTGGCGATCCTGAGCTGCCTGGACGAAGGACAAACCCTGGCGCGCCTGGGTGGGGATGAGTTTATCGTGCTGGCCACCGATACCTCGCAGGGCGCGCTGGAAGCCATGGCATCGCGCATACTGACCCGACTTCGTCAGCCTTTCCGCATCGGGCTGATAGAGGTTTACACCGGCTGCTCGCTGGGCATCGCGCTTGCGCCCCAGCACGGTAACGATCGCGAAAGCGTCATTCGTAATGCCGACACCGCCATGTACACCGCCAAAGAAAATGGCCGGGGCAAATTCTGCGTCTTCTCGCCAGAGATGAACCAGCGCGTATTTGAATACCTGTGGCTGGATACCAACCTGCGTAAAGCGCTGGATAACGATCAGCTGTTAATCCACTACCAGCCCAAAATAACCTGGCGCGGCGAAGTCAGAAGTCTGGAGGCGCTGGTGCGCTGGCAGTCCCCAGAGCGTGGCCTGATCCCGCCGATGGAGTTTATCTCCTATGCTGAGGAGTCAGGGCTGATTGTGCCCCTGGGCCGCTGGGTTATGCTTGATGTGGTGCGCCAGGTGGCAAAATGGCGCGACAAGGGGATCAACCTTCGCGTCGCGGTCAACGTCTCCGCCCGTCAGCTGGCGGACCAGACCATCTTCAGCGACCTGAAGCAGGCGCTGAAAGACCTGAATTTTGAATACTGCCCGATTGACGTGGAATTGACCGAAAGCTGTCTCATTGAAAATGAAGAGCTGGCCCTGTCAGTGATCCAGCAGTTTAGCCGCCTGGGAGCGCAAATTCACCTGGATGACTTTGGTACGGGGTACTCTTCCCTGTCGCAGCTGGCGCGCTTCCCTATCGATGCCATTAAGCTTGACCAGTCTTTCGTGCGGGACATTCATAAGCAGTCTATTTCACAGTCGCTGGTGCGTGCGATAGTCGCCGTGGCGCAGGCGTTAAATTTGCAGGTCATTGCTGAAGGGGTGGAAAGTGCAAAAGAAGACGCCTTTCTGACGAAGAATGGCGTCAACGAACGGCAGGGTTATCTTTTTGCTAAGCCCATGCCCGCTGCCGCATTCGAGCGATGGCTAAAGCGCTATCAGGCCAGAAATGTCCGTTAGCTGGCTTTGCGTAAGCCCGTCGCCTGATGGCGATTTTGCAGCATAACCAGCCGCTCCATGTAGGCGATATCCTTCGGTTCAAGGCAGAAGGCGGCATCAACCCAATCCTCGGTAATGTCCATCAGCTCGCTTCGCGGAAGTGGCAGCACGCGCGTACGCGCACGCAGCATGGCCCTTACGCCGTTGAGCTTCGGCTGTAGCGTGTCGATAAACGTCCGCACCGAAACATAGCTCTGTAACGGCTCGAATAAGAGATCCACAAGACCATACTGCTCATACCATTCCGCCGTATGCGTCTCACCTTTGTAGATCAGCGCCTCCGCCATTTTCATGCCGGCACGACGCGCCACCAGTGAATAGCCGCCCATGCCCGGGAACAGATTGAACGCGATTTCCGGAAAGCCTAATCGGGCATCGCGCTGGGCCAGAATGAAATGATGCGCCAGCGCGGCTTCAAACCCGCCCCCTAACGCGCTTCCTTCCACCATAGCCAGCGTGACAGCTCCGGTATCAAACCCTCGCGAGGCGGCATGAACGCAGTCCACACAGGCCCGGGCATAGGCGCGTAACGCTTCGCGTCGGTTGTTTTTGATGCACTCAACGAAGAACTGTAAATCACCGCCGGTATTGTAGATGTCGGGGACCAGCGATCCGGTGACCCAAAAATCAACGACAAATCCGGACTGTCGAACCAGCCAGGAGAGATTCATGATCTCCTCGATCAGCGCATGATTGAAGCAAGGCCGTGGCGTGGCACGTAACATCATCCACACCGTACGCCGTTCGGCCTCATAATAAGCCGCCAGTTGAGTGAATCGTTCAGCATCAGTAAACAATGTGCAGGTTGTCTGGTTGATAACTGTCATAGTCGAATTCCTCTTATAAAAAAGCGCGTTGCGCGCAGTTTTAGACTAATCCACCCCTACAACCCGCAGCATACGGGGGCCAAATTTATCACTTTCATTTATGAACTTTGGTTATTGCATTTTTTACCTTCTCTTTTGAATCAATTTTCTGCATCATTGATAATATTAACTTTTCGCTTCAGGGTGAGCTTATGTCTAACATTGATGCAACAGCCGTGGCACAGCGTATTGATACTGTGCTGGATATTCTTGTCGCAGGCGATTATCACTCTGCTATCCGTAACCTTGAAATCCTCAAGTCTGAACTGCTGGCTGAGAACGGCGCTGATGACGCTCCAGAATCCACTCAACCTAAAGCCCCGTGGGAAGTGTAGCCACGTCGTTTCCGCCCTTGCCTTTTAAATGGATGCTATGAATTCCCGACAACAAATCATTTTGCAGATGGTGATCGATCAGGGACGCGTAAGCGTGGTCGATCTCGCTAAAGCCACCGGCGTTTCTGAAGTCACCATTCGTCAGGATCTGAATCTGCTGGAAAAACAGAGCTACCTGCGGCGTGCGCACGGATATGCCGTTCCACTGGACAGCGACGACGTCGAAACCCGCATGATGAACAATTATGCGCTCAAGCGGGAGCTGGCGGAGTTTGCTGCATCCTTAGTGAATAGCGGTGAGACCGTCTTTATTGAAAATGGCAGCAGTAACGCCCTTCTGGCGCGCACGCTCGCCGATCAAAAAGACGTTACCATCATCACCGTAAGCAGCTATATCGCCCATCTGTTGAAGGAAACTCAGTGCGAGGTGATACTGCTGGGCGGCATTTACCAGAAGAAAAGCGAAAGCATGGTGGGGCCATTAACGCGTCAATATGTTCAGCAGGTTCACTTCAGTAAAGCATTCATTGGTATTGACGGCTGGCAGCCCGACACCGGCTTTACTGGTCGCGACATGATGCGTTCAGACGTGGTTAACGCAGTACTCGCCAAAGAGTGTGAAGCGATAGTGCTGACCGACAGCTCTAAGTTTGGCGCCGTACACCCTTATACGATGGGTCCGGCTTCGCGCTTCAGCCGCGTGATCACGGATGAGCGTTTGCGCGATGAATATCGCCAGCAATTAGAACAAGACGGCCTGACTGTCGATATTGTGAAAAAAACGGCCTGATTATCCTGCTGCGCCCGAATAATGGGCGCACTTAAACCTTTCTCTGAGAGTATTCTGACCCTGCCTTTAAGAGTTTTTACCTGTTGAAACCGTTCTAAACACGTAAAATTAATATTAGCGATATAACAGGAAGTGACTATCACCTGCGTGATGATGAAACACCTGCGCGACCAGCTTTCACGGGAACAGAATTTAAGTATGGATATTGTCTATACTTAAAGTGCATTCCTTTCCGTGAATCGATAATTCAGGAGAAAGTATTATGACCTTTACCAGCAAAAAATTAGCCGCCGCTGTTCTGGCAATCACTGTAGCAATGTCCCTGAGCGCTTGCTCTAACTGGTCTAAACGTGACCGTAACACCGCGATTGGTGCCGGTGCTGGTGCGCTTGGTGGTGCAGTATTAACGGATGGTAGTACGCTGGGTACATTAGGTGGTGCTGCCGTAGGTGGTGTTATCGGTCACCAGGTGGGCAAATAATCACCATAACGGCTCTCACCGGTATAATAATATATTTTGTATTTTCAGGTCTGACTTACGCACGTAAAAAAAAGAGCCACGGCAATGTCCGTGGCTCATTTATTTTAGCCGCCCGCCAGTTTAACTTTCATTCCTTTGGCTTCCAGCAGCGTTTTAATTAAATCCCGTTTATCACCCTGAATCTCAATAATGCCGTCTTTTACTGCCCCACCGCATCCGCACTTCTTTTTAAGTTCAGCGGCGAGCTTTACCAGGTCTGCATCATCCAGATCAATGCCAGTGACAAGGCAAACCCCTTTACCTTTCCTGCCGCTGGTCTGCCGCTGAATTCGCACGATACCATCGCCTTTCGGACGTTCAGCTTTCTCTTTTGGCTCTTCAATGCGCCCGGTATCCGTTGAATAGACCAGACGACTGTTGGCGTCACGCATTATGCCCCCTTTTTCAGTGATGCATTAATCGCTTTCAGGGTCTCTGCCGGATGAGCGGATTGCGTCACCGGGCGACCAATCACCATATAGTCTACACCCGCGCTCAGCGCCTGCTCTGGCGTCATGATGCGTCGCTGATCCCCAGACTCGCTGCCTGCCGGACGGATGCCTGGCGTTACCAGTTTAAAGTCGCGGCCTAGCTCAGCTTTGAAGCGAACCGCCTCCTGAGCCGAACAGACCACGCCATCGAGACCACACTGTTGCGTGAGGCGCGCCAGACGCTCCGCGTGTTCGGCAGGTGACAACGTCACACCCAGATCGCGCAGGTCGGATTCATCCATACTGGTCAGCACGGTGACGGCGATCAGAAGCGGAGCGTCATTGCCAAACGGCACCAGCGCTTCGCGCGCAGCCGTCATCATGCGTGCCCCGCCGGATGCATGAACGTTAACCATCCACACGCCCAGTTCAGCCGCCGCAGCTACGGCGTGCGCAGTGGTATTCGGAATATCGTGGAATTTCAGGTCGAGGAAAACGTCGAAGCCACGCTGGTGCAGATCGCGGACGATTGACGGGCCGAACAGCGTAAACATCTCTTTGCCTACTTTCAGACGGCAATCGCGGGGATCAATGCCATCAACAAAGGCCAGTGCGGCGTCACGGTTATTGTAATCCAGAGCAACAACTACGGGAGAATCGGTAACTACGCGGGAAGTGGAGGATGTAACAGACGTCATGACCAGCCCTTTTCGTCTATGGGCGCGCAGCGGCGCGGAACAGATAAACGGCGTGCATTCTACCTGCCCTCGGGGTAAATGAACAGAATCGAATGATTTTCCTGCCGAACCCCAGACCGCACGGTGCTGACGAAATTACCACAACAATTAGTATGTTGTAACTAAAATGTGGAGTTTTAAAAAATCACTGCCCGTCCAGACCTCGGATTGGCTTAATGGTTGACCACGCCCGGCAGGAAGGGCAATGCCAGTAAAGCGAATAGGCGGTGAAGCCGCATTTCTGGCAGCGATAGCGCGGTTTGCTGCGCACCTGTTCACCCACCATGTCTCGCAGCACCATCAGGCTCTCTTTAGCGCGCCCTTCTTCTGCGTCATTAAGGTGGTAATCCATCAGCTTATGGAATACCCGCATGGTAGGATGACGCTGCAACTGACGGGTAATGTATACCTGGGCGGTATCACTCCCTTCGTGCTCTTCAACGACATCTGACAGCATCAGTTCGGCTGTGGCACCGGTGTTTTCTTCAACGCAGCGACGCAGAAACGCAACCCACTCGTCCTGCTTACCTAACTGCTGATAGCAGGTTTGCAGCATTTCCAGCGTTTCGCTGACCAGCTCTTTGTCCTGATCGATAACGCGAAGCAGGCTCTCCACGGCTTTGGCGTAATCACCGTTAGCCATAAAGACCCGCCCCATCATGATCGAGATGCGCGCGCTGTTGCGATCGGCCGCAGCGCCTTTCTTTAACAATGCCATGGCTTTATCCATGTCATCGCTACCCATCTGCTGGAGAGCCAGCTCGCAATAGAAGTGGGCAATTTCGACGCGCTGTTTGTCTTTACCGAGTTTGACCAGCCGTTCAGCAGTATCAATCGCTTTTTGCCAGTCGCTGGTGGCCTGATAGATTTGCAAAAGCTGCTGAAGCGCACCGATACGGAAGTCCGTCTCATCCACCAGCTGAGAGAACATATCCTCGGCGCGATCGTAAAGCCCCGCGGCCATGTAATCCCGCCCAAGCTGCTGCACGGCCAGCAACCGTTGCTCATAGGTCAACGAAGCGCTTTCCATCAGGGTCTGGTGGATACGAATGGCACGGTCAACCTCTCCGCGCGAGCGGAACAGGTTTCCCAGGGTGAGGTGCGCCTCTACGGTGCCGGTATCCTCTTTAAGCATGTCGAGGAACAGATCCACCGCTTTATCCTGCTGATTGCTCAGCAGGAAGTTCACCCCCGCTACGTAGTCACGGGAGAGTCGGTTTGCTTCATCCTGTTTTGTTTGTTGCGCGCTTCTGCGGCCCATATACCAGCCATAGGCTGCGGCGACAGGCAAAAGCAGAAACAACAACTCCAGCATATTCGATTATTCCTTGACTACCGGCACACCAGAGCTCGCCGGAATGTCAGACGCAGGCGTAAGTTGATGTTCAAGCCGTTTAATTTTACGTTCAGCGCGAACAAGAGAAACACGAACCTTAAGCCAGAACAGGCCGCATACAAGCCAGCCGATGACAAAACCCGCCGCGAATAACACCGCCAGCAGGCTCGACACCCGGTACTCGCCCTGCGCCAGCAGATAGTTAAAACTTACCTGTTGATCGTTTTGCGCGCCCAATGTGACTGAAATGACAAAAATCGCCAACACCAGTAAGAAAATGAGTAAATATTTCACATGACTTCCCGTTATGTGGTTCGAGCGTATAAAGCGTGTTCAACTCACTGCAATCAGCCTTATAAGCTACCATTTTAGTGGCGGGCGCGAAATGGAAAAAGTAACGCGCCCTACATGGATTTATGGTCAAAATGCGGAATATCAACCTTCAGGTTCCGCCAGACTCCCTTTCGGCTATTTCTTCCTTCTCTTCCGGCGGCGGCGTCAATGGTCCGCAAAAACGTTGTGCAAGCCAGGTCGCCAGCGTCACCAGTACCCACGAGATCAGCGTTGCCACCACCAAATCACGCGGCCAGTGCATCCCCAACAGCATCCGGCTGCCCATTACGCCTGTCGCCCAGACCAGCAAAATCGCAATCGTGAGGGTACGCCGACGCGGCCACAGCAGTCCCACGCCAAGTAGCGCCCAGCTGGCAGCAAACATCGTATGCCCGGAAGGAAACGCAAAGCCGGTCTCTTTTTGCCAGTGTTTGCGTATAAAGGTCGGGATATCCTGCTGTTCTGCAAGCTGCTCCTTTACCAACGCACCGCGATCTTTACGCTTTAAATTGTAGAACTCATCCACCGGAACATGATGCGTTTTTTCCAGCCAGACGACGAAAGGACGGGGTTCCTGCACACGATCCTTGACCCACGACTTCACCCCTTGCCCGATAAGTATGGCGCCGCCGAGAATAGCGAACAGTACCAGCGCCGCGCGAAGGCGAAAGCGCAGGCACCACAGGAACCAACCACAGAGCAACACGTGCGTAATAATCCCCCACGGCTGGGTGACCGTCTCGGTTATCCAGTATAAGGCTTTCAGCCACGTCTCGTTTTGTCCGGGCTGCCACATCCAGCCGGAGAACCAAACGACCAGGGGTATAACGAGCAATACGGCGGCTCCTGCGGCCGTTCGTCTGGCAATTGAAAGCATGTCCTCTCCTTTTTCACTAAGCACCACAATCATAACTGAATTTCATCATTCTGGTGGATATGTCGGATTGTGCGTTTAACGTTTGTAAAGCGTGGTGGTGATTAGGTGAAGTTGCCGGGCTTGTGGCAAAATAGTCCGATACAGAAAGCATAATGGGGCAAAGGCACGAAACGTGTCAGCCTAGTCTGGAGAATCACATGCAGCTTAAACGTGTGGCAGAAGCCAAACTGCCAACCCCATGGGGCGATTTCCTGATGGTGGGTTTTGAAGAACTGGCAACCGGGCAAGATCACGTCGCCCTGGTGTTCGGCGACATTTCGGGGCAAACGCCGGTGCTGTCCCGCGTTCATTCAGAATGTCTGACCGGTGACGCGCTGTTCAGTCTGCGGTGCGACTGCGGTTTTCAGCTTGAAGCCGCCCTTTCTCATATCGCAGAGGAAGGACGTGGCGTTCTGCTGTATCACCGTCAGGAAGGTCGCAATATTGGACTGCTGAATAAAATCCGCGCCTACGCGTTGCAGGATCAGGGCTACGATACCGTCGAAGCGAACCATCAGCTCGGCTTTGCTGCTGACGAGCGCGATTTCACCCTGTGCGCGGATATGTTCAAGCTGCTGGGCGTGGACGAAGTGCGTCTGTTGACCAATAACCCGAAAAAGGTGGAAATCCTCACTGAAGCGGGCATCAATATTGTGGAACGCGTACCGCTGATTGTCGGCCGCAACCCGAAAAACGCGCACTACCTCGATACCAAAGCTGCCAAAATGGGGCATCTGCTGAGCGAGTAAACGCAAAACGCCCGGCACATGTGCCGGGCGAGTTTTATCAGTCCAACATCTTACGAATCACATAATGTAAAATGCCGTCGTTCTGATAATAGGTCAGCTCTGTTGCTGTATCAATACGACACCGGCAATCCAGCACTTCTGTCGTTCCATCTGCGCGCGTTAACTTCACCGGAACGGTTTTACCCGGTTGCAGATTTTGCAGACCGCTGATATCAATCTGCTCTTCCCCGGTCAAACCCAGCGTTTTACGCGTTACGCCCTGCGGAAACTCCAGCGGCAGGATCCCCATCCCGATCAGGTTTGAGCGGTGGATACGTTCAAAGGATTCGGCAATCACCACGCGAACCCCGAGCAGACGCGGACCTTTTGCCGCCCAGTCGCGACTGGAACCGGAGCCGTACTCTTTACCGGCAATAACGGCCAGCGGCGTACCCTGCTGCTGATACTTCATGGCTGCGTCATAAATTGAAATGACCTCTGTATCCGGCAGGTGGCGCGTCATACCCCCTTCCACGCCTGGGACCATTTCATTGCGAATGCGGATGTTGGCAAAGGTCCCGCGCATCATCACTTCGTGGTTACCGCGGCGCGAACCGTAGGAGTTGAAATCGCGACGTTCCACGCCACGACTTTGCAGATACCGACCTGCCGGACTGTCCGCCTTGATGCTACCCGCAGGGGAGATATGGTCGGTGGTGACGGAATCGCCCAGCATCGCCAGAATGCGCGCGCCGTGAATATCTTTCAGCGGTGCAGGCTCCGCCAGCATTTCGTCGAAGAATGGCGACAGGCGAATATAGGTGGAATCATCCTGCCAGTCATAGGTATCGGAACCCACTACGTCGATCGCTTTCCACTCCGCTGTGCCTTCGAACACTTCCGCATACTCTTTGCGGAACATCTCGGTGGAAACTTTCTCTACCGCGCGCGCAATTTCGCGCGATGATGGCCAGATGTCTTTCAGATAGACCGGTTCATTTTTGCGATCGTGACCAATCGGATCGGTCGCCAGGTTAATGTTCATGTTTCCGGCCAGCGCATAGGCTACAACCAGCGGCGGCGAGGCCAGCCAGTTGGTTTTCACCAGCGGATGAATACGCCCTTCAAAGTTTCGGTTACCGGAAAGTACCGCGCCAACGGTCAAATCCCCCTGCTTGATCGCCATTTCAATAGGTTCAGGCAGTGGACCAGAGTTACCGATGCAGGTCGTACAGCCGTAGCCCACCAGGTTAAAGCCCAGCTCGTCGAGGTAAGGCGTGAGTCTGGCCTGTGCCAGGTAATCGGATACCACTTTCGAACCAGGCGCCAGGGAGGCTTTAACCCAAGGCTGTGGCTTGAGCCCCAGCTCTACCGCTTTTTTTGCCAGCAGCCCGGCAGCCATTAACACACTCGGGTTGGACGTGTTGGTACAGGAAGTGATAGCGGCGATCACCACGGCGCCGTCAGGGAGCTGATACTGATGCCCGTTCAGAACATAGTCCACCGGACGGTGATCTTTTTGTGCGGCGTTAACTTCCAGCTCATTGCTGGCGGCAAAGGCTTTCGGAACGTTGCTCAGGGCGACGCGGTCCTGCGGACGTTTTGGCCCTGCGAGGCTTGCCTCAACGGTGCCCATATCCAGCTCCAGCGTACTGGTAAATACCGGCTCGTCACCCGGGTTACGCCACATGCCCTGCGCTTTGGTGTAGGCCTCAACGAGAGCCACCTGCTCCTCGCTGCGACCACTGAGGCGCATATACTCCAGCGTAACGCTATCAATCGGGAAAAAGCCGCAGGTCGCGCCATATTCCGGCGCCATGTTGGCGATGGTGGCCCGGTCCGCCAGCGGCAGTGAATCCAGACCATCGCCATAAAATTCAACGAATTTGCCCACCACGCCATGCTTACGCAGCATCTGGGTGACCGTCAGAACCAGATCCGTGGCGGTAATGCCTTCGGACAATTTACCGGTCAGCTTAAAGCCCACCACATCGGGAATGAGCATTGATACCGGCTGGCCGAGCATGGCCGCTTCCGCTTCAATACCACCGACGCCCCAGCCCAGAACGCCAAGGCCGTTAATCATGGTTGTGTGTGAATCGGTACCCACCAGCGTATCCGGGTAAGCCACCCACTCTTTATCCTGCAATTCACTCCAGACGGCTTTGCCGAGATATTCCAGGTTGACCTGGTGACAAATGCCGGTGCCCGGTGGAACAACGCTGAAGCGGCTGAACGCCTGCTGACCCCATTTCAGAAATACGTAGCGTTCATGGTTACGTTCCATCTCCAGACGGACGTTTTCGCCGAAAGCATCGTCGTCACCAAAGTGATCGACGGTGACGGAGTGGTCAATGACGAGGTCTACCGGGGACAGGGGGTTAACCTTAGCAGTATCGCCCCCAAGACGCTTAACGGCTTCACGCATGGCAGCCAAATCCACAACCGCTGGCACGCCGGTGAAATCCTGCATTAGCACCCTGGCCGGGCGATAGGCAATTTCTCTGTCTGCATGAGCATTTTTAAGCCACCCTGCCAGAGCCTGGATATCCTCCTCGGTAACCGAGTCGCCATCCTGCCAGCGCAAGAGGTTTTCCAGTAAGACTTTCAACGACTTGGGTAACCGCGAAATGTCCCCAAGCGTTCTGGCAGCCAGCGGTAAGCTGTAGTAGCGCCAGGTTTTATTTTCCGCCTGTAATGTGTCCTTACTGGCTTCGCGTAGGGTTAACGACATAAGCTCCTCCTTAAAAACAGGGATGTCCTGACAATCATCAGGGCTGTAATTAAAGATAACACAAAGATGTCGTAACGTTTTGATAACAACCCAAATTGATAAATTTAGGAATGGTCTAACGCGAGGGATAAAACAAAAAGCCCCGCCGTGGCGAGGTTTTACGATTTAGTGCAAGGCCAGCCAGAGGAGCTGACACCAGAAGAGGATCGACGCTGAGAATACGCCGAGCCATGACCAGTATTTTACGGTTGTCATGTTATTCATCATAGGGACACCAGACTTTAATTATTTAAGGTTGCGAGGTCTGCCCTCGTTCTATATTGCTGATGTGTATTTATTAAGGAGTACAAAAGTGCACGGTCTATATTCAGACTATTTGCATCATTACGCAAAAATCAAAATTATTGTTTTTTGGGTTCGTCTTCCGCGAACACATCAATAAAGGCCTGCTGCTGCGGCGTCAGTTTCCAGGAAGCTGGCACGCTGGTTGCTGGCGCCTTACGGGCTTTGTGAGCATTGTCACGAAGCTGACACATCTCTTTTCTCGCTTCTGTACGCACCGTCATGACCATAATCAACCCCAGTAATTCCAGACAAGAAGAGCAACCACCACCCAGAACAGGGCAGAGCCAAGAAAGACCGCCAGCCAGGCTTTACGCTTAAGCGCGGGATCCCTTTGCGGTTCTTCACTTCCTGACGGCATTGCTAACCTCATACAATCGATATCGCTTATCATTTAGAGACCAAACAATTGGCACAAGTAATCATCTGATGAGATAAATCCTAAAGAAACTTTAGCCGAAAAGCCAGTGAATTTACGTATCCGAGCCCGGGAAAATTCAATCTTTTGACCCGAAATAAATAATTGAAAAGAATAATTTGCACAGCTGTAAATTAGTTTCTACTTTTGTCGCAAATTTGCGACAGTAAAACCATAGTCATCAAATGGGTTATGACGATATATGACAGTGGGCGTAGATGATGATAATTCTAATTCAGGTTTAAAGCGGAATGACGGTATCTTTCCGCAAGAGAAAGATACCGGGAGTGATTATTTGGCGGGAAGTTTAATGTCTTTAAACATCTCTTCGATGTCTTCATTGGAGCGTAACGCCACAGCTGTATCCACCACATCGCGCGTTAAATGTGGCGCAAAGCGTTGAATAAAATCATACATATAGCTGCGCAGGAACGTGCTGCGACGAAAACCTATCTTGGTGGTGCTGTGGCTGAAAATATCATGCGCATCCAGACGCACCAGATCCGGGTCTGAGACAGGATCCACCGCCATGCTGGCAATAACCCCAACGCCCAGGCCCAGACGCACATACGTTTTTATGACGTCCGCATCCGTCGCCGTAAAGACAATCCGTGGCGTTAATCCGGCGCGGTTAAACGCGGTGTCCAGTTCAGACCGGCCCGTAAAGCCGAACGTATAGGTCACCAGCGGGTATTGCGCCAGTTCTTCGATTGTCACTTCGCCCTTCCCCGCCAGCGGGTGATCCGGGGTCACGACAATAGAGCGGTTCCAGTGGTAGCACGGGAGCATGACCAGATCATCGTACAGATGGAGCGCTTCCGTCGCGATAGCGAAGTCTGCATTGCCTTTAGACACGGCCTCTGCGATTTGCGTCGGTGAGCCCTGATGCATATGCAGGGAAACGCGGGGATAGCGTTCTATGAAGCCTTTGATCACCCCGGGAAGCGCATAACGCGCCTGTGTATGCGTGGTGGCAATATACAGAGAGCCTTTATCCGGCCAGGTATGTTCCCCGGCGACGGATTTAATGGCGTCGACTTTGGAGAGCACTTCCCGTGCGATGCGTATGATTTCCTGTCCTGCCGGGGTGACCTGAGTCAGGTGCTTACCGCTGCGGGCAAATATCTGAATACCTAACTCATCCTCCAGCATACGCACCTGCTTACTGATGCCTGGCTGAGAGGTATAAAGACCTTCTGCGGTGGAAGAGACATTGAGGTTATGATTGACGACCTCAACGATATAGCGAAGCTGCTGTAATTTCATGCCAGACCATCCGATTTAGCGCATGCGTCAATCGCTTAAGACGATTTGATAATAAGAAACGGGTTAACTATAACCACTATATCATTTATAGCCAGGCTGTATAGTACGGAACAAAAAATAATAACTACGCAATAAAAAAGGGCCGGAAGTCCGGCCCTTTTACAGGTAAGTTACGGTAAGGGAAGATTATTTCTTGCCTTCAACCCATTTCCCGTCGACAAAGAAGGCTGACCATCCGGTCGCTTTGCCCTCTTTCTCTGCCGCCACATACTGCTGCTTCGTTTTACGGCTGAAGCGCACCACGGTTTTATTGCCTTCCGGATCCTGCTGTGGCGCATCGGCCAGGTAACGCAGTTTCTCCGGCAGACGATCGCGGAAGCGGTACAGCTCTTCTACCAGCGGCGCGCGGGTTTCGCGTGATTTCGGGAAGGTGTTGGCGGCCAGGAATACCCCGGCAGCGCCGTCACGCAGCACGAAATACGCGTCAGACTTCTCGCACGGCAGCTCAGGAAGCGGAACCGGATCTTCCTTCGGCGGCGCAACTTCACCGTTACGCAGGATCTTACGCGTGTTTTTACAGTCGTCGTTGGTGCATGCCATGTACTTACCGAAGCGTCCCATTTTCAGGTGCATTTCGGAACCACATTTCTCACACTCAACGATTGGACCGTCATAGCCCTTGATACGGAACTCACCTTCTTCGATCTCATAACCATCGCAGGTCGGGTTATTGCCACAAACGTGCAGTTTGCGTTTTGGATCGATCAGGTAGCTGTCCATCGCCGTGCCGCATTTCTTACAGCGGCGTTTGGCGCGCAGTGCGTTGGTCTCCGCATCGTCACCTTCCAGCACGTTGAGAACTTCGTTCTCCGGCACGAGGTTGATGGTGGTTTTGCAACGCTCTTTCGGCGACAGCGCATAACCAGAGCAACCGAGGAACACGCCCGTGGTCGCGGTACGGATCCCCATTTTACGGCCACAGGTTGGGCAGTCGATGCTGGTCAGTACCATCTGGTTAGGCAGCATGCCGCCCTCTTCAGGATCTTTCTCGGCTTTCTCAAGCTGATTGGTAAAATCGCTGAAGAAGCTGTCGAGAACTTTCTTCCACTCTGCCTTATGGCTGGCAACCTCATCGAGGCTGTCTTCCATCTGCGCGGTGAAGTCATAGTTCATCAACTCGCGGAAGTTCGCTTCCAGACGGTCGGTGACAATCTCACCCATTTTTTCAGCATAGAAACGACGGTTCTCGACGCGAACGTATCCACGATCCTGAATGGTCGAAATGATTGACGCATAGGTGGACGGGCGACCGATGCCGCGTTTTTCCAGCTCTTTCACCAGCGATGCTTCGCTGAAGCGCGCAGGTGGCTTGGTGAAGTGCTGAGCCGGGACCAGATCAACCAGCGACAGCTCGTCACCTTTGTTGACTGAAGGCAGCGTTCTGTCTTCATCGCCTTTACGCAGCGCTGGCATCACTTTTGTCCAGCCGTCGAAGCGCAGAATGCGGCCGCGCGCTTTCAGGCGGAAATCACCCGCGCCGACCGTCAGCGTGGTGGAGTCGTATTTCGCTGGCGTCATCTGGCAAGCTACGAACTGGCGCCAGATCAGCTGATACAGCTTCTGGGCGTCCGCTTCCATATCTTTCAGCGATTCAGCCAGAACAGAAACGTCAGAAGGACGAATCGCTTCGTGCGCTTCCTGAGAATTCTCTTTGCTGGCGTACTGATTAGGCCCGTCCGGCAGGTATTTCTTACCGAAGTTGTCCTCGATATAGCCACGCACCATGTTGACAGCGTCCTGGCTCAGGTTGGTGGAGTCAGTACGCATGTAGGTGATGTAACCCGCTTCATACAAGCGCTGGGCCATCATCATGGTTTTCTTCACGCCGTAACCCAGACGGGTACTTGCCGCCTGCTGGAGAGTTGACGTGATAAACGGTGCGCCAGGCTTGCTGCTGGTTGGTTTATCTTCACGATCCAGAACCTGATAACGCGCTTTTTCCAGCAGCGCCACGGCGGCCATGGTCTGATCGCGATTTTCAGGACGGAACGGTTTGTCGTTGTGATGGCTCACCTGCAACGGCAGCGCATCGCCGCCCGGCGTGGTGACATTCGCATCCACTTCCCAGAACTCTTCCGGGACGAACGCTTTGATCTCGCGTTCACGCTCAACAACAAGACGAACAGCCACAGACTGCACACGCCCCGCAGACAGGCCGCGAGCGACCTTTTTCCACAGCAACGGCGAGACCATGTAGCCTACAACGCGGTCCATAAAGCGACGCGCCTGCTGAGCGTTAACACGGTCGATATTCAGTTCACCCGGCTTTTCAAACGCCTGACGAATCGCATTCTTTGTAATTTCGTTGAACACTACACGGCTGTAGCGTTTGTCATCACCCCCGATCACTTCCCGCAGGTGCCATGCAATGGCCTCCCCTTCGCGGTCAAGGTCGGTTGCGAGATAAATGTGGTCTGCTTTTTCAGCAAGCTGTTTCAGCTCGTTAACGACTTTTTCTTTGCCTGGCAGCACTTCGTAATGTGCATCCCAGTTGTGCCATGGGTTAACACCCATGCGGTTGACAAGCGCGCTACGTTCATCCTTTTTAGGCTTTTTAGCCCCTTTGGTGGAGGTAGAGTCTGCGCTCTTTTTGCTGGCTGAGCCACTGGTCGGCAAATCGCGAATGTGACCAACGCTGGACTTAACCACGTAGTCATTGCCCAGATATTTATTGATCGTTTTGGCTTTTGCCGGGGACTCAACGATGACGAGAGCTTTACCCATATTCACCTTTACCTAATTTAATTCTTCCAGGAATACGCCGCACGTTGATTTCCCTTCCGCTGACGACGAGCCATTGATATTGCGACATCGTCAGGGGATATCAACCCCTATGTGTTACCGAACGTCAGAATGGCGACATCCAGGTCATTGAGTTTTCGGGTATTTTTCTCACATCAAAGTTCATTCGTTACGAATTCCCGGTCGAATGTCAAGCAATTCTGTTGCCAGAATGACGAAAGCGCACACTGTACCTGATAAAATTCGTTACGCAACTTTATTAGCATGCAAAAGCAAATCCCGCCAGCCAGCCCCTGTTTCTTATCCCCTCGGATAACAGGGAAAATTTGCCCCCGAAGCGACCCAGGCGTAGACTATTGTCACTGTTTAAGGAGTGGAATATGCAGAATACGACCCAACCCATTGACCGAGCTTCATTGCTTATCGAAGCAAACAAACTCATTCGCGACCATGAAGACACCCTGACGGGAATTGAAGCGACTGGCGTGGAACAACGTAATGGCGTGCTGGTGTTCAGCGGTGAATACTTCCTTGATGAACAAGGGCTACCCACCCCGAAAAGCACCGCCGCGTTTAACATGTTTAAATACCTGGCGCATACCCTCTCAGAGAAGTACCACCTGGTCGATTAAAACGAAAACGCGAGGCATCTGCCTCGCGTTTTTCTTTACAGCAGCGGCTTTTGGCCGCGCTGCAACCAGCGTAGCAGCAGGCGATCCGCGCTTTCTGCCGCGCTATTGGTAAAACGGTCGAGCAGGCGCTTACGTCGGGTGAAGCGCACCCCCACCAGCTCACGGCCTTCCATCAGGTTGAGCAGGAGGTCATCGCTGGTACCCACTTCATCCACCAGCCCTTTCTCCTGCGCCTGCGTGCCGTACCAGTGTTCGCCCGTAGCCACCTGCTCAATGTCCAGCGTTGGGCGCATGCGGTGCACGAAATCTTTGAACAGATGGTGGGTTTCGTTCAGATCTTCCCGGAATTTCTGCCGTCCCTCTTCGGTATTTTCGCCGAGCAGCGTCAGCGTACGTTTGTACTGACCCGCCGTATGCAGTTCGATGTCGATCTCTTTATTTTTCAGGAAACGATTGAAGTTAGGGATCTGCGCGACCACCCCAATCGAGCCGATAATGGAGAACGGTGCCGCGACGATTTTATCCGCCACGCACGCCATCATATAGCCGCCACTCGCCGCGACCTTATCTACCGCAACGGTGAGTGGGATCTGTTTATCCCGCAGACGTTGTAACTGCGAAGCCGCCAGTCCATACCCATGCACTACGCCGCCCGGGCTTTCAAGGCGTACCACCACCTGATCCTGGGCTGTCGCCACGGCCAGCACCGCCGTCACTTCTTCACGCAGAGAGGAGACTTCATGCGCATCCATGCTACCTTTAAAATCGAGCACATAGACGCGCGGTTTTGCGTCAGCCTGTGGCGTGGCGAGCTTAGCTTTCGCCTTCGCGGCTTTGGCGTCCTGCTTATGTTTTTTCTTCTGGGCTTTTAGCCACAGCTTCTGTTGATGATCGTCAAGCAGCGCCAGAGACATCTCCTCCTGCATCTCTTTATACTGCTCGCTCAGGCGGGTAATGCGTAACTCACCACGCTGACGCTTACGCTGCGTCAGGTTGACAATCAGGACGGCAATCACCGCGACAGCAATAACCACCGTCGCGATTTTGGCCAAAAACAACCCATACTGAGAAAGTAATTCCACGCGTTCCACCTTGATTTAACCACGAATCTTTCACGCCAGTGTACAACAGCCCTGCGCAGGCGTCTCGCTCTGGACATTACCTCTGCGAGGCGGCTTCAGGAATCCCCCGCTTCTGGTTTAAATCTTTGCAAATTGTTAATTTCCCAGCGTTCTGTCCTGTAGACTGATTGAATTCTGACGCTGTTTCGGGCATAAAGCCGAAAAGTCATAAATAAAGGTGCAAGTCACGCCCAATGCGCCTGAGGAGCCACCGTGCATTATCAGCCACAAAAAAACCTTCTACAGAACCGCATCATTCTGGTTACCGGTGCCAACGACGGGATTGGTCGCGAAGCGGCGCTGACCTATTCTGAATACGGTGCGAGCCTTATTCTGCTGGGACGTAATGAAGAAAAGCTCAAGGTCGTCGCCCGTGAAATCGAAAACGCCGGCGGTACCCCCACGCCCTGGTATACGCTCGATCTGCTGACCTGCACGCCAGCGTCATGTCAGGCCCTTGCCCAGCGGATCAGCACACATTATCCGCGTCTGGACGGCGTACTGCACAACGCGGGGTTACTGGGCGAAGTGCGCCCGATGGATGAACAGGATCCGGAAATTTGGCAACAGGTGATGCAGGTTAACGTCAACGGGACGTTTTTCCTGACCCAGGCCTTGCTTCCTTTATTACTCAACTCCGATTCCGGCTCGCTGGTATTTACCTCCTCCAGCGTGGGGCGTCAGGGGCGTGCGAATTGGGGGGCTTACGCCGTCTCAAAATTTGCCACCGAAGGAATGATGCAGGTGCTGGCCGAAGAGTACCAAAGCCGCCACCTGCGGGTTAACTGTATTAATCCAGGCGGTACGCGCACCAAAATGCGCGCCAGCGCCTTCCCGACAGAAGATCCGCAGAAGCTTAAAACCCCGGCCGATATCATGCCCCTTTACCTGTGGCTGATGGGTGACGACAGCCGTCGCAAAACCGGAATGACCTTCGATGCCCAGCCAGGCCGCAAACCGGGGATATCGCAATGAGTGATGATCGTCATCAGCAGCGCCAGCAGCGTCTGAAAGAACAGGTTGATGCACGCGTGGCGGCCGCTCAGGACGAGCGCGGTATCCTAATCGTGTTCACCGGCAACGGCAAAGGCAAAACCACCGCCGCATTTGGGACCGCCACCCGCGCAGTCGGGCATGGGCAGAAAGTGGGCGTGATCCAGTTTATCAAGGGTGAATGGCCCAACGGCGAGCGTAATCTGCTCGAGCCGCATGGCGTTGAGTTTCAGGTAATGGCAACCGGTTTTACCTGGGATACCCAGAACCGGGAAACCGATACCGCAGCCTGCCTCGCCGTCTGGGAGCATGCCAAAAGAATGCTTTCAGACCCGTCGCTGAACATGGTGTTGCTGGATGAGATCACCTATATGGTGGCGTATGACTACCTGCCGCTGGAAGCCGTGCTGGAGGCCCTCACGAACCGCCCTGCACACCAGACGGCGATCGTCACGGGGCGCGGGTGTCATCGGGACATTCTGGAGCTGGCCGATACCGTCAGCGAGCTGCGTCCGGTTAAGCATGCGTTCGATGCGGGTATCAAAGCGCAAATTGGGATTGATTACTGAAAAAAAAGCCCGGTATATTCACCGGGCTTTTCAATTAACCGTTGTTATTACGGCTGCCAGAGCGGCGATTGCTGCTGACCTGGCTATGACGTTTCACCGCACGGCGGATTTGATTCGCCTTCATGCGACGACGATCTTTCTCTACCGCCACTTTCGACGTGGTTTCTGGCGTCAGGCCAACCAGATCGCGCAGGTAGTTGGTTTGCGTCAGATCCAGTTCGGTATAGCCGCCACGTGGCAGGCCTTTCGGCAGCAGAATGTCGCCATAGCGGACGCGAATCAAGCGACTCACCTGGACACCGACCGCTTCCCACAGACGACGCACCTCGCGGTTACGTCCCTCTGTCAGGGTAACGTTGTACCACTGGTTAATGCCTTCACCACCGGTAAACTTGATGGTTTTGAACGCCGCAGGGCCGTCCTCCAGCTGAACGCCACGCGACAGGTCGCGCAGTTTATTCTCATCAACCTGGCCGAAAACACGAACGGCGTATTCACGTTCCACTTCACGACTCGGGTGCATCAGACGGTTTGCCAGTTCACCATCGGTGGTGAACAGCAGCAGGCCGCAGGTGTTCACGTCCAGACGCCCTACGGCAATCCAGCGGGCGCCACGCAATTTTGGCAGACGGTCAAACACCGTCGGGCGACCTTCCGGGTCGTTGCGGGTACACAGTTCGCCTTCCGGCTTGTAGTAAGCCAGTACGCGGCAGATCTGTTCAGCAGACTCTTTCACGGAGATAAGATGGCCGTCAATGCGGATCTTCAGCCCCGGTACGATTTCAACGCGGTCACCGAGCGTGGCGATTTTACCGTCCACACTCACGCGGCCTGCTTCAATAATGGCTTCGATTTCACGGCGCGAACCGTGGCCGGCGCGCGCCAGCACTTTCTGTAACTTCTCGCTCATTGAGCTTCCTCAGGTGTCGCCTTCACAGGCGTCGAATCAGGTCAAAAACAGGGCGGCGCCCTGCTTTGATGGCCGCGTAGTATATCTGCTTACACCCTTACAAGAAAGGCTTAACATCGCCCACGCCTTCACGAATCACTTCTGGCGCGTCTTCGGTGAGATCCACCACGGTGGTCGGCTGCTGGCCAAGATAGCCGCCATGAATAATCAGCTCCAGCACCTTCTCCAGACGATCTTTGATCTCTTCCGGGTCGGACTCGGTAAACTCACTGCCCGGCAGCATCAGCGATGTGGAGAGCATGGGCTCGCCGAGGGTTTCCAGTAGCGCCTGGGCAATCGGGTTCGACGGCACGCGCATGCCGATGGTTTTACGTTTTTCCTGCAACAGACGACGCGGCACCTCTTTTGTCCCCTTCAGAATGAAGGTGTAGTTACCCGGCGTGTTGTTTTTAATCAGACGAAAGGCCACGTTATCAACATAAGCATAGGTCGACAGCTCAGAGAGATCGCGACACATCAGGGTGAAGTTGTGGCCATCCGGCAGCTGGCGGATGCGACAGATGCGCTCCATCGCCCCTTTATCCTCAATTTTACAGCCCAGCGCGTAGCCAGAATCGGTTGGGTAGACAATAACGCCGCCTTTGCGGACGATCTCCACGGCCTGATTAATCAGACGTGGCTGGGGGTTATCCGGATGGATATAGAAAAACTGACTCATACTTCCCTCTCTTCAATTTGCTGTGGCTGTTCCCAGAGCTGCCAGACAGGCTCAACACCCGCGGGTAACCAGAGCTTGCGCCCCAGTTCAATCCACGCGCAGGGTTGATGGAAATCTGAACCCTGTGACCCAAGCAGACCAAACTGACGGGCATAGGTCGCGAGCTGCGAGCGCTCATTGGGTGCCTGCTGACACTGGGCAACTTCCATCGCCTCACCGCCGCATTCGGCAAAGTGTGCCAGCAGTCTTTTCAGCCATTTAGCAGAAAGATTATACCGCCCCGGATGGGCCAGCACGGCCTTACCGCCAGAATGATGAATCACATCAATAGCTTGTTTTATTGTACACCACTGTGGGGGAACGTATCCGGTTTTCCCGCGCGCCAGATACTTTTTAAAGACATTCGCCATGGTCGTCGCCTTACCGGCATCCACCAGAAAACGGGCGAAATGGCCGCGCGTCACCGCCCCACCGTTCGCCAGCGTTCGCGCGCCTTCCAGCGCACCGGGAATATGCGCTTTTTCCAGACGTTCGCCAATCATCTCCGCGCGTTGATTGCGGCGTGTTTTTTGTTCTTGCAAAAAAGCACGCATGGCCGGATGTTCTGTATCGATATTCAGGCCAACGATATGAATTTCGTGGTTTTCCCAGACCGTCGAGATCTCAACCCCGGCCACCAGATCCAGCGCCAGTCCGCTGCGGGCAATCTCGGCGCGCGCGGCGGGAATGCCGTCAGTGGTATCGTGATCGGTTATTGCCAGCGTGCCGACACGCATTTCAACGGCGCGATGGACCAGAGCTTCGGGTGTCAGCAGGCCATCTGAAGCCTGCGTATGGCTGTGTAAATCATAAATTACGGCGTAGGTGGTATCGCTCAAAGCACTTCCCATAACAGGTTGGAGACATCCGAAGCCCCTATGATACCGACTAACCGTGAAATACTGAAATCAGGGGTTGACAACACGCCATCGAACTAGTTAACTAGTACGCAAGTTCACACGAGAAAGGTATCGGAAAATGACAGCACATTTCGCTCTGCACGGTTGGTGGCGTACTTCCTGATCTTCGGGCAGTGTCACGCGTCTGCGAAATGCAAACAGATACCCGGCCCGCTACCCAGCGGGCTTTTTTTTGAACAGAATATGAGAACAACAACATGCAAACAGCCAAACCTCATCTCGAACTGCTGACCTGCGAGGCGGCCTATCGCCATAACCCTACCGCGCTGTTTCATCAGGTGTGCGGCGCACGTCCCGCGACGCTGCTGCTGGAGTCAGCTGATATCGACAGTAAGGACGACCTCAAAAGCCTGCTGCTGGTTGACAGCGCGCTGCGCATTACCGCGTTAGGTGACACCGTCACTATCAGGGCGTTGTCTGACAATGGCGCGTCGCTCCTGCCGCTGCTGGATGCGGCGCTGCCTTCAGGCATTGAAAATGAACGCCACCCGGACCTGCGTATTCTGCATTTCCCGCCGGTGAGCCAGCTGCTGGATGAGGATGCCCGCCTCTGCTCGCTCTCCGTTTTTGACGCCTTTCGCCTGCTGCAAAATCTGGTGGCCGTGCCGGAAGTTGAGCGCGAAGCAATGTTTTTTGGCGGGCTGTTTGCTTACGACCTGGTTGCTGGCTTTGAAGATTTACCGGAAACCGAGCAGGGAAACCGCTGCCCGGACTACTGTTTCTACCTGGCCGAAACCCTGCTGGTGATCGACCATCAGAAAAAATATACCCGCATCCAGGCCAGCCTTTTCACTCCGTCTGAGTCTGAGAAAAATCGCCTCGCGCAGCGCATCGCCCAACTGCAACAGCAGATGTCAGAAGCACCGCCCGCGCTCCCGGTGCAGCGTGTTGAAAAGATGACCTGCGAGGTGAGTCAGACCGACGATCAGTACGGCGCGGTGGTACGTCAGATGCAAAAAGCGATTCGTGCCGGGGAGATTTTCCAGGTAGTGCCGTCCCGTCGCTTCTCACTGCCCTGCCCGTCGCCGCTGGCGGCTTACGATGTGCTGAAAAAGAGCAACCCAAGCCCGTACATGTTCTTTATGCAGGACAATGATTTCACCCTGTTTGGCGCGTCGCCGGAAAGCTCCCTCAAGTACGACGCCACCAGCCGCCAGATTGAGATCTACCCGATAGCGGGAACCCGTCCACGCGGCCGTCGTGCCGATGGCTCCCTGGACCGCGATCTCGACAGCCGCATCGAACTTGAAATGCGTACCGACCATAAAGAGCTCTCCGAACACCTGATGCTGGTTGACCTGGCGCGTAACGATCTGGCACGTATTTGCACCCCAGGCAGCCGCTACGTGGCGGACCTGACCAAAGTCGACCGCTACTCCTTCGTCATGCACCTGGTATCCCGCGTGGTGGGTGAACTGCGCCACGACCTCGACGTTCTGCATGCCTACCGCGCCTGCATGAACATGGGCACCCTGAGCGGCGCGCCGAAAGTCCGCGCCATGCAGCTGATCGCCGAAGCGGAAGGACGCCGTCGCGGCAGCTACGGTGGTGCCGTGGGCTATTTCACCGCTCACGGTGACCTTGATACCTGCATCGTGATCCGCTCCGCCTACGTTGAGGACGGCATTGCCACCGTCCAGGCCGGAGCCGGGATTGTGCTGGATTCTGTTCCGCAGTCGGAAGCCGACGAAACCCGCAGTAAAGCGCGCGCGGTACTGCGCGCCATTGCTACCGCACACCATGCACAGGAGATTTTCTGATGGCTGACATTCTGCTGCTCGATAATATCGACTCCTTTACCTACAACCTGGCAGATCAGCTGCGTGCGAATGGTCACAATGTCGTTATCTATCGCAACCACGTTCCGGCCCAGACGCTAATTGACCGTCTGGCGACCATGCAAAACCCGGTGCTGATGCTCTCCCCGGGCCCAGGCGCACCGAGCGAAGCAGGCTGTATGCCTGAGCTGTTGACCCGTATGCGCGGCAAGCTGCCGATTATCGGCATCTGCCTCGGCCACCAGGCGATTGTCGAAGCCTACGGCGGTTACGTGGGTCAGGCGGGGGAGATCCTCCATGGTAAAGCGTCAAGTATTGAACATGACGGTCAGGCGATGTTTGCCGGTCTGCCGAACCCGCTTCCGGTAGCGCGTTACCACTCGCTGGTCGGCAGCAATATTCCGGCCGGGCTGACCATTAACGCCTCGTTTGAAGGGATGGTGATGGCAGTGCGTCATGATGCGGATCGCGTCTGCGGGATGCAGTTCCACCCGGAATCTATCCTGACGTCCAACGGCGCGCGCCTGCTGGAGCAAACGCTCGACTGGGCGCTGCAAAAGCTGGAGCAGACCAACACCCTGCAACCGATTCTGGAAAAACTGTATCAGGCCCAGACCCTGAGCCAGCAGGAGAGCCACCAGCTGTTCTCCGCCGTCGTGCGCGGCGAGCTGAAGCCTGAGCAGCTGGCCGCTGCGCTGGTGAGCATGAAGGTACGCGGCGAAAGCCCGCAGGAGATCGCCGGCGCGGCAACCGCACTGCTGGAAAATGCCGCCCCGTTCCCGCGCCCGGACTATCCGTTTGCCGATATTGTCGGGACCGGTGGCGACGGCAGTAACAGTATCAATATTTCCACCGCCAGCGCCTTTGTGGCCGCGGCATGCGGTCTGAAAGTGGCGAAACACGGCAACCGCAGCGTGTCCAGCCGTTCCGGATCGTCCGACCTGCTGGCGGCTTTCGGTATCAACCTGGACATGAACGCCGAGCGTTCCCGTGAAGCGCTGGATGATCTGGGCGTCTGTTTCCTGTTTGCGCCGAAGTATCACACCGGTTTCCGCCACGCGATGCCGGTTCGCCAGCAGCTTAAAACCCGCACGCTGTTTAACGTGCTCGGTCCACTCATTAACCCGGCGCACCCGCCGCTGGCGCTGATTGGCGTTTACAGCCCGGAGCTGGTCCTGCCGATTGCGGAGACGCTGCGCGTCCTCGGTTACCAACGCGCCGCCGTGGTACACAGCGGCGGGATGGATGAAGTTTCCCTGCATGCGCCCACGCTGGTGGCGGAACTGAATAACGGTGAAGTGCTGAACTATCAGCTTGAGGCCGCTGACTTCGGGTTGACCCCGTACCATCAGGACGCCCTGGCGGGCGGCACGCCGGAAGAAAACCGTGACATTCTCACGCGCTTATTACAAGGTAAAGGTGAGGCCGCCCATGAGGCCGCCGTGGCGGCCAACGTAGCCATGCTGATGCGTTTACATGGCGAGGAAGATCTGAAAGCCAACGCCCAAAAAGTTCTGGACGTACTGCGCTCCGGTGCAGCTTACGATCGCGTTACCGCACTTGCGGCAAGAGGGTAAATAATGCAGACCGTTTTAGCGAAAATCGTCGCCGATAAGGCCATCTGGGTGGAAGCCCGTAAGCAACAGCAGCCGCTCGCCAGTTTTCAGAATGACGTCGTTCCGAGCAGCCGTCGTTTTTATGATGCGCTCCAGGGCGCGCGTACCGCGTTTATTCTGGAGTGTAAAAAAGCGTCTCCGTCCAAAGGCGTGATCCGCGACGATTTCGACCCGGCGCGTATTGCCGGTATCTACAAGCATCATGCGTCTGCCATTTCTGTGCTGACGGATGAGAAATATTTCCAGGGCAGCTTCGATTTTCTGCCCGTTGTCAGCGGCATCGCGCCGCAGCCGATTCTGTGCAAAGACTTTATTATCGACCCGTATCAGATCTGGCTGGCGCGCTTTTACCAGGCAGATGCCTGCCTGCTGATGCTCTCCGTTCTGGATGACGAGCAGTATCGCCAGCTCTCCGCCGTCGCGCACAGCCTGAATATGGGCGTACTGACCGAAGTGAGCAACGAAGAGGAGCTGGAGCGCGCCATCGCGCTGGAAGCCAAAGTGGTCGGCATTAACAACCGCGACCTGCGCGACCTGTCGATTGACCTCAACCGTACGCGCCAGCTTGCGCCGCGTCTGGGCGCGGGCGTCACGGTGATCAGCGAATCCGGGATTAACAGCTACGCTCAGGTGCGCGAACTCAGCCACTTTGCCAACGGTTTCCTGATCGGCTCCGCGATGATGGAACACGACGATCTTAATGCGGCCGTGCGCCGCGTGCTGTTGGGTGAGAACAAAGTCTGCGGCCTGACCCGTGAACAGGATGCGCAGGCCGCATATGAAGCGGGCGCAATCTATGGTGGTCTGATCTTTGTTGAGTCCTCTCCTCGCGCCGTTAATGAGGAACAGGCGCGCAAGGTGGTGGCGGCTGCGCCTCTGAGCTACGTGGGCGTGTTCCGCAATGCGGATATTAACGACGTTGCGGCAAAAGCGGACGCGTTATCCCTGAGCGCGGTCCAGCTGCACGGCGATGAAGATCAGGCGTACATCGATGCTCTGCGACATGTTCTGGCGCCTCAGGTTCAGATCTGGAAAGCGCAAAGCGTTGGCGCCACCCTGCCCGCGCGTAACCTGAAGCATGTTGATAAATACGTGCTCGACAACGGCCAGGGCGGCACGGGGCAGCGTTTTGACTGGTCACTGTTGCGTGGCGAAGTGCTGGACAATGTCCTGCTGGCGGGGGGATTAAGCCCCGATAACTGTGTGGAAGCGGCCAAAACCGGCTGCGCCGGCCTCGATTTCAATTCAGGCGTAGAGTCCCAACCGGGCATTAAAGACGCCAGCAAGCTGGCATCGGTATTTAAAACTCTGCGTGCATATTAAGGAAGAGAAGATGACGACATTACTTAACCCGTATTTTGGTGAGTTCGGTGGGATGTATGTCCCACAAATCCTGATGCCCGCGCTGCGCCAGCTGGAAGAAGCGTTCGTGAGCGCACAGAAAGATCCGGCGTTTCAGGCGGAGTTTACTGACCTGCTGAAAAACTACGCCGGTCGTCCGACGGCGCTGACAAAGTGCCGCAACCTGACCGAAGGCACTAAAACTACGCTGTATCTTAAGCGTGAAGATCTGCTGCACGGTGGCGCGCATAAAACTAACCAGGTGCTTGGCCAGGCGCTGCTCGCGAAGCGGATGGGTAAAACCGAAATCATCGCCGAAACCGGCGCGGGACAGCACGGTGTGGCTTCAGCGCTCGCCAGCGCCCTGCTCGGCCTGAAATGCCGCATTTACATGGGGGCGAAGGACGTTGAGCGCCAGTCGCCAAACGTGTTCCGTATGCGTCTTATGGGGGCGGAAGTGATCCCGGTGCACAGCGGTTCTGCCACGCTGAAAGATGCCTGTAATGAAGCGCTTCGCGACTGGTCTGGCAGCTACGAAACCGCCCACTACATGCTCGGTACCGCCGCGGGCCCGCACCCGTTCCCGACCATCGTGCGTGAATTCCAGCGCATGATCGGCGAAGAGACTAAAGCGCAGATCCTCGAAAAAGAGGGTCGCCTGCCGGATGCGGTGATCGCCTGCGTTGGTGGCGGATCTAACGCCATCGGCATGTTTGCCGATTTTATCGACGAAACCAGCGTTGGGCTGATTGGCGTTGAGCCTGCCGGCCACGGTATTGAAACGGGCGAGCATGGTGCGCCGCTGAAGCATGGCCGCGTGGGGATCTACTTCGGCATGAAGGCCCCGATGATGCAGACCGATGAAGGGCAGATTGAGGAGTCTTACTCGATCTCTGCCGGGCTGGATTTCCCGTCCGTAGGGCCGCAGCACGCGTTCCTCAACAGCACCGGCCGCGCGGATTATGTCTCCATCACCGATGACGAAGCGCTGGAGGCCTTCAAAACGCTGTGCCGCAATGAAGGGATCATCCCGGCGCTGGAGTCTTCCCACGCGCTGGCGCACGCGCTGAAAATGATGAAGGAAAACCCGGAAAAAGAGCAGCTGCTGGTGGTAAACCTTTCCGGTCGCGGTGACAAAGATATCTTCACCGTTCACGATATTCTGAAAGCACGAGGGGAAATCTGATGGAACGCTACGACAACGCATTTGCACAACTGAAAGCTCGCCAGGAAGGCGCCTTCGTTCCCTTCGTGACGCTGGGCGACCCCGGCCCGGAGCAGTCGCTGAAGATTATCGACACCCTGATTGATGCCGGTGCCGACGCGCTGGAGCTCGGTATTCCGTTCTCCGATCCGCTGGCGGATGGCCCGACCATTCAGAACGCAACGCTACGCGCGTTTGCCGCGGGCGTGACGCCGAGCCAGTGCTTTGAAATGCTGGCGGCGATCCGTCAGAAGCACCCGACCATTCCGATCGGCCTGCTGATGTACGCCAACCTGGTGTTCAGCCGCGGTATTGATGCGTTTTACGCAGAGTGCGCCCGCGTGGGCGTTGACTCCGTGCTGGTGGCTGACGTGCCCGTTGAAGAGTCTGCGCCATTCCGTCAGGCGGCAATGCGCCACAACGTCGCGCCGATTTTCATCTGTCCACCGAATGCCGATGACGATCTGTTGCGCCAGATTGCCTCTTACGGACGAGGTTACACCTACCTGCTCTCCCGTGCGGGCGTCACCGGTGCGGAAAACAAAGCCGCGCTGCCGCTGCATCATCTGGTGGAGAAGCTGGCAGAATACCATGCTGCACCGCCGCTTCAGGGCTTTGGCATTTCCTCACCGGATCAGGTTACTGCGGCGATTGACGCGAAAGCCGCCGGAGCCATTTCGGGTTCGGCTATCGTGAAAATCATCGAGAAGAACGTGGATAAGCCAGAGCAGATGCTAACTGAGTTACACGCATTCGTCACATCCATGAAAGCAGCCACGCGCAAGGCGTAACCGTTAACACCGTCTGGCCCCGGCGTCAGGCGGTTTTCCCTTCTCTCTTCCTGAAAGAAGCAGGTCAAAATTGATCCTGTCGATATTTTCGGTGTGAATGACTTTCCAAACTTTCGCGTAAGCGTATGATCTGGGCTCTTTTTAGCGTTACCCTTCTGAGTTCAGAGGTTATTCATGTCATGGCATTCCTTCAAACAGACTTACCTGGTTAAGTTCTGGTCACCTGTTCCGGCCGTTATCGCGGCAGGCATTCTCTCTACTTATTATTTCGGTATTACCGGCACCTTCTGGGCTGTTACGGGCGAGTTTACCCGCTGGGGTGGGCAGCTATTACAGCTGGCAGGCGTCCATGCCGAAGAGTGGGGCTACTTCAAACTGATCCATCTTGAGGGCACACCGCTGACCCGCATCGACGGGATGATGATCATTGGCATGTTCGGCGGCTGTTTTGCGGCCGCGCTGTGGGCCAATAACGTTAAGTTGCGCATGCCAAAAAGCCGCATCCGCATTGTGCAGGCCGTGGTCGGCGGTATCATTGCCGGGTTTGGCGCTCGTCTGGCGATGGGCTGTAACCTTGCCGCGTTCTTCACCGGTATTCCGCAGTTCTCGCTGCATGCCTGGTTCTTTGCCGCCGCCACCGCCATCGGCTCCTACTTCGGTGCTAAATTCACCCTGCTGCCGCTGTTCCGCATTCCGGTGAAAATGACGAAAGTTAGCGCTGCCTCTCCGTTAACGCAAAAACCCGATCAGGCGCGTCGTCGCTTCCGCCTCGGTATGCTGGTCTTTTTTGCCATGGTTGCCTGGGCGATTTGCACGGCGATGAATCAGCCAAAACTGGGACTGGCCATGCTGTTCGGCGTCGGCTTTGGTCTGCTGATTGAACGCGCGCAGATCTGCTTTACCTCCGCGTTTCGCGATATGTGGATCACCGGACGCACCATGATGGCGAAAGCCATTATTGCCGGCATGGCCGTGAGCGCGATCGGCATCTTCAGCTATGTTCAGCTCGGCGTGGAACCGAAAATCATGTGGGCGGGCCCAAATGCCGTGATTGGCGGGCTGCTGTTTGGTTTTGGCATCGTGCTGGCGGGCGGGTGTGAAACCGGCTGGATGTATCGCGCCGTGGAAGGTCAGGTGCATTACTGGTGGGTGGGTCTGGGTAACGTGATTGGCTCTACCCTTCTGGCCTGCTACTGGGATGACGTCTCGCCAGTACTGGCAACAAACTGGGACAAGGTCAACCTGCTGAAAACCTTTGGTCCACTCGGGGGACTCCTGGTGACCTACGCCCTGCTGCTTATCGCCTTCTTGCTGGTTGTTGCACAAGAGAAGCGCTTCTTCCGACGCGCCACCGCCAAAACTGAAACTCAGGAGAATGCCGCATGAAAGAGATCGTGCCTGATTATCGTCTCGATATGGTGGGTGAACCTTGCCCTTACCCGGCCGTCGCCACGCTTGAAGCGCTACCGCAGCTAAAGAAAGGTGAAATTCTGGAAGTGGTGAGCGATTGCCCCCAGTCGATCAATAACATTCCTCTTGATGCCAAAAATCACGGCTATACCGTGCTGGATATCCAGCAGGACGGACCAACCATTCGTTATTTAATTCAGAAGTGACTTCACGATCTAAAAAGGCCTCTCAGAGGCCTTTTCTAGTTTACTGGCTTTGGCCACCGTCGTCGTCTGAGCTTCGGCAGGCATGAATGAATGGTGAGACGTGTTCCGCAAACGGAACAGATAGCACCGTGAGGTAGGCTATGTGCTGGGCTGAACGTCGTGAACTGAAACTGTTTACCTGCACAAACCGGACACTCAAATTTGATGTTGGGGATATCCCCTCCAGCCAGGTGTATGGAACAACCACCTTACAGCAATCACCGGCTGACAGGGGATATATCTTCTGTCAGAAACGATAGCCTGCTGAGAACATAAATACCCACGGATCCAGATGGGTATTGATACTTTGCTGCTGCCCGTCAGCTTTAAAGCGCACGTCCGTATCAATGTCCATATACCAGACCGAGGCGTTGATCAGCCAGTCACGGTTAATCAGATAATCCAGACCAACCTGCCCCGCCATGCCCCACGAGTCTTTCAGGCTGAGATCGGAGAGCCCGGCCTCTTTACCGGTATCGTTAAATTTCTCATCAAAGAAGGTGGTGTAGTTAACGCCTGCACCAATATAAGGGCGCACCTTGCTGCTGGAATCGCCGAAGTACCACTGCGCCATCAGCGTTGGTGGCAAATGGTGAACCGTGGCAATGTCCCCGGTCGGTCCTATACCGACGCGGTGACGGAATGGCGTGGCGGCTAAAAGCTCGACGCCAACGTTATCCGTTGCCATATACGTAAACGTCAGGCCTAACTGGGTGTTATTGCTGACGTTAAACCCGCCCATACCCAGTACATTATCGGACCCTTCCGTTGGACGTACCGTTGCCGAACCGGCACGAATAAAGAATTCGCCTGCTTCATGCGCGTACGCGCCGCCAGAGAGACTGCTTAAGATAAGGGCTGCCACCGCTAATTTTTTCATATCCGCTCCATCGTTGTGGTTTTAATTGCGGAGGAGAATATACTCACAAATGAGTAATAAGTGATCTAACACAGATCACATTAAAACCAGTAAGTTAACATTCATTGATCTAGGTTAATTTTTGGTGACGCCTCATAAAGCAATAAGTTGTTACCGCGTCAATTTTTGGCATTTCATGGTTACAAAATTTTCTGTCTTCCCTCTCTTGCGCTTCCTGTAGCGGCTGGATAATTTATCGCTCTCACAATGTGATTTGATGCGTTCTACTTTTGCAGGTGTGCCATGAGTGATCATAACCCGTGCATGACGTGCGGAGCCTGTTGTGCGTATTTTCGAGTCTCTTTCTACTGGGCTGAAGCCAGCGATGGCGGCGGCACCGTTCCGGTTGATCTCACGGAACCCTTAACCCCTTTTCTGCGCTGTATGCGCGGCACCAACCAAAAACAGAGCCGCTGTGTGGCACTGCAAGGTGAGCCTGGGGTATCCACCCGCTGTTCCATTTACGCGGATCGCCCCAGCCCGTGTCGCACTTTCGCGATGTCGGGAAAGGATGGGCAGGTCAATGAGGCATGCAATCGCGCCCGCGCCCGCTATGGATTACCGCCGCTTTACAAAGATATGCTTTTCCATACAAGCCTTGATGCTGCCACCAGCGTGTTATCCGGTGTACAATTGCCGGCTAATTAACACCTGCAATACTCAAGGAGAGTGCATGTCTATCACGGCGAAGTCTGTCTACCGTGACACGGGAAATTTTTTCCGCAATCAGTTCATTACCTTTTTACTGATCGCGTTGTTGTGCGCCTTTATTACGGTGGTGCTGGGTCATGCGTTCTCACCCAGTGATGAACAGATTGCCACGCTGAGCCAGGGGGATCATCTTGCAGGCAGCGCAGGGTTGTTTGACCTTGTACAGAATATGACGCCAGAGCAACAGCAAATCTTGCTGCGCGCATCTGCGGCATCTACCTTCTCGGGCCTGATTGGCAACGCCATTCTGGCGGGTGGCGTGTTGCTGATGATCCAGCTGGTGTCTGCCGGCCAACGCGTCAGCGCGTTACGTGCAATCGGGGCCAGCGCTCCGGTGCTGCCAAAACTGTTTATCCTCATCTTCCTTACCACGCTGCTGGTCCAGATGGGGATAATGTTGGTTGTCGTTCCGGGCGTGCTGCTGGCTATCGTGCTTTCATTCGCGCCAGTAATGGTTGTGCAGGACAAAATGGGCATTTTCACCGCCATGCGCAGCAGCATCAGGCTCGCATGGGCCAATATGCGACTGGTCGCCCCGGCCGTTATCAGCTGGCTGCTGGCCAAAACTCTGCTGTTGCTGTTTGCGCCGAATTTTGCGGTGTTAACGCCAAACGTCGGAGCGGTTGTCGCCAATACGCTGAGCAATCTGATTTCAGCCGTGCTGCTGGTCTATTTGTTCCGCCTGTACATGTTAATTCGTCAGTAACTGGGATCGCAGAATGAAGCAGTTTCTTGATTTTTTACCGCTGATCGTATTTTTCGCTTTTTATAAGCTGTACGACATTTATGCCGGCACGCTGGCGCTGATTGTGGCAACGGCTGTGGTGCTGATTTACAGCTGGGTTCGCTATCGCAAAGTTGAAAAGATGGCGCTCATCACCTTCCTGATGGTGGCGGTGTTTGGTGGTCTGACGTTGTTCTTCCACAATGATGAATTTATCAAATGGAAGGTCACGGTGATTTACGGCCTGTTTGCGGGCGCACTCCTCATCAGCCAGTGGGTGATGAAGAAGCCGCTGATCCAGCGCATGCTGGGGAAAGAACTGACCCTGCCGCAGGCTGTGTGGGGGCGTCTGAATATCGCCTGGGCACTATTTTTTATTCTGTGTGGTCTGGCGAATATCTATATCGCATTCTGGCTGCCGCAGAATATCTGGGTCAACTTCAAGGTGTTTGGCCTGACGGCGCTGACTCTTATCTTCACCCTGCTCAGCGGCGTTTATATTTATCGCCACATGCCGCAGGATGACAAGCACTGATCCTTCTGGCCAGATCGCCGCGCGGTCTGGCCTCTTTTCCCGCCTTCTCTTTTCTCTACATCCTTCCTGCGAAAATGTCTGAATCATGAAGATTTTATGGAGATTGCTGTCACTTTATTGTAATGAGAATGACTATCATTAATATTCGTCATCGCATTTTAACAAATGGAAATGAGTTGATGAATAACATAATAAGATTTGCCCCGGCTACACTTACGCTCGCCATTCTTTCAACGCTTTATCAGAGCGCACACGCAGCGGAAGATCCTCTCGCCGATGGTGAAACAATGGTTGTTCAGGCCACCGCTGAAGAGGCGCTGAAGCAACAGCCGGGGGTTTCCATCATCACGGCAAAGGACATAGAAAAGGATCCACCGGTGAACGATCTTTCTGAAATTATTCGCAAAATGCCCGGGGTTAACCTCACCGGAAACAGCGCGACAGGCAGCCGCGGTAACAACCGCCAGATCGACATCCGCGGTATGGGGCCGGAGAACACGCTGATTCTGATTGACGGTGTGCCGGTGTCGTCACGTAACTCGGTGCGCTACAGCTGGCGCGGGGAGCGCGACACCCGCGGGGATACCAACTGGGTTCCGCCAGAGATGGTTGAGCGCATTGAAGTGCTCCGGGGACCTGCTGCCGCCCGCTATGGTTCGGGGGCGGCCGGCGGCGTCGTCAACATCATTACCAAACGCCCGACCAACGACTGGCACGGCTCGCTCTCCCTGTACACTAACCAGCCTGAAAATGATAAAGAGGGAGCGACGAAACGCGCTAATTTTGATCTGAGCGGCCCCCTTGCGGGCGATGCGTTAACGATGCGCCTGTACGGGAATATCAACAAAACTGACGCAGATGCTCAGGACATCAACACCGCGCAAAACGGCTCTTACGCCGCCGGACGTGAAGGCGTGCGCAACAAGGACATTAATGCCCTGCTCTCCTGGAAACTCACGCCACAGCAGATTATCGATTTCGACTACAGCTACAGCCGCCAGGGCAATATCTACGCGGGTGATACTCAATACAGCAACAGCAACGTCAGCCCTGACGGTCTGGTGTCGTCCCTGTATGGACACGAAACGAACCGAATGTACCGCCAGTCCTATGGCATTACGCACAACGGCATCTGGGACTGGGGTCAGTCTAAGTTCGGTGTTTATTATGAAAAGACCAACAACACCCGCCTGGAAGAAGGCTCTACGGGCAAAGTTGAGGGGATGATCAATAGCGATAAATACGATACCAGCCGGCTGGAGTCATACCGTTCAACGGGTGAACTGAACATTCCTTTCTTCTGGCTGGTCGAACAGACGCTAACCGTGGGTGCAGAATGGAACCGTGATGAACTGAACGATCCGGCCTCAATGCAGGCGACAAATGTGTCGGGAGAAGTGATTAACGGCGTTCCCGGTACGGCTTCTGAGCGCAACAGCAAAAACAGCGCTGACCTCACTGGCATCTATCTTGAGGACAATATTGAAGCGCGCCAGGGCACCAACCTGATCCCAGGGCTCCGCTTTGATTATCACAATCAGTTTGGCAGCAACTGGAGTCCTAGCCTGAACCTCTCTCAGGATTTGGGTGACATGTTCAAGGTTAAAGCGGGTATCGCTCGGGTATTTAAAGCGCCAAACCTGTATCAATCCAGCGAAGGCTATCTGCTTTCCACCCGCGGCAATGGCTGCCCGAACAACGTTTCCGAAGGAAGCTGTTACCTGTTAGGTAATCCGGATCTGGATCCTGAAATCAGCGTGAACAAAGAGATTGGCCTGGCCTTCGCGCTGGAAGGCTACGAGGCTGGCATAACCTGGTTCCGCAACGATTACAAAAACAAGATTGTTTCAGGAACGGATGTGCTGGGCCAGACAAGCAGCGGCGCAAATATCCTTCAGTGGCAGAACGGAGGAAAGGCTGTTGTTGAGGGGCTGGAAGGCAACCTCACCGTCCCGGTTATCCGCGACACGCTAACCTGGCGTACCAATGCGACGTATATGATTCAGTCTGAAAGTAAGGACACCGGCAACCCTCTGTCGATTATCCCAAAATATACCGTCAACACGATGCTCGACTGGCAGGTTAACAGCAAACTTTCAGCGAACATTGGCTGGACGATGTATGGTCGCCAGAAGCCAAGAGAAAATGCTGAAATCCGCAAAGAGCAGAATGCGATGTCAGATAAAGAGATTGGCGCCTATTCCATCGTTGGGATCGGTAGTAACTATCAACTGACAAAAGATCTCCGCCTGAATGCCGGGATCAGCAACCTCTTTGATAAGCAGATTTACCGAGAAAATGACGGTGCATCGACCTATAACGAACCAGGCCGTGCGTATTACGCAGGCGTGACCCTGTCCTTCTGACCCGCTGGCGCCTGCTCTGCGGGCGCTAACCCTATTCTCTCCAGCCAGAAATCATAGTAGCATCCCGCCTGAAGTCTTCAGTTACGAGTTTAAAAACAATGACAACAAATGACGCCCCACAGGGCGAACTGGTTTTACGCACACTGGCAATGCCTGCGGATACGAATGCCAATGGCGATATTTTTGGCGGCTGGTTGATGTCGCAGATGGATATGGGCGGTGCAATCCTGGCAAAAGAGATTGCACACGGGCGCGTGGTGACAGTCCGGGTCGATGGCATGACCTTTCTGCGCCCTGTCGCGGTGGGGGACGTGGTGTGCTGTTACGCACGCTGCGTAAAACGCGGCAATACGTCTGTCTCCATCAACATTGAAGTATGGGTGAAAAAAGTCTCTTCTGAGCCGATTGGTCAGCGCTATAAGGCGACGGAGGCATTATTTATCTATGTGGCGGTGGATAGCGACGGTAAGCCCCGCCAGCTCCCACGGAGCTGATCCTCAGGTAAAAAAAAGCCTCCTTGCGGAGGCTTCTTTTATTCCATCTGTGCCCCGCCGTTCAGGCGGAAGACAATGTTCACAATCAACCCATTGCCGGGTTTACCGGCTTCATAGCGCCACCTGCGCATGGCCGATTTAACTTCGCGTTCAAACATATTCGCCGGCTGTGCGGACAGGATTTCCACGTTATCGACACGTCCATCGGCCGTAACGTCGAATTTCACCCGTACACGCCCTTCAATACGTAACGCCTGAGCACGTGCCGGGTACTGCGGCTGGTTACGGCTCAGCGCGCGCGGGCCCGCGGGCGCCGTTACCGTCGGTTTTGTCGCGGTCGTGGTGTTATTCATCAGCGGACGTGACGGGGCGGCATTTTCAACCGGCTGCGTGGCGCGTGGCTCAACCGGACGCACTTCGCGTTTCGGACGCTCTTCCACCTTTTTGACCGGCTTGGGTTTTGGCTTCGGCTTAGGTTTCGGCTCCGGCTTATGGATCACTACCGGCGCTTCTTTCGGCGGTTCAGGAACCGGCTCGGGCTCTGGCTCCGGCTCGGGTTCAACAACGGGCTGTGGCGGCGGCGGCGCAACCTGCGGCGGCTCAAGATCCGCAGGCGATACCATGGTCACAGAAATTGGCTGCGCTGGCGCCGGCATTTCAATAACCTGATGAACCGAGGTATAGAGCAGACCCGCCACGACAGCACCGTGAATAACGACGGAAAGCAGCGTCGGCCATGGAAAGCGGCGAGGTAAATCAAGGGTCATCGAAGTCATAATCATCAACGTTAAAAAACCGAACCTCGATTTTAAATGCAAATAGCAATCATATTCAATAAGACACTTTGTCCTGGCGCAATTTAAGCGTACATGAGGGCAAAAAAGGGGCATCCAGATCAGGGTTTTAACATTGTTATTATCTTTACATTGCAGTCATTTGCGCTTTCACATAACGTAATTGTCACTTTTACCGGTTAAGGAGCTTTGCCGTGCTTTACGTGATTTACGCTGAAGATGTACCTGATTCTCTGGAAAAACGTCTTTCCGTTCGCCCTGCTCATCTGGCGCGTTTACAGTTGCTACAGGATGAAGGTCGGTTGCTGACCGCAGGCCCGATGCCTGCCGTTGACAGCAACGATCCGGGCGCGGCGGGTTTTACCGGCTCCACGGTGATTGCCGAGTTTGAATCTCTGGAAGCCGCGCAGGCCTGGGCAGAAGCAGACCCGTACGTCGCAGCCGGCGTGTACGAGAAAGTCACGGTTCGTCCGTATAAAAAAGTATTCTGAAACGAAAGGCTCCCTCGGGAGCCTTTTCTTCATTCAGTGCAGCGACGCCAGCCTCGCCGCAAATCCGACAAACAGCAGCCCTATCAACCCGTTCCCCAGCTTCGCCAGTTTCTTTTTGGTTTTCAGGTAACGCGTGACAAACGCGCCTGAGAAAATCAGGAAGCTCATGTACATGAAGCTGATCAGCTCAAGCGTTGTGGCGAGGATCAGGAACGACGTGCCGGTATTCTTCGCATTGACATCAATGAACTGCACGAAGAACGACACGTAAAAGAGAATCGCTTTCGGGTTCGTCAGGCTCAGCACCAGCGAACGCTTAAGGATTGCGCTTGCCGGTTCGGCGCTACTTTCGTGCGCATTTTTTTGACGCGTCATAACGGACCAGAGCATTTTTCCGCCCAGCCACAGCAGATAAAACGCGCCCAGATAGCGGACAATATTAAATAAAACCGGAGTGGTCTGGATCAACGCGGCGACGCCCGCCCAGGCCAGAAACATCAGCACGGCATCACCAATAAACACACCGGTGGCTGCCAGATAGCCTTTCTTAACGCCGTGGCCAATCCCTGTTTTCAGCACAAACAAGGTGTTCGGTCCTGGAACCAGCACGATAAAAAATGCGCCGACAACATAGGTCCAGAAATTCAGTACACCAAACTCCGCAAACACGTCTCACTCCTTTCGCTCAAAAACAGCGGGGATACCGGTAATTACGGTATCCCCTGAATCAGTTGCGCTATTGTACGCCGTTATAGCCATCAAGATAAGTCGCGGCCAGTTCGTTACCAAATAATATGGCGTCTTTACTGTCCATGTCCGAAGACCATTTATCCTTCGCGTTGCCTGCGAACAGTTCCTGCGACTTCGCATTTTCTTTTAGCTGATCGCGAATGCTTTGCGCGTATTCACTGGCTTCAGCCTGAGTCCGCCCTTCCGCGCGGTCAGCTTTGCCCCGGGCATAAAGCTCGCGGAACTGCGCCACGTTCAGCTGATAATTTTTCTGCACGCTGGAGGTGTAATTGCCGCCAGTAAAGCTGGACTGATGCGACACGAAATAAAACGCGTGCCGTTCGGGTGAGGTTTTGCTACTGGCACAACCGCTTAATATCGCAATCCCAAAGAGTGCTGCCATTACTTTTCCGTTCATCCTTTTTTCCTTTAATAAAAATGTATTCCCCATGCGAAAACATAATCTGCCAATGAGGAAAATGACGAAAGTCCTAAATCTTCCCTGAGCGCATCCAGCGCCAAAAGTACAATAAAAATCCAGAGATAAGGATTCATCTTTTAATATCATGACGTTATGGGGACTTAGTATATCGCGGAAAGCAGATGGGAAGAGACTGCAAAAATTGATAGCCTGGATATTTAATGGGCACCTTTACGGTGCCCTTCATGCTTTTCAGATGTCCTGGACCGCGAACAACAACGCGTTACGGTGTCTGTTCAGGCCACATTTTCTGATGGCGTGGATACGCATATTGCGGCGGGATTGTGCTTCCAGCCAACGAGCCTTACGACGACTCACCTGTCGCAACATGCGCCAGCGCCCAACTTCAGTTCTACTGCGCTTCATGTCTACAACTCTTTCTCTAACAGAGATGCCATTATATGCCTAAGCAGGCGGCAAACCAGCGCTTTTATCTGCCGTTTTTATTTGCCAGATGAATCCTGATGCGTAAACTCATAACAATACGCTTTCAAAAGGATTTTTTATTTATGACAACCTTCTACACCGTGGTGAGTTGGCTGGTCATTTTAGGATACTGGCTGTTAATTGCCGGGGTGACGTTGCGCATTCTGATGAAACGCAGAGCGGTACCTTCCGCCATGGCCTGGCTTCTGATTATCTACATTCTGCCGCTGGTGGGCATCATCGCCTATCTCTCTTTCGGTGAACTTCATCTG
This sequence comes from Enterobacter sp. BWH64, assembly GCF_001037645.1. Lineage (NCBI taxonomy): Bacteria > Pseudomonadati > Pseudomonadota > Gammaproteobacteria > Enterobacterales > Enterobacteriaceae > Enterobacter > Enterobacter sp. BWH64. The sequence goes on from NZ_KQ089922.1 coordinate 3,080,199, forward strand.
GGTAAACGCCGCGCCGAACGCGCCCGCGCCATGTGGCCCTCCACGGCGAAATGGCTTGCCGACCTTAAAGCCTGCAAGCATATCTTCGCTGAAGAGAACAGTAGCGTGGCCGCATCTCTGTTCAAGCTGTGCGAACGCCGCCAGGGGATTGCTGGGGTAAAAGGCAATCAGCTGCAACTGATGACCTCTTCTGATGATGTGATGCAGGCGCTGATCCGTGATATCCAGCTCGCCCGGCATAATATCGAGATGGTGTTTTATATCTGGCAGCCGGGCGGCATGGCGGACCAGGTCGCCGAATCGCTAATGGCCGCTGCACGTCGCGGTATCCACTGCCGCCTGATGCTGGACTCCGCCGGCAGCGTGGCCTTTTTCCGTAGCCCGTGGGCAGGCATGATGCGCAACGCCGGTATCGAGGTGGTCGAGGCGCTGAAAGTGAATCTTTTCCGCGTCTTTCTGCGTCGCATGGATCTCCGCCAGCACCGGAAAATGGTTCTGATCGATAACTATATCGCCTACACCGGCAGCATGAACATGGTTGACCCCCGCTTCTTCAAGCAGGAATCCGGCGTGGGGCAATGGATCGATCTGATGGCGCGGATGGAGGGACCGATCGCGACCTCAATGGGCATCGTCTACTCCTGCGACTGGGAAATTGAAACCGGGAAACGCATTCTTCCCCCGCCGCCGGATGGCAATATCATGCCGTTTGAGGAAGCCAGCGGGCACACTATCCACACTATCGCCTCCGGTCCTGGCTTCCCGGAAGATCTGATCCATCAGGCACTGCTTACCGCCGCCTACTCCGCGCGGGAATATCTGATCATGACCACGCCCTATTTCGTTCCCAGCGACGACCTTCTGCATGCCATCTGTACAGCGGCACAGCGCGGAGTGGATGTGAGCATTATTATGCCGCGCAAGAACGATTCGCTGCTGGTCGGGTGGGCAAGCCGCGCGTTCTTTAGTGAGCTGCTGGCCGCAGGCGTTAAAATTTATCAGTTCGAAGGCGGCCTGTTACACACCAAGAGCGTGCTGGTGGACGGAGAGCTGAGCCTGGTGGGTACTGTCAACCTCGATATGCGCAGTCTGTGGCTGAATTTTGAAATTACGCTGGTCATTGATGACGCCGGGTTCGGTGGCGATCTGGCAGCGGTTCAGGACGATTATATCTCCCGCTCACGCCTGCTGGACGCCAGACTGTGGGCGAAACGTCCGCTGTGGCAGCGAATTGCCGAACGACTGTTTTACTTCTTTAGTCCGTTGCTGTAAAACGTGCCCAACGATGTTTAACAGGTAGTCATCATGGAAATGGATCTGAACAATCGCCTGACCGAAGACGAAACGCTCGAACAGGCCTACGATATTTTTCTCGAGCTGGCGGTCGATAATCTCGACCCTGCTGACGTCATTCTTTTCAACCTGCAATTCGAAGAGCGTGGCGGTGCTGAGCTGTTCGATCCGGCTGAAGACTGGGCCGAACATGTCGATTTTGATCTCAACCCGGACTTCTTCGCCGAGGTGGTGATTGGCCTTGCAGATGAAGACGGCGGAGAAATTAACGACATCTTTGCCCGCGTCCTGCTGTGCCGCGAGAAAGATCACAAACTGTGCCATATCCTCTGGCGCGAATAATAAAAAAGGCTGCCCGCGCAGCCTTTTTATTTAATCCGGTAAGGCATTTCCACAGCGGTGACAAAACCGCGCGCCGGGTTCATGATTCCCCTGCTGACAATTCGGACATTTGCGTTGCTGCTTACTGTTCTGGAAGGCGCTGCTCATATGGGTGGTAATTAACCCCGTCGGAATCGCTATCACCGAATAGCCGATCAGGATAAGAACCGATGCCACAATACGTCCGAGCGGCGTATGCGGGGTAATATCGCCATAGCCCACGGTGGTCACCGTGACGATAGCCCAGTAAACAGACGCATTAAGCGTGGTAAACCCGTATTTCGGCCCTTCGATTAAATACATAAGGGAGCCAAAAACGATCATCACGATAGCAATAAACGAATAGAAGAGAATCAGCTGGTGGCGGGCGCTGACAATGGCAACCCAAAAAACCCGCAGCGACGGCATAAAGCGCAGCAGTTTGAGAATCCGTAACACACGAATCGCCCGCATTGCACGCCAGGCAAACACATAATTCAAGCTGATCTCAGGCCACAGCCACATGACATACAGCGGCAGGATGGTGGCTAAATCAATAAATCCCCAGAAGCTGAAAACGTATTTCGCCGGATTTGGCCAGCTAATGACCCTCAGCACATATTCCGCAGTAAACACCAGCGTGACAATCAATTCCAGCCAGACGAAAACGTGCCACTCCTCATACGTCATGTGGTACTGCGTTCCGGCGCCGGATTCGATAAAGATAATAATGACGCTAATCAGCGCAAATAAACCACACAGACCTTCGAAGCGGCGACCGGAAACCGTTTCAGGATCAAATAAAAGGTGATACAGCCGCTGGCGGGCCGACGTGAATAATCGCGACACATTAACCTCGAAAAATAAGGGCTGACATCATGTCAGCCCTTGCGATTATAACGGGTCTACTTTCAGGCAGGAAACCGCATGTCGGAAACTGCCCTCCAGAACCGGCCGTGTTTTCGCACATTCCGGCCCGGCTATTGGGCATCGAGTACGGAATACGCAGCCTGAAGGCGGGTTGATTGGCGAAGGCAGTTCACCTTCCAGAAGCTGAATGGTTTTATTTTTTTCCAGATCGGGGTCCGGAACGGGAACCGCAGACATCAGCGCTTTGGTATAAGGGTGCAGAGGATTGTGGTACACCTCATCATACGTGCCCAGCTCTACGGCGTGGCCCAGATACATGACCAGCACACGGTCCGAAATGTGTTTTACCACCGCCAGATCGTGGGCGATGAAGATCAGCGACAGCCCCATTTCCCGTTGCAGTTTCTGTAGCAGGTTAACCACCTGGGCCTGGATGGAAACGTCCAGCGCCGAAACCGGCTCATCACAGATAATCAGTTTTGGTTCAAGGATCAACGCGCGTGCGATACCGATACGCTGGCACTGACCGCCGGAAAACTCGTGTGGGTAGCGGTTGATGAGGTTAGGCAGCAGACCCACCTTGAGCATCATCGCTTTCACCCGATCGCGAATTTCCTGGCGCGGCATCTTCGGATGATAGGTGCGCAGCGGCTCGGCAATGATTTCGCCAATGGTCATACGCGGGTTCAGGGACGCAAGTGGATCCTGGAAAATCATCTGGATGTCGCTGCGCACGTCGCGCCATTCATCCGGCTTCATCCCCAGCAGATCTTTGCCAAGCCAGGCCACTTTCCCGTCGGTGGCCTTCACCAGGCCGATGATCGCACGCGCAAACGTCGATTTGCCGCAGCCGGATTCGCCTACCACGCCCAGGGTCTCGCCTTCGTACAGGCGTAGCGTGACGCCATCCACCGCTTTCAGGGTTTTGGCAGGCTGCCAGAACCACTGTTTACCGTCTTTGATATCGAAATGGACCTTCAGGTCAGCGATTTCGAGCAGCACATTTCTTTTTTCGTCGATCGCGTTCATACCAGCTCCTCCAGCGGCTTAAAGCAGGCGCGCAGACGGCCTGGGGCAAACGCTTCCAGCGGCGGTGCGCTGTTACAGATTTCCATCGCATGCGGACAACGCGGCTGGAACGGGCAGCCTTTTGGCAGACGCAGCAGGTTTGGCGGGTTACCCGGGATAGTCAGCAGCGACTCCCCTTCCGCATCAAGACGCGGAACGGCATTCAACAGCCCGATAGAGTACGGATGGGCTGGCTGGTAGAACACATCGCGAGCATTACCGTATTCCATCGTGCGGCCTGCATACATGACTAACACTTTGTCGCAGATCCCGGCAACGACGCCTAAATCGTGGGTAATCATGATGATGGCGGTGTTGAACTCGCGCTTCAGCTCATTCAGCAACGTCATGATCTGCGCCTGAACGGTCACGTCCAGGGCGGTGGTCGGTTCATCAGCGATCAGCAGTTTTGGCCGGCAAAGCAATGCCATCGCGATCATAACGCGCTGACGCATACCGCCGGAAAACTCGTGCGGATACATGCGCATGCGCTTGCGTGCTTCAGGCATTTTCACCGCATCCAGCATTTTGACGGACTCTTCAAACGCTTCGGCTTTGCCCAGCCCCTTGTGGAGCATCAGCACTTCCATCAGCTGTTCACCCACCCGCATATAGGGGTTCAGGGACGTCATCGGATCCTGGAAAATCATTGAAATCTGCTCGGCGCGCAGCTTGTTCAGCTCATGTTCCGGCAAATTCAGGATCTCTTTCCCGTTAAACGTCGCCGAACCGCCGATCACGCCGTTTGACGCCAGCAGGCCCATCAGCGCGAATGCGGTCTGGGATTTACCGGAACCGGATTCGCCCACAATGCCCAGCGTTTCACCGGCACGCAGGTCGAAGTTGAGATCGTTAACGGCAGTAACATCACCGTCGGGGGTTTTAAACGTCACGCGGAGGTCTTTAACGTCCAGCAGTGCGCTGGTCCGCTGTTGCGCCTGTGGCGCGGTTGCCGTTTCAATAATGGTCATGACGGCGCTCCTTAACGGTCTTTCGGGTCGAGGGCATCACGCAGGCCATCGCCGATAAAGTTGAAACAGAACAGGGTGACGACCAGGAAGCCCGCCGGATACAGCAGTAACCACGGTGACACTTCCATGGAGTTTGCGCCATCACTTAACAGAGCGCCCCAGCTACTCAACGGCTCTTGCGTACCTAATCCCAGGAAGCTCAGGAAAGATTCAAACAGGATCATACTTGGCACCAGCAGGGAGGCGTACACCACCACCACGCCCAGCACGTTAGGAACGATATGACGCACCACAATATTGGCGGTAGAAACGCCGCCAACATGTGCGGCTTCGATAAACTCCTTACGTTTGAGGCTCAGCGTCTGGCCGCGCACAATACGCGCCATATCCAGCCAGGACACCATCCCGATCGCCACGAAGATTAGCAGGATATTTTGACCAAAGAAGGTCACCAGCAGAATGACGAAGAACATGAACGGGAAGGAGTTCAGGATTTCTAGCAGACGCATCATCACGGAGTCCACTTTCCCGCCGAGGTAACCGGAAAGCGAGCCGTAAAGCGTGCCGACAATCACCGCCACCAGCGCCGCCGCGATGCCAACCATCAGGGAGATACGGCCGCCAATCGCCACACGCACCAGCAAATCACGCCCGGAGGAGTCGGTGCCGAAATAGTGCCCGGATTCCATATCCGGCGCGCTGGACATCATGCCCCAGTCCGTATCGAAATAGGTGAACTGAGAGAGCATTGGTGCCAGGGTTACGAACAGCGCGATAAGCACCAGCACGACCAGGCTGGCAACGGCGGCACGGTTATGCATAAAACGACGGCGGGCGTCCTGCCAAAGGCTACGACCTTCGACCTCCAGCTTTTCACTGAAGTTTTCCAGCGCCTCGCTGTTTTTCTTACTCAACATCATGGCGTGCTCCAGTTAGTAACGGATTTTCGGGTCGATAACGGCATACAGCACATCGACAACGGCATTAAACAGAATGGTCAGCGCGCCCACGAGGATCGTCAGGCTCAGCACCAGCGAATAGTCACGGTTAAGCGCCCCGTTAACAAACAGCTGCCCGATGCCCGGCAGACCATAAATGGTTTCAATCACCATTGAACCCGTGATAATGCCGACGAAAGCCGGACCCATATAGGAGAGTACCGGTAACAGTGCAGGCTTGAGGGCATGACGGAAAATAATCCGGCGCATCGGCAGCCCTTTCGCACGGGCGGTACGGATGAAGTTCGAGTGCAGGACTTCAATCATTGAACCGCGGGTAATACGGGCGATGCTGGCGATGTAGGCCAGAGATAATGCCACCATCGGCAATATCATGAACTTCAGCGCCCCGCCGTTCCAGCCGCCCCCGGGAAGCCATTTCAGGGTTATGGCGAATATCATGACCAGCAACGGCGCGACAACGAAGCTGGGGATAACCACCCCGGTCATTGCGACCCCCATTACGGCGTAATCCCATCGGGTATTTTGTTTTAGCGCAGCGATAACGCCCGCAGTGACACCGAGAACAACGGCCAGGATAAATGCAGCAGCCCCTAATTTAGCCGATACCGGGAAGCTGGACGCCACCAGGTCGTTAACGGAATAGTCTTTATATTTAAATGACGGACCAAAATCACCGTGTGCAAGTTGCTTCAGATAGTTGAAGTACTGCGTGGTGATAGGATCGTTTAAATGGTATTTCGCTTCGATGTTGGCCATAACTTCTGGCGGAAGCGTGCGTTCACCGGTAAAAGGACTGCCCGGTGCAAGACGCATCATGAAGAAGGAAATTGTAATTAGAATAAATAACGTTGGAATCGCTTCAAGACAGCGACGCAGGATAAATTTCAACATTGCCCGTACCTTCTGGCGTGTGCCTGATGAATGTTACAAAATAGACACAGTGGGGCAAGCTCGCTCGCCCCACGTATTGCCATTAATGCTTGATAATATAAAGATTCTTAACGGAAATATTATCCAACGGGTCTTTACCGGTATAACCCCCTACCCATGGTTTCACCAGGCGGGCGTTAACGTAGTAGTAAACCGGAACGATCGCAGAGTCTTTATCGAGCTGTTGTTCTGATTTCGCGTACAGATCGGCGCGCTGGGCGTCATCTGCCACCTTCAGGGTTTCGCCAATCAGCTTATCAAACGCCGGGCTCTTATAGTGTGCGGTATTGTTCGAACTGTCGCTCAGCATGGTGTTCAGGAATGAGGTCGGTTCGTTATAGTCCGCACACCATCCTGCACGTGCCACGTCAAAGGTTCCCTGGTGGCGCGTATCGAGGAAGGTTTTCCATTCCTGGTTTTCCAGCTTCACGTTCACGCCGAGGTTTTTCTTCCAGATTGACGCGACGGCAATAGCCAGTTTTTTATGCAGATCGGAGGTGTTGTACAGCAGGCTAAAGGTCAGCGGCTTGTCGGCGGTATAGCCAGCCTCAGCCAGCAGTTTTTTCGCTTCTTCGTTACGTTTTTCCTGGGACCATTTGAACCATTCAGGTTCAACCAGCTTCATACCGTCGGTGTAAGGCGGGGTGTAGCTGTAAGCCGGCAGGTCGCCCTGATTCTTCACTTTATTCACGATAATGTCGCGATCCAGAGCCAGCTTCAGTGCGGTACGAACACGTACGTCGGTGAACGGTGCTTTCTGGTTGTTAATTTCGTAATAGTAGGTGCACAGATACGGATCGACGTGAACTTCTTTAGGGATCTCTTTTTTCAGCTTCTGGAACAGTTCAATCGGCATATTGTTATAGGTCATGTCGATTTCACCGCTGCGGTAGCGGTTTACGTCCGTCACTTCAGAAGAGATTGGCAGGTAGGTGACCTGATTGATAACGGTCTTCGCATTATCCCAATACTGCGGGTTGCGCTCCAGCACCATACGTTCGTTAACGACCCAGTCCTTCAGTTTATATGCACCGTTGGTCACAATATTCGCAGGCTGCGTCCATTTTTCACCAAATTTTTCTACTGCGGATTTTGGTACCGGGGAGACGGACGGGTGAACCAGCAGCTTATAGAAGTACGGAACAGGTTCGCTCAACGTCACTTCAAAGGTGTTGGCATCGATGGCTTTTACGCCCAGGTCGGTAACTGGCTTTTTACCCGTGATGATGTCATCGATATTGGCAATATGGCCATACTGGAGGTAACTCGCATACGGGGAGGCGGTATTCGGATCCGCCAGACGCTGCCAGCTATAGACGAAATCTTCGGCGGTAACCGGCGTACCGTCGGACCATTTCGCATCTTTACGCAGATGGAAGGTCCAGACTTTAAAATCTTTGTTGTCCCATTTTTCCGCCACGCCCGGAGCCGGGTGGCCGTCTACGTCAGTCACCAGCAGACCTTCAAACAGATCGCGGTTAACGTTAGACTCTGGAACACCTTCAATTTTGTGCGGATCAAGAGACTGCACTTCCGCACCGTTATTACGTACCAGCGTTTGCTTCTCAGCCAGCTGAACACCAGCAGGAACGTCCGCAGCCATTGCAGCGTTGCCCGCGATTAGCGCAGTTAAAATCCCCGCCGCTACCAGATTTTTTTTTGTGATGATGGACATTGTGTTGATACTCCACTCATTATAATGACCGGCCTTCGCCAGTTGTGTAATCCCCTGTTGGGGCCTGTACAGCGCAGGAGTTTTTTTTGCTACTGTCAGGTTCTTTTTTTACTTCTTGCTATCACCGACTTCATTATTACTGACCGCTCGTACGGCGGTCTTGCGTCGATTCTTTACACCTCTCCCCTGTCAGAGAGATGCGTTGGATATCTTATGTGAGGGCTATATGAAAATAGTTCTCATCAACTTGTTTAATGCTGCAAAATATAAGGCCGGAAAGTACCAAATGGTGCCAACTCTCGCCAATACATTTTGCAAATTTGTTAAGCATTTCTCTTTTACGATGGCTGGCATAACTATGGTGCCAGCCCTGGCTTACGCCGAAATCAACAAAAAGAGATGTAATTCATACAGATAAGAAATTTTGTTGCTACAAACGCGACGACAAAGCTTGGCTGAACGATTTTTCACGATAATTTAACAATTGATTATTATTTAGCACATTCGTCTGAGTCAGCGTCGAAATTACTAATATCATTTCGGTTATCTGTCAGCAAGCCCCAGAGTATCATGTGAGTAAAATAACAGAGGGTTTGAGGGATTTATGCGCGGCAAGGGGAAATGAAAATAAACAACCCCTTGAAAAACAACAAAAGAGGATTATTAGTAGAACTTATTATGACTGGCGCCTATTTCAACTTTATTTATATGATTTGCAGATAATCACGTAAAAAAAACGGAGCCGCTGGCTCCGCTCTTTCAAATGAAAGTCAGTGTACTAACCCGGGGAATATACTTTTTATACCGGTAACGATAAATTCGATGCCCAACGCCATTAACAACAGACCCATGATACGGGTAATCACGTTGATGCCCGTTTGTCCCAGCAAGCGAACCAGCCATGGCGCCATACGAAATACGCCCCAGCAGCACAGCGCGAACAGCGCAATGGCAACAGAAAAGCCAATCAGGTGCATCAGGCTGTGGTAGCGCGTTCCCCAGACAATAGTGGAACTGATCGCCCCCGGGCCCGCCATCAGCGGCAGCGCCAGTGGCACAACCCCGATGCTCTCGCGGATAGCTGTCTCTGATTTTTCCTGCTTGTTCTGTTTATCCTCCCCCAGCTTGCCGCTGATCATCGACATGGCAATCGTCACCACCAGGATCCCGCCTGCTATACGGAACGAATCAATTGAGATGCCGAAGACCTGAAGAATGGCGTCTCCGAGATAAAGAGAGGTAAGTAGGATGATCGCCACCGACAGGTTTGCCGTCAGGTTGGTTTTATTTCGTGCCGCAGCCGTCTGATAGCTGGTCATACTAATGAAGACAGGGATGATCCCTACCGGGTTAACCAGAGCAAACAAGCCGATAAAAAACTTGAAATATGTAGGGAAATCAAAGAGCGTTTGAATCACATTAAGCTCCGCAATTGAGCATGGCCAGGGAGAAACTGCATGTCATGATAAATCCGCGCTGAAGATACGCTTTTTAGCCGCATACTTCACCAGAAATCTGTTCTTAAACGTTATCAATTCATGATGTTAAACATTTGTGTAATCAATGATATCGCTGCTTCCAATAGTTACTTAATTATTTAACAGTAGAATAATTAGCACAAAATAACCCTGCTGAAAGGTATCAGCTTAGGACAAAATTGATCTCGATCATAATTTTCGTACTCAGAAGTGAGTAATCTTGGTTACGCCGCCAGGGAGATCACCTATCAAAAAGGTATGATGCTAAGGTAAGGCTCTTTTAGTAAATTAGTGAGCTGGAGCAGTGAGTAATCCTTTGTTTTACTGTGTGTTACGCAAGTGGGATCGGCTCTGACTATACTGTCAGACGTATCGAGCGCTGGTTTACTAAAAGAGTTTAAACATTATCAGGAGAGCATTATGGCTGTTACCAATATCGCTGAACTGAACGCCCTCGTCGAGCGCGTAAAAAAAGCCCAGCGTGAATATGCCAATTTCACCCAAGAACAGGTTGATAAAATCTTCCGCGCGGCCGCTCTGGCTGCTGCTGATGCTCGAATCCCTCTCGCTAAAATGGCCGTTGCCGAATCCGGCATGGGTATCGTTGAAGATAAAGTGATCAAAAACCACTTTGCTTCAGAGTATATCTACAACGCCTATAAAGATGAGAAAACCTGCGGTGTGCTGTCAGAAGACGATACTTTCGGCACCATCACCATCGCAGAACCGATCGGCATCATTTGCGGTATCGTTCCAACCACTAACCCAACCTCTACCGCCATCTTCAAATCTCTCATCAGTCTGAAGACACGTAACGCAATCATTTTCTCCCCGCATCCACGTGCGAAGGACGCCACCAACAAAGCAGCAGATATCGTGCTTCAGGCTGCCATTGCGGCGGGTGCGCCAAAAGATCTCATCGGCTGGATCGACCAACCTTCTGTTGAACTGTCCAACGCACTGATGCATCACCCGGACATTAACCTGATTCTGGCGACCGGTGGTCCTGGTATGGTTAAAGCTGCGTACAGCTCCGGTAAACCAGCCATCGGCGTAGGCGCAGGTAATACCCCTGTGGTGATCGACGAAACGGCTGATATCAAGCGTGCTGTTGCCTCTGTGCTGATGTCTAAAACCTTCGATAACGGCGTTATCTGTGCATCTGAACAGTCTGTTGTCGTGGTTGATTCGGTATACGACGCCGTTCGTGAACGTTTCGCCAGCCACGGCGGCTACCTGTTGCAAGGTAAAGAACTGAAAGCCGTTCAGGACGTGATTCTGAAAAATGGTGCGCTGAACGCGGCTATCGTAGGTCAGCCTGCGTATAAAATCGCTGAGCTCGCTGGCTTTAGCGTCCCTGCTACCACCAAGATTCTGATTGGTGAAGTGAAAGTCGTTGATGAAAGTGAGCCGTTTGCTCACGAGAAACTCTCCCCGACGCTGGCAATGTACCGTGCGAAAGATTTCGATGACGCGGTAGATAAAGCAGAGAAGCTGGTGGCGATGGGCGGTATCGGCCACACCTCTTGCCTGTACACCGACCAGGATAACCAGCCTGAGCGTGTTGCTTACTTCGGTCAGAAGATGAAGACGGCACGTATCCTGATCAACACCCCTGCTTCTCAGGGTGGTATCGGTGACCTGTACAACTTCAAACTCGCACCTTCCCTGACTCTGGGTTGTGGTTCCTGGGGTGGTAACTCCATCTCTGAAAACGTTGGTCCAAAACACCTGATCAACAAGAAAACCGTTGCTAAGCGAGCTGAAAACATGTTGTGGCACAAACTTCCGAAATCTATCTACTTCCGCCGCGGCTCTCTGCCAATCGCGCTGGATGAAGTGATTACTGATGGCCACAAACGTGCGCTCATCGTGACCGACCGTTTCCTGTTCAACAATGGCTATGCAGACCAGATCACCTCTGTTCTGAAAGCGGCTGGCGTCGAAACTGAAGTCTTCTTTGAAGTTGAAGCTGACCCAACCCTGAGCGTTGTACGTAAAGGCGCTGAACTGGCGAACTCCTTCAAACCTGATGTGATCATCGCACTGGGTGGCGGTTCCCCAATGGACGCCGCGAAAATTATGTGGGTGATGTACGAACATCCGGAAACTCACTTCGAAGAACTGGCGCTGCGCTTTATGGATATCCGTAAACGTATCTACAAGTTCCCGAAAATGGGCGTGAAAGCGAAAATGATCGCCGTCACCACCACTTCCGGTACTGGTTCAGAAGTGACGCCATTTGCCGTTGTGACTGATGACGCAACCGGTCAGAAATACCCGCTGGCTGACTACGCACTGACGCCAGATATGGCTATCGTTGACGCCAACCTGGTCATGGAAATGCCGAAATCACTGTGTGCGTTCGGTGGTCTGGATGCGGTAACTCACGCTCTGGAAGCTTACGTTTCCGTACTGGCTTCTGAGTTCTCTGACGGTCAGGCTTTGCAGGCGCTGAAACTGCTGAAAGAAAACCTGCCAGCTTCTTACAACGAAGGTTCGAAAAACCCTGTTGCGCGTGAACGTGTACACAGTGCGGCAACCATCGCGGGCATTGCGTTTGCTAACGCCTTCCTGGGTGTCTGTCACTCCATGGCGCACAAGCTAGGTTCACAGTTCCACATTCCTCACGGTCTGGCGAACGCCCTGTTGATCAGCAACGTTATCCGCTATAACGCCAACGACAACCCAACCAAGCAGACTGCATTCAGCCAGTACGACCGCCCACAGGCGCGCCGTCGTTATGCTGAAATCGCAGATCACCTGGGTCTGAGCGCACCGGGCGACCGTACTGCCACGAAGATCGAGAAACTGCTGGCATGGCTGGAGAGCCTGAAGGCTGAACTGGGTATTCCTAAATCTATCCGCGAAGCAGGCGTTCAGGAAGCTGACTTCCTCGCTCACGTAGATAAGCTGTCTGAAGATGCATTCGATGACCAGTGTACTGGTGCTAACCCGCGCTACCCACTGATTTCCGAACTGAAACAGATCCTGCTGGATACTTATTACGGTCGTAACTTCACTGAAAGCGATGTCGCTGCCGTAAAAGTTGAAATCCCCGAAGTTGTAAAGGCTGACAAGAAAGCGAAGAAAAATGCTTGATTGACAGTATGATAAAAAAACCCGCCGCTGGCGGGTTTTTTTATATCTGAGGATCCGTAAAACATTCTTATTATTTTCGATTGTCGCCCTGTAACGCCGTCAGCGAGCCTACAGCCAGCGCCTCTTTATAATGCTTGCGGCAGACCGAGACATAACGTTCATTGCCTCCTATCACCACCTGCTCGCCATCAGCATAGGGTTTACCCGACTGGTCCAGGCGAAGAACCATACTTGCCTTGCGGCCACAAAAGCAGATTGTTTTCAGCTCAACCAGCTTATCCGACCAGGCGAGCAGATACTGACTGCCGGCAAATAACTCCCCACGAAAATCGGTACGTAATCCATAGCAAAGAACGGGAATATCCAGCTCATCAACGACCTCTGAAAGTGCATGGACCTGCTCTCGGGTCAGGAACTGGCTTTCATCTACCAGCACGCAATGGACAGGCTTAGAGGCATGCTCGGCACGAATGTCCTCCAGCAGGTCCGTTTCAGGGTTAAACAGCCTTGCAGGCGACGAGAGCCCTATTCTTGAGCTCACCTTCCCTGCCCCAAAGCGATCGTCGATTTCGGCGGTATAAACAACGGTACGCATCCCCCGCTCCTGATAATTGTATGAGGATTGCAGTAACGCCGTCGATTTCCCTGCATTCATTGCCGAATAGTAGAAATAAAGTTGTGCCATTGGCCGAAGAACCCTAATCAATGTGTAATATTCCCGATGGATCATTGTACCATATTTTGTACCGTCATCAGCGGCGGGCTGCGCTCTCCAGCCTGCCATGCATCAGTAAATCCTTCGCGAATAGCGCAAAATAATGCGTTAAAACAGGCAGTAAAGGCATTAAACACTGACAATAAGGTGAGTCCGCAACCAGAGATAACACTTCTTTTTATAGTGTCTTCTTCGTTCATTAAAATTCACTATTTATTAACTATTCTTGTCTTCGCTGCGCTTACTCGGGGTAATACAAAAGGCTGATATTTATCAACCGCAACTATAATTCCTGAGGTAAAAGTCACAAAACATACACGCAAATGACGCGCTTTTGCCGTTTGAAACGATATCTCACAGACCCAACAAACAATGAAATTTAAGTTAGCGTAATTAATAATAGCGTCGTTTATTTTGTATTTTTTGAATTCCTTACATTCCCACCTATTGCACAAGTGAAATTAAGGCTCTATTATTAGGACAACAAACCCACCCCCATTATAAGTTTGAGATTACTACAATGAGCGAAGCACTTAAAATTCTGAACAACATCCGTACTCTTCGTGCGCAGGCAAGAGAATGTACCCTTGAGACGCTTGAAGAAATGCTCGAAAAATTAGAAGTTGTAGTTAACGAACGTCGTGAAGAAGAAAGCGCTGCTGCGGCTGAAATCGAAGAACGTACACGTAAACTGCAACAGTATCGTGAAATGCTGATTGCCGATGGTATCGATCCAAACGAATTGCTGAACAGCATGGCTGCGGCTAAAACCGGTACCAAAGCAAAACGCGCGGCACGTCCTGCTAAATATAGCTACATCGATGAGAACGGCGAAGAGAAAACCTGGACCGGCCAGGGCCGTACTCCTGCTGTAATCAAGAAAGCAATGGACGAACAAGGTAAACAACTGGATGACTTCCTGATCAAGGATTAATCTGGAAAGATTCTGAAAAATCCCGCTTAATGCGGGATTTTTTATGCCTGTAATATTTGCCCGAACATCTCCTTACATTCTGTCATATTGTGAGGCTCCCTATTTAACGTCCCTGACAATCCCCCGCCAATTACGGAGCGACAGGCATAAAAAAACCGGTGGGCATCGCTCCACCGGTCTTGTTCACTGGGCTGTGAGTTTATTACTTAATACCCACGCTACCTTTGAGCCAGGCTTTAAATTCTTCACCCAGGCTGTTATGGCGAATACCATATTCGACGAATGCCTGCATATAACCGAGCTTATTCCCGCAGTCATGGCTCTTACCTTTCATATGGTAGGCTTCCACGGTCTCTTTCTCGATCAGCATATCGATAGCATCCGTCAGCTGGATTTCATCGCCCGCACCCGGAGGCGTTTTCGCCAGCAGAGCCCAAATTTCAGCGCTCAGTACGTAACGACCAACGACAGCAAGGTTAGACGGCGCGACGTCCGCTTTAGGTTTTTCAACAACGCCAACCATCGGTACGCTTTCGCCAGGTTGCAGGTCAACGCCTTTGCAGTCAACCACGCCGTAAGCGGTCACGTCGTCGACTGGCTCAACCATAATCTGGCTGCTGCCGGTTTCGTCGAAGCGTTTAATCATTTCCGCCAGGTTTTCCTGGGAAAGATCGGACTCGTACTCATCAAGAATCACGTCAGGCAGAATAACCGCGACCGGCTCATCACCCACTACCGGGTGTGCACACAATACTGCGTGCCCCAGGCCTTTCGCCAGGCCCTGACGAACCTGCATAATGGTAACGTGTGGAGGGCAAATAGACTGCACTTCCTCCAGCAACTGGCGCTTAACGCGTTTTTCCAGCATTGCTTCGAGTTCGAAACTGGTATCGAAATGGTTTTCGATAGAGTTTTTAGATGAATGCGTCACCAGCACAATTTCGGTGATACCTGCTGCAATACATTCATTCACGACATACTGGATTAATGGCTTATCAACCAGAGGCAGCATCTCTTTTGGGATTGCCTTCGTCGCTGGCAACATCCTGGTACCCAATCCCGCCACCGGGATAACGGCCTTTCTGACTTTCGAATTAAGGGCAGCCATTGAAATTCTCCTGAACTGTTCAAGTTTTGAACTTTTATGCATTGAATAACGCGTTGAGTATACAGTCTCAGCCACTAATACGGGTCTGAAAAGAACGCGTTGCCGATCAATTAAGACAAATACGCATGAAACTTGCAGCGATAGTAGCACTGCCAGCAAAAACACAGGTAAAGCAATCTGAAAAATAAAATCTGACTGCTTACTCCGTGGACAACATTAAGCGTAACCGCCCTCCGGCACCCCAAATTTGGCACTGCCAGGAGGTGCAGCGATGGCTAATTTGATTAAGGTAAGTATTTCCCAGCGTACCCAACGGCACACCGTTACTCACCTGAATATGGTGTTCGCCAGTATTCAGCGTGGCATTTAAACCCGCAGAGACCAGAATAAGGTTATTCAACCCGCTGTGATAATAGCCAACCAGAAGCGGGAACTGCCCCGGCAAATTGGCCTGGCGAAAAAGTTGGTTGACCTGTTTTAGTAAACTGCCTAACTCAGGAAGTCGTTGCCCCTGATGGGATAAATGTTCCTGTAGCAATCCATTAAACAGCGCACGGAGTAATAAGGCCGCCAGAACGCCGTTATCTCCCGCCCGGGTAACATCCAGGCAATAAAAAGCGAGGTCAGAATCTGATAGCGGCGCAATATCCAGCACCAGTCCAGGCTGGTCAGCCGCTACCAGCTGGCGATAATTTACTCTGCAATGAGAGATATTTTGCTGCACCGGCGGCTGAAGTTCCTGAAGCAGCTTCGCGGCCGCGAGCGGATTACTGACTAAAGCATCCCAGTCCTGGAAAAGACGTTCTTCTTCTTCCACCCGGGAATTAAACATATTGGGATACAGGCAGGCCAACACCGTTTCACGCAGACGGTTCAAATCTTTAACCGGTTTGAGCAGAATATCCTGCACACCTAAACGCAACGCCTTAGCAATATCCGCCATATTTTCGGTGGCCGAGATCACCAGTATCGGTGTCTGATAACCTTCATTACGCAGGTTTTCCACCAGCATTAATCCGTCCATGCGCGGCATCTCAAGGTCGCAGATCATCAGATCAGGCGCCATGCTGGCCATTTTTTCCAGTGCCTCGACGCCATCTTCGGCAAGGGACGTGGTTGCACCCAGTGAGGATAACCACGAATCCAGTAGCGATCGGAAAACGGGCTCGTCTTCTACTATCAAAATATGTTTTCCGGCCAATGGCTGTGTCATGGTTCCTCCCCTGGCTGACAGTTACTCAATAGTGGCATGCTATTGGTACTATCGCCTGTCAGATTTTGCTGAAGTAATCAAAAAAGTGCTCAACGTGCTGTACGCACAAAAGGCAACAGTTCATCTATTTTCTTTTCGACGGCTAACGAGCCCGCTGCTATGGCGGCCTCAGCCCGGTGGAAATCAAGGGTAGAGATTTGTGGACAATAGGGTTGAATAAGAATATCCGGAGGATCGCCAGCCATACGGTTTCGCTTCAGGCGATTCTCAAGGATCTGAATAGAGGTCGTCATGATTTCAATGGCGTTCGGCGCGGTCACCGCGCGACGGGCGGTCAGGCGCCCTATTCTGCCGCGTAATCGCGCATGCCAGGCAAGTTTCTCTTCTTCCGCGTCATCGCTCTGAAGATTAACCGGCATCAAATCTTGCTGCATAAGGTGTGCGTCGTGCTGTAAATCCACGGCAATAACGATATCCGCCCCCAAGGCGCGGGTCAGAGAGATGGGTACAGGATTCACTACGCCCCCATCAACGAGCCAGTAGCCGTTGTGAGGCACAGGCGCCATTAACCCCGGCATGCTACAGGATGCGCGAACGGCGAGATGAATATCCCCTTCGGTGAGCCATAACTCCCTGCCCGTACTGAGGTTGGTTGCAACGGCACCGAAAGGCATTTGGCAGTGGCTGAAGTCAGCGAGGGGCATTATCTTACGAAACTGATTGAACACGCGTTCGCCGCGCAGCAGGCCGCCACGCTGCCAGGAGAGATCCATCAGGCGCAGCACATCCCAGTAACTGAAGGAGCGCACCCAGCTTTCAAGCTCCGGGAGCTTACCGCAGGCGTACGCGGATCCGACCAGCGACCCGATAGAACATCCTGCGACAATATCAACGTCAATCCCCATCTGGTTTAAGGTATTGATAACGCCAATATGTGACCAACCCCGGGCTGCACCTGAGCCCAACGCCAGTCCAATTTTTACCTTTCTCATTAGCCCTGTTTTACTTCCCCTGGATTCCCGACATAGCGTCAACGCACCTGCTCAGTTAACATATTGCTACCTTAAGCGTTTAACGCCTTATTTTTTGTTCCAGGAAGAGAATCGTGTCTCAACTCTGCCCCTGTGGTAGCGCTCTGGAGTATAGCCTATGTTGCCAGCGATATCTTTCTGGCGAGCAGGTTGCACCAGAGCCGTCACACCTTATGCGCTCGCGGTATACTGCTTTTGTGATCAAAAACGCAGACTACCTGATTAAAACCTGGCATCCGTCCTGCCATGCTGCCGATTTTCGCCAAGAGATTGAAGCCGGATTTGCCAACACCGTCTGGCTGGGCCTCACCATCTTTGAAGCCGCTCCCGGCCGCGATGCCAACGAGGGCTATGTCAGTTTTGTCGCCCGCTTTAGCGAACAAAACAAGCCCGGCGCCATCATTGAACGCTCACGGTTCTTAAAGGACAGCGGGCAATGGTATTATATTGACGGCACACGTCCGCAATTCGGTCGTAACGATCCCTGCCCCTGTGGTTCAGGAAAAAAATTTAAAAAGTGTTGCGGCAGTAATGCCTGACAACTCAGACTTCGCAAATACATAAACAGGATTTCCCGGCGATGCAATCATTACAACGTAAAGTTCTGCGCACTATCTGTCCCGATCAAAAAGGGCTGATCGCACGAATTACCAACATTTGCTACAAGCATGAACTGAATATCGTGCAGAACAACGAGTTCGTTGACCACCGTACCGGTCGCTTCTTTATGCGTACCGAACTGGAAGGCATTTTCAACGACACAACCCTGCTTGCCGATCTGGACAGCGCCCTGCCGGAAGGCTCGGTGCGCGAGCTGAACCCGGCGGGCCGTCGCCGCATTGTCATTCTGGTCACCAAAGAGGCACACTGCCTGGGCGATCTGCTGATGAAAGCCAACTACGGTGGCCTGGACGTCGAAATTGCCGCCGTCATTGGCAACCACGAGACGCTGCGTACGCTGGTTGAACGTTTTGACATTCCGTTTGAGCTGGTCAGTCACGAAGGCCATACCCGTGAAGAGCACGACAACCTGATGGCAGCTGCGATTGAAGCGCATAACCCGGACTACGTGGTGCTGGCGAAATATATGCGCGTGCTGACGCCATCCTTCGTGGCGCGCTTCCCGAACAAGATTATCAACATCCACCACTCCTTCCTGCCCGCCTTTATTGGCGCGCGTCCGTATCACCAGGCATACGAGCGTGGGGTGAAGATCATTGGCGCAACCGCGCACTACGTGAATGACAATCTGGACGAAGGTCCAATCATCATGCAGGACGTGATTCACGTGGATCACACCTATACAGCAGAAGATATGATGCGTGCTGGCCGTGACGTTGAGAAGAATGTACTGAGCCGTGCGCTGTATCAGGTACTTGCTCAGCGCGTCTTTGTGTACGGCAACAGAACGATTATTCTTTAATCCCTCGGAAAATGAATTGATTAGCTTTACGCCTTTACGAATAAAAAGCAGGCAAACAGCTTCATTTTCCTAAAGGAATGCTTTACAGGGGCGTCTCATTTGATATGATGCGCCCCGCTTCCAACAGGAAGCAGGCCAGTTAAAAGCATTACCCCGTGGTGGGGTTCCCGAGCGGCCAAAGGGAGCAGACTGTAAATCTGCCGTCATCGACTTCGAAGGTTCGAATCCTTCCCCCACCACCATCTCCAGCTTTACCTCAAAATATGAATTACCCCTGGTGGGGTTCCCGAGCGGCCAAAGGGAGCAGACTGTAAATCTGCCGTCATCGACTTCGAAGGTTCGAATCCTTCCCCCACCACCATCACTTCCAGATTCTTAAGCACTCACTCAAGCACAATGCTCCATATTTCTCGATGCCGGGAGTAATCCTTCCCTGCCTGTTTTCCCCGGTGGCGCTTCGCTTACCGGGGCTACGAATAGGGTCTGTAGGCCGGGTAAGGCGCAGCCGCCACCCGGCATCCGCACGCCCCCCTGGATCGGGGACAAAAAAAACCCCGCAAATGCGGGGTTGTATTAATACAGCGAATCAGCGACGGGCACGCACAACCTGATATTTGCGCGTCAGGTACTCCACCGGCGCACTCCAGATGTGCACCAGGCGAGAGAATGGGAACAGCACAAACAGGGTCATACCCAGCACCAGGTGAACGCGGAAGATAAACGCCACGCCGTCCAGATGCTCAGAAGCGCCCCCGCGGAAGGTCACGACAGACTGCGCCCATCCAACCAGCTTCATCATCTCGCTGCCGTCCATATGCTGCGCAGAGAATGGAATGGTCAGCAGACCAAGCGCACACTGCACCATCAGCAGGGAGAGGATCAGGATGTCCGCTCCGGTCGTGGTAGCCCGCACGCGTGGGCTGAACAGACGTCGTTTCAGCAGCAGCAGACCACCCACCAGGGTCATCACGCCACAGGCGCCGCCGGCAATCATCGCCATCTTCTGCTTCACGTCAATCGGCAGCCACGCTTCGTACATCCAGTGCGGGGTCAGCATCCCCAGGAAGTGGCCGGCGAAAATTCCCAAAATCCCGATGTGGAACAGGTTTGACGCCAGGTTCATCCCTTTACGATCCAGCATCTGGCTGGAGGCAGCACGCCAGGTGTACTGGCCATAGTCATAACGCAGCCAGCTTCCCACCAGGAACACGGTGCCCGCGATATACGGGTAAATGTCAAAGAAGAACATATTCAGGAAGTGCATTAGTGCTGTCCTCCGTTAGAGATATTCAAATATTGCGGAGCCACCGCTCCGGCAAAACGACGCTGATGCGCGGAGATTTCAGATTCGCCACAGCTCTGGTCAGCAAAGAATTTCACCTGCTCTTCTTCCCAGACGGCATCCAGTGCTTGTGGGGTATCGTCACGGGCTTCATCCGCAATTTTTTCCGCCACTTTTTGACTGTCAACCGAGGCGTTAGCCAGTTTCACCAGCAGATCGAACAGGACTGCATAGCTGCTCTCACGTTGCTGGAGACGCGCGCCGAGCAACGCCAGAATGGGAGCAATGTTCTGCAACCCGCCCAGCGCTTCCTCTTTCGGCAACTGCGCCAGATATTCCAGATACAGCGGCAGGTGATCCGGCAGCTCGCGGCTGTCGAGTTGCAAACCGTGCTGCTCGTACTGGCCCATCAGATCCACCATCGCCTGACCACGGTCGCGGGATTCACCGTGAACGTGTTCGAACAGCAGCAGAGACGTGGCACGGCCCCGGTCAAACAGCTGGCTGTAGTCCGCCTGCGCATCAAGAAGATCGCGTGCCAGCAGATCGCGGAGGAAAACGCCCAGCTTCTGGGCATCCTCTTTATCCAGGTTTTCAGATGACGCGAGTGCATCAAAGAGTTCCTGTTGATGCTGCACAAGCGCAGCATCAGGGTACTCGAGCAGACGCGAAACAATGACGAGTTCAATCATTGGTGCGGCTCCGTTTTGCTGGTCACATCCATCGCGTCAATGCGGCGGCTGTTGAACAGGTTGAATTTGCTGTCTGACCCGTGGCAACCGTCGCCAAAGGTAAAGCCACACCCACTTTTCTCCGGGAAGGCCTCGCGAGCCAGTTCACGGTGGCTGCTCGGCACCACGAAACGATCTTCGTAGTTAGCGATTGCCAGATAGCGGTACATCTCCTGCGCCTGCGCCTCGGTCAGGCCGACCTCCTCCAGCGCGCGGGTATCGTTAACGCCGTCAACGGTTTCCGCACGTTTGAAGTGACGCATCGCCAGCATACGTTTCAGCGCGAGCAGTACCGGCTGGGTATCCCCTGCGGTGAGCAGGTTGGCCAGATACTGAACCGGGATACGCAGGCTTTCCACGTCCGGCAGAATGCCGTTGCTGCCCAGTTCACCCGCGTCCGCCGCAGACTGAATCGGAGACAGTGGCGGCACGTACCAGACCATCGGCAGCGTGCGGTATTCCGGGTGCAGCGGCAGGGCCAGCTTCCAGTCCATCGCCATTTTGTACACCGGGGACTGCTGTGCGGCGTCAATCACGCTCTGCGGAATACCGTCTTTCAGCGCCTGCTCAATAACCTTCGGATCGTTTGGATCGAGGAAGACGTCCAGCTGACGCTGATACAGATCTTTCTCGTTCTCGGTGCTTGCGGCATTTTCAATCGCGTCCGCGTCGTACAGCAGCACGCCGAGGTAGCGGATACGACCTACGCAGCTTTCTGAGCAGACTGTCGGCATACCGGCTTCGATACGCGGGTAGCAGAAGATGCACTTCTCAGACTTACCGCTCTTCCAGTTGAAGTAGATTTTTTTGTACGGGCAGCCGGTGATGCACATACGCCAGCCGCGGCACTTGTCCTGGTCGATCAGCACAATGCCATCTTCTTCACGCTTGTAGATGGCGCCGCTTGGGCAGGTCGCCACACACGCCGGGTTAAGGCAGTGTTCGCACAGGCGCGGCAGGTACATCATGAAGGTGTTTTCGAACTGGCCGTACATCGCCTTCTGCATGTTCTCGAAGTTCTGGTCTTTGGCGCGTTTTTCAAACTCGCCGCCCAGAATCTCTTCCCAGTTTGGACCGCTGGTAATTTTGTCCATGCGCTGGCCGGTGATCAGCGAGCGAGGACGGGCGATCGGCTGGTGTTTGCTTTCCGGCGCGTTGTGCAGATTCTGGTAGTCGTAATCAAACGGCTCGTAGTAATCATCAATGCCCGGCAGATGCGGGTTAGCGAAGATTTTTCCCAACAACATGGCACGGTTACCCATGCGCGGTTGCAGTTTGCCGTTGATTTTACGGATCCAGCCGCCCTTCCACTTCTCCTGGTTTTCCCAGTCGGTCGGGAAGCCGGTGCCCGGCTTACTTTCCACGTTGTTGAACCAGGCGTACTCCATACCTTCACGGCTGGTCCAGACGTTTTTACAGGTGACTGAGCAGGTATGACAGCCGATGCATTTATCCAGATTCAGCACCATGCCGACTTGTGAACGAATTTTCATTTTACGCTCTCCTGTACCTGGTCATTACCTTCGCCATCTAACCAGTTAATATTCTTCATCTTACGTACCACCACGAACTCATCGCGGTTCGATCCTACGGTGCCGTAGTAGTTAAAGCCGTAGGCCAGCTGGGCATAACCACCGATCATGTGGGTCGGCTTCGGCGTAATACGGGTCACGGAGTTGTGAATACCGCCGCGCTGCTCGGTGATCTCAGACCCCGGCAGGTTAACGATACGTTCCTGCGCGTGGTACATCATGGTCATCCCGGCCGGTACACGCTGGCTCACCACCGCACGTGCCGTCAGGGCGCCGTTGCTGTTGAACACTTCGATCCAGTCGTTATCTTCGATACCCAGATCTTTGGCGTCCGCTTCGCTCATCCAGACGATTGGCCCCCCGCGCGACAGCGTCAGCATCAGCAGGTTGTCGCTGTAGGTGGAGTGGATACCCCACTTCTGGTGCGGCGTCAGGAAGTTCAGCGCCTTCTCAGGGTTACCGTTCGATTTCGCGCCCATCACCGCTTTCACGGAGCGGGTGTCGATTGGCGGACGGTAAACCAGCAGGCTTTCACCGAAGTCACGCATCCACTGGTGATCCTGATACAGAGACTGACGGCCAGAAAGCGTGCGCCATGGGATCAGCTCGTGAACGTTGGTGTATCCGGCGTTATAGGACACATGTTCATCTTCGAGGCCAGACCAGGTCGGGCTGGAGATAATCTTGCGCGGCTGGGCCTGAATATCGCGGAAGCGGATTTTCTCTTCCTCTTTATTCTTCGCCAGGTGCGTGTGGTCACGACCGGTAAACTCGCTCAGGGCCGCCCACGCTTTCACCGCCACGTGGCCGTTGGTTTCCGGGGCCAGGGTCAGGATCATCTCTGCCGCATCAATTGCCGTGTTCAGCATCGGCTGGCCTTTCGCCGGGCCGTCTGCTTTGGTGTAATTGAGCTTGCGCAGCAGGTCCATTTCGCTCTGGGTGTTCCAGGCGATGCCTTTACCGCCGTTACCGATCTTCTCTATCAGCGGGCCGATAGAGGTAAAGCGCTCGTAGGTTGCCGGGTAATCGCGTTCAACCGGAATAATGTGCGGCGCGGTCACGCCCGGGATCAGGTCGCACTCGCCTTTTTTCCAGTCCTTCACGTCCAGCGGCTGCGCCAGTTCGGCAGCGGAGTCGTGCTGGATTGGCAGCGTCACCACGTCGGTCTCTTTGCCCAGGTGCCCTACACAGACTTCAGAGAATTTCTTCGCGATGTCTTTGTAGATTTCCCAGTCGCTTTTTGATTCCCATGCCGGGTCAACGGCCGCAGACAGCGGATGAATAAACGGATGCATATCCGACGTATTCATATCGTCTTTTTCGTACCAGGTGGCAGTAGGCAGCACGATGTCGGAGTACAGGCAGGTACTGGACAGACGGAAGTCCAGCGTCACCACCAGATCCAACTTGCCGTCGAGACCGTTGTCTTTCCACTCCACCTCTTCCGGCTTTACGCCGCCCTGCTTGCCGAGATCTTTACCCTGAATACCGTTTTCGGTACCGAGCAGGTATTTCAGCATGTACTCGTGGCCTTTACCGGAAGAACCCAGCAGGTTAGAGCGCCAGATGAACAGGTTACGCGGATGGTTTTTACCGTTCTCCGGCTGTTCTGCCGCGAAGCGGATTGAGCCGTCTTTGAGGGATTTAACGGTGTAGTCCACCGGTGACATGTCCGCTTTCTTCGCCGCTTCCGCAATACGCAGCGGGTTCGTACCCAGCTGCGGCGCAGACGGCAGCCAGCCCATACGCTCAGCGCGCACGTTGAAGTCAATCAGGTGGCCGCTGTAGCGGGATTTATCCGCCATCGGCGACAGCAGTTCCTGGGCGGTAACCGTCTCGTAGCGCCACTGGCTGGAGTGGTTATAGAAGTAGGAGGTGCTGTTCATGTGACGAGCCGGACGCTGCCAGTCAAGGGCAAACGCCAGCGGTTGCCAGCCGGTCTGCGGACGCAGTTTTTCCTGGCCCACGTAGTGCGCCCAGCCGCCGCCGCTCTGCCCGACGCAGCCGCAGAAGATCAGCATGTTGATCAGGCCGCGATAGTTCATATCGAGGTGATACCAGTGGTTCAGACCGGCACCGACGATGATCATGGAGCGACCGTGGGTTTTGTCGGCGTTTTCCGCAAATTCGCGGGCGATACGGGTGATCTGGGCGCGTGGCACACCGGTGATCTGCTCCGCCCAGGCTGGGGTATAAGCCTTCACGTCATCATAGCTGGTCGCGCAGTTTTCGTCGTTCAGGCCGCGCTCCAGGCCGTAGTTCGCCATGGTCAGATCGTAGACGGTAGTGACCAGAGCAGTAGAACCGTCCGCCAGTTGCAGGCGCTTCACCGGCAGCTTGTGCATCAGAACGTTTTGCAACTCAACCTTGTTGAAGTGCTCGGAACCTTCACCACCAAAGTACGGGAAGCCGACATCGGCGATCTCGTCCTGGCTGCCCAGCATGCTGAGACGCAGCTCCGTCTCCTCACCCGTGGTGCCGTTACGCTGCTCCAGGTTCCATTTGCCTTTTTCGCCCCAGCGGAAGCCGATAGAACCGTTTGGCGCCACCAGCTCGCCGTTGCTGTTGCAGGCGACCGTTTTCCACTCCGGGTTGTTTTCCTGACCCAGCGCATCCACCAGATCCGCGGCACGCAGCATACGGCCTGCGGCGTAATAGCCGTCACGCTCTTCGAGCATCACCAGCATTGGCATGTCGGTATAGCGACGCACGTAATCGGTGAAATACTGGCTTGGCTTGTCGAGGTGGAATTCACGCAGCATGACGTGGCCCATCGCCAGCGCCATTGCGGCATCGGTACCCTGTTTCGGCGCCAGCCACAGGTCGCACAGTTTGGCGATTTCGGCGTAGTCCGGGGTCACGGCGACGGTTTTGGTCCCTTTGTAACGTACTTCGGTAAAGAAGTGCGCATCCGGGGTACGGGTCTGCGGAACGTTAGAGCCCCAGGCGATGATATAGCTGGAGTTGTACCAGTCAGCGGACTCCGGCACGTCGGTCTGCTCACCCCAGGTCTGAGGCGACGCTGGCGGCAGGTCGCAGTACCAGTCGTAGAAGCTCAGGCAGGTACCGCCGATGAGTGACAGGTAGCGCGCGCCGGAGGCGTAAGAGACCATCGACATCGCCGGGATTGGCGAGAAGCCTGCCACACGGTCAGGACCGTAGGTTTTCACGGTGTAGACGTTAGAAGCCGCAATCAGCTCGTTCACCTCTTTCCAGGAAGAACGAACGAAACCACCGCGACCACGCGCCTGTTTGAAGCTTTTCGCTTTGTCGGCATCTTCAATAATGGAGGCCCAGGCATCAACCGGATCGCTGTGCTGCACTTTCGCTTCACGCCACATTTTCATCAGGCGTTTACGCATCAGCGGGTATTTCAGACGGTTGGCGCTGTAGAGATACCAGGAGTAGCTGGCCCCACGCGGGCAGCCGCGCGGCTCGTGGTTCGGCATATCCGGACGGGTACGCGGATAATCGGTCTGCTGCATTTCCCAGGTCACCAGACCGTTTTTAACGAAAATCTTCCAGCTACATGAGCCAGTGCAGTTTACGCCGTGGGTAGAACGGACAACTTTGTCATGCTGCCAGCGTTGACGGTAACCGTCTTCCCAGTCCCGGTTGGTATCCAGAACCTGGCCGTGCCCATCGGCAAAAGTTTCACCCTTCTGTTTGAAGTAGCGAAACCGGTCCAAAAATTTGCTCATCGGGTATCTCCTGTGTGGAGCCTGTGGCTCTCTAAATCGACATTGCTGATTTGCAGCGAAGGTAACGCTATGAAAGATGGTGAGAATTGATAACGATCAAGACGAAGGGGGTCTCTGAAGGGGGGTATTAGATCAAATACCACCAAAGCGGTAGCCGTTAATATTTTTTAACTTTATGATTTATATAGATATATTTTATTTATCGTACAATAGTCGAGGCAAAATTTAACATCTTAGGTATTAAGGGGTAGACACACCTGTAAAGCGATGGCGATCACAGCGTTACCTGCGGGTGATCACGGGTAACGTCGATAGTATGTTGTAACTATTCAGTGTTTAAAAAAAGCGCGGCACTCAGGCCGCGCAAACGGATAATCAAGCTTACTTGTTTTTCTTGGTATTACGGCCATATACCAGCCACGTGATGACCACGCAGGCGATATAGAAGACGAGGAATACCTTCATCGCACCCGCCGGAGAGCCGGTCAGATCCAGTGAGATACCGAACGCTTTTGGAATAAAGAAGCCGCCAATCGCGCCAATCGCAGAGATAAACCCAAGCGCCGCAGCGGTATCGGTGGCGGCTTCACGCATTGCCTGCTCGTCGCTCCCGCCCTGCGCTTTCACGCGGTCCATGGTCAGCTTGCGGAAGATGACAGA
This sequence comes from Enterobacter sp. BWH64, assembly GCF_001037645.1. Classification (NCBI taxonomy): domain Bacteria; kingdom Pseudomonadati; phylum Pseudomonadota; class Gammaproteobacteria; order Enterobacterales; family Enterobacteriaceae; genus Enterobacter; species Enterobacter sp. BWH64. The sequence goes on from NZ_KQ089922.1 coordinate 3,107,238, forward strand.
GATCATCTGGAAAGTAGACGCACTGCCCAGCCCGGCGGTCAGGAACAGCACCATGAAGACGCCGAAGAAGGCAAAGAAGTTACCCCCCTCACCACCCGCAGGCAGCGTCAGGAACAGCAGCGCACAGAAGATGGCCATCACAACAAAGTTCACCAGCGTAACGCGCGTTCCCCCCAGACGGTCGGAGATCATCCCGCCCAGCGAACGTGCCAGCGCGCCGATAAACGGACCGAAGAAGGCAAACTGAAGGATCTGCACGTCCGGGAACTGGGTTTTAGACAGCATGGCAAAGCCTGCGGAGAAACCGATGAACGAGCCGAAGGTCGCCAGATACAGCAGCGCCATCACCCACAGGTGGCCACGCTTCAGCACTGGCAGCTGCTCGCTCAGTGACGCTTTGGACGCGGACAGATCGTTCATGAAGAACCACGCCGCCAGGGTAAAGACCACCAGGAACGGTACCCAAATCCAGGAGGCGTTTTGCAGGAACAGCACGGAACCGTCGGGCTGCGTCACACCGCCGCCGCCAAAGGCCGCAAAGATGGAGACAGAGATCGCCAGCGGGGCAATCAGCTGCATCACGCTCACGCCCATATTACCGAGGCCGCCGTTAATGCCCAGCGCACCACCCTGCTTCGCTTTCGGGAAGAAGAAGCTGATGTTTGCCATACTGGACGCAAAGTTCGCCCCCGCAAAACCGCACAGCAGAGAGATAATCACGAATACGCTAAACGGTGTGGAGGTATCCTGCACCGCAAAACCGAGCCACACGCACGGTACGATCATGATCCCGGTACTGAAAGCCGTCCAGCGACGACCACCAAAGACCGGCACCATAAACGCGTAAGGAACGCGCAGCAGTGCGCCTGAAAGCGACGGCAACGCGGTCAACATAAACAGCTGATCGGTGGTAAAGGTAAAGCCCACTTTTGGCAGGTTAACCGCAACCGCACTGAACAACATCCAGACGCAAAACGCCAGTAACAGACATGGAACGGAAATCCACAGATTACGACTTGCTACACGATGGCCGCGCTGTTGCCAGAACGCCGGATCCTCTGGACGCCAGTCTGTAATAACGGCACCAGTTTCCCTTTCGGGAGCGGAAGAGTGACTCATAGACACCTCTGATTCTCGAATGATGCTGCAAACATTAGGGCTTTAGAGCGGCGGTAAGTTGATATAAATCAAAGGAAAAGTGGGAGGTTTTGCGGCGAAAAAAAAGCCATCACTCTTAATGAGTAGATGCAAAACGTAAAAAAGGTGTGGTTTTTCACGGTGCTGACGCATCCCTGCTTCGTCCACCCACTAACCGTTACCCCTCTGGCAATTTAGAGGTAATCCTTTATTGGTATGGGTATACTCCAGGGTATGCACCAGAATAGCGCCATTCCTGCAATCAGGTCACGTCAGGAGCCCGGCAACTCTATGTTAAAAAGATGTTTATCTCCGCTGACGCTGGTTAACCAGCTGGCGCTTATTGTTCTGCTGTCCACCGCTATCGGTGTGACCGGCATGGCTATTTCTGGCTGGCTGGTACAGGGTGTACAGGGTAACGCGCATGCCATCAACGAGGCAGGCTCGCTACGTATGCAGAGTTACCGGCTGCTGGCGTCGGTGCCGCTGACGCAGGCTGACCAACCGCTTATCGACGAAATGGAGCGTACCGCATTCAGCCCTGAACTGGAAAGAGCCGCCATCCGTGACGGTCAGCAATCTCAGCTTAAGGCGCTTCAGGGCTACTGGCATACCCAGCTGGAGCCTGGGTTAAAGCGGGCGGAAGACCGGGAAACGGTCGCCCGGGACGTCGCCGGGTTTGTGTCACGCATCGATCATCTTGTCTCCTCATTCGATCGCACCACAGAGTTACGCATTGACCGTGTGGTGATGGTTCACCGCGCAATGGCGCTGTTTATGGGTTTGCTGCTGATTTTCACGGTTATCTGGCTACGCGCGCGGTTGCTTAACCCCTGGAAACAGCTCCTGGCGATGGCCCGCGCCGTCACACAGCGCGATTTTACCCAGCGCACGCACATCAGCGGGCGCAACGAAATGGCGATGCTCGGCGAGGCGCTCAACACCATGTCGGCAGAGCTATCAGAAAGCTACGCGGTACTGGAACAACGCGTCCAGGAGAAAACCGCCGGGCTTGAGCAGAAAAACGAGATCCTCTCTTTCCTCTGGCAGGCGAACCGTCGCCTGCATATGCAGGTCCCGCTTTGCGAACGTCTCTCGCCGGTACTGAACGGCCTGCAAAATCTGACTCTGCTCCGCGATCTTGAGCTTCGGGTTTACGACGTTGAAGATGAGGAAAACCATCAGGAATTTACCTGTCAGTCGGACATCTCCTGCGACGATAAAGGGTGTCATCTTTGCCCGCGCGGCTTGCCGCCGCTTACCACCAGCGGCACGACCCTCAAGTGGCGGCTGATGGACAGCCATACCCAGTACGGTATTTTGCTGGCCACCCTGCCCGCCGGACGTCACCTGAGCCACGACCAGCAGCAGCTGGTCGATACGCTTGTTGAGCAGCTCACGGCCACGCTGGCGCTCGACCGCCACCAGGAGAAACAGCAGCAGCTGATCGTGATGGAGGAGCGTGCCACCATCGCCCGCGAGCTGCACGACTCCATCGCCCAGTCACTCTCCTGCATGAAGATGCAGGTGAGCTGCCTGCAAATGCAGGACGAAGGCATGCCCGAGAGCAGCAAACAGCTGCTCAGCCAGATCCGCAACGAGCTTAACACCTCGTGGGTTCAGCTTCGCGAGCTGCTGACCACCTTCCGTTTGCAGCTCACCGAGCCGGGGCTGCGCCCTGCGCTGGAATCCAGCTGTCAGGAGTTTAGCGCCCGGCTGGGCTTCCCGGTGAAGCTGGATTACCAGCTGCCACCGCGTTTTGTCCCCTCTCACCAGGCGATCCACTTGCTGCAAATTGCCCGCGAAGCCCTGAGCAACGTGCTCAAGCATGCCGAGGCGACGGCCGTCACGGTCACCGTCAGCTGCCAGGATAATCAGGTGAAGCTCAGGGTTCAGGATAACGGCCGCGGCGTGCCGGAAAATGCCGAACGAACGAACCACTATGGTTTAATTATTATGCGAGACCGCGCGCAAAGCCTGCGCGGTGATTGCCAGGTTCGCCGGGGAGAGTCAGGTGGCACCGAAGTTGTGGTCACCTTTATACCCGAAAAGCCCCTCATAACTGCTCAAGGAGAAAACCATGACTAATCAGGAACCGGCATCTATCCTGTTGATTGACGATCATCCGATGCTGCGCACTGGCGTTAAACAGCTTGTCAGCATGGCGCCAGATATCACCGTCGTCGGGGAAGCCAGTAACGGCGAACAGGGTATTGAACTTGCCGAATCGCTCGATCCTGATTTGATCTTGCTCGATCTCAACATGCCGGGCATGAATGGCCTGGAAACCCTCGACAAGCTGCGGGAGAAATCCCTCTCTGGCCGGGTGGTGGTCTTCAGCGTCTCAAACCATGAAGAAGACGTGGTCACCGCCCTCAAGCGAGGGGCAGACGGCTATCTGCTGAAAGATATGGAGCCGGAAGATCTGCTCAAGGCGCTGCAACAGGCTGCCGCAGGCGAGATGGTGCTGAGTGAAGCGTTAACGCCGGTACTGGCCGCCAGCCTGCGTGCGAACCGCGCCACGTCTGATCGTGACGTCAGCCAGTTGACCCCGCGCGAGCGTGACATTCTGAAGCTGATTGCCCAAGGGCTGCCGAACAAAATGATCGCCCGCCGTCTGGACATCACCGAGAGCACGGTCAAAGTGCATGTCAAACACATGCTGAAAAAAATGAAGTTAAAATCCCGCGTCGAAGCCGCCGTCTGGGTGCATCAGGAGCGCATTTTTTAACTTACTCATCCGGCAGCAACTTCCACCGTGGATCGTCGGCAGGCATTGCGACGAGCGGTTGCACCACGGAAAGCGTGATCTCATTGGAGGAGACACGCTGCCCATCCTTATCTTCCACCACGGCCGTAAGCCGCCATGTATTTTTCGCCCCTTCCGAATCATCCCATGCAGGCATGATCACACTCCAGCCATCGCTGCTGTTGCCGTTTGCCGGTGAGGTCAGGCTGAGCGCCTGGGTATCACCCAGCCAGTGGATCTGCCGGATACCGTGCGTGCTGCGAATTTGCAGCTTCAGCATCACCGTTTCGCCTGGCTTAAGATCCCACGGCGGCGTGGCCAGATATACCGAGAGGGTTTTGCGCTGACGGAATTCCATCACGGGCAGATTATCGCGATCGGGTGAATCATAGCGGCTGCCCCGCAGCGAGCGCGTCGCCGCCACTTCCCCGGCGGAAAGCTGTTTCGCCAGCGGCACGCCAAAACGATAGTTGAGCTTCAGCCCGAGGTTATTCTGGCTAACGCCGCTCTCCCCCTGCTTATGGGCAGCCGTCAGGGTGACCAGCGGTACGGGGGTATAGTTCAGCCCCAGGTTGACCGCAACCGGGTTGTGATACCCCGTACCGCTGTTAAACAGATCGACGTTATCGCCAAAATACTGTTCAAAGCTGACGCTGGTGTTGAGGTGGTGAAACCAGGGAAGCCAGGCTTTGGCCGTTACGTCGTATCCGCGCGCCATGCGCTGCTCGCGGATGTCGGAACGCGGCTGCCAGCCAGCGAACGGCTGGTAGTAATTGGCCGACAGGCGCAGGTTTTCACCCCACGCCTCTGCGCCCAGCCCGGCACGTTGCAGGTTGTCTTCCAGCAGGTTGTCGTAAAAAGTGTTGTAGCCCAGCAGCCAGTTTCCGGCAACCCAGCGCTGACCTGCCCCGACGTTACTCACCAGCCCGTCTGTCTGCTGCGTCAGCCCAAGCTGGCTCCAGCTCAGATAGCGGGTGTTGTCGTTCCAGGGGATAAACCAGCTTCCGCTGCTGCCGTTAAAGTTGCCGTCGTCATCCACCAGCACATTGACGTTGGCGTTTCCCCAGGGTGAAAGCCAGGATTCAATCTGCTCGTTGACTTCCCCGCTCACGGCATCCCGCACCTTGCCAAACGCGAACTGTCGCGCCTGCTGCCCGGCCGTCAGGCCGTTATCGGTCATACTGGCTTCACCGAAGGCCTTAGCCATTTCAGCCAGATGCTTTTCGCCTTCGCTGGTCGGTTGCGCCATGCCGAGATCCGGCAGACTATCGCCGTTGTTATCAAACGGATTTTGCGCCTGCTGCACGAAGGATTTCGGCGCACCATGAACGGCTCCAGCCGTAAAAAGGGGGAGTAACAGCAAAAAACGGATGCGGGACGATACAGCCTTCAACGTCGTCAATCAGAACCTGTGTTTATGAACAAACACTTATTATGTTAACGCCATAAGCCCTGAAAACCAGTCTTAAGAGAAATTTCAGGAATATCCTGAAAAGATTTGTCGGGTGGGGTCTTCGCCTTACCCGACCTACAAATTCGTACCGGTGCGAAGCCGCCACCCGACGCCCTTACACTATTATCCCAACAGCGCTTTCAGCTCCGGCACGCAGGAACCACAGTTCGTGCCGCAGCGCAGCTTCACGCCCAGCGCTGGGGCAGAATCACAGCCTCCGGCTATTGCCTTACGTATCGTATTTTCACCCACGCTGAAGCAGCTACAGATAATTCGCCCGGGATCGGCATCTTCGTCCGGCCGTTGCCCGTGCAGCAGCGCATGGCGTTCAGCAAGTTGGACGGGCGCAGCAGCAAAGGCTTCTTCAATAAACGCATGCGCCAGCGCCGGCAGCGTATGGCCCTCCCAGTAGCCCAGCATCAGCTCACCGTGATGCCAGGCGAGCACGCTGCTGCGTTCTCCCGTCTGTGCCACCTGTAACTGCCAGCCCCGACCGCTGGCGTACGCCATGATCCACGACAGCAACGGCTGCTCCCCCGCCACCGTCAGACGTGAGGCTTTACGCCACCAGCAGACCGACGGCGGCAGCGCTGGCAGCTCGAGGGCATACAGTTCACCCTGCCAGGCGGGTAGCCAGGGCATGATCCTCACCGCGGTTTGTTTACTCTCCGGCTGGCCGGACCCGGCATCAACCCGCCCTTCCACCAGCGCATTGACCTTACCCTGGCGGGCAAATTGCGCGTTCCAGTGCATCGGCGCAAACAGCTCGCCTGCACGCTGCGCGGTGGAGATACGTACTCTGGCAACCATCACTCCGCGCGGGGAGCTTACCCGCGCCAGCTGGCCGTCAGTCAGCCCGGCGCGCGCCGCATCGGTTGCGTTCATCTCAACAAAAGGCTCATCGATATGCTGCATCAGACGCGGAACATACCCCGTGCGCGTCATGGTGTGCCACTGATCGCGGATCCGCCCGGTATTCAGTATCAAGGGGTACAATTCGTCGACGCCTGCCCCATGCGGGGAGGGGTCAACCGGAACAAGCGTTCTTTGCGGGAAATCACCGGCATGCCACTGATACGGCGCCAGCTCGTCCCACGCCTCTCGCGACAGCGACGCCAGTTCGCGCAGGTTTAGCGCCCGTTCGCCGTTATTTTCAAACGCCGTTAGCGCCGCATGTTCACAAAATATCTCCTGAGGGTGTTCCCAGGCGAAGGCATCGCCATAACCGAGCTGGTCTGCGATCCGGGCGATGATCCACCAGTCCGGTCTGGCCTCGCCCGGCGCAGGCAGAAAGGCGCGCTGGCGGGAGATACGGCGTTCTGAATTGGTCACCGTGCCGTTTTTCTCGCCCCAGCCCAGGGCGGGAAAACGGATATGGGCAAACCGGCTGGTGTCCGTCTCCTGCATCACCTCAGATACCATGACCAGCGGGCAGGCCGCCAGCGCCTGGCACACCGCGTGGCTGTCGGGAAGTGACACGGCAGGGTTGGTGCCCATGATCCACACCGCCTTCACCTCGCCGCGGGCAATAGCGTCAAACAGTTCCACCGCCATCAGGCCCGGGGTCTGCGCCAGCCGTTCCGTTCCCCAGAAACGCGCCACGCGCGAGAGATCGTCCGGCTCGAAGTTCATGTGCGCCGCCAGCTGGTTCGCCAGTCCCCCCACTTCCCGCCCGCCCATGGCATTTGGCTGTCCGGTCAGCGAAAACGGGCCGCAGCCAGGACGGTTGAACTTCCCGCTGGCAAGATGCACGTTAATGATGGCGTTGCACTTGTCGCTGCCGCTGGAGGACTGGTTGATCCCCATGGTGTAGAGCGTGATCGCGCGTGGCGCGGTGACAAACCAGTCGTAGAAGGTGCCAATCTCGTCTGAAGGCAGATCGCAAAACGCCGCCACGCGAGGGATCGGCCACTCGCCGCGCCCCTGAATCAGATTGAGCAACCCCACAAACAGCCCGGCGTCACTGCCGGGTCTGAGCGCGAGGTGGAGATCGGCGATATCGCAGGTGGCGGTTTTACGCGGATCGATCACGACCACTTTCATCTGCGGATTGTTGTGTTTTGCCTGCACTAGCCGCTGATACAGCACCGGATGCGTCCAGGCCGCGTTCGAGCCAACGAGTACCACCAGATCGCTGTTTTCCACGTCCTCGTAGCTGCACGGCACCACGTCTTCACCGAAGGCGCGTTTGTAGCCCACCACCGCCGATGACATGCACAGCCGCGAGTTGGTATCAATGTTCGCCGCCCCGATAAAGCCTTTCATCAGCTTGTTGGAGGCATAGTAATCCTCGGTCAACAGCTGGCCGGAGGCATAAAACGCCACCGCCTGCGGCCCCCATTCGTTGATAATGTTCCGCAGCCGCTCGCCCGCTTCGCCCAGCGCCTGCGGCCATGCCACCTCCCGGCCATCGACAACCGGGCGCAGCAGTCGTCCCTGTAGCCCCGTGGTTTCCCCAAGGGCGGATCCTTTTACGCACAGACGACCGAAATTCGCCGGATGAGTTTCATCCCCCCGAATGCTCACCTTTTCACCGTCTGCGCTGGCGACCACGCCGCAGCCCACCCCGCAGTAAGGGCACGTTGTCCGGGTTTCCGTCATGAGGCCTCCGCGCGCATCACCAGCTCTTCATTTCCAACCCACACCTTGCCGTTTTCGATTTTTACCGGCCAGGCACGCACCGCAGGCGCCCCGCTCTCAGCCTGACACCCGTCGCGCAGACGAATACGTTGCTTGTAGAGCGGCGAGATCACCACCGGTTCCCCCGCCGCATCGCCGAGGATGCCGCGTGAAAGCACGTTCGCGCGGCTGCCCGGCTCCCGATCGTCGAGGGCATAAACGGTTTTGCCAAAGCGGAACAGCGCAATCGGTTTGCGCCCAAGATGCGCGCCAATGCCCGCCTGCTCCGGGATCTCGTCGATATTACAAATTTCCTGCCAGCGCTTGTTCCCCTCCGCGGCGGGGACGTTTAGCGCGGTGCGGAACAGCGCCAGGCGGTCAGGATCGTTAAGGGTGGTTTGCCATTCGCACTGGTAGGTCTCCACCACCCGGGCTATCTCCTGCTCCAGCTCGTGGGCGATCCCCAGGCTGTCGTTGAGGATCACCTCGCGCAGATAGTCGAGGCCGCCTTCCAGGTTATCCATCCAGGTACTGGTGCGTTGCAGACGATCTGCCGTGCGAATGTAGAACATCAGGAAACGGTCAACGGTGCGGATCAGCGTTTCGTCGTCCAGATCGCTGGCGAAGAGATCCGCGTGGCGCGGCTTCATCCCGCCGTTGCCGCACAGATAGAGGTTCCAGCCTTTGTCCGTGGCAATCACCCCTACGTCTTTGCTCTGCGCCTCTGCGCACTCACGGGTACAGCCGGAGACCGCCATTTTGATTTTGTGCGGCGCGCGCAGCCCCTTGTAGCGGTGCTCCAGCCTGACCGCGAGGCCGGTGGAATCCTGCACGCCGTAGCGGCACCAGGTCGACCCGACGCAGGATTTCACCGTGCGCAGGGATTTCCCGTAAGCATGTCCGGTCTCAAACCCGGCCTCTACCAGCGCCTGCCAGATTTCAGGCAACTGCTCGAGCGTGGCGCCAAACAGGTCAATACGCTGCCCGCCGGTAATTTTGCTGTAAAGGCTATAGCGTTTCGCGATCTGGCCGATGGCGATCAGCCCATCAGCCGTCACTTCCCCGGCGGGCATCCGCGGGACGATGGAGTAGGTTCCGTCCTTCTGAATATTGGCGAAATAGCGGTCGTTGGTGTCCTGCAACGGCAGATGCGCCGGTTTCAGCAGATACTCGTTCCAGCAGGAAGCCAATACCGACCCCACCAGCGGCTTACAGATCTCGCATCCGTGCCCCTGACCGTAGCGGCTGATAAGCTGGTCGAAGGTGCGGATATGGTTGACGCGCACCAGGTGGTAAATCTCCTGACGCGAGTACGGGAAGTGTTCGCAGATATCTTTCTTCACCTCCACGCCCTGCTCCGCAAGCTGGAACTCCATCACCTGCTTCACCAGCGCGCTACAGCCTCCGCAGCCGGTCGCCGCTTTGGTGCACTGCTTAATGGCGCCGATATCCGTCGCACCCGCGCTTACCGCCTGGCAGATATCCCCTTTGCTGACGTTATGACACGAACAGATCTGCGCGCTTTCCGGCAGCGCCGCCACGCCCAGCGCTTTCGGCGCGCTGCCTGACGATACGGGTAAGATCAGCGTTTCCGGTTCTTTTGGCAGGCTGATGCCGTTGAGCATCATCTGCACCAGCGTGGCGTATTCGCTGGCATCGCCCACCAGCACGCCACCCAGCAGGGTTTTGCTGTCGTGGCTGACCACAATCTTTTTGTAGATTTGCTGCGGCCCGTGCGTCCACTGGTAGCTCAGCGCGCCCGGCGTGCGCCCGTGGGCATCGCCAAACGACGCCACATCCACGCCCAGCAACTTGAGTTTGGTACTCATATCCGCGCCGGTGAAGCGCTTCTCCTCACCCGCCAGCACAGCGGCGGCCACGCGCGCCATCTGGTAGCCCGGTGCCACCAGGCCAAAGATTTTCCCCTCCCACAGCGCGCATTCACCGATGGCAAGCACATCCGGATCCGAGGTCCGGCAGCCGTCGTCAATGCAGATCCCGCCGCGCTCGCCGACAGCCAGCCCGCTGCTGCGCGCCAGCGCGTCTTGCGGCCGAATACCGGCAGAGAAGACCACCATGTCCGTTTCCAGCTGTTCACCATCGGCAAAGCGCAGCACCAGCCCGTCGTCTGCGGTGGCAATCTCCGTCGTCGATTTACTGGTGTGTACCCCTACGCCCAGCGCCTCAATTTTCTTACGCAGCATTGCCGCGCCGTCGCTGTCGAGCTGCACCGCCATCAGGTTAGGCGCAAACTCCACCACGTGGGTTTCCAGCCCGAGCTGCTTAAGCGCATTCGCAGCCTCCAGCCCCAGCAGGCCGCCGCCAATTACCACGCCGCGGCGAGAGCCTGCCGCATGGGCCGCAATGTTGTCCAGATCGTCGAGGGTGCGGTAGACAAAACAACCCGGCAGATCGTTGCCCGGAACGGGTGGTACGAACGGGTACGAGCCGGTCGCCAGCACCAGCTTGTCCCAGTGAGTCTCATGGCCACTGGCGGTACGCACTACGTGTGCATCACGATCGATAGCGACGATCTGCTGCGAGAGGCGCAGCTCAATGCCGTTATCGGCAAAGAACTCCCCCGCCACCAGCGAGAGCGAGTCCGCGCTGCGTCCGCCAAAATATTCCGACAGATGCACGCGGTCATAGGCCGCATAGCGCTCTTCGCCAAAAACAATAATCTGATATTGCTGATGCAAATTGCGGTTAACGCAGTCTTCGAGGAAATGATGGCCGACCATACCGTGCCCAACCACCACCAGAGTAGGTTTTGTCATAGCGTTCTGTCCTGCAACCTGCGGTTGCGTTGTGAAACGATCGAACAGCCAGTCCGCGTAGGCGGGCGCAGCCGTTGCCAGTAAATCGGTAAAGGTTGCCGCGCTGCGGCAGTCACCCAGCAGCAGCACGCCAGCCAGCGCCCCCTGATGGATCAGTAAACGTCGATAGTGACGGGTCAGCGGGTCCCATGAACTCCAGACCACATCGTCCGCCTGCGCCGTCGCGCGTCCGAGGCTGAACAGCTCCACGCCGGTTACCTTAAGGCACACGCCGTTGTCGGTCAGGGTAAACGGCGCGGTGACCTCCCCGGCCAGCCGCGCGGCAAGAATATCCGCCTGCGCCAGACAGGGGGCCACCAGGCCAAACGTCTGGCCGTCAATTTCGCAGCACTCGCCGATGGCGTAGATATCCGGCACGGAGGTTTGCATCTGCTGATCCACCACGATGCCGCGCGCGCAGCGAATGCCGCTGGCTTTTGCCAGCGCGACGTTGGGCTGCACGCCCGTGGCCAGCACCACGCGCGTGGCGGCGATGCGGCGTCCGCCGAGCAACGTCACGGCATCGTCAGTGATGGCCGTGATGCCGGAGGCGAGTTCACAGCGTACGCCCCGCTTCGCCAGCGCCTCGTCAAGCAGCAGTCCCGCCTGCTGATCCAGCTGCTGTTCCATCAGCCACGTGCCGCGATGGATAAGCGTGACGTTGTCACCGTTTCGCGCCAGCGCTGCCGCTGCCTCCACGCCGAGTACGCCGCCGCCCAGCACTACCGCCGGCCCGGAGATATTCTGGATGGCGCGGGTCTCTGCCAGGGTGCGAAAGGTGAACACATGCGGTGCATCGCCGCCGGGGATCGGCGGCACTACAGGGGTAGACCCGGTGGCAAACACCAGCGCATCCCAGCCCAGCGTGCGAGCAGAGGTATGTACTTCACGCGCGTTGACGTCTACTGCGAGCGCCTTTTCTCCTCGCAGCACCGTCACGCCTCGTGCCGTGTACCAGTCTTCATCGTGCAGACAGATGTGCTCCGCCTGCTTTTCACCACCCAGCACCGGTGAAAGCTGGATGCGGTTGTACGCCTGCTCAGGCTCGTCACCGATGACGGTGACAGCGAAACGACCGTGAACACGCCCGGTGAGCGACGCAATCAGCCGGGTTGCCGCCATACCATTACCGATAATGACCAGTCGCATCGTGCCCCCTCATTACGCCGCTTTCGGCTGTTTTTCGTAGAGGAAATGGAGGATCTGCTGGCGCATGTGGTGATAGCGGCTGTCGTCCGCCAGCTGCACCCTGTTGCGCGGGCGCGGCAGATCGACGCGCAGGATCTCACCCACGGTGGCCGCCGGGCCGTTGGTCATCATCAGTACGCGGTCAGAGAGCAGTACCGCCTCGTCCACATCGTGGGTGATGAGCACGATGGTGGTGTTCAGCGCCTGCTGGATCTGCATCACCGAGTCCTGAAGATGGGCGCGCGTCAGCGCATCGAGCGCGCCAAACGGCTCATCCATCAGCAGCACTTTCGGCTTCATTGCCAGCGCCCGGGCAATCCCGACGCGCTGCTTCATACCGCCGGAGATCTCCCCGGGGCGCTTATGCAGCGCGTGGCCCATCTGCACGCGGTCGAGGTTGTGCTCAATCCACGCTTTGCGCTCGGCCTTACTCATGGTGTGACGGAAGACCTGATCCACCGCCAGCGCCACGTTGTCGAAGCAGGTCAGCCACGGCAGCAGCGAATGGTTCTGGAACACCACCGCGCGCTCGGGCCCCGGCCCGGCGATTTCGCGGTTGTCGCAAATCAGCCCGCCTTCCGTCGGCAGCGTGATCCCGGCGATCAGGTTTAACAGCGTCGACTTGCCGCAGCCGGAGTGACCAATCAGACTGACGGTTTCGCCCTCGTGGATATCAAAAGAGACGTTTTGCAGCGCCAGAAACTCGCCGCTGGCGGTGGAAAAACGCTGGCTCACGGCCTGGACCTGAATTAACGGTTTCATCTTCACTCCTTATTTTTCCTGCCAGCTAAAGCGACGGGCGATCAGCATCAGCCCCTGCTCCAGCAGCAACCCGACCACGCCAATGATGACGATGGCGATGAGAATGTTTTCGACGTTGAGGTTGTTCCACTCATTCCAGATCCAGAATCCAATGCCTAAACCTCCGGTGAGCATCTCGGCGGCGACAATCACCAGCCAGGCAATGCCAATGGAAAGACGTACCCCGGTCAGCACCGCAGGCAGCACGGCGGGGAAAAGAATGCGGCGCATGATGGTCCACTCTGAGAGTTGCAACACCCGGGCCACGTTGAGGTAGTCCTGCGGAATACGGCGTACCCCTTCAGCGGTGTTGATCACCATCGGCCAGATGGAGCAGATAAAAATGGTCCAGCTCGATGCAGGCTCCGCTTTCTGGAACAGCAGCAGGCCGATAGGCAGCCAGGCCAGCGGGCTGACCGGACGCAGGAGCGCGATCAGCGGGTTGAACATGCGCGAGAAAAAGGTGAAGCGGCCAATCAAAAAGCCCAGCGGAATGCCCGCCATCGCTGCCAGACCGAAGCCGATGGCGACGCGCTGCAACGACGCCAGCACGTTCCAGCCAATGCCCATATCGTTTGGCCCGTCGCGATAAAACGGATCGGCAAACAGGGTCATGGCCGAATCAAGCGTGCTGAGCGGCGTCGGAAAGCCTTTACTGTTTATCGCCGCCAGCTGCCAGAGCACCACCAGCAGGCCGAGACCGAGCAGCGCCGGGATGACGCGCTGTAAAAAATCATTCATCCGACGCGTAAACGCTGGCGTACGACGGCGAACCTGTAGCGGAGGCAGGACAATCACTTCCCCGCTCTCTGACGTCTCTTGTGGTTTTGTATTTTGCAGATGCTGCATACTCAGGCCCCTTTACGGTGAATGGCGAAGCGGTTGGCGTACCCTTCCGGATCGGTGCCGTTCCAGACGGTGCCGTCCATCAGGGTGCTGCTGCGATACGGTGATGACGGTGTGGACATGCCGCCCACGGCGGTCGCGGCATCCTGCCAGACCGCGGTCTGGTTAATGCGCTGTGCAATCCCCGCGTAATCTGGCGCGGCGTTGAGCAAGCCCCAGCGGCGGAACTGGGTTAAGAACCACATCCCGTCGGAGAGATACGGGTAGCTCACGGCACCCTCGTTGAAGAAACGGATCGGGTGCGCATCCTGCCAGCGCTGACCGACCCCGTTGTCGTACTCGCCGAGCATGCGTCCGGTGAGATACTGTTCCTTGCAGTTGAGCCAGGCGCGGCGCGAGAGGATCTGCGCGGTTTCGCGTTTGTTTTCCGCTGACGCCTCGATCCAGCGCGCGGCTTCCATCACGGCGCTCACCAGCGCCCGTGCGGTGTGCGGATTTTTCGCCACCCAGTCGCGTCGGGTGCCGAGGATTTTTTCCGGGTGATCGGCCCAGATGGACTGCGACGTGGCGGCGGTAAACCCGATTCGGTCGTTAATCGCCCGCGCATTCCACGGCTCGCCGACGCAAAACCCGACCATGTTGCCAATGCGCATGTTCATCACCATCTGCGGCGGCGGCACCACCACAGTGCGCACATCGTCAAACGGGTTAATCCCCGCGCTGGCCAGCCAGTAGTAGAGCCACATGGCGTGCGTCCCCGTCGGGAAGGTATGCGCGAAGGTGTAGGTTCCCGGCGCCTGCTGCGCAATCAGCTTTTTCAGCCCGTCGAGGTCACGAACGCCCCTCTCCGCCAGATCGCTGGAGAGCGTAATGGCCTGTCCGTTCTGATTGAGGGTCATCAGGTTCGCCATCTGCTGTGGCTTGCCCGCGATCCCCAGCTCCAGACCGTACAGCAGGCCGTAAAGAATGTGCGCGGCGTCCAGTTCGCCCGCCACCAGCTTGTCGCGCACCGCTGCCCAGCTCGCCTCTTTGGTCGGCACAATAGTAATGCCGTGTTTTTTATCGAACCCTTTCAGGGCCGCGATAACCACGGGCGCGCAGTCGGTCAGGGGGATAAACCCGATACGCACGGTATCCTGCTCCGGCTTATCTGACCCCGCCGCCCATGCGGCCTGCATGACACCCGGCAACAGCATCGCACCACTCGCCAGCATGCTGGCCTGCAATAACCGCCGTCTCGACAAATCCGCCATAATTGCTCCTGAAAAAAGGCAAAAAAAAGCGCCCGACGGTGCTGAAGCACCGCTGGACGCCTTTATCCTGAAGACGCATGCACCGCCGTTGGCGCATCGTCGAAAATGGTTAATCTGTTAATGCAAAGGTAATGCCAGCTTTTCATCCCCGGCGTTACGGGGTTTCTGCAAGAAGAGCGCTGTTTTACGCACCTCAATCAGGCATAAAATGCCCACTGACTGTGCAACTACTCCCCAGGGGGTATCTTCCACAGATTTTTCACCGTAAGCAGCGCACGGGCGATATCCACCATGCGTTGGTTTTTATCCATCGCCATTTTGCGCAGCGCGGTCCACGCCTGCTCCTCGCTCATGTTCTGGTGCGTCATCAGCACGCTTTTGGCTTTGTCGATGGTCTTACGCTCCTCCAGCGTGTCGCGCAGGGAAGCAAGCTGACGGGAGAGTTGCTCAATTTCACGCGCCTGCTGGCGCACCAGCGGCAGCAGCGGTTTATCCGGAAATCGCGCCAGGATATCGTCGTGCTCATCGTCTGCGTGCAGGTTTTCGCTATAGCGACGCTCCTCAACTGCCGTCATCAGATCGGCAATTGCCACCTCCTCCAGCGTGCGCAGGTGCTCAAGGCGCGCGGTTTGCAGGGCAAACCATTTGAGGGCGGTATCGCCGTTATCTGCCGGAGGCTGGCGGGTGCACGCTTCACGCCTGAGTTTTTCAGTCTCCAGACCCGGCTGGCAGTTGAGGATAAACGTCTCCTGCACGTCTGGAGTGCAATGGGAGATAAAAACCTCAAAGCAGGCCTGCTGGCCATCAATGCGATCCACCAGCCGCTGGCGGGTTTCATCGTCAAAGAATCCCTGGGTGAAACCAATAGCCCCCAGCGCCCGCTCTTGTCCCACAAGTTCTTTGCCCTGCATCAGGCTGTAAAGGGCCACAAATCGGCCCGCGATGTGCGGATCGTCAATGCTGTCGCTGAGTTGGGGTACGATACTGAGCAAATGTCGCAGTATGCGGCTGTAATGTTCCATCGCCTGCGGCGCGGTGACGCATTGACCTGTAACGCCATCACGCAGCGCCGTTAGCGTCTCAAGGCCGTGCAGTGCGCTGGCAATACGTTCGCACAGGGCGCTGCCCGGCAGCGGTTCGTTAAACTGAAGGTGCAATGCGGCGAGGTTTTCATCCACCAGGGCCCTGCTGGCCTTGCATTCAGGCGCGTACAATTTGCCCTGCGAGCAGAGCCAGACATTTGACGCACCGCGCTCGCACTGTAGCATATGCACCAGTCGACTGATGCCGTTCACCAGTGCGCCCAGCTGCGCCAGTCTGCCGAGCTGTTCCTCGCGCAACATTCTCGCACGCTGGAACCATTCGGTTGCGCCAGGGGAACTGCCAGCCACTATCGTCATCGTTTCTCTCCCCGATACGTATTCTTCGGTACGAGAAGCAATATTCGTGCCTTTTCAAAGAACAGGAGTCAACATGCAGAAGATTGTGATCGTCGCCAACGGTGCGGCCTACGGCAGTGAATCCCTTTTTAACAGCCTGCGCCTGGCAATCGCGCTGCGCGATAAGGAGAGTGAGCTGGAGCTGCGCCTCTTTTTGATGTCCGATGCCGTCACGGCCGGGCTGAAGGGGCAGAAACCCGCAGAGGGCTACAACATTCAACAAATGCTGGAGATCCTGACCGCGCAAAACGTTGCGGTCAAACTGTGCAAAACCTGTACCGACGGGCGCGGCATTACCGGGCTGCCGCTGATTGATGGCGTGGAAATTGGTACGCTGGTGGAGCTGGCTGAATGGACGCTTTCCGCCGATAAAGTATTAACTTTTTAATAATAACCCGCTAAAAATATTATTTTCTTATGGACGCGGTTTCAGCATCAAGTTTACCTGCACCGTTGCCGATAGGCATGGAAACAACACAGCAGGTATTACACTTATGTTCAGATCCATTCGCGCCCGCATCATTGCCGCGACGACAGGCTGTCTGGTCGTCGCCCTTCTTCTTAATACCATTATTAACTTTCAGGTCACGCGCCAGGATAATCAGCAGTCGCAGCGCGATATTCTGACCAGCACCAGCGCCAGCCACAACATGGCGATTGCCGACTGGGTGAACAGCAAAATGACCGTCATCACCTCGGCGCAGCCAGTCGCGCTCAGCGACGATCCGGTTCCGGTGTTTAAACAGCTTGCGCTGGCGGGTGGATTCACCAACGTCTACGTGGGTTATGCCAGCAAAACGGCTAAATTTTCTGACCCAACCGGGGTACCCGCTGATTACGATCCCACCCTTCGCCCGTGGTATCAGCAGGTCGTCAGCGCTGATGGCCCGGTAGTGACTGCACCCTATGTGGACGCGGGCACCGGGAAACTGGTGGTGACGTTCGCGGTACCCGTTAAAGAGCAAGGTGCCCTGAAAGCGGTGGTGGCGGGCGATGTGGCAATGGACAGCGTGGTGGCTAACGTGCGCGGTATTCACCCGACTCCGGCCAGCAGCGGACTGCTTCTGGACAGCAACGGCACCGTTATTGCCGGCAGCGATCCTGCGTTGACGCTTAAGCCTTTTACGGAGACGATCAAAGGGACCGATTTTGCCACCCTGAAAAGCGGCAACCTGGTTGACGGAACGTTTAACGGACGCGAAAAAACGTTCCTGGCCACCGCCGTACCGGGGACGCACTGGCTGCTGGTTGTGGCGCTCGATAACGTCGATGCCACCGCCGGGATGCGGTCATTGCTAAAAGCATCTGCACTGTCTCTGGCGATCCTCGCCCTGCTGAGCGGAGCCCTCATGCACCTCCTGATTGCCCGCCTGCTTAAGCGGCTGTCCGGTATCCGTGACGCGATGAACAGCATTGCCAACGGTACTAACGATCTGTCGCAGCGTCTGCCGGATAAGGGGGGCGATGAAGTGGCGCAAATTGCGCAGGCGTTTAACGCCTTCAGCGATAAGCTTTCTGTGGTGATGGTCCAGCTGCGTGATGCCAGCGCCTCAGTGAAAAACGCCGCGCATGAGATTGCGGCAGGTAATCAGGATCTTTCCGGGCGTACCGAGCAGGCGGCATCAAGCCTTCGCGAAACCGCCAGCGCCGTGGAAGAGATCACGGCCTCCGTTACGCAGTCAAACGAGTCGGCAGCAGAAGCGAACGAACAGGCGATCAAGGCCTCTGCCGCCGCATCCCGCGGAGGCGACGTCGTCGCTCAGGCCATCAGCACCATGCAGTCCATCGAACTGGCTTCCGCGAAAATCGGCGATATCACCAGCGTCATTGACGGCATCGCCTTTCAGACCAATATTCTGGCGCTTAACGCCTCGGTGGAAGCGGCGCGTGCCGGGGAGCAAGGCCGTGGGTTCGCGGTCGTTGCAGGGGAAGTACGTAACCTGGCCAGCCGCAGTGCTCAGGCGGCGAAGGAGATCAAATCCCTTATTGATTCCACCACCGAAAGCGTTGCAACCGGCTCCCGGTTTGTGCACCTTGCGGGCGACAGCATGGATGAGATCCGCGCCAGCGTCGGGAGCGTGTCTGGCATTATGCGTGAAATATCCATTGCCACCCGGGAGCAGATGAAAGGGATCCATGAGATTAACCACGCGGTGACTCACCTGGATCGCATGGTGCAGCAGAACGCCGAGCTTGTTGTACAGTCTGCTGCGGCGGCCAGCGCGCTGCAAAGCCAGGCGGGCGACCTTGCTGAGACCGCTGGCCGTTTCCGCATATAATTTTTCCCGGGCGCGCGTTAAGCAGGGTAAACGCGCGTCCGCTGAAAGGTTTCAGGGATTTTGTCATTTTTGTTTAATCGTTGCGCCATTTTTTGATCGAAATCAGCATCCCACCCCTGCCCCTTTGGTGTTATGCAATGAGTAAATTGTGAACAACATCACGCTCGGGATGGGCAAAAACGACGGGGTATAAAATGGCACGAGTTAAAACGAGTCTGAAACTGTTTGGCGGGGATACGGTAGTGGTACGTTGCTCAGAGCGTTGCCGCATCCATCTGATGAGTACAAAAGGACAGAAGCAATCGCAGGCAGATATCCTTACCGTCCAGGACGATAAGGCCTGGCTGACGGTGCCTTACACCGGCACCTGGGATGTGCTGATCGACAGCCACAGCCAGTCGCTCGAACATTCCGTAAGTTACGTGGCGGCATAACAGTAAACGCCCGGCCAGCCGGGCGTATTATCAGGCAAAACCCGGCCGCAGCGTATTGCTAAGCGGGTTCCCTTCCAGCAGCGCTTTCACCTTCACCACCAGCTCACTCAGACAGTCGTCCTGCATGCCGAGACGCGTCAGCTCCTGATCTAGCGAGAAAAGGTACTGGGCGTTAGTGCCCAGCGGTCCGCTGGCGGCGGCAATCAGCGGGGCAATCACCTGGGTTCGGGTATCGGCTTCATACAGCGGGTGGCGCGGATCCATAATGAACACCAGCGCGTTGACGGTGCGCCCGTCATCCAGTTCCAGCTTGCACCAGCTGGGCATATAGCAGCCCGTGATCATCTCGCGCTTCCACAGCAGCGTCAGCTCATCTTCCAGCGTGGTATCCGGCAGCCGGTATGCCACGCCCGTGGTGCGCCCGCCCTCTTTTAGTGCAAGCATGCGGCCAGGCTGACAGGCGCTGCCACGTCCGGCGGTCAGGCGCAAACAAAAGGCGCGGTGCCACCCAGGCAGCGTTCCGGTTGCTGATTCAACAAATTCGAGCGCCGGGTTCCACATCAGCGAGCCGTAACCAAAGATCCAGACCGGGCCATCATCCGGGCGGCAGGCCAGCGTTGCCGCAAGCGACGCCGCACGTTGTTCAGCCGACCACAGAAGCGATTCCTCAATAGCACCAAATGCCGTCTTACAATCTGCCTTCATCAAGAAATCACGCGTTAACACATTCCACCTCCGCCACTGCATGCTTCCTTGCGACATCTGTAATTCGCCTTCCCGGCATTCTGTGCTGTTCATTTTAACAGCAGTTGAGCAACGATAAGCAATTCGCGGGCCAGATGCAATACAGCGGCAGGTCAACCGCCTGAAATGTCAAAATGGAGGCAGCGTGTTATTTGGCGGCTATTTCTTTTTGTGCCATTTATCATCGTCCCCTTTCTCATAGTCATTTTTCACGGCGGCCCAGGCCACCTTATGCGCCGTCTCTTCACGGCTGGCATCGTCCCGGCGATCTTCTTTATCTTTGTACTGATCCCAGGCGCTGTTAAAGGCTTCTTTGTAGATATCCTGGGCGTGGGCAGGCAATACGTTTTGCACGTTATCCGGTAATTCGCTTTTCGATTTGTATGGCATCGTTAACCTCTCTTTTGGCTAAAAGATAAGTGTGGACGACGATACGCGAGGGTGCCACCCGACAGAAAGAAATGAACAATATAAAAATGTAATTCATTGTTATTAAAATAATATTTAACAGAGATAAGGCATTATAAGCCTCAGACATAAAAATTATAATAAAGGGTAAAATTAAGTAAAAAATACAGGGTATTTAACAGATTTCTGTTAATTTAATACCTTTAAAATCTATCTATAATTACAAGCACCTGCATTGTTGGAGAAACACATGACAGCAACACACGAGGCGGTAAAAACCCGCCACAAGGAGACCTCTCTCATTTTCCCGGTTCTGGCACTGGCTGTGCTGCTCTTCTGGGGAAGCAGTCAGTCATTGCCAGTGGTTGTGGGGATCAATATTCTGGCTCTGGTGGGTATTTTAACCAGTGCATTTAGCGTGGTACGCCATGCGGATGTGTTAGCCCACCGTCTTGGAGAGCCGTATGGGTCATTAATTTTAAGCCTTTCGGTTGTGATTCTTGAAGTCAGTTTAATTTCCGCATTAATGGCCACCGGCGACGCCGCGCCAACGCTAATGCGCGATACGCTCTACTCCATCATTATGATTGTTACCGGCGGCCTGGTCGGTTTTTCACTTTTATTAGGTGGTCGCAAATTTGCCACCCAGTACATGAACCTCTTTGGCATTAAACAGTACCTGATCGCCCTGTTCCCGCTGGCGATTATTGTGCTGGTGTTCCCGATGGCGCTGCCGGGTGCAAATTTCACCACCGGCCAGGCGCTGCTGGTGGCGCTGATTTCCGCGGCGATGTACGGCGTGTTCCTGCTGATCCAGACCAAAACGCACCAGAGCCTGTTTGTTTACGAGCATGAAGACGACGGCGACGACGATGACCCGCATCACGGTAAGCCGTCGGCGCACAGCAGCGCGTGGCATACGGTTTGGCTGATCGTGCATCTGATTGCCGTTATTGCGGTCACCAAGATGAATGCGAACCCGCTGGAGGCGCTGTTAACTGAACTGAACGCGCCGGTCGCCTTTACCGGTTTCCTGGTGGCCCTGTTGATCCTGTCGCCAGAAGGCCTGGGAGCGCTGAAAGCGGTGCTCAATAATCAGGTGCAGCGTGCGATGAATCTGTTCTTCGGCTCGGTTCTGGCGACCATCTCCCTTACCGTTCCGGTGGTGACGTTGATTGCCTTTATGACGGGAAATGAATTGCAGTTTGCGCTGGGTGCGCCAGAGATGATTGTGATGGTGGCATCCTTGCTGCTGTGCCAGATATCCTTCTCCACCGGCCGCACCAATGTGCTGAACGGCGCGGCGCATATGGCGCTGTTTATTGCGTATCTGATGACTATATTTGCGTAGCCTTTTTGCCCAGCGGCGCTTCGCTTGCAGGGCCTACGGGTTTTGTAGGCCGGGTAAGCGCAGCGCCACCCGGCAATATGCCCCATAAAAAAACCCGCCGAAGCGGGTTTTTTTATTAGTTGCTGGTATCCAGCTCGTCGAAGCTCTTCACCAGATCGTCAATCGCTTTGATCTGTTTCAGGAACGGCTCCAGCTTATCCAGCGGCAGCGCGGATGGACCGTCGCATTTCGCGTTAGCCGGATCCGGGTGCGCTTCAATGAACAGACCCGCCAGGCCGGTTGCCATACCGGCGCGCGCCAGTTCGGTCACCTGCGCACGACGCCCGCCAGACGCGGCGCCAAACGGGTCGCGGCATTGCAGGGAGTGGGTCACGTCGAAAATCACCGGAGACTGGTTAGAGACGTTCTTCATCACGCTGAAGCCCAGCATATCTACAACCAGGTTGTCATAACCGAAGTTTGAACCACGGTCGCAGAGGATCACCTGGTCGTTACCGCCTTCGATAAACTTGTCGACGATGTTACCCATCTGGCCAGGGCTCACGAACTGCGGTTTTTTCACGTTAATCACGGCACCGGTTTTCGCCATCGCTTCTACCAGGTCAGTCTGGCGAGCGAGGAACGCCGGAAGCTGAATCACGTCTACCACATCAGCCACGGGCTGTGCCTGAGACGCTTCGTGCACGTCGGTGATCACTTTCACGCCAAACGTCTGTTTCAACTCCTGGAAAATCTTCATCCCCTCTTCCAGGCCCGGGCCACGGTAGGAGTGAATGGAGGAGCGGTTGGCTTTGTCAAAAGAGGCTTTAAACACGTACGGGATGCCCAGCTTTTGGGTCACGGTCACGTAGTGTTCGCAGATGCGCATAGCGAGATCGCGGGATTCCAGAACGTTCATACCGCCAAACAGTACGAACGGCAGGTCGTTTGCCACGTTGATATCACCAATGCTAACCACTTTTTGTTTCATAGGATCGCCTTATTCAGGTGTGAATCGGAATTAAGATTAATGCAGTGTAATGTGTTTATGCGCGATCGCGTTAATCTGCGCGCGGATCATCTCGCTGATCGGGTCTTCCGGACATTGCTCGACGAAATAATTCAAATCATTCAGCGCCACGTGCTCGCAGTCGAGCTGCGCATAAATCAGGCCGCGGTCGCGGATTTCGTACGGATCTTCCGGATTGAACTGCAACAGCACTTCGCTTGCGCGCAGAGCCAGCTCCATCTGACGCTCTTCCATCAGCGCAGACTTCAGCGTATCCAGGAGCTTACGGATCACTTCGGCGTTATCGGCTTCATCGAGATCTTCATTGAACAGCTCAGCTATCGGGCTGATGTTGCCTTTCAGCCAGACGTCCAGCGTATGCTCATCCAGCGTGTCGCCGTTAAACGGATTGATTAACCACATCTCACCGTCCAGCCACTCCGCCCGCAAAATCATCTGCGTCGGGAAAATGACCGGCACCAGTGGAATATCCAGCTCGTGCGCAACCCACAGTAAAATGGCGCCCAACGCGACGGCGCTGCCCTGACGATTTTTCAACACCTGGTCCAGCCACAGTGCGTCAGACAGGCGGTACACGCCTCGCGTGTCGCAGAAACCCCATTCGCCGTAGAAAAGCTCAATCAGCTTCTCTAATTGCCAGTCCTGCGGACGGGCCTGATTGATCTCTTCGCGCGCCAGGCTGACCAGATTCTCCAGTTCAGCGTAAACGTACTGTGACGTAAAATCGTCGCGGATCATCTCTGAAATCAGGATCATACCATCGCAGAGCGGCACTTTGTTAAATTCGAAATCGGCTAAGGACCTCATGACTTACCCCAGTAACGGTATTCTTGTGGTGGCGAGTTTAATGATGATGTACAGCACCACCAGACCCAGCAAAAAGGCGATAAACCCTGTCTGCTGGCTGCGCGGACGATGACGCCCAAGCGCGATAAAACCCAAAACGATGTAGATGATAACGCCAAACAGCTTTTCAGTCAGCCATGCGCCTTTATCAGTAAATGGCAGATAGCCGGTTTTCCACATTAACCCGGCTCCGGAAAGGAACAGCACCGTGTCGATACAGTGCGGGGCGATGCGTACCCAGCGGGCGTTAATCAGCGGATTGTTGCTGTAGCGCCACCAGTAGCGGGCAATGAAAAAGCCGATGGTCAGGGCAACGGAAACCAGGTGAACGGAGATCAGCAGCGTAAACAGGCTCATGACCACTGCCCCAGCGTCAGACGTTCATTGCCGCCGTAATCCCGGCAGGTTTCCACCGCAGCGTATCCGGCACGCGTAAACAGCGCTCGCACCGCCTCTCCCTGCGTCCAGCCATGTTCCACCAGCAGCCAGCCACCGGGAAGCAAATGTTGCCGTGACGTTGTCACAATGTGATCGAGATCCGCAAGTCCCTGATTCGCAGCGACCAGCGCGGTCAACGGTTCAAAACGCACGTCGCCCTGCGCGAGATGCGGATCGTCTTCGTCGATGTAGGGCGGATTGCTGACAATCATTTCGAACATGCGGCTTTCAAGCGCGGCAAACCAGCTGCTTTGCAGAACGGAAACATTGTTCAGCCCCAGCCGTTCAACGTTGCGCTGCGCGAGGGCGACCGCATCCGGCATCACGTCTACCGCCGTCACGGTGCAGTCCGGTCGCTCGCTGGCAAGCGCCAGCGCAATCGCGCCGGTGCCAGTACCGAGATCGAGGATCTGACACGGCTGCGCCGGTAACCGCGCCAGCGCCTGCTCCACCAGACACTCGGTGTCCGGGCGCGGGATCAGCGTGGCCGCTGAAACGTACAGCGGAAGCGACCAGAACTCGCGTTCGCCAACCAGATGCGCCACCGGCTCGCCGGTTTTACGGCGGGCAAGCAGCGCCTCCAGCTGCGATTGCTGTTCAGCGGTCAGCGCGGTTTCGCCGAAGGCCAGCAGATATGTGCGGGCTTTACCCGTCACATGCTCAAGCAGAATTTCGGCGTCGCGCTTCGGGCTTTCACTTGCAGAAAGCTCACTGGCGGCATGGCGTAACCAGCGCTGAAAATCCATTAATCCTGCTCGGACAGTGCCGCCAGCTGGTCGGCCTGGTATTCCTGCACGATAGGCTCAATCAGCATATCGAGCTTGCCTTCCATCGCCTCATCCAGACGGTAGAGCGTCAGGTTGATGCGATGGTCGGTTACGCGACCCTGCGGGAAGTTATAGGTACGGTTACGGTCGCTACGATCGCCGCTGCCCAGCAGGTTACGGCGGGTAGAGGCTTCCGCCTGCTGGCGTTTCGCCATTTCAGCCGCGTGGATACGGGCGCCCAGCACGGATAACGCTTTAGCCTTGTTCTTGTGCTGGGAACGTTCATCCTGACACTCAACCACAATCCCGGTGGGCAGGTGAGTAATACGGATAGCGGAGTCGGTGGTGTTAACGTGCTGACCACCTGCCCCTGAAGAGCGGAAGGTGTCGATGCGCAGATCCGCCGGGTTGATATCCGGCAGTTCCGCTTCCGGCAGCTCCGGCATCACCGCCACCGTACAGGCTGACGTATGAATGCGTCCCTGAGATTCTGTCGCAGGCACGCGCTGCACGCGGTGACCGCCGGATTCAAATTTCAGTCGACCGTACACGCCGTCGCCGCTGATCTTGGCGATAACCTCTTTGTAGCCGCCATGCTCGCCTTCGTTGGCGCTCATGATCTCCACGCGCCAGCGACGGGATTCGGCATAACGACTGTACATACGGAACAGATCCCCGGCGAACAGCGCCGCTTCGTCGCCGCCGGTACCGGCGCGGACTTCCACAAAGGCGTTACGCTCATCGTCCGGATCTTTCGGCAGCAGAAGCACCTGAAGCTGCTGCTCCATCTCTTCTGAACGCGCTTTTGCGTCCTGTAACTCTTCCTGCGCCATCTCGCGCATCTCAGGATCGTCGAGCATCATCTGCGCGGTTTCGATATCTTCCTGGACCTGTCGCCAGTCGGTAAAGCATTTTGAAACATCACTTAACTGCGCGTATTCACGCGACAGCGCGCGAAAACGTTCCTGGTCGGCAATGGTCCCGGCATCACCGAGCAGCGCCTGGACTTCTTCATGGCGCTCGTGCAGAGCTTCCAGTTTAGCGACGATAGAAGGCTTCATAGGCGTAAATGCACCTTGTCTTAGAAAATGGGTATAGGGCGCTATTCCAGCCCGAGGCTGTTGCGCAGAATTGTCAGGCGTTCATCGTCCCCGTCACGGGCAGCCTGCTGAAGAGATTTGGTTGGGGCATGGATCAGGCGGTTGGTCAGTTTCCAGGCCAGATCCTGCATAATCGCCTGCGCGTCGCCGCCCTGTTCAAGGGCCGCTAACGCTTTGGCCGTCAGGTCATCACGCACCTGCTCCGCCTGACCGCGGTATTCGCGGATGGTCTCGCTGACGCTTTGCGCGCGCAGCCAGGCCATAAATTCGCTGGTTTCCTGTTCAACGATGGTTTCCGCCTGCACAGCCGCCGCCTTACGCTGGGCAAGGTTGTGCGAAATGATGCTTTGCAGGTCATCCACACTGTACAGGTAGGCGTTCGCCAGTTTGCCCACTTCCGGTTCGACATCACGCGGAACGGCGATATCCACCAGCAGCATCGGCTGATTGCGGCGGGATTTCAGCGCACGCTCGACCATCCCTTTCCCGATAATCGGCAGCGGGCTGGCGGTAGAACTGATAATAATGTCCGCCTCTTTCAGACGTTCATCGATGTCGCTCAGCGCAATCACCTCAGCGCCCACTTCGTCCGCCAGCACCTGCGCACGTTCGCGGGTGCGGTTGGCAATGATCATCTTCTTCACCTTGTGTTCGCGAAGATGGCGCGCCACCAGCTCGATGGTTTCGCCCGCTCCCACCAGCAGTACGGTGACGGTCGACAGGGATTCAAAAATTTGACGGGCAAGGGTACAGGCCGCGAAAGCAACCGAAACCGCACTGGCGCCAATGTCGGTTTCGGTTCGCACACGCTTCGCCACGGAGAATGACTTCTGGAACATTCGCTCCAGTTCGCTGGCTTTCAGATGCCCTTTCTGGGAATCCGCGAAGGCTTTTTTCACCTGGCCGAGGATCTGCGGCTCGCCCAGCACCAGCGAATCCAGACCGCTGGCCACGCGCATCAGATGGCTGACCGCATCGTTATCCTGATGCCAGTACAGGCTGTTGCGCAGCTCTTCTTCGTTGAGGTTGTGGTAGTCACACAGCCAGCGGATCAGCGCCTCGTGCAGGTTGTCCTGCTCTTCTACGCTCAAATACAGCTCGGTACGGTTGCACGTCGACAGCACCACGCCACCCTGCACCATCGGCTGTGCAAGCAGGCTGTCCAGCGCCAGGTCGAGCGTATCCGGCGAAAACGTAACGCGTTCTCGCAGTGAAACCGGGGCCGTTTTGTGGTTAATACCGAGTGCTAATAGGGTCATGTTGAGCGGGAGTAGTACCAGCGTTAATAAGGTTAGCAGGACGCATCATACAGGATGCGCGAGATCAATAAAAGAGACTGCCCCCTTTCGGAGTAATAGCTTACGCCACGCTTTGAGATAATTTGAACGTAGACGGTGGCACCCTTCAACGCTAGCATTAACAGTTATAACTGCAACGTATCTCAAGGATTTGTCATCATTATGACCCGAATGATTCGCCTGCTGCCTCTGGCGGCCTTGGTTCTGACCGCCTGTTCCGTTCATCAGCCGAAAGGCCCGGGCAAAAGCCCTGACTCACCGCAGTGGCGTCAGCACCAGCAGGACGTGCTGAAATTAAGCCAGTACCAGACCCGCGGTGCATTTGCTTATCTCTCTGACGAACAAAAAGTTTATGCTCGCTTCTTCTGGCAGCAAACGGGTCAGGACAACTATCGCCTGCTGCTGCTGAACCCGCTGGGCAGCACCGAGCTGGAGCTTAACGCGAAGCCTGGCGAAGCGCAGATCACCGATAACAAAGGCCAGCACTACACGGCAACCGACGCCGAAGAGATGATTGGCAAGCTGACCGGAATGCCGATTCCGCTCAATAGTCTGCGCCAGTGGATCCTCGGCCTGCCGGGTGACGCAACCGACTATACGCTCGACGATCAATACCGTCTGAGCCAGGTGAACTACACCCAGGGCGGTAAAACCTGGAAAGTGGTGTACAGCGCGTATGACAGCAAGACGCAACCGTCGCTGCCGTCCAATATGGAGCTGACGCAGGGTAGCCAGCGTATCAAGCTGAAAATGGACAACTGGATCGTTAAATGATGACCCACTGGCCCTCTCCCGCAAAACTGAACCTGTTTCTCTACATTACCGGGCAGCGCGCTGACGGCTATCACACCCTGCAAACGCTGTTTCAGTTTGTCGATTACGGCGACACCATCTCCATCGAACCGCGTCAGGACGGGCAGATTTGCCTGCTGACGCCGGTCGACGGCGTGGCGCATGACGATAACCTGATCGTGCGCGCTGCCCGCCTGCTAATGAAAACGGCGTCGACGTCGGGTCGTCTGCCGGCGGGAAGCGGTGCGGATATCCGTATCGACAAACGCCTGCCGATGGGCGGCGGTCTTGGCGGCGGCTCATCAAACGCCGCGACCGTACTGGTGGCGCTTAACCACCTCTGGGGCTGCGGTCTGACGACGGACGAACTGGCAGCGTTAGGGTTGACGCTGGGCGCCGATGTACCGGTGTTTGTGCGCGGCCACGCGGCGTTCGCTGAAGGTGTCGGTGAAATCCTCACGCCGGTCGATCCGCCGGAAAAATGGTATCTGATCGTTCACCCCGGCGTGAGCATTCCTACCCCGGTCATCTTTAAAGATCCTGACCTGAAAAGAAATACCCCGGCACGGTCAATAAAAACGTTATTAAATTGTGAATTCAGCAACGATTGCGAGGATATCGCAAGAAAACGTTTTCGCGAGGTTGATGCGGTGCTTTCCTGGCTGTTAGAATACGCGCCGTCGCGCCTGACCGGTACAGGGGCCTGTGTCTTTGCTGAATTTGACACCGAAACCGCCGCCCGTCAGGTGCTTGAGCAAGCGCCGGTTTGGCTGCATGGTTTTGTAGCACGCGGGATGAACACCTCCCCCCTACAGCAGGCCATTCTGGCGCAGACTGAGTTTCGGTGACAACGTCACCCTGTTCCAGACGTTGCATCGCGCTCTTTAATACACCGCCTGGATAGCGTTTGCTTAGGCCCCGCAGTTTGCGGCGAACGCTATCCACCACTGGACGCATGCCTGAGGTTCTTCTCGTGCCTGATATGAAGCTTTTTGCTGGTAACGCCACCCCGGAACTAGCACAACGTATTGCCAACCGCCTGTACACTTCCCTCGGCGACGCCGCTGTAGGTCGCTTTAGCGACGGCGAAGTCAGCGTACAAATTAACGAAAATGTACGCGGTGGTGATATTTTCATCATCCAGTCCACCTGTGCTCCAACGAATGACAACCTGATGGAATTGGTTGTTATGGTCGACGCGCTGCGTCGTGCTTCTGCTGGCCGTATCACTGCTGTTATTCCTTACTTTGGCTATGCACGTCAGGACCGTCGCGTCCGTTCCGCGCGTGTGCCAATCACCGCTAAAGTTGTCGCTGACTTCCTGTCCAGCGTCGGCGTTGACCGCGTACTGACGGTTGACCTGCACGCAGAGCAGATCCAGGGCTTCTTCGACGTGCCGGTTGATAACGTATTCGGCAGCCCAATCCTGCTGGAAGACATGCTGCAACTGAATCTGGACAACCCGATTGTGGTTTCTCCGGACATCGGCGGCGTGGTACGTGCTCGTGCTATCGCGAAGCTGCTGAACGATACCGACATGGCGATCATCGACAAACGCCGTCCGCGCGCTAACGTTTCTCAGGTGATGCACATCATCGGTGACGTGGCTGGCCGCGACTGCGTGTTGGTGGACGACATGATCGATACCGGCGGTACGCTGTGTAAAGCCGCTGAAGCGCTGAAAGAGCGTGGTGCGAAACGCGTATTCGCTTACGCCACTCACCCGATCTTCTCCGGCAATGCGGTAAACAACCTCCGTAACTCCGTCATTGACGAAGTTGTGGTGTGCGATACCATTCCACTGAGCGACGAGATCAAAGCGCTGCCAAACGTGCGTACGTTGACTCTGTCCGGGATGCTGGCCGAAGCGATTCGTCGTATCAGCAACGAAGAATCGATC
The DNA here is from genome assembly GCF_001037645.1 of Enterobacter sp. BWH64. NCBI lineage: Bacteria > Pseudomonadati > Pseudomonadota > Gammaproteobacteria > Enterobacterales > Enterobacteriaceae > Enterobacter > Enterobacter sp. BWH64. The sequence continues at coordinate 3,136,905 of NZ_KQ089922.1, forward strand.
TCTGCAATGTTCGAACACTGATCGAACACGGCCAAAAAACCCGCTACGGCGGGTTTTTTTGTTTATAGTATTTATTTGTATGACTTATGCCTCCTTCACCTGCCATTCACATGACAGATGATGCGCACACGGATGATAGATAATTGTGAAAAACGTAACCTCCTCACATGTTCTGCCCTTTCGCGCCCTCATCGACGCCTGCTGGAAAGAGAAATACACATCGTCACGCTTTGTTGGTGACCTGATAGCCGGGATCACCGTCGGGATTATTGCCATCCCGCTGGCGATGGCGCTGGCGATTGGTAGCGGCGTCGCGCCGCAGTACGGGCTGTACACCTCGGCCGTTGCGGGGATTGTGATTGCGCTGACGGGCGGGTCCCGCTTCAGCGTCTCCGGCCCGACTGCCGCCTTTGTGGTGATCCTCTACCCGGTTTCCCAACAGTTTGGTCTGGCAGGCCTGCTGGTTGCCACCCTAATGTCCGGCATCTTTTTAATTCTGTTTGGTCTGGCCCGCTTTGGTCGCCTGATTGAATATATTCCCCTTTCCGTAACGCTGGGGTTCACCTCGGGGATTGGGATTACCATCGGGACCATGCAGATTAAGGATTTCCTCGGCCTGCAAATGGCCCATGTTCCGGAGCACTATTTACAGAAAGTGGGCGCGCTGTTTATGGCGTTGCCGACGGCCAACCTGGGCGATGCAGCCATTGGCATCGTTACCCTCGGCACACTTATCGTCTGGCCTCGCTTAGGCATTCGTCTCCCGGGGCATCTGCCCGCTCTGCTGCTGGGCTGCGCGGTGATGGGCGTTGTCAACCTGCTCGGTGGACAGGTCGCCACCATTGGCTCCCAGTTCCACTATGTTCTGGCGGACGGCTCACAGGGCAGCGGCATTCCGCAGCTGCTGCCGCAGCTGGTTCTGCCGTGGGACATGCCGGGCTCAAGCTTCACCCTAAGCTGGGATTCCCTTCGCGCTCTGCTGCCTGCCGCGTTCTCCATGGCAATGCTGGGCGCGATTGAATCCCTGCTCTGCGCCGTCGTGCTCGACGGCATGACCGGCACTAAGCACAAAGCCAACAGCGAGCTGGTCGGCCAGGGCTTAGGGAACATCGTTGCACCGTTCTTCGGCGGTATTACCGCTACGGCTGCGATTGCCCGTTCCGCCGCGAACGTACGTGCGGGCGCGACATCACCGGTTTCGGCGGTCATTCACTCCCTGCTGGTGATCATGGCGCTGCTGATCCTTGCCCCGCTGCTTTCATGGCTTCCGCTCTCGGCCATGGCTGCGCTGCTGCTGATGGTGGCCTGGAACATGAGTGAGGCGCATAAGGTGGTTAACCTGCTGCGCCGTGCGCCGAAAGACGACATTATCGTGATGCTGATCTGCATGTCGTTGACCGTACTGTTCGATATGGTTATCGCCATCAGCGTCGGCATTGTGCTGGCCTCGCTGCTGTTTATGCGCCGCATCGCGCAGATGACGCGTCTCTCCCCGGTTAACGTTGAGGTGCCTGACGATGTGCTGGTGCTGCGCGTGATTGGTCCGCTGTTCTTCGCCGCAGCGGAAGGTTTGTTCAGCGATCTGGAATCCCGCATTGCGGGCAAACGGATTGTGGTGCTGAAATGGGATGCCGTCCCGGTGCTGGATGCCGGCGGTCTGGATGCCTTCCAGCGCTTTGTCGCCCGCCTGCCGGAAGGCTGTGAACTGCGGGTGAGTAACCTCGAATTCCAGCCCCTGCGCACCATGGCGCGCGCGGGCGTGCAGCCGATCCCTGGCCGATTGTCCTTCTACCCTAACCGTGAAGCTGCGTTAGCGGATCTGTGAGTCATCTGATGCAGAGACGCGTCTTTGCATCATCACCCCGATCGCCTGCTGGAGCCATTCAAGCACGGCAGGCGTCATCCACGTGCCTTTCATCAGATGCGGCTCCTGCTGCATGGCGAGGCGAAATTTTTGCTGGGTCTGCGGGTTTGTTCCCGCATAGGACTGGAATAAAACCAGCCAGTTTTCTGCCAGCTTTTGCGCATCGTCAGAAGCGGGACTGAGATTATCCCGCTGCGCCTGATGCAGCTTCGCCACCAGCGGCGGCCACTCCATCATCCGGTCAAAGTAGTGCGCCCGGGTAAAGGCCATCTCTTCGGCAGTGAGATATTTCTCCCAGATGCTGAGCTTTGATTCGGCAAACGCCCGCGTGATGTAATCAGTTATCTCCGGCGTAATGCCGGTTTGCTCCTGCATCTGCGGCTCCACGCTGTGCATCTCGTTCAGACGGGTCAAAAATTCCGGTTTGCCTGCGGTATCCTGCTCCAGGCGTTCCATCCACCGTGAAGCCAAATCGGTCGCCCGCGCGTCCGTGACGCTGACGTTCTGTTCCAGCAAGTGTTTAACTTCCGTCACCAGACCCGCCCAGATATCCGCCAGCGCCTCTTTCTCTACCGCAAACGGCAGTTGCTGCAACTCTTCTTTGCTAAACCAGCGATCGTACATATTCATTAACTCCAGAGTCTGTAGCCAGTATTCCAGATCCGGCGTCGCATCGTCGGTCAGCCCGGTTCGCAATTCCACCAGCCGGTTGCGCAGCGTATGGATGCTACGCAGTTGCTTGTCCAGCAGAGTGATTTGCCCGTCGAGTAATTCGGCTAATGACAGCGAACGCTGTTCCAGAAAATCCCTGATTTCGGCAAGCTCCAGTCCGGCTTTTGCCAGCGCCTGGATCATATGCAGACGCTGCACATCCGCCAGGTTATAAAGCCGGTAGCCTGCCGCGCTTCTGGCAGAAGGTAACAACAGCCCTGTTTGCTCGTAGTGATGCAAAGTCCGCACGGTGATCCCGGCACGTTTCGCCAGTTCACCCACCTGTATCAACATAACGGCTCCTTTTGTTCTGCCAGTGTCGTTACTCTGAAGCCTTACGTTACGTGAGGGTCAATGCGTCATGCAAAAAAAACGACTTCAGATGAAGTCGTTTCGGTGTTCTTTATGGGGCACTAGCTATGCTTGCGCTGGTCGCGGCGGCATCGTTTATCGTAATGGCGCACCCACCAGTATTTATCGCAGACTTCCTCATGTCCGCTCACGCGCGCCCCGGCGAGCCACAATACCGCACCAAGGAAGATACTCAGCACCGCGCCATGCGCAAAGTATTGTGGGAGGTCAAGCTGCGGTAATTGGTTTAAGATTGAATAACCGACACCGGCGACCATCACGAACAGTCCCAACCCCATTAGCACGTTACCGAGCATTGAAGCGTTTTTGCGTTTCATATGTCACCTCCGGAACTTTGGGTTGTCAGGGGAAAAGCCCCTTCTCCTTGTGTGTAAAGTATAGACAACGCCTCTTATATGAGTTGCGTGAATGATCACATTTACTGATAGCTCCCGGACAAAAATTTACAAATAAGACATTGAACAGCTTGAAATTCTAATTGTTCAAAGAGGAAATTATTCGCATTTCGGTGTACCGCAGGCAGAACTTTGTCAAGCGGCGCGCCAGACAGTAAACTACGCGCCAGATCTGGAACCCATTAGGAAGTAAATCGTGACGATTAAACTGATTGTCGGCCTCGCCAATCCGGGCGCAGAGTATGCCGCCACCCGCCATAACGCCGGTGCCTGGTATGTTGATCTGCTGGCGGAGCGTTTGCGCGCTCCCCTGCGTGAAGAACCCAAGTTTTACGGGTATACCTCACGCATCAATCTTGCGGGTGCTGACGTGCGGTTGCTGGTGCCAACCACCTTTATGAACCTGAGCGGCAAAGCCGTGGCGGCCATGGCAACGTTTTATCGCATCAACCCGGATGAGATCCTGGTGGCCCACGACGAACTGGACCTGCCGCCAGGCGTGGCGAAGTTCAAACTGGGCGGCGGTCATGGCGGCCACAATGGTCTGAAAGACATCATCAGCAAACTGGGTAATAACCCTAATTTCCACCGTTTGCGCGTGGGAATCGGCCATCCGGGCGATAAAAACAAAGTTGTTGGTTTCGTACTGGGTAAACCACCGGTTTCTGAGCAGAAGTTGATTGACGAAGCGGTGGACGAAGCGGCCCGCTGCACCGAGATTTGGCTTCAGGACGGCCTGACGAAAGCCACCAATCGACTGCACGCTTTCAAAGCGCAATAATCGGCGCCCCGGGGCTTTTTTACCGCGCGTCGCGCGGGTTACGTGTATAATAGGCGTAGTTATTTACTTTTCTTCAATCGGTTATCGTTAACGGATTGATTATCAAGATATTAAGGTGATTTAGAAATGGGATTCAAATGCGGTATCGTCGGTCTGCCAAACGTGGGCAAATCCACCCTGTTCAACGCGCTCACCAAAGCAGGTATTGAAGCGGCGAACTTCCCGTTCTGTACCATCGAGCCGAACACCGGTGTTGTTCCTATGCCCGATCCGCGTCTGGACCAGCTCGCGGAAATCGTGAAGCCACAGCGCATTCTGCCAACCACCATGGAGTTCGTGGACATCGCGGGCCTGGTAAAAGGCGCATCCAAAGGTGAAGGCCTGGGCAACCAGTTCCTGACCAACATCCGTGAAACCGAAGCGATCGGCCACGTTGTGCGCTGCTTCGAGAACGACAACATTATCCACGTCAACAACAAAGTGGATCCGGCTGACGACATCGACGTCATCAACACCGAGCTGGCCCTCTCTGACCTTGACACCTGCGAGCGCGCCATTCACCGCGTGCAGAAGAAAGCCAAAGGCGGCGACAAGGACGCGAAAGCGGAACTGGCTGCGCTGGAAAAATGTCTGCCACAGCTGGAAAACGCGGGCATGCTGCGCGCGCTGAAAAACCTGACTGACGAAGACAAAGCGGCGATCAAATACCTGAGCTTCCTGACCCTGAAGCCAACCATGTACATCGCCAACGTCAACGAAGACGGTTTCGAGAACAACCCGTACCTCGACAAAGTGCGTGAAATCGCTGCGGCTGAAGGTTCTGTAGTTGTGGCGGTTTGCGCTGCCGTTGAATCCGACATCGCTGAGCTGGACGACGCCGACCGTGAAGAGTTCATGGCCGAGCTGGGTCTGGAAGAGCCGGGCCTGAACCGCGTGATCCGCGCGGGCTATGAGCTGCTGAACCTGCAAACCTACTTCACCGCTGGCGTAAAAGAAGTGCGTGCGTGGACCATCCCTGTGGGTGCGACCGCGCCTCAGGCGGCTGGTAAGATCCACACCGACTTCGAGAAAGGCTTTATTCGTGCGCAGACTATCGCGTTTGAAGACTTCATCACCTACAAGGGTGAGCAAGGCGCGAAAGAAGCAGGCAAGATGCGTGCGGAAGGGAAAGATTACATCGTTAAAGATGGCGACGTGATGAACTTCTTGTTTAACGTTTGATTTGTTTTGAATGAAAAAAATCCACGCTTTGGCGTGGATTTTTTTTCGCGTGTCCTATCAATAGATAACTAGTTTGCCCGCTGGCCAAGTACCTGACCATCCACAGGGCATATGCCCAGCTTCATAAACATTAATTAAGCCTTCAAAAGCGAATGGCTCATGTAGTAAAGAACTATACGCATCTTCAAGCAAGTAATTCACAAGGTCCCATTTTAAGTTCTCAGTCATTGATCCTTTCTCAGACTCTGGGAAGATTATTTTTGGGATAATATCATTCTCCACAACTTTCTTAGCTTCTTTGACCAAAGAGTTCCAATATTGATATTTGTTAGTGTGTTTTTTTGCGAGATAGCCCGTTATTTCATAACCAGCCTCCAAGGTGGCACTTTCCCATTCATCGCTATTCAAGCCTTTTATAAATAAGCTAAGGGACTGAGCCTGGATAACACCAGGGAGTGTCGTTGCTACACCAAGATTAACAAACCAATTAATATTATTTAACCTATGTATTGCTAACTGGGATATCTTCATTTTTTAACCTGATTTATTCTACATGGGATTCTAGCTGCTTTCATACCACCAAGCCTGTCATGCTGTTTTATAATAAAACCCTATGATTTGTGTCACAGAGCTTTATTAAAAATATGAATATCAAAACAACAGCAATCGAAGTAAATAAATCGATTAAATTTTTAAATATTCTTTAAGAAAGATCTTCTTCTGCTACTAATCCATTAACAAAATTGGCAAATGAATTTGTCAGATATCTTTGAAGTTTTATGTGATTCTCTTGCATAGTCAAATCCTCATCAAAAGAATCTGTAGCAAAATATACTATTGAGTAATTGTCTAAATCTAGACAGAAGAAATTCCCTCCCCAATCATTTGCGAAAGGAAGCAGGTTTTTAGGAATCACTTCCCTATCCAACATGCTGATATAACAACCGTCGATTAAAGATCTAGGGTCATTATTTGTCTGACTATTATAAACAAACGGTTTAAACCCTGCCACCTCTACTGGCTCAAAATCTTCATCACCGTCCCACCAACTTTTCTCAGGAGTGCCACCATTAAATTGCAGATAATGTGAAACGAAATCATCCGGAAGAGTAATAGATAATTTCTCTTCCGTTTTAGTAATATCTGCACGTCCAATCTTTTTTTCACAGTTACTGAAATGGTTCATAGGTTATACCTCACTGATGACAGTTTGCACGCAATTTTTTCGGGACACGCCCCTTCAACCAGCCTTTAGAATGAGAAACAGCAATGGCTTCTTGGGAACCATATTTTACACCAAAATATTTCTCGAATTGTGAGACTGAGCCTTTATGTGGGAAAGTAGCTTCATGCGCAGAAGTTTTTACTAATTGCATTGTTGTCCTTCCTGTGGCTGGGTCAAAATCATCGACATGATGCCATGTATATCCAGTTGCATCGCTTTTAGAAATACCGGCTGCCTTGAAAGCCTCGGTGAAATCTCTATCTCGAGTTCCTTGCATTGTAATAGATACAATATTCTGTTTTGTTCCATTGATTGGGAAAAGATCTGGGCTTCCTGTAAAGTCGACTCCCTTTAATGCCAACCCCCACGGATCCACCCAACCCAGCGCATTCGGCGCATACTGGTAAAGGTTTATCCCCCCCGCCAGCCCTATCGGGTCCTGCTGCGTAAATCGTCCGCAGTCCGGGTCGTAATACCGGAACAGATTGTAGTGCAGCCCTGTCTCACGATCCAGGTATTGCCCCTGCATGCGCAGGTTCTGAGAATATCCTGATACCTTCGTCTCGCTTTCCCGTAGCAGCTTGCCCCAGGCGCTGTTCACCCCTTCCCAGCGCACCTGCCCTTCGCTATCCGTCATCCGCTCCGGCGTGCCGTTGGGCTGGCAGTGGAACCAGAAGATCTCCGGGGCATCAACGCCGTCGATACGCGCCAGCGGGTCGTAGCTGTCCTGATCGCTGTAGACGTAGGTCAGCGGCACATCACCGTGCACTTCCTGCAACAGCCGGAACCCTTCCCATACAAACCGGGTGGTGACTGGCTTGCCGGTCGGCTGCCCAAACAGCATCTGGCGTCGCGTTTTGCTGATGCGGCGCCCGAGCGGGTCATAGCGGAAGCTGACCTGCGTCTGCGGCCTGTTGCGGTCCCGCGGCTGGCTGATGACCTCCGTCAGGCGGTGCTCGCCGTCATAGCGGTAGTGCCAGCGGGTCTGGCCGTTATCCTTCTCCACGGTGCGGCCGTGGATGTCATAGCGCCAGCGAATGCCGTTGAGGTGCGTCAGACGGTTGTGCGTAACCTTCTCAGCAGAGCCTTCGAGCGGGTTACCGGCAGCATCCCAGCGCCACTGCTCCTGGCCGGGCAGCGTGCCGTCCTGAACCAGCAGACGTCCGGCGCTGTCATACTGCCAGCGGTACCAGCTGAACGGGTCATCGTCCCGCTCTTCGCGGACCAGATTATTGCGATAGTCGTAATCCCAGCGGCGGGACCATCGGCGCGGCGACGGGCGCTGGGCATTGCCGGTAAAGACGTCCCGGCGATGCAGTCGTCCAAGACGATCGTATTCACTGCGGGTGGTCAGCAGCCCCTGGGTACGGCTGGTTTCACGGTGGAGTTCGTCGCGGGTAAAGTCGGAGACCGAGAGCTTATCAAGGGCAATGCTGAGCAGATGCCCGCTGCCGTAGTAGAACTGTTTCAGCTCCCGGCCATCGGGCAGCGTGACGGAGGTGCGGTTACCCAGCGCGTCATACTCCCACGCCAGCTCCCCGTGTTCGCCCGTTTCGCGCGTGACGCGCCCGAGCGCGTCATACTCAAATACAAGCTCCTGCTCGGCCTCGGCGCTCCAGGCATCGGCTGAAAGCGCGGGATGCAGCCCAATCCGGCTCAGAAGGCCGGACGGGGTGTAGTGGTAGCGGGTCTGCCCTTCCGGCGTGGTGCGGGCGACCAGCTGGCCGCTCGCGCTCCAGGCGAAGGCATGGGTAATGGCCTCCAGATGTCCGGCGGCAAAGGTGCGCGCAATCGTACGCCCGCAGGCATCGTAGCGATACTGCGAGGCCACGCCATCCAGCCCCACCTCTTCCAGTAGCAGCGAGTCTGCGCCCCAGCGGAACTGATACGCTTCGCCGTTTTCGTTTTCCAGGGCAATCAAACGCCCGCGGCTGTCCCAGCGGCGGCGCACCTCTTCACCCTGCGTATTGCGGGTGGCGGTTAAGCGCCCTGCCTCGTCGTATCTGAACTCGCTCTCTTTCCCGTCGGCGCCCGCATGCTTCACCGGCAGACCACGTTCGTTCCATTTGAGCGACTCTGTCCACCCTTCCGGGCGATCGAGCTGCACCGGACGCCCCGCGGCGTCGTAGCGGTAACGCGTCTCTTCGCCGTCGGCGCTTATCTCAGCCACCAGCCAGCCCAGCGGATGATAACGGTATTGTGTCACACGGCCCGAACAGTCCGTCGCACGCACCATCTGCCCGGCTTCGTTGTACTCCTGGTAGCGGCTGTTCCCGGCGGCATCAACTTCTTCCACAACCTGACCAAACTCGTCCCGACGCAGCAGCGTGGTCTGCCCCATCGGATCCACCACGCGTTTCAGCCCGTGATGTTCGTCATACAGGAACCGGGTGGCGCTACCGTCGGCTTCGATGATGGACGCCGGAAGCGCACGGTGCTCCAGCCAGGTGGTGGTGCGGGTATTGCCGTCGGCGTCGATCTCCTGCACCCGGTTGCCCATCTCGTCATAGACGAAGGTAACGGCATTACCCAGCGGATCGATGCGACGCGTGAGGAGTTCGTTGTCATCCCACTCGTAGCGCCAGTTCTCACCGCGCTCGTCAACGTAGCGAACAATCAGGTTTTGCGCGTTCCAGTAATGCTTTCGCGTCTGACCGTCGTAGTGATCGACGGTCGTCAGCCCGGCGGCTAAATCGTAGGTAAAGCGACAGCCGTCGCCGGTGCTGGTGCGATTTTCCACCACGCGCCAGTGGTCGAATTTTTGCCAGCGGTATTCGCTCTCCAGCCCGCCCGGCAGACGGTGCCAGACCATCAGGCCATCATCGTTATAACGGTATTCACGGGTTACCACGCCGGAGGCATCCGTTGCGCTGGCCAGCTGGCCGCGCGCGTCGTACCCCCACTGCATCAGCGGCCATGTCTGGTTGCCGTCAAAATGGCTGGCAGCGGTAACGCGCTGCGGGAAACGTTCATCGTCATAGCGCAGGGTGACATCGATCGCTCGCGGCTCATCGTGCAGACCGACCAGCCGCCCGTGCTCATCCCATTCAGTCAGCAGCGCGTTGCCGTACTCGTCGCTGAGGGAGGCCAGGCGCAGGATGGAGGGGTTAGCGCGGGTCGGTTTATACAGACGCCACACCGCGCCGTCATCGTCAGCTATCGCCACGTCGCCGCTCTCATTGCGGCGGATAATGATGCCTTCGCTGATGCTGTAAAACGCGCGGTCGACCGGCGGCAGTTCAAAGCTCAGCTCGCGCCCGGTTTCATCGAACCAGGTGGCGTTGTTTTCTTCCAGCGCCAGATAGCTGTCAAAGGTGGTAGCCCAGCCCAGACCGAAAAGCCCTTCGCGGGTGGTCAGGCTGTTGTAGCTGCGCTGCCAGCGCAGCGGAAAGCGCCCTGGCAGCGAGAAATCGAGTTCGTCGTCGTCATTCAGCACCTTCACGCCGGTAGCGGCGTGAACCGGGTGCGAGGAGCCGAACACGGCGTTGACGGCCATATCCGCCAGCATCCCGCCACCGGCAGCAGCCAGCGCGCAGGGCATGTTTTTCAGGATCTTGCCTGGCCGCCCGCGCAGCAGGGAGAGCGCAATCATCCCCAGCGCCAGACCCGGCGTTTTACCGCTTTTGATATCGCGGACCGTGAGCGTGTCGCCGCCTATGATCACGTTCGGGGAGACGTCGTCGGAAACGGTGCCCTCGCAGGTGGTGCGATCTTTTGCGCGCACCGCAGGCTGTCCGTTGATGAAGACGCTTTTCGAGCCTTCCGCCAGATACTGCGGCCCGGAGTGTTTATCACACGCCACCTTGTCTTCTTCCAGCGGCGAGGTCCCTGCGGCGGCAGAGGCGACGCTCGGCTGCCACATCTCGCTGCCGAACTGTCCGGCAGCGGAGAGCAGCATGCCCGCGTAGTCGGCAAAGCTGCCCGGCGACTGCGGCTCAGGGGACGGGGTATCGGCAGGGGTTAACGTCCCGGCGGCGCGTGCAGCGGGAAGTTTATTTGTCAGAACATTGCTCGAACCGGTGGTGATTTTGCCCGCGGGCGACGGCGGGAAAAGCGCGTTACCCAGCCCTTCAGCGGCGTTGCTGATATCGTCGGTGATCCCGGCGACGTTCGCCAGAACCCCGCCGATAATGCCGCTCAACAGACAGCTGGATCCAATCGCCGCCACGCCTGCTGCTGCGGCCCCGGCTCCCAGCAGTGGGGCCGCGACGGTCGCTGCCGCGCCCACCGCCGCGCCAATCACCGCATAGGCGGCACCTTCCGCCACAATGCTGGTAATATCAGCAAAAATGCTGGAGTGAATAATCTCGTCGCCCTTACGGGCCGCGTTGTTATCGCTCATGCCTTACACATTCCGGTTGTCGTTTAGCGTCAGACTCTGCTTCAGTGCGCTCCAGCGCGCCTCGTCCTCTTCCGTAAAGGCTTTTAAGGCCGAGAGGGTAAAAATTATCAGTACCGGTTTGCCCGGCGTCTGCACGGCCAGCTGTTTTTGCCACAGGCGCTGGCCGTTACGGTCAAAGGTGGTCTCAACTTCCAGCCCGTTAATTTTTCCGTCAGGCCCGGCTTTTACGTGCTGAAATTCGCTCTGGGCGATCTCACCCATCTGAGGACGCAGCACGTCCCACTGGCGGTGAAACTCTTGTTCGTAGTCGCTGCCATCCGGGATAACGCCGCGGCTGACCACCACGGACAGCCCGCTTTCGTCATCGCGAATGATGTTCATGCTGTTGTCCTGCCAGGCGGCAGGAAAAAGGGTAAAGGAACCTTCCTGGAGGGTGTATTTCATCGGTGAACTCGCGTCTAAAATTGCTAAAGGGTTTTACGTGCCGCCACGGACAACCCGGCGGCAGACAGAAAGCGGTTACTCTTCCGGGGGCGTAAATTTCTCCTGCACCGCCGCATCAATATCCCCTTTATGCCCTGACCCCGGCGCCGTTGTGCCCGGTTGGGTGCCCGACGTATTCAGGTGCAGCTTGCCGCCCGTGGTGATATAGCCGTCCCCTTCAACGAAGAAGTTGAACTCTTTGCCGATCAGGTTAATTTTGCCGTTAGCGTTAAGCTCAATAGCACTCTCGCCCGAGACCAGCCGCAGCTTCGTCCCGGAAGCAATAACATACTGCTCTACCGCCGCATCCAGCTTGCCTTTACCCGTCAGGATCTCGGTTCCGCCTTTCACGGCCTGGATCTGATTAGCCTCCACGCGATGCAGCTCATTTTTCTTCACGTAATGGCTGCGTGCGCCGCCAACGCTGTGCGTTTCATCATTCTTGACGCTGGTGTCCAGATTCCGCTCGGCCTGGATCCACACCTGTTCCGCGCCCGCCTTGTCCTCAAAGCGCAGGGCGTTGGCATTGTCGACTGAACCGTCTTTCGTGCGGCTCATAAAGCCCATCTGCGTCGCGGCAGCCGGCAGCGCCCACGGCGGCATGCTTGCTTCGTTGTATACGCGGCCGGTGATAATCGGACGGTCCGGGTCGCCGTTGATAAAGTCCACCACCACCTCATCGCCGACGCGCGGGATTTGCACCCCGCCGTAGCCCTGGCCCGCCCAGGCGCTCGACACGCGCACCCAGCAGGAGCTGGTGTCATCGCCCTTCGCCAGGCGGTCCCAGTGGAACTTCACCTTCACGCGGCCATATTTGTCCGTCCAGATACTCTCCCCCTGCGGTCCCACGACTTTCGCCGTCTGCGGGCCGTAGGTGCGCGGCCACGCCGTGCTCTGCGCCGGACGGTAGGACACCGACGCCGGGATAACGGTGAAATCGGTGCGGTGAATGGTTTCCCCCTCACCGCTCGCGTAGCGGTTCTCCTCGAAGTGGTAACCCGCCGCCGTCACCAGATACTCCCCGTTGTCACTGAAGAACGGCGCGTTGGACAGGGTAAAGATGTGGCCCGGCGCAATGCCCGCCGCCGTGGCCGTCGCCTGAATCTGCTGATGCTCCACCTGCCAGCGCTCCTGACGGATTCGGGCGTAGAACTCCGCATGGCCTGTCTCCACAAAGCGGCCCGGCCAGTCGTACACGTCGATGCTGCCCGGCTTCGGGGACGCCGGGTTCTGCTGCGCCTGGAACAGCCACGCGTTCGGCTTGCGGAAGTCATAGTCGTCGAGGCTGTATATCCCCGGCGTCACGCTGTCCTCCAGTGCCCACTGACTGATGCCCTCTTCATCCGTACTGCCGCCGGACGGCGTCTGGTGGTAAGGAATGACTTCATAGCCGCTGAACGGCTGGTGCTGGGTCGCGGCGTCGGTCAGTACCAGGGTATGCTTGTCGGCCTCGTGGCTGAAGTAGTAGGCAATCCCCTCCAGCTCCATCAGGCGGCTGATGAAGTCCAGGCTCGATTCCTGATACTGCACGCAGTAGTCCCACACCCGGTAGCTGCCGGTAAGTTTGTCTTCGAGGTTAACCTGATGCTCACCCAGCAGGGTTTTGACAATCTGCGGTACCGTCTGGCCCTGGAAGATACGCAGGTTACGGTCGCGCTTCATCGGCCACAGGTCCGGCTCCACCGTCAGCTGGTACACCGCGTAGCGGGTGCCCGTCAGCTCCACGGCGCTCACCGCCACGCGCGTCACCTTGCCGTTGATATAGCGGGGGGTGAGCAGGTTCTGCGTGGGGATGGTCACCGTGACCGGCTGGCCCAGCAGCTTGCTGCGGTCAATGCGCGCGTCCGTACCAAGCAGGGTCAGCGTCAGCGCGAACGACTCGGACATCGCCTCACGGCCGGAGAGTTTCCAGAAAAGCAGCCCCTCAACCGGGAGCTGGACGGTAATTCGGTTGAGCATAATCTTTATTCCGTAATGGTTTATGCTGGGAACGTTTATGAACGTAAAGCTAATTTCGACGAGGTGGTTTTGGATTGATGCAATGCTGGGTTGATTTGTCTGGAGGTACGAACTTTCGTTTTTATAAATCCAAAGAGTGCAGGCTAATGGAAACTCCGGAAAAAACCTTATCTCTGGCTTTCATGAAAGTTGAGCAATCACTTAACCGGCGCAGGTGGCCACACGCCCCCTTTCTGAATAAGTTTCTCTTTTATTTCATTTAACTTCTCGTATTGCTCGCTGCCTCTATCAAGTCCACTCAGCGCGTCCGCAAGCGCATTACTCATTGACCAGCCATTTTTAGCCTTAACTGACGGGTCCGCTCCACGATCGAGCAGTAACAAGACATGCTCGTAAGCCTGGTTATCCAGCGCATCAAACACCAGCGTTTTACCCAGTGAATTGGTTGCATTGACGTCAGCTCCGCGATCGAGCATGGCTTCCAGAGTCTCTGTGTTTTTCGCTTTAAGCGACTGGAAGACGATCGGTTCGTGGAAGACCTTATCTTTCACGTTGGGTGAGAGGCCACCGTCCAGCATCGCATCGATCCAATCCGCGCTGTCCCCCTTCAGGGCAAATTCGGCAGGGCTGCTTTTTCCCTGCGGTCGAGGCTGGAGCGGATCTGCGCCGGCCTTAACAAGCAATGTAATCACCTTTAAATGGGGCGATGTTTTTTTATCATTAATCGCGTTGCCGATGGCCCAAAAAAGCAGGGTCATATCCTGCTTTCCCGGTTTATTAAGATCGCTTTCTGGTGCAAGCGTCTTCACCGCGTCGACATCACCTTCTTCAATCGCTTTCGCCAGTTCAAGCTGCTGACCGCTGAAGTAGTCCTGTGGATTAAGGTCCATATCCTGCTTACACCCCTGAATCATGGATAAAAAACATAACGCGACAAAAGCCATCAACCGTTTTTTCACAATCGACTCCCGATTATCGAAATATCCTCGTCCTTCTGTTGCTCTATGCAATCAATCGCCTGATTAATCCCGTGGCGGTCCAGCGCGCTTCCGGTTCCACCGGGAAGATCGTGGGGTATTCCGGCAGCATTAGGGCTCAGCGCAGAGATTTCCTCTTTGAGGATCCACGAAGGGACATGCCCTTTCATCGTTTTCAGATCTTCCCAGGGGTTAACTTCCTGAATCTTCGTCAGCAGTTCACCTTCAACCCGATACGCCTGGATATTATCCGTACTGCCTAATATCTTACCGCCGTATTTTTCTACGGTTCCGGCATTCAGGCCGGCGGCGTTGAACGTCCACCCCGCTTTCCCGCTGCCCATAGAGGTTGCAGAGGCGAGGCCACCGCCAAGGGAATGACCGGCAATATCAATATTCTGGCCTGACCTTGCCAGCTCCTTACCAATACTCACGGCCTTTTTATAATAATCTGAAGCCATACCCATGCCCTGTGAGAAGTTATTCGACCAGTCAGCCCCGTTTACCACCGGCGCCAGCTCCCCTTTGGTCAGTAAAGAGGAGACATTCTCAGACAGAGAGGCGAAACCAGGCTCGCGCGATCCCCTGAATACCAGTGTGGGGTTCATATCTGTACCAAACACTTCCGGCTTCGGTTGATAGACGCGCGCCAGAAAATTGGGGGACGTATCATCGTCAAAGAGCATTGATTTGTTCAGCCCGAACTTTCCTAACAGCGCATCGTCATTACTGATATCCGTCCACCCCTCCGGCACGCCCGGTGTGGTTTCCAGCGGGTTCACGGTCTTATAAATATTTTCCGCAAGCTTCGCTTTTTCCACCGCGATATTATTCGCCGCCAGACGCTTCGCGGCGATCTGGGCATCCGGATAAAGGCTATTGCTCCCCTTCGCAATCAGATCTTTACGCGCCTGCCAGCGCTCTGCTTTGGTCATCTTCTGAAGCTGCCCGGCATAGGTTTTACCGTCCTTGCCCGGAGTAGGTTCATCCGGCACCTGTGCCGTTTTAGATTTCACCACCTGTTTTGGCAGTACCGTTGGCGCAGGGCGAGATCCGTACGTTCTCACCATGGCTTCGTAGCGGTCGACAATCGTACTCACCGGATACCAGCCCAGGCCGACCAGCGAGGCAGCCTGGAGTTGCCCTTTGGCATTGATGTAAAAAATTTCCGTTACTGATGACCAGTCACGAAAACTTTCGTCAATGGCAACCACTCTGCCCATCTCTAAATCCTGCGCGATCAGCGTGCGGGTATCGCGCCCGGACTGATAAGGATTCGCACCGGTGATCGTGCGCAGCAGATCGTAGCGCGTGAAGAGCGAGCGCAGCGAATGGTCGGGAACCGACATAATCCACTGTCCGGCAACGGACGGGCGGATTATTTTCGCAAACAGCGCTGGCGAGACGTTCTCGTGGAACAGATAGACAAACTTGATGTTATACATTCGCTCCGTCCTGTTACCCGCAGGCTTACGGATTCACCAGCCAGGTGCCTGGCTTCGCAATATCCAGCGTCTGGGTACGCGTTCTTCCATTGCCTTCCAGTTCAATGCGGGTCTCGCCCGCAGGCAATTTCAGCGATGCGTAACCGTTATTCCCCGGACGCAGCGCTTTAGACTCGCCGTTCACCTTCAGCGTCTCGCCATCAAGCATGCGAATGTAGACCAACGCGACCGGGCTGGCGTCGACAGGCGGCGCACTCTGCTGCGCCGAAGCAGGTGGCGCAACCGGCTCGCTCACGTCTGCCGTTGCCGGTCTGGTTTCCGCCTGGGCGGAGGTCTCAGCCGGAGGGCTCACGGCAGGCGTTTGCGCCGTCTGCGCTGGCGTTTCCTGACTCTCGCCGCCGAACAGCATCGCACCGGCAACCACCCCAACCAGCACGCCCGCAGCCACCAGCCCCGGAAGCTTGTAACGTCGCCAGTCCAGCGCGGAAGCAGATGTCTCCTCTTCCACCGGCACCAGCATCGTGCCGGTCTTCTTCGCGGTCAGCACCTCGTCGATACCGGCGACGGGCATCTCGATCAGCGCCGCGAACTCCTCAATGGATTGCGGACGGTCTTCCATATGCAGCGCCAGCGCCTTGTCGATGGCCTGTAGCAACGGGATGGAATACCCCTGCGGCATCAGCTCCACCAGCGGTTTGCAGGTGTCCTGAATCGAGCGCACCACGCTGACCGGTGGCGGAGAGCCCACGATGAGGGTGCGCAATACGGCGCCGAGCGCGTAGATATCCGTCCACGGCCCCTGCTCGCTTTCATTGTCGTCGGTATACTGCTCGATAGGCGCGAAGCCCGGACGCAGCATGGTTTCCGTCTCATCCGAGAGATTACCGATGGTGCGGCGCGCCGATCCGAAATCGAGCAGCACCGGCAGGCCGTTATCCTGAATCTGAATGTTATCCAGCGAGATGTCGCGGTGTAGATAACCCTCGTCGTGGATCGTTTTGATGGCGCCGAAGAGCATTGGCAGCATGCGGCGGATCCACGCCTCGTTAATCAGCTCCGGTTTCTCTTCGCGCAGACGCGACAGCGTGGTACCGCTGTAAAACAGCGTCCCCATATAGGCCGTGTCGTTTTGCACCCAGAAACGCAGTACGTGCAGCAGGTTCGGGTGGTTAAAGCGCGCCAGCAGGCGGGCTTCCTGGATGAAGCTGTTCAGACCGGCAGAAAACGCTTTGCCGAAGCGCTCGCTGCGCAGCACCAGCGTCATATCCTCGCCGCGCACGGCGAGGGAGGAAGGCATAAATTCTTTGATAGCGATAGTGCGTTCGAGCTGGTGATCCCAGGCGCGATAGACGATGCCGAATCCGCCGCCGCCAATCACCTCTTTTATCTCAAACTCATTGAAACGGTACCCGACCGGGAGCGCGTTTGGGACAGTCCGATTGTTATCATTATCCGTCATCTTTTACAGTTCTCTTGATGATTATTACGCGGCAAACTGACAGTGGAACTCGCCCTGCTCGCAGGTGACATGCAGACGTCGGTACTGCTCGTCGCTGCGGCTGGCGGTAAGTAAAATCTGGCTCATCTGAGGCAGCAACGTATTGGTCAGAATCGCATCCACCATACGCCCGCCCGACTCAACCTCGGTACAGCGCTGAACAATCTGTTCGACCACGCTGTCGTCAAATTCAGAAATAATGTTGTGATTCTCTTCCAGACGACGCTGAATGCGCCTGAGCTGAAGACGCACAATCTGCCCCAGCATCTCGTCGCTCAGCGGGTAATACGGCACCACCAGCAGGCGGCCCAGCAGCGCAGGCGGGAACACCTCCAGCAGCGGCTGGCGCAGGGCGCCGCTTAACGCGTCAGGCTCCGGCATCAGTTCCGGGTCGGCGCACATGGCTGCGATCAGGTCGGTGCCGACGTTAGAGGTCAGAATAATAATGGTGTTACGGAAATCAATGTGACGCCCTTCGCCGTCCTCCATCCAGCCCTTGTCGAAGACCTGGAAGAAGATCTCGTGCACGTCCGGGTGCGCTTTTTCAATTTCATCCAGCAGCACCACGCTGTAGGGACGGCGGCGCACGGCCTCGGTTAAGACGCCGCCTTCACCATAGCCCACATAGCCCGGAGGCGCACCTTTTAACGTCGAAACGGTGTGCGCTTCCTGGAATTCACTCATGTTGATGGTAATAACGTTCTGCTCGCCGCCGTAAAGCGACTCCGCCAGCGCCAGCGCGGTTTCAGTTTTACCCACGCCGGATGGCCCGCAGAGCATGAATACGCCGACCGGTTTGTTCGGATCGTCAAGCTTCGCCCGCGAGGTTTTTACCCGACGGGCAATCAGATCCAGACCGTGACGCTGACCAATAACCCGCTGGTTCAGCGTGTCGGCCAGGTTCAGCACCGCGTCAATCTCATTTTTCACCATCCGGCCCAGCGGGATCCCGGTCCAGTCTGAGACCACCGCAGCCACCACGTTCTCATCCACCGCGGCAAACAGCAGCGGTTCGTCACCCTGTAAGGTCTTCAGCGCCTGCTGCTGTTCTGCCAGCTGGCCGCGCAGTTCAGCCGTATCCTCATCACCCGCCGCAAACAGCGCGGCACGCAGACGGATAATCTCCTGCACCCGCGTGCGCTCTTCTTCCCAGCGACGGGCCAGAGCTTCGCGCTGGGTTTCGAACGCGTCACGTTCGGCGGTTAAGGCCGCCACACGCGCCGGATCGCCCGCCCCCACGCGCACTTCGCGTTCAGCAATCTCCAGCTCCACGTCCAGGGCCGCCAGGTGACGCAGACAGTCTTCCAGCTGGGCAGGCGGCGCGCTCTGGCTGACGGCCACGCGCGCGCAGGCGGTGTCCAGCAGCGCCACCGCTTTATCCGGCAGCTGACGCGCAGGAATATAGCGATGCGACAGTTTCACCGCCGCGCTGACCGCTTCGTCGAGGAGTAAAACCTGATGATGGGTTTCCAGCGGCGACACGGTGCTGCGCAGCATCAGCACGGCTTTGGCTTCGTCCGGCTCGTGAACCTGTACGGTCTGGAAACGGCGGGTCAGCGCCGGATCTTTCTCAATGTATTTTTTGTATTCCGCCCAGGTGGTCGCGCCGATGGTGCGCAGTTGCCCGCGCGCCAGGGCAGGCTTGAGCAGGTTAGCAGCATCGCCGGTGCCCTGCTGACCGCCAGCGCCAATCAGAGTGTGGATCTCATCGATAAACAGAATAATTGGCGTGGCGCTGGACTGCACCTCGTTAATCAGCGCCTGGAGGCGCGCCTCAAATTCCCCTTTCATGCCCGCGCCGGCCTGAAGCATGCCGATATCCAGCAGCCACAGCTGAACGTTTTGCAGCGGCTCCGGCACGTCGCCGTCAGCGATACGCAGCGCCAGCCCTTCCACCACCGCCGTTTTCCCGACGCCGGCTTCCCCGGTCAGCAGGGGGTTGTTCTGGCGACGACGCATCAGAATATCGACCATCTGGCGGATCTCTTCATCGCGCCCCACCACCGGGTCGATTCTCCCTTCCCGGGCGCGCGCCGTCAGATCCTGACCATACTGCGCCAGCGTGCCCTGCGCAGCCGGTACTGCCCCGGCAGGCGCGTCCGCAGCGGCGGCGGCCTGCTGGCTCTCTTTGCTGCTGGCGCAAATGGCGTCGAACTGCTCGATCAGCACCTCGACGTTAAGACGGGTGAACTGCGCCGAAATGCTTTTCAGCACGTTAGCCAGATTCCACGTTTTCAGTATGCCGATCAGCAAATGGCCGCCGCGGATGCGGCTGACGCCAAACTTCAGCGAGCCGTAGACCCAGGCGCGCTCGACGGCGCTGTCGATATGCTCGGAAAGATCAGACACGGAACTCGCGCCACGCGGCAGGGCATCCAGCGCCGCCACGATATCGCGTGTCAGCTGCTGTTCATCAAGGGCGAAGTGACGGATGACCTGTTGCAGATCGCCATCCTGCTGCTGCATCAGCTGATGCAGCCAGTGCACCAGCTCAACGTACGGGTTGCCGCGCAGCTTACAGAAGGCAGTCGCGCTTTCCAGAGAGGTAAATAACAGCGTATCCAGTTTGCCGAAAAGCACGGCACGGCTAATTTCTGACATGTTAGTTTCCATTAACAATGATTCGGTATACGGAAGGATTATCGCTCTGCGCGATACACCAGATCGCCACGCGGAACAGGCTGAGGCTGAAGGCCGAGCCAGGTGTTGTACCCTAATCGCCCGGCGCTACCGAGCGTGGCGCCCTGCACCGCATCGGCGCGCAGGATCACCCGTGTTTCCCATTCAAATTCCACCCCGGCGTACTGTCGCACCCAGTCGCGCAGCTCGGTCACCCATCCTTCGCCCGGCAGAAAACGGTTGTAGTCGTCTGCGCTCAACGGGCCAATCTCGAGCCGGAATTTATGCTGCACGTCGCGTACCGCAATGCCGAGAAAAGCGGACTCTCCCATGCGCGGCAGGCGACGCCCCTCACCCAGCTGTGCCTGCTCCCGCATTGAGAGCGGCATCCACTGCGGGACGTTGGCCACCAGCCTGACCGGCACGTTGAAATAGTTGCGCAGGATTTTCTCCAGCCCTTCCGGGTCCCGTCCGTGGCGGGTCAGGTGCCCGGCGTGAGTAAAGCGGGCGTGCGCGCTCAGACTGCCTTTCGACATCTGGGCAGGCTGCCCCATGCCAATCAGCGATGCCAGATACCCTTCGAAGCGCCTGTTGTCGTTGCGATCCAGTGAAACGGCAGGCTGCGCGTCCGCCCAGGCGCGGTAGAACAGCAGCGTCAGGCGGTGGTGAAAGAGGTCGGCAAACGCGCTGAGGCTGTGATCCTGATGATGATGAATACGCTCGCGGGCATACTCAGTCATGTGCACCGGCAGCGGGCCGTTAGGACCAAACAGGCCGAAGCTCAGTATGGAAACGTCATGCAGTCCGTTCTCTTCCCGCTGCCGGACCTCAGCAACCGTTGACGGCGCAAAGCCCATTGAAGGCTGCTGACCAATACGCAGCGGCTCAAATTTAGGCAGCGGCGCGCGCCCCAGCGGGTAACGCTCACTGCCCTGGGCATCAATGCGTCTTAACAGCTGGAACAGATCGTAGCGCCACGGCGTCTCGCGCACCCCGCGCCAGAACGCATCGGGGAGCGGCGTCAGGCGATGCACGCGCAGCGTTACAGGGGCAACTTCACTCATACCAGCGCCCTTTTACCCATGCGCGGCGCCCAGTAGCCGATTTCACCACGCTGCTGGCTCTTGAGCGTGAAC
Source organism: Enterobacter sp. BWH64 (assembly GCF_001037645.1). NCBI lineage: Bacteria > Pseudomonadati > Pseudomonadota > Gammaproteobacteria > Enterobacterales > Enterobacteriaceae > Enterobacter > Enterobacter sp. BWH64. The sequence goes on from NZ_KQ089922.1 coordinate 3,157,933, forward strand.
TCCGTAAAACTGTTGATGGAGACCAGGCGGGCAAAAAGGCGTTCCAGCACGCTGCCGAAAAGCCATGGGCTGGCGCCGGAAAAGGCGCGTTCGTCCACCGTCAGGGTGATGCCGATCCCGCGGGCGAACACCACCGGGCCGGGTTCAGGCACGCGGCGGTGCACCGGCTCCAGCACGCAGTGACGAACGCCATCCACCTGACGGGCAACCGGCGTCTCGGCCAGGTTGGCGTACAGCCCTAACAGCTGACGCAGCGCGGCAGCGCCCTCTTCGTTTTCGCTGTCCATCAGGCTGAGGTAGTTCATTTGCAGCTGGCTGATGAGCCGCCAGGTGCTGAACCCTTCCGCCAGCGCCGGACGCGGCGGCGTCGGGCCTTTACGCAGGGTTAACGCCTTCACCGGCATGGAGTCGGCCATAATAAACTGCCCAAGCTCCTGCTGGAGCATCAGCGGCAGGTCACGGCTGGTGCACAGCACCTCGGCGGAAATGTAGCGCAAATTCTCCTGCCACGGCGCGTGCTGCGCATCCACCAGCGAGACGAAGACCTCCGAGCCGATATAGCCCGTGCGGGTGCCATAGCGCAGCGCGTGTTCAGAGAGAACGCGCTGCTCACGGCGCAGGGAAAAATAGGCGCCGTAGTTGCCCGCGTCTCCGCTCCAGGTACTCCAGAACGGACGAAACGTCTGGTCGTCCCGCTGACCATCCGCGCTGGCATAGATTTTTTTCACGGCATAAATTTCATAATCCAGCGGGCGGATGTTATCCACCACCAGGTGGTATTCATGCTGGCTTTCGCTCAGCTTCTGCCGGGCCGCCACTTTCGGGAACAGGTTGATCACCGGCGTGCAGTGCAGCGCCAGGTGGCTGGCATCCACCACGCGCTCCAGCTGATTGTCGCTCTTGTCGAGCAGAATGAAGATATCAAACGCTTTTTCGTCTTCGCAGCGCTGGATCAGCTTGCCCAGCCCGCTCAGGCTGATGAAACGAAAACGCGCCGGGAACGCGAAGTACTCCTGCAACAGGCGATAGCCGTCGAAGTTACGCAGATCGTCCGGGAGCAGCGCCTGGTCCGCAGCAAAGCCTTCCTGACGCAGGGCGTCAGACGACAGCAGCTGGCGCTGGGGCTGCTTGCTGACCGTCTGGCAGACAATACCCGCGTGGTGCTCCATCACCAGCTCCAGCAGCTTCAGCGCCTCGATGTCCGGGCCGCTTAAGAAGAACTCCAGGCGGTCAAAGTCCAGGTGCCCGAGATGCTGCGGGCCATCGCAGGCAATGCGGATCCGTAAGGCGCTGCTGATCCCCCGCTGGCTCAGGCCGAGCTGGGCCAGCGGCAGATCGGCGGGAACGCCGCCCAGCTCGATCCGCTCAATTTTTAACGGCAGCAGGTTCACCTCGTGCGCCGTGGTATAGCTGCACGTAACGCCGGTCTTTTTCAGCGCCAGGCTGTCCATCATGGTGCCGCGCGGCACAATAAAGCCTTTGCTCAGGTCGCCGCGGCTGCTGTCGGGCTGAATTTCAGCGATCGCCATCGACGGCGTAGGCGCCAGATAATTTGGCGCAATCATCTCCAGCATACGCTGTGAAAAGCGCGGAAATTCGGCGTCCATTTTCATCTGCACGCGGGAGGTCAGGAAGGCGAAACCTTCCATCAGGCGCTCAATGTACGGGTCCGCCACTTCGATGCCGCGCATGCCGAGCCGCCCCGCCACTTTCGGGTAGCGCTCGGCGAACTCTGCGCCCATCTCGCGCAGATAGGCCAGTTCACGGTTGTAATATTCGAGCAGTTTGCTTTCCATAATTACCCCGCATCCTTCAGTTCAAAATGGCCGTTCTCAAGATCGACGTCGGTGCGAAAGAGAAACTCCAGCGGATACGGCACGCACCACAGGCGACCTTTGATTTCGATAGACAGAACGTTGTGCAGATCTAACGAGGAGGTATCGGACACGCAGCGAACCTGAAGCCCCTGCGGCAGGATCCGCGGTTCAAAGTTAATAATCGCTTCGGTGAGCTTGCGCTGAATGTCGTGCCATTCAATATCGGACATTCTTTTCCCCGCCAGCGGCGCCACGCCAAAGTTAACGACGGAACGGCTCACCTGCGTCAGCCCGCTCGGATCGCTGGAGGCATCGTGGTTAATGGTGTTAAACAACCACTGTAAATCCCGCAGGACGTTACGACGCAGCGCGGCGTGGGTAATCAGATTGCTGTTGGCGGACTCGCGTTTTTTTTCCGGATCGTTATCCGTCAGGCGATCCAGCAGTGAGGGCTGCATTTTGTCGCGCGCCCCCACTTTCTCCTGCTTGCTGCGGGCCTGCCAGCCGCTGCGCAGCAGATCGCCTTCGCCAGCGGGATTACTCATCCGCACCATCCGAGGTAAATGTCACCAGGCTCAGGGTAAGCAGCGGGCTTTCGCTTTGCTCGCTCAGCCAGGCTTTCTGTCCCATGCCTTCATACAGGGCGCCGTCATCGTCCAGCGGGAGCCATTCGGTGGTGCGCCCCAGCTTAACGCTGTCTGGCGCCCCGTCAGCAAACGGATAACGCGCCGGGATCTGACACACCTGCTCGGTGCCGTCCGTGAGGCGGACCAGCGCATGACGCCACACCAGATCGGTCACGCTGGCCGGAGCCTGAAAACGGATCGCGTCGATGGCGCAGAACGGCACCCAGAAATAACGGCCATTGACCAGGGTTTCACACACCGGCCCCAGACGGGCATCGCCGTCCATCAGCCATTCAAAGGTGTGGCTCTCTTCATTCTCCAGCGTGACCTGCCCGCGGCTTGCCGGGGCCTGTTCGAGTGCCGCCAGGCGCAGCGTTTGCGCTTGCCCTGCGCTTTCGGTCAGCGCCTGGGCTAACGTCGTCAGCCACGGCCACTGCGCCTCGGGCATTGCCGGTCGTACCTCCCCCGCGAACACGCGCGCACGCTGCTGTTCACCCTGAATGGCCTGCTCCAGCAGCGTTACGGTCGGTTTTGCCTGCGGCTTCAGCGCCAGCCAGCTTTTCAGCTGGGTCAGGGCGCGCGCCCAGTTGCCGCTGAGGATCAGAAACTGCACAAACGCAGCGCGCAGATCGGCATCCGCCGGACGGGCTTTGATATCGGCTTCCAGGCGAAGCAGCGCGTCGCTAATCGACTCCCCCGCCAGACGTTGATAAAGCGTATTCATAGCCCCTCCTTAATTCGCCGCGCGCCAGGCGCCCACTGCCGGATCGCGCAGCTGCGGACGCAGCGTGTCAATCAGAACAACGTTCAGCTCCGCGCCCGGTGCAACCCATGCGCTCCAGATCTTCTTCACCTCTGCGATACGCGCCTGGAGTCTGGCGTCGTCGCTGGCGATCTCACGGGTGATTTCCACCGCCACCGTGCCGTTGCTCTTCCAGCCGTTCAGGGTGCTGTCGTACGGCAGGATCATCCAGCTCTGGTCGCTGTTCTGGGTGCTGAAGACCATGCGCTCTTTGTTGACGGAGGTGATCAGCGCCTTTTCAGGATCGACCGTGTTGTTCAGCCCCATCACCGGGAAGCCGTGAATGTAGGTGACCGGAATCGCTTTCTGCGTCCCGTTACGGTTCTGCGTCACCACGGTGTGGCCGCTGAGCCAGCTGCCGTTGCCGCAGCGGGTGGTGTCGGAATCCGGAATAAACAGCGCTGGCGCGGAGGAACCGCCCTCCCAGAAGGTGCGCAGGTGGCAACCGTCCTGAAGGGTGAACTCCTGCCATGGCGTACGATCTGCCGCCACGGTGTGCGTCTCCGGATTCTGGTCAGGCGGCAGCAGCGCGCCTGAGGTGGAGGTCGTTGCCGCCGCCGTTTCCTGCTGCTTCACCACCAGCGCCCAGTCCTGCGCTTTAGCCGCTGTGCCCCGGGCAAGCGTCGTGCCTTCCGGATCGTTAAGCGTCCAGTTCAGGGTATTCAGCTTGCTGCACTGGTGCTCCAGCAGCGAGCCAAGGCGCGGCACGAAGTTTTCCAGCACCGAAACCTCTTTCTTGCCGTTCGCCACGATACGCAGCGCCACGTCCGCCTTACACCAGCTTTGCGGCGTATTGTCTTTAATGTTGTCGATCCAGATATCCAGCTTCTGCGCAGGAGACTGCACGATGCGGAAGTTTTCAGCCTGTGCGGTGGTCGCCACCGTCAGAAGAGCCAAACCCGATAGCCAAAGTTTCATATCAATCCTTGTGTGTCTAATCAGTTCCGCAGGGAAGAAATTGTGCTGCGTCAGAGAGCGTATGCAGCAAAGTGGTGTCCTGAGGGTTGCCCATCCACACCGCCACGGCGGTATAGTTATCCTGAGCATTGCCCTCCTGTTCGGCATTCTTTTGAATGATTTGGTTCATTAAGGTCAGCCACTCCTGTGGCGTATTGACCATGTGCAGCGACTGCTTCATCTGCTCTTCGCTGACGCCGTGCCAGAAACCGTCGGTGCAAAGCAGGAAGGCATCACCGTCCTCAACCTGCACGACATCGCTGTAGCTCGCTTCCGGTCCGCCATTCTCAATACCCAGCGCCAGATACAGCAGGTTGCTGTTGAGATCGTCGGTCTGATGCCCGGCATCTTTCATCTGCTGGACGAGGCTGTGATCGGTGGTGACATGCCACAGCCAGCCGCGGCGAAACAGGTACAGGCGGCTGTCTCCGGCGTGCGCCCAGTAAGCCAGACGGTAATCCCTGTCGATAAACAGGCTGACCAGCGTGGTGCCCATCCGGCGATAGTCCTGCACGGCCTGTTGTTCGCTGAGAATGGTGCGGTTCGCCGTTTGGACGTAGTCACGAATATGCTGCGCATTCAGGTGCTTGTCGCCGTCAAAGCGGGAAATAATGCTGTTGCGGGCCAGCTCAGCGGCCACCTCGCCGCCCGGCAGGCCCGCGATGCCGTCACAGACGACAAAGCAGGCTGAACGTTCCCCGATGGTTTCTCCCGTCTGATCCTGGTTGCTGGCGCGCGTCCCCTGGCGGGAGAGAGAAGCCGTTGCGATATTCATTTTTCTTCCGATCCGCTTTGTGAGTCTTTGTACTGATTGACCTCCATGTCATAGGCATGGAGGAAGGCTTCGCCAAACAGGGTATGGAAGTCGTCCTCGATCTCGCCCGCCGTCTCGCCATAGCTGCGCACGAAATAATCCCACAGCGCGGCTTTACGGCTGCCCGGCAGCGCCAGGCGTGACGTCATCCCGTTCTGCTTCGCCTGCTCTTCCAGCTGTTCCGGGTTAAAGGATTGCAGCATAGCGGCGATAATGGCGCGGATACCGGAGATCATCCCTAGCTGGTGTGCCTGGAGATCGATCAGCGCATCACGCACCGATTTGGTCGGCGGCATAAATCCCGGCATCGGCGTGCCGAACATCTGGATCAGCACCGTTTTCCCGGTCGGCAACAGTTTGAACGGGTTGTTCGCATCGTCGAGCACCATGGTCATATCGGCTTTCACCCCACGCTTGAGGATGGAGCGCGAGGAGAGCAGCGCCACGGTCCCCTGCGAGAACATGCCCAGGATCTGCCCCAGCTGACGCATATTTTCCCGGTCAAACTGCGGCACCGGCTGCATTTCGCTCAGGCCCATGCCCTCCAGCAGCGCCTCCAGCAGTTCGCCCTGAAGCACCTCGCCCCGCTCGCCGGTCTGCGCGGAGGCAGCAGGCGATGCAGCGTTTTTAACCGGGTCGATACGCAGACGTCCCTTCGGCGTCTGTGCGCTACTGCGTGCGACGGCCTGCGGCGTTGGCATGGTGAAGCCAGCGTAATCCGGACGCGCGGGCTCTTCTTCCGCGCGCGGCGCATCCTGTGGTTCAGTCGGTTCCGGATCGAACAGCGGTGAGCTGGCCAGCGCATCCTCTTCCTGTGCGGCTTGCGCTTCAGGCTTTGGCTCCGGCTTATCGGCCACGATTTCATCCGGATGGGTTAACGGCGCGCCGCCCATCAGGCCGAGAGGGTCATCGTGACGCGCGGCAGGTGCGCTCGCCGACCCGCCAAACAGGGCTAACGGATCGAGTTCATCAGACGCCTCTTCCTTTGGCTGGGCAGGTTTGCTTTCGTCCGGCTGTACCAGCGTTGAAGGGGTGACATCGTCAAAGATGCTCTCTTTTTTAAACAACGCTTCATCGCTAAACAGCGTGTCCGGGTCAACGTTTTTACGTTCAAGCGACGGTTCGGCGTCGTTAAACATTGCCAGCGGATCTTCGGCATTCCGCTCCGGGGCCGCAGGCTGAGAGAACGGATCGTGGGATGCGGCGGGCTGTGGTTTTGCCCGGTTGCTGGAGATGCTGTCGGAGATGGAAAACTCCTGCATCAGGCTGTCCCAGATTTCCGACGGCACGGCCGTAGGTTCAGCTTTTCCACGAGGCGCGGCGCTGGCCGGTTTCGGTTGCGGCGCTGGTGCAGGTGTCGCCACTGGGCGCGCCTGCTGCATGCTGGCCGCCATGCGGCTTACGGGCTGGGTGTCATGAATGAGTTCGCTGACTTCAATGCGATAATCATCAATACCGAGAATATCCCCATCCTGAAGCTCAACCTGACGCCCACGCTCCAGCGGGATATCATTCAGTACCACGCGGGTAACGCTGCCGCGGTTCGTGACGCGGCATTCGCCACTGGCGTCGACGTGAACGATGGCCTGCAAACGCGAGATGGTGCGGTCATTGTCCGGCAGCACCAGATTGTTATCCGTACCGCGCCCAATGGTGCCGCCCGGGGCATAAAAATCACAGCTGCTTTGCGGCGGCTGATGACCGGGTTTCGTAGAAATAATCGTGAATCGCATGGCGTATTCCTGCTGGTATGATTAGCGCTCAAACGCTGCCGCTCTCGGGGGTGAGAACGGCGGGGTTTGGGGGTTAAGGGCTGATTAAAGCTATTTGACTACATTCAGGAAAATAATGCCGATAAGCAGCCATAGCGTAAAAAGTAAGGCCTGAGCTTTATAGCGTCGATGCAGTTTTAATATCCAGCCGATTCTCTCTTCCGGTAAAGCCTGAACAAATTTATAGGCATCGTCCTGAACATTTCTGTCTTTGGTAAATTTCATCTTCACGCCTTTGCGAAGACGAACAAACCAGATTATTTTTTGATAGTTCGCCAGCGAACCAAAAAATGATGCGTAATTTGTCACCAGATCGAGATCGTAGCCTTTTTGCCTATATTCTGAAAGAAGCTGATTATATTCGGCCTCGTGTTTTTTAAAATAACGGGAACTGATGAAGTCCATAATTACGACAAGTAAAAATAAAACAACAATCAGAAATAAAAGAATATTTTCTAAATTCACCATAGCTTATCCATGACATATTCAGTTGCTCCACCGGCAACTTCGCCACCAATGTATCCACCCGCAGCGGCGCCTACCACAGAACACGCGAGCAACCCTACACCACCTGTTGCCACGCCCAATGCAACACATACGCCAGCCCCAGCCATGGCGCCATATTTTCCGCCATAAATCCCGCCCGCAAGACTGGCGCCAAATTGACTGTACTTCTTAACGGCGACTTTGGAACAACTCTGCTCTCTACCTACTGTACAGGCATCGTAAACTTCATTGGTTGTGTTTGCACCAGCGAAGCCGATAGCAAGCCATCCTCCCATTTTCAGAAAACGGGCAGCTTTTGAAGCATTGTCTACATATGTTGAATACCCTCGTATCGAGGCAACACCCGCAGTACTCCATTCGTGGACAATTGACCTGCTTGATAAACCTAAAGCGTGCTTGATTTCTTCATAAGGTTTCAGTTTCAGCGTTAGTCTGGACAGCTTATTTAATAAAACGTCCAGCTCAGAAAAAAGTTTTTGCCTTTCAACAAAAAACTGCTGCCCGATCAATGTGCCTTGCGTTCTGTATTGATTTTGATAAGCCAGTTCGATAGCTTTTAATTTCTTTTCTATTTCGCTAAAGTACCTTTCACCTGCATCAGCAACCACCCCGAGAGATTTATCCATAAAATTAGTTAATGCTGCGATGGTACTAAAATGCTTGTTAAAGAAATTAGCTTCATCTGTATTCAGTTCTGCCAATGCTCCATTAACCTTTTGCTTTGCATTTTGTAATTGTTTTAGCTGAACCGCATTTTCAGCACCCGGAGCATTAAGGATCAATATTTGCCCGGGTTTTAACCACCGTGTGTCCCTGTTCACTTGCATAAAATAACGTGCCGCTTCACTGTCTGGTTTATTGAACAGTAGTCTTGCCTGGAAATCTAACGTACCAGCCTGCTGAACAACACAATAACCAGGAGCAACCGTTGATTTTACGCTCATATTGACATCCCTTTGCAAACGAAATTAAGTCTCTGTAAATAATGACCGGGGAAAACTCCCCGGTCACGCGCGCAATTACGCTTCTTTGTTTTCTTTGATGTTCCAGCCAGCGCTGCTTTCAGCACCTTTACCACCGGCAGTGGTCTGCTCCCAGTACTGCTGTTTCACTTTCGCAGCCTGGAATGCATAGGTCACGCCAACGGTATCGCCGTTGTCTGCACCCGTGTACTGAACGGAAGTCACGAGAACGTCTTCCAGGGTGATGCGGGTGTATTCAACCTGCTGACCACCCGCTTTGCAGACGGACAGTTCAACTTTGGTCAGGTGTTTACCGCTTGCGCAGTGTTTCAGGATTGCTGTAGTGGATTTGTCGATCAGAGCGTTAACGTGCAGATCGTTAAAGTTCACTTTACCGGCACCGCCGCCACCGCCAACGCTCATATTACCTGGCTGGGACGCGCCCCAGGAGAAGGAGGTAATATCAGTCCAGCCGGTGTGGTTAGAATCTTTAGATTCGCCCGTAACACCCTCGACCTTCAGAAACATATCAATAGCCATAATATCTACTCTTCGTGGATGAACAATATTGCTTTCGAAAAAGCCCTTATATGGCAAACAGGAAAGCATGGGGCTGAATAAAACCGTCCATATTTTACCTCTGCCTCATATCAAACGACCCGTGTCATTTGACAGTCTTACATTCCCCCTGAACGAAAGGAAAGAATGTGAAGTCTTATACTATTGTGGATTATCCTGAATCCAGGTGCGGTCAGGATTTCCGATGATTAATTGAGGAGCAAGTTGATTAAGTTCGTCACTATGATAAAGACGCAGGCAGTTTAAGGTTACGCCTTTTACATCGGGTTTTCTCTCAGAATGAAAGGCATTGGTTGCGCCTTTATATTTATTAATAAGGGCATTAATTTTGTCATTGCCATTTTCAATATCGAAAGGCACCCATTCCAGTAATGCGCTACTGCTACGGGCTGCATCCAGAGAAAACTGGCTTTTATCATCTGCAACTTGTGCCAGGCAGCGAGAAAAAACAACGTCTTTAACAACTTGCTTATAAGGCATTTTTTTGACAAACGACACCGGATCGTCAGTTGCATACACAGAGGCGGAACTGGTGAGCAACAGTAGACTAGCAATCATTTTTTTCATGGCAACTCCCAAAAATTAGCTTTGGTCGTCGTGTAATTCGTCTCCGGCGCATTGAAATAACAGTGATCCGAACAGGTTAAACCATTCCAGAATGTTGCATGACCTGCGGCGTCACTCCAGCCCTGTACCTCAAACAGAATTACGCCCTTTTTGTTGGCTAATTGCTCAACGGGTAAGGAAGGATAACTCACGATCATGTCAGGTTTACCCCACTGACGCGTCAACCAGGCAATGACATCCTTTACGCGGTAGAAGTACCATTTATTATCAGCACCGGATACCGTGAGATTTGCAATACGCGGAACGGGATGCCCGGTATAGTTAAGAACATAACTCATCCGTACGGCACAACTATTTGACCACCCGCCCTCATCTGGCGCTATTTCGAAATTGTGCTTAACTTTGCCGCCGATAACTTGCTTAACTTTGCCGATAGAATCATTTGCATCGTAAATACGTGTTGCCGCCGCCCAGGCAGCAACAAACGAAGGTCTCGCGGTCATATTTCCTCTCAAATTTCCATACTATAAAGCTAACGCCGGGCATGGCCCCCCGGCGGCAATTATCATTACGCGTCCTTCGTCTTCAGCGACGGCAGTTTAGATACCAGACGCAGGGAAACGGTCAGACCTTCCAGCTGGTAGTGTGGACGCAGGAAGAACTTCGCGGCGTAGTAGCCCGGGTTGTCTTCGATTTCCTGCACCTGCACTTCCGCAGCCGCCAGCGGTTTGCGGGACTTGGTTTCCTGGGAGGAGTTCGCCGGGTCGCCGTCCACGTAGTTCATCACCCAGTCGTTCAGCCAGCGTTCCATCTCTTCGCGCTCGCGGAAGGAGCCGATTTTGTCGCGCACGATGCACTTCAGGTAGTGAGCAAAACGGCAGCAGGCGAACAGGTACGGCAGACGGGAGGCCAGGCGCGCGTTAGCGGTGGCATCCGGGTCGTGGTACTCGGCCGGTTTTTGCAGGGACTGCGCGCCGATGAAGGCGGCGAAGTCGGAGTTTTTGCGGTGAACCAGCGGCATAAAGCCGTTTTTCGCCAGTTCCGCTTCACGACGGTCGCTGATGGCGATCTCGGTCGGGCACTTCATGTCCACGCCGCCGTCATCGCTCGGGAAGGTGTGGCACGGCAGGTTTTCCACCGCCCCGCCGGATTCCACGCCGCGAATCGAGGTGCACCAGCCGTACTCTTTAAAGGAGCGGTTGATGTTGGCCGCCATCGCATAGGCAGCGTTTGCCCACGAGTAGCTGTTGTGGTTCGCGCCGTCGGTCTGCTCTTCAAAATCAAAGCTGTCGACCGGGTTGGTGCGAATGCCGTACGGCAGACGCGACAGGAAGCGCGGCATCACCAGGCCCAGATAACGGGCATCTTCTGATTCACGCAGTGAACGCCAGGCAGCGTATTCGGTGTTCTGGAAGATTTTGGTCAGGTCGCGCGGGTTAGCCAGCTCCTGCCAGGACTCCATCTGCATCACGCCCGGCGCGGTGCCGGTGATGAACGGACAGTGGGCCGCAGAGCCGATGCGTGCCATCTCGCCCAGCAGCTCAACGTCCTGCGGGCTGTGGTCGAAGTAGTAGTCGCCCACGATGCAGCCAAACGGCTCGCCACCGAACTGGCCGTACTCCTGCTCGTAGATTTTCTTGAAGATCGGGCTCTGGTCCCAGCCCACGCCCTTGTAGCGCTTCAGGGTGCGGCCCAGCTCCTGCTTGGAGATGCTCATAAAACGGATCTTCAGCATCTCGTCGGTTTCGGTATTGTTCACCAGGTAGCTCAGCCCGCGCCAGGCGCTCTCCAGCTTCTGGAACTCCTCGTGGTGAATAATCTGGTTCACCTGCTGTGAAAGCTGCTCGTCAATACCGGCAATCAGGTTCTGAATGGTGCGGTAGGTATCGTTTGAGAAGGTCACGGTGTTTTCCAGCGCCTGCTGCGCCAGGGTTTTAACCGCGCTTTCTACGGCAGAGCGCGCCTGATCGGTTTTCGGGCGGAACTCTTTATTCAGCAGCGCGCTGAACTCGTCCTGGCTGAACGCCTGGCCCGCCTGCTGATCGTGTTGTTGAGTCTGGTTGCTCATCGATTATTCCTCGCTACCTTTCGCACTTTCGTCATTTTTTGGCAACTGGCTCAGGGATTTGAGCAGCGTCGGATCCTGGAGAATTTTCGCGATCAGCTCTTCCGCACCGTTTTTACCGTCCATGTAGGTCAGCAGGTTGGAGAGCTGGGTACGGGCTTCCAGCAGCTTGTTCAGCGGCTCTACTTTGCGGGCCACCGCGTCCGGCAGGAAGTCGTCCATGCTGTCGAAGGTCAGATCGACATTGAGCTTACCTTCGCCGGTCAGGGTGTTATCCACCTGGAACGCCACGCGCGGCTTCAGCGCCTTCATGCGTTCGTCGAAGTTGTCGATGTCGATTTCCAGGAACTTACGCTCGTCGACGGCTGGCAGATTTTCCACCGGCTTGCCAACCAGATCGGCCATAACGCCCATCACAAACGGCAGCTGAATTTTGCGTTCTGCGCCGTAGATCTCTACGTCGTACTCGATCTGCACGCGGGGAGCACGGTTGCGTGCGATGAATTTCTGTCCACTGTTACTCATTGCCATGATGTTCTCCATCAAAGATGCGCGGTGAAGGTGAAACGGCAGACTCCATGCCTGTCGTCATAATGCCAGGACGCGTCATTCGCGGCGTCCAAAGATGTTTTCCAGTTGGTTAACGCCGTCTGGCGCCAGGTCGCGAATAATGTCCATAAAGTTGAGTTCGGACAGCCGCTGCACCCGTTCAATCATCAGCGGTGCGGGATGGCTGGGTTCGTACTGCGCAAAATACTGTTTCGCTTTTTCCAGCATCAGCTGGGCGTCGGCGCGGCTGGTCACCTGCACGCTGCGCCAGTCCGTCACCTGCTGAACGGGCGACGCGGCCACCGGCTGCGGCTCGGCGTGCTGTTCAGCCTGCGCGTCACGGTTCGGCAGCAGCTTGCTGATATCGGTCACCTGACAGGCGCTGGAAACCAGTCCGACGGTTTTCAACAGCTGTTCCATCTCCGGTACGCCACTTTCCCCGAGATAGCCGGTAAGCAGTTCGCGGATGGCCAGCAGGCGTTCGTTGATCACGATTACCGCTTCGGTGCCGGGCTGATCGCCCCGGGCCAGCTCATCGATCAGTCGTGGACGACCGCCCGGATAATCCGGACACTCGGTTTTACTGCCGTCAAGCAGCGCCTGGGCGTCACGGAGTGAAATCTCATCGCCGTTTGAGCGGAGCAGTGAGGCGTTACGCACCGCGACCGTCAGGTCAGATTTATCACTCAGCCCGGCGAGGGCATTGATGCGGTAGAATGGATCGGTTTCGCCATACTCTTCCAGCAGCGGGTAAAGTTGCTCCCAGTATCGGGACAGGGCTTCCTGCACCAGCACTAGCCCGTCGGCGTAACCTGCCAGACCGCGACGACGTGTCCAGGCATGGGTTAACGCCAGCATGACGCGAAGATCTTTGGTGCGACCCAGCAGGCTGGTGGCGAGTTTTTCCACCGTGTTCCAGTCGGCAGGCTCTGCCGGAATGATGGTGTCGCCAAACTGCTGCTCGGCTTTGCCCTGACTGGCCTGACCCATGGCCTGGAAATCGGCGTCGTACTCCAGATTTTCACCGCAGGGGTTATCGGGGCTTATCGGCGCGAGAAATTCATCGATATTCATAAGATCCCTGCTTATTCAAACATAGGCGGGTAAAGACCGTGGCGGCCCGGACGGGCGCCGCCTGCCGGATCGAACAGCAGCGTAAAGAGCTGCCCGGTGAAGTTTCCACTGTGGACGTGGGTGTACAGCGGATAGCCGTCGCAGCGGTTTGTCCACCAGTAGCTGGTCTGGCGCAGCGGATCAAAACACTCCGCCGCCTGCGGCCAGCCCAGCGTGCTCTGACCATCGTCGTCATAGCCAATCACGTCGAGAATGTCGGAACGCTTTTGTGGCTCAACCGGCTGGGGCGCCGGGATGGTCATCAGCATTTCATCTAGTTGGGAGGCAGAATAGCTGTTACGCACCGCGTGCAGCCCCAGACGGCCAAGCTGCTGGTACCAGCTCTCAGCCTGCCCGAGCAGGCGGGATGACCACTCGGCGGGGGTGAAGCTCAGTTGCAGGCATACCGGATAGTGGCGGCCTACGCTGTCACGGCCCGGCAGCAGGCAGCCCATCTGAATCATCTGGCTACCGAGCATCGGCGGGACGACAAAGTTCCACACCGGGGCTTTTGAAAACGGGCGCTCGCCGCTGCGCTGCTCTTCCTGTTGCCAGGCCAGCAGGCCGACCTGGAACCAGTGCGACCACTGGCGTTGCAGGGTATCCGGAAAGCGACGCTGCAAAAAATCTCCGGCGCTGGGTAATTTGCCATACCAGCTATAACGGTTCATCGCAGGGGTATTCGTCATACGGCTGTCCTTGCGGTTATGGGCATGAGAAACGGGGAAGCTGGAACGGGTTGCGGATGCTGTTCGGGGCAAACTCCAGCGTGACCTGATGTCCGTCGACGTTGAAGGTCGCCTGACGGCTCAGGCTACCCGCGCCAGGGCTGGTGCGCGCCTTGTCGAAAAAGCGGTTGAGCGCCCAGGAACCGTTAGTTACCAGCGTTGCGGTGCTGCCATTGGTCAGACCGAGCTGCATACGCACCTGGTTCGTCCCGCCCGGCCCCGGCCAGTTCATGATCTGCACCGCCTGCGGACCGTGGCTGTAGCGCAGCAGCTGGCCGTCCACGTCCAGCGTCAGGTTCAGAATGGTGTTGTCCATCCGCACGGTGCGCACCGTCACCCTGAAGGATGGCGTGGTCGCGCCGTTGGCGAAGAAGGCATCGCGGACAGACTGCGCCTGCTGGAACGGACGCAACAGCCCTTCGCTGCCCGGCAGCGTTTTACCGTCGATGCCCGGCATAAAGCGCCAGTTCGCCTGGGTGGTGTCCACCTTGTTGGTCAGGTTGTCGCGGAAAAAGGTGTCCATCAGTCCGGTGCCCGGCGCGAACATGCGGGCGAGATCGTCCGGCGTCACCTCGGTGCTGGCGCTGCGCACCAGTGGATAACGCCCGGCAATCGCCTGACGGCAGAACCCACCCACTTCCACGTTAATGCGCTTACGCACGTTCTCCAGATCGCGACGCTGGGTGTCGCTGCTGGCGCCGACGGCCATATTGCTGAACATGGTTTGCAGCCCGCCCGGCAGACGTCCCGCGCTGGCTTGCAGGCGGCTGATTGCATCGCCGCCCGGCGCGGGCATACCGCTGTTTGCCGCATCCTGAACGGCGGTCAGGTAGCGATAAAGCTCGTCAACCTGCTTAAGAAAATCGTCGAAGACGATGGTCTTGCCACCCTTCTCCAGCGGCTGCGCCAGCTCAATCATCGGCGCATAGTGGTCGGTCACCAGTTGCTCAGGCGCCTGCGTCACGACCGCGCCCTGCGTCGGGGCATTGTCACCGTTGCTGAACAGCGCTTCCAGCGTGCGGGTGGCGCGGTTGCTTTGATCTTCCGCTTTCTGCGCATCTTCCGGCGCAGGCGCAGTGCGCGACAGGGTCAGCACCTTGCTCAGGTTAAGCACCAGACGGCGCAGCGGCGAGTTGGTGCCTGAAAGCAGGCGCGCGGTGTTAATACGCTGGGAAAGATCGGCGCTGTTGTTGAGCTGAATGTCAGCGAGAAAGCGATCCCAGTTGACGATAAAGTCGCGCATGTAGAGCTGGCGCACGGCGTTGTCGATCTGCTGTTTATCTTCCTGGGCGGTGGTCGCTCCCAGTACCCAGGCGTCGTCCTCGTGCAGGGCGGTGGTCACGCTGTCGATCTGGTCGTTGAAGCTCTTCCAGTAGCCGTCCGGCGTATAGAGGCCCGGTACGCCTTCACTCACCGGCTTGCCGCTTTTACGGGAAAACACCAGCTCGCTCTGCGGGCCGCCGAGATCTGAAAGCGAAACCGGCTTCAGGTTCTCATCATGCTCCAGCAGACGTTTCAGGCGGCCATATACGCGAGTTGAGAGCGGCTGCTGGTTGATAAGCGCCCTTTCACGTGCCACCAGATCCTCATCCTGCGCATACGGTGAAGCCTGAATTTTTGGCTCCAGCAGCTGGGTCAGGTGCCATTCCAGCTCCTGAAGCTGCGCCTGCGTCACGTTCTGTGGCAGGTTGCGTTGCAGGTTGAGCATCACCCACGAGTGCAGGAATTTGCCGTCATAGTGCTTCGGCTGGTAGAGCATCTGATAGGCTTTCAGCGCCTCATAGCTGTACTCCACGTCGCTGCCGTTGTCGTTGCGCAGCCAGGTGGTAATGTGCATCGCCACGGCGGGCAGCAGCATCTGATCCAGCGCCTTCTGATACAGAGACTGCGAGGCATCGCTGACGTCATCCCCGCGATAAAGCCCCATGCGGCGGGAAACCGGCGGGTCGTTAACGTCGAAGGCATTGCTTTTCGGCAGATCCACCAGGCTGTTAAGCAGCGGCAGAAGCGCAAACAGATCGCGCTGGGGCTGGTTTTGCAGCGCCTTGCTCTGCTGCTCCAGCATCGGCACTTTTGCGTCCACTTCTTCCAGATAGGCTTTATTTTTGGCGTAGCTGGTCAGCCACAGGCCACCCAGGATCACCAGCAGGGCCAGCAGCGCCGCGTAGCCGGACCACATCACGGCGCGGTTGCGCAGTTCCCACCAGCGGTTTTCCCCGGCGATGCCCGCTTCCTGGAAAATCACGTTTTGCAGCAGGTTTTTAATGAAGAAGCTTTGGCCCTTCGCGCCTGGGATCGGCGCCTCTTTGCTCACCGAATCCCAGCGCGTGCTTTCCCCCCCTTCAGGTAAGGAGAGCGCGCGATTCAGCTCGCCCATCACGCGGTCAAACGGCATCCCTTCCTGAGTGCCACTGGCAAAGTAGATGCCGCGCGGCGAAAATTCGGTTTCGAAGTTTGAACGGGCAAAGACCGTGCTCAGGTAGTCTGCCAGCAGCGGACGCAGCGCGGCGAACTCCTGCGGGAAGAGATAGGCTTCCGCACGGGTTTTGGCGTCATGCTCTTTGAGCATGGTTTCCGGAAGGCCAGCATCCAGACGCTGTTGCAGCAGGGAAAATTCCTGCTGGAAGTTGCCCATCAGGTCGTAATCAGCGTGTTTGGTCTGCTCCCACGGCAGCGTAAAGCCCCAGATCTGGTCGCGCTGGGCTTTGTCGTAATCCGCAAACCAGGCGCGGAAGCCTTTAAGCAGGTCCGCTTTGGTCACCATCACATACACCGGGAAGCGAATACCCAGCTGTTCATGCAGCTCGGAGAGACGCTGGCGCAGGTTGACCGCCTGCTGGCGCGAGGCCTCAGCGGACTGCGAAAGCAGGTCGGAAATGCTGATGGTGATAATCACGCCGTTAATGGGCTGGCGACGGCGGTATTTACGCAGCAGGTTGATAAATTCCAGCCACTCCCCGGCGTCCTGAACCTGCTCGCTCTCCTGAGTGGTGTAGCGCCCCGCGGTATCCAGCAGAACCGCCTCGTTGGTAAACCACCAGTCACAGTTGCGCGTGCCGCCAATGCCGCGCAGCGCGGTTTTACCGAAGCGATCCGCCAGCGGGAATTGCAGCCCGGAGTTGGCCAGCGCGGTGGTTTTACCTGAACCCGGCGCGCCAATAATGACGTACCACGGCAGCTGATAGAGGTACTGTGTGCTGAAGCGCTGCGTCCACTGCGCGCCATGTCCCGCTTTGCTGAAGTGGGCTTTTTTCAGCATCTGGGCGGCTTCATCGAAACGCCCGGCAAGGATCTGCTCCTCGCTGTTCAGACGTTTCTGCGGATCGGCCGCCTCCGGGCTGGTGGTATTTTCGTTGAGCTTGTCCATCAGCTTACGGTTCAGCCAGGCGTTATACAGCCGCGGCAGAATGTGGCTCTGGGCCCAAATCAGGTAGACCACCGCAATGCTGATGACGCGGTTCTGCTCTGATTCAAGGGGCCGGGTATCCACGATGGACAACAGCGGGCCAATCATCCAGATGACCGCCGCGAGCGCCGTTACGCCCAGGAAGCTCCACAGAATGCGATTGGTCAGTATAGAAAGTAGAGTTGTCAGCATCCTTAGTTTCCTTGCGGCAATCCGTTCAGCTCGGCCTGGGTATTGTCAGGCGATACCAGCAGCGTAATCTCTACGCGGCGGTTACGGGCGCGATTTTCAGGCGTGGTGTTAGGCGCTACCGGGTTGATCTCACCCCGCCCTTCGGCTTTGACGCGCTCAGGCTGTGAGAGGCTACCCTGGAGCTGTTTTTGCACCGAACGGGCGCGCTCAAGCGAGAGTTCATAGTTAGAAGCGAAGCGTGCGCTGCGGATCGGCACGTTGTCGCTGTACCCCACCACCAGAATTTTGCCGCTGACGTTATTCATCGCCTGGGCGATGCGGTCGATGACCGGCTCATAGCGATCGCGCACCACCGTTGAGGCCGAGGCAAAGAGTCCGTCCCCTTTCAGGATCACCACGCTGCGATCCGCCTCATCCTTAACGGCCACCAGACCGGCATCAATTTCTGGTTTCAGGAAGCCGCGCAGGTTCAGCACCGCTGGCAGCTGACGCGCAGGCTGCTGGATGGTGGTTTCCGGCAGTTGGGACTGGTAAATTTTCGCCAGCACCGGGCTGGTGTTATCACCCAGACGCCAGTTCAGCACGATATAGAACAGGCAGGCGATAAAGCCGACCAGCGCCACGCACGCCCAGAGTGGGATCATCGGCCGCCAGAGCTTGCGCAGAACGGGGCGATCTTCCGGGTGCGGCGAGAGCGGCGGCGGATAGCTGCCGCGCACGCCACGGATCATCTGCCACAGGCGCTGTTTGATGGTTTCAAGCTGGGTCCGGCCATTGTCCAGCACGCGGTAGCGGCCTTCAAAGCCGAGCAGCAGACAGTAGTTGATCATCTCCAGCAGCAGAATGTGTTCGCGCGGATTCTGCGACAGACGCGCCAGCAGCTGGAAAAACTTCTCACCGCCCCAGGTTTCGTTATGAAACGTCACCAACAGACCATTGCTTGACCAGACGCCGCTGCTTCCCCACGGGGTCAGCGCGGCGGCTTCGTCCAGCGCCGTGCAGAGGCAGTAGCGCGCGCCGACAATCACTTCATACGGTAAGCCCGCCTGCTGGCATCGCACTTCGAAACGGCGAATTTCGTCAATCAGGCGCTGGCGCAGCCCGACCTGATCGTCGTGGGAAACCGAATGACGGATTTGCGGAATCGCATTGAGCAGCGGATTGGCGGCCGCCACCAGCTGATTGTTCCCACTGGCTCCGGTAAACACGGCATCACTGCCGGTATCCTGTCGTTCCTGCATATTAAGCGCTCGCTTTATTATTCTGTCGGGCTACGGATGGCCCAGAACTCCATATCGAGACCCGGGAATTCCCCTGCGAGATGCAGCGCGAATGCCCCGGACTTGTCCATCTCGTGCCACAGTTCGCTGCCCCTCTCGAGCTCGAAATAGCTGTAGCCTGCATGCCACGGGATCTGCGGCGGCGCGACGGGCATTGCCCGAAGCATGATGCCCGGCAGCTGGAGCTGGACCAGATCGCGAATTTTCGACACTGGCGCAACCTTCATTTGGGCAGGGAAATGGGTTTGCAGGTGTTCGCCGGGGACATTGGCTTTTACCGCCAGCACGAAGCCAAATTCGCGGACCATGCTGGTCTCCGGCACGGTGGCGATGTTCAGCCCGTGGGAGCGTTCGTGCAGCGGCAGCTGGATGGCATGATCCTCCATGACCAGCGACAGCCCCTGACGCAGCATCAGCATCAGTTTGCTGAAGCAAACGGCGAGATCGTCATGGTCGTATACCGGCAGTATGCTCTCTGCGGTACGCTGCGGCGTCCAGGTGGCGAGCTCCGTGGCAAACGGCAGCCAGCTGCGCCAGAGCGCTTCCGGGTGAAGCAGCGGCAGCGTTTTTAAATGTGAGACGTCGCCAAGGTGGCGGTTGATCAGCGAGAGAAGCGTGAACTCAACCATCTCGGACGTATTGAAACGCCCCGGCTGGCGCAGTCGACCGCCGATCTGCTGGCTACGCTGCACCAGCAAGCCGTGCAGGTCATTGATCATGCCGTACAGCTGCGGGCTGTTATTGGCGTTCAGCATTGGCGGAATGTAGCTGTTATCCAGCCGCACGTGGTTGTCGTTGCGCTTTTCGGTGACGTACGCCACGCCGATGGCGGTCCATTCTGCCGTCAGATCTTTCTCCAGCATCAGGGTCAGACGCAGGCGGCCAAACTGGACCGTCGCCTCCCCGACCGACATGGCGTTGTCGTCTTCCACCTCTTGTTCAAAGGTAATAAAACGCGCCAGAGAAGACTGCTCCTCGCTGAAAATCACCTCTTCACGGCCACCGCGACGAACCGGCAGCGCAAGCACCACCTTTTCATTGGTCAGATTATCGGGGATTTTTAGCGGAGCCGGACCGTTGCGGTCGCTGCGAACCTGGAAAAAGGTGCCGTCAGGCAGCAAACCGCTACAGTAGCTCAGGGCAATACAGCCCTGGCGAAGCATCGCTTCATCCAGCTCAAGGTCGAGAAAGCCCCAAAGATACGATCGCTGCAAGGCCCCCCACTCACGAACGTGGTTGAGGAGGTAGCTTTCTGTCCGCTGAAAATGGTGGGGACGCAGGAACATGCCCTCGGTCCAGACGACCTTTTCTGCTTTCGTCATGATGATCTCTTTCCTGTTATGAAGGGCGTTACTGGCTGATGACCCGGATACCATTTACGTCAAGAAAGACGCTGGCCTGGAGTTCATCTGCGGACCATTTCCAGAACTGGTAAATCGCGTTTTCGCCGGGAACAGGCAAAGGAAGTGAGACGCGCCATTTTTTGCCGTCCAGCGCCTGGTATTCCGCCATCACGCCGATATAGCGCGCTTCCGGTGAGCTTTGTCCGCTCAGGGTTTTCGAAAGCTGGCCCGGCATCAGGAAGAACACATCGCTGTTCAGCAGATTCGCGCCAAGCGTGGCTGACGCGTTGTTCTGTAAGGAGTAGAAGTCACTGGACATGAAATCCGCATCGGATTTCAGCAGCAACACTCTGACCTTAAGCGGCGCAGAATCATTGATTTGAGGATGAGCCTGAAACTGAAGATTGTAGCGGGAGGGGTCGCTGTGTGAAGACGACGTACAACCACCGATCAGCGCGAAAATCAACGCAAAAAAAGGGAACCACATCCGATGAAAATTTTTATTATTCATAAAAATATGCTCGTGAAACCCGTTTAGTTCAGGATCCAGGTACCGTTCGCGCTGTCTTTGCAGGCTTTGCTGTTGCCATCGACATCAACACAGGTGGTTTTCTTGCGCGCTTTCGGGCGCAGTGCCTGTTTACGCACGGTGGCTTCGTACTGGTCAGCCTTGATTACGGCACGCATCGGCACATAACCAATCAGCTGTTCACTCCCTTCATCGGCCAGCGCCATCCAGAAATGTTCAACCTGCCCCAGCACGACGTAAGTTTTACCGGTCTCAAGCGTACGGATCACTTTTCCGCCGTAGTCAGGACGGCTCATCAGGGATGCCGGGTACATGGCACGGTACGGTTCATTCACCTGAGTGAACTCCGCCGGAGGGGTAACAGCGTGACGGTGCGTCAGCGTGATGCCATTCACCTGGCTGGTCACAATCGTATCATCGGTGATCGCTGGTTTCTGCGGCGCCTTACAGCCCGCCACCGCCATAACAAACAGAAGTGATAACAATACGCGCAGTTTCATATGCTTTTCCGTAGCGATATTTAGAGGATGAAGAGAGGGGATAAAATTTGACTTAGGTGCTATTGTTAAAATAGTCGGAATATTTTCAGCAGGTAACTATTTTAAGGCATAGCTACCGCACGAACCCGACAGAAATGGGCCCAGCATGCTCCTGACATATTTTGACAAACGGTAGACAAGTTTACATGAGCTTGTCATCAATTCAATATTTCCCACCTGCTTAATGGCGTTTAATGATACGCCCAATGCATTATAGGATTAATCTCATAAAAAATGCGCACTTAGGTAAAATCGTCTTTTTCTTAGACAGATTTCGAGCATAACTCTATGAAAATTAATGGCTAAACAGGAAAAAGAGAACCACTATCATTAACGTAACCCCTTATTATCTCCACTACCATAATTAGTAGAATTTCATTTTTTCTGTGCGCTGCGGGATATATCTGGGATATTTTCATTGTTGCATTCAGAAGATAACTTTTATTGTGCACGAGCGTCCCGCATAAACAAATGGCGGCTAAGAAAATGGCAGAAATTTAATTTCGCGATCCGAAATAACCTGAGCAAAATTCCCCTTTGGGGTTATTTTTTGCACCTAAACAATTAAGCCCGGCTACATCTTTTTGCTCTCTCATCGTTCAGCGCGCTCCCTTGCAGCCCATAAACTGGGGGGTTCAGCGGCGCTGACAGTGAACCTCACGCAAGAAGTTTTACCGTTACTACATATTTCTTTTACTTCTTCCCAACATCTGCCGTTCTACTCTTTCACCCGGCACGCCTCATTTGTCTCTTCTACAATGTTCGCCTTCCGCTTGACTTATTTTGTGATAAAGGTACTTTTCAGGACATGAAGAAGATCCTGATTATCGTTCCTGATGGTGGCATGTTGTTTGAGGCCGCCGGTATCGCCGACATTCTGATGCAGGCCAACCGGCTGCACCCGGACGGCCTTGCGCAGCCCCGCTACCGCATCATTATCGCCACCACCCAGCCTCATCTGGTGATCCACGGCCAGTCCGGCTTGAACCTGCTGGCGGACTATCGCCTGCCGGAGCTTGATCCGCGCGAGCCGCTGGACACGATCATCATTACCGGCCGCGGCATGAATGAGCTGGAGAGCACCGCCGTGGTGGACTGGCTGCACCTGGCCGCGCCGCATGCGCGCCGCGTCGCCTCTGTCTGCGGCGGGGCCCTGCTGCTGGCACAGGCCGGACTGCTCGACGGGCGCCGGGCAACGACCCACTGGCGGCTGCTGGAAACCCTGAAAACCCGCTATCCTGCGGTCAACGTTGAGGGCGGCCCGCTCTATGTTCAGGATGGCCCCGTCTGGACGTCGGGCGGCGTCAGCTCCGGGTTTGACCTGACGCTGGCGCTGGTGGAGGATGATTACGGCTTCACCCTCGCCCGCAACGTGGCGCAGGATATGGTGATGTACCTGCGTCGGCCTGGCGGCCAGCTACAGTTCAGCCGCTATAATCTGGAGCAGTCCGGTGCGAGCGGACCGGTCAGCGAACTGCAAAGCTGGATCCTGCAAAACCTCACCGCAGATTTGTGCGTCGAAAGGCTGGCCGAACGGGTCGCCATGAGCCCGCGCAATTTCACCCGCGTGTTCACGCGTGACGTGGGCGTGCCTCCGGCCCGTTATGTCACCGAAGCGCGCCTGGCCGCCGCCCGACAGCTTCTGGAGCAGACCCAGGCTCCGCTTGAGGTCATTGCCGAAAAAAGCGGGTTTGGTACCAGCATCAACCTGCGCCGCGTTTTTGAAAAGCAGCTTCATCTCACGCCGGGCGAATACCGCCAGCGCTTCCACTGCCGCAGAATGGCGTAATATGATCCTTTTTTGTCATTTACGCCATCTGACCTGACGCCTACAGTAACTCCAGACAACACAGATAAGGAGTGCATCATGGTTAAGGTCGGTATTAACGGTTTCGGCCGTATCGGACGTAATGTCCTGCGCGCGGCGCTGGGCAACCCGGATCTCCAGATTGTGGCCATTAACGATCTGAC
Source organism: Enterobacter sp. BWH64 (assembly GCF_001037645.1). NCBI lineage: Bacteria > Pseudomonadati > Pseudomonadota > Gammaproteobacteria > Enterobacterales > Enterobacteriaceae > Enterobacter > Enterobacter sp. BWH64. Next base: position 3,181,051 of record NZ_KQ089922.1, read on the forward strand.
GGACAGTAAAACCCTCGCCCATCTGCTGAAATATGACTCTCTGCTCGGCACGCTGCCGGTGCCTGTGGAAGCGGCGGACGGCGCGCTACAGGTTGACGGGCAACGCATCACCGTATTCAGTGAACGCGACCCGGCAAACATTGCGTGGAAAGACGCAGGCGTTGAGGTGGTAATTGAAGCAACCGGCTTCTTCACCGAACGTGAAAAAGCGGCGGTGCATATCACGAGCGGCGGCGCAAAACGAGTCATTATTTCCGCCCCGGCTAAAAATGATGATCTGACGGTGGTGATGGGTGTGAACCACACGCTGTACGATCCGGCCCAGCATTTTGTGGTCAGCAACGGGAGTTGCACCACTAATGGTCTGGCGCCAGCGGCGCAGGTGCTGCACCAGCAGTTTGGCATTGAGCACGGGCTGATGAACACCACGCATGCCTACACCAACAGCCAGGCGCTGCATGACCAGCCGGAAAAAGATCTGCGCGGCGCGCGCGCGGCAGCATTATCCATTGTGCCTTACTCCAGCGGCGCGGCAAAAGCGCTCGGGAAAGTGATCCCCGAGCTTGACGGTAAACTCACCGGGTATTCTCTGCGCGTGCCGGTTCCGGTGGTGTCGATTGTCGATCTGACGGTGACGCTGAGCCGCAACGTGACCGCCGAAGAGGTGAATGACGCGTTCCGTCAGGCTGCCGCCAGCGGGCCGCTGAAAGGCATCCTGGGCTACAGCGATGAACCGCTGGTCTCCCGTGATTATCAGGGCGACCCGCGCTCATCCATCATCGACGGGCTTTCAACGCTGGTGATTGGCGGGAATATGGTGAAGATCCTGTCGTGGTATGACAACGAGTGGGGCTTCTCGAACCGTCTGGTGGATCTGGCGGTGCTGATGGATAAGAAAGGGTTGTAGCCGATCGTATTGCCGGGTGACGCTTGCGCATACCCGGCCTGCAAAATGGCCCCTCTGCCTGCTAACAGAGGGGCATCATGACACTCTTCAGAAATAATATTTAAACCGCACACGACCGCCATAACGATCGTCGTTCTTATCGCTTCCCTTTTTCGGCGACGCGTTCACCCACGAAGCGTAGGCGCCCAGGTAAATGTTAAAGTTCTTCATCTTCATTACGTTGGGAATAAGGTACGACGCATGGACAGTGTGAATATCATACTCACCCGGATCGGTGATCCAGCAATCATTCTCACACTCTGCGTCAAAGGTTGAAGTGTTAAATTCGTCGATTTCGTTATGCGCATAAATATAGCCCAGCTCAGCGTTACGCCACAGGGCATTGACGCCGGAGGTGAAGTCCGTTTCGTCTGCGGCGTCAAGATACGCTGTGTTGAGATTCACGACTATGCCATCCTCAGGATCGGCTTTCAGACCATCCCAGGTCATGGTGAATCCGTAACCGGTGCGGTCAGACTGATCGACCCAACGACCCGCGTCATCCCGATAGCCATAAGCATTGTTGACCAGATTGGTTTCCATGGCGACGGCCGTTGAGAACGGGCCGTCCTGCCACGAAATAACTGGCCGGACATAGGCGACGTTCTTATCATTTTCCAGTTCCGCGCCATGGTAGCGCTGGTCGACGTACAGATCGCTGCCGTCTTTGAACAGCGTATTCAGCTCGAAATACCAGTTATCCAGCGTTTTACTCATCAGGAAGTTACCGCCGCTGTCGGTACGGCCACGCCCCTCTTTCAGCATATAAATGTAACCATAGCCGTCGCTATAAAGATCGTCCGCTGTATTGCCTGAGTATTCAACAAAGGTATCCTGGTTGAGCGGGAACATATCGTAGGCTTCAAAACGTCCAACTTTAATTTCCCAGTCGTTTTCTGCGCCAAAGAAAAATACCGCATCATCAAGGTACATTTGCCCTGCCAAATCGCCCAGTGGTTGTACAGAAAATCCGGAAAAATGGCCGTTATCCATTTTTCGATAACCATCAAACCCCAGCAAAATACGACCATTAATATCCCACCGTTCTTTATCTCCCGGCGCCCAGTCGCTATTAGCATTTTGCTTAACAGAAGTCAGACTGCCGGTTTTGCTGGCAGCATCCATATTAAATTCCACATCGCCATAAAATTTTATATCTCCAAAGCCCGAAAGCGTCAGCTTCGGTGGTGCGTCTTTATTGACGGGCTCTTCTGACTGGACGACCACGGGAGCAGCCTGCTGACTGGCCGCCTGCTGTTGTTTCAACGCCTCGATTTGCGCCTCCAGTTGCGCCAGTTTTTCATCTACGCTCGTCGCGCTTTGTGCCGCAAAAAGAGAGCCAGAACAGAGTGCCCCCACGAGGACAACCATTTTTTTTAATTGCATAGAATCCATCCTGAAATAAAAGTGAATACCCGAAGTGATGGGCCACTCTATTTCGTCTAAATGTTTTTCGGCAGGCTATTATGTTTTTTGTTATGTCGGTTATGTTTTTTACTTTGTGTGACCTTCACGGAAAGTTATTCGCGGAATGTAATAAAGAAACACAACCCCGTTCACAGAATTAAAAAAGGTTGCAACCCATAAGCCTGGTCAATATTCATAGTGTGCCCTGACAGGATATTTAATTAAAATCATTCCCCAAAAAACATTCCCCGAGTAAATAGTTTTCGGCGCGCTTCTCACGTCCGGGCGCGGCGGTAAATTGTCTGGTAATGCGCAAAATGGGATATCTAACACGCGAAGCGGGCAATATTCGTCTAAGGTTTTCAGGTGATTGACGACAGCGGTGACGCTACCCAGCGACGAATGGAGATGAACCGATGATAAAAACTCGAATGCTACGCCCTGGCTTGTTACACCTTACGTTGGCAGGCGCCCTACTCGGTGTTACCGCATTTGGTTATGCTGAAGACCAGCCAACGAGCCAGCAAAGCTCACCTGATATTCTCCTTGGCCCCCTCTTTAATGAAGTACAGAGCGCCAAACTGTTCCCGGATCAGAAAACCTTCGCGGATGCCGTTCCCAAAAGCGACCCGCTAACCATCCTGGCGGATTACCGGATGCAGCATACCCAGTCCGGTTTTGACCTGCGCCACTTCGTAGAGATGAACTTTATCCTGCCGAAGGAAGGTGAGAAATACTTTCCCCCTGAAGGCCAGAGCCTGCGCGAACACATAGACGATCTGTGGCCTGTACTGACCCGCACCACTGACAAAGCGAACAAATGGGATTCCCTCCTGCCCCTGCCAAAGCCCTATGTCGTGCCGGGAGGACGCTTCCGCGAAGTCTATTACTGGGACAGCTATTTCACCATGCTGGGGCTGGCCGAGAGCGGCCACTGGGATAAGATCGGCGACATGGTGGACAACTTCGCTTACGAGCTTGATACCTGGGGCCATATCCCTAACGGTAACCGCAGCTACTACCTGAGCCGCTCTCAGCCGCCTTTCTTCTCGCTGATGGTGGAATTGCTGGCCACGCATGACAGCGACGCGTTGAAGAAATACCGTCCGCAGATGGAGAAAGAGTACGCTTACTGGATGGAGGGGGCTGATGGGCTCCAGCCTGGTCAGGCGAACAAACGCGTGGTGAAGCTGGATGACGGCTCGATCCTCAACCGCTACTGGGACGATCGGGACACGCCGCGCCCTGAGTCGTGGCTGGATGACGTGACCACCGCCAAAAATAACCCTAACCGTCCGGCCACCGAGATTTACCGCGATCTGCGCTCTGCCGCGGCCTCGGGCTGGGATTTCAGCTCCCGCTGGATGGACGATCCACAGAAGCTGGGTACCATCCGCACCACCAGCATCGTGCCGGTGGATCTGAATGCGCTGATGTTTAAGATGGAAAAACTGCTGGCCCGCGCCAGTCAGGAAGACGGCGATAACGCCAGTGCAAGTAAATATGACGCGCTGGCCTCCGCACGTCAGAAAGCCATGGAAAGCCACCTGTGGAACGATAAAGAGGGCTGGTATGCGGATTACGATCTGAAAACCGGGAAGGTGCGTAATCAGCTGACGGCCGCAGCCCTCTTCCCGCTGTATGTGAAGGCCGCATCACAGGATCGCGCCGATAAAGTGGCCGCAGCCGCGTCGTCACGCCTGCTGAAACCGGGCGGTATTTCTACCACCACCATCAACAGCGGGCAGCAGTGGGATGCGCCGAACGGCTGGGCGCCGTTGCAGTGGGTAGCGGTGGAAGGGTTGCAGAACTATGGTCAGCAGAAAGTGGCGATGGACGTAACCTGGCGTTTCCTGAAAAACGTTCAGCATACCTACGATCGCGAGAAGAAACTGGTTGAGAAGTACGATGTCTCTTCGACCGGTACCGGCGGTGGCGGCGGTGAGTATCCGTTGCAGGACGGTTTCGGCTGGAGTAACGGCGTGACGCTCAGGATGCTGGACATGGTCTGCCCGAAAGAGAAGCCGTGCGACAGCGTACCGGAGAATCAGCCTGCGGCAAACGATGATGTTGCACCTGAGAAACAGGCGGCGCAGTAGCGCCCCTCACCCTGCCCCTCTCCCCGGTGGGGCGAGGGGATGGTTCCGTGCAATAGATTGGCCCGGTAGCGAAGCGCCACCGGGCTTTTTTCAGAAGCTGTAACTCGCCCCGACCTGGAACGTGCGGTCACGGCCTATCCAGCAGTTGGTCGCGTCATAGCAGGTGAGCGTCTCTTTGTTGGTGACGTTCTGCGCGCTCGCTTTCAGCGTCAGCCCCTCCAGCGATGGCGCCAGCTCGCCCATGCGGTAGGATGCCGCCAGATCGTACTGCGTCGTACCGCCCAGCTTGCCTGCGTCGTTGGCTGGCGAGATCTCCATCGGCCCGGTGTAGCGTGCCCCTGCCCCCAGCGTTAACCCTCTCAGCGGTGTGCTGTCAAAGGTGTAATCTCCCCACAGATTAAAGGCGTTCTCAGGGACCTGCGTCGGTCGTTTGCCCTGGTATTTGTCATCTTCGGTATTGATGGCGTGGGTGTAGGCATAGTTGGCAATCAGCGTCAGGTTATCCGTTGGACGACTCATAGCGGAAAGCTCCGCACCTTTCGATTCCACTTCCCCGGTCTGGCGATAGTTGAGGAAGCCCGGATCGCTGGTCACCACATTTTTCTGACGAATGTTAAACACCGAGGCGGTGAAGGTGGTTGCGTATTCCGCCAGCAGGTATTTCACCCCACCCTCCACCTGCTTGCTGGTGGTGGGCTTAACGTCTTTCGCGGTCAGCGTGCCCTGCGGCGATACCGGGGCGAACCCTTCCGAATAGCTGATAAACGGCGAGAGACCATTGTCGAAGGCATAAAGCGCGCCCAGTCGCTTGGTGAGGCGATCCTGCGATACCCAGGCTTTGTCACCGTTTTGCAGATAGTTGGTGGTGACAGAACGGTAGTCGTCATAGCGCAGGCTGGCCAGCACGTTCAGCCCGCCAAACGCAATCTGATCCTGGAGGTAATAGCCATTCTGCTGATAGCTGAGACGGTTTTTCTGCGCGGTTTCAAGCCCCAGCGCATCGTTATCGATCTGCGAGTGATCCGGATTACGCATATCGATACCCGGTGTGGACGAGGCGTAACGATAATGGAAGTGAGAGTTCAGCTTCTGGTAGTCAAAGCCCGCCAGCAGATGATGTTTCCAGTCCCCCAGCGCGACGGTTCGGGTGACCTGGTTATCAATGTTGAAGCTCTGTAAATCTTCATCCGTGGTATAGGCGAAGCGGTTAAGCTGGTAGACCTCGCTGCCCGTCCCGGTTGAATAGGCGCTGCGCTGGTGGGTGTCCACGTCAAAGTAGCGCGCTTTCTGATTAAAGCCCCAGCCACTGTCAAACTCGTGCTCAAAGCTGTAGCCCAGCATCCACTGGCGCTGCTTAAAGCCGCTCCACTCATCCCCGGCATAGTCACGACGATCGGCGTATTTAGACCGCAGATAGCTAAGCGGCATCGGATCAGACGGCGTCAGGCTCGGCGTATTTTGCGCCAGCGCGTCAATGGTCAGGCGCGTTTTGTCATCCGGCTGCCAGGTCACGGAGGGGGCCACCAGATAGTTTTCATAGCGCGTGGTGTGCGCCTGTTCGTCACTCTCTGTCGCTTTACCCAGCAGGCGATAGTTCCAGTCGCTGGTCGCAATCTGCCCCGTGGAGTCCAGGTACCCCTCTTTCAGATTGCGGTTTCCGGTGTTAAAGCCCAGTTCTGTTTTCGCCTCTTTCTGCGGCTTTTTACTCTGAATATTGACCAGCCCGCCCGGGGAGCCGCCGCCATACAGCACGGATGACGGCCCCTTCAGGATATCGACGCTCTCAATCAGCAGCGGATCGATTCGCGCTTTGGTGTTCCCGGTGACGTTATAGGGAAGTTGCAGGCCGTTGTAGAACTCCTGCTCGACGTTGAACCCGCGGATTTTGTACTCGCTCATGTAAGAGGTGCTCCCGCGCACCTCCGTGGAAACGCCCGGCGCATAGCGCAGGATCTCGTTTACCGAACTGGCGTGCCGCTGCTCAATCTCTTTAGCGGCGATGGTGTTGATCACCTGGGGCGTTTTACTTTCCGCGACGGCTGATTTCGTGGCGCTGTTGGTCCAGGCAGGGAGCGCGCTGCCCTGCTCTGTACCGGTCACCACGATGGTGGGTTCTTCTGCAAAAGCCTGTGTTTGCAATGCCAGCGTGACGGCGCCTGCCAACGCGCATAACGCAAAACGTGAGGTGCTCATAGTGTCGTCTTGTTATTAGATGGTATTGGGAACGCCAATTATTATCATTTCCATTAGCAAATCAATATCGGCGGAGAAAAACAGATCGTTTGTATTAAGTTTCATGCCAGCGTGCCGATAACCCAGAGACAGTCTGTCATCTATCGAGGAGCCATCTGGCGTGAGTAGCTACAGTGAGCAGTTCCTGAAACAAAATCCGCTGGCTGTATTAGGGGTGTTACGCGACCTGAAAAAGGGCGAGGTGCCGCTGCGCATCAACTGGTCAACCAGCCAGTTTATCAGCAAGATCCTGGACGTGACGGCAGAACACCTGATCGTGGATCTGGGTAGCCAGAGCGAAGAAAACCGTGCCGCGCTCCAGGCAGAAAACCTCTCGGTGATGGCCGAAACGCAGGGGGCTAAAGTCGAGTTTATACTGCCCCGCCTGACCACGATCGCGTACCAGGGTTTGCCTGCGTTTATCGCTCCCCTGCCCGCTAACCTCTGGTTCGTGCAACGCCGCGAGTTTTTTCGCATCAGCGCCCCGCTTCACCCGGCCTATTTCTGTAAGGCAAAAATGCCGGACAAAAAAGAGATCCGCTTTCGTCTCTTCGACCTGTCACTGGGCGGGATGGGCGCGTTAATGGATACGCCGAAGCCGGAAGGACTGGTGGAAGGCATGCGTTTTAGTCAGATTGAGCTGGATATGGGCGGATGGGGACGCTTCTGGTTTGACGCCCAGCTGATTGCCATCAGCGAGCGTAAGGTGGTGGACAGCAAAAACGAAACCATTACCACGCCGCGACTGAGCTTTCGCTTTCTGAATGTCGGGCCAGGCGCCGAACGCGAACTACAGCGCATCATCTTCTCACTGGAGCGTGAAGCGCGGGAACGCGCGAACAAAGTGCGCTGAAAGGCGTCGGGCAGCATACTGCCGCCCGACAAAGGCGTTACATGGCGTCCATCGCTTTCTGTACTTTCCAGATATAACGTGGAGCCTGTGCTGACGGATGATTCTTCACCACGTGCTCGAAGAATTCATCTTTATCCATATCGTTAATCTCTTCTATCGCCTCTTTGCGATCGGATGAGAAGGTTCGGAGCAGCGCGCCGGCTCCGTTAACGTACGACACCACCAGCGCATATTGCATCACTTCCGGATCGTCAATCCCCTTCAGAATGCCATGCTCGAGAATGCTCAGGTAAGCGGTTCCCATAGAGATATTACGTTCCGGGTTTTTCAGCTCGCTGGTGGATGGCTGTCCCTTCCAGCCCATGTAGCGATAGACCTCTCTTCCCGCCGTCGAGGCTTTTAACTGCATCAGCCCCACCGCATTCGATTTACTCACCAGCGTCGGGTTGCCGCCGGACTCCACGGCAATGATCGCCGTGATCAGACGCGGGCTCACGCCCCAGGCCTTCCCGGCTTGTTCGCTGATCGGCATCCACTGCATGGCCCGCTTTACCGGCACTTCAGGGTTCCAGGGGGGATTTTGATAATCATGTTTTGAACTACAGCCAGCGAGCAGCACAATCAAAAAAGCAAACCATCTCAATTTCACGTCATCTATCCTTATAGCCGGTCATCGCGGTACGTCGCCCCTTGAAGCAGGCGGCGTATAAGCGGCATGATATAGACAATTAGATTCTCATTCAGCAAGGAATTGCCATGCCTCAGTTTCATCTCATCGCACCGTCAGGCTACTGCATCAACCAGGAGGCGGCACAGCGGGGCGTTCAGCGCCTGCTGGAAATGGGCCATCAGGTAAAAAATCAGACAATTATCCCCCGCCGCATGCAGCGTTTTGCCGGTACCGAGGCGCAGAGACTGAGTGATATCAACAACCTGGCGACGCTGGAAGGTGAAAACACTATTGTGCTGGCCGTGCGCGGCGGCTATGGCGCAAGCCGGCTGCTGGAGAGCGTCGACTGGGCCGGGCTGGCCGCGCGCCAGCAGCAGGATCCGCTGTTAATCTGCGGACACAGCGATTTCACGGCGATCCAGCTCGGCCTGCTTGCGTTGCATAACGTCATTACCTTTAGCGGCCCGATGCTGGCCGGCAACTTTGGTGCGCCGGAGCTGGATGCGTTTACGCAGGACCATTTCTGGCGCGCCCTGCAAAACCCGACGTTCACCATCGAGTGGCAAGGCAATGGACCGCACTGGGAATGTGAAGGACAGCTGTGGGGCGGCAACCTCGCGATGCTGGTGTCGCTGATTGGAACGCCGTGGCTGCCGCAGATCACGGACGGCATACTGGTGCTGGAAGATATCAACGAACACCCGTTCCGCGTCGAACGTATGCTGTTGCAGCTGTATCACGCCGGGATCCTGGATCGGCAGTCGGCCATTGTGCTGGGCAGTTTTAGTGGTTCAGCCCCCAACGATTACGATGCGGGCTATTCCCTGGAGACGATGATTGATTTCATTCGTTCCCGGCTGGATATCCCGGTGATCGCCGGTCTGGATTTCGGCCATGAGCAGCAAACCGTTACCCTGCCGCTGGGTGCCCAGGCGCACCTTGTACACGATAATTCAGGCAGTCGGTTAACAATCAGCGGTCATCCGGTCTTAAAGGCATAAAAAAGCCGTTATTCCCCCTCAATAAAACGCAGTTAACGTTGTTATTATGTTAGGGTTTTAATAACAGCGTTCACATTGAGGTGGGAGTAAGACGACATTGGGTGCCACAGCGATAATCAGTCTCTTCATTCTGGGTTCCATCCTGGTAACCTTTAGCATTTTATTAAGTTCATTTTCATCGCGTCTTGGCATACCTATTCTTGTCATTTTCCTGGCTATCGGCATGCTTGCCGGGATCGACGGTATCGGCGGTATCCCCTTCGATAATTACCCTTTCGCCTATATGGTGAGTAACCTCGCGCTGGCGGTGATTCTGCTGGACGGCGGAATGCGCACCCAGGCAAGTTCGTTTCGCGTTGCCTTAGGCCCGGCGCTGTCTCTGGCGACCGTCGGCGTGCTGATCACCTCCGGCCTGACCGGCATGATGGCGGCCTGGCTGTTTAACCTCGATATAATGGAAGGCCTGCTGATTGGCGCGATTGTCGGCTCTACCGATGCGGCGGCGGTTTTCTCACTGCTCGGCGGCAAGGGGCTGAACGAACGCGTTGGCTCCACGCTTGAGATTGAATCCGGCAGTAACGATCCGATGGCGGTGTTCCTGACCATCACCCTGATTGAGATGATCCAGCAGCACGAAACCGGCCTGAGCTGGATGTTCGCCTGGCACATCCTCCAGCAGTTTGGCCTCGGGATTATCATTGGTCTCGGCGGCGGTTACCTGTTACAGCAGACGATCAACCGTATTACGCTGCCTTCCGGCCTTTACCCGCTGCTGGCCCTGAGCGGTGGGATCCTGATCTTTGCCGTCACCACCGCGCTGGACGGCAGCGGTATTCTGGCGGTTTACCTTTGCGGTTTCCTGTTGGGCAACCGACCGATTCGCAACCGTCACGCCATTTTGCAGAACTTCGACGGCCTGGCCTGGCTGGCGCAGATTGCCATGTTCCTGGTGCTGGGCCTGCTGGTGACGCCGTCGGACCTGCTGCCTATCGCCGTACCGGCGCTGCTTTTGTCGGCCTGGATGATCTTCTTCGCCCGTCCGCTGTCGGTGTTTGCCGGGCTGCTGCCGTTCCGCGGGTTTAACCTGCGTGAGCGGATATTTATCAGTTGGGTGGGGCTGCGCGGCGCGGTGCCGATTATTCTGGCCGTGTTCCCGATGATGGCCGGGCTGGACAACGCCCGTCTGTTTTTCAACGTCGCCTTCTTCGTGGTGCTGGTGTCGCTGCTGTTCCAGGGGACGTCGCTGGGCTGGGCGGCGAAAAAAGCCAAAGTGGTGGTACCGCCCATTGGCTGGCCGGTCTCCCGCGTGGGGCTGGATATTCACCCTGAGAATCCCTGGGAACAGTTTGTCTACCAGCTAAGCGCCGATAAGTGGTGCGTGGGCGCGTCCCTGCGCGATCTGCATATGCCCGCTGAAACGCGCATTGCCGCCCTGTTCCGGGATAACGCCCTGCTTCACCCGACCGGCAGCACGCGGCTGCGTGAGAACGATATCCTCTGCGTGATTGGCCGCGAGCGCGACCTGCCGGCCCTCGGCAAGCTGTTCAGCCAGTCGCCCCCGGTGGCGCTGGATCAGCGTTTCTTCGGCGATTTTATCCTCGAAGCCAGCGCCCGCTTTGCGGATGTGGCGCTGATTTATGGCCTGGAAGGTGGACTGGAGAATCGCGATAACCAGCAAACCCTGGGTGAGATTATTCAGCAATTATTAGGGGCTGCGCCGGTCGTCGGTGACCAGGTGGAGTTTGCCGGGATGATCTGGACGGTAGCGGAGAAAGAAGATAACGCGGTGCGCAAAGTCGGCGTAAGGCCGATGGAGGAGGAGGCGGAGTAGCTGCTTTTTTGCCGGGTGGCGGCTTCGCCTTACCCGGCCTACAAAACCCCGAACGTAGGCCGGGTAAGCGCTAGCGCCACCCGGCACACACAAGTTACACCGTCACAACAGGCACTCTTGGCGCCAGAGCGCACATCAGTTCATACCCGACGGTGCCCGCCGCAGCGGCCACATCATCAATTTTAACCTCGTTGCCCCACAGCTCAACCGGCGATCCGATGCCCGCCTGGGGACACGGCGTCAAATCGATGGCCAGCATGTCCATGGAGACGGTACCTACCGTGCCGGTGCGCACGCCATCGACCCACACCGGCGTGCCGCTCGGGGCGATGCGCGGATAACCATCTGCATAGCCCCCCGCCACGATACCGATGCGCTGTTCACCTGCTGCCCGATAGCGGCTGCCATAGCCCACCGTATCGCCCGCTTTAAGGGTTTGCACGCCGATAATCTCGCTTCGTAACGTCATCACCGGCTTCAGGCCGCTGTTGGCAATATCCTGCCACTGACCTGAGGGTGACGCGCCGTACAAAACGATCCCTGGACGTACCCAGTTGTAGTGCGCCTCGGGATGCCAGAGCGTTGCCGCTGAGTTCGACAGCGAGCGCGGACAGTCCAGACCTTCTGCCGCCTGCTCAATGCGGACCATGGCATCGGCAATGCCGTCCGGCTTTTCCGCATCGGCGAAGTGCGCCATCAGCGTCATCTCACCGACGTTTTTCAGCGCACGAAGCTGCTGCCAGACCGTATGCACCCGTTCAGGCTGGAAGCCCAGACGGTTCATCCCGCTGTTCACTTTGAGATAGAGATCCAGCGGGGCATGCAGCTTCGCGTCCTGGATGGCCTTGATCTGCCAGTTACTGTGAACGCTGGTCGTCAGGCGGTACTTATCCAGCAGAGGCAGATCCTGCGCATGAAAGAATCCTTCCAGCAGCAGGATCGGTCCTTTCCAGCCGCGCTCGCGCAGCAGGATGGCCTCTTCCAGATTCAGCAAGGCAAAACCATCGGTGCCGCCGAGCGCACTCCAGATACGGTCGATACCATGACCGTAGGCGTTGGCTTTCACCACCGACCAGACACGAGAACCCGGCGCAGCACGGCGAACAATTTGCAGGTTATCCTTCAGCGCCTGCAAATCCAGCTGGGCCAGAATGGGACGGGACATGACGACTCCTTAATTATGCGCGCCGTGCAGGTGTTGTGGACGCGATGGGGTAAACCCTGATTGATAGCGTGCGGCGCTCAAATCGTCAAACGGAATTGCCGGCGTCCTTCCGGAGATCAGGTCGCTCAGCAGCTGGCCCGAACCGCAGGCCATGGTCCAGCCAAGCGTGCCGTGGCCGGTGTTAGTCCACAGATTTTTGTATGGTGTACGGCCCACAATCGGCGTGCCGTCCGGGGTCATTGGGCGCAGGCCGGTCCAGAATGTCGCCTGCTCAATGAAGCCGCCGCGCGGGAAGAGATCGCCCACGACCATCTCCAGCGTTTCACGACGCGGTTTGAGCAGCTCGGTATTGAAGCCCACGATTTCCGCCATGCCCCCGACGCGGATCCGGTTATCGAAGCGGGTGATGGCGATTTTGTAGGTTTCATCAAGAATGGTCGAGACCGGCGCGCCGCTGTCCTCTTTCACCGGGATGGTCAGGGAGTAGCCTTTCAGCGGATAGACCGGGATATCCAGGATGCCTTTCAGCATCGCGGTTGAGTAGGAGCCAAACGCCATCACGTAGGCATCGGCTTTAATTACCTCTTCCCCACACTTCACGCCGTAAATCTTCTCCCCTTCCGACAGCAGTTTGTCGACAGAAGTATTGAAGCGGAATTTCACCCCGGCCTGCTCACACATGCGCGCCAGACGCTGGGTGAAAAGCTGGCAGTCGCCGGTTTCATCGTTCGGTAAACGCAGACCGCCCGTCAGCTTGTGCGCGACCTCGGCAAGCGCTGGCTCCACCTGCGCCAGCTGGCTGGCTTCCAGCAGCTGATACGGTACGCCAGCATCTTCAAGCACGGCGATATCGCGGGTCGCGTTTTCGTACTGTTGCGCGGTACGGAACAGCTGAAGCGTGCCGCCCTGACGCCCTTCATATTCAATGCCCGTTGAGGCACGCAGCGCCTTCAGGCAGTCGCGGCTGTATTCCGCCAGCCGCACCATACGCCCCTTGTTTTCCATATAGTGGCGGGTGTCGCAGTTGCGCAGCATCTGCCACATCCATTTAAGCTGGAACTGCGTGCCGTCAAGACTTATCGCCAACGGCGCATGTCGCTGAAACATCCATTTGATCGCCTTCAGCGGAACGCCCGGGGCCGCCCACGGCGCAGCGTAGCCCGGAGAGATTTGCCCCGCATTCGCCGCACTGGTTTCCAGCGCCGGACCGGATTCGCGATCGATAACGGTAACCTCATGTCCCGCCTGACTCAAATACCAGGCGCTGGTTACGCCAACGACACCACTTCCCAGTATGACAACACGCATAGCCACTCCATTATGAGCAAAAGAACAATCATCTAATTACAGATTGATAACCTAGTTGAAAATATTATTCAACATATGACTTTTTTATGGTGACTCAACTCACATATCCCGCTGTATCAGGGGATGGCGCTTATTTGGGATCTCCTGCTGCGCGTTATTTTTAACCAGTAGAAAATTCTGTGAGCACCGCTTTATTTGCCGTATCGAAAACGCGAAATCGCAAAGAAAAAATTTCTGCGCCCCGCGTATTTGAATGGGGTGATCTATGCTTGAAAGGAGGCTCTCCAGTCAGAGAGAGCGACCAACAACGAGGGCGCGCTAATGGCTACACTAGATTCCATGTCCAGGGACAGCACCCGTCTGAGCGATGGACCCGACTGGACCTTCGAGTTGCTGGATGTCTACCTGGCGGAGATCGACCGGGTGGCCAAACTCTATCGTCTGGATACCTATCCCCATCAGATTGAAGTCATCACCTCGGAACAGATGATGGACGCTTACTCCAGCGTCGGGATGCCAATTAACTATCCGCACTGGTCGTTTGGCAAAAAATTCATTGAAACAGAGCGGCTGTATAAGCACGGGCAGCAGGGACTGGCGTATGAAATCGTCATTAACTCTAACCCGTGTATTGCCTATCTGATGGAGGAGAACACCATTACCATGCAGGCGCTGGTGATGGCGCACGCCTGCTATGGACATAACTCGTTCTTCAAAAATAACTATCTGTTCCGCAGCTGGACGGACGCCAGCTCCATCGTCGATTACCTGATCTTCGCCCGCAAATACATTACCGACTGCGAAGAGCGCTACGGCGTGGACGAGGTGGAGAAGCTGCTGGACTCCTGCCACGCGCTGATGAACTACGGCGTTGATCGTTATAAGCGTCCGCAGAAGATCTCATTGCAGGAAGAGAAAGCCCGGCAGAAGAGCCGCGAGGAGTATCTGCAAAGCCAGGTGAATATGCTGTGGCGCACCCTGCCGAAACGTGAAGAGGAGAAAACCGTCGCCGAGGCGCGTCGCTACCCTTCCGAGCCGCAGGAAAACCTGCTCTACTTTATGGAGAAAAACGCCCCACTGCTGGAGCCGTGGCAGCGTGAGATCCTGCGCATCGTGCGCAAGGTGAGCCAGTATTTCTATCCGCAGAAGCAGACCCAGGTGATGAACGAAGGCTGGGCGACCTTCTGGCACTACACCATTCTTAACCACCTGTACGACGAAGGAAAAGTCACCGAGCGGTTTATGATGGAGTTTCTGCACAGCCACACCAACGTGGTATTCCAGCCGGCATATAACAGCCCGTGGTACAGCGGCATTAACCCGTACGCGCTCGGCTTTGCCATGTTCCAGGATATCAAGCGTATTTGTCAGTCGCCCACCGAAGAGGACAAATACTGGTTCCCGGATATTGCCGGTTCCGACTGGCTGGAAACGCTGCACTTCGCGATGCGTGATTTTAAGGATGAGAGCTTTATCAGCCAGTTCATGTCGCCGAAGATCATGCGTGATTTCCGCTTCTTCACCGTACTGGATGATGACCGCAACAACTACCTGGAGATCTCCGCGATCCACAACGAAGAGGGCTATCGCGAGATCCGCTCGCGCCTGTCATCCCAGTACAACCTGAGTAATCTTGAACCGAACATTCAGGTCTGGAACGTGGATCTGCGCGGCGACCGCTCCCTGACGTTGCGCTATATTCCGCACAACCGCGCGCCGCTGGACAAGGGGCGTAAGGAAGTGCTGAAGCATGTGCATCGCCTGTGGGGATTTGACGTGTTGCTGGAGCAGCAGAACGAAGATGGCAGCGTGGAGCTGCTGGACCGGTGTCCGGCGCGGTTGAATACGCTGTAGTTTGTTGCCGGGTGGCGGCTACGCCTTACCCGGCCTACGGGTTTTGTAGGCCCGGTAAGCAAAGCGCCACCGGGCGAAAAAAAACCTCTCAATCGAGAGGTTTTTTATTTTAGCGACTCTGAATCGCTAAATCACCCGGCAGCGTTTTCTGCATCCGATGCCAGATTTCACCGGAGTCGTGGCCGTAACGACGCACCGTTTCATAGACCTGATCGTGCAGCCCTTCGGTGCAGAGTTTGCTCAGTTTATGGTAGAAGCCGAGCGCCAGGCTGCGGGCTTCAGGGTTAGCAAAATAGTGACGACCAATGCGCGTATATAACCCTTTCATTC
Source organism: Enterobacter sp. BWH64 (assembly GCF_001037645.1). NCBI lineage: Bacteria > Pseudomonadati > Pseudomonadota > Gammaproteobacteria > Enterobacterales > Enterobacteriaceae > Enterobacter > Enterobacter sp. BWH64. The sequence goes on from NZ_KQ089922.1 coordinate 3,196,747, forward strand.
CATTCAGGATCAGACCGTAAACCGGATTGCCGGAAGCAAACGCCAGACCGCGGAACACATTGTAATCCAGGGTCGCAAAGGCATCCGCGTGGTCTTCCACCTCATTAGCGGTGGCAAGCACTTTCAGCGCATCTTCAGGATGCTGACGAAACGCGGTGCGGATGAAAATGGTGGCGATGTTGGTGCGCACGGAAAGCAGATTATCAATCAGCTGCGGTACGCTTTCGTGGTCGAGACGCGCCAGCGTTTCCAGAATGTTCAGCCCGGACGTTTCCCAGAAGTTGTTCACCTTAGTGGGTTTGCCATGCTGTATCGTCAACCAGCCATCGCGCGCCAGACGCTGGAGCACTTCTCGCAGCGTGGTACGGGTGACGCCAATCAGTTCAGAGAGTTCGCGTTCAGCAGGTAGAATTGATCCCGCAGGGAAACGATTATTCCAGATGCTTTCAATGATGTACTCTTCCGCGAAACCCGCCGGGCTCTGCGCCTTAATGACCATAGTGAGATTTCCATTACACAGCTTTAGCAAATTGCACTCATCATACCAGAGGCGCGCAGAGGCAGATAGCGCAGCAGAGACAGAAAAGAGGGATCGCCGTTTCATTTTTATGAAATTTACAAATGGCTTAATCCCCCGCTCTGCCGCCATTTTTGCGTATACTGATGTCTTGTCTTATTTGACGGGTAAAGGACGTCTGTCGTGGAAATTTCATTTGGGCGCGCGCTGTGGCGCAACTTTTTAGGTCAGTCACCTGACTGGTACAAACTTACTTTACTGGTATTCCTGGTCGTTAATCCCGTTATCTTTTTGCTGGATCCCTTCGTTGCCGGGTGGATGTTGGTCGCCGAGTTTATCTTTACCCTGGCGATGGCGCTGAAGTGCTATCCGCTGTTGCCCGGCGGGCTGCTGGCGCTGGAAGCCGTGGTCATTGGAATGACCAGCGCGGAGCATGTTAAAAACGAGATAGCGTCGAATCTTGAAGTCCTGCTGCTGCTGATCTTCATGGTGGCGGGGATCTACTTTATGAAGCAGCTTCTGCTGTTTATCTTCACCCGTTTGCTGCTGAGCATTCCGTCGAAAACGCTGCTTTCGCTGGCGTTTTGCCTCGCCGCGGCCTTCCTCTCTGCCTTCCTGGATGCGCTGACGGTCGTTGCGGTGGTGATCAGCGTCGCCGTCGGCTTTTACGGGATTTACCACCGGGTGGCCTCGTCTCGTCCTGGCGATAACTTGCAGGACGACAGCCATGTTGAGGCGCACAACCGCGATGTGCTGGAACAGTTCCGCGCGTTTCTGCGCAGCCTGATGATGCATGCGGGCGTGGGGACGGCGCTGGGCGGCGTGATGACCATGGTCGGGGAGCCGCAAAACCTGATTATCGCCAAAGCGGCTGAATGGCATTTTGGCGAATTTTTCCTGCGCATGGCGCCCGTCAGCGTGCCCGTGCTGGTCTGCGGGTTAGCCACCTGTGTGCTGGTCGAAAAATTCAACCTCTTTGGGTATGGCGCGAAGTTGCCCGATCAGGTCCGCCAGGAGCTGCATAAGTTTGACGAGCAGAGCCGCAAACAACGCACGCGCCAGGAGACGCTGCGCCTGATTGCACAGGGTTTCATCGGCGTGTGGCTTATCGCTGCGCTGGCCTTCCACCTTGCCGAGGTGGGGCTGATTGGCCTGTCGGTAATTATCCTTGCAACCAGCCTGGGCGGCGTTACGGACGAACATGCTATCGGAAAAGCCTTTACCGAAGCGCTGCCGTTTACCGCCCTGCTGGCGGTGTTTTTCGCGGTCGTGGCGGTGATTATTGACCAACATCTGTTCGCGCCGATCATCGCGTTTGTGCTTCAGGCTACGCCAGATTCGCAGCTAACGCTGTTCTATTTGTTTAACGGTCTGTTGTCCTCTATATCCGATAACGTCTTTGTCGGGACGGTATACATCAATGAGGCCAAAGCCGCGATGGAGCAAGGGATTGTCAGCAGTGAACAGTTCGAGCTGCTGGCGGTGGCGATCAACACCGGAACCAACCTCCCCTCCGTGGCAACCCCGAACGGTCAGGCGGCATTCCTCTTCCTGCTGACCTCGGCGCTGGCACCACTCATACGACTTTCTTATGGAAGAATGGTCTGGATGGCGCTGCCGTATACGCTGGTGCTTACCCTGGTTGGTTTGCTGTGCATCAAAATTACTCTCGTTCCCTGTACGCAATGGTTATTGCAAGCAGGTATACTTGCGGCGCATTAAAATTCGTTTACACTGCGCTGTCTAAGCATGTTCCAGGGAAATGATTATGTTGCGATTTTTGAACCAGTGCTCACGCGGTCGCGGAGCGTGGTTGTTGATGGCCCTGACCGCCTTTGCGCTGGAAGTGGTCGCGCTGTGGTTTCAGCATGTGATGGGGCTGAAACCTTGCGTACTGTGTATTTATGAGCGTTGTGCTCTGTTCGGCATTATGGGCGCGGGTCTGGTAGGTGCGATTGCACCCAAATCACCGTTACGCTATGCGGCAATTGCCATCTGGCTATACAGCGCCGGGAAAGGGATTGCGCTTGCCTGGGAGCACACCCAGATGCAGCTTCACCCGTCGCCGTTTATGACCTGCGATTTTGCCGCCCGCTTCCCGAGCTGGCTGCCGCTGGATAAATGGCTGCCGCAGGTGTTTGTGGCCTCCGGTGACTGCTCTGTACGCCAGTGGGAGTTCCTGACGCTGGAGATGCCGCAGTGGCTGGTGGGCATTTTTGTCGCCTACTTTGTGGTGGCGCTGCTGGTGCTGATTGCCCAGCCGTTCAAACCAAAGAAACGCGATCTTTTTGGAAGGTAAAAGCAAAACGGCAACGTCAGTTTTGTTGGTCGGGTAAGCGCAGCGCCACCCGACAAAATTGCGCACAATAAAAAACCCGCCTCGGCGGGTTTTTTATTATCACCGATTAGGGTGATTCATAATGTGGTCTTCCCAGTCGCGCACCTCGGACTCTTTCACCGCAATGTGGCGCACGGAAATACGTTCACCGTGCATCGCCGCTTTCGACCCCGTCAACAGCGGATGCCATGTCGGCAGATCCTTTCCTTCCGCCAGCAGGCGATACGCGCAGGTATGCGGCAGCCACTCAAAGGTCGGCAGATTTTCACGGGTTAACTTGATGCAGTCCGGCTCATATTCGAAACGGCGCTCATAGTTGCGGCACTGGCAGGTTTTGATGTTTAACTGCTTGCAGGCTACGTTGGTGAAATAGATCTCGTCCGAATCTTCATCCATTAGCTTATGCAGGCAGCACTGCCCGCAGCCGTCACACAACGATTCCCACTCCGCGTCGGTCATGTCGTCGAGAGTTTTGCTTTGCCAGAAAGGAATGTCGTTCATCGGGATGTCCACACGTCAAAATAGAGCGCACCTTATAACGAGTCTGGCACGTTGATGCAAGTTTTGCCGCCCTTTTCAGGCGGCAAGGTGCTTTTACAGCACGCGGGTTTTCAGCGACAGGCCGTTAAAACTGACGTCCAGTTCGTCGCTGCTAAGCAGCGGCCCCACACCTTCCGGAGTGCCGGTGAGGATCACGTCGCCAGGTTTCAGGGTGAAGAAGCGGCTCATGTAGGCAATCAGCGGAACGATCTTATGGATCATGTCAGCGGTTGTTCCCTGCTGGCGGATCTCGCCGTTGACCTTCAGGCTGAGCGGCGTGTTCTGCGGATCGTCGGTAAATTCACTCACCGGAACGAAACCGGAAATCGGGCATGAATTATCAAAACCCTTGGCTTTTTCCCACGGCTGCCCCGCTTTCTTCATTTTGCCCTGGACGTCACGCAGCGTCAGGTCGAGCGCGACACCGTAACCCGCAATCGCTTTCTCTACATGCTCTTCAGTTGCCTGGCGCAGCGTCGCGCCGATCAGCACCGCCAGCTCCACTTCATGATGCACCGAGCCCAGTCCCTGCGGCAGAACCAGCGGCTGGCGAATATCGCACAGTGCGGTTTCTGGCTTAATAAACAGAACCGGCTCTTCCGGCACGGCGCTGCCCATCTCCTGAATATGTTTTGCATAGTTGCTGCCCACGCAGACCACTTTGCTGACGGGATAATCCAGTAATGCACCTTGCCAGTTATGATGTTGATACATGGTCGACCCCTAATCGGTTGATGAGTTGTTCCCGGAAGGACCCGGGCTTATTTCTTTCCGCTCAGCTCAAGGTGCTGTTTTAATAAATTCTCCGGTGGCGGCGGAAGCTGTAAATAATAGCCCTGCTCGATTAACGCCTTTTTGACTTTCTCAAGATCGGCGTTCACCAGCTTCTTACAGCCGTCCAGCGGCAGCAGCATCGCCAGCTGCGGTCGGCCAAAGCTTTTCATTAATTCTTCAGGCACGCGGGAAAAATCGTCTTTCTTTTCGACATAAAGGTAGGTCTGGTCGCGGCTGGTACTTCTGTAGATCACACAAAACATGTTTTTACTCTGAATTAACGGGTGGTTGCTTGCCTCAATATACTCCTGACTATAACATGCCTGATACTCTTCGGAATATCGCGGCGATGTGTTGCGGTTAATAGCAAATTGAGTAAGGCCAGGATGTCAAATACGCCCATCGAGCTTAAAGGCAGTAGCTTCACCTTATCAGTGGTTCATTTGCATGATGCAAAACCCGAGGTTATTCGTCAGGCGTTAGAAGACAAAATCGCGCAGGCTCCCGCTTTTCTTAAGCATGCTCCTGTCGTCGTCAATGTAAGCGACCTTGAGGGGCCGGTTAACTGGAAGCGACTCCAGCAGGCCGTCGTCTCCACGGGGTTGCGCATCGTGGGTATTAGCGGCTGCAAAGACGCAGAGTTAAAAGCCGAAATTGAACGCGCGGGTTTGCCCTTGTTAAACGAGGGCAAAGAAAAAGCCCCGCGTGCAACGCCTGCAACCGTTCCCGCTCCCCCGCCTCCGGCGCAAAATGTAGCCCCAGTCACAAAAACGCGATTGATTGATCTGCCGGTTCGTTCCGGTCAGCGCATTTATGCGCCAAACTGTGATCTGATTGTTACAAGCCACGTCAGTGCGGGCGCAGAACTGATTGCAGATGGCAATATTCACGTTTACGGTATGATGCGTGGGCGTGCGCTTGCGGGCGCCAGCGGCGATCGAGAAGCACAAATTTTTTGTACTCACCTGACGGCAGAACTGGTGTCTATCGCAGGTGAATATTGGCTGAGCGATAAAATCCCAGCCGAATTTTATGGCAAAGCGGCCCGTCTGCAACTGGCAGATAACGCTTTGACCGTTCAACCGTTAAATTGATCCCTTTTAACAAGGAATTTCTATGGCACGCATTATTGTTGTGACTTCGGGTAAAGGAGGCGTTGGCAAGACCACCTCCAGCGCGGCCATCGCTACTGGTTTGGCCCAGAAGGGAAAGAAAACCGTCGTAATCGACTTCGATATCGGTCTGCGTAACCTGGACCTGATCATGGGTTGCGAGCGTCGCGTGGTGTATGACTTCGTGAACGTCATTCAGGGCGATGCCACCCTTAACCAGGCGCTGATTAAAGATAAGCGTACCGAGAACCTCTACATTCTTCCGGCGTCCCAGACCCGTGATAAAGACGCCCTGACCCGCGAAGGCGTGGAAAAGGTGCTCGACGATCTGAAAAAGATGGAGTTCGACTTCGTGGTCTGCGACTCCCCGGCCGGTATCGAAACCGGGGCTTTGATGGCGCTCTACTTCGCGGATGAAGCCATCATCACCACCAACCCGGAAGTCTCGTCAGTACGTGACTCCGACCGTATTCTCGGCATTCTGGCCTCGAAATCCCGTCGCGCGGAAAATGGCCAGGAGCCAATCAAAGAGCACCTGCTGCTGACCCGCTACAACCCGGGCCGGGTGAACAAAGGTGACATGCTGAGCATGGAAGACGTGCTGGAGATCCTGCGCATCAAACTGGTTGGCGTGATCCCGGAAGATCAGTCCGTGTTGCGCGCCTCTAACCAGGGCGAGCCCGTGATCCTGGATACACAGGCAGACGCAGGTAAAGCGTATGCGGATACCGTTGACCGTCTGCTGGGAGAAGAACGTCCTTTCCGCTTCATTGAAGAAGAGAAGAAAGGTTTCCTCAAACGCCTGTTCGGAGGATAAGTTATGGCATTACTGGACTTTTTTCTCTCGCGGAAAAAAAGCACCGCCAACATCGCAAAAGAACGTCTGCAAATCATTGTGGCGGAACGTCGTCGTAGTGACGCCGAACCGCACTACCTGCCGCAGCTGCGCAAAGACATTCTGGAAGTGATCTGCAAATACGTGCAGATTGACCCGGAAATGGTCACCGTTCAGCTGGAGCAAAAAGACGGGGATATTTCGATTCTGGAGCTGAACGTGACGCTTCCGGAAGCGGAAGAGTCGCGTTAATCCGTTTGTGGTTTTGTAGGCCGGGTAAGCATCGCGCCGCCCGGCAATTTCCCCGGTGGCGCTGCGCTTACCGGGGCTACAATTCTTTAGCGCGGATACCCTTCCAGCAGGGTATTCAGGCGTTCGGCCATCAGTTCCCCCCGCCATCCGGCGACCAGTTCCGGTAAACCATTTTGCGGTTTCAACTTCCAGTGCCAGTTCAGCAGCTGGTTAATCTGACGACGTGAAGCCAGCAGTTCGGCACTCAGTTTGCTTTCCCCCGCCACCGTCTGCACCAGCGCTTTGATGTCTTTGAACGCCTTGCGGTAGCCCGGCATATCCATCAGGTTAAGCAGCGGTTCTGGCAATGCGTCCTCCGGCAGCTGCTGAGCTTTCTCTACCAGCGCGAGCAGCGTTTTACCGTGGAAACGGATCTCACTTCCGGAAAGGCCAATGCTGTCCAGCTCACCAAGGCTACCCGGCATATAGCGCGCCACCGCCCACAGGTGTTCTTCACGCACCACGAAGTTAACCGCCAGATCGCGCTCACGCGCTTTACGCAGACGCCAGTCAGCCAGCAATTGCAGACAGGCCAGCTGGCGGGTGCGCAGCTGCCAGGCGTTGGTGATGTCACGCCAGGCTTCTTTCGGATCAACCACTTCCTGGCGACGCTGCTGCGTCATGCGGCACTCGTCCAGTGCGGCAGACAGCCAACCGGACGCCTCAGCCTCTTTCATGAGCTGGCCGGCAATTGGAAGAAGATAAAAGACGTCTGCCGCGGCGTATTCAAGCTGACGCGCCGTCAGCGGACGCGCGAGCCAGTCGGTACGCGATTCGCTCTTATCCAGCGTCAGACCGGTGTACTCTTCCACCATCGCCGCAAAACCCCAGGAGAGCGGACGACCGCTGAACGCCGCGAGGATCTGGGTATCAATCAGCGGCTGCGGCATGATGCCAAAGGTGTTGAGAAAGACTTCCAGATCTTCACTGCCCGCGTGCAGATATTTGGTCACGGCGGTATCCAGCAACAGCTCGCGCATTGGCGCCCAGTCGGTAATGCCGAGGGGGTCAATCAACGACACGTGTTTGCCGTCATACATCTGAATCAGACCCAGCTGCGGATAGTACGTTCGGGTGCGGACAAATTCCGTATCCAGGGCGATAGCGGGAAATTCACGCGTCACCTCGCACAGCGAAGCCAGCTCGTCGTTGGTAGTGATCATCTGGTAATTCAAATCGGACTCTCTTTTGTTTGCGCCCATAAAAAACGCCGGATTAACCGGCGTCTGGGCGATTAACGTGAAGCTCAGGCCTTATTGTCCACTTTGGCACGGGCTTCGTCACGTAATTCTCGTCGTAATATCTTCCCGACGTTGGATTTCGGCAGCTCATCCCGGAATTCCACCAGCTTCGGCACTTTATAGCCGGTCAGCTGACGGCGACAAAATGTTATCAGCGCATCCTCGGTCAGAGAAGGATCTTTCTTGACCACAAATATCTTCACCGCTTCACCGCTGCTGCCGGAAGGAACGCCCACCGCCGCCACTTCCAGCACGCCGCTGTGCTGCATCACCACGTCTTCGATTTCGTTCGGATAGACGTTGAACCCTGACACCAGGATCATATCTTTCTTGCGATCGACGATGCGCAGGAAGCCTTCGTCATCCATCACCGCGATGTCGCCCGTGTGCAGCCAGCCGTCTTTGATGATCTCATCCGTGGCATCCGGACGTTGCCAGTAGCCCAGCATCACCTGCGGCCCTCTGACGCACAGCTCCCCTGGCTCACCGTGAGGCACTTCGTTATCCTCATCATCCACCAGTTTTGCTTCCGTCGACGGGACCGGCAGACCGATACTGCCGCTGTGATAGTCGATATCATGCGGGTTAACGCTGACCAGCGGGGCGCACTCCGTCAGGCCATAGCCTTCCAGCAGATATTGCCCGGTGAGTTTCACCCAGCGCTCGGCAACCGCCTGCTGAACCGGCATCCCGCCACCCGCAGAGAGGTGCAGCGTGGAGAAATCGAGCTGCAGGAACTCTTTATTGTTAAGCAGCGCGTTAAACAGGGTGTTCACGCCGGTCATGGCGGTGAACGGGTATTTCGCCAGCTCTTTGACCAGCCCCGGAATGTCGCGCGGGTTGGTGATCAATACGTTTTGACCGCCAAGCTCAATAAACAGCAGGCAGTTCATGGTCAGCGCAAAAATGTGATACAGCGGAAGCGCGGTGATCACCAGCTCCTTGCCCGGGTGCAGCAGCGGCCCGTAGGTGGCATTAACCTGCTCAAGGTTCGCCAGCATATTTCGGTGGGTCAGCATCGCCCCTTTCGCCACGCCGGTGGTACCGCCCGTGTATTGCAGAAATGCCAGATCCTCAGACACGATCTCCGGCTTCACGTACTGCATCCGGTAGCCCGCATGCAGGGCGCGGCGGAAGGAGATGGCATCCGGCAGGTGGTATTTCGGCACCAGCCGCTTAACGTATTTAACGACAAAGTTGACCAGCGTACCTTTCGCGGTAGAGAGCTGGTCGCCCATGCGCGTCAGGATGACGTGCTTAACCTGAGTTTTTTCAACGACTTTTTCCAGCGTGTGGGCAAAGTTGGAGACAATCACAATCGCCGCCGCGCCGCTGTCATTCAACTGATGTTCCAGCTCGCGCGGGGTATAGAGCGGGTTAACGTTAACCACAATCATCCCTGCCCTGAGGATCCCGAACAGCGCCACCGGGTATTGCAGCAGGTTTGGCATCATCAGCGCGACGCGATCCCCTTTCTGCAAGCCCAACCCTTCCTGTAAATAGGCCGCAAACGCCCGGCTGCGCTCTTCCAGCTTACGGAAGGTCATCACTTCGCCCATATTCACAAATGCAGGCTGGTCAGCGTAGCGCCGTACCGAGTGTTCAAATAATTCAATCAGGGATTGATAACGGTCAGGATTGATCTCCGCAGGGACATCCGCGGGATAACGGTTAAGCCAAACCTTTTTCAATGCATCACCTCTGAAATGAGTGTTCGTCGTCATCACAGCCCCGATAATAAACAGTTTGTTAACATTATATTAACTCAGCGTACCAGTTTATTAATTGTTCAGATTGCAGGTTGCGAAGCGCGTCACTCTTTTTTTTCGTTTTATCCGTAGAAAAACAGAGACAGCGGCTGAGCCGCTGTCTCTTTCCTAACAATAACAGTAAGTTACTCAGTTACGATTGTTTGAACCTGTGCAGGGCCTGGATTGTACCAACCCCAGCCACCGTAGCCGTAACGATACGGATGCGGTCCCCACATCCACGGATCGATTGGCTGTGGCGGCATCACCACCTGCTGGGCGATACGCCAGCGTTTGTAGCCGTTCACCTGCATGGTCATAAATTTGTATGGCGTATTGCCGATTTTCCCCGCCACCGAACCGGTAATCGGCCCGACGACGGTCACCAGCTGCCCGCGGAAATCTACCGGATCGAGGAAGCCGCTGACGTCAGCGTAGATCCGCCCGCGCGAGGCTTCACCCAGAACAGGCCGCGCGCCGTCGTCCAGCGGGACAGTGGCAATCTCCAGTCGGGTTTTCCCCTGCTGGTTTAACACTTCAACCACCTTGCCGCCAAACCGCGCTTCCTGCCCGACATACAGCTCCGGGGCATTCATCACGCGTACCAGATCCTGCTGTGGCGTCGGGCTGGTGCCCTTGATCGCATCAGGAACGGTGACGCACCCGCTCAGTGCTATGGCAACCGCGCCTGCCATAAGAAAGCGTACAACTTTAGTCTGAACCGCCATGATGCGACTCCTTTTTCTCAGTTCCTGTTACTGAGATTCACTCGCGGCCAGGAAGTTTCTTCCACGCGACGGTGTTTCGTAAATAAACCGGTTCAGCATGTTCAACCGCCACGGTTTTTCCTGCGGCAAGCAGCTGACAGGCAATCGGCAGCATATCTTCTGCGGCGGGCAGGAGCATGTTACCGTCCACCAGCGTAAGGCCGGTGTCCTTCGCCATCTCAGGCCATGCCGGCCAGCCGGTTCCGACCGTCGCCCACTCACCGGAGAGCTGTTTCAGGCGCCCGGTGACGGCTTCAGGTTTAAGCACCGCTTCCGTCTCTTCGCCGTGCCAGACGCCGTTTTCGTCACGGGTGTACTCCGCCCAGTAGACTTCCCCCATGCGGGCATCAATCGCAGCCAGCACGCGGGTGGCGCCGGTCATGCGCCAGGCACCCTGAGCCATGGTCGCAAGCGTTGAGACGCCGATCATCGGCAGGTCAGCGCCCAGCGCCAGCCCCTGCGCAATGCCTATCCCGATACGTACGCCCGTAAAGCTGCCCGGACCACGGCCGTAGGCCAGCGCGTCGAGGTCAGTCAGGGCGGTGTTGCCCTCGGTTAAAATGGTTTTTACCAGGGGCAGAATACGTTGGGTGTGTTCCCGTGGGCACTCTTCGAAATGAGCAAAAGTCGTACCGTCGTTCCACAGGGCAACGGAACAGGCCTCTGTCGCGGTATCAATAGCCAGAATTCGCATCAGTCGTCGCGCTCTCGCAATGGTCAGTCACAAAATGGCGCGCATCTTAACACACTCCGGGAAGAATTACTCCGCCGTCGGGTTCGCCAGGAAGCGGACCGCGCGTTTAATATCCCGCGTGCGCGGCGCGGGCGGCAGGCTGGCGAGGAAGGTGGCGCCGTAGGGACGCATCACCAGGCGGTTGTCGCAGATCACCAGCACCCCGCGGTCGGTTACGTCGCGGATCAGTCGCCCTACCCCCTGTTTAAGCGTGATGACCGCGTCCGGCAGCTGGACGTCGTCGAACGGATCGCCCCCGCGCAGACGGCAATCCTCCATGCGCGCTTTCAGGAGCGGATCGTCCGGCGATGTGAACGGCAGCTTATCGATAATCACCAGCGAGAGCGTATCGCCGCGCACGTCCACCCCTTCCCAGAAGCTGCTGGTCGCCACCAGCAGGGCATTACCGGCGCTGACAAACTGCTGGAGCAGCTGGCCTTTGCTGGTTTCCCCCTGCAACAGCACCGGTAGCGTCATGGTGGCGCGGAACTGCTCGGCCAGATCGCGCATCATGGCGTGTGAGGTGCAGAGCATAAAGCAGCGCCCGTTGTTGGCCTCAATCATCGGCTTCAGCATGGCCGCCAGATGGCGCGCCGCGCCCGGCTGGTTAGGCAGCGGCAGATTGCGCGGCACGCACAGCAGCGCCTGTTTCTCATAGTCGAACGGGCTCGGCAGAAGCAGGGATTCCGCCTGCTCAATGCCGAGGCGCTCGGTAAAGTGGTGCAGATCGTCATTGACCGACAGCGTGGCCGAGGTAAAGACCCAGGTGCCGGGCTTTTGCGCCATCACCTCTTTGAATTTATCAGCAACGGTCAGCGGCGTGAGCGCCAGGGTGAAGTGGCGCGAGGTACATTCGTACCAGTAGCTATAGCCCGGCTGGTTGATCTCTTTCAGCCGCTTCAGCCGCCCACGGTAGAGCGTGGCGCGCTCGAAAGCGGCGTCCAGCAGCGCTGAACGTCCGAGGGACAGCTTCGCCACGTCGTAACAGAGTTCAAGGGCATCATCGAGCAGCAGCAGCGCGCGCTGGATATTTTTGTCTGCGAGCAGTTCGCGCAGGTTGCCGCGATAGCCCGGCTCGCCAAGCTGTAAGCGGAAATCCTGTGCGCATTGCGCCAGGCGGTCCGCGCACTTCTGCAACTGCTGGGTATCTTTGAGTTCGGTGCGATAGGCAATGGTAATATCTTTCGCCAGATCCTGAAGCTGACGGCTGGAGAGCGACTGACCAAAATACTGGCTGGCGATGTCCGGTAGCTGATGGGCTTCATCGAAGATCATCACCTCCGCCTCCGGGATCAGCTCGCCGAAACCACTGTCCTTGACCACCATATCCGCAAGAAACAGGTGATGGTTCACCACCACCACGTCGGCGTCCATCGCGGTTTTACGCGCTTTCACCACAAAACAGTCCTTATACAGCGGGCAGTCGCTGCCGAGGCAGTTGTCATTGGTGCTGGTCACCAGCGGCCAGGCCGGGGAGTCTTCCGGCACGCTCGCGCAGGTGCTGATGTCCCCCTCCTCCGTCTGGTTGGCCCAGGCGCGCAGGACGATCACATCGCTCAGGGTTTGTACCGGCAGGTCACCGCCCGCCAGCGCCTGCTGTTCAAGACGCTCCAGACACAGGTAGTTAGAACGCCCTTTCAGCAAGGCCAGACGCCCTTTGTATTTCAGCGCTTTCGCCACCGTGGGTAAATCGCGGCTGTAGAGCTGATCCTGGAGCGCTTTTGATCCCGTAGAGATGATCACCTTCTTTTTCGCCCGCAGCGCAGGAGCGAGGTAAGCATACGTTTTCCCCGTACCGGTGCCGGCCTCCACGACCAGCGGCTGCGCCTTGTCGATGGCGTGCGCGACGGCATGCGCCATCTGACGTTGGGGTTCGCGCGGTTTAAAGCCGGGAATAGCCTGTGCTAAGTGACCTTCTGGGGAAAAATCGTCTGCCACGGTGTTCTCTCACTGTATTTTTGCACAGGGATTATGTCAGCCCCTTCTCTCCGGTGCCACCCCAAATAGTGACGACGGCGGAACATTATGGCAGTCTTGCCGCCTGACGACGAAAGATAACGAGGATACGTTTATGACAATTACGCGCATTGATGCCGAAGCCCGCTGGTCTGATGTGGTGATCCACAACCAGACGCTGTACTACACCGGCGTCCCTGCCAATCTGGACGCTGACGCCTTCGAGCAGACCGCCAACACCCTGGCGCAGATCGACGCCGTACTGGAAAAACAGGGCAGCGATAAATCCCGCATTCTGGATGCGACGATTTTTCTGGCGAATAAAGACGATTTCGCGGCGATGAATAAAGCCTGGGATGCGTGGGTGGTGGCGGGTCACGCGCCTGTACGCTGCACCGTACAGGCCACGCTGATGAAACCGGAATATAAGGTTGAGATCAAGATTATCGCGGCAGTGTAAGCCGGTTATTCTTCATCTTCATCCTCAAAGCGCGCCACGATCCGCTCGCCGGTATGGGTGGCGCGAAGTTCTTCCGCGACCTGGGAAATTGCCTGTCCGCTGCTCATCCCCTGGGACATCAGCTCCTGAATACGTTCAACGGCTTTCTGCTGTTGGTCATGGCTGAGAGAAGGTAAACCTGCAAACATCGTTAACTCCTGCTAAATTATTCGCGCTAATTATTTCACGCTGCCCGGTAGTATGCCATACATGAACATGCGCTTCCCCACTGTTATGACCTTGCCCTGGCGTGCAGACGCCGCCGAGTTCTGGTTTGCCCGTCTGAGCCACCTTCCTTTTGCCATGCTGCTGCACTCCGGCCATGCGGATCACCCCTACAGCCGCTTTGATATTCTGGTGGCCGACCCGGTTAAAACGCTGACGACCGATGCGCTGTCGCCAACGGACGATCCGCTGATGCGGCTTCAGAACGAGATCCATGCTCTGGGCTTATCTGCCACACCGGATCCGGATCTGCCTTTCCAGGGGGGCGCGCTGGGCCTGTTTGGTTACGATCTGGGTCGCCGTTTCGAAACGCTGCCCGAGCATGCGCAGGCGGATATTTCCCTGCCGGATATGGCGGTGGGGCTGTATGACTGGGCGCTGATCGTGGATCACCGTAAGCAGACGGTTTCCCTGCTGAGCCACCGGGACGTGCAGGCGCGTCTGGCCTGGCTTGAGGCGCAACGGCCCGCCATCCCGGAACGCTTTATGCTGACCTCCGGCTGGCGCTCGAACATGAGCGCGGAGGAATACGCGGAAAAATTCTCCCGCGTGCAGGCGTATCTTCACAGCGGCGACTGTTATCAGGTCAACCTTGCCCAGCGTTTCCAGGCGGCATACGAGGGAGACGAATGGCAGGCGTTTACCCGCCTCAATGCCAGCAATAAGGCCCCGTTCAGCGCATTTTTACGCCTTGAACACGGCGCTATCCTCAGCCTTTCGCCTGAGCGTTTTATTCACCTGGCTGACGGTATGATTCAGACCCGTCCGATAAAGGGCACCCTGCCGCGCCTTGCCAACCCCGACGCCGACCGCCAGCAGGCGAAGACGCTGGCAGCTTCGCCGAAAGATCGCGCTGAAAACCTGATGATTGTCGATCTGATGCGCAATGATATTGGCCGCGTCGCCGAGCCGGGCAGCGTGCGCGTGCCGGAGCTGTTCGTCGTGGAGCCATTCCCGGCGGTGCATCATCTGGTCAGCACCATCACCGCACGTCTGCTGGCCTCGCGAACCGCCTGCGATCTGCTCCGCGCCGCGTTTCCGGGCGGCTCCATTACCGGCGCGCCGAAGGTCCGGGCGATGGAGATCATCGACGAACTGGAACCGCATCGCCGCAACGCCTGGTGCGGCAGCATCGGCTATGTGAGTCTGTGCGGCACCATGGATACCAGCATCACTATTCGCACCCTGACGGCCTGCGACGGTAACCTGTACTGTTCCGCAGGCGGTGGCATTGTGGCCGACAGCCAGGCGGAGGCGGAATATCAGGAAACCTTTGATAAAGTGAATCGTATCCTGAAACAACTGGAGAACTCACGGTGAAGAAAGACGACCTGACGCTGGATGATTTTCTGTCGCGCTTTCAGCTTCTGCGGCCCCAGGTTAACCGCGCCACGCTGAATCAACGTCAGGCGGCGGTGCTGATCCCGGTCGTGCGTCGTGAGCAGCCGGGTCTGTTGCTTACCCAGCGCTCACCGCATATGCGAAAACACGCCGGTCAGGTTGCGTTCCCGGGCGGCGCGGTGGACAGCACCGATGCATCCCTGATTGCCGCCGCACTGCGCGAAGCGCATGAGGAAGTGGCGATCCCCCCGGAGGCGGTCGAGGTGATCGGCGTGCTGCCGCCAGTGGACAGCGTAACCGGTTTTCAGGTCACGCCGGTCGTTGGCATTATTCCGCCCGATCTTCAGTATCACGCCAGCGTCGATGAAGTTTCAGCGGTATTCGAAATGCCGCTGGAAGAGGCACTTCGTCTGGGTCGCTATCACCCGCTGGATATTCACCGCCGCGGACACGATCATCGGGTCTGGCTGTCGTGGTATCAGCATTATTTTGTCTGGGGCATGACGGCAGGCATCATTCGTGAGCTGGCCCTGCAAATCGGCCTGAAGCCTTGACTATACTTTACATTCCACCCTTTTCTGGCAGGTTTGCGATCGGCGTCGCGCTATTAGCAGAACCATCGTTAACCATTAGTTTAATTCATGTGAATAGTTAAGCCGAGGTTGGTGTTCCCTCTTACACTATGCGCAGTTATAACATCGTTACTGGAACCCCAGTAACCCTGTCAGGAGTGTGAAAGTGATTAGTATATTCGACATGTTCAAAGTGGGGATTGGTCCATCTTCTTCCCACACTGTAGGGCCGATGAAGGCCGGTAAACAGTTCGTCGATGATCTGGTCGAAAAAGGATTACTGGAAAGCGTTACCCGTGTCGCCGTAGACGTTTACGGTTCACTGTCATTAACGGGTAAAGGCCACCACACCGATATCGCCATTATTATGGGTCTGGCGGGCAATATGCCGGACACAGTTGATATTGATGCCATTCCGGCATTTATCCGCGACGTGGAAACGCGCGGTCGTTTGCTGCTGGCTAACGGCCAGCACGAAGTGGACTTCCCGCAGGATGACGGGATGCGTTTTCGTAGCGACAACCTGCCGCTGCATGAAAACGGCATGACCATCCACGCCTGGAGTGGCGAAAAAGAGATCTACAGCAAAACTTACTACTCCATCGGCGGCGGCTTTATCGTTGACGAAGAACACTTTGGTAAAGAGAGCGCGGGCGACGTCAATGTGCCCTATCCGTTTAAATCGGCCACCGAGATGCTGGGCTACTGCAAAGAGACCGGTCTGTCCCTGTCAGGCATGGTGATGCAGAACGAACTGGCGCTGCACAGCAAGAAAGAGATCGAAGACTATTTTGCTAACGTGTGGCAAACCATGCGCGCCTGTATTGACCGCGGGATGAACACCGAGGGTGTTCTGCCTGGGCCACTGCGCGTACCGCGTCGTGCCTCTGCGCTGCGCCGCATGCTGGTCACTACCGACAAGTTCTCCAATGACCCAATGAACGTGGTCGACTGGGTGAACATGTTTGCCCTCGCGGTTAACGAAGAGAACGCAGCGGGTGGTCGCGTCGTGACGGCGCCAACCAACGGAGCGTGCGGTATCGTTCCGGCGGTGCTGGCCTATTACGATCACTTTATTGAGCCCGTGACGCCGGACATCTATATCCGCTATTTCCTCGCGGCAGGTGCTATCGGCGCGCTGTACAAAATGAATGCGTCCATCTCTGGTGCCGAAGTAGGCTGTCAGGGTGAAGTGGGCGTGGCCTGCTCTATGGCAGCAGCGGGTCTGGCGGAACTGCTGGGCGCCAGCCCTGAGCAGGTGTGCGTGGCGGCGGAAATCGGTATGGAGCACAACCTCGGTCTGACCTGTGACCCGGTTGCCGGCCAAGTGCAGGTGCCGTGCATTGAGCGTAACGCCATCGCCTCCGTCAAAGCGATCAACGCCTCACGTATGGCGATGCGCCGTACCAGCGAGCCACGCGTGTCGCTGGATAAGGTTATTGAAACTATGTACGAAACCGGCAAGGACATGAACGCGAAGTACCGTGAGACCTCGCGCGGCGGTCTGGCCATTAAGGTGCAGTGCGACTAAGCCTTCCTTTCGCCCATCTGCAACGGATGGGCGAATTTTCCCCTCTCGTCTCGTCGCTTCACGTATTCCCCACTACACTGTCACTGTTGCGTCTGGCTTTTCCGGCCGGTGCTTAACAGGCGACCGTTCATGCAAACTGCACAAACGATCATTAAAGACTATCGCCGAAAACGCGTTATCGTCTGTGTCACGGTTGCGCTCGTTACGCTCGTCCTGACGCTGGGTATTCGCTTTATTTCACAGCGCAACATAAATCAGGATCGGATCCACGACTTTACCCACCACACCGTGCGTGCGCTTGATAAGGTGCTTCTTTCGTTAGAGGCCCAGCGGGAAACGCTACTTTCACTGGTTGGCATACCCTGTTCCGAAGCAAATCTGATCCTGCGAAAACAGGCGGCGATCCTCCAGACCGTACGCTCCATCGCCCTCATTCAAGACGGAATACTGTATTGCTCAAGCGTCTTTGGCAGCCGTAATGTGCCCGTCAGTGAGTTTGTGCCGGAGCTGCCGGTCAGTGAATCCAGGCTGTTGCTGCTGACCGATCGGTGGCTGGTAAAAGGCAGCCCGGTACTGATTCAGTGGTCTCCCCTCGCGAGCGACGGCAACGACGGGGTGATGGAGGTGGTGAATATCGATCTCATCACTAAAATGATTCTCGAGCCGCAGCGGCCGCAGATCACCGACGTTGTCCTGAGAGTAGGAGATAACTTCCTCCGCGACGGGCAACAGGTGACGACTACGCCGACCTTCGATGAAAACGCCTCCCTGCTGGAACAATCGTCACAGCATTACCCTTTCAGCGTCACGGTGAGTGGCCCCGGGCCTGGCGAAATGGCGTTAAAAAATCTGCCCACCCAGCTGCCGCTGGCGTTAATGCTCAGCTTACTGATGGGCTATATCGCCTGGCTCGCCACCGCGCGGCGCATCAGTTTCACCTGGGAAATCAATATGGGAATTGCGGCCAGGGAGTTTGAGCTCTTCTGCCAGCCGCTGGTGAATGCCCGCACCCGGGAATGCGTCGGCGTCGAGATCCTCCTGCGCTGGAACAACCCGCGTCAGGGATGGATTTCGCCCGATGTCTTTATCCCTCTGGCCGAAGAACATAACCTGATTGTTCCGCTTACCCGCTACGTCATCAGCGAAACGGTGCGGCAGATAGGCTATTTCCCGGCCTCGCGCGATTTCCATATCGGCATTAACGTGGCCGCCAGCCATTTTCGCCGCGCTGCGCTGATCCAGGATCTCAACCGCATCTGGTTTAACGCCAGCCCTGTTCAACAGTTGATCGTGGAGTTAACCGAACGCGATGCGTTGCTGGATGTGGATTACCGCATCGTGCGGGAGCTGCACCGCAAAGGGGTGAAACTTGCGATTGATGACTTTGGTACCGGCAACAGCTCACTTTCATGGCTAGAAAAACTGCATCCGGATGTGCTGAAAATTGATAAATCCTTCACCACCGCGATCGGCACCGACGCCGTGAACTCAACGGTAACGGATATTATTATTGCGCTGGGTCAGCGGCTGAATATTGAACTGGTTGCGGAAGGGGTGGAAACCGAGGAGCAGTCACGCTACCTGCGCCGTCACAGCGTACATATTTTGCAGGGGTACTTGTATGCGCGGCCAATGCCGCTGCGCGAGTTTCCGAAATGGCTGGCGGAAAGTCACTCTCCGCCAGCCCGCCACAACGGACACATCGTGCCCTTACTGCCGTTACGCTAGATAGCGTTACTCTTCTTCGTCGTGTGCAGAGTGCTCTTTAACAATACGCACCATATCAACGCGATAGTCGTTGGCTTCGACGATAGTAATTTGCAGCGGCGGCAGCTCCAGCACATCACCAATACGCGGGATCTGCCCGTTAACGGCAATCACCAGCCCCGCGACGGTGGCAATGTCTTCATCATCATTGACCACGTTTTCGACGCCCAGCGTGTGCGAGAGCGCGTGCAGGTCGGTGGTGCCTTTCACCAGCCAGCCGTCACCGTCGGCAACGATTTCCGGGGTTTCATCCGCATCAGGGAATTCACCGGCAATGGCTTCCAGCACGTCCAGCGGCGTCACCAGGCCCTGTACCACACCAAATTCATTGGTGACGATAACAAAGCTCCCGCGGGCACGACGCAATACGCCCAGCAGGTTGATCGGATCCAGCGTCTCCGGTACTACGATGGCGGGCGACGCGGCCGCTACGGCCTCGACGTTAACGCCCTCTTCCAGCGCCACCAGCATCTCTTTCGCGCGTACGACACCGATGATCTCATCCAGCTCACCCCGGCAGACCGGGAACAGGCTGTGTGGCGAGGAGAGCAGCTGCTGACGAATTTCGTCGACGCTCAGGTTGGCGTCCACCCAGCTGATCTCACCGCGCGGCGTCATAATGCCGCGCAGGGAGCGGGAAGCCAGCGAAAGCACGCCGTTGATCATGTAGCGTTCTTCTTCCACAAACGCGCCTTCCGGCACCGGAACCGGGTTACGGTTCTCGTTATCAGCCTGCACGTTGACCTGACGACGTCCGCCCATCAGTCGCAGAATCGCATCTGCGGTACGGGCTCGCAGCGGCTGATTCGACTGCTGCTTAATAAAGTTACGGCGCGCAATCTGGTTAAACAGCTCGATCAAAATCGAGAAGCCAATCGCGGCGTACAGGTAGCCTTTCGGAATATGGAAGCCAAACCCTTCTGCCACCAGGCTCAGACCAATCATCAGCAGGAAGCTCAGACACAGCACAACGACCGTCGGATGCTGGTTGACGAAACGCGTCAGCGGTTTTGACGCCAGCAGCATTACCGCCATCGCAATCACCACCGCCGCCATCATCACCGGCAGATGGTTCACCATGCCGACCGCCGTAATCACCGCATCCAGTGAGAAGACCGCATCAAGCACCACAATCTGGAGAACAACCACCCAGAAGCTGGCGTAACCCTTACCGTGACCATCATCGTGCTGCCGGTTCTCCAGCCGTTCATGCAGCTCTGTTGTGGCTTTGAACAGCAGGAACAGTCCCCCCACCAGCATGATTAAATCGCGGCCGGAGAAGGTGAAATCCATGACGGTGAACAGCGGCTTCGTCAGGGTAACCATCCACGAGATCACAGACAGCAAGCCCAGACGCATGATCAGCGCCAGCGAGAGGCCGATCAGACGGGCTTTATCACGCTGTTTCGGCGGCAGCTTATCCGCGAGGATGGCGATAAACACCAGGTTATCAATACCGAGAACGATCTCCAGCACGACCAGCGTAAGCAAGCCTACCCAGATTGACGGGTCCATTAAGAATTCCATGACACGCTCCTGCTAAAGGAATGACAAAACGGTGCCCCGCTAATTTCGGGCATTTCAAAGGGAATGAGAGTCGATGCGTGGCGAAGATCGCCGATGAATAAGGCGCGGAATGGCCTGGAAGATGACTGACGTCGGTGACGGTCCATATAGTGGGCTGTAGCCCTATACTCCTGAATAATTAAACGGACGCTAAACATATCAGAGACAATTGGTTTTTAGCAAAGATTTACGTTCCTTTGCAAACTTCTGTAACACACGCGGATTAACTTAAAGAAAAATCTGTAAGGCGTAGCTAAATTACGGATCTTCATCACATAAATTATTTTTTCACTATCTAAAATAATTCGCGGAAGTCTTAGTTTTTTGAACTCTAACCCTTATCTGAATCGATTCGGTTCGCCAATACGATTCTCAGTACGCCTGCCTGGCAGACGTATACATGATAATAAAAGGAGGTAGCAAGTGACCATTGCTATTGTCATAGGCACACATGGTTGGGCTGCGGAGCAGTTACTCAAAACGGCAGAAATGCTGTTGGGCGAGCAGGAAAACGTCGGCTGGATCGATTTCGTTCCCGGTGAAAATGCCGAGACGCTGATTGAAAAATACACTGCTCAGCTTGAGAAGCTGGATACCAGCAAAGGCGTGCTGTTTCTCGTGGATACATGGGGCGGCAGCCCGTTCAACGCTGCCAGCCGCATTGTCGTCGATAAAGAGCATTATGAAGTCGTCGCCGGGGTGAATATCCCGATGTTGGTGGAAACCTTCATGGCGCGTGACGACAACCCAGGTTTTGATGAACTGGTGGCACTGGCGGTGGAAACCGGTCGCGAAGGCGTGAAGGCGCTGAAAGCGCAGCCGGTTGAAAAACCGGCCCCTGCCCCTGCTGCACCAAGGGCGGCAGCACCGGCGAAGCCAATGGGTCCGAACGATTACATGGTTATCGGCCTTGCGCGTATTGATGACCGTCTGATCCACGGCCAGGTGGCAACACGCTGGACCAAAGAGACCAACGTACAACGCATCATCGTGGTCAGTGACGAAGTGGCCGCCGACACTGTCCGTAAAACCCTTCTTACCCAGGTTGCACCGCCGGGCGTCACCGCGCACGTCGTGGATGTCGCCAAAATGATCCGCGTTTACAACAACCCGAAATATGCGGGTGAGCGCGTGATGCTTCTCTTCACCAACCCGACAGACGTCGAACGCATTGTTGAAGGCGGCGTGAAAATCACCTCCGTTAACATTGGCGGTATGGCATTCCGTCAGGGCAAAACGCAGGTCAACAACGCGATTTCAGTGGATGCGAAAGATATCGAGGCCTTCAACAAACTGAATGCACGCGGTATCGAACTGGAAGCCCGTAAGGTTTCCACGGACCAGAAACTGAAAATGATGGATTTGATCGGCAAAGTGGGGAAATAAGCCCGGGCCGGTTTTTCATATAGAGCTTATGTAATAGGAGAAGTGCAATGGAGATTACTACTCTTCAGATTGTGCTGGTGTTCATCGTCGCATGTATTGCGGGTATGGAGTCCGTACTTGATGAATTTCAGTTCCACCGCCCTCTGGTGGCCTGTACGTTGATTGGCGCCGTTCTCGGTGACATGAAAACCGGTATCATCATCGGTGGTACTTTGGAAATGATCGCCCTCGGCTGGATGAACATCGGTGCGGCAGTTGCGCCAGATGCCGCGCTGGCGTCCATTATTTCAACCGTTCTGGTTATCGCTGGTCATCAGAGTATTGGTGCCGGTATCGCGCTGGCCATCCCGCTGGCCGCAGCGGGTCAGGTGCTGACCATTATCGTCCGTACTATTACCGTTGCCTTCCAGCACGCGGCGGATAAGGCGGCCGAAAACGGCAACCTCACCGCGCTCTCCTGGATCCACGTTTCTTCCCTGTTCCTGCAAGCGATGCGTATCGCAATCCCTGCGGTTATCGTGGCGATTTCTGTCGGTACCAGCGAAGTTCAGGGCATGCTGAATGCGATCCCTGAAGTGGTTACCAGCGGTCTGAATATCGCCGGGGGTATGATCGTGGTGGTCGGTTATGCGATGGTCATCAACATGATGCGCGCGGGCTACCTGATGCCATTCTTCTACCTCGGCTTCGTTACCGCTGCGTTCACCAACTTCAACCTGGTTGCGCTGGGTGTGATTGGTGCGGTGATGGCGATTCTTTATATCCAGCTCAGCCCGAAATACAACCGTGTCGCGGGTGCCCCTGCGCAGGCTGCTGGTAACAACGATCTCGATAACGAACTGGACTAACAGGTGAGCGAAATGGTTGATATGACAAAAACTACCACTGAGAAAAAACTCACTCCGGGTGATATTCGTGGCGTGTTCATCCGTTCTAACCTGTTTCAGGGTTCATGGAACTTCGAACGTATGCAGGCGCTCGGCTTCTGCTTCTCCATGGTGCCGGCCATCAAACGCCTGTATCCGGAAAACAACGAAGCACGCCGTCAGGCAATTAAGCGTCACCTGGAATTCTTCAACACCCATCCTTATGTTGCGGCGCCTGTTCTGGGCGTGACGCTGGCAATGGAAGAGCAGCGTGCGAACGGGGCTGAAATCGACGATGGTGCCATCAACGGTATCAAAGTTGGTCTGATGGGGCCGCTGGCAGGCGTGGGCGACCCGATCTTCTGGGGTACCGTGCGTCCGGTCTTTGCGGCGCTGGGCGCCGGGATCGCCATGAGCGGCAGCCTGCTCGGTCCTCTGCTGTTCTTCATCCTGTTCAACGCGGTGCGTCTGCTGACCCGTTACTACGGCGTGGCGTACGGTTATCGTAAAGGGGTGGATATCGTTAAGGATATGGGCGGCGGCTTCCTGCAAAAACTGACTGAGGGGGCGTCAATCCTCGGCCTGTTTGTAATGGGGGCGCTGGTTAACAAGTGGACGCACGTGAACATCCCGCTGGTGGTATCGACGATCACTGGTCAGGATGGTCAGACGCGCGTTACCACCGTGCAGACGATTCTGGACCAGCTGATGCCGGGCCTGGTACCGCTGCTGTTAACCTTCGCCTGTATGTGGCTGCTGCGTAAGAAAGTGAACCCGCTGTGGATCATCGTTGGCTTCTTCGTCATCGGTATCGCGGGCTACGCCGTCGGCCTGCTGGGTCTGTAATAAAATGCGTTACCGACCGGGGGCTTGCCCCCGGTCTTTTTATCTGGAGGATGAATGACTGTCACGGACACAGTACTGGTTTTATTTATTGTTGCCCTTCTGGCTTACGCGATCTATGACGAGTTCATTATGCCTCGCCGCCACGGCGAGACGCTGCTGAC
This sequence comes from Enterobacter sp. BWH64, assembly GCF_001037645.1. Classification (NCBI taxonomy): domain Bacteria; kingdom Pseudomonadati; phylum Pseudomonadota; class Gammaproteobacteria; order Enterobacterales; family Enterobacteriaceae; genus Enterobacter; species Enterobacter sp. BWH64. The sequence continues at coordinate 3,220,359 of NZ_KQ089922.1, forward strand.
CCTTCCCCTCTTACGCCGTGGACGCATTGATGCGTTTATCTTCGCCGGTCTGGTAGTCATCCTGATTTACAATAATGTGACCAGCCACGGCGCAATATTAACCACATGGTTATTATGTGCGCTGGCATTAATGGCGATTTACCTGTTCTGGATCCGCTCGCCAAAACTCATTTTTAAAAAACACGGATTCTTCTTCGCCAATGTCTGGATAGAATATAACCGTATTAAAGAGATGAATTTATCCGAAGACGGGGTTCTGGTGATGCAATTAGAACAACGCCGCCTGCTCATCCGGGTCAAAAATATTGATGACCTGGAAAAGATCTACAAATTACTCGTTAAAACTCAATGAGTTAATATTATAGCATCGGCTATATATTGCATTATTCTTAAACCAGCAATATAGCCGGTGCTATATCTCCTCTGTTAATTGCCTTATATTTGTTAACGATATTTTCACGCATAAATCTAAATGGAAATCGTTATCAATATAGTGGCTATATAAAGCCATCTTCGTTGTTGTTTTATATTCTCAAAATATGTTAAGGTTGCGCCCGTCGTTGGGGAGTAGCCGATTTCCTGCCTGCGGGAAATGTACGTGTCAACATACTCGTTGAAAAACGTGGCGCGTACGGATCGTTTTCAGCACACTTACTGTGCCAAAAGCAATCAGGCGAGACCATAGATACATCAACTGCTGTTTACTGGGGGCAGTGATGTGTCATATGGATATCCCCGGTCTGGACGCTCTTATGAATATCTCCGCTACGATCCTTCTGGCTTTTGGCATGTCCATGGACGCATTTGCCGCCTCTATTGGTAAAGGTGCCACCCTCCATAAACCTAAATTTTCCGACGCCCTGCGTACCGGTCTCATCTTTGGCGCTATCGAAACGCTGACGCCGCTTATCGGCTGGGGTCTGGGGATGCTCGCCAGCCAGTTCGTGCTGGAGTGGAATCACTGGATTGCTTTCGTGCTGCTGGTGTTCCTCGGAGGACGCATGGTGATTGAAGGCTTTCGTGGTAACGGCGATGAAGATGATGCGCCGCTGCAACGCCACGGCTTCTGGCTTCTGGTGACAACCGCCATCGCAACCAGCCTGGATGCAATGGCCGTGGGTGTCGGTCTGGCGTTTTTGCAGGTCAATATTATCGCCACCGCGCTGGCGATTGGCTGCGCCACGCTGATCATGTCAACGCTGGGGATGATGGTGGGTCGGTTCATTGGCCCGCTGTTAGGCAAACGAGCCGAAATTCTGGGCGGTATCGTGTTGATCGGGATTGGTGCCCAAATCCTTTGGGCACACTTCGCGGGTTAACCTTCGCGCTGCCAGCAATGAATGCTGAAATCCGTCTGGCAGCGAAATTCTGTCTGCGCTGCCAGCGTTTCCCACACCTCTGGTTTTGCCCGCCATGCAAACGGCGTCATTTGCAGTAACGCCACCGCTTCACTTCCCTGCAACGTCATTTCATACGCTACCGACTGCGCCTGCTTTAACGCAAAGCCCGCCAGCTGTTCAGAGTGCGGCGCATGCAGGTGAACTTCATCATAGATCAGCCCTTTTAGCTCCAGCAGATGACGCGGCCCTGGCGTGACGGTAATAACCCAGCCGCCGGGCTTAACGACGCGCGCCAGCTCCTCTGCCTTGCACGGCGCATAGATACGCACCACGGCGTCCATACTCGCTTCCTCAAACGGCAGGCGGTGGCTGGAGGCCACGCAGAACGTTACCGCTGAATAGCGTTTTGCTGCCGCACGGATAGCCACTTTCGACACGTCCAGCCCGTAAGTTTCGGCACCCTTCTCAGCCGCCACGTCAGCAAACGTGGCGGTGTAGTAACCTTCGCCGCAGCCGATATCCAGCATGGCGGATGCGCCTTCTGTCAGATATTGACGGAGTAAGGCGACAACGGCATCCCTGAGCGGTTGATAGTGCCCGGCATCGAGAAACGCCCGGCGCGCCTGCATCATCTCCGCGCTGTCACCCGGGTCCCGGGAGCGCTTGTGTTGTACCGGCAGAAGATTTACATAGCCCTCTTTCGCCCGGTCAAACTGATGTCCCTGTGGACAGATAAACGTTTTCTCCGCGCGCGTCAGCGGCGCGTGGCAAAGGGGACAACTGAAAGACATGACAGCTCCAGGGCGTAAACCAAAAGGCGAAGTGTACCGCTATTCGCCAGGGTTATAAACGGCTGGGTGACGCATCACGATCAGATGGTCAGAATCTGCCGGCAGCCCGTCTGGCTTCACATTTTCCAGGCGCAGGACGTTACCCATAATTTCGCTGAACACGGGCGCAGAAACGGCCCCGCCATAGTAGGCACCGTTTTGCGGATCGTTGATCACCACCACCAGCGCGAAACGGGGATCGCTGGCAGGCGCAACGCCTGCGGTATAGGCGACGTATTTATCCACATACTTACCATGTTCATCGATTTTTTTGGCCGTCCCGGTTTTTATCGCCACGCGATAGTTACGCACCGCCGCTTTGACCCCGCCACCGCCGGGTAACGCAACGCTCTCCATCATGTGCTCCACCTCGTGAACAATTTCCTCGGGCATCACCCGCTTGCCAATCACCGGCGGGTCGATTCGGGTGATGGACAGAGGCCGTTCAATGCCATAGCTGCCGATGGTGGCATACACATGCGCCAGCTGGAGGGGGGTGACCATCAGGCCATACCCAAAGGCAAAGGTCGCCCGGTCTAACTGGCTCCAGAATTTTCGCTGCGGCAGTAAACCTGCGCTTTCTCCCGTTAAGCCAAGCCCGGTACTCTCGCCAAAACCAAAGTGTTTATAGGTATCCAGTAACCGTTGCACGGGCATCGCCAGCGAAAGACGGGACACGCCCGTATCACTGGATTTTTGCAGGATCCCGGTCATCGTCAGCTCGGGGTAGTAGCCCACATCGCGGATACGATGGCCATCAATAGTGTAGGGATGCGTGTCTATGACGCTGTCAGGCTGTACCAGCCCCTGCTGTAGCGCCGTCATCAGCACCAGAGGCTTAACGGTCGAGCCAGGTTCAAAGGTGTCGCTGATCGCGCGATTGCGAAAATCATCCAGCGTTGCCCCTTCCCGGTTATTGGGGTTGAAGTCGGGGAAGCTCGCCATTGCCAGAATTTCGCCCGTCTGGATATTAATCAGCACCGACGCGCCTGATTCGGCTTTGTTCCACGCTACGGCATTATCCAGCGCGTCTTCGGTGATAGTTTGCAGGCGTTCATCGATACTAAGCTGGATATTATGTGCAGGTACGGGAGCCACCTCCGTAAGGTTCTCCACCACATGTCCGTAGCGATCTTTCCTGACCAGCCGCACGCCTGCCTTCCCGGTAAGCTGCGTGTTAAAGCTTTTCTCGACGCCCTCAATGCCCTGACCATCAATATTGGTGAAGCCAATCAGGTTCGCCGCCACGTGCCCGGCAGGATAAAAGCGGCGGGACTCATCGCGAAGGTTGATACCGGGGAGACGCAGCTTATCGATCCACTTTGCCTGGGCGGGATCAACCTGACGGGCCAGGTAAATAAATCGCCCGTGCGGGTTACTGTTAATTCGCGATGCGAGCGTGCTCAGAGAAAGGTGTAAGGCATTTGCCAGGGCCTGCCAGCGCGAGTCAAAACCGATCCCCCCTTTTTCCAGCACTGTTTTGGGATCGGCCCAGACGGCCTGGACGGGTACGCTCACCGCAAGGGGTCGCCCTTCACGGTCAACAATCATCCCACGCGGGGCGTCTATCGCCACTTCGCGCAGGGAGCGCATATCCTCCTGCTTCACCAGATTATCCGGTTTGATAATTTGTAGCCACGCTACGCGGCCCAGCAGAAACGCAAGGCTACAAAAGATGGCGAGACACAGAAGTGCAAAACGTGCCGGAGTAAAATTTCCGGTGGTGGTTATTGTCTTTTTTTTCACCTTAACCCCAGGGCTGTTAATCAACGCCCTGATTTAACGAGAAAAGCGGATAATAAGGCGGGAAAACAATGCTAATAATCTCGCGGGTTTGCAACAAGATAATAACAGAGGAGGATTACGTAATATTTTGAAAAATAAGCGAATAAAAAAGCCCCGCATTGGCGAGGCTTATGTCTGAGATCGAAGCGCTGAGCGCTTCAGTCAGCAGTGATTCGATCAGATAGCAGTTACGTTAACCGCAGCTGGGCCTTTCTGGCCATCCTGAATTTCGAACTCAACGTTCTGGCCTTCAGCCAGAGTTTTGAAGCCGTTACCCTGGATTGCAGAGAAGTGTACGAACACGTCTTTGCTGCCGTCAGCAGGAGTAATGAAACCAAAACCTTTAGACTCGTTGAACCACTTAACTTGACCTTTAATCTTTGCCATTTGCAAAATTCCTTAGAGTGTTTTCTTAGCCCGCGGGCTTTGACATAGATAAAACTGAGACATTACTGCTTGAGGCACTAATATAAGGTTCGGCAGAGAAGCGGTATTCAACGACAACGTGTTTACTCAGGACTTCTTTACTGAAAATGCCACACATAAACAGAACTGTACCTCGTTTGACCCAAAACGTGTTATCACACACAACGTTTAATATGGCAAGCCATTTTTAAACGTGTCTCGATCCGCCGCACAAATTCAGACGTTACTCCATAACAATCTGCACAGTTATGCGAATTGTCAAATGAAGCGCCACCTGACCTCACTGCCCGCAGGGTGCGTTGACGCGCCCTGTAATCAAAGACTTTTTAAACATAGCTCAATCATTTCAAAGCGTCCATCCCAATCCCAGAATTTCTTTAAAGGAATGACTGAGTTAGAACATTTTGTGAAAAGTTATGCTGAAAACATTGCAACGCACCAACATGTGTCAGGGAATATACGATGTTAATTACATTTTGCTAACTGTATTAAAAACCACCATTTAATAAGTGTTATTCTGCACCAAAATAATGAAATTTTTATGACTCTGCCTCAAAACAAGGCAAGCAAAACGTTTCGATAAAAATAAAACACTTCAGGAAAGATATAGCACACTATTTATTCAACGAAACTGAATTTGTTAAATAAGGATAAATATTCGCCAGTTTTCAGTGTGCTAAAACATGAGTTAACTGCTGCTTAATTAAATGCCGGGAAGTTGTGGGATGCATTTGATAAGGGAGGGGATTTACGCCGTACGTCAGGCCACCTCCCCGCTCCTGGCAGACTATCGTTCAGCTACCAGGCGAATGAAGTCTTCCTCGTCTTGTTGTTGAGCAACAGCGTCCTTCGGTACCGCTTTCTCCTCCGGCTCGTTGGCTTCGCACAAACGACGCAGCAGCGCAGTCTGCCGTTTCTGCTGATCGAGCAATGCTTCCAGCAGCTCAATCTGCTCGTTTGTGCGGGAGCTGGCGCGGTTAACGAAAAACCACAGCACCAGCCCAACGACCAGCACCACCAAAGACATTACCAGGGATGCAATGCTCAGCAGCCCCGAATTCAGTAACTCACCCATTTCACCACCTCAGTAAAAACCGCCATTTTACCACTGCCGCCGCGTAAGGACATCACTCAGCGTAAAAATGGTCTCTACCAGGGGATAAACTTATTGATTGAACAAATGCCGCTAAAGAACTGTACATCCTGATCGCACATCACATTGATAGTCTGCGTCCACAGCACCACGCATGCTATCAACACTATAATCAGAATTACCCAGCGTATTTTTTTCACTCCACACTCCGTCTTATGACCTGATACAGCCAGGTTATCACGGTTATCTTAAACAGGGGCTAACTGTACCTTCAACAGACGCTTTTCGGAATCGTGCACTTGTTTCACTGCGTAAAGCCGTTACGCTTACTCTATGACAACAAAGAAAAAAGAGGCAACGATGCGTTTACTTATTCGTACAGTAATTGTACTGGCCATTGTCTGGATCGGCCTGTTATTAAGTGGGTACGGCGTATTAATGGGGAGCAAAGAAAATGCCGCGGGTCTGGGTATCCAGTGTAAATATCTTACCGCCCAGGGGATAAGCACGGCTCAGTACATCCATTCCGACAGCGGGATCATCGGGTTAACCAACTGTCCTGTGCTGCGTAAATCATCTGTTGTGGTTGATAACGGTTAATCAGCGCTGAACTTCGCTTACAGAAACGCCGCAAAAGTGCGGCGTTTCTATTGGTGGCGTCGATCAGAACGGATAATCGTTATAGCCCATCTGCTCTGAAATTTTGCGCGCTGCGGTATGCAGAATCGCCACATATTCATGAAGACGCTCTTCAGAGAAACGCAGCGTTGGGAACGAAATGCTCAGGCCGGCAATGACAACGCCGAAGCGGTCAAACACCGGCACACCGATACAACGCAGCCCCTCTTCCTGCTCTTCGTTATCTTCCCCGTAACCCTGCTCACGCACTTTATCCAGCACGCTCAGCAGTTCTTCCGTACTGGTAATCGTGCGGTCGGTGCTGCGTTTGTACTCCACCCCGTAAAGGATTTGCTTCACCTCTTCGCGATCGCGCCAGGCCAGCAGTACTTTACCAATTGCGGTGCTGTAGAGCGGGTTACGACGACCGATGCGTGAATACATGCGCAGGTTGTACATGGAGTCAATTTTGTGGATGTAAACAATGCTGTCTTCATCCAGCGCACCGAGGTGAATTGTCTCTTTCGTCAGTCGTGAAAGTTCACGCATCTGAATGTCAGCGCTGCGGATCAGATCCACGTTCTGCAAGGCGCGGGCACCCAGTTCAAACAGTTTCAGGGTCAGAGAATATTTTTCTGATTCTCCCTCCTGCGCGACATAACCCAATGATTTCATCGTCTGCAAAAAGCGATAAACGGTGCTTTTCGACATCATCACACGCTGCGACAACTCTGTAATACCAATTTCACGCTCTTCTCCGAGCGCCTGCAAGATGCCAAACACCTTCAGCACGGAAGAAACAGAATCTGGCTGCTTATCCAAATCTGCGATTGCCATTTATCACCTCATGGAGAGTGTTTTATAAAAATCAGAACCGGTTTTTATTATAAATTCGTGTGATGCGTGCTGCAATCTATCTGGGTTTACTTCGTTACAAATCTGCGACATAAAACCGAAATAACGATGCTAAAATAGTTACTCTGAAAATAATTTCACGCTGAGTCATTCTTTTCCCATGCAAAAAAACGTTTCTTATGGCCTGCCCTTACCGCAGCGGTACGGGGCAATTGCCACTATTGTCATCGGTATTTCGATGGCTGTCCTTGACGGTGCGATTGCCAACGTGGCTCTTCCGACCATTGCCAAAGACCTGAATGCTTCGCCGGCCAGCTCCATCTGGATTGTCAACGCGTACCAGATAGCGATTGTGATTTCTCTTCTGTCGCTCTCTTTTCTGGGCGATATGTTTGGTTATCGCCGGGTTTACCAGTGCGGGCTGGTGGTATTTACCCTCACCTCGCTCTTCTGTGCCCTTTCAGATTCACTGCACACCCTTACGCTGGCGCGTATCGCCCAGGGTTTTGGCGGCGCGGCGCTAATGAGCGTGAACACGGCCCTGATACGGCTTATCTACCCTCACCGCCACCTGGGGCGCGGGATGGGCATTAACTCCTTTATTGTGGCCGTGTCGTCCGCCGCCGGGCCGACGATTGCCGCCGCCATCCTGTCCGTTGCCTCGTGGCAGTGGCTGTTTGCCATTAACGTGCCGCTGGGCATTGTGGCGATCTTCTTCGCCCTGCGCTATCTTCCGGAAAATGGTCCGAAAAGCACCATGCCACGTTTCGATCTGCCCAGCGCTGTGATGAACGCGCTGACCTTTGGCCTGCTGATTACCGCGCTGAGCGGATTTGCGCAGGGACAGTCTCTGTCGCTCATTACCACAGAAATCGTTGCCATGCTTATCATCGGCTTTTTCTTTGTACGACGTCAGCTGGCGCTGCCCGTGCCGTTACTACCGGTGGATTTGCTGCGTATTCCGCTGTTTTCGCTATCCATTTGTACCTCCATTTGCTCGTTCTGCGCCCAGATGCTGGCGCTGGTTGCGCTGCCGTTCTTTTTGCAGAGCGTGATTGGCCGTTCGGAAGTGGAGACAGGCTTGCTGCTCACGCCCTGGCCTCTGGCAACCATGGTGATGGCCCCGCTGGCCGGTTACCTTATTGAGCGCGTCCACGCCGGGCTTCTGGGGGCGATTGGGCTGGTCGTCATGGCGGTAGGACTGTTTGCGCTGGCGCTCCTGCCCGCCTCGCCGGGGGATCTGGATATTATCTGGCGCATGATCCTGTGCGGGGCCGGTTTTGGTCTGTTCCAGTCCCCTAATAACCACACGATTATCACCTCTGCCCCACGTCATCGCAGCGGTGGCGCCAGCGGGATGCTGGGCACGGCAAGACTGTTAGGGCAAAGCACCGGGGCCGCACTGGTGGCGTTGATGTTTAACCTTGCCGGGCAGAATGCGACACACGTTGCGCTGATTACCGCAGGGACCCTGGCGACCCTCGCGGCTGTCATTAGCGGCCTTCGTGTCACCCAGCCAAAGGCGCAGGCATAAAAAAACCGGGCGGAGAATGGCTCCAGCCCGGTTCTTTTCAACCCGATTACGTTACTTCAGGTATTCGCCGCTACGCAGCGCTTCAATACGTTTATCCAGCGGCGGGTGAGACATAAACAGCTCGCTCAGCGACTTTGATTTGCCGTTGATGCAGAAGGCCATCATGCTGTTTGCTTCCTGCGGCTCGTAGCTGGTTTTCAGTCGTTGCAGCGCAGCAATCATCTTTTCACGACCCACCAGTTTCGCGGAACCGGCATCCGCGTGGAACTCACGATGACGGGAGAACCACATGGTAATGATGCTTGCCAGGATACCGAACACCAGCTCCAGCACCATTGAAACAGCAAAATAGATCAGCGGGTTGCCGTTGCTCTCTTCACCCTCATCACGGTTGCCACCCATAAACCCGGCAGCAATCTGTGCCAGAATACGAGAAATAAAGATAACGAAGGTGTTCACCACGCCCTGGATCAGGGTCATGGTGACCATATCGCCATTGGCGATATGGCTGATCTCGTGAGCAATAACCGCTTCCGCTTCGTCACGGCTCATGTTTTGCAGCAGGCCGGTACTGACGGCCACCAGGGACGCGTCACGACGCGCACCGGTAGCAAACGCGTTGATATCCGGCGCGTGGTAGATGGCTACCTGCGGCATGGCAATGCCCGCCTGCTTTGACTGCTGAGCAACCGTGCTCATCAGCCACTGCTCCATATCGTTACGCGGTTGCTCAATAACTTCACCGCCCACGGATTTCAGTGCCATCCACTTCGACATCAGCAGTGAAATGAAAGAGCCACCGAAACCAAACAGCAGCGCCATAATCAACAGACCCTGAACGCTGCTCGACTGAATTCCCGTCAGGCTTAGCACCAGCCCGAATACCACCATCACCGCCAGGTTGGTGAGCAGGAAGAGCGCGATTCGCATCATAATATTCTTTTAACCTCAGTTTAACAAAACGCACTATGCGATTACCCACATCGTATGGGTATTACGGCTATTTTCAAGCATCCAGACGGCGTAAGTCACCAGAAAGACACAACTTTACACAATTGGAAATCCGCCTGACGGAAGGAGGAGGTACATAAAGAAACAGGCACAATTTCTTGTGCCTGTTGGGGGATTATTTTGTCGGAGCAGGTTGCAGGGCGGGTTTCTCTTTTTCCAGCTTCGCGAGATCAAGCGCGATATGCACCGTCTCGTCCAGATACGGATCGGGCTCCTGGTAATCCTTAGGCAGATCGTCCAGTTTTTTGAGCAGAGGCTTGCCTTCACGTTTGAAGCGATCGTTGATACGCGCCAGACGTGTCGCGTCATCTTCATTGTTCTCTTTCTCACGCTGGGCGTAGTTCAGAGACACAATGTTCCGTTTCGCTTTCAAAGCATTGAAACGCGCGATGTCCTTCATGATGTACTGGAATTCCGGATCCTTCCCGATGCGATCGTTGTGATTTTTCAGCAGTTCCGGTCCGAACTGTTTCATATCACCCGATTTCACGAATGTCGCGGCATCAATGCTATCCCACGGCAGCGCGTTATCTTCAAACTTCTCGCCCGTTTCCGTCTCTTCGGTACCTGTCGGCATCATGATATCCGGCGTCACGCCTTTGCGCTGCGTACTGCCGCCGTTGACGCGGTAAAACTTCTGAATAGTGTACTGTACTGAGCCCAGCGCAGGCCACTCAGGGCGCAGCATCTGGTCGTAAATACGGTTCAGAGAGCGGTACTGCTGAACGGTGCCCTTGCCAAACGTCGGTTCGCCGACGATTAATGCCCGGCCGTAATCCTGCATGGCAGCAGCGAAGATTTCCGATGCAGAGGCGCTGAAGCGATCGACCAGCACCACCAGCGGCCCCTTATAGTAGACCACACCATCGGTATCGGCATCTTCACGCACTTTACCGTTGTTATCGCGCACCTGTACCACCGGGCCAGACGGGATAAACAGCCCGGAAAGCGAGACGGCCTCGGTCAATGCCCCGCCGCCGTTGCTGCGCAGGTCAATGATCACGCTGCTGACATTCTGCTTTTCAAGCTTCTGGAGCTGCACTTTCACATCATCGGTCAGGCCGACGTAGAAACCTGGGATATCCAGCACGCCAACCTTCTCTTTACCCACGGTTTTCACCGACATTTTCACCGCGCGATCTTCCAGACGGATACGCTCACGGGTGAGAGTAACGATACGGGTTTTAGTCCCCTTACCGGCTGGCAGGATCTCCAGGCGAACTTTGCTGCCCTTCGGCCCTTTGATCAGCGCAACAACATCATCAAGACGCCAGCCAATCACGTCCACCATGCTCTTTCCGGTTTGACCCACACCGACAATACGGTCGCCTACGCTGATCGCTTTGCTTTTCGACGCAGGGCCACCAGCCACCATGGAGTTGATTACGGTGTAGTCATCGTCCATCTGAAGCACAGCACCGATACCTTCCAGAGACAGGCTCATTTCGGTATTGAACTGTTCGGTGTTACGTGGAGAGAGATAATTAGTGTGCGGATCAATTTCATGCGCAAACGCGGTCATCGCCAGCGAGAAAACATCTTCACTGTTGGTCTGCGCCAGACGACGAATAGCGAATTTGTATCGACGATTTAACGTCTCACGGATCTCTTTCTCGTCTTTGCCTGTAAGCTTGAGGCTCAGTTCGTCATATTTGACTTTTCCGTCCCACAGCGCATTCAGTTCAGCCTCGTCTTTCGGCCATGGCGCTTTGCTGCGGTCCAGATTAAAGGTGTCGTTGCCGGTGAAGTCCATCGGACGTTCCAGCACTTTCAGCGCGTATTGATAACGCTCAAAACGGCGCTTTTGCGATAAGTTGTACAGATCGTAGAACAGATCGAGCTTTCCGGAGCGCAGCTCATCACCCACTTCGGATTTGCGTTTAGCGAACTGTTCGACATCGCTGGCCAGCAGTACGTTATGGCTGTAATCCAGCAAGTTCAGATAACGGTCAAAGATTTTGGCCGAAAAGGCCTGATCGAGATCGAACTGACGATAGTGCGAACGAGTAAAGCGCGACGTCACGCGCTCACTCACCGTCGCGTGCTGAGTCTCTTCCTTGAGAACCGGAATTTGATCAACACGCGTAATATCGTCCACAGCGAAAGCATGGCCTGTTATAGCAAACAGGCCAGCCAGCGCGGTGAGCTTAAAAAAAGTGTTCATGCCAGGCTCGGCCTCCGTTTCAGAACAACAAGTGTTCTGCGCGTACAATCATTGACATACCAGAAGTCAGCTGTACACGAACGCCATCTTTGGTGATTTCCAGTACGGTGGCGTCCATCGCGTTGTTACCCGCTTTCACCTTCAGAGACTGACCTACGCTCAGCGCATTGATGTCAGAAACTGGGGTGTGGCGCGGCTCTTCGCGCGGCGCACGTGGGGCTTTAGCTGCGGGTTTGTCAGCACGCGGTTTGCGATCGTTATTTTCAGTACGACGCGGTGCCGGGCGCGGTTTACGCTCGCGACGAGGGGCGTCTTCCTGACCGTTTGCCGCTGCGGCTTCGCGTTTTTTCGCCTGCTGTTCCGCACGCTGTGCCTGCACGCGAGCTTTGGCTTCTTCAAGCTGCTTACGCGCATGTTCTACGTGCTGCTCGTCCAGCTCACCGCACGGGTTGCCGTCAAGGTCGACACGGGTCGCACCCGGCTTGATACCGTACAGGTAACGCCAGCTCGAGGTATAAAGGCGCAAGGCAGAACGAAGCTGCGTTTTGCTGAGGTTCATCTCCCCCTCAACGCGCGCGACCAGATCCTGAAAGATACCGACTTTCAGAGGACGCGCTTCACCTTCAGCGCTGAAGCACTGCGGGAAACGCTCGGCCAGAAATGCGATAACTTCTTTACTGCTATTCAACTTAGGTTGATTTTCCATGAAATTTCCTGATTACAACGGACGTTGCCAACAAGCGCAGGCATGAACAGGCGACATTATAATGACGCTATCAGTAAATGCTACGTTATCCGTTGATTATCCTGCGACGCTCGCAAAGAATTTATGATAATCGGTCTCTGCCAGAACATTTTCCAGGTTTGCGGCCAGCGCGCGCAGCCCCTGCTCATCCTCGGCAGTAAAGCGGCTGAAGACCGTGCTGTCGATATCCAGAACGCCAATAATCTGATTTTTAACCACCAGCGGCAGTACGATTTCAGAATTGCTGCTGGCATCGCAGGCAATGTGGCCGTCAAACGCATGAACATCTTCGACACGCTGAACCTGACGGGTCGCCACTGCGGTACCGCACACGCCACGACCTACCGGGATGCGTACGCAGGCGAGTTTACCCTGGAAAGGCCCCAGCACCAGCGTGTCACCTTCCAGCAGATAAAAGCCCGCCCAGTTCACGTCAGAAAGGCGTTCGAACAGTAACGCACTGGTATTTGCCAGAGTGGCTAAGAAACTGGTTTCCCCTGCCATTAATACCTTAAAATCGCGATTCAGATCCGCGTAGAATTCTGTTTTGTTCATTATTCAATCACTTAGTTATCTTACATAGTTACCGCATAGCCTATTAAAATAAGCATTAAATGCGCTCATGCTCAAGATGAATCCGTTCATGAGTTATTATAACTTTCAACAATACTAATCTGTGTGCGACTGATGGCCCTAAAAACACCCCAAATTACGCCGACACGAAAGATCGTTGTCCGTACGGTAAGCCAGGCTCTGCCCCGTGCACATTATCAGCGTTGTCCCCAGTGCGATACGCTTTTTATGTTGCCGAAGATGAAATCGCACCAAAGTGCTTTTTGTCCATGCTGCGATGCTAAAATCCGCGATGGCCGGGACTGGTCATTGACGCGTCTGGCGGCAATGGCGGTCACCATGCTGCTGCTGATGCCCTTCGCCTGGACCGAGCCGCTGTTAAAGCTCTACCTGCTTGGCGTGCGTATTGACGCTAACGTGTTGCAGGGGATCTGGCAGATGACGCGCCAGGGCGATCCGCTTACGGCCGCCATGGTGCTGTTCTGCGTCGTCGGCGCGCCGTTGGTGCTGGTCGCGGCAATTGCCTACCTGTGGTTTGGCAACATTCTGGGGATGAACCTGCGCCCTGTCCTGCTCATGCTGGAAAAGCTCAAGGAGTGGGTGATGCTGGACATCTATCTGGTAGGCATTGGCGTGGCCTCCATCAAGGTGCAGGATTATGCGTTTTTACAACCCGGCATTGGCCTTTTCGCGTTTATTTCACTGGTCCTGCTGAGTATTTTGACCCTGATTCATCTCAATGTTGAACAGCTTTGGGAGCGATTTTACCCGCAGCGCCCCGCGACCCGGCCTGATGAAAACCTGCGCGTCTGCCTGGGCTGCCATTACACCGGTTTTCCGGATAAACGCGGGAGGTGCCCACGCTGCCACATTCCGTTAAGATTGCGACGCAACAACAGCCTGCAAAAGTGCTGGGCGGCGCTAATCGCCTCCCTGGTATTTTTGTTCCCGGCCAACATGCTGCCGATCTCCGTAATTTATGTGAACGGCGCCCGTCAGGAAGATACTATCCTTTCGGGGATTATCTCTCTGGCGCACAGTAACGTGGGGGTCGCCGCCATTGTTTTCATCGCCAGTATTCTGGTGCCCTTTACCAAAGTGGTGGTGATGTTTACGCTGCTTATTAGCATTCACTTTAAATGCGAACAAGGACTACGCACCCGCATCCTGCTTCTGCGATTTGTGACCTGGATTGGTCGCTGGTCGATGTTGGATCTGTTCGTGATTTCGCTGATGATGTCGCTCATCAATCGCGATCAGTTACTTGCTTTTACCATGGGACCCGCAGCTTTTTATTTCGGCTCTGCGGTGATATTGACTATTCTTGCAGTGGAATGGCTGGACAGCCGCTTACTTTGGGACGCACATGAGTCAGGAAACGCCCGCTTCGCCGACTGAAGCGAGAATTAAAACAAAACGCCGCATTTCGCCATTCTGGTTGCTGCCTGTTATCGCGCTGATGATCGCAGGCTGGCTTATCTGGACGAGCTATGAAGATCGCGGAAGTACCATCACGATTGATTTCCAGTCTGCGGACGGCATTGTCGCCGGACGTACCCCCGTTCGCTTCCAGGGGGTGGAAGTGGGTACTGTGCAGGATATCTCCCTTGGCAAAGGGCTGAACAAAATCCAGGTCCGGGCGAGCATTAAGTCTGACATGCAGGATGCCCTGCGTGCCGAAACGCAGTTCTGGCTGGTCACGCCTAAAGCCTCCCTGGCCGGCGTTTCCGGACTGGATGCGCTTGTGGGCGGTAACTATATCGGCATGATGCCCGGCAAAGGTGAGCCACAGGATCACTTTGTTGCGCTGGATACCCAGCCGAAATATCGGTTGAATAACGGCGATTTGATGATCCATCTCCGCGCGCCGGATTTGGGCTCGCTGAACAGTGGTTCTCTGGTCTATTTCCGCAAAATTCCGGTAGGCCGCGTTTACGACTACGCCATTAACCCGAACAAAGATGGCGTGACCATTGATGTACTCATCGAGCGCCGTTTTACCAACCTGGTTAAAAAAGGCAGCCGCTTCTGGAACGTCTCAGGCGTCGATGCCGACCTGAGCTTAAGCGGTGCGAAAGTGAAGCTTGAGAGCCTGGCGGCGCTGGTGAATGGCGCTATCGCCTTTGACTCACCTGCTAACTCCAGCCCTGCCGCCGCAGAAGATACCTTTGGCCTGTACGCCGACCTGGCGCACAGCCAGCGCGGTGTCATCGTCAAGCTGACCCTGCCGGATGCCAAAGGCCTGAAAGCCGGTTCGACCCCGCTGATGTACCAGGGTTTAGAGGTCGGGCAACTGACAAAATTAACCCTCAATGCGGGCGGTTCCGTTACCGGCGAAATGACGGTGGATCCGAGTGTGGTGGATCTCCTGCGGGAAAAAACGCGCATTGAACTGCGTAATCCGAAGCTCTCCCTCAGCGACGCCAGCATCAGTTCTCTGCTGACGGGAAGCACCTTTGAGCTGATCCCCGGCGAAGGTGCGCCGAACAAAAACTTTGTTATCGCGCCGGCGGATAAAGCCCTGCTGCAAAAACCGGGCGTGTTGACGGTTACGCTGAATGCACCGGAAAGCTACGGTATTGAAGCCGGGCAACCGCTGATCCTGCACGGTGTGCAGGTGGGCCAGGTCCTCGAACGTAAGCTGTCGGAAAAAGGGGTCTCCTTCTCCGCCGCCATCGATCCGCAGTACGGCAACCTGGTCCACGGCGACAGTAAATTTGTGGTTAACAGTCGGGTCGACGTGAAGGTGGGTCTGGACGGGGTTGAGTTCCTCGGCGCCAGCGCCAGTGAGTGGGTTAACGGCGGGATCCGCATTCTGCCGGGCAGCAAAGGTGCGCTGCGCGAAAGCTATCCGCTGTTCGCCAATCTGGACAAAGCCATTGAAAACAGCCTCGGCGACCTGCCAACCACCACGCTGACCTTAAGCGCTGAAACGCTGCCGGATGTCCAGGCAGGCTCCGTCGTGCTTTACCGTAAGTTTGAGGTGGGGGAAGTGATCACCGTTCGTCCTCGTGCGGACGCGTTTGATATCGAACTGCATATCAAGCCGGAGTACCGCAAGCTGCTCACGCCAAACAGCGTGTTCTGGGCTGAGGGTGGCGCGAAAGTGCAGCTCAACGGCAGCGGGCTGACCGTACAGGCATCGCCTCTCTCCCGTGCCCTGCGCGGTGCGATCAGCTTCGATAACCTGAGCGGCGCCGGCGGCAACATGCGTAAAGGTGACAAGCGGATCCTCTTCCCGTCCGAAACCGCGGCGCGCGCGGTCGGGGGGCAGATTACCCTGCACACCTTTGATGCCGGTAAACTGGCAGAAGGCATGCCCATCCGCTATCTCGGCATTGATATCGGGCAGGTCCAGAAGCTGATGCTGATCACCGCACGCAACGAAGTGCAGGCGACCGCCGTGCTTTATCCGGAATATGTGCAGACGTTTGCCCGGGCAGGCTCGCGCTTCTCGGTGGTTACGCCGCAAATTTCTGCCGCAGGGGTTGAGCATCTCGACACCATACTTCAGCCGTACATTAACGTTGAACCGGGTCGCGGCAACGCGCGTCGTGAATTTGAGTTGCAGGAGGCCACCATCACCGACTCCCGTTATCTGGACGGTTTGAGCATTGTGGTTGAAGTGCCGGAAGCCGGTTCGCTGGGCATCGGTACGCCGGTCCTGTTCCGCGGCATTGAAGTAGGGACAGTAACAAGCCTGACGCTGGGTAATCTGTCCGATCGCGTGATGGTCGGCCTGCGCATCAGCCAGCGTTATCAGCATCTGGTGCGCAACAACTCGGTGTTCTGGCTCGCTTCAGGCTACTCGCTGGACTTCGGCCTGACCGGTGGCGTGGTCAAAACGGGGACCTTTAATCAGTTCATTCGCGGCGGCATTGCCTTCGCGACGCCGCCTGGCACGCCTCTGGCGCCTAAGGCGCAGGCAGGTAAACACTTCCTGCTGCTGGAAAGTGAACCGAAAGAGTGGCGCGAATGGGGAACGGCGCTGCCACGTTAATCTCGCAGGCTCCGGTGTCAACGCGCCGGAGCCTTTATGTTACACTGCGCACCTGAATGTTTCCCTGTGGTGTGCCCGTGGCTCAAAACTCCGTATTTCTTCCCGAACAATTCCTCGCACAGATGCGCGAGGCGCTTCCTGCTCATCTCTCTTTCGACGATTTCGTTGCCGCCTGCCAGCGCCCTTTGCGCCGGAGTATTCGCGTCAATACGCTGAAAATCAGCGTCGGGGCGTTTCTGGATCTCGTCTCCCCCTACGGCTGGCAATTAACGCCAGTGCCGTGGTGTGAAGAGGGTTTCTGGATCGAACGGGATGACGAGGAGAGCCTGCCGCTCGGCAGCACCGCCGAGCACCTGAGCGGGCTGTTTTATATTCAGGAAGCCAGCTCCATGCTGCCGGTTGCTGCGCTGTTTGCCGACGGGAACCAGCCTGAGCGGGTTATGGATGTCGCAGCGGCGCCGGGCTCTAAAACCACGCAGATTGCCGCCCGGATGAACAACCGCGGCGCGATCCTCGCCAACGAATTTTCCGCCAGCCGCGTTAAAGTCCTGCATGCCAATATCAGCCGCTGCGGGATCCACAACGTCGCGTTAACGCACTTCGATGGTCGCGTGTTTGGCGCTGCCCTGCCGGAAGCCTTTGATGCCATCCTGCTCGACGCGCCCTGCTCCGGCGAAGGCGTGGTGCGTAAAGATCCTGATGCGTTAAAAAACTGGTCCGTTGAAAGCAACCTGGAGATCGCCGCCACACAGCGCGAACTGATCGACAGCGCGTTTCATGCCCTGCGCCCAGGCGGGACGCTGGTTTACTCTACCTGCACGCTGAATCGCGATGAAAACGAGGACGTCTGCCTGTGGCTCAAGCAACGCTATGCGGATGCCGTCGAGTTTCTGCCGCTGGACACCCTCTTCGACTCGGCCAGTCATGCGGCCACGCCTGAAGGCTTCCTGCATGTCTTCCCGCAGATTTACGATTGCGAAGGCTTCTTTGTTGCCCGTCTGCGTAAAACCCGCGCCGTCGATCCTTTGCCTGCCCCTAAGTTTAAGGTCGGCAACTTCCCGTTCACGCCGGTCAAAGGCCGTGAGGCGGCAGAGGCGCAAGCGGCTGCGAGCAAAGTCGGCCTGCACTGGGATGAGAGCCTGCGCCTCTGGATGCGTGACAAAGAGCTGTGGCTGTTCCCGGTCAATATCGAACCGCTGATTGGTAAGGTGCGTTTCTCCCGCCTCGGTATTCGCCTGGCGGAGATCCACAACAAAGGCTATCGCTGGCAGCACGAAGCGGTCATTGCGCTGGCCGACAGTGAGAACACCTTTGCCCTGACGCATCAGGAAGCGGAAGAGTGGTATCGCGGTCGTGACGTTTACCCAGAAGACGGCCCGTCACAGGATGAAGTCATCGTGACGTATCAGGGTTATCCGTTGGGGCTGGCGAAAAAAGTCGGCTCGCGGCTGAAAAACAGCTATCCGCGCGAACTGGTACGCGATGGCCGCCTGTTTACCGGTAACAACCGCAGCGCCTGAAAAAAAGCGCATTTTTTTACTGGCGATTTCGCTCTCCTTGTCTAGGATCAAAAATGGGTGACTGCACTGGTCATACCAGATTTTGGGCAACAAACCGGAGAGCATTATGACGAAAACCAGCGTACGCATTGGCGCTTTTGAAATCGACGACGCTGAATTGCGCGGCGAATCACAAGGCGAACGAACGTTAAGTATTCCCTGCAAATCCGATCCGGATTTGTGCATGCAGCTGGACGCCTGGGATGCAGATACCAGCGTCCCGGCGATCCTTGATGGGGAACATTCCGTTCTGTACCGTGAGCATTACGACAGTAAAACCGATGCCTGGGTCTTGCGTCTTGCCTGACCCAAAGAGAACCCGCCCGAAGGCGGGTTATTTATTACTGAAGCTGCGCCAGCGTCAGAAAGCCCCCGAATACTGCCCCCGTATCAATGTAGTGCAGATTGTTAAAATCGTAGCGTTTGTCCACAGGCGTATGTCCAAACCAGAAGTGATCCGCGCCGCTAATGCCCTGCCCTTTGCCCACCATAAAGCCCATTAACCGGTCGCGATCCCACAGCACGCGCTGGGCATCCACCGGCTTATGCCAGCCATATTCAGCGGAGGGATAATCCGCATGAGCAATCACGTTCAGACCGTTTTTGCAGGTTATTTCAATAATGTGCGGTAAGTCCCGACACGCATCGAGTAAACCCTTCGCCTGTTTTTGTTGAGCGTCCTTAAGCCCGGTAAACCAGTTACCGCCATTTATCGACCAGAGACTAAAATCATTATTTTCAAGCGCATCTAACGCCATTTGCTCGTGATTACCGCGTACCGCATAAAACCAGTTTTCCTGCATCAGCTGTAAACATTTTACGCTGTCAGGCCCGCGATCGATAATATCCCCCACCGAGATCAGCAGATCCGTATCAGGATTAAAATGCCGTCGTTTCAGCTCATCCATAAGCCACTGATAGCAACCATGAATATCGCTGACAACCCAGACATGACGCCAGTGTTCTCCCTCTATTTTCTGATACATAACGCCTCCTGTAAGAAGTATAGCCGCCACAAAAAATGTCATGAGCTGGCGTCGGATTTCGCGAATCCAAACAAACCATAAACCAGCCGGAAATAAAGATCGCTGCGCTATTAATCCCTTATTCCCTGGCCTTTAAAATAGAGCGGAATAAAAAGAGGGATTTTCACGTGTCAAACATACACCTGCAAAACGATGTTTTTTATCCGCATCGCACAAATATTATTTCTGAACTGGTGAGAGGAGAACGCGTTCCCGGCCCAATCTGGCACAAACGTGATTACCGGTTAAAGTTCCTTCTACGCTCGCTTTTATTCTGGTCCTCCACCCATCGCATGCTGGAGGCCCTGTCCGGGCGCGATGATTTCGACAGGCTGCTCACCTCTCAAATTACCTTACCGAGCAAAACTCACCGCCAGTATCTGATGCGCGGCCTGAACTCAAACGATCGGGCCGATGCTATCATCAGCCACTATCAGTGGATTGATAGTCTGAAAAACATCGCCCTCGCCCACGCGCTGACCAGCCCGCAAGAGGTGCCGGTTGTCCGGTTCGAGGCAAAAAACGGCGAAATCTATACCGTCCACGCCTCGTCCGCAGGTAAGGCCGAACGCGAAGGCGAAAGCACGCTTTGGCTGCACGACAATGACAATACGCTGCTTGCCAGCCTGACGTTCTGTGTCGCACGCAGTAACGGCCGTACGGTGCTGGTGATCGGCGGCCTTCAGGGTCCACGTCGTCATGTTTCACGGGAGGTGATTAAGCAGGCTACCCGTGCCTGCCATGGGCTTTTCCCGAAACGCGTGCTGATGGAGGTGATCTTCCAGCTTGCCTCACGCTCGAACATTAGCGCGATTTTTGCCGTCAGCGATGAAGGCCATGTTTTCCGCGCGCTGCGCTACCGTCTGAGCAAAGGCCGTCATTTTCACGCCAGCTACGACGAGTTCTGGGAAGGCCTGAACGGAAAGAAACTCTCCCCCTTCTGCTGGCAGTTGCCGCTTCAGATGGAACGTAAAGCACTGGAGGAGATTGCCAGCAAAAAACGCGCCGAATACCGTCGCCGCTTTGCGTTACTTGATGATATTGCGGCTTCCGTACATGCGCGCATTGATCCCGCAGTCTTCTCAGGCAAAAAACAAACAAAAATTTAACAAAACAGCCAAAAAGGACTGGACTTACGCCTGCCGGGTTGTGGTATGTTTGAGGCAGGCGCACAGGAAGTGAACCTTCTGCTGAGACGAAAACCGGATTTTATCGTTTATTTTCAAGCAGATAAAAAGAGACCGAATACGATTCCTGTATTCGGTCCAGGGAAATGGCTCTTGGGAGAGAGCCGTGCGCTAAAAGTTGGCATTAATGCAGGCTCAATCGCCTTGCCCTTTAAGAATAGATGACGACGTCAGGTTTTCCAGTCCACAGTAAAAGTGGTCTGAAAAAAAGCGTCAGAACATCACTAAATGTGAAAAACCGCAGAGCTTTTACAAGCACCTGCGGTTTTTTTTTACTGGAAACCTGACGGCTAGCAGAGCTTTTCAGCGCGCTCAATAAACGGTGCCAGACTCTTCTTCTGCCCGGGGTTTGCCGGGTCATCTACCTGGATCACGCTGACAGGCTGTCCGTTACTTTTCCCTCTGGCAACCTGCTGCTCCGCCACGTCATTTAACGGATACTGCACGAGCGTACTGGGATTGATGACATACAGCGCGTTACCGGGACGGCAGGTAAGCATGACTTCTTCACGATTAAATGCCCAGTTGTCCTTACCCACTTCAAACCGGCTGACGGTGATGACCTGCGGCGCGGCTAACGCACTGCTGGCACAGGTGAGAAGTAAAAGAGAAAGCAGTGTCTTTTTCATATGTTATTTAACCTTGTCAGAAGGGTTCCCAGGTCGCGAACAGGCTGACGGCCGCCAGTACCAGCGCGCCCAGCACCACCTCTGCCTGTGTCATCCTGATAAAAATCTGTTGTTCCCGCCCGGCCTCCGGGCGAAAGCGTGGCACAAGAAAATACCGATTCGCCAGCGCAATTGCCACCATCATCATGACCAGCGCACATTTGAACAACAACAGCTGGACATAAGGCGCCTGCCACGGCACGTTTATGCCAACAATAAAGAGCGTATTGATTATCCCGGTCAGCAGCACGCCTGCCACGGCGTAATGCCCCACGCGGGAGAAGCGCATCATGGTAAAGATAGCGGCTGGCTGCCAGCGGCCTTTCGCCAGACGCATACAAAACAGCAGCGGCAGTAAACCACCCACCCAGGTCGCGGCGCAGAGCAGGTGAAGCGCATGGTTGAGACGATGCAACGCTCCCGGTGCGCCACCGTTCATCGCGGCATGTCCCACGCCCGCCAGCAGCACCAGCTGCCCCATCGCGAGCAGTAACAGCCGTGAGCCTTTTTGCGGGGTAAGCCATGCAGCGCCCGCCGTCACAGCGGCCAGCACCATTTGCCACAACCAGACGCCGCCAAATTGCGTTCCCAGCACGCTGCGCCAGACCGCCGGACGAATGACATCGCCCCATCCGTTGCCCATCAACCCACTTTGCAGGCCAAACATCAGCAGAGCCGCTATCAGGCTGATTAAGGCCGCGAGTTTCTGCTGCCGCTGGAAACGCCGGGTCATGAGGCGCTGCAACGAAGACGGCGCAAACCAGACGCTGTAGAGCGCGTTGCCGAAAAGCAGCATCAGCGCAGCAAAATGGATAAAGCGTAACGCGACGTAGCTCAGGGTCAGCATGCTATTTCACGCTAAAGTGATAGCTGCCTTTGGTTTTGTGGCCATCCACGGAGACCACATGCCAGTCCACCGTGTAGGTGCCGGACGTCAACGGTTTCTCAAGAGGAACAATCAGCTTTGCGTTATCCTTCTCGTCACGCTTCACCGCGCCGGTCTGGATCTTGTGCTGCTGCGCGTCCGTCACCACCACGCCGCTGAAGGCTGGCTCAATGCCTTCCGAGAAGTTCAGGGTAATAACCTCTGGTGCCACCGCAACGGTATTTTCCTGCGGGGATTGCTGCTTAAGATGCGCATGGGCCAGAACTGAGGGCGTGATGGCTGAAGAGAGCAGAAATGCCAGCGCGCACGCGACACGGGAAGGGGTAAAATGCATCACAATCATTCCTTTTCGTTATGCCTGAATGCTAAAGAATAACTCTGTATAATTAACGAGTCGAGGAACATCCTTTGCTCCCTTGTCATCGTTGAACAATCGCGGTAACGTTGCCGCCGCAGAAAAAGGAGAAGGAAATGAACGTTAACCTGGCCGCCCTTCCTCAGGACGAGATGGACAAAGTGAATGTCGATCTCGCCGCCGCGGGGGTCGCATTCAAAGAGCGTTACAACATGCCCGTCGTGGCTGAAGTGGTAGAGCGTGAACAACCCGCGCATCTGCGCGACTGGTTTCGCGAACGTCTCATTGCGCATCGCCTCGCCTCCGTCAATCTCTCGCGCCTGCCGTACGAACCTAAAGTTAAATAAGCTTAACGTCTCGTTACACTTCCTTACGCGTTATGTGGCAGGATAAGAAAACCCTGATAAATTTAGGTGTAATCTTAAAATCCCAGCGACTTAGTGTATAAGGAAGTCACGATGTCACGATGGAATATTGCCGCGGCTCAGTATGCCCCGCGGCACAACTGTGTTGATGAGCACGTAAAACATCACCTGCACTTTATTGCCGAGGCTGCCTGGCATGGGTGCGATTTAATCGTCTTTCCGGAGCTTTCGCTTACCGGCCCAGGCGGAACATCCTTACCCCCACCCCCTGACGATTTGCAGCTTGCCCCCCTCCTTCACGCCGCCCAGTCACGTTTCATCACGGTGATTGCTGGTATTACACTCCAGCAACACGGCCAGCGCCAGAAAGGACTCGCGCTTTTCACCCCTAACCTGTCGACCATCCGGCGTTATCCGCAGGGCAACGGTGCAGGTGTTATTCCTGGCGATAAACGGTTAACCATCGTGGATAACCAGGCTGACGCCCCGGAACTGGACCCGGAGGCAACGCTGTTCACCAGCAGCCTGGCCGTGGGCGAGCATCGCTGGCGGCAATCCATCGGTTCGTTACAACGCTTCGCGCACAAGTACGCCATCGCGGTATTAATGGCGAACGCGCGCGGCGGTAGCGCGTTATGGGATGAAAAAGGTCAGCTGATCGTACGTGCCGATAAGGGAGAACTGCTGCTAACCGGTTCTTTAGGCCAACAGGGTTGGCAAGGCGATATCATTCCATTAGGCTAGGCATTTTTGGATCAGGAGCGATCAATGCTGCGCGTTATCGATACCGAAACCTGTGATTTGCAGGGTGGAATTGTGGAAGTCGCTTCTGTCGACGTGATTGACGGAAAGATAGTCAACCCCATGAGCCATCTGGTGCGCCCGGATCGTCCCATCAGTGCGCAGGCGATGGCGATACATCGTATTACGGAATCGATGGTGGCGGATAAGCCGTGGATTGAAGAGATCATCCCTCTTTACCACGGTAGCCAGTGGTATGTGGCCCATAACGCCAGCTTTGACCGCCGCGTGCTGCCGGAGATGCCCGGCGAATGGATTTGCACTATGAAGCTGGCGCGCCGTCTGTGGCCGGGGATCAAATACAGCAATATGGCGCTGTATAAGTCGCGCAAACTCAGCGTACGGACGCCGGAAGGGCTGCATCATCACCGCGCTCTTTACGACTGCTACATCACCGCAGCGCTCCTGATTGATATCATGAATACTTCCGGCTGGACGCCAGACGATATGGGGACCATTACCGGGCGCCCCGCGCTACTGACCACCTTTACGTTCGGAAAATATCGCGGGAAGCCAGTATCGGAAGTGGCGGACAAAGATCCGGGCTATCTGCGCTGGCTGTACAACAACCTCGACAGAATGAGCCCGGAACTGCGCCTGACGCTGAAGCATTATTTAGGCGAAGCCTGAGTCCCCGCCCGGCCTGGCAGCGTATCCTGCGCCAGGCCAATCAAAAAGGCGTACTCCAGCGCCACCCCTTCATAGGATTTAAATCGCCCTGATTTCCCTCCGTGCCCCGAGTCCATATCGGTACACAGCAGCAGTAAATTATCGTCAGTTTTCAGCTCACGCAACTTCGCCACCCATTTCGCGGGCTCCCAGTACTGTACCTGGGAATCGTGCAGGCCGGTGGTCACCAGCATATGCGGATAGGCTTTCGCCTCGACGTTATCGTACGGGCTGTACTCTTTCATGTAGCGATAATAGGTTTCATCCTGCGGGTTCCCCCACTCCTCAAACTCCCCGGTGGTCAGTGGAATGGACTCATCCAGCATGGTCGTCACCACGTCCACAAACGGCACCTGGGCGATAACGCCTTTAAACAGTTCAGGCCGCTGGTTGATCACGGCGCCCATAAGCATGCCCCCGGCGCTGCCCCCCATGCCAAAGCAGAGCTGCGGATCGCCATAACCCTGCGCGATCAGCGCATCGCAAACATCAAGGTAGTCATTAAAGGTATTTTTCTTTTTGAGAAATTTTCCGTCTTCATACCAGTGCTGACCCAGCTCGCCGCCGCCGCGAATATGGGCAATCGCATAAACAAAACCGCGGTCGAGCAGGCTCAGCCTGCTGCTGCTGAAATCGGCGTCCATGCTGGAGCCATAGGAGCCATAGCCATAGACGAGGATGGGGTTTTTACCTTTGTTGAAGTGCGCCTTGTGATAGACGAGCGACACTGGGACTTCAACGCCGTCGCGTGCGGTCACCCACAGATGCTCACTGCGATAATTTTCCGACTCAAAACCCCGGACCTCAGCCTGTTTAATCACCTGACGCTGCCCGGTGTCCATATCCAGTTCAAACAACGTATCCGGGGTGGTCATCGACGAATAGCCGTACCGCAGGCGGGACGATTCCGGTTCCGGGTTAAAGCCGATCCACGTTACGTAAGCCGGGTCATCGAACGCAATGCCCACCACTTCGCGGGTTTTGCGGTTGATTTGGCGGATACTGGTCAGTCCGCGCTGACGCTCTTCCACCACCAGCCAGTCGGTAAACAGGGTGAACCCCTCCAGCATCACCTGATCGCGCGCGGGAATTAACACTTCCCATTTGCGTTCATCGCGCACTTTGGTTTTATAAAGGCCAAAGTTTTTGCCCTCGCGGTTCGAACGCAGGTAAAAGCTGTGCTGGAAGTGATCCAGGCTGTACTCATGATCTTTACGGCGCGGCAGGAAGCACAGAGGCTGCGCATCCGGCAGCTCTGCATCCAGCAGCAGCACTTCTGAGGTGGTGGCGCTGGAGAGGAAAATGATCACGTAGTGGCGAGACGACGTTTTGTGCAGGCTGACATAGAACGTCTCGTCTTTTTCCTCATACACCAGTTCATCGTCGGCGGAATCGGTCCCCACCGTATGACGCCAGACCTGATAAGGCAGCAGCGTTGAGACATGCTTTTTAACGTAGTAGACCGTTTCTGAATCGTTACCCCAGACGAAATCGGGGGAGACATTATCCAGCATTTCGGGATACCAGTTTCCCGTTTCAAGATTGCGGAAACGCAAACCGTACTGGCGGCGGGAGAGGTAATCCTCAGCCAGCGCCATAATGGCGTTATCGGGGGAAATGGACATGCCACCCAGCGTATAAAACTCACTGTGGGCCGCACGTTTGTTGGCATCCAGCAGGATCTCCCATTCATCCCACTCGGCGCTCAGCACAGACTGGCGCTGGTAGATGGGATATTCGTTTCCCGGCTCATAAATATGGCGATAGCGATAACCGTTTTTGCACCACGGGGCAGAGACATCACGCTGGGGGATACGCTGCACCATTTCCTTCAGAAGTTGATCCTGAAGCGCCTGCTGGCTGGCCATGACCTGGCGGCCATAGTCGTTTTCCTCGTGCAGATAGTCCAGCACTTCTGGCCGGGAACGAGAATCGTCCCGCAGCCAGTAGTAGTTATCGATACGCGTATCGCCATGCGTGGTGATCGCATAAGGAGTACGTCGGGCTTTTGGAGGCATGGCATTCTTACTTTTTCGTTTTACATCCTATAAGGTTGGCAAAACACACGTATGATGCAAGCGAAACATGACCTTCTAGCCCACGAGGGTCTGCTTCTGCTGCTGAATATCCTGCTCAATTCCCTCACGAACGTCCTGTGGGATCTTCAGCGCATCGCCCAGGGCGTTCAGGTAGCTGCGCTCCATAAAGTGATCGATATCGATGGCGGCACAGCTCAGAAAATAGAGTTCCAGCGCCTCTTCTTCGTTTTTCACGCTTTGCGCCAGACGCTGCGGATCAAGCGGCTGTTCGATGGCCTGCGCCACCAGCGCCCTGCCCTGTTCCTCAACGCCCGCTTCCCGCATCTGCTGTTCAATTGCGGCACGTTCACTGGCATCAATATGCCCGTCGCTCTTGGCCGCAAAGACCAGGGCGAGGATCAACCGCTCGGTGCGTAAATCTAACGGCGATACCTGCTTCCCGTACTGCGGTTCATCCTGATGCGCGCTGCGCACCTTGTCTTTGTATTTGTTCCATAAGACGGAGCCTGCAATAGCCCCTCCGCCCGCCAGCAGCGCGCCGGTACCGTATTTGGTAAGCAGTTTCCGCGATGATTTATTGGCAACCAGCAAACCGGCCAGCCCGCCGAGCGCACCCGGCACCAGCAGCTTGCTCAGACCCTGCTCGCCGGACGACGAGCCTTTTTGTCCCAACAGGGATTGCAGTTGATTCATCCAGCCTGACATATTTTTCCTCACGTAACAGTGCGTAACCTTCACAGCCTAAGCGAGCGGGTGTCAGGAAATGTCTGTCAGTACTAAAGAAGCGCAAATTTCCCTGCTGTCCGGTTATCCCCATACAAGACAGACGCAAACGTTTTCGTTTATACTGCCCGCATCTTTTTCAGGGGGATTTTTATGACTCGTTTAGGAACCGCGCTGCGTCCCGCCGCGACGCGCGTCATGCTGTTGGGATCGGGTGAACTGGGTAAAGAAGTGGCCATTGAATGCCAGCGTTTAGGTGTGGAAGTGATTGCGGTGGACCGTTACGCGAATGCGCCCGCCATGCACGTCGCGCATCGCTCGCACGTCATCGATATGCTTGACGGTAATGCGCTGCGGGGGTTAATTGCCGACGAAAAACCGGATTTCGTGGTACCTGAAATTGAGGCCATTGCCACTGAGATGTTGATTGCCCTTGAACAGGAAGGCCAGCGCGTGGTGCCCTGCGCCACTGCGGCAAAACTGACCATGAACCGGGAAGGCATTCGTCGCCTGGCGGCAGAAGAATTACAGCTCCCGACCTCCAGCTACCGTTTTGCCGGGGATAAAGCTGCGTTTCTCCAGGCCGTAGAGGAGATTGGCTACCCGTGCATCATTAAGCCGGTAATGAGCTCCTCCGGCAAAGGGCAGAGCTTTATCCGCGACAGCAGCACGCTGGACAACGCCTGGGACTATGCCCAGCAGGGTGGCCGTGCCGGGGCCGGGCGCGTCATCGTGGAAGGCGTGGTGAAGTTTGATTTTGAAATTACCCTGCTCACCGTCAGCGCCGTGGATGGCGTTTATTTCTGCGACCCGATTGGTCATCGCCAGGAAGACGGCGATTATCGCGAATCCTGGCAGCCGCAGCAGATGAGCGAGCTGGCGCTGGCACGCGCACAGGAGATCGCCCGCAAGACGGTGCTGGCGCTGGGCGGCTACGGCCTGTTCGGCGTGGAATTGTTTGTTTGCGGCGACGAGGTGCTCTTCAGCGAAGTCTCCCCTCGTCCGCACGATACCGGGATGGTTACGCTGATTTCACAGGATCTCTCCGAGTTCGCGCTGCACGTACGCGCTTTCCTCGGCCTGCCGGTTGGCGGCATCCGTCAGTACGGCCCGGCAGCCTCGGCGGTGATCCTGCCGCAGCTGACCAGCCAGAATGTCACCTTTGATAACGTCGAAGGTGCGGTTGGCGCAGGCTTGCAGGTCCGGCTGTTCGGCAAACCGGAGATCGACGGAAGCCGTCGTCTGGGCGTGGCATTAGCGACCGGGGAAAATGTGGACGAAGCCGTCGCGAGAGCAAAAAGAGCGGCTGCGAACGTCAGCGTAGCAGGATAAAAAAACGGGCCGAAAGGCCCGTTTTAACTGTCTGGCTGGCCGGGTTAGGCGCAGCCGACACCCGGCAAACAAACTTACTGTTTCGCGCCTTCTACCGCTTCGCGAGCCAGTTTAGTGATGCGATCCCAGTCGCCTGCTTCCAGCGCATCCGCCGGAACCAGCCAGGAGCCGCCGATGCACAGCACGCTTTTCAGCGCCAGGTAGTCGCGGTAGTTGGCCGGAGAGATGCCGCCCGTTGGGCAGAAACGCACCTGGGAGAATGGGCCCGCAATGGCCTGCAACGCTTTGGTGCCGCCGTTCGCTTCAGCCGGGAAGAATTTGAACTCTTTCAGGCCGTAGTCCATGCCCAGCATAAGTTCAGAAACGGTGCTGATACCCGGGATCAGCGGAATAGAACCTTCGGTTGCGGCTTTCAGCAGGGGCTCAGTCAGCCCCGGGCTGATGGCAAACTGTGCGCCCGCTTCGGTCACTTCCGCCAGCTGCTGCGCATTCAGAACCGTACCTGCACCGATGATCGCTTCCGGCACTTCTTTGGCGATAGCGCGGATCGCATCCATCGCACAGGCCGTACGCAGGGTCACTTCCAGAACACGAACGCCACCCGCAACCAGCGCCTTCGCCATTGGGACAGCGTGCTCCAGTTTGTTTACCACAATAACCGGCACGACAGGGCCAGTGGTCAGGATTGCTTCTGCACTTGTTTTCCAGTTTTTCATCAGAGTTTTCTCTCGCCAGATCGTTAAAATCAAGTCGTCTTAAAACGTAATACAGGTTGCGCCCTGCTCCGCACCGGAGAGTTTCTCACGCAACGCACCAAACATTTCGCGTCCGGTACCCACGCGCGATGCGCTCAGGTCAGGAATATGTGGCTGACGCGCCGCCAGCTCTGCTTCATCCACCAGCAGGGTTAACTCGCCTGTCTGACCGTTAACGCGGATCATGTCACCATCACGCACTTTCGCCAGCAGGCCGCCGTCGTAGGCTTCCGGGGTGACATGAATCGCTGAAGGCACTTTACCGGATGCCCCTGAAAGGCGTCCATCGGTTACCAGTGCGATTTTGAAACGGCGGTCCAATAATACACCAAGCGGCGGCATAAGTTTATGTAATTCTGGCATCCCGTTCGCTTTTGGTCCCTGATGACGCACCACGACCACACAGTCTTTATCAAGCAGACCCGCGTCAAAGGCAGGTAAAACGTCGTGCTGGCTTTCAAACACCACCGCCGGGGCTTCGATAACCTGATTCTCTTCCGGCACGGCAGAGGTTTTCATCACGGCACGTCCAAGGTTACCGCTCAGCACTTTGGTGCCGCCGTGAGGAGAGAACGGCTGTTCGAAGGTTGCGATAACCTGAGGATCGAGCGAGTCGCTCGCCCCTTCGCGCCAGTCCAGCTCACCGTTGTTCAGCCAGGGTTCAAGGGTATAGCGATGCAGGCCAAAGCCCGCCACCGTGTTGACATCCTCATGCAGCAGGCCGCCTTTCAGCAGCTCGCGCATCAGCACCGGCACGCCGCCCGCGGCCTGGAAGTGGTTGATGTCCGCCGGACCGTTCGGGTACAGACGCGCCATCAGCGGTACCACGGAGGAGATATCGGAGAAGTCATCCCAGTTGATCAGAATGCCCGCCGCGCGCGCCATCGCGACAAGGTGCATGGTATGGTTGGTTGAACCGCCGGTCGCCAGCAGGGCGACAATCCCGTTTACGATGACTTTTTCATCCACCATTTTGCCCATTGGCATCCACTCGTTGCCGTTACCGGTCAGGCGCGTCACCTGACGGGCTGCGGCTTCGGTCAGCGCTTTACGCAGTGGCGCATCCGGCTGGATGAACGACGAGCCCGGCAGCTGCATACCCATAAACTCCACCACCATCTGGTTGGTGTTGGCCGTACCGTAGAACGTACAGGTGCCCGGCGCATGATAGGACGCGGCTTCCGCTTCCAGCAGTGCCTGACGGTCCGCTTTTCCTTCGGCATACAGCTGGCGGATACGGACTTTTTCCTTGTTTGGCAGACCACTAGCCATCGGGCCTGACGGCACAAAAATCGCTGGCAGATGGCCAAACGACAGCGCGGCCATCACCAGCCCCGGGACGATTTTGTCGCACACGCCCAGATAGAGCGCGCCATCAAACATGTTGTGAGAGAGGCCCACTGCCGCCGACATGGCGATCACTTCGCGGCTCAGCAAGGACAGCTCCATACCGTCCTGGCCCTGGGTTACGCCATCACACATGGCCGGCACGCCGCCTGCAACCTGGCCCACCGCGTTCACGCTGTGCAGCGCATTGCGGATGATAGCCGGGTAGGCCTCATACGGCTGGTGGGCTGAAAGCATGTCGTTATAGGAGGTAATGATGGCGATATTGTTACGCAACATGCTTTTCAGCGCGTCTTTATCACCAGGCTGGCAGGCCGCAAAGCCGTGGGCCAGATTCCCGCAGGCCAGCTGAGAGCGATGGACAGTTTCACTCTTCGCCTGTTCGATGCGGGCAAGGTAGGCAGCACGGGTCTCTTTCGAGCGTTCAACGATGCGCTGTGTTACGCGTAACAATGTCGGATTCATAAAAGCTCCTCTAATTTATCTGTCCAGGCTCGGGAGTTTACACAGTTTCTGACGGTTGTTAACAACGCTGAAACGCCTGATATCCGGAGCACAGGGGCAAAATGTCTGAAGGGAGTGTAATAAAAAAAGCTCCGCGGGTGAATCCACGCGGAGCTTAAAAGATAAAAATTATGCCACTTGCTGTGTTAGATCATGTTACCGGTAAAATAACACCTTTGGGCTAGAGAAGGTGGTTATTCAAACTCGTTCCAGGAGCGGCCATCACGGGTGATCATCGCAACGGAGGCGACAGGTCCCCAGGTTCCCGCCTGATACGGTTTTGGCGCGTCCTGATCGGCTGCCCACGCTTCAGTGATGGAGTCGACCCACTTCCACGCCTCTTCCACTTCATCGCGGCGGACGAACAGCGCCTGGATACCACGCATGGTTTCCAGCAGCAGACGCTCGTAAGCATCGGCGAGATGCGTCTGGTTGAAGGTTTCAGAGTAGCTCAGGTCCAGCTTGGTAGTTTGCAGGTTGTGTTTGTGATCAAGGCCTGGCACTTTGTTGAGGATCTGAATATCCACACCCTCGTCCGGTTGCAGACGGATGGTCAGTTTGTTCTGCGGCAGTTCCTGCCAGGATTCTTTGAACAGGTTCAGTTCCGGATTTTTGAAGTAGACCACCACTTCGGAGCATTTTGCCGGCAGACGTTTACCGGTACGCAGGTAGAACGGCACACCGGCCCAGCGCCAGTCGTCGATATCCACGCGGATCGCCACAAACGTCTCGGTGTTGCTGGACTTGTTCGCGCCCTCTTCTTCCAGATAGCCAGGAACTTTTTTCCCCTGGGCAAAACCTGCGGTGTACTGGCCGCGCACGGTTTTCTCACGTACGTTGGAGCGGTCAATACGGCGCAGTGATTTCAGTACTTTCACTTTGGCGTCACGAATGCTGTCGGCCGTCAGATCTGACGGTGGAGACATGGCAATCATGCACAGAATTTGCAGCAGATGGTTCTGGATCATGTCCCGCATCTGGCCGGCCTGGTCGAAGTAGCCCCAACGGCCTTCGATGCCCACCTCTTCCGCCACGGTAATTTCCACGTGGTCGATAGTGCGGTTGTCCCAGTTGTTCACAAACAGGGAGTTGGCAAAACGCAGCGCCAGCAGGTTCAATACCGTCTCTTTGCCCAGATAGTGGTCAATACGGTAAACCTGACACTCCTCAAAGAACTCGCCCACCTGGTCGTTGATTTCACGCGAGGTCGCCAGCGACGTACCCAGCGGTTTCTCCATCACCACGCGCGCCGGTTTGGCGTTCAGCTTCGCTTCGCCCAGACCTTTGCAGATGGCGCCGAAGGTGCTTGGGGGCATGGCGAAATAGTTAATAGTGACACGATTTTCCTGGTCAAGCATTTCACCCAGACGGGTAAAGGCGCCTACATCGTTGACGTCCAGGTTGCAGAAATCGAGACGCCCGCTCAGCTTATCCCAAAGGCTTTCATCGATTTTCTCTTTCATGAACGTTTCGAGCGCCTCGCGCACGACTTTGGTATAAGCCTCCTTATCCCAGTCTGCGCGCCCTACCCCAAGGATCCGGGTATCGGGATGGATCTGGCCCGCTTTTTCGAGCTGATACAGGGAAGGCAGCAATTTTCGGCGTGCAAGATCGCCTTTCGCGCCGAAAATGACCAGGTCACATGCCTGGGCTGTTTGCGTTACCGCCATGTCATTCTCCTCAGTTAGATCGCCTGGTACTCTGCCAGGTATCGTTGTAATTTTATTACAATGCACTGTACTGCTTTTACGCGTTTCCTGAAACCATTAGCGCTTAACGTCGCGTGCGATACGGTGATTTTTCGTCGCCCGGGCCATTACGCCCGTCTGATGACGCAACAAACGTCGATTCTTTGCGCAACAGGGTCAGAGCAAAACCCGACGTCGATCAAGTAATGAAAAAAAACAACAACATTTCTTGTCGACGATTACCCTTTCGGGAGTCCCGGGGGTAATATCGGCTAAATCGAATCAAGATTTCATCTCTTTATGAAATCGTTTATGCCCTCATGAGCGTCTTGTTAACAATGAACATGCTGGAAAAAATCCAGTTTCAACTGGAACACCTTAGCAAATCCGAGCGCAAAGTGGCTGAAGTTATTCTCGCCGCGCCCGCTCAGGCGATTCATTCAAGCATCGCCGCTCTGGCACAGGAATCGGGCGTCAGCGAACCGACGGTCAATCGATTCTGTCGTAGTCTGGACACGCGCGGCTTTCCTGATTTTAAACTGCATCTGGCCCAAAGTCTGGCAAACGGCACCCCGTATGTTAATCGCAATGTAGATGAAGACGACAGCGTTGATGCTTACACCGCAAAAATATTTGAATCGGCTATGGCCACGCTCGACCACGTTCGCCAGTCTCTGGACATGAGTTCAGTGAATCGCGCGGTCGATCTTCTCACGCAGGCCAAACGGATTGCCTTCTTTGGCCTTGGCTCGTCCGCCGCCGTGGCGCATGACGCCATGAATAAGTTCTTTCGCTTTAACGTGCCGGTGATTTACTCCGATGACATTGTGCTGCAACGCATGAGCTGTATGAATTGTAGTGAAGATGATGTCGTGGTACTCATCTCCCATACGGGCCGCACCAAGAGCCAGGTGGAGCTGGCACAGCTCGCGCGTGACAACGATGCGATGGTCATCGCCCTGACGACGGCAGGTACGCCGCTGGCCAGGGAAGCGACGCTCGCCATTACCCTGGACGTACCGGAGGACACCGACATGTACATGCCGATGGTCTCCCGCCTGGCGCAGTTGACGGTCATCGACGTGCTGGCGACCGGTTTTACCTTACGCCGGGGCGCAAAATTCCGGGATAACTTGAAGCGGGTCAAGGAAGCCCTGAAAGAATCGCGTTTTGATAAAGAATTGCTTATAAAGAGCGATGTTCCCTAATAACTACGATGTACGATTTACGGCATTCGGTCCCCTCGCTACTGCCTTGCGATAGATGAAGGCCGATTCTATGTTCACGCAACACCAAAGTTGTTTCAGTCAACGGAGTATTACATGTCCAGAAGGCTTCGCAGAACCAAGATCGTCACCACCTTAGGCCCGGCCACCGACCGCGATAATAACCTCGAAAAGATTATCGCCGCGGGTGCCAACGTGGTGCGCATGAACTTCTCTCACGGTACGCCAGAAGACCATAAATTACGTGCCGACAAAGTGCGTGAAATCGCAGCTAAACTGGGCCG
This sequence comes from Enterobacter sp. BWH64, assembly GCF_001037645.1. Lineage (NCBI taxonomy): Bacteria > Pseudomonadati > Pseudomonadota > Gammaproteobacteria > Enterobacterales > Enterobacteriaceae > Enterobacter > Enterobacter sp. BWH64. Next base: position 3,254,746 of record NZ_KQ089922.1, read on the forward strand.
CCATGTTGCTATCCTCGGTGACCTGCAAGGTCCAAAAATCCGCGTTTCGACCTTTAAAGAAGGCAAAGTCTTCCTCAACATCGGCGATAAATTCCTGCTGGATGCCAACCTGAGCAAAGGCGAAGGCGATAAGGAAAAAGTGGGTATCGACTACAAAGGTCTGCCTGCTGACGTTGTGCCTGGCGACATCCTGCTGCTGGACGACGGACGCGTACAGCTGAAAGTGCTGGAAGTTCAGGGTATGAAGGTATTCACCGAAGTGACAGTCGGCGGCCCGCTCTCCAACAACAAAGGCATCAACAAACTCGGCGGTGGCCTGTCTGCCGAAGCGCTGACCGATAAAGACAAAGCGGATATCGTGACCGCAGCGCAGATCGGCGTGGATTACCTGGCCGTCTCCTTCCCGCGCTGCGGCGAAGATCTGAACTATGCTCGCCGCCTGGCGCGCGATGCAGGCTGCGATGCGAAAATCGTTGCGAAAGTGGAACGCGCTGAAGCGGTCTGCGATCAGGACGCGATGGACGACGTGATCCTGGCGTCTGACGTGGTGATGGTTGCCCGTGGTGACCTGGGCGTGGAAATTGGCGACCCTGAACTGGTCGGTATCCAGAAAGCGCTGATCCGTCGCGCGCGTCAGCTGAACCGCGCGGTGATCACCGCCACCCAGATGATGGAATCCATGATCACCAACCCAATGCCAACCCGTGCGGAAGTCATGGACGTGGCGAACGCCGTGCTGGATGGTACCGATGCGGTGATGCTGTCAGCGGAAACCGCGGCAGGTCAGTATCCGGCAGAAACCGTGGCCGCCATGGCGCGCGTGTGCCTGGGTGCAGAGAAGATCCCAAGCATTAACGTCTCTAAACACCGTCTGGACATTCAGTTCGACAACGTGGAAGAAGCGATTGCGATGTCCGCGATGTACGCAGCCAACCACCTGAAAGGGGTCACGGCGATCATCACCATGACCGAATCTGGCCGTACCGCGCTAATGACGTCCCGTATCAGCTCCGGTCTGCCGATCTTCGCCATGTCCCGTCACGAGCGTACGCTGAACCTGACGGCGCTGTATCGCGGCGTGACGCCAGTATACTTCGACAGCACCAACGACGGCGTGGCCGCCGCGCACGATGCCGTGAACCTGCTGCGCGACAAAGGTTATCTGGTATCCGGTGATATCGTTATCGTGACGCAGGGTGACGTGATGAGCACCATCGGCTCAACCAATACCACCCGCGTACTGACCGTAGAGTAAGCTCCGATCCCCTCTCCCCTAAGGGGAGAGGGGTGAAGGTTTCCTATTTCTTCGGGAAAAGCTCTTTACGCTTGTACGGCTCTGTTTCGCCAGGTTTGCGCGTTTTGAGCAGCTTCAGGATCCACGTATATTGCTCCTTATGCGGCCCCACCAGCACCTCCACCTCTTCATTCATGCGACGTGCGATGGTGTGATCGTCTGCGGTCAGCAGATCGTCCATCGGCGGACGTACCTCAATGCTCAGGCGATGCGTTTTACCGTCATAAACCGGGAACAGTGGGATCACGCGGGCGCGGCAGACTTTCATCAGGCGACCAATCGCGGGTAGCGTGGCTTTATAGGTTGCGAAGAAATCGACAAACTCGCTGTGTTCCGGGCCGTGGTCCTGATCGGGCAGATAGTAGCCCCAGTAACCCTGACGTACCGACTGAATGAAAGGCTTAATGCCATCGTTTCGGGCGTGCAAACGCCCGCCAAAGCGACGGCGCACGGTATTCCAGACGAAGTCGTAGATTTTGTTTCCCTGATTATGGAACATCGCCGCCATTTTCTGGCCCTGCGACGCCATTAACATCGCCGGAATGTCTACCCCCCAGCCGTGCGGCACCAGGAAAATCACCTTTTCATCATTGCGACGCATCTCGTCGATGATCTCCAGCCCTTTCCAGTCAACGCGTTCGACGATCTTCTCCGGCCCTTTCAGCGCCAGTTCCGCCATCATCGCCATGGCCTGGGGCGCGGTGGTATACATGTCATCAATGATTGCTTCGCGTTCGGCGTCGCTTTTATCCGGAAAACAGTACAACAGATTTATTTGCGCGCGGCGGCGTGCGCTTTTACCTAAGCGCCCTGCCAGGCGCCCCACTTTGCCGAGCACCGGATCGCGGAGGGAAGCAGGTAGCAACGCCATGCCAGCAAACGCGTATACGCCAAGCCAGGCGCCCCAGTTACGCGGGTGGCGGAAAGATTTTTCAAACTCGGGAATGTACTCAATATTGTTTTTTTTGGTTTCCATGCGGGTTCCAGGGTCTGGTGACGCAAAAATATATTCGGATAGTGTAGCGAGGCTGCCGCCCGCGCACAAAAGAAAAAGCCGGCGCATACTGACGCCGGCTTTTTAAATCAGGAGAGCTTAGTCGAAGCGCAGCTGCGGCATCACCTCTTTCACCTGCGCCAGGTAATCTTTGCGATCTTTGCCGGTCAGCCCTTCGGTACGCGGCAGTTTTGCCGTCAGCGGGTTAACCGCCTGCTGGTTGATCCACACTTCGTAGTGCAGGTGCGGACCCGTCGACCGGCCGGTGTTACCGGACAACGCGATGCGATCGCCACGTTTCACTTTCTGGCCCGGTTTGACCAGCAGTTTACGCAGGTGCATGTAGCGGGTGGTGTACGTACGACCGTGACGAATAGCAACGTAGTAGCCAGCAGCACCGCTGCGTTTCGCCATGACCACTTCACCATCCCCTACCGCCAGCACTGGCGTGCCCTGCGGCATGGCGAAGTCAACGCCACGGTGCGGCGCTACGCGGCCAGTTACCGGGTTCAGACGACGCGGGTTAAAGTTGGAGGAGACGCGGAACTGTTTCGCCGTTGGGAAACGCAGGAAGCCTTTTGCCAGACCCGTACCGCTGCGGTCATAGAACTTACCGTCTTCCGCGCGAATAGCATAGTAGTCTTTGCCGTCTGAACGCAGACGAACGCCCACCAGCTGGCTCTGCTCGCGCTTACCGTCCAGCATTTCGCGGGACATCAGGACAGAGAACTGATCGCCTTTTTTCAGTTTGCGGAAATCCATCTGCCACTGCATGGCTTTGATCACCGAGCTGATTTCAGCGCTGGTCAGGCCGGCATCGCGTGCGCTGGAAACAAAGCTGCCGCCGACGGTCCCTTTCATGACGCTGTTAACCCAGTCGCCCTGCTGCAATTCGCTGGTCATTTTGAAACCGTTTGCAGTGCGATCGTAGGTGCGGGTTTCGCGACGGGACATCTCCCAGGTCAGACGTTGCAGATCGCCGTCGGGCGTTAGGGTCCAGGAAAGCTGCTGACCAATTTTCAGGTTACGCAGCTCTTTATCGGATGCGGCGAGCTGGCTGATGTTGCCCATGTCGATACCGTACTGGTTCAGGACGCTGCTCAGCGTATCGCCAGTAGATACAACATATTCATGAATGCCGGCTTCATTCTGGATCTTGTCATCCAGCTCATCCTGGGGAATCGCTTCATCTTCCTGAGCGGCCTGATCGATAGGCTCGCTGGCCTCAGGCAGCAGAGAGCGGATCTCGCTCTTCTCCAGTTCGATGGTTTTAATGATTGGGGCGGAACTCGGGTGGTAAACATAGGGCCGCCAGACGGCGACCGCTAATGTGAGAACTGTAAGCGACCCCAGCATAACGCGGTGGGGTCGAGGCAGATTGTTAAATGCCAGGGCGACAGAGCGGGCTATCTGTTGCACGTATTCACTTCCTCGTTAATCTCCTTTCAGGCAGCTCGCATACTGATTCGCCAGTTGGCTGAGGAACTGCGAATAGCTCGCTTTGCTCAACTGGATGTTCGTACCTAGCGGGTCAAGGGTTCCCATGCGCACGGATGTTCCCCTGGCCACGGCTTCTACGACCGCTGGCCTGAACTGTGGCTCAGCAAAAACGCATGTCGCTTTTTGCTCAACCAACTGTGTTCTGATTTCATGTAAACGCTGCGCACCAGGCTGAATTTCAGGGTTGACGGTAAAATGCCCCAGCGGGGTCAGACCGTAATGTTTCTCGTAATACCCGTAGGCATCATGAAAAACGAAGTACCCTTTTCCTTTAAGCGGTGCGAGCTCGTTACCCACCTGTTTGTCGGTTGCAGCTAATTGAGCCTCAAAATCCTTCAGGTTGGCGTCGAGTTTGATTCGACTTTGCGGCATAAGTTCCACTAATTTGTCGTGGATTGCAACCGCTGTAAGCCGCGCTATCTCTGGGGAGAGCCAGAGATGCATGTTGTATTCGCCGTGATGGTGATGGTCGTCACCTTTTTCACCGTGAGCATGGTCGTGGTCGTGTTCGTCACCCTCGCCCTCAGCTCCTTTCATGAGTAACGGTTTCACGCCGGACAGCCCGGCAATCGTCACCTGTTTCTCAGCGGCAAGCTGACTGGCTGACTTCTGCATGAACGCTTCCATCTCAGGACCAATCCAGACGACTAAGTCCGCGTTCTGTAAGCGTTTTACATCAGATGGACGCAGGGAATAATCATGCTCGGAAGCACCGTCAGGCAGCAGAACCTGGGTCTCAGTGACCCCATCCGCGATGGCAGAGGCGATAAACCCAAGCGGTTTAAGCGAAGCGACAACGGCGGCGTTAACATCTTGTGCTGTTGTACCCCAAAGAGCAGCGGATAAAGCTGCGAAAAGAAGCGTATTTTTCTGTAACATAATGCGACTAATCATCGTAATGAATGCGTGGAATGTGATATTATAACATTCGATGACTTCTGCAAGCTTAAATTGACATGACGACTTTAGTTTCTCTTGAAAATGTTTCGGTCTCATTCGGCCAGCGCCGCGTCCTTTCTGAGGTGTCGCTGAATCTGAAGCCCGGCAAAATACTCACGCTGCTCGGCCCTAACGGTGCAGGCAAGTCGACGCTGGTACGCGTCGTATTAGGCCTGGTAGCCCCTGATGCAGGTGTTATCGTCCGCCAAGACAAGTTGCGTATCGGCTATGTGCCGCAAAAATTACACCTCGATGCCACCCTGCCCCTGACGGTGAGCCGCTTCCTGCGCCTCCGTCCCGGTACGCGTAAAGCGGATATCCTCCCGGCGCTGAAACGCGTTCAGGCGGGACATCTTGTTGAGGCGCCCTTGCAAAAGCTGTCGGGCGGTGAAACCCAGCGCGTATTACTTGCCCGCGCCCTGCTCAGCAGCCCTCAGCTGCTGGTCCTGGACGAGCCGACGCAGGGTGTTGACGTCAACGGTCAGGTTGCGCTGTACGATCTGATTGACCAGCTCCGTCGGGAGCTAAACTGCGCGGTGCTGATGGTGTCCCATGATCTGCACCTGGTGATGGCCAAAACCGACGAAGTGCTGTGCCTGAACCATCACATTTGTTGTTCCGGCACGCCGGAAGTGGTGTCAATGCATCCGGAATTTATCTCTATGTTTGGCCATCGCGGCGCCGAACAGCTGGGCATCTATCGTCATAATCACAATCACCGCCATGATTTACAGGGACGAATTGTCCTGCGTCGGGGAAATGGACACTCATGATTGAACTGTTAATGCCCGGCTGGCTGGCCGGGATTATGCTTGCCTGCGCCGCAGGTCCACTCGGCTCGTTTGTCGTCTGGCGCAGAATGTCCTATTTCGGCGATACGCTGGCCCATGCTTCATTGCTGGGTGTGGCGTTTGGTTTGTTACTGGACGTGAACCCGTTTTATGCGGTGATTGTCGTCACGCTGCTGCTGGCTGCCGGTCTGGTCTGGCTGGAAAAACGCCCTCACCTGGCAATTGATACCCTGCTCGGCATTATGGCGCACAGCGCCCTGTCGCTGGGCCTGGTGGTAGTGAGCCTGATGTCAAACATCCGCGTAGATCTGATGGCCTACCTGTTTGGCGATCTGCTGGCCGTCACGCCCGAAGATCTCATTTCCATTGCCATTGGCGTGGCGGTGGTGCTCGGGATCCTGCTGTGGCAGTGGCGGAATTTACTGGCTATGACCGTCAGTCCGGATCTGGCCTTTGTTGATGGCGTGAAGCTTCAGCGCGTGAAGCTGCTGTTGATGCTGGTGACGGCGTTAACCATCGGCGTGGCGATGAAATTTGTTGGCGCGCTGATCATCACGTCGCTGCTGATAATTCCTGCCGCCACTGCGCGCCGTTTTGCGCGAACGCCGGAGCAAATGGCCGGTATCGCGGTGATTATCGGAATGATTGCGGTGACGGGCGGGTTAACCTTCTCGGCGTTTTATGACACGCCAGCGGGGCCGTCGGTGGTACTGTGCGCGGCGGTGTTGTTTATTTTCAGTATGATGAAAAAGACCGCGCAGTAGTCAGCATGTCCCCGGTGGCGCTTCGCTTACCGGGGCTACAATTTATCGCTGCTTACGGCATCGCGGGCGGCGTAATGCCGAAATGATTCCACGCCCGCACCGTTGCCATACGACCACGCGGGGTACGCTGCAAGAAGCCCTGCTGGATCAGATACGGCTCCAGCACGTCCTCGATAGTCTCACGCTCTTCGCCAATTGCCGCCGCCAGGTTATCCAGCCCTACCGGCCCGCCAAAGAACTTATCCAGCACCGCCAGCAGCAGCTTACGGTCCATATAGTCAAAGCCTTCGGCATCGACATTCAGCATATCCAGCGCCTGGGCGGCGATCTCGGCCGATATGGTGCCGTCGTGCTTCACCTCGGCAAAGTCACGCACCCGGCGCAGCAGGCGGTTGGCGATACGCGGCGTACCGCGGGAGCGCTTCGCCACTTCAAACGCCCCCTCTTCGCTCATATCCAGCCCCATGTAGCGCGCGCTGCGCCCTACAATATGCTGAAGGTCGGGCACCTGATAAAACTCCAGACGCTGCACGATACCAAAACGGTCGCGTAGTGGAGAGGTCAGCGAGCCGGCGCGGGTCGTGGCGCCAATCAGGGTAAACGGTGGCAGATCGATTTTGATCGAGCGCGCGGCCGGACCTTCACCGATCATGATATCCAGCTGGTAATCCTCCATTGCCGGATAGAGCACTTCCTCCACCACCGGTGAAAGACGGTGGATCTCATCGATAAACAGCACGTCATGCGGTTCGAGGTTGGTCAGCATCGCCGCCAGGTCCCCTGCTTTCTCCAGTACCGGGCCGGAGGTGGTACGCAGGTTAACGCCCATTTCATTGGCGACGATATTCGCCAGGGTGGTTTTACCTAACCCCGGCGGACCAAAAATCAGCAGGTGATCGAGCGCATCGCCGCGCAGCTTTGCCGCCTGGATGAAAATCTCCATCTGAGAACGAACCTGCGGCTGGCCGATGTACTCATCCAGCAGTTTGGGACGGATCGCGCGATCCACCACGTCATCTGGCTGAATGGTGCCTGCCGATACCAGGCGGTCTGCTTCAATCATCCTTTACCTCACAATGCAGCGCGCAGCGCTTCACGAATCAGAGTTTCACTGCTGGCATCCGGTTTAGCAATTTTGCTCACCATCCGGCTGGCCTCCTGAGGTTTATAGCCCAGCGCCACCAGCGCGGCAACCGCTTCCTGCTCGGCATCATCATCAGATGCAGGCGCGCCCGGGGAAGTCAGCACCAGATCGGCTGCCGGCGTGAACAGATCGCCATGCAGACCTTTGAAGCGGTCCTTCATCTCGACAATCAGGCGCTCGGCGGTTTTCTTCCCGATGCCAGGAAGTTTAATTAACGCAGCCGGATCTTCACGCTCAACGGCGTTCACAAACTGTGGCGCTGACATACCGGACAGAATCGCCAGGGCCAGCTTCGGCCCGACGCCGTTGGTTTTAATCAATTCGCGGAACAGGGTGCGTTCCTGTTTGTTATTGAAGCCGTACAGCAGCTGAGCGTCTTCACGCACCACAAACTGGGTAAAGACAACCGCCTCTTTGCCCGCCTCCGGCAGCTCATAGAAGCAGGTCATTGGCATATGGACTTCATAGCCCACGCCACCCACTTCCAGCAGTACTAACGGGGGTTGTTTTTCAATGATGATGCCTCTGAGTCTGCCTATCACGTGACGCTCCTGCGTTCTGGAAGAAATTAACTGCCGACATAATAAAAAAAGGCTGGATAAACATCCAGCCTGATTTGTCATTATCGTAACCTGCCTCGCGCCAGATTGAGCCGCGACTCGCTCATTTGCATCGCATTCTGGCTGACGTGACAGTGGGTAATCGCAATGGCCAGCGCATCCGCGGCGTCGGCCTGCGGGTTCGCAGGGAGCTTCAGCAGGGTACGCACCATGTGCTGCACCTGGCTTTTCTCCGCGCTACCAATGCCCACCACCGTCTGCTTAACCTGACGGGCCGCGTACTCAAACACCGGCAGATCCTGGTTCACGGCGGCAACAATCGCCACGCCGCGCGCCTGACCGAGCTTTAACGCCGAGTCAGCGTTTTTCGCCATAAAGACCTGCTCGATGGCGAAATAGTCCGGCTGGAACTGGGTGATGATCTCCGACACGCCCGCATAGATGAGCTTCAGGCGCGACGGCAGATCGTCCACTTTGGTGCGAATACAGCCGCTGCCGAGGTAGGTTAGCTGGCGTCCCACCTGACGGATAACGCCATAGCCGGTGACGCGTGAGCCGGGGTCAATCCCGAGAATAATCGACATCACGCGTCTCCCGTAAACGGTTTACAGGCTCTCATCAGAGAGTCGCTGCAACCTCATCAGAGATTTCACCGTTGTGATACACTTCCTGCACGTCGTCGCAGTCTTCGAGCATGTCGATCAGACGCAGCAGTTTCGGTGCGGTTTCCGCATCCATGTCCGCTTTGGTAGACGGGATCATGGAGACTTCAGCGTTATCCGCCTTCAGGCCAGCCGCTTCCAGCGCATCGCGCACGGCACCCATCTCTTCCCATGCGGTGTAAACATCAATAGCACCGTCGTCATAGGTCACCACGTCTTCCGCACCGGCTTCCAGCGCCGCTTCCATGATCGCATCTTCGTCGCCTTTCTCGAAGGAGATGACGCCTTTTTTGCTGAACAGGTACGCTACAGAACCGTCAGTGCCCAGGTTGCCGCCGGTTTTGGTGAACGCGTGACGCACTTCCGCAACGGTACGATTACGGTTGTCGGACAGACACTCAACCATCACCGCCGTACCGCCAGGACCGTAACCTTCATAAATGATGGTTTCCATGTTCGCGTCTTCATCACCGCCCACGCCACGTGCGATGGCACGGTTCAGGGTGTCACGCGTCATGTTGTTGGACAGGGCTTTATCCACCGCTGCGCGCAGACGTGGGTTAGAGGCCGGATCGCCGCCGCCCAGACGCGCCGCTGTCACCAGCTCACGAATGATTTTGGTAAATATTTTACCGCGTTTGGCATCCTGTGCCGCTTTGCGGTGTTTGGTGTTGGCCCACTTACTATGACCTGCCATAAAAAGTTCTCCAAAAATCGCGCCTTCTCAGGCAGCGTTAATTACAAATTCTTCAATCGCCTGCCGGTTGCTCCACGACTTGGTCAGTGCGGCGGCATCCGCCGCATCCACCCAGCGGTAGGTCAGGTGTTCCGTGAACACGATCTCCCGCTCATGGGGAAGCGCAAGGCAGAACCACGATTCCGTATTGCGCTCAATGCCCGGTGCATAGCGATGACGTAAATGGCTAAAAATTTCAAACTCCACCGTGCGCTGACAGTCCTTCAGGGTCAGTTGCTCGTAAGCAACGTCAATGGCGACCTCTTCCTTTACTTCACGCGCGGCGGCCTGCGGCGCGGTCTCTCCCTCTTCCAGGCTGCCGGTAACCGACTGCCAGAAATCCGGATCGTCGCGCCGCTGCAACATCAGCACCCGCTTCGTGTCTTCTGCATAAATGACCACCAGAACCGAAACGGGACGCTTATATGCCATATCAGTTTTTCTCTTCCTTCTTCACCACCTCAATGCCCAGCTCAGCCAGCGCGGCCGGGTTGGCAAAGCTTGGCGCTTCAGTCATCAGACACGCCGCTGCGGTGGTTTTCGGGAAGGCGATCACATCACGGATGTTGTCGGTGCCGGTCAGCAGCATGGTCAGACGGTCAAGACCGAAGGCCAGACCCGCGTGCGGAGGGGTACCGTACTTCAGGGCGTCCAGCAGGAAGCCAAACTTCTCGCGCTGCTCCTGCTCGTTAATGCCCAGAATGCCGAACACGGTCTGCTGCATTTCACCGCTGTGAATACGCACGGAACCGCCGCCCACTTCGTAGCCGTTGATGACCATATCGTAGGCGTTTGCCACCGCGTCTTCCGGCGCCGCTTTCAGCTCTGCCGCCGTCATCTCTTTTGGCGAGGTGAACGGGTGGTGCATCGCGGTCAGGCCGCCTTCACCGTCGTCTTCAAACATCGGGAAGTCGATTACCCACAGCGGCGCCCATTTGCTTTCGTCGGTCAGGTTCAGGTCTTTGCCAAGCTTCAGACGCAGCGCGCCCATCGCATCCGCAACCACTTTCTTGTTGTCTGCGCCGAAGAAGATCATGTCGCCGTCCTGCGCGCCGGTGCGCTCAAGGATCGCTTCCACGATGTCCGCATTCAGGAATTTCGCCACCGGGCTGGTGATGCCTTCCAGACCTTTTGCACGCTCGGTCACTTTAATATAGGCCAGACCTTTCGCGCCGTAGATCTTGATGAAGTTGCCGTAGTCGTCAATCTGCTTACGGCTAAGGGCAGCACCGCCCGGAACGCGCAGGGCAGCCACGCGGCCTTTCGGATCGTTAGCCGGGCCAGCAAAGACCGCGAACTCAACGGCTTTCACCAGGTCTGCCACGTCCACCAGCTCCATCGGGTTACGCAGGTCTGGTTTGTCGGAACCGTAGCGACGCTCGGCTTCCGCGAAGGTCATGACAGGGAAATCGCCCAGCTCAACGCCTTTCACGTCGTTCCACAGGCTACGCACCAGGGCTTCCATCACCTCACGCACCTGCTCAGCGGTCATGAAGGAGGTTTCCACATCGATCTGGGTAAATTCTGGCTGACGGTCAGCGCGCAGGTCTTCGTCGCGGAAGCATTTCACGATCTGATAGTAGCGATCGAAGCCGGACATCATCAGCAGCTGTTTGAACAGCTGTGGTGACTGCGGCAGCGCGTAGAATTTGCCTTTATGGACGCGGGATGGCACCAGGTAGTCACGCGCGCCTTCCGGCGTGGCTTTGGTCAGCATCGGGGTTTCGATATCAAGGAAACCGTGGTCATCCATAAAACGGCGCACCAGGCTGGTGATTTTCGCACGGGTTTTCAGGCGCTGAGCCATTTCCGGACGACGCAGATCCAGGTAGCGGTATTTCAGACGCGCTTCTTCGGTGTTGACGTGGTTGGAGTCCAGCGGCAGCGCTTCCGCGCGGTTGATGATCGTCAGATCGGACGCCAGCACTTCGATTGCGCCGGTCGCCATGTCGGCGTTGACGTTTTTCTCGTCACGCGCACGCACGGTGCCCGTCACCTGAATGCAGAACTCATTGCGCAGCTCAGAAGCCAGCTTCAACGCATCAGCGCGATCCGGATCGAAGAACACCTGAACGATACCTTCGCGGTCACGCATATCAATAAAGATAAGGCTACCAAGATCGCGACGACGATTGACCCAACCACACAGGGTGACCTGCTGCCCGACGTGGGACTGACGCAGCTGCCCGCAATATTCTGTACGCATGAGATATCCCTTAATTAGCCGCAGGCTGATTGTCGCCTGTCTCGCAGGCTACGATGTCGCAGCTTTCTGTATGTCACAACTGGATGAAAAAAGGCGGCTATTATACTGGAAATTCTGCCGCACGATAAGAGCGAAGCACGGCCTGACGCGCGTTTGCTGAACTCTTATTGCCTATTCTCACAAAAATTAACAAAATTATCCGACCGATAACAGGCCATCACGTCGTAAGGTGTAGAAAAGCAATTCATTTGACGGGAGTGACGATGTTTACACTAGATGCCACCAAAACCGCCCTTGTGGTCATTGATTTACAGGAAGGCATTCTGCCTTTTGCCGGTGGACCGCACACCGCTGACGATGTGGTCAGCCGCGCTGCGCGCCTGGCAGAAAAATGCCGCGCCAGCGGCTCGCCTGTTGTTATGGTGCGCGTCGGCTGGTCCGCTGATTTCGCCGAAGCGCTAAAACAGCCGGTTGATGCCCAGGCCCCGGCGCAGGCGCTGCCGGACAACTGGTGGACATATCCTGTCTCGCTCGGTAAACGCGACAGCGATATAGAAGTTACCAAACGCCAGTGGGGCGCATTCTACGGCACCGACCTGGAGCTCCAGCTGCGCCGTCGCGGGATCGACACGATTATTCTGTGCGGGATCTCCACCAACATTGGTGTGGAATCCACCGCCCGTAACGCCTGGGAGCTGGGCTTTAACCTGGTGATCGCGGAAGATGCGTGCAGCGCAGCCTCTGCGGATCAGCATCAGGGCAGCATGACCCATATCTTCCCGCGTATCGGTCGCGTGCGCAGCACGGATGAGATCCTCAGCGCGCTATGATGTACGTGGGCCTGCCCCAGTGGTCGCACCCGAAATGGGTGCGCCTGGGTATTACCAGCCTTGAAGAGTATGCCCGACACTTTAACTGCGTGGAGGGCAATACCACGCTGTACGCCCTGCCCCGCGCGGAGATCGTCGAACGCTGGCGCGAGCAAACCACCGACAACTTCCGCTTTTGCTTTAAATTCCCGGCGACCATCTCCCACAACGCCGCGCTGCGCAACTGCGATGATTTAACCCACGAGTTTTTCACCCGGATGTCGCCTCTGGCCAACCGTATTGGCCAGTACTGGCTCCAGCTTCCCGCCACGTTTGGCCCGCGCGACCTGCCCGCCCTCTGGCAGTTTCTCGACGCCCTGCCACATGGCTTTACCTACGGCGTAGAAGTGAGGCATCCGGAATTCTTTGCCAAGGGCGACGCGGAGAAAGCGCTCAATCGCGGCCTGCATGAACGATCGGTCAACCGCGTGATCCTCGACAGCCGCCCTGTGCACAGCGCAATCCCGCACAGCGAAGCGGTTGTTGATGCCCAGCGCAAAAAACCGAAAGTGCCCGTCCACGCGATCGTAACGGCGCAGAACCCGATGGTCCGGTTTATCGGCAGCGATAACATGCAGCAAAATGAGGAGATGTTCGCCGTCTGGCTGCAAACGCTGGCGAAATGGGAGCACACCACCACGCCGTACCTTTTTTTACATACGCCGGATATCGCGCAGGCGCCTGAACTGGTCGATGCTCTCTGGCAGGCCTTGCAGCAGGCGGTTCCGTCGGTTGGCCCCGCGCCGTCCATCCCACAACAATCTTCTCTTTTCTGAAATCACCCCCTATCATAGAGACGTGCCATCTGCCAAAAACAGGGAGTTAGTATGGTCAGCGCGCTGTATGCGGTGTTAGGTGCATTACTGCTGATTAAGTTTTCATTTGATGTTGTGCGCCTGAGAATGCAGTACCGCGTCTCGTACGGTGACGGGGGCTTTTCTGAGCTACAAAGCGCAATCCGCATCCACGGCAACGCGGTCGAGTACATTCCCGTCGCGTTAATTTTACTGCTGTTAATGGAGATGGATGGCGCAGAAACCTGGATGGTGCACGTCTGTGGGCTGCTGCTGATAGCAGGGCGTTTGATGCATTATTATGGTTTTCACCACCGCCTGATCCGCTGGCGTCGTTCCGGCATGAGCGCGACCTGGTGCTCGCTTTTGCTGATGGTGCTGGCTAACCTTTGGTATATGCCGTGGGAGTTGGTTTTCTCCTTCCATTAGCGCACAATATGCCCCTTTATTTTTCCCGGATTTTTTACGTTATGTCAGATCGCGACACGCTTTTTTCCGCGCCTATCGCCAGCCTGGGCGACTGGACCTTTGATGAACGGGTAGCCGAAGTCTTCCCGGATATGATCCAGCGCTCTGTTCCCGGTTATTCCAATATTATCTCCATGATCGGCATGCTGGCGGAGCGTTTTGTTCAACCCGGCACGCAGGTCTATGACCTGGGTTGTTCGCTGGGAGCGGCAACGCTGTCTATTCGTCGTAACGTTCATCACAAAGGCTGCAAGATTGTGGCTGTCGATAACTCACCGGCCATGGTCGAACGCTGCCGTCGCCACATTGACGCGTATAAAGCCCCTACGCCTGTGGAGGTGGTAGAAGGCGATATCCGCGATATCGACATCCAGAACGCCTCGATGGTGGTACTGAACTTTACCCTTCAGTTCCTGGTGCCGGACGATCGTCAGCGGTTGCTGGATAAAATTTATCAGGGCCTGAACCCGGGCGGCGCGCTGGTGCTGTCTGAGAAATTCAGCTTTGAAGACGCCAGCGTGGGCGAACTGCTGTTCAACATGCACCATGATTTCAAGCGTGCAAATGGCTACAGCGAGCTGGAGATCAGCCAGAAGCGCAGCATGCTTGAAAACGTCATGCTGACGGATTCCGTAGAAACCCACAAAGCGCGCCTGCGCAAAGCCGGATTTGAACACAGCGAACTGTGGTTCCAGTGCTTTAACTTTGGTTCTCTGGTGGCGCTTAAAGCCGGAGACGCAGCATGATCGAGTTCGGTAATTTCTATCAGCTGATTGCCAAAAACCACCTTTCCCACTGGCTGGAAACCCTGCCTGCGCAAATTGCCACCTGGCAGCGCGATCAGCAGCATGGTCTGTTGAAGCAGTGGTCCAACGCCGTGGAGTTTCTGCCTGAACTGACGCCTCATCGTCTGGATTTGCTGCACAGCGTGACAGCGGAGAGCGAAGAGCCGCTCCCGGCCGGGCAGATCAACCGCATCGAAACGCTGATGCGTAACCTGATGCCGTGGCGCAAAGGGCCGTTCTCGCTGTACGGTGTAAATATCAACACCGAGTGGCGCTCTGACTGGAAGTGGGATCGCGTTCTGCCGCATTTATCCAACCTGACCGGGCGCACCATTCTGGACGTGGGCTGCGGTAGCGGCTATCACATGTGGCGCATGATCGGCGCAGGCGCGCATCTGGCCGTCGGTATCGATCCGATGCAGCTGTTCCTGTGCCAGTTTGAAGCGGTGCGTAAGCTGCTGGGTAACGACCAGCGTGCGCACCTGCTGCCGCTGGGTATCGAGCAACTCCCTGCCCTGAAAGCGTTTGATACCGTTTTCTCGATGGGCGTGCTGTACCACCGTCGTTCCCCGCTGGAGCATCTCTGGCAGTTGAAAGATCAGCTGGTCAGCGGCGGCGAACTGGTGCTGGAAACGCTGGTCATCGAAGGCGATGAACATGCCGTTCTGGTGCCGGGCGATCGCTATGCGCAGATGCGCAACGTTTACTTCATCCCTTCCGCGCTGGCGCTGAAGAACTGGCTGGAGAAATGTGGATTTGTCGATGTACGCATCGCCGATGTGTGCGTGACGTCGGTTGAGGAACAGCGCCGCACCGACTGGATGATCACCGAATCGCTGGAGCAATTCCTCGACCCGGACGATCACAGTAAAACCATAGAAGGCTATCCGGCCCCGATGCGTGCGGTATTGATTGCGACCAAGCCGTAGCCTTTAGCCGGGTGGCGGCTGCGCCTTACCCGGCCTACGCGTGATTTCGTAGGCCCGGTAAGCGCAGCGCCACCGGGCAAAAAAGAAAAAAAGGCCCCTGTGTAATTTGCAGGGGCCTGGTACAAGCAAGCATCATATTGGGCGACATGATGCGCGGTAAAAATCGGTTCGTTGCTACACGTGATGACGTTCAATCAACGATTTCATTACCGCAACCGACTCTCCATCCACACCGTAGCGTGAGTACTCATCCGCTTCAGCATCCGTCGACATTGACAACCCTGTATTGCGATAACGCATGGGTGAAGGTATCCATTTACCCGCCGAGCTGTGCAGCTCTTCCACCCCTGCGTTTAAAAACAGTTCCAGATTGCTGGCGCGTACTCCTGCGCCCGCCATGATTATTGGAACACCGGAATATGCTTTTAGTTCCGTAATTAATTTCAGTCCTTTTTCAGCCGAGGACTGCTGGCCCGACGTCAGAACGCGCGCCACGCCCAGTTCTGCCAGCGTATCAAAGGCTTGTATCGGATCCTGACACATATCGAACGCACGATGAAAAGTGACCGCCATCCCCCGGGCGGCGCGCATGACCTGACGCATACGCGGAAGATCGATGTTGCCGTCTTCGTCCAGCATACCGATCACCAGCCCCGGAAAACCGGAATCACGGACGAGGGCGATATCCTCAAGCATGGCACTGAACTCACCCGCCGTATAACAAAAATCACCGCCGCGCGGGCGAATAATCGGGTGCACCGGAATAGTGATGGCCTGACGGGCTGATTTCAGCACGCCAAAGGACGGGGTTAATCCTCCTTCTTTCGGTGCCGCGCAAAGCTCGATGCGATCGGCCCCCTGCCGTTGCGCAGTGACGGCACACTCCACGCTGTAACAACAAATTTCCAGCAGCGCCATGTCATCCTCCTTAAATTTCACTCAACGTACCATCGTGGCACGTTGCCCGATTGGTGTCTGGATCGACGCTCACAATGCTTACGCTTCGCTGGCGACGATCTGCTCGATAGTCCAGGGATGGAATTTCACCGTCACGTTGCCGTCCGTTACGGCAAGCGTAGGGTTCGGTAAGCGTTCGCGCTCCCCTTTTGGCGAGCTGGTTTTGACGAAAATACCCGGCTGGCTTAACCCCTCGTCGGAAAGCAGCGCCAGCGCACGGGCGTTCAGCGTCTCGGGCTCCCCAGGCAGAACAATTTCGATATGCTCCCAGCCTTCGTGCGGATAACGCTTCTCTCCTGGCCAGGGCAGTTCCACAACGGTGAGTTGCCAGTGCGCCACCGTTACCGGCGCGTGAAGTTTGAACAGGCAGATCGGGCGACCGTTAATGATATTCTCCGACAGCAGTTCTCCGCACTGCTCAAAGCCACGCCGCCAGCGTTCGGCGGTGGCATTCTGGTGGCAGCGCAAAGAGATGTGATCGGCCTCAAGCGGCGCGATATCCAGCCCGAGACGGGTGGCAAGTTCTGTGAACGCCTGAGTGAAGCGCGGTAAATCTGCGGAAATATCATGCAGTTCGTCAATGGTATGCCAGTTCGCCATAGGTCAGTCTCGTTTCGTGTCGCAAAGCCGCTAATTTACTCTGTTGCCCTCTGTCGACCAACCGCAGAATCACGGTTTTTTCGACTGCATGATTATGCATACCGTCTTCGCCTGGATTCTGAGCGATCTTCGCCCCCCGCAGGGCTGACGCCCGAAGGCATTTGCAGTATACTCCCGCCCTAAATTCTTAAACTGGCGTGGGTGTTTTTTACCCGCATCAAAAACGTAAGGTATCCAGGTGAATATTCAGGCTCTTCTCTCAGAAAAAGTCAGTCAGGCACTGATTGCCGCAGGTGCGCCTGCGGATTGCGAACCACAGGTTCGTCAGTCAGCGAAAGTACAGTTTGGCGACTATCAGGCTAATGGCGTGATGGCAGTGGCTAAAAAACTGGGCATGCCGCCGCGACAGCTCGCTGAGCAGGTACTGACGCATCTGGATCTCACCGGCATCGCCAGCAAAACCGAAATCGCCGGTCCAGGCTTTATCAACATTTTCCTTGAGCCTGCATTCCTCGCAAGCCACGTTGACGCGGCGCTGAAGTCTGACCGTCTGGGCGTGGCTCAGCCAGAAGCGCAGACCGTGGTGGTTGACTACTCCGCGCCAAACGTGGCGAAAGAGATGCACGTCGGTCACCTGCGCTCCACCATCATCGGTGACGCGGCGGTGCGTACCCTCGAGTTCCTTGGTCACAAGGTGATCCGCGCTAACCACGTAGGCGACTGGGGCACGCAGTTCGGCATGCTGATCGCGTATCTGGAAAAGCAGCAGCAGGAAAACGCAGGCGAAATGGCGCTGGCAGACCTGGAAGGTTTCTACCGTGAAGCCAAAAAGCACTATGACGAAGATGAAGCCTTCGCCGAGCGCGCGCGCAGCTACGTGGTGAAACTTCAAGGCGGCGACCCGTACTTCCTCGAGATGTGGCGCAAGCTGGTGGACATTACCATGTCCCAGAATCAGCTCACCTATAACCGTCTGAACGTGACCCTGACCCGTGACGACGTGATGGGTGAAAGCCTGTATAACCCGATGCTGCCAGGCATTGTGGCGGACCTGAAAGCTAAAAATCTGGCGGTGGAAAGCGAAGGCGCAACGGTGGTGTTCCTTGATGAGTATAAAAACAAGGAAGGCGAACCGATGGGTGTAATCGTCCAGAAAAAGGATGGCGGCTATCTCTACACCACCACCGACATCGCCTGTGCGAAATACCGTTACGAAACCCTGCATGCGGATCGCGTGCTGTATTACATCGACTCCCGTCAGCACCAGCACCTGATGCAGGCGTGGACTATCGTGCGTAAAGCGGGTTATGTGCCGGATTCCGTGCCGCTGGAACATCACATGTTCGGCATGATGCTGGGTAAAGACGGTAAGCCGTTCAAAACCCGTGCGGGCGGCACCGTGAAGCTTTCCGATCTGCTGGATGAAGCGCTGGAACGCGCGCGTCGCCTGGTGGCCGAGAAGAACCCGGATATGCCTGCTGACGAGCTGGAGAAACTGGCTAACGCGGTTGGGATCGGCGCGGTGAAATACGCGGATCTCTCCAAGAACCGTACCACCGACTATATCTTCGACTGGGACAACATGCTGGCGTTTGAAGGCAACACGGCGCCATATATGCAGTACGCTTATACCCGCGTACTCTCCGTCTTCCGTAAAGCCAATATCGACGAAAGCGTGCTGGCGAATGCTACGGTGACCCTTACCGAAGACCGTGAAGCACAGCTGGCTGCCCGCCTGCTTCAGTTCGAAGAGACGCTCTCCGTGGTCGCGCGTGACGGTACGCCGCACGTTATGTGTGCATACCTGTACGATCTGGCCGGTCTGTTCTCTGGCTTCTACGAACACTGCCCTATCCTCTCTGCCGAGAGCGAAGCGGTGCGCCACAGTCGCCTGAAGCTGGCGCAGCTGACGGCGAAGACCCTGAAGCTGGGTCTGGATACCCTGGGTATCGAAACCGTAGAACGTATGTAAAAAAGAAACCCGGCGAGCGCCGGGTTTTTTATTATCAGAAATATTTCCGCAAATATTCCGTCAGACACAGAATCGCCATGGCCTGTCCATACGGCATTGAGGTCAGCGGTATCTGGCGGTAAAACGCCAGATCGCTGCCCATCCCCGTCCCGAAGGACGTTTGCAGCAGCTCCCCTTCCGGCGAGATGTTTTGCACGATGCCGCGAATCGCTTTCTCCGCCACCTCTGCGTACTCTGCGCCGACATAACGCTTGCGCACGGCTTTCAGAATGCCGTAGGCAAACCCTGCCGTGGCCGACGCCTCCAGATAAGAATCAGGATCGTCCAGCAGCGTATGCCACAATCCGCTCTCGTCCTGACATTTTGCCAGCGCGGCGATCTGCGCGTTCAGCACCTGCACCAGATAGCGACGAATGGCGTTGTTTTCCGGCAGATCCACCAGCTCGAGGAAATCCGGGATCACGATGGTCAGCCAGCTGTTGCCGCGCGCCCAGCGAGCCCGGGCAAAGTTGTGATTGCCGTCGTAATTCCAGCCGTGGAACCACAGTCCGGTCTCCCGATCCATCAGGTTCTGTACGTGGAGCAGGAACTGATAGATCGCCTCCTCGACGTACTCCGGCTTGTTCAGCAGCTTGCCGATTTTCGCCAGCGGCAGCACCGTCATCATCAGCGTGTCATCCCACATCTGCTGATGGTTCTCTTCCGCCAGGGTGATGTGCTGCATGCCGCCATGTTCGGTGCGCGGCATCTCATTCATCGCCCATTCCGCCCAGCTTTCCAGCCACGGCAGCCAGGCAGGGTTTTTGGTCTCTTCGTAGCGATACGCCAGCGTCAGGAACGGCGACATGGTATTCACGTTTTTGGTGGTTGCGCCTTCAGCGAAACGGTCAGCAAACCAGCTGTCGATAATCTCGCGCATGCCTTCGTCACCGGTCTGGCAGTAATACTGCCAGATACCGTATAAACCGACGCCGTGGGTCCATTCCCATCCGGCCCAGCCTTTGGTGTCGATCACGCGCCCGTCGTCCAGCCGCAGCAAAAACTCACCCGTTTTGTCGTGGATATTGACCAGGTTATGCGTCACCTTTTGAATCAGCGATTTCAGCTCATCCCTGGCGATAAAGCGCTCAGGCTGACGCAGTAACGGGCTATGTTTGACAGGCCAAACTTTCATCATCTTAACCTCTGTTGTATGTCGAATTCAGTACCGCGCGATCCTTCAGCGAAGGGGCCGCCGGCTTATTGCGATTCAGATAACCGATGTTGTTGTTGCCCCACAGGGATTCATACGGCATTCCCGCCAGCATCTCCACGGTAGCGCGGGCCTGCGGGGTCACCGCCTCTGGCATCGCATGGCCGGACTCGCGCATTTTCGCGGTCTCTTCACGCAGGGTGCTGTGAGTCTGCAAATTGAGTTTGAAGCGCAGGGAGACAAGGAAGCCGCAGAACAGCACCAGAATAGTGCCAACGCTCAGGATCATCAGAATGGTGTGGCTCACTTCCGCAGGTTGCACTTTTTGCCCGCTGATAAAGCCCGACATCTGCATCACGATCCCCACCAGCATCACCGCACCGGCCTGAGACGCTTTACGGGTCAGCGTCATGATGCCCGCGAAGATCCCTTCGCGACGCTGACCGGTGATCACTTCGTCCACGTCAGCAATGTAGGTGTAGGTATTCCACGGTACGTAGTTGATACCCCCGCGGCCAAGACCGGCAACCGCAGAGATCAGCAGCAGCAGAGCGTAAACGTCGCTCAGGCCCGCGTAATAAAGCACCGCGTAAGAGAGCGAGGCCAGACCAAACAGCACGACCACCATGCGGTAAGACGGCGCAGGTCCGAAGCGAATGCACAGCGGGATCATGCCGATCACGGCGAGGAACTGGAAGATGGCCATCGTGCCCAGCAGGTTGGACGCCATTGACGCCTCCTGCATCAGCACAAATACCACGTAATAGGTGAACACCGCATTAAAGACGTCCTGGGCGATGTAGCCGCCAAGGTACATCCCCAGATGCTGGCGGAAAATCTTGATGCGCAGCGTCGAACTTAATTCGACAAAAAGACGGTTCAGGCTCTGGCCCAGGGTCAGCTTTTTCTTCTCTTCCTCGGCACGCAGAGCCGCTTCAGACCACTCTTCCCGCGGACGCTCCCAGGTGAAGAACCAGACGAAAGTAAGCATCAGCGCGCAGAGTACGGAGAAGACCAGGCTTGCATAGAAGAAGGAGATCGCGTTGTCTTTGCCGAAATGCGTGAGCAGGATCCCCGGCAGGAAGGAGGCCAGAATGGCGGACATCTGCGCCATAGAGATTCGCGCCCCGGAGAATTTGGTTTTCTGTTTGAAATCGTCCGTCATCTCCGGCACCAGCGTTTCGTACGGCACCAGGATCATGGTGTAGACGATATCAAAGATCAGATAGGTCAGCAGGTAGTACCAGAAACTCATGTCCCCTACCCACATCAGCGAGTAGCTGAAAACGCAGGGAATACCGAGCAGGATGAAGAACTTACGACGGCCAAAACGCTTGCCCAGCCAGGTGGTGCCAAAGTTATCGGTTAAAAAGCCCATTAACGGGCTGACAACCGCATCCAGCACCCTTGCGGCAGCGAAGATAAAGGTTGCTTCAATCGGTGTGAGTCCACAGAAGGTGGTATAAAAATACAAAAGCCAGGCGGCCGTCAGGGCGGTAGTCCCCGCCCCGAGGAAGTCCCCTGACCCGTAAGCAAAATAATTTGCGAGTCCAATTTTACGTGTTTTCATTGCCGTCAACCCTAATCAGTTTTGGGAGACTCCCTGTAAGCAACCTCGTCCGGGAGTTTTTACACGGCTACAGTAAAAGTATCGACCTGTTGATACCTTTCTGTTTCTGCCATCACAAAGTGGTGAATGGCAAAAACGCAAAGAGTGTCAATACGCGTGTCACTGATTTATAAAACAGCGTTTCTTTTGTATCAAAAGGGAAGGTCATTTTTGCGAGCCAGCCTTCAGAAATGCCTGGAGACTGGCGAAAAGGCGGGCAGTTAGCGGTAGTTGACGAGCACCTCGTTGCGCTGAACCTTCAGCGCCGGGATCAGACGTCCACCGCCTGGCACTTCCCAGATAAAGCGTAAAGGCTCCTGAGCAGACACCCCGTTGAAGGCCTGGGTAGTGCCACGTTGACCCTCGATTTCCGCGCAGCGGGTCAGCGAGCACAGCCGCACCCGCAACCCGGCCGGTGTGGGTCCCGTCAGGGTGTAATTCCAGGCCACCAGCGTCATCTGCCCGGACACGGGCTCAGAGGCGGACAGCGGACGGGAGGAGATCGACTCACCCCGATGGTTGAGCGTCAAGCCGATACTGCTGGCCTGCCATGCCCCCTCGCCTGCGGCCTGCGCCGCCAGCGGGAAAAGTAAGATCCACAGCCACTTACGCATTATTTCCCTCCTATGGTCGCCGTCATGCGAATATTGCGGTTATCGGACAGCTCCATATTCGACAGCACTACCAGCTGGTTCAGGCTCCGGCGCAGGAAGCGCGACAGCAACGGACGCAGCGCGTGATTCACCAGCAGCACCGGCGGCGCGCCCAGCATCTCCTGACGCGCCAGCGCCTCCTGGGTTTGCGCCAGTAATCTGTCCGCCAGACCCGGCTCCAGCCCGCCACCGCCCTGCAACGCCTGAAGCAGCAGACGTTCCAGCGGCGTGTCCAGGCCAATGACCTGCACTTCGCCGGTTCCCGGGAACCATTGCTGGGTAATGGCGCGTCCGAGCGCCACGCGCACCACCGCCGTCAGTTCGTGCGGATCGCTTTGCAGCGGCGCATGTTCGGCCAGCGTCTCAAGGATGGTACGCATATCGCGAATGGGCACCTTCTCATCGAGCAGATTTTGCAGCACTTTGTGCAGGGTGGTTAAGGTCAGTACGCCCGGCACCAAATCTTCGGTCAGCTTCGGCATCTCCTGCGTTACGCGGTCGAGCAGCTGCTGCGCCTCCTGACGTCCAAACAGTTCCGCGGAGAACTGGCCAATCAGGTGGTTGAGGTGCGTCGCCACCACGGTACTGGCCTCAACGACCGTGTAACCCTGAATCTGGGCCTGCTCTTTCAGGGCGCTCTCAATCCAGATTGCCGCCAGACCAAAGGCCGGGTCGGTCGTCTGCTCACCCGGCAGCGTGCCTGCGGCGGTGCCCGGGTTAATCGCCAGCCAGCGGCCGGGGTACGCATCACCGCTGCCGATTTCCACCCCTTTCATCAGGATGCGGTAGCGCGCGGGCGGGAGATCCATATTGTCCCGGATGTGGACCACCGGCGGCAGGAAGCCCATATCCTGGGCGAATTTTTTACGAATGCTGCGGATACGGCCAAGCAGCTCACCATCCTGCTGGAAATCCACCATCGGGATCAGGCGGTACCCCACTTCCATCCCCAGCGAATCTTCGAGCTGTACGTCGTTCCAGGTGGCTTCCACCGCCTGGGTGTTCTCAGGCATTTTGACCGGCGCAGGCTCTGCCTTAGGCTGCGTTTCCCGGCCACGCATCCACCAGGCAAGCCCCAGCAGCGCAGCGGTGAACAGCAGGAATACCAGGTTTGGCATGCCCGGCACCATACCGAGCAGGCCCAGCACCGCCGCGGAGAGCAGCATAACGCGCGGGTTGCTGAAGAGCTGCCCCACCATCTGCTCGCCCACGTCCTGATCGGTACTGACGCGAGTCACAATCACGCCCGCCGCGGTGGAGATCACCAGCGCCGGGATCTGCGCCACCAGACCATCACCAATGGTCAGCAGCGTATAGCTTTCCGCTGCGTGGCCCATGTCCATGCCGTGTTGCAGCACGCCGACAAGCAGGCCGCCGACGACGTTAATCACCATGATCAGAATGCCCGCGATGGCGTCACCGCGCACAAACTTACTCGCACCGTCCATGGAGCCGTAGAAATCTGCCTCCTGGGTCACTTCAGCACGGCGTTTTTTCGCTTCATCTTCCGCGATCAGCCCGGCATTCAGGTCCGCGTCGATGGCCATCTGCTTGCCCGGCATCCCGTCGAGCACGAAGCGCGCGCCCACTTCTGCGATACGCCCCGCCCCTTTAGTGATAACCATGAAGTTAATAATCACCAGAATGACGAACACCACGATACCGATGGCGAAGTTGCCGCCCACCAGGAAGTGACCGAAGGCTTCGACCACCTTGCCCGCCGCCGCCGCGCCGGTGTGCCCTTCCATCAGGATGATACGCGTGGAGGCAACGTTCAGCGCCAGGCGCAGCAGCGTGGTGAACAGCAGGATCGTTGGAAACGCGGCGAACTCCAGCGTGCGCTGGGTGAACATCGCCACCAGCAACACCATGATGGACAACGCAATGTTGAAGGTGAAAAGCAGGTCGAGGATAAATGCCGGTAACGGCAGCACCATCATCGACAGAATTAGCAGGATCAGAATCGGTCCGGCAAGGATCTGCCATTGCGTCGATTTCAGGTTGCCGGGCAGGCGCAACATTGCCACCAGATTAGCCATCAGTGTCCTTCTCGTTCAAAAAATCCAGTGCTTCAGGCACCGGAAGGTTCTCAGGTTTTACAGGTCGTTGACCGCCCGCTAAACGCCAGCGTTTCAGTTGCCACACCCAGGCCAGCACCTCTGCGACAGCGGCGTAGAGCTGGCCCGGGATCTGTTGTCCAATTTCCGCGTGGCGATACAGCGCGCGAGCCAGCGGCGGTGCTTCCAGGATCGGCACACGGTTTTCCGTGGCGATTTCACGAATGCGCAGCGCAATCAGCCCGGCCCCTTTCGCCACCACTTTCGGCGCGCTCATTTTGTTTTCGTCGTACTGAAGCGCCACGGAGTAGTGGGTCGGGTTGGTGACGATGACGTCGGCTTTCGGCACATCTTCCATCATGCGCCGACGCGCGGCGGCGCGCTGCATCTGGCGGATACGGCCCTTAACGTGCGGGTCGCCTTCCATCTGTTTATATTCATCGCGGATGTCCTGACGCGACATTCGCAGCTTTTTGATATGGGAATAGATCTGGAAGATAACGTCGAACGCCACCATCGGAATAATGCTGAGTACCACCAGCAGCGAGCATAACCCGACCAGGTTCAGGGCATTCTTCATCGCCGTCATCGGGGACTCGCTGATGAGGCGCATCATCTCCGGCCAGTGGTGCCACAGAAAAAACCCGGCGGTACTGCCCATAAGAAGCGATTTCAGGATCGCTTTAAGAAGCTCAGCCCCGGTTTGCGCGGAAAACATTTTCGCAATGCCGGGGAACGGATTGAGCTTAGAGAATTTCGGTTGCAGCGATTTTCCGCTGAACACCAGGCCACCGAGCATGACCGGCGAAACCAGGGCCACGATGACCACGCCCGCGATCAGCGGCAGCAAGGCGAGCATCGCGCTTTTCACAAGGTTGATGATCTGAATGAGGATCAGATTGGGGTCATTGACCATGCTGTGATCAAAACGTAGGCCAGCAGAAAGCATTCCCGCCAGTCTGCGGGCGAGCATCTCCCCGCCCCACCAGATTATGCAGACGCCCACCACCAGGATCAGCAGGGATGTCAGCTCTCGGGATCGGGGGATCTGCCCATCCTCACGGGCTTTTTCAAGTCGGTGGGGTGTGGGGGCTTCTGTTTTGTCGTCGTTCTCTTCTGCCACTGTGCCTGCTCGCAGCCCATTAATTCACGGGTATCATGCCAGCGCAGAGAAAATCCAATGGCGAGAAAAGCCCGTTTATTCGGGCTCTTTTCGCTGTTTTTGTTCTGAGCTGCCTCAGGCCGCGTTAACGAGCTGAGGCAGAACGGGCAATCAGAAACCAAGACTGTCCAGCAGATCGTCCACCTGATCCTGGCTCGCCACCACGCCCGCTTTGCTGGTGTCAAGCTGTGGACCATTGAGCAGGCTTTCGTTCTCGCGTTTCGGACGGGCAGCCGGTTCCGGTATGTTCTCCAGCAGCACCATCAGCAGCTGACGTTCAATCTCCTGAATCACATCCATCATGCGCTTGATCACCTGGCCGGTGAGGTCCTGGAAATCCTGTGCCATCATGATGTCCAGCAGCTGGGCATTGGTGAAGCTGGTGTGCCCCGGCACGTCACCCAGGTACTGACGGGTATCCGTTACCAGTTCGCGGGCATCCGCCAGCTCAATAGGGTTCTCAAACCACTCATCCCAGCGTTTGCTCAGCGCTTTCGCCCCCTTCTCCATCGCATCCTGGTGCGGCTGCGAGGCTTCAACGCTGTTCAGCGCACGCTCGGCCGCCTGCGCGGTCATCTGTACGACGTAGTCCAGACGGTCGCGCGCGTCAGGGATGGCTTCCGCCGCTTCGGCGATAGCCTGGTCCAGCCCCAGCTCACGCAGGCTGTCACGCAGCATGCGGGTCAGGCTACCAATGCGAGCAATAATGTCGCTCGGCGAATGTTCTTCAACGGGTTTCATAGCAGGTTGCAACATATCCATCACCTCACATGCCGAGTTTCTCGAAGATCTTCCCGAGCTTCTCTTCCAGAGTCGCCGCGGTGAATGGCTTCACCACGTAGCCGCTTGCGCCCGCCTGTGCAGCGGCAATAATGTTCTCTTTCTTCGCTTCTGCGGTCACCATCAGCACCGGCAAAGAGGCCATGCCCGCATCCGCGCGGATGGTTTTCAGCAGTTCGAGACCGTCCATGTTCGGCATGTTCCAGTCGGAAATCACAAAACCAAACCCGCCAGCCTGGAGTTTGTTCAGCGCATCCACCCCGTCTTCTGCTTCTTCAACATTGTTGAAGCCCAGCTCTTTCAGCAGGTTGCGCACAATGCGACGCATGGTGGAAAAGTCATCCACAACCAAAAACTTAAGCTCTTTATCCGCCATAAAATAATACTCCTGAGTCAAATACGTATTGCCTGTCCGGCACTGATTTTCGCCAGCATCTGCTGGCTTACCTGGCTAAGATCGACCACTTCGCTTACGCCACCCATATTGATGGCCTCGCGCGGCATGCCGAACACCACACAACTTGCTTCATTCTGCGCAATCGTCCAGGCGCCAGCCTGGTGCATCGCAAGCATTCCGGCGGCGCCGTCGTTGCCCATTCCCGTCAGGATCACCCCAACGGCGTTGCGCCCCGCATGTTTCGCCACCGAATGAAACAGCACATCCACCGACGGACGGTGCCGGTTAACCGGCGGCCCGTCATGAATTTTGATTTGATAGTTCGCCCCGCTGCGCGCCAGCTCCATGTGCTTGTCACCCGGGGCGATATAGGCGTGACCCGGCAGCACGCGCTCGCCGTCTTCCGCCTCTTTCACGCTGATCTGGCACAGCTTATTCAGGCGCTCCGCGAACGAACGGGTAAACCCTGGCGGCATATGTTGCGTGATCAGAATACCCGGGCTTGAGAGCGGCAATGGCTGGAGTACATGGCGAATTGCCTCTGTTCCTCCGGTTGACGCCCCAATGACCAGCAACTTTTCCGAGCTGAGTAACGGCCCTGCCTTCAGGGTTGCCGGAGCTGCCATCGGCTTGTGGGCCGCGAGTTTTGCGCGCGACGCGGTACGGATTTTCTCGGCGATCATCTCGCTGTACGCCAGCATCCCCTCGCGAATGCCGAGCTGCGGCTTGGTGACAAAATCCACCGCCCCCAGCTCCAGCGCGCGCAGGGTGATTTCTGAACCTTTACCGGTCAGAGATGACACCATCACCACCGGCATCGGGCGCAGGCGCATTAATTTTTCCAGGAAATCGATGCCATCCATGCGCGGCATTTCAACATCCAGCGTCAGCACGTCGGGGTTATATTTTTTGATTAAATCCCGCGCGACCAGCGGATCGGGCGCTGTCGCCACCATCTCCATATCGCTGTGGCTATTGATGATTTCGGTCATGATCTGACGCATTAGCGCTGAATCATCGACAGACAATACCCTGATTTTACTCATGCTTTTTCCTTACTCAGCGCATATACCGTTTGCCCACGCAGGCTAAACTCACGCACGAGGTTGCTGAAGTTTTCCGAGTGCCCGGCAAACAGTAAACCGTCAGGCTTGAGCAACGGAACAAAGCGACGCAGGATGTCCTGTTGCGTCGTTTTATCAAAATAGATCATCACGTTACGGCAAAAAATGGCGTCGAATGGCCCCGGCACGTTGTACTGCTTATCCAGTAAATTAACGGGAGCAAATTCCACGCAGTTCGCCAGCTCCTGGCGTACGCGCACCAGTCCTTCATGCGGGCCGGTACCGCGCATGAAGTAACGCTGTAGCTGCTGAGGAGACAGCGTTTTAAGCTCATCCTGGCGATAAACGCCGTTACGGGCTTTTTCCAGCACTTCGGTATCGATGTCGCTGGCGTACACTTTCCAGCGGCCCGGCGCCATGCCCAGGGTGTCCGCCAGGGTGATGGCCAGCGAGTACGGTTCTTCCCCGGTAGAGGCCGCCGCGCTCCAGACGCGATACTCTCCGCTACGGCGACGGGCGTGTTCCGCCAGCACCGGGAAGTGATGCGCCTCGCGGAAAAACGCGGTCAGGTTGGTGGTTAATGAGTTGATAAATGCCTGCCATTCGGCGCTGTTCTGGTTCGCTTCGAGCATGCTCAGATAGCGGCCAAAATCATCCAGCCCCAGCGTACGCAAGCGCCGCACCAGCCGGTTGTAGACCATGTCTCGCTTATGGTCCGCAAGCACGATCCCCGCACGCTGGTAGATTAACTGACATATCCGACGAAAATGCGCGTCGGACAGCGCGAGGCGCTGTGTCATCTGCAACAATAATGACGTTTGCCCTGAGGGCATGGGTGATGTCATAGCGCCTTCTTAATCACATTCAGGATACAACGGGCACGGCCTGTGACCGTCCGACTTCTGTTACTGCTTCAACGTGCTCTTTCACATTAAATACGGCGACCAACCCGGTAAGGTGATCCGCCTGGTTTGCCAGCTGATCGGTAGCCGCCGCCGCCTCTTCCACCAGTGAGGCGTTCTGCTGCGTAACCTGATCCATCTGTGTAACGGCCTGCGCCACCTGCTCAATACCACGGCGTTGTTCATCAGACGCCGAGGCAATCTCGCCCATAATGTCGTTAACCCGCGTCACGGAGGTGACAATCTCGTGCATGGTCTGCGCGGCGGTATCCACCAGCGCGGAGCCCTGCTGAACGCGGGAGACCGACTCTTCTATCAGCCCTTTGATCTCTTTCGCCGCATTGGCGCTGCGGCTGGCGAGGTTTCGGACTTCACCGGCAACCACCGCGAACCCGCGCCCCTGCTCCCCGGCACGCGCCGCTTCAACGGCCGCGTTCAGCGCCAGAATATTGGTCTGGAACGCGATACCGTCGATGACGCTGATAATGTCGCCAATTTTCTGCGAGCTGGCGGCAATCTCCTGCATCGTGCTGGCGACGTGAGAGGCCTGATCGCCCCCACGTTTCGCCGTCATCGCCGCCTGTTTTGACAAGTCGGACGCCTGACGCGCGTTATCGGCGTTCTGGCTTACCGTCGCGGTCAGCTGCTCCATGCTGGCCGCCGTCTGCGCCAGCGATGCCGCCTGCTGTTCGGTGCGGGATGAGAGATCGTTATTGCCTGCCGCAATCTCGGAGATCCCGGTATGCATGGCGTAACTGCCCTGGCGAACGTTGCTTACCGTTTCCCGCAACGACCCCTGCATCGCCTTCAGGCTGGCGAAAATCGCTGATATCTCATTCCTGCCATACACGGCCACCGGACGCGCCAGATCGCCCTTCGCCATACTGTCGAAGTGGCTGCTGACGATGGCCAGCGGCTGGACGATCATTTTGCGCGACCACCACAGCGAGCCGCCGGTCAGCAGGGCGGCCAGGATCACCATGGTCAGGAAAATCGCCCCTGACATGCGGTAGCTGGTACGGCTGTCCGCACCGGCACGCGCCACAAACTGGTTAATATCCTGCTGCCAGGCGTTAAAGCTGCCGTCGAACGCCGCCTGAGACGCCTGCACCGGCGCGGTCAGGAAGTCAGAAAGCTGGTTGTTTTCCAGCCACGTCGCCTGATGGTCGAGATCGCCGTACCACACATCAAAGGTCTTTTTCATGGCGACTTTCAACGCTTTCTCTTTCTCACTGACCGCCTCCTGCGCCGTAAAGGCCTTAAACTGCGCGTCGGCCTGCTTCAGGCTGCTGCGGGCCACGACCATCAGCGCCTTAATATCCTCCGGCGGATAGCTCAGCGCGGTTAACGTCCCTGCTTTGTTCAGCGCCGTGCTTGCCTGCAACAGCACGGCACGCGTTTGTGCCAGTGCGGAGCGCTGCTGATTACTCGTCTCAACTTCCTGCAAATTCTGATAGCCATCGCGAAACGCCCAGAAAGACAACCCGTTACTGCCAACCTGCAAAACCCCACACAGGATCAGAATCAAAAACAGTGTGGTCGAGATACGAATACGATTTAACATCCACGCTCCCATCAAGCGGCAAGCAGCCGCGGTTTAATTGTCAGTCAAAATGTTTCCCAGTTTTCATCTTGTCCGGTCACCGCTGCGCGCGTACGTGTTGTCACGGGTGCCGGGGTTGCTTCGCTGTACGCCGACCGCGAGCTGACCGTATTTGTCGTTTTTGAAGTAAGACGGAACGCCGAGACGGCCATTTTCAGGCGGCTCGCCTGGTCCTCCAGCGCAGCGGCCGCGGCAGCGGACTCCTGCACCAGGGCGGCGTTTTGCTGCGTCACACGATCCATTTCCGATACCGCCAGGGCGACCTGGTCAATACCACGACTCTGCTCATCCGATGCAGAGGCGATTTCACCCATGATGTCCGTCACGCGCGTCACGGCATTCACGATGTCATTCATGGTTTCACCCGCACTTTCCACCAGCACCGAGCCGGTATCCACGCGTGAAACAGAGTCTTCAATCAGGGCTTTGATCTCTTTCGCCGCATTGGCGCTGCGGCTGGCGAGGTTACGCACTTCGCTGGCGACCACGGCAAACCCGCGCCCCTGCTCGCCCGCACGCGCCGCTTCAACGGCCGCGTTCAGCGCCAGGATATTGGTCTGGAAGGCGATGCCGTCGATTACGCTGATGATGTCGGCAATTTTCTTCGAGCTGTCGGCAATGTCATGCATGGTTTTCACCACGCCGTCGACCACCCGACCGCCGCGCTGGGCGGTGTCGGACGCGCTTTCTGCAAGCTGCGACGCCTGGCGGGCATTGTCGGCATTCTGCTTCACGGTCGCGGTGAGCTGCTCCATGCTGGCCGCCGTCTCTTCCAGTGCGGATGCCTGCTGTTCGGTACGGGACGAGAGATCGTTGTTGCCCATCGCGATTTCACTCGTGCCGGTATAGATGGCATCCGCCCCCTCGCGCACGTTGGCGACGGTATCAATCAGCGAACGCTGCATATGGTCGACGCTGGTTGCCAGCTCGGTGATCTCATTGCGGCCAGAAACGGTCAGCGTTTTCGTGAGATCGCCCCGGCCAATATCACGGATATGGGCAATGACGCGGCCAAGCGGGTTAAGCAGGATATGACGAATGCCGTACCACACGGCCACCAGCACGATGACCAGCGCGAGGGCGAGAACCGCCATCTGCCATTTCGCGAAACGGTAGTCGTTCTGGCTTTGCGTAAAGGCGGAGTGATAAAGTTCGCCGCTGGCTTTGGCGTACTCGCCGAGCGCCGCGCCGAGGGCGTTCTGCATTCCCTGGGTCGGCTGCGCGAAATAGGCGTCCATATTGCCCTGCTCCAGGAACTGTACCAGCTCCGTGAGGCCGGCGAAGTAGGCCTGATATTTTTCATCTATGTTCGCGCTCGCCTGCGCCATTGCTGGCTGAGGGGCGATTTTTTTGAAGGCGTCGTAATGTTTCGCCGCGTCTGCCAGCGTGGCGCGCGCATTCTTCAGCAGTTCCGTTTTTGCGCTGCTCTGTTGGTTATTCGGGTCCATCATCATGCGGGCAGACGAGCGGCTCAGGTTGATACGCGTCTGCAACATCAGATCCCAGGTCGTGGTCAGTTCGCTTTGCTGCATTCGCAAATCGTTCGAGGCCGCGAAGCTGTCCTGGTTCTGTTTTAACGACGAGAAAAAGAGGCCGCCAGAAATAAGCTGAAGAAGTGCGAAAATGACCAGCACCATCATAAGCATTGTGACAACGCGGATACGGTTCAACATACAACACCTTCTCATAGATTTATTAACGGTGTTATCGGCACAGGCCACAGGAACTTTACATTTGCGAAAGGGAAAAGCGCGGGAGTCAGAACGCGACGTCGACAATCAGCGTGTCGGTGTAGGTTCCGGCAGGCGGCGTGGCCTGGCTGGTCAGAACTTTGGCGGTGTAGTTGTAGGTACGTAAAAGCCCGTCCGTACTGACCTGCGATG
Organism: Enterobacter sp. BWH64; assembly: GCF_001037645.1. Taxonomy (NCBI): domain Bacteria; kingdom Pseudomonadati; phylum Pseudomonadota; class Gammaproteobacteria; order Enterobacterales; family Enterobacteriaceae; genus Enterobacter; species Enterobacter sp. BWH64. The sequence goes on from NZ_KQ089922.1 coordinate 3,287,012, forward strand.
AGCTGGCGCTGGCCCAGCGCTCGCTGCCGCTGCTACCCCAGCGGTTGCTGGTCGCCTCTTTGTAGATGTCGTAACTCATGAAGTTGCTGCCGCTGACCATACGACGCACGTTGTTCAGGGCATTTGCCCCATTATTAATGCCTATGGTGTAGGTGCTGCCTTTGGTGCAGGTGACGGCAACCGACTGTGAAACGGTAGGAAAATTTTGCACCAGCGGCGCGCTGTTAAAATTCACGTCCGGCGTGGTCATGGTGCTGCAATCGTTGGTGACGGTCATGTTGAGGAGGATCGAGGTGGTTGCCGTACCGGTTTGCGGGGTCAGGCACGCTCCGACCGCGCCAACGGCGCACACGTTGTAGTTAATGCTGAACGTTAACAACACCTGATACGGCCCGGCGGTGACGTTCTGCCCCATTACGGTCCGGAAATAAAGGGGAATGTTGTAGCGCCTTGAACCCAGCAGCCCGAGCAGCGTATTTCCGTTCCAGGTATAAGCTTTGCTGATTTGTACTTCACTGTTTCCGCCGCAGCCGGACGCCCCGCACAGCCGCGCAGGGATGACATCGGTAATAGCCGCGTTGTCCGTACGCTTCATGGTCGCCCGGCTATTCGCGAAGACGGATGCCGAGGTGTAATTCAGCGTCACCGAGTCGTTAGTTAACAGGTTGAGAACGGTATCGCAGGTCACCACCAGCGTGCCCGTCGTTTCCACTTCCCCGGTGCCGCTGAGTGCGAACGAGGTGACGCTGCCAAACGAGGCATTCACCGTACTGACGGTACAGGCCGCCCAGCTGCCGCCGGAGCACAGCAGCAGGAGCGCGATTAACAGGCGTCTCACGGCGCCTCCCGACAGGTCAGCGGACCGTAGGTTTGCAGCTTATGTTCAGGGTTTGCGCCAACGGTCAGCGTTGCCGTACAGCGTTTACCCTCCGGGGTGGTAACCTCGAGCGGATTCACGTCGTTGAGGTTTTCCAGCCAGGCGAGGCCGTCGTAGCCGACAACCGCGCTGCTCCGGGACGCGCGTCTGACCTGGCTTCCTACCGGGATCGCATTGCCCTGCGCATCGTGCAGGATCACGCTGGCAACCCGCTCCTGCTCCATCGGGAAATCCACCAGATAACCGTTATGCCGACGAATCGCCACCCGACGCTCGGTCTCTTTCAGCCGGGTATCCGCAGGTAAGTTCAGGGTATCAATGCGGTAACTTGCCGGGTAATAGGCGGAAACGCCGCTCACCAGCAGATAGCCTTTGTTATTGGTTTTTCCGACCGGCTGGTTTTCGTAGCTGACGGGAACATCCGGATGACCGTCGGTGCTGATCACCACAAACGCATCGTTGATTTTGTTCGCCGCAAACAGCTCACCGTCCATCAGCACGACAGAGCCCATTGCCTCGCCCCACCAGGTCATCATGCCCTTCTCACCATAGCCGCCGCCCTGTAGCTCCACGTTGTTATTCCGCCAGCCGAGCGTGGCCTGCTGATAGTTACTCGACCGCGACTGGTTGGCCCAGGCCATGTTCCAGCTAAAGCCGCCGTCTGAAGGCATCGAGTGGTTGTAGTTAATGCGTTGAGTGCTGCCTGCGTCAGGGGTGTTTTCAAAGGTGACGGCGGCGCTGTCACGTTCGCCGAGGGGAACCTGCAACGACAGCGCAACCGTCCAGTCGCCTCGCTGCTGGTCACGGCTGGCAGCCAGATAAATACTGCTTGAGCCCCACAGATTACGGCTCCAGGAGAGGTTGAGCAGCTCAGTTTTCTGGCTGTCAAAACTCTCAACGCCGATCCATGCCGCGCCGATATTGCCGTATCCGCCGAGGTTAAAGGTTAAAGAATACTGGTCGGTATTGCGGCTCAGGCTGGCAACGGGGTTATCATTTTCATCATAAACGGTGGGCTGATCGTACAGGGCGAGATTGCCAAAACCACGATCACGTCGGGTATGCTGGGTCGCTACGCTAAGCTCGCTGGTGTTGTATTGATAGCCCCAGTTTATCTGGCCGCCGCTATCGCCGCGCATGCGGCTTTGGGTCCACGAGGTATTTACCACGCCAAAACGCCCGAGCTTCAGTACCGTGCCCGCGCCACCAAGCGCCAGCGACTCCGCCCCTTCCGCATGCCCCTCCAGCGTCAGCCAGTCGGTCACCCCGTAGCGGTACGATCCGCTGCCCGCCGCCGGGCCATAGTCAAAATTCTCAATACCGTAGTTACGCCGCAGGCTGCCCAGCGTCACGGCGCCGTCGCTTAACCCCTGCTTAAGCAGATCGCTGCTGACATAAAACGGCAGCGTGGTACTCACCTGACGACCCAGCGCATCAGTGGTAACCAGTACTGCATCGCCAGCACCGTTGATATACGGCAAATTGGTGAGGGTAAACGGCCCCGGCTGAAGGCGGGTGGAGCCGGAACGGTAGCCATTAATAAAGAGATCGACCGAGGTCGGGACAGCCGCCTCGCCGGAAAACGCCGGCAGCGGCCAGGTCACCAGATCCGGACGCAGGGAGAAGTCGCGCCCGTAGCTGATCCCGCCCATGCGCACGCTGGTGCTCCAGCTCAGCGCATCGCTGATGACGTCCCCGGCGGACCAGGTGGTGGCATCCTCTTCGTTGGTGATCAGTAACGTAGAGTCATAACGCACGTACCCTTCCTGCTGTCCGCTGTTACCGGTGAAATTCTGCCGGGCGTAACCCGTCGATGAAAATGAATAATCCTCATTGAAATAGCGGAACTCGTGCCAGACCGACGCCTGGCCGCCCGTGTGTTCGGAATGGTTGGTATAAACGTCGTAATTGAGCAGCGCGCCGCGGCCATAGTGCGGTTTGCTTTGCGTGCTCTGCTCACTGAAAGGCGTGACCCGCGCCGCGACCCAGTCCCGGGGGACCGTCAGCAACAGGCGCTGGGCCGTGCTGTCGTACTCTGCGCGTACCGACGTAAGCGTCGAGAGATTCACCTCTCCGGCTGGCACATGCGCGGGCGGCAGCCCGGCGCGGAGCAAATCCGCGCCCGAAATAAACCAGGCGCCCTCACGCTGCGTCACCGGCACCACCAGACCCGTGTCATAGTGGTTCAGCACCAGGGCGAGCTGGAATACTGCTTCGCCGTTTATCGTCCGTGCATCCGGCGGCGGTAAACTGTCGTCGCCGGTTTCGGCAAAGGCGCTGGTACTGACGCAAAGCAGGATCATCATCGCCGGTTTCAGTTGACGGGCGTCGATTGCCATTGCGTATCCCTGGCATTAATTTGCGCGCTCATCCGGTTCGGCTGATAAATCCCTGCCGGAAGCGGCCAGCTTCGGGTGCTGCCTGGCAGCACATAACCCAGCAGCCCCTCGGCAACCGTGCGTTTTTGCCCGCCCTGCTCAACCGTAACCTGGCTGAGCCGGACGTGCACATCCCCCTGATTACGGACCTGAAGCGCGGGTTTCCCCCCTTCCTGAACGACCCGCCAGCTCAGCTGTTGAGTATTCGCCAGCGCGTGGTGCGCCCCTTCGTTGAGGGTGGGGATCCCCTGCCCATAAACAAATAAGGGAATGGAATAGCGCATTTGCAGTTTGAGGCCCATGGACGGTTCCGCTTTGGCATCCGGCTGGGGAATTTCATCCACAATAATGCGGTAGGCCTGCTCAACCCCCGACGGGATCGTCCCCTGCTTGATCAGGCGAATAAGCTGTTTACTGCCTTTGGCGATGGTCACGATCGGCGGGCTGGCAACCACATCCTGCTGGGCGGTGTAACGCTCATATCCGCCCTCCTGCTTCCAGCGCACAATACGCACCTGCATTGTCGTGGCGCTGTTGCCCTGATTCTGGATCCACAATTCAGTTGCTCTGGCCTCTGCCGAAAGCCACGGATCGATGGGCCACAAAAGAATGGTTGCCGCTGCCTGCGCCTGGCCCGCTGCCAGAGCCGTTGCCCCCAACAGACCCACCAGGCCTGATCGCCTGAAAAATGGCTTCATCGATGTTCTCCCTTTCCTACCATGACAAGGTCACGGTGAGTTGATCTGAATATGTTCCCGGCAGGCTAAACCCCGTCAGGAGCGCGACGCCAAAAAGAGGCAGCGCGATGTTATTGCTGTTGGTATAGGTAATCGGTATGGCCTGGTTAACCCCAATTTCGCTGTTCGCCGCCAGAGAGCTGCTGCTGTAAAGCCGGTAACCAACAACTTCGGTCCCACCTGAACGCGTCATCCGTCGCACCGAGCTGTAATTCTGGCCGCCGTCAATGCTCATGCTCAGCGCCACGCCCGGCGTGCAGGCGATGGACAACGCACCGTCGGCGACAAAGCTGGTGCTGACCGGCGTGTTGTCCACGCCGTTACGGGTTCCAAAATCCAGCGTCCCAAAGCGCCCGCCCGTGCCGGTACTCACCGAGCACCCTGGTACTACCGTCGCGCTCACCCTGAAGGACTGGGAGGTCACCGCTCTGGCGTCGCAGTTCATCATCAGCCCGACGAGCAGGGCCAAAAAAGGGTGCACGACGCCCTCTGCGCTTTCGCGCAGACATAAACACAATGCCTTCATGGCTGAATCAGTAGGTGACGCTGACGTTAATCGTGTCGGTATAGGTTCCCGGTACAACCGTTACGCTATTGCCGCCGCCCGTTATGCGCCCGTAGAGGGTATAGCTGTTCACCCCGCCCGCTGTGGAAGCTACGGGCAACGCGGCGTTGTTAGCGATAACGTTGTTGTACCCGCTGTCGCTATAGAGGCTGTATGCCACGCCCTGTGCCGCATTGGCGGTGTTCACCAGATAGCGGGCGGGTGTGCCGGGGGTGCCGACTACGGTTCCGGGTGCGGTCGCGTTGGTGTTGCCGGTGATCGCCACCGTGTAACTGGCAGTGGTACATTGAATGGTAAAGGTGTTTCCGCCGCTGGCCCCGGTTAACTGGGTTGTCAGGGTGGAGAATGTCGCAGGATGGGTCCCGAAATCGAGTGTCCCGAAGTTAATGCCGTTTTGCGTTGGCGAGCCGTTGATCAAACAACCGTTCGTCAACGTCAGCGTCGCCCCGATAGTACCGCTACTGGTGACTGCCAGCGCCTGACCGACAGTCGCCGCCGTCAGCAGTGTACCCGCGCAGATAAAAAGAAGTGTTCTTTTCATTTACCACCCTCCAGAAGAAATAATGGTCCGCTTACCCTATTTTATTCATACTGTTCAGTATGTTAGCCCCGCTTAAACATTCCCCGGCGCGGTTACTGAGAATTTAGTTTATGGTTCACGCTTCAACCACTTTCAGCGAAGGTGAGACACCCGCCCTCCAATTAACAGACTATTAACAGACTATTAACAAACATTACAAAGAGTTAGCAAAATAAAACGGGCATTATTCTTGCTTAATTTGAGGATATATCGCCTGTAATGTGATCCTCGTCACAATATATCGTCATAGTAAAAACAACGAATTTCATAAAAATTAAAAACAAGTTGTAACTCACGCAGCTTTACTTCAATTTATGCCCCGAATATTTTCCTGCGCTTAAATAAAAATTTTGTATGCATTGACGCAGGAAACTCTTTTAGCGCATAGAGGATCTTTTTGTGGCAAGTGCAAACAAACTCACGCTCTTCATCGTGATTTTCATGCTGGCGGGCATTCTTTCAGGTGCGGCAATCCATGAGTATGCTTCGCCCGACGCGATACAGGCCTGGTCGGAGAACATCACCCTGCTGACCGATATTTTCCTGCGGCTGATTAAGATGGTGATTGCCCCGCTGGTGTTCAGCACCCTGACGGTGGGCATTATGAAGCTGGGTGAAACGTCGACGATTGGACGCGTCGGGGGTAAAGCGATGGTGTGGTTTATCAGCTCATCCGTGCTTTCCATTCTGGTGGGGCTGTTTATTGTTACCCTTGAACAACCCGGCAGCGGTCTGAACCTGAGCATTCCGACAGAGACGGTTGATACCGGCCTGGCCGTTAGCGGGATGTCGCTGAAAGCCTTCCTGTCACACACCATTCCAACCAGCATTGCCGGCGCGATGGCGAACAATGAGATCCTGCAAATTGTGGTCTTCTCGATGTTCTTCGGCATCGGCGGCGCGTCATTAGGTCAAAAATTCAACGCCCCGCTGGTGGCGGCGCTGGATGTGGTCTCCCACATTATGCTGAAAGTGACGGGCTATGTGATGTACGTTGCGCCGCTGGCCATTTTTGCCGCGATTTCGTCCGTGATTGCCACTCAGGGTCTGGGCATTTTGCTGAACTATGCCTCGTTCATTGGCGGTTACTATGTGGCGATCCTTCTGACCTGTCTGGTATTGCTGGCGGTAGGTTACATGGTACTGAAAAAAGAGATTTTCCGTCTGGTGGCGATGCTGAAAGATCCGGTGCTGGTCGCGTTTACCACCAGCAGCTCAGAAGCGGCATACCCGAAAACGCTGGAGCAGTTAGCGCGCTTCGGCTGTTCACGTAATATCGCCTCTTTCGTCCTGCCGATCGGCTACTCGTTTAACCTGGTCGGCTCCATGGTGTACTGCTCGTTCGCCTCGATGTTTATCGCCCAGGCATACAACATTCACCTGAGTTTCACCGAGGTGACGGTGCTAATGTTAACGTTGATGCTGGCCTCGAAAGGGATTGCGGGCGTACCGCGCTCGTCGCTGGTGGTGCTGGCGGCAACTATTCCGAGCTTTAACATTCCGGTGGCCGGGATCTTGCTGCTGATGGGGATTGACCATTTCCTGGATATGGGACGATCGGCCATTAACGTGCTGGGGAACGGGATTGCGACGGCGATGCTGTCGCAGAATGAAGGGGCGCGGGAAGCGGAATCAGCGCTGGTGGAGCAGGAGGCGTAAGGTTACAAAAGAGCCGGGTGGCGCTGAGGCTTACCCGGCCTACGTGTTCGAGCCATTTGTAGGCCGGGTAAGGCGAAGCCGCCACCCGGCTTTGTTTTATGCTACGTGATTCGCCGCGATATCCAGCAGCGCCATCTCTTCGCTGTTCAGCAGCTTCTCAATATTCACCAGAATCAGCATACGCTCGCCGAGCGCACCCAGCCCCGTCAGGTATTCCGTCGACAGCGTGACCGCAAACTCCGGCGCAGGACGGATTTGATCGGCGGTCAGCGACAGCACATCAGACACGCCATCCACCACGATCCCCACCACGCGCTGCCCCAGATTCAGGACGATCACCACCGTGTTTTCGTTGTACTCCACATCGCCCTGGCTAAACTTCACGCGCAGGTCCACGATAGGCACAATCACACCGCGCAGGTTGGTCACACCCTTGATAAACGCTGGCGTGTTCGCAATGCGCGTTACCTGGTCGTAACCGCGAATTTCCTGCACTTTCAGGATGTCGATACCGTACTCTTCATCCCCTAAAGTGAAAACCAGGAATTCCTGTCCAGATGGCTCGCCCGCCAGTTTCGTTACGTTACTCATACCGGTCATGTTATTACCTTTTACTTAATCAGGCGGCTGTGTTCGCCACACGTTGTTCACGATTTAATCCCTGAAGTGCCGATACATCGACGATCAGCGCGACGCTACCATCACCCAGGATGGTGGCAGCAGAGATCCCCGGCACTTTGCGGTAGTTACTTTCCAGGTTCTTAACCACCACCTGATGCTGACCAATCAGCTGATCGACCAGCAGCGCGTAGCGGCGTCCGGCGCTTTGCAGGATCACAACGATACCCTGCGTGGCCTCGGTTTTTGCCCCGTCCACTTCAAACACTTTCCACAGTTCCACCAGCGGCAGGTACTCGCCGCGCACTTCGAGCACGCGCTCGCCGCCCGCCAGCGGATGCAGATCTTCTTCACGCGGCTGGAGGGACTCCATCACCGCGTTCAGCGGCAGAATAAAGACTTCGTCCGCCACTTTAACGGACATGCCGTCAAGAATGGCCAGCGTCAGCGGCAGCAGGATGCGAATCGTGGTGCCCGCGCCCTGCTTAGACTGGATCTCAACGTGACCGCCCATCTCCTGAATGTTACGTTTCACCACGTCCATGCCCACGCCGCGGCCGGAAACGTCGGTGACCTGCTCTGCGGTTGAGAAGCCCGGGGCAAAAATCAACATGCCCACTTCTTCGTCGGTCATATTTTCGTTGACCGCCATTCCCTGCGAAATCGCCTTCGCCAGAATGCGCTCGCGGTTCAGGCCCGCGCCGTCATCGGTCACTTCGATGCAGATGTTGCCGCCCTGATGTTCCGCTGACAGGATCAGGTTGCCCACGGGCGATTTTCCAGCTGCCACGCGGTTTTCCGGCAGCTCGATGCCGTGGTCGAGGCTGTTACGCACCAGGTGCGTTAACGGATCGATAATGCGTTCAATCAGGCTCTTGTCCAGCTCGGTGGAGCTGCCCATCAGCGTGAGTTCGATCTGTTTGTTGAGCTTGCCGGCCAGGTCGCGCACCAGGCGCGGGAAGCGGCTGAAGACATATTCCATCGGCATCATGCGGATGGACATCACCGATTCCTGCAAATCGCGGGCGTTACGTTGTAACTGGCCCATGCTGGTGATGAGATCGCCATGGGTCACCGGGTCCAGCTCGTTGGAGCGCTGGGCCAGCATCGACTGGGTGATGACCAGTTCACCCACCAGGTTGATCAGCTGATCCACTTTCTCCACCGCCACGCGAATGCTCGTGGACTCGCTGGAACGCGCCGCTGGTTTTTCACCGCGGGCCGGAGCGGCCGTCTCTTTTGGCACGGCTTTCAGGGCCGGGGCAGCGGCAACTACCGCAGGGGTATTCTCTGCCGGAGCAGGCGCTTCAACGGCCGCCGCCTCGGTTTCAAACGCAATCTGATCCGCTTCAATCACGAAGCAGAGCACCGCCACGATGTCATCCTGGCCGATCCCGCCGTCGAGCGTCGCGGCCAGGCTGTCTTTGCCCTTCACCACGTTGCTGAGCGTCGCCAGGTTCCCCAGCTCCTCTTCCAGCAGGTTGACCTCGTTCTCCTTCAGACGTGACAGCACTACGCGCAGTTTTCCTGCGGGCGCGTCAGGCGCCGTATCGGGTTCGGCCACGGCGTCAACAACGCTCAGTTTTGCCGCAGGGACAGCGGGCGCAGACGCCTCACCTTTGGCTTCCAGCGCTAACTGACGCAGCGCGTTGCAGATGTATTCAAAGCTGGCGGCATCAGGCTCTGCCGAACTTTTATAGGCGTCGAGCTGTTCCTGCATAATATCTTTCGTTTCCAAAAACAGGTTGATAATGTCGGTATTGAGCTGCATCTCACCGCGTCGTGCTTCATCCAGCAGGTTTTCCATTAAATGGGTGGTTTCCTGCAAAATGGTAAATCCAAACGTTCCGGCACCGCCTTTAATGGAATGCGCCGCACGGAAGATGGCATTGAGCTGTTCTGAGTCCGGTGCCTCGGGCACCAGATCCAGCAAATGTTGCTCCATATCGGCCAACAATTCGTCGGCTTCATCAAAAAATGTCTGGTAAAAATCGGTAATATCCATGCTCACGCTATCACCTCGGATTGGCTGGTGGCGATGTTGGAACGGCAGCCGAAGGGACGGCCCCAGGCTGTTTTAAATCGTCCAGTGACTCATTCTGACTTTCGGCGTTTTCATGCAGGATGGCCTGCTCCGCCTGCTGGTTCAGCACTAAAAGACTGATACGACGGTTGATGGCGTCATCCGGTCCGCGGTCGGTAAGGCGCATGGTTGCAGCCATGCCGACCACGCGCAGGACCTTGCCATCATCAAGCCCACCCGCCACCAGCTCGCGACGCGAGGCGTTGGCGCGATCGGCAGAAAGCTCCCAGTTGCTGTATCCTTTCTCTCCCGTGGCGTACGGGAAATCATCCGTGTGTCCGGACAGGCTAATGCGGTTTGGAATACCGTTCAGCACCGGTGCAATCGCACGCAGAATATCGCGCATGTAGGGCTCCACGTCGGCGCTGCCGGTTTTAAACATCGGCCGGTTCTGGCTGTCGATGATCTGAATACGCAGCCCTTCCTGTACCAGGTCAATTTTCAGATGCGGACGCAGCGCGCGCAGCTTAGGGTCTGCTTCAATCAGCTGATCCAGGTCACCGCGCAGTTTTTTCAGACGCGCCTGCTCCATCTTTTTTTTCAGCTCGTCGATGTTAGGCTGTTTTTTCACTTCACCCTGCTGCTGGGTGTAATCGTCACCGCCGCCGGGGATCGGGCTGTCGCTGTTAGAAATGCGCGGCCCGCCGGTAACCGCCGTCGCCAGCGGCGTTCTGAAATATTCCGCAATCTGAATAAGCTCTTTCGGGCTGGAGATGGAGATTAGCCACATCACCAGAAAGAAGGCCATCATGGCGGTCATAAAGTCGGCGTACGCGATCTTCCAGGAGCCGTGAGAACCGTGCCCGTGCCCCTTATGCTTGCGCTTTTTTACGATGACGATCGGATGGGACTGGTTTTTCATGCGTCCTCAGTTGTCGTCTGTTGGTTAGGGTTTTTCACCGCGCGCACGTGCTCTTCCAGTTCGATAAACGACGGACGTTCGCTGGAGTAAAGCGTCTTACGACCAAATTCGACGGCAATCGGTGGCGCATAGCCGTTGAGGTTTGAGAGCAGCGTAATTTTCACGCACTGCATCATTTTGGTGGTTTCGGCGCTCTTCTGGCGCAGCACGCTCGCCAGCGGGGAGATAAAGCCGTAGGCCAGTAAAATACCGAGGAACGTCCCCACCATCGCGTGGGCAATCAGCGCCCCCAGTTCAGCCGCCGGGCGATCCGCCGAGGCCAGAGCATGAACGACGCCCATGACCGCCGCCACGATGCCGAACGCCGGAAGCGAGTCGCCCACCAGCGCCAGGCTGTTGGCCGGTACTTCGGACTCGCTCTCGTGGGTTTCGATCTCTTCGTCCATCAGGGCTTCAATTTCGAAGGTGTTCATGTTGCCGCTGATGATCAGTCGCAGGTAATCGACGATAAAATCGAGCATCATCGCGTCGGCCAGAATACGCGGGTAGCTGGCGAAAATTTCGCTCTCTTTCGGGTTTTCGATGTCCCGCTCCAGCGAGAACATCCCCTGCTGACGTGACTTCGCCATCAGGCGATAGAGCAGCGCCAGCAGATCCATATACATGCTTTTGGTGTATTTCGAGCGACGAAACAGCAGCGGAATCGCCTTCAGCGTGCCCTTGATCGATTTGCCGTTGTTACCAACGATAAAAGCCCCTACCCCTGCACCGCCGATGATGACAAGTTCAGCCGGTTGATAGAGTGCTCCAAGGTGCCCGCCGGTCATCATGTAACCGCCGAAAACTGTACCGAGAACTACCAGGTAACCTAATAAGATAAGCACGACATCATCCTTCCGCTAGTGACTATGGCAGGACGTTCATTTCGAGCGCATGACCTGAACGCAGGGTAAAAAAAAGCAGCGGTAATCGCTTACCGCTGCTGGAATCTTGCCCACAGGTTCGGGTTAAACAGCGTGTTCGATCTGTTCATCCAGCAGTTGTGGAATAATATCGGCAGCATCCCGGGAAAGTTTACGTCTTTTTACGGCTCGGGATGGAGGCTGGCACAAACTACAGGCGAAGCTGCCCGCAGGCAGGTGCGCGTGGGTAATGAAATTGCCGTCACAGCAGTTGCAGCGGGACAATTCAAGCATTCCGCTTTCAACAAAACGCACCAGCGTCCAGGCGCGGGTCAGCGCCAGCAGGGGTCCCTCTTCCTGCTGCGGGCATTGCTCAAGGTAAAGTTTGTAGGCTTTGATCACGGCATCAACGCCGCTGCATAAGCCCGTTTTAAGCAGGTACTGCCAGGCGTTACAGAACATGGAAGCATGAATGTTCTGCTCCCAGGTCATGAACCAGTCAGTCGAAAACGGCAGCATGCCTTTTGGCGGCGGGCTACCACGCAATTCTTTGTACAGCTTGATCAGACGACCACGGCTCAGCTGCGTCTCGCTTTCCAGCATTTGTAAACGCGCACCGAGCGTGATGAGTTCCATCGCCAGCTGGATATCACGGGCTTCCTGAACAATGCTTTTTTCGCTCATTGTTAAGCCCTTTTCTTCCGGGCTACGTCATCAGGCTGGCTGATTTCGTTGAGCAGGCGGGTGGAGAGAAGAATACCAGTGTGGATCTGTTGCAGATCGTCCACGCGGGATTCCTGAGTCAGACGCGTAATGGTCTGCGGGTTATCAAAACGGAACTGGCAGACAAGTTGATTGGTTTCAGCCAGCTTGACCATTTGCGGGAGGGTTAATCCACCCAGCATGGTTGCCATCTCTTCGTTAACACCCAGACGAAACATCGCTGACGGTTTGTCCTGACTAATCAAACGCTGCGCGAGCAATAAATACGACAAATTGATGTCATAAATATGTTTTAGCAACTCGGATGTATGCATTTTTCCCATCCCGAATAACCAACTATTATTTTTATGCGGAAAGACCGCACCCCGTGATGTCGCCGGGAAATCACCCGGTATAAAAAGAAAAGGCCAAATGCATAGTTGAATTTAGGTTTGTACGTCGTAAAGCGCGTGACCGGTTAACATGGCCAAAATGTCGGTTACACATTTTATCTTTTCTTACAAATAACTAAGATTTTTCCTAATTCGACGCAAACTCTACTCGTCAGTTTTGACACATACAATGCAGCCCCCCCTGGAATTTAAAAAAAATGTGATCTCCGTCACATAATTTACGCGAATGTAACCCATAAATCCATCAGCGTGACTTGTAATTTGACTATTTATTGAGCAACTAAAGCTTGTTTATATTCTTATGGAACGAATACTCATGCAGAAGGATGAGGGGATCGGGTATGAAAATTGCTACGTCGAAGAAGCACTGCCCTTTCGCGTCACAACGGGCGCGAACGCCAGAGAAGAGGCGGAGTTAATTAAGTAAAAACAGCAGCTTAAGTTTTCCTTTCGAGAAAAAAGTTTCCATGGGTAACCATCACGCTTGCGTTGACGATCGGTTAACGCGATTTAACAGCACGGAAGGCTAAATGTGTGATTTAAGTTAAGTTGTTAATTACTTTCATTTAGCGTCCCCATTTCGTTATTCTTCTTATAAGAATAATTAATGAATAATTATGATAAGCTTCACACTATTGTCGCATGTGCCTCTTGCAGAAGCGGCAGATTCGCGGTAAAGCTTGAGAAACGTGTCATTCTGACATAAAAGGAGTGTGTGATGAGTTACTCCCATCTTCTTGTTTCTGTTGCGGTTTCCCCCGAAAGTCATCAACTCGTCGCCCGTGCCGTTTCCATTGCCCGCCCGAATAATGCCCGCATAAGTCTGATTACCCTGGCTGCTGAACCCGAAATGTATAATCAACTGGCAGCGCCAATGCTGGAAGATATTCGTGAGGTTCTTCAGGAGGAAACGCAGCAATTTCTGCGCGAGCTGGTTGAGCGGGCAAAATATCCTGTCCACCAGACGGTGATTGCCACCGGCGAGTTAAGTGGACATATTCTCGACATTTGTCAGAAACAGAATGTTGACCTGGTCATTTGTGGAAATCATAACCAGAGCTTTTTTTCCCGGGCGGCATGCTCGGCAAAATCCATCGTTTCGTCAAGCCAGGTGGATGTCCTGCTGGTGCCTCTCGGGGGCAATTAATGCCCCCGGAGAAAATCAGGCGAGTTTAGGGAAGGTCGCGATCTTTTTTTGCAGATCACCTTCCTGAGTTTGCGGCTGGATCGCGCGCAAATCGTCAATAAAACGCGCCTGCCAGCGGTTGATATCATTCTTAACGATGGTCTCCATCATTTCTGAATGACGTGAAATACGTTCCGCAAGCGGCATGGTTAACGCGCGGTTCAGGGCATTTGCCACATCATCGCGATCGTAAGGGTTCACAATCAGCGCCGAGGTTAACTCGTTTGCCGCACCGGCAAATTGGGACAGCACCAGCACGCCCGGGTCAGCAGGATCTTGTGCTGCTACATACTCTTTTGCCACCAGATTCATCCCGTCGCGCAGCGGGGTGACCAGCCCGACGTCCGCATAGCGGAACACTTTCATCAGGATTTTGCGCTCAAAGTGCTGATTCAGATAGAAAAGTGGAGTCCAGCCGAGCTGACCATAGCGCCCGTTGATGCGCCCTGCTTCGGTCTCCAGCTGGTGACGAATATCCTGGTAAGCCTGAACCTCACCGCGCGAGGTCGGCGCTATCTGGGTATAGCGGATCTTGCCGTGATGCTGCGGGAATTTATCCAGCAGGGTTTCATAAGCGAGGAATCGCTCCGGCAACCCTTTGGAATAATCCAGTCGTTCAACCGAAAAGATATTCTTAACGTGCTTGAGTTCGTCCTTGAGCTGGGCAAGCTTCGGCGGCAGCGGACCAGAGGCCTGCTCGGCGATTTCGTCTGGCTCAATACCAATCGGGTAGACTTCGGTATGGAAATTTCGTCCCCACGCGGTGTGAGATTTGCCGCCGTGAGTGACCAGCCGGGTTTTACCCGACACGCTGTCGAGGAACGCCAGCCTGTCATTTTCCGTCTGGAAACCGAGCAGGTCGTAATCAGACAATGCTTCAAGAATTTCATCATGCTGCGGCAGCGCCGTAAAGATCTCCGGGGTCGGGAACGGAATATGCAGGAAGAAGCCGATCCGGTTCTTCACACCCCGTTTACGCAGCTCCCTGGCGAAGGGCAGCAGATGGTAATCGTGGATCCATAAAATATCGTCTTCTTCGATCAGCGGCAGCAGTTTATCTGCCAGCAGCGCGTTAACGCGCATGTAGCCTTCATAGGATTCACGCTGGAATTTCACCAGATCCAGACGATAGTGAAACGCTGGCCACAGCACGGCGTTTGAGAACTTGGAATAATATTCATCGTAGTCCTTCTCACTAAGGGCGAAGGAGGCCCACGTGATATTGCCCCGTGACACCTTTTTTAGCGGTTTCTCATCATTACTGATTTCCCCGCTCCAGCCAAACCAGAGACCACCTGCGGCTTTGAGGGCACCTAATACCCCGACCGCCAGGCCACCGGCACTGGCTTTTTTATCATCCGGCGGTGCGATGCGATTAGAGACGACGACTAAGCGACCCATAATGATTTCTCCCGTTGTTTTGCGCTATTTGTTGTTGTTGCTGGTTAGCGACGTCAGATATCCACTGCCAGACGCTGGCGACATTTTCCAGCCGCCATCCGGCAATGGTTTCACCAGATCCAACCTTAACAGACATGCCCTGGGCCTGGTTTACCACCCTGAACCCGGCCTCGTCGGTCAGGTCATCCCCAAAAAAGACTGGCGTACGCCCTTTGAACGGCGCTTCCGCCATAAACGCTGCAATGGCAGCGCCTTTATTAATTCCTGCCGGTTTAATCTCGACCACACATTTACCCGGCTGTAACGCCAGCTCCGGATGGGCTTCCGCCACGCTTCTTGCCACCGCAAAGATCGCCGCCTCATGATGGGGCGCCTGACGGTAGTGCAGCGCAAAGGCCATGCCTTTGGCTTCCAGTTCCGTGCCGGGAAGCATTTCCAGAGCCGAAGAGAGTTGCGTATGCAGCGCCTGAATCAGCGTGTCGGGGAGTGAAACTATATGCAGTTGATCATGGATATCGCGGCGCTCCGCTCCGTGCACACCGGCCAGCGGAAAGTGATAAGGACTGGCGAGCACGTCCAGCTCGGCCATTGAGCGCCCTGAAATCAATGCCAGTGCCCCCTCGTTCTGTCGGGAGAGCTGCTGCAAATTCTCTAACACCGTGTCCGGTACAACGACGTAATCCGGATGCGGTTCAATCCCGGCGAGCGTCCCGTCGAGGTCAAAAAAGAAAGCAAATTTTCCGGGCAGTACAGGCGGTGCGGTTAACAAGTCAGCCACCCTAATCCTCCTTACAGTGAACAAAACAGCCATGTAAGTATAGACAGTGTGACGGTGCTCGCCATTTGGCAACCGGCCCGTCAGCAAAACTGGCGGGCCGGTCAGGGGGTCAACTATGGTTAATAGTTGAGCATATTGATGGCTAAAAATAAATCAGACGGTACGCTTCGCTTTTTGCTTGTAACGGTCGAAGATCACCGCTGCCAGCAGGATCAGGCCGCGTACGACGTACTGAGAGAACGGAGAAATATTAAGCAGGTTCATGGCGTTCTCCACGGTCCCCAGAATCAGGATCCCCGCCACCACATATGAGATTTTTCCGATGCCGCCCTTGAGGGAAACGCCCCCTAAAACGCAGGCTGAGATGACGATCAGCTCATAACCAATGGAGGTCATTGGCTGGCCGCTGGTCATACGCGACGCCAGAAT
Organism: Enterobacter sp. BWH64; assembly: GCF_001037645.1. Lineage (NCBI taxonomy): Bacteria > Pseudomonadati > Pseudomonadota > Gammaproteobacteria > Enterobacterales > Enterobacteriaceae > Enterobacter > Enterobacter sp. BWH64. Next base: position 3,303,182 of record NZ_KQ089922.1, read on the forward strand.
AATCCCCGCCGCCGCCGATACCAGCCCGGAAAGCACGAAGATAATGATCTTGGTCCGTACGACCGGAACACCCGCCAGACGCGCCGCCTCTTCATTGCCGCCAATCGCCAGCGTGTTACGGCCAAACGTGGTGCGGTTAAGCAGGAAACCGAACAGGATCAAACAGCCTACCGTCAGCCAGATTGGCGCAGGCAGCCCCAGCCAGTTGGCATAGCCCAGCGTGAAGAAACGCTCGTCTTCAATCCCCACGGCTTTCCCGTCGGAGATGATATAGGCCAGACCGCGCACGATTTGCATGGTCGCCAGCGTCGTAATCAGGGCGTTAATCTTCAGGCGCGCAATGACAAACCCGTTCACCAGGCCGCTCAGCACGCCGAGCAGCAGCCCGGCCAGCACGCCGATCCACAGGCTTTCGGTCATGTTGATCACCACGGCAGTGGTGACGCCAGCACAGGCAATCACCGAGGCAACCGACAGGTCAAAATCGCCGGAGGCCAGGCAGAACAGCATTCCGCAGGCCACCATGCCGGACATGGAGATAGCCAGCCCCAGCCCCTTCATATTGATGAACGTGGCGAAGTTCGGCACAAAAATCGCGCAGGCGACGAACAGGGCAGCAAAGACCACCAGCATGCCGTACTGGTCCCAGATGCGGCCAAAACTGAAAGCCGACTTCGGCGCTCCGGATGTAGTAACAGAGGACATCATTGACTCCTTACTCAGGCGACAGCCTGGCTAACTTTAGGCATGGCGAGACTCAACGCCTGTTGTTCATTCGCCTGTTCATGCAGCAATTCACCGGCAATTTCACCTTCACGCATCACAACAATGCGGTCGGCGACGCCCAGCACCTCAGGCAGATCGCTGGAGGCGAACAGGACCGCCACACCGCGTTTTGCCAGTTCATAGATGACGTTATAGATTTCGTGTTTCGCCCCCACGTCGATACCGCGCGTTGGCTCATCCAGCAAAATGACCTTCATATCTTCCGACAGCCAGCGCCCCAGAATGGCTTTTTGCTGATTGCCGCCGGACAGGTTCATGATCAGCTGTTCAGCCCCGGGGGTTTTGATGTTCAGCGAACGGATATGGTGATCCGCGTTGCTCGCCTCCCAGCCGTCGTTAATCAGACATCCCGCGCGGATGAACTTGCGCCGGGCAGAGATGTTGATGTTGTCGCGCACCGAGTGCACCGGAATAATGCCCTCAGCCTTTCGATCCTCCGGGCAGAGCATAATCCCCGCGTTAATCGCCTGCGCAGGCTTCTGAATATCGACCTTTTTCCCGTCGACGAAAACCTGGCCCTGGGTTATTCGGGTGCCGCCAAACAGCCCTTTCATCAGCTCGCTGCGCCCTGCCCCCACAAGGCCAAACAGCCCGACGATTTCGCCGCTGCGCACCGAGAGTGAAATGGGCGTGCGCACGCCCGGGGCTTTGACGTTATCCAGACGCAGACGCTCCGGGCCATACTCGCGCGGTTTCCAGTGGTAAATATCCCCCAGATCGCGTCCGACCATCGCCTGCACCAGTTGGTCATGATTGACCTGCTGCATATCGGTGAAGGTGCGCACGTAGCGGCCATCTTTAAACACGGTGATGGCATCGCTTAAGGCAAAAATCTCTTCCATACGGTGAGAAACGTACAGAATGATGCGGCCCTCTTTGCGCAGCTCGCGGATCACGCGAAAGAGATTTTCTATTTCACGCGCCGAGAGCGAGCTGGTTGGCTCATCGAAAGCGATGATTTTGGCGTTACGCGCCAGCGCTTTGGCAATTTCCACCATCTGCCACTGGCCGATGGAGAGATACTTAAGGGGCGTTTGCGGATCGACATCCAGCCCAAGATGCTTGAGCTGCAAGCCCGCTTCATAGTTGAGCAGCGAGCGGTTGACCACGCCGCTTTTATGCGGAAGCTGGCCCAGATAGATGTTCTCCGCCACGGTCATTTCAGGAATGAGATGCAGCTCCTGATAGATGATGGCGACGCCCGCATTTAACGCTGCCGTGGTGTCGGCAAAGGCCACCTCTTCGCCGCGAATAGCCAGCGTGCCGGTGGTGGGCGTGTAGTTGCCGCTGAGAATTTTTAGCAGCGTGGATTTTCCCGCGCCATTCTCCCCCATCAGGGCGTGAACCTGGCCGGCATAGCAGTCGAAGCTGATATCGGTCAGCGCGTTTACACCGGGGAACGTTTTACCGATGCCGCGGAAAGAGAGATACGGATCAGACTGTTGCATAACGACTCCGTGATTCCTGTAGTGTGTACGTCTGGCCCCTCACGGTGAGTGAGGGGCGCAATCACAGCGTATTACTTACCGCCCAGTCCTTTTTTCGCCAGCTCCTCTTTGAAGTTATCGCGGGTGATCAGCACCACATCGGTCACTTCGGTGAATTTCGGCGGCTCAACCCCTTTAGTCACCCAGTTGTAGAGCATTTCGCTGGATTTATAACCGTGGACATCCGGGCTTGGCAGCAGAGAGCCATAGAAGCCGGTCGCCTGCGCTTTAGACAGTTCGCTCACGGCGTCAACGCCGTTGATGCCGATCCCGATCACGTCCGGTGCTTTAAAGCCCTGGCCTTCCGTTGCACGCACGCCGCCCAGTACGGTGTTGTCGTTCATCCCCACCACCAGCCAGTGCTTCACTTCCGGATGCTGGACGAGCATGGAGTTCGCCGCATCAAAGGCGCCCGGAATATCGTTGGATTTGGTCGGAACTTTGTAGATCTGTTTTTCCGGGAAGCCAGCCGCTTTCAGGGCGTCCATGGACCCGGTGGTACGACGACGGGCGGTGTCCAGCTCGTCAGCGGTAATGGCCATCACGGCGGTCTCTTTGACATCCCAGCCGCGTTTTTGCATCTCTTTGTAGAGCTCCTGGCCCTGACGCTCACCGATTTTAGTGGCCGCCATCATTACCAGCGGAACGGTATCCATTGGTTTACCTTTGGCGTTCACGAACTGATCGACCACCGCAATCACTTTCATGTCGTAACCGCGCGCTTTCGCGGCAATCGCTGACCCCAGTTTTGGATCCGGCGTACAGATAACGAAACCTTTCGCGCCGCTGGCCGCCAGGCTATCAATGGCGTTCAGCGTTTTCTCACCGTCAGGTACGGCGATTTTAATTACCTCAAATCCCAAATCTTTTCCGGCTTTATCAGCAAATTTCCATTCGGTCTGGAACCACGGCTCTTCCGGCTGTTTAACCAGAAAACCGAGCTTTAAATTTTCAGCGATAGCGGATTGTGACATAACGGCAGCCAGGCCGATGGCCGCCAGCGCTTTAGTAAATTTGTGCATGGTAAACTCCAGCTTTAGCATTCTTATCTGTAGGGAATAATGGCGAACAACTTATTTAATCGGACTTAAAACAAGGCATTAGCGCTTACCTCGTCATAAGCGTTATTGCTGGAGATAGTTTTAGCGGGAAATTAATCATCCATAAGAGAGCGACATCACACCGCAGAATTACAGTAATTGCGTACATAAATTCAGCGAAAAATGACATAAAAAAGGACGTAATTGTCCTACAAATGGAAAGGAGTTAAGCAGGATTATCCATAAGGTCAGCTAAGAAATCCCTGTAACCCGGACGCCTTAGCGCCCGGCAGAAAAATTACCAGCGGTAATAGATGTGTTCAGCATGATCGCGCACGGGGGCGTCGTCACCCAACAGACGAGCAGAGAGCGCCAGCGCAAAGTCAAAAGCGTGACCCAGCCCCTTGCCGCTGATGAGGTTATTATCCACCACGACCGGCGCATCCACATATACTCCATCATCAACGCTCTGCCAGAGGTCGCCGGAACAGACGTAGCGGCGCCCCTTCAGTAGCCCGTTACCGCTCAGCACCCGCGCGGCCGCAGAGCAGATCGGGCAGATGAGTTTGCCCTGCTCGTCATGGGCGGAAACAAAGCGGAGTACCTCCTGGTTAGCCGCAAGATTGACGCTCCCCTGCGGCCCACCGGGCAACACGACCGCGTCATACAGCGTATTAATGCGCTCCGTTAACGTACTGTCAGCCACCATGGGGATATTGTGGTAACTCACTACCGCACGGGACTCCGCACAGGCCAGCGTCTCCACCTCAATCTGTAAACGCCGCAGAATATCAATCGTGATAATCGCTTCTGCTTCTTCAAAACCGGGTGCCAGCAGCACCGCAACGTTAGCCATCATAAACCTCAACGAATGAAACGATGTAAAACAGTGTTTCATTTTCACTCTTTATCAGATCACAATCTTGCGACGCGATCACAGAACCGTATATTGAGTGAAAATTGATTTAGCTCAAATTCGATACGACAGGATATATTTGCAGATATTATTTCTGATTTAACACTTTTACAGAATTTCCCGCCAAAGAACGTTTCCTGAAACGATAAAAATGAGCGATATTAATTTCACACCCATCAAAATCAACAAGTTATATTAAATCCAATCTCTTAACCCTCTTTCTATTCTGGGCTATATTTAAATTTGTAATGTATGGTAAACACAGCCCAATTAAGAGTTTTCTTAAGTCAAAGAGAAGCGTATGCTTATTTTAATCGAACACAGGAAGTGAATTTTCGAGTTTTTTACCTTGCAGAAATCTATTTCTGCCATTCAATCGTCAATACCTGCCGGGTCAGGTTAAGTAGCGGACATCAAGTCCCACAGTCAATAAGGATATGAGAATGACTACCCAAACGATGATGCAAAAACTGAATGCCCAGATGAACCTGGAGTTTTATGCTTCAAATCTGCATCTGCATTTGAGCGCGTGGTGTTCCAGAAAAAGCCTCAACGGCACTGCCACCTTCTTTCGTACTCAGGCGCAAAGTAACGTCACGCACATGATGCGCGTCTTTAATTTTTTGAAAGCTGTCGGGGCAAACCCTACCGTCAAAGAGCTTGAAACGATTGAAGATAATTACACTTCTCTGGAAGAATTGTTTCAGAAAACGCTCGAAGAGTATGAGCAACGCTGTGCGAAGCTGAGCAAACTGGCTGATGAAGCCAAAGCGCAACGGGACATCATTACCCTCAAGTTTTTACGTGATATGGACAGAGAGCAGCAGCAGGATGGCATGCTGCTGAAGACGCTCGCAGATGAAATCCGCAACGCGAAACGCGCGGGGATTTGTCTGGAGCAGACGGACCGCCATCTTCTCGACATTGCTACCGTGCAACACCACTAAGTCCTTCACCCGCTCCCGTCAGGGCTGAGAGTTCCCCACAAAATAATGCCTGCACAGACGGCCCCCTCTCCCTTGAGGGAGAGGGCTGGGGTGAGGGGGAACATACGGCTCTGGTGGTCATTCCGTTCACTTTATGTTCCTTGCTACTCTGTCACGGCATAACCGGTGAACGTGCCAGGGTGGCTCAGTCGCCACCACCCTGGCGACCCGGGCTTCCGGCGGAAAATCGCCGCTTCGCGGTACCTTCGGCTTATTCCTTCCGGCTTATCGGGGACGGGCGGAGGTAACATCCCTGTAAAGCCCGCCCTCTCGGCGCATCCCTGCGCCTCGCCCCGGCCTACAGGAAACGCCTCAGCGATTTACAGCCGGACCGAGGCATCGCTGAAAGCCTTCAGTTATTCTGAAGGCAACGTTATCGCTTTTGCTTTCAAATTACTGGGGATCCCTCAGCCCGTCAGGGAGTGGGTACCAACTCCCTGCTTTTGCTGACATTTAACAAATCAGATCTTGCTCCCAATGAATAACCATACATCGTGTAATGATTTGTTTAATTACATTCATTAACGAGGGAGCATCATGATCACCATTGAGTTTATTGTCATTATCCTCTGCCTGCTGATAGGCACCCGCTTCGGCGGGATGGGCCTGGGGCTGATAAGCGGCATCGGCCTGTTTGTTTTGAGTTTTGTCTTTGGTCTGCAACCCGGTAAACCGCCGGTTGACGTGATGCTCACGATCCTCGCCGTCATCGGCTGTGCGGCCACGCTACAGACCGCCGGTGGCCTGAATGTAATGATGCAGTTTGCAGAGCGCCTGCTGCGTAAACATCCCCAGCACATCACCCTTCTCGCACCGTTTACCACCTGGATGTTGACCTTCCTGTGCGGGACCGGGCACGTCGTCTACACCATGTTTCCCATTATCGCGGATATCGCCCTGAAAAAAGGCATACGCCCGGAACGGCCGATGGCGGTGGCCTCGGTGGCATCTCAGATGGCGATCACCGCCTCCCCCGTTTCCGTGGCCGTCGTTTCGCTGGTCTCGATTCTTGGTGCGCAGCACGGTATCGGCCACGCGTGGGGGATCCTTGAAATTCTTGCGGTCTCCGTACCGGCCTCACTGTCTGGCGTCGCCATTGCGGCACTGTGGAGCTTGCGTCGCGGGAAAAACCTCGCAGACGATCCCGAATTTCAGGAAAAGCTGAAAGATCCGAAACAGCGGGAGTTTATCTATGGAGGAACGGAGACGTTGATGGATCAACGTTTCCCGAAACAGGCCTACTGGTCCACGTGGATCTTCTTCGCCGGGATTGCCGTAGTGGTCCTGCTGGGTGCGCTGCCCGAGCTGCGTCCGGCGTTTGAGATCAAAGGGAAAATGACAGCCCTGTCGATGAACCTTGTCATTCAAATGATGATGCTGATCGCCGGGGCCATCATGCTGATGACCTGCAAGGTGAATGCGTCGGCCATTTCAAACGGGGCGGTATTTAAGGCGGGGATGGTCGCGATTTTCTCGGTGTTTGGCGTGGCGTGGATGAGCGATACCTTTTTTCAGGCGCATCTCGACGAGCTGAAAATGGCGCTGGAGGGGGTGGTGAAAAGTCATCCCTGGACGTATGCCATCGTGCTGTTCCTGGTATCAAAACTGGTCAACAGCCAGGCTGCGGCCTTGACCGCGGTCGCCCCGATGGGGTTGATGCTGGGCATCGATCCGAAAATGCTGGTGGCCTTCTTCCCGGCATCCTACGGCTACTTTGTGCTGCCCACCTATCCGAGCGATCTGGCCTGTATCGGGTTCGATCGCTCCGGCACCACCCGCATCGGTAAATTCATCATCAACCACAGCTTTATTCTGCCGGGGCTGATTGGCGTCAGCTGTGCCTGCGTGGTGAGCTATCTGCTGGTGCAGACGTTCTTCTGATCCTTCTGCGGGCGACAGGCTCTGTCGCCCTTCGACGTAAAAGCAGAAAAGAGTTTCTAATTTTAAAACATCGGTTTATTTTAGTGAGACTCGCCCTGCGGTGTGAAGCGGAGTTCAATCAGCGCAATCGCTTTCTGGATCGCGCGGAGCGTAACCGGGTCCGCCGCAGCAGGATGGTTGGTGAAATCGATGTTTTTCAGTTGGGTCGACATCTTTTCGCGCACTTCTACCGGCGCGATAACGTCAATTACATCAAGGATTTGTTTGATAACCAGCTGGCAGGCGACGACGTCAGATACCAGTTCCTGATCGGCGCTCAGGTTTTGTGACATGGGGTTCTCCTTATTCAAAGGCCGCCATAGTAGCAAAACAGACGCCCTTCCATCTCCCTCTCGTCGTCCGCAGACATAAAAAAACCTGCCGAAGCAGGTTTTTTTATCAGAACATCGCACCCGGTGGGACGTCTTTAAACGTTGTGCAGTAGTTTGCCCACATGCTTTTCAGGATTTTGCGCAGTTTCATTATGTTGCTCCATTAACGTGTTATGCAGGTGTTATTGTCAATACGCTTATAATATGACCACCATCACAAAAATCAACCATTTTGTGACCTGCATCACGGTTATTAAACCCTCAGTGCTGCTGGTTTGTTAAAAAAAGCCATGATAAATCCGCACGTTACAGGCTTATAAATTCCAGTAAATGTTTATAAAATTTTTTGAGCGGGCAGGAAGAGAATGAGTGAAAACGTATCCGGCAAAGAGAGCCGTGGATTATCGCCTGCGGCGCTGCTGGTGGCCGGTGCTTTCTTTATGGAGTTTCTGGATGGGACGGTGATCGCCACCGCGTTGCCGGATATGGCAAAAAGCTTCGGCGACCAGGCGGTGGATCTGAATATCGGCATCAGCGCCTATCTGATCACCCTGGCCGTACTGATCCCCGCCAGCGGCTGGATCGCCGACCGCTTCGGCGCGCGAAAAGTGTTTGCCCTCGCGCTGGCGATCTTCACGCTGGCCTCGGTATTTTGCGGCCTGTCCACCACGCTCGATCAGTTCGTTGCGATGCGCGTCCTCCAGGGCATGGGTGGCGCGCTGATGGTGCCCGTAGGTCGCCTGGCCGTGCTACGCACAACGCCAAAACATCAGCTCATCACGGCAATCGCCACCCTGACGTGGCCTGCGCTGGTCGCGCCGATCATCGGCCCGCCGCTGGGTGGGTTCATTACCAGCTATGCCGACTGGCGCTGGATCTTCTTTATTAACGTGCCGCTGGGGATAATCGCCATTTTGCTGGCGCTGCGCATCATTCCAGACCTGCATGAAGATACGCGCCGACCGTTTGATTTACCGGGTTTTGTTGTCACCACCCTTGCTATGGTGAGCCTGGTTTATGCGATGGAGTTGATGGGCGCAGAGCCTCTGCGAACAGGATTAACCGCCACGCTGTTTATCGTCGGTGTCGTCGCCTTAAGCCTGGCGCTGCGTCACTTTAAGCGGGCAACCTGGCCGATGATCAGGCTCGATGCGATGCAGGTGCCGACGTTTCGCGTCACCCTGTACGGCGGATCGCTGTTTCGCGCCTCCATCAGCGCGGTTCCGTTCCTGTTACCGCTGATGTTCCAGGTCGGCTTTGGCATGGACGCGTTCCATTCTGGCCTGCTGGTGCTGGCGGTTTTCGTTGGCAATCTCACCATTAAACCGGCGACGACGCCGCTTATCCGCAGCCTGGGGTTTAAGCGGCTGTTGCTGATTAACGGTGCGTTGAATGTCCTGGCGTTGCTGGCCTGCGCGTTTCTTACGCCGCAGACGCCCGCGTGGCTCATCATGCTGATCCTTTATCTGGGCGGCGTTTTCCGTTCGATTCAGTTTACAGCCATCAGTACGTTGGCTTTTGCGGATGTGCCATCGGCGCAGATGAGCTATGCCAATACTCTGTTTTCAGCCGCAACGCAGCTTGCCGTGGGGCTTGGGATCACGCTCGGGGCGATTGGTATTCGTATCGGGGAAAAAGTCAGTGAGGCGATGGGGATTGCCGGTATGCCGGGAATGAGCTTCCGGCTGGCATTTGTGGCAATCGCGCTGATCTGCCTGGTGGGAATGGTTGACACGCTGCGGCTGACTAAAGATGCGGGCAGCGCGGTCTCATCGAAAAAGTAACGCTATCTGCCGGGCAGGCAACGCACCGCCCGGCAAAGTAAATCAGCCAACAATACCGCGCACGAAGGCTTCAATCTCTTTGTCCTGGCAGTTCTCGAAGAAGCACTGCTGGAAGCGCTGGCCTGATACGGCGGTTTTAACCAGCTCAGGATCGATTGCTCGCAGGGTATCCAGATAGTTTTCTTTCACCACCGCCGCTTTCACCTGGTTCAGGATCCCGGCGTTACGCACCTGCGGCTCTTTACGCTCTGGTGGATAGCCTTCGCCATTGCGTCCGGTAAAGGCTTTCTCAAAGATAAAGCGTACGTTCAGTTCTGCCCCCCAGCCGAAGCCCTTCGCAAACGGCAGAGAAAGCGCGTTACCGTTGTTGATTTGCGCAAACAGGAAAGCATCCGCAGGATCGATGCAGTAACCGCAAATCACACCCGGATGGATGTTCAGGGACATCAGCGCGCCCTGCCCGGTACCGCAGCCGGTAACAACAAAATCAACGGCTTTAGCGTTAAGCAGAATGCTCGCCATGATGCCCAGGTGAATATAGGTGAGATGATGATCGTTCTCATCACTCATACCGACGTTATAGACCGGAAAACCTTTCTCATCAGCAACGGCTTTCAGCTCATTAAGGATGATGGGATTCTTAGCGGCCTGGCTGTTTTCCATCATCAGTGCAATTTTCATCTTGTCTCTCCTAAATGCATGGCGGGCGATCCCGCTGTGGATACCTTTTCAACTTAACCTTACTATCAAACAAACGCACTTTCAAATTAAGTGAAAACTTGTTTTAAAAAACAAAGATGCGCTCACAATTTCGCGCGGTGGCCCGGCTCGTTGCACAGTGAGAGGGCAGATCCTCCGGCTATTCCAGCCATTGCGTACCATCGCGTTGGTTACAATGGCGTATTTCCCGTCACGCAGAGTGAACCATGAAACGTGTAATCATAGCCGGAACGATCCTGTTGCTCGCCGGGTGCAGTATCAACCGTCAGGCAGAAGTCAGCAGTACGGATGCCCCAAACGGAATTGTGCGCCTCGACTATGGCCAGGCCATGCTGCAAAACGCCTGGTCTGATGAGTATGTTAATAACGGTACGGCAACCAAAGCCTGTCAACATATGGGCTACGCCACTGCGTCAGCCTACGGGCAGCCAATTAAAACCTGCACCCTGATCAGCGGTTCACTCTGTCTGAACGAAAGTGTGACCATTCAGTATAAATGTCAGGGATATGCTGTTACCTCTTCCAGCCAGAATCCGTGGTATTAACCGCTACTGCCAGTCACGCTGGCAGTTTATTTAATAAGAACTAAAACAATTCTCATTAATAAATATTATGGGCGGCAATGCGTTTTATTCCCATTCGTATTTTTAATAAAGAAATATTTATTTTACTTTTTGCAAATAATTAAATAACAAATTATAGTGTCGCTCATCGTGAACCAGAATTAATAAACCGGAGCTGCACCATGTTAAAAACTGAAATGATCGACAAGCTCAATGCGCAAATGAATCTTGAGCTTTTTTCTTCCCTGCTTTATCAGCAGATGAGCGCCTGGTGCAGCTATCACAGCTTTGAAGGGGCGGCCGCCTTCCTGCGTCGTCATGCCCAGGAAGAGATGACGCACATGCAGCGTCTGTTTGATTACCTGACGGACACCGGCAGCCTGCCGCGCATTGATAACGTGGCATCGCCTTTTGCCGAATACGGCTCTCTTGATGAACTGTTCCGCGCCACCTATGAGCATGAACAGCTGATCACCCAGAAAATTAATGAACTGGCTCATGCCGCCATGACCAGCCAGGATTATCCAACCTTTAATTTCCTTCAGTGGTATGTGGCTGAACAGCACGAAGAAGAGAAGCTGTTTAAATCCGTGCTGGATAAATTATCTCTGGCAGGTAAATCCGGGGAAGGTCTGTACTTCATTGATAAAGAGCTGTCGACGCTCGATACCCAGAATTAACAGAAAAGCGGTGCTGAGTTTTCAGCACCGCACTATTTAATGGCGGCAAATTTTACTTTCGTGAGTGGAAAATCCGTCTGCTGCCGGAATGAATTTTCCGCGCGCCGCCAGAAACGCCACCAGCTCCGCGGCCGTCATCTCCGAAGCTGAACAGGTATGGAAACGCGCCGCTTCGCCAAAGCGGGCATGTATCGCCTCAACCAGACTCTCCTCCGTATAGCGCTCACCTGACTCAATCATCATATTCAGCACGTCGTGTCCGTGAATTGACATGGTTACCTCTCGCAAATAAAAAGCAGACTAAACGTTCCCTCCACGGCACGCTTTGCGCTGGCTCAGGTTACCCTTTTCTTTTTGTAAATTAATTATTACACCCTATGTAACGGTGATTTGACGAGATGGTGCTTTTCCCTTACTCTGCGCCGCAGAATGAGTCGCGGTATGGAAGCGTTGTAGAGGAAAGCGTGAAGAACAGAACTCTGGGAAGTATTTTTATCGTCGCCGGAACGACAATTGGCGCAGGAATGTTGGCCATGCCGTTGGCTGCCGCCGGCGTCGGGTTTGGGGTTACCGTAGTGCTGCTGGGCGGTCTGTGGGCCCTGATGTGTTACACCGCGCTATTATTGCTGGAGGTTTATCAGCATGTCCCTGCCGATACTGGCTTAGGCTCCCTGGCTGCACGCTATCTTGGACGCTACGGGCAGTGGATCACCGGTTTCAGCATGATGTTCCTGATGTACGCCCTGACTGCCGCTTACATCAGCGGCGCCGGGGAGTTGATTGCGTCAAGTATCAATGACGGCTTCGGCGCGTCACTTTCACCGGAAACAGGCGCCATTGTCTTTACGCTGATCGGTGGCGGCGTGGTTTGCGCGGGCACATCGCTGGTCGATCTGTTTAACCGTTTTTTGTTCAGCGCCAAAATTCTCTTCCTGATTGTGATGCTGGTGCTGCTGGCACCGCATGTTCACAAGATTAACCTGCTCTCCCTCCCGCTGGAGAAAGGTCTGGCGCTTTCGGCCATCCCGGTTATTTTCACCTCCTTCGGTTTTCACGGCAGCGTGCCGAGCATCGTGAGCTATATGAACGGTGATATTCGCAAGCTGCGCCGCGTCTTTGTTATCGGCAGCGCCATTCCGTTGATTGCTTACCTGTTCTGGCAGCTGGTGACGCTGGGCAGTATTGATTCCAATACCTTTATCGGCCTGATGGCAGAGCATTCTGGTCTGAATGGATTCCTGGTTGCCCTGCGTAACGTGGTGGCCTCTTCACACGTGGAGCTGGCGGTACATCTGTTTGCAGACCTGGCGCTGGCAACCTCCTTCCTCGGCGTGGCGCTTGGCCTGTTTGACTATATGGCGGATCTGTTCCAGCGTCGCAATACCGTTGCGGGACGCTTACAGACGGGGGCGATGACCTTCCTGCCGCCGCTGGCCTTCGCGCTCTTTTACCCGCGCGGGTTTGTGATGGCGCTGGGGTATGCTGGCGTGGCGTTATCCATTCTGGCCCTGCTGCTGCCTTCCCTGCTGGCGTGGAAGAGCCGCCAGCAACATCCGCAGCAGGGGTATCGCGTAGCGGGCGGTACGCCAATGCTGTGCGCGGTGTTTGGTTGTGGGGTGGTGATTATTCTGGTGCAGGTGCTGATTGCAGCGGGAATGCTGCCGGAAGTGGGATAACTTATTTATACAGGTCCTGAGGTACTGTTCCGTTCACCTTAAGATCAACAGAATATAATTTTTTCACAGCATGTGAACGGGATAAGGGGGCCGCCGCGGCCCCCTTATCAATCCCCGCGGCCCCGCGGAAAATCGGTGCTTCGCACTGCGCTCACCTCCCGACCATCTGCCTGCGGTCGGCTCAACTCGACATCCTGTCTCGATTCGCCTCTGGCCGCCATCCATGGCGTCCAGCCTTTGTCATCTGGTCTCCGGTTCGCCGATTTTAGCGGGGACTCAACACCCGTGCCCCATTCAGGCCACAGTAATTAATGATTTAATGCAGGCAGCAGCTTTTAAACTTCTTCCCACTCCCGCACGGGCACGGATCGTTACGCCCCACCTTCGACCCGTTCACGATCGGCTTTTTCGCTTCCGGCTGCTGCGGGTTAGCCACCCAGTAGTTATACAAACGCAGCGCCGCAGGCTGAATGCTTTCGATGCTGGCCATGTACTCCTCTTCGGTCAGCGCATCCAGCTTCTCGCTGTTCTCTTCCGTCCCGTGCAGGGCAATCACCGCCAGGTCCGCTTCCAGCGCTTCCGGCAGGGATGACCAGTCCGTCAGCGCCACGCCGCGCATGTAACCATAGCACCACTCTTCCACCACGGTATAGCTCTGACCGTCAACGTCGTTATAGCCAAACAGCGGTTCAAACTGATCCGGGTATTCGCTCAAACGCTCGGCAATATCGTTCATGTGCTTAAAGCAGAGATCGATAAAACGGTTCATCTCACGATCGTTTTTCCAGCGCGGAATATATTTCTCACCACCCCAGACCGCCACCAGCCAGGTGTCGGGCTCCACCACAACGGGACCGGAAAGTACTGCGGTAAGCATGCCGTCCAGTTCGGACACGTCAATCACGGATGCATCGTCGTGACCGTAAGAGATTAATGTCTCTTCCAGCCACGCCATCTCGCTTTCATTTAATGGGCCTTCAGCCATTGCTGATACTCCTGATAAAAAAAACGATCCTGACATAGATCGCCGCACGTGCCTATCTGAAGTTTAGGTCTTTATTGCTGCAAAAACGTGCAAATCGTGACCGTTGCACAACTTATGGGCTTTGTTGTTAAGGAGATGTGATCTCCGCTGTAAATTCATCTCATCCCGCAAAGACGCATAAAACGGCGCTCTATACTCAACGTGTTGTGACCCGGTCAAGGGATTAACCATTCTGGCAACCTTTTTGCTTAATGTTCTGCGCGCTTCGCGGTGCGTGGGATCCTCGCCGTATTAAGCATGAGATTGCTTCTAAAGTGCATTTTGTTCTCGCTCTTGTTTTTGGATTTACGATGCCATCAGGCGTTCGGGTTTATACCTGGTGCAAAAACCTCTTTGCTAAGGAACATAATAATGTCGCTGAAATTTACCAAAACTCCCCTCTCCCTGGTGCTGGCCGGTTGTCTGGTGACGGCCTTTTCCGCGCAGGCCGATATCGTCATCGGCGTGGCCGGGCCGTTCACAGGCCCGAACGCAACCTACGGCGATCAATACTGGCATGGCGCTACGCAGGCGGCGGAAGACATTAACGCCGCCGGCGGGATCAACGGTGAGAAAATCAAACTGGTTCAGGGCGACGACGCCTGCGAGCCCAAACAGGCCGTCGCCGTTGCCAACCGCTTAGTCGATCAGGATAAGGTGAAAGCGGTCGTCGGCCACTTCTGCTCCTCGTCGACCATGCCCGCCTCCGAGGTCTACAGCGATGCCGGGATCCTCTCCATCACCCCCGGCTCAACGAACCCGCTTATTACCGAACGTGGCATGAGCGATATATTTCGCATGTGCGGACGTGACGACCAGCAGGGCCAGGTCGCCAGCGATTTCATTCTTGATAAGCTGAAAGCCAAACGGGTGGTCATCATCCACGATAAAGACACCTATGGCCAGGGGCTGGCGGACGCCACTAAGGCGGCGCTGGCGAAACGCGGCGTGAAGGAGGTGATGTACGAAGGGTTATCCCGCGGGGAGAAAGACTTTAACGCGCTGGTGACCAAAATTGGCGCACAAAAACCGGACGTGGTGTTCTTCGGAGGCTGTCACCCGGAAGCGGGCCCGCTGGTTCGCCAGATGCGTGAACAGGGCGTGCAGGCGAAGTTCTTCTCGGGAGACTGTATCGTCAATGAAGAGATGGTCACCGCCGCCGGTGGGGCGCAATACACCAACGGTATTTACATGACCTTCGGTAAAGATCCACGCCTGATCCCGGACGGAAAAGCCGTCATCGAGAAATTCCGCACCGGTAAATTTGAACCTGAAGGATACACCCTCTACGCCTACGCGTCTGTGCAGGCTATCGCGGCGGCATTCAAGGCCACGCAAGGGACGGATTCCGCAAAAGCCAGCGAGTGGCTGAAGGCCAACCCTGTCGACACGGTGATGGGTAAAAAAGCCTGGGACAGCAAAGGTGACCTCAAAGTCTCTGACTACGTGGTCTATCAGTGGGATGACAAAGGCAAATATAAAGAAGTGCCATAACGGGACGGAATCTGCTCAGCGCCGGCAGGTCTGACTGTCGGCGTAACCCTTTATTCAGGTGCGCGACCATGAGTACATTCTTCCTGCAACAATTAATTAATGGCTTAACGCTGGGTTCGGTCTACGGTCTTATCGCCATCGGCTACACCATGGTGTACGGCATCATCGGTATGATCAATTTCGCCCACGGCGAAGTGTATATGATCTCCGCCTATCTCTCGGCCATTGGCCTGGCCCTGCTGGCGTTTTTTGGACTCCACTCCTTTCCGCTGCTGATCCTGGGGACGCTGGTTTTCACCATCGTGGTCACCGGCGTTTATGGCTGGACGATTGAGCGCATCGCCTATAAGCCGCTACGCAACTCGACGCGTCTGGCACCGCTGATTTCGGCCATCGGGATGTCGTTGATACTGCAAAACTACGTCCAGCTCAGCCAGGGCCCGCGGCAGCAGGGCGTGCCCACCATGCTTGATGGCGTGCTGCGTTTTCACCTCGGCGAAGGGTTTGTCCAGATAACCTATACCAAAGTCTTTATTCTCATCGCCTCGTTCGCGGGCATGCTGGTGCTGACCTGGATTATCAACCGTACCCGCTTAGGACGCATGTGCCGTGCGGTACAGCAGGATCGTAAGATGGCCTCCATCCTGGGCATCAACACCGACAGAATTATTTCGCTGGTGTTTGTTATCGGCGCAGCCATGGCCGGGCTGGCGGGCGTGCTAATCACCATGAATTACGGCACCTTTGATTTTTACGTCGGGTTTGTTATCGGCATCAAGGCCTTTACGGCGGCGGTGCTGGGCGGCATCGGCTCTCTGCCCGGTGCGATGCTTGGCGGGCTGATTCTGGGCGTCGCAGAAGCGCAATTCTCCGGGATGGTGAACTCGGATTATAAAGACGTGTTCTCGTTTGGATTGCTGGTCTTAATTCTGATCTTTCGTCCTCAGGGGCTGCTGGGCCGCCCCGTCGTGGCTAAAGTGTAAGGAACAACGCGATGACCTCTGACGGTTTTTCCCTGAAGCGCTGCATTCTGGACTCGATTTTTTCCGGAATGATCGCCCTGATTATTTTCGGCCCGATTGCGGGCGTGATACTGGATGGTTACAGCTTTACCTTTGACGGCCAGCGGCTGGCGTGGATTGTAGGCACGGTGATGGTGGGACGCTTTTTACTGAGCGCCTTTTCAGCTACGGCGGCCGGAAGACGTTTACAGGCACGGTTTGAATCCGACAATGCGGGGGTGTATGTCCGGCCGCCGGCGTATAAAAGCCGCATGCGCTGGATCATTCCGCTGATTGTCACGCTGGCGATCTGCTTCCCGTTTGTGGCCACTAAATACGTTCTGACGGTTGCCATTCTCGGACTGATCTACGTCCTGCTCGGTCTTGGGCTGAACATTGTTGTTGGCCTGGCAGGGCTGCTGGATCTGGGTTATGTCGCCTTCTATGCCATCGGCGCTTACGGGCTGGCGCTCGGGTATCAGTATCTGGGGCTTGGGTTCTGGAGCATGCTGCCGCTGGCGGCGCTAATGGCCGCGGGCGCGGGCGCCCTGCTCGGCTTTCCGGTGCTGCGCATGCACGGGGATTATCTCGCCATCGTCACGCTCGGGTTTGGCGAGATCATCCGCCTGGTGCTGAACAACTGGCTCACCTTCACCGGCGGGCCTAACGGCGTTTCAGCCCCTGCCCCGACCTTTTTTGGCCTGGAGTTTGGCCGACGCGCCAAAGAAGGCGGCGTCCCCTTCCACGAGTTCTTCGGCCTGACCTATAACCCCAACTTGAAGTTTATCTTCATCTATGCGGTGCTGTTCCTGGTAGTCATGCTGGTGCTGTACATTAAACACCGGCTGACCCGAATGCCCATTGGACGGGCGTGGGAAGCGCTCCGTGAGGATGAGATTGCCTGCCGTTCAATGGGGCTGAATCACGTTCTGGTCAAACTCTCGGCCTTCACCCTGGGCGCATCGACGGCAGGTATCGCCGGAGTGTTTTTTGCCACCTACCAGGGATTTGTTAACCCGACCTCTTTCACCTTTTTTGAATCGGCCCTGATCCTCGCCATTGTGGTCCTGGGCGGGATGGGCTCCACCGTCGGCGTCGTACTGGCCGCCTTTGTGCTGACCGTCACGCCGGAACTGCTGCGCAGCTTTGCGGAATATCGCGTGCTGCTGTTTGGCATGCTGATGGTGGTGATGATGATCTGGCGTCCTCGCGGTCTGATCCGCATCAACCGCAGCGGATTTGCCGTGCGTAAAGGAGTGGCGCCATGAACGCAACGATTTTACGTGTAGAACATCTGATGATGCACTTCGGCGGGATCAAGGCCTTAAACGACGTCAATCTTGAGGTGCAGCGCGGCTCCATTACCGCACTCATTGGGCCTAACGGCGCGGGAAAAACGACCGTCTTTAACTGCCTGACCGGTTTCTACCGGGCCTCCGGCGGCAACATTCTGTTCAATGCACGAAATAAAACCACCAATGTCATTCAGGTGCTCGGCCAGAAATTCCAGCCGGGCGACTGGCTCAACCCGGCGCAGCTTGGTCAACGCCTGTTCTATAAGATGTTTGGCGGCACGCATCTGGTGAACCGCGCGGGTCTTGCGCGCACGTTTCAGAACATCCGCCTGTTCCGCGAGATGTCCGTTGTGGAAAACCTGCTGGTGGCACAGCACATGCGCGTCAACCGCAATCTGCTGGCGGGGGTGCTGAACACCCCTGCGTATCGTCGCTCAGAGAACGATGCGCTGGACCGGGCGTTTTACTGGCTGGAGGTGGTGGATCTGGTGGATTGCGCGAACCGTCTGGCCGGGGAAATGTCCTATGGCCAGCAACGACGCCTCGAAATCGCCCGCGCCATGTGTACCGGCCCGGAGATGATTTGTCTCGATGAACCTGCTGCCGGCCTGAACCCGGTGGAAACGCACAAGCTGAGTGAGATCATCCGGTTCCTGCGCGACCACCATGACATCACGGTTTTGCTGATCGAGCATGATATGGGGATGGTGATGGGCATTTCAGATGACATCATTGTGCTCGATCATGGCGATGTGATTGCCAGAGGTAAACCGGCTGAGATCCAGCACAATGAAAAAGTGATTGCCGCGTATCTGGGCACCGACGAAAGCGAGGTAAATCTGTGAGCGAACCGATGCTTCAGTTTCAGGATGTGGATGTTTTCTACGGGGTGATCCAGGCGTTGAAGCAGGTTTCGCTTGAGGTTAACAAAGGGGAAACCGTGGCCCTGATTGGCGCTAACGGCGCGGGGAAGTCAACATTACTGATGTCTGTCTTTGGTCAGCCCCGGATCCGCAACGGGCAGATCCTCTTCTGCGGCGAGGATATCAGCCACAAATCCACCCACTATGTTGCCACCGGTGGCATCGCGCAGGCACCTGAGGGACGACGCATTTTCCCGGATATGTCTGTAGAAGAGAACCTGCTGATGGGGACAATCCCCGTCGGCAATCAGCATGCAGCGGAAGATATGCAAAGCATGTTCGACCTCTTCCCCCGCCTCAAGGAGCGACGTAACCAGCGGGCGATGACGCTCTCCGGCGGTGAACAGCAGATGCTGGCTATCGCCCGCGCGCTGATGAGCCGTCCTAAACTTCTGCTGCTGGATGAACCCAGCCTCGGCCTCGCGCCAATCGTGGTTAAACAGATTTTCCAGACGCTGCGCGAACTGGCCCGTAACGGAATGACGATTTTTCTGGTCGAGCAGAATGCGCACCACGCGCTGAAGTTGTCCGACCGCGGCTATGTGATGGTTAACGGGCAGATTCGGTTAAGCGGCAGCGGCGAGGCGTTGCTGAAGGATCCGGAGGTGAGAAAGGCGTATCTGGGTGGCGTGTGAAACGAAAAGGCTATAGTGAGAAAAACTCACAGTGATTGCGATTATTAATCGTTTTTCAAAAACGTACGCCTTCCAATATTATCCTCTCGACCTACCCGGACGGTGGGCCAATTAAAACATTCAGGCGCAAACTGAATAGTCATAATGTGAGGAACCGGGGCAAACATGACACTTGATGCTTTATTTCAGTTAATGAAAATTATATCGCCATCTGAAACCCCATCAGGTGGCGATTTAGCGAATTTTATGACCATGCTTATCTCCACCAAAAATCATTCTGACGCCCTGTTACCGTTTTCGCAGCGCGCGTATATGCTTTCAGTTGCCTATCGCGATCCCCAAAAAGCAGCTGCGTTGCTTTCATCCTGTCAGCCCGAAGCAGGCAACCCTCTCCCGCTGCTCAACTTCTCTGGCTGGCCGGACGTGCGTTACGCCACTTCTGGTGAATTACAGACGCCGGAGTCTGAGGACTATTTTAACAAGATTTCGTCTGCCGCCACGCTATTACGCGCGGCAATTATTGACGCTGAACAGCAGAAAAACACGCCAGCATTTTATATTCTGGATAAGGTGCTCAACCTGAACAGCGCTTTGCCAGAACGTTATAAAAAGATGGCAAATATATCTTATTCATAACGGTATTAATAAATCCGACTGTCATCGTATGCCAGATAATCGATATCCAGCGCCGGAACGACCGGGGTATGGTTTTGCAGCCAGGCCAGAAGATGCTGAATGCTCTCTCTTTTGAGTGAATTTTTTGGCCAGACGAGGTAGTAGCCATCCCCCGTCGCGATAGCTTCCCTGAAAGGCAGGCCCAGCAGGCCACTTTTCAGGGCATCAAGCGTGAGATGCAGGTCGGCGATAGCGATGCCGTGCCCGTTCATCGCGGCAATACTTCCCTGTTCAAGGGTATCGAACACCATACCGCTGCTCATATCGAGCCCCGGGAACAATCCTGTTCTTCGCAGCCAGCGCCGCCAGTCACGTCTGTCCGGTGAAGGATGGATCAGATCGCATTGCGGAAGCCGCTGCCGGGCCGGTTCGATAAGCGATGGAGTACAAACCGGGATAAGCCATTCATGAAATAGCAGTTGGCTTTCCGTTGTGTCACCAAAACGCCCATTGCCGAGAAGAATGGCGCAATCGTAGGGCTCAAGATTGAAATCAACGGTGTCAATGTCCATCCAGACGCTGGCAATCTCAACCTGTGGTTTTGCATGGTTGTTGCGAAAAGATCGCAGCACGTCGAGAAGCCATCTCATGGTCAGGGTGCTGGGCGCTTTAAGCCGCAGCAGGTGGTTTTCACTGCGAAATACCCGGCAGGCCCATTCAATGCTCGTGAAGCTTTCGTTCAGCTGCCCGGCAAGCACTCGCCCGGCTTCAGTGACCTCCACCCGAGGACCTTGCCTTTTGAAAAGCTCGCAGTCGAACCACAGTTCAAGGGTACGAACATGTCTGCTGACCGCGCCCGGCGTAATATTGAGCGTTTCAGCGGCTTTACTGAAGGAGTTCAACCGCGCAGCAACTTCAAACGCACGCAGTGCATACAATGGCGGTAAAGACATAGCGTCCCTTAAATGAGGTGATGGCATGGGGAATCAGGATCGCAAACCTGCAAATCTTCACACTGCAAATCGCGCCCGCTACACGATAGCATAATGGGTATCTGTTTAATTCCGTTGAAAAGGATCGTTGTTTTATTACGTGAGGGTCAGAAATGAAGGTTGTTGATTAGCAGAATGGCAGGCACAAAAAAACCACCTTTCGGTGGTTTCACGACACTGCTTATTGCTTTGATTATTCTGCTTTTTCCCATGGTAGCCGGAGTGGGACTTGAACCCACACAGCGCGAACGCCGAGGGATTTTAAATCCCTTGTGTCTACCGATTCCACCATCCGGCCAGGGAAGAAAGTGGAGGCGCGTTCCGGAGTCGAACCGGACTAGACGGATTTGCAATCCGCTACATAACCGCTTTGCTAACGCGCCTTAAATCTGTTGTCTTTCGACCTGCACCCGCAAGCTGCCGATGCATTAATCTGGAGCGGGAAACGAGACTCGAACTCGCGACCCCGACCTTGGCAAGGTCGTGCTCTACCAACTGAGCTATTCCCGCATGTCATCAAGTAACTATTTAACTACTTCCTAACCACTTGATTTCATTGTCGTCCGGCTAACTGTGCCGCCGTTCGATGCGTTGCATTCTACTGATATGACGTTTTGAGTCAACGTTATTTTTTGCATCTCAGGATCGTTTGCTGAAAATTAAGCCGAAACGATCACTGTTCAAGCAAATCACCGCGCGCAGCGTTCAAATATTGCAGCATTGACCACAGCGTCAGCACCGCCGCAACCCACAGCAGACCAATGCCGGCCCACTCTACCCAGGCATTCGGACGCCACAGCATCCATACCAGCGCCGCCATCTGTGCGGTGGTTTTAACTTTACCGATCCAGGACACCGCCACGCTGCTGCGTTTACCCAGCTCCGCCATCCACTCGCGCAGGGCAGAGATAATAATCTCACGGCCAATCATGGTCGCGGCAGGCAGCGTTACCCACCAGGTATGATAATGTTCCGCCACCAGCACCATCGCGATTGCCACCATCACCTTATCCGCAACCGGATCGAGGAACGCGCCAAAGCGGGTACTCTGGTTCCAGCGACGCGCCAGATAACCGTCAAACCAGTCCGTCACGGCAGCGATCAGGAAAATAAGCGCACAGGCAAAAGGCGCCCAGACGACCGGCAGGTAAAATGCCAGGACGAAGAACGGAATGAGCACAACGCGAAAGAGAGTGAGCAACGTAGGGATATTAAATCGCATGATGACGGTAACTGTCTGTTGTCAGTAAAATTTAGCTCTATGTTGCTACAGAGCCCTCAATGTTTCAACGAGTAGTAGATCTTTTCTGCCAGCCCTTGCGAAATACCCGGCACTTTTGCAATTTCTTCCATACTGGCGTTGAGTAATCCTTGCAATCCGCCCATATACTTCAACAGCATCTGGCGACGTTTTGGCCCGACGCCTTCAATCGTCTCAAGGGTACTGGTATTTTTCACTTTCGCCCGTTTTTTACGGTGCCCACTGATGGCGTGATCGTGCGACTCATCGCGGATATGCTGGATCACGTGCAGCGCAGGGGAATCCGGCGGCAGGCTAAAGCCCTCGCCTTCCGGCTCAAAGAACAGCGTTTCCAGGCCAGCCTTACGATCTGCCCCTTTCGCTACCCCTAGCAGCAGCGGATGGTTCTTATCCCACTCCACGTCGAGCGATTCAAATACCGCCTTCGCCTGCCCCAACTGCCCTTTCCCGCCGTCGATAAGGATAACGTCCGGGATTTTGCTCTCTTCAATCGCTTTACCATAGCGACGGCGCAGCACCTGGTTCATGGCGGCATAATCGTCACCGGGCGTAATGCCGGTGATGTTATAGCGACGATACTCTGCCCGCAGCGGACCGTTGGCATCAAAGACCACACACGACGCCACGGTCTGCTCACCCATCGTATGGCTGATGTCGAAGCATTCCATGCGTTTCACTTCCGGCAGCTTAAGCAGCGTAGCAAGCGCGGTTAAACGCTGGCTGACGGTCGACTGCTGGGACAGTTTGGTGGTCAGCGCCGTGGCGGCATTGGTTCGCGCCAGCTTCAGATAACGCGCGCGATCGCCGCGCGGTTTCGTCTGAACATTCACCCGGCGGCCTGCGAGCTCTGAAAGCGACTCCGCCAGCAGGGTTTTATCATCGAGCGTGAAGTCGAGCAGGATCTCCGAGGGCAGCGTACGCATCTGGCTGCCCTGCAAATAAAACTGGCCGACGAAGGTCTCCACCACTTCACCCAGCTCAGTGCCGCCCGGCACTTTCGGGAAGTAGCTGCGGCTGCCGAGCACTTTGCCCTGACGAATAAAAAGCACATGAACGCAGGCCAGACCGGCGTCAAAGGCTACGCCGATAACATCGAGGTCGTCGCCCGTATTGGAAACAAACTGCTTCTCGGTCACCCTGCGCACCGCCTGAATCTGGTCGCGGATGCGTGCGGCCTCCTCAAATTCCAGCGCCGCGCTGGCTTTTTCCATACGGGCAATCAGTTGCGTCAGCACCTGATCGTCTTTCCCGGCTAAAAACAGGCGGACATATTCCACCTGCTGCGCGTACTCTTCTTCGCTCACCAGCCCTTCAACGCACGGCCCCAGGCAGCGGCCAATCTGATATTGCAGGCATGGCCGGGAGCGGTTGCGATAAACGCTATTTTCGCACTGGCGAACAGGAAAGATTTTTTGCAAAAGCGCCAGCGTTTCCCGCACGGCATAACCGTTCGGGAACGGGCCGAAATATTCACCTTTCGCATGCTTAGCGCCACGATGCATCGCCAGCCGCGGGTGCGTGTCGCCGCTCAGGAAGATAAACGGATAGGATTTGTCATCGCGCAGCAGAACGTTGTAGCGCGGCTGATACAACTTAATGTAGTTGTGCTCAAGGAGCAGCGCTTCCGTTTCCGTATGCGTTACGGTGACATCAATGTTATGTATAAGTGCGACCAGCGCTTCGGTTTTACGGGAGGCAAGGTTGCTGCGGAAATAGCTGGAAAGGCGTTTCTTCAGATCTTTCGCCTTACCGACATAGATAACCGTACCGCCAGCATCGTACATACGGTAGACGCCTGGCTGGCTGGTGACGGTTTTCAGAAATGCTTTTGAATCGAACGCTTCACTCACTGACTTATTAACGACTCCGCATTGCACAAACCATGGCGAATGGCCAGGTGAGTCAGTTCGACATCACCGTGAATGTTCAGTTTACTGAACATTCGATAGCGATAGCTGTTGACCGTTTTCGGGCTGAAATTCAGCTGCTCTGAGATCTCATTCACCTTCTGACCTTTAGTGATCATCAGCATAATCTGCAATTCGCGCTCAGACAAACTGGCAAACGGAGATTCCGTTTTTTCCGGTTCAATCTGACTCAGAGCCATCTGTTGAGCAATATCAGAAGCGATGTAGCGCTGCCCGGCGTGTACGGTGCGGATCGCATTGACAACTTCCTGCGGCGCGGCGCCTTTACTGAGATACCCGGCAGCACCCGCCTGCATAACCCTGGCAGGCAGCGGATTTTCGGTATGGACGGTCAGCATGATAACTTTGGTATCAACGAACATGCGCGCGATTTTGCGCGTGGCTTCAAGCCCGCCAATACCGGGCATGTTCATATCCATCAGCACCACGTCTGCGGAGTTAGCGCGACACCATTTGACGGCATCTTCGCCACAGCACGCCTCGCCGGCAACTTTAATACCCTTTATATCTTCAAGAATGCGTCGTATCCCTGCGCGCACCAGTTCGTGGTCATCAACAAGAAGGACGTTGATCAAAGGAAATGTCTCCAGAATAGGGATAACGCTACTGACTGCTAATTGGGTTTATATTAACGGTTTTCCATGCAAGATTAAAACGCTAAAAAATCGGCTATTCGATTCTGGTCTCGTTTTTGGAAATTAAGCTGTACAGTAAGTGGAAAGAAAACCCTTGCCCGCCGGGCTTTTACCGCTATTTTTTAGCATCGACATTCGAAAAGTTACTAAAACAGTTGTTAACTCAAACGAAAAAGAGCGCGCGATTTTTTGTAACAACAATTAACGAATGGCGAACCGGGGATAAACATTTAATTGTCGCTAACATATTGGACAGGGTACCTTCATAATCCGCGCCGCCCAATAATCACTGCGCGATAAGTATAAAAAACAACCACTGCATTTTTTGCCGTAGCTTGTGGTATACTCCGCCGCCTTAACTTTCATCGTCGCGCTCATGCGCTGTTTTATAATGAGGAAAATAAATGAGCACACCTGAATTTGCCACTGCCGAGAATAACCAGGAACTGGCACAGGAAGTAAACTGCCTGAAGTCGCTGCTGACGCTTATGCTACAGGCGATGGGCCAGGCTGATGCTGGTCGTGTGATCATTAAAATGGAAAAACAGATCGCGCAGATGGAAGACCAGGCGGAATCCGCTGTTTTTGCCAATACGGTTAAGCAAATTAAACAAGCCTACCGCCAGTAACAAAAACGGCTGGATGCAAAGCATTCAGCCGTTTTCTCGTCTGACACGCAGAACGTGATATCAGTCAGATAAGCCCCGTCGCCGCGGCATAACACGCTATCTGGATCTTATTCGGTGCGTTGAATTTCTTCTGCATATTCTTTTGATGGAAATTGACGGTATTTTCCGAGATGGAGAGAATGATGGCGATTTCTGCCGACGTCTTCCCTTCTGCGGTCCACTTCAGAATTTCCCGCTCACGCTTGCTGAATTTCATTTCAGGCGGCATCACCGTCTCATGTTCAAAGCGTAACAGTGTGGTGAGCGCCATCTGGACGAGCATTTGTAAACGCAGCTCAACTTCTTCACTGGATATCGAGTGTGCCTGTAAGCTGGTACATGACACGGAGAGGAAACCGAGCGCATGATTTGGCATCATCAGACACTGCGTTATTCCCTTGCGTAATCCGTGGTCCCGCGCGCCGTCCCATAATTGCTGGGCATCCGTGAATAATTCATCCGTCCAGGGCAAATGTCCCTGAATGAAATTCTCCGGCTTCAGCACCGGGTCAATGGCGAAATAATTCTCGGACTGATATTGCGCCATCCATTGTTGCGGATAACTGGAATGGACGGAGGTTCGCGGGCGGGTAAATGGCACAGGGTGTCGAACACAAAGCGCATAATAATCGAATTCAAGCGCCTGCGTTTGTCGCTGAAGTTCCTGATATACCTCTTCGGCACAGGTCATTTCCTGAAACCGGAGGAAGCATTCCCGTCGCCAGGTGAAAAAGTCTATATCCCTCATACTTACTGAATGAAGCCTCTGATAAAGATAATCATTATTATGGTGAATATAACCTAACACATAAAGCATGATTATTTATATAAAATATCGGCCACAGGCAGATTATCTTTAATTTGGCGATGGCTTATCCACATCAGTCGGAATAAAAAAGCAACAGAACGGAGTTTAAGGGAGGATAATTTGCTCCAGAAGCGGCATCTGGAGCAAATTGAACGCTAAAATGCTACTGCATTAAGAATTTTTCAAGGAACTGACGGGTTCGGGGCTGCTGCGGATTGGCAAACAGCGCTTTAGCCGGCCCCTGCTCAACTATTCTCCCCTGATCCATGAAAATAGCCCGATCGGCAACGTCGCGAGCGAAGCTCATTTCATGCGTCACAATCACCATCGTGCGTTTCTCCTGCGCCAGCTGTCGGATCGTGTTCAGTACTTCCCCGACCAGCTCAGGATCGAGCGCGGACGTGGGTTCGTCAAACAGGATCACATCCGGGCGCATCGCCAGCGCGCGCGCAATGGCGACACGCTGCTGCTGCCCGCCAGATAAGCGACGCGGATAGCTCGTCTCCTTCCCTGCCAGCCCAACCTTCGCCAGCAGCTCGCGGGCGCGGACCGTCGCGTCTTCCTTAGGTTCCCCCTTGACGATGACCGGCCCTTCAATAATGTTTTCCAGCACCGTGCGGTGCGGAAAGAGATTAAAGCTCTGGAACACGAAGCCGACATGCTGGCGCAGGCGGCGAATCAGCCCTTTTTGCTGGCTGATGGGTTTCCCGGTATCAATGGTGATATCACCCACGCGGATCGTCCCGCCTTCGGGCTGCTCCAGTAAATTGATGCTGCGCAGCAGCGTGGTTTTGCCTGACCCGCTCGGGCCGATAATTGCTACCACTTCGCCCTGCTCAACCTCAAGATCAATGCCATGCAGCACCGTTTGTCCATGGAATTTTTTCACCAGGTTTTTGACGTCAATTGCACTCATTTTGGATCACGCTCCTGGCGGTTAAGCTGGTTTTCAAAATAGTTTTGCAGAGCGGACAGTACCGTCGCCATCACCCAGTAAATCAGCGAGGCCGCCAGATACATGGTAAACACTTCCAGCGTGCGCGAGGTGATCAGCTGCGCCTGACGGAACAGCTCCGGCACCTGAATGGTCGCCGCAAGCGAGGTGTCTTTCACCAGGCTGATAAAGCTGTTGCTCAGCGGCGGCAGCGCCACGCGCGCCGCCTGGGGCAGGATCGCCCGGCGCAGCGTCTGCCACGGGGTCATCCCGATACTGGCCGCCGCTTCCCACTGTCCTTTATCGATGGAGGAGATCGCCGCACGCAGCGTTTCAGAGGTGTACGCCGCGGTATTCAGCGACAGGCCTATCATCGCCGCCGGGATCGGATCCAGCTCAATACCAAACTGTGGCAGACCGTAGTAAATCATAAACAGCTGGGCGATAAGCGGCGTTCCGCGGAACACGGAGATGTAAAACCGCGCCAGCCACCGCACCGGCCAGATGTTCGACATGCGCATCAGTGCCAGCACAAACCCGAGCACCAGCCCGAAGAACATCCCGCCGATACTGAGCTGTAAAGTAAACACCGCGCCCTTAAGCAAGAACGGCAGCGAATCAATAACCAGTTGAATACTTTCTTGCATTATTATTTTTCTACCTGATTTTTAGACATGAGGATGATAGGCAAACAGCGCAGGCGCCCCGCCAGTATGAACAAACAAAATGGGTCCTTCATCCTTAAAGCGCTTGCGGGCGATGCCGTCGATCAGACCCGCCATTGCCTTGCCGGTATAGACCGGGTCAAGCAGAATACCTTCGAGACGGGCCAGCAGCTTAACCGCCTCCATCCCTTCATCATTGGGGGTGCCATAGCCCGGCGCGAAATAGTCATCCCACAGCAGTATTTCCGCCTTCGCCTGAAGCGCAAGCTGTTCAGCCACCGCCTGTTGCAGGGTGACGACTTTCGGCTTCTGTTCCGCAACGCTTCTGGAAACCGTCACGCCAATCAGCTCGACCTCCGGCATCAGTTGCTCAAGCCCGACCGCTAAACCAGCATGGGTCCCCGCACTGCCGGACGCCACCACCACCGAGGATAAACTCACCGCGCCTTCGCACTGCTGAGCGATTTCCAGCGCGCTCTCAACATAGCCGAGGGCACCCAGCGCATTCGAGCCGCCAACCGGGATCACGTACGGACGAAAACCCTGCGCTTCCAGACGCGTCGCCAGCTCGTCGAGCTGTGCAGCCGGGTCGGTCAACGCGTCGACCATTTCAACCTGCACGTTGAACAGATCCAGCAGCAAACGGTTACCGTTAGTCAGGTAATTCTCTGCCTGCGTCCCGATCGGGTTCTCCAGCAGGGCTACGCAGTGGAGTCCCAGCTTCGCCGCCACTGCCGCCGTCTGGCGAACGTGGTTAGACTGAATTGCCCCGGCGGTGATCAGCGTGTCCGCCCCCTCACGCAGAGCATCGGCGGCGAGAAACTCCAGCTTGCGCAGCTTATTTCCGCCCATCGCCATGGGCGTCACATCGTCACGCTTAATGAATATATCGCGCCCCAGGTAGTCAGAAAATCGCGGCAGATACTCCAGCGGCGTGGGTGCGCCGATAAATTCCAGACGGGGAAAGCGCGTTAAATTCTGTAGTGACATGGTTCCTCCGGTCACGCAAACAATTGTTATTTCATTATGCACGCAGACGCGCGAGAAATAAAAAAGGCGCTTTTAAAAGCGCCTTTTTTTGTCAGTCAGAGACTTATTTCGTCACGTCTGCACCAAACCACTTCTCAGAAAGCGCCTTCAGGCTACCGTCTTTCTGCATCTCAGCAATGGCGCCGTCGATGGCTTTCAGCAGATCCTCGTTACCTTTACGCACCGCCACGCCGGATTCCTGACGGGAGAACGCATCACCCGCGACAGCCAGGGTATTGTTGGTTTTCTTCACCAGATCCAGCGCTGCCAGGCGGTCAACCAGAATGGCGTCAATACGGCCTACGCGCAGATCCTGGTATTTCGTCGGGTCATCATCGTAGGTACGGATGTCCACGCCCTGCACATTCTGGCGCAGCCACTCCTCGTAGTTGGTGCCCAGACCGACGCCGACTTTCTTACCTTTCAGATCCGCTGCGGATTTGATACTGCCTTCGTTACCTTTCTTCACCAGCGCCTGAATACCGGACACGGTGTACGGCGTGGAGAAGTCATACTTCTTCTTACGCTCGTCAGAAATGGTTACCTGGTTAATCACCACGTCAATACGTTTGGAATCCAGTGACGCCAGCATCCCGTCCCATTTGGTGGGTTTCAGGGAGGCTTTAACGCCGAGGTGTTTTGCCAGCTCCTGCGCAAACTCCACTTCAAAACCGGTCAGTTTACCGTCGTCGCCCTGGAAGCTGAACGGAGGATAGGTTCCTTCCAGCCCAACCAGCAGCGTGCCGCGCTCTTTAACTTTGTTGAGCAGATTCTCTGCCGCGAACGTTTTCACGCTCATCCCCGCGACCAGCGCAACGGCCATCATCCCCATCAGCGCCTGACGACCCAGAAGTGCTAATTTCATAAGTACCCCGATACAGTGGAATTTTTGAGTAGTGTAGAGAAATCGCCTGCAACGTCAAAGGCGGCTGCGCTACATCTTATTCTTTTTTAATATATATCAGAAGTTGTTCCGGCGCGGACTTTCTGCTTTATGACGCCCGGCATCTGGACTTTATATTGCGCGTACTTTCGCAGCGCGATGCGGTAATTATTGGTACTGGTGGCGGGCAACCAGGGTTCCAGATTTTCATCCAGGTATCCGGTCGTCAGCAGATCGCGGGAGATATTTTGCATGGTCAAATGCTGACCCAGGCGGCGCAGGCGAACCACGTATTCACGCACGGTGCCGTGACTCATCTCCGTTTGTTCAAACAGGAATTGCTTGAAGCCGATAATATCGAAGAAGTCGCTTTGCTCTTTGCAATGGAGATCGCCACAGAAACGGCAAAGCGCTACCCACTCTTTTTGCTCTTCAAGCCAGGCGGCTTCATCCATCAGCGTGTCGAGGCGGGAAATCGCAATCTTATTCACGATTTCACCGCGACGAACCAGCGTGATGCGGTCGAGTAATTTTTTACAGTGGGCGCAATGCGTCTGGCTGTGTTTAAAGTCTTTCAGGTAGCGGCTTAAAGGCCGTCTTTTAGATTGCTGCACCGTCATGATAACTCCTGGTTGTCAATACGTTGTGCGGCATTTCCAAGGCGAATAACTCACCTATAACTTACCCAGTTTTGTGCGCAGGCGTTTAATGGCCTGGCTGTGCAGCTGGCTCACCCGAGACTCGCCCACCTCCAGCACGGCGCCAATCTCTTTGAGATTGAGCTCTTCCTGGTAATAGAGGGTTAACACCAGTTGCTCACGTTCCGGTAAAGCTTCGATCGCTTCCATCACGCGCTGGCGTAAATTCCCTTCCAGTAAATGGTGTAACGGGTTTTCTTGCTGATGTTCATCGGTCACCAGCTCGATGCTATCGCCATGCTCTTCGCGCCACTCATCATAAGAGAAGAGTTGGCTGTTATTGGTATCGAGCAACATCTGGCGATACTCTTCAACAGGAATGCCCAGACGCTCCGCTACTTCGGTTTCCGTCGCGTTGCGCCCCAGCTCCTGTTCCAGCTGCCCCATCGCATGCGCCACTTCGCGCGCGTTGCGGCGAACGCTGCGCGGCACCCAGTCGCGGCTGCGCAGCTCGTCCAGCATCGCACCACGAATACGCTGCACTGCGTAAGTCGTAAATGCCGTTCCTTGCAGAGCGTCGTACCGGTCAACTGCATTCAATAACCCGATACCGCCCGCCTGTAGCAGATCGTCCAGTTCCACGCTCGCCGGCAAACGCACCTGGAGGCGCAATGCTTCGTGACGCACCAGCGGAACATAACGCTGCCACAGCGAGTGTTTATCCATTACACCTTCAGCGGTATAGAGTGAATTCACGATAAACAGCCCTGCGTTAGTTGAGTTATCGGCATGATTATCCGATTCTGGAGGGGTTTTAATCGGGTGAATAGTGGGTGAAATGAGGGGTTATTTGGGGGGTTACGCGTAAATGCGGACAGAAAAAACCCCGCCGAAGCGGGGTTTAAGCGTCATCAGGCGATTAGCCTTGCAGCAGAGACAGAACCTGCTGAGGAACCTGGTTAGCTTTGGACAGCACGGAGTTACCGGCCTGCTGAACGATCTGCGCTTTAGACATGTTGGACACTTCCGTCGCATAGTCGGCGTCCTGAATACGGGACTGCGCTTCAGACAGGTTGGTGGTGGTGTTGTTCAGGTTGGTTACGGCAGAGCTCAGACGGTTCTGAACCGCACCCAGTGAAGAACGGAATTTGTCTACGGACGCGATAGCTTTGTCCAGCAGAGCCAGTGGATCTGCAGAAGAAGCGCCAGCAAAATCATCTGTGGAAGCAGTAAGGTCATATGCTGTTGCTTTTGCATCGCTGTTTGCAGTTGCGCCGTTTGCCAGTAACGCGCTGTCTGCAACCAAGTTTTTACCTTGAACGGTTACGAAAGCAGTAGGAACACCTGATTTATCAGCTCCGACTTTGACTAATTGGTTATCTTGCTCTGCGCCCGTAACACCATTAGTGGAGTCATTATAGGTAACTTTTGCAGTATTGAGGGTAACAGCGCCAGTCGTGTCATCAATGGTAGCCGCATAGAAGTCATTACCTGATTGAACAACATAATTTGCTGTTGCTTTTCCATCTTTATCATTGACGTTATGCAGAGTCAGAGAACTTGCATCTACTTTTAAAGTAGATGCTGCTGTAGACAGGTCTACTGCAACTGGTGCTGTAGTAGTACCAGTACCCAACTGGGTGATCGATGCCCCAACATCAAGTGTATTTTTAGAAACGGAGAAACCATTCAGACCCAGCGTAGAAGAGTCAATCTGCTGCAGGTCGATGTTGATAGTCTGACCATCGTTCGCACCTACCTGGATAGACATAGAACCGTTTTTAGCCAGTACGTTCACGCCGTTGAACTGAGTCTGGCCAGATACGCGGTCGATTTCAGACAGACGGGATTTGATTTCGTCCTGGATTGAAGACAGGTCAGAATCGGAGTTGGTGCCAGTCTGAGACTGAACGGTCAGCTCACGGATACGCTGAAGGTTGTTGTTGATTTCAGACAGCGCGCCTTCAGTGGTCTGCGCCAGAGAGATACCGTCGTTAGCGTTACGTGCAGCCTGAGTCAGGCCTTTGATGTTAGAGGTGAAGCGGTTAGCGATAGCCTGGCCCGCAGCGTCATCTTTCGCGCTGTTGATACGCAGACCAGAAGACAGACGCTCGATAGAAGAAGACAGAGCGGACTGGTTCTTGTTGATGTTGTTCTGAGTGATCAGCGAGAGGCTGTTGGTATTAATGACTTGTGCCATGATTTCGATTCCTGTTGTTCATCAAATC
Organism: Enterobacter sp. BWH64; assembly: GCF_001037645.1. NCBI lineage: Bacteria > Pseudomonadati > Pseudomonadota > Gammaproteobacteria > Enterobacterales > Enterobacteriaceae > Enterobacter > Enterobacter sp. BWH64. Next base: position 3,335,728 of record NZ_KQ089922.1, read on the forward strand.
TGTTTGGTTAGATTTGGGTTTCCACCCTTCGGCTTCATCGCCGTCAAAGGTGTTATCGTCTGGTCCAAACCAACCTTTAGATATTTTTTCAGGATCGCGTTAATTTTTTTAGTCACGGAAAAGCTCTTCTCTATTACCGTTATTCCCGCCATTAAAAAAAAGAAATTAACCGTAAACTTTCCCCCATTAAGGCCGATAACCCCACTATTCGTTCTACGTGTCGATAGATTAAGGAATAAATATGGCAAGTATTTCATCATTGGGGATTGGTTCGGGTCTTAAGTTAGCAGACATTCTGGATAGTCTGACCACGGCCGAAAAAGCACAGCTGACGCCAATTTCCAAACAACAGACATCGTATACCGCCAAGCTGAGCGCTTACGGCACGTTGAAAAGTTCACTGGAAGCGTTTCAGACCGCCAACACCGCGCTGAATAAAGCCGACCTGTTTACAGCGACCAGCACGTCGAGCAGTACCACGGCATTCAGCGCCACCACTACCGGCAGCGCGATTGCCGGTAAATACACCATCAGCGTGTCGCAGCTGGCGCAGGCGCAAACCCTGACGACCAAAAACGCGCAGCCGGATACCAAAACGGCCATTGCCACGGCTGACAGCAAGATCACCTTTACCGCCGGTAACGGTAAAGATCCGGTGACCGTCGATATCAGCGCGGCAAACTCCTCGCTGACCGGCATTCGCGATGCGATTAACAAAGCTGACGCCGGCGTGACCGCCAGTATTATTAACGTCGGTAATGGTCAGTACCGTCTGTCCATCACCTCCACCGAAACCGGGGCGGACAACGCGGTCAGCATCAGCGTGAGCGGCGACAGCGCCCTGCAATCCTTTATGGGTTACAACGGCACCAGCACCGACGCCAGCAACGGCATGACAGAAAGCGTCACCGCGCAGAACGCGAAGCTGAAGGTGAATAACGTTGATATCGAAAACAGCAGCAACACTATCAGCGATGCGCTGGAAGATATCACCCTGAACCTGAACGACGTCACCACCGGTAACCAGACGCTGACGATCGCTAAAGATACGTCGAAAGCGGAAACGGCGATGAAAGCCTGGGTGGATGCCTACAACACCCTTCAGGACAGCTTTGCATCATTAACCAAATATACGGCAGTTGATGCGGGTACAGATGCGCAGGACTCCAGCAACGGTGCCCTGCTCGGGGACAGCACGCTGCGTACTATTCAGACGCAGCTGAAAACCATGCTGGGCAACTCCGTCGGCGGAACCGCCTATAAAACGCTGTCTCAGGTCGGCATTACTTCAGATCCAAGCACGGGCAAGCTGGAGCTGGACAGCGACAAGCTGAAAAAAGCGCTGACGGATAACCCGTCTGCCGTGAAAGATTTGGTTGTGGGTGACGGTAAAACCACCGGGATCACTACCACCATGGCCACCCATCTGACTGACTGGCTTTCCAGTAAAGGCATTATCCAGGCGGCCAAAGATGGCGTCAGCAAAACGCTGAACAAGTTAACGGATCAATATAACGCCGTGAGCGAACGTATTGACGCGAGAGTGGCGCAGTACAAAGCCCAGTTTACCCAGCTGGACGTACTGATGACCTCGCTGAACAACACCAGCAGCTACCTGACGCAGCAGTTCGAAAATACGTCCAGCAACAAGTAGTAAACGCTAATCAGACCCGAGGGGGATAACATGTACGGCGCAAAAGGCACGCAAGCCTACGCAAAGATAGAAGTTGAAAGCGCGGTGATGAGCGCCAGCCAGCAGCAGCTGGTTATCATGCTATTTGATGGAGCCCTCAGCGCGCTGGTACGCGCGCGTCTGTTCCTGGCAGACGGTAATATCCCGGCAAAAGGGCTGGCGCTCTCAAAAGCCATCAACATTATCGAAAACGGGCTGAAGGTTGGCCTGGTGGAAAATAACGGTGATGAGCTTACGCAAAACCTGATTGCCCTTTATGCCTATATGGTACGTCGCCTCCTGCACGCCAATGTGAATAACGACGCCAGCGCCATCGAAGAGGTGGAAAACTTGCTGCGCAATATCGCTGACGGGTGGAAGGAGGTTGCCGGTACGCCACAACTGATGCAGGACGCCGTCTAATGAGTAACGCACCGCAACTTTATGCCCTTTATCAGCAACTCCTTGAGCAGAGCCAGTTGATGTTGCGACTGGCCCGGCAGGGACTATGGGATGATCTGATCATCTGTGAAACCGACTATGTTAATGCGGTGCACTCACTGGCTCGTCTCACTCAGGAAAGTGAACCTTCGATGCAGATTCAGGAGCAGCTTCGCCCGACGCTGCGGGTGATCCTGGACAACGAAGGCCAGGTAAAAACGTTGCTGCAAGCCAGAATGGATGAACTGGCGAAGCTGGTTGGGCAATCCTCCATCCAGAAAACCGTTCTCTCCACCTACGGTAACCAGGGCGGTCATGTCCTGGTTCCGCAAAGTAATAGCGATATTAATTAGCCATTTAACTGGCGTTCGAGCGTTAACCGTTTCGTTCGCCAGGCATTTCTGCCAAACCTGCTCCATACTTGAGTTTCGCAACCTCATGGAGATGGTGCATGCGCAACCCAACACTTTTACAATGTTTTCACTGGTACTACCCCACCGGCGGTGAACTGTGGCGAGAAGTCACGGCATTAGCCCCCAACCTGAACGAAATCGGCATCAATATGGTCTGGTTACCGCCGGCATATAAGGGGGCATCCGGCGGCTATTCCGTCGGGTATGACTCTTATGACCTTTTCGACCTCGGTGAGTTTGACCAGAAAGGCAGCGTCGCCACCAAATACGGCGATAAAGCCCAGCTGCTGGAGGCCATCAACGCCTTAAAAAGCAACCAGATTGCGGTGCTTCTGGACGTGGTGGTCAACCACAAAATGGGGGCCGATGAAAAGGAACCCGTCCGCGTGCAGCGCGTGGATGCTCAGGATCGCACCCAAATCAGCGATGAGATCATCGAATGCGAAGCCTGGACGCGTTACACCTTCCCCGTTCGGGCCGGGCAGTATTCGCAATTTATCTGGGATTACAAATGCTTCAGCGGTATCGACCACATTGAAAACCCCAATGAGGACGGTATCTTCAAAATCGTGAACGACTACACCGGCGAAGGCTGGAACGATCAGGTCGACGACGAGATGGGCAATTTCGATTACCTGATGGGTGAAAATATCGATTTTCGCAACCATGCGGTGACGGAGGAGATCAAATACTGGGCGCGCTGGGTGATGGAGCAAACCCACTGCGACGGCTTCCGCCTGGACGCGGTAAAACACATCCCGGCCTGGTTCTATAAAGAGTGGATTGAGCACGTCCAGGAGGTGGCCCCGCAGCCGCTGTTTATTGTGGCGGAATACTGGTCTCACGAAGTGGATAAATTGCAGCACTACATCAATCAGGTGGACGGTAAAACCATGCTGTTTGATGCGCCACTGCAAATGAAATTTCACGAAGCCTCACGCCAGGGACGCGACTACGATATGAGCCAGATTTTCACCGGTACGCTGGTGGAAGCCGATCCGTTCCATGCCGTGACCCTGGTAGCCAACCACGATACCCAACCCTTGCAGGCGCTGGAAGCCCCGGTTGAAGCCTGGTTCAAACCGCTGGCCTACGCGCTCATCCTGCTGCGTGAAAACGGCGTGCCGAGCGTATTCTACCCGGATCTTTTTGGCGCCAGCTATGACGACACCGGCGGGGATGGCGAGACGTATCACATCGATATGCCGGTGATTGAACAGCTCCACGAGCTGATCCTCGCCCGGCAGCGTTTTGCCCACGGCGTACAGACGCTGTTTTTCGATCATCCAAACTGCATTGCGTTCAGCCGCAGCGGGACTGAGGAGCACCCGGGCTGTGTGGTGGTGCTGTCGAATGGTGATGACGGCGAGAAGACCATCTGCCTCGGGGAGAATTACGGCAATAAGACCTGGCGTGATCTTTTAGGCAACCGCGAGGAAACCGTGACCACGGCGGCGGATGGCGAAGGGACGTTCTTCTGTAACGGGGGAAGCGTCAGCGTCTGGGTGATTGAGGACGCGCTGTAGTGCTGGGAAAGTGCGGCCTGATGCCCTCACCCCGACCCTCTCCCACCGGGAGAGGGAGCAAACCCTAAAAACGGCAATATGATTGCCGTTTTGCTTTTACCGCTACGGAAGCTTACTATCCAGCGGATTCTTGCTCAGGTAATCTGCGCATTCCACCGTTGGACGGTCAACCTTGTACAGTTCCATACCGTCATACTCCAGCGCCGCCCCATCACGCTCCAGCGGATAGACATCCAGCTTACGCGTCACGTTGTAATAATCATCTGAACGCAGCATGATCTTACCCGGCACCGCGATAACGCGCTGCCACTGACGGCAATCCAGCGTATCCCCCTCTGGCGTCACCACCAGCGTGGCGATCGCTTCCGGGCTCACCATCGCGCTCTGCGGCCCTTTCGACTGCCAGTAACCTGCCAGTTGCGAAGGTACCGGGTGCTTAATCACTTCCTGATAGTTATCTACCTGAACACATCCCGCTAACGTCAGCATCGCAGCCACAATTGCTACTTTTTTCATCATCTTTCCTGCATGCGAAGAAAAAAATATTGTGGCATTAAAGCCATCAGGCTGCCAGCGTAAGATAGGTATTGATTAAACCTGCATGCCCATCACATGAGCATACTTTTTTCATAATCGACAAAGATCGTCCAAGAGCGCTCCAAATAACAGATGGTTGCAGTTGTCTAAAACATCAGTCGTCTAAGTTCACCTTAGATCGAGTGCTGTTTTATGCCCCACCCATGCCCCATTACATCACCGGGCAGCAGTCGTCATCGCTTGCACGATTGATGAAGAACGTGACGCGTCCAAGCACCTCTACTTCTTCCAGTGCGCTTCCCTCTATTGCCTCTCCATCATCTGTAATGAGCGACTTTCCCATCAACCTGGCAAACTGCGTATGACCATCGCAAAGTATAAGCAGCACATCGCCGGGCGCGCATTTGGCTGCTGGTTCAATGACTGCAAATCCTGAATCAGTTTCAAGCACCCTACTTTCTGCGCCGATGTTGCAAATCACCTCGGGTGAAAGTTGGCGCTCGACATAATCGCTTGCAGGTGATGCAAATCCCATTACTGGATCCTCCCCATGTTACGTAGGATCCAGTACCTGTTATCGCTACCGTCTGTCGTCTTGTCAGCAAAGTCTTTTTGGTATCGCTTTATCCAGGCATTCGCTTCTTCGCGCGTGTAGTGCCAGTTGAACTCCCGCAATTTCTCTACGAATGCGTCTGTGCTCAGGTAACGATACCCCTTGGGGTTTAACTCTATGGCCGCAACAAACGCGGCATGAATGTCTGCTGTGCGTGGCATAATCACCTCACAAAATAACTGTATGCATATACAGTATCGTCAAATATGAGGGTCGATCAAGTTTCACAGTGGTGCTAAACTTCAGACCTTTCCGAATTGACTGATTTATATAATGTTAAAGCTCTTTGCTAAGTACACATCAATCGGCGTCATAAACACGCTCATTCACTGGGTTGTGTTTGCCGTTTGCATTTACGCATTCCATACAGGTCAGGCGCTTGGCAACTTTGCCGGGTTCGTCGTGGCGGTGTCATTCAGCTTCTTTGCAAACGCCAGGTTCACCTTTAAGTCCTCGACAACTACGATGCGCTACATGCTGTATGTCGGGTTTATGGGAACCTTGAGCGCAGCTGTTGGTTGGGCTGCCGATAAGTCCGGTATGGCGCCGATCGTGACTCTTATTCTCTTCTCCGCCATCAGTCTGGTGTGCGGTTTTGTTTATTCAAAGTTCATTGTCTTTAGGGATGCGAAATGAAAATTTCTCTGGTCGTTCCCGTCTTTAACGAAGAAGACGCGATACCTATTTTTTATAAAACTGTTCGGGAATTTGAAGGGCTTCAGCAGCATGAAGTAGAGATAGTCTTCATCAATGACGGCAGCAAAGATGCTACAGAATCAATTATCAACGCGCTTGCTGTGTCCGATCCGCTTGTGGTCCCGCTGTCATTCACTCGCAACTTTGGTAAAGAGCCCGCGCTTTTCGCTGGCCTTGACCATGCGACCGGTGAAGCGATTATTCCGATTGACGTAGACTTGCAGGACCCGATAGAGGTCATTCCTCACTTGATTGAGAAATGGCAGGCCGGGGCGGATATGGTGCTGGCTAAGCGATCTGACCGCTCTACCGACAGCAGGTTAAAGCGTAAATCTGCCGAGTGGTTCTATAAGCTTCACAATAAAATCAGTAATCCGAAGATTGAGGAAAACGTTGGCGACTTCCGGCTGATGTCTCGTGAGGTTGTAGAAAATATTAAGCTGTTACCTGAGCGTAACCTTTTCATGAAAGGTGTCTTGTCATGGGTTGGTGGTCGCACTGATGTAGTCGAGTACGCCCGTGCCGAGCGTGTTGCAGGCAGCACGAAGTTTAACGGCTGGAAGTTGTGGAACCTGGCACTTGAAGGGATCACAAGCTTCTCTACATTCCCTCTGCGTATGTGGACTTACATCGGCCTGTTTGTTGCTGGGGTGGCATTCCTTTACGGCGCGTGGATGATTTTCGACACTTTGGTGTTCGGTAATGCTGTCCGTGGATATCCATCTTTACTGGTATCTATTCTTTTCCTTGGCGGCATTCAGTTGATCGGTATCGGCGTACTGGGAGAATACATTGGCAGGATATATGTTGAAGTAAAAAATCGTCCAAGATACGTTATTAAGGCGCGCAAATAATGAACCAAAAAGACCTAAATATTTTAAAGTATACTTCCCTTGCGGGGATACTTTACATACTTCCTATAGTTGTTGCTGGCATGAATTACTCAGATGATTTCATGCGCTCAGCAGACGGCGTTTTTGGGCTTAGCATTATGGCTAGGCCTCTGGCTGACCTAATATTTAAGCTTATTTCCCTTAACTCATCTTCAAACATAAGCGCGGCACCATTAACACATATACTTTCAATCTTAGCCATGGGCTTTTCTGTACTATTTTTAGCAAAGAGCTTAAATAGAAAGTATAATTACACTGACGCTTTGATTTTATCGCTTGTAATATTCAATCCATTCTACATACAGAATCTATTGTATAAATTTGACAGTATAACCATGTCTCTTGGTGTGTTGATTGCATCCGTTTCAGTATGGTTATGCAGCAAGCAAGCATTATCAACAAAAATTCTATCAATTGCTCTGTTAGTCGCCTCCCTCAGTCTTTATCAGCCTTGCGCTGGAATTTTTGTTGCCATGGTGATTATAAGATGCATTGATGAGGTTTCAAGAGGCATATCATTAAACATAAAAAAATACTTCACTTATCTAATTTGTTTCTTGGTAGGATATGTATCGTATTATATTTTTATTGTAATACCCTACTCTGAAGGATCATCTCGCTCATCATTTATCAGTCTAGGTTCAGGAATGACTGAAAAGCTAGGCAATAATCTATTGAGCCTTTGGGGAAAAACAAGCTTATTCACACCGGTTGGTAATGAATTATTAATCTTACTATCATTAATTTCATTTTCTATCTGTGTTTATGCGTCATTTAAATCAGAAAAACCAATAGCCGGTATTTTTGTTTCAATTCTCGCATTTCCTGCATCATATTTTTCAATTGGAGGTGTGATAATCATCCTGGAGGAGTCTATATTCTTCCCAAGAACATTAGTTACTTATGGTTTATTTTTGGCATTGTTGCTTTACCCGATTTACAACTTTAACCATAAGTTATCTAGGTTATTGGCAGTTACTATAGCCGGATTACTTGTTTCAGTATCATTTTTGACTATGAGCATCACTGTTACGGCTATTAGAAGCCAGGAGCAGTATGAAGATAAGATACTGAACAATTTATCTTATGATCTTGAAAATCTTAAACTAAATAGTAACGAGACATATATAAGTGGGATTTTCAATTACTCTTTATATGCGAAAAATGCCGTAGATAATAACGGAATAGCTAAATTGATATCTAATAGAGGCTATGATTGGACTATCTCTTATAAACTTCGTGACTATGGTTTGAATGTTCCATTTTCATTCAGAAGAGACATGCAGAAAAAACTAATAAAGAGTATCTGTAGTGATAGGTACAACTCTAAAACCGCTAGAACCGAATACACTATATACCAAGTTGGTGGTAAAAATATTGTAAATATAGGCGGTGACGTTGATTGTAGGTAAAAAGAAGGCCGCCGATGCGGCCTTTTTTTTATAATATGAACCCATGATTTTTAAAATCGACAAAGACCGTCCAAGAGCGCACTACATAACAGATGGTTACACCAGTCGAAAACATCAGTCGTCTAAGTTCACCTTAGATCGAGTGCTGTGTTTGGCCCACCAATGCCTCATCACATCACCGGGCAGTCATCAAACTCACCTGTCCGCGCATCGTTGATGATGTACGTGATTACTCCAGACACCGGACTCTCTACCCCTTCGAAGTTACCAGGTAGCTTTTACTTCCTGCCAGTTTGCGCGTTTTCAAGATGAAGCTGAGGATATGTTCGGTAAATCTTAACCTTGAACTCCCCCCATCTCATACACAAGCAAGGAGCCATCACAAGGCTTTAGTGATGAGTCGATGACAAGCAGTGCATTTTTCATTATGCCGCCTCGATAGATATTCTCTGACGCTTACATGTTCAAGCGAAAGGCGGTTCTCAACGTAATTAGCAGCTTAACTTGGGAATCCCATAACTCACCTCCGATAGAACTGTATGCAAGCACAGTATTATCGCTCGACTAAACTGATCAAGTGATCATTCTCAACCATGTGGTAAACTGATTTCTTTAAAGGAGAAAAAAATGGAGTTGCTACTCATCATGGCTATTGTGCTGTTCGTCTTTGCGCTGCCAGGTACTGATATATGAAGGACGGGATAAACCTACCCAGAGTGTTGGGCGTCTCAATGGTTTGCTTGCTTGTCACCGGCTCTGTAGATAACAAGTGGGTTGTTGCCATATTCTTGCTGCTTATAGCGGCCTGGCTGGCGCTTGAAGTAACTAATAAGATGAAGGGTTAGATGCACCCCTCGATATTTGAGGGGTGAATCAATAGGTCAAGCGGCTTTCTTTGGGATAATAGATGAGGCCACTTTGAATAAAAGGTAGACAAAGCTTACGACAATTAGGTTTTTAAAGTAGATGAACATAAATAGCTCAAGACTTTCTCGTGCCATAAAGAAAGTGAAAGGCACCGTTACGAAACCTGCTATTGACATAACTGTAAGTTTATTGCTGTTTATTATTATATCCAACGTCCTTACAACCAGACCTGATAACGCATAAGCCAGCCAATAAAAATATCCACCGAACAGAACAAGTGATGACCCTAGCAATGTCGAGGCCATGTTCAATCCGCTACTCATACCCAGTATGTTCGTCGTAAAATAGTATGAGCTATTCATTGTAACGATTGGCTTCTCCTCCCAAAGGAAGCGCGGCACGAACCCCGAAAACTGACTAAACATGTAATATATGCCGCCAACAGCGTCAGGATTAGTTGTATTGTCGTAGTATTTTACCGCCTCGTACTGGTAGTTTATTGGAGAGAGGCTGTCAGTGAGGTACTGTATAGCTAGACTTAGCGCGGCACCGGAGCTGGACATGGAGTTTGAGTAGCGAAGCATCCCGAGTGCCGCCACAAGGAAAAGCCCTATGCATCCAATAATCAGAAACTTAAATTTATTTATCTTTCCTGTTACGAAGCATATCAAGGTTGCCATTAATAACGCTGAGAACATTACGTTTCTTGAACCACCTATCAGTATATAAAACGCAACACCAAACAGGATAGAAAGGCCACATGACTTAGCAAATGCATATTTTGATTTAGATGTGAAGCTATAGACAATAACGGCTGGAACAAAAGCTGACATAGGCATAAGCAAAAGCCCGCTTCCCGCATTTTCCCCTAATTTAGATGCGTAGTTATCTGAGTCGAATGATGAACCTTTGGTTATGTAGAAGATGATCATTGCAAGGATAGATACCGACAATGATATTGCTACAAATAGTTTTGCAGATCCGAAAAATATCTTCCCTCTCGCCATTCCTCTTGGCTTAGGCGATAGTAAATGAGATGCCAGATAAAATATTATGATTCCGATGAATGATTTTAGTGAAACATCATTTATATATTCTACTGGCATATATACATCAGCGGGAACAAGCGCATCAACACGGAAAGGTAAAGACGCATAGCCAACGAAATGAGTTATCACAAGGAACATCATACCTACAGATTTGAATCTGATCCCGTTCCTGATGAAAGAATGAGCAGCAAGAAAGAAAAGTATAGTGAAGTATATGATCGGAAATATGTACGTAAATATCGATGTGTAATCTGACATTTGCAAGCACCAGACAGCAAATCACCGCATTGTATCCCATGCCGATTGCAAGTAAAGCCAAATCTGGTCAAAGCATGCCTGATTCGCATCAAAAGATAGGCGGCATAGGCCGCCTTTTCATGTTTCACGCTATAACCTGGAATGTTGGCGGCGTTCCGGCAAAGTCCCCTGACTGAGAGCATGACCAACCATACTTGATGGTTGTTCCTGGACTTATGAGGATTAGTATGTCACCGCTTGTCCATTTACCAGCAGTTGGTAGCGCAGTTACCCGGAAGACCCTTGATGGCGTACTAATTGCGGAAGTTATGAGCGGTGCGCCCGACACATTAACCTGAACTGCCTGACCAGATGCCACCTCAATGGTGGAGTTGCTTAGGTTTGTCATCCTTACAGTGGCGGAGGACGAGCTATAACGCTGTAATCCTATTTTGCTTCCTGTCGACTGCGCATTAGTTGGAAGGGAAAAATAGGCAATGTTTGATGCCGTTAAGGTACCTGTCTGGTCGACGAAAGTTATGTTCCAGTTGCCCAATGCAATTCGAGAACAAGCAGAAAAATCTCCAAGTCCTAAGTACGAGCCTGTCACGTAGTTCAGAGTGACGTTCATGTCACCAATGCTCAGGTCTGTAATACCTTGGGTAATGGCAAACATTGAGTTAGAGATAGATGCTGTAACCCCGCCAAGAACAAAACTACCCTCAATCTTACCAATGCTGACAACGCTATTAACGTTATCTGGCCGAGAACGAAGCAGAGGCATTGCAGAGCTGACAAGCGTTTGTTCCAGCACTAGGTGGTCTATACGCAGGCGCCCACTGTAAGAATAGGTTATGCCAAATCCCTGGCATTCTTTAAGTTTCATAGTTCCTACAGTACAAATACCACCGGCGTTAACAAATGGCTCGCCAAGCACGTTATCACAAACCATCGTCCCGATTGTTTGACGGCTATTTTCAAGGGCATAAAATCCGTTATCGTGTACGTAACGGGCAATTACTTCCCCAAAAACCGATTCATCTGTAGAGTTACCAATGATTCCGCCCTGGCTGTCGTAAATATCTACATATGGATAAAAACCCTTAGAACCATAAGTCGTAAATGCCGCAGGTTGCGGATCAACTCCGCTATCTCCTTTTTTAATGTTACGCACAATAACTGACATATTATTGCGTATACCACCATCTGATACAGCATTTTGTAGGCCATATGTCGTGCGATTCGCGCCGTAAATATTTGATACTTTGATTAGACCAACAGTATCGGTCCCCAGATTTAGAAATCCACCAGCCCCAAAGTTCTGCATGTCGATATCAATGTCATAGGTGACATTAGCGCCTGTCAGTGTCAGAAGCGTACGGCCATATGCCGTAGAAAAATCAGCAGTAGAGGCTTTCATTCTCCCAGTAAGGCTGAAGCGATCTGAAGGGATGCTAACTACATTGTAATTCTCCCCCATCATTTTCACGTCAAGACCAGAGGCGCATGCTTTCATCAGTCGAGCAGAATTGTCAGATCCTGTATTCCCATCCCAGCATCCATATTCTTCTGTGCTGACCTGTTTATTTTTGACGCACCGACGCCACACAGCTCCGCCGGACGTTTTGATATAAAGACCGCCATCGTCTACCAGCGATCCGGGATTAACACTGCGGAAGAATCCCCCACCACCAAATTTGTCTGAGTAATAATTTTGTACCCGGATTAACTGGCCAATGCTCTTTGGTTCAGTTTCACGGAGGGTGGCTACATCTGGACACTCACCAAGCAATCTGAACCCATCAGTATTCCCTAATTGTGTTCTAAGAGATGCGTCACCAACACTTAACCATGCTCCAGGACCTATGCCGCCTGTAGATTCTGGAGTGGAGTCAGGAGATACCACCTTCGGGAAAGGACCGTCCCAGCGATAATATTCGCCGGTCGCTTCAAGTCGCAGAACCTGGTTTGGAAGCGTAAGCGTATTTCCGTCTTCAAAGCTGTCCAGGGTGATATACCCGAACTGGGAGATGGCCTGCTGTGCCAGCCAGCGCAGGCCCTCGATCGTATAATGCTTATTGCCGAAACGGTCAATGTAAGTCCATCCCATCGAGGTAACGAACTCGTCAATTTTCCCGGCGTTGTATTTCAGATCAATCGGTGATTCGCTTGGTACTGGATTATTGGTTGGTGTAGTAGTCATATTTATTCCATAAAAAAACCCAGCGCGAGACCGGGTTAGGTTGGTCGGGATGGGCTTATTCGTAAATAGCGTCGCTGTATTCTGCGACTGTGAGTGAAACAGTGTTGTCTGTGTTTGGTTTAATGCTGTTCACCGTCCATAGCTGACTGTCCAGTTCCTCCACCGTCGCTATGAGATAGCGCGACGGTAGTTGCACAGTGTCACCATTCCATATGTTGAGGTGTATGTTAGGGATAGCCGCGGTGAAGCCATACTTCGTATCGCTGCGGGCCGTAGCCGGATAGCGCAGGGTCGGGTTGCCAAGGCTGTCTGTCACCAGCACATACATCGAGCCGGCAAACGTGATCGGCTCGCTGGTATCGAAGTCATTCCCGGAGCGGCCGGTGACGTAACCACCCTGCTGGTTGCTGTCGTAAATGTCTGGCATCTGAATGACGCTACCGACCTGTATAATGCCGTCCTCAAACACTTTAGCGTTCATCTTCACGCGCGAGTAGATTAGGCGCTTGGTTTCGCGTAATGCGCGCTCCCGGGCCTGGAACTCGTTACGGAAGCCGACGATCTCCAGCTTGTTCGGGTTCTCCGCTTCCTGTTCGACGATAGCGCCGTTCAGCACGCGGTAGTTGATGTATGTCTTGTTGTTCGTTGTGGGGTGAACATAGGACACCTGCACGCCGTCATAACCGCCTGGGAGAGTGGCCTCGTACGTCATTTTGTACTCATCCGTCTTCATGTTGGCCCGGTTGAATACGGCAGCCGGGTAGTCAACCTTCTGATCGCGGGTAAACGTCAGTACTCCGTCATCCCAGTACGCCACAACCGACGCCGCATTGCAGATCGCCTGCACGCGGTCGCCCAGTGAGTCGTTCTCGTCGTCAAACGTGTAGTCAAAGTAACCCAGCCGTTCATCAGGCAGGCTTTCAGCGATTGAGTACAGCCCGTACAGGTCGATGCTGCTTACCGGCTGTTCACCCATAATCAACCAGGTATGCGCCACCGCATCAGCGAACGAGCGCGACGGCCGCAGCGTGTAATCCACCGCCTGCGTGTCCAGGTCGTACGTGATGGTATGACGTGTAACCAGGGCGTTATATTTGCGCTCACGGCTGCCCAAGGCATTCTCGGTCGCCCGGACTTTTACACGTACCAGCGTGTCGGTCGGGTGAACGACGTTTGTCCTGATGTTGATGCTGTGGATCTCTTCGACCTTGAGCAGTGACGCGTCGCCGGAGTTATCCGTGCGCTGGAAGCTGACCGCGTATTTCCCGAAGCCGCCTGTGGGCGTTATTTTGTCGGTGCGGTAGAAAACCTCACTCGTCGACTGGTGCGGCGTCGTCTGTCGGTACGTAAACGTCTGTTGCGTGCCCGGCACCTGGTTGTAGTCGTCGTCAATTTTCCAGATGACAACCTTCCAGTTGGTCTCCTTCTTCCCGCCAAGACTTGATTGAGTGTGCAGCCACAACTGAGTGGACTCGACCGGAGAGAAGAACGGCCCAACCACCAGCGCCTCGTTGTCGTTGAGGATGAATTTCGTGGTGTTGATAGTAGCGTTGGCCGGGATATCCTGCGGTCCTTCGAGCTGGTTCATCGTGAACGTGTACCAGCGCACCGGGTTCACCACTGCGCCATCGCTTGTTTCAACGGCGGAGATCAGCGTGCCTGAGAATGTAGCGTCGGTAGTCACGTTGCCGGAGGCCGTGCTGTACGTCACGTTGATGGTGAAAGTCACCGCGTGCGGTAGCACCAGGCCCATGAAATAGTCGAACTCGGATTGTTTCACGATTTTCATCGCTATCTGGCCGCCGGAATACGTTCCGCTGACCACTGTGTTTGCCGTTGCTGTTTCGATAGGAAAATCGTTGGCTTCGTTCTGCCCGGGCACCTCCTGCCCGTCAACGTCATCGAATCCGTACCCCTCGACGATCTGCGGTATAACTTCTCCTGGCTGGAAGAACTGGAATTCAGCACCGGCCAGAGAGCCGAGGCTTGATTCTGAGTAGCGCACGGACTCGTAATCGTATTTGCCGATCCCGATACACATCCATTCAGTGACGTACTTCAGGCCGCCGTCTGTGGAAGTCTGATGAACGTATTCAAATACCGATTCCTGAATCAGATCCGGGAACGAACGAATCTGCCCGTAAATGTCCGGCTTGGCCTTGTAAACTCGCGCAGTGTTTGTCTGACCGGTCAGGCTATTGTTTGGTGAGTCGACGGTATTACCGCCGTTGTTTGCGATAGCGGGCTTCGGCGCCAGGAACGAAAACACCTGGCCCACCACTTTAAAGATCGGGCTCAGTATGTCGCCGACAATGCCCTTCGGCTGGTCGAATATCTGGATGTGGTCCAGCTCGCTCAGTTCAAACGCCAGCTCATCATCGTCGCCCAGCTTTACGCCGTTGCGGACGATCAGCAGGTCGCGGTGAAAAGTAGCGTCATTGGCCGCCAGCCAGTCATAAAAAAGGGTGCCGTTTGGCACCCTGCAACGCAGCTTAGGCGTTCCTGGAAAATTCGATATCTCAACCAGCGCCATATTCGAAAAACTCCACTTTGGTGAATGCCCGCTGAATGACCAGCAACGAGTCCATGCGCACGCTTCCATTCTCTCCTCGCGAGTGCAGCGCCTGCCGGTTCAGTACCAGGCCAACGTGTGCCGGTTGCGTGCCGCGGTACCCGACGAATATCCCGCCCTCGACCGGTTTATCGACCTTGCGCCAGAAAACGACGTCTCCCTGATAGCAGGTGAAGAAATCTTCCCCGGCTTCGTAACCCGGTGTCTGGTGCAGCTCAATGTCGAGCACATGTCGGTAATACAGCACAACCAGCCCCCAGCAATCAGTCTTTTCGTATGAGCAGGCGCGGTTAGACCACGGCACGCCGATCATCCTGCTGATAAAATCAGAGGTACTGAAGCCCCGTGTATTCGACTGGATCATATGGTTGGCCAATGTTGTTATTTAGCGGGTTTGTCATTGATAAAGTAACTGATGCGTTATCTGAAACAACATCGACAGTTTTTACAAATAATGTCCAATTCTTCATTGGCGTAGAGGTATCAACTCTATCGAAAACCTGACGAGTTGCCGTGATAGGCGACAGCCTGGAAACACCACTCCACTTCTTCATCAGCGTTTTGATATCTGAAGACAGTCGCCCAAGCTTCACCGTTGCGTCGATTACCGGAGTTCCGCTCTGCTGGCTCTCTTCGATTTCAAACCGCGCAGGCGTGTACGTCTGGCCGCCAAGCGTCTTCGGGAAGAACTGTTTGTCGACGAGGCGGACGTAACCAAAGGAGGGGTGATAGAACGTGATGGTGTTGTAACAGCCGCTAATCGGGCGCTTCTGATTATATTCACGATATGAAGGCATCAGGGAACCCTCGGAAGACTTTCTGGATCGCGTCCGTCCGGATAGCCAGTCACCACGATATCAAGCACTGAAGGCCAAGGCGGCGGCAGCTCAACAATGATGTCGTCGAACTCGTCGTCGGCGTTGTAGAGGTGGTTCGCAATAACCGTCCCCGTCCAGGTCACCACCCCGCCGTTGATACTTGTTTGCACCGGCATCTGCGTGAAGTGAAGCTCCTGCAATTGCAGGCCACTACCACCCAGATTGATATTCATCCGGAACCAGTTCAGGCCCCGGTTGAGATAGTTTGGGCTGCGTAGCCACTGCTGGAATGCTCGTTCCTCAGCCAGAGTGAAGATCCACGTCAGTGACCAGGTCACTTTCAGGTCGTCGGTTTGATTCTCGAAGATAGCCGGGCCTACCGCCGGTTGGTCAGTCTGGAACCCGGTATCGAGTGTCATGTTTTTGCTGGCCTTCTGCGCCAGCGGCAGCCAGTCGGGATAGTCGATAATTGGCATCTAAGCTCCAGGCAATAAAAAACCCGCCTGAGCGGGTTTGCTTAATCAACAAGCCGGGGCCCGGTTGGTGCCTCGTAGATATTGATTTTTATGTCAACGATTTCGCCATTATTGGTAAATTCCAGCTCTTCCCCAGCAGGCGTTATGCCCTTGATTGTTGATCCATCACTTAGAGTAAACACAAACTCGACCGCCCTGTTCGGGCGTATCCTGTGTGGTTTACCTATCTCAGTTGGTATTGACTGCACTTCGCCCGGCTCAATTACCACGTAAGTCTCCTTATCCCTGACCGTTCGGGGTTCTTTTTACGTTGAAATTACTGGTTATACCCTGACTTATCGGGCCACCATTGTTCAAATCCGCGATAATCGTTGTGAGGGTAATGCTACCATCTGAATTCACTGTACCCTGAGAATCAACGGTAGCAGAGGTGTAATTCTGCACGATATTGTTGATTATTACACCACTTCCGCTCTGCATATCCTTATTGCTGATCACCTTGCCGTTGTCGCCCGGTATCATGTACTGCTTACCGGTACTGGCCTGGTAAATCTCAGGTTTCCCTCGCTCACCGACCTGATAAAGACCTCCTGCATTCACCGGGCCGCCATTGTAACGCATACCGGTTAAAGCAAGGCCCTGTGCCAGGCCTACCGTTGAAGCAATTCCTGTCATGGCAGGAACTGAGTTGGCCCCAAATGAAGCGAGGCTCGCCATGGCGGCGGCAGGAGCCCAAGCTGTAGCCAAGATTGCAGCCTGAGATGCTCCAGCAGCAGTAGCCGCTGCGCCCAATGTCTGCCCTATAATGAAGTTTTTGAGGGCCTCAACTCCAACCTGGACTAGCGCATTGACCACGCTGTTCAGCATCGTATTCCCGAGAGAACGCATAGCATCCTGAGCTGACATCGTTCCTGTGATCAGTCCAGTTATGACGTTTGATGCGTTTCCGCCAAAGGCATCCACGGCACTCGTTAGCATGCCGAAGCCGATATTCATTTGGCTTAATTCTTGCCACTGAGCATCGAGTCTTTTTTGGCGATATTGCTCCTCAATGCTAGCCCTTACAGCCTCTACCTCAGCTATTTTCTGAGGGTAGAGCGCAGCGTACTGGTTAAGTTGCTCAATCTGCTGCTGAAATTGGCTTTCAACGCTAGCCACAGGAGAAGCTTGGCTTTGTAGGCTGCTGAAGTTGGACTGCGCAGCTTGCTTATCTCTTTCTGCCTGGGCTTGCTTTTTCAATGCTTCAGCAGTGTCCAAAGCCTGTGCTTTGTACTCTCTTGCCTTCTGTCGCTGTTCATCCGTTGCATCAGCACCAAGAGACATCTCTGCCCTTAGTAGTTGCTGCTCACGGGTTAATTCGCTGGTTGAACCTGCTGCAAGAATAGATTCTTGTCTCAGGGCTTCCAATTTTTCGTTTATCGAGTCCTGCGCTTTAGCGTACTGCTCCGCCTCTTTCTGGGCTGCTGACTTGCCTCCCTTCGCTTTAGAACCACCTGAAGTGGCAGTGGCTTTTATTTCGATAGGTTTAGTGGCTGCGGCTGTTTTCTGAACTGCATCCCAACCGGCGCGAGATGCCTTCTCCCAAGCTTCAGCTGTAAGTTGCGCGGATTTCTCCTCGTTCTCTTTCTGCCAGTCACCAAAGCCAAGCCAACTCCATGTTCTCGCTCGCTTGGCGTACATTTCGGCTTCAGAGCGCAGATCTGCTATTTGCTGACTGGCGGTAGCGGCCTGCCCGGTAAGCCTGCCAATGGCAACAGCAAGAGAATCGATAACCAGAACCATCCCGTTACTGGCTCCTGTAGCCTGGTTAATATTATCAACCATAGTCAGGAAAGAGTTGGTGAGAGCGGTATTGGCCTGCGACAGTGTGCGTGGGAGTTTCTCGAACTCTGCATTCACTGAGCCGGTTTGCTTCTGAATGGCGTTGAGAGCATCTTCTGCCGTCAGTTTCCCGTCCAGCATCAGTTGGCGAAGTTCTCCAATGCTTACACCCATCCCAGCGGCAATCTGGCGTGCCAGTTCCGGCATTTGCTCAAGGATGGAGTTGAACTCCTCAGCCCTGACAGTGCCGGAGGAAATTGATTGACCGAACTGACGAAGAGCATTCGCCATTTCTTCTGCCGAGGATCCGCCAATGCGACCTATTTTCTGAAGTGTTTCGGTGAGCTGGATGACCTGGCCGTTCGTCGCACCGGTATCGCGCAATGCGGTACTGAGGGTTTCCCACAGCTTCGCTGTATCCTGTAGCGAACCACCCGTTGCCGAACTGATGCGCATCAGACTCTGCATCGTCTGCGATGCTGTCGCTGCGCTGCCAGTTAGTCTCTCTATACGCGCGTTGAGCTGGCTCATGTTGTCAGCAGCAACGAGGAATGCACGCCCCCAGTCAACAACTATCGATGCAGCTATGGCCCCGGCAACTTTGTTTATGCTGGTCTGGAGTTGGTCAAACTTACTGGCCGCTTTTGACGCTCCGCCACTCATCTTCTCAAGGCGCTCATTTACTTTGCGCTGGGCCTCAATCAGATTCGCAACATCCATCTGCACCTGATAGACGATATTGCCTACTTGTTCCTCACCAGCCATTGATATTTCTCCTGTGGATTATCCCACGCAATAGCCGGGAGTTATTTCTTCGCTGCGGCCCTTCTTGCCGCCTGTTTAGCCAGAAAATCATCAGCAACTGCGCTGTATTCTTCTTTGGTTAGGCCTTTCTGGTCCGGATATTTCTCTGACAGCAACGCCTGAAATTCAGTCATGGTCAAACAACGCGCTTCATCCAGGCTTATGTTGAAGTGGATCCTTGCTGCGTTGATGTATTCAATGGCGTTAAATTCTGTAGTACCGCCTGATGATTCATGGCGCTGGAGTTTTCGCGTCTTGGCTTTCCCTGTTACGCCATGCTGTAAAAGATGCTGAGCAAAGATGACAATATCTGACTGAGGCATGAGACCGGGCGAATAAGAAAGCTTTCCTTCAACCTCATCCCATTGGCCAACAATCGGCGTTAAATCTTCGTCTGAGCACGCCTGTAAAACATCCATGGCTTTTGCTAGCAGGCGATCTGAAACCCTGCGCATCGCTGGCCCCATCCAGTCAGGTAAACCGCCAAAAGCATCTGCACAGACAGAGATTAATTTTTCCGCCTCGCGACCATGGATATCAGCGTATATCTCAACAATTTCATGCGGCTCACCGATTCTTGTCATTGCCTCGAAAGACGGTCGTAACAAGTAATCTTTTCCGCCTTCACGGCTGTCACTTATGCCTATTTCGCCAATTTCTCTCAAAGCGGTCATGGTATTTCCTGATCAACGGTCATTATCAAGGCTGCCAGCCGACAGCCTTTGTAATGTTCGCTATGCGGTAACAGTGAGAACGCAGGTAGTTGAGGTGATTTTATTTCCGTCGCTATCTGTGACTTCACAGCGATAGCTACCGCTCGAGGCGGTTGTAACGCCAAGCAGCAAGAGCGTGGCTGTTGCCGCCGTAGGGTTTGCAGTTGAATCGATCTGAGTGCTGCCAAGGAACCATTTGTAGCTGTAAGTTGGGCGGCCGCCTGTTACGTCAACATCAAGAACGACGTCGTTGTCTGCATCGGCAGCTTTAGTTGCTGGCAAATCTTTGGAGAATGCCAACGGCGTTGAAGGCGTGGCGTCCGTATTAACAACCTGAACAGTAGTGCCATCAGATACTTTGAACTCAACGGTAAACGTGATGATGTCGTTACTTCCGCCATCTGCTGGCGTAAGGTTAGAAATCACCATATAGCCCGAGAACTCGATTGGACCGATAGCGATACGCGCCCACAGCGTCGGCTGGCGCTTGGCATTGATCTCATCAGTAAAGTACTTCACCAGATTGCCGTAGCCGAACTGGTCCAGTTTGTCGTGCTTACGCACTTCACCATCAAAACTGATTGTCGCGTCTGCGTTCGTGATGATGTTTTCTACCCATCCAGCAGTATCGTCTGCGTCAGAAGTGACCGAGTTTGGTGCGAAATCAAGACCCTTACTGGTTCCAGCACCCAGAGCCTTCCAGTCGTCTTCTGTTGGCCGAGCGTCTGGGCATCCATAGGCCAGCTCCAGCACTGTTGCCGAGCCGAATACCCTTTCGTTGGAGTTTTGGCAATTAGCCATCTTTGACCTCTTTTATGTATAAAAAAAGGCCGCCAGATGGCGACCTTGTGTTGATGATTTTTCTTCAGTCCCCGAAAGTGCAGGCAAACTGTAATCTCAGGACAATCCTGCCCTCCTCCGTCGTCACCGGAGTTGGGTAAGCACCCATGTTTTCGATCTTACCCACGCATTCGTCTGCGTGAGGATTTGCCTGAACGTAATCAAGGATTGACTGAGCTGCCGTTGCCGCCGCCTGGTTTTTGCCCTTTGCACCAATCACATCGACCAGGACGTAGTTATCGTTCCCGAGGTCATTTCTGATGGGAGTTCCGCCATTTGGTCTGAACACCATGATCGCTTTCGAAAGATCATTCGGGTCATTGAAACTAAGAAGCTGAACCAGGAAACCGGTAGTAAGACCGGCATCGCCAAACATGTTCCTGACTCGCTGATACATAGGAGGATTCATAGAGACATTTCCTTGGCGATCACAGCATCGATCTGTCGCTGCGTGTCTTCAAACCCCTTGGTTAAAAACTCCTTCCTGGCCGTCGCCCGGCGGAAGTTCTGAGGTACGCTTGGGTCATGGACGTATGCAGCGTAGTTAGCTGAATAACCCACCCGGCCAGTCACGCGATTGCCATTTACAGTAATCTCGCGAAACTGGCTATTGATGAGGGTTGACGTATCGATCGGGGTATAGAGCGCCGCCTGAGATCCGCCGATAATCAAAGCTGATTGCATGGCTCTAACGACCTTTCTCCCCTGAATATCACCAACCAGAGCATTAAGGTTTTTCTTCGCCTGGCTGATGCCCTTCACTTTGATGCCCATGGCTACACTCCCGTAATTATCGCCCAGTCATCTTCCAGACCGTCGAGAGTGTCGTTCCAGCGCGTCACGTGACGGACCTCATCAGCACCTGCTACGACCGGATCCGGCTCAGCGCTCACACCAATCATGATGTAGTCGCCCTCATCGGCCAGTGCGTATGCCGTGAAAAAGGTGTTCTTAACGACAACCTCTTTACCGATGGAGCCGAGCTTTGCAGACAGGCCGCCGATGTAGTCGCACATGATGGTTTCAGGCGGTTCGTACGGGTCGACAGGATCGCCCCACTCGTCATTACCGCCCGCGCCCTTACGCCATATCGTGCACGGCTTATTGTATGACCATGAAGCAGTAGACGACATCAGCCCTCCTTCCAGCGCAGCACCTTCGCGCCCGTCGCCCGGATGCGGGGGCAGTTGATGTGCCACTCTCCGTCCGATTTCACGTAGCCGGTAGTCTCCCGCCCGGTGTCGGTTTCGACCCATACGCGGGTGAATGAGCGTGGGAGTCCGTGCTTAACAGATTTCCAGTTCATGAATTGCGCCCAATAAAAAACCGCCCGGAGGCGGTTGGTCGTTTGAAGTCTTGTTATCTGCCATGGTTTCGGTGATAACCGAACCTCACCTCTGCTGATTTTCTTGCCGCAGCGGCATCAAGCAGGTTATCGAATGAGCCAAGAGACACATCCTCTCCTTCATCGCCAATGGTGCTTTTCCAGGTTCCATATCGCTTATCCCACCTAACGCCGATAATCCCAGATGAATTTGACGAAGGAGTTTTACGGTTTCTGGCATTACCCTCAGCATCGACGAGACGCAGATTGGATATCCTGTTATCCCGCTTATCACCGTTAATGTGGTCGATAAAGATTTCTGGGTGCTCATTGTAGTGAATCGCCCAGACAACACGATGAAGCCTGTAGCATCGCTTATTAAGCTTGAATACCAGGTATCCCCTGCGATTCTGAACCCCTACAACAGTGCCAGCATAGCGAGTGTTCCAAATTTTAGAATCTCGCTCGCTTTTGAAATGCTCTAAAGCGCGGGGCTTCCATTTAACAACGCCAGTAAGTGCATCGTAATCAAGCAGCTTTCGCAGGTAGTCCACAGGAAGATTTTTTTCTGTGCAGATATCCATGTAACCCTCGTAGCAAGGTCGCGTAGATTGAGGTTGCGGCAACAGAGTCTACGATCTCTGCTTTCGGTGATCAGCCTAGCCGCGTGGATATTTTATCAGCACTAACACCCACCAACAACGAGAAACAACCCTACTTTCTGACCGACATCAATGGGTAATCCTGATGTACAGCCAGACGTATCCAGCGCCAGCAGCGCGTCACGCATGTTGAGCACGCTCTCGCCGTAGTCAAACGAGCGAGAGGCACCGGACGGAGCGCCCTGCGACTTAATCCGCTGCGTGTACGCCGTCAGAGCCATCAAGGTGACTGCGTACACTTGGATGAGCATCAGATCGCAATCGTCGTAACCGGCGGCAATCAGGCAGGGTTCTATCTTCGCCAGCTTGCACAGGTAGGCGTCGATCATGAAGTCAGGAACGGTGGTATAGCCAAGCGCAGACAACTGCTGTTTAACCTGCGCCGCCGTTATCTGCACTACAGCCATGTTTTATACCCTCCTGAGTAACCCAATTCACCGAGGAACGCCTGCACGTCTGCCGCTGTGATTGGGTCAGCCATGGTTATTTCGCCTTCTTGATAGCTTCTGCCATTGCCGCTTCAGCTGCGTCAGCACGTTTTGTTTCAGCGTCCAACTTAACTGCGCTTTCCTGCTTCAGTTGCTCAATCACTTCGGCATGCTCTTTATCCTTAGCATCAATTTCAGACCGGGCCTGTTCCAGTTGAGCCAACGCCTCGTTGAGTTTTGACTGCAAATCGGATGCACTGGATGCCACAGGCGCAGAAGGTGTCGCCACTTCAAAGACGAGCTTTTCACCCTTCTTCTCGGTGGATTTCTCTACCTTGCCCTGCTCAATCCACTTTTCAGCGATCGAGTCATCGACATCATAAACCTGTCCAGCCTCCAGCTTTTGAAGGCTGGCACCGGCAAAGAGGTTTGCTACCAATACCTTTACGAGTGCCATGTTGTTTCCTTAGCTTGAAGCGTGAATAACAGAGTAGTGACCGTTGATGTCCTGCTTGACCATCAGGCCAGCAGCACCCCAGGTGCGCCATACGTAATCTGAGTTATAGTGCAGACGCGGATCGGCAACAGTACCGAATGCCTGACCGACGATAGGAGCAATCACGCCAGCCTGAAGCGGTACGATTACGATTTCGTTTCCGGTCAGCTCAGCATCTTCTTTGATTGCCGCGATGCCTGACAGTTTGGAGATCTCTTCCAGCACAGTGCGGAGCGAGTTCACATCGAAATACTGTTCCCAGTTGGACATGATTTCGCTGGAGACGTACCACGTCTGCTGGCCGTACTGCATGTTTTGCAGCTTAAGGACGTCACGCAGGGCTATCGCCGCGGCACGCATGGCTTTCGGGTCGGTGCTGGTTGCGAAGTTAACAGTCAGTGTCACCTGGGCCACACGCTCATCGTGACGTAAACCCTTCCAGGTCTTGTCATCGAATTTGATGTAGTTACCGTCTGCGTCACGGAAGCCTTCCCAGATGTAGTCCACATACTGTCGACGCACATCATCAACAGATCCGGCCTGAGCATCCGCCAAGGATGAGAGCGCAGAGCCTTTATTGAATACCGGATCACGCCAGTTAAACTTAAAGCCGCTGTCGTGGATCGGTACCATGGTGCCATCGAAGGTGTAGGACTTCGCATCCAGCGCAGCACCAATCTGACCGGACATGGAAGTGTGCGCCCAGCCACGGCCGCCGGTGCGAGCGTATTCGTACACAGACTCTTCCAGGCGAACAGAGCGAGACAGCGGCATCAGGTCGTTCAGCAGCGTGAATTCAGTGTTCGGTTCGAATTGCTTAAACACAGTCTGGTCATAGGCCTTGTAAAGACGACGGATATCGTCGACTGCGTTTACTGCGTCCAGTACCGGGGCATTTGCCGCTTCACCGCGGACACGGGTACGAGCAATAAAGTCTGCCACGGCCTGAGCGCTGGAATTACGAGCGAACGTAAGCTCATTGAACTGAGCCATGTTGGCTTCGAGGTTCCCGGTTTCGGTCGCCTGCTTAGTGGAGAATACAAACATTCAGGTGCTCCTTATTTAATGACCACGCGCAGGAGGTCACCTGCCGTTGCAATGGTGTATGAGCGGTCTTCTTCTACGTAGCAGCGGACCGATTCATCAGTACCAACAGCCTTAACACGACCGTTCGCAACAGAGAGCGGCTGCCCTTTCGTATAAGTACCTGCTACAGCGGGAACGTTGAAGAAAACGCCCGGGGTTGGGTGGAAAGCAACAACCCAGTCGCCAGCCTTGATGACGTCGTCTACGGTTTTGCAACGCAGGTAGTCATAGTTGGCTACGTAGAGGATCGCGGCTTCATTGCCATCCACAGACGCGGTGAATTTCTTCGTTGTGTTGTCGAAGAAACCAATCGTACCAGGAGGAGTATCAGCGGCTGCGGCACCTTCTCGGTGAAGTTGTGGGTTTGCGAAGATACCGCCCGCGTGAATTACGTGTTTTCCGTCTTTAGCCATTTTTTACTCCGGCATTTCGCTGACTGACTGGTTGTTAGTAGCCTGACGGAATGCACCATTCAGGCCGGTTGAGGTCTGGCACTGAGCAAACAGCTCTTTCAGCGGCTCGCCGTCCAGCGCGTTCACCGCAAGATCGGTCATGCCAAACTTGGCTTTAACCGCGGAGCGCATATTGCCCTTCTCTGTTTCAGCGCTGGCGTTGATCTGGCTGTTCAGGGCTGTTACCTGCTCGGTTAGCACCTTGGCCCAGGCTGGCATCTCTTCGTTATTGGTAGCCTGCTCTTTTTTCTTGAGCTTGCCGGTTTCCTGGTCGATTTCTTCATCGCCTTTTTTCTTGGCGGTGGCCTCTTCGGCCTTCATCTGGTTGTATGCGTCCATCAGCTCGGCGTCGGACTTGCCTTCAGTCGGCTTACCAGCGGCTTGCAGCGCATTGATAATCAGTTCTTTCATCGGATCGTTCTCTCCGTTGGTTTTAATCTCGTACTCAGGTTGTTTGCGCACGACTTCTACAGGTTCGCCGACGAATTGGGCCTTGCCGTCATCGTCGATGATGTACTTCTGTTTGAAATAACGGGAATCATCCCGGTATACGAAGGTGTCAGGCCATACCGACTCTGGCCAAAGCCAGTTGTCATCAGATCGACCCTCTCGCAGCTTTTCACTGATTGCGCGCTGTATGTCGTCGAAGGAAAAGTTGGAGGCATTGGTAAAGAAGAATTTGGTTTTGTTGATCAGGCCATCGCGGGTGCAGTCGATTCCGTCAGCCAGGCGGGCAACTTCGATCTGCTGCTCATCACCTTCTGAGTTAACGAAGATGCCAACGCCCTCCTCCGGTGTACCGGCTCCTGGCTCATCAAGCAGCACAGCCACATGGTCAAACATCATGTTTGTGGCGATCTCGTTGTACTTCTTGCCCTTCGATTCGCCGTTGGCGGCGATACCGGAATAGAGCAGGCCTGTGGAGATGTGGATCGGGTCAGAGTTGGTGCCGGCCAGCATCTCATCCAGGCGGTTGATCAGGCGCTTGCCCTTGTCGCTCGACTCGGCGTACTGGCGGTTAACGTACATGTCGCCCATCACCTTCCCATCTATGTGGCTGACGTTCTGTAGCCAGGCCCCGACGTGGTACTCGTTCACCGCCCGGACATCGCGCGCCGACACATGCTTGCCGTCCACTTTCGGGTGGCCCAGCGGCATCGGGTTACGCTCGAGCGTGTTGTAGGCCTTTTCGATTTCTGCTGCCGGGTACAACTTCCGGTTCATCACAATATCGTCCACGACAGGCGTGATGCCGCGAACCACGATATGTGGCTTGCCGTCGATGGTTTCAGTGGTGATGTTTGAAGCGGAGTTGACGACGGTCAGCACGTTAACGCGGTTGCGTTTCATGCTGGGTCCTCGTTAGTGGATTTCAGGCAATAAAAAAGGCCGCCGTGGCGACCTTGTCAGAATTTATGGCTTTAAAGCTCTATATGATTTTCATAGGCTTTATCAATACTATCCGCACCTTCATCTATCAGGGTGCTCAATCTCCGAGAACTCAGCTTTGCCCAGTTGCCTGTTGTAGCCATAACCATGAAACATAAATCGTCATCATGGTTTTCAACCAGCATCCAACCTAATTCTGCGAGCTCATAGTCAAGCTCAGAAAGGAAAGAAGCACGGATAGAGCTCCGGCCAGACATAGCGCGAAGAGTATTTTTCGAGATCTTGTATCGCGAAATATGTTTATCTTTTTCCTGCCCATAAAAATAGGCATTGAGAACAATCAGTTTTGCTGTGTGGGATGCGGATAAGCGATGATTTGACATGATATACCCTAATGTTTTGTAAATTAAGTTATGAGCCACTTCCTGGCTCAAACTAAATATCACACAACACCATTTAAGTGTCAATAACACCGTATCAACTAATTATATTTGGCGATATCAGTTTTCCATTGCTTTTGCTCTTTAGCCAACTTATCCGCTAACCCCTCATTGAAGATGCTTCCATCGTCGTTGAGCAGCACCGGGATCTGTCCGCAATAGCAGTGGTATTTATTACCATCTACTGCATACCAGTCGCGCACCTCTTGCACGGTTCTGACCTTTCCATGCCAGAATGCGTGCGTTGTCCTGGTGGTAGGCTTCAGCGCAGAAAGATGGAGAAGACCAGTATTCAGCCCGAGCCTCTCGGAAGCCCAGTCCGTCTCATTCCATTGAGCTTCACGAAGCGCGCCGACCTGCTCGGTCTGAGCAATGTTCTTCGCCTTCGACATAGACACATCGAGGCGCTTACTGATGAGGCTGGCCGTCTCGCGAGGATTCACGCCGCGCGCTACCGCATCGGTGATGATGTTGGTCAGGTCGCCGCGAGCGGTGTCGCTGATGACCTTCCAGTCACTGAACGTTGTCAGCCTGGCCGCCGATATCTGATTAAGATAACCGGGGCTGCTTAAAAGCTGCTGTAGCGTCGTCTGACTGGCGTAAACCTGGGACTGCTGCGAGAGGTTATTGAATGCCTCCAGCGTGCCGCGCTGCGCTTCTGCGACGACGTAATCCATCGCCCACAGGTTTTTCTCACCACCATCCAGCAGATAGTCATCGAGAATGCCCTGCACCGCCTCCAGCAGGTCCGCCAGTTCCTGCGCCGACATGTCGTAAATGAACTTACCGGCGTTGACCTGGTAGAGCCGCATGTCCGCGCCGTTGTCGTGGCAAAGAAAGTGCCAGTTATGGCTGTTTACCTCACGCTCTCTCCCGGTCAGGCGCTGAGCGAATAGTACTTTCAACGCTACCTTTATCGCGTAATACCTATCCTCAATGTCGCGCTCCATCCTGCTGACGGACTTACGCGACATTGTGGGGTCAACTTTCGACCGAGGTATCACCGGACCTTTCGGCTTCTGATTCTGGGTCGTCCAGTGGATCAGGCTTTGGCTGGTTGCCATCTGGCGGCACCTCATCATCAAGTTCAGGCAGGGCTTGCAGTTCGCCCGCCGCGCGTATCTCGTTTTCGGTGATTGCTGAGCGGCCAAACGCGTTCGTCGACTTCACGGCCACGTCCGCGAGCTTGTCCATGTTGGCAATCTTCTCTGCCTGGCTCGGCGCCAGTAGATCGGACCATCCCACTGTAACTTCTTCGCCGCTGGCTGGAGGAATGAAACCAAGCGTCCAGAAGCGGGTAACCACCTCAGTGATTACTTCGGTCAGGAAGCCATTGCGTCGGCTCATACGGGTTTTTGCCCAGTCCTTCGCATCTTCCGTGCTGGCCCTTTCTCCTGTCTGCATGCCCACCAGCACCTTCACCGGGATCGGCACTGTGGAGCAGAACTCATTGAGCGCAGTCCGCCATGTTGGCTCCGGGTCGGCAACTGCCACGGAAAGCACGCTGGTATCGCCCTCCTGCATGATGACGGCGCTATCTGTGCTGTCATTCAGGCGACGAACCTGGTCATCCATCCCTTCAGAGAGTTGCGCCTCGCTAACGCCCAGTGCTCTTGCCAGCTGCGCAAAACTTGTCTTGGCGCTGAAGTTAAAATTGAGCTGCCGACTGGCATTCTTCAGGAACCCCTCCGCCGCGCCGCCTGATACCTTCTCAAGATCCATCAGCTTGTTGAAGCCCTCTTCCAGCAGAGACTCGCCGGAATCCAGTCTTCCATCATCTGAACCTTCCGCCAGGATGATGACGCGATCAGGATGAACGTTGATGATTCGCCCGGGCTGGCCACTGCGTTGCTGCTGAACCGGTATCTCGGTAAATGAGTACATGCTAACAGCACCGTAGTCCTCGCTGTTCTGGTCCTCGTTATAACTGACAGGGTCGAGCTGAGCCTCCCAGACCGGGATTAGCCTGACGAGCGCCCTTTCTTGGAGTCTGCCGACCATCGCCTTATCGACAGGTTCCCACCAGGGCTTACTGTCTTTAACCTGGATGAGCAGCGCTGAGTAACGGCCCACTAGGTTACGTTTGTCAGCGCCCTTAATCTGCTTCCAGCAGCGTTTAAGCAGCTTATTGACCCTCTTATCCCAGGGTGTCTGCTGTGTGGCATCCTTAGTCTGGTCGCCTTCGTAAACGTCCGGGTAATCCTCCCAGCAGCCATCAACCATGCGCGCCACTGCGGCGCCAGCGATGGCATTGCGGCGGTATGCCCGGTAAAAGTCATCGAAGCAGAGATCCTGCGGGTACCCAAACTCCTGATACAGGCGCTTACGCTTGGTATTACTGGTGCCATTGAACAGTGCATTGACGTAACGCATCCGCTCGCGGTCGATGCTGGCATTCGTGGCGAGTTGTTTATTTTCGCTTTCGTTCACGGTTTCCTCCGTCAGCGCGAGCGCACCAACATGCCGGTAATTTTCTGTGGTGAGTGCAGTACTCGGTAGCGGGTAGCATCCCAGTCGTGGTCTTCCTGTTGGGTATCTACGTCATCTGGATTTTTGCTGTCGCGAACCAGCACTGGTATGCGGCTAATCCAGCCACGGCAATGCTCGAACACGTAAAAGGCAGGCTTCTCAGGGATTCCAGATTCCAGCTTCTTACCTTCAACTACAGCCTCAAGCATGTCGGCAAATACCGAGGCCCCGTTAACTCGTGAGCCTGGCTTCTTATTGGCTTCAAGCCATTCGACACCCTGATTTTCCATTTTCTGGCCGATCGACAACTCATCGTCACCGGTATTGAAAATGGCGCTATCAGCCGGGCCCGGGATAACTTCCGAGCATATTCCCGGAACAACGTTCAATTGGCCCTGCGTAACACCGTCTATTTGAATCTCTTCCGGCTCGTCGACGTCTTCGCCCACCAGCCGCTTGTCAATCCACGCCACGCCTTTCGCGACGTTGGTGGATGACATATTCAGGCCTTTGTTCAGCTCATCAGGCGGGCAGCCATACCATTCTCCGATCAGGATTAACGTCCCTGCCGGCGGGCAGAACTGCCGACCATCAGGCAGCTCGGCGGCAGTGCCATCAGCCTGCGCCCACCACAGATTAGAGAACGGCTTCGACTCACCCCAGTCATGGGAGCGGTCAACTGTCCAGCTATCCGGTATGCGGAACGGCTTAATGACGTGCAGCGATTCATTCCAAAGGTGGTCAAAGCGTCCGCCACTGGTCACATCCCAGGAGCCCTCTACCCACGCTTTGCGTCGGTTAGGGTCTTTAATTGCCATCAGCGTAGCGATGTACTGCGGGTCGAGGTACGGGTTCTCTTTGAACGATCCGTGGATGGCCACGCGGGTCAGCGTGATTTCCTCTTCTCGTTCTGTCTGAGGGTTGAACACCATTTGCCGGTCGCGCTGCACGGTTCCGCGCGGCGCTGGCTCAATGAAGCGCTTCTTCACCCAGGTATGCCCGATGCCAAACGGGTTGGTAGTGCTGAACGTTTCCAGCGGGATCGGCCTCAGTAACTTGCCATTCTCCAGCGGGTAGTTTTCCGGCCTGAACGATGAGCGCCGGCAGGAGAACATCATTTCGTAGAACTCTGGAGACTGCTGTTTCGTCAGCTCGTTAAAGCCAATGAACGGGAATTCCTGCCCGTGGAAATCCCAGTAGTCGTCCGCCTCTTTGCCGAAGCGGAAGAGCAGCTCCTCGCCAGTAGGCCATACCCATCGCAATTCGCTCGCAGATGACAGATAGCGCGCACCGTCGTTGAACAGGCGAAACATACGCTTCGACTGAGTGATGATGTCGGCAAGGTTCTTGTATTCGGTGTCGAAAATGACGCCGCGCCAGAACGAGCCATAACCCACGCCGACATTACGCCTGAACCTGGCTAACTGCGCAGCTGTCTTGCCCGGTCCGCGAGTGCCCTCGAACAGGATTTCGTTACACGGGCAGCTCAGCGCCAGGGACTGAGATCCAGGCAGTGGCTTCCATACAGCTTTGTAATTCATCCACCGAGCACCCCGTCCTGTTGTTTCTGCGCTGCCGCCTCCCAGTCATCCACGTTGTCACTGGTTGGCACCAGCATGACGTTATGGGTGACCTCTTTCGTTTCAGCCTTATTCTCGATGCTGTACGCCTCACGCTCGAGGCCGATCAGCGTCTTCAGGCTGTCACTGAGGTCTTTCATGGATTTAACACGGGAAGGCAGGCTGATCACTTTCTGATAAATTTCATTGAGCCGGTCCCGCCCTTTATCGTCGGGGTCAAACATGATGTCGCCCAACCGCTCGAGCGCGCTTACATCTGCGCACTGCGCACCAAGTTCATCGAATAGCGTGTTGGTCAGTTCACGAGCCCGGCGGATGTCTCCCCGGTGCTCCATGCGTACCGTGGCAATTACCTCGGCAGTCGCCTCTATCAGTACGCGCTCGGTCAAAGTGCTTTCGTTGCGTACCTGTTTGCGTACCTCCTGTTTGCGTACCAGATCTTCAGCCTTTTGCTGAATCTTCGCATTGAGGTCACGCGACCAGTCGTCACGCTTGGCACGCTTACGGATAGCGCCTTCGCTGATACCGTGCTGTGACGCTATTTCTCGGAGGGACATCACTCCGGCCCGGTACGCCGTCTCGATGGCCTCCCAGTCCGGTTTGCTCATTCGTTACTCCGTTGTTTGTTCTGCTGGCTGTTCGGTTTGCTCTGCCGGTACCGGCGTAAACTGCACGCGCTTCACATCGGCCGGAGCGAAGTAAAGCCACTCGCCCGTCTCGGTCGCCAGCGGCACAAAGCCGTTAACCAGCTCAGGCTGACGTCGTGACATCTTGCCCGTGAATGTTTCGCCTGTCTGGGTGGTTAGCGTGATTTGGTAGATGTCGGACATTGAGAGCCTCTTTATCCGCTTATGGGGATAATGCCATTACGATGAGGCTACTCATGGTGATGGCAATAAAAAACCACCCAAGGGTGGTTAGATTTATAAAACCTTTAGTTTTACATTTAGTGATTCGAGAATGCCTGCAAGGCGATTGGTATCGCCGCCCCTCATTATGTAATCTCGAAACTCACCTCGAAACTTATTCCATAAGACTTCGATCTCTGTTTCAGAGAAGAGATGTTCACACATGATCCATGCTTTGGTTGAGCCACTAAATGCATCCTTGAGAGCCATTTTATTGATGTATATCTGGGCAGGGTCAGCAACTCTATTTGCAACCTCAGGCGATGCTTGTAACCTTGCCCGAGCTAAATTGATCTGATGATAAGACCAATTTCTTGGCATAGAGTCCATAGCATAAATTAATTCAAGAATAGACCTCTTGAATTCCATCTTCAGCTTTAACATCTCTTGCTGACGCCAAGTATCCAAGGCGCTGAAAGCCATACCTAGAGTACCCAAGGAAATCAGAACACTGAATATAGTCGCAGCCATTGTCCACCACGCCCAATGTGCAGAGTCCTTAGCTGCCAACATAGCCTCTAATGCAATTTGTTTTTCGTCCATAATCACCCCTAATTTATCAAGGTGATTTTACTTGATTCAATCAATTTAAGCACTGCTCTTTGATGTATTCCTGCAAATAGCCGACCTGCTTCGTCACTGTGACGATTCGCTCTCTGAGGGTGAAATAATCCCGTTCAGCAGGGTCAGTAAGTCGGGGGCCGGGAGCATCGCCCAGGCTGCCGGTACTGGTCGCTCCGTTCGCGGGACATTTTGCGTTGAGCTGCAACCGACGCTTGCCAGAAGCAACATCGCGCTCAAGCTGATCGATAGTAGCCTTGGCATCTGCCATTTCTCCGGTGTATTTGGCATCCAGTGCCGCGACATCACGCTGACGCACCTGCATGTCTTTGATGGTGGCGTTCGCCAGGCTGAGTTTCTCAGTGGCTTTATCGCGCTGGTCTTTGTAGGTGATGGCGTTGTCGCGGTAGTGGTTAATCGCCCAGGCCATGGTAACGAGCAGGAAGATAACGACAGCACAGATGATTGCGGTTAATCGGCTCATTTCACACCGTCCAGGCAGAGCGCCTCTTCTTTCCCGGCACGAGTAACCAGACCAGGCAGAACCCTGCCGCCACCCCATACCCAGCGAGGGAACTGGTGGCATGCCGCTGTGATGTCCCCACTTCTGAGAAGAGAGAACATCGTGGAGGTGCGCATGTTCCCGCAGCCAGCTCGAAACGTTACCGATACAGCTGCCGAGAAAGTATTGTCAGACAGCTTGCGTCCATTTCCGTAGCGGTTAACGCAGGACTCAGCATCAAGGATGTTGCGCTCCCACTCGGCTGCGATCTGCTGGTCAGACTTAACGGTGCCGAGCTTTACGCCATGCGTATTACCCATTCCGTCAGTAAGCACACCTGCCGGGCACACATACGGATCACGTCGGCAAGATTCAGCGTTGCCGATTAACTCCAGCCCGCGCTCGTTAGTCCTGACATGGCCCGCATTCATCACGATTGCGATAATTGTAGCCACTGAACAAACGATCCCGGCCGCGCCACTCTTCTTACTCAGCTTCAAGTTCGCCACTGGACATTCTCCGCATTGCCTCCGTTACAACCTCGGCAGATGCCGGACGTTCGGAGTGGGGTTTCTCGCTTACCTCAGCAAGGTATTTAGCCAGTAACTGTGTACGTTTCTTTTCTTCTTCCAGCCGTTCACGCTCTTCTTTCCGTTTCGCGTAATAGGTCTTAATCGTGAAGTATGCAGAGACCAGCGCGCCGAGAATAAAGACGTAGTCCTGTAAACTGAGAACGGAAAATAACCCCAGAAGAGTTGACCACCAGTAAGGCAGATTGTGTCCATCTGTTGGGTTCATACGTTGCATTCCACACCTCCGGTTCCGGGGTGCTGTGTGGTAGTAGGGGAAAGGCCGTCAGACACGTTAGCTACGTGGCATCTGGAATTGATTGTCTGCGGCCTGGAATAAAAAACCTGGCGACAAGCCAGGAAGATGAGGGTAAGGCAATGTCGGCTCTATGGCCGAAGGGTCCCAGGTAGTGGGTTTGGGTCGCCCGTCTGGATTCGAACCAGCAATCATCCAATTATGATTTGGGAGCTTTACCGCTTAGCTACAGGCAAATAAAAAGGCCGCCTAAGCGACCTGTCTGTTGAGTTGCACCTTCACCACATTTTGAGCCCACGTAAAAAGCCTCTTAGGCCTTCAGCGTGCCTCCTGTAATGCGATGTGCACTCATCGATAACATCATGAGCTGACACAAAGCGAAGCGACTTACAACCGACCTCTTTGTGCAACTTGTTTTTGACGTTGAATATTCGAACACTAAAAGCATCATCCACCTTTCTGATTTCGTAACGATAGATGATGTTGTTAGTGCCGCCAACATAAAGCTGGAAGTTCTTCATGATGAGGTCTCTCTGTTTTCACTGGAGGCCATATTTTACATAAGTAAAAAAAGATTATTAACTTTTAAAGACCACTTGGTTTACATAAAGCACAAAAAACAAAGCCCCGCACGATGGCGAGGCTCTTAATTCTTTGTCGACAATCAAAGCTATGACGACGATATCAGATTTACATGAAATATATGCGTTTCAGTTCGGTTTTGCAAGAGTTGCGTGCGAATTTGTCGCCTTTTGTTGTGAACGTGATCGCGTTACTGAAATAAGCGCACCGCTATCTAGCCGCTTAAAGCTGTTACGCATCGCCTGCCAGTGAGGCAGATAGGTTTCTGTCCAGGTGGATTTCGCAACGCCCGCCAGTTCTGCAAGCGCCTGGTATTCGTACGTCTCACGGCCAGCCAGCTCAGCCTTTACGTCCTGTGCCGCTAGCCAGATAAGATTCTTCAGGCGCTCCATCGTCTTGCCGGCCACTTTCTTCGCGCCGAGCTGCTCCTGGAACTCTGCCCATGCCCACTGGGTGATAGCCCCCTGGTATTCGAAGCGGATATTCTCGCTGTAGTTCCACAGCAACCAAGCTTTCTGGTGGTCCTCCAGCGACAGGACAGCGCGGCGCCATGAGGCGGTGCCGAACTCAACCGGGCTGACTAACGCGATAGACGATCCCTTGGCGCGTGACTGGCTGCCGCTCATCGCCGGACCGTCCGGGTTAACTTTGCGGCCGGTGACCGGATCGGTGATTTTCTTCCGGCCCCGGCTGCGCGCCGTCGCGGTGAACTGCGCGTTTTCGGCGAAGGCTACCAGCTGCCCTTTCGTCGCCCCGCTCAGATCTGCGGTCGCCACAATGAGCTGCTGACGTACGTATTCCAGTTGCTGACTGTTCATGCGGCTTCCTTATGTGGCTGGTTGGTTTTAGTCTGGCTGTGCTTTGCTACTGGTGGCATGCAGGCGCGCTTAACGCTTTCTGCCTGGTACCGCAGGAAATCGGCGTGGTTCATGCGGCCTCCTGTCGGCGTGCCCGGCGTTTTTCCAGCGCGCGGGCTTTTCGTGTAAAAATGGATTTGATGCGTTGAAGGTATTGGATATCGAACCGGCGCGGCTCGTTGTCTGATTCAAGACGTTCGACGCGCTCCAAGCCAATACGCTCAATCAGCCGAATACGATACTCGACGGCATTACCGCTCAATTGACGATTGCACCGGGTGCAGGCTGAGTGGACGTTAAACACGTTGAATTTGAGGTGTGATGCAGCTCCGCGCGAACGGTAATGACTGGCATCAATAGCGCTACCAGTGAGGTAATTGCATTTGCCGAGGAGCGGATTGCCGCAGCTGACGCATTCTTTCCCCTCGTCCCGGATCCGGATGTAGCGGTTGAAGGCCGATTGAGCCTCCTTATCCCACTGGGATTTAGACTTTAGTGACTCGCGCTTTTCTTGTCGGCGTTTTCGCCCTGCCTTCTCTGCCTCTTTCTGTTCACTGATACGCTTAGCGGCCTCTTTCACCTTCTGCTTTGCCCTCAAATCCAGCGCGTAGATGGCGCCATGCTCAGGACAGCACCACCAGACGTTGTCGAAGGTAGCGGTGAATTTCTCTTTGCAGACCTTGCAGGTTCGACGGGTTGGTTTATGCATGATTCCTCCGTGCAGCGAGACGCAGCCATTTCTGATCCACCAGGCGGGCGGTGTAGCCTTTCAGTGTCGGGATGTCGGACGGCTTAACCGCGGGCTTACGCTTGCGGCGCGCATGAACGCGGAATATTTCGTTGGTGATGACGCGGGAAAGCGGAGTAGACATCAGGCCTCCTGCTTATCGCGCAGCTGCTGGTACTCGCAGCTCTGCGGGATGGTCAGGTGACAGCCGATGTTCATCGCCCAGGCTTCGACTTTGCACAGGAAGATGTACATCTCGCCGGTTTCCAGATCAGACGTATGGCGGAGTGACTGCACGGTCGTGACCTCTCCGGACAAGACATCCACCCGGTCTTTGCTTTCGTAGCCGAGATAGGTGTGCTTCATCGCGTCTTTGACCCACTCAGGCGTAGCGAAGGTCTTGCCGCGGGCGATGAGGTACTCGCTGATTTCCGTGTACCACATGTGGCTGAGCGCGTTCTGCGACAGGCTGCGCTTATCGCGCCATGGCTTAACCTGAAGGCGGAAACATTGCCCGGCATCCAGCAATGGCTGAATCTGCTGGCCGATGGCCGCGAAGTTACCGCGATGGAGTTTGATACCGTCTACTGGCAGAGTCATACGGCCTCCTTAACGGAAACCGCAGAATGAAGAAAATCGCAGGTGCATTTCTGCATCTGTGACAAGGTGAGGAGTTCAGATTGTGGTCGCATTTAAGTCCCCTTAAATGCGCAGAAGTCACCGGAGTTGTTCAGGCTCCGATGACATGATTATGGACGGTTGATTCAACAAAATCAACGTAAGAGAAAGGCCTCCGGAGAGGCCAATGAGTTAGTCGTCCACGCGTTTAAAGCACAGCGGGCAAACATCATTTCCACCGTGCTCTTCGTATGCGCCTTTAACGGCATCAGTCATCTCTTTAAAATTTTCAAATGGATGACCACCATTGCTTTTTTTATAAGCTCCAGCTGCGTATTTATAGATGTTAGCCTCATCTATGCCCTCATCAACATAAGCGCCCTCATGATGGGGGCACTGCGTTAAAGCGCCAACCCTACCGAGCATTTCCAGTGCCCAGCACTCTTGTTTCATGCAAAGTTGATCGATACTCATAACGCCTCCTGTTGGTTTTACATCGCCAAATGAATGTACCACCAAGCAATAAGAAATGAAGCAGTTAAATTGTAAAACATGTGTATATATCAATGAGTTACAATAGCTTGCTATTTTTTCTTACAGCCTTTCTGCGTCGAATGGGTTAGGCATCATCGCTTATCCCTTTTCAGTTTTGCTATCGGGTTGTTCCACGCGTCAATATCCTCCTGGATAAGTTTTCCTTTCCCTTTGCATAGTTCGCATTTTGCCAGCAACCCAAAGCACTCAGGACACTTAACAAATGGACCAAACTCTCTCTTCCATGAAAGCACGCGAGCATTGATGATTATCTTGTTTAAACTCTGCATCACTCCTCCTGCTGCGGTGCTGCTGGATACGCACTACCTTCCTGCCCTGGCTCGTTGCTTCCAGTGCATGCATTCCGGTGGTCATTGGCGTGCGGGCAGCGTTTGTTTCCGCACTCAGGACAGACAACGAAGCGCATGTCAGTAAGGGTTATTGGTCGGCAGGTTCGGCACCAGCAGTCTGGAGCGTTGAGAGCATCACGCTCTGCAAAGATTTTCTCACCGTCAATTGCTATGCCGGAGTTGCGAATGGTATCCACCGCATCGCGCAACTTGCAAGCCGTCGTTACAGGTTCAACCATATTGTTGGAGTCACCGGAATGGTCAACCATAGCGAGCTTATCCTCGGTATGGTTGGTTATCGCTTCCTGAAAGCGTTCAAGCTCCACGTACTCCTGGCATGACCAACCGCCATCAATGAAATCACGAGCTTCAACAGCGTCGAAAGTGAATGATGTTTCGCCACCAGTTGGTGAGGTTAAGCCGTACAGGTCTGCTACCGGCTTAAACTGTGTGGCTGGAATATTTTCCGGAATATTTTGCGGTTCGTTTTGTGGTCGATCGGCACCCTGAAGCATGGCGGCGCGGCGACCAGCTTTCCACGCAGATTCAGCCATAACACCAAGCATCTGCTTAGCTGCCGTGGTGTATTGATTATGCTGATAATGCTCATGCCATTCCCTGCCAAACCAAGAATAGAAATTATCGTCAGCATCAACTGAAACTGGATTCATTATCGGTGGCGATGGGTAAGCAACACGAAAAAGGGTGGATGGTTTCGCTTCAAGCAGTTCCTCTAAATGTTGTTTGTCGTAATCAGTCCAACTTCCATCGACCAATACTTGATACACCGGCTCCGCTTCGAGCGATGCCAGCGCCAGCTTCATCGCAGCAAGTGCCATCGCCGCATCTTCGTTTACAACGCCGGGCACCGCATCGCGCTCTTCTTCAAGCTCAGCGATAGTCTTTTGCAGCCATTCTTTGGTGACGTTGCTCATTGGGCGGCCTCCTGGGCTCCAAGTTTTTCCCATATTTTAAGGCTGTTATCCGGCATCAGCGCTTCACGCACGCATGGCTTGTAGTAGTGATGGAAAGCGAACGTCAGCCCGAGCTTAGTTGCACTCTGGTTCTTCGAGCTCAGCAAGCCAAGCCCCATGCAGATAGTTGTTGCAGTCCAGCCAGAGTGAAACCCGGTAGCACGTTTCATTACGGTTTCAGCCAGGATGGTGCGGAAATCAGTGCGGCCGAAATTCGTGTTTTCGAATGCTGCATTAATCACCTCATCAGTAAGGTGCGCGTCGATAGAGTTGCTCATTGGGCGGCTCCTTCTGCTTTCTTTTCATCAACGCTCCAGGCTGTAGCCAGCGCGCCAGTAACCTGCATAAACGAGTGCTTTACTTTCACCGAGAAGGTTTCTCCTGTTGCCGATACCGTTTCGATGATGGTCAGCTCGCCGCCGCTTTCGAAATCAGGGTAGAACTGCGTTACTAAATTACTTTCGACAATCACCGATCCGTCCGGCGTGTGCATTTTCAGTTTCATACCCCTACCCTCCCCCAAACCATCAATACCCTTCTCATCGCCGGACTGTTGCGGCACTCCTGGCAGATAACGTTTGTGTCCGTCCGCTGAATTAACTTCGACTTACCCTGCTTTATGCCCGGTATCGTGTCAGGGGCGTAGCGCTTGCCGTAACTGGTAAGGCTGTACAGGCGCTGGCCGTATTTTCCTTCACAGCTGATCAGGCCGTCGGCCAGCAACGTGCTCACCGTCCCGGATATCTTTTTGGTGTCCATACCGATAAGTCCTGCCAGTTTGACGCTGTTCAGGCCCGGGTTATTACGCAGGGCTGCCAGCACCTGCTCACGGATTGTTATGGTCATGTCACACCATCCCGTTCGACTTGTTGCGGTTGTACTTCGCCAGCAGCAGCTGGATCGGCGTCGGACCATGCTCGGCAGCCGGTGCTGCAATTGCCCGGCGTACCGGCGGCACTGGCTTACCCTCGGTGACGCGCTTCTCCCACATGTCCAGCAGATCGCCCGCCTCGCGTGCCAGTTCACCATGCGTTAACTGGCGTTCAGTGCTGCGGTGGCGCAACTCGACGCAGATGTGGTACATGACCGGCTGCGACCAGGGGAATTGTTCGCTGGAGGTGAATTCGAACGAACGTTTACGCCAGTCCCAGTACTCGGCGATCACCTGGTCAACGGTGATGCCCAGCACCCCGCCACTCTGTTTGCACCAGGCGACGAACTGGCCCGGCGACGGCAGGAATGGGCGCTCCTGGCGGCGGGCAATGCGCATACCAGCATCAACCTGAGCCATTGAGTGGATCCCGTTCTCCTGAAACGCCAGCAGCCACTGACGGCGGAATTCGTTCAGGTCGTCCTGACTGCGGAAGTTCGCCATGCTGGCCGGGAACGCGGCACGCAGTTGGTTGAACAGCCCGTTGAACACTTGAGCCACCTGCTCGACCGGTGCGCGTTCCTGATACTGCTCTGGCAGGTTATGGGCCATGCGGCTCATCTGCTCGCGGTCGTGGTTACGCATCTGCTCTGCAAGAGATTTCATCGAATCACCTCATAAGCCCAGTCAGTGTTGTTGAAGTCCAGATCCGGCTTGGCGGCACGCTGTTCACTTCCGGCGTTGCGCTGCATCGTCAGCTTGTCCCACTGCTTACGCAGGCTTTCCGGGCTCAGGATGTTGGTCTGCCAGAAGTGGTGTTTGCTTGCCCAGTCATACAGCGCGCAGATGTCCTGGTGCGACCGGTTGTCTATCTGGCGCATCAGGCGAACGGTGTTAGACCAGGAGGTCATGTCCGGGGCTTTGCAGGTTGGGTTAATCAGCTTCACCCTGGAGGAAATCCACTTAGCGATCTCGAGGTCTTCAGCCGATCCCCACTTCGCACCGGATGGGGTGTAAACCGCAGCTTCTGGATGAGCTGATAAAAATTTCTTCAGACGTGCGTCAGAGGATTCGTCAGAATTCTCGGACGAAGATCTTTTAATGTTTTTATTGTTGTTATTACATTGTTGTTCATGATTCTCGGTGAAACGCTCGGGTAAATGCGCTCCGTTATGCGCGGCATAACCTTCCGAAGCCGCGCCATTACTGGATTCGCCATGCTCGGCATTAAGCGCGGAGATATGCGCGGTGATACGCTCGGGTAAATCGTCCATTTTTTGAGCATATTCAGCGTAATTTGTGATGGTTATCACAGAGCCCTTTCGCTTCTCTCCGGATCGAGAAATCATCCCTTCACGCTCGAAAACATCAAGCATCCTGTCTACGGCGTGGCGACTGCATGGCTTCCCTTCCCTGTCGCATAAATTCAGCCCGAGATCGGCTGAGGTGGTGACCAGTTGTCCGGTTTGCAGCGGCCATTGGCGCCCTTTGAAGTTTGCTGTATATGGCTGTCGAGCAGCACACAGCAGCAGGTTTTCCCACAGCGTGCGCAGGAAGACGTCCTTCGACCAGGTTTGCTTAAGAACACTCCGGTACAACGGGATGAATCCGGTTTTCTGGTTCTCCATCCGGTTGCTCCTGGCGGCGGAATGCGCCGCGAAATTTGCGTAAGCGACGTTCGACACAGTTAAACCTCCTGCGCCTGGCGTTTTGGATTAGCGTTTGTCATAATGACCTCGCAATTGACTAGCGTTTGTTGCACCAGAAAGTCGGCTCTGTTCGCGCAGACCGGCTTTCGCCATTTCTGTAGTTCTCACATGACCCCCAGCATCGACGTCACCATCGTCATCAGCGGGCCTACCTGCTCAGGCATAAGGCGAAACAGCGACGCTATACCCTCGCTTACCTCTTTCAGCTTCTGATGCTCTGGAGCGTCCAGCAGCACGGCCTGTTTAGCTTCGGCGAGTTCTTTCTCGGCTTCAGCCAGACGAGACAATTTGCAATCGGCACCGATCAGGCGAGTGCGATACTCAACAGGCAGCACGGCCATGATTGCTGGCGTCAGCTGGCGAACGTTCTCGCGGTACTGTTCGGAGTCGAAACGGTTATCCAGGAAGCGGAACAGCTTCTGGCGCGCCCGGCTGATGTCTTCCGGAAAGCTGATGGTGGTCCCGCCCTGCTCCCGGTATTCGTTGATGATCAGCGCCGAAACGACGTCCTGATTGTCCAGCGCCGAAGACCATGCCCGGACCGCATCGCGGATCTTTTCGTGGTCTGGCGCCGCCTTATGTTGAGCGCGGTTTATCATCGCTCCCGGGTGTATTCCGGTATTGTGTTGATACGCAAGTGAATGCATTTGCTATTCCTGATGTTCCTGTTTCTTACTGTGAGGAAATTCGCGGTACTCGACCGCCTTAACCTCGCCAGTAGGAAGCTTGTTGATGAAAATCTGACGGCCGACCCTGATCGCTTTGCTAATTGCCGTTTGATGGACACCAATGGCATCAGCTGCTTTTACCTGGCCAACTTCGTCGACATACTCGGCGAGTGAAATTTTCATGTTTAGCGTTGCTCCTTACCGTTAATACAAAAACAATACCACAAGTATTAGATAAATCAATACCGCCGGTATTTTAAAAATATGAGCTTTGGTATTAATATCTGATAATGGAAAAGAAAAAGATCCTCACCCCCGCTCAAGTGGCTGATTCAAAGCGTTTAAAAGCCCTTTACGAAGCGAAGAAAAAAGAACTGGGTATTACTCAGCAATCCATTGCGGACGCGCTGGACATATCCCAGGGTGCCGTTGGCCATTATCTCAATGGAAGGAACGCTTTAAATACAGCGGTAGCATCGGTCTTTGCGAGGCTTCTTGGGATTAGTGTCTCTGATTTCAGCCCGTCACTTGCGAAGGATATCTCTGATATGAGCTCGGTGGCGTCGGAAAATACTTCTTTCGCAGGGCATTATTCACCTGGCTCAAAATATCCGGTGATTAGCAAAGTTCAGGCGGGCGCCTGGTGTGAAGCGGTTGAGCCGTACACCCTAAAGGATATAGACCTTTGGCTTGAATCAGATGCTCACATTCAGGGGGAGGCGTTCTGGCTGCAGGTAGATGGTGACTCGATGACAGCCCCTGCTGGTCTTAGCATCCCTGAAGGTACCTTCGTTCTTTTCGATACGGGCCGCGAGGCGATCAACGGCAGCCTAGTAATAGCAAAGCTATCTGATTCTAACGAGGCGACGTTTAAGAAGCTGGTGATCGATGGTGCACAGAAGTATCTGAAGGGCCTTAACCCGCAATGG
Organism: Enterobacter sp. BWH64; assembly: GCF_001037645.1. Taxonomy (NCBI): domain Bacteria; kingdom Pseudomonadati; phylum Pseudomonadota; class Gammaproteobacteria; order Enterobacterales; family Enterobacteriaceae; genus Enterobacter; species Enterobacter sp. BWH64. The sequence continues at coordinate 3,378,272 of NZ_KQ089922.1, forward strand.
CCACTCGTGCCGATTAATGGTAACTGCCGGATTATTGGGGTTGCTGTAGAGACAAAGTTGCGTTTAGTTTAAATGTGCTAAATATAAAATGCACAGACTATTGATTCAAATAGTAATTTCAGAATGCCGTGCAAACAATATCATACATATTTGAGACTTCTTCCTGTTGACATTTTCACCCTGGACTTACCATAATGGTAATAAAGATATGTAGTAGGTATAAGACTGGTGCGCCAAAGGAGCCCTTGAGAGATGGCGAAGAGCGCATCATTGAGGGAGGCCCGCTGTATCCTAACCTCCTGGCCGAGTTAGCAAGGTGCCAAGTAAACTCTGTTACACATAAGACAAATGATTTTTTAGCACTTCATCGTGTGGATCTGGGGGATGTTCGTACATACGTAGAACTAGCCTTAAAAGGTGGGCGATACATCAACTCACAGTGGTGCAATGGTAACGCTCCGAAAGGACTATTTGCATGTGATGCTTATGTAGTGCCTGCGCAATTGTACATACCCCACGAACGTTGCGAGTGCACAGTTATGTTATACGTAAAAGTATGCCTTTTAGACTCTGGAAACACGGTAGCAGTCATTTCATTGCATGAATCAACTGAAAACTAAGGACAAATCATGAAACGTTATTCACTCTGCCCAATATGCGGGGATGAAGGGTTGCATGAAACGAAAACCAAAATCCTCAGGGAGTTTGAGGGTTTTAAAAAAGAGGTCCCGTTCCATGCATCTGTTTGCGAATCATGTGGCTCAGAAACTCTGACAGTTCAGCAGGCAAAATTTAACAAACGCCAGATGACTGATTTTTATCGAGAAGCTGATGGATTGCTTACAGGCGGTCAGATAAAGGCAATCAGAGAGGATTTACATCTTACCCAATCTGAAGCAGCAATCATTTTTGGTGGGGGCAAAAACGCGTTTACTAAATATGAAAATGGTGACGTTACGCAATCATTTGCGCTGGATAAGCTTTTAAGAACGGCTTACTCGGTTCCCGCTGCTTTTGAGTTTCTCCGTAAAGGTTGTCCAGCCGTAACCACCGTAGAGTATACCAATCGCACTACCGAGTTAGAGATGATCAAGACTTATCTTGTTTCAAAAACTGGTCACCTTAAATACGCGAAAAGTCCTGCTGAAGATTCGGTAAAAGTCGTCATCCAGAATTATGTGTCTGAACCAACTCAGCATAATACTTGGCATATGATTGAAACGATTGCCTTAGGTAGTAAATTATGATTTTAAGAGAAGTAAAAGATGTACTGTTGAGAAAGTCTTCTCTCACTTTTGATGCTGACACAAACATTTTTATGTTAGAGGGCATGGATCTAACCCTTCACTCGAATAACCGTATTGTTAGCGTACAAGTTGCTGAAAAGTATGAAGATGAAGAGCTAACTAAGATAAGTCGATGCGCATGTCTTTTCAGGCTGCAATGTTCGATAAGAGCAACTGAAGCAGGGCAAGATCCAGAAACATCTAAAGTTCTGTTCGAAATTGAAGCTCAGCACGATGTTGTTTTTGACTCAGACTCAGTTGTAACAATCGAAGAGATAGAAAAGTTTAGCGCTGATGACATAATTAACAATGCGGCTTGGCCGTATTGGAAAGAGCATGTTACTTCGCTTTGTTCCAAAGCTGGACTCAGCCCTTTGCAGGTGCCATCAGCTCAGAAGAATGATCCAATAAAAATTACAGCCAAGCGAGAGTTGTAAACAAAACCGGCCGCGTGCCGGTTTTTTTGTGTCTGCCGATCCCCATTCGACCACCACCACCACGTCAGCGTAACCAATTGAATATTATGGGATGCTGGCATTAACGGCGTCTATTCCCCGCCAGCTGGTAAACAACCCGATCCCTCTGGTAAACGCTGTCATCCTTGGTAAACGATTTACCATTGGTGACACCGTTAACCATCTATAAGCCTTTCCGCACTATCTCAGCCGCATCCCTGTTCACGCCCTTCCCTATCACGTTTCCTGTTTCCTTCCGGTACTGCTTCAGCTTGTCGATGATGTTTTGCTGGGTCATGGGTAAATCAGCCAGTGACAATTCCATCACCGCCCGCCCCATCGCCTGAATTTTCATGCTTATACGCTCTTCATCCAGAACCATGCACATCCCTCCTGCTGTTTTTTTAAGCGTAGCACTGGTATTTACAAAAATAAAATCACATCAAATTCATACTCTTAGTATTAATCAAAGATTTATTAATACTGGCGGTATTGCTATATATTAATACCGCTAGTATTGTTAACCCATCGAAACGAAACATCGACAGCTGAGCGAAGTTAGCCAGCGGCGGATGCCCCGCCTGCTTCTTTAACAATTCAGACTGAGTGACAGGCAAGCCGTAGCGCTCCTGGCAAAAAGAAATGGCACCCGATGGGATCGAGGTAAGCACTGAGTCCGTATGCGTACGGTAGGTGTAGAGGACCACGCTGCGATGAGCTGATAAGTCACTCAATTTGAAACGCTCCGATGATGGGGCGCTGATTCAACTTAGAGGAGTGATTCCAATGAAGCGCTAAAGCGGACAGACCGCACTTTCAAGCCGCAGTAATGATGCGGCCCCGAGTCTCCGTGAGAGAGCCAGACGCAGGTCCGAACTGCGACATACCGCTGGTCAGGGTTAAACGAGGAAAAGGGTATGCCGGTAAAGCAGCGCGAACGCCAGAAGCGCACCGGTTATAAGCGGCGATGAGCGACAAGGTCTCAAGGGCATGAGCGCGGCCACTGCGAGAGTGTGGCGAAGTGCTTTGGGCTGGCAGACGGTTATCAGCTAGTTGGTGAGGTAATGGCTCACCAAGGCGACGACGGCCTTCCCTGCTTCATTGTGGGGAGCCAGCGCCAAAGCATTTCTCCCGCATCAGCGGGTAACGATAGAGGGTTTTATGGCAGACGAAGATTATACGATGGGGGAGTTTTGGCGAGACATGAAGCCAGAACTTAAAGAGCGGCGCAGAATGGCACGCAATTCGGCACATGAAGGGATGAAGGCATTCTTTCAGCGTAATGGGGTTGAGTTCGAAGAGGGAGAAAACACACTCATATTTCGCACGCCGCAAGGGACCGTTGCTTATTACCCGCCAAGCAAGCGGATGCAGCATAAAACCACATGGCGAACATGCAGCCCTACAGCATGCATGAATTACGTCAACAAACTCAGAGCCGCCTAACCAGCGGCTTTTTTCATACCTCACCGTTCTCGATGAGTGCGGTTAGTTATGACAACCGGCGGCCATCCACCGCCCATTGAAACACTGAATAAATGCGTTGAAGTCTTGTATTAACTGTTCCGTTCGCCGCGATAAGGCCAAGAGGAAATCATGGTAAACCAGCAGCAGATCAGAGAGGCCCAACGGCTCGCGTCGTTCGCGGTACTCCATCGCAATGCTCCGGCGTGGGAAGCAGCAAAGCGCCTTTACGCCATCGCCATCGGGAGGACTCTTCACTGATGGAAACTTTATTCGCGCTCGTCCTGACCGTGGCAATGACCAACGGTGATTATCAGGACGTCATTCTCGGCGTTTACGACAGCCAACAGGAATGCAGCCAGGCAGCAACAGAGCAGAAAGTAACAGCAGAATGCTGGCCGGTAGAAAGCATCCTTCGCAACGGCGAGTTCCCGGCGAAATCCATCGCGCAACAGTAACCACCCTATTCAACCGATCGGCCTGGCTTTCTGCGGGCGGCATCTGCACATCCAAATTTCAGGAGTTCAGCCATGAACGCATACCTCACTTACGACCGAATCGAAGATCGGCGCTGGGTTGAGCAGCAGCTCACCGACGAGAAGGAGAAGTGGATCGACAACCGGGCGAAAGAACTGATCGCCATGTTCCCGAAATATGCTCTGCAAATGAGTAGCCTGTTTCTCCCAAAAGAAGCGCAAATGGCACTAGTCGGTGAAAAGGCAGAGGAAGCCTATAACGACTATGTCACACGCATCTGTTACGACCGCGCCGAAGAAGAGTGGGATCGCCTTCATCCAACCTGCCCATTTTAAGGAGGGGCTATGAGCTTAACCCTTGTTGATTTCGTCAAACAACAGGAGCCGCTTTTCATGAAGGCGGCCACAGACGAGCGGATGGTGTGGGCGAAGGAAAGCCAGTTTGCCATCCAACTATTTCAGAACAACGACTACCTCGCGAAAGTCGCTTTCCAGAACCAGACCAGCACGCAGAACGCAATCATCAACGTTGCGGCTATCGGTATTTCGCTAAACCCAGCTCAGAAGCTGGCTTACCTGGTTCCGCGTAAAGGGGCTATTTGCCTAGACATCAGTTACATGGGCCTGATGCACATCGCGCAGCAGTCTGGCGCCATTAAGTGGTGCCAGTCGGCTATTGTTCGAAGAAACGACCAGTTCCGCCGCGAGGGGCTCGATAAGCCGCCAATCCACATCTACAACGACTTCGATACTGAAGAGCAGCGCGGGGACATCGTAGGCGCGTATGTAACGGTAAAAACTGACGATGGTGATTACCTCACCCATACGATGCGCATCGATGCCATCTACTCCATCCGTGACCGCTCAGAAGCGTGGAAGAAGTACAAATCCGACAATAGCAAGAAGTGTCCATGGGTCACCGATGAAGAGCAGATGATCCTCAAGACGGTCGTGAAGCAGGCAGCAAAATACTGGCCTCGCCGTGAGCGCCTGGACGCCGCCATAGACCACGTTAACACCGAGGGCGAAGAAGGTATCAACTTTACAGCAGAGCGTCAGCCTGAGCGCGATATAACGCCGCTTAGCGAAGCCACGCAGAAAGAGATAAACGACCTCCTTGTCTCTTTGGATAAGACATGGGATGCCGATCTTCTCCCTCTCTGTTCACGCATTTTCAAACGCCCTATCTCGCAGCCAGCCGACCTAACAGAAATGGAAGGTGTTAAGGCTCTCGGGTTCCTCAGGCAAAAGGCGGCAGCATGACACCAGAAATTATCCTGGCCCGGACCGGTATCGACGTAACTACTATCCAGCAAGGCGACGAGGCATGGCACCGGCTGCGCCTCGGCGTTATCACCGCCTCTGAAGTGCACAACGTCATCGCCAAGCCAAGATCGGGAAAGAAGTGGACAGACATGAAAATGTCCTACTTCCACACGCTGCTCGCCGAGGTATGCACAGGCGTCGCGCCAGAGGTTAACGCCAAGGCACTGGCCTGGGGTAAGCAGCACGAGGAAGATGCTCGTACCCTCTTCGAGTTCACCACCGACGTGAAAGTCACGGAGTCGCCGATCCTGTTCCGTGACGAGAGCATGCGCACCGCGTGCTCCCCTGACGGCCTGTGCAGTAACGGGTTCGGCCTTGAACTTAAATGCCCTTTCACCTCTCGCGACTTCATGAAATTCCGCCTTGGCGGTTTCGAAGCCATCAAGTCTGCGTACATGGCTCAGGTGCAGTACAGCATGTGGGTGACCGGGAAAGATGCCTGGTTTTTTGCCAACTACGACCCTCGCATGAAACGCGAAGGCATTCACCATGTCGTCGTTGAGCGGGATCCGCAGTACATGACCGATTTCAACGAAATGGTGCCGGAGTTCATTGAGAAGATGGACGAGGCGCTGGCAGAGATCGGCTTCACGTTCGGGGAACAGTGGAAATGAAACGCACACCCTTTTACCGCCGGCCAGGGCGAACCGGGCAATTCTCCGGCCTCCGTGAGCGCGTTATCTGGATGATTCAGACGCGGGGCCGCCCGGTCACCGGCAGCGAAATCGCTGAGAAGTTTGGCGTATCGCTCATTGAGTTTAACCGGGTCGCCAACGGAATCACCCGCGGCTCCGGACAGATAGCGCAGATCGTTGAGTCTGAGAAATGGCTCAACGAAGACGGCATCTGCGACCGGAAATTTAGCCTGACCAGCAAGCCAAAGGTTGTAACGCCGCAGGGTAAATCGCGGCTGTTCACCCGGCGCGCCATAGAGCAGTCACGGGAAGGCCGACGGCAGGAGTGCATTGAACGTGCCGCCCGGCGTCGCCGCCTCATTGCTCAGGGCCTATACATCGACGAAATGGAGTCAGTGCTATGAAAGCGTGGTCACTCGAAGAGCTGGCGCTGCTGTGGCGACACTCAAACGCTGAAGTCGCTGAGATTACCGGCCGCTGCATTGAAGAGGTAGGAGATAAGCGGCTGCAAACCAATATTGAGCGCAATGGCTGGGATGTTAAGGATCCTGAGCGGGAGGATGCATGAGCAAAGTAGGCGATTATTTCTTTGAGTTCCCTGCGTCGCGCGGCATGCAGGGTAGCACGGCGACTTACATGATCACGGCGCCTGCCCGCGCGCTAACGCGCATACTTGCGTCCGACAATCACGGCAGCACGCTCGAGCGCTCTCAACGCGAAATTAACCAGGCGCGAGTGAAGAAGTTTTACCAGTACCTCGTCAATGCATACCAAAATAAAGAGCCCTTCATCATCCCGCCGCTGGTCGGCAACTGCGACGCGGATATTGAGTTTGAAGAGTTCGGCAATACGAATGTGGGCGTGGCACGCTTCCCTATGGATGCGGTGATCAAGCTGTTCGACGGCCAGCACCGCGCCGCCGGGTTAGCTGAGTTCTGCCGGACTTACGGAGAGCCAATCAGCATCCCGCTGATGCTGACCCATAATCTCCCGCTGAAGGCACGCCAGCAGTTCTTCTCCGATATCAATAACAACGTCTCGAAACCTTCCGCTGCGATCAACATGGCCTATGACGGGCGTAATGATGTGGCCCAGGGGATGGTGTCGTTCCTGTCTCAGCACGACACCTTCTCAGAGGTGACAGACTTCGAGCACAACGTCGTTCCGGCGAAAAGTAAGTTGTGGGTGAGCTTCAAGGCGCTTAGCGACGCGACGGCCAAGTTTGCCAACGCGGGCAGTAAGCCGCTGGAAATGGGCGACATTGAATCCATCTGGGAGGCCTGGTTGGCCCTGACGCAAATCGAAGCGATTCGCCACGGCACCAGCCAGGCAGACTACAAGCGTGACTACATTCAGTTCCACGCGGTGATGATCAACGCCTTCGGCTATGCCGTTCAGCGGCTGATGGCTGACCACTCAATCGTAGATATCGTCCAGATGATTGAGGAACTGGCGAGCAGTGCGGGCTCCTCTGAGATGGAAGACTTCTTCCTGATTTCGCGATGGGGTGGCGTTTGTGTGAATGCCGAAAAAGAACGGCCAACGATCATTGCCTCCGTTCCGGCGCAGAAATCAGCTGCTGAAAGGTTGGTGTCCGTAATAAGAAACGGTGCACTGGAGGAACAAAATGCCGCAGCATAACTATCCAAATGGTAAGCCCTGGTCTGATTCCGACATTGCTTTTCTCCGGAGAATGGCCGGCGTAATGACGTTGCGTGATATTGCGTCAGAACTTAACCGCACTCACGCTGCGGTACGTACGATGAGTACGAGACTGTCCCTCAATCTTCGAGAAAGCTACGCCAGGTGGACCTCAGTAGAGCTTCAGATATTGAGATCGTGTGCCGGCACCATGAGTGCCACTCAAATTGCTGGAAAGCTCGGGCGCACTCTCGATTCTGTTAAGGGGAAAGCCAGCCTGTTGGGCTTAAGCCTGCTATGTATTGGCGAAAGACATCATCATGCAGTTTACAGTGATCACGACGTATCTCTATGTGTTGCGCTTCACGAAGAGGGCCTGTCACAAGCAGTCATAGCTGAAAAAATGGAGATACCAGCCCATAGCGTGCATGCATTTATCCATGGCAGGAGGCTTACCCATGAGGACACTTCATGGCGCAACCTATCACGAAAGGAAAACGCCTCATGACCGATTTCACCGGCAGCAACACGCCAGCGGATCAGCGGGACCTATGGCGCACGCCGCCAGCCCTATTCTCTTCACTTAATGCTGAGTTCTGTTTCCAACTGGATGCCGCCGCAGCGCCGCATAACGCTCTGTGCAGGAAGTTCATCACCGCCGAGCAGAACACTCTGGAAACGCCATGGGCTGATTACCTGAATGTGCCTGGCTACGTCTGGCTGAACCCGCCATACAGCGACATCATGCCGTTTGTTAAAAAGGCCGCCTCCGAGAGCGCCAACCAGATCGGCACGGTCATGCTCGTACCGGCAGACACTTCGGTTGGCTGGTTCAAAGAGGCTATCCAGACAGCCAGCGAGGTACGCTTCATCACCGCCGGGCGGCTGGCATTTATCAACCCGGTCACCGGTAAGCCAGTATCGGGAAATAACAAAGGGTCGATGCTCATCATCTGGCGACCTTACCCGCGTACACACTGCCACTTCGCAACTGTGGACAGGGACGAGCTTATGGCTTTCGGGGCGAAACTTCTCGCCCGCCGGGAGGCCGCATGACACCAGCAAATGAAAACGCCATCCGCGCCGCCTGCCGCCGCTGCACCGAGGAAATCCAGCAGGCCATGCGCAAGAAGCCAAAGCCAAACTGGAACGAAACTGTGCCTCCCATCATCAACAAGCATCACAAGAAAATTGAAGCTCTGGGAGTTAGCCTCCTGGAGTTCGTCGTCAAAACTGGCCGCCTTAACGGGCGGTTTGGAGTTGAATCGTGACCAAATACGCGAAACTGGATAGCGAAGTGTTAAGCGCTATCGGCGCTCAGCCTACCTCGTTTTCTGAACTATTTAGCCCTTCCGTCAGACAGGAGTGCCTCGTCATTGCTGAAGCAGAAGGAAAGCACCCGATGGACGTATTCCGCATCCTTGACCGCCGACTCCAGTCGCTCAGGAAGCTTGGTGTCATCCAGCACGTCAAAGGCAAGGGGTGGATACAGCCATGACATCCCAAATCACAAGGTCGCTAAAGCGGCCTTTTTTATTGCTGGCATTCACATTCAACCGAATTAACCGACAGTTCGCGGAGTGAGTATGGAAGAGTTTAAAGGCACTAAAGGTCGCTGGGTTTATAGCGCAGAGACAGGAACAATCCGCGGCGATGGTGGCCTTCTCGCTGAGTTACTGATTAATGGCTCCGAAGACGATAACGGCGCGCTCATGGCCGCCGCACCAGATTTACTGGAAGCGCTACAGCTAACCGAAAAAGCAATGGCAGAAGGTCGAAACATTACATACCCGGAATGGTACGGCGTAATCAACAAAGCCCGCGCGGCCATCCACAAAGCCCCCGGTAAGGAGTGACCATGGCCGATATCATCGATACCGCAGCAGAGATTGAAGAGCTTCAGCGTAACGCTGCCCTTTCCGTTCACCGACTGAACCGTAACGCCGTATCAGCTGAGCATTGCGCGGAATGCGGCGAGGATATCCCAGCGCCGCGGCGCGCTGCCGTTCCCGGCTGCCAGACGTGCGCGGAGTGCCAGGAAAGAAAAGAACATGCGCTTAAACATATTCGATGATCAAGTTATGATGAGTACAGTTTTAATGATTTAAGGATATGAAATGACCGCCATGCCTGTGCAAACAACGCTGGATTTAACGGATGTTCTATCAAAATTTTTTGTTCCATTACTTGTAGCTGCGCTAGCAGCATATTTCTCTACCAAGTTTGCTTTGAATAAATTTTACAAAGAAAAGTGGTGGGAAAAACGATTGGAAGCGTTCACAGAAATCATCAATATTGCGTATCGGATTAAGATGAGCAATGACTACTTTCTCCGTTGCGAATATGCGCAAATGGAACCTGGTGAGTCTCGGTTCAAACCACATCCGAAAGACATTGAAGATAAGTTACGAACTGAGTATTGGCTTGATCTTCAAGAGCTTGAAAGGATAGCGCAGTTAGCTGACTTCACATTAACAAGCAAAGTTAAAAGCTTGCTCGATGCTTATGTTAATGCGAGAAAGAAAATGATGGATGATTGGCATGAGGATGCTATAGAAAGTTATGAAGCGTCAGAAAAGGATCTCACTCTCTCGGGAAAGTTGCTTAGTAATTTAGTCGCAGAAGCCAAGCGCGAATTAAAAATTAACTAAGCACTTAATCAAAATCTCTTAATATTAAACCCGCCATTGAGCGGGTTTCTTTTTGCCTGGAGACAACCATGAGCGAAATGACCTTAATTGTGCCCAACGACTGGGTAACACAAGAGAAGCTCGTCGAGATTACCGGCCTTCGCCCGGGAACTATAGAGGCAGCTCGTAAAAAGTCCTGGATGGTTGGACGCGAATATCTTCACGTTGCACCTGATGGAAATCCAAAAGAAAACAGTGAGTGCATGTACAACCGCAAAGCTGTCGACCAGTGGGTTGAGAGCATGTCAAAGAAACAGCCGGGTGCGCGCCAATGAAGATCGGTTTATGCTTAGCGGGCTCTTGGACGTCAGGAGGGAATAATGGCTAAGTCAGCATACCCAACAGGCGTGGAGAACCATGGCGGTACGCTCCGCATATGGTTCATCTATAAAGGCAGCCGGGTGCGTGAAAGCCTCGGAGTGCCGGATACACCAAAAAACAGAAAGGTCGCTGGCGAGCTGCGCGCGTCAGTGTGCTTCGCGATAAAGACTGGCAATTTCAATTATGCGGCCCAGTTCCCGGATTCACCGAACCTGAGAAGGTTTGGGGTGGAGAGCAAGGAGATCACCGTGCTCGAACTGGCGAACAAGTGGCTTGAGCTGAAGCGCATGGAGATCAGCACCAATGCGATGTCACGCTATACATCTATAGTGCGCAACATGGTGCCCAGGATAGGTGGGGACAGGCTGGTATCTGCGGTGACGCAAGAAGACCTGCTGTTTATCAGAAAGGAATTGCTGACCGGTTATCACACCCTGAAGGTCGGGCAGAAAACGCCGGTAAAAGGACGATCAGTCCGGACGGTCAACAACTACATGAAGACCATGAGCGGGATGTTTAAGTTTGCCGCTGATAGCGGTTATGTACGGGTGAACCCGTTCACCGGGATCGCCATGCTCAAGCGGTCACGATGCGAGCCTGACCCGCTGACACGAGAGGAGTTCGTCAGGTTGATTAACGCCTGCGCCCACCAGCAACTGAAAAACATGTGGTCTCTTGCCGTCTACACCGGTGTGCGCCACGGAGAACTTGTGTCGCTGGCCTGGGAAGATATCGACCTGAAAGCGGGTACGATGATGATCCGCCGAAACCACACGTTAACGAAGGAGTTCACCCTTCCGAAAACAGAGGCCGGGACGGACCGTATCATCAACCTCATTCAGCCAGCGATCGACGTGCTGAAGAGTCAGGCAGAACTGACACGCCTGGGTAAGCAGTATCAGGTTGAGGTGAAGCTGCGCGAGTATGGCCGTACCGATGTGCATCCTTGCACGTTCGTGTTCAACCCGCAGATCGCATCACGTAATGGCCGTGCCGGGCATCATTACGCAGTGGGGTCGATTAACCAATCGTGGGAAGCGGCAATGCGACGCGCCGGGATTCGCTATCGCAGAGCATACCAGTCCCGACACACGTATGCATGCTGGTCGTTAGCTGCCGGTGCAAACCCGAACTTCATCGCGAAGCAAATGGGCCACACCGACGCGCAAATGGTTTACCGGGTGTACGGATCCTGGATGGCTGAAAATAACCAGGACCAGGTTCTCATCCTCAACCAGAAATTGAGTGAGTTTGCCCCATCCATGCCCCACGCCGTGGGATCGGATGGTTATTAATTATAAATATCATTAGGTTAGATAACCTAAACTTGCATGCCCATCACTTCCTGGTATGCCGACACCAGCTTGTTACGCACCTGCAACCCCATCTGCAATGACACCGACGCTTTTTGCAGATCGGCCATCACATCGTTGAGCGCCACGCCGGGTTCGCCAAGGGTAAATCTCTCAGCCTGGGTACGGGCCGCGTTTTGCTTGTCGCTGATCCGGTCCAGCGCCGCATGCAGTTGACCGGCGAAGCTAACGCCCGGCGGCTGGTCAGCCACGCTCTGATTACGGGCGGTCATCGCCGTTGCCTGTAACTGACTGAGTACCCCTTCAATGCCCTGTATAGCCATGACTCTCCCCTGGATGGTTTTTTACGAGGTCAAGACTAACAGCTTGTCAATAAGATAATGGCGGTAAATAGCGTTAAAAAACCAGGTTATTTGACGCATAGAAAATCCCGAATCATCAAATAATGGCAGGGCCATCAGTATGGAACTTTTGTCGTGTTTGCCGACCCGGGAGTCAGTTTTGTTTCTCTACACGAATAACGTAAACCACCAGGATTTAAGAGGTGCGCAATGAGTGCGACAGCAGCATCGACAGCGCCACAGAATAAATCACTCGAGTGGATGAACCGCCTTCGCGCCAACCCTAAGATCCCGTTGATTGTGGCAGGCGCTGCCGCCATTGCGATCGTTGTCGCGATGGTCTTATGGGCAAAAAGCCCGGATTACCGCACGCTCTACAGCAACCTTTCCGACCAGGATGGCGGTGCCATTGTCACCCAGTTAACCCAGATGAACATCCCGTATCGCTTTGCCGATAACGGTGGTGCGCTTGAAGTACCGGCAGATAAAGTGCACGAGCTTCGCCTGCGTCTCGCCCAGCAGGGGCTGCCAAAAGGCGGCGCGGTTGGGTTTGAGCTGCTGGATCAGGAAAAATTCGGCATCAGTCAGTTCAGCGAGCAGGTTAACTACCAACGCGCGCTGGAAGGTGAGCTGGCCCGTACGATTGAAACCTTAGGCCCGGTGAAAAGTGCCCGCGTGCACCTGGCGATGCCTAAGCCGTCCCTGTTTGTCCGTGAACAAAAGTCCCCTTCGGCCTCTGTGACCGTTAACCTCGAACCTGGCCGTGCGCTGGATGAAGGGCAGATCAGCGCCGTCACGCACCTGGTCTCCAGTGCGGTGGCCGGCCTGCCGCCGGGTAACGTTACGCTGGTGGATCAGAGTGGTCATCTGCTGACGCAGTCCAACACCGCAGGGCGCGATCTCAACGACGCTCAGCTGAAATACGCCGCGGATGTGGAAGGCCGTCTCCAGCGTCGCATCGAAGCGATTCTGGGCCCGGTGGTCGGCAGCAGCAACGTACACGCGCAGGTCACCGCGCAGATTGATTTCTCGAATAAAGAACAGACCGAAGAGCAGTACGCCCCGAACGGGGATGCCTCCCGCGCCGTGTTACGCTCGCGTCAGATCAATGAGACGGAACAGGTCGGCGGACAGTATCCTGGCGGTGTGCCGGGCGCGCTCTCTAACCAGCCTGCGCCTGCCAACGCCGCGCCAATCTCCACCCCGCCGGCAAACCCGCAGAACGGTCAGCAAACGAATCAGCAGACGACCTCGACCGCGAACAGTACCGGCCCGCGTAACAGCAGCCGTAACGAAACGACCAACTACGAAGTCGACCGGACTATCCGCCATACCAAACTGAACACGGGCGATATTCAGCGTCTCTCTGTTGCCGTGGTGGTGAATTACAAAACGCTGCCGGACGGTAAACCGCTGCCGCTCACGGCGGAGCAGATGAAGCAGATCGAAGATTTGACCCGCGAAGCGATGGGCTTCTCTGAAAAACGTGGCGATACCCTCAACGTTGTGAACTCACCGTTCAACCCGGTGGATGAGACCGGTGGCGAACTGCCGTTCTGGCAACAGCAGGCGTTCTTCGATCAGCTGATGTCCGCAGGCCGCTGGCTGCTGGTGCTGATTGTCGCGTGGCTGCTGTGGCGTAAGGGCGTTCGTCCTCAGCTACAGCGCCGTGCTGAAGCCGAGAAAGCCGCGCTGGAACAGAAGAACGCGCGTCCGGACGAGGAAGAAGCGGTTGAAGTTCGTCTCAGCAAAGATGAACAGATGCAGCAGCGCCGTGCTAACCAGCGTATGGGCGCAGAGGTGATGAGCCAGCGCATTCGCGAAATGTCAGATAACGATCCGCGCGTCGTCGCGCTGGTCATCCGCGGTTGGATGGGTAACGAACATGAGTAATACGCTTACAGGCACCGATAAGAGCGTCATCCTGCTGATGACCATTGGCGAAGATCGCGCGGCGGAAGTGTTTAAACACCTCTCCCAGCGAGAAGTGCAGATCCTCAGCGCGGCGATGGCCAACGTGCGCCAGATCTCCAACAAGCAGCTTACAGAAGTGCTGGCGGAGTTTGAGCAGGAAGCCGAGCAGTTTGCCGCGCTCAACGTCAACGCCAACGAATACCTGCGCTCCGTGCTGGTTAAGGCGCTGGGCGAAGAGCGCGCCGCCAGCCTGCTGGAAGATATTCTCGAAACGCGCGACACCGCCAGCGGGATCGAAACGCTCAACTTTATGGAGCCGCAAAGCGCCGCCGATCTTATTCGCGACGAGCACCCGCAGATTATCGCCACCATTCTGGTCCACCTCAAACGGGGTCAGGCAGCCGATATTCTGGCGCTGTTCGACGAGCGCCTGCGCCACGACGTGATGCTGCGTATCGCCACCTTCGGCGGCGTCCAGCCAGCCGCGCTGGCGGAGCTGACCGAAGTGCTGAACAACCTGCTCGACGGCCAGAACCTCAAGCGCAGCAAAATGGGTGGCGTGAGAACGGCAGCGGAAATCATCAACCTGATGAAAACGCAGCAGGAAGAGGCGGTTATTACGGCGGTACGCGAGTTCGACGGCGAGCTGGCGCAGAAAATTATCGACGAGATGTTCCTGTTCGAAAACCTGGTCGAAGTGGACGATCGCAGCATCCAGCGCCTGCTTCAGGAGGTGGACTCCGAATCGCTGCTTATCGCCCTCAAAGGCGCCGAGCAGCCGCTGCGCGAGAAGTTCCTGCGCAACATGTCCCAGCGTGCGGCCGATATCCTGCGCGACGACCTGGCCAACCGTGGCCCGGTGCGTTTGTCTCAGGTGGAAAACGAACAGAAAGCGATCCTGCTTATTGTTCGTCGTCTGGCAGAAACCGGCGAGATGGTGATTGGCAGCGGAGACGACACCTATGTCTGATGAACTGTCGTGGAAGCGCTGGACGCCTGACGACCTCTCCCCTCCCACCGCAGAGTTCACCCCTGCCGTTGTGTCGTCCGACGAGGGCGACGCCGGGGCGGGCATCCCCGAGCTGAGTGAAGAGGAACAGCGCGCCCAGATGCTGGCCCAGATGCAAATGCAGGCGCACGAGCAGGGCTTCAACGCCGGGATGAACGAAGGCCGTCAGACCGGGCACGCACAGGGTTATCAGGAAGGGCTGGCGAAAGGTTTAGAACAGGGCATTGAGCAGGCGCGCCAGCAGCAGGCGCCGCTGCATGCCCGCATGCAGCAGCTGGTGAGCGAGTTTCAGCACACGCTGGATGCGCTCGACAGCGTGATTGCCTCGCGCCTGATGCAGATGGCGCTGGAGGCGGCCCGTCAGGTGATCGGCCAGACGCCGGTAGTGGATAACGCCGCGCTGATTAAGCAGATCCAGGGGCTGCTCCAGCAGGAGCCGCTGTTCAGCGGCAAACCGCAGCTGCGCGTTCATCCTGATGATTTGCAGCGCGTGGAAGAGAGCCTCGGCGCGACGCTGAGCCTGCACGGCTGGCGGCTGCGCGGCGATCCGTCGCTCCATCACGGAGGCTGTAAGGTCTCGGCGGATGAGGGCGATCTGGATGCCAGCGTCGCGACCCGCTGGCAGGAACTGTGCCGCCTGGCGGCACCGGGAGTCATCTGATGACCGCTCGCCTTACGCGCTGGCTTAACACGCTCGATAATTTTGAAACGAAGATGGCGCAGCTGCCATCCGTTCGTCGTTATGGACGCCTGACCCGCGCCACCGGTCTGGTCCTGGAAGCCACGGGGCTGCAACTTCCGCTCGGCGCCACCTGCGTGATTGAGCGACAGGACGGGGGGGAGACGCGTGAAGTGGAAAGCGAAGTGGTCGGGTTCAACGGTCAGCGCCTGTTTCTGATGCCCCTTGAAGAAGTGGAAGGGATTTTGCCCGGCGCCCGCGTCTACGCGAAAAACATCAGCGGTGACGGCCTGCAAAGCGGCAAACAGCTCCCGCTCGGTCCGGCGCTGCTGGGCCGCGTGCTGGACGGAAGCGGCAAACCGCTCGATGGCCTGCCCTCCCCTGATACCACCGAAACCGGCGCGCTGATCACCCAACCCTTCAACCCGCTGCAACGCACGCCAATCGAGCACGTACTGGATACCGGCGTGCGGCCGATTAACGCCCTGCTCACCGTGGGACGCGGCCAGCGTATGGGGCTGTTTGCCGGCTCCGGCGTGGGTAAATCGGTCCTGCTCGGCATGATGGCGCGTTATACCCAGGCGGACGTTATCGTGGTAGGCCTGATTGGTGAGCGTGGTCGCGAAGTCAAAGATTTCATCGAAAACATTCTGGGTGCGGAGGGCCGCGCCCGCTCGGTGGTGATCGCTGCGCCTGCGGACGTGTCGCCGCTGCTGCGTATGCAGGGTGCCGCCTACGCCACGCGTATTGCGGAAGATTTCCGCGACCGGGGCCAGCACGTGCTGCTGATTATGGACTCCCTGACCCGCTACGCGATGGCGCAGCGTGAGATTGCGCTGGCCATCGGCGAGCCGCCCGCGACCAAAGGCTACCCGCCGTCGGTCTTCGCCAAGCTCCCGGCGTTGGTTGAGCGCGCGGGGAACGGCATCAGCGGCGGCGGCTCCATCACCGCGTTCTATACGGTACTGACCGAAGGCGATGACCAGCAGGACCCGATTGCCGACTCCGCGCGAGCGATCCTCGACGGCCATATCGTGCTGTCGCGCCGTCTGGCCGAAGCCGGGCACTATCCGGCAATTGATATTGAAGCGTCGATCAGCCGTGCGATGACGGCCCTGATCACCGAGCAACACTACGCCCGCGTGCGTAACTTCAAACAACTGCTCTCCAGCTTCCAGCGCAACCGCGATCTGGTAAGCGTCGGGGCGTACGCCAAAGGCAGCGACCCGATGCTCGATAAAGCGATTGCCCTGTGGCCGCAGCTGGAGGCATTTCTGCAACAGGGTATTTTTGAACGCGCCGACTGGGAAGATTCCCTCCAGGCACTGGAGCTGATTTTCCCGCAGGTGTAACACAGGTGGAGGGCGAAGGTCATGGCGCAGAACAGTGCGTTATCAACGCTGAAAGATCTGGCTGAAAAAGAAGTTGATGATGCCGCATTGCAGCTTGGCGCAATGCGACGCGGGTGCCAGCAGGCTGAAGAACAGTTGAAGATGTTAATCGACTATCAGCATGAATATCGCACCAACCTTAACACCGACATGGCGCAGGGCATTGGTAGCCAGCGCTGGATTAACTATCAGCAGTTTATCCAGACGCTGGAAAAGGCGATTGAACAGCATCGCCAGCAGCTCAACCAGTGGACGCAAAAAGTCGATACCGCGCTGAATTTCTGGCGCGAGAAAAAACAGCGGTTGCAGGCCTGGCAAACCTTACAGGATCGGCAGGTTGCAGCCTCGACCCTGGCGGAAAACCGTCTGGATCAGAAAAAAATGGATGAGTTTGCCCAGCGCGCATCAATGAGGAAACCAGAATGATCACACTGCAACAACTGCTGATGACCGACAGCGACCCATCCGGCGGCACGCTGACCGGGAAAGGCGCTGAGGGCGCGCAAGATTTTCTCTCTCTGCTGGCGGGCGCGTTGACCGAGACCACCGGCAAAGGCAAAGATGCCCCGCTGACGCTGGCGGATCTGAAAGCGGCGGGCAGCAAGCTCTCGACAGCGGCAAAGGAAAAAAACGGTGATACCACGCTCCAGGCCAAAATTGCCGAGCTGCTCTCCCGTCAGGAGACCCTGACTGGTGAAGATACCGCCGTCTCCCTGCAAAGCCTCGTCTCCGGCCTGAAACCCGCAGCGAATACGGATGCGCTGAAGACGCTGACCCAGCCGGAGGCGAAAACAAACAGCGAGACCACGACTGAAGAAGAGGAGCTGGCCGGGTTAAGCGCGCTGATGGCGATGTTACCGCACCAGCAGACCACCACCCCGGTAGCGACGCAGCCTGCGAGCACCGGGGAGATCGCCCCCCGTGCCGCCCTCCCCTCTGCGCTAGCCCAGACGGACAACGGCCAGCATCAGCCGCTTAGCCATGCGTTAACGGGTCAGGAAAAAATGCCGGTTCAGGACAGCGACACATCGCTGCCCGCCACGGCAGCCGTTACGCCAGCCGCCGTCGCAGAGAAGCAGGACGTAGCGAGCGCGGCGTCGTCTGCCGCCAGCCCAACCGCGACGCTGGCCCCGATCGTCAGTCACCTGGCGCCTTCACAGCCTGCCGCTACCGTTGCGACAGCGCCGGTGTTAAGCCAGCCGCTGGGCACGCACGAATGGCAGCAGAATCTGAGCCAGCACATCACCCTGTTCACAAAGCAGGGACAGCAGACCGCAGAGCTGCGTCTGCACCCGGAGGATCTGGGTCAGGTGCAAATTTCGCTTAAGCTGGATGACAACCAGGCGCAGTTGCAGATGGTTTCGCCCCACAGCCACGTCCGCGCGGCGCTGGAAGCGGCCCTGCCGATCCTGCGCACGCAGCTTGCGGAAAACGGCATTCAGCTTTCCCAAAGCAGCGTCAGCAGCGAGGGCTTTGCCGGGCAACAGCAGTCCTCATCCGGGCAGCAACAGCACGCTTCGCGTTCCGGCCAGCATGGTGGGTTTAACGATGAGAGCGAAGAGTTATTGCCTGCCCCTGCCGCCTTGCAATCCGCCGCGCGCGGCAGCCGTGCCGTAGACATCTTTGCCTAAACGCCAGAGGTAACGTGATTATCCCCGTCTTTTCCACGCTTTGACCTAAGCCGGACACGGGATAATCACCGTATTAAGCTGTACCGAAACAGGAAGCTCGTATCAGATGACAGACTCCGCTATCACCAAAAAAAGCAAGCGTTCCATCTGGATCCCGCTGCTGGTGTTGATTACCCTCGCGGCCTGCGCCACCGCAGGCTACAGTTACTGGCGTATGCAGCAGGAACCCTCCAGCGCGGCCGCCAAAGCTGAAGCGCCGCCTCCACCGGCGCCGGTCTTCTACCCACTGGATACGTTCACCGTCAATCTGGGCGATGCGGATCGCGTGCTTTACGTGGGTATTACGCTGCGTCTGAAAGATGAAGCGACCCGTGCACGTCTGAACGACTATCTGCCAGAAGTGCGTAGCCGTCTGCTGCTACTGTTTTCTCGTCAGGATGCCTCCGCGCTCGCCACCGATGTGGGCAAGCAAAAGCTGGTCGATGCCATCAAACAGACGCTGGCGACCCCGCTGGTAAACGGCCAACCTAAGCAGGAAGTCACTGACGTTCTGTATACAGCCTTCATTCTGCGGTAACGACATGGGCGACAGTATTCTTTCTCAGGCAGAAATCGATGCGCTGCTCAACGGCGACAGCGATAAGAGTGACGAACCGAAACCGGGTCTGACCGGCGACGATAATATTCGTCCCTACGATCCCAATACCCAACGTCGCGTGGTGCGCGAGCGCTTACAGGCGCTGGAGATCATCAACGAACGTTTCGCACGTCAATTCCGTATGGGGTTGTTTAACCTGCTGCGTCGTAGCCCGGATATCACCGTCGGTGCGATCCGCATTCAGCCGTATCATGAGTTTGCCCGCAACCTGCCGGTGCCAACCAACCTTAACCTGATCCATCTGAAACCGCTGCGCGGTACCGGCCTGGTTGTGTTCTCGCCAAGCCTGGTGTTCATCGCGGTGGATAACCTGTTCGGTGGCGATGGCCGTTTCCCGACCAAAGTGGAAGGCCGCGAGTTTACCCATACCGAACAGCGCGTGATTAACCGCATGCTGAAGCTGGCGCTGGAATCCTACAGTGACGCGTGGAAAGCGATTAACCCGCTGGAAGTGGAGTACGTGCGTTCCGAGATGCAGGTGAAGTTTACCAACATCACCACCTCCCCGAATGACATCGTCGTGAACACCCCGTTCCACGTCGAGATCGGCAACCTGACGGGCGAGTTCAACATCTGCCTGCCGTTCAGCATGATTGAACCGCTGCGCGAACTGCTGGTGAACCCGCCGCTGGAGAACTCACGTCACGAAGATCAGAACTGGCGTGAAAACCTGGTGCGTCAGGTGCAGCATTCGCAGCTGGAGCTGGTGGCCAACTTCGCCGACATCTCCATGCGGTTATCGCAGATCCTGAAATTACAACCCGGCGACGTTTTGCCGATAGATAAACCTGACCGCATTATTGCCCATGTGGATGGCGTACCCGTGCTGACAAGCCAGTACGGCACGATTAACGGCCAGTATGCGTTACGCGTTGAGCACTTGATCAACCCGATTTTGAATTCGCTGAATGAGGAACAGCCCAAATGAGTGACATGAACAATCCGTCCGATGAAAACAGCGGAGCACTGGACGATCTGTGGGCTGACGCGTTAAACGAGCAGAAAACGACGCCGACGAAAAGCGCGGCAGACGCGGTCTTTCAGCAGTTAGGCGGCGGCGACGTCAGCGGCACGTTGCAGGACATCGACCTGATTATGGACATTCCGGTCAAGCTGACCGTTGAGCTGGGTCGCACCCGCATGACCATTAAAGAGCTGCTGCGCCTGACCCAGGGTTCCGTGGTGGCGCTTGACGGTTTAGCGGGTGAGCCGCTGGATATTCTGATCAACGGCTACCTGATTGCACAGGGCGAAGTAGTGGTGGTGGCCGATAAATACGGCGTACGTATCACCGACATCATTACCCCTTCCGAACGCATGCGTCGTCTGAGTCGTTAAGTATGAAAACCCAAGCAACACTGTCCGCGCCCTCCGCCGTACCCGGCTCACCGCTGCTCCAGGTGAGCGGCGCGCTGTTCGGTATTATTGCCTTTATCCTTATCGCCGCCTGGCTGGCAAAGCGTTTCGGTCTGGCGGGGAAAACGGCCGGTACCCGCGGGTTGAAGGTCAGCGCCAGCACCCCGCTAGGACCGCGCGAGCGCGTGGTCATTGTGGAGGTGGAAGATGCACGACTGGTGCTGGGCGTGACCGCCTCCAGCATTAACGTCCTTCACACGCTCCCCCCTGCGCCTGTCACGGTGGAGGCTAACGCCCAGGCCCCTGCGGATTTCCAGTCCGTAATGAAGAGTTTGCTCAAGCGTCCCGGGAGATCCTGATGCGCCGTTTGTTATTCCTTACGCTGACAGGCCTGGGTCTGTTCGCGCCCTCTGTGTATGCGCAACTGCCGGGGCTGGTTTCCACGCCGCTGGCGAACGGTGGACAAAGCTGGTCCCTGTCCGTGCAGACGCTGGTATTCATCACCTCGCTGACCTTTATCCCGGCGATCCTGCTAATGATGACCAGCTTCACCCGCATTATCATTGTGTTTGGCCTGCTGCGCAACGCGCTCGGCACGCCGTCCGCGCCGCCCAATCAGGTGCTGCTGGGTTTAGCCCTGTTCCTGACCTTTTTCATTATGTCGCCGGTGATCGACAAGATTTACACCGAGGCCTACCAGCCGTTCAGCGAAGATAAAATTTCCATGCAGGTTGCCCTGGAAAAGGGCGCGCAGCCATTACGTGAATTTATGCTTCGCCAGACGCGCGAAGCGGATCTGGCCCTGTTTGCCCGTCTCGCTAACACCGGTGAGTTACAGGGGCCGGAAGCGGTGCCGATGCGCATTCTGCTCCCGGCGTATGTGACCAGTGAGCTGAAAACGGCGTTCCAAATTGGCTTCACCATTTTCATTCCGTTCCTGATTATTGACCTGGTGATCGCCAGCGTCCTGATGGCGCTCGGGATGATGATGGTCCCGCCCGCAACCATTGCCCTGCCCTTTAAGATCATGCTGTTCGTGCTGGTCGACGGCTGGCAGCTGCTGGTCAGCTCGCTGGCGCAGAGTTTCTACAGTTGAGGAGCGCGCAATGACGCCTGAGTCGGTCATGATGATGGGCACGGAGGCGATGAAAGTCGCGATTGCCGTCGCCGCGCCCCTGCTGCTGGTTGCGCTGGTCACCGGTCTGATTATCAGTATTCTCCAGGCCGCCACGCAGATTAACGAAATGACCCTGTCGTTCATCCCGAAGATCATTGCCGTCTTCGTGGCGATTATCGTTGCCGGGCCATGGATGCTCAATTTGCTGCTGGACTATATGCGCAACCTGTTCACCAATCTGCCTTACATCATCGGCTGACGGACGATGCTGCATTTCACCAGCGATCAGTTTGTTCAGTGGCTCGGGATCTATTTCTGGCCGATGCTGCGCATCATGGCGCTGATCTCCACCGCCCCCATACTCAGTGAAAAGTCGGTGCCTAAACGCGTCAAAATTGGGCTGGGCATCGTTATCACGATTATCGTTGCCCCTACCCTGCCGGCGGTGGATATCCCGATCTTTTCCCCGAATGCGATCTGGATTGCCCTGCAACAGGTGATGATTGGCGTGGCGGTCGGGTTTACGATGCAGCTCGCCTTCGCCGCGGTACGAACGGCGGGTGAACTTATCGGTTTGCAGATGGGCCTGTCTTTCGCGACGTTCGTTGACCCGGGCAGCCATCTGAATATGCCCGTGCTGGCGCGTATTATCGACCTGCTGGCGATGCTGTTGTTTCTCTCGTTCAACGGCCACCTGTGGCTCATCTCGATGCTGGTGGACACCTTCCACACGCTGCCGATTGGCGACTACCCGGTAAACAGCAACGCGTTTCTGGCGCTGGTGCGGGCTGCCGGGCTGATCTTCCTCAACGGGCTGATGCTGGCGCTGCCGATCATTACCCTGCTGCTCACCGTTAACCTCGCATTAGGTTTACTCAACCGAATGGCTCCGCAGCTGTCGGTATTCGTCATCGGCTTTCCGGTGACTTTGACGGTTGGCCTTTTATTAATGTCATTATTGATGCCACTTATCGCCCCCTTCTGCGAGCATTTATTCAGCGAGATATTCAATCTGTTAGCGGATATTGTCAGCGAACTTCCACGCAAATAATAACCCGCAGTGTTTGCAATGTCTTTCTGAGGATATTC
Organism: Enterobacter sp. BWH64; assembly: GCF_001037645.1. Taxonomy (NCBI): domain Bacteria; kingdom Pseudomonadati; phylum Pseudomonadota; class Gammaproteobacteria; order Enterobacterales; family Enterobacteriaceae; genus Enterobacter; species Enterobacter sp. BWH64. The sequence continues at coordinate 3,401,064 of NZ_KQ089922.1, forward strand.
CTAAAAATAATCTCGAAAAACATCTACCAGGATATATCTGACGCGGTTTAAATGTTTCTAACCACCTCACAATACTTAATATTTACTTTACTTTAAGATGATTCCTGGCAAATTATACGTAACTTTACGGGATAGTGAGTTCGCCTGAAAGTCTTTGTCATGCTCACAGGTTTTATTAGATTTTTTCCATCCCGTATGGCTGTTTATGAGCTCTCAGGCAGGTGGTGAATTATCGTTACGCATTGAGTGAGGGTATGCCATGTCAACGATCATTATGGATTTATGCAGCTACACCCGGCTAGGGTTAACCGGGTACTTAGCAAGCAGAGGGGTAAGAAAGAGAGACATCAACGATGCACACACCGTTGAAGAACTCGCAGCCGCTTGTGACGCCCACAAGCCCGGCGTGGTGTTTATTAATGAGGACTGTTTCATTCACGACCCCGCTAACAGTCAGCACATTAAGCAGATCATTAATCAGCATCCTAAGACCCTGTTTATTGTTTTTATGGCGATCGCCAATATTCATTTCGATGAGTATTTGTTGGTGCGTAAAAACTTATTAATCAGTTCGAAATCGATTAAACCAGAGTCGCTTGATGATATCCTGGGCGATTATTTGAATAAAGAAGTTAAGAATGTAGGGGCGGTTAACTTACCCACCCTATCATTAAGCAGAACTGAATCAAGTATGCTAAGAATGTGGATGGCTGGACAAGGGACAATTCAGATCTCAGACCAGATGAATATCAAGGCAAAAACAGTATCGTCACACAAAGGAAATATTAAAAGGAAAATTAAAACGCATAATAAGCAAGTCATATACCATGTCGTACGCCTGACAGATAATGTGACGAATGGGATTTTCGTTAATATGCGCTAATTTGCACGGCCATGTTGTACCCTACCTTGATCTCTGGCCTGGCCAGAGATTTTGCTTTTCAGTAGCCGGAGCCGGGGAGAAGACGCCCCCGACGCCGCCCTATTCCGCCGTTTCCACAAAGATCCCATCCGGGTGCCCCAGTTCGTTGAAGAACCAGATGCCGAGCGGGTAATCTTCCAGCGACACCAGATACATTGTGCCTTCATTAAACTCTTCTATAGCCAGCACCACGCCCGGGCGGCGCGGCCCACCGTCCGTTTTGACGGTTACCCGATCGTTGACCTTCATACATTCCTCCTGTGGTTTTGAGCCAGTGTAGAACAAATTGCATTGCCTGGCATCGCCACCTGGCGCGAATGGCGTTTTTGTGTGCGGTCTATACTTAACTGTTGAGACGATTAAATGAGGAACCCGCCATGAAGACCGACAAAGAGTACAGCGACACCATTAAGCGTGAGGTTGAAGTGGATGTCGATGCCCTGCTTGCCGCCATCAATGAATTCAGTGAGTCCGAAGTTCATCGCGCGGAGGATAATTCCGACCGTGTCGTGGTCAATGGTAGGGATTACCATACCTACCGTGAACTGGCTGAAGCATTCGAGCTGGATATCCATGACTTTAGCGTCTCGGAGAAGAACCGCTAAGGCGAAAAAAATCCCGGTCATGGGGATGACCGGGATCAAACTTGCTTATGCAAGAAGCACTTGTAAATTCGTTACACCAGGAAATCTGATGCAGGTAAGACATTATCCCCAACGGAATAGTCTTACAAGCATATATTCTCTTAGCGAATATTATATTTTATACATGTGAATTTTGGTTATGAGTATAAACATGCGCCGCGTGTGGGTTTGTCGGGATCGTTTCCACTTCAACGGCGCGTCAATGCCTGTTTTTTTAAGATTTATCTTAGGTGAAATCATCACCCGGGAGTCGTTATGCCTTCGTTTGAGGAGACTCTGCTTGTTTTTACCGACCTCGACGGCACGCTGTTGGATTTTCACACACTCGACTGGCAGCCTGCGGCCCCCTGGCTGGAAAAGTTAATGGATGAACAGGTACCGGTCATTCTGTGCAGCAGCAAAACCGCGTCCGAGATGGATGACATCCAGCAGGAGCTGGGGCTTGGCGGGTTGCCCTATATTGCGGAAAACGGCGCGGTGATCCAGCCTGACGTACGGTGGGAAAACGCCGCACGGTTCATCTCAGAAAAGAAGCATGACGATATCCGGCAGTGTATTGCCCGGGTACGCCAGGAGATGCATCTTAAATTCACCACCTTCGATGACGTGGACGAGCGCGTGGTCGCCGAATGGACTGGGCTGAGTCGTCCCCGCTCAGTGCTTGCGCGTAAACACGAGGCTTCCGTGACGCTGATCTGGCGTGACAGTGATGAACAAATGGAACGCTTTGCCGCCGAACTCGCCCGGCAGGGGCTGAAGATTGTCCAGGGAGCACGCTTCTGGCATATCCTGGATACCTGCTGCGGCAAAGACGTGGCGGTTCACTGGCTTGTGGACCAGTATCGCCTGCACGAGGGTTCCGAACCGACGACGCTGGGCCTGGGCGACGGCCCGAATGATGCCCCGCTGCTGGACAGCGTAGGCTTTGCCGTCGTGGTGAAGGGCTTCAACCGGGAGGGCGTCAGCCTTAAGAACAACGATCCCGCCCGGGTTTATCACACTCAGCACACCGGGCCGACCGGCTGGTGCGAGGGGCTTGATTACTTTTTGACGTGATCCTGCCAGATGACCCGGTTACGCCCGCGCTGTTTCGCCTCATACAGACGCGCATCGGCGGTGGATTGCAGATTTTCGAAGTGATAATTGCCCTTCTCCTGCGCGCCAGAGACGCCAAACGACGCACTTACGCGCAGGGTGGTACTTTTCTTAATCAGGATCTCTTTGCTGTCGATACGCTCGCGGATCTGCTCTGCGACTTCCGCCGCCTCTTCAAGCGTCATGCCCGGCAGCACCACACAGAACTCTTCGCCCCCGACGCGTCCGGCAATATCTTTAGTCCGGAGGGTGCTGGCAATCAGACCCGCGGCATGGGACAACACCTTATCACCCGCCTGATGCCCGAACCGATCATTGATGCTCTTGAAGCAATCAAGATCGATCTGAATGACCGAGAAAGGCAGCGACTGCTGTTCACACTGCTTCGCCAGCATTTTCGCCTGCTCGAACAGCGACCCACGATTATTCAGCCGGGTCAGAGGGTCGTGCCAGGCCTGCCATTGCAGCGAGCTCTGCATCGAATACATATTACTGACCATGCGCCGGATCACCAGCCATGAGATGAGCAGCATCGCGGTGAACAGCGCCCAAAGCAATGCCAGCACAATGCTGATGCTGCCAAAATCACCGCGCACCCCTTCATCCAGGGTGTGCACGCGCAGGACGATGCCATCAAAATGGTCGAGACGCTCCCAGCTCACAAAACGACTCCCCAGGCGAATGCCACCTTCGGAATCCGATTCTATCGCGTGCGCTATCTGCGCTAATTCGCGCGCGTCAAAATGATTAACGTCCGCAGCAGGTGATTCAGACGTTGCAAGCTGAGTAAGCCGACTGTCATACAGTTGGTATTCCCCTTCCGGGTTATCGCCCACGGCTTCCACCAGCAGGCGACGCAGGGTGGCAAAGGTGAAATCCATCGCCACCACGCCATACCAGACGTGATTGTAATAAACCGGCACGCTGGCGGTGATCAGCGGCTTTTTGCCGACAAAGGTGGAAGGCGGCGAGATAAACCAGCGCACGGCACGCGCACGGTTTTCACGCTCGGACTGTTGGGTAAACCAGGGCTGAGTGACCAGATGGTAATAGCGCTGCACGATATCGCTGGAATTTCCCGGCGTGTCCGTTTCCAGAAAGAATCCGGCGCGAGAGACATAAATCACGCGCTCTTCGTTGCGGGAAGGGCTGGATGCCAGACGCAGCAAATACCCCACTTCAAGCGCGGCGGACAGTTCATTATCAAGGTACTCATCATCACGGTTCAGAAGGGTCGTCTTTTCAACGAAGGCATCCGAAACACCGTTGATCGGTAACGTGCGCTGTTTATCAACCGCAATTTGCCAGCTGGGGGACGTGCGCAAATGCGCAAAACGCTTTACCGCATCATGCAGCACGCCAAACGCCAGCGGCGTTTCCAGCGCATCACGCATGCTGTGGCGAAAAAACAATATCTTATCGACGCTGAACTGAAGCTGTCTGTCCAGCGCACTGGCAACCGTTTCCAGATGGTTACGCTGGCTGGAGATATAAGCATCTTCCAGTACCACAACTTCGCGCCAGGTCAGGAGGGTGGAAAAGATCAGGACAACGATAAAACAGAAGTTAACAATCAAACGGGGATTGCTACGCTTATGCAGCCACTGCAAAAATGATTGTTTTACAACAAAGGTATCGTGCTGCACACACACTCCCTGATTGTCGCTCACCATCCGATATGATAAGTCTTCTGCCAGTAAAAACGCCCGGCAAGGCCGGGCGTTGTGTGATTAAGCCTTGTCGCGTTTTTGCCTTTTATTCGCAGGCTGAAGCTCGTCTTCACGAAAAGCCTCCCGCTTAATGCCGTATCCATCATGCCACCGACACTCCACCATTCCGCTGGAATACCCGGTGACGATCATGCCTGGACCACCATTTTTAGGCTTAACTTCATCACTGATCAAAAAGACCATACCTGCCTCCTGTATCAGGGTGAAACGTTTTCAATTTAGACGAGGAATGGTCTTTTTGCATCCGGGGTCAGCAATAATTAATGCGATTTCCCGCGTACTTTTTCAACCAGCTTAACAACGGCTACCACAATCAGACCGACGATAAAGCCCAGTACGAGATTAAGCAGTGTGGGCAGAATTGCAGCTACTACCGCTCCCTGGCCTGACGCAAAATGTTCAATCATGTGATGCAGCGAAGCAACACCGTGCACGATAATGCCGCCGCCGACCAGGAACATTGCCAGGGTTCCCACCACCGACAAGGTTTTCATCAGCCACGGCGCCAGCACCAGCAGGCTTTTCCCGATGCCGCGCGCAATTGCGCTGGATTTTTTTTCCAGCCAGAAGCCGATATCGTCCAGCTTGACGATCAGCCCGACCAGGCCATAAACCCCTATCGTCACGAGGATCGCAATGCCGGACAGGATCAGCACCTGGTTCATCAGAGGGGCATCTGAGACGATCCCCAGCGTAATCGCCACAATCTCGGCTGAGAGGATGAAGTCCGTGCGGATCGCGCCTTTGACCTTATCGCGTTCAAACGTTTTTGGATCCTGCGCGGCCAGCGCTTCCAGACGCTGCTGGCGCATTTCCGGGGTGTCTTTCTCTTTGCGTGCAGCGAACATATGCAACACTTTTTCGGCACCCTCGAAGCACAGGAACGCCCCGCCAATCATCAGCAGGGGCGTAATGGCCCAGGGTATAAAGGCGCTAATCAGCAGCGCCAGCGGAACGAGGATCACCTTGTTAATAAAGGACCCTTTCGCAACGCCCCACACCACCGGCAACTCACGGTTCGCCCGCACGCCGCTGACCTGCTGCGCGTTAAGCGACAAATCATCTCCCAGTACCCCGGCGGTCTTTTTCGCCGCCAGTTTTCCCATAACCGAAATGTCATCCAGCAAGGTGGCGATGTCGTCCAGTAATGTTAATAAGCTACTTCCTGCCAAAATCTCTTTCCTTCTTTTTTTGCTAATTAAGTGAATAGTATGGAACAAAACTCACCGCCCGGAAACTGGCACCGCGCGTCAACAAAAATTTCACATCAACAACACAATTAAAGCACTCGCCAGGCTGATAGTTTTGGCGTTAACTATGAGCGAACTTTTTATTTCGTCGTGAGGGACTATGCGTTTCCGGCATTTATTACCGCTCATTGGAGCACTCTTTTCCCTGTATATCATCTGGGGGTCCACCTATTTTGTCATTCGTGTAGGCGTGGAAAGCTGGCCCCCGCTGATGATGGCCGGTATTCGTTTCCTTACGGCCGGCGTGCTGCTGATGGCGTTTTTATTGCTGCGCGGCCACAGACTACCGCCGCGGCGTCCCCTGCTTAACGCCGCCCTGATTGGCCTGCTGCTGCTGGCGGTGGGCAATGGCGCGGTAACCGTCGCCGAACACCAGAACGTGCCGTCGGGAATCGCCGCCGTGGTCGTCGCAACCGTGCCGCTGTTTACGCTCTGCTTTAGTCGCCTCTTCGGGATCCGCACCCGTAAGCTCGAATGGCTGGGCATCGCGATTGGGCTTGTGGGTATCATCCTGCTGAACAGCGGCGGTAACCTGAGCGGGAACCCCTGGGCTGCCGTTCTGATCATGATCGGCTCCATGAGCTGGGCCTTCGGCTCGGTCTACGGTTCACGCATCGAGCTGCCCTCCGGGATGATGGCAGGTGCGATTGAGATGCTCGCGGCGGGCATTGTGCTGCTGATGGCCTCCGCGTTGACGGGTGAAAAACTGACGGCGATGCCAGACCTTTCAGGTTTCCTGGCCGTCGGGTATCTGGCGCTGTTTGGCTCGATTATCGCCATCAACGCCTATATGTACCTGATCCGCAACGTCTCACCGGCGGTTGCCACCAGCTACGCCTACGTTAACCCGGTGGTTGCCGTGCTGCTGGGTACCGGTTTTGCGGGCGAAGTGCTGTCGACGATTGAATGGCTGGCGCTGGGTGTGATTGTCTTTGCCGTGGTACTGGTCACGCTGGGTAAATATTTGCTGCCCGCGAAACCGATTGTCACGAGGTGTGAGGTGGAGAAACCGTGATCGGGTGAATGCCCTGGGTATCGATCTGCGCGGCCTGACCGCCGCCGCAGATCCACTCTTCCAGCCGCTCCGTCAGTTCCACGTCATTCAGCTTCATTCTTCCGCGCAGCGCGCACTCCCAGACAATCAGCACCCGCCAGCCCTGAGCGTAAAGCTGCGAAACATCGCGTTTATCACGCTCGACGTTCCTGCCAATCTTCTCCAGCCAGAAGTCGGTGCGTGTCGCCGGGACTTTAAACAGATAGCAGTCGTGATGATGCCAGAAACAGCCGTGGGTAAAGATGATGCACTGGTACGCGTCGATGACGAAATCAGGACGCCCGGCAAGCGTGGCATCCTGAACCCTGAATTCAAACCCGACGGCGGTTAGGAGGCCCGCGATCCGTTTTTCAATCGCGGTATCACGCGTGCCGATGACACGCATGTTTTTACTGCGCGTGGCCTTATTGTGAACGTCCGCCATTGACGGCCTTGCTCTGACGAAGCTGAACGGCCTTGCTGATGCGTGAGGCCAGCAGTTTAGCTACCGCGGCAAAGGCTGGCACCACCACCGAGTTGCCAAACTGACGATAGGCCTGGGTATCCGACACCGGGATGCGAAAACTGTAGCCCTGCGGCGTCTCAAAGCCCATTAAGCGGGCGCACTCGCGCGGCGTTAAGCGCCGCGGCCGGTGCTGTTGGTTCTGGGGATGGTCAAAATCTTTTTCGCCCAGCGCCTTATCCCAGCCGCGATCGATAAGAATTTCCGCGCCATCTTTGTAATAGCGCGCCGACAGCGTACGCGTCACGCTATCAGGATTAAGCGGATTGACCATGCCAAACCCAAAGCCATTGCCTTTGGCCTGATGCTTTTTGGCATAGCGATAGAGGTATTTCCACAGCACCGGCGTCAGAATGAATTTCGCATCGACGGCGGGCTCCAGCAGATCGGCCACCGTCGGTCGGCGCGCCGGATACAGCGAAGGCAAATCACGCAGCGTAAAATCGCCTTTCAGATTGAGATCGCGGCGAAAGCCCACCAGCACGATGCGTTCCCGGTGCTGTGGCAGGAAGTGTTTGCCGTCGATAATTTTCGGATCGTCCGGCCCCATGTCCTCTGCATCCGCCACGTCGTAACCCAGTTCATCCAGCGTTTGCATGATAATGCGGAAGGTTTTGCCGCCGTCATGACTCTTTAAATTCTTGACGTTCTCCAGCACAAAAATTGCCGGGCGGCGGGCATCAATAATCCGGGCAACGTCAAAGAACAGTGTGCCCTGCGTATCGCAGGCAAAGCCGTGTGCGCGTCCCAGCGCGTTCTTCTTCGACACGCCAGCCAGCGAGAACGGCTGGCACGGAAAACCTGCCAGCAGCACGTCGTGCGCCGGAATGGTATTGCGAATGTGTTCGGCGGCCTCTTCATCGCTGACGCCGGTTTTGTGGCTCAGCGTGACATCACGAATATCCGCGTTGAACTGGTGCGCGTCGGGATCGCAATACCAGTTGGCTTTATAGGTACGGACGGCATGTTTATTCCATTCACTGGTGAACACACACTGCCCGCCAATAGCTTCAAAGCCATGGCGAATGCCGCCGATACCGGCAAAGAGATCGATAAAGCGAAAGGCATAATTTGGATGCGCAGCAGGCGGACGCGGCAGCAGGTTGCGCAGATAGCGGAACTCACCGTCGCTCAGGCGGTGCCCTGCCCTGTCGCTTATCAGCAGCCGCTTGAGTATCGCCGGGCTCCAGTGGCTCTCGCCATGGGCCACCAGCTGGTTTGCCAGCGTTTTAGCATCATACATTTCCAGCAGCTGACGCAGGAGTGCCTGCACGGCTGCCGTTGATTTCTCAACCCGCTCAGGCGCGGGCACAGTCACTGATCGATTTTCCTGCATTCTCTTAACCGGACAATAAAGACAGAAAACAGAGTACCACAGTTCAGGATCGCACACTGCGACGGAAATGGGTCAATATCTGGCTGTCGGTTCCGAGGTAATCGCCCTGTAATTCGGCACTCAGCTTCGCCATAAACTGGATCAGGAAATCGGCATTGTGACGCGCAAGTTCGCGCCCCCGCGCGGTTTGCATGGTGTCAGGCAGGCGCAGGAGTTTGGTCTGAAAGTGGTCGAGCGCGAAGGCTTTATCATCCAACTCTCGTGTTCCGGCGAACGGGTCGTCGGCATCAAACAGCGCGGCGCCCAGCGCACCGGAGACGGCAAAGACGCGCGCCAGGCCGATAGCGCCTAACGCCTCCAGCCGGTCGGCATCCTGCACAATTTTGGCCTCCAGGCTTTGCGGCGCGATACCGGCACTGAAGCTGTGCGCTTCAATAGCATGCTCAACGGCTGCATAACGATCCGGCGGAAAATCAGGAAAGTCGCGACTGAGGATCTCGCGCGTTTTTCGCGCTGCCAGCCGCGAGGAGTGGCTACGTTCCGGGTGATTTTTCGGCAGGCTGACAATGTCATGGAAGTAGCATGCGGTCAGCACAACCAGCGGATCGCTATCCTCGTCAGCCATAATACCCTGCGCCGTCATCCAGACGCGGTGAAAATGGGCGATATCGTGCGCCGCATCATCAGTAAAATGATTTTCGTCGAGCCAGCGCTCAAAACGGTGTTGCCACTGCGCAAGTTCCATCAGCCTGTCCTGTTGCTCAAAAGTGAGTGAATTATAATACACCCGAATTAAAATCCTTTATAAATAGAATTACGAAATACTTAATAATAATTACCCGCTATATTTTCAATGAATTAATTCACGTGAAAAATAAAGAGATAAAAAGAAATATTTTGTAATATTTTTACCACTTTAATTACATTTATTTTTGAACCTAAATAATAATCCATAGAATAGTATCAGCCATGTAGTTACGGAGGGTAATTACATATATTCAGACAATTTATATTTAAAGGGAATATATAATGAAAAGAAAAGTTCTGGCAATTCTCGTACCCGCGTTATTAATGGCTGGCGCAGTAAATGCGGCGGAAATGTATAACAAGAATGGCAACAAAGTTGACCTGTACGGTAAGGTTGATGCGCGTCATACCTTCTCCGACAACCCAGGCGACGACGGCGATGAAACCTATGTACAGGTGGGTTTCAAAGGCGAAACGCAGATCACGAACGACCTGACAGGCTATGGCCAGTGGGAATATAAAACCTACGCTAACGACACCGAAGGCGCAGGGGATAAATCTTTCAACCGTCTGGCATTCGCTGGCCTGAAATATGGCGACTACGGCTCATTTGATTACGGCCGTAATTACGGCGTCGTGTATGACGTTGAAGCCTGGACCGATATGCTGCCGGTATTTGGTGGAGATTCTTACACCTGGACGGATAACTATATGGTTGGCCGTACTAACGGTGTGGCGACCTACCGTAACAATGATTTCTTTGGTCTGGTCGATGGCCTGAACTTTGCGCTGCAATATCAGGGAAATAATGAAGGTGGACCAAACGAAAATCAGGAAGGCACCAAAAACGGCCATGATGACGTTCGTTTCCAGAACGGCGACGGCTTCGGTATGTCTACCACCTATGACTTCGATTTCGGCCTGACGCTGGGTGCGGCTTATTCTTCCTCTGACCGTACTAACGACCAGGTCGCTTACGGCGCTGGCACCTATAACCGCTTCAGCAAATATGCTGGCGGTGAACGTGCGGAAGCGTGGACAATCGGTGCTAAATACGATGCTAATGATGTCTACCTGGCCATGATGTATGCGGAAACCCGTAACATGACTCCGTACGGCAACGATGGCATCGCCAACAAAACACAGAACTTTGAAGCCGTAGCGCAGTACCAGTTTGACTTCGGTCTGCGTCCATCCCTGGCGTGGGTCTATTCTAAAGGCATCGATTTGGGCGGTAACGATTATCACCCAGGCAATGGCTATGACTATGTAGACCAGGATCTGGTTAACTACATCGACGTGGGCATGACCTACAGCTTCAACAAAAACTTCTCCACCTACGTTGATTATAAAATCAACCTGCTGGACGAAGATGATGCCTTCTACAATGACAACGGTATTTCTACCGATGACATCGTTGGCGTAGGCATGACCTACCAGTTCTAATTCCCATCAATATTAAAGCCCGCGATGCGGGCTTTTTTTATTTGACGCTGAAATGTTATGGCGCTTCCTGCAAGGCCAGGCGAACAAACCCGTTATTCTGCGCCAGCAATTCGTGCGCTTTCCAGGCATCCAGCCCTGTCAGCACCATCAGTACCGCCGTTTTGCACTGGTGGTTACAGCTTTCCAGCGCGGCCTTCGCCTGAGCCCGGCTACATCCCCCCGCTTCCATCACAATGGCAATTTGTCGTTCGGCCCATCTGGTATTGCTTGCCTCCAGATCAACGCGCAGGTTGCTGTACACCCGTCCGGAACGTACCGCCAGACCGGTGGTGATCATATGCAGGATCATGCTTTGCGCAATGCCTGCTTTAGCGTTGGTATACCCGGCCACCACATCCGCGCCCAGATCGGGAGCAATGACCATACTCGCCAGCTGCGCCGCTTCACTTTGCGCATCCTCCGTAATGAGCGCAACCGTTGAGCCCAGAGACCACGCATGACGCATCGCGCCCCATACCCATGGGGTTTTGCCGCTGACGGACAGCGCCAGCATCATGTCATGCTCGCCAAATTCTATCGTCTGAAGGTCGGCAACGCCGCTCGCGTAGCTTCCGGCGTTATCACCTGCTGTTAACGTAATGACGGGGTGTTTGCCCGGCGCAAACGCTTCTGCCGCCTGCTCCGCCACGCGTCCGGACGCGCCCGCGCCGGTCAGCACCAGACGTCCGCCGTGACTAAGCGTCGCCGCCGCGTTATCCACCACGCGGGCCAGCATACTTAAGTGAGGGGTAAGTGCAGAAGAGATTTGCGCGTCATCCTGGTGTATGACGTTAAGCATATCCAGCGTCGATAATCTGTCGATGTTCATCGTGCTGGCGTGCCGTCTTTCCCTGGCCGTACCGGTAAGCATAATGCTCATAAACTGCCTCCTTATTATGGGTACCCTCACACTATAAAGTGTTTTATATAGGTCACCTGAGAGGAGGCTCACGAAACGCCTCTCTTTACATGGCTTTATGAAACGCCCGTCATCAGCGATAATTAGCCCTTTCTTATTCATCGCGGAGTGTTAATGAGCGATTTGCAGCCCTTCCCCCCGACGCGCAAGCGCCCTATGAAGCTGAATACGCTGGTTACACTGATGGTGTGCGCGATTATCGGCTCGGTGCTGCTGGTGGTCTTCGCGCTGTACTCTGTGCAGATCACCCGCGCCACGCGCGATGACGTGAAAGATACCGCGCTGGGTATCGCCAGGACGCTGGCCGACAGCCCGGAGATCAAGCGTGGCCTGATGGAATCGCCGCAGGCTGGCATCATCCAGCCGATTGCCGAGGCGGTGACGAAGCGCAACGACCTGCTGTTTACCGTGGTCACCGACCTGCGTGGGATCCGCTATTCCCATCCAAACGAAGCGCTGTTAGGTTTGCATTTTATTGGCGACGATCTGACGCCCGCCCTGGAAGGGAAAGAGAATGTCTCCGTTAACCGCGGCGCGCTCGCGGAAGCGCTGCGCGTCTTTACGCCCGTGTATGACGACCAGCACGACCAGATCGGCGTGGTGGTGGTGGGTATTTCGCTGAATAAAGTTGAAGATCAGATTGCCCGTGGGCGGCTCAACGCCGTGTGGACCATCTTATTCAGCGTTCTGATGAGCTCAGTGGCGATATGGGGTCTGGTCCGGGTTCTGAAACGTATCCTCTTTGGGCTGGAGCCTTACGAAATCTCAGCTCTCTTTGAGCAGCGCCAGGCCATGTTGCAGTCCCTGCGCGAAGGCGTGATGGCCGTGGATATGCACGGGCGCGTGACGATGATTAACCACACCGCCAGAGAAATATTACTCCTGACCTCAGGCCAGCACTCCGAAAGCAGCAGTGAACCGCTGCTGGCCAGCCTGCGCGAAGTATCCAGGACCGGCATTGCCCGCCAGGATCAGGAGATCGGCTGTAACGGGCGGCTGTTGCTCTGCAACATGGTCCCCGTGAAAAGCCAGAATCAGGTGATCGGGGCGATCAGCACGTTCCGCGATAAGACCGAAATCAGCCAGTTAATGCAGCGTATTGATGGCATGGTCAGCTACGTTGATGCCCTGCGCGCTCATACGCACGAGTTTATGAACAAGCTGCACGTGATCCTCGGCCTGCTGCACATGAAGCGCTACGATAAGCTGGAGGAGTACATCATCCAGACCGCGCAGAATTATCAGACGGATATCGGCGCGATACAACGTAAAGTTAAATCCCCGGTCATTGCGGGCTTCCTGCTGGGTAAAATTAACCGCGCTAAAGAGGCCGGAGTGACCCTGACGCTGGCGGAGGAGAGTCAGCTTCCCGACACCGCCAATGAAGAGCAGGTTGCGGTGCTGATCACCGTGCTGGGCAATTTAATCGAAAATGCCCTGGATGCGATGGAAGGCCAGCCGGAAGGCGAGATCGGCCTGCTGCTGCATTATCAGAACGGCTGGCTGAGCGGTGAGGTCAGCGATGACGGTCCCGGCATTGATCCCGAGCGGCTGGAGGCTATTTTTACAAAGGGCTACTCAACAAAAGGTGAAAACCGCGGCGTTGGGCTGTTCCTTGCGCGTCAGCAGATCCAGAATCTGGGCGGAGATATTACCGCCGAGTCGGAGCCTGGCGTATTTACCCAATTTTTTGTTCAGATCCCCTGGGATAGCGAGAGGAATATCGCGTGATAAATGTGTTAATTGTTGATGATGACGCCATGGTAGCCGACCTCAACCGTCTGTATGTTAACCGCGTTGAGGGTTTTAGCTGCTGCGGCGTCGCTTCCACGCTCAATCAGGCCGAGGCGTTGATCGCCAACCCAGGCCAGCCGATCGATCTGGTGCTGCTGGATGTCTATATGCAGCAGGATAACGGGCTGGATCTGCTGCCCATCATCCGCGCGTCGGGCCGCCCGATTGACGTCATCATGATCTCGTCGGCCTCCGACGCCGCAACGATCCAGACCTCAATGCACTATGGAGTGGTGGATTACCTGATTAAACCGTTCCAGTTCCCGCGTTTTGAAGAGGCGCTGAACGGCTGGAAGGCAAAGCGCAGCCTGATGGGATCGCATCAGTATTATGAACAGGCCGACGTCGACAGGCTGATCCACGGCGGCGCGCCGGAGCTGGCCGACAGCAAAAAATTACCGAAAGGCCTGACGCCGCAGACGCTGCGCACCATTTGCCAGTGGATCGACAGCCATCCGGAGATAGAGTTTTCCACCGACGATCTGGCGAATGCGGTCAACATTTCCCGCGTCTCCTGCCGCAAATACCTGATCTGGCTGGCGCAAATTAATATCCTGTTCACCAGCATTCACTACGGCGCTACCGGCCGGCCGGTATATCGCTACCGTTTGCAGCCGGAACAGGTCGGCCTACTCAAACAGTACTGCCAGTAATTCGGTAGCTGTCGTCCAGAAGGGTAAAACGGAAGTGGTGCATCGAGGAGATCACCACTTCTTTTGTTTTGGTGACAAAGATGGCTTCAATATCGGGGCGCGAACGCAGCGCGGCGCAGCCCTTTTCCACGCCCATGCCGTAGATCAGCGTGGTCCAGATATCGCCGTCGAGGGAGTCTGGCGAAATAATCGTCACGCTGTCCAGTTCGTTATCCAGCGGGTAGCCGGTGCGTGGGTCAAGTATGTGGTGATAACGTTTGCCGTTCAGCTCGAAGTAGCGCTCATAGGTGCCTGACGTCACCACCGACCGGTTTTCGACCGTCATGGCGCCAATCAGCGCGTCACCGGCGAACGGTTTTTTCAGGCCGACGCGCCAGCCGCCCTCCGGCGAGCCTAACGTCTGGACGTTGCCGCCAAGGTTGATCAGCCCAAGTTCAACGCCCTCTTTATGCAGGTAATCCCGCACCCTGTCGGCGATATAGCCTTTAGCAATGGCCCCCAGATCGATCTCCATTCCCTGGCGAGTAAGGAACACGCTGCTGTTGGCTTCATCCAGCACCACGTCCGCAGGATGCGTGATGCCCAGCAAGGCGGCGATCTCGTCCGCGGGCGGTACAGCGTCCCCCTTAAAGCCAATTTTCCAGCGCTTCACCAGCGGGCCGATCGCCAGGTTAAAGGCGCTGTCCTTAAGCAGGCTGGCCGCTTTCGCGCAGCGGATCAGCTCGAACACCGGGCGACTGACGGCAACCGGATGCTGACCGGCTGCATGGTTGATGTCCATTACCTGGGAGTGCGCTCGGTTAACGGTAAGCAGATCTTCGTACTGTTTGATCAGGCGAAACACGCGAGAGGCAAGCGCTTCGTCATGGGAAAAGAGTTTCAGGAGGATGGGCGATCCCATCAGAACGGCGGAGTAGCTGTAAACGCGATGGCTATCAGGCATTTCATGAGTCCTCAGATGTAGCCCCGGCAGGCACCGCGCCGCCGGGGAAACAGGAGCCTTACCGTGTTTTCGAACGCATAGCCGCCTGATGTCCTGCAAGCGTACCAAAAATAATGATATCTGCCACCGCGTTACCGCCGATGCGGTTACCGCCATGGATGCCCCCGACAACCTCACCCGCAGCAAACGCTCCCGGCAATACGTTGTGGTTGCTGTCCAGCACGCAGGTTTCTGTGTTAATGGTCACGCCGCCCATGGTGTGGTGAACGCCCGGTGCAATCTGAATGGCGTAGAACGGCCCTTCGTTGATTGGTGCACGCAGCGCGGTGGTGCGGCCGAAATCATCGTCGTGCTGTTTCTCCACAAAGCCGTTGTAGCGTTCCAGCGTTGCCAGGAACTGATGGTGATCCATCCCCAGCGCTTCCGCCAGGGCTTTTGGCGAGCTGGCGGTGGTAACAAACCCTTTCGCGATGTACTCATCCGCGGCTTTGTTTTTGGCGCGAACATGCTCGTCAAAGACGATATAAGCGTATTTCTCCGGCAGCGCGATGATTGACGCCGAGACTTTATCGCGGGTCTCCATTTCGTTAAAGAATCGGTTCCCCTGTTGATTGACCAGAATCGCCCCGCCGCCGCGGATGGATTCGGAAATCAGATACGACGTTTTCTGCTCAACGGTTGGGTGGATCTGAATTTCGCCCATATCCACGGTGCCCGCACCGATACGCTCCAGCAGCGCGATGCCGCCCCCGGTCGCCCCTTTGTGGTTGGTGGTAACGAACCCTGCCAGATCCGGACGGTATTTCACCACCATCTGGCTGTTGGCGCTGAAGCCGCCCGTTGCCACAATCACGCTTTTGGTTGCCACGGTGAGGGTTTCGTTCTCTTCGGTGGTCAGACGCACACCGGTCACTTCGCCGTTCTCGAAGATGATGTCGCTCACGGAGGTATCCAGCATCACCTCGATGTTACGCTTGTTGACGTTACGCACCAGGCCGCTGATCAGATACCCGCCCACTGCGGAACCGTCTTTCGGACGGTGCGTACGGTCGATGCTCATCCCGCCGGTGGTGGTAATGTCGTTCAGCATAATGCCGCGCGTGGCCAGCCATTCGATGGCCTGCGGCGCGTTCTCGACAAAGCGACGCAGCAGTTCAGGGTTGTTCTTGTTGCCACCGCCTTTCAGACTTTCCTGGTAGAACAGCTCTTTGCTGTCCTGAATACCCTTCACGCGCTGGAAGCGGGTCTCCGCCGCGTTCATCCCGGCCGAGGCTTTAATGGTGTTCCCGCCGATGGTAGGCATTTTCTCGACGATCAGCACGCTCGCGCCTTCGTCATGCGCCTGAATCGCCGCCGCCAGACCGGCGCCGCCGCTGCCGACCACTACCACATCCACGCTTTTAGTCTCATTCGGGTCTGCGCCCTCTTCTGCAGCCAGCGCTTTGCTGGATTTCAGCATCGCCTTCGAGACCGCTTTTTTCACCGCCTCGCTCTGGCTGGTCGCGCCCGTAATCGCGTCTACATGCGGGGTGTTGGCATCCAGAATACGGGTACGGATCTCTTCGAAGCTGGTGACAAACTCGACGTCTTCACTCGGGCCGGAGGCCAGTTCGATATCGGCGATGCGGTCGGTTTCGAGGCTGACGTTAATCACCAGCTCGTTAGCATCGTCCTGCACTTTTTCAATAAAGGTGCCCGGTTTGAATTTCGATTCGCCCATGCTCATGTCGCGGATCATCGCTTCCACCAGCGAGAAGCGCCACAGCGGTTCCGGGATGCTCAGTTCTTCGCGTCGGGTGCTGTCCATAAACAGCTCCAGGCTTTCGCCCGCCGCGATGCGATCGGTCCAGTCCGGATAGGCGATGGTGGCGCGGCCAACGGCAATCAGGTCGTAACCGTGATCCAGCGCTTCATTCACATCCGTGGCATTCACCACGCCGCCAACGCCCATTACCGGTACCTGCGCCAGCGTGTCAGAGCGCATGGCGCAGTATTTTTCGATAAGTGGCGTCGGGTCCTGAGTATCGACGATAGAAGGACGCAGGGCGGCGCCAAGGGAGAAGTGGAGATAATCTACCCCGCGCGCGGCCAGTTTTTCCAGCAGATACAGGGTGTCTTCGAAGCGAATGCCCGGGACTTCAAGCTCTTCCGGAGAGAAACGGTAGCCAATGATAAACGCGTCGTCCGCGTACTGGCGCACCATCTTGTGGGTAATGTCCAGCACCGCCAGCGGGAATTTCGCGCGGTTTTCGCGGCTGCCGCCCCACTCGTCGTCGCGCTGGTTAGAGTTCGGCGAGAAGAACTGCTGGATCAGATAGGTATTCGCCCCGTGTATTTCGACGCCGTCGAACCCGGCCTGAATTGCGCGGCGCACGGCTTCGCCGAACTTGCCGATCATGCCTTCCACCTCTTCCGCGGTCAGGGCAACCGGCGTGGCGGCACCGTCACGCGGCGCGGCAACGGCGCTTGGGCCAACCGGCGTGCGGCCCCCGATCAGTTTTGGGTCGACCATGCGGCCGCCGTGGTAGATTTGCAGCAGGGCTTTAGAGCCTTTGGACTTGATGGCGTCAGCGATTTTTGCCAGCCCGGCGATTTTCTCGTCGTTATCAATACCAATTGCCCCCGGGAACGCCAGGCCGAGATCGTCAACAAAACAGCACTCAACGATGATGGTGCCGATGCTGCCCGCGCGGGCGCGGTAGTACTCCACCAGTTCGCTGGTCACGGTGCCATCGTAATAACCGGTACAGGTTGTCATCGGGGCCATTAACAAACGGTTTTTCAGTTCAGTACCATTCGGTAATGTGAAGGGGCTTAAAATACGTTCGTTAGTGCTCATAATAGAAACTCCAAACTTTCAAAATTAAGAATTCGTTATCGGGATGATTTTTTATTTCGTGTTTTTTGCCGATGTCATGATAGTAATATAAAGCTTTTTTTAGTTTCTAAAGTCATTACGTTAGTTAATAAACTATTTAATCCCTTCGATAACATTAATAACACATTGGTGTTAGCGGGAATGTTTCACTCGTTCACAAGAATTTAAAAAAAGTTAAATTATAAAAGGTCAAACCAATACACCAAATCTATAAAAAAACCATATAAAACAACGATACACAAAAGCACCAGAATTTAAATGTTATAGTTTTGATACATAAAATGCGTAAAATTAGCGAATAACCACACTACTCAGAGTGGTTATTATAAAAAATATAAAAATAGCCATTCAGTTCCGTTTTTTTGATCGCGATCAATAGTTATGGCATTCAAAAGAGCAATATAAAAACATCATCATTTTTTATTTAGCGCAAACCAAAATGCGTTAAATCGCTATTAGTGAAAACACAAAACCGCACCTTAAATAACTAAAAAAAGCAAAAAGGATATTTCAATCGAATTTGTGTTTTCGCCGGGCGACGAATTTTTGACAACTTAAGACGTGAAACTATGAATACAAAAACTGCTGTAACGCCTCCTGCGGCGAATCTGGCATCAAATGGAACAGCAAAACGACTGCTGATGATGGCTTTGCCCGTCATTGTTGCCGTCCTGCTGTTGTTTGTCCCCGTTCCGGAAGGGCTGCCGCCTTATGCGTGGCACTACTTCGCCATCTTTGTCGGCGTCATCGTCGGCTTAATTTTCGAACCGCTGCCGGGCGCCGTGATCGGTCTTACCGGCGTCGTGGCGATTGCGCTGTGCAGCCAGTGGGTACTCTTTAGCCCGGAACAGCTGGCTGACCCAAAATTCAAGCTGGCGGGCGCCTCCTTTAAATGGGCGGTCAGCGGGTTTGGTAACTCCACCGTCTGGCTGATTTTCGGTGCCTTTATGTTCGCCGCAGGCTACGACAAAACCCGCTTCGGCCGCCGTCTGGCGCTGATTCTGGTGAAGTACCTGGGCCGTCGCAGCCTGACGCTCGGTTACGCCATTACGTTTGCGGATCTGCTGCTGGCCCCGTTCACCCCGTCCAACACCGCGCGCAGCGGCGGGACCATCTACCCGATCATCGCCAATCTGCCGCCGCTGTACGGTTCAAAACCCAATGACCCAAGCGCGCGCAAAATCGGTTCGTATCTGATGTGGGTAGCCATCACCGCGGCCTGTATCACCAGCTCGATGTTCCTTTCCGCTCTGGCACCTAACCTGCTGGCGCTGGCGCTGGTAAAAAGCACGGTTGGAATTGATATCTCCTGGGGGACCTGGTTCCTCGCCTTCCTGCCGCTGGGCATCCTGCTGATCCTGACCATGCCGCTGCTGGCCTACTGGTTCTACCCGCCGGAAGTAAAAGTGAATAACGAAGTACCGCTGTGGGCGACCCGTGAACTGGAAAAACTGGGCAAACTGTCGCGCAATGAGATCCTGCTGCTGGTATTCGTGTGCTGTGCGCTGCTGATGTGGATCTTCGCCGCGGCGTGGATTGAACCGGCCATGGCTGCCCTGCTGATCGTTGGCCTGATGCTGTGGACCGGCGTGCTGGAGTGGAACGATATCACCGGTAACAAAGCCGCGTGGAATACCTTCGTCTGGTTCGCCACCCTGGTGGCGCTGGCGGATGGCCTCTCCTCCACCGGTTTTATCAGCTGGCTGGGTAAAGAAGGCGGCCTGCTGATGAGCGGTATCTCTCCGGGTGTCGCCACCATCGTGCTGCTGCTGGCGTTCTACCTGCTGCACTACCTGTTCGCCAGCACCACCGCGCACACCACGGCGCTGCTGCCTGCGATGCTGACCATCGCCTCCACCATTCCGGGCATGAATATGGAAGTGTTCGTTCTGCTGATGGTGACCTCGCTGGGCGTGATGGGGATCATTACCCCCTACGGTACGGGTCCAAGCCCGATTTACTACGGTAGCGGCTACCTGCCAACCAAAGACTACTGGCGCCTCGGTACCATCTTCGGTGCCATCTTCCTGGCAGCTCTGCTGCTGATTGGCTACCCGTGGATGTCCATGATGTTCTGATTCCTGACCGCCGGACTTCTCCTCCGGCGGTTTTATTTTTGTGGAGCAATACGCTATGTCAAACAAACCGTTTATCTACCAAAACCCCTTCCCTCTTGCGCACGATGACACCGAATACTATCTGCTGACCAAAGAGCACGTTTCCGTTGCCGAGTTCGACGGTCAGGAAGTGCTGAAAGTCGAGCCAGAGGCGTTGACCCTGCTGGCACAGCAGGCCTTCCACGACGCGGCATTTATGCTGCGCACCTCTCACCAGAAGCAGGTTGCGGCTATTCTGAGCGACCCGGAAGCCAGCGAGAACGATAAGTACGTTGCCCTGCAATTCCTGCGCAACTCCGAAATTGCGGCGAAAGGCGTGCTGCCAACCTGTCAGGATACCGGCACCGCGATCATCATGGGCAAAAAAGGCCAGCGCGTCTGGACCGGCGGCGGTGACGAAGCGGCCCTGAGCCAGGGCGTCTATAACACATACATTGAAGATAACCTGCGCTACTCGCAGAATGCGGCGCTGGATATGTATAAAGAGGTGAATACCGGCACCAACCTGCCCGCGCAGATTGACCTCTACAGCGTGGACGGCGACGAGTATAAATTCCTGTGCATGGCGAAAGGCGGCGGTTCTGCCAACAAAACCTATCTCTACCAGGAAACCAAAGCGCTGTTCACTCCGGCGAAGCTGAAAAACTACCTGGTTGAGAAGATGCGGTCCCTCGGCACCGCAGCCTGCCCGCCGTACCATATCGCCTTCGTTATCGGCGGAACCTCAGCGGAAGCCACGCTGAAAACCGTTAAGCTGGCTTCTACCCGCTACTACGATGCGCTGCCAACCGAAGGCAACGAACACGGCCAGGCGTTCCGTGATGTTCAGCTCGAACAGGAACTGCTTCAGGAAGCGCAGAACCTTGGTCTGGGCGCGCAGTTTGGCGGCAAATACTTTGCCCACGACATTCGCGTAATCCGCCTGCCGCGCCACGGTGCCTCCTGCCCAATCGGCATGGGCGTCTCCTGCTCCGCTGACCGCAACATCAAGGCGAAGATTAACCGCGAGGGGATCTGGATTGAGAAGCTGGAGCACAATCCGGGCCAGTATATTCCTGAATCCCTGCGCCAGCAGGGAGAAGGCGACGTGGTAAGCATTGATCTGAACAAGCCGATGCCCGACATTCTGGCGCAGCTTTCCTCGCACCCGGTATCCACCCGCCTGTCGCTGAGCGGCACCATCATCGTGGCGCGCGACATCGCCCATGCGAAGCTGAAAGAGCTGCTCGACAACGGGGAAGAACTGCCGCAGTACGTTAAAGATCACCCGATTTACTACGCTGGCCCGGCGAAAACGCCAGAAGGTTACGCGTCTGGCTCCTTAGGCCCAACCACCGCCGGGCGTATGGACTCCTACGTGGACCTACTGCAATCCCACGGTGCGAGCATGATCATGCTGGCCAAAGGTAACCGCAGCCAGCAGGTCACCGACGCCTGCCATAAGCACGGCGGCTTCTACCTCGGCAGCATCGGCGGCCCGGCGGCGGTGCTGGCGCAAAACAGCATCAAGAGCCTGGAATGCGTGGCGTATCCTGAACTGGGAATGGAAGCCATCTGGAAAATTGAAGTGGAGAACTTCCCGGCGTTTATCCTGGTGGATGACAAAGGCAACGACTTCTTCCAGCAGATCCAGAATAAACAGTGCAAAGGGTGCTCACAGCGCTGAACGTTTCCATAACGCCGGAAGCAGCGACAGCGTATCGTTGATCAACCCGCGCTTGTCGCTGCCCGGCTTCCAGATAGTGACCATCGTCTGGCTTATCCCCTGGCTGCCCACTTCGGTGGGCAGCCTTTTTACATTTTTCCACTGCGTTGCCTGAAGATGGGTCGGCAAAAACCCCCAGCCGCAGCCCTGCTCCAGCAGGCCGCGCAGCATCTCCAGTTCGTTAGTGAAAAGCGTGTGCCCTGAAATTTGCAGGCGACGGGCAACCGGCTCGTCTGACGCGGGATGCATAATCACCTGTGGCACCAGAGAGAGATTGAGCAGCGACACCGGCGACGCAACCTCCGCAAAAAGCGCCGTTGCGGCGTAAAAATCCATTTCGATCGCCCCCAGCGCCCGCCACTCCATCTCATTGCCCACGCTGCGGTTGCGCGCCTGGCAGATCCCCAGATCGGCCTGACCGTTTGCCAGCATCGCTTCCGCCTCATCGCGCGATGCGCTGGTCAGGCTCAGGCGGATCTTTTTCGTCGCCAGTGTGGCAATCAGCGCCTGTAAAAAAGCTCTGGGGGTGAACGGATCGTAAGCGAGGGCAATGTCCTGCGTCGCGCTGTCCGGTACCGATCTGGCAAACGCCTCAAACGCTTTGACCTG
The DNA here is from genome assembly GCF_001037645.1 of Enterobacter sp. BWH64. Classification (NCBI taxonomy): domain Bacteria; kingdom Pseudomonadati; phylum Pseudomonadota; class Gammaproteobacteria; order Enterobacterales; family Enterobacteriaceae; genus Enterobacter; species Enterobacter sp. BWH64. The sequence goes on from NZ_KQ089922.1 coordinate 3,423,447, forward strand.
GCGCATCAGCAGGTGCGCCTGCCGCTGAAGCTGCTCCCCCTCCGGCGTCAGGCGCAGGCTGCGCCCCTCCCGCAGGAACAGAGCATAGCCCAGCCCATCCTCAAGGAAATCGATCAGATCCCGCAGGGTAGTACGATCTTTGCCGAGTTTACTGGCCGCCTTCATCAGGCTGCCGTGTTCAGCGACGGCAGTGAACGCCTCAAGCTGGGCAAAGGAATAGATCAGTGATGCCACGCCATTCTCCACGCAATTTTTACGGGGGATTTTCCCCCATAACGCGTTTTTTATTATAGGCCGCAGGTTCTTAAACTGAAGTCCTTCCTGAGCCAAACGAGATAAATATGAAAATCAAAACAAACCGCACGCTGCTCGCGGCGCTGGTTGTCAGCAGCCTGCTCTCGCCCGCCGTTATGGCGGCCTGCAACGGTACCGACCTCACCACCTGTCCGGCGCCTTTCGATGCCAGACTCCCGGACGCGCATACCATGCTCACCTGGAACCAGGCCGATCGCGTGGTGGGCTTTCGCAATGACTACCGCAACTACGCAGGGGATGTGTTCCGCCACGGCAACGCTACGCCGCTGCTGCCCGCAGAAAAACCGCTCACCGATGCCCTCTATCAGGTGAAGGGTAAGAGTTACACTCTTCAGGATTACCTGAAACGCCAGAACGTCAGCGGCATGCTGGTGCTGAAAAACGGCAAAGTGGCCTATAAATACCTGGGTGAAGGCAATACCGACTCAACGCTCTGGACGTCGCGTTCCGTGGGCAAATCGGTGGTCTCCGCGCTGGTGGGTGCTGCAATTAAAGAAGGGAAAATCCACTCCCTGGACGACCTTGTCACCCAATACGAACCTGACTTAAAAGGCACCGCCTGGGAGGGCGTAACGCTAAAACAGCTCATCACCCACACCTCTGGCGTGGCGTGGAACGAAGATTACACCAACCCGCAATCTGACTTCGCCCGGCTTACCGAATGCGAAGCGAAGCCGGGCACCTACGACTGCGTGCGCACCCTGGTGAAGGGGTTACACCGTGAACACCCGGCGGGCGAAAACTGGTCCTATTCCTCGGGTGGCGCCTGGCTGTTAGGCGATGTGCTTGAGCGCGCCACCGGCATGACGCTCGCGGCGTATCTGGAGAAGACCATCTGGCAGCCGTACGGCATGGCGAGCGACGGCGTGTGGCATGCCTACAGCAAAGGCCAGCACGACGTGGGTGCGCATGGGTTCAACGCCACGCTGGAAGACTGGGGGCGTTTCGGGGAGTTTATCCTGCATAACGGTACGCTGCCGGACGGGAAGCAGATCCTCCCCGAGGGCTGGGTGAAACAGTCCTCAGCCTGGACACAGGCCAAAGGATCGGTGTCCGACGCGCATCCGAAGGGGTTATACGGCTACCAGTGGTGGAACAACGAAGTACCAGCCACCGCCACACACGTGGAGCCGAAAGTCGAAAATTCGCTGAAGGATTCCCTGTGGGCGCTGGGTATTTTTGGTCAGATGATCATGGTTAATCAGAAAGAAAATCTGGTTATCGTTCAGTGGTCCACCTGGCCGCAGGCAGAGCCGTCATTCAGCGCCCAGCCGCTGGAAGCGTCGCTGATGTTTAGCGCGATTGCGAACGCGCTGCGCTAATAATCCCGAGCCAGGCCCCGCCTGGCTTCTCACCTGCGCGATGTCACAAAACCGATATATCAGCAACTTAGCGAAATCGAGTAAATAAAAGATCACCGAAATGTTAAGTTATTGTTGAATATGTAAATACTGGTCAACGCTTTGTCATTAATGCACCACGCGCATCAGTCCATGCGCTATTTGCGCTTATTAATTTCCACTTCCTGATCCAGTTTTCAGAAACAGACGAGCATAACGTCACTATAAAACTGGAGATAATCATGGTTTCCTCAACCTCACCTGCAACGCTTCGTGCCAAAGCGGGCGCGATTTTCCGCGTCACGTCGGGCAACTTTCTTGAGCAATTCGACTTCTTTCTGTTCGGCTTTTATGCCACCTACATCGCCCATACTTTTTTTCCGGCAAGCAGTGAATTTGCGTCCCTGATGATGACCTTCGCCGTCTTTGGCGCGGGCTTTCTGATGCGTCCGATCGGAGCCATTGTGCTGGGAGCTTACATTGATAAAGTGGGTCGCCGTAAAGGGCTGATCGTCACCCTGTCAATTATGGCCGCCGGAACCTTCCTGATCGTGCTGATCCCTTCTTACCAGAGCATTGGCCTGTGGGCGCCGCTGCTGGTGCTGACCGGCCGCCTGTTGCAGGGTTTTTCGGCAGGCGCCGAGCTGGGCGGGGTTTCGGTTTATCTGGCGGAGATCGCCACGCCGGGCCGCAAGGGTTTCTACACCAGCTGGCAGTCGGGTAGCCAGCAGGTCGCCATTATGATCGCGGCGGCGATGGGCTTCGCCCTGAATGTGGTGCTGGAAGAGAGTGCCATTCGCGAATGGGGGTGGCGTATTCCGTTCCTGTTTGGCTGTCTGATTGTGCCGTTTATCTTTTTCCTGCGCCGCAAGCTCGAAGAGACCGAGGAATTCAGCGCCCGTCGCCACCATCTGGCAATGCGTCAGGTCTTCACAACGCTGCTCGCCAACTGGCCGGTAGTCGTCGCGGGCATGCTGATGGTGGCGATGACCACCACCGCGTTTTACCTGATCACCGTTTACGCGCCGACCTTCGGTAAAAAAGTCCTGATGCTCAGCGCGTCGGACAGTCTTCTGGTCACGCTGCTGGTGGCGGTGTCCAACTTCATCTGGCTTCCGGTGGGCGGCGCGCTGTCGGATCGCTTCGGGCGTAAACCGGTGCTGATCGCCATGACGCTGCTGGCGCTGGCGACCAGCTATCCGGCGCTGACGATGCTGGCCGCAGCCCCGAGCTTCTCAATGATGCTGACCGTGCTGCTGTGGCTCTCTTTCCTCTACGGCCTGTATAACGGCGCGATGATCCCGGCCCTGACGGAGATCATGCCAGCAGAGGTGCGCGTGGCGGGCTTCTCACTGGCTTACAGCCTGGCAACGGCGGTCTTTGGCGGTTTCACGCCGGTGATTTCGACTGCCTTAATTGAGTACACCGGCGACAAAGCCTCCCCGGGCTACTGGATGAGCTTTGCCGCCGTTTGCGCCCTGCTGGCAACGCTTTATCTCTATCGTCGTCGCACGTTAATCCTGCAAACTGCCGTTAAGGAGTGATCCCTCATGCTTACATTCAGAACGGTGATTGCCGCCCTGACCTTCGCCTCCCTCAGCGCGGGCGCGCTTGCGCAGGATGTGACGGTGATGATTTCTGGCGGCTTCAAAGCGGCGCTGGAGAAGCTGACGCCGCAGTACGAAGCGCAAAGCGGCGACAGGCTCATTGTGATCTCCGGCCCGTCGATGGGCAAAACGCCGCAGGCCATTCCGGCCCGGCTCGCCCGGGGCGAAAAAGCGGACGTGGTGATTATGGTGGGCGATGCGCTGGCGAAACTGGAACAGGATCGCAGGACGGCGGCGGGCTCCCGCGTGGAGCTGGCGGATTCGCCCGTCGGGATGGTCGTCAAAGCGGGCGCGCCGGTGCCGGATATCAGTACGGTGCCTGCCCTGCGGCAAACGCTGCTGAAGGCGCATTCCATGGCTTATTCCGACAGCGCCAGCGGCCGGTATGTAGAGAGCCAGCTGTTCCGTAAGCTGGGCATCGACGGCCAGGTCCACGATAAAGCGCACCGGGTTGAGCGTATCCCGGTGGCGTCTGAAGTGGCAAAAGGGAAATACGATCTCGGCTTTCAGCAGGTGAGCGAGCTTCTGCCGGTCCCGGGGGTGACGTTTGTGGGTAAGTTGCCTGACGACATGCAGTACATTACCCGTTTCGCCGGAGCCGTAACGCAGGAGGCCGACCATCCCGAACAGGGAAAAGCGCTGCTGGCCTTTCTCTCTTCGCCACAGGCCGCCAGCGTCATTACGGCAACGGGCTTAACGCCCGTCAGTGCACCTCGCGATACTGCTCGGTAATCAGCGTTTCGAGTTCGGCAGCAATATAGGACTGGATCCGCCCGCGGCGGCGGATCAGCCCCACGGTTCGCCTGACCTCAGGCTCGGTTAAGGGCACCGACGTCAGCAGCGAATGCTCTGCGCGGGGCATTGACATGGCGGGAACGGCCGCAATGCCGATCCCGGCTTCAACCATCCCCAGCATGGTCGTCACGTGCCGCGTTTCGCAGATGCTGGGGCGCTCAGGCCGAATATGCCCGACCCGCTGGTCGAGAAGATTGCGGTTGCCGGAGGTCTTATCCAGACCGATATAATCCTGCTGATAAAAAGCCTGCCACGTCAGGCTTTTTCTTTTTGCAAGCGGGCCGTCGCGCCGGCAGGCAGCCACGTAGACATCCTCCACCAGCGGGACAAACTCGATGTCGGGCTGCAAACTCCGGGCAAAGCAGATACCAAAATCCGCCTGTCCGCGGGTGACGGCCTCGATAACATTTCCGGCGCTGCTGTCGATCAGTTTTATGCGCACGCGGGGGTAACGGGACTGAAAGCGGCGGATAACATCCGGCATAAAGTAACAGGCGGCGGACGGCACCGTCGCCACGGTGATTAGCCCCGTACGCTCCTCGCTGGCCTTATCGATATCCGAAAGCATGGACTCCACATCAGCAAGCAGCTGTCCGCACCGGTCGGCAAAGGTCTGTCCATACAGGGTCAGCGTGACGCGCCGGGTGGTTCTGTCGAACAGTTTTGTCCCCAGTGCCGCCTCGAGCTTTTCAATTCTGCGACTCAACGCCGACTGGGAAAGGCAGATAGACTCCGCCGCAAGACGGAAATTGCCATATTCCAGTAAAGCGCGGAAGGCATAGAGATCGTTGAGGTCAAAATTGACGGGCATACTGACGGGATCCTTAAGCACGGTAGGGTAAGAAGAGATTTATCATAGTCGCGCACGACATACTTCACAAAATGAAGGGGATACCCCTAAAGCGCTATCAACCTGACGGCACATAGTGATAGTTTATGCGGGCTGGATTCCTCTTAAACAGGCTGCCAGTCTGCATGCAGCCGAAGAGGAGTGTCATACTGCTTAACAGAGTATGTTGGCATGCTAACAGCCCCTGACCTTTCCATTTTGTTCACGTGCGAGTAACGAGCAAAGCGATGATTAAGTGGCCCTGGAAAACGAACGACGCTGGTCGAAATATGGCGCTGCCCTGGGATGAGGCTCTGGCGATCCCCGTGCTGGCGAATCTCTTGCCTGAAGAGCAATCAAAGCTGATTCAGCTGGCCGAGCGTTTTTTACAGCAAAAACGGCTGGTACCGCTACAGGGCTTCGAACTGGATCCGCTTAAAAATTCCCGCATCGCCCTGCTCTTCTGCTTGCCGGTGCTGGAGCTGGGTATCGAATGGCTGGATGGCTTCCACGAAGTGCTGATCTACCCGGCGCCGTTTATCGTCGATGATGAGTGGGAGGATGACATCGGGCTGGTGCACAACCAGCGTATGGTGCAGTCCGGGCAAAGCTGGCAGCAAGGGCCAATCATCCTCAACTGGCTGGATATTCAGGACTCGTTCGATGCCTCGGGCTTCAACCTGATCATTCACGAAGTGGCGCATAAGCTGGATACCCGCAACGGCGATCGCGCCAGCGGCGTGCCGCTGATCCCGCTGCGTGAAGTCGCGGGATGGGAGCACGACCTGCACGCGGCGATGGAAAACATTCAGGATGAGATAGACCTGGTGGGTGAAAGCGCGGCCAGCATTGATGCCTATGCCGCGACCGATCCCGCCGAGTGTTTTGCGGTACTGTCCGAGTATTTCTTTAGCGCACCTGAGCTTTTTGCCCCGCGCTTCCCGGCGCTGTGGCAGCGTTTTTGCCAGTTTTATCAGCAGGATCCGCTCCAGCGTCTGCGGCAAAGTGAGGACGCAGCCAGCACCTCCCCTCATCCGTTCCACTAATGTTTAAGGGGTACGATCGGTCGATCGTACCCACACGCTCACCGCGAGAAACAGCAGCGCCATTCCCCATGCGGCAGTAATCAAAAACTGCTCACCGTAAAAGCGCGTCACCACAGGTACCAGCAGCGCGCTGGCCCCGTATCCCAGCGTATGGCTGGTGGCGATAACCCCTGCGCCTTTGCCCGTCGTCAGCCGATCGTTGAGCAAAAGCTGGTATCCCGGCGTTGCCATGGCGGCCCCCAGCGAAGTGATGACAATTCCCACGTAGAACAGGGCTAAACTGGCGAGACACATCAGCCCAAGACCCGCCACCATCAAGACCGCGGCAATTAAGAGTAAAACTCTCGGGGTAAAATGCTGCGGGCGTACTACCAGAAACTGCGCCGCCAGGGTCGCCAGCGCGGCCAGGCTCAGCAGCAGCGCGACATGATGGCTGATTTGCACGGCATCGCCATTAAATAACGGGTGAAGATGCGGCGATAAACCAAGCTGCATCAGGCTGACCAGCGCCGCCAGCAGCAGTGCCAGCACCAGGAAAGGCAGCATGGGGGCCTGTAACCGCGTCGACTGGTGCGCCACCGGCGGCAGCGGGGGATCGGCGGCTTCGCGCAGCACCAGCAGCAGCGCGATAAACGGCGCCAGCGCCATCAGCCAGAGCGGTGCGACCGGGCTGACGCTGAGCATCAGCGCGGCCAGAGGCGGTCCCAGCAGACGCCCGCAGCTAAGGCCAGAGCTTATCGTCGCCAGCGCCGCCATCCTTTTATCCAGCCCCGCGCGTTGAATGGCCCACGTCTGGGCCGCAGGCACCAGCCCTGATACCGTCAGGCCGTACAGCATGCGCGACAGCACCAGGCCTGCCATTCCCCAGAAAGCATTCAGCGCGCCGTTCGCCATCGCCCAGACCACCAGCGCCATCACGACAAAGCTCGCCAGATAGCCGCCCAGCGAGGCCAGCATAACGACCTTACAGCCGTGCCGCTCGCTCTGGCGTCCCCACCAGGGCGAGGCGGGTAAAAAGAGCATCGAGCCGAACATCAGCAGCCCGGCCCAGACGGAGAGCGACAGTCCGGTCAGGGAGACCAGCTGCGGCAGCATAACCAGCAAACCGTTTTGCCCAATACCTAATAAACCGGCGCCCAGTGCCAGGGGCCAGTTAGCTTTGGGGGCCACAACGTCAGTGAGATTCTCAGTACGGGTGCGCATAAAATTGTGAAGATAATGTCAATAAATGTGTGGAAATTATGAAGTTTATGAAAACAAATATTGCAAAAATAGTTGCCACTGTAAACAGAATGAATATCATAACGAGAATTATTATCAGTCATGGAATGAGGTACAACTATGCGTACTCTGCCCCGCTCCGCCGGTACAGATGTTGCGGCCCAGTGTTTTTTGAACGCGCTGCTGCGCGAAACGAAGGACTGGCACTATCTTCCCGCAACCCGTGCGGATGAGTTATCACAGATTCATATCCCGCTCTCCCCAACCCAGGCCATTCGGGTTCCGGTACGCTATTTCTCCCCCACACAGCATCACCAGTATCGTTTTCCGGCAACGCTGATTCAGGCCGACAGCGACGGCGGTGACACGGTCACATTTCATCAACTGATTGATTTCATTCTTCAAAAAGAGACGATAAAAGGCGAGCTGGATGCCGATACGCTGGCTCGCTTTAAGCAGCGCGTCCTGGAAAGCCATACGCACACCTGGCAGGCCATTGATTTACGCCACAACTGGGCAAACCTGCGCGATAAGCCGCTGACGTTTGCCGAAGCGGAACAGGCGCTGCTGGTCGGCCATGCTTTTCATCCTGCCCCAAAGTCGCACGAGCCGTTCAACGAGGCCGAGGCGCGTCGCTATCTGCCGGATTTCGCCTCCCGCTTCCCGCTGCGCTGGTTTGCGGTTGAGCATAAGCTGATTACCGGCGACAGCCTGAATGTCTCCCTGCGGGAACGTCTGCTGCGCTTTGCAGCGCAGAGCGCGCCGGCCCTTCTCGGTCACTTCACCGACACCTGCTGGCTGCTGCCGATGCACCCGTGGCAGGCCGACTATCTGCTGGAGCAGGACTGGTGCCAGCGTCTGGTAGAAAAAGGCGCCCTGCGCGATCTGGGCGAAGCCGGTGCGCAATGGCTACCCACCAGCTCTTCCCGCTCGCTGTACAGCGAAACCAACAGCGACATGATTAAGTTTTCCCTGAGCGTGCGGCTGACCAACTCCGTGCGCACGCTGTCGGTGAAAGAGGTTAAGCGCGGCATGCGCCTGGCGCGACTGGCGAAAACGGCACGCTGGCAGGAACTTCAGGCGCGCTACCCGACCATGCGCGTGATGCAGGAGGACGGCTGGGCGGGGCTGTGCGATGAGCACGGCGTCGTCCAGGAAGAGAGCCTGATGGCCCTGCGCGTCAACCTGCTGTTCGATACTCCTGAAACGCAAACCAACGTGCTGGTGAGCCTGACCCAGGCCGCGCCGGACGGCGGCGACAGCCTGCTCGCCGCGGCGGTGCGTCGTCTGAGCCAGCGTCTGGATCTCCCGCTCGCCCAGGCCGCGCGCTGCTGGCTGGACGCTTACTGCGACCGGGTATTGCTTCCGCTGTTCAGCGCCGAGGCGGACTACGGTCTGGTCCTGCTGGCGCACCAGCAAAATATCCTCGTTGAGATGCAGCAGGATTTCCCCGTCGGGCTGATCTACCGCGACTGCCAGGGCAGCGCCTGGACCGAAGGGGCCGACGCGTGGCTGAAAGAGGCAGGTGAAACCGAGGTGGAAAACCGCTTCGGTGAGAGCCAGCTGCTGCGCTACTTCCCTTATTACCTGCTGCTGAACTCTACCCTTGCCGTCACCGCCGCGCTCGCCGCCGCCGGCTTCGACAGCGAAGAGAACCTGATGTCCCGCGTGCGTGACGCGCTGGCCGAACTGCGCACGACGGCGAAGCAGACCCGCTGCCTCGATTACGTGCTCGACAGCCCGACCTGGAACTGCAAAGGCAACTTCTTCTGCTACCTGCACGATCGCAACGAAAACACCATCGTCGATCCGGCGGTGATCTATTTCGACTTTAGCAACCCGTTTTATAAGGAGAAGGCGTGATGGCAAACGCGAATATCGTCCATTCCGGCTACGGCTTTCGCTGCACGGCCACGGAACAAAACCTGCCGCTGACGCTGGGTCTCGACGGCAGCGCGGTGCTGGAGCGGCTGACCGGGCTCCCGGACGGCTGGCTGGTGGACGCCCTCGACCAGCTGTTTGTTGCCGCGCCCGCCCTGACCGGCATTACCCTGCCGTGGGCAGCCTGGCAGGATGAACCTCAGGCGCAGGCGCTGTTTAGCCTCGTTCACGGGGATTATCTGGCGCGTGAAATTTTCTGGCAGCTGCCGCTGTGGCTGAAAGGCGAACGTCCGCAGGCGAGCGGCGGAATGCAGTTTGACGAAAGCCGTCAGCTGTACTTCCCGCTGCGCCCTCACCGCCCGCAGAGCGAGGTGTACCGCCGTTACGATCCGCAGATTAAGCGCACCCTGAGCTTCCGCGTGGCGGACGTGGCCCAGGACGGCGAGCGTTTTACCCGCTGGATGAACAACCCGCGCGTAAATGCCTTCTGGGAGATGGCCGGTCCGCAGGCCGAGCAGGAGAACTACCTGCGTCGCCAGCTCGACTCGACCTATTGTTACCCGGTGATCGGCTGCTTTGACGATCAGCCGTTCGGCTATTTTGAACTCTACTGGGCGGCAGAAGATCGCATTGGCCGCCACTATCGCTGGCAGCCGTTTGACCGCGGGCTGCACATGCTGGTGGGTGAAGAAAACTGGCGCGGCGCGCAATACATCCGCAGCTGGCTGCGTGGCCTGAGCCACTATCTGTATCTCGATGAACCGCGCACCACGCGCATTGTCGCCGAGCCGCGCTTCGACAACCAGCGTCTGTTCCGCCATCTGGCGTCCGCCGGTTTCGACACGGTGAAAGAGTTCGACTTCCCGCACAAACGCTCCCGTCTGATCATGAGCGAGCGTCACCGCTTCTTCCACGAGGTGGAACTGTGAACGCACTCTGGCAGAAAGTGAACCGCGAGATGGTGGCGAAGATCCTCGCCGAACTGGAATATGAACGCACCCTGCGCGCCGAGCCGGTTTCGGCGGACAACTGGCGCATCAGTATGGGCAACGCGTGCTGGCAGTTTCGCGCCACGCGTGGGATATGGGGCTGGCTGCATATTGACCCTGATACCCTGACCACCACCAGCGGCGCGGCGGTCGAAGCGGAAAACGCGCTGCTGCAACTGGCCACCGTGCTGGAGATGAGCGACGCGCAAACGGCGGAGCACATGGAAGATCTCTACGCCACGCTGCGGGGTGACATGCAGCTGTTGCAGGCGCGTGAAACGCTGGATGCCGATGCGCTGATCCACCTCGACCCGGACGAACTACAGTGCCTGATGCGCGGTCACCCGAAGTTTATTTTCAACAAGGGACGCCGCGGCTGGGGGCTGGATGCCCTGCGCCTGTACGCGCCGGAATATCGCGGGCGTTTCCGCCTGCACTGGGTCGCCGTGCAGCGCGAGCGTCTGGTCTGGAGCAGCGACGCCGATTGCGATATTAACGCCCTGCTCTCCAGCGCCATGGACGATGCCGAGCGCGAGCGGTTCGACGCCCGCTGGCAGGAGCTGGATCTGGACGACAGCTGGCTGCCGGTGCCGCTGCACCCGTGGCAGTGGCAGCAAAAAATTGCCATTCATTTCCTGGCGCAGCTCGCGCGCGGTGAGATGGTAGAGCTGGGTGAGTTCGGCGATGAGTATCTGGCGCAGCAGTCCCTGCGCACGCTGACCAACGCCAGCCGTCGCGCGCCGTATGACATCAAGCTGCCGCTGACTATCTACAACACCTCCTGCTATCGCGGTATTCCGGGCAAGTATATCGCCGCCGGTCCGCTGGCCTCGCGCTGGCTACAGCAGCAGTTCGCCAGCGATGCCACGCTGATTCACTCCGGGGCGCAGGTGCTTGGCGAACCCGCAGCCGGATATCTGTCGCATCCGGGTTATACCGCATTGCCTGAGGCGCCGTACCGCTATCAGGAGATGCTGGGGGTGATCTGGCGCGAGAACCCATCCTGCTATTTACAGGATGGCGAACAGGCGGTGCTGATGGCGGCTCTGATGGAAACCGATAACCAGGGGCGCCCGCTGATTGACGCGTGGATCAAACGCTCGGGGTTAACCGCTGACGCATGGCTGGAAAAGCTGTTTGAGGCGACGGTGATCCCCTTCTATCACCTGCTCTGTCGCTACGGGGTGGCGCTCATCGCCCACGGCCAGAACGTCACGCTGGTGATGAAAGATTACGTTCCGCAGCGCATTTTGCTGAAGGATTTCCAGGGCGACATGCGCCTGGTGGATGAAGATTTCCCGCAGATGCAGAGCCTGCCGGAGCAGGTAAAAGCGGTGACGGCGCGCCTCAGCGCGGATTACATCATCCACGACCTGCAAACCGGCAACTTTGTCACGGTACTGCGCTTTATATCCCGCCTCACCCTGCAATGCGGCGTGAGCGAAACCCGCTTCTATCAGATCCTGGCGCTGGTGTTACGTCGCTATATGGCCGCCCATCCGGATCTTACGGCGCGCTTCGCGAAGTTCGACCTGTTTAAGCCGCAGATTATTCGCGTGATCCTCAACCCGGTCAAACTGACCTTCTCTGAACACGACGGCGGCAGCCGCATGCTGCCGAACTACGTCTGCGATCTTGATAACCCTCTTTTTCTGGTCTCCCGGGAGTCAGCGCAATGAAAACCTATGATTTCATCGGCATTGGTATCGGTCCGTTCAACCTCAGTATTGCCGCGCTGGCAGAGGGGCTGGACGGTTTTAGCTCGCTGTTTCTTGAACGCAAGCCGCACTTCTCCTGGCACCCGGGGATGATGGTGCCGGACTGCCATATGCAGACCAGCTTCCTGAAGGATCTGGTCAGCGCCGTGGAGCCAACCAACCGCCACAGCTTCCTGAACTATCTGGTACAGCGCAAAAAGTTCTACCGTTTCCTCACCACCGAGCAGCGCACCGTGTCGCGCGAGGAGTTTGCCGACTACCTGTGCTGGGCGGCGGATAACCTCACTAACCTGGCCTTCAGCCAGCAGGTACAGCAGGTCAGCTTTGATGAGCAAAACGGCCTGTTTGAGGTCGTGACCCAGCGGGATCGCTTCCTGGCGCGCCACGTCTGCGTGGGGATTGGGAAGCAGATCAATCTCCCAGACTGCGTCACCGCGCAGGACGACACCTGCTTCCACGCCAGCGAAATGATGCTGCGCACGCCGGATTTAGCGGGCAAGCGCGTCACCGTCGTCGGCGGCGGCCAGAGCGGTGCGGATCTGTTTTTAAATATCTTCCGTGGGGAATGGGGGCAGCCGCTGAGCCTCAACTGGGTGTCGCGCCGCAACAACTACAATGCGCTGGATGAAGCCGCGTTTGCTAACGAATATTTCACGCCGGAGTACGTGGACAGCTTCTCGACCCTTGGTGACGACGCCCGACGTCAGATGTTGCAGGAGCAGAAGATGACCTCCGACGGGATCACCACGGAGTCGCTGCTGGCCATCTATCGCGCCATGTATCACCGCTTCGAAGTGCTGCGCGAAAAACCCTGGGCGCACCTGATGCCGTCCCGCTCGGTGACGGCGCTGACGCGCCAGGAAACCGGACATCGCCTCAGCATCCAGCATCACCTGGACGGCGGGCGCGAACAGCTGGAGAGCGACGTGGTGATTTTCGCCACCGGCTACCGCGCCGTGCAGCCCGCGTTTCTCGCCCCGCTCTCTTCCCGACTGCGTCTGGATGAGAATGAAGCCTTCTGCATCAACAACGATTTCACCCTTGAATGGGACGGCCCGCAGAGCAACCGCCTGTTTGCCGTCAATGCCGGGATGCACCGTCTCGGTATTGCCGAACCCCAGCTCAGCCTGATGGCCTGGCGCGCGGCGCGAATTTTGAATCGCGCTCACGATGACGAGCCGTTTGAGCTGGCAACCACCCCCGGCGTGATCCACTGGCGGAGCACCACCAGCCCGGAGAGCAGCCAGGTTTTTAAATCATTAATGAAGACCACCGAGTACTGACACACACATTCAGGATCAACATAACAATGAAACGTTCTCATCTTTGGGTTTTAAATCCGTGCTTGCTTGCCATGCTTTCTACCTCTGCGTGGGCGGAAGAACAAAAGGAAGAAGATATTGTGGTCTCCGCCAGCCGGGCACATCGCAGCGTGGCAGAGATGGCGCAAACCACCTGGGTTATTGAGCGGGCGGAAATTGAGCAGCAGGTTCAGGGCGGGAAAGAGATTAAAGACGTGCTGGCCCAGCTGATCCCCGGTATGGACGTCAGCAGCCAGGGACGTACCAACTACGGCATGAACCTGCGCGGTCGCTCCATGATGGTGATGGTGGACGGCGTACGTCTGAACTCTTCCCGCGGCGACAGCCGCCAGCTCGACTCTATCGATCCGTTCAACATTGACCGTATCGAAGTGATCTCCGGCGCCACCTCGCTGTACGGCGGCGGCAGTACCGGCGGGCTGGTGAACATCGTCACCAAAAAAGGCCAGCCGGAGACCGAAGTGGAGTTCCAGACCGGGGCAAAAAGCGGGTTTAACAGCCATAACGACCATGATGAGAACGTCTCCGCAGCCGTGAGCGGCGGCAATGACAACGCCTCTGGCCGTCTGTCGGTCTCCTATCAGCGCTACGGCGGCTGGTATGACGGCAACGGCGACGAGGTGATTATCGATAACACCCAGACCGGCTTGCAGTATTCCGACCGTATCGACGTGATGGGGACAGGCACCATCAACATCGACGATCATCAGCAGCTCCAGTTAACCACGCAGTACTACAAGAGCGAATCCGACGGCAAGCACGGTCTGTTCCTTGGGGAGAATTTCGCTGCGGTCACGGGCGATGCCAAAGCCTATAACAAAGACAACCTGAACTCTGACCGTATCCCGGGCACAGAGCGTCACCTGATCAACCTGCAATACTCGAACACCGATTTCTGGGGTCAGGATCTGGTTGCGCAGATTTACTACCGTGACGAGAGCCTGACCTACTACCCGTTCCCGACGCTGAGCAAAGGCGCGGTGACCAGCATTGGCGCATCCCAGCAGAAAACCGATTTTTACGGCGGCAAGCTGACGCTGAACAGCAAGCCGATAGACGACCTGACCCTCACCTGGGGTGTGGATGCCGACCACGAAACGTTCGATGCCAACCAGCAGTTCTTCGACTTAAGCAAAGCGGCGGCGAGCGGCGGCATGGAGCTGGACAATGCCTACAACGTGGGCCGTTATCCGGGTTACAGCATTACCAACCTCGCGCCGTTCCTGCAAGCCAGCTATGACATTGACGCCATCACCCTCAGCGGCGGCGTGCGTTACCAGTACACCGAAAACAAGGTGGACGATTTTGTCGGCTACGCCCAGCAGCAGGCAATCGCCACGGGCAAAGCGACCTCCGCTGACGCGGTGCCGGGCGGGAAAACCGACTACAACAACTTCCTGTTTAACGCCGGGATCCTTGGACGTCTTACCGAACAGCAGCAGCTGTGGTTTAACTTCTCCCAGGGCTTCGAGATCCCGGACCTGGCGAAGTACTACGGCTCCGGCACCTATCAGCTGGTCGATGGTCACTATCGCCTGCAAAACAGCGTCAACGTGAACGACTCAACGCTGGACGGTATTAAGGTCAATGCTTACGAGCTGGGCTGGCGCTTCACCGGCGATAACCTGCGTACCCAGGTGGCGGCCTACTACTCGCTCTCGGATAAAACCATCACCATCAACAAGAGCGACATGACCATCAATCTGGAGGACGATAAACGTCGTATCTATGGGGTTGAAGGCCAGGTGGACTATTTCTTCACCGACAGCGACTGGAGCACCGGGGCGAACTTTAACGCCATCAAGTCCGAAACGCGTGAAAACGGGAAATGGGAGAAGCTGACGGTCGACAGCGCCAGCCCGTCTAAAGCCAGCGCATGGGTTAACTGGGCGCCGGGCGACTGGGCCCTGCGCGTGCAGAGCACACAAACCTTCGACGTGTCTGACGCCGACGGTAAGAAGATTGATGGCTATAACACCGTTGATTTCCTGGGCAGCTACGCCCTGCCGGTGGGCAAAGTCAGCTTCAGCGTGGAAAACCTGCTGGACAAAGACTACACCACCGCCTGGGGCCAGCGCGCACCGGGGCTGTATAGCCCAACCTACGGCGCACCGGGTCTTTATACTTATAAAGGCCGTGGACGTACGTTTGGCCTGAACTACTCCGTTCTGTTCTGATCCTGCGCGCCGCCTGCGGGCGGCGCATTTTGCTGTGCAATTTGAAAGCAAATTTGCTATTAAATCATCGCTTTGCTGAAATTCTCGGCAAACGAATAAAAACGGTGTTTTCCCCTTTGACAAGGCGCACGCAGGTCGATAATATGCGCCTCGTTCACACGATTCCTCTGTAGTTCAGTCGGTAGAACGGCGGACTGTTAATCCGTATGTCACTGGTTCGAGTCCAGTCAGAGGAGCCAAATTTGAAAAGCCTGCTTTTAGAGCAGGCTTTTTGCTTTTCAGCGCATGAGAAATGCAGGACGGCGCCCGTTGCCGTTTTAGTGTTTACCCCCACCTCCTCACCTGTCCCTGTTATATATTCCACTAATAAATAGAATCATTAATATCAATAACACATAACTATCATTCATCAAATATCGATCGGCAAAAACTATTAATTACATTCCGTGTGATATTCATCACAAAACGGGATTGCTCAACGTTTATTATTTATCGCATAGCAAAAGCAAATCGTTAGACCAGGAAAAATAATCTCATCAAGAGCTAAAGTTTTTTACTTATATACCCTATGGAGGTAATTGCTTTGCCATGGAAAGACCCATCATCAAATGCATTTTTTAGCTGGCTTTACATAATATTATTTGGCGCGTGGGGAGGACTTGTCAGATATCTCCTTGACGTTAAGTCAGGCCAGTCGGGAAGAAGTTTATTTTCTGCGTTAGCACAAATTATTGTATCAGGATTTACCGGTGTACTTGCTGGGTTGATGTCACAAAGCCTTGGTTCAGTATTTCATACTTCACTTGCAGTCAGCGGTATATCAGGTGCAATGGGTGTTGTTGCTCTTAATTATTACTGGAAGAAAATCTCTGGAGATAGTAATGATAAATCATGAATTTAGTAGAAAGACTGAAAAGAACCTTAAAGGAGTACATAAAGATCTTTCGGAGGTGATGAGAAAAGCATTGAAATTATCGCCTGTTGACTTCGGTATTTCTGAAGGGGTAAGAAACCAAAAACGACAGCTTGAGCTATTAGCATTAGGAAAATCATTAACGTCTAAAAGCAGGCATTTAACGGGGCACGCCGTCGATGTATTCGCGGTCATCAACGGTACCGTTTCATGGGATTTTAAACATTATCAGACAATTGCAACGGCTGTTTTTCAGGCCGCTAAGGAGCTATCTGTTGATGTTGAGTGGGGCGGCAACTGGACGGAAATAAAGGATGGCGTTCATTTTCAGCTATCACGAAAGATGTATCCTGAATAGAACCTAACACTTTTGACATGTATATTTCCGCAGAGAATACAGCGCATCGTTATTTTCCGGATGATTAACCATGTTCTTTTTACATAAATTTTATAATAGGAGAATGAGAATACAAAATCGCTTTTAATTATCACAGCACAAAATTATCCGTCAGGCGTTTATTTACTCGTTATTTATACAGGCGATGCTTAATTGCGCTGACAAAAAAACCATATATCTTATTGAATGAAATAAAAGGAATACCATCATGACAATTACTTATATTAAAACTGAACTTGCACCAGCCGACAACCAGCTCGCTGCATACCTTTATTTTACCTCAGATACCCCGGTAAGTTATTCTTACACTGTTACAAAAAGGACGACCAGTCCAACCAGCGTAGATTTTACCTATACATCGGATCTCATTTATGGTGTTACTCAAACCATTAAAATCCCTGTTATTGGTCTTTATGCGCAATATGCAAACAGTGTGCAGGTCGTATTTAAGGATGACACGGGTACTGAAGTTTTCAATCAGCCATTTATCATCAGTACAGAAGATCAGGAATATGATACATCTGTCATCTTCCACCTCGATATTGAGCAAACCGATCCTGCACTATTTACCTCTGTATGGGGAAACAGTTGGTTAATGGAATCCACTGGCCGAGGTTATGACCAAAATGGTGACCTGCGTTTTAACTTCTTATCGGTTTATCATCTCCAACCGCTGCGGATCCACAATGGCTACCTCTATACCGGCAGCGACGAAGATATGGCGTGGTACGGCCGTAGCTTTTTCAAAATTGATATCATGGGCAATGTCGTCCTTGAATTCGACATGCGTGATGCTGATGGCAATCACTATGCAAATACTCATGATGTAGTCTGGGACTCCGCGGGCGACATTTATATGTTTGGCACCGATAGCCCTAACCGACTAACCAACACGATGGCGCAAGATGCGCTGGTTCTGAAATTTAACGATCAGACAGGGAAAATGATTTGGGCGAAAAACTATACCAGCGAATATAGTGGTTCTCAAATTCTGAATAACAATACGCCTAATGATGTCCATTTTAACTCTCTTACATGGATTGCAAGCAGCCCAAATAACGAAGAAGCCATTATTGTCCATTCTCGCACAACGAGTACAACTTTTGGTATCTCTATCGTTGATGGCAGTATCTTGTGGGCAATCGACACAGGTAATTTCAACCCTCAGTTCCCGGCAAAACAAGCGACTATTCATATTGATAATTCGGGTATTACTCATTTTGAAAATGGTGCCCATACGGTGTGCATTACGAATAATAGTGCTTTTTCTGCCAGTATCGATCCTACCGCAGGAAAATTTGTCTTATCAGTGTTCGATAACCGATCTTGCGTAGATGAAAATGGCAACCCCGTTATTCGTCCGATAAATGACGCAGCGACGTCGGACCCCTATCAAACAGATCCAGCCCGCATTCTGTTCTATGCGGTCGACTTAGCAGCAGGCACCGCTGTTGAGATTCATGCGCCTGTAGAACTCCCAACGACGCCTATCCTCCAATGGACCGACTTTATGGGAGGCGTGTTTGATCATGGTGATTATTTCACTATTTTTACCTGCCATGCGCGCTCATTCTTTATCAGTGACGTAGACGGTAATATGGTTGCCTCTATCTATGATGTGATTTCTTTATCTGATGGCGCTCCTCAATACCCAGGGGAGGCCTACCGTGCAAGATTATTTAATGAAACGGAGCTTACTGACGTCATCACTGCGGCATCTATTTATGCAAATTAATCAAATGATGTAACAATCTGGAACAGATGCAATTGATCACTGCATATGTTAATAGGGGGTCATGTCGAGCCATGACCCCTTGATGCTATATACGAAGCGCACAGGTCATGACTTCATCGCCGAAAAGATTGAGCCATTATTCATACCTGAAGGCGCTAATGTAAATTTATCGTTATAGTCTTGCGCCAGGGAAAGTAGTATTTGCGTCACCCGCCCTGCGGATAGTTGCGCGCTGCGACTAAAATGCGTTTGTTTATATAGCCAGTTGATAAAGCACCTGCTGGCCGTTAAAGAGAGCCTTTTAGCGTTACTGCTATCCCCCCCTGTTAATGGGCAAACCATCTTACGGTTTCTTCCCTGCTCCCAAAGCTGCCACTGACTTTGCCACCAGCCATGCTGTGACGTTCTCTGAAAATTCCAGGGTATATCACTATCATTATCGTTGATTTCTTCTTCTATAAACCACATTTCACCTTGCCCCAGGCGAAACAAATTTGCCCAGGCGGTAATGACTGCTCCCCGAAGAAAGCATTCGTGTGAAATAACATGCATCTTTACCTCAGGAAAGAGGAGATTCAGTATTCGAAAATGCCCGTGAGCCGCTATCACCGGGCGCACAATCGAACCTCTGGCGTTACATTTCAGAGCCGCGCTTCCATACTGTATTTCATCGAACTGGCTCCGACGCAGAAACTGTGTCTCTCGCATATCAACGCGTTTTACAATATCAGCGTGATGCAAATCAGGCTCGATATTTCCCTTCCAGTGATAACGTAATGTTTCCCCACTTTGATGCTCAGTAAAATTAGTGGAGAGATGAATAATATTACCGCGAATCGCATCAAAACTGATCAGGACATACAATTTCTGTTCTGCAATTCTCCCCTGGAACGGTACAACCAGTGACACAGTTTCAATACGTTCTGGATACACTATTTTTCTTTGCTTTTGCTGTTTGGGTGTCCAGACTTTTTTGCAGGCGCGGCACTGAACGCGCTGTGTCCCCCGTGGGTTATAACCATAACAAATAGTTTTCGGGCAATAACATTCAGGGCAAAAATAACCGTTTTCTAAGGCATAGGCGCTTAAGCAAGAAAAAAGCCATTCATTAAATTGTTGTTCATTAAACAGAGGGGGATAACTCCCACATGCCCGGCAGTGCAATGCTGGATATCCCAGCCTGTAGTCTGGCCAACTGTAATCTTCAGATGCTGAGACTGGCAGCCCTAAATTACGGCAACCAAACGATTTACAGGTATTAATCGTAAACAGAATCAATATTAATCACCAACGATTTGAATGGGTCGGTGATTTTGTCGCATAACTCTTGCATAAGTGTGTGAGCAGGTTCGCATAAAAAATCCTTTCAGAACGTAAAGTAGCGAATCTTTATATGACTGAAAGGAACGAATTATGAAGATAAAGTTAATCGCTGCGGGTATTCTGACGACGCTACCATTTTGGGCCTGCGCTAAGGATGTCACCATCCTTTATACCAATGATCTCCATGCTCATGTAGAACCTTATAAAGTGCCATGGATTGCTGACGGCAAACGGGATATTGGTGGCTGGGCGAATATCACTACTCTGGTAAAAGAGGAAAAATCAAAAAGTAAAGCGACATGGTTTTTTGATGCAGGTGACTATTTCACTGGCCCTTATATTAGTAGCTTAACGAAGGGAAAAGCAATTATTGATATTATGAATACCATGTCGTTTGATGTTGTAACGATAGGTAATCATGAATTTGATTATGGCTGGGATAATACATTATTACAGCTAAGCCAGGCGAAATTCCCTGTCGTACAGGGCAACATATTCTATGAGAACAGCAGCAAATTATTCTGGGATAAACCTTATACCATCGTCGAAAAAGATGGCGTGAAAATTGGCGTCATTGGTTTGCACGGCGTGTTTGCCTTCAATGATACCGTCTCCGCGGCAACGCGCGTAGGCATTGAAGCGCGGGATGAAATTAAGTGGTTACAGCGCTATCTGGATGAACTGAAAGGCAAAGTCGACCTGACCGTATTGCTGGTCCATGAAGGTACACCGGCGCGTCAGTCCAGTATGGGAGGGACCGACGTACGACGTGCACTGGATAAAGATATTCAAACTGCAAGCCAGGTGAAAGGTCTGGATATTCTGATTACGGGACATGCGCATGTCGGTACGCCGGAACCGATTAAAGTTGGCAATACGCTGATCCTCTCGACCGACAGCGGCGGCATTGATGTGGGGAAACTGGTACTGGACTACACGAAGCCGCATCAGTTTACGATGAAAAATTTTGAGCTTAAAACCATTTACGCCGATGAGTGGAAGCCCGATCCGCAAACGAAACAGGTTATAGACGGCTGGAATAAGAAACTGGATAAAGTAGTTCAACAAACGGTGGCGCAGTCGCCGGTTGAGTTGACGCGCGCGTATGGTGAATCAGCCCCGCTGGGTAATCTGGCTGCGGACGCTCTACTGGTGGCTGCGGGTAAAAATACTCAGCTAGCCTTGACCAACTCGGGCGGCATTCGCAATGAGATCCCGTCGGGCGCAATTACGATGGGTGACGTCATCAGTACGTTCCCCTTCCCTAACGAGCTGGCCACAATGGATCTTACGGGTAAACAATTACGCACGTTGATGGAACATGCCGCAAGTTTAAGTAATGGCGTCTTGCAGGTTTCAAAAGGCCTGGAGGTGAAGTATGACAGCAGTAAACCAATCGGTCAGCGGGTCGTCGTATTTAACCTTAATGGCAAGCCGATTGAGGATGCGACAGTCTACCACATTGCCACTCAGAGCTTCCTTGCTGATGGCGGCGATGGTTTTACCACCTTTACCGAGGGTAAAGCGCGTAATACAACAGGCGGTTACTACGTTTCTAATGCCGTGATCGATTACTTCAAAGCGGGCAACACTATTACGGATGAGCAGCTCAACGGCATGCGCGTTGCTGATGTGAAAAAGTAAAGGTTCTTACCATACAGGCTTTTGGCGCCGCATTGGTGATGAATGCATTGAAATAAAATAAACGTTTAAGGGTTCATACCTCTACATGGACCCTTTTCAAGCTATTATTTTTTCAAGGGAATTGATTATGAAGAAAAATATAAAGCTGAGCCTGATTACGTTATGTTGGTTCGCAACGTTAACCGCTCAGTTCATGCAAAAGATGTAACAATTTACTATACCAACGATCTACATGCTCATGTCTCTCCTGGGAAACTACCCACCGTTGACAAAGAACGTCTGGTAGGAGGTTTTGCGAATATAGCGACCATCGTCAATGATGCTAAGAAAATAAGTAAAGATGTTTTTTTCTTTGATGCAGGTGATTACTTTACCGGGCCCTATATAAGTACCCTGACCAAAGGCGAAGCCATTATTGATATCATGAACACCATGCCCTTTGATGCTGTGTCAGTGGGAAACCACGAATTTGACTATGGCGTTGATAACATGGTTAAGCAGTTATCAAGAGCACACTTCCCCATTTTGTTAGGTAATGTTTTTTATACCAACAGTGAAAAGCCCGTCTGGAATACCCCCTGGACGGTTGTCGAAAAAGATGGCATCAAAATTGGCGTAATCGGGGTACATCAGAAATTTGCATTTTATGACACGATTGCAGCTAAGGCTTACGCTGGTTCAGAGGCGCGTGATGAAGAGCCTTATATTCAAAAAGGGCTTGATGCCTTAAAAGGTAAAGTGGATATCATCGTGCTGCTTATTCATGAAGGTACGCCAGCGCGCCAGTCAAGCTATGGAAACAAAGACGTAGCCAGAATGCTACAAGCTGATATCGATACCGCGAAGAAATTTAAGGGTATTGATGTATTAATCACAGGCCATGCCCATGTAGGGACGCCAGAACCGATTAAAGTTAATGACACTCTCATTGTTTCAACGGATGCCTATGGTACTGACATTGGTAAATTAGTATTGGATTTTAACCCTCAGACGAAGAAAATTGAGCGTTACAAAGGTGAATTAATCACTGTATTTTCTGATGAATATAAACCTGATCCAAAAGTACAGCTTAAAATTGATGAGTGGAATGCCAGTCTGAAAAAAATCACTGGCCAGGTTATTGGTTCGACAACGGCGCACTTTACGCGTTCATATGGGGAATCATCACCCGTCGGTAATTTGATAATTGATGCCATGATGGCAAAAGTGCCGGATGCCGTCGTTGGATTACAAAACAGCGGAGGGATACGTGCTGATTTCCCACAGGGAAATTTAACCTACGGCGATGTTATTACCACCTTCCCGTTTAATAATGACCTGGTTGAAATGGATCTTACCGGAAAAGATCTCACCGATTTAATGATCCATGCGACTAATCTCACCAATGGTATTTTGCAAGTATCAAAAAGCGTTCATGTTGTCTATGACAGTACAAAACCGCTGGGCAAACGTCTCATTAAATTCACTGTCAATAATCAACCCATAGATCCGACCAGGATATATCGGGTTGCTACACACTCATTTTGTGCGACAGGTGGCGATGGATTTGAAGCATTTTTAAAAGGGAAAAATATTAAAACTATTAACAGCACTACCTCTGCCGATTCAATTATTGATTATGTGAAGGCGCATAGCCCAGTTAAACCCGATCATGAAATGAGGGTGACTGATGTAAGCGCAGCAAAATGAATTAAACAAGAAGTGATTAAATACTGACATGTATTTTAAATACCACTCGCTTTTCAACATACTCCCATTAAAGGAAATACACGCATGAAAAAAATGAAATATCTTTTACCAGGCGCATTGATAATGCTCCCCATGATTGCGTTTGCGGACTCTGGTAATAATGAATATCTATCAGACTGGTGGCATCAAAGCATTAATATAGTCGGCAGCAACTCTACTCGCTTTGGGCCACAAAAAAGGTCCGATCTCTATCCAGAATACCGTGCGTGGGCACATGTGGATTGGTTTGATTTTTACGGCTATGCGGATTTACCTAAATTTTTTGGTTTGGGAAATGACAACGACATTGGTATTTGGGACAATGGCTCGCCATTCTTTACAGAAATAGAGCCACGTTTTAGTATCGGTAAATTAACGGGACTTGATCTGAGCGTTGGTCCATTTAAAGAATGGTATTTTGCTCACAACTATATTTATGATGCGGGTACTAACGAAGGACAGCGTCAAAGTACCTGGTATATGGGAATTGGGACGGATATTGATACGGGATTACCGATGACTTTATCTGCAAACATCTACGCTAAATACCAGGGGAATAATTATAACGCCGCCAACGAAAACGAATGGGATGGATATCGCTTTAAATTAAAATATGCTATTCCTTTAACTACACTGTTTGGCGGCAAGCTAAATTACATCGGTTTCACCAATTTTGATTTTGGCTCAGACTTAAAAGACGAATCAGGTGGCGAGCAACCCTTTTACTCCCGTACTAATGATTCAATAGTTTCTACCCATATCCTCAGCTTAGTTTACTCTCACTGGAGCTATGGCGCCACCCTTCGTTATTTCTATCATGGTGGGCAATTTGAAGAAGGCAGTAAAGCATATAATAGCAAAGGGCAGATCACCCGTATAGACTCTACGGGGTGGGCCTACTATTTAACTGCCGGATACACTTTTTAAATATGTCTAAAAGGAATTAGCCATTAAGAAATAAAATAATAATGCCATTCATTTATGGATGGCATTATTTTATTTAACCCGGTACACGTATCACCCAGGAAGACTTAGAGCCACTCTTACCGTTCCCGGCAGACAATGCGCCGCCGGGCAAAAACTAAATCTGATAATCAATCGCCACCTCTTCCGGCTCCATCACCTGGCGTTTGATCTCATCTACAGAGAGCCCCGCATTGCACAGCTCGATAAAACGCCACACATAGTTACGCTGAAGCTGCCCGCGCTTCAGCCCGAGCCAGACGGTGTTCGCATCGAACAGATGACGTGTATCCAGACGCACCAGATTACCAGCCTCATATTCTCCGCCAGACTGCTCGGCCACCAGGCCAATCCCCAGCCCTAACTCGACGTAGGTTTTGATCACGTCGGAATCCTGCGCGCTCAGCACCACGTCCGGCGTGAGCCCTTTACGCTTGAACGCTTCATCTATGCGCGAACGCCCGGTAATGCCCTGCCGGTAGGTGATAAGCGGCCATTTGACGATCTCTTCCAGCGTCAACGGTGAAACCTGGTTCAGCGGGTGTTCGGCGGGTAATAGCAGGCTGTGGTGCCAGCGGAACCACGGGAACGCCACCAGCAGCGGGTCATTGCTCAGCCGTTCACTGGCGATACCGATATCGGCCCCACCGTTATGCAGCAGCACTTCAATTTCCTGCGGCGTGCCCTGGATCAGTTCGAGACGTACGTCCGGGAAGATCTCACGAAATGCTTTGATAACCGTCGGAAGGCTGTAACGCGCCTGTGTATGGGTGGTGGCGATAGTCAGCACACCGGAAGCGTCGTTGGTAAAGAGATCCGCCAGCCGACGAACGTTGCTGGCCTCGTTGAGAATGCGCTCAGCGATGGTCAGCAATGCCTTGCCTGGCTCGGTCATACCCAGCAGGCGCTTGCCGCGACGGATAAAAATCTCAATGCCTAACTCCTCCTCCAGCTCGCGGATATGTCGGCTGACGCCCGACTGAGAGGTGTAAAGCATATTGGCGACTTCGGTCAGGTTGTAATCCCGCCTGGCCGCCTCACGAATAATTTTAAGTTGCTGGAAATTCACAATTCACTCCGGCGCATCTGACATAAGGCTATTGTTAGAGTCAGCCGGGCTGGAGAACAAATAATAAAAACCAGCATCTTATGCTTATTTGGAATATCAGCTGACGAGTTGCAGCTCGCGATTTTCCAGCGACGGCTTACTGACCAGAGACATCAGGATCTCTTTCACCGCCTGCGCCTGCGGTGACAGGGAGCCGCGCGCGGACATATTCAACGACAGCGGTAAGCTCATGGATGGCGTGGTGATGCGGGCCATCCAGCCGTTCGCCGCGCTGCACAGTGAACGTGCGGCAGATTCGGGCAGAACCGTTACACCCATGCCGCTGGCAATGGCGGCAGTCAGCGTGGAAATAGAATCAATCTCGCCGATAATTTTGGCCGTCAGACGACGCAGCGAGAACGCTTCGTCAACGCGCACGCGCACGGCACTGTAGTCACGCGGCAGGAACAGGTTCATCTCTGCCACAGCGGTTAAATCAATGCTCTGACCGGGGCAATCACGGGTACCGACCAGGTAAAGATCTTCCTTCAGCAGCGGCTGGCTGGTGATCCCGGCAACCGGGGAGCGATCGTACAGCACCGCCATATCCAGCTGACCGTTGAGCAGTTTGTCATTGAGTACGGAACCACTGTTCTCATGCAGATAAACCAGCACTTCCGGTAGCTCCGCGCGCACCGCCTGTAGCAGCGGCATGGTTACCGACGATGCAGCCGTTCCCGGCGCGAGGCCGATGGAGACATGGCCACTCAGGGTCTGCCCCACATTGTGCACGGCCAGCTGCGCCTGTTCACACTGACGCAGGATCGTGCGGGCATGGGTATATAAAATTTTTCCCGCTTCGGTAGGCGTTACGCCGCGCTTGGTGCGGATCAACAGTTGCTGGTCCATTTCGCCTTCCAGAGTCGCGACCTGCTGGCTCAGCGCAGGCTGCGCGATATGCAGCACTTCAGCCGCCTGGGTCAGGCTGCCGATATCGACGATTTTTACGAAGTATTTCAGTCGTCTTAAGTTCATGTTGCCCCCTGTTCGAAAATAGCGTGCCGGTAACGGCTGTGTTGTTAAACAGGTTTTGCAATATGGATGCCAGTTTTTTGCAGCGGGTGTATGTCGCTGCTAAGCGGCTGAAAATAAGGAAAGCCAATCACTGGTGCCTGTTTTGAGTCGAGGACAACGGTTTCCGATCTGCCCCATTCGGGGTATATCTGCACAATAATGGTGCATTCCGTTGGCAAAAACGTCACTTTGCTGGTTTTGTCAGCAAACAGTTCAAAGTCGGCGATCCATCCTTTGACAAGGCGTACGCAGGTCGATAATATGCGCCCCGTTCACACGATTCCTCTGTAGTTCAGTCGGTAGAACGGCGGACTGTTAATCCGTATGTCACTGGTTCGAGTCCAGTCAGAGGAGCCAAATTTGAAAAGCCTGCTTTTAAAGCAGGCTTTTTGCTTTTCTGCGTTCGGTCAGTTTGTCGGGTGGCGCTGCGCTTACCCGACCTACATTCTGCGTTCTGTAAAATTGTCGGGTGGCGGCTTCGCCTTACCCGACCTACGGTCCTGTAGGCCCGGTAAGCGCAGCGTCACCGGGCATAGCAAGCTTCACCGGCATCCCCGACCGCCGTTCCAGCTCAGCCCCCGCCCCTTCACTTATTAGCTGCGTCCTTTGTGCGGCTGAAATGGGCAGCGGCACCTTATTTGTCGATTCAAATTCCGCGCGATTGCGTGACAGCGGCTCGTGAACCTCTACCCAACGGCTACCGTCCGGCTCGGTGGTCACCTTTAAGGGCTGATCGATAAGCTGTACCCGCGTCCCCACCGAAACGTTATCGAACAGGTATTTGATATCGTTATTACGCAGGCGAATGCAGCCCTGGCTGACGCGCAGACCAATGCCGAAATTTGAGTTGGTACCGTGGATCGCGTACAGCCTGCCGATATAGAGGGCATACAGCCCCATCGGGTTATCCGGCCCGGCGGGAACGAACGCGGGCAACGTTTTCCCCTCTTTCGCGTAAGCGCGTCGCGTATTTGGCGTGGGTGACCAGGTTGGGCCTTCCTGTTTGCGCTCAACGGCGGTTACCCAGTTACGCGGCGTTTCGCGCCCGGCCTGACCGATGCCAATAGGCAGCACCTCAACCGTGTTGCTGCCGGGTGGATAATAGTAAAGTCGCATTTCCGCGACGTTCACCACAATCCCCTCGCGCACCGTTGGCGGCAGAATAAGCTGCTGGGGTACCACCAGCTGTGTTCCGGCTCGCGGTAAAAACGGATCCACCCCCGGGTTGGCTTCCAGCATATTGCTCAACCCCTGTCCGTGCTGCGCTGCAAACGCTTCGAGCGGCAGAGTATTGCCCTCAGGCACGGTGATGGTGATCGGCGCCCCCACCAGACGGCTGCCCTCGGGAGGGAGGGGGTAGGTTACAGCAGATGCAGCGGGAACCAGAATACCAAGCGTAAAAACGAACGAGGCAAATCGAATCATAGTGTTCTGTACTCAGTCAAAGAGAAAGCCTGCCGGTAGGCAGGCTTAGCCTACTCATTCAGTCATCTTTTCGTCGTGCGCCATCTCCGGGTAAGGACTTTTTCTGCTTCAACAATCATGAACATCGCAAACCCAATCAGGAAGGTAATGATCCAGTAGCGGAACGGTAGCGCTTCGGTACCGAACAGCATTTGCATGAACGGCGCATAGATGATCAGAAGCTGAAGGGCCAGAAGTACGCCGCTCACGATCCATATCCCCTTGTTAGCCAGCAGACCTTTACTCAGGGAGAAGCCGTCGGTGACGCGGCAGTTGAGCATGTAAAACCACTGGGCGGTGACCAGCGTTTGCAGCAACACGGTGCGAATGAACTCCGGTGAGTAGCCGCGTGGTTGCAGCCAGGCCTCCAGCACAAAGGCGCTGATGGCAATCATCAGGCCGACAAACACCACTCGCCAGATGGCATAACCGTCCATCACATGCAGGTTTGACTTACGCGGCGGCCGGTTCATGATGTCCTTCTCACCCGCTTCAAACGCCAGGCCAAACGACAGCGTTGCCGAGGTTGCCATGTTCATCCACAGGATCAGTACCGGCGTTAGTGGGATCAGGTTCCCCGCCAGCAGGGCAATAATGATCAGTAAGGCCTGGGCGATGTTGCTCGGGATAACGAACAAAATGGTCTTTTTCAGGTTGTCGTAGACCCGACGCCCTTCATGGACCGCCCGGGCAATGGTGGCAAAGTTATCATCCGTTAACACCATATCGGCGGCTTCTTTGGTGACTTCAGTACCTTTGATCCCCATCGCGATGCCGACATCCGCCCGCTTCAGCGCCGGCGCATCGTTCACCCCGTCCCCGGTCATTCCGACCACTTCCTGCTTACTTTGCAGCGCCTGCACCAGGCGGAATTTATCTTCCGGGCTGGTGCGGGCAAAGATATCGTATTTTTGCGCCGCCTCGCTCAGCTGGTGATCGTCCATCGCCTCCAGCTCGCGCCCGGTGATGGCGCTCGCCGCGTTGCCAATACCCAGCATCTGTCCAATGCTCATCGCCGTTTGTGGATGATCCCCGGTAATCATTTTCACGCGAATACCCGCCTGCAAGCAGTCGGCAATGGCCGAAATGGCTTCCGGGCGCGGGGGATCCATCATGCCCGCAATGCCGAGCAGTATGACCCCTTCTTGCAGATCCGCATGCGTCAGCTCGCGCTGCCCGCTGGCGGCCGGTTTCCAGGCCGCAGCCACCATGCGCAATCCCTCGCGCGCATACTCTTCAATCTTCTCTTCCCAGTAGTGCAGGTTGAACGGCTCCAGCCCGTTTTGGGTCTGCTGGTGCTGGCAAAGACGGAAAAGGACGTCCGGCGCACCGGTGATTAACATCACCTCTTCGTCGCCCAGGCGATAGAGGGTGGACATGTATTTATATTGCGAATCAAATGGGATTTTACTGCGCAATTCGGCGTCAATTGCCGGAAGCGGGATTTTGGCCGCCAGCACCTTCAGCGCGCCTTCGGTTGGACCGCCGGTGATTTTCCACAGCCCCTGCTCATCTTTGATCAGCTGGCTGTCATTACAGAGATCGACTGTGCGCAGATAGCGCTCAAGCACAGATCCCGGGGTCACGGTGACCGGTGTCGGATCGTCAACGGGGTGAATAGTACCCACCGGCTCGTAGCTGTCTCCCTCCACGCGGTAGGTGGTGTCCGCGGTAATCACCGCTTTTACCGTCATCTCATTCATGGTCAGGGTGCCGGTTTTATCCGAGCAGATAACCGTCATCGCCCCCAGCGTTTCCACGGTAGGCAGCTTGCGAATAATCGCCTTGCGACGCGCCATCGCCTGCACGCCCAGCGAGAGGATGATCGAGATAATGGCCGGTAATCCTTCCGGCACCGCCGCTACCGCAAGGCTAATCAACGACAGCACCAGCTCTGATACGGGCATATCACGGAAGATAAGACTGAAAACGAACAGCGCCAGCATCATTACCAGAATGGTGATAAAAATGGTCTTGCCGAGCTTGTCCATTTGCACCATCAACGGGGTACGGTGTTTTTCAATGTCTGACATCATCTGGTTGATATGGCCGAGTTCGGTCTCCCCACCGGTCGCCACCACCAACCCTTTTCCCCCACCGGAGCTGACGGTGGTGCCAGAATAAAGCAGGTTGTAACGGTCGCCTAACGGCAACTCCCCGTGGAGCGCATCGCTGCTTTTCTCCACTACCGTGGATTCGCCGGTGAGAATAGCTTCTTCCACCCGCAGATTGTGCGCCTCTGTCACGCGAAGATCGGCAGGAATGCGATCCCCGGCGCGTATCACGACGATATCTCCGGGCACCAGTGCTGTCGTCGGGATAGTTTCATGGTTGCCCTGCCGGATGACCACAGCCTCGCTGGAGAGCATATTGCGAATACTTTGCAGCGATTTCTCCGCATTGCTCTCCTGAATATGGCCAATCAGGGCGTTAATGATGGCTACCCCAAGAATGACAAACATATCCACCCAGTGTCCCATTATCAGCTTCAGCATCGCCGCCGCCAGAAGGACGTAAATAAGGACATCGTTGAAATGGGCCAGAAAGCGCAGCCAGCCAGGTTTACCCGGTTTTTGCGGTAAGGCATTTTCACCGTATTTTTCCAGCCTGGCAGTGGCTTCTGTACTGCTGAGTCCATCGAGGCTGGATTGGATATTTGTCAGGGTTTCATCAACGGTCTGTTGATAATACGGACGGTGAGGCTTTTCTGTTATCATCGTTCCTTCCTCAGGTTCTTTTCAGAAATCACCTTGCTTTCATGACATTAACGAATAACGAAAACAGGAACATGCGCGTAACGAACGATACTCGCCGCCTCTGACCCTAATAAATGAGTTTGAATATTTGGATTACGCGATCCCACAATAATCGCACCGACGTTAAGCTCATCCGCCAGTTTGATTACCTCATCACGTATATTCCCGCTGCGAACATGTAGATGGACATTTGCTTCTGGCAGGTTGATTTTTTTTACCAGCGCAGCCAGTTTTTCTTTAGCATTATTAATCATATATTCATCCATCTTTCTCGCGTCTGCAATAAAACCGCGGGTCAGTTCCGCCGAGAACTTTGGCATAACGTACAGCAGATGGACATTACCCGATGCGCTTTGCGCCAGGAATTGGGCATGCTGTAGTGCTTTATCAGACAACGCTGTTTCGTATACATCCACCGGCACCAGAATCGTTTTATACATATCAAGCATCCTTTTATAACCAACACAACAGTGAGTGAATCAGAAGAGATCGCATCAAACCCATGGGTACAGGCGTGAATGCCTTTTACGGAAAAAAAGGAATGGATGCTATTAAACGTAGCACAGGAATATCAGGATGTTATTCAAAGGGGATACACCATCGTAACGCTTGTTTCGCCTGAGTATGTCACGCCACTAATAATGGTTATTTAACATTTATTTATTCACCGACTATGCTCATAGTCAGGCATGCAACACGTTTATTCTCTTTATCCCGCGCCACCTTCAACCTCATGGAGGAATGCATGTACGGTTTAAGCCTGATTCGCCTTGGTTTGTTTATTGCGCTCGCTATTATCGCCAGCACAGCAATCGGTTTATTTACCTATGTGGTCGTCTCGGCCCTGGCAGAATAGCGCCACCCCAGCATTGATGACGAAATAAATAAAACAATTATTATCAGGGGAATACTGTGAAGCGCTACCTCTCTCTTCTGCCTGCTGTTTTATTGCTGCTGACGGCGTGCGATCCGAAACCCGACCGCGCCGCGCCCCTGCCGAAAATGGTAAAAGTCGCAGAGGTGGTCAAGGCCGGCAACGCGCAGCAGCGCGTGTTTCCCGCCCGTATTGAATCCGGCGACGCCACGGATCTCGCGTTCAAACGAGCCGGGCAGATTGAGACCCTGGACATTCGCCAGGGTGCCGTTGTCAAACAGGGGCAACGGCTCGCCAGTCTTAACGATCGCGAAGCCCGGCAGCGTCTGAACGACAGGCAAACGGCGGCGACCCTGGCGCAGAGGCAATTCGACCGCTTCCAGACGCTGGCGGGACGCCAGGCCGTGTCGAAAGCCGAGATGGATGTCCAGCGCGCCAACCGTGATTCAGCAAACGCCGCGCTACAGATTGCGCGCGAAGAATTAAGCCAGATGACGCTCGTCGCCCCCTTTAGCGGGACAGCGGCCAGCGTCCATGTGCGAAATCATCAGGTCGTCTCCGCCGGCCAGCCCGTCGTCACTTTGACCCGTACCGATCTGCTGGACGTGGTGTTCAGCCTTCCAGAGAACCTGTTTAACACCTTCGATATTCGCAATGCGCAGTACAAACCGGTAGTGAGGATCAACGCCCTGCCCGGTCGCGAGTTTACCGCTGTGTACAAAGAGCACTCAGGCAGTAGCGACAGCAACACATTGACCTGGCAGGTGATTTTAACCATGCCCCGCCCGGATGATTTTCCCGTCGTGGGCGGCGTCAGCGGAACGGTCACCATCAATTTAACCAACCTTCCGGCGGGCGTGGGCAGTGAGGCGCTGGTAGTGCCGGTTGAAGCGGTCTTTAACCCGGATAACCGCCCGCGCAATGAGCCACATGTCTGGGTGGTGACGGGCGAAGGCGATACGTTGCACCTTGAAGATCGTAAGGTCAGCGTGGGGCAAGTCAGCGCTGAGGGGGTCGTCATCGTCGGTGGGCTTAAGGCCGGTGAACGCGTGGTGGCCGCAGGCGTTGGGGAGCTACATCCCAACCAGCCGGTACGTATCTGGACGCGTGAACGGGGACTGTAATGGATATCTCTCGTCAGTTTATCAGCAACCCGGTTCGCGTCTGGCTGACTATTTTGCTGCTGGGCGTAGGCGGCATTATTGCCCTGTTGAACATTGGCAGACTGGAAGATCCGGCGTTTACCATCAAAACGGCGGTGGTGATCACCCATTATCCGGGCGCGTCGGCGCAGCAGGTTGAGGAAGAGGTCACCCTGCCGCTGGAAAATGCGCTTCAGCAGTTACCTTATCTGGATAACGTCAGCTCCATCTCCTCCAGCGGCCTGTCGCAGATCACGGTCAATATAGCCTCGCGCTACCACTCAAATGCACTGCCGCAAATCTGGGATGAACTGCGTCGCCGGGTGGGAGATGCCGCCAGACAGTTTCCACCCGGCGTAGTGACCCCGTTTGTAAATGACGATTTTGGCGATGTGTTCGGCTTTTTCTTTGCCATTTCCGGAGATGAATTCAGCAATCCGGAACTGGTCCGGTATGCCGAGCTGCTGCGCCGGGAGTTGGTCCTCGTGCCAGGCGTGGGCAAAGTGGCCATCGGCGGAGCCCTCACCCAGCAGATTAACGTGGACATTTCTCTGAGCAAAATGGCCGCACGCGGGATAACGCTGAACCAGCTTTCTGCCCAGCTCAGCAGGCTGAACGTGGTCTCCAGCGCGGGAGAGATCCCCTCCGGTACTGAGTCAATTCGTCTGCATCCTACCGGTGAATTCGAAAGTATTGACGAGCTGGCCGATCTCATCGTGACCCCGCCGGGCGTTGGGGCGGCTACCCGCTTACGGGATATTGCCACCCTGTCACGCGGGCTGGATGCCTCCCCTGCCAGCATCTACCATGCCAACGGCAGAAAAGCCGTCACCATGGGCGTCTCCTTTATCCCCGGCGTTAACGTGATCGACGTGGGACATGCCCTGGAGGCGAAGCTAGAGCAGATGTCAGCCGAGAAACCGGCAGGTATCCACATCGACCTGTTTTACGATCAGGCGGCGGAGGTCGGGCATTCCGTTAACGGATTTATCATTAACTTCCTGATGGCGCTGGCGATTGTCATCGGCGTGTTGTTGATCTTTATGGGCTTACGCAGCGGGATCATTATCGCCTTTTCCCTCGCCCTCAACGTGCTGGGCACGCTGCTGATCATGTATCTCTGGGGTATTGAACTACAGCGCATTTCACTGGGCGCGCTGATCATCGCCCTCAGCATGCTGGTCGACAATGCCATTGTTATTGTCGAAGGGGTACTGATAGCCCGACAGCAGGGCTCGTCCCTGATGAACGCCATTAGCGACATTATTCGCCGTTCTGCGCTGCCGCTGCTGGGAGCGACGGTCATTGCCATCCTGGCCTTTGCGCCCGTCGGGCTGTCGCAGGATTCCACTGGCGAATACTGTAAGTCGCTGTTTCAGGTTCTGCTGATTTCGCTCATGTTGAGCTGGTTCTCAGCCCTCACCATTACGCCAGTGCTGATTAAGTGGTGGCTGTTTAAACGAGATGCTGCACCGCCAAAGGCCGACGAAACGGATCCCTATGACAAACGCATCTATCGGATCTATCAGGGTGTGCTCAACGCGCTGTTACGGCGTAAAGCGCCAACGCTGGTAGTGATGGCCGCACTGCTGGCCGCCGCCATCTGGGGCTTTGGCTCGGTGCGGCAGAACTTCTTCCCCTCCTCCAGTACGCCAATTTTCTTTGTCGACCTCTGGCTCCCTTACGGTACCGACATTAACTGGACCGAGAAGATGACCGGTGATATCGAGAAAACCATTAACGGCCAGCCAGGCGTGGAAACTACGGTCTCGACGATTGGTCAGGGAAGTATGCGATTTATTTTGACCTACAGCGGACAGCGGCAGTACAGCAACTATGCGCAAATTATGGTGAGAATGGACGACCAGCGTAACATCCCCGCCCTGACCCGCCACGTGGATGAGTACATCGCACGGAACTATCCGCAGGTTAACGCCAGCACGAAGCGGGTGATGTTTGGCCCCTCCGGCGACAGCGCCATTGAAATACGTATTAAAGGCCCCGATCCTGACAGGCTGCGTCTGATCGCCAGCCAGGTAGACAACATCCTTACGCGCGATCCGGCGACGGACAGCGTCAGGAACGACTGGCAAAATCGCAGCAAAGTGCTCCGCCCGCAGTACGTCACTGCGCTGGGACGTGAGCTTGGCGTGGATAAGCAGGACGTCGATAACGCACTGGAGATGAATTTCTCCGGCAGTCGGGCAGGACTGTACAGAGAAGGCAGCGACCTGTTGCCCGTGGTGGTGCGCCCGCCGGAAAGCGAGCGGCTGGACGCCAATCACCTGAATAACGTTCTGGTCTGGAGCCAGACCCGGCAGCAGTATATTCCGCTGAGCAACGTCATCAGCGGCTTCGCGCTGGAGTGGGAAGATCCGCTGATCCTGCGCCGTGACCGCTCCCGCGTGCTGACCGTGCAGACCGACCCTGACCCGCTAAGCCAGCAAACCTCCGGCGATATTCTCGCCCGCGTGAAGCCGCAAATTGATGCCCTGCCCCTGCCCCACGGCTACAGCATTGAGTGGGGCGGTGACGCGGAGAACTCCAGCGAAGCGCAGCAGGGGCTATTTACCACGCTGCCGCTCGGCTATCTGGTGATGTTTGTGATCACGGTGCTGATGTTCAGTTCGGTGAAAAACGCCGTCGCCATCTGGCTGACCGTGCCGCTGGCGCTGATAGGCGTGACGCCGGGGTTTTTAATTACCGGCATCCCTTTTGGCTTTATGGCGTTGATTGGCCTGCTGAGCCTGAGCGGGATGCTGATCCGCAACGGCATTGTGCTGGTGGAAGAGATAGAACAGCAGAAAGTGCAGCAGGATCAGCACAGTGCGATCGTTTACGCCGCCACGTCGCGCCTGCGTCCCATCCTCCTCACCGCCTTTACGACCGTACTCGGCCTCGCCCCTCTGCTGCTGGATGTGTTCTTCCAGAGCATGGCCGTTGTGATTATGTTTGGGCTTGGGTTTGCTACAATCCTGACGCTGCTGGTACTCCCCGTAATTTACGCGTGTTTCCATCGTAAGGACAAAGCTGAACAACAATGAATGCGACAGGGCTGAATATCATCAAGACGCTGGGGTGTATGACGGCGGTTAC
The DNA here is from genome assembly GCF_001037645.1 of Enterobacter sp. BWH64. Lineage (NCBI taxonomy): Bacteria > Pseudomonadati > Pseudomonadota > Gammaproteobacteria > Enterobacterales > Enterobacteriaceae > Enterobacter > Enterobacter sp. BWH64. The sequence goes on from NZ_KQ089922.1 coordinate 3,458,844, forward strand.
CTTTTTCACCATCTACAACACCTGGGATCATTACGATTATGACTATCACTGGATCCTCGGTTTTTTAACCTTCATTTCGACCATCGCCACGCCGTTATTTTTTGTGGTTGCAGGGTATCTGGACGGGCAATCCCGACACGGCACGCGCTGGCAGCTGGATAAGATCAAAAGCCTGGTGATCGTCTTTCTGTTCTGGGTAACGATTTACTACCTGTGGGAGCCCTATCAGCGCGGATATCTGATCCAGCCCTGGTTCGTGTTCGCGTTTATCGTGATTTACACGTTTCACCCGGTGGTGGAGTGGCTCAGCCAGCGACGAACGCTCTTTTGCGGGGTAATTACCGCCCTGCTGCTTTTCTCATACGGGTACGATTTACTGTCAGCCCTCTATCCTGATGCCCATGTCCTTTCATTGTCGCCGCAGTATCGCCTGTGGACGTGGCTGCTGTTTTATCTGACGGGGCAGCTCTTTTGCGATCCGCAGATCGCGGCGTGGATCGGCCGCAAAAATGTGGTCAGGGCAGCGGTGATTGCCATACCGTTTATTTATCTCTTCACGTGGTTTTACGAGCGGCACTTCTTTTTTGCGCTATTTAAAGCAGACAGAAACGCCTTTATCCTCACCGGATCGCAAATCTACATTCTGATTATTGCCCTGGTGATTGCGGCCAACGGCGTGCGGTTTCGCCGCAATGCGGAGTTTAAAGAGTCCGTGCTGGCCGCCATTAGCAAAACCATGACCGGGGTCTATATTATGCACTACTCGGTGTTTCACCTGCTGACCGCGCTCATTCCGGTGACGTCCCTGAGCACCAAACTTGCTCTGATTGTGCTTACGTTTGTTACGTCGGTCCTGTTTTCGCTGCTGATCCTGTCCAACGCAGTGGCCAAAAAAGTGATCACCCTCTAAAAGCCCAGGCGCAGCCAGGCAAACAGCACGTTGCCGTTGTTGTAGGTCCCGGGAATATAGGTGAACTGGACGGTGACGCGCTTATATCCGGCAGAGAAAAGCGGGAAGATAAACGGCAGCGGGACATAGTTGGCAAAGTCGTCGCGTGCCGTGATCCCCGCAGCGGCCCCCAGCCCCAGACGGAAATCTTTTGCGTTATCCAGATACCAGCCTTTCTCCCAGCCGTAGCCCATCGCAGGCTGCCATTCGTTATGTGAATCTTTGAACATCATGGCAAAGAGCGCGCTCCAGTTGCCCTCGTCGTTGTAGCGGGACACGCCCAGCCCCCCGCCCCACGGCATTTCGTTGTAGTTGTCGGTTTTCTCTTTGTCATACATGAATCGAGCATGCCAGCTCAGAAACGGAAGGTAGAGATCGTAACGATCCGGCTGTTCCCAGGTTTGCGCAATATCGTCCGTTACTGCATCCCACCAGCGGTGAATACGCTGTTCGCCATAGACTTTCGGCTCCGCATGCAGCGGAGATACGACTAAAAACAGGACTACCCACAGTGCAGGAAAGAGGCGTTGCATCGTTATACCCTCAGCTTACGTCACGCAGCGATCGTTATTACTGTAAACCATTCAGCCCTAACCGGAGCCAAACAGGCTGATTTATGTTGTCGCCCGATAAGATGAAATTTATTTATTCTGCGCTTTCAGGAAAGATAAAAACGTTTTCTCAGGCCGCCTGTCGCGGTAGTCTCATACATTCCGTCAATATGACGGCCGTGATGTGAGTGACCTTTTCTTATACCAATAATTAAAAATCAGTACAGACAGGACAACTATGGACTCCACCCTTATCTCCGCTCGCCGCAACGAGGAGACACCTTCGCTTAACCGCGCCCGCCGCGCCGCTTTAGGTAGCTTCGCAGGCGCCGTCGTCGACTGGTATGACTTTCTGCTCTACGGTATTACCGCTGCGCTGGCCTTTAACCGTGAATTCTTTCCCCAGATCAGCCCCGCCATGGGCACGCTTGCTGCATTTGCCACCTTCGGCGTCGGTTTTCTGTTTCGTCCTCTGGGCGGGATAATTTTCGGCCACTTCGGTGACCGCCTTGGCCGGAAACGTATGCTGATGCTCACCGTCTGGATGATGGGCATTGCCACCGCGCTGATCGGTATTTTGCCCTCCTTTGCCTCGATTGGCTGGTGGGCCCCGGTGTTGCTGGTGACGCTGCGCGCCATTCAGGGCTTTGCCGTCGGCGGCGAATGGGGCGGCGCGGCATTGCTGTCCGTGGAAAGCGCGCCGAAGAATAAGAAAGCGTTTTACAGCAGCGGCGTGCAGGTGGGTTATGGCGTGGGTCTGCTGCTCTCCACGGGCCTGGTGTCGCTAATAAGCCAGCTCACGACAGACGAGCAGTTCCTGAGCTGGGGCTGGCGTATTCCGTTTATCTTCAGCATTGTGCTGGTCGTGGTGGCCCTGTGGATCCGTAACGGCATGGAAGAGTCGGCTGAGTTTGAGCGGCAGCAGCGCGAAAAACCGGTCGCGAAAAAACGGCTGCCGGTGATGGAAGCGCTGGTGCAGCACCCTGGCGCTTTTCTGAAAATCATTGCCCTGCGCCTGTGCGAACTGCTAACGATGTATATCGTCACCGCCTTTGCCCTGAACTACTCCACGCAAAACCTCGGCCTGCCGCGGGAATTGTTCCTGAATATTGGCCTGGTGGTGGGCGGGATCAGCTGCCTGACCATCCCCTGCTTCGCCTGGCTGGCGGATCGCTTTGGCCGTCGACGGGTGTATATCACCGGGGCGCTCATCGGCACACTCAGCGCCTGGCCGTTCTTTATGGCGCTGGAGGCACAGTCGGTCTTCTGGATTGTCTTCTTCGCGATCATGCTTGCGAACATCGCTCACGATATGGTGGTCTGCGTGCAGCAGCCAATGTTCACCGAGCTGTTTGGCGCAAGCTACCGTTACAGCGGCGCGGGCGTGGGATATCAGGTGGCGAGCGTGGTCGGCGGCGGGTTTACGCCGTTTATCGCCGCCGCGCTGGTGACGTTCTCAGGCGGTAACTGGCACAGCGTGGCGATTTATCTGCTGGCGGGTTGCCTGCTTTCTGCCGCCACCGCCCTGTTGATGAAGGAAACCACGCACAGCTGATCTCCTCACTTTTGTTTCACAGGCGTGTGCCATACTATCGGGTAAAGCCGCACACCTGTGGAACAAGGAGACAGACATGAATAATAAGGGCTCCAGCCTGACCCCGGCTCAGGCGCTGGAAAAACTCGACGCGCTGTATGAACAGTCCGTCAATGCACTGCGCAGCGCCATCAGTGACTATATCGAAACAGGGAAGCTTCCCGATGAAAAGGCCAGAACCCAGGGCCTTTTTGTTTATCCATCGCTCTCTGTCACCTGGGACGGCAGCGCCAGCAGCAATCCGAAAACCCGCGCCTATGCGCGTTTCACCCACTCCGGCTGTTACAGCACGACCATCACGCGACCTGCGCTGTTCCGCCCCTACCTGGAAGAGCAGCTTACTTTGCTGTATCAGGATTACGGCGCGCATATCAGCGTTGAACCGTCCCTGCACGAGATCCCTTACCCGTACGTGATAGACGGTTCAGCGCTGACGCTGGATCGCTCCATGAGCGCGGGGCTGACCCGCCACTTCCCGACCACTGAGCTGTCGCAGATTGGCGATGAGACGGCGGACGGGATCTATCACCCGGCAGAGTTTTCACCGCTGTCGCACTTTGATGCCCGCCGTGTCGATTTCTCGCTGGCACGCCTGCGTCACTACACCGGCACCCCAGCCGAACATTTCCAGCCGTTCGTGCTGTTTACCAACTACACCCGCTACGTAGACGAATTTGTCCGCTGGGGCTGTAGCCAGATCCTCGATCCGGACAGCCCTTACATCGCCCTCTCCTGCGCGGGCGGGATCTGGATCACCGCCGAAACCGAAGCACCGGAAGAGGCCATCTCCGACCTGGCGTGGAAAAAGCACCAGATGCCAGCCTGGCACCTGATCACCGCCGACGGTCAGGGCATTACGCTGATTAACATCGGCGTTGGCCCGTCGAATGCGAAAACCATCTGCGACCATCTGGCGGTACTGCGCCCGGACGTCTGGCTGATGATCGGCCACTGCGGCGGCCTGCGTGAAAGTCAGCTGATTGGCGATTACGTCCTCGCCCACGCTTATTTGCGTGACGACCATGTCCTTGACGCGGTTCTGCCGCCGGATATTCCTATCCCGAGTATCGCGGAAGTGCAGCGCGCCCTGTACGACGCCACCAAAGAGGTGAGCGGCATGCCGGGTGAAGAGGTGAAGCAGCGCCTGCGTACCGGTACGGTCGTCACCACCGACGATCGTAACTGGGAGCTGCGCTATTCCGCCTCCGCCCTGCGTTTCAATCTCAGCCGTGCGGTCGCAATCGATATGGAAAGCGCCACCATTGCCGCGCAGGGCTATCGCTTCCGCGTCCCTTACGGCACGCTGCTGTGCGTGTCCGATAAACCGCTGCACGGCGAGATCAAACTGCCGGGCCAGGCGAACCGTTTTTACGAAGGGGCGATCTCAGAGCATCTTCAGATTGGTATTCGCGCCATCGATTTACTGCGTGCAGAGGGCGACAAACTGCATTCCCGCAAGCTGCGCACCTTCAATGAGCCACCGTTCCGCTGATAACAAGGACCCACTCACCCGGCCTGGGATTCCGTAGGTCGGGTAAGCGGAGCGCCACCCGACAAACTGACCGAACGCAGAAAAGCAAAAAGCCTGCTTTAAAAGCAGGCTTTTCAAATTTGGCTCCTCTGACTGGACTCGAACCAGTGACATACGGATTAACAGTCCGCCGTTCTACCGACTGAACTACAGAGGAATCGTGTGAACGGGGCGCATATTATCGATGCGCCCTGAGGATGTCAAAGGGTGAATGCAGATTTTCAATCGTTTGCCGATTTATTCTCCACTTCGCACATTTGTCAGGCACTTGCCGTTTCCGAAACCTCCTGCTCCGGTTTTTTTCGCGGATATTTCCACAGCCAGCGCCCGCTCACCATGCGCCAGTAGAACAGCGCCCCGCGCACGGCCCAGTCAAGGAACATCCCCAGCCAGACGCCGACAACGCCCATACCCAACATTACCCCCAGCGTGTAGCCCGCCACAACGCGACAGCCCCACATGCCGAGCATGGAGACCCACATCGCAAACCGGGCATCGCGCGCCCCTTTCAGCCCGGCAGGAAGTACCCAGGACGCGGCCCAAATTGGCATAAACGCCGCGTTGAGCCAAATGAGCACCTTCACGACCTCTTTCACGTCATTTTCATGCGTATAGAACGAGGCCATCAGCCCGGCAAAAGGCGCAGTTCCCCACGCAATCGCCGTCAGTCCAATAGTTGAAAGCCAGAAGACGTGCCGAAGTTGCCGTTCCGCCTGCCCTATCTGCCCCTTTCCGAGACGTCTGCCGGTAATGATCGTCGACGCCGACCCCAGCGCGTTTCCCGGCAGGTTAATGAGCGAGGCGATGGAGAAGGCAATAAAGTTGCCGGCGATGACGTCTGTTCCCATCCCGGCAACAAACATCTGCGTCAGCAGTTTCCCACCGTTAAACAACACGGATTCGATGCTGGCCGGAATCCCGATCCCCATCACTTCCCAGATAATGGCGAAGTTAAGCGGACGGAAATAGCTTTTCAGTGTCAGGCGCAGCGATGGCGTAATTCCCGCCATCAGTACGCCAATTATCGCCGCCGCACCAATATAGCGGGAAATGGTTAGCCCCAAACCCGCGCCGACAAAGCCCAGCCCCTCCCAGGAAAAGACGCCGTAAATCAAAACGCTGCTGATAATGATATTCAGGATGTTCATGCCGCCGTTGATCAGCAGCGGAATTTTGGTATTTCCTGCTCCACGAAGCGCACCGCTACCAATCAGCGCGATGGCAGCCGCCGGATAACTCAGCACCGTCATTTCCAGGTAGGTGAGAGCCAGATCCTTCACCTCGCTGGTCGCTTCTCCCGCGACAATGTCGATAATTTCTTTGCCGTAATAATGGATAACCGCCGCAAGGATGATCGAAAAGAGGGTCATGATCATCAGCGACTGTCTGGCCGCTTCGCGGGCACGCTTCGGATCAAGCTTGCCCAGGCTAAACGCCACCACCACCGTCGTACCGAGATCGATAGCGGCAAAGAAGGACATCACCACCATGTTGAAACTGTCCGCCAGCCCCACCCCGGCCATGGCTTCTTTACCGAGCCAGCTCACCAGAAAAGTGCTCAGCACCCCCATTAGCAGGACGCAGGTATTCTCCAGGAAAATAGGCACGGCAAGGGGGGTGATTTCACGCCAGAACAGAACTCGATAGCTCTTACGTTTTGCATACCAGGGCGTGCGCATAATCGCCTGGCGTAGGGGTGCGGTGACGTTCAAAATGGACCTTAGCGAGAAAGTTGAAACTCCATTTCAAATGATGGGGCAGAAATGCGTATCCTGCAAAGTATTTTCCATAAAATTATGTTTGGATTTACAACAAAATGACGACAGAATCATCAATCAAACGCTTTTGCCTGAGATCAGGTTTGACAAAAGTTTTTTCGCCGCTAAGATAAGCCTCCACAACGATTCCTCTGTAGTTCAGTCGGTAGAACGGCGGACTGTTAATCCGTATGTCACTGGTTCGAGTCCAGTCAGAGGAGCCAAATTTAAAAAGCCTGCTTTTAGAGCAGGCTTTTTGCTTTTCTGCGTTCGTGAAATTGTCGGGTGGCGGCTTCGCCTTACCCGACCTACGTAATAACAGTCCTGTAGGCCCGGTAAGCGCAGCGCCACCGGGCAACAGAGTGTGCGATTACTCGCCTTTAGCGTCGACGTTTTTGATTTCGCCCATCACTTTCAGCTTCTTGGAGATGTCGCGACGCTCTTTGGACAGCTCAGCGTTTTTGATGATGTAGTCATCAACGCGATCTTCATAATCGCTCTTCATGCTGGCGATGATGCCCTGAATAGCTTCAACGCTCATGCCAGGCTTGATGTAGTCGCTCAGGTTGTCCAGCAGCAGGACACGTTTCTGGTTGTCACGGATCTTCTTCTCTACGTCCTGGATTTCGCGCTGTAGCTTGTTTTTGCGGCGGAACAGGCGGACGAACTCCAGAACATCCTGGAACGAAGGCTTGGTAGTTTCCATTTTTATACCCCTGATAATGTGAGATTCGGATTCGTTAAAGCAACCGTTTTAACAGACAGCGGCTGCGAATGACAATGAGTATATCGTTTAAAACCATCATAACCCTAATTGTTGCTGAATCGAAGCAGCAGGCATCACATACGCTTTTTATTTGCGCAGCGCCCGGCAAATCAGCTGCGATAACAACTCCAGCTGTCGCGCCAGCTCCATACTCAGCCAGACATAACCATGGATGGGCGTTTCCGCCACATTGTCTCCCTGGCGCTCATTCATCAGCTGTTTAAGCTCGGCGACGATTTCGTTCAGCCGCTCGCTGTTCGCCCGTATCGGCTGTGGGTTACCTTCATATAGCGCATGGGCGATGGTCAGCAGGGTTTGTTGCGTCATCTGCTGCGTCTCTTTCAGCGTATGCGCGTTGAGCATCAGAAGATGGCTGGGGCGTGAGGCCCAGTGGGCATTGATTTGCAGTTCAAGCATACAGACCAGATTACGGCTGACCGTCTGAATAGCTTCAAAAATGGCTTTCTGGATATGGGTTTCTTTGCTTGCCGGGGTAATCAACCCGCGCATTTTGACCACATCATTGAGGATTTTTTGCAGGTGCTTTTCCAGACGCGGGCGCTCAATCAGATTCGGCGAAAACCCGGCCTGGTAGACCCGGTTAAATGCCGTGACGTAGTTTGCCATCTGAATGCGCCAGTGCAGGAAGGCGCGCTGCGGCCAGATGCCGGTAAACAGCATGGCGAGCAACGAGCCGAGGATCACGTCCCCGCTTCGCCACAATGCGGTGGTCATATCGCCCGCCGGTGCGCCGACCACAACCGCGAGCGTAATGCCAATCAGCAGCGCCTGATACGGTTTCTTGCCGAGGGCCAGCCATCCACAAAGAAACATCGCCACCGCGCACCACAGCAACATGACCGGAAACGAAATCAGCTCCAGCTTCAGGGCGATAAGCCCAAGCGCTGAGCCTAAAACGGTGCCGCCTATGCGTTCGAAAGCGCGCGGGACCACGTTCCCCCAGAATGAGATCGGCCCCATCACCACCACCAGCGTGATCAGCGGCCACGTCCCTTCCGGGATATCCAGCAGACGAACCAGTACGAAGGTCAACACAAACGCCAGCGCAATGCGGCAACCGTGCACCACGCGATAATGTTTGTATAACCGAATTTCAAAAGGGGTTAATGACTTGTCGGGGCGCACACCCGTCTCCAGCTCTACGGCAAACCACAATTGTACTGTGTTTTCAGCCGGGTGGATCGCGCCCGGCTGAAAAACCCTGCATTCCGCAGGATTATCCCACTTTGTGCTCTACCGGTACAAACATCTCAATATCCCAGTAGCCGTCAGCATTGCCATCGTTAAGATAACGTTCGAAGCAGGGTTTTGCCGCGATCTGGAATTTGTTGTCTTCCAGCAGGGAGTTGAAGAACTGATACCATGGAGTGGCGAAATCATGATTTTCGACGCGCGCGGCGGCAATCGCATACTCTCCGGCAACAATTTCGGTCATCATCACCCCTTCGCTGTTCTCAGGGATAGTGAAATCGTCCGTTACCGTTACGGCGGTAACGCAGCGGAGCTTTTCTGCCGGCACGTCATCCGGATTGTCATAATAAACGGCCACCCACTCCTGCGGCTGAATATGACGCCCGTCTACCCACATGACCAGCTGTTCAAATCCCTGCTTGACCGTCTTTTCCCACGGCCCCACGAGATGAAAGCCAGCGATCGTACGTTTCTGTTGCTGCCTGATGCTGTAGTCCATGCTGCCTCCGTTTATTACTGTATATATATACACTGTAAAGCAGAATCGAGATTATCGGCAAACCAGGAGTGTTTATTATGTGAGCAGACTCGCAACACTGCCAGTCTGCCCAAAAAGGTCAGAGTTTATGATGCAGATAATCGCCGAGGCGGGAGAAAAGGCCGCCCTTTTCAACGCTTTCCAGCGTAACCAATGGCCAGTGCGCTACCACCTTGTCACGATCGTACAGCTGGATCTCCCCTACCCGCTGATGCGCGGCGATCGGCGCTTCCAGCTCTTTTTTATCCATCACGTATTTCGCCTTGATGTTCGGCACTTCCGATTTGGGTAATGCCAGCCAGAAGTCCTGATCCGTGCCCAGCGCGATCTGCTCTTTATCGCCGTACCAGATGCGCTCGGTTCCCACTTTTTTACCGTTATGCAGGATCTGCACCGTATCAAAATTTTGCTGTCCCCAGTGCAGCAGCTTGCGCGCCTGATCTTCACGTCCTTTCGGGCTGTCTGCCCCCATCACCACCGCAATCAGTCGACGCTGACCGTCCACCGCGGAGGCAATCAGGTTAAAGCCCGCGCCCGAGGTGTGACCCGTTTTCAGGCCATCCACGTTCATGGTCTTATCCCACAGCAGGCCGTTGCGGTTCTGCTGGGTGATGCCGTTCCAGGTCAGGCTCTTTTCGCTGTACATGTGATAGAACTCAGGCTCGCCGTGAATGATGGCCCGGGAAAGCACGGCGAGATCGTAAGCGGAGCTGTGCTGACCCGGTGCATCCAGCCCGTGTACGGTTTCGAAGTGGGTATCGCGCAGGTTCAGCTTTTCAACGTAGTCATTCATCATCCTGACGAACTGCGGCTGACCGCCCGCCACGTGATCCGCCAGCGCCACGCAGGCGTCATTGCCGGAATCAACAATCAGGCCGCGGCTGAGATCGCGCACGGAAACCCGATCGCCCTCCTTCAGAAACATCAGCGACGAACCGTCAAAGACCGGATTGCCTTTTGCCCATGCGTCACGTCCGACCGTCACAATGTCATCGGGGCTGATGCGGTGGCTATCAATAGCACGATCGACAACGTACCCCGTCATCAGTTTGGTCAGGCTCGCCGGATTACGCTGCTGATGTTCGTTGCCCGCCGTTAAGATTTGACCCGTGGTGTAATCCATCAATACCCAGGAGCCAGCCTGGATGGCAGGTGGCTGAGGTGAAAAATCCAGCGGCTCGGCAGCCAGCGCGGAAGAAATACTCGAAGCGAGTAAAGAAACAGCAATAAACAGACGGCGTTTCAAAGGTATATCCTCAGGTCAGTAAAAATCGATGACCTTTTTACGGGAGTTCTGATGTCGTTACCTGCCTTAATTGCAAAAAAATGTGACAGCACGCAGATTTTTTCGGAACAAATCTCGCAAATTTCTTGCCTGACGGTGCTTTTTATTCGGACTGCTCACCCCAATCGTTTACCATAGAGACGTCAATTTTTAACAGGATGAGATTACTGGTGTCTGACTCTGCCGCGCGCCCGACTTTTTTGTTCCACGATTACGAAACCTTTGGCACCCATCCGGCGCTGGACCGACCGGCGCAGTTTGCGGCTATCCGTACCGATGACGAATTTAACGTCATCGGCGAACCCGAGGTGTTTTACTGTAAGCCCGCCGATGACTATCTGCCGCAGCCGGGCGCGGTAATGGTGACGGGCATCACGCCTCAGGAAGCGCGGGATAAAGGCGTTAGCGAAGCAGAATTTGCCCGTCGCATCCACGACCTGTTCACGGTGCCCAATACCTGCGTGGTGGGTTACAACAATATCCGTTTTGACGATGAAGTGACGCGCAATATCTTCTACCGCAACTTCTACGATCCGTATGCCTGGAGCTGGCAGAACCGTAATTCACGCTGGGATTTGCTGGATATCATGCGCGCCTGCTATGCGCTGCGCCCGGAGGGGATTAACTGGCCGGAGAACGACGACGGCTTGCCGAGCTTCAGGCTCGAGCACCTGACGCGGGCCAACGGCATTGAGCACAGCAACGCCCACGACGCGATGGCAGACGTTTACGCGACCATCGCTATGGCGAAACTTGTAAAAACCGCGCAGCCGCGCCTGTTTGAGTATCTGTTGAGCCATCGCAGCAAGCAAAAGCTGATGACGCTAATTGACGTGCCGCAGATGAAACCGCTGGTGCATATTTCAGGGATGTTCGGTGCGTGGCGCGGGAATACAAGCTGGGTGGCGCCGCTTGCCTGGCATCCGGACAACCGTAACGCCGTCATCATGGTGGATCTCGCCGGAGATATCTCCCCGCTGCTTGAGCTCGACAGCGACACCTTACGTGAACGGCTCTATACCCCGAAAGAGGCGCTGGGTGACCTGCCAGCCGTACCGGTAAAACTGGTGCACATTAATAAGTGCCCGGTGCTGGCGCAGGCCAACACGCTGCGCCCGGAAGACGCCGACCGGCTGGGGATTAACCGTCAGCACTGCCTCGACAACCTGAAAGTGCTGCGCGACAACCCGCAGGTGCGCGAGAAAGTTGTCGCCATTTTTGCCGAAGCAGAGCCGTTCGTGCCGTCTGAGAATGTGGATGCGCAGCTTTATAACGGCTTCTTCAGCGATGCCGATCGCGCGGCGATGAACATCGTGCTGCAAACCGACCCGCGTAACCTGCCCGCGCTGGATATCACCTTCGCAGATAAGCGCATTGAGAAGTTGATGTTTAATTATCGCGCGCGCAACTATCCCGGCACGCTGGATGAAGCAGAGCAGGAACGCTGGTTACAGCATCGGCGCAACGTGTTTACGCCGGAGTTTCTTAATAGCTACGCCCAGGAGCTGGAGATGCTTTACGGTCAGTATGAAGGGAATGCTGAAAAGCAGGCGCTGCTGAAAGCGCTGTTCCAGTATGCGCAAGAAATTGTCTGAGTAGCGGGTACAAAAAAGCCGGAGGCGATGTCTCCGGCTTTTTTTTGCCGGGTGGCGCTAACGCTTACCCGGCCTACGAAACTGTAGGTCGGGTTGAGCATAGCCGTCACCCGACACAGTCTTACGCGACGTCTTCGTACTGAGGAACCGGGTTGCGGAAGCTTCTGGTCACGCAAGCCAGGTAAATCAGACCGATTGCACCCCAGATCAGACCCAGAACCATTGAGCTCTCTTCCAGGTTGATCCACAGGGCGCCCACCGTCAGGGCACCACACACTGGCAGCACCAGATAGTTGATGTGGTCCTTCAGCGTCTTGTTGCGCTTCTCACGGATCCAGAACTGCGAAATCACGGAGAGGTTAACGAAGGTGAACGCCACCAGCGCACCAAAGTTAATCAGCGCCGTGGCCGTTACCAGGTCGAATTTAATCGCCAGCAGGGCAATAGCGCCCACCAGCAGCACGTTCCACGCCGGGGTACGCCATTTAGGATGCACGTAACCGAAGAAGCGGGTTGGGAACACACCGTCACGGCCCATCACGTACATCAGACGAGAAACGCCCGCGTGCGCAGCCATACCGGAAGCCAGTACGGTGACGCTGGAGAAGATCAGCACGCCCCACTGGAAGGTTTTACCCGCCACGTACAGCATAATTTCAGGCTGTGATGCATCCGGATCTTTAAAGCGAGAGATATCCGGGAAGTACAGCTGTAAGAAGTAAGACGCACCGATGAAGATCAGGCCGCCAATCAGCGCGGTCAGGAAAATCGCTTTCGGGATCACGCGCTCAGCGTCTTTGGTCTCTTCAGACAGAGAAGAGATACCGTCGAAGCCCAGGAACGAGAAGCACAGGATAGTCGCACCGGTGATCATCGGCACTACGTGAGCGCCTTCAGACCAGAACGGACGGGTGCTGGTCAGCGTACCTGCGCCTTCACCGTGGGAAACGCCGTAGATGATCAGCCCAACGATAACCGCAACAATCCCCATCTGAAGGATCACAATCAGGGTGTTGAAGTTAGCCACGGTCTTGATACTGCGCAGGTTAGAGATGGTCATAAAGGCCACCAGCGCCACAACGAAGATCCACGACGGCACGGAAGGCACCAGCGCTTCGAAGTAAATTTTTGCCAGCAGAATGTTGATCATCGGCATGAACAGGTAGTCCAGCAGTGATGACCAGCCCACCATAAAGCCAACCGCCGGGCTAATGGATTTCTGAGCATAGGTGTACGCAGAGCCTGCGGACGGGAAACGGCGAACCAGTTTACCGTAGCTCAGCGCTGTAAAGAGGATGGCGACCAGCGCAAAGGCGTACGCCGTTGCAACGTGACCGTCAGTAAGGCCTGATACGATACCGAATGTATCGAACAGCGTCATCGGTTGCATATAGGCAAGGCCCATCATAACAACCGGAATCAACGTAAGCGTTTTACGTAATTCCACGCGAGAGGTGTTTGGAGTTGCGTTATGCGACATAGTTATTCTCCTTTACGGTGATAACCGCCACGTAAGCGAAAAATTGCCCCATTTCTTTCTTCCTCAGCGACAACAACTGTCGGATTTTAGTAAATATCTATCCGGTACGAAGCCCGGCCTCTTGGTTTTTAGTTTCGTTTCGTACATGCAAAAAAAAATAACCGACGCCTTTTATATCGTCGATTATTCATTTGTTTGCAGCGGCGGCATTTTGCCCTATTCCAGATACAAAAGGCAATACATTGAGAAACCTGCCCATAAATTAATTTTACTAACTGATTGATTTCCCATCATCTGCCTGAGCGTAAACTGTGGCGATAGCACTATTTGCTAAAATTTCGTCTCGCCACCAGGCGCTGGCAAGCCCGGCGGTCTGTTCATTCCAGCCCACCCATACCGATTCGTTACTGCTCTGCGCTAAAACCTGTTTTTCCACCAGCGCTCCGCTGTCAATAAACCGCTGCGCTAAATAACGGGGAAGGTAACCGCACCCCAGGCCGCTTATTTGCAGCTCCAGCTTGGTTTTAAAATCAAAAACGGTGATGGCCTCCTGCTCATCCAGCAGCTGCGATGAAATGCCGCATTCGGGGCGAGAACTGTCTCCAACCACAATGGCGCGATAGTTTTTAATGACGCGTCGGGTAACAGGCTCCGGTTCATTCGCCAGCGGGTGATGAGGCGCAACGGCAAAAACCTGCTCCAGAACGCCCAGCCGCGCAAAACCAAATTCACTTAACTGGGGAGGCTCATGCAGCGCCCCAACGATGATATCCGCCCTGCCCTGCGTCAGGGCCTCCCAGGAACCGCCCAGCACGCCATTGATAAAAACCAGCCGGGTGACGCTGTGGCGCTGATAGAACGCCTCAATAAGCGGGGTAAGCAGGGAGAAAGGGAATGTATCATCAACCCCAATCACCAGCTCATTTTCCCAGCCCTGGTGAAGTTTGACGGCCTGCTTTTCCAGCTCGCGAACCGTATGCAGCACGTCACGCCCTTTTTCCAGCAGCATCTGCCCTGTACGGGTGAAACGCGCGCGATGCCCGGTGCGGTCAAGGATTTGGATATTAAGATCGCTCTCGAGCTTTTGCACGGTGTAGCTCAGAGCCGAAGGGGTTTTATAGAGCTTCGCCGAGGCGGCGGCAAAGCTCCCCTCTTTTTCCAGCGCATCCAGAATAACAAGAACATCCAGCAGCGGTTTCATCTTCGCCCCCTTGCGGTGTGCGATTGTCTCCGCCGGCGCAATTATTCCATGGGCATAACCAGCGGATCGGGATACTGATATTCAAATCCCAGTTCATGGCAAATACGATTGCCATCAATAATTTTGCCTTTGCGTTCCCCCTGCGCCTCGCTGAATACCGGCGGCGCCAGACCCAGCTGGCGCGCCATCAGCGGATAAAAGGTACTGCGCGGCGGATGCGAAGGCGCACATATATTATAGATGTGCCCCCCTTTCGGAGCCTGCAAAAGCAGTTCTATTGCGCCGATAACATCCTCAAGATGCACAAGATTAACCCCGTGCTGGCCATCCGGCGCGGATTTACCGGCAAAGAAGCGCCCCGGATGACGCCCCGGCCCCACCAGTCCGGCCAGGCGTAAGATATCCACCTGCGTGCCAGGCAGATTGTGCAGCCAGTCTTCCAGCTCTTTCAGTACCCGGCCGCTGGCGGTCACCGGACGGCGCTCGGTGTTTTCTTTCGCCGTACCGTCGATATCGCCATAGACGGAGGTGGAGCTGGTGAAAATGATACGCGGGATATGGTGCGCCAGGGCGCTGTCGACAATCTCCTGCACCGCCTGCAAGTAAAAAGACTCACCCGGGCCGCTGCGCCGCGCCGGTAAGGTAATGACCAGCGCGTCCACATTCATCAGTTCATCCAGCTCGTCGGTATCGCAGATAAGCTCGGGTTCGAGACGCAGCTCGACACCATCAATGCCGCACATGCGTGCCGCTTCAACCCCATCTCGGGTGGTCTTACTCCCTGTCACCTGCCAGCCTTTCGCGGCTAATGACATCGCCAGTGGCATTCCTAACCATCCTAACCCGACAATCGCGACCTTTTTCATTACATTCTCCGCTTAACGATGCCTGTTATAAGGCTACGCCAGCCTGGTGGAACGCACAATTCATACCATCAATATGAAATGAATTAATGATCAAAAAAAGCCCTTGCTTTATGGCGTACAACTGGTTTAGGTTAAAAGACATCAAATGCATAAGCATTCAACGAGAATTTATATGACACGCGTTCCTTTTAAAAACCACCATCATCACCATCATCCTGACTAGTCTTTCAGGCGATGTGTGCTGGAAGACGTTTGGATCTTCCAGTGGTGCATGAACGCATGAAAAAGCCTCCGGAAGATCTTCTTCCGGGGGCTTTTTTTTGGACCGCATTCAGACAGGTTAAAACAGGTTAACGAGGAACACAGAATGTTAGATAACTCACGTTTACGCATAGCTATTCAAAAATCAGGCCGTTTAAGCGACGATTCACGCGAACTGCTGGCCCGTTGCGGGATTAAAATCAACCTGCACACCCAGCGCCTGATCGCCCTGGCTGAAAATATGCCGATCGACATTCTGCGCGTACGTGATGACGATATCCCGGGCCTGGTGATGGATGGCGTCGTTGATCTCGGCATCATCGGCGAAAACGTACTGGAAGAAGAGTTATTAACCCGCCGCGCGCAGGGCGAAGATCCGCGCTACTTTACCCTGCGTCGTCTGGACTTTGGCGGCTGCCGCCTGTCGCTGGCTACGCCGGTCGATGAAGCCTGGGACGGCCCGGCCGCGCTGAACGGCAAACGTATCGCCACCTCTTACCCTCACCTGCTGAAGCGTTACCTCGATCAAAAAGGCGTGCAGTTTAAATCCTGTCTGCTGAATGGCTCTGTTGAAGTGGCGCCGCGTGCGGGCCTGGCCGATGCCATCTGTGACCTCGTGTCCACCGGCGCCACGCTCGAAGCGAACGGCCTGCGCGAAGTGGAGGTGATCTACCGCTCCAAAGCGTGCCTTATCCAGCGCGACGGCGAGATGGCCGACGCCAAACAGCAGCTCATCGACAAACTGCTGACCCGCATTCAGGGCGTGATTCAGGCGCGTGAATCCAAATACATCATGATGCATGCGCCAACCGAGCGTCTGGACGAAGTGATTGCCCTGCTGCCGGGCGCTGAGCGTCCAACCATTCTGCCGCTGGCGGGCGACCAGCAGCGCGTGGCGATGCACATGGTGAGCAGCGAAACCCTGTTCTGGGAAACCATGGAAAAACTGAAGGCGCTGGGCGCAAGCTCCATTCTGGTGCTGCCAATTGAGAAGATGATGGAGTAACGACCATGAGCTTTAACACAATCATCGACTGGAATACCTATAGCGACGCGCAACAGCGCGAGCTGCTGATGCGCCCGGCAATTTCCGCCTCGGAGAGCATCACCCGCACCGTGGCGGAGATCCTTGATAACGTCAAAGCCCGCGGGGACGACGCGCTGCGCGAGTACAGCGCGAAGTTTGATAAAACTGAGGTCGACGCGTTACAGGTTACCGAGCAGGAAATCATTGATGCCAGCAATCGTCTGGGTGATGACATCAAACAGGCGATGGCCGTCGCGGTGAAAAATATTGATACCTTCCACACCGCGCAGAAATTGCAGGCGGTGGATGTGGAAACCCTGCCCGGCGTACGCTGCCAGCAGGTGACACGCCCGGTGGCGTCCGTTGGCCTCTATATTCCCGGCGGCTCTGCCCCGCTGTTTTCGACCGTCCTGATGCTGGCCACCCCGGCACGTATTGCCGGTTGTCAGAAGGTGGTGCTCTGCTCTCCGCCACCGATCGCCGACGAGATCCTGTATGCGGCGAAGCTGTGCGGCGTGCAGGCGATCTATAAAGTGGGCGGTGCGCAGGCGATTTCCGCCCTGGCGTTCGGGACGGGATCCATTCCGAAGGTCGACAAAATCTTTGGCCCGGGCAATGCCTACGTGACCGAAGCGAAGCGCCAGGTCAGCCAGCGTCTGGACGGCGCGGCGATTGATATGCCTGCCGGTCCGTCTGAAGTGCTGGCGATTGCCGACAGCGGCGCTACACCGGATTTCGTGGCCTCTGACCTGCTCTCGCAGGCCGAGCACGGCCCTGACTCGCAGGTGATTTTACTGACGCCAGATGCCGACATGGCAAAACGCGTGGGCGACGCCGTTGAGCGTCAGCTGGCTGACCTGCCGCGTGCGGAAACGGCGCGTCAGGCGCTATCCGCCAGCCGCCTGATTGTGGCCCGCGATCTTGACCAGTGCATCGCCATCTCCAACCAGTACGGTCCTGAGCACCTGATTATTCAGACCCGCAACGCGCGCGAACTGGTCGACAGCATAACCAGCGCAGGCTCGGTGTTTCTCGGCGACTGGTCACCGGAATCCGCCGGGGATTACGCCTCCGGCACCAACCACGTGCTGCCCACGTATGGCTATACCTCAACCTGCTCCAGCCTGGGGCTGGCGGATTTCCAGAAGCGCATGACCGTGCAGGAACTCTCCCGCGAGGGATTTGCCTCGCTGGCGTCGACCATTGAAACCCTGGCCGCCGCCGAGCGCCTGACTGCCCACAAAAATGCCGTGACGCTGCGCGTTGCCGCCCTGAAGGAGCAAGCATGAACATCGAAGAATTAGCCCGCGAAAATGTCCGTCGCCTGACGCCCTATCAGTCTGCGCGTCGTCTGGGCGGGAACGGCGACGTCTGGCTGAATGCCAATGAATATCCCACGGCGGTGGCCTTTGAGCTTTCGCAGCAGACGCTGAACCGCTACCCGGAGTGTCAGCCGAAAGCGGTGATCGAGAACTATGCGCAGTATGCA
This sequence comes from Enterobacter sp. BWH64, assembly GCF_001037645.1. NCBI lineage: Bacteria > Pseudomonadati > Pseudomonadota > Gammaproteobacteria > Enterobacterales > Enterobacteriaceae > Enterobacter > Enterobacter sp. BWH64. The sequence continues at coordinate 3,476,946 of NZ_KQ089922.1, forward strand.
GGCGTGAAGCCTGAGCAGGTGCTGGTCAGCCGTGGGGCGGATGAAGGGATTGAGCTGCTGATCCGCGCCTTCTGTGAGCCGGGTAAAGACGCGGTGATGTACTGCCAGCCCACCTACGGGATGTACAGCGTGAGCGCCGAAACCTTTGGCGTGGCCTGCCGCAACGTGCAGGCGCTCGACAACTGGCAGCTGGATTTGCAGGGCATCGCCGATAACCTCGACGGCGTGAAGGTGGTGTTTGTCTGTAGCCCGAACAACCCCACCGGGCAGATTATTCATCCGCAGGATATCCGCACCCTGCTGGAGATGACGCGCGGCAAGGCGCTGGTCGTCGCTGATGAAGCCTATATTGAGTTCTGCCCGCAGGCGACGCTGGCAGGCTGGCTTGAAGAGTATCCGCATCTCGTTGTGCTGCGTACCCTTTCCAAAGCCTTCGCCCTCGCCGGCCTTCGCTGTGGATTTACGCTGGCGAATAAAGCGGTTATCGACCTGCTGCTGAAAGTGATTGCCCCGTATCCGCTCTCAACGCCGGTTGCCGATATTGCGGCACAGGCGCTGGCCCCGCAGGGCATCAGCGCGATGCGCGAGCGTGTGGCGCAGATCCTGGAAGAGCGTCAGTATCTTGTCGATGCCCTTAAAACGATTCCGTGCGTGGAGCAGGTGTTCGACTCGGAAACCAACTACATCCTGGTGCGCTTCACCGCCTCAAGCGCGATATTTAAATCGTTGTGGGATCAGGGCATTATCTTACGAGACCAGAATAAACAACCTACCCTGAGCGGCTGCCTGCGTATTACCGTCGGCACCCGTGCAGAGAGCCAGCGCGTGATTGACGCCCTGAAAGCGGAGAAAGTATGAGTCAGAAGTATCTCTTTATCGATCGTGACGGCACCATCATCTCGGAGCCACCCAGCGATTTTCAGGTCGATCGTTTCGACAAGCTGGCCTTTGAACCCGATGTGATCCCGGTGCTGCTGAAGCTTCAGAAAGCAGGCTATAAGCTGGTGATGATCACCAACCAGGACGGTCTGGGCACCGACAGCTTCCCGCAGGTAGACTTTGACGGCCCGCACAACCTAATGATGCAGGTGCTGACCTCGCAGGGCATCGCCTTCGACGAAGTGCTGATCTGCCCGCATATGCCTGCCGACGAGTGCGACTGCCGCAAGCCAAAAGTGAAGCTTGTTGAACGTTATCTGGCGGAAGAGGCGCTGGATAACGCCAACAGCTATGTGATCGGCGATCGCGTCACGGATATCACGCTGGCGGACAACATGGGCATTGCGGGCCTGCGCTATAACCGCGACACGCTAAACTGGGCAATGATTGGCGAGCAGCTCACCAGACGCGACCGCTATTCCCACGTTGAACGCAACACCAAAGAGACGCAGATCGACGTGAAGGTCTGGCTCGACCGCGAAGGCGGCAGCAAGATCCACACCGGCGTCGGTTTCTTTGACCACATGCTGGATCAAATCGCCACGCACGGCGGCTTCCGCATGGAGATCACCGTTAAGGGCGACCTGTATATCGACGATCACCACACCGTGGAAGATACCGGCCTGGCGCTGGGCGAAGCCCTGAAGCTGGCGCTCGGTGACAAGCGCGGCATCAACCGCTTCGGCTTTGTTCTGCCGATGGACGAGTGCCTGGCGCGCTGCGCGATGGATATCTCCGGGCGTCCGCACCTGGAATACAAAGCCGACTTTACCTATCAGCGCGTGGGCGATCTCAGCACCGAGATGGTGGAACACTTCTTCCGCTCACTTTCTTACACCATGGGCCTGACGCTGCACCTGAAAACCAAAGGCAAAAACGATCACCACCGCGTCGAGAGCCTGTTCAAAGCCTTTGGCCGTACCCTGCGCCAGGCGATCCGCGTGGAAGGTGACGCCCTGCCCTCGTCGAAAGGAGTGCTGTAATGAACGTGGTGATTCTGGACACCGGATGCGCCAATCTGAACTCCGTACAGTCGGCGATTATGCGCCACGGCTACGAGCCGGTGGTGAGCCGCGACCCGGACGTGGTGCTGCGTGCTGATAAACTCTTTCTGCCGGGCGTTGGCACCGCCCAGGCGGCGATGGATCAGATCCATGAGCGCGAGCTGGTGGATCTCATCAAAGCCTGTACTCAACCGGTGCTGGGCATTTGCCTCGGCATGCAGCTGCTTGGCCGCCGCAGCGAAGAGAGCAACGGCGTTGATCTGCTGGGTATTATTGAAGAAGACGTGCCGAAAATGACCGACCACGGCCTGCCGCTGCCGCACATGGGCTGGAACCGCGTTTATCCGAAGGCGGGCAACAGGCTGTTCCAGGGTATTGAAGACGGCGCGTACTTCTATTTCGTCCACAGCTACGCCATGCCCGTGAATGCCTACACCATCGCCCAGTGCAATTACGGCGAGGCGTTCACCGCCGCCGTGCAGAAAGATAACTTTTACGGCGTGCAGTTTCACCCGGAACGCTCCGGCGCCGCCGGTGCGCAACTGCTGAAAAATTTCCTGGAGATGTGATGATAATTCCCGCTTTAGATTTAATTGACGGCACGGTAGTTCGTCTCCACCAGGGCGATTACGGGCAGCAGCGCGACTACGGCAACGACCCGCTGCCGCGGTTACAGGCTTACGCCGCGGAGGGCGCTGAGGTGTTGCACCTGGTCGATCTGACCGGCGCGAAAGATCCGGCTAAACGCCAGATCCCGCTGCTTAAAACACTGGTGGCTGGCGTGGACGTCCCCGTGCAGGTGGGCGGCGGCGTGCGTACGGAAGCCGATGTTGCCGCCTTACTGAACGCGGGCGTGGCGCGCGTGGTAGTGGGTTCGACCGCTGTGAAAGATCCTGAGACGGTCAAGGGCTGGTTCCGCCGCTTCGGTGCGGATGCGCTGGTGCTGGCGCTGGATGTGCGCATTGACGCGCAGGGTAACAAACAGGTCGCGGTCAGCGGCTGGCAGGAAAACTCCGGCGTAACGCTGGAAGAGCTGGTCGGGATGTATCTTCCGGTAGGGCTGAAGCACGTCCTGTGCACGGATATTTCACGCGATGGTACGCTCGCAGGCTCTAACGTCTCGCTGTATGAAGAGGTTTGCGCGCGTTATCCGCAGGTGGCGTTTCAGTCCTCTGGCGGTATCGGCGACCTGGCGGATATCGCCGCTCTGCGCGGAACCGGTGTACGTGGCGTGATCGTGGGTCGCGCGCTGCTGGAAGGCAAATTTACGGTGAAGGAGGCGATTCAATGCTGGCAAAACGGATAATTCCCTGCCTGGACGTGCGTGATGGTCAGGTTGTAAAAGGCGTGCAGTTCCGCAACCACGAGATCATTGGCGACATCGTTCCGCTGGCAAAACGCTATGCCGAAGAAGGCGCAGACGAACTGGTATTTTACGATATCACCGCCTCCAGCGATGGCCGCGTGGTGGACAAAAGCTGGGTGGCGCGCGTGGCAGAGGTGATTGATATTCCCTTCTGCGTGGCGGGCGGGATTAAATCTGCTGACGATGCGGCGAAAATTCTCTCTTTCGGTGCGGACAAAATTTCGATTAACTCCCCTGCGCTTGCAGATCCGGAGCTGATTACGCGTCTGGCGGACCGCTTTGGCGTGCAGTGCATTGTCGTGGGGATCGACACCTGGTTTGATACCGCGACGGGCAAATATCACGTCAACCAGTACACCGGCGATGAAAGCCGCACGCGCGTCACACAATGGGAGACGCTGGACTGGGTGCAGGAAGTACAAAAACGCGGTGCGGGTGAAATCGTGCTGAACATGATGAACCAGGACGGCGTACGCAACGGTTACGACCTCGAGCAGCTGAAAAAAGTGCGCACGGTCTGCCACGTTCCGCTGATTGCCTCCGGCGGCGCGGGCACCATGGAACACTTCCTTGAAGCCTTCCGCGATGCGAACGTAGACGGCGCGCTGGCCGCTTCCGTGTTCCACAGACAGATTATCAATATTGGTGAGTTAAAAACGTACCTGGCCGACCAGGGCGTGGAGATCAGGGTATGTTAACAGAGCAACAACAGGCGCAGCTGGACTGGGAAAAAACTGACGGATTACTGCCGGTGGTTGTACAGCATGCCGTTTCAGGCGAAGTGCTGATGCTGGGATACATGAACCAGGAGGCACTGGCAAAAACGATCGACAGCGGCAAGGTGACGTTTTTCTCGCGCACCAAACAGCGCCTGTGGACGAAAGGGGAAACCTCGGGCCACTTCCTGAACGTGGTCAGCATTACGCCAGACTGCGACAATGACACCCTGCTGGTGCTGGTCAACCCGATTGGCCCGACCTGTCACAAAGGCACCAGCAGCTGCTTTGGCGAGGCGAGCCACCAGTGGCTGTTCCTCTATCAGCTGGAACAGCTGCTGGCAGAGCGTAAATCAGCGGATCCCGAGAGCTCGTACACGGCGAAGCTGTACGCCAGCGGCACCAAACGTATTGCGCAGAAAGTGGGTGAGGAAGGCGTTGAAACGGCGCTGGCGGCCACCGTGCATGACCGTGAGGAGCTGACGAACGAAGCGTCGGATTTGATGTATCACCTGCTGGTGCTGCTTCAGGATCAGGAACTGGATTTAACGACGGTGATTGAGAATTTGCGGAAACGACATAAATAAAAAAAGACCGGGGAGACCCGGTCTTTTTTGTGTGTAAATCAGGCTCTTGGCTTGTAGTTTCTCAGCGCGTTACGGCCGAGGACGACAGCAGAACCGATAATTCCGCCGAGCAGTACGGCAAGGATGAGGGTAATAGCAATTTTCGGGCTGTCGCGTCGGATAGGCAGGTTCGGCTTCATGACGTAACGATAGACGTGAATAGTGTCTGGGTTAACGTTGAGGTTCTGAATATCCAGTAAATTTTGTTTGGTTTGGTAGTAAGCGCCTGAGAAGACCAGCGGGCGAGACGCTTCGTTATCAACCATTGACTTGAGCGCTACGGTACCCAACAGGAACATGGTTTCCTGAGTAACATCCTGAGTCTGTTGAAGCTGCGGAGTGGTGATCTTAGCGGCTTCTGCGTTCTTCAGCGCCTCAGTAATCTGCTTGATGCGTAGATCTTTCTGCTCCTGAGCAACTTTCTCCTGATTCTGGAGGGAGTCGTTCAGGGTTGTGATCTGCTGCTTGAGGTTATCTCTGAGATCAAGCGTCAGTTCTTTTGCCGTCTGCTCGTCAACCTGCTGAATGTACTGAGCTAATTGCTTTTGAGCTGCTTCAGCGGATTCGCCCTGATAGCTTACGGTTAAAGGCAAACTTTGTCCTTTAACGGTAGGCTCAATAGTCAGTTTTTCCGGATCTTCCTGATTCTCCAGCGCCTGAGCTAATGCCGAGAAGGAGGAATTGAAACGTCCAATAGCACGATTCTGAATGTCTAACATGGAGGGAGCTGCCCCGCCATAGAGGATATTCAATGCATTGGAATAGGTGGCGATTTGTGCCGCATCAGGCTGGGCTATGATGGCTGATGACGTCCATTTCTCTTTGGCTACAGTGATGTAAACGCCAGCAAGAACGATAAAAGCAGCAATAAAAGCCCCTATTACCCACTTACCACGCCACAGCTGTAGCATTACATCAAGTAAATCAATTTGCTCCGGGTCATTGTTACGTGCGACCAGGTTATTGTTGTTTTGCGTCATACAATCCCTAACAGATGAAAAAGGGCAAAAATAATCTTGTTTCCATAGTGTATCTGTTGCTGGGGATTTTTCTATAAGAATCCGATGAGTTATATCGGAAAGATGGGTTATGTAAGTTAAAGGCGACGCGCTATCATAGTTGGATTCTGATGTCTGGGGCATCAATAAGAACACTGTAAATGAGGGAAGCTATGAAATTTCTGGTAACGGGCGCGGCGGGCTTTATCGGTTCTCATGTCAGCAAGCGCCTGCTTGATGCAGGGCATGAAGTTGTTGGGCTTGATAATCTGAATGATTACTATGACCCTAACCTCAAACTCGCTCGCCTTGAACTGCTTAAATCCGAGAGTTTCACCTTCCACAAGCTGGACTTAGCGGACTGCGAGGGCATGGCTGCGCTCTTCGCCAATGAGAAATTTGACCGCGTAATCCATCTTGCCGCACAGGCGGGTGTCCGTTACTCGCTGGAAAACCCGCATGCCTACGCTGATGCAAACCTGGTAGGTCACCTGAACGTGCTGGAAGGCTGTCGCCACAATAAGGTTCAGCATCTTCTGTATGCGTCATCCAGTTCTGTTTACGGCCTCAACCGTAAGATGCCGTTTTCTACTGACGACTCCGTAGACCATCCGGTTTCCCTGTATGCGGCAACCAAAAAAGCCAATGAGTTGATGTCGCATACCTATTCGCATCTGTACAATCTGCCGACCACTGGCCTGCGCTTCTTTACCGTCTATGGCCCATGGGGGCGCCCGGACATGGCGCTGTTTAAATTCACCAAAGCCATGATTGAAGGCAACAGCATCGACGTATACAACTACGGCAAGATGAAGCGCGACTTCACCTATATCGATGATATTGCGGAGGCGATTATTCGCCTACAAGACGTCATTCCTCAGGCCGATGCCGACTGGACAGTCGAAACCGGTTCGCCAGCAACCAGCTCTGCCCCGTATCGCGTGTATAACATCGGCAACAGTTCACCTGTCGAACTGATGGATTACATCACCGCGCTTGAAGAGGCGCTGGGCAAGGAAGCGGTGAAAAATATGATGCCGATCCAGCCGGGAGACGTGCTGGAGACCAGTGCGGACACCAAAGCGCTGTATGACGTTATTGGGTTTAAACCACAAACCTCAGTCCAAGAAGGCGTGAAAAACTTCGTCGACTGGTACCGCAACTTCTATAACGTTTAAAAACAAAAAACCCGGCAGATTGCCGGGTTTTTTTATATCACGATTTTAATCAGTCGCTGCCGAACAAATCGCGGGTATAGACTTTATCTTTCACGTCCGCCAGCTCTTCCGCCATACGGTTGGAGATAATTACATCCGCTTCTTTCTTAAACGCATCCAGATCGCGGATCACACGCGAATGGAAGAACTCATCTTCCTGCATCGCCGGTTCATAAATAATGACCTGTACGCCCTTCGCCTTAATACGCTTCATGATCCCCTGAATGGAAGAAGCGCGGAAGTTATCGGAACCGCTCTTCATGATCAGGCGATACACGCCCACCACTTTCGGCTGACGCGCGAGAATGGAATCCGAGATGAAGTCTTTACGCGTGCGGTTGGCATCCACAATGGCGGAAATCAGGTTGTTCGGCACCGCCTGATAGTTAGCCAGCAGCTGCTTGGTATCTTTTGGCAGACAGTAACCACCGTAACCGAAGGACGGGTTGTTGTAATGGTTACCGATACGTGGGTCAAGACACACGCCCTCGATGATCTGACGGGTGTTTAGACCTAAGCTCTCGGCATAGCTGTCAAGTTCGTTGAAGTAAGCCACACGCATCGCCAGATAGGTATTGGCGAAAAGCTTAATGGCCTCTGCCTCGGTGGAATCTGTGAACAGCACCGGAATATCTTTTTTGATTGCGCCTTCCTGAAGCAACGCAGCAAAACGCTCCGCACGCTCGGAACGCTCGCCAATCACGATACGGGATGGGTGCAGGTTATCGTATAACGCCCTGCCCTCGCGGAGAAATTCCGGCGAGAAGAAGACATTATCAATACCCAACTCTTCTTTAATCGATTTGGTGAAACCCACTGGAATTGTCGACTTGATGATCATCACTGCGTTCGGGTTGATTGCCGTAACGTCTTTAATCACCGCTTCAACGGTAGAGGTATTGAAGTAGTTGGTTTTAGGATCATAGTCGGTTGGCGTGGCGATGATGACGAAATCCGCATCGCGGTAAGCATCTTCTTTGTCCGTGGTAGCGCGGAAGTTCAGCGGTTTGGTCGCGAGGTATTCTTCAATCTCTTTATCGACGATCGGGGACTTCTTCTGGTTAAGCAGGTCCACTTTTGCCTGCACGATATCCAGCGCAACCACTTCATGGTTTTGTGCAATCAGAATACCGTTTGAGAGACCAACATAGCCTGTTCCGGAGATAGTTATTTTCATTTGTTTGACTTCTACACGTTTGAGTTTTTGATGACCATAACACAGTCACCACAATGATTAACTAAGCGTTTTTTATCGCTAACCTTCATTCGCTGTCAAGGTTTCAGGTTTTTTGAAAAATGTTTTTGCTGAACAAAAAGACCTGTCGTTACACTAAGCAAAGTACCTGTTTTACAGCGACAATAAGACGTTAAAGGGCAGTCGAGAGTAAGCAGAGGAAAACTGCTTACTTCGTCAAATCAGACTAATCCCTTGGTCAGATTCAGCAGATACTGACCATACCCGGTCTTTTTCAATGGTTCAGCGAGTACCCGAAGTTGTTCGGCATCAATAAAACCTCGTCGGAACGCAATCTCTTCAGGACATGAAACTTTTAGCCCCTGTCGCTCTTCAATTGTGGCGATAAAATTGCTTGCCTCGATCATACTCTGATGCGTTCCGGTATCCAGCCAGGCATAGCCGCGTCTCATCATCGCGACAGACAATCGTCCCTGCTGCATATAGATGCGGTTGATGTCGGTAATTTCGAGTTCACCTCGCTCGGACGGCGTTAAGCTTTTGGCCATCTCAATCACATCGTTGTCGTAAAAATAAAGACCGGTTATTGCGTAATTACTCTTGGGTTGCTGAGGCTTCTCCTCAAGGCCAATTGCAGTACCGTCTTTATCAAACTCAACGACGCCATAGCGTTCCGGGTCGCTGACATGATAGGCGAATACGGTCGCACCCTCTTGCTGGCTTGCTGCGCCTTCAAGCAGTCTGGGGAGATCGTGTCCGTAGAAAATATTATCGCCTAATACCAGCGCACAATTATCCTCACCGATAAACTCTTCACCCAGAATAAAAGCTTGTGCCAGTCCATCAGGACTTGGTTGCACTTTGTACTGGATATGCAATCCCCACTGGCTACCGTTCCCGAGCAGTTGTTCAAAACGCGGAGTGTCCTGAGGCGTGCTGATAATCAGAATATCCCGTATACCTGCCAGCATAAGCGTAGAGAGCGGATAATAGATCATTGGCTTATCGTAAATTGGCAACAATTGCTTGCTTACGGCCATAGTCACGGGATAAAGACGTGTACCCGATCCGCCAGCTAATATAATCCCTTTACGTTTCGTCATTTACTTACGCTCCCCATAATTTTGCTCAATCCAGCTCTTATAGGCGCCGCTTTTTACATTCGATACCCACTCCTGGTTATTCAAATACCATTCAACCGTTTTACGGATGCCACTTTCAAACGTTTCCACAGGAGTCCATCCAAGCTCGTCGCTAATTTTATGAGCATCAATTGCATAACGTCTGTCGTGACCTGGTCGGTCCGCGACATAAGTAATTTGTGCGCGATAGGATGTTTCTTTCGGTACCATTTCATCGAGCAGATCACAAATGGTCTGAACAACTTCAATATTTTTCTTCTCGTTATGACCGCCAATATTATAGGTTTCTCCCGGCTTACCCGTGGTCAGAACCGTATACAGTGCACGAGCATGGTCTTCAACGTATAACCAGTCACGGATTTGATCGCCCTTACCGTAAATCGGCAATGGTTTATTATCCAGCGCATTAAGGATAACAAGAGGAATCAGCTTTTCAGGAAAGTGGTATGGGCCATAATTATTCGAACAATTTGTCACAATCCCGGGTAAACCATAGGTGCGTATCCAGGCTCGAACTAAATGGTCGCTGGACGCTTTTGACGCTGAGTAAGGGCTGCTTGGCTGGTACGCTGTTTTCTCAGTAAACAGCGGTAACGGGGTGGAGTCATAATGTTCATCGGGATGAGGCAGATCGCCGTAAACCTCATCAGTTGAAATGTGATGGAAACGGAAAGTAGATTTTGCTGCCTCATCCAGTGAAGACCAGTAAGCACGGCTTGTTTCTAACAGGATATAGGTGCCAACAATATTGGTTTCAATAAACGCAGCGGGACCGGTAATAGAACGGTCGACATGGCTCTCGGCAGCCAGGTGCATTATCGCATCAGGCTGATGGGTAGCAAAAATACGCGCCATTGCCTCTTTATCACATATATCGGCATGCTCAAAAACATAGCGTTCGCTATCGCTTACTTCACGCAAGGATTCCAGATTACCGGCATAGGTCAATTTATCAACGTTAACAACGCTATCCCGAGTATTGCTAATAATATGTCGGATAACCGCGGAACCGATAAAACCGGCACCGCCAGTAACTAGAATTTTCACGCAATCTATTCCATTAAACAGTAGGTGGATCGGGCAAGATAAAAAAGCCCGGTATCTCTACCGGGCTTGATGGCATGGCTAACCGTATATTAATCCAGCCATTCGGTGTGGAACACACCTTCTTTATCCGTACGCTTATAGGTATGCGCACCGAAGTAGTCACGCTGTGCCTGAATCAGGTTCGCTGGCAGAACGGCAGCGCGATAGCTGTCGTAATATGCCACCGCAGCGGAGAAGGTCGGAACCGGGATACCATTCTGCACCGCGTACGCAACAACATCACGCAGCGCCTGCTGATATTCGTCAGCAATTTGTTTGAAGTAAGGCGCCAGCAGAAGGTTTGCGATACCCGCATTCTCAGCGTAGGCATCGGTGATTTTTTGCAGGAACTGAGCGCGAATGATACAGCCGGCACGGAAGATCTTCGCAATCTCGCCGTAGTTCAGATCCCAGTTATTCTCGTCAGATGCCGCGCGCAGCTGAGAGAAGCCCTGCGCGTAAGAGACGATTTTACCCAGATACAGCGCGCGACGGACTTTCTCAACGAACTCTGCTTTATCACCAGCGGGTTTGGCCTTCGGGCCAGACAGCACTTTAGATGCTGCAACGCGCTGCTCTTTCAGAGAAGAGATATAACGTGCGAAGACGGATTCGGTGATCAGGGACAACGGCTCACCCAGATCCAGAGAGCTCTGGCTGGTCCATTTACCGGTACCTTTGTTAGCGGCTTCATCCAGAATCACATCAACCAGGTATTTACCCTCTTCATCTTTCTTGGTGAAGATATCTTTGGTGATGTCGATCAGGTAGCTGTTCAGCTCGCCTTTATTCCACTCGGTGAAGGTCTCTGCGAGCTCCTCGTTGGAGAGGTTCAGGCCGCCTTTCAGCAGAGAGTAAGCTTCAGCAATCAGCTGCATGTCGCCATATTCAATGCCGTTGTGAACCATTTTCACATAATGACCAGCACCATCAGGACCGATATAGGTCACGCACGGCTCGCCATCTTCAGCTACGGCTGCGATTTTGGTCAGGATTGGCGCAACCAGTTCGTAAGCTTCTTTCTGTCCACCAGGCATGATAGATGGACCTTTCAGAGCGCCCTCTTCACCGCCGGATACGCCGGTACCAATGAAGTTGAAGCCTTCAGCAGACAGTTCACGGTTACGACGAATGGTGTCCTGGAAGAAGGTGTTGCCGCCATCGATAATGATGTCGCCTTTATCCAGATACGGTTTCAGTGAATCGATAGCTGCATCGGTACCTGCGCCCGCTTTCACCATTAACAGGATACGACGAGGTGTTTCCAGAGACTCAACGAACTCTTTAACCGTATAGAAAGGAACCAGTTTTTTGCCTGGATTCTCAGCGATGACTTCTTCGGTCTTATCACGGGAGCGGTTGAAAACGGAGACGGTATAACCACGGCTTTCGATGTTGAGCGCCAGGTTGCGCCCCATCACTGCCATACCGACAACGCCGATCTGTTGCTTGGACATTACATACTCCTGTCAGGTGTGGTCGCCGCGAATGATAGCGGCTTGGGAATCACTTCTCATAACTCTAAACAATACTAAAGTCGTTATCAAATAATTTCACAAAGCATTAACTATTTTTTATGATCAAAAGTTACCTGCAAATATTATTAAATGGCTTTAGCGATCGAGTACTATCACGCGTTATTTATATGGTCAATAAACTCATCATTCTTGAAAAATCGCACTAATTCAAATTTCTTGGGCTGGAATGAACTTGCATTAATGATTAGATTTTCGAGATCTTCGATATCCCAACAAATCATTGCAAATTCCTTTTCCCCCATATATTTAGCAATGTCAGACTGATGTTTATCCAAACGATCTAAATTTGGGGCAATGATGATTTTTTTCTCGTGATCTAAAAGAGAAAATATTGATCCAGCGCCTGCATGACTGATTACAAGATCATAATGAGAATATTCGTTCTCAATAGATTGAATAAATTCAACTTCCTTGTAATTTTCTGTTTCAGGGTTTGACAGGCCATTCGCCTTTTGGCACATAAAAAAATTGTTGGCCATATGTGGAAGCGCTGAAATTGATGCAATCTGCTTGATAAGTTTATCAAACCGAGTGGTGCCTACGGTCACTAAAATTTTCATAGCACTCCGGAAAATTTGGCTTTTTTATACTGTTTTAAAAGCGTCTTGTGCTGCACATAAAACTCATCCGCAATTAAAGACATGATTCTACCAGTGAAGGACTTCGTTTCGAATCTGGACCATGTTTCGAGATGAATTATTTTTGCACCAACAATATATTTAAAATAAAAAGCGGGAATAAGAGCTACACCGGGTCCCGTTGAAACGACTACTTTTATTCGATGAGTTTTATGAATCTGTAAACAGACCTTGATCTGATGTAACTGATTGAAGCGAAGCACACTAGTGAACGTTGAATATTTATTTCTAAATTCACGAGTGACATAATGCTTATCAGACCATTCTTCCTTAATTTTATAATCTGAGAGACTGATTTTATTTTTATTTATTTCTCCACCAATTCTTTTCATCAATCTGTTCATCTGGGCTCGGTGTCCTCCCTCGCCGTAAATGAATAAAGCACTATCCTCTATGTTCATGTTAAACTGCTTCTCCATTCTTAAAAGCCGTCCTGATCAGGATTCTAAAATAAGCGTATCTGATTAAATATAAAACCATCAGGAATAAAGACATTAATGGGATAAGATATATCACCGAAATACTAATGAAGTATTGCCATACCAAAAACAATGACAGAACCACAATAAATACAAAAAAGTTGAATATCAGTGAGATTTTTTCTTTACCAAGGAATAATATTATATTTGACTGAACTAGTGATAGTTGCGAAGAGAGAGTAAAAAGCATTACAGGCACGACGATTGCCAGTATTTCATTAAAGGTTACATAGGAAAGCGATAATTTAACATAAAAGATTAGTGGCAGGATACTACCAAAGCATACAAGCGCTGATATGATGATAACTTTTTTATTTATCGCAAGATAAACTTTTTCTTCTTTTGATTTAGCACACTCCACTAACTCTCGATAAAAGTAGTTCATGTATGCACGTGAGAAGACAGATATAATTCCAATTATGCTAATTGTGAGACCCAGTACCGACATTGATTCATCGGGAAGTAACTCACGGGAAAAGTAAGGTAATAGAAAAACGATCCCTGTAGAAATGAGCCCCACGAAGCCAACATTTAGGGAGAATTTCCAATCTAGCCCATTGAAAGCCTTGCTATCAGATACGGTTATCCACGCTCGCTTAACATATATGTAGTAAATAATTTGGTTAATTATTGTCGCGATAAAGTAAGCAAGGAAGAAAATATCAAGAGGTTTTAAAGAGACAAGATGCAGTTTGCACAGCAGCATTCCTGCCGCAAAAAGAACCAGCGCTAGCAAATCATAAATTAAGCCAGGTAGTGCCTTTTTATAATAAATATAATAATAACGATAGATTTGGTTGATAGCCAGGCATGCAAGAGAGCCAGCGAATATTAAGGTGTCAATTAAATTTAAGTCTAGTGTTGGAGTCGCCAGTGCTAAGGTAATAACCGAGGCTGCTGCAATACTAAGGAGTAAAACGTAATTAAAGTATTTCATGCTCACTTCAGAGCCATCTTTAATGAGCGTTGTACCAAGTCCCTGACCGAGGAATATAACTGTAACAGTTAAGAATGAATAATAAACAGCAAAGAGCGCAATGTCTTTTTGGACAAACACAAGAGTCAATAAAAAGAAGATTATAACCCTTGCTGCTCCAGAAGATACAGTATATCCAAGCCAAATTAATTTATTAATTACAAACATTTAAACGCCTCAAGCAGCTTCGTTTGCGCTATTTCTTTCGTATAGCTGTTTAAGACCGTTTGCTTAGCCTGGTGAGACATCGCTTGAAGCGTTTGTGGTGACATCTTGAGCATTTGCTCAATTTTAATTTTATAGTGTCCGTCCTCGTAAACAATAAAACCATTTTGGTTATTATCGATGAACTCGTTGAAAGAGGGGATATTACTTAGAAGTGGAATCATCCCCGTAGCCATCGCCTCCAAAGGAACCAGTCCAAGGCTTTCACTTTCTGAAGGATAGATTAGTACATCATGTTCCTGAAAAATTTCAGCCAAGCGAACGTGCCCTACAGCAGGCGAAAATTCAATATTTGGTAAATGAGCTGCACTTTTCACTAACGAACCCAGCTCTGGACCATCCCCAACAATAGTTAAGTGAATTTTACTTTTATCATCGTCGGACAGGTTTTCAATTGCCTGTATTGCCAGATCCACACGTTTACTCTTGATGAGTCGTCCAGCAAAAAGGAGTTTAAGCGGAGCACCGAATTCACGGTTTTTAAACGCAAAGAGTTGGGTATCAACGCCGCCAGAAGGGCTTATTGCACATTTAACTTCATCGAGTTGATATTCATTTTTGGTAAATTCCAGATAAGACTTTGAAGGAAACACTATTTTTACCGCATTTTTCAACGCATTAGAAACAATTGCCTTCTTAACACGAAAGAACATTCCACTGGTTCCGTTGAGCCGCTTAACGTCACCGCCGTGTACGTGCACCACAATTTTTTTTCTTCTGACGCAATTGCCCATTTTTACCGGCAGATAGCAATGAGACGCATAATGCAAATAAAGACAATCACTTTTGGTCAAAAGAACTTTAACCAAAATAGAGATATAAAAAACAAGATAGTTATAAATTTTAGTAACTTTGCTTTTTGAGATTTTATTAAGAACACATAATTCAATATCATGTCCATTATTACGGAGCGAATCAGCTGCGTTTTTAACGAACCCGCCCAGATGTGGCGTATCCGAACCTGGATACATATTACTTATGAGCAAAATTTTCATTCGAAGGCCTTTTCAATAGACTACCAACTATCGTGCTAATCGCTTTAATGATCATTACACATAAAAAGAATTTAAATGAGATATACATAAACACTTCTAAACCGTCACGCACCCAGAAGAAGCAGTAGCCAATGCAGGTTATAAATGTAATCTTTATCGTAATCATCCTGGTTTTTTTGGTTACTGCGTCAATGATTTTTAATGTGCTTCCAGTAATAAGTCCCCAAAGCCAAAACCAGGTTGTGCCAAACATAATAATAAAGCTACCTACTATCGTTGGTGATATGGTCAACTGCGTATCCATATTCAGGATATAGGTTGTATAAAAATAGCCGTTATTCAAAAAGTTAATCGGTTTTGACTCCCATAAAAAACGAGGAACAATAATCGCAAACTCATTGAAGAAGGTTGAAAAATACTGAATATTACCTGTTTTATCAATATATTCAATAATATCTTTGATTGCATAAATCGGAGAGAAAGAATCTAAAGCGAATGAAATCATGACTGATGAGCCAGACAGAAGCATACTGATCACATCATCAAGACTGGATCCATAACGCAGAGCACCCAATACAATTAAAGCTACACAGCAACATGCTGATAGTATAGCTATTTCATTTATACGGAGTACTTTTTTCTCATAGGCAAAATAAGTTATAGCAAGAACTGCCGCGCCCATTACATTTCTTGAGCCGCCTATAACGTAGTAATAAACAGAACCACAGAAAATAGCCAATGCGGTTGCCAATATAAAACGTAATTTAGTAGGTTTACGAAGAAAGAACACAATCGAGGAAGGAACAAATGCGTACATTAAAATAATTGACAGGCCGCCACCCGAATTCTGTTCAAGACGAGCTTCGTAACCACCACCAAATGCGACCCCATTATTTTTCACATAAATCATCAAAGCAAAAATGTATAAAACCAGACCACAAACGACAAATATTTTTGAGTTAATACTTCTGAACCATGAATTAGACAAATCATCTGAATGATTATACCGAGAGGACACTTTTATTGGTGTTATAAAATATGACAAATGGATTGCGAATAAACTTAAGAATGAGAACCAAAATACCTGAGTATATCCCTCCTCTAGCGGAATACCCTGTATCCAGACAGATAGATAATATACAAAATTCACCACGAAGTAAAAAATAGTAAAAACGCGAATATATACGCCTTTTATAAAGTATATGGTGCAAATAATATATAAAAGAGGAAGTAAAAAATACAGAGATGCCATCAATCTGCCTTTAGGTAAAATATTAGCATTACTAATAAAGGGAATGAGCCACAACGCTCAATATGGTCGGGCCACGCTACCGCCCTTGGCTCCTAAGCTACCAACATGCTTATATTCTATAACAAATTTTTGAACGCCGAATACGCAGGTCCGGTTCATAAAAATATGCGGATAATTGTCTGACGTATCTCACTTAGAAACAAGCAAAAAGTTATAGACTATCGTACTAAGACTCGCTCTTATCTGTGTCAGAAACATTAAAAGGTGGTAGCGTTCTATCCATTCCGAACGCTTACCACCTTAGATCAATACTTTGCGGGAGTATACCGAAGGTTTAGTGCTCTTTAAGCAGCTTCTCAATCCGGCTTCTGAACTTCGCCCCTTCCTTCAGGTTACGCAGGCCATAGTTCACAAAGGCCTGCATATACCCCATTTTCTTACCGCAGTCATAGCTATCGCCGGTCATCAGCATCGCATCAACCGACTGCTTCTTCGCCAGCTCAGCAATCGCATCGGTCAGCTGGATACGATCCCAGGCGCCCGGCTCGGTTTTTTCCAGCTCAGCCCAGATATCCGCATTCAGCACATAACGGCCTACCGCCATCAGGTCGGAGTCTAGCGTCTGCGGCTGATCGGGTTTTTCGATAAACTCAACGATCCGGCTCACCTGCCCTTCTGTCTCCAGTGGCTCTTTAGTCTGAATAACAGAATACTCGGAGAGATCGCCCTTCATACGTTTCGCCAGCACCTGGCTACGGCCCGTTTCATTGAAACGTGCCACCATTGCCGCCAGGTTGTAACGCAGCGGATCGGCGGAAGCGGTATCAATAATGATGTCCGGCAGAACCACGATGAACGGGTTATCACCCACCACCGGGCGCGCGCAGAGGATTGAGTGGCCCAGACCCAGCGGCTGCGCCTGACGCACGTTCATGATGGTCACGCCAGGAGGACAGATAGACTGAACTTCTGCCAGAAGCTGACGCTTAACGCGCTGCTCAAGCAGCGCTTCGAGTTCATAAGAGGTGTCGAAGTGGTTCTCAACGGCATTCTTCGAAGAGTGCGTCACCAGAACGATTTCTTTGATCCCCGCAGCAACAATCTCGTCGACGATGTACTGAATCATCGGCTTGTCAACGATCGGCAGCATCTCTTTAGGAATGGCCTTTGTGGCGGGCAACATATGCATGCCCAAACCCGCTACCGGTATGACTGCTTTCAAATTAATCATTATTTCTTCCACCTTAAAATGGTTGACGAATTATAGCTTTTAAACCTGTTTTCGCCAGCATGTTTTGCCGTAAATATGAAGTAATCCTAGGTCACCCCACCACAAATTACAGTAGTTGTAATCTGAATAGATCGCGATTCCGTACCAGGAATAGTCGCAAAATAGGCTGTAGGATTACCTGTGCGGCAGCGCAAAATTCAACCGTTCCGTATTCACCACGTGTTGATCGACCCGATCAATATCTACCGAACTCTGCCCCTTTTCATTTACCGCTTTTATGTTCGCGAGCGACAACAGCGTCTCGTTTTTGGCCATAAACTTCCCGCGCACGTCTTTGCGCAAGTCGAAGTTCATCTTAAGCGCTGGTCCCGTCGCCGACTCCTGCATCACGTTGATATTACGCAAGAAAAGATGCTGTGGCTTGTTGTGCAGCTCAAGCGTTGCCCGCTGCATGTTGACGTTGGTGATGGCAACAAACGAGGTGGCATTGCCGGAAGAAATCTGTATCCCGCGCAGCTTATAGGCAAGCTGTCGGTTATCCAGGCGAATATCGTTAAGTTTGAAGTTTTGCGGTATCGACAGATAATCACCCTTGATCACGCCATACCCGATTAACATTCCGGCGCTGTTCACCATATCGATATTATCAATAACGAAATTATCACAGCCATAAATAGCTACCGTTGCGTTATCAATTCCGGCCTTTTTACTGAAGTCGGGAGTAATATTGCTGGCCTTGATATTACGGATCACAAAGTGTTTACCGTTTTCAACATGGACCAACTGCCGACAGTTGCTGCCGGTGATATTTGCCACCACGAAGTTTTTAACGGTCTGCTGTTCCGGATAGTCATTGTCGTACGTGCTGCCAGCAAGCCCAATGCCTATCCCCCAGTTGATCTTGCCGTTTGTGCAGTTGATGTTATCGATCACGTGGTCAGAGATCAGGATATTGCGGTCGTTAATCGCCACGTTCCACTCAATCGCGTCACCCTGCAAATGGCTGAATTTACTGTTGGTTATGCGCGCACCGTCCACCTGATTATGAAAACCCTGGCGCAGAATGGCGTAGTTGGCCTGGCTCACGGCAATGCGATCGATAAGCAGGTTACGCATCACTCTCGGCTTTTTACCGCCGATGTAGATCTGGGTGACGGGGCCGAAGCCGCTCATCGCCAGCCCTTTAATGACACAGTCGGAGCCACGCACGTCCAGCGTAATGTTATGCGTGCGCCCCTCTCCTTCCCCAATGACCTTACAGCCTTCCTGGAGCACAAACCGCCCGCGGCCGTTGCCCTTCAGCGCACCGCGGATCAGCAGGGTTTTGCCATCAGGAATGAAAATGCCGGTATTGATGTTTTCACAGGTTAACCCGGCGGGAACAACAACGGTATCGCCCTCGGTAAATGCCTGCTTAAAGGCGGCGATCCAGTCGTTATTGTTGTAGCGATCGACAGAAACCGTCTTCCCGGTTGCCGCCCGCGCAGCGCGGGACGACAACAGCGGCATGGCAGCCAGGACGGATAAAGAAGAGACAAATCGGCGTCGGGTAATCTTTTTCAGCATACAACCTCAGCGTTACAGCGTTTGCAGCAGGCTCGCTAACTGGCGATTAATCACCTGCTGATTGAATTCTGCTTCAACTTTTTGCCGCGCATTTTGCAGCACAGGGATCAGCGTCTGCTGATCGATATCACTGAACGCAGCCAGACGATCCGCCAGCGCCAGCGCATTGTTTTCAGGGACCAGCCAGCCGGAATGCTCAGAGGTGATCAGCTCCGGGATACCGCTGTGCAGGGTCGAGACCACCGGAATGCCGACCGCCATCGCCTCCATCAGCGCCACGGGAATACCTTCCATATCGCCGTCGGCGCCGGTTACGGAAGGCAGCAGGAACACATCCGCGTCATCAAGCATGGCTTTCACTTCGTGGCTCGGCTTGAAGCCCGGCATCTCGACCACGTCTTCCAGCTGATACTGTTCAATCAGCGTGCGCAGGCGACGCTCCCACGGCCCGATACCCAGGATGCGGTAGTGGAAGTCCACGCCGCGCGCCTTCAGCTGGCGACAGGCTTCGATGGCTACGTGCAGCCCTTTCTTTTCGGTCAGGCGGGCAACAGAGATAATTTGCAGCGGCTTGCCCGGCACCTTAACCGGTCGCTGAGTGAAACGTTCCATATCCACGCCCATGCGTGAAACGGTGATTTTCTCGCTCGGGCACCCCATGGTTTTCAGGCGTCCGGCCCACAGGTTGCTTATCGGCAGCATCATGTCGCCACGGCGAAACAGCTGCTGATATTCCGGCGTGTAGTGGTTCAGTACTTCCCGGCTGGAGATGTCGATACCGTGGAAAATGGTTGCGATTTTGCCGTCAATCACCCCCAGCTCACGCAGTTTTGCCGCAGTTACGCCCGCCGGGCCAAAGTGGGCGATAAAGACATCGGCCCGGTACGGCTGGGCCGTTTGCCCGCAAATGGCGGAAAGGATCAGGTTGCGGGCCTCCGCCCCATAGCGCGACATATTCAGCGCCCGCCACGTCGAGGCGCGATGAAGGCCGCGCAGCGTCTGGCTGGCGCGATGGCGCAGTTTGTTCATTCGTCCGGTGGGTTCATCCTGCAACCAGCGGGTTTTCGCCTCCAGCCCATACCGGGTATACGCCGCATGGGTGTTTTGCGTATCGCCCTTTTGCAGGGCGATAATCTCCACGTCATACCCCATATCGATAAACGCGGTGATTTGGTTCAGCACAAAGGTTTCAGACGACAGCGGAAATTTCAGTAAGAAGAAACCAACCTTCATTTCCCCTCCCGGACGCGGTCGAGTACGGATTTCACCATGCCAATACCTTTTTCGCGTTCGGCTTTTACCGCTATCGCCAGACGTTCGTTGATCGCAGGCAGCTGGCCGAGCGTGTCGCCCACCATCGCACCCAGCGACCCGTCCAGCAGATGACGAATATCGACGGCCATTTCCGGCATACCGAGCTGCTGCATAATGCCCGCGGACTTGTGTTCGTAGTTAATGGCGATGGCTGGCGTGCCGAAGTTCATCGAGATAATGGCCGAGTGCAGACGCGTGCCCACGGTCAGGTCGCAGGCGGAGAGCAGCTTGCCCATCTCCAGATCGTTCAGCTCGTCCATCACCACGTGATAGCGGGACGGATCGTTCACCAGGTTGCGCAGGTTGAGCGCCACCATACGGTCATCTTTGTTGTAGCTGTCGATACCGGTACAGGTGGAAAGCGCCAGCACCTGGTAACCGCTGTCCAGCACGCGGTTCACCACATCGGCAAAGGCTTTCTCGTACGCCGCCTGGGTCGTGCCGAGGCGTTTATCGAACGGCGCAAGTTCACGCAGGGTAATGGCGACGGTTTTCTGCTTTGCCGCCACGTCGAGCCAGTGCTGTACCGCGTAGCTGGCCTGGAAACTGTCATCCTGATGATCCACCAGCCAGGCGGTGTCCACACCGTGCTCCACTTTGGTGGTGTCGATTTCACTGCGCTTCATCATGTCGAGGCTGACCGATTCACGCAGGATCAGCGCGTCGCAGTGGCCGAAGACATAGTTCGCCAGCTGGTTAAACTGCGGATCCTGGAATGGCCCGACGCTGTGGCCGATCATAAACAGCGGCTTTTTCGCCATGAACGTACAAAGTGCATGCTCAAACTGTGGCACGCCGTACAGATCGACGAAGAACGAACCGCCCACCTGAATAATGGCGTCATAGCCGGACAGCAGACGAACAAAATCGGTAAAGCCCTGCGCGATGGCAATGTTGCGCAGCTTGCCGGTGTCGGTCACGCGAGAAAGCAGCACCTGATGCTGGTAGCGGCGACGCAGCACTTTCTTCACGCGCCCCATCACGCCCGCGGCGTTGTTGTGCTGTTTCATCTGGCTGTAGAGCGGGTCGCCCATCACCGGGCGGTTCAGTAACCAGGATGAGCTGACCGGATAACGGCTCATCACATCCACTTCAGTCTCAGGCTTAAGGGTGTTAATTGCATCCAGTAAACCGCGCAGGATGGCGCTGTCGCCACGGTTGCCGCAGGTATGGTTGCCAAGAATAAGTAATTTCATAATGGCCTCGTAAAATTAGCCTGCGCGAAGCAGCGTTTTCATTTTTTCGTTACGGCAAAACTGGCGCTTCATCTCGACCACCAGCGCATTGCGTGACAGCACAATCATCACGCCGAACGCCAGCGCGCCTGCCGCGACCTGCACCGCAAGCAGCGCCGCCAGCGGCAGATGCCCGTTGAGCACCACGCCCAGGCCGTAGCTCACCGCAAGCGTCGGTAAGGAGAGATAGAACGGCAGCCACAGGCTGAGGATGTACTGACGGTAGCTGGAGCCCAGCACCGGTTTGATCATCACGAAGTAGCTCAGCACGGTATTGACGATTTGCACCAGCAGGAAGCCGAGCGTCACGCCAATGGCGCCCGCCATGTGGCCGCCCACAATAATTGCCGGAATAAACAGGAAGGTTTTAAACACGTTGAACTTGAAGCTGATATCCACGCGCGCCTTCGCCATTAGCAGAGAACCAATCGGGTTCCCCACCGAGCGCAGCAGCCCCACGACGCACAGCAGTTGCAGGATCGGGATGATGCTGTTCCACTTCTCGCCAAACACCAGCGGTACGAAATTGCTGGCAACCACCATCAGCCCCAGCAGCACCGGGAAGTTGATGATCCCCACCACGGAGAGCAGCTTGTAAAAGTTCACGCGCAGCTTTTCGGTATCGTCCTGAATTTTGGCGAACGCCGGGAACAGCACGCGGGTAATGATAGGGTTGAGCTTCATCGGCGGGACAACCGCGACGTTATACGCCAGGTTGTAGCCACCCGCGACGCTCGCTCCCAGAATGCGCGCCAGCACCAGCGTGGAGAGGTTAGTATTCACGTAGTTGATAATGCTGTCTGCCGTCAGCCACGCGCCGAAGCGCAGGTTGGATGAAACAGACGCCAGCGAAAAATGCAGCCCCGGGCGATAAATCTTACGGCCAAAGAAGCCGAACAGCAGCGTGCGCACGGCAGAGTTAACCAGGTAGCCGAGGATGGCGGTCATCGCCAGCGGCCAGAAATGGGCGCTGACCACGGTGAAGGTAAAGCCCGCCAGCACGGCGCTGGTTTCAATCATGCCGATTTTGTTGAACTCCAGCTCCTTCTGCATCAGCGCGCGGAACTGCTGCCCGTGCGGGATCACCACGAAAGCGAACGACAGGGTGCGCATCAGCGGCGCCAGGTCCGGGTTATGCAGCACGCCGGCAATCACATCGCTCAGCAGGAACACCAGTACGAACACGAAGATCCCCAGCCCGACGTTCAGCCAGTAGAGGGTGGTCAGCTCCAGATGGCTGATCTCCTTGCGCTGGATAATGGAGTTGGCGATACCAAAGTCCGACAGCGTATCGGCCAGGGCGATAATCACCAGCGAGACGGTCAGCAGACCAAACTGGTGGTTATCGATAATGCGCGCCAGCACCGTCATCTGCACCAGGCCGAGGCCAATAATGACGATGGTGGCCATGGCTGACCATTTCGCGCCGCTGATGGTTTTTTCTCGTAAGCTCATCTTAGTACGCCGCTTTGTTCACGAAGCCTTTGAAAATGGTCAGAAAAACAATCTTGATATCGAACCAGAGGCTCCACTCGCGGATGTACTCCAGATCGAACTCGATACGTTTTTCCATTTTTTCCAGCGTGTCGGTCTCGCCGCGCCAGCCGTTGATCTGCGCCCAGCCGGTGATGCCTGGCTTCACCTTATGGCGCAGCATGTAGCCTTCAATCAGGGTGCGGTACTGCTCGTTATGGGCCACGGCGTGAGGACGAGGCCCGACGATGGACATCCCGCCGGTGAACACGTTGATGAACTGCGGCAGCTCATCGAGCGAGGTACGGCGCAGGAAGTTGCCCACGCGGGTGACGCGCGGATCGTTCTGCGTCGCCTGGGTCACCACCTTGTCGTTCTCCATCACCTTCATGGAGCGGAATTTCCACACCATGATCGGCTTACCGTCCATGCCGTAGCGGGTCTGACGGAAGATGATCGGCCCCGGCGAGCTGAGCTTCACCGCCAGCGCAATGCAGCACAGCACCGGGGAGATGAGCAGCAGGATCAGGGACGAAAGGACGATATCTTCCACGCGCTTCAGCACGCGGTTAATCCCCGACAGCGGCGTGTCGTACAGTGGAACAACCGGTACCCCGTTCACCTCTTCAATACGGGAGTGGAGAATATTGAAGGTGAAGACATCCGGGATGAGGATCACCGAGCAGGTGGTATCCGCCAGCTCGCGCATCAGTTTCTTGATGCGGGATTCATCTTTCATCTGCATGGCGATGTAGACGTTATGAATTTTGCCAGCTTTCGCATCGTCAATAAGCTGTTCGTAGTTACCTGCCCAGTCGGACGGCACGCCGCCGGGCTTCGCGTCGTGATAAATCCCGACCACTTCAAAGCCTAACCACGGCTCTTTGCGGAAGCTGTCGAGCAACACCTGTCCCACCGGCAGGTCGCCCGCCACGGCAACGAAGCGACGGTTATACCCGCGGTTGCGCAGCCAGCCTGCGCCAAAGCGGATCAGCGAGCGGCAGACCACCATGCCAATGCTGGTTAACAGATACCAGCAGAGATAGGTCACAAGACGGTTATCAAAATCATGGCTGAACGCCACCAGCCCTGCGCTGAAAACCAGGCTTAAGGTCCAGTTCTGGAGCAGCAGCATCAGTTCGGTGGTCATTTTGACGCCGCGCCATGAACGATAAAAATCGGTCATGCCGCCGATCATCTGAAACACCACCAGCGCAATCAACGCCATCAGCAAGTGCATGTATAAGAACGACTGCCCGCTGACCCAACACACCGCCCACAGTCCGCCGACCATGATGGTGATATCAGAAAAACGCTGCACCATAGAGATTAACGATGCATTCGTTCTCGCTCGTTCGCGCTTTTTTAGATTTGTCATCGTTGTTCCTTTAGTTCTAAACCTTACCCCTCGCCCCTCACCCCGGCCCTCTCCCCAAAGGGGAGAGGGTGTTCAAGTTCCCTCTCCCCTTTGGGGAGAGGGTTAGGGTGAGGGGTAAGGTTTTCTTTTTACTGATTCAACAGCGCCAGAATGTCCTTCGTTCGGGCTTCCATCAGCGCGGTATCGGCGCGGGACTCCACGTTCAGGCGCACCACCGGCTCGGTGTTGGAGGAGCGCAGGTTGAAGCGCCACTGCGGGAACGCCATGCTGATACCGTCGGTACGGTCAATCTCCAGCGCATGAATGGCAAAGTGCTGTTCCACGCGGGCAATGGCCTCAGCGGGCTGTGCCAGTTTGCTGTTGATCTCGCCGCTCGCCGGGAACGCCGCCATGCGGTCACGCACCAGTTCACCCAGGCTCTGCCCTTTCAGGCACAGCAGCTCAGTCACCAGCAGCCACGGGATCATCCCGCTGTCGCAGTAGGCAAAATCACGGAAATAGTGGTGGGCGCTCATCTCGCCGCCGTAGATGGCGTCTTCCTCACGCATACGCTCTTTGATAAACGCGTGGCCGGTTTTGGACATCACCGGCTCGCCGCCCGCGGCCTTCACCACGTCGACGGTGTTCCAGGAAAGACGCGGATCGTGAATGATTTTCGCCCCCGGGTTTTTCTCGAGGAACGCTTCCGCCAGCAGGCCAACGATGTAGTAGCCTTCGATAAACTGCCCTTTCTCATCGAACAGGAAGCAGCGGTCGAAATCGCCGTCAAAGGCGATACCCATATCGGCGCCGTGCTCAATCACCGCGTTGCGGGTGTCGTCGCGGCACTCCGGCAGCAGCGGGTTAGGAATACCGTTCGGGAAGTTGCCGTCAGGCGTGTTGTGCACTTTGACGAAGGTCACCGGCACGTTCAGCGCCTTAAAGCGGGCTTCAAGTGCATCGACAACCGGGCCTGCCGCGCCGTTGCCGGAGTTAATCACCAGCTTCAGCGGTTTGAGGTTCGCCACGTTGATGTAGCCCAGCAGGTGGTCGATGTACTCTTTTTGCAGGTTAATCTGCTTATAGCTGCCGCGTCTGGCTTCATTGACCGGCGGGAAGTCGTTGGCCTCGGCCAGACGCTGCACGTCACGCAGGCCGGTGTCGCCGCTGATAGGACGCGCGCCCTTGCGTACCAGCTTCATGCCGTTGTAGTCCATCGGGTTATGGCTGGCCGTCACTTCGATACCGCCGTCCACGCCCAGGTGGAAGGTGGCAAAATAGATCTCTTCGGTACCGGAAAGGCCAATGTCCAGCACATCGACGCCCGCGTCCTGTAGCCCTTTCGCCAGCGCCAGCTTCAGGGATTTGCTGGTCAGACGCACGTCGCCGCCCAGCACGATAGTTTGTGGTTTCAGGTATTCGCCGTACGCGCGGCCGATGCGCCACGCAATGTCTTCGTTCAGCTCTTCGCCCAGCTTGCCGCGAATATCGTAGGCTTTAAAACAGGTTAATTTTTCCATGATGACCCCTTTTTCAGGCAACAGTTGGCCCTGACCATGTAATGGCCAAATTTATTTTTGTCATTCGTAGGCCCGGAAAGCGCAGCGCCACCGGGCATGATGCGGAGTGCTACACGCGCCCGTAGCGATCCTGGAAGCGGATGATGTCGTCCTCTTCCAGATAGGAGCCGGAACGCACCTCAATTAAGTCGAGCGGAATTTTCCCCGGGTTCTCCAGACAGTGCGTCGCCCCCAGCGGAATATAAATGGACTCGTTTTCACCGAGCAGCTTCACTTCACCGTCGATGGTCACTTTGGCGGTCCCCGCCACCACCACCCAGTGTTCGGCGCGGTGATGGTGCATCTGCACCGACAGCCCTTCTCCCGGCTTCACGGTGATGCGTTTCACCTGATAACGCTCGCCAGCGTCGATGGAGTCATATTTGCCCCACGGGCGGTAAACTTCACGGTGAATATGGTGTTCGTGGCGGCCATCGGCCTTGATCTTCTCCACCACTTTTTTAACGTCCTGCACGGCATTACGGTCGGCAATCAGCACCGCGTCTTTGGTCTGCACGACCACCAGATCCTTCACCCCTACCGTAGTGACGAGGCCAGATTCGGCGTAGACGTAGCTGTTTTCCGTTTTGTGGCTGATCACATCCCCGTGATGGACGTTACCCTCCGGGGTATGCGCGCTAATCTCCCACAATGACGACCAGGAGCCGACGTCGCTCCAGCCCGCATCCATCGGTACCACTACCGCATCTGCCGTACGTTCCATCACCGCATAGTCAATGGACTCTTCCGGACAGGCGCGGAAGGCTTCTTCGTCCACGCGGATAAAATCGAGATCCGGATCCACCACCGCCATCGCTTTTTCGCAGGCGCGTAAGATATCCGGGCGATATTTTTCCAGCTCTTCCAGGTAGCGACCGGCGCGGAACAGGAACATACCGCTGTTCCAGTAGTATTCCCCGCTGGCGACGTACGCCTGCGCGGTTTCCAGATTCGGTTTTTCGACAAACTGCGCCACGTCAAAGGCCACGCTGTCGCCTTCACCAGGCGTAACGCTGCCGCGGCGAATGTAGCCATAGCCGGTTTCCGGGAGATCCGGCACGATGCCGAAGGTCACCAGCTTGCCGTTCTCAGCGTAAGGAATCGCGGCGCGTACCGCATCGCGGAAGGCCTCTTCCTGCTGGATGACGTGGTCAGCCGCCAGCACCAGCATCAGCGGGTCGCAGTCCGGGCTGCTGCGTTTTGCCGCCAGCGCCGCAAGGGCAATGGCAGGCGCCGTGTTGCGTCCGGCAGGCTCCAGAATGATATTTTCGGTCAGTTTGTTCAGCTGGCGCAGCTGCTCGGCAACGATAAAGCGGTGCTGTTCGTTACAGATCACCACCGGGCTTTCACACTCCACGCCGTGCAGACGGTTAACCGTCGTTTGCAGCATGGTGAGGTCGCCTTTCAGGCACAGAAATTGTTTTGGATAAAGCACGCGGGACAGTGGCCACAACCGGCTCCCGGATCCACCCGCCATTACGACCGGATACAAAGTGGTTTGACTCATGATTTATCCCCGTATATCTGCAATAAATTGGCTCAGCACGTTCTCTTTCTCGAGCGTGCGTTCGGCATATTCACGTGCCACCGTGTTCTCTTTTGGCATGGCGAGTGCCTGCTCAATTCCGGTCACCAGCGCAGGAACCGATTCCGGCTCCACGCAAACGGCAATGCCCGGGTAGCTGTTGCACAGCTGGCCTAATTCTGTTGCGGCTTCTGCCGTAATCACCGCGTTTCCGCCCACTGCCAGAATGTTGGTCAGCTTGGACGGCAACACCGCATCCGCCGCGCCGCGTTTTTGCACCACCAGATGGCAATCCGCCATTTTCAGCAGCGCGGGCAGCGCGTCATAAGACTGAAGCGGGAAGAAGCGGATGTTGGTCAGTCCGCGCTCGCTGGCCATTTTTTCCAGCCGCGCTTTACCGCCGCCCTGCCCGACTATCACGAACATCCACGGGTGTTCGCTCAGCTGAAGCGCGGCGTCAATCACGCTCTCCAGCCCCTGTTTTTCGCCGATGTTGCCTGAGTAAAGAATGATTTTTTGCTCAGCAGGCAACCCGAGCTGCGCGCGTAACGCCTGCGCATCCTGGTCTGTCACATCGCGGAAGCGCGCCACTTCGGACCAGTTCGGAAAGAAGATCACTTTTTCCGCCGGGACGCCCTTCTCCTGCGCCTTGTTCATCATTGAGCGCGAAATGGTCGAGACGTAATCCACGTTGTGCAGACCGCTGCGCTCAAAGGCGCTGGCGAGCTTCGCCACCTTGCCGCCCTTGCCTTTCCCGGCCATCCCCAGCCCGAGCATGGCGTCCACTTCATAATCCTGAATGTGCAGCAGGGTGCGCGCGCCGGAGAGTTTGCCCAGCAGGCGCATGCCTGGCGTGCAGAACAGCGTCGGCACCACGCCGATGATGCGATCCGGCTTCCAGCGACGCTGCGCCATCAGCGGGAAGAAACTGCTCAGGGCAAAGCTGCCCAGATGAATTAAACGTTTCAGCGTCGAGGGCTGTTTCGGCACGTAGAGCGGGCAGCGCCAGACGGTCGCGGCGCCCTCTTCGCGGCGGTAGCGCCAGCTGGAATAGCGTTCGCCTACCTTCCACTCCGGGTAATACGGCGGGGCAGTAATCACCCGCACGTCATGTCCCTGGCTCGCCATCCACTCGACCATCTCGCCGGTGTATTTCCCGATACCGGTAAGCTCCGGCGAGTAGTTAATTCCGTAGACGAGGATTTTCATAGACCTGGCACCTCGGCCTGACGTTCCGCAAGGAAGTACGCCCGACTGTTGTCATGGACGTTGTCGCTTGCCAGCAGCGCCTCTGGCGTTAACCAGCGGTAATCGTCATGCTGAGAATCAGGCAGACGCAGGTCTGCCTCACTCACCTTCAGGCGGAACCCCAGCACGATGTAGTGCGTGGTGAACCCGGTGCCTGAAAAGTTATCGTCATAGAAGTGCTGCCAGACCCCGTAAAACTGGCCCGCTGCCATCGGCAGTTGCAGACCCAGTTCCGCCAGAGTGAGACGCTCAAACGCATCGGTAAGCGTCTCATCCTTCTGCACGCGCCCGCCGGGCACGAACCAGAAGCCCTGTGCAGGACGATTGGTTCGTTTCCCCAGCAAGAACTCGCCGCGTTCGTTCTCCACGATCAAATCGATTGAGATCAGCGGAGTGGAACGCACTACCGTGGCAAAATCTTCCTGACTTAAAAACATCATTACCCCCGGAAGCGGTGCTGGTTTTCCAGGAACCACTGGTAGGTGCTGGCCAGCCCCTGCTCCAGTGAGACCTCGTGATACCAGCCCAGCTGATGCAGACGGGTCACGTCCAGCAGCTTGCGCGGCGTGCCGTCCGGTTTGGTGGCGTCAAACACCACGCGTCCTTTGTAGCCCACCACCTGCGCGATGGTCTGCGCCAGCTCGCGAATGGTGCAGTCCACGCCGGTCCCGACGTTAATGTGCGACAGCATCGGCTCGGTGTTTTCCTGCCACACCTCGCGATCCAGCTCCATGACGTGAATGCTGGCCGCCGCCATGTCGTCCACGTGCAGGAACTCACGCATTGGCGTACCGCTGCCCCACACCACCACGTCCGGGGCGTTTTCGGCAGTCGCCTCGTGGAAACGACGCAGCAGCGCCGGGATCACGTGCGAATTGCTCGGGTGGAAGTTGTCGTGCGGTCCGTACAGGTTGGTCGGCATCACCGAGCGATAGTCGCGGTTATACTGACGGTTGTAGGATTCACACAGCTTGATCCCGGCAATTTTGGCAATCGCATACGGCTCGTTAGTGGCTTCAAGCGTGCCCTGCAACAGTTCGCTCTCGGCGATCGGCTGCTTCGCCATTTTCGGGTAGATACAGGATGAGCCGAGGAACAGCAATTTATTCACGTTGTACAGATGCGCCGCGTGAATGATGTTGCTTTCAATCATCATGTTCTCGTAGATGAAATCCGCCGGGTAGGTGTTGTTAGCGACAATGCCGCCCACCTTCGCCGCCGCCAGATACACCTGGTCGATACGTTCGCTGGCGAAGAAATCCTGCACCGCTTTGCTGTCAAGCAGGTTCAGCTCGTCGCGGGTGCGAACAATCACCTCAACGTCGCCGCGCTGTTCCAGCTGGCGAACAATCGCGGAACCCACCATTCCGCGATGACCGGCGACAAAAATACGTTGTTTTGTCATTCTCAGGACTCCAGCGCGATGGCAACCTCGTAGCCATGAGACTTGAGCAGGGAGTGTTTTTTCGCTGCTTCAAGATCTTTGGCCACCATCTCGGATACCATTTCTTGCAGGGTGGTTTCTGGTTTCCAGCCCAGCTTCTCGTGCGCTTTGGTTGGGTCGCCCAGCAGGGTTTCCACTTCAGCAGGACGGAAGTAACGCGGATCAACCTGGACAATCACGTCGCCTGGCTTCACGCCCGGTGCGTCGTGGCCGGTCACTGAAACAACGATACCCTTCTCTTCCACGCCGGTGCCTTCGAAGCGCAGCTTGATGCCCAGCTGTGCCGCAGCCATCTCAACGAACTGACGCACGGAGTACTGCACGCCGGTCGCGATCACGAAGTCTTCTGGCTGTTCCTGCTGCAACATCATCCACTGCATTTTCACGTAGTCTTTCGCATGGCCCCAGTCACGCAGGGAATCCATGTTGCCGAGGTGCAGGCAAGACTCCAGGCCCTGAGCGATGTTGGCGATCGCGCGGGTGATTTTGCGGGTCACGAAGGTTTCGCCGCGACGCGGAGATTCGTGGTTGAACAGAATGCCGTTACAGGCGTACATGCCGTAGGATTCACGGTAGTTCACGGTGATCCAGTAAGCGTACAGTTTCGCCACAGCGTACGGAGAACGCGGGTAGAACGGCGTGGTCTCTTTCTGCGGAATTTCCTGCACCAGACCGTACAGCTCAGAGGTAGATGCCTGGTAGAAGCGGGTTTTCTTCTCAAGACCAAGGAAGCGAATCGCTTCCAGCAGACGCAGCGTACCCATCGCATCCACGTCAGCGGTGTACTCCGGGGACTCGAAGGAAACCGCAACGTGGCTCATTGCCCCCAGGTTGTACACTTCGTCCGGCTGTACTTCTTGCAGGATGCGGGTCAGGTTGGAGGTATCGGTCAGGTCGCCGTAGTGCAGATGGAATTTCGGGTTTGCCGCATGCGGATCCTGGTAAATGTGATCGACACGCTCGGTGTTGAATGAAGAGGCACGACGCTTAATACCGTGAACTTCATACCCTTTTTCCAGCAGCAATTCTGCCAGGTAAGAACCATCTTGTCCGGTAACGCCGGTGATGAGAGCGACTTTAGACATGTTTATATTCCTCTGTACTTATCAAAGTTTTTCAGTTTCAACGCGTTCGCGTATCACCACTGCGGGGTTGCCACGGCAAATTTTATTTGCCGGAAGCGATTTAAAAACGCTGCTGCGGGCACCGACTACCGTGCCATCGCCAACAGAAACACCGGGTGCAACAAAGACGTCTGTTGCCAGCCAGCATTTTTCACCGATCACAACAGGCGAAGCGGTAATATCAAAATGCGGGCTCATAAAATCGTGGCTGCCGGTGCACAAATAACACTTCTGTGAAACCACCGAATTTGCGCCAATCGTAATCTCGCCAAGGGTATATAACACCGCGTCATCCCCAACCCAGGCGTAATCCCCAAGCGTTAATTTCCAGGGATAAGTAATTTTCACCGAAGGTCGAATGACTACGTTTTTTCCTATTTTTGCGCCAAACAGACGCAGTAAAAATGCGCGCCAGCGGTACAGTATTTGCGGCGACCAGGCAAATAACGTTGCCTGTACAGCCCACCACAGTTGAACTTTAATACCGCTCCCGCCCCGAAAACCTTTCGGCACGGAGAATCCATTTAATTCCTGCATTACGTTTCCTTATATCTCAGGCTTTGTTATATAAGGCTTTCGCTTTACCCGTCGTTTTCAGACGTAAGAAATAAGATAATTCCGCCCAGAACCCCGGCACGCGTAATATTTTACGCTGCACGTTTTTGGCATCCTGGCACAGTTCCAGATTATTCGAGGTTGACACGCCACCCATTGAAAATTCAGATACCAGTCCTTTAATTCGACGGAACGGGTAGCCAGATTTGTACAGGCTGGCCGCCAGGGCATAATCTGATGACACTTTATAGCGCAAATCGTAAGGCTGTTTTTTCAGGCCGCTCATTGGGAAGAAAATAGCCTGATGGCTGGCCGGCAGGCTGTGGTAGATATACCAGCCTGGTTTCGCGCCGCGCAGCACTTTTTTCCCCTCGCCGAAATCAAGCAGCGCATCACCAATAAACATGGCATCTTCTTTCTGGCGCGCCAGTTGACGGGCAAACAGCGCCACATCTTCATGGAACACATCGCCGGAATTGAGGAAGATCGCGTAACGCCCCTGCGCCATGTTGATGCCTTTATTCATGGCATCGTAAATACCTTTATCTTTCTCGCTGATGTAACGTAAGTTGAACTCACCGTTGAGTTTTTCCAGGAACTCCGCCGTGCCGTCGTTCGAGCCGCCATCGACCACGATCCACTCAAAAGTGAGGCTCGGATCGCGCGCCAGGTTGCGCAGCGAGCGCCAGGTTTTTACCACCCCTTCGTAGTTACGAAAGGCGACAGTAATGACGCTAAGAAACATAAATCACCTCATTTCGTCATACGCTCGTAATATTCAGCGCTTTGCGCAAAATAAACGGACATACAATTAAGAATGCATATTCCGGGCTAAATATTGACCCGGTAAAAAACAACGACACCGGTGTGAACAGATAAAGTTGCACGCGAAAGTTCTGGTTATCACCAAACGCGTTAATCATCATTTTGAAAACTTTAAACAGATACCACAGTGTCAACAGTACGGCGAACCAGGAAAAATAGATAATTAACAGATACAGACCATTGTCTATGGTTTTACCGACATCCGCACCGTTAAAGATTCCGAATGATGCAACATATTCGTAAAGTGAGCCGAATCTTACTACGCCATCAATATGGGTTAAGGAATAACCCACCATCACCAGTGGACCAATGATGCGATAATAGGACGACGAACCTTCCGTTCCCAAATCACCCAGACGTTCAGAAATGTACGGAAACGCAAATATTACGCCCACTAAAAATACCGTCAGAGAGATTATCGCCAGCGGCAGTTTTTTCTTAATCGCCTCTTTGTTCAGGTACTGGAACGCCCACTCCAGCAGGTAAAACAGAATAAACGTCATTACCCCGGAGAACGACCCTGACAGAACGATTCCTGCAAGAATCATAGCATCGGTCTTGGGGGTTTTGATACCGAACTGTTTGATGCTGAGCCAAATTGAGATTAGTGCCAGAGCAAAAAACGCCGGTTCAAAATAGAGCGCCGTTGTTCGCTTGCCACCAAACTTAATGAAGTTCAGTACATAGCTGTTACTGTATATAAGATATTTCGAAATTATTTCCATCAGGCTGCTGCCGCCTGTGAGAATAATTTGCACCATCTCCATTGCCGCAAGCACAACAATCAGCCCGACGACAAGATAAAAGAACCTGAGGATTTTCCTATAATTGTGCGGAGAAATAGTTTTAAAGCGAATACTCCACACCATGCCAATAATGATAACGATATAAACAAACAGCATGGTGGAGGTGACATATTTGCTGGCGTCCAGCGACTGACCAAAGATGTAGTTAAACGCCGTCAGACCAAACCCGATGCCCAGTGAAATCATCAGCTTTTTGAGGTTAAGCTTGTCAACGTAAAGCAACAACAGAACCGGCAGGAAGGTGACGATAGTGATCGGGAAGCTTTCACCGAGCTGGGCAATCTTAACGTTGACCAGCAGGTAGATCAGCGGCAGCAGCAGATAACTACAGATTCTGATAGAACGAGACATACTCCTCCAGCATCTGTTGTCCACTGTACGCTTTGCGGCTACGGTTGCGGAACGATTCCAGGTCCGTGCCAAAAACAGCCTGCGCGATATCGGCCTTCGACAACTGCACCAGCGGCAGCACCTCATTTTCACTGAAGGTTTTACCGCCGGATTTCTCCAGCACTTCCCGCGCGGCGTCGCTGTGGGTGGCAATCACCGGTACGCCGATGGAGAGCGCTTCGCACAGGATCAGCGGGTAGTTGTCCACGCGGGAGCTGAACACCAGCGCGTCCATACCGTTCAGCGCGCTCATCAGTTTGCGCTTGTCGGTTTCAAACCCGTGGTTCACCACGTTAGCGCCATCAAACGGCGAGAATTTGCCAAAGGTATGCAGCTCAATTTTGTCGCCGAGCGCCATCATGTCGCGCACCAGCTGCTGGTTGGTTTTGCCGTCGTAGCGCAGGTCATGGGCGACGACCGCAATTTTCGGCCTACCGGGGGTAACGGCTACGGGCGTCAGTTCGGCCAGGATCGCTTCCGTTGCCACATCAATACCGTTGTTAATGATCTGGCAGCGCCCTGCTCCGTACAGGCTATTAAAAGCGTCCGCCACGTGCTGGCTTGGGGAGATAAAGGTGCAGCCGAGCGAGAGCATATCGCGGAACAGCTGACGCTTACCCTCAACCAGCTGATGCGCGCGATCGACCTTCACAGGCGGGTAGTTGCTGAGCGTAGGGCATTTCTGGCAGTTATCTTTCCAGCCTTCGCAGCCGTCGGTAAAGGCGCAACGTCCGGTCACGCTCCAGTGGTCGTGCAGCGTCCAGACAAATCGGGTATCCGGCTTGTGCGCCTTCACCTTGCCACAAAACGCCACCACCTCTTCCAGATTCAGCCAGTAGCTGTGCAGCACGTGGAAGTGCAGCACAACCGGGCCGCGAGTGCGGGTGACGGTGCGGTAGAGATTATTCAGGTTGCCGAACAGGTCGCGGTTAAACAGGCGGAACAGCGCAATATTGGCGATGGAGGTCAGACGTGGCGTCTGCTTCAGCACCTGCGGATAGTTATCATGGCTGACGCTTTTCTTGCCGCCTTTACCGTAACCGTAAACAAAGCGCGACTGGAGTCCTTTTTGCAGCGCGCGCTGGTGCAGATCCAGCGCTACGCCTGCCGCCCCGCCCTCTGCGAGGCGTACGTTAAATTGCAGAATGTTCATTTAATCACCTTCACGCGGGCTTTCTCGCCCACCACCAGCGCGTTGTCCGGAATGCTGTCCAGCACCACGCTGCCTGCGCCAATCGTCACGTTATTGCCCACGGTAATGTCCCCGATCATCACCACGTTGGCGCCCAACTCGACGTTATTGCCAATCACCGGGCAGGCCAGGCTGTCTGGCCCGCGGTTGCCGATTGTCACCCCGTGGCGAATGGTGAAATCATCACCCGCGACGACGAACTTGTTGATGACCACCGCATAGCCGTGATGAATGGTAAAGCGGCGGCCAATGGTGGCAGCGGCCTGAATTTCATAGCCAAAAAAGCATTCGGTGATGATGCGGTACAGCACCAGCACCGGCGCGGCCCAGATATTGTTCAGCACATTTTTTTTGCGCCACACCGAGCAAAAGTGCGCAATACGGTAGGCCAGAACCATGCAGCACGGGCGCAGGCTCCAGCTGTTAGCGCGGCAATCTTCCAGAAACATTATTTCCCCCGAAGCCCGTCAGCCAGACGCTTGCCGTTACGTACCGACAGCAGCGTCAGCAGCGTGCGCCAGTTCATGCGCTTATTACGGATCTGATACAGGGTGAAGAGCTGATACTTCCGGCTGGCACGGTCAAACTTGTCCTTGTGCTTGCGGTAAAAATGGAAGTAGCCCGAGAATTTCTTCGGCGACGAGGTGATTTGCATCTCCCCGTGATTGATGTGCAGGATCTGCGTGGCCTCTTCCACCTTCCACGGCTCGCCGTACTCCACCACCATCCGCAGGAAGATGTCGTAATCCTGCGCGGCCTTCAGCTCGGTATCGAACAGGCACTCCTTAAAGCGCCATGCCCAGGTAAACACCTGATTGCCGATAATGTTGCGCTTGTAGAACAGGCGGCGGGAATACGGTGATTTCGGATACAGCGGCAGGCTGGCCGGCTGCGAATAGACCTCGCCCTGGCAGACATAGTCATTGGCATACAGAAACGCGTGGGTCACCAGCTGCGCTTTGTGCGACAGGAAGATTGACAGACGGTTTGGCGTCCATTCGTCATCGTCGTCGATACCGGTCAGATACTGCCCTTTCGCCTGCATAATCGCCTGGTTGCGCACCGCACACGCCCCGGAGTTGATGGCGTTGTGGGTGTACACCACGCGCGGGTCGTTCAGGTCTTCAACAAACTTTTGCAGTTGTTCGTAAGAGGAGGAACAGTCATCCACGATAATCAGTTCCCAGTTATCGTAATCCTGACGCAGGACCGATTTAATCGCGCGGATCGCCAGCTGCTGACGATTCCATGTCGGCATATAGATAGAAATCAAAGGGCGTTGTGTGGTCATGGTCTTCCCCTTATCCCTCACCCCGACCCTCTCCCGGAGGGAGAGGGAGAAAAGCTGCACCATGCAGTCCTCTCTCCCCCCTGGGGAGAGGGTTAGGATGAGGGGGATTATTA
Organism: Enterobacter sp. BWH64; assembly: GCF_001037645.1. NCBI lineage: Bacteria > Pseudomonadati > Pseudomonadota > Gammaproteobacteria > Enterobacterales > Enterobacteriaceae > Enterobacter > Enterobacter sp. BWH64. The sequence continues at coordinate 3,513,586 of NZ_KQ089922.1, forward strand.
TTTACTGTCAGACTTGTATTCGTACTCGTAGTAGCCGTAATCCTGATACCCGGTCGCGCGGCGGAAGATGGAGTTCAGAATGACCCCCTTAACCTCAATACCGTTCTGCTCAAAGCGGCTCAGGCTGGTTTCCACTTCCTTCAGGGTGTTCACCGCATAGCGTGCGACCATCAGCGTGGTGCCCGCATGACGCCCTACCACGGCAGCGTCGGTGACCGCCAGAATTGGTGGGGTATCGATCAGCACCAGGTCATAGTTTTTGCTCGCCCACTCAATCAGCTGCGTGAAGCGCTCGCTCATCAGCAGTTCAGACGGGTTCGGCGGCACCTGGCCACGCGGGATCAGGTCAAATTTCGGAATCGACGTCGGCTTGGCGCTCTCGCTGATTTCCCCTTTACCGAGCAGGATTTCCGACAGACCGTTAACGTTGTTGGTGCCCAGCAGCTCGTGGGTGTAGCCCTTACGCATATCGCAGTCGATCAACAGCACGCGCTTGTTGGTCTGGCTCACCACCGCCGCCAGGTTGGCGCAGACGAAGGTTTTACCGATTGACGGGCTGACACCGGTCATCATCAGGACGTTGTTTTTGGCCTGCATCATGGCGAAGTGGAGGCTGGTACGCAGGCTGCGCACCGCTTCAATCGCCAGGTCAGTCGGGTTACCCACGGCCAGCAGCTGGCTCTGTTTGTAACGCTTGACGCCCTTAACGGTTTTCACGCTGTCACGGGACTTCTGCCACTCTGAAAGCGGGATGCTGGCGTACACGCTGATCCCGTTCTCTTCCAGCACCTGCGGGCTTTCGATACCGCGGTTGAACAGCGAGCGCAGCAGCACGCCGACAATGGAAAGCATCAGGCCGAGAATAATGCTGCCGAGGATAATCAGCGCTTTCTTCGGCTTCAGCACGCCCGGCTGGGTAATCGCCGGGTCAACGATACGCACGTCGCCGACGGTGCTGGCTTCGGTGATTTTCAGCTCCTGCTGTTTGTTCAGCAGCTGCATGTAAACCTGCTGGCCGGATTCCACATCACGCGTCAGGCGTACAATTTCCTGCTGCGTCTTCGGCATCGCGGTCACGCGGTCATTCAGCTTCGCCTTCTCTTCTTCCAGGGTACGACGTTTCTCCAGCAGCGTGCGGTACGCCGGGTGACGTTTGGTATAGAGCTTGGAAATCTCCGCCTCTTTGAAGGTCAGCTCGTTCAGCTGCGCATCAATATTCACCATGGAGTCGAGAACCGATTTCGCCTCCAGCGGCAGATCGACGGAATCCTTGTCCTGACGGTACGCGTTCAGCTTGTTCTCAGCGTCATCCAGACGGGCGCGCACCTCCGGCAGCTGTTTACTGAGAAACGCCAGGCTTTTTGCGGCTTCCGCTGACTTGCGCTCAACGTTCTGCTCCAGATAGTTGCGGGTGATGCTATTGAGGATGTCGCGAATTTGATCCTTGTCTTCACCGGTGAAGGTCATGCTCAGGACGCCGGTGTCCTTGCCGTTTTCGGTGACGGTCAGGTTGTTTTGCAGGTTGTTGATCATCCCGAGCGTCGAGAATTTGGTGACCGTAAACTCCCCGCCCTCATGCGCCTGAATTGCGCTGACCTTGATGCTGACGCCCTCTTTGGTCAGCATCTGCCCCACCTCACCGCGTGCGCTGAAGCCCGCGTCGCTGGTCAGTTGATACTGTTTTGGTCCCAGCACGGTCAGGGTAAAGGTTTGGTCCCCTGCCCCTTTTGGGATCACGAAGTCGGTCACTTTTACCGTATCGTTACTGCGCCCCATCAGGCGATCCCAGCCTGCGCCAAATACCGGGAAGGTGTTTTTGGTGACCGCGATATCCAGCCCCAGATCGTGAACCGTTTTGCCCAGTACCAGGCGCGACTGGATCAGCTGAATTTCGGCTTCCGATGCCGGCGGCTTGTTGGCCAGCGCCGAGCCGATATCCTGAACCAGCGAGTTTCCGGTATTTTGTTCGATCTGCACCAGCGCGTCGGCGCTGTAAATAGGCGTCGCGAACAGCGTATAAACGATCGCCGCCACGGCAAAGATGGCGGTAATACCCAGCACCCACCATTTCGCTTCAATAACGGTCCCGACCAGGCGACCGATATCGATTTCATCACTGCCCGACGTCGGGGCGGCAGAAGGTCTTGTTTTTTCTGTCATTGTTATCCCTGCTGAGCTTTCAGTGCCTGCGCCCACTGACGGGCAGACTGGTCTAGTAAGGTGTATACCGCCTCAAAGGCCTCGCGGCTCTTGCGATACGGATCGGGAATTTCGCGCTCACCATCCCAGTGACCAAACAGCATCACCTTGCCGCGCATCTCCGGTGCGATATCGCACAGCGCGTGAATGTGGCGTTTTTCCATCGCGAGGATCAGGTCATATTCCCGGCACATCCGGCCAGAGACCTGTCGGGCAACGTGCCCGTCGAGTGAGAGGTTATGCTCAAGGGCAACGCTTGCGGCACGTTCGTCGGCACCTTTTCCGACCAGCGCGCCCAGCCCTGCGGAGTCGACCGTTAACGCAGGCTGGTAATTTTTCAACAGCCTTTCAGCCGTGGGGGAACGGCAAATGTTCCCCACGCACACCACCAGAATTTTGTTAAACATCGCGGCTTACCAGTTATGAACGTCGCTCGCCGTATCCGTCATGTAGCGAACGCCACTGATGGTAGGCAGCAACTGGTTGATCAGACGGTTCCAGCGGGCAACCGGCGCGGTGGTGACATAGACCACATCGTACGGCTGGAGACGGAACGACGTTGCCATGACCAGGGACGTCGCGTCGGACATATCCAGCTGGTAGATGTTGGCAATCTTGCCCTTCGCGTTCTCGCCTTTGATAGGACGGATCACGAAGATACCGCTGGCGTTGGAGGCGGTCAGATCGATGCCTTCCGCATTGCCCAGCGCTTCGGTCAGGGTCATACCGCTGAAGTCCATCTTGAGGGTGCTCTGTTTCTTCACTTCACCCATCACGAACACTTTCAGATCGTCGTTGCGCGGCACGTACAGAATATCGCCCGGATAAAGGAGGCGGTTCTGGGTCAGGTCACCGTTTTGCATCAGCGCCTGAAGCGAAATGCGCTGCTCTTTGCCGTTGTGGGTCAGCACCACGTTGCGCCAGTCAGCGCCGTCGGTTAAGCCGCCTGCGGCATTGATCGCATCGAGAACGGTGAGCGGGACGTTGGTGATCGCCTGCTGGCCGGATTTATTGACCTGGCCAGAGATATAGGCTTTCTGGGATCTGAACGCGGCGATATTAACGTCCACCTGCGGGTCAGCAATGTACTGCGCCAGGCGGCCGGTAATATCACTACGGATCTCAGCAAGCGTTTTGCCCGCGACGTGCACTTTGCCAATGTAGGGATAGAACATGGTGCCATCGGACTGAACCCAGTTACCGGTGTCACTTGAGCTGCGGTACTGGCCCGCAGGCGTGGTCAGTTCAGGGTGATCCCAGACGGTCACATTAATGACGTCACCCGGACCCACGCGATACTGGTAAGAGGCAATTTCCTGGTCCAGAGACATATTTGGCTGAGCAACATTTGGACGTGGGCGTAATTGTTCCACCAGACGTGGGGTTAATGGATACACATTCACCATTTTGTCGAGATCAAAATCAGCATCCTGCTGTTTAATCACATCCTTGCCCATTGTCGACATATTGCTGCCGGGAAAGACCGTGCAACCACTCATCAAGGTCACAGACACCAATAATGGCATCAATTTCATTTTGGATTTCATCATTGATTATTTATCACTTTGGCAGAGTAATTATCCTGTGCAATTAAAATAAGCGCGGATCGTGGTGACAATCAGAATGCAGTTAATCATTTAGTAATATAACTGGCATCAGTCCTAAAAAAAGCTTATTCATCCATTGGCTATTGACAGAATAATTGAGGCTGATTCACACGCTTTCAGGCACGCTACCGCCCTTGGCTTTCAGTTACCAATCCACTGACTAAACAATGCGTTATGGTTAGACACCCTCTTGGATAAGGCCTTTTGCGAAATATATCAAACGCCTCACAGGGGCGATTGATAATGTATAACCTTCACCAAAGACCGAAACAAAAATAGCAACAAGGAGATTTAACATTTGATGCTGGAAGAATTGTTGCAGCTAACCTAATAGCAGGCAAGGAGACAACCGTCCTAATATTCGTTTTTAAGATTAATATTAAGAGCAAAGTTTTAAGGTTTTCGGATTTTCTTTATATTGACAAAATAGATCGCCGGACCATTTATTGCGATATATCCTAAATATCGTCTTATGTAATTAAATCTTCGCAATTAACTTATTTACACCGCCCGGCAAATGGGGTTTACCTGAGTGTAGCATTAAGAGAAATCTCACCCCGGCATTGCAATTTCCGTCGGCTTTATCCATGATCGAAGTGTGACATTAGTCATATAACAGAAGGTATTGCATTTACTATGGAATGGATTGCCGATCCATCAATCTGGGCCGGGCTGGTGACGCTGGTCGTCATCGAATTAGTGCTCGGCATTGATAACCTGGTGTTTATCGCCATCCTTGCCGATAAATTACCCCCTTCACAACGCGACCGCGCCCGCGTGACGGGTCTTCTGCTCGCCATGGTGATGCGTCTGCTGTTACTGGCCTCAATCTCCTGGCTGGTGACGCTGACCAAACCCTTATTCAGCGTGCAGGGTCTGAGCTTTAGCGCCCGCGACCTGATCATGCTTTTCGGCGGATTGTTCCTGCTGTTCAAAGCCACGGTTGAGCTTAATGAGCGGCTGGAAGGAAAAGACAGTGAAAACCCCACCCAGCGACGCGGTGCAAAATTCTGGCCAGTGGTCGCGCAGATAGTGGTGCTGGATGCCGTCTTTTCTCTCGACTCCGTGATCACGGCCGTCGGGATGGTTGACCATCTGGCGGTGATGATGGCCGCGGTGATCATCGCCATCACCCTGATGGTGCTCGCCAGTAAAGCCCTGACGCGCTTCGTGAACAGTCACCCGACTATCGTCATCCTCTGTCTGAGCTTCCTGCTGATGATTGGCTTTAGCCTGGTCGCGGATGGTTTTGGCTTCCATATCCCGAAAGGGTATCTGTACGCCGCCATTGGTTTCTCGGTGCTGATTGAGTTTCTCAACCAGCTGGCCATTTTCAACCGTCGCCGTTTTCTCTCCGCGAACCAGACATTACGACAGCGCACCGCAGATACGGTGATGCGCCTGCTGAGCGGCAAAAAAGAGGATGCCGAGCTGGATGCTGAATCCGCGGCGATGCTTGCCGACCACAGCGACGGGCAGATCTTCAACCCGCAGGAACGCCGGATGATAGAGCGCGTGCTTAACCTCAACCAGCGCTCGGTGAGCAGTATCATGACCTCCCGCCATGACATTGAGCATATTGACCTGACGGCGCCGGAAGAGCAGATCCGCGCCCTGCTGGATAAAAACCAGCACACCCGCGTGGTCGTGACCGGCGGTGAAGAGGAAGAAGAGCTGCTGGGCGTGGTACACGTGATTGACCTCCTGCAACAGCAGCTCCATGGCGAGCCGCTCAACCTGCGGGCGCTGGTGCGCCAGCCGCTGGTCTTCCCGGAAGCGCTGCCGCTGCTCTCCGCGCTGGAGCAGTTCCGCAACGCGCGTACCCACTTCGCGTTTGTCGTTGATGAGTTTGGTTCTGTGGAAGGGCTGGTAACGCTCAGCGACGTGATGGAAACCATCGCTGGTAATCTGCCTAATGAGGTGGATGAGATCGATGCGCGTCACGATATTCAGAAAAACGCCGACGGCAGCTGGACCGCCAACGGCCATATGCCGCTCGAAGATCTGGTGCAGTTCGTTCCGCTTCCGCTGGATGAGAAGCGCGAATACCACACCATCGCCGGTTTGCTGATGGAATATCTGCAACGTATTCCGCAGCCGGGCGAAGAGGTCCAGGTGGGGGATTACATGATCAAAACCTTGCAGGTAGAGAGCCATCGCGTGCAGAAGGTGCAGCTGATACCGCTGCGCGGTGAAGATGAGATGGATTTTGAGGTGTAAAAAAGCCGGGTGGCGCTTCGCTTACCCGGCCTACGGTGTCTGGCTTTTATAGGCCGGGTAAGACAAAGCCGCCACCCGGCACAACAGGCATCACAGCTTATCGAGCAGTTTTTTCACGTCCTTACCTGACTGAGACTCTTTATTGCGGTCCACCCAGTCATTCAGCCGACGTTTCGCTTCATCCTGAAGGTGCTTCCGCAGGATCTGATCGACCTGCAAACTGTAATTCAACTCCTGCCATTTTCCGTACACGCGCAGCGGTATCGGCGTCTCTTTCAGGAACTCCACAAGCTGGCCTTCGCCTTCCCAGCCAGCCTTCACGCGGACGTTGAAGCGGGTGTCTGCCGTCTCTTTCACCAGATCCAGCGCGCCGGTTCCGGTCAGCGCCAGCAGTGACGACGTCCCCTGCATGTCGTCAAGCGAGAGCTGACCGTTGTCGAGGGCAAGCTCGCTGGTAAAGCTGTCCAGACGGGTTGCGCTGTCGTAGTTTTCATTCGCTTTCACGCTGCTGCTGCGTTCTACCGCCTGCTGCACCAGCTGCTGGAAGTTCAGCCCTTCCATGCGCGAATCTTTCAGCTCAACGTGCGCCTTCCCCTGCCAGCTACGACGGAAGGCGTCCGCATCAATCTTCGTACCAGAGAAATCCCCTGCCAGCGACAGCTGCCCCGTGAGGGCAATCGGGTAATTAAAGGCTTTCAGGATGGTGCCAATCTCAACGTTTTCCAGACGCGGCTGGAACGCGGCGCTGGCAACGTCTTTGCGTACATCCAGCGTGCCCGGCAGGGAGAGGTTCCCCGCTCCCATTTTTCCGCTGAGCTCGGAGATGACCAGCAGGCCGTTGTGGTTGAACATCTGGCTGCTGACGTCAGTAAAATCAATCCCACGCCAGCGCACGCTGTTCGCTTTCAGCAGAATGTCGGCGGTAAATCCGCGCAGGCCATTGTAGTCAGGCTGATCGAGATTTGAGGAGATCACCGGACGCGACTGCGTAACCTGGCTTTGCCCCACCTGCGTGGCTCCCTCATCGGTCGCGTTCACCGATTGGGGCGGAAGCAGGTTCTCGAGGTTCAGCTTGTCGAATTGCAGATCCAGCACCCACTTAGGTTTCTCATCAAGCGTGACGCTCGCCTGCCCCTTCAGGGCGCTGTCGTTGGCCTGGAGGTTGAGCGCGTTCAGTTCGAGCTGTTTGCGCTCTTCATGCCACACCGCCTGCATCGTGCCCTGGCCGGCAATCCCCTTCGCGGGTAAATCCGCGCCGGTCAGCTGCCAGTTAAGCTGCTGAACGTCCGCCGTCAGCTGGTGCGGATAATCAGAGGCGTTCACGTTCGCGTTCATCGACAGGTTGAGATCGCGCTGATTGCGGTTGATCCGCCCGGAGAACTCCATGGTGGCGTGATGGTTGGCGTCCTGCTCCATCCTGAGGTTGATATTGCGTACGGTGATCTGTTCGTCATCTTCATGCTGGAAAACCAGCACGCTGTCAGCAACTTTCAGATTACCAATATCGAACGACCAGCCGGTGTCAGACGGGACGTCAGGCAAGGTGTTTTCACGCGGTGCGACCGGAGCATCCGCCTGACGAACGGCTTCGGTTTGCGGCGTAAGCTGAATCACAGCCCCTTTCAGCATCACCTGTTCAACCTGGAGCTGATGGGATAACAGCGGGATGAGCGCGACATCAAGACGCATGTTATCCGCCGTGACCAGCGGCTGCGCGGCACCCGGCGCGGTGAGGGACATACGTCCGGAGAGAATGCTGAGCTGAGGCCAGACGTGCCAGCGCAGCGGCCCGTCCAGCTTGAGTTCATACCCGCTGCGCGCTTCCACCTGCCGCACCATGTAGGCCCGGAAGTCATTCGGGTTAACCAGCAGCACCAACGCTGAAAGGCCAGCCACCAGCACCACCAGCAAAATCATCAGCGTTGTCAGAACTCTTCTCATGGCTTCCTCAGTGAACTCACAGATCAGTCTTTATCGATACGACTGGCAACCGCACCCTGCTGGTTGCGATATTTTGCGTCCTGACGGCGGTTATAAGGACGGTCTGCCGGGCCGGTCAGCGGTTCAAAGCTCAACGCACCAATCATCATTCCCGGACGAAGCGCCAGCGGCAATTTACCGGCGTTAAAGAACTCCAGAACGATACGGCCAGACCAGCCCGGATCGATACGGTGCGCAGTGACGTGCACCATCAGGCCCAAACGCGCCAGGGAAGAGCGTCCGTCAAGCCAGCCGACCAGGTCCGCAGGCAGCGTGACCGATTCAAAGGTCACCGCCAGCGCCAGTTCGCCAGGATGGAGATAAAACGCCTCTCCTTCTTCGATGACGATTTCGTCGCTCATGACGCGATCCAGCGCCGCGCTGACTTCGTCTTTCGGCCCGCTGAGGTCGATAAACGGTGCCGTGTGGCCGCTGAAGGTGCGGAATTTATTCCCCAGACGCACATCGACGGTCACGCCGTTAATACGCTCAACCGGCGGACGCGGGGTGATAGACAGGCGGCCTTCATCCAGCCAGGCTTCTATATCGCGGTCACAAAGACGCATGGCACTTTCTCCTTTCGTGCATCGCGCCCTGAAGCCTTACGGCGTCAGGGCAAAACCAGGTTATCTCTGAACGGTACACAATTCACACGGCTTATTCAAAAAACTGACTGATTTTCGCTTTTAAGATATCAATGGCAATACGGTTTTTACCGCCGCGAGGCACGATAATATCGGCGTATTGTTTCGAAGGCTCAATAAATTGCAGGAACATCGGGCGAACGGTTTTCTGATATTGCGCCATCACGGAGTCCATGGAGCGGCCGCGTTCGTTAACGTCGCGTTTAATACGCCGCATCAGGCAGATATCCAGCGGAGTGTCGACGAAAATCGAGAAGTTCATAGATTCGCGCAGACGGGCGTCGGTGAGCAGCAAAATCCCTTCAAGGATAATCACCTTCTTGGGCTCGATACGGATCGTTTCCTGGGTGCGGGTATGTTCCACGTAGCTGTAGACGGGCAGCTCAATCGCCTCGCCGCGCTTGAGCGCTTCCAGATGCTGGAACAGCAGGCTGTGATCCATCGCACTGGGGTGGTCGTAGTTGGTTTTTACGCGCTCTTCCATCGAAAGATGGGATTGATCTTTGTAATAGCTATCTTCGGGAATCACACCGATATGCTCATCACCCACTTGTTCACGCAGTTCGCGATAAAGCGTACTGGCAATAAGACTTTTACCTGAAGCCGATGCGCCGGCGATGCCTATGATGACGCACTGATGAGACTTATCAGTCATAAATTTAGCGACCTGATTAACCTGGATGTAAGGAAGGACGACGCCGGAGCGTCAAACGCGGCAATTATAGGGATTTCGGGGGCGTGATACCAGTCGAATGCGCAGGTTATGCGAGGCGGGCTGAAAAGCGCTGTTTCACGCCTTTAGCAAAATTTTTACGCGCGGTTTTTCGCCATTTCATCACCCTTCTTCGCAGAGTAACTATTTTATAAGTCTATGAAGTCAAAATCTGACCACTCAGCATATGAATTGTAAAATGTTTGTACTAGCATAAACCAAATTATTAATTTCACGCGTCCGGACCTGGCTCCTGACAACATGGCGTCCCTGGATAGAGCGGTAATGAATAAACAATACCAGCGGGTTTTGGTTACTACCCCACATCCTTTACTGCGGCTTGTCTGTCTGGGTCTGGTCACGTTCATCTTCACCTTATTTTCCCTCGAGCTGACTCGCTTCGGTACGCTGCTGGCGCCACTATGGTTCCCGACTTCAATTATGATGGTGGCGTTTTACCGCCATGCGGGAAAAATGTGGCCCGGCATTGCGCTCGCCTGCTCCTTTGGCAATATTTTTGCCTCGTGGATGCTCTTCTCATGGGCATCGATCAACATCACCTACACGGCGATCAATATCATTGAGGCCACGGTTGGCGCGCTGTTACTGCGTAAGCTGCTCCCCTGGTATAACCCGCTGCAAAACCTCAACGACTGGGTCCGGCTTGCCCTCGGCAGTGCCCTGGTGCCGCCGCTGGTGGGGGGCGTTCTGGTTCATTTTCTGGTGCCGAGCGCGGAGCCGCTGCGTAATTTCCTTGTCTGGGTACTTTCAGAAGCCATTGGCGCACTGGCGCTGGTGCCGTTAGGTCTGCTGTTTAAGCCGCATTACCTGCTGCGCCACCGCAACCCGAAACTGCTGCTGGAAACGCTGGTGACCCTGGTCGTCACGCTGGTTCTTAGCTGGACGGCAATCACCTGGCTGCCGTGGCCATTCACCTGCATTATCGTTCTACTGATGTGGAGCGCGGTCCGTCTGCCGCGTATGGAAGCGTTCCTGATATTTTTATTCACCATCATGATGGTGTCCCTGATGATGGCGCGAAATCCGCTCTCCATGACGCCCTCCACCATGATCGTCACCTTCAACGCGCCGTGGCTCCCCTTCCTGATGATGCTGCTCCCCGCCAACATTATGACGATGGTGATGTATGCCTTCAGGGCCGAGCGTAAACATATTACGGAAAGCGAAGAACGTTTTCGCAATGCGATGGAGTATTCCGCGATTGGTATGGCGCTGGTGGGCATTGAGGGCCAGTGGCTCCAGGCCAACAAGGCGCTGTGTAATTTCCTCGGTTACAGCCAGTCTGAGCTTCAGTCGCTCACGTTCCAGCAGTTAACCTGGCCGGAAGATTTAAATACCGACCTGGAGCAGTTGCAACAGCTGATTCACGGCGAGATCAACACCTACACCCTCGAAAAACGCTACTACACCCGCAGCGGCGAGGTGGTGTGGGCGCTGCTGGCCGTCTCCGTTGTGCGCCATGCCGACGGCACGCCGCTCTACTTTATTGCCCAGATTGAAGACATCAACGATCTGAAACAGACCGAGTGGGTGAATAAGCGTCTGATGGAGCGTATCACTCTCGCTAACGAAGCCGGTGGCATCGGAATTTGGGAGTGGGATCTCGAGCCGGACGTGATCAGCTGGGATAAACGGATGTTTGAGCTGTACGAGATCCCCCCGCACATTAAACCCACCTGGCAGCTCTGGCATGCGGCCATGGTGCCTGAAGATCGTACGCACGCCGAACAGGTCCTGCGTGAGTCACTCCAGGCCAGGGTACCTTTCAAGCTGGAATTTCGCATTCGCGTCAAGGATGGCATTCGCCACATTCGTTCGCTGGCGAACCGGGTGCTGAACAAACAGGGCGAAGTGGAGCGGCTGTTAGGGATCAACATGGATATGACCGAGGTGAAGCAGCTGAACGAGGCGCTGTTCCAGGAAAAAGAGCGCCTGCATATCACCCTCGACTCTATCGGCGAAGCGGTGCTGTGTACCGACATCGACATGAACATCACCTTTATGAACCCGGTCGCCGAGAAGATGAGCGGCTGGTCGCAAAGCGAAGCGCTGGGTCAGCCCGTTCTGAAGGTGCTGCACATTACCTTCGGCGAGAACGGTCCGTTAATGGAAAACATCCACAGCGGCGATATGTCCCGTACCGATATCGAACAGGATGTGGTGCTTAACTGCCGCAATGGCGGCAGTTTCGACATTCATTACAGCATAACCCCCCTCAGCACTCTGGAAGGACACACCATCGGCTCGGTGCTGGTGATTCAGGACGTCACCGAGTCGCGCAAAATGCTGCGCCAGCTGAGCTACAGCGCTTCCCATGACGCCCTTACCCACCTGGCGAACCGCGTCAGCTTTGAAAACCATCTTAAGCGCCTGTTGCAGACGGTACAGGAGACCCATCAGCGTCACGCGCTGGTCTTTATCGATCTTGACCGTTTTAAGGCGGTGAACGATACGGCAGGCCACGCGGCGGGCGACGCTCTCCTGCGCGAACTCTCTTCGCTGATGCTGACCATGCTGCGCTCCAGCGACGTGCTGGCGCGTCTGGGCGGCGACGAGTTTGGCCTGCTGCTGCCGGACTGCAACGTCGAAAGCGCACGCTATATTGCGGGCCGGTTGATCGACGCCATCAACAACTATCATTTTTCCTGGGAAGGACGCCTGCACCGCATTGGCGCCAGCGCGGGGATTACGCTGATTGACGACACCAATTACCAGGCTGCGGAAGTGATGTCTCAGGCCGATATCGCCTGCTACGCCTCGAAAAACAGCGGGCGCGGCGTGGTCACCGTCTACGAACCCCAGCAGGAGCGGATCCACAGCGCGCGCAGCATGATGTCGCTGGATGAGCAGTGGCACATGATTAAAGATAACCATCTGCTGATGATCGCCCGCAGCGTCGCCTCGCCGCGCATTCCCGAGAGCAGTAGCTTCTGGCTCATTTCCTTGCGGCTGTGGACCAGCCAGGGAGAAGTGCTGGAAGAGCATGCCTTCCGCGCCGGGCTGGCGGAGCCGGAGCTGCTGCACGCCCTGGACCGACGGATATTCAGCGAATTTTTCCGTACCTATGCCGCACAGGTGGCGGCCAAAGGAATGGGCGTCGCGCTGCCGCTCTCAGAAGCGGGTTTAGCCAGCGTCACGCTGGTGGATGAGCTGCTCGACCTGATCACCAGAGGTCCGCTGCCGGCGCGGCTGCTGCATCTGGCGATCGCCGCTGATGTGCTGAGCAATACGGATGAAAACGTGCAGCAGGGTCTGCAAAAGCTTCGTCAGGCTGGCTGTCGCGTGGTGCAGACCCGGGTCGGACGCGATATGAACGTCTTCAGCCAGCTCAGCGCCAATACCGCTGATTATCTGCTGCTGGATGCAGACGTGGTGACCAACGTCCACGGCAATCTGATGGATGAGATGATGGTGACAATCATTCAGGGCCACGCCCAGCGTCTGGGCATAAAAACCATTGCCGGGCCATGCCATCAGTCGATCATGATGGATACGCTATCGGGTATCGGCGTTGACTTCATTTACGGCGACACCATCGGGGAAGCGCAGCCGCTCGATCTACTGCTGAATACCAGCTATTTCGCCATCAACTGACGGCGACCAGCCGTCGGTGTACCAGATATGTAACAGCGCATACGAGCGCCACGGCTGCCAGCGCTCGGCATAGCGACGGATCTGCGCGGGCGTCATACCTGCAAAGCGCTGTTTAATCAGATAGTCATCCGGCAGGAAAACATCCTTCGCCTGCCAGCCGCGCAGGGCCAGATAATTCGCGGTCCAGCGCCCGATGCCGGGGCGCTGCTGTAGCGCCTTCATCCCGGCCTCAACGTTCGCAGGCGGGAACAGCGGGAATTCACCGTCCACCACCGACTGCGCCAGATGAATCAACGACTCCGCACGCCTGAGCGGCATCCCGAGGGCTTTCAACGCCAGCGGATCTGCCGCGGCCAGCACCTCTGGCGGAGGAAAGCAGAGATAGCCCGGCGTATCCTCAATGGGTTCACCGCACAGCGCCACCACCCGTGACGCCAGTTTTGCCGCCATCGCCACGCTCACCAGTTGCCCGAGAATGGCGCGCACGCCCTGCTCGTAGGCATCCATCGCGCCCGGCAAACGTAACCCCGGCCGCGCCGCGCCGAGCTCGCCGAGAGTCTGCGCAATGCGCAGCGGGTCGCAATCGAGGTCAAACAGGCGGGCGATGCGGTCGAGGCAGATATCCGCCACCGGGATCAGGCCAGGGCTGAGCGACACCGCCAGCGTAGGGGTTGCGCTGTCTGGCGTAACCCGGAAAACGCCCTGGTGCCCGGCATAGCCAAAACTGCGCTCGTAGTAATCCTCCGTAACGGTCTCAACCCCCGTGACCGCACGCGCGGCAAGAAAGCCAAACATCCACGACCAGTCGTAGGGCGGTTGCCAGTTCAGGGTGTACATCGTCTCTCCTTTTGTATTTACCTCAGCATAAACCGAAAGATCGCCTTGCGCCTTGCTTTCATATTCCTGTTGTCGCCTGGCAGACATTTCGCTAAAGTCTCGCCCCTTCTCACCGGCATGGGGATTTATTGTGTTTATTGGATTCGACTACGGCACCGCAAACTGCTCGGTTGCGATAATGCAAAACGGACAACCGCAGCTCCTGAAAATGGAAAACGGCAGTACGCTGTTGCCGTCAATGCTTTGTGCGCCCACGCGTGAAGCGGTGAGCGAGTGGCTGTTCCGCCACCATCAGGTTCCGGCCACGGCGGCGGAGACCCAGGCGCTGCTGCGCCGTGCGGTCAGCTTTAACCGCGAGGAAGATATCGACGTTACCTCGTCCAGCGTGCAGTTCGGCCTCTCTTCCCTCGGGCAGTACATTGAAGACCCGGAAGAGGTCTACTTCGTTAAATCGCCGAAATCCTTCCTCGGCGCCAGCGGCCTGAAGCCGCAGCAGGTGGCGATGTTTGAAGATCTGGTCTGCGCGATGATGCTGCACATCCGCAATCAGGCGCAGTCCCAGGTGCCGGATGCCATCACCCAGGCGGTGATTGGCCGTCCGATTAACTTTCAGGGGCTGGGCGGCGACGAAGCCAACCAGCAGGCGCAGGGGATCCTTGAGCGTGCAGCGCACCGGGCAGGCTTCCGTGACGTGGTGTTCCAGTATGAGCCGGTTGCGGCGGGGCTGGATTTTGAAGCCACGCTGACGGAAGAGAAACGGGTGCTGGTGGTGGACATCGGCGGCGGTACGACGGACTGTTCATTACTGTTGATGGGTCCCCAGTGGCATCACCGTCGCGATCGTGAAAACAGTCTGCTGGGGCACAGCGGCTGCCGCGTGGGCGGTAACGATCTTGATATTGCCCTGGCCTTCAAGAGCCTGATGCCGCTGCTCGGCATGGGCGGTCAAACCGAGAAAGGCATCGCCCTGCCGATCCTGCCGTGGTGGAACGCGATTGCCATCAACGACGTCCCTGCCCAGAGTGATTTTTACAGCACCGCGAATGGCCGTTTCCTCAACGATCTGGTGCGTGATGCGCAGGATGCAGAGAAGGTCGCGCTGCTGTATAAGGTGTGGCGTCAGCGCCTGAGCTACCGCGTGGTGCGCACCGCCGAAGAGAGCAAAATTGCCCTTTCCGATCGTCCAGAGCATGCGGTTTCGCTGCCGTTTATCAGTGACGATCTGGCTACGGCTATCACTCAGGAAGGGCTGGAAATGGCGCTCACTCAGCCGCTTCAGCGTATTCTGGAGCAGGTGCAGTTAGCGCTTGAGAACGGCAACGTGAAGCCGGACGTAATTTACCTGACTGGCGGTAGCGCCCGTTCGCCGCTGATCAAGAAAGCGCTGGCGGAACAGCTGCCGGGGATCCCGATTGCCGGCGGCGATGACTTTGGCTCCGTTACGGCAGGGCTGGCGCGCTGGGCGCAGGTGGTGTTTAGCTAATGGGGTTGTGCCGGGTGGCGGCTTCGCCTTACCCGGCCTACAAGATCCTCCAACCATAGGCCGGGTAAGCGCAGCGCCACCCGGCGAAGGCGAAACCGCGGCGCCACACTCAGACAATTCCCGACAGTCTTCCATATTTCCTCCATTTTTCCGCTGTGTTAGCTGACTAAACTAGTATCATTCCCCGAAAGAGTTTCAGGATGAGAACGTATAACGATGAAAGGCAGTAACAAATCCCGCTGGGCAATCGCCGTTGGTCTGATTGTGGTGGTCCTGGCCGCCGCCTGGTACTGGCACAGCCAGTCCGCGAACTCCACGGCACCTGCTGGCGCTAATAGCCCCTCACAACGCTCAACGGGCGGCGGGCGCCACGGTATGCGCGGCGGTGCGCTGGCACCGGTGCAGGCGGCAACGGCGGTGAATAAAGCGGTGCCTCGTTATCTCTCCGGGCTGGGAACCATCACCGCCGCCAACACCGTGACGGTACGTAGCCGCGTGGACGGTCAGTTGATGGCCATCCATTTCCAGGAAGGTCAGCAGGTAAAAGCCGGCGATCTGCTGGCGGAAATCGATCCAAGCCAGTTTAAGGTGGCCCTGGCGCAGGCGCAGGGGCAGCTCGCGAAAGACAAAGCTACCCTCGCCAATGCCCGCCGCGATTTAACCCGCTATCAGCAGCTGGTAAAAACCAACCTCGTGTCGCGCCAGGAGCTGGACACCCAGCAGTCTCTGGTCAGTGAATCTCAGGGCACCATCAAGGCCGACGAAGCCGCGGTCGCCAGCGCCCAGCTCCAGCTCGACTGGAGCCGGATCACCGCGCCGATTGACGGCCGCGTGGGCCTGAAACAGGTTGATATCGGGAACCAAATCTCCAGCGGCGATACCACGGGCATCGTGGTGATCACCCAGACGCACCCTATCGATCTCGTCTTTACCCTGCCGGAAAGCGACATTGCGACGGTGATACAGGCGCAGAAGGCCGGAAAAGCGCTGGTGGTTGAAGCCTGGGATCGCACCAACAAGCAGAAGCTGAGCGAAGGTTCGCTGTTGAGCCTGGATAACCAGATCGACACCACCACCGGCACCATTAAGCTAAAAGCACGCTTCAACAATCAGGACGATGCCCTGTTCCCGAATCAGTTCGTCAACGCGCGAATGCTGGTCGCGACCGAAGAAAACGCGGTGGTGATCCCGACGGCGGCCCTGCAAATGGGCAGTGAAGGCAACTTTGTCTGGGTGCTGAACAGCGAAAACAAGGTCAGCAAACACCTGGTGAAAACCGGCATCCAGGACAGCCAGACGGTGGTGATCAGCGCCGGGCTGTCCGCTGGCGACCGCGTCGTCACCGACGGTATTGACCGGCTGACCGAAGGGGCGCAGGTCGAAGTGGTGGAAGCGCAGGATACAGGAGCAAAAGCCTGATGCAGGTGATGCCGCCGAGCTCTACAGGTGGGCCCTCACGCCTGTTTATTTTACGTCCGGTTGCGACGACCCTGTTGATGGTGGCGATCCTGCTGGCCGGGATCATTGGCTACCGTTTTCTGCCCGTGTCGGCGCTGCCGGAAGTGGACTACCCGACCATTCAGGTTGTCACCCTCTATCCGGGCGCCAGTCCGGATGTGGTGACGTCCGCCATCACCGCCCCGCTGGAGCGTCAGTTTGGCCAGATGTCTGGCCTGAAGCAAATGTCGTCCCAGAGCTCCGGTGGCGCTTCGGTCGTCACGCTTCAGTTCCAGCTCACGCTGTCGCTGGACGTCGCTGAGCAGGAGGTGCAGGCCGCGATTAACGCCGCCACAAACCTGCTGCCGTCTGACCTGCCGAATCCACCGGTTTACAGCAAGGTCAACCCGGCGGACCCGCCGATCATGACCCTTGCCGTCACCTCCTCCGCCATGCCGATGACCCAGGTGGAAGACATGGTTGAAACCCGCGTGGCGCAGAAGATTTCGCAGGTGACCGGCGTGGGGCTGGTGACGCTGGCGGGCGGTCAACGCCCCGCCGTGCGCGTCAAACTGAATGCCCTGGCCATTGCCGCGCTGGGGTTAACCAGCGAAACCATTCGCACCGCCATCAGCAGCGCCAACGTCAACTCAGCGAAGGGTTCGCTGGACGGCCCGACACGCGCGGTCACGCTCTCCGCCAACGACCAGATGCAGTCCGCCGATGAGTACCGTCAGCTGATCATTGCCTACCAGAACGGCGCGCCGATCCGTTTGGGCGACGTGGCAACCGTTGAACAAGGCGCGGAAAACAGCTGGCTCGGGGCGTGGGCCAATAAGCAGCAGGCGATTGTCATGAACGTTCAGCGCCAGCCGGGCGCGAACATTATTGATACCGCCGACAGCATTCGCACCATGCTGCCGCAGCTGGTGGAAAGCCTGCCAAAATCGGTCAGCGTGAAAGTGCTCTCTGACCGCACCACGAATATTCGCGCGTCAGTGACCGACACCCAGTTCGAGCTGATGCTGGCGATTGCGCTGGTGGTGATGATCATCTACCTGTTCCTGCGCAACGTCCCGGCAACCATCATTCCCGCCGTCGCCGTGCCGCTCTCGCTGGTCGGCACGTTCGCGGTGATGGTGTTCCTCGACTTCTCGATTAACAACCTGACGCTGATGGCGCTCACCATCGCCACCGGGTTTGTGGTGGACGACGCCATCGTGGTAATCGAGAACATCTCGCGCTATATCGAAAAAGGTGAAAAGCCGTTAGCCGCCGCGCTGAAGGGCGCGGGGGAGATTGGCTTTACCATTATCTCACTCACCTTCTCGCTGATTGCGGTGCTGATCCCGCTGCTGTTTATGGGCGATATCGTCGGGCGGCTGTTCCGCGAGTTTGCCGTGACGCTGGCGGTCGCCATTCTGATCTCTGCCGTGGTGTCGCTGACGCTGACGCCGATGATGTGCGCCCGCATGCTGAGCCACGAGTCCCTGCGCAAGCAAAACCGCTTCTCGCGCGCCTCCGAGCGGATGTTCGAGCGCATTATCGCCGCCTACGGCCGCGTGCTGGCGAAAGTGCTGAACCATCCGTGGGCAACGCTCGGCGTGGCGCTCGGCACCCTGGCGCTCAGCGTCATGCTGTGGATTTTCATTCCGAAAGGCTTCTTCCCGATTCAGGACAAAGGCATTATTCAGGGCACGCTTCAGGCGCCGCAGACGGTCTCCTTCGCCAACATGGCGCAGCGCCAGCAGCAGGTTTCTGAGATCATCATGAAAGATCCGGCCGTGGAAAGCCTGACTGCCTACGTGGGCGTGGACGGCACCAACCCGTCGCTCAACAGCGCGCGCCTGCAAATTAACCTTAAACCGCTCGATGACCGCGACGATCGCGTTAACGCGGTGATTGAACGCCTGCAAAGCGCGGTGGCGCGCGTGCCGGGCATTGAGCTGTATCTGCAACCGATCCAGGATTTAACCATTGATACGCAGGTGAGCCGCACGCAGTACCAGTTTACGCTCCAGGCCACCTCGCTTGAGGCACTCAGCACCTGGGTGCCGCAGCTGGTGGACAAGCTGAAAGCACTGCCGCAGGTTTCTGACGTCAGCAGCGACTGGCAGGATAAAGGGCTGGCGGCGTACGTGAACGTCAACCGCGACACCGCCAGCCGTCTGGGCATTACCATGTCCGACGTGGATAACGCCCTGTATAACGCCTTTGGCCAGCGCCTGATCTCCACCATCTATACCCAGGCCAACCAGTATCGCGTGGTGCTGGAACATAACACCGAAAACACGCCCGGGCTGGCCGCGCTGGACACGGTGCGCCTGACCAGCAAAGACGGCGGGATTGTGCCGCTCAGCGCCATTGCCAGCGTGGAAGAGCGTCACACCCCGCTGTCGATTAACCATCTCGATCAGTTCCCGTCCACCACCATTTCGTTCAACGTGCCGGACGGGTATTCCCTGGGCGAAGCGGTGGAGGCCATTCTGGGCGCGGAGAAAGAACTCAGCTTCCCGTCCGATATTCAGACCCAGTTCCAGGGCAGTACGCTGGCGTTCCAGGCCGCGCTGGGCAGCACCGTCTGGCTGATTGTCGCGGCGGTGGTGGCGATGTATATCGTGCTTGGCGTGCTGTATGAAAGCTTTATCCACCCAATCACCATCCTCTCCACCCTGCCGACGGCGGGCGTGGGGACGCTGCTGGCGCTGATGCTGGCGGGGAGCGAGCTGGACGTCATTGCGATCATCGGCATCATCCTGCTTATCGGCATTGTGAAGAAAAACGCCATCATGATGATCGACTTTGCGCTGGCCGCCGAGCGCGAGCAGGGTATGGCGCCGCGCGAGGCCATTTACCAGGCCTGTCTGCTGCGTTTTCGTCCGATCCTGATGACCACCCTCGCCGCCCTGCTGGGCGCGCTGCCGCTGATGCTGAGCACCGGCGTGGGGGCCGAACTGCGCCGTCCGCTGGGCATCGGGATGGTGGGCGGCCTGCTGGTGAGCCAGGTGCTGACGCTGTTTACCACGCCGGTTATCTACCTGCTGTTTGACCGTCTGGCCCTGTGGACGAAAAACCGCTTCCCGAAACGTGAAGAGGAGGCGTAAGTGAAGTTTTTCGCCCTCTTCATTTACCGTCCGGTGGCGACGATTTTACTCTCCGTCGCTATTACCCTGTGCGGCGTGCTGGGCTTCCGGCTGCTGCCGGTGGCCCCGCTGCCGCAGGTCGATTTCCCGGTGATCATGGTCAGCGCCTCGCTGCCGGGTGCCTCGCCGGAAACCATGGCGTCATCGGTGGCGACGCCGCTTGAGCGCTCGCTTGGGCGAATTGCCGGGGTTAACGAGATGACCTCCAGCAGTTCGCTGGGCAGCACGCGCATCATTCTGGAATTTAACTTCGACCGGGACATCAACGGCGCGGCGCGTGACGTGCAGGCCGCGATAAACGCCGCCCAAAGCCTGCTGCCAAGCGGCATGCCGAGCCGTCCAACCTACCGCAAGGCTAACCCGTCCGACGCGCCGATCATGATCCTGACGCTCACGTCAGAGACCTACTCCCAGGGCGAGCTGTACGATTTTGCCTCCACCCAGCTGGCGCAAACCATCGCCCAGATTGACGGCGTGGGCGACGTGGACGTCGGCGGCAGCTCCCTGCCCGCCGTGCGCGTGGGGCTGAATCCCCAGGCGCTGTTTAACCAGGGCGTGTCGCTGGACGACGTGCGTTCCGCCATCAGCAACGCCAACGTGCGTAAGCCGCAGGGCGCGATTGAGGACAACAGCCACCGCTGGCAGATCCAGACCAACGACGAGCTGAAAACCGCCGCCGAGTATCAGCCGTTGATTATTCACTACAACAACGGTGCGGAGGTGCGCCTGAGCGACGTCGCCAGCGTCACCGATTCGGTGCAGGACGTGCGTAACGCCGGGATGACTAACGCCAAACCGGCGATTTTGCTGATGATCCGCAAACTGCCGGAAGCCAACATCATCCAGACGGTGAACAGCATCCGCGCGCGCCTGCCGGAGCTTCAGGAAACGATTCCGGCGGCCATCGACCTCCAGATTGCGCAGGACCGCTCCCCTACCATTCGCGCCTCGCTTGAGGAGGTAGAGCAAACGCTGATTATCTCCGTCGCGTTGGTGATCCTGGTGGTGTTCCTGTTCCTGCGCTCGGGGCGCGCCACGCTGATCCCGGCGGTGGCGGTTCCGGTATCGCTGATAGGCACCTTTGCCGCCATGTACCTGTGCGGCTTTAGTCTTAACAACCTGTCGCTGATGGCGCTGACGATTGCCACCGGGTTTGTGGTGGATGACGCCATCGTGGTGCTGGAGAATATCTCGCGCCATCTGGAAGCGGGCATGAAGCCGCTCCAGGCGGCGCTTCAGGGGACGCGCGAAGTGGGATTCACGGTCCTGTCCATGAGCCTGTCGCTGGTGGCGGTGTTCCTGCCGCTGCTGCTGATGGGCGGCCTGCCGGGGCGACTGCTGCGCGAATTTGCCGTCACGCTTTCCGTCGCCATCGGTATCTCCCTGGTGATTTCGCTGACGCTGACGCCGATGATGTGCGGCTGGATGCTAAAGCGCAGCCAACCTCACTCGCAGCCGCGCAGGAAAGGCTTTGGCCGCGTCCTGATGGCGATGCAGTCAGGCTATGGCAAATCGCTGAAATGGGTGCTGAACCACACGCGTCTTGTCGGGCTGGTGCTGATCGGCACCATTGTGCTCAACGTCTGGATGTATATCACCATCCCGAAAACCTTCTTCCCGGAGCAGGATACCGGCGTGCTGATGGGCGGTATTCAGGCGGACCAGAGTATTTCGTTCCAGGCGATGCGGGGCAAACTGCAAGACTTTATGAAAATCATCCGGGAAGATCCGGCCGTGGATAACGTCACCGGCTTTACCGGCGGCTCACGCGTTAACAGCGGGATGATGTTTATTACCCTTAAGCCGCGCGGTGAACGTCACGAAACGGCGCAGCAGATCATTGACCGCCTGCGGCTGAAGCTTGCCAAAGAGCCGGGGGCAAATCTGTTTTTGATGGCCGTTCAGGATATCCGCGTCGGCGGACGACAGGCTAACGCCAGCTATCAGTACACCCTTCTCTCAGATGACTTAGCCGCCCTGCGCGAGTGGGAGCCTAAGATCCGTAAAGCGCTGGCCGCGCTGCCGCAGCTGGCGGACGTGAACTCCGACAGCCAGAATAACGGCGCGGAGATGGCGCTCACCTACGATCGCGAAACCATGTCCCGCCTGGGCATTAACGTTGAAGCGGCCAACAGCCTGCTTAACAACGCCTTCGGGCAGCGTGAAGTCTCCACCATCTATCAGCCGATGAACCAGTACAAGGTGGTGATGGAAGTTGATCCGCGCTACACCCAGGACATCAGCGCGCTGGACAAGATGTTTGTGATCAATAATGACGGCAAGGCGATCCCGCTGTCGTACTTCGCCAGCTGGCAGCCGTCGAACGCGCCGATATCGGTGAACCACCAGGGGCTTTCCGCCGCCTCGACCGTGTCGTTTAACCTGCCAACCGGCTCGTCGCTGTCTGAGGCCAGCGACGCCATCAACCGCGCCATGACCCAGCTCGGGGTGCCCTCCTCCGTGCGCGGCAGCTTTGCCGGTACGGCGCAGGTGTTCCAGGACACCATGAACTCGCAGGTCATTTTGATTCTGGCGGCTATTGCCACCGTTTATATCGTGCTGGGCGTGCTGTACGAAAGCTATGTGCACCCGTTGACCATTCTCTCCACGCTGCCTTCTGCGGGCGTGGGGGCGCTGCTGGCGCTGGAGCTGTTCGGTGCCCCGTTCAGCCTAATCGCGCTCATCGGGATCATGCTATTAATAGGTATTGTGAAGAAAAACGCGATTATGATGGTCGACTTTGCCCTGGACGCCCAGCGTAACGGCAACCTGACGCCGGACGAGGCGATATTCCAGGCCTGTCTGCTGCGTTTTCGCCCGATCATGATGACCACGCTGGCCGCGCTATTCGGTGCGCTACCGCTGGTTATATCCGGCGGTGACGGCTCTGAACTGCGCCAGCCGCTGGGGATCACGATTGTCGGCGGCCTGGTGATGAGCCAGCTGCTGACGCTCTACACCACGCCGGTAGTCTATCTGTTCTTTGACCGACTGCGGCTGCGTTTTTCGCGTAAAAAGAGAACCACGGTGACCGAGTAAATGACCGACCTACCCAGTAACGTTCGCTGGCAATTGTGGATCGTCGCGTTCGGCTTCTTTATGCAGTCGCTGGACACGACCATCGTGAACACCGCCCTTCCCTCGATGGCGAAAAGCCTGGGGGAGAGCCCGCTGCACATGCATATGGTGATTGTCGCCTACGTGCTGACGGTCGCCGTGATGCTGCCCGCCAGCGGCTGGCTGGCGGATAAAGTCGGTGTGAGAAACATCTTCTTCACCGCCATTGTGCTGTTTACCACCGGGTCGCTGTTTTGCGCCCAGGCCAATACCCTTGACCAGCTGGTGATGGCGCGCGTGCTACAGGGCGTCGGCGGCGCGATGATGGTGCCCGTCGGGCGGTTAACGGTGATGAAAATTGTTCCGCGCGCGCAGTATATGGCGGCGATGACCTTCGTCACCTTGCCCGGCCAGGTCGGCCCGCTGCTTGGCCCGGCGCTGGGCGGTATTCTGGTGGAGTATGCCTCCTGGCACTGGATCTTCCTGATCAACCTGCCGGTCGGTATTATCGGCACGATTGCCACCCTGACGCTGATGCCGAACTATAAAATGCAGACCCGGCGCTTTGATTTCGTTGGCTTTATCCTGCTGGCGGCTGGCATGGCGACGCTCACCCTGGCCCTCGACGGGCAAAAAGGGCTGGGGATCTCCTCCCTGTCGCTCGCCCTGCTGGTGGTGCTGGGGATCACCGCGATTCTCTGGTATCTGTGGCATGCCAGAGGCAACGCTAACGCGCTGTTCAGCCTGAATCTGTTCAGGAATCCCACCTACCGTCTTGGTCTGTTCGGCAGCTTTGCCGGACGCATCGGCAGCGGCATGTTGCCGTTTATGACGCCGGTGTTTTTACAGATTGGGATGGGCTTCTCGCCGTTCCACGCCGGGCTGATGATGATCCCGATGGTGCTCGGCAGCATGGGGATGAAGCGTATTGTGGTGCAGGTGGTGAACCGCTTTGGCTATCGCCGGGTGCTGGTGACCGCCACGATCGGGCTGGCGTTGGTTTGTCTGCTGTTTATGGCCGTGGCGCTGCTGGGCTGGTACTACATCCTGCCGCTGGTGCTGTTCTGCCAGGGGATCATCAACTCCATGCGCTTCTCGTCGATGAACACCCTGACGCTAAAAGATCTGCCGGACGAGCTGGCGAGCAGCGGTAACAGCCTGCTGTCGATGATCATGCAGCTCTCCATGAGCGTGGGGGTCACGGTCGCCGGATTGCTGCTCGGCATGTACGGGCAGCACCATCTCAGCGCCGACACCCCCGTCGCGCATCAGGTCTTTTTATACACTTACCTCAGCATGGCGGTAATTATCGCCCTGCCCGCTTTTATCTTTGCCAGAGTACCGAATGACACGACCAAAAACGTCGTGATCCGACGCGGCAAAAGGAGTGCACCATGAAATTCTGGCGTCCGGGGATCACCGGTAAGCTTTTTGTGGCGATTTTCGCCACCTGTATCGTCCTGCTGATTACCATGCACTGGGCGGTGCGGGTCAGCTTTGAGCGCGGCTTTATTGACTACATTAAGCACGGTAACGAACAGCGACTACAGGGCTTAAGCGACGCGCTGGGCGAACAGTATAGCCTGCACGGTAACTGGCGTTTTCTGCGCAATAACGATCGCTTTGTGTTTCAAATCCTGCGATCGCTGGAGCACGATAATGACGACGACCGCCCGGGGCCGGGCATGCCGCCGCACGGCTGGCGCACCCAGTTCTGGGTGATAGATCAGGAGATGCGCGTGCTCGTTGGCCCACGCTCTCCGGTACCGCCGGACGGTACAAAGCGCGCCATCACCTCGAACGGCGCCACGGTGGGCTGGGTTATCGCCTCGCCGGTCGAGCGGCTGACGCGCAACACCGACATCAACTTTGACCGCCAGCAGCGTCAGACCAGCTGGCTGATTGTCGCGCTTTCTACCCTGCTTGCGGCGCTCGCCACCTTCCCGCTGGCGCGCGGCCTGCTGGCGCCGGTTAAGCGCCTGGTGGAAGGCACGCACAAGCTGGCGGCGGGTGATTTCTCGACCCGCGTGGACACCCGCAGCCAGGATGAACTGGGCAAGCTGGCGCAGGACTTCAACCAGCTCGCCAGCACGCTGGAAAAAAACCAGCAGATGCGCCGCGATTTTATGGCCGACATTTCGCACGAGCTGCGCACCCCGCTGGCGGTGCTGCGCGGCGAGCTGGAGGCGATTCAGGACGGCGTGCGGCAGTTCACCCCCGAGTCCGTGGCCTCGCTTCAGGCGGAAGTCGGCACGCTGACCAAGCTGGTGGACGATCTGCATCAGCTTTCCATGTCCGACGAAGGCGCCCTGGCCTACCAGAAAGCCCCAGTCGACGTGATCAATATCCTTGAAGTTGTGACCGGCGCATTCCGCGAGCGCTTCGCCAGCCGTGACCTGAAAATTAACCTTTCGCTGCCGGACAGCGCGGTGGTATTTGGCGACAGAGATCGCCTGATGCAGCTGTTCAATAATCTGCTGGAGAACAGCCTCCGCTACACCGACGGCGGCGGCGCGCTGCATATCTCCGGCAGGCAGGAAAACGGGCGCTTTGCCCTGACCTTTGCGGACTCCGCCCCTGGCGTGAAAGATGCGCAGCTGGAAAAACTGTTCGAGCGCTTCTATCGCACCGAAGGTTCACGCAACCGCGCCAGCGGCGGTTCCGGCCTTGGGCTGGCGATTTGCGTTAACATTGTGGAGGCCCACGGCGGCACCATCCGCGCCGCCCATTCGCCTTTTGGCGGGGTTAGCATTACAGTAGAGTTACCTCTGGAACGGGATTTATCGAGGGAAGCATGACCGAGTTACCGATTGACGACAACACACCGCGTATTTTGATCGTGGAAGACGAGCCTAAACTTGGGCAACTGCTGATCGACTATTTGCGTGCCGCAAGTTACGCGCCAACGCTTATCAGCCACGGCGACCAGGTGCTGCCCTACGTGCGCCAGACGCCGCCGGATCTGATCCTGCTGGATCTGATGCTGCCGGGTACCGACGGCCTGACCCTGTGCCGGGAAATTCGTCGTTTCTCCGATGTTCCCATCGTGATGGTGACGGCCAAAATCGAAGAGATCGACCGTCTGCTGGGGCTCGAAATCGGCGCCGACGATTACATCTGCAAGCCTTACAGCCCGCGGGAGGTGGTCGCTAGGGTGAAAACCATCCTCCGCCGCTGTAAGCCACAGCGTGAATTGCAGGTGCTGGATGCGCAAAGCCCGCTGATTGTCGACGAAAGCCGCTTCCAGGCGAGCTGGCGCAGCAAACTATTGGATCTTACCCCAGCGGAGTTCCGCCTGCTGAAAACGCTCTCCCACGAGCCGGGAAAAGTGTTTTCCCGCGAGCAGCTGCTCAACCATCTGTATGACGATTACCGCGTGGTGACCGACCGCACCATCGACAGCCACATCAAAAACCTGCGCCGCAAGCTGGAGGCGCTCGACGCCGACCAGTCGTTTATTCGCGCGGTGTACGGCGTGGGTTATCGATGGGAAGCGGATGCGTGCAGGATTGCTTAATATTTGCTTTAACGATGATTACCTGCCCAGGTAATCATCGTTCTTCATAACATTCACTTTCTAACAACACCCCTACCTGATTTGACAATTGCAAATTGTAATGTTTGATGTTAAAAACGAAATAAATCACAATATTACGGCTTCAAGAAATGCAAAATGTTATTGGTAATTTATTCATTATCATCACCACAGCTATAAGCGTTGCCAGCCTTTTCTTGGGGTTATTTGCTTATAATAAAAAAATGAAAACAAAAGCAATACAAAAAATAGAACTCCTCATACCTAAAAAAAACAGAATAACCAAGTTTTCCGAGCAATGGGTAAGCGCTTTTTTCCTGGCATTCGGTAATCATGCATTCTCAAAAAGGCAATTAATTACCATACCGTTTTTATTGATTTTATATTCCAGTATCTTATTTGTAGTTTGGTATCTCTGGGTGCTGACTTTTAGAAATCCTGAGCACATCATTCCTCAACATCTGCCATTGACCATTAAAGTTGCATTACATGACTTTATTCATTTTGGCTTTTGGTACTCTTTACTGCTTGATGTGATGTCAATTTATCTTATCAGAGCTTACATTAACGCAGGTCTATCGAAAGGGTTTTCGTCTGTAAAATCGATCGTTTATTTTTCTTCAATTGTTCTGGGCGTTATGCTCTCATTTACACTTATCGTCACCCATCTTAAAAATGCTTCGATTGAGGACCTCTATATCCAGCAAGGCCTGTATTTTGAAGACAGACCTGTAATGACATGGAACCCGCTGGAAGTGATACGGTCTTCACTGGATTTCATCGATAACGAAACCATGATTATCTTTACCTCAAAAGGGGCAATATCTAACTACTTCATTCCGCAGGCTATCATGTTTTACCTTTCCATGTTTACGCAATTGACGCTGCTTATTGTTTTCATCAGCTATATGATCACAAAAATACTGCATAACATTCGAACAGTTGCCATCTGGACAGTCAAGTATTCTGGAACGGCTACGATGAATGCCATTGGTTTCATTCTTATCGCCGGTATTATTCTACTTGCTTTAATATATTTGTGTTTGTATGTCATATCGCTAATGGTTTAAAGATACGAAGTATTATGTCATCTGAAAGGGGTGAGGCGCTTTACCTCCCCGCCCCGCAGCGCTACAATGCCCGCCCTTAAAGTGGGGGATCTCCCCTTACCGCTGCACCAGGTGCACGCGGATCTGACCTGTCATCAGAACGAGAACAAACATGTTTAAACCGGAACTCCTTTCCCCGGCGGGAACGCTGCAAAATATGCGTTACGCTTTCGCCTATGGTGCCGACGCCGTTTACGCGGGCCAGCCGCGCTACTCGCTGCGCGTGCGTAACAACGAATTCAACCACGAGAATCTTCAGCTCGGCATCAATGAAGCGCATGCCCTGGGCAAAAAATTCTACGTGGTGGTGAACATCGCGCCGCACAACGCCAAGCTGAAAACGTTCATTCGCGACCTGAAGCCGGTCGTGGAGATGGGGCCGGACGCGCTGATCATGTCGGACCCGGGTTTAATCATGCTGGTTCGGGAGAACTTCCCGGAGATGGACATTCACCTCTCGGTGCAGGCTAACGCCGTCAACTGGGCAACGGTGAAATTCTGGAAACAGATGGGGCTGACCCGCGTCATTCTGTCCCGCGAGCTGTCCCTCGAAGAGATCGAAGAGATCCGCACCCAGGTGCCGGATATGGAGATCGAAATCTTCGTTCACGGCGCGCTGTGCATGGCCTACTCCGGCCGCTGCCTGCTCTCTGGCTACATCAACAAGCGTGACCCGAACCAGGGCACCTGCACCAACGCCTGCCGCTGGGAATATAACGTTCAGGAAGGCAAAGAAGATGACATCGGCAATATCGTGCACAAACACGAGCCGATCCCGGTCACCAACGTTGAGCCAACGCTGGGTATCGGCGCGCCTACCGACAGCGTGTTTATGATCGAAGAAGCCAAACGTCCGGGCGAATACATGACCGCCTTCGAAGACGAGCATGGCACCTACATCATGAACTCCAAAGATCTGCGCGCCATCGCACACGTCGAGCGTTTAACCCAGATGGGCGTACACTCCCTGAAAATCGAAGGCCGCACCAAGTCTTACTACTACTGCGCCCGTACCGCACAGGTGTATCGCAAAGCCATCGACGATGCCGCCGCCGGTAAACCGTTCGACACTAGCCTGCTGGAAACGCTGGAAGGTCTGGCGCATCGCGGCTATACCGAAGGTTTCCTGCGTCGTCACACCCACGACGACTACCAGAACTACGAGCATGGCTACTCGATTTCCGAACGCCAGCAGTTTGTAGGCGACTTCACCGGCGAACGTAAAGGTCCGCTGGCCGCCGTCGCCGTAAAAAACAAATTCACTAAAGGCGACAGCCTGGAGCTGATGACGCCTCAGGGCAACATGAACTTCCGCCTGGAGCACCTGGAAAACAAAAAAGGTGAGGCGATAGAGGTCGCTCCTGGCGACGGCCATGTGGTCTGGCTGCCGGTTCCTGAAGAGGTAGAGCTGGAGTTTGCACTGCTGATGCGTAATTTTGAAGGTGAAAATACCCGAAATCCACACGGCAAATAGTCAATCAACGGGATTTTTTCACGCTGGGATAATTCTTAGAATCGGATCACATACCGCTTCGTTCAATACGGGTATTATCCCCCCGCTGAAAAACATAACCCATAAATGCTAGCTGTACCAGGAACCACCTCCTTAGCCTGCGTAATCTCCCTTACGCGGGCTTATTTTTTACCTTTCATCCTGTTCTTACCCGCTTTTTCCTTCTCTGGGATACACTCTTTCTATAGTTAAAAAAGGGAGCAACCCGGATGGCATCCTATCCAGACAGTTTATTAATTCTCAATGGCAAAAGTGCAGGCAACGATCTGTTGCGCCAGGCGATCACCGAATTGCGTGAAGATGGCGCGCGCATTCACGTGCGGGTGACCTTTGAAAAAGGCGATGCGGCACGCTATATCGACGAAGGCATCAGGTTAGGTGCTGAGACCATCATTTCAGGCGGCGGCGACGGAACAATCAACGAGATCGCTGGTGCGCTTATTGACCTCAACACAGCACATCGCCCGGTGATGGGCATTTTACCGCTCGGTACCGCCAATGATTTTGCCACCAGCGCCGGCATACCTGAGGATTTAGGCAAAGCACTGCAACTGGCTATCCTCGGGAAAGCGACCGCCGTCGACATTGCACAGGTGAATGAAAGAACCTGTTTTATCAACATGGCAACGGGCGGTTTCGGCACGCGGATCACCAGCGAAACGCCGGAGAAGCTGAAAGCCGCGCTGGGCGGCGTCTCGTACCTCATTCACGGCCTGATGCGCATGGACACCCTCAAGCCCGACAGCTGTGAAATCCACGGTGAGAACTTCCACTGGCAGGGCGACGCGCTGGTGATTGGTATCGGCAACGGACGTCAGGCAGGCGGCGGACAGCAGCTTTGCCCGGAAGCCCTGATTAATGATGGTCAGCTACAGCTGCGCATTTTTACTGGCGACGGGCTGCTGCCCGCGCTGTTTACGACGCTGACGCAGCCAGAGGAGAGCCCCAATATTATCGCCGGGAAATCCGCGTGGTTTGAAGTGATCGCCCCACACGGCATGACCTTTAACCTTGATGGCGAACC
Source organism: Enterobacter sp. BWH64 (assembly GCF_001037645.1). NCBI lineage: Bacteria > Pseudomonadati > Pseudomonadota > Gammaproteobacteria > Enterobacterales > Enterobacteriaceae > Enterobacter > Enterobacter sp. BWH64. Next base: position 3,543,701 of record NZ_KQ089922.1, read on the forward strand.
GCTGAGCGGAGAGAAATTCCGCATCGAAGTGGTTCCGGGCGCGTTGCAGTGCCGATTACCGCCGGATTGTCAGCTCTTGCGCTGATGGTTTGCCGGGTGGCGGCTACGCCTTACCCGGCCTACAGGACCGATCGCGTAGCCGCCACCCGGCTACCTAATACACCGCCACCTCCCGCGCCATCTCGCGGGAATACTGCTGTGAGGCATTGACCAGCATCCGCGTATAGTCGGTTTTGGCCTGCCCGGCGACCAGTTCGTCCACCGTCAGGCTTTCAAGGATTTTGCCATACTGCATTACCGCCACCTTCTGACACAGATGGGCAATCACGCCCAGATCGTGGGTCACCATCAGGTAGGTCAGGTTCGACTCACGCTGAAGTTCCGCCAGCAGGTTGAGGATTTCCGCCTGCACCGAGACGTCCAGCGCCGAGGTAGGTTCATCCAGCAGCAGCACCTGCGGCTCCAGAATCAGCGCCCTGGCAATCGCCACGCGCTGGCGCTGCCCGCCGGAAAGCTGGTGCGGATAGCGATCGCGAAACGCCCGGCTAAGCCCAACTTTATCCAGCAGGGCGTGAACGCGCCGCTCCCGATCTTTTATGCGGTGAATGTGCAGCGGCTCTTCCAGAATATCGCCGATGGTGTGACGCGGATGCAAAGAGCCGTACGGATCCTGAAATACCATCTGCACCCGGCGGCAGCGTTCCTGGCTGATACGTTTTTCCAGCCGCTTGCCGTTAATCGCCAGCTCGCCCTCCCAGTGGGTAAACAGCCCGGCAAGGCATTTCAGCACCGTGGTTTTGCCCGAACCGGACTCCCCCACCAGGCCGTAAATCTCGCCGTCCCTCACGCTGATATTCACATCGTCCAGCACCTGATTACGCTTCTCGCCCTCGCCAAACGTCAGGTTAAGGTGTTGTATCTCGATCATCTCTGCTCCTTACTCGGTGAGCCAGCTGGCCTGACGCTGTAATACCGGCAGCGTCGGTCGGCGATGGTTGATTTCCGGTAGCGCGCTGATGAGCCCCTGGGTGTAGGGATGCCTGGCGTTGTGCAGATCCTTCGCGGCAATCGACTCCACCACCCGTCCGGCGTACATCACCAGCACCCGGTCGCAGAAGCTGCGCACCAGGTTGATGTCGTGGCTGATAAAGATCAGCCCCAGACCGCGGGACTGCACCAGGTCGTCGAGCAGGCCCAGCACCTGCAAACGCACCGACACGTCCAGCGCCGAAGTCGGCTCGTCGGCAATGACCAGCTCGGGATCGGCGATCAGCATCATGGCGATCATGATGCGTTGCCCCTGCCCGCCGGAAATCTCGTGCGGGCAGAGGTGATACACCCGTTCCGGCTGGCGAATGCGCACCACGTCGAGCATCTCCAGCACTCTGGCTTTGGCTTCCGCCTTGCGCCCCGGATGATGGGTCAGCCAGGCTTCGGCAATTTGGTCGCCCACGCACACCACCGGGTTAAGGGAGTATTTCGGGTCCTGCATGATCATCGAGATGCGCTTGCCGCGAATGCCGCGCATCTGCGCCTCGCTGACGGCCTGTAAATCGACATCGCCAAACTGCATCCGCGCGGCGCGGATCTGCGCTTTGGCCGGATGCAGGCGTAGCAGCGCCCGCCCGACGGTGGATTTACCGGAACCGGATTCACCGACAATCGCCAGCTTTTCGCGTCCGAGCTGGAAAGAGACGCCGCGCACCGCGTGGGTGACCGCGCCGCCGTTGATAAAATCGACGTGGAGATCGCGCACGTCGAGCATCGGGTTATTCGCTACGAGGATCGAGGATGTCACGCAAGCCATCTCCTAAGAAGTTGAACGCCAGACTGTTGATCAGGATCGCCAGCCCCGGAATAGTCACCACCCACCAGCACTCCATCATGTAGGTACGACCGCTGGAGATCATCGCTCCCCACTCCGACTCCGGCGGCTGTGCGCCAAGGCCAAGAAAGCCCAGCCCGGCGGCGGTGAGAATGATCCCCGCCATGTTCATGGTGATGCGGATAATCACTGACGGCAGGCACAGCGGGACAATGTGACGCCACAGTACGCGCACCGGGGAAGCACCCTGAAGCCGCACGGCGGAGACAAAATCGGCCTGGCGCAGAGAGAGAGTTTCGGCGCGCGCCAGACGGGCAATCGGCGGCCAGGCGGTGAGCGTAATCGCAATCACCACGTGCTCCAGCCCCGGCCCGAGCGCCGCGACAAACGCCAGCGCCAGCACCAGGCTCGGGAAGGAGATAAAGATATCGGTGACGCGCATCAGCACCGCGTCCACCCTGCCGCCGAAGTAGCCTGCGGTCACGCCCAGCAGCAGCCCCAGCGGGCCAACGGTCACGGAGACCAGCAGCACGATGTAGAGCGTGATGCGCGCGCCGTACACCAGCCGGCTGAAGATGTCCCGGCCAAACTCGTCGGTGCCGAACCAGTGCAGTGCGTTCGGGGCGACCAGCGCGTTATTGAGGTCCTGCACCAGCGGGTTGTACGGCGCGATCAGCGGGGCAAACGCCGCCACAATCAGCAGCAGCAGGATAATCCCGCCGCCGATGGCGGTGAGCGGATTGCGCGCCATCTTGCCGACGAAGCCCGCGGCGCGGCCCAGCGTGCGTCTGATACGCTGGCGGCGTTCGGATGGCCCGGTCCCCAGCGGCGAATCCAGAGAAACGGTCATGATTTCGTCCTCGGGTCAAAGAGTTGATACAGCATGTCGGAGAGCAGGTTCAGCATCACGAAGATGACCCCCACCAGCAGCACGCAGCCCATGACCGCGTTCATATCCCCGAGCAGCAGGCTGCCGGTGAGATACGAACCGAAGCCCGGCCAGGAGAAGACGGTTTCAATCAGCACCGCCCCCTCCAGCAGCGAGCCGTAGGCCAGCGCCACTACCGTCAGGAGCTGCACGAGAATGTTGCGAAACGCGTGATTCCAGATCACCTGACGTTCAGTTAAGCCCTTCACCCGGGCAGTGATAATGAACTCCTGCGACAGCTGCGCCAGCATAAAGCTGCGGGTCATGCGGCTGATATAGGCCAGGGAGTGGAAGCCAAGCAGCGACGCGGGCAAAACCAGATGGTTAATGGCGTTCCAGAACACCGCGCCGTTTCCGGCCAGCAATGCATCCACCGTCATCAGTCCGGTGCGGCGTGGGACTACCCCCTCCAGTCCGAGATCCAGACGTCCCGCGCCTCCCACCCAGCCAAGCCAGGCGTAGAACAGCAGCAGCCCCATCATCCCGACCCAGAAAATCGGCGTGGAATAACCCGCCAGACTGATGATGCGCACCACGTAGTCGGAAACGCTGTTGCGCCGCGCCGCCGCCAGTACGCCCAGCGGAATGCCCAGACCCGCACCTACGATAATCGCCATCGTCGCCAGCTCGAGCGTCGCCGGGAAGACGCGCAGAATATCGGCAGTCACCGGTTTACCCGTCAGCAGGGCATTGCCCAGATCGCCGTGCAGCAGGTTATTGAGGTAAATACCGAACTGAGCCAGCAGCGACCGGTCGAATCCCAGCTGGTGATAGACCTGCTGATAGGTGCTGTGGTCGGCATCCGGTCCGACAATCGCCAGCACCGGATCAACGGGCATTACGCGGCCGATGAAAAAGGTCAGCAGCAGAAGGCCGAACAGCGTCACCACCACCTGCGTTAACCGCTTTGAGAAGCGCCGGGTCCGTGAGCCGGGCGCGAGAATTGCCACACTCATTTGTCACCTCCGGTTTTGTAGACCTCACGCAGGAAGGTGGTGGCCGACGGGTGCGACTGGAAGTTCTTCACCTCGTTACGCACCACCACCGAATCGACCATCTGTGACAGAGGGATCATCGCCGGGATCAGCGCGTCGTAGCGGACCTGGATCTGCTGGTAGTCGGCGATCTGTTTTTCCGGATCGCGCTCCAGCAGGGCCTTGTCGATCATTTCGTTGAGCGGCTTGTCGTAGAAGCTGGTACGCCAGCCCTGGAAGTTGGTCAGACGGGCTTCATCGCTGTTGTCCGGGTTATAGACCAACGCCCGCAGGCTGGAGTGCGGATGGGGTTCGACGCCGCTACCGCCGCGCCCCACCAGCATGTCGAACTTGCGCTCGCGCATTGCGCCGTAAATCTGGTTCCCGGTGCCGGTGATGATTTTGGCGTTGATGCCCGCCTGCATCAGCGTCGACTGCACGGCGATGGCGATATTGAGGAACGGCTGATCCGCCAGCACCCGCAGGGTGGTGTCAAACCCGTCCGGGTAGCCCGCCTCCGCCAGCAGCTTTCTGGCGCGCGGGATATCGAGCCTATAGCCAGGGTCCGGCAGCGTGGACGGCATACCCGCCTTGATCGGGCGCTGGTGCAGCACGCCGTAGCCCGGCATCAGCGCGCTGTTGATGCCCTGATAGTCAATCAGATAGCGCACCGCTTCGCGCACCTTCGGGTTAGCGAAATGGGCCTCTTTCATGCTCATCGCCACGTAGTACACCGTGCCTTTCTGCACGGCTTCGACGGTGAGCTGTGGGTCTTTGCGCAGGGCGTTAATGTCCGCCACCGCCATGTTGTTGGCAACGTCGAGGTCGCCTTTCTCAATCATCAGGCGCAGGGTTTGTGACTCCTGGAAATGACGCAGCACCACCCGGCTCATTTTGGGTTCTTCCCGCCAGTATTGCGGGTTGCGCTGCATGCGCAGCACATCCTTCGCCTGCCAGGTTTCCAGCATAAACGGGCCGGAACCCGCTTCGTTGGTGGTAAGCCAGCGGTTGCCCCAGTCGTTATTCACCGCGTGCTGCTGCACCGTTTTGCTGTCGAGCACGCCGAGGTTGCCGAGCGCGCCGAGGGAGTAGATCACCAGCTGCGGATCGTTAGGCTTAGGCAGAACAATTTGCACCGTGTAGGCATCGGGGGCGCTGATTTGGCTGTCGATGTTTTGCTTAGAAAATCCATACGACTTCCACACCGAGGCCTGGGCAAGGTTGAGGTGCAGCAGACGGCGCATCGACCAGACCACATCCTCCGCCGTGAGCGGGTTGCCAGAGTGGAATTTAACGTCGTCACGCAGGTGAAAGGTCAGGGTTTTACGGTCCGGCGAAATATCCCAGGACTTCGCCAGCGCGGGCCTGACGTTGGTGAGCGCGTTCGGGTCCAGCTCCACCAGCGAGTCGTAGAGATTGACCACAATGCCGACCACTTCGTTACCGGTCATTGCCGCCGGATCGAGGGTCAGCAGGTTATTCATGTTCATGCCGATGATGAGCTGGTCGGGCGGCGTTTTCGCGTACGCCGCACCGCTCCCCATCATCAGCGAGAGCGCGAGCAAGCACGCCCCGGCTAAGGGAGATCGTTTCATGTATATATCGCCTGTAGGGTACGTTTTTATCTGTCAGTCGTGGCTGACGGTATTGGCTTCGATATATGCAAAATTAATGTCTTCGCCCAGTCCCGGGCGGGTCGGCAGACTGACCATGCCGTTTTCGTCCATAGGGTCCACCAGGCTGTTGAGGTACGCCGCCGGTTGGTCGTAGTCGAGGAACGGGTGCAGCAGGCCGCGCTCGTACCAGCGGCAGTTTTTGATGGCGCCAATCACCGCCAGGCTGGCCGCGCCGTTGCCGTGTATTTCGCAGTCCATGCCAAAAGATTCCGCCAGGTTCGCCACCTTCAGCGTTGGGGAAATGCCGCCCACGCCGTTCGACCCTGCGCGCAGGATGTCGCAGGCCCCGGCTTTGATCCAGTCAGCACGGCTGTGGTGCTTTCCGCCCAGGCTTTCCGGCCCGATAACCGGAATCGAGAGGTTCTCCGCCAGCCACGCGTAGGAGGCCATGCTCTCCTCTTCCATCGGCTCTTCAAACCAGGCGAAGTCAAGCTTTTCCAGCGCTTTGCCGATGTACAGCGCCTCGGTACGGCTGTACCAGTGGTAGCCGTCAATCATCAGGTCAATGTCCGGGCCAACCGCTTCACGCACGGCGGCACAGGCTTTGACGTCCATCTTTGGATTGGGGGCGAAAGAGACCGGCGGCATCCAGGTGTGCAGCTTGATGGCCTTGTAACCGCGCGCCACCAGCTTTTCGGCAAAGCTGGCGTACTCCTCCGGCGTGGATAATCCGCCCGGCAGATCGTCGCCGCACATGGTGCTGCCATAGGCCGGCACCTTATCGCGATAGCCGCCAAGCAGTTTCCAGACCGGCAGGTTGAGCTTACGGCCAATCAGATCCCACAGCGCCTGTTCAACGAAGCCCAGCGCACGCTCGGTCAGCTGATGCGCGCTTCCCCGCTGCCAGTGCGCCAGATCCTGCCAGATGCGTTCCCGGTTGAATGCGTCCTGCCCCACCAGCACTTTGCGAAAGAAGGTATTGACCACAAAGGGGCGCACCACTTCCGGCGGCGCGAACGAATATCCGCGGGTGCCCTCTTCTGCCGTGATGGTCAGCATCGCCATTTTGGCCATGCTCTCCGGCCCAGGATGCGAATGCCCCGCGGCGTCAGAGACCCGACGCGTCGGGTACTGAAAAACGGTGACGTTTACAGATTCAATTTTCATTATCGGTCCTTAAGTCCGGCGATAAGCCCAGAAGCAGAAAATGACAAAGGGGTTTTATGATTTTAAAAATGCGTTTCAGTATGTAATTTAAGCATAAAAAATCAGCACGTCCTCGGACAAAACGCGTTAAGGAGAGGCTATTTTTTGGGCATATGCACGGTCGGACGTGACAATTTTCACAAATGCGCGGGGAAATGTGAGGTTGATCGGGAGACGTTATTTGAAGGTAAGCGCAGAAGCAGGAATATGCTGACCGGCAACAACCCGCGGAAACTTCTGCGCTTACAAATCAGTCAACTAACCCGCTTCCGGGGCTGGAACGGCAAGCGTTTCCAGCAGCGCATGCATAGACGCATACCGGCCACTGGCATTGTTAAAGCTGGCATGATGGCACGCTGGCGAGACGATGAGGGTTTTGAGCCCCGCGCTCAGGGCGGCACGGTAGCCGCTCTGGCTGTCCTCAATCACTATGCACTGTGAGGCCGCCAGGCCTAATTTTCGCAGCGCAGAGAGATAGACCGCAGGATGCGGTTTACCGTAGCGTTCATCGTCGGCGCTGCAAATGACCTCAAAATAGTGGCCGATACTGAGTTTCTCTAGCACAGCATGCACGATTTCATACGATGAAGAGGTGGCAAGTGCAATCCGGTAGCCTGCCTCACGGAAGTATGTCATCACGTCGTAGACGCCCTCTATCGCTTTGCCTTCCCGGCTAATCAGTTCGATGATGCGCAGACGGATGGCCGCTTCAATCAGTGCAGGATCGGCCTCAAGCCTGCAATATTCGCACCAGGTCCGGGCAATCTCATCCAGCCGCTTGCCTTTTGTCAGTGACTCACACTCTTCGTCGCTGACCTCAGCACGCCAGCCTGCCAGAGCTGCTTTTTGCGCCTGACGCCACAGGCCTTCGGAGTCAATGATGACGCCATCCATGTCAAAAATTACCGCCTTAACATCCATCATACGTCTCCGTGATTGGCCCGACGCTGCCGTCAGGCCTTAATAAATTACGAAATTCCGACCGTTTCACCCTTGCAGGTTTCCTGACGAACAAACCCAGGCTGTTCAACCCGAATAAACGGACACAGGATAAAGGCCACGACATACAGCGCCGTGTAGGCAATGACCACGCCGAGCGTGCTGAACCAGGGCAGCAGCACCACGGCAATCGCCGGCGCAAGGAAGTTAGACAGGCCGGCTGACAGGTTATACACCGAAATCGCCGCCCCCTTGTGCCGCGGCTCCAGCGCCGGGAACACCGCCGCCATCGGTACGAAGGCCGCCACAAAAATCCCCAGCGCGATGGCCGGCACCAGTGCCATGGCAAAGTTATGCCCGAAGTGCTGCGGAATGTAGTAAAACGCCAGGCTCGAGAGCGCCATCCCGATGCAGCCAAACCAGCGCACCACCCGCATCCAGCCCATTTTTTCCGCCACCACGCCCCAGAAGACGTTCGAGAAGATGGTGGTGAAGAAGAATACTGCCCAGACCTGAAGCCACTCGGAGGTGGTGAAGCCCAGTTCGTCAACAAACATCATCGGCATGATGACGGCAAACCCGAACAGGGAGAGGGTGTTGATGATACGCACCATGCTGGAGAGCAGAATACTGCGGTTGGTGTAGAGCAGCGTCGCCGCACGGCCCAGCTCGGCGAATTTTTCCCGGGTGGAGAGAGTCTGCATATGCCGTGGCGTTTCCACCTTACGCATAGAGACCAGCGCAATGATCCCGCCGGTTACGCAAAACGCCAGTGCCAGCCACAGGGTGCCCATCTCCCCGATGTGCGGAATGGTAAAGCTAGGAATGTAGCTGCCGAACACGCCGATGCCGATAGAGTAAACCGCCCAGAACCAGCCCAGCGCCGCGCTGGTACTGTCACTGCGAACGTTATGCACAATGGCGACGATAAAGGCATAGAGGAACAGCGGATAGGCCAAGCCGCGGATCCCGTAGAACAGCAGAATTAATGCGTAATTTGCCTGACCCAGACCAAAAACGAGAAACAGGACGTGGAAAACGCACCACAGGACGAAGCCAATCAGCATGGTTTTTTGCGGGGTGATGATTTCAGCCACCACGCCGGAGATCCACGCGGAGAGCGCCGCCGCGAGACCGTAAAGCGTGAAGGCGAAAGAGGCTTCAGCAGGCGTGAAGCCCAGCGCCTTAATATAGTGCGACAGGAATGCCAGCTCGAAACCATCGCCCGTCATAAAGACCGCGATAGCGATATACCCCCAGACCAGACTCAGGGGTAATCCCAGCCATTGTTTGTTATTTAACGACATATTGACCTCGTTTTTAGGGTACAGGGAACCGCTCCGGCAGCATCGCCGGAGGGTCTTTGCCACAGAATTATGGGTTTCGGTAGTTCAGGTCGTTTTGGTAAAGCGCGTTAAACTGCTGGTAACGCGTCATCAGCGCACGGTGGCGCGCCGGATCGCTGCGCCAGGTTTTATAGACTTCAGGTTTTTCGCACACGGAAGCCAGCGGCTTACCGGCTGCGAGACAGGCCAGCCGTGCAGCCCCCAGCGCACCGCCGGTTTCGCCGCCCTTATGCGTCACCACCGGCATCGCCAGAATATCGGCCAGCAGCTGGGCCCAGAAGGGGCTCCGCGCCCCGCCGCCGACGAGGGAGCACTGTTCAATCTGCGTGCCGCTCTCCTGCAACACGCGAAGGCCATCGGCAATACCGAAGCTGACGCCTTCCAGCACCGCATACCCCATCAGCGCACGCTGGCTGGAGTGCGTTAGCCCCCAGAACATGCCCCGTGCACAGGGATCGTTATGCGGCGTACGTTCCCCGGAAAGGTAGGGCAGGAACATCGGCGCGCTCGCTTTCTCCGCATCGCTTAGCTGGGCGATCTCCTCAAGCAATGCCAGCTCCGTGACGCCCACCAGACGGCAAAACCACTGTAGACAACTGGCGGCGCTTAACATCACGCTCATCTGATGCCACAGGTTTGGCAGCACGTGACAGAACGCGTGCACGGCAGACTGGGGCGCCGGACGGTAGGCATCTGTGACCACAAACAGCACGCCGGAGGTGCCCAGCGAAATAAACGCATCGCCCGGCGAAACGGCCCCAACCCCTATCGCGCTGACGGCGTTATCTCCCCCGCCGCCGGCAACGATAACCGAGGGGTTCAGACCCCACCGCTGCGCTACCGCAGGTTCGAGTAGCGCCGAGACCTCACACCCTTCCACCAGCGCAGGCATGGCGGCACGCGACAGCTCACATTTTTCCAGCAGTGCATCCGACCAGTCTCGTTTTCCCACATCCAGCCACAGCGTCCCGGCCGAGTCCGACATATCAGAGATTTTTTTTCCGGTCATTTTGAAGCGCAGATAATCCTTCGGCAGCAGCACGGTGGCGAGACGGCTGAAGTTCTGCGGCTCATGACGGCGCACCCAGAGCAGCTTTGGTGCCGTAAACCCCGGCATTGCCAGGTTCCCCGCCACCTGGTGCAGTTCGGGCGCCATCTCTTCCAGCTCTGCGCACTCCTGCGCGCAGCGGGTGTCATTCCACAGGATGGCCGGACGCAGGGGTTCACCCGCGGCATCCAGCAGTACCGCACCGTGCATCTGCCCGGAAAGGCCAATGGCTTTTATCGCCTGCCAGTGGTGGCCGCACTTCTCCCGGAGGGTGGCAATCAGGTATTCGGTTGCCTCCCACCAGGCTTCCGGCGATTGTTCAGACCAGTGCGGCTTCGGACGCTGTATCGTCAGCGGCGCGCTATGGGTGGCGACAACGCCGTTGTTTTCGTCAATGACCAGCGCCTTTACTTCTGATGTGCCAAGATCGATGCCCAGATACATACCCACCTCTCACTTAATCAGCGCGTAGACGTCAGCGATTTTTTCACGCAGAAGCGCGGCAAAATCTTCCCGGCCGGTCAGATCGCCAAACAGGGCGGTATCGCTGGCATATCGGGCTATCGGATCGTCCGATTCGAACATCGCATGTACCGCAGAGGCGTTGAGGATACCGTCCTGGTATTCATATGGCAGCTTGCCGTGATGCCACTGCTCCATATAGACGTAGAACAGCGCAGGCAGCATAGCGGTAGCGTCAGGACGTACGCCGCGCTGGTAACATTCACGCAGCGTTGGGGCTATCATCGCCGGGATCTTCGAGAACCCGTCGGCCGCGACGCGCTGGTTGGTGTCCTGAATCCAGGGGTTGGTAAAACGCTTAAGCACTACGTCGCGGTAGGCTGGCAGATCGATGCCATTATCTCCCAGGCAGGGAATGACATCTTCCGTCACGTAGCGGTCGGCAATCTTGTAGATAAACTCTGTCAGCGTGCTTTCATGGATATACTGCTGCCCGACCAGAGTACCCGCCCAGGCGATACAGCTATGGGAGGCATTGAGGATGCGGATCTTCGCCTCTTCATAAGGGATGACGGATCCCACCAGCTCCACGCCCACCGTTTCCAGCGCGGGACGAACGTCGCGGAAATTGTCTTCAATCACCCACTGAATAAAGCGTTCCCCCATAACCGGGGCGTTATCGTCTATGCCCGTCCGGGCCTTAATGCGCGCCGGGAGATCGGCCGCCGGACGCGGTGTGATGCGATCCACCATGGTATTCGGACAGGTCGCATTAGCACTCAGCCAGTCGATGACCCTCTGTTTGCCGCTGAGGGTTAAGAATTCAATCAACCCGTCGTGGAAGCGCTCGCCGTTATGCCGCACGTTGTCACAGTTAAGCAAGGTTACCGGACCCGCTCCGTTCGCCATACGCGCTTCGAGGATGCGGGCAATTGTCCCGTAGATGGTTTTACAGCCGCCCTTAATATCGCTCGCCAGATCGGCATTGGCCACATCCAGCCTGTGGCTGGTATCCAGATAGTAGCCCCCCTCCGTCACGGTAAACGCGATGACCCGAGTCTGCGGGTTCGCCCCTTCGGCAATCAGCGGCTGCAAATCCGCCTGCCACGGGATCAGCGTCTGAATCGAGGCGATCTCTTCATAGTCTCTCTCGCCTTCCGGGCTGACGGTCTCCAGTACATATCGCCCCTTCTGCGCGGCCAGCGCCTGCACCACATGTTCAGCATCGTTGCGTATGTTGCCCGCAGCGATGTGCCAGCGCGTATCGCCGCCGGCAATCAGGCGGTGCAGATACCACGCCTGATGCGCACGATGAAAAGACCCCAGCCCAATATGTAGCCATGTGTATTTCTCGGTCATTGTTCTGTTCTCCAGTGAGGTTATGGCTGAACTGTATATGATCATTTGATTAAAATAAGAGCTACAGATCACAAAAGAACAAATGACCATTCAAATAACAAATGATCAATAAAGAGCAAACTGCTTGCCTCAGCGCGGAGCACCCGCCAGAATGACAGACAATTGTTGTGGGTGTTGACCGCCCTCAACCCCACTCTTGAGGCAGGGAAACGTGAGCAAAGAAGATGACATCAGGCTCGATCAAAAAGTGCGGGCGGCATGGATGTATTACATCGCCGGGCTTAATCAAAGCGAAATTGCCAGCCAGCTCGGCACATCAAGACCGGTGGTGCAGCGGCTGATTGCCGCCGCGAAAGAGGAAGGCATTGTCTCGATTGGGCTTCATCACCCTGTCGCTAACTGCCTCGATTATGCGCAACTTCTCGCGGAAAAATATCACCTGACCCACTGCAACATTGTGCCCGTCTACCGCAATGAAAGCGCGCTGGATAGCGTGACGTTTGGCTGTTATCAGCTGATGGCCCGCTACCTGCAAGGTGATAAACCCACGGTTGTCGGAATTGGCTCCGGACTGACGCTAAAAAAAACCATCAAGCGTATCGATTTTGACAGCCACAACACCCGCTGTGTCGCCCTGATCAGCGCCATGAACGAGCACGGGCAATGTAACTATTACGATGATGTGCCGTTGCTGCTGGCGCGTAAAATTCAGGGAAAATATTACCAGTGGCCGGCGCCGCGCTATGCTCAGTCCAGCGAGGAGCATGAGATGTGGTGCTCAAACCGCCTGTTCCGTAACGTCTGCGCCGTGGCGGATGCGGCCGATGTGATTTTTGTCGGCATCGGGGCGCTGGGCAAGCAGAGCCCTATCTTCAAAGACGGGTTTATCGATGAGGCACAGCTGGAAGAGTTGACCCAGCGCGGTGGCGTTGGCGAAATACTCGGACGCTTTATCGATGCCGACGGCAACGTCATCGACAGCCAGATTAATCGCTTTATTACCAGCTACGATATTCGCCAGAGCCAGTGTCCACGTATTGCGGCCGCCTGCGGCGAGGATAAACGCCCGGCGATCCTTGCCGCCCTCAAAGGCGGCTGGGTAAACGGTCTGGTGACGGATGAACAGACCGCGCGCTGGCTGCTGACGCGTCAGGGCTAGCCCGTGACGCTCTGGCTGCCAATCAGTTCCGGTGGGATCTCAATACGCCTGACCGAGGTATCACCGGAATCGAGAATTTCAAATACCTTCTCCAGCATCGCCGGGACGTCCTGGCGCACCATGTCGATATCATGTCCCAGCAGAGAGACAAATGGGTCCCAGTCAAAACAACCCATCGGCGGCTGATTTTGGCCGGTCTGCCCGTATTGGGCCAGCCAACGTACCACCCCCTCCAGCGAAATGGTCGAATTGACAAACAGCCCCTTTAGCGCCGTCGATGGCGACGGGAAGGTGGCTCTGAGCTGCTGCTCCACGCGCGATGACGAGTATCCTGTGACCAGCAGCTGCTGTTCCGGAACGGTCAGCCCATGGGCCTGATGGGCATCAAGGAACCCGCGCAGGCGCTCTGCGGTGTTGTTATCACTCCGGCGTCCGCCCACGAAGGTCAGCGGAGCCAGCGAACCAAACCGTCTAAAGCTGCTGGCGAGGATCCGCTCTGTCAGCATCTTCGCGCCGCCGTAGTTATCCGAAATGATAGAGGGCGCCAGGGTGCCCGGCAGATCAAGATTTAGTGTAGGTACGCCCGCCTGATGACAGAGTTCAGCAATTTTGTCCGGGTGTGTCGCCCCCGTGGCAATGACCCAGTCAACCTGCCAGGAGAGCATGGCACGGGCGGCATCCAGCTCGAGTTCCGGCTGTCGGCGTGTGCAGGTAATAATCGGCAACAGCCCTCTGGCACGCGCCATCTCTTCGAATTTTTCCGCTATAGAGCCGAAATAGCGGTTGTCATATTTCGGCACAATCATGCCGATAACGTTCGATTTCTTGCTGCGCAGCAGGCTTGCCTGACGGTTAACCGCGTAGCCCTGCTCTTGTGCAATGCGGGTTACCTTCTCTGCCAGGCTGGCGCTGATGCGGCGTTTCTTCCAGTTGCCATTCAAAATAGCACTCACCGCGCTGGCAGAAACGCCGGTGAGTTCCGCCAGATCGTAAATGGTCGTTTTCTTCGTTTTCTCAACGCGCGTCACAAAATCGCCTCTTCATTTTGAATGTCTCTTGCTGGAGAAATAAGCAAGTGCTAGATCTGCTTCATCGATTGAGCAGTTTGCTTCACGCGTCAGTCAGAACCCCCGTTCTTCACGCGAAAGCAGACACACCCTAAAAATCATCTCTGCATAAAGGATTATAAAATGAATCACTCTGTCCCCTCCATGAATAGTTCCCTTCAGGGCAAAGTCGCTGCTATCACTGGCGCCGCCTCAGGTATTGGCCTGGAGTGTGCAAAAACGCTGCTCGGCGCTGGCGCTAAGGTGGTGTTAATCGACCGGGAAGGCGAAAAGCTTCAGCGCCTTGTCGCCGAGCTGGGCGAGAACGCGTTTGCCCTGCAAATCGATCTGTTCAAACCCGAGCAAGTCGACGCGATGCTGAGCGACATTGTCGGCCTCGCCGGCGGCCTGGATATTTTTCACGCCAATGCAGGCGCCTACATCGGCGGGCCGGTTGCTGAAGGCGACCCGGACGTCTGGGATCGCGTACTGAACCTGAATATCAACGCCGCCTTCCGCTGCGTTCGCGCCGTACTGCCGCATATGATTGCGCAGAAGTCAGGCGATATTATCTTCACCAGCTCCATTGCGGGCGTGGTGCCGGTTATCTGGGAGCCGATCTACACCGCGTCCAAATTTGCCGTTCAGGCGTTCGTGCATACCACCCGTCGTCAGGTCGCGGAACATGGCGTACGCGTCGGAGCCGTTCTGCCTGGGCCGGTAGTGACGGCTCTGCTCGACGACTGGCCGCAGGCCAAAATGGATGAAGCGCTGGCAAACGGCAGCCTGATGCAGCCGATTGAAGTCGCAGAATCGGTGTTGTTCATGGTGACCCGTTCGAAGAACGTTACCGTCCGGGATCTAGTGATTCTGCCTAACAGCGTCGATCTTTAAGGGCCGTAAGGATGAAGAGTACACCAGAAACCGTTATCGGCGTAGACGTCGGCTCCGGCAGCGTTCGCGCGGGCATTTTCGATCTCAGCGGCAGGCTGCTTTCCCACGCGACGCAGAAAATTGCCACCGTGCACCGCAGCGGAAGCCGCGTGGAGCAGTCCAGCGCCGAGATCTGGCAGGCCGTTTGCCGCTGCATCCGCGAGGCGCTGGCGCGCTCCGGGACGACTCCGCAGAGCGTTGCCGGCATCGGGTTTGACGCCACCTGCTCGCTGGTGGTGTTGGACAACAATGGCGAACCGCTGGCGGTCAGCCCTGACGGTGAAGCGGAAAACAATATCATCGTCTGGATGGATCACCGTGCGACAGACCAGGCGGAGCGCATCAACGCCACCCATCATCCGGTGCTGGACTACGTTGGCGGAAAAATATCGCCCGAAATGGAGACGCCCAAGCTGCTGTGGCTGAAAGAAAACCACCGAGAGGTCTACGATCGCGCCTGGCAATTTTTCGATTTGGCCGATTTCCTGACCTGGCGCGCGACCGGCGATGTCACCCGTTCCATCTGTACCGTAACCTGTAAATGGACGTGGCTGGCCCATGAGAATCGCTGGGACCCGGACTATTTCCGCACCGTTGGCCTGGACGAGCTGGCCGGAGAAGATTTTGTCCGCATAGGGCAGCATATTGCCGCCCCCGGCACCCCTTGCGGCGAGGGCTTAACGGAGCAGGCCGCGCGTGAGATGGGCTTGCTGCCAGGCACGCCGGTGGCGGTAGGGTTAATTGATGCCCACGCTGGCGGCATCGGGACGTTGGGCGTTGGCGGCGGCGCGCTGAACAATCTTGCGTATGTCTTTGGCACCTCATCGTGCACCATGACCAGCGCCGAGAGCGCCGTTTTTGTGCCCGGCGTTTGGGGGCCTTATTTTAGCGCGATGGTACCTGGACTGTGGCTGATTGAGGGCGGACAAAGCGCCGCGGGTGCCGCTATCGATCGGTTATTAAGTTTCCATCCTGCCGCACCGCAAGCGCGCCAGCTGGCACAGGAGTCAGACCTGCCGCTGCCGGTTTACCTGGCGGACAGGCTTTTACAGACCTTCGCCACCGCCTCAGAGGCGGTGAACCTGGCAGCAGGACTGCACGTGGTACCCGAATTTCTGGGTAACCGCGCGCCCTTTGCCGATCCTCATGCGCGGGCCACGATCTGCGGGCTGGGCATGGAGAACGATATCAATAACCTGATGGCACTGTATGTGGCCGGTCTGTGTGGTATCGGTTACGGTTTGCGACAAATCATTGACGCCCAGCGTGAATGCGGCGTACAGACCGAAAATATCGTTATCAGCGGCGGCGCGGGCCAGCACCCTTTCGTTCGCCAGCTGCTGGCAGATACCTGCGGGCTGCCGGTGTTAGCGACCCAATGCAGCGAACCGGTATTACTGGGTTCGGCCATTCTCGGGGCGGTGGCGGGAAATATAGCGCCTTCAGTGACCGATGCCATGAAACAATTTACCCACGTGGATAAATATTTCTATCCGCAAGCGAACTTTCAGTCCCTTCATCTGCGTCGATACGAGGCTTATAAGCAGTTACAACAGACTGCGACAGTAATCAGAGAATAAATACACGTCAGTATATTTAGAGAAAAAGACAATAAGAAAACTCACGCCGGAATATTTCCGGTGTGGGCTTACCTGTACGCTACAAACGAGGTCAATATGTCCGAAATAAATAAACAGTGGCTGGGATTGCCGCTGAACCTGCTATGGGGATATCTGGCGATCGCGGTCTTTATGACGGGTGACGGTTTCGAGCTGGCATTCCTGTCGCACTATATTAAATCACTGGGCTTCACGCCTGCTGAAGCCTCTTTCGCCTTCACGCTCTACGGTCTCGCGGCGGCGCTCTCCGCGTGGATCTCCGGCGTGGTGGCTGAAATCATCACCCCGCAAAAAACCATGCTGATTGGCTTCGTCCTGTGGTGCGTTTTCCACGTCCTGTTTCTCGTTTTTGGTCTGGGTCAGGCAAATTACGCATTAATGCTGCTGTTTTACGGGATCCGCGGCCTGGCCTATCCGTTATTTTTGTACGCCTTCATCGTGGTCATTATTCATAATGTGCGTAGCGATAAATCCAGCTCGGCGCTGGGCTGGTACTGGGCGGTTTATTCCGTAGGTATTGGCGTGGCGGGCAGTTATATTCCGAGCTTTACCATTCCGCACATCGGGGAGATGGGCACCCTGTGGCTGGCACTGGCGTTTTGTCTGGCGGGGGGAGTCATCGCCATGGTATCCCTGCGCAGCGTCAAAACCCCAACGCACATGCATAATCTCTCCACCCGGGAAAAATTCGCCGAGCTGGGCCGTGCAGCGACGCTGCTCTACACCAACCGCAGTATTCTGCTCTCCAGCATGGTGCGTATCATCAACACCCTCTCCCTGTTCGGGTTTGCCGTCATCATGCCGATGATGTTTGTTGACGAGCTGGGCTTCACCACCTCCGAGTGGCTTCAGGTCTGGGCGGTATTCTTCTTCACCACCATCTTCTCGAACGTCTTCTGGGGCGTGGTGGCGGAAAAAATGGGCTGGATGCGGGTGGTGCGCTGGTTTGGCTGCATCGGGATGGCGCTCTCGAGCCTGGCGTTTTACTACATTCCGCAGCACTTCGGGCATAACTTTGCCATGGCGCTGGTCCCGGCCATCGCGCTGGGGATTTTTGTGGCGGCCTTCGTACCGATGGCGGCGGTGTTCCCGGCGCTGGAGCCGCGGCACAAGGGGGCGGCGATTTCGGTGTATAACCTGTCAGCCGGTCTGTCTAACTTCCTTGCGCCGGCGATTGCCGTGGTGCTGCTGCCCTGGTTCAGCACGCTCGGCGTGGTCATCGCCTATACGGTGCTTTATCTGCTGGCTTTTGTTCTGTGTGCCTTTATCCGCGTCACGCAGCCGGGCTTAGAAAAAGCAAATAGCAGCAAGAGAAGGATGGCGGGTCTGCTGAATACTCCTCATCCTGAAACGCTGAAGGAGTAAGCGAGAGAACTTTCCTGCCGGGTCACGCTTATCCCGGCAGGAAGATGCGTGCGATTAGGCAATCGTCACTTTATTGTCCAGATAGACATCCTGAACCGCATTAATCAGCTTCACGCCGTCGGCCATGGATTTTTTAAACGCTTTGCGGCCCAGGATCAGCCCCATTCCGCCGGCGCGTTTGTTAATCACCGCCGTGCGCACCGCGTCGGTCAGATCGGTTTCACCGCCTGCTGCACCGCCGGAGTTAATCAGCCCGGCGCGGCCCATGTAGCAGTTAGCCAGCTGGTAGCGCACCAGATCGATAGGGTTGTCGCTGGTCAGCTTGCTGTAGACGCGGTCGTCGGTATAGCCAAAGTTCACCGCTTTATACCCGCCGTTATTCTCGGCCATTTTCTGTTTCACGATGTCCGCGCCGATGGTTGCCGCCAGGTGATTTGCCTGACCGGTCAGATCCGCTGATACGTGGTAATCCACGCCGTCTTTCTTAAACGCGTTGTTACGCAGATAGGCCCACAATACGGTCACCATCCCCAGCTCGTGCGCGCGCTCAAACGCGGCAGAGATCTCTTCTATCTGCCGACGCGACTGCTCAGAGCCAAAATAGATAGTCGCCCCGACCGCTACCGCACCCATGTTGAACGCCTGTTCGACGCTGGCGTACAGTGTCTGGTCGTATTCGGTTGGGTAGCTCAGGGTTTCGTTGTGATTCAGCTTGACGAGGAACGGAATGCGGTGAGCATAGCGGCGGGAAACGGAGGCCAGCACGCCATACGTCGATGCCACACAGTTACAGCCCGCTTCAATCGCCAGCTCGACAATGTTTTTCGGGTCAAAGTAGAGCGGGTTAGCAGCAAACGACGCTCCCGCCGAGTGCTCTACGCCCTGGTCAACGGGCAGAATGGAGAGATAGCCGGTCCCGCCCAGACGACCGGTATTGTAAAGCGTCTGCATGTTTCGCAGTACGGCAGGCGGACGGTTGTTGTCGACCATGACGCGGTCTACGTAATCATGGCCAGGCAGATAAAGCTGGTCGGCTGGAATGGTCATACAACGATGCTGTAAAAGGCTGTCGGCGTCTTTGCCAAGCAGTTGCGCAATATCAGTCATAGTGATGCTCCCGTAAGTCCGACATGATGTCGGAGCGTGTGATCCAAGCCCACGTTTTTGCAGGCAGACTAAGCCTGGTACCGACTTAACCTATTTTCCACCATTTGCAACTTTTTTAAGCACAATCTGCTGGCTCGTTTCGTGTACAACATTTTTGTTACACTGATCAAACAATCGCCTTAAAGGTATTTAAAAGGTATTATCACATGGTATGTTACATGCGTACCTCTGACATGCAGGATTAAAAAATGAAAACGAAAGTCCAACTGTCATTCATGATGTTCGTTGAATGGTTTATCTGGGGCGCATGGTTTGTGCCGCTGTGGCTGTGGCTGAGTAAGAGCGGGTTTACCGCCGGGGAAATTGGCTGGTCGTACGCCTGTACCGCGATTGCCGCGATCCTCTCTCCCATCCTTGTCGGCTCGCTGACGGACCGTTTCTTCGCCGCCCAGAAAGTGCTGGCCGTGCTGATGTTCGCTGGCGCGATTCTGATGTATTTCGCAGCACAGCAAACCCAGTTCAGCACCTTCTTCCCGCTGCTGCTGGCCTACTCCCTGACCTATATGCCGACCATCGCGCTGACCAACAGTATCGCCTTCGCGAACGTCGATGACGTGGAGGCTGATTTCCCGCGCATTCGCGTGATGGGCACCATCGGCTGGATTGCCTCCGGCCTGGCGTGCGGCTTCCTGCCGCAGATGATGGGCTATAGCGACATCTCTGACACCAATATCCCGCTGCTGATGACCGCTGCCAGCTCCCTTCTGCTTGGCGTCTTCGCGCTGTTCCTGCCGAATACCCCGCCGAAGAGTACCGGCAAGCTGGATTTCAAAGTGATGCTGGGGCTGGATGCGCTGATCCTGCTGCGCGATAAAAACTTCCTGGTGTTCTTCTTCTGCTCGTTCCTGTTTGCCATGCCGCTGGCCTTCTACTATATCTTTGCCAACGGCTATCTCACCGAAGTGGGGATGAAAAACGCCACCGGCTGGATGACCCTCGGCCAGTTCTCTGAAATCTTCTTCATGCTCGCTCTGCCATTCTTTACCAAACGCTTTGGTATTAAGAAGGTCTTGCTGCTGGGCCTGATCACCGCCGCCATTCGCTACGGTTTCTTTGTTTACGGCGGCGCCGAGCAATACTTCACCTACGCCCTGCTGTTCCTCGGCATTCTGCTGCACGGCGTAAGCTATGACTTCTATTACGTCACCGCGTACATCTACGTGGATAAAAAAGCGCCCGTGCACATGCGCAACGCGGCGCAGGGCTTGATCACGCTGTGCTGTCAGGGCTTTGGTAGCCTGCTGGGTTACCGTCTCGGCGGCGTGATGATGGAAAAAATGTTCGCATATAAAGAGCCGGTGAATGGGCTGACCTTCAACTGGGCCGGAATGTGGACGTTTGGTGCAATCATGATTGTGGTGATTGCCGTGCTGTTTATGCTGTTTTTCCGCGAATCGGATAAAGAGATCACCGCAATTGAGGTGGTTGATGGCGATACCGCGCTGACACGAGGGGAAGTTAAATGAAACAAGACCGTATTCTCGGTGCTCTTTACGGGCAGGCGTTAGGGGATGCGATGGGGATGCCGTCGGAGCTGTGGCCGCGCAAGCGGGTGAAAGCGCACTTCGGCTGGATCGACCGTTTCTTACCCGGCCCGGCTGAGAATAATGCCGCCTGTTACTTTAAGCAGGCCGAATTTACGGATGATACGTCGATGGCGCTGTGCCTGGCCGACGCGATTATCGAATGCGACGGGGAAATTAACCCTGACGTTATCGGTAAGCATATTCTGGACTGGGCGCTGGATTTTGACGCGTTCAATAAGAATGTGCTCGGCCCGACCTCCAAAATTGCCCTGAACGCCATCCGTGACGGCAAGCCGGTGAGCCAGCTGGAAAACAACGGCGTCACCAACGGGGCGGCGATGCGCGCCTCCCCGCTGGGATGCCTCCTGCCAGCCACGCGTCTGGCGCACTTCGTGGAACAGGTTGCGTTAGCCTCCAGCCCGACCCATAAATCGGATCTCGCCATCGCCGGTGCGGTGGTGATCGCCTGGGCGGTTTCACGCGCTATCGACGGCGAACGCTGGCATCACATCGCCGATGCCCTGCCGGGTATTGCCCGTGCGGCGCAGGAGGCGAACACGACCACCTTCAGCGCATCGCTTTCCGCTCGTATTGAGCTGGCCCTGAAAACCGTGCGCGAAGCCAACGGTACCGAGTCCGCCAGCGAGCAGATCTATCAGCTTATTGGCGCGGGCACGAGCACCCTTGAGTCCGTTCCGGCGGCGATTGCGATGGTCGAACTCGCGGGTACCGATCCGAACCGCTGCGCGGTGTTATGCGCCAACCTGGGCGGTGATACTGACACTATCGGCGCGATGGCAACGGCCATCTGCGGCGCGCTGCACGGTGTACAGGCCATTGATCCGGCACTCAAAAACGAACTTGATGCCGTAAACCGGCTCGATTTCGGCCACTACTGCGAAAAACTGCTGCACTTCCGGGAGCAAAGGGAGGGCGTATGAGTGCTTTTGCCCGCCGTCTCGAAACCCTTCACGCCACGCGCCCCGTAACGGTACTCGGCGCGGCGGTTATCGACGTGATTGCCGACGCCTACGCCCTGCCCTGGCGCGGGTGTGATATCGAGCTGAAGCAACAGGGAGTGAATATTGGCGGCTGCGCGCTGAATATCGCCATCGCCCTGAAGCGGCTCGGCATTGCTGCGCAAAACGCCCTTCCCGTCGGCCACGGCGTGTGGGCCGATATTATCCGTAACGCCATGGCGAAGCAGGATCTGCACAGCGCCGTGGAAGCGGAAACGGGCGATAACGGCTGGTGCCTGGCGCTGGTGGAGCCTGACGGTGAACGGACCTTTATGTCGTTTAGCGGCGTGGAGAACCAGTGGCAGCAGCGCTGGCTGGACGGGTTAAGCGTGCCGGCAGGGAGCCTGATCTCTTTGTCCGGCTACCAGCTGGCGTCCCCCAGCGGTGAGCTGCTGACGGCCTGGCTGGAAAGTCTTCAGGATGCGACGCTCTTTATCGATTTCGGTCCGCGCATCGCGGATATTCCCGACCCGCTGATGGCGCGGATCATGGCCTGCAAACCGATCGTCTCGCTCAATCGTCAGGAGGCGGAACTTGCCGCCGAATGGCTTGGCGTAAACGTGGAACAGCTGGGCACACGGTGGCAGCAGAGGTTTGGCGCTGCGCTGATCGTACGCCATGATAAAGACGGGGCGGTCTGGTACGACGGTGACGCTTCCGGACACGTTCCGGCGTTTCCTGCTACCGTGGTCGATACCATCGGCGCGGGTGACAGCCATGCGGGAGGTACCCTTGCCGGGCTGGCCGCGGGATGGTCACTGCCAGAGGCGGTGCAGCTTGGCAATGCCGTAGCCGCCTGGGTAGTCAGCCATCGCGGTGGCGACTGCGCCCCCACGCGCGAGGTCCTACTCCTCGCACACAAAGACGTATAGGTCGCTGCGGCAGTAGCTGATGCTGTACTCAATTGGCCGGTGCTGTTGATCGAGCGCGACTTGCTTGATCACCAGCACCGGTATCTTATCGTCCATCTTGATATGTGCCTGAAACTCGCTGTCCGGCATCCGGGCGCTGACGCGGGAACGGGTGCGCTGCGGAAAGATATTCTGGCTGCGGAAGTAATCGTAAAGCGAGACGCCGATGTCGTCCGGATTGGGGATTAATCCTACCGGTACCCAGGACTCCTCTATTGATACCGCATCGTCATCCACGTAGCGGATGCGCTTAAGCAGAAATACATCGCTGTCCGGCGCAAGGGAAAGGTGGCGGGCGATCTCTTCCGGGCACTTCACGACGCGTTTATTAACCCACAGCGTGTTGGGCGTTTTGCCCCGCAGCACCACCTGCTGAGAAAACCCGCGCGCCTCTTTTAGCGAATATTCAAAGATATTGTTGATTTGCGTACCGTATCCACGCGCGCGGGTGACGACGCCGGCCTCTTCCAGCGCCTGCATCGCTTTACGCACCGTAATGCGCGACACACCGGCCAGCTGGCTCAGATCGCGCTCGCCCGGCAAAATATTACCGTGCGCGAGCACGCCGCTGCGTACCGCGTTTTTAACCGTTTCGGCAAATTTCAGGTACAACGGCGTGTTGTCCGGTGCGGCAATTCGTTCCTTGAGTTGAGCAATTAACCGGGTATGCGCTTGTTCCATCTCTGTTTTTCTCTGGCATAAGGTTTTATGCCAGTATACGGCTTACCACCATGCATGAAAATGGTGAACCGGCCCAATACCGTGACCCACTTCCAGAGAATCGGCTTTTGCCAGCGCGCACGAGAGCCAGATCTTCGCCTCCTGCACCGTATCCGCCCAGTTCGCGTTTCGGGGACGCAGCGCCGCCAGCGCCGCCGAGAGCGTACATCCCGTGCCGTGGGTGTTTTTGGTCTGTACCCGCGGGGCAGTGAAACGTTGCGCGCCATCGCGGGTGAAGAGCCAGTCCGGGCTTTCTGCATCATCAAGATGACCACCTTTCATCAGCACCGCGCTGCATCCCATCGCCAGCAGCGCATTGCCCTGCTCTTTCATCTCACGTTCGTTTTGCGCGTGTGACGCATCCAGCAGCGCGGCGGCTTCAGGGAGGTTTGGCGTGATCAGCGCCACCTGCGGCAGCAGCTTTTTACGCAGGGTGTCGATGGCAGAGGCGGAGAGCAACGGATCGCCGCTTTTGGCCAGCATCACGGTATCGAGCACCACGTTTTTTATCTGATAACGTTTGAGACGTTCAGCGACCGCTTCAACAATGTCCGCCTCTGCAAGCATGCCGATTTTGGTGGTGTCGATGCGTACATCGCTGAATACCGAATCCAGCTGTGCGGCGACAAAATCCGGCTCAATACGATATACCGACTGTACACCGCGCGTGTTTTGCGCCACCAGCGCGGTGATAACCGAGCATCCGTAAGCGCCGAGCGCAGAGAAGGTTTTCAGGTCTGCCTGGATCCCCGCTCCGCCGCTGGGATCGGTTCCCGCAATAGTCAGGGCATTAATGCGTGTCATACCAGCTCCTCCAGCGCGTAAAGCGCATCCAGAAACGCCGGGGCAAAGCTGCCGGGGCCCCGGCTGTGAGTCAGTGCAGCTGACCCTGCGCGCTTCATAAAGCCGCAGGCTGCCGTCGCATTATCAAGCCTGTCGCCAGGCAGCGAACAGCAGGCGGCGACGACCGCCGAGAGCGCACAGCCTGTTCCCACCACGCGGGTCATCAGCGGGTCGCCGCCCGCGACTGTACGGGTTCGCTGACCATCAGTGATGTGATCCACTTCTCCTGTGACGACCACAACGGCGTGGGTCTGGCGGGCGAGCGTCTGCGCAGCGGTCAACGCGCTCGCCGCCGTATCGGTGGAATCAACCCCGCGCCCGCCCGCACTCATTCCGGCAAGGGCGAGGATTTCGGAGGCGTTTCCACGAATGGCCGCAGGTTTAAGGGACAATATTTGCTGGCAAAATCGGGTGCGGTATGCCAGCGCGCCAACCGCAACCGGATCCAGAACCCAGGGCGTACCCGCGGCTACCGCGCTCTCAATAGCCCGACGCATCGACTGGGCGCGCGGCGCGGTGAGTGTACCCACGTTGATGAGCAGGGCATCGGCAAGCGCGGCAAACTGTTCCGCTTCCTCGGCTTCGATCACCATTGCCGGGGAAGCACCCAGCGCGAGCAAAACGTTGGCGGTGAAGGTCTGCACGACATCGTTGGTCATACAGTGCGTGAGCGGGGAACGGGTTCGGAATTGATGTAAAACGTGTGAGTCTAGCAGGTCAGGCTGCATGGTTTCGCTCCTGCCGTGCGTGAAGAAGCGATGACCGGGTAGGCATCTGACTTCCCTACGCTGGCATTATCCAGATCAGGTAATACGGGTATTTCTCAGCCCATCAGTGATGGGGCACCCCGAGTCATGAAGATTGAATCTCTATACTTTTTGCCAGCTTAGGGGAAGTTGCTTGCTCTTGCAAGCCCACCCTTCCGGTTATCGCTTCTTCACGCTGTACCCCACCTTGTACCTCAGTTTGTACCCCATATCTGTATGACAAAACCCCTTGATTATCTAAATTAGCTAATTTATATTATTTATCTAAACTTGATAAGTGAGATATGCAAATGACAGAAACCCAGATCTACGAGAACATTAAGCAAGCCATCAACAGCGCACCGCGAAATGGTCAAACGGTTGAAATGCACCTCCAGATGATCAAATACGCCGACCACCTGAAAAACGTCACTGCTAAAGAGTTTTGCGAGGGTGTGGGACTTAAAGCCAGTTTTGGTACTGAATTCAGCAAAATGAGGAATCTCACCGAACGGCTTAAAGCCGCTGGGCTTGATACCTCGAAGCTGTGATTAACAAGATCATCGGTATCTACGTTTAGTTAACGAGGTTGGATGGATGAGTGCACGTGAAGCATATCGGCAGTATCGAGAAGCGGTGACTGCTTGCAAGGGCATTTTTGCCCGAGGTGGTAATGTCACTGGTGATTATGGTGAACATCTCGTAAAGCAACTTTATGGCGGTGAATTATTGCCAAACTCCCATAAAAGCGCCGATGTAAGATTAGGCGATGGCACGCTATTGCAGGTCAAAACCAGAGTCAATAAAACCCAGTTAGGCGGAATTCGCTCCTGGGATTTCGATTACCTGATCGGTATTCAGCTTAATGACGATGCCGAAGTCATGTTGGCAGTTCGTGTCCCTGTAGATGTTTGTCGCCAAATTGCCGGATATGCCAGCCATGATAACAAATTTGTGATCCATCTTAATGGCGTGCTTCTTAAAACGCCTGGCGTAGAAAACGTCACCGAAGAGTTTCAGTCAGTGTAATCCCTAAGTGTTCGTTTTTTTCTTTTCTGGATGCGGGTGGCAATGTACCAGACAGCGCGAAAGAATAAGAAGATGTAGAGCTGGGTAATCATAATCCTCCTGGTTAAAATGGTATTGAATCAAAATCTTCTTCCGTTTGCGGAGTAAAGACTTCTGTTCTTCCAGTGCGTTCAGAAACCACTCTGGAAATTAGTTGGTAGGCTGCGTTCTCATCACCCATTGTCTCTGTTAGCGCCCATTTCACAGCGGCACCTGGTGGTTGTCCATTCGGTTTGCAAATAGCTACACCGCCCCAGGGAAACTCTGGACTGTCCTGCTGAATGGGCATCGTTGGTGCCGATTGATAATCAAAGTCATCCCAGGCACAAGGAATGTCATCCCAATCAGGAATTGACTGTTCCTCTGCGGCCTTAACTGGCTCAGGGGCTGGCACTTCGTCAGACACTGCTACAGGCAGCTGCTCTGTTAATGCTTCTGGTGGGGTAATGTGAGCATCGGTGAAAGGAAATGCAGTGTAAATGCTCGTTTGCCCTTTCCTGTCCTCGACGTGGACAACTCCCAAATCTTCAAACATCCTGATAATGTTTCGTGCCTGTCGAGCCTCCACCCTGCCAACTTTGCCTAATGTATCTTGGTTGGCGTAGCAT
Organism: Enterobacter sp. BWH64; assembly: GCF_001037645.1. Taxonomy (NCBI): domain Bacteria; kingdom Pseudomonadati; phylum Pseudomonadota; class Gammaproteobacteria; order Enterobacterales; family Enterobacteriaceae; genus Enterobacter; species Enterobacter sp. BWH64. Next base: position 3,570,134 of record NZ_KQ089922.1, read on the forward strand.
TCTTTACCTTGCTCGTTAAGTCCTGCGATAAAGCTATAAATTGCTATCGCTGAGGCGGTGGCTTTATATCTTTTCCCAGATGGCGAATACCAATATCGAAACATCGTAAGCCAGCTTTCAGTGGCTACGTATCTTTGTTTACCTTTGGCACGGCGGCTTTGCGCTTTTGCTTCTTCAATGGTTTTAACTGCGGGTGTTGATTTCTGTTTTGTCATTTGTTTCCTCTTTAGTAAGGACGGTGGTTAATAGTTCGTTTACCAATTTTGGGATCGATTTCCCTTCTGCGTTGGCACGCTGTAATAAAGATTGGAAAGTTGCTGAGTCAAAGTTGATCTTCATTGTCTGTTCCTTTTTCTGGGTTAGCTGGTCACTGGCGTGAAGTTTGGCGTTGCTCGCCATTCGTCAAAGCGTCGGATCGCTTCCTCGAACATCTCCACTCTATCGGGCTGTTCATTCTTACGCGCCCGGACAAGTGAACTGTAAACAAGTGTTCGTGTTGTTCGGCCTGTGATCAAATCTGCGTAGATTTGGTCAACGTTGAAGTAACGCATGTTATTTGCTCCTGTTTGGTTTTCTCCAGACGCAAAAAAGCCCCCGCACCAAACACCTGGTGGAGGCTGCAATTCATGCGTGATGGAATGTTGTTAGATGGAGGTTCAAATGATAACGCTTATCACTATACTTCTCATAGTACACTAAAGACGCACCTGTTGTCAAGAGATTTTTCAATAACTTCTAAAAAGTCAAGCGCATTAAGTGCTTTATACAAAAAGTTGATGGTTGCTGTAAACTGAAATTTATGGTAGAAGTTGCCACCAGAGAAGACAGCCACAAGAAACACAAAAAAACAGCCTGTAACGCTCTCTGCGACGTTCTGAGGGCTTTCAGGCTACCATTCATCACCCACCCTCTTTAATCGCTCTACGGGCTTCCTGTGCGTTCTGGTGATGTATGGCGCACCTCTGGCACTTATCCCAACCCCAAGAACCCATAACACGACTACAGAAGTACGAGGGTTAACAGGTGATTGGTTGGTTGGATTGGTGAACTGGAACCGTAGCATGGTGAACAGTGAACTTTAGCCTCTGACTTGCTGAAACCTTACATGGATGAACGTTAGTTCATGAATGGATGGTTGAGGTTAGTCAGCTTATCAGGTGGTCAATCAACGGTAGTTGGTTGGTCAGATGATAATTCCGCGCACAGCGCTAAGATTCTTGTGCAACCGTTTCACGGTGGCAAAGCCATTGCACAATACAGATGTTAAGAGAACGCTGTCGCTTGTTCCATGAGCGGTACGGGGCTGACCGAGGAGCCAACCAAAGGCGAAACAGGTCACTTGCCCGGAGAGTACCGAGCAGGGACAATGCAAAAAAGATGATGATGATTATTATTCTTGCGCGGGGTAGCCTGACCTAAGTCAGCGCAAATATCAGAAGATCTTAAAGATTATAAAGATAGAGTATTAATTAGGTTATTAACTATAGTATTGGTGGCAATCATTGCCGGGGTAGGAAGGTAAACATTGCCGGGGTAGTGCGGCATTGATTGCCGGGTACATAGGTAACTATTGCCTACCCTCAGCCCTTCACCCAACGGTAGAGCGTCGCCCTGCTCACTGCGTACCGTCCATACAACAACCCTAAGATTAATCCTACTAAAGCGATGGTTAATAATGGTAAACCCACTGGTAATTCGCATTTAAAGAAGCACCATTGATGCGGGGTAAAGCTGCCATACCCACCGAGATCGTAACAATTAAAACTATCATCTACCGTGCATAAAACCTTGCTCCGTGCGGGATTCACAGAAATGATAATAAAATCATTATGATGCTTATGTTAAGCAAACTGCCTTGATTCGAATTTTAAATTACCCGTCTCGTTTTATCCCAGCGACTACCGAGCATCATCAGTGTCAAATGTCTTCGCAAATGGGCACTTGCCCTTTGTTACGTAGGTGAACAGGTAAATGCTGTTCTGGTATGTGCAGAGCGTCTTTCCGCTCTCCGTCGTTTCCTGCTGGGGATCGGTCATTGTGATCTGCCCTGCTACCGCCAACGGTGAAAACAGTAGTCCTGACATCACCAACATTGCCTTATTCATAAGTCCTACTCCAGTTGATTGTGATCGTCGAATGACTCAGTGCTCAATATTTATACCACAGCATTGTGCCACTCAAATCGATCGATTTTACTGATCCATAAGATCAATTTTATTAATTAAAGTGGTAAGATAAGGTAATGCGCTAACAGCGCCTTGTCACCAAATCAAACAAGAATAAGGAAGACCATGAAAAGATTGATTCTCGCGGCGCTGATCGCTCTCCCCTTCGTCTCAAGTGCAACCACATTCACCTGTAAGGCGATCCAGGAAGGGCAGATCGATTCTGGTAGCCAAAAATCCTCAGTAGAGACTCGTCTTGATGTTCAGGACAAAAGTATGAAAGTGAGCATGGGTGGTAAAACCTGGCGGCTGGGTTTCATTGGAGAGAAAAGTATTGCGAAGATGTACGCCACCCCAGACGGTGGAATAGCGGTTACTTACATCGACAACGGCAGTGATCCAATTTTCGTTATGCGCCCAACTAACAACGATGGTGAAACGGCACTTTACACGCTGAGCCTGTGTTCTGAGATCTAAACGAAGGCGTGAGCAATCACGCCCAATAAGTTGACCATCAATTCCAAGTTTCCAACCTCCACATATTCTCGTTCTAAGCCTCTATTCTTAAACCTTTGCTATCCAGTCTCAAAACCATCTCCTTATAAGACCAAACCGACGCAACGACAGAATGCGGCTTCGCCTTGTCTTAAAAGGTTGATCTTTAATTTTGGGACACCTATTATTTTGATACTACCTTTTGAGACTTAGAGAACATCATGACAACTCTGATCGGATATGTGCGAGTTTCCACCAGCGACCAAAACGTTGAAAACCAGAAGCAGCAGATTGCCGGTGCTGGTTATAGCATTACTCGCTGGTACAGCGATGAAGCAGTAAGTGGTGCAATCAAGGCAGGAGAGCGTCCCGGGTTTGGTGAACTACTCAGTTATGTGCGAGAAGGCGATACGCTGATCGTAATTGCTATAGACCGCTTGGGACGTAACACCATTGATGTACTATCTACTGTTGAAATGTTGCAAATGAAGGGTGTGAAAGTAGTCAGCTTGCGCGAAGGGTTTGATCTTTCAACACCAGTGGGTAAAGCCATGCTCACTATGATGGCAGGACTTGCCAGCCTGGAAAAAGACCTAATCGCGGAGCGTAGAACAGCAGGTATTAAACGTGCTCAGTCGGAAGGGAAGCATTGTGGCAGACCAATTAAAGCAACCGTTGAACAGGTACGAGAGTTACTGGCTCAGGGTTACTCTCCAACAGTCGTACAAGATAAGTTAGCGATCAGCAAAGCCACTTTTTATCGACTAAAGACATTTGATCATCTCTCTGATATTTGAGAATTTCGGCTATCGTAAATGGGTGATCTGAAAAAAACATGCTTAACGCTCGACACAAAGCGGTACTGCTGTTCCAAGCTCCGTATCAGAGAAATTTGCACAGCACTGGGCACTAAATGCCAAGAAGCATATCCCCACCACCTAAATGTGATAAAGCCCATTAAAACAATATGTCATCATAGTAGTTTTGCTTCACCAATAGTACAATGCTCTGATTAGCATGAATTTTGTTCGCTATGATAGAGCAAAATAATCACTCAACGTTACTATTTTGTGGGAGTATTCCTTTGTCCGCCCTTCAAATACTAAATGCGATTGCCGTAAGAATTACTCCGCCAGAAGATGAAAAAAAAGACTGGTCTTATCAGATTGGTGCTGCATGGCCTACAGACCAAGAAGAAGTAATCAAGTTTACCTCGCAGGTTGATCACAAATTTAATAAAAGCAGCAAATCATATGCTCAGTTTGCACGCCCTTATCTTAAAAACTCGTTCCCGGGTAATTTATTAGAGCATCTGGATGGAAAATTAAACTTCCTCGCATTTATCGATAATTTCGTCCAGAAAAAACTCATTATCTCCGCAAAAAAATCCAGGGCAAGTAATGGCGCTGTGTTAGTTTTCACTCATTATAAATCTGAGTTTGTTGATGATAATGGGAAATCAAACATTCTCCATGAGAGATTATTAGTTTTAATGCTGAAAAACGCAGATGCTCTGCGTTTCAAAGAAAACCTTCAACTAAATCCTGTCGATATTATTGACTTGGATAAATTTCTGCAAGGCGCAAGAATCGATGCCCTGAGATTCGTGTCAGATGACGAAGAGGAAAAAGAAAAAAATAATTTATGCTTTATAAGAGGTTCTGGAGATGTCCGTCAGTATTTCATTGAATCCATAGGCGCAGATAATGTAGTCTCTAATCAAAAGAGCAGCGAACAATGTATATTAGCTTTAAATACATTTGTTAAAGAGCATCAATTCCCTCGAGCATTGCGTGAAAAAATCGATTCTAAAATCACTGAACTTTTCAATTCATTCAAGAGAGGACAAACCGTATCTCTCGATAAAATTCAAACCAAAATAGATGCATTAATTCCTGAAGAGTATGCAGAACATAAAGGCAGTTTTGTCGAGTTTGTTAATGAGAATGGTTTTGAAGTTAACGAAGAGTTCGAAATAACGGCTAAAGAGAAAAAGCAACTTGAGTGGCTTGATTTTGAAACTGCGATTGCAAAACTAAGTGTGAAAAAACATCAAATTGGTTTGCCTAATTCAGATTGCCCGGTCATCTTTGATGAGGAAACAAATGAAATCAGAATCACTCAGAAAGTAACCGATCCAATAATCATCGCAAAACTGAAAGAATTCGCTAATGAATAGTGAAACTATCAATTCTCTACTTTTCATCAAAGATAGAGCTGAAAGCATAAGCTATCAAGACCCATATCATGTATGGCTCTTTTCAACCAGTGTCCTCGCTGACATAGAAGAAGCTGTTGAAAAGTTGAAGGCTATTGAAGCACTTGCCTTAGAAGTGGACATTCAAGGCAGCAAAATGGAACTTTCTTTACAGCTTACAAACGAAATTGGCTGGTTTTCCTCTGTCGAAGAATACTTCAAAAACCTCAGAATTAAGGTCAGAAATAAAGCTGAACCATTCAGCTCATTTTATATAGAAAAATTGGATTCAGTACAAATAGAGAAAATATGCCAATCGACAAAAATATATTTACAATGGTGTGATTTACTTTCTCGAATATCTGATCATACAGATTACGATAATACTACATTCTGGCCAACTTATGTCTTCGTCATGGAGGGCGGTAAAGGTAAAAAAATCACCTCACATCGTCTGTCCTTGAAATCTTTAGACAATACTTTCCTACAAGACATACAATCTTCGCCATGTGATCTAACAACGTTAACCAGTGGCGATTTACACTCGTATGAACGTAGGTTAGTTATGCGTTCATCCTTGGTCGAAACTTACACTGAAAGTGAGAATCAAAATGATTTCCTAAGCAGTTTGCTTAAAGATCCTTGTTTGTTTTGGGAAACTTTTTCAGTCAACTATGAAATTTATATTAACAAGTATTCTATAAACAAAATCATTTATGAAGTAGAATCACAAAAACTTGATTTCTTGTCCAAGTTAAATAATTTAATTCAAGAAAATCAAACTAAATCATTGACAATCCCTGCTGTTTTAGTCAGTACTGCCATCATAAAAGGTTGGTCATTATCTGCACTGTTATTGATTTTTGTTGCAATGCTTTTGACGAGTGCAGTTGTTTTTATCGGCATACATAACTCACGAAAATCACTTAATGACATAATGGAAAGTGCAAATAGAACATTAACATTACTCTTGAAAGAAAATACTGACCCGCAGAATATTGTTGTAAATAACAAGATCACTGAAGTAATAGGATCAGCAAATGATAAAATCAAGAAGAAAAAAGAAAATGCTGATTCAACATTATTTTATATCGAGTTATTAATATTTATTGGTTTAGTTGTTTGGGCTGCCTTTGTTGCCTACCAGTTTAGAGACTACTTGTTACAGTTATTATAACTAACCATTCGGTTTTTCTATCCACATTCCCCCCACCTCCAAAGCAAGTGGTTAGTGGAATAGATCTAAATAATAGGCTACTCCACTTTTTATAAGACCATTTAAACATTGAAATCATTCGCTGTTTTGTGTCTAATTTCTTTAGGCAAGTATAGTTACATCTTATCTCTACCTTCAATTCCCTTCAATGCATTAGCCGGTAAACTTTGAAACATAGCATCAATCTCTTTATGCCGTGTAATCTGTTCTGAGACGATAACATTGAGCAGCTTAAATAGACCATGGGCTAACCGAGGGTCATCATCAAGGCTAATCTCCCCGGGATGGACAGCCTGATTGCCAACAATTCGACATATATCAGCCGCTTTCTATACTAACGGGGGTAATCTTTTTGCAACAAGTGACTTTATATCTTCATTTATATTTTTACTTGGCTCACCTAAATGGATCATCAGTTTCTATTCGGTTTAGATGTTATGGCAGAGGAGTCAATGATACTCAGGCCATCCATGCGTCCCCCTAAAGGTTACATCCTCAAAAGTGCCATATCCATGGCATAAGTACGATAATTTACAGTCAGGATTCCCAGTGAAGGCCATCGATTACATAAGAAACTGAGGATAGAGGGAACGTATGTAAATAACGTTTAGTAATCCCGCCACTCTTTTCATGACCAACTGTCTGCTGAAGGTGCAGAATATTTTTCACCCAACCAGCCATGGCAGCAGAGCAGACGCTGTGACGGATGGAGTGTAATAAACGCCGCTGCCCGTAATCATCCACATATGGGATACCAAGTTGATCACGCAGATCAGCGAACACTTTGCCGATTTTCGTCATGTTCGTACCTGCTACTTCTGAAAAAATCCGATCTTTCCACTGGCTATCAACATACTCCATAAAACCCCATTCGATTAACTTAGGGTGGATGACTACCTGCCTGGTAGCGTTCTCAGTTTTCCCCTGCCCTCCTTCGGCAATCAGGAAATAGTAACGCTGGCTATCTTCGTCGAATTTGATTTGTGACTTTTCCAGTTTGGCAATCTCGCCTCTTCTGGCTCCGGTATATGCAAGCAGCAATGTGATCCATTTTTGCCAGTTGTCAGGCTGCTTAAGCGCCCACCCTACAAATTTTTTCATCTCCGCTGTGCTGTATGCACCAAATCTCGCTTTCGATGGTGCAGCCACTACGCCATCAGTTGGCGACTTAGATAAAATGTCTTTGCTTTCCGTGAGGAAGGTTTTGAACAGTGATTTATACAGCTTGAGATGCTTATGGATGGCCTCAACGCCTACCAGTTGATCCGGTGGAACATCATCGCACTCAATCAGTTGCTGAATCGACATTGAGCGGTAAGGCTGAACAACACGCTTTGGAAGGTTTTCAACGAGTTCCATCACCTGTTTAATGTCCTGTTTACTAATCGCCGCTACATCAGTTTCCCCTCCTAAGACCGTTAACAGCACTTCCATGTAGCGCTCATTTGCCATTGAGATCGATTTCGTCCAGTTGCGTCCCTTTTCGTCTTTGTACATCGTCCACGCATCCGAGAGAGTTAGCACTTTTTCCGGTTCGGCTGGCGATTGAGATTCCACGATTTCAATAGGAGGAGCTATCTGCTGGTGGGCCAAAAATGGATTTCTCGCAGCCTTGCGTTCTGACGCAATCAGATTAGACAAAAATAATTCAAACACGAGGAGCGGCGTAGCTAATGATTGAACAAAAGGAATGTGTGGCGTAACGCCAATCATCAAAGCAGATGCTTCACGATAGCTGTCAGTGAGGAGAGATTTCTTATACATCTTGCCATTTGAAAGCCGGATTTGCAGGTAGTAGTTGCCGTTTCGCTGAAACGTATATGGAAGAGTTTTGTACCCCATGAATACACCCTTTTTGTACCTCAAGTGCATTACGCACCGACAAAAAGAGAGTCAATCTCATGATAAGTAGGCCGAATTTCGGCCCCCTACGCTGGCATTATCCAGATCAGGTAATACGGGTATTTCTCAGCCTTCACAAAGAAGGGCACCCCGAGTCAAATTACTTATAAAACAGCTACTTACGAAATAGCAATTCGTAGTCATGTAGTGTAACCGGGGGGTAACCCGGGTGCAAGGGGTTTTGGGCTGTCCGTTAATCCCCTGTAACGAACAATAAACGACAAGATATTAACTACCCTCTATATGTATACATTATTGTTTAGTTAATTATCCCGCCAGATTTGTTAAGAACACATGAAAAATATTATTTACTCACTGTGCTGAGAAATATTATTTTTATCCATAATGACGCACCGGGAGTGCTTTTATAAGACAGCCCACCTTCTTTCGTATGAAATAAACCCACATATTAATGTAAACATTTATTTTGCAGAATTTTATCTCTGTCAAACACTTAATTTAACTCTCTCATTTACCACCTCATTTTCACCTTAATGTTTACATTAATAACAACCGCAAAATGACTTTTACGCCGTCGGAACTATTCATAATATTTATGACTTAGATCAACATCATTGGTTTGCGTTTAATTGATAGTTTACTCGCGTTACTAAATAAGATTTAGACAACGTTCACCCGTTTTTTAAATCCACAAAACAAAGCGATTCAGCTTCAGTATTTTTCGACAATTAATGATGTGAGCTTTTCAAATGAAATCTATGAATAAAACCTTTATTGCTATTTTTGTAATGGGCGTTGTCTTAGCGGGTACAATGAGCCAGGCTGAAGCCGCGAATACGGTTTGGGACGATCGGCAAATCACTAATATTGTAAATGACCATCAGGATCAGATTACACAAAACAACGCTGATAGCATTAACCGTGATATCGCAACGGATAACCGCTTAACGCAGGTTAATGACGACCTTCAGTCCACAAAACCAGGCGTGTTAGTCGTGGATAAAATGGCTAACGACGCACATCAGAAAGCGTTGCTTGTCGATACCGCCAGTCTGAAAAGTGAGACGGCCCTACAGGGTGTAGCGACTAACGGCACAGCCATTATCAACCTTCAACACGTCGATAATATTCAGGATAGCCGCCTTACTGCTCTCGAAAATGCACCTAAACCCATCAACGGTACAGATGGAGCGAAAGGTGATAAAGGGTGATACTGGCGCACAAGGCATTGCGGGAAGAAATGGGCGCGACGGTGTAGACGGTCATAACGGTAAAGATGGTGTGACAACCACCATAACACAACGATAGCTGGATACGGCTACCCAGGCGAAGGTCGCTAAAAATAGCCTGGCTGTTACCGCCGCCACGCAGGATCTGCAAGCCACCAGGCAGACATTACTGGCAATGAATACTAACACCAGCCAGCAATTTAAATCTCTGCGTGATGAAGTGGACAATAATAAGAAGCAGGCCAATGCCGGTATTTCAGGGGCGATGGCGGGTTTGCCACAAGTGCAAACCAATCAACGCGTCATGTTCTCTGCTGGCGGCGCGACTTACAACGGCGAGAGCGCGCTTGCTGTCGGTGCATCCGTTAACTTTAATTCCCATGTCATCGCGAAAGTGAGCTTCTCAGATGATACCGCGAATAATATGGGCGCTTCGGTTGGGATTGGAATGGGCTTTTAAAGCGTAAAACAATCATCGGGACAAATATAAAGCCTCATTTTAGCGGATGAGCATTTCGTTGATACAAAAAGATGTCTAAATATATTTTTATTTCGGTAGCCCTGTATCTGATGCTGATTTCGGTCGGGATCTGGATCGGCGTGATGTATGTCTCCTGGTATTTGTGTCGTTTTTAAGGCGGTAAAATGAAAAAAGTAATGATGTTCGTTATAGGTACTGCGGTGCTTGCAGGTTGTGTCTCGCCTGCGCACGCCATAAACGCCCATTATCGCGCTCAATTAGAGCGTTCGGGATGCACGCAAATGAGCGCTGGCGATGGCTCTTGTGATATCAGCAAAACCAAAGCGGAAAACGCGGCACAACACGAACCAGCGACATCCATTCACGATCCCCTGCGTGAAGCCTCGTTCTCGTCGGACACGGTTAACGCCACGCTTTCTAACGGCTTTTTTAGCGCCACCGTTAACGGCAAGAAAGCCAGCGTTAAACGCCTGAATGCGAATTTCTATGAGATCCGTGGTAATGGTTTTGTGATATCGCTAAGCCTGGATGAAAACGGTATTACGGACGCGTCGTGGAATAAAACGAAGGGACGCGAACACGGTATTTTACGCGTTAGCCAGAAATAAACAGCGTAAGGAGGCTCACTGCCTCCTTTTCACCTGACAATCGCACGATTTGTCACACTCTTTTGTCTGATTTTACAATGCGGATAAATCATACGTAAGCTACTGTTTTTATTTAGCATAAAGTGCAATCTCCCCCATACAAACGGCGTTCTTCCCTGCCCTGTGCCCTGTGTCACAAAACAGTAAGCAAATTAACCATTGAGCCCGGTGACAAAAGGCTCTATATTGGCGGCGTTTTTTTCAGGCCCCATCTGTTTTTTAACTTTTTATTCAATCGTTGCTCATAACGAAGCGGCGGTTGTAGGAGTGATATGATGACGGATAAAGTCCGTATTGACACCGTAGATGCCCACAAAAGCAACGAAACCTATCTGGCCCGTCAGGCCGAATTTGAATCTAACGTCAGGAGTTATCCGCGCAAATTGCCTTTAGCGATTACGAAAGCAGAAGGCGTGTGGATCACCGATGCAGATAATAAAGAATACCTTGACTGTTTAGCAGGCGCAGGCACCCTCGCGCTTGGACACAATCATCCTGATGTGCTGAAAAGCATCCAAAATGTCATTACCAGCGGCTTGCCGTTACATACCCTGGATCTGACCACGCCGTTGAAAGACGCGTTTTCAGAATACCTGCTCTCTCTGTTGCCTGGTCAGGGCAAAGAGTACTGCCTGCAATTCACTGGCCCGTCCGGGGCTGACGCCGTTGAAGCGGCGCTGAAGCTGGCGAAAAAAGTGACCGGTCGTAGCGGTATCATCAGTTTCTCTGGTGGTTACCACGGTATGACCCACGGCGCACTGTCCGTCACCGGCAACCTGTCTCCGAAAGAAGCGGTTGACGGTATGATGCCAGAAGTCCAGTTCATGCCTTACCCACACGAGTACCGTTGCCCACTGGGTATCGGTGGTGAAGCGGGCGTGAAGGCGCTGACCTACTACTTCGAAAATCTGATTAACGACGTCGAAAGCGGCGTGCGTAAACCTGCCGCGGTGATCCTCGAAGCCGTTCAGGGTGAAGGTGGCGTGAACCCGGCGCCTGTTGAGTGGTTGCAGCGCATCCGTAAAGTCACTCAGGAACACGGTATCCTGCTGATCCTCGACGAAGTCCAGGCTGGCTTTGCCCGTACCGGTAAATTCTTTGCCTTCGAACACGCTGGCATTGAGCCAGACATCATCGTGATGTCTAAAGCAGTCGGTGGCGGTCTGCCGCTGGCCGTGCTCGGTATCAAAAAGCAGTTCGATGCATGGGCGCCAGGTCACCATACCGGTACTTTCCGCGGCAACCAGCTGGCGATGGCTACCGGTCTGACCACGCTGAAGATCCTGAAAGACCAGAACATCGCGGGCAAAGTAGCTGCACAGGGCGAATGGCTGAAAGGCCAGCTGAAAGAGATGGCGAAACGCTATCCGGTGATCGGCCACGTTCGCGGTCTGGGCATGATGATCGGTATTGAAATCGTTAAGCCACATGAAGCCGCCGATCACATGGGTTGCTTCCCGGGCGATGGCGAGCTGTCTGCACTGATCCAGAAGAAATGCTTCGAAGCCGGCCTGATTCTGGAGCGTGGCGGCCGTAACGGTATCGTTCTGCGTCTGCTGCCTTCTCTGCTGATCAGCGATGACGAGCTGAAAGTCTTCCTGGATAAATTCGAGCAGGCACTGCTTGCTGCGGGCGTTAGCCCGGCGTAACCGGAGTTGTTGAATACGATGTCTGATTCAAACCCAATTTTGTTCTCCTCTGCGCAGAGCATTGAAGCTTACCAGCAGGCGATTGAACAAAGCACTCAGGCTGTGATGCAGTGGCTGAAACAGCCTGAGATGTACCAGGGCAAAACGGTCGCGGAGCTGCGCGACCGTATTAAGCTGGATTTCAACCCGAAAGGGCTGGGCAACGAAGCGGCGATCGAACGCGCCGTGGAGTTCTTCCTGAAAGACAGTTTGTCCGTTCATCACCCGCAGTGCGTGGCGCACCTGCACTGCCCAAGCCTGGTGGTTAGCCAGGCGGCGGAAGTGCTGATCAACGCCACTAACCAGAGTATGGACTCCTGGGATCAAAGCCCGTCCGCAACCATCATTGAGATCAAACTGATCGAATGGCTGCGTACCCGCGTGGGTTATCAGGCTGGCGACGCAGGCGTCTTCACCAGCGGCGGCACCCAGAGTAACCTGATGGGGCTGATGCTGGCGCGTGACGCGTTCTTTGCGCGTCAGGGCCACTCGGTTCAGCAGGACGGTCTGACAGGCGATCTGCGTAAGATCCGCGTGCTGTGTTCGGAAAATGCCCACTTCTCCGTGCAGAAAAACATGGCGCTGATGGGTCTGGGCTACCAGTCCGTGGTGCAGGTGAAAACTGACGAATTCTCCCGCATGGATCTCACCGATCTGGCGGCGAAAATCGAACAGTGCAACGCGAACGGCGAGCAGATCCTGGCGATTGTGGCCACGGCCGGTACGACCGATGCGGGTGCTATCGATCCGCTGCGTGCTATTGCTGAGCTGGCTGCGAAACAGAATATCTGGGTGCACGTTGATGCGGCCTGGGGCGGCGCGCTGCTGATGTCTGAGCAGTATCGTCACTACCTGGACGGTATCGAGCTGGTGGATTCCGTCACCCTGGACTTCCACAAGCAGTTCTTCCAGACCATCAGCTGCGGTGCGTTCCTGCTGAAAGAAGCGCGTCACTATGAACTGATGCGCTATCAGGCGGCCTATCTGAACTCTGAGTTCGATGAAGAAGCGGGTGTACCTAACCTGGTCTCCAAATCTCTGCAAACCACGCGCCGTTTCGACGCGCTGAAACTGTGGATGAGCCTGGAAGCGCTGGGTCAGGAGCAATACGCGGCAATCATCGATCACGGCGTGACGCTGGCACAGCAGGTTGCGGCTTACGTGAAAGAGCAGTCTGCTCTGGAACTGGTGATGCAACCCCAGCTGGCAAGCGTGCTGTTCCGATTCCGTCCGCAGGCGCAGATGGATGACGCCGGTATTGCCCTGCTGAACCAGAAAATTGGCGATGCGCTGCTGGAGTCTGGTCGTGCAAACGTCGGTGTGACCGAGCATAACGGTATCACCTGCCTGAAGCTGACCCTGCTGAACCCAACCGTGACGCTGGAGGACGTAAAAATCCTGCTGTCTCTGGTTGAGCGTACCGCGCAGGAAGTGATGGCGAAGTAATGCTTACCCCTCTCCCACCCGGGAGAGGGATTGTTTTTCCCGCGCTAACGCCTTTCCCCTTTTTTCCTCGAAGCATAACCGTATTCATACTGGCTGTACCCCGAGCTGTAATACAGCGCTGCGGATTTAACAATATCGTTGAGGATTGTGCCGCTGACCTTCACGCCAACGTGCTGTAACCGTTTAACGGTATTCTCCATCTCTTTCACGCTGGTTTTATCGAAACGGGCAACCATTAGCGTTGTTCCGGCTGCTCTGGCGACCAGCGCGGCATCGGTGACGGCCAGGACCGGCGGAGTATCAATGATGACAATGTCATATTGCTCGTTAACCCAGGACATGACGGAAAGGAATCTTTCGCTTAACAGCAATTCTAACGGGCGCAGGGGGTCCGGGCCGCAGGTGATGACGTCAATTCCCCCTTTTTCAGCATGCTGAATGACCTCCGCTAAGTCGCGTTTTCCTTCGAGCAGGCAGGACAATCCGTGGCGGTTCTCCAGACCAAAAATATTATGAACATAGCCCTGGCGCATATCCGCATCAATAAACAGCACCCGCTGACCGCTCTGCCCGGCGATGGCCGCCAGATTCGTCGCCACCAGCGTTTTTCCGCAGTCCTGCGTGGGGCCAGAAATCATCACAATGCGGTTCTCAGCCTCCATCATGGTGAAATGCAGACTGGTGCGCAGCCCGCGTACTGCTTCAACAAACATATCAGCAGGGCGATCGACGGGCAGGAAAGGCACATCCGAGGTTTTGTGTTTCCAGCGACGAGAAAACGGATTTTTTCTGCGCAACTGCGTTTTACTCCACAGCCACTGTGAACGTGGCAACGTAGCCAGAACCGGCATCCCCTGCGCTTCCAGCTGTTCGGAAAGCGTGATCCCACGTTTGAACGCCTGACGTACCAGCACGGTCCCCATTGAGAGCATTAGCCCGAACAGCGCGCCAAGAACGATGATTAACGCTTTACGCGGCTTTATCGGGTCCGGCAGCGTAACAGCCTCATCAATGATCCTCACGTTTCCGACAGCGCTGGAGCGGGAAATATTCAGCTCCTGCTGGCGCGTCAATAGCTGTAAATAAATCGTGCGACCCGACTCAACATCGCGGCTCAGGCGTAAAATCTCCTGCTGCGTGGAGGGCATAGCTGACACACGGTTATTGAGACGCTCCCGTTCCCGCTCAAGGGTCTGTCTCTTTTCATGCAATGCACGATAGGTAGGGTGACTTTTTTTAAAGAGCTGGGAGATCTCTGCCTCCCGGAACGTCAGCTCATTTAGCTGATTCTCAACGTTAACAACCTGATCCAGGACAGATTTTGCCTCCAGAGACAGGTCCACCGAGTCGCGCTGCGCCCGGTAGGCATTCAGCCGCGCTTCTGCCTGATCAAGGTCCGCGCTGATTTTCGGCAACTGCTCCTGTAAAAAATCCAGACTACGAGAATCCTGAGCCTCCTGGCGCGCGATATTTTGCTGGAGATAATTTTCAGCAATTGCATTCAGCACCCGGGCGATGCTGTCAGGGTCTTCGCCCGTCAGGGTTAAGGTAACGATACCGCTCTGTTTCTCCGATTCTGCAACCGTGAGACGCTTCTTCAGCGCGTTGATCGTCTCAAGCCGCGTCAACGACTTAAGCGAAAATTGCGTGCCTGGCTCAGCCTCAATCGACGTCACCAGCAGAACGATCCCTTGCGTAACCAGCGTTTTCCCAACCTGACCGTCGGCCTCAATGTTTTCGCCCGTCAGGTGATATTTTCCCGCTTCCTGTACGGTCAGCGTGAGCTCTTGCGCTTTGCCTTCCACCTGCGGGATCTGGAGTTCGCCTAACGTGATTTTGCCCTGCTCACGCCCTTGCAGACGCTGCCAGAGACGCCCCACCACAGGCAAAACGCGCTGCTTTGCCTGCTGTGTCAGAGCTAATTTGTCAACGGTCTCGCCGAGGATCATGCGGGATTTCAGCAGTAAAATTTCAGGGGCAACATCCGGCGACACATCGGTGCCCAGCTGGCTCAAACCTTTGAGCAGGTTGTTATCCTGTTTGTTTTCAATTTGCACCATGGCATCCGCCTGATAAACAGGTGGCGCAATCCAGGCATAGAGACCGGCGCACAGGATGAACAGGAACGTCACGCACAGAATCATCGTGCGGTGGTCGATCATCTCGACGAGCAAACGAACGAGATCGACTTCATGTTGTTGGGGTGCCGCTGCACCATAATTGTCTGTTGTGTAAGACGACATTAATGCTTCATTCCTTTCTGACCTAAACGACGTGCCCATTCCTGACTGGCTTTACCCAATAGCCCAAACACATATTCAAACGCTTCCCGGCTTTGACGGTAGGGATCGGGGATCTCCTGCGGCTCCAGCCATTGCCCAAAAAGCAGCGACTTTCCTCGAATCTCCGGCGCCATGGCCGCAATGAAGCGAAGATGTTCCGGCTCCATAACCAGGATAAGATCGGATCCCTGCATCAAATTGCGTGTCAGCCTGCGCGCCACATGACCGTCGAGGGAAATCCCATGCCGCCAGGCTACGTCCTGGGCGCTGTCATCCGCCGGGCACCCTTCAAGCCCGAATATGCCCGCCGAGGCGATATATCTGTCGGGCAAGTGCTGGCGTAAAAGCCGCTCCCCAATCGGAGAACGGCAGACATTTCCGGTGCAAACCACGAGTATTGATTTGAACATTATTGCGGCCACGATCTGATGTAACGAACCGTTTCGGTAAGGTCATGCACCCCGCTGATGGTCGGAACAAGCTGTGATATCACGCGATTCCAGCGGGACAGTGGTGCAGTGGTGACATAGACAATGTCATAGGGCTCAAGCTGAAACTCGGTGCCTAACACCATGGCTGATGCGTCCTGAGCATTGAGCTGGTAGAGGTTGGCAATTTTTTCTGAACGCTCGCTTTTCGGCAGCGAACGAATGACAAAAATTCCGGTGGCATCGGCCATATTCTGGTTCAGCCCACCGGCATTGCCCAGCGCTTCGGCCAGGGTCATGCCGCTGCGATCCATTTTCAGCGTGCTCTGTTTAACGACCTCGCCCATGACGAACACTTTCAGCGCATCGTTACGGGGGACAAACAGAATATCGCCGGGATAGAGCAGCTTATTTTGCGTGAGATCGCCATGCTGCATCAGCGCATATAGCGAGAGGCGCGTGTCCTTCCCATTATGCGTCAGCACGACATTGCGCCAGTCCGCGTCGGCAGAGAGCCCCCCAGCGGCGTTCACGGCATCCATGACCGTTAACGGGATATTGGTAATAGCCTGCTGCCCTGACTTCACCACCTCGCCCGTCACATAGGCTTTTTGTGAGCGAAAAGAGGCGACGCTGACATCCACCTGCGGGCTTTCAATAACATTGTTCAGCCGGGCCGTGATCTCCTCGCGTACCCGTGCGACCGTTTTGCCAGCCACCGGCAATTTACCGACATAGGGATAGAAAAGCGTGCCGTCGGCATTGACCCAGTTACCGGTGTCACTGGCGCTACGATACTGCCCTGCCGGGGTTGTCAGTTCAGGGTGATCCCAGACGGTGACGGTTAGAATATCCCCAATGCCGATACGGTATTCCCAGTTTTTGACCTGTTCATCCAGATTAGGATTTGCCTGAGATTTCAAAACCGATGGCCGCAATTTTTCAATTAACGAAGGCGTAAGAGGATAAACATCAATCCGTTTCTCAAGACGATCATTTGCATCTTCTGCGGCAATTATCTTTTTCCCAGCGAGATCGAGATGCTGGCCAGGATAAAATACGCAGCCAGATAAGGGGGTAATAATTAAAAATAATATCGATACAACTGTTGTGTTTTTCATTTATTACATAATATCTTTTATAGTAGTGATTATCGTATACAGGATAAAACATTAACATTTCACTCAAGCACAACTTGCTGTTATTCAATGAATTAACAGAAATACAAAGAGTATTTATAAAACCACACGACATTCCTTTGGGCAGACTTTACAGCCCTGCATTGTCTTAATCAGGCTTTCGGAAAGAGGGTTTCAGGCAATCTTAAATGTTCTATTTGTTGAATGCATGCCTGAATCTTAGTAAATTTGCCTTGAAAATGTTTTTTCAGAATTAATTAATAAACCAATAATTATGTTATCTGTATAAGCTCATATTTATTCGTCGAAGTAATAATTAATGACGGTTGCGACTACACAAAACCGTGCACTTTTGTTACATTTTTTGCAAACTCACCCTGTGAGGATACTTAAAATGAACTGTCTGCCATCCGTTAGCGGATCTGCACACAAAAAGTATCAGTAACGATATGACTGGAGAAAAAATGGCTAAGCGTAAATTGTTGCTTCTGGGTGTATTACTGTCACTGGCGGGGGCCGCGCACGCTGCACCGCAAACATCGACAGCGCCTTCCGGCATCAAGGCCTATGAAGAGCAAGAGTTTATTGCCGATTTTACGAAGTTTAAAATCGGCGACACCGCGCCCGCGCAGTATCAGACGCCTGAGTACACCATCAAACAGTACCAGCTGCGTAACCTTCCCGCGCCCGATGCCGGCACACACTGGACCTACATGGGTGAGAATTATGTTCTGATTGGCGATGCCGATGGCAAAATCTACAAAGCCTATAACGGAGATATTTTCTATCACCGCTGATACGATCCTAATCCGTCCGTGGCAGGAGAGCGATCGCCCTTTCCTGCGCACGCTCTTCCTTCACGCCCGACGTGAAGCCTGGCCGTGGATGGACAGTTCTGCGTGGCAGCTTGAAGATTTTGACGCGGCAACCCTGGACGAAGGGATTTGGGTGGCGGAGCAGGATGGGCACCGACTTGGCTTTGCCTCAGTCTCGACGAACGATAATTTTTTGCACAACCTGTTTGTCGATCCGAACTATCAGAGCCTGGGCGTCGGACATGTGTTGCTTGAACACGTGCAGAAGACGTTTACCAGCACGGGTTCACTCAAGTGTCTGGTGAAGAATGAGCGGGCGGTTGCGTTTTACCAGCGCCACGGCTGGCACATTGAGGCGACGGGAGATTCTCCGGACGGAGAGTATTATTTGATGCACTATCGGCTTGGGTAAAGTCAGGTGGCGCTACGCTTACCTGACCTACAAAATCGAGGTAGGCCGGGTAAGGCGAAGCCGCCACCCGGCACTAACGCGCAGAGGCGTTACACCGCGCGGAAGGCGATTTCACCCGGAATGACTTCGCCCTGCCAGTAAAGCTGCGCCGCAACGCGCCCCGCCAGCTGACGATAGATTTCCGTGAATTCGCTATCCGGACGGCTGACCACCGTTGGCTTACCGCTATCCAGATCTTCACGCAGTGTGATATGCAGCGGCAGTTGCCCCAGCAGTTGCGTGTGGTATTGCGCCGCCAGCTTTTCGGCGCCACCGGTACCAAAGATAGGCTCATGGTGCCCGCAGTTGCTGCAAATATGCATGCTCATGTTCTCGACGATACCCAGTACCGGCACCTCTACCTTCTCGAACATGACGATACCTTTTTTGGCGTCGATCAGCGCGATATCCTGCGGCGTGGTGACCACGACGGCGCCGGTGACCGGGATGTTCTGCGCCAGCGTCAGCTGGATATCACCTGTGCCCGGCGGCATGTCCAGTACCAGATAATCGAGGTCAGGCCACATTGTCTCCTGCAACATTTGCAGCAGCGCCTTGCTGGCCATCGGGCCACGCCAGACCATTGCGTTATCGTCCGTGACCAGGTAACCAATGGAGTTGGTCGCCAGACCGTGCGCCACGATTGGCGCCATGTGGGTGCCGTCCGGCGAAGTTGGACGCTGGTTTTCCGCCCCCAGCATGTTTGGAATGGACGGGCCGTAGATATCCGCATCCAGAATGCCGACTTTCGCCCCTTCAGCCGCCAGCGCAAGCGCCAGGTTCACGGCGGTCGACGATTTACCCACCCCGCCCTTGCCCGAGCTGACGGCGATGATGTTCTTCACGCCGTTAACGCCCGGCTGATTTTTCACGCGCTTGAGCGTGGCGATGCTGTGGCTTAGCTTCCAGTCAATTGCTTTTGCGCCGGTAATGCGCAGCAGCTCAGAGCTGGTTTGCTCTTTCAGAGCATCAAAGGCGCTGGTCCAGACGAACGGCATCTGAAGCTCAATGTGCAGCGTATCGTCCAGCCATGCGACGTGATGAAGCGCTTTCAGCGTCGTGAGATTGTGCTTCAGGGTTGGATGCTGAAAATTAGCCAGCGTCCCGGCGACCATTGCTCGTAAGGCTTCCGGTGATTTGGCCTGGGATTGAGAACTCATCCCGACTCCTTTGTTCTTGTGAATAAGACCTTAGACAAACAAGTTTACCTGAAAGGCCGCGGTTTGTGCTTACTTAATAATGCCCCTTTTGGTAATATCGAAAACCCTTTTCACAGTTAAAAGAAGTAATGCCTACTATGACTCAAGTCGCGAAAAAAATTCTGGTAACGTGCGCCCTGCCGTACGCCAACGGCTCAATCCACCTCGGCCACATGCTGGAGCATATCCAGGCTGATGTCTGGGTCCGTTACCAGCGAATGCGCGGCCACGAGGTGAACTTCATCTGTGCGGACGATGCCCACGGCACGCCGATCATGCTGAAAGCGCAGCAGCTGGGCATTTCCCCGGAACAGATGATCGCCGAAATGAGTCAGGAGCATCAGACCGATTTTGCTGGCTTTGACATCAGCTATGACAACTATCACTCCACGCACAGCGACGAAAACCGCGAGCTGTCAGAGCTGATCTACACCCGTCTGAAAGAGAACGGTTTCATTAAAAACCGCACCATCTCTCAGCTGTACGATCCGGAAAAAGGCATGTTCCTGCCGGACCGTTTCGTCAAAGGCACCTGTCCGAAATGTAAATCCCCGGATCAGTACGGCGATAACTGCGAAGTGTGCGGCGCGACCTACAGCCCGACCGAGCTTATCGAACCGAAATCCGTGGTTTCCGGCGCGACGCCGGTGATGCGTGACTCCGAGCACTTCTTCTTCGACCTGCCGTCGTTCAGCGAAATGCTGAAGGCGTGGACCCGCAGCGGTGCATTGCAGGAGCAGGTCGCGAACAAAATGCAGGAGTGGTTCGAATCCGGTCTGCAACAGTGGGATATCTCCCGCGATGCGCCCTACTTTGGCTTCGAAATCCCGAACGCGCCGGGAAAATATTTTTACGTCTGGCTGGATGCGCCGATTGGCTACATGGGGTCGTTCAAGAATCTGTGTGACAAGCGCGGCGACACCGTCAGCTTCGACGAATACTGGAAGAAAGATTCCGATGCCGAGCTGTATCACTTCATCGGTAAAGACATCGTTTACTTCCACAGCCTGTTCTGGCCAGCAATGCTGGAAGGCAGCAACTTCCGCAAGCCGACCAACCTGTTCGTACATGGCTACGTAACGGTGAACGGCGCGAAGATGTCTAAATCTCGCGGGACGTTTATTAAGGCCAGCACCTGGCTGAACCACTTCGACGCGGACAGCCTGCGCTACTACTACACCGCGAAGCTCTCTTCCCGCATCGACGATATCGACCTGAATCTGGAAGATTTCGTGCAGCGCGTGAACGCGGACATCGTCAACAAGGTGGTGAACCTGGCGTCCCGTAACGCAGGTTTTATCGCCAAACGCTTTGACGGCGTGCTCTCTGCGGAACTGGCCGATCCTGAGCTGTATAAAACCTTCACCGACGCCGCCGCTGCGGTTGGCGAAGCCTGGGAAAGCCGTGAATTCGGTAAAGCCATTCGCGAAATCATGGCGCTGGCAGACGTGGCCAACCGCTATGTCGACGAGCAGGCGCCGTGGGTGGTGGCGAAACAGGAAGGCCGCGACGCCGACTTGCAGGCGATCTGCACCATGGGTCTGAACATGTTCCGCGTGCTGATGACCTGGCTCAAGCCGGTTCTGCCGCAGCTGGCAGCCCGCGCGGAAGCATTCCTGAACACCGAACTGACCTGGGATGCCATCCAGCAGCCGCTGCTCGGCCACAAGGTGAACACCTTCAAGGCGCTGTATAACCGCATCGAGATGAAGCAGGTTGACGCGCTGGTGGAAGCATCCAAAGAAGAGGTGAAAGCGGCCGCCGCACCGGTGACCGGCCCGCTGGCGGACGATCCGATTCAGGAGACCATCACCTTTGATGATTTCGCCAAAGTCGACCTGCGCGTGGCGCTGATCGAAAACGCGGAGTTCGTGGAAGGTTCTGACAAACTGCTGCGTCTGACCCTGGATCTGGGCGGCGAGAAGCGTAACGTCTTCTCCGGCATTCGTTCCGCGTATCCCGATCCGCAGGTGCTGATTGGTCGTCAGACCGTGATGGTGGCAAACCTGGCGCCGCGCAAAATGCGCTTCGGCATCTCTGAGGGGATGGTGATGGCCGCAGGCCCGGGCGGGAAAGATATCTTCCTGTTAAGCCCTGACGAAGGCGCGAAGCCGGGTCAGCAGGTGAAGTAATAAAAAAGCCGGATGAGAATCCGGCTTTTTTTTGCCCGGCGGCGCTACGCTTGCACGGGCCTACGGGTTTTGTAGGCCGGGTCAGGCGAAGCCGCCATCCGGCTAAAATCACCCCTTCTGGTTATGCACCCGCTGCGTCAACCCACGCAGGAAATAACGCAGAAACTGATCCCCACACTCGCGGTAATTCTTATGATCCGGCGCGCGCATCATGGCGGTGATTTCCGGCATCGACACGCGAAATTTCTGCTCGGTCATGATCGCCAGAATGTCGTCAGTTTTCAGGGAGAAAGCAATACGCAGCTTTTTCAGCACCGTGTTGTTATTCACCCGACGCTCCAGCGCCAGCTCAGGCGCAGATTCATCTTTGCCGCGCTTGTCGTAGATCAGGCCATTCAGAAAGCCCGACAGAATAATGTCCGGGCAGCGAACAAAACCCTCTTCATCTTCTTTAGTCATCCAGGTGTCGAACCCGGCGGACGTGGATTCCATGTCGGAGAGCGCAAGAATGCGCACCATGTCATTATTGTTCGCTTTCAGGGTGTAGCGCAGGCTACGAAGAATATCGTTACTTAGCATAGAGCCTTCGAATGTCGATGATGCAATGGCGCGCAGTGTACCAGTTTTACAGCCCTATCGCCTCTTTCAAACTTTTCAGGTAGCGACGACTGACGGGAACGGTTTGCCCGGCACGTAACACCAGCTCGGCCTGGCCGTTATCTTCCAGACGGATCTCTTTCAGGTGCGCCATGTTCACCAGATACTGACGATGGCAGCGGATTAGCGGCGTGCGGCTCTCCAGCGTGCGCAGGGTCAGCTCGGTAAAGCCTTCGTTACCTTCAGCGCTGGTGACGTATACCCCGCTCAGACGGCTGCTGACAAAGGCAACGTCGTCCATTTGCAGGAGGTAAATCCGGCTGTGCCCGGTACAGGGTATAAACTTCAGGGGCTGCTGATGCTCCGGCAGCAGCGTCACGTCCTGCACGGTACGCTCCTGATGCAGGCGGGTCAGGGTCTTTTCAAGCCGTTTCTCTTCAATCGGCTTCAGCAGATAATCAAATGCGTGCTCTTCAAACGCCTTTACCGCGTACTCATCAAAGGCCGTCAGAAAGACGATATAGGGACGGTGCTCCGGGTCGAGCATGCCGACCATCTCCAGCCCGCTGATGCGCGGCATCTGAATATCGAGGAACAGCACGTCCGGGCGCAGTTTATGCACCGCACCGATGCCTTCAATCGCATTGGCACATTCCCCCACAACCTCGATATCACTCTGCTCCTGCAACAGAACACGCAGGTTTTCCCGTGCTAACGGCTCATCATCGACAATCAGCACTCTTAACATGCGTTCTCCTCCAGCGGCAATCGTAAGGTAATTCGGGTATAGCGGTCTGGCTCACAGGCGACGGTGATACCGCAGTCGTCACCAAAATGCGCGCGCAGGCGTTTATCCACCAGGCTCATGCCCAGACCGCCTGACGCGGAAGCTTCATACAGCCCCGCGTTGTCTTCAATATCCAGCACCAGATGGCGGTTAAAACGGGAAGCGGAAATCATAATCTCTCCACTTCCCAGCAGCTGCGACGTCCCATGCTTAATGGCATTTTCTACAATCGGTTGCAGGGTAAAGGCCGGAAGATGCTGATACGCCAGATCGTCCGGGACGGATAACGACACCTGTAAACGTGACTGGAAGCGCGCTTTTTCAATTTGCAGATAGGCGTTTACATGCTCAATCTCGTCCGCGAGGGTGACGATCTCCGAGGGTCGCTTCAGATTTTTGCGGAAAAAGGTCGAGAGAAATTGCACCAGCTGCGCGGCCTGATCGCTGTCGCGGCGGATCACCGCCTTCAGCGTGTTGAGCGCGTTAAACAGGAAATGCGGGTTCACCTGAGCGTGCAGGAGCTTAATTTCTGACTGCGTCAGCAGCGCTTTTTGCCGTTCATACTGCCCCGCCAGGATTTGCGCCGAAAGCAGCTGGGCGATCCCCTCCCCCAGCGTGCGGTTGATGGAGCTGAACAGGCGGTTTTTGGCTTCGTAAAGCTTAATAGTGCCCATGACGCGCTGGTTTTCACCCCGCAGGGGAATGACCAGCGTAGAGCCGAGTTTGCACTGCGGATGCAGGGAACAGCGGTACGGCACTTCATTTCCGTCGGCATACACCACTTCACCCGTTTCAATAGCGCGCAGGGTATAGGCCGAGGAGATCGGTTTGCCCGGCAGATGGTGGTCGTCGCCGGTACCGGTAAACGCCAGCAGCTTCTCGCGATCGGTAATCGCCACGGCTCCGATATCCAGCTCTTTATACAGCACCTGCGCCACCTTCATACTGTTCTCCTCGTTGAATCCCTGCCGCAGGATCCCTTCCGTCGACGCCGCAACTTTTAAGGCGGTGGCAGAAAATGCCGAGGTGTATTTTTCGAACATGGCGCGTTTGTCGAGCAGAATGCGCATAAACAGCGCCGCACCTACGGTATTGGTGACCATCATCGGTGCGGCAATGCTGCTGACCAGATGTAACGCATCGTCAAACGGGCGCGCGATCAGCAGGATGATCGCCATCTGCGCCATTTCCGCCACGAAGGTAATCGCCCCTGCGGTAAAGGGACTGAACACTTTATCCGGGCGACCGCGCTTAATCATATAGCTGTGGACGAGACCACCGAGCAGCCCTTCGACGATGGTGGAGATCATGCAGCTCAGCGCCGTCATACCGCCCATCGAATAGCGGTGCAGGCCGCCGGTTAACCCCACCAGACCGCCGACAACCGGGCCTCCGAGCAGCCCGCCCATTACCGCGCCGATGGCGCGCGTATTGGCGATGGAATCTTCGATATGGAGACCAAACCAGGTCCCCATAATGCAGAATATGGAAAATACGACGTAG
Source organism: Enterobacter sp. BWH64 (assembly GCF_001037645.1). NCBI lineage: Bacteria > Pseudomonadati > Pseudomonadota > Gammaproteobacteria > Enterobacterales > Enterobacteriaceae > Enterobacter > Enterobacter sp. BWH64. Next base: position 3,594,894 of record NZ_KQ089922.1, read on the forward strand.
CAGAGGAATTTGTGCGGCAGACGGACGGTGACCTGCATCAGCGGGATAAACAGGCGCGTTTTGCTCATCAACCAGGCGATGACAAGGAACACGCACATCTGCTGAAGCAACAGCAGCACCAGATTAAACTCGTACATACTCACAAACCGCACATTCTAAAAACGCGTAACATACACTGATAGCGGTTAACTTTCTTTGAAACGTGCCAAAAAAGCGATAAATCGTGTCCGCCATCACACCTTTTGCCGGAGATAACCTGTCTTTCGTATAATTTGTACAAAAAAGAATCAAATCTTCCTGGTTCCGCAAAGTGGGTCTACAGTTAAGCTGGGGACGCGCAAGCCTGGGGGCGAAAATGGCGCTTTACACAATAGGTGAAGTGGCACTCCTGTGTGATATCAATCCCGTTACGCTACGGGCGTGGCAGCGACGGTATGGATTGCTTAAGCCGCAAAGAACGGACGGGGGGCACCGCCTGTTTAACGATGCGGATATTGACCGGATCCGCGAGATCAAAAGCTGGATCGACAATGGCGTACAGGTCGGCAAGGTAAAATCGCTTCTGAGCCAGGACGATCCAGATACGCAGCTTCTCTGGCGCGAGCAGCAGGAAACGCTGCTGAGGCTGTTGCAGAGTGGCAATTTGCAGCGTCTGCGCGGCTGGATCAAAGAACAGGGTCGAGACTACCCGGCGCAAACCTTGATCACCCATCTTTTTATTCCCCTACGGCGTCGGCTTCAGTGTCAGCAAACCACCTTACAGGCACTGCTCAGCATGCTTGATGGCGTGCTGATTAACTATATTTCCGTCTGTCTTGCCTCAGCGCGGAATAAAAACAGCAAAGATGCGCTGGTGATCGGCTGGAACGTACACGATACCACCCGACTGTGGCTCGAAGCCTGGATTGCCACCCAGCAGGGCTGGCGCGTTGACGTGCTTGCCCACTCCCTGGCCCAGCTCAGGCCGGAACTGTTTGAGGGACAGACGCTGCTGGTCTGGTGCGGCGAAGTCCCCTCCGCTTCCCAGCAGCAGCTCCTGACGGAATGGCGCGAACATGGTTATCCCGTTTACTCGCTGGGGCCAAATGCGTCGTAACGGCATTTAATGGTTCATTAACAGCTGCGCTTCACCGTATAATTGTTCCGTTAACAACAGGAGCACATGATGAAGGCAACGAAACTGGCCGTAATTACCCTCTTTGCACTGATGGCCATCAGCGGTATCGGTGGCGTTATGCTTGCAGGTTATTCATTTATTGTTCGCGGCGGTGTTGGCTGAGGTATCCGGCCAGGCGTTCAAACAGGCGATCCACCACAATCGCCGCCAGCGCAACCAGAACCGCCCCCTGAATAATGTAAGCCGTATTAAACCCGCTTAACCCGATAATGATCGGCGTTCCCAGCGTATTGGCTCCGACCGTCGAGGCGATGGTTGCCGTACCAATGTTGATAATCACGGACGTTCGCACGCCGGCGATAATCACCGGTGCGGCCAGCGGCAGTTCGACCTTCACCAGCCGCTGCCAGGCGCTCATCCCCATCCCTTCCGCTACGCTCAGCACCGATGCAGGCACCGCCGCAATCCCCGCCAGCGTCCCTTGCAGAATGGGCAACACGCCGTACAAAATCAGCGCAATGATGGCAGGCTCCTGCCCAAAACCGATCGCCGGCACGGCAATCGCCAGCACGGCCACCGGCGGGAAAGTCTGCCCCGTTGCGGCGATGGTCTCCACCAGCGGACGAAACTCCCTGCCCGCGGGTCTCGTCACCGCAATCCCGGCGCCTGTGCCCAGCACGATGGCAATCACGCTTGACACCGCCACCAGCCAGAAGTGCGCCAGGGTGAGATTAACAAAGCTCTCCTGCTGGTACACCGGGCGCGGCAGCCCGGGGATAAGCGCATTAAACAGCGCCGCGCTGTGCGGCATCAGGTAGAGTAAGGCGATAAACAGCCCTGTCAGCCAGAGTAACGGATCACGGACCCACTTCACGCGTCACCTCCCCCGCCAGCAGATCGCGAAAATGGATCGTCCCACATGGCGTCCCCTGCCCGTCCGCAACGGGTAACACCTCGCACTGCCGGGCGACAAACGCCGACAGGGCATCGCGCAGGCTCATCCCATCGTGCAGCGGTTCACCACCGATTTGCGCATCCTGCGGACGCAGATAGTCCCTGACGGTGCGCAGCGAGAGCAGCCTGACGCCCAGCTCGCTGCGGCCAAAAAATTCACGCACAAAATCATTCGCCGGCGAGGTTAACAGCTCAAGCGGCGTACCCTGCTGGACGACTTCGCCGTGATCCATCAGTATCAGACGATCGGCCAGCCGCAGCGCTTCGTCGATATCATGCGTCACCAGCACGATGGTGCGCCCTAGAATACGGTGGATGCGACTCATCTCCGCCTGAAGTGCGCCGCGGGTGACCGGATCCAGCGCGCCGAAGGGCTCATCCATCAGCAGCACCTGCGGGTTAGCGGCCAGCGCGCGCGCCACCCCGACCCGCTGCTGCTGTCCGCCGGAAAGCTGGTGCGGATAGCGGTCGCGAAGCGACGCGTCCAGGCCCAGCAGCGCCATCAGCTCGTCGACACGCTCATTGATCTTCCCCCGGGACCATTTTTCCAGCTGTAGCACGGTGGCAATGTTCTGGGCCACCGTCCAGTGGGGAAACAGGCCGATGGACTGAATGGCGTAGCCCATACGCCGCCGCAGTTCCAGCACCGGCAGGCTGCGGATCTCCTCTCCGGCAAAGCGAATCGTCCCGCTGTCATGTTCCACCAGCCGGTTGATCATCTTCAGCGTCGTCGATTTTCCCGACCCCGACGTCCCGATCAATACCGAGAACGCCCCCTCGGCAAAATGCAGATTGAGGTGGCTTGCCGCCGGACGGCCCGCAAAGGTTTTACTCACATCATGAAATTCAATCATTGGCTCTTCTCCTGAGCAGCGCGAGCCACAGGGCAAACAATGCATCCAGTACGACCGCCAGCGCAATCGTGGGCACAACGCCCAGCAGCACCAGATCCAGCGCGCTGCTCAGCAGCCCCTGGAACACCAGTGCCCCAAAGCCGCCCGCCCCGATCAGCGCGGCAATCACCGCCATCCCCACGGTTTGCACCGTCACCACCCGCAGGCTGCGAACCAGCAGCGGAAGCGCAAGCGGCAGCTGTATTTTCCAGAAACACTGGCGCGCACTCATCCCCATCGCATGGGCGCTTTCCAGCACGTCAGGCGGAACCTGGCTTAACCCCGCCACCACGCCGCGCACCAGCGGCAGCAGCGCATACAGCACAAGGGCGATAAGGGCAGGCGTCAGCCCGGTTCCGGCAATGCCTGCCGCGGCCAACGCAGGGAAGGATTTCACCAGACCGGCCAGGGGGGCAATCAGCAGGCCAAACAGGGCAACGGAGGGGATGGTCTGAATAACGTTGAGCACGGTAAAGACGGCCCCCTGGCGGCTGGGATGCCGGTAGCACCCGATGCCCAGCGGCACGCCCAGCAGCAGCGCCGGGATCAGCGTCCCGAACAGGATCGTCAGATGTTGCGCCAGCGCGTTGTCAAACACCTCCTGGCGGTTGGCGTACTCTTTTAACAGCGAGAGTTGATTCAGATCGCCGCTGAAGAGGATCAGCAGAGGGATAACCCAGAATTGCGCGTTCAGCAGCCAGCGCCAGACGGGTAGCGGCGTGAGACGGCGAATGGCATCGCTACAGACCAGCAGACAAAGTGCCAGCCACAGCCACAGCCCGCTGCCAATCGACGTGCGCGCCAGTGGGCTTTCAACCGAGGCCATCTGCGTTGCCGCCTGTCCCGCGTTCCAGAACAGCACGATAAACAGTGCTTCGCTGAGCAGAAGCGTCAGCCAAAGGGCGGCTCGCCCTGGCCAGAAGGCTAAGGCTACAGTACTCGCCAGCGCCGCGCCCAGCAGTAGCGGCGTAAATGACCAGATCTGCCAGAGCGCGCGCGGTTCGCCCGACACCAGACGGTTTGGCGCGACATTTACAAAGGGTAACGCGACCGCCGCAATGGCCACACAGGCCAACAGCAGCAGGACGCGGTTATGACATTTTATTGGCACAGCCTTGTCCCGTTACTTCACAAGCCCTTGTTGTTTCAGGAAGTCGGCAGCCACCTTTTTGGCATCCAGCCCCTCAACGGCAATGCTGGCATTCAGCTGTTGCAGCGTTTTCGCATCCAGTTTTTCAAACACCGGTTTGAGCCATTCCGCAATATCCGGGTAGGCTTTCAGCACCGCCTCGCGCACGACCGGGGTTGGGGCGTAAATGGGCTGAACGCCTTTCGGGTCGGTCAGGGTTTGCAGACCAAGCGCCGCGACCGGGCCGTCGGTGCCGTAGGCCATCGCCGCGTTGACGCCGGAGGTTTGCTGCGCCGCCGCCTTAATGGTCACCGCCGTGTCGCCGCCCGCCAGCGAGAGCAACTGGGACTGATCGAGCTTGAAATCATAGGCTTTTTCAAACGCTGGCAGGGCATCAGCGCGCTCGATAAACTCTGCCGAGGCCGCGAGCTTAAACTCGCCCTTCTCTTTCAGGTAGCGGCTGAGATCGTCAAGCGAGGTGAGCTTGCCTTTCTCGGCAATATCTTTACGCACCGCGATGGTCCAGGTGTTGTTGGCCGGTGCCGGCGTAAGCCAGACCAGCTTATTTTTTTCCGCGTCCAGCTTTTTGACTTTTTCGTACCCGGCTTTGGCATTTTTCCAGGCCGGATCGTTTTCATCCTTGAAGAAGAATGCCCCGTTGCCGGTGTATTCCGGGTAGATATCCAGCTCGCCGGACGTGATGGCACCGCGCACGACAGGCGTGGTGCCAAGCTGTACTTTATTGACCGTTTTCACGCCGTGGCTTTCGAGTACCTGCAAAATGATATTGCCGAGCAACGCGCCCTCGGTATCAATTTTGGAACCCACCTTAACCGGCTCTGCGGCCTGTAGCGGCAGGCTTAGCGCCGCCAGAAGCACCGCCGATCCTGTTATCCCCTTAATAATCGTCATTCTGCTTTCCTCATTATTTTGTGGCCTTTTTCATAGGCTTGAGACAAAAGCGTAGCTTAAAACAGCGAATTTAACCGTTTTTCGTACAAGATGAGAGGCATCCCCCGCCAGGCGGGGGATGGGGAGGAAGGTAAGATTATTGCAGCTCGAATTCGGCTTTGTTCACGCGGGCGGAATCCACGCCAATGAAGACGCTGAATTTGCCAGGCTCGGCATCGTATTTCATCTGCTGATTCCAGAACTTCAGCGCATTCACGTCAATCGGGAAGCTGACCGTTCTGGTTTCGCCCGGTTTCAGGTTGACCTTCTCGAAGCCGCGCAGCTGTTTCACCGGACGGCTCATGGAGGCCGTGACATCCTGAATGTACATCTGGATCACCGTCGCGCCTTCGCGTTTGCCGCTGTTGGTCACCTCCACGCTGGCGGTCACTTTGCCGTCATGCTTCATCGTAGGCGCTGACATTTTCACGTCAGAGACCTTAAAGGTGGTGTAGCTCAGGCCATAGCCAAACGGATACAGCGGGCCGTTCGCCTCATCGAAATAACGAGACGTGTACTTGTTCGGCTTGTCGGCGTTATACGGACGACCGGTGTTCAGGTGGCTGTAGTAAACCGGGATCTGCCCGACGGAGCGCGGGAAGGACATCGGCAGCTTGCCGGACGGGTTGTAATCGCCAAACAGCACGTCGGCAATGGCGTTACCGCCTTCGGTACCGGCGAACCAGGTTTCCAGAATGGCGTCAGCCTGCTGGTCTTCTTTCACCAGCGCCAGCGGACGCCCGTTCATCAGCACCAGCACCAGCGGCTTGCCGGTGGCTTTCAGGGCCGCGATCAGATCGCGCTGGCTTTGCGGGATAGTGATGTCGGTCCGGCTGGAGGCTTCGTGCGCCATCCCCTGCGCTTCACCCACCACCGCGACCACCACGTCGGACTGCTTCGCGGCGTTCACCGCTTCGTCGATCATCTCTTTCGGCGTGCGCGGATCCACCTTCACCGCTTCCTCATACTGGTTGAGGAAGGTCACGATGTCTTTATCGTTGGTGACGTTCGCGCCTTTGGCGTAAACCACTTTTGCATTATCACCCACGGCGCTCTTAATGCCGGTCAGCACGGTAACGGACTGATCCGCCACGCCTGCGGCGGACCAGCTGCCCATGACGTCACGCTTGCTGTCGGCCAGCGGACCGACCACGGCAATGGTGCCGGATTTTTTCAGCGGCAGCGTGTCGAGACGGTTTTTCAGCAGCACCAGGCTTTCGCGCGCTACTTCCCGGGCTTCTTTACGGTGCAGACGGCTTTCGGCGTTGGTGTCCGCCGGGTCTGAATCCTTCGGCCCCAGATGGCTGTAAGGATCGTTAAACAGCCCCATGTCATATTTCACGTTCAGCACGTGGCGAGCGGCGTCGTCCAGCTCTGCCATCGTCACTTTGCCGCTCTTCACCAGCCCCGGCAGGTATTTGCTGTAGTACTCGTCGCTCATGCTCATGTTGATGCCGGACTTGAGCGCCACGCGTACCGCGTCTTCCGGATCGGACGCCGTGCCGTGTTTAATCAGCTCTTTAATCGCGCCGTGGTCAGAGACGGTAATGCCCTTAAAGCCCCACTGGTCGCGCAACACGTCTTTCAGCAGCCACGAATCGGAGGTGGCAGGCGTGCCGTTGAGAGAGTTCAGCGCTACCATCACCGCGCCGCTCCCCGCGTCCAGCCCTGCCTTGTATGGCGGCATGTAGTCGTTAAACAGGCGCTGTGGGCTCATGTCGACGGTGTTGTACTCTTTACCGCCCTCCACCGCGCCATAGGCGGCGAAGTGCTTGACGCTGGTCATCACCGAGTAACGATCTGCCGGGCTTTTGCCCTGCATCGCTTCCACCATGGTTTTGCCCATCGTGGCGGTTAAATACGTGTCTTCACCGAAGCCCTCCGAAGCGCGGCCCCAGCGCGGATCGCGGGAGACGTCAACCATCGGCGCCCAGGTCATATTCAGGCCGTCGTCTGCGGCTTCATATGCCGAAACGCGCCCGACGGTTTTCACCGCATCAAGATTAAAAGAGGAGGCTAAGCCGAGGCTAATCGGGAAGACGGTACGCTGGCCGTGCACCACGTCATAAGCGAAGAACAGTGGAATTTTCAGGCGGCTCAGCTCCATCACCTGATCCTGCATCTTGCGGATATCCTGGCGGGTAACGGTGTTAAAAATGGCCCCTACCTGCCCGTCTTTGATCATCTCGCGAATGGCTTCTTTCGGGTTATCCGGACCGACGCTGATCAGGCGCAGCTGGCCGATTTTCTCATCGACCGTCATCTTTTTGAGTAAATCCGTGACAAAGGCGTCGCGGGCTTCGGGCGTGAGCGGGTGATTACCAAACAAATCCTCTGCCTGCGCAGGTTGCTGCGCCAGGCTGACGGCGACACCTACAGAACATAGCCATTTCATGTTGTTATTCTCTCTCATCAATAACCGCGGGAAGCACCCGGCCAGACCGTGCGAAAAGCGCAGTGTGCCATAAAGCCTGAAAACCTTGCAGGGTTATTCTCTGATTTTTCTCATGAATACCCGACCGCTCAACGGCTAATCGCGCTATGCTTTACAGCGAGAAATTTGCCCCACCACAAGGAGTGGAAGATGTCTTCTGTTCGAACTGACGATAACACTACATTTATTAACGAACTGTCTCGCCTGGTTGGTCACTCTCACCTGCTTACCGACCCGGCCAAAACCGCCCGCTATCGGAAGGGCTTTCGCTCCGGCCAGGGCGACGCGCTGGCGGTAGTCTTCCCCGGTACGTTGCTCGAACTGTGGCGCGTGCTCAGCGCCTGCGTTGCGGCAGACAAGATTATTTTAATGCAGGCTGCGAATACCGGCCTGACCGAAGGCTCCACGCCGAACGGCAACGATTACGATCGTGACATCGTGATTATCAGCACCCTGCGCCTCGACAAACTGCACCTGCTGGACAAGGGCGAACAGGTGCTCGCCTTCCCCGGCACCACGCTTTACTCGCTGGAAAAAGCGCTTAAGCCGCTGGGACGCGAACCGCACTCGGTGATCGGCTCATCGTGCATTGGCGCCTCGGTGATCGGCGGGATCTGCAATAACTCCGGCGGCTCGCTGGTGCAGCGCGGCCCGGCTTACACGGAAATGTCGCTGTTCGCCCGTATCGATGAAAACGGCAAGCTGACGCTGGTTAACCATCTGGGGATCGATCTGGGCGTAACGCCTGAACAGATCCTCAGCAAACTTGACGATGACCGCGTGAAGGACGAAGACGTTCAGCACGATGGCCGTCACGCGCATGACCACGATTACATCACCCGCGTGCGCGATATCAATGCCGATACGCCGGCGCGCTATAACGCCGATCCGGATCGCCTGTTTGAATCCTCCGGCTGCGCGGGCAAGCTGGCCGTTTTTGCGGTGCGCCTCGATACCTTCCCGGCAGAGAAAAAGCAGCAGGTGTTTTACATCGGCACCAATCAGCCGGAGGTGCTGACGGAGATCCGTCGTCATATTCTGGCCGAGTTCACTCATCTGCCGGTGGCGGGCGAGTATATGCACCGGGACATTTACGACATCGCCGAGCGCTACGGCAAAGATACCTTCCTGATGATCGACAAGCTCGGCACCGACAAAATGCCGTTCTTCTTCACTATGAAGGGCCGCACCGACGCGATGCTGGAGAAAGTATCGTTGTTCAAACCGCACTTCACCGACCGCTTTATGCAGAAGCTGGGCCACGTCTTCCCGGCGCATTTACCGGAGCGGATGAAGACCTGGCGCGACAAGTATGAGCACCATCTGCTGCTGAAAATGGCCGGGGACGGCATTGCCGAAGCGCAGAGCTGGCTCACCGAATTCTTCAAAACCGCCGACGGGGATTTCTTTGCCTGTACGCCGGAAGAAGGCAGCAAAGCCTTCCTGCACCGCTTCGCCGCGGCGGGTGCTGCCATCCGTTATCAGGCGGTGCATTCCGAAGAGGTGGAGGATATTCTGGCGCTGGATATCGCCCTGCGTCGCAACGATACCGAGTGGTTTGAACATCTGCCGCCGGAGATCGACAGCAAGCTGGTGCATAAGCTCTATTACGGCCACTTTATGTGCTATGTCTTCCATCAGGATTACATCGTCAAAAAAGGGGTTGATGCACACGCGCTGAAAGAACAGATGCTGGCGCTGCTGCACGAGCGTGGCGCGCAATATCCTGCCGAGCACAACGTAGGACACCTGTACAAAGCGCCGGAGACGCTTAAACAGTTTTATCGCAAAAATGACCCTACAAACAGTATGAACCCGGGCATTGGTAAGACAACGCGGAAGAAATACTGGAAAGAGAGTGCCGAAACAGAGGAACACAATACGCAAGCCTCTGATGAACTCTTATAGCCAAATTTAAGAGATTGTTAAGCCCTCCTCAAACGTACTAGAGTATCTGCCTGTTGCCAGAGAAACGTTTCTCTGGCTTTCCAAACAAGGAGCGGGCAGAACATGTCGGCTGTAGAAATTTTCCCCGAAACTGAAATCGAGGTGCGCGACGCCCTTCCTGACGATGCGCATGCCATCTCGGCGATATACGCCTGGCATGTGCTTCATGGCCGTGCGTCCTTCGAGGAAATTCCTCCCACCGTCGATGAGATGCGTCAGCGGATGAAGAGCGTGACCGACAGCGGTTTACCGTGGCTGGTTGCGCTGTATCGCGGCATTGTTGTCGGCTACTGCTACGCCACGTTTTATCGTCCACGCCAGGCCTACCGGTACACCCTTGAGGAATCCATCTATGTGGATGCCAGCACTACCGGGCGCGGGTTTGGCTCGGCCTTACTCCAGGCACTGATCGCCCGTTGTGAACAAGGACCCTGGCGGCAGATGATTGCCGTGGTTGGTGACGGAAACAATAATGCGGGATCGTTACGGCTGCATAAAAAACATGGCTTCGAGGTTGTCGGTCAACTGCGCAGCGTGGGGTATAAGAAGGGCGACTGGCGGGATACGTTGATCATGCAGCGTCCACTCAACGATGGTGACTGGACGCTGCCGGAGTAGGCGCTTTCGCCCGGTGGCGCTTCGCTTACCGGGCCTACGTATCGGGGCCGCTTTAGGGCCGTAGGCCGGGTAAGGCGAAGCCGCCACCCGGCACAGACAGGCGGCTCAGTCGTTCTGCGCCGTCGCCATCTGTTCCGCTTTCTGCTTTTTATACGCCAGCGCTGAAGCCGGCACCGGCTGCACTTTCCCGGTTTCAATCCAGGTGCGCAGGCGGCTGGCGTCCGCAAAGTGGGTATATTTGCCGAAGGCATCCATCACCACCAGCGCCACTGGCTTACCGTTAAACACGGTGCGCATCACCAGGCAGTGCCCTGCCGCATTAGTGAATCCGGTCTTGGTTAACTGAATATTCCAGTTATCGCGATACACCAGATGGTTAGTGTTGCGGAACGGCAGCGTATACGCCGGGTTCGAGAATGTCGCCATCTCCTCACGCGTGGTACTGAGCTGACCGATCAGCGGGTATTGCTTACTGGCGATCAGCAGCTTGGTTAAATCACGCGCCGTCGAGACGTTATGAATCGACAGACCGGTTGGCTCTACGAAATGGGTATTTTTCATCCCCAGCGCTTTGGCTTTGGCGTTCATCGCGCGGATAAACGCGTCGTAACCACCAGGATAATGGTGGGCAAGGCTTGCCGCCGCGCGGTTCTCAGAGGACATCAGCGCCAGCAGCAGCATATTTTTACGGCTGATTTCACTGTTCAGACGCACGCGAGAGTAGATCCCTTTCATCTCTGGCGTGTGGCTGATATCCACCTTCAGCTTTTCGTCCAGCGGCAGTCGTGCATCAAGCACCACCATCGCGGTCATGACTTTGGTTATGGAAGCGATCGGGCGCACCAGATCCGGATGACTGGCGTAGATCACCTTGTTGGTATTCAGGTCAACGATCATCGCGCTGCCGGACGCAATCTGGGGTTGCGCAGCAGCGGTGGCGACTGCGGTCGTTTTGGCGATGGCTGGCGCGGTAGCGGAGACGCCCAGCAGCAGCGCAAGACTAAGGAGTGACACTCGAAATTTCAGCATGATGAGACTTCTGATAATGATTCACGCACGTTATGACGTACACCGCCTGTGTCAACGGATAAACACAGGCTGGCTTCGGCATCATAGCGATCACCGTGCGTTGTCGCCAGCGGAGAATCATAACCAGATGCTGCATTGCTGGCATTTACGCCAGCAATGCAGGGAACTTAAAAGAGACGGTATCCATAACCCCAAAGAATAACTGTCAGGGCCAGTAGCGCCTCAAGGACCAGTACGCCGATGGCAAGCGTAGAGCTGGAGAAGCTCAGGCCCTCTTCTTTATTGATATTGAGGAAGGTTGGCACCCCTACATACAGCAGATAACCGGTGTAAAAGAGGGCAACCGTACCGATCAGCGCGCACAGCCAGACCAGTGGATAGAGCGCGACAATACCGCTCAAAAACAGCGGGGTCGCGACGTATCCGGCGAAGACCATACAGTGTGCCAGCGACGGGCGCTGCGGATAGTTGCGCGCCATCCAGTGGATGACCCGCCCCATCACCGCCACCCCGGCCAGCATCAGGCCATAAAACAGAATGGCCAGGTACAGTCCGGTAAACCAGGAAAGCTGAACCACGGTGCCGTCACCAAAGTTCCAGCCTATCTGCGTAGTACCAATAAACGCGCAGACCACCGGCACCGCTGCCATCAGCAGGACATGGTGGGTATAGTGATGCGCGACCGTTTCGTTCTCGTTACGGATCACCTGCATTTCACGATCGGGATGGGAGAAAAGTCCCCAGACATGGTTCATAACGCCCCCTTGTTGTCGGCCCGTCAGCGATAGCTTAAGTATAATGCAGGCTTTAGATTATTTTATGTACAGTGGGAAATTTCCGTTGATTGCCGCGCGGTTGATGGATGGGGTATATGATTAACGCAGGCACAGTAAGGGAGATGACGTTTACGTAATGGATATCAACGGTCTTATTGAACAATATGGATACGCCGCGCTGGTGATCGGCAGCGTCGCGGAAGGCGAAACCATCACGCTGCTGGGCGGGGTGGCCGCACATCAGGGATTGCTGAAATTCTCGCTGGTGGTCGCCGCCGTCGCGTTGGGCGGTATGATTGGCGATCAGCTGCTCTACTTTCTGGGGCTGCGCTTTGGCCCGACGCTTTTGCAACGTTTTGCTAAGCATCAAAAGAAAATTCGCCGTGCTCAGCGGCTTATCCAGCGACGTCCCTGGCTGTTTGTGATTGGTACCCGCTTTATGTACGGCTTTCGCATCATCGGGCCAATACTGATTGGCGCGAGCCGCTTACCGCCGAAAATCTTCCTGCCGCTGAACATTCTCGGGGCGATTGCCTGGGCACTGATTTTCACCACGCTTGGCTACGTGGGTGGCGAAGTAATAGGTCCGTGGCTGCATAATCTCGATCAACATCTTAAACACTGGGCCTGGTTGATCCTGGTTGTTGCGGTGGTGATTGTGGTACGGCTGTGGCTCAAGCATCGCGAAAAGCGGCGGGATGAAGAGTGAGTTCGGCCTGCTGCCCCTCACCCTACCCCTCTCCCCAAACGCTATACACCCTCTCCCCTTGGGGGAGAGGGCTGAGGTGAGGGGAATGCTTATTCCGCAGGCTTAAACTGCGGATTCGCCAGCATAAAACCGCCGTCGACGATAAACGACTGCCCGGTGGTGTAGCTGGCGTCGCTGTCACACAGCCACGCCACCAGGCTGGCAATTTCTTTGGTATGCCCTGGCCGTGCCAGCGGGATTTCCGGCATTGCGCCTTCTTTCACTTCGCTGTCGTCCATATCATTCATCGGCGTGGCGATCGCTCCGGGCGCAACGGCGTTCACCAGAATCTTATGTTTAACCAGCTCCAGCGCCATCGACTTTGTTAACCCGCCCAGCGCATGTTTGGCCGCCGTATAGGCGCTGGCGTCCGGCAATGGCGTATGTTCATGCACCGAGGTGATATTCACGATCCGCCCCCCTTCCCCCTGCTTCACCATCTGACGCGCCGCGATTTGCGAGCAGAGAAACGCGCCGTCCACGTCAACGGTGAATATGTGCCGCCAGTCGTCAAACGACAGGTCCAGAAATGGCGCTTTATTCATCGCCCCGGCATTGTTAACCAGCACATCCAGCCGCCCGAAACGCGTAATCAGGGTTTCAATGGCCTTTGCGCCTTCCGGCAAATTGCTTAAGTCGAGATGAATGGCCTCGGCACGCTGCCCGCGCGCTTCAATTTCACGGCAGGTTGCCAGCGCCCCTTTCTCATCTGAATGCCAGGTTACTCCGACATCAAACCCGCGTTCGGCCAGCATCAGGGCCGTCGTTTTGCCAATTCCTGAATCCGATGCGGTAACAATTGCGACTCGCGTCATACTCACCTCCTGATAATCTGCAAAGAGGTAAGTATAGATAATGCGCAATGTTAGCCGTGATGATATCCGCCACCCAGCGCGGAGGTGAGCTGGAGCGTGGCATCCACGTATTGACCTTTCAGCATCAACCCGGCAATACGCTCTTTGAGCGCCGGAATTTTTGCTTCACTCACCCGGGAGCCGGCAATGATCCCGGCGCTGAAACGCGCCTGTGCCAGCGCAACGACGCGCGCCGCATCTTTTTCGATCTGCTGCTGGTGCTGATTTTTGGCGGTCAGAGTATCCACTTCGCTGGCCGTCCGGGCAACCTGGTTTACGGCATCTACCACGGCCTTGTTGTAGTTCGCCACGGAGAGGTTGTTTTGCGCCTGGGCGATATCCAGGTTCGCATTCAACCGACCGCTGTCAAAAATTGGCAGCGTCAGCCCGGCGGTTACGCCCATTTGCTGCGCAGATGAGCGGAACAGGTCACTCAGGTGCAATGCATCCTGCTGCAAGAATGCCATCAAATTGATGTCAGGGTAGAACGCGGCTCTGGCGGCATCCACTTCGCTCATGGATGCTTCGATATACCAGTGCGCCTCCTGCAAATCCGGGCGCCGAGCCAGCAGTTCATAACCGAGCGTTGATGGCAACGACGCCTCTGCGTCAGGTAAGGCATGCCGGGCGAGCGTGACTGAAGGGGTATGGGTCAACGCATTCAGACGCGCCTCAATGACCTTCATTTTGCCGTGCACGTCAGCGAGCTGTTCATCGGTTTTGCTGGCATTGATATCCGTTTCAACGCCTTCCACCGAGGAGGTAATGCCGTGCTGATAAAGCTCGCGATCGGCACCGATGATATTTTCCTGCTCCCGTTTGATTTGCGCGAGTACGTCACCCACCGCGGCCTCGGTCTGCCAGTCCCAGTACAGCCGCGCGACGCTGCTGGCGAGCAGCTGGCGGGTCTGCTCCAGCTCCGCTTTTTGCGCATTCACCTGACCGATGCGGGCCTCAATTTGGGCGCGGTTTTTACCCCATAAATCCAGATCCCAACCCGCCGTCAGACCAAAGGTGCCGTTGGTGTACCAGGGGCCGGTTGTCCCCGCCGCCGGGTCGGTCAGCGCAAATGGCCCCATCAGCCCCTCTGCCGACATTTTTTGCCGTTCAACATCTGCGGAAAAATCCAGCTGTGGACCCTCAGCAGCGACAGCGGCTTTCGCCTGTGCTTCCGCCAGGGTGATACGCTGACGGGCAATTTGCATATCCGGCGCATCCGCCAGCGCTTTGTCGATCAGCGCGTTGAGCTGGGGGTCGTTAAAGTCTTTCCACCATTCGCTTTTTGGCCAGTCGGCATGACGCAGTTGGGTATTTACAGCTGCGGCGGCGGCTTGCGTTTTTACTGGAGACACCGTGGCATGTTCCGGCGCGCAGGCGGCCAGCATAAAAACAAGAGGAGCACTCAGAGATAAAGTAAGAGAACGTTTCATTACGCCATGAACTCAAAAAAATAAAGGCGCAACTTACGCTTACTGACGTTCCGTTTTTTAGTAACGCGTGGCAATCTGCATATTGTTATACATTTTCATATCCGGAAATTTATTCCCCAAGACAATGATTTAATTTCATGTATTCATGCTAATTATGAATTGACTGCTACACTTACTTCGACAGACATACGCAGGAGAGGCGAATGAAAATATTATTGTGGGTTATTTTGATTATATTTCTGATAGGGCTGCTGGTGGTAACCGGCGTATTCAAGATGATTTTCTGATTCCGTTGCCCGGCTCCGCGCCGGGCAAACACTTCACACTTCGCTCAGGATTTTGACTGGATCACCCGGGCAATATCCGCAGACGTCTGTAGCGTACGGATCTCCTGAAATAATCCCAGCGCGTCGTCGTACTCTTTACGCAAATAACTCAGCCACTGCTTAATGCGCGCGACGTGATACAAGCCGGTATCGCCTTGCTTTTCCAGCCGCGTGTATTTTTGCAGTAGTTTCACCACATCCGCCCACGGCATCCGCGGCTCATTATATTTCACCACCCGGCTGAGGTTCGGCACGTTCAGCGCACCGCGGCCAATCATCACGGCATTACAGCCGGTCTCTTTGAGGCAGGCCTGCGCGCTCTCGTAATCCCAGATTTCGCCGTTGGCAATCACCGGGATCGTAAGCCGTTTGCGGATCTCGCCAATCGCCTGCCAGTTAATGCGCTCGGCTTTATAACCATCCTCTTTGGTTCGCCCGTGCACCACCAGCTCGGTGGCGCCCGCCTGCTGCACCGCGTCAGCAATTTCAAACTGCTTGTCGTCGCTGTCCCATCCCAGACGCACTTTGACCGTCACCGGCAGATGCGATGGAACCGCCTCACGCATGGCCTTTGCGCCGCGATAAATCAGCTCCGGATCTTTAAGTAGCGTCGCCCCCCCACCGCTGCCGTTGACCAGCTTTGACGGACAGCCGCAGTTAAGATCGACGCCGTACGAACCAAGCGCTACCGCGCGGGCGGCGTTTTCAGCCAGCCACTCAGGATACTGGCCGAGCAGCTGGACGCGCACCAGCGTACCGGACGGAGTGCGGCTCTGACGATGCAGTTCCGGGCAGAGACGATAAAATGATTTTTCTGGCAGCAACATATCGACCACGCGCAGAAACTCCGTCACGCAGAGATCGTAATCGTTCACCTCGGTAAGCAGCTCGCGCACGAGAGAGTCGAGCACACCTTCCATCGGGGCCAGTAAAACACGCATTCTGAGTACCTGTGAAAAAAGACGCGCTATAGTAGCTGCTCTCTATGTATGTTGAAAGCCCAGCGTTCCATTGCGGAATGTCTGGTATGCCCAAAATTCATGATGTGATCCGTGGCACATTTTCAGGTTTAATTGTATGATGAATACGTCTCAGCAAGGACTTTCACCATGAGCAAATCACTGAATACTATCTGGCAATACCTTCGCGCCTTCGTCCTCATTTATGCCTGCCTGTACGCCGGCATTTTTATCGCTTCGCTGCTGCCGATTACGATACCCGGCAGCATTATCGGCATGCTGATCCTGTTTGTGCTACTGGCATTACAGGTGCTGCCCGCGAAATGGGTTAATCCGGGGTGCTTCGTTCTCATTCGCTATATGGCCCTGCTTTTTGTGCCTATCGGCGTTGGGGTGATGCAGTATTACGATGTGCTTAAAGCGCAGTTCGGCCCGATTGTGGTCTCCTGCGCCATCAGTACGCTGGTGGTATTCCTGGTCGTCAGCTGGAGTTCACACATTGTGCATGGCGAACGCAAGGTCGTCGGGGAGAAAACAAAAAAATGATGGCGAATATCTGGTGGTCCCTGCCGTTAACCCTGGTGGTGTTCTTTGCTGCGCGTAAGCTTGCGGTGCGTTTCAAAATGCCGTTGCTCAACCCGCTGCTGGTCGCCATGGTGGTGATTATTCCTTTTCTGCTGCTCACCGGCATTCCTTATGAGCGTTACTTCGCCGGGAGCAAGATCCTCAACGATTTGTTGCAGCCTGCCGTGGTGGCGCTGGCGTTTCCTTTATATGAGCAACTGCATCAGATCCGCGCGCGCTGGAAATCCATCATTACCATCTGCTTTGTGGGTAGCCTTGTTGCGATGATCACCGGTACCTCGGTGGCCTTATTGATGGGCGCGTCGCCGCAGATCGCCGCCTCTATCCTGCCTAAATCCGTCACCACGCCGATTGCCATGGCCGTGGGCGGCAGCATCGGGGGCATTCCGGCCATCAGCGCCGTGTGCGTGATTTTCGTCGGTATCCTGGGCGCGGTGTTTGGTCATACGCTGCTGAATATCATGAAAATTCGGACCAAAGCGGCACGCGGTCTGGCGATGGGTACCGCCTCGCACGCGCTGGGCACCGCACGCTGCGCGGAACTGGATTATCAGGAAGGGGCATTCAGCTCGCTGGCGCTGGTGATCTGCGGGATTATCACTTCCCTGGTCGCGCCGTTTATCTTCCCGATTATTCTGGCAGTCATGGGCTAAAATTTGCGATGCGTCGCGCAAATTTCATTTTCATTTCATAAGTTGCACACATAATGAGATTTGGATCACATATAAAGGCCGTACGGCTCCGTACACTACCGATCCATTAACCTTGATGAGGCAACGTCATGCATCCACGTTTTCAAGCTGCTTTCTCTCAGCTTGCAGAGAATTTGCAATCAGCCCTGGCTCCGGTTCTGGCGGATGCGCATTTCCCCGCCCTGCTGACGGCAGATCAGGTCACGACCCTTAAACAGGCAACGGGGCTGGACGAAGACGCGCTGGCTTTCGCCCTGCTGCCCCTGGCGGCTGCCTGCGCCCGCGCTGACCTTTCCCATTTCAACGTAGGCGCAATTGCGCGCGGCGTGAGCGGAACCTGGTACTTCGGCGGAAACATGGAGTTTCTTGGTGCGACCATGCAGCAAACCGTCCACGCGGAGCAGAGCGCCATCAGTCACGCCTGGCTGCGCGGCGAAAAAGCCCTGCGCGCCATCACCGTCAACTATACCCCTTGCGGCCACTGCCGCCAGTTTATGAATGAGCTGAACAGCGGTCTTGAACTGCGTATCAACCTGCCGGGACGCGCACCGCATACGCTGGGTGATTACCTGCCGGATGCTTTCGGCCCGAAAGATCTTGAGATCAAAACCCTGCTGATGGACGAGCAGGACCACGGTTATGCGCTCTCGGGAGATGAGCTGAGCGAAGCGGCCATTGCCGCCGCCAATAAAAGCCACACGCCCTACAGCAAATCTCCAAGCGGCGTCGCCCTTCAGTGCCGCGACGGCCGCATCTTCACCGGCAGCTATGCAGAGAACGCCGCATTTAACCCGACGCTGCCTCCGCTCCAGGGTGCCCTGAACCTGCTTAGCCTGAACGGGTATGACTACCCGGATATTCAGCGCGCAATCCTGGCTGAAAAGGCCGATGCGCCGCTGATCCAGTGGGACGCGACCGCAGCCACGCTGAAAGCGCTGGGCTGTTCAACCATCGACCGCGTGCTGCTGGCATAATCTGTTCGGCGGGCAGAGTTGCCCGCCAGTCTGACGAAAAACCCCTCAGTTGAATCGCTGTTTCTTGCGCTAACCAGGCGGGTACAGTAGCCTGAGGGAAATTTCATCATCGGTACGAGCCATCTGCATGTTAAAGCGCGTGTTTTACAGCCTGTCTGTCCTGGTCGGCATACTGCTGTTGATCGTGCTGGGCCTCGACCGCTGGATGAGCTGGAAAACAGCCCCCTACATTTTTGATGACCTACAGGATCTCCCCTACCGTCAGGTTGGTGTGGTGCTTGGCACCGCCAAGTATTACCGCACTGGCGTCATAAATCAGTATTACCGGTATCGTATTCAGGGCGCGCTGAACGCCTATAACAGCGGCAAGGTGAACTATCTGCTGCTGAGCGGCGATAACGCGCTGCAAAGCTATAACGAGCCGGTGACGATGCGCAAAGATCTGATTGCCGCAGGCGTCGACCCGGCCGATATCGTGCTCGACTACGCCGGATTCCGCACGCTTGATTCCATCGTGCGTACCCGCAAGGTGTTCGACACCAATGATTTCATCATCATTACCCAGCGTTTCCACTGCGAGCGGGCGCTGTTTATCGCCCTGCATATGGGCATTCAGGCGCAGTGTTATGCGGTGCCATCGCCAAAGGATATGCTGAGCGTGCGCGTACGTGAGTTTGGCGCTCGTTTTGGCGCGCTGGCTGACCTGTACTTATTCAAACGTGAACCGCGCTTTTTAGGCCCGCTGGTGCCGATCCCAACGATGCACGAAGTGCCGGAGAATGCACAGGGTTACCCGGCGGTAACGCCAGAGCAGTTGCTGGAAATTCAGAAGAAGTAATAACTTTTGTCGGGTGGCGGCTTCGCCTTACCCGACCTACGATCGCGATTTTGTAGGCCCGGTACGCGTCGCGCCATCGGGCAAAAAAAGGCCCGCTACGTGAGCGGGCCTTTTCATTCTGAAGATCTTACTTCTTACGCGCGTACTTCAGTGAATCCAGCGCAACCGCGAAGATGATGATGGCGCCCTTGATGATGTACTGCCAGTAGGGGTTCACGCCGATGTAGGTCAGGCCGTAGTTGATAACGGTGAAGATGATCACACCGGTCACCACGCCCAGCACGGTCCCCACGCCGCCGCTGAAGGAGACGCCGCCAACCACGCAGGCTGCAATCGCATCCAGTTCGTACATAAAGCCGAGGTTGTTGGTTGCAGAGCCGATACGGCCCGCTTCCAGCATCCCGCCGAAGGCGTAGAAGACCCCGGACAGGGCGTAAATCATCAGCAGGTTCAGAGCCACGTTGACCCCGGACACTTTCGCCGCTTCAGGGTTACCGCCGATAGCAAAGATGTTTTTACCGAAGCGGGTTTTGTTCCACAGGATCCAGACGAACGCCACCGCAATCAGCGCATAGAAGGTGATGTAAGAGAGACGGAAGCTGCCCAGCGCAACAAACCCCTGCGTGAAGGTCGAGAAGCCGCTGTCGAAGCCAGAGATTGGAGACGCGCCGACGAAATCGTAGTACAGGGAGTTGATACCATAAACGATGATCATCGTGCCAAGCGTGGTGATGAATGGCGTAACGTTCAGGTAAGCAATGATGATGCCGTTAATCAGGCCAATTACCGCGCCGATGGCGCACACGATCAGGATCACCACGAAAATCGGCATGGTCGCCATCTCCGGGAACACCTTGTTGGCGTTTTCCATCGACTGCAACAGGGTTGCCGCAATGACCGCCGCCAGACCCACCTGGCGCCCTGCCGAAAGGTCAGTCCCCTGGGTAACGATAAGTCCCGCCACGCCAAGCGCGATAATAATACGTACGGAAGACTGGGTCAGAATGTTACTCAAGTTCAGCAGACTTAAGAACGTAGGGTCCTGGAAAATAATAATCGCCAGCAAGACTAAAAGAACAACGTAAATACCGCCTTCTTTCAGATAAGTGAGAAAACTTTTTTTATTTAACGCACTCATGAGGAGCCCCTGATCTTAAAGGTGCAAAGACGCAAGACGCAAAATTTCGTTTTGCGTTGTCGTTTTGGTTTCAACAATACCGGCAACGAGACCATTGCTCATAACCAGAATACGGTCTGTGATCCCTAACAATTCCGGCATTTCGGAAGAAATAATAATGATCCCTTTATCTTTTTTCGCCAGCTCGGCGATTAGCTGGTAAATCTCAAATTTTGCACCCACGTCGATACCGCGCGTAGGTTCATCCAGCATCAGAATTTCAGGCTGGGTTAATAGCCAGCGACCAATAATGACTTTCTGCTGGTTCCCTCCCGAGAGTGAGCCAATTTGCGTGCGGTGGCCCGGCGTTTTCACGCGCATGGAGTCAATCACCCACTGGGTATCGCTCTTCATGCGGGAATTATCCAGCAGCCCGACTTTATTTTTATAATTGCGAATATTAGAAATTAACGAGTTAAAGTTAATATCCAGATAAGCGTAAATACCGGTGGAACGACGCTCTTCCGTCACCAGCGCAAAGCCATTATTAATGGCTTCGTTGGCGTTGTGGTTGTTGATCTTCTTACCGTGCAGCGTAATGGTGCCTTCGGCTTTCTCACGGATACCAAACAGGGTTTCCACGATATCGGTGCGCTTGGCGCCCACCAGCCCTGCGATGCCAAGGATCTCCCCCTTGTGCAGATCGAAAGAGACATCGCGGATAGACGGCTGACGCAGCGAGGTCAGGTTACGCACCTCCAGAATCACTTCGCCTGGCTTGTTTTCTTTATCCGGGAAGCGCTGGTTCAGAGAACGGCCAACCATCATGGCGATGATCTTGTCCATATCCAGCCCTTCCAGCGGCTGGGTGGCGATCCACTGGCCGTCGCGCAGGATGGTGATTTCATCGCACAGCTGGAAGATCTCTTCCATTTTATGTGAGATATAGACAATGCCGCAGCCGCGATCTTTCAGCTTACGAATAATGGTAAAAAGGTGGTTAACCTCTTTTTCCGTTAATGACGATGTCGGTTCATCCATGATCACGATTTTCGCATCATAGGAGAACGCTTTGGCAATTTCGATCATCTGCATCTGGGAAACGGATAATGTCCCGACGCGTGCGCGCGGATCGATATCAATATCCAGCTCATCAAAAATGGCTTTGGTGTCGCGATACATTTTATCCTGATCGACAAAGACACCTTTGGTTGGATAACGACCCAACCACATATTATCCATAACTGAACGTTGCAGAACCAGGTTTAATTCCTGGTGTACCATCGAGATACCGTTCTCCAGCGCTTCTTTCGCTGAATGGAAGTCGATCTCTTTTCCCTGAAAAAGAATGCTGCCAGAATCTTTTTGATAGATCCCAAAGAGGCATTTTAATAATGTTGATTTACCCGCACCGTTTTCACCCATTAACGCATGAATAGAGTGTGGACGAACTTTTAAATTAACATTATCGAGCGCCTTAACACCGGGGAATGACTTGTTGACACCGGTCATTTCCAACAAGTATTCACCGGACGACTGAGTAGTTGTGCTGACCATAATTATACCTTGTTGGCCTCGCATATCGCGTTATAAAAGGGCGCAACGAATTGCGCCCAGTGAAGACAATGCAGATAACTTATTTACCGATAAACTCAGCCAGGTTGGACTGGTCTACGCCCACGTAAGGAACGCGAACGATTTTGTTGTCAATTTTCCAGTTAGTCCCGTCAGCGGCGCCTTTACCGTCGGCCAGGTTTTTCGCCAGATCGAAGGTGGCTTTCGCCTGGTTGTTGGCATCGTTCAGCACGGTACCGGCCATAGCGCCAGATTTCACCAGCGCCAGCGCTTCTGGCAGGGCATCCACACCGAACACAGGAATGGCGGACTTGTTGTGGGCTTTCAGGGCTTCAACGGCACCCATTGCCATCGCATCGTTGTTGGCGATGACCACTTCAATTTTGTTGGCGTTCGGACCAGAGAGCCACGCGTCCATCTTATCTTTCGCCTGAGCGGTGTCCCACATTGCGGTGTCTAACGCCAGCTGCTGGGTTTTCAGGCCCTTGTCGTTCAGCTCTTTAATAACGTAGGTGGTACGTGCTTCAGCATCCGGATGGCCCGGTTCGCCTTTCAGCAGAACGAACTGAATCTGACCATCTTTGTTCAGATCCCAGTTCGGGTTCGCCGCCCAGTGTTTCGCAATCAGATCGCCCTGGATAATCCCGGACTCTTTGGAGTCGGTACCCACGTAATACGCTTTGTCGTAGCTGTCCAGCGCCTTACGGGAAGGTTCTTTGTTGAAGAAGACAATTGGCACGTTCTGGCCGCGCGCTTTCTCGATCACCGTGCCTGCCGCCGCCGGGTCCACCAGGTTAATAGCCAGCGCTTTCACGCCTTTTGCCAGAAGAACGTCAATCTGATCGTTCTGTTTGGACTGGTCATTCTGGGAGTCATTCATCAGCAGCTGCACGTCTGGCGCTGATTTAGCATCTTTTTCAATTGCTTTACGCACAACGGACATGAAGTTGTCGTCGTATTTATAGATAGTCACGCCAATACGGGTATCCGCTGCGTGCGCTGCTGCGCCAAAAAGCATGCTTGCCATGACAGCAGACAGAGTCAACACCTTCTTATTCATGGTATCTCCGGTTTTTTTTATGCAGGGTAGTTCTTGTGAAAAACGGTCGGCGGGCAGAAGTTAATAAAACGTTACTGATCGCCGAAGTTCACTTATAAAATGTCCAGCTTCCGTGTTCGGTAACGCTCCAGAAATGCGTTTTATTCGTTGTTTGAGGCATGCTAGTAACGGTAAAAGTGAATAATCACCGTTACATTGTGTTTCAGCCCCTAAAACGCTGACATCATAGACAGCGGCTTGTTAAGATACTGTGAATTTACTCACAGATTGAAAACGGTTACATCACGTGATGTTATCAGTTAGTGATCGGAGCCACAGTTTGTCGGATAGCGACCGAATGGCGGCGTACTAAAGTCGGCATAAAACAATGCGTTGCGTCAGGATCTAACAGCCCTGCCGCCCCCTGTAACGCCAGCTCTGTCGCCAGTTTCGCCATCGACGCAATGGGGTAACGCACCGTTGTCAGCTGCGGATCGGTGTAACGGGCAATCGGGATATCGTCAAAGCCGATCAGCGATAAATGCTGTGGCACCGCAATGCCGTTGTCTTTCAGCGCGGTAAGCGCACCTGCCGCCATGCTGTCGTTATAGGCAAACACGGCCGTCAGCTGAAGATTACGCCCCAGCAGTTCCACCATTGCCGCTTCACCGCCCTGCATGTCCGGCGAACCGGTACCTACCCAGCTTTCCAGCGGCGCAATGCCCTGCTCTTTCAGGGCGTTTTGCCAGCCCTCGCGGCGCATCATGTCGTCTTCAATACCGTGGCTGGAGGCCAGATAACCAATGCGCTGATGGCCGTTGCTGATGAGCATCCGCGTCGCCATCATCGCGCCGCTGATGTTATCCAGACCGACGCAGCGGTGCGCGTAGCCGGGGACGATACGGTTGATCAGCACCATGCCGGGGATCTGCTCCATAAACCCGGCCAGCTCTTCATCGCTCAGGGCTTTAGAGTGCACAATCAGGGCGTTACAGCGCTGGCGGATCAGTACCTCAATGGCATAACGCTCTTTTTCAGCCTCGTGATAGCTGTTGCCAATCAGCACATATTTCTGGTGCTGCTGGGCAACGACGTCCACCGCTTTGACCAGCGCGCCGAAGAAGGCGTCCGACACGTCCATCACCACTACGCCAATGGTATCGCTGACCTGCGTCGCCAGCGCCTGGGCATTAGCGTTTGGCCGGTACCCCAGCTGGGTCACGGCTTTCATTACGGTTTCACGCGTTTCAGGGCTGACCAGCGCACTGTTGTTCAGCACGCGGGAGACAGTAGCAACAGAAACACCCGCCTGGCGGGCGACGTCACGAATGGTGATCATATTCACCACCCTTTAAAGGATTGCAGCAACTCACAGACACCCCCTGTGTTTAGCAAGGTGGCTATTCTGGCAGCGAGAGAGAGGAGACTACGTGAAGAAGCTCACACAGATGAAAACGCTTACATCCGTTTTGTTAATGATTGTGATCCAGATCGTTATCTGGATGTATTACGCAATGACACGCCCGAAGCACGGACGGTTAACCGTCGCCATGCCCATTCCAGCGGGCCCTGGCGGAAAAAACGCAGCCAGACAACCGAAAACACCACGTTAACAATCCAGACCGGAATAACAAAAGCCAGCAGCGTCAGGCGGTCGAATTTCATAAACAGGCCGAATCGGTAGAAAAGCGTGGTGCATATCAGCGTTTGCAGGATGTAATTGCTTAACGCCATCCGCCCAACGCAGGCCACCGCACTGACGATCCACAGGCGGGAAAGCTGGGGCCAGAAGCCGTAGATCAGCGCCGCATAGCCAATAGTCTGGAACGGCGCGCTCAGTTCGCGCGGCACCTGCAACAGGAATGCACACCAGCGGTAATCCCACTGAAGATGCCACTGCATCATCACCGCCGGGAGGTTGATGATCACGCCGAGCAGCACCAGCCCTGCTCCCGTACGACGATAGTGTCGCAGGCTAAATTCCCCTTTCAGCCAGCCGGTGCGCATCAGGACTGCGCCCATCAGCATCATCCCCGCCAGCTGCCAGCCGTATTGCGCGCCCAGCGCCAGCAGGTTATCGCCGAGCATATCGGCCCGGTTGCCTATCGCTTCCATGCCGCCTTTCAGCTTCCAGAACTGCTCATATTGCAGGTTGGCCGCATCCGGGATCCATGAACGACTGGTGGAAGCATCGGCAATCATGCCAAGCAGCAATAACACGGCCAGTCCCATGACATAGAGCATCACGCCGGTATTAAACAGGCTTTTCACACCGGGCGCGTCGCGGATCAGCCGCCAGCAAATCAGCCCCACCAGACCATACGCGAGCAGAATATCGCCGTCCCAGAACAGCAGCCCGTGAATAAAACCGAGGATAACCAGCAGCGTTAAACGCGATTGGATCCAGCGCGTACCGCGTTTGAGGAGAAGCTGAAGTCCCGCGCCAAACAGAAGCGCAAAGAGGGTCAGGAATTTAACCTGTGCAAAGAGATCGAGGATTGCCCACGTCCAGGCGTCGCTGCGCGTGATGTCGCCATACCACGCAGGATTCAGATAAGCGGCCTTCGGCAGACCGAAGGCGCTGATATTCAGCAGCAGGATACCGAGAATGGCGACGCCGCGAACAAAATCGAGCGTGACGTTTCGCTCCATGGTCCCTGCCCTGTCTGATTAGTTGTGGTGACGCACGGCGCGCAGGAACTCCTGGCGGGTGTTCTGGCTCGATTTGAACAGGCCGCCCAGCGAAGTGGTGGTGGTTGCGCTGGTTGCATCACGCACGCCGCGCGCTTTCACGCAGTAGTGCACCGCGTCGATAGACACCGCCACGTTGTTAGTACCCAACAGAGTTTGCAGTGCGGTCAGGATCTGCTGCGTCAGACGCTCCTGCACCTGCGGACGCTGGGCAAAGAACTGCACGATGCGGTTGATCTTGGACAGGCCAATGACCGTATCTTTTGGAATATAGGCCACCGTCGCTTTACCATCGATGGTCACAAAGTGATGCTCGCAGGTGCTGGTCAGCGTGATATCGCGTACCGTCACCATCTCATCGACCTTCATCTTATTTTCAATGACGGTGATTTTCGGGAAGTTCGCGTAATCCAGGCCGGAGAAAATTTCGTCGACGTACATCTTCGCGATGCGGTGCGGCGTCTCCATCAGGCTGTCGTCGCTCAGATCGAGATTCAGCAGTTGCATGATCTCCGTCATATGGCCGGCGATCAGACTCTTGCGGGTATCATTGTCCAGCTCCTGCACGGGCGGGCGCAGTGGCGTTTCAAGACCGCGCGCAACCAGCGCTTCATGGACAAGGGCTGCTTCTTTACTGAGTGATGACATTCTTTTCTCCTGCAGGTGTGGCGTCTTTTGCCCTCGTTGTGGCAAAAGTGTGCGCTCATTGTGCGTGAGGCGACGCACATAATCCAGTATTCACGACGATAATTATTGCAATTGCTGTTGCCTTTCAGCCTGACGGTTCCAGACTAACGCTCCGCCAACGAACAGCGCGATCCCCGCCAGCCCCAGCGCAGGTTCCAGCCGATGCGTGAGCCAGGTCGACAGTGCCGACGTGACCGGACCCACCAGCTGACCAATGGCATACCCGGTGGTGAGCAGTCCCGCCATATAACGCGTGTGGTCTGGCGCCAGCTCGCGACCATACAAAAGAGAGAGCTGCACGGCGCAGAGGAATCCGCCGCCCACCAGCAGCCCACCCGTCAGCAAGCCGCCTATGCCCGGCAGCAGCCAGGCCGCCAGCACGCCAATCCCCTGTAACCACAGAACAATCGCCAGCCTGCGGTTAGCGCTTGATGTATGCCGCAGGGCAATGCTGAGCGCAATTCCCACCACCGAGGCGGCGCCAAATATCGGCCAGACAAACTGGGCAAACAGGCTGCCAGGAAAACGCACCGCCGCCATTTGCGATAAAAAGGTCGCCGGGAGGATATAGCCGAACCCTGCCAGGCTGTAGCTCCAGACCAGACGCTTGAGATCTGCGGTCAGCAGCAGCGGTTCAGGCGCGGTACCGGGCCGATGGAGCTGCCCGGACCGCGGCAGGTAGCGCGCCACCAGCACAATCAGCACCAGCGCCAGTACGCCGTAGATTTGCCATGCCGCCCCGGCGGACAAGGATTTCGCCTGAATATAGACCGCCAGCAGGCCGCTCAGGGCGATGCCGGCCCCGGGTCCGGCAAAGACGGCCGCACTGAGTCCCGGTTTGCCCAGCTGCCCCAGCCGCTCGTTGGTCCAGGCGGCAATCAGCACCATCGACCAGCCGCTCATGCAGCCGATCACAAAGCGCAGCAGACCGTGAACAACGGCATTATCTGCCGCCGCGGAGAGCAGCGTTAGCGCCACCGCACCGGTGATGCCAAGCCAGAGACGCGTTTCAACGAAGCGATGGGCGCGCATGGCATCCCATGCCCCCACCAGATAGCCCAGATAGTTCATTGCCGCCACCAGCCCCGCGCTGGTAAGCGTGAGTTGCCCGGCGGCTATCATCAGCGGCACCTGAGGCGTGAAGGCGAAGCGCCCTATCCCCATCGCCACGACCAGAACCACAAATCCGCTGAGCGCGATACGCAGCGCCATGATCGCTCCAATTGTTAAAGAAAAGTAAATTTATGATGCAACATCTCGCCGTCCTGCGAAAGTGAAAGTTGCTCACAGGTCAATGAAAACTCTGTATTATGCGTTTTATGAATCGTCTTACCTTTAAGGAGCCCTGCATGGAACTGCTCGAAGAGCATCGTTGTTTTGAAGGTCGACAGCAGCGCTGGCGGCACGACTCCACCACGCTGAATTGTGCTATGACGTTCAGCATTTTCCTGCCCCCTGCGGACAATCCACCGGTGCTGTACTGGCTTTCAGGCCTGACCTGCAACGACGAAAACTTCACCACCAAAGCGGGTGCCCAGCGTATTGCCGCCGAACTGGGCATTGCGCTGGTGATGCCAGATACCAGCCCGCGTGGCGATGACGTGGCCGACGATGCCGGATACGATTTGGGTAAAGGCGCCGGGTTCTATCTCAACGCCACGGAACAACCGTGGGCGAGCCATTACCGCATGTATGACTACATTCGCGATGAACTGCCTGCCCTGGTGCACTCTCAGTTCGCGGTCAGCGAGCGCTGCGCGATAAGCGGACATTCGATGGGTGGCCACGGGGCGCTGATAATGGCGCTGAAAAATCCGGGGAAATACACCAGCGTGTCCGCATTTGCGCCGATTGTGAACCCAACGCAGGTGCCGTGGGGGCAAAAAGCCTTTACGCACTATCTGGGTGAAGATGCAGAAAAATGGCAGGAATGGGACAGCTGCGCGTTGATGCTGGCGAGCGATTCGGTGAATGCGATCCCAATGCTTATCGATCAGGGCGATGCGGATCAGTTCCTCGCCGGACAGCTACAGCCTGCGGTGCTGGCGGAAGCCGCGCGCCAGAAGGACTGGCCGCTAACGCTGCGCATTCAGCCGGGATACGACCACAGCTATTACTTCATGGCGTCCTTTATTGAGGATCATCTCCGCTTCCATGCGGAGCATCTGTTCAGATAAGTTCCGCCTTTTGCCCGGTAGCGCCTCCTGCCTACCGGGTCTTCCCCTCCCCCTCTTTACATACTTTTATCCGCTTGAATCCAGCCTGATTTCTGTCGCCGACACCCAAACACAAATGATTTCAATTATCATTTGTGTTTACAATTCTACATTCTTTTGTACAATTCCAGGCTCTTCTCCATCTCAAAGAGTTCTTACAAGACAAAATCATACAGTTCTCAGGGTTATCCCGATGGAGTTTTATTCATTTTTATACGGAATGTACAAATGACAATACCGCGCATTAAGCTCCTGGCCGTCGCCATTGGCGCTGCCACATGTTCCCCCTTCGTTCACGCAGCCGATCAGGACACCGTTGTCGTCACCGCGACGGGTTTTGAACAAAAAATCCAGAATGCCCCCGCCTCCATCTCTGTGATTTCAAAACAGCAGATTGAAGATAAAGCCTACCGTGATGTTACCGATGCCCTGAGAGACGTCCCGGGCGTTGTCGTCACTGGCGGCGGGAGCAGCAGTGATATCAGTATTCGCGGCATGGCCTCTCAGTACACCCTGTTCCTGGTGAACGGCAAACGCGTCAGTACGCGAAGCACCCGCCCCAACAGCGACAACTCGGGTATTGAACAAGGCTGGCTGCCGCCGCTGGAGTCCATTGAGCGCATCGAGGTCATCCGCGGCCCGATGTCCTCGCTTTACGGCTCCGATGCTATGGGTGGCGTAATTAACGTCATTACCAAAAAAGTCTCGAACACTAAAGCCTGGACCGGTTCGTTGCATGGCGATGCGACCTTCCAGGAAAACAATGATTCCGGCGATATCTTCCAGACCAACGCCTACGCTTCTGGTCCCCTGATCGACGGACTGCTGGGCGCAAAAGTGACGGGGCTGTTGTCACGCCGCGCAGAAGATAAAATCGTGAACGGCTATAACGAGCAGAAAATGCGTAACGGTGGCATTACGCTGAACTTCACGCCGGACGAGAAGAACGATTTCGACCTCGACTTTGCTCGCGAGCTTCAGGACAGAAACAGCACCCCGGGGATGTCGAAAGCGGCTGAAACCTGCCGGGGAACAACCTGTACGCCAAATACCAAAAGCGACTCGCGCTATGAACACACGACCTACTCGTTAACCCACAGCGGGTATTACGACGATTTCAATACCACCAGCTATATCCAGCAGGAAGAGACCAATAATCCAGGTCGCAAAATGCGCTCCTATAACACCACCTTCAACAACCAGAACCAGATTTTCCTCGGCGATCATACGTTGACCCTCGGCGGGCAGTATCGTTATGAGAAACTGCGCGACAAGGGTAATCAGCTGGAAGCTGCTGACGGCCTGAACAAACTGACGCGCTGGAGCTGGGCCCTGTTTGCCGAAGATGAATGGGCAATGACGGAAAGCTTTACGTTGACCGGCGGCCTGCGTATGGACAAAGACCAAAACTACGGTACTAACTGGACGCCGCGCGGTTACGGCGTATGGCACCTGGCCGATCAGTGGACGTTAAAAGGCGGGGTTTCGGCTGGCTATCGTGCGCCGGATCTGCGTCAGTCGTCTGCCAGCTGGGGCCAGGTAACGGGTGGCGGCCGTCTTGACGGTATCATCGTTGGCAACCCGGATCTGAAACCAGAGAAGAGTCTGAGCGAAGAGCTCGCCCTGCTCTGGGATAACAACGATAACCTGAATGCCGGCGTAACGCTGTTTAATACCGACTTCAAGGACAAGATTACGGAAGTTCGCCGCTGTAACAGCAGCGCCGATCCCGCCTGTACGATTGGCGATCACAGCTATGATTTCGTCAGCGATCGCGTCAACGTGGACAAAGCCAACATGCGCGGTGTGGAGTCCTCCTTCGGGTGGAAAATCACGCGCGATGTGAACTGGACTGCAAACTACACCTATACGGAGTCCGAGCAGAAGAGCGGCCAGTTCTCCGGCAAGCCACTGAACAAAATGCCGAAACACATGTTCAACACTACCCTGGACTGGCAGGCGACGCCAGATGTCGGATTCTGGAGCCGTCTGAACCTGCGCGGTAAAACGTCTGAGTACCTGAGCCGCACGTCAATGTCCCAGGGTACGCCGTCCTACACTCAGGTTGATGTCGGTATGCGCTACAACGCCAACAAAAACCTGCTGGTTACTGCCGGTGTGTATAACGTGCTCGATAAGCAGATTGATTACGATACGTATGACACCGTGCTGGATGGCCGTCGCTATACCGTCGGCATGACCTACAGCTTCTGATCTGCCCATAAAAAAGCCCGCTCAACTGAGCGGGCTAAAAGAGAGGAAGTGCGGTTATTGTTTAAATCGTTCCGGGAAATCCATTTCACTGTAGCGAACGAAGCGTGTTCCTTTCGTCAGTTTGTAGCCAAACCAGATGATCAGGAACAGCGGAATGCCAATATAGGTGGCCGTGACGGCGCCCCAGTCAATGGTGTCCGCAAGGAAGGCCTCATAGTTCTGACCCAGGGTAATAATCAGGCACAGAACGAAGGCGAAGATCGGCCCCAGCGGGAAGAACCCTGACCGGTACGGCAGATTATTCAGATCATGACCCTGCTTGACGTACCCGCGACGGAAACGGTAGTGGCTGATGGCAATGCCCAGCCAGGCAATGAAGCCCGTCATACCAGAGGTGTTAAGCAGCCACAGGTAGACCGTCTGATTGCCGAACATGGAGGTCAGGAAACAGAGACCCGCAATCACCGTGGTCGCATACAGCGCGTTGCGCGGCACGCCACCGCGAGACAGTTTCGAGAAAATACGCGGCGCTTTACCGTCGCAGGCCAGGGTGTAGAGCATGCGGGTGGAGGCGTACATCCCGGAGTTACCCGCAGACAGTACCGCCGTCAGGATCACCGCGTTCATCACCGCCGCGGCAGAGAGCAGACCCGCGTGCTGGAAGACCAGCGTGAACGGGCTGACGCTGATGTCTTTCACATCGTTACGCAGCAGGCTTGGGTCGGTATACGGAATAATCAGGCTGATAATCAGGATCGCGAACACATAGAACAGCAGGATACGCCAGAACACCTGACGCACCGCGCGCGGAATGTTCTTCTCCGGGTTTTCGGATTCACCGGCCGCGATACCAATCAGCTCGGTACCCTGGAAGGAGAAGCCGACAATCATCGCCACGCCAATCATCGCCGAGAAGCCCCCGGCAAACGGCGCATCGCCTATAGTCCAGTTACTCCAGCCCGCCGGTTCAGCCCCTTTGAAAATACCAACGATCATCGCCACACCGACGACGATAAAGATGATGACGGTTGCCACTTTAATCAAAGAGAACCAGTATTCCGCTTCGCCAAAGCCGCGCACGGAGATGTAGTTCAGCAGGAAGATGACCGCCAGGAACAGGGCGCTCCAGATCCAGCCTGGCGTGTCCGGGAACCACCAGGTCATCACCAGCTGTGCCGCGACGAGGTCAACGGCGATGGTCACCGCCCAGTTGTACCAGTAGTTCCAGCCCAGCGCGAAGCCGAAGCCTTCCTCAACGTATTTTTGTCCGTAGGTCGAAAACGAACCAGACACCGGCATGTATGCCGCCAGTTCACCCAGGCTGGTCATCAGGAAGTAGACCATCAGGCCAATCAGGATATAAGAGAATAGTGCCCCACCCGGGCCGGCTGTCGAAATTGTTGCGCCAGAGGCAACGAAAAGACCCGTACCGATGGAGCCGCCAATGGCGATCATCGTCAGGTGACGCGCCTTAAGTGCGCGACGTAGCGCGGGCGCTTCTGTGGTTTTAGTTTCTGAAACCATGTGAAAATGCTGTCCATTCAATAAATGAGGCGCGATTGTAGCAGACGATCTGCGTTGCTTCCGGCAGAAATGCTCAGTTATAAGAGAGCTTCATGACTCGGCCAGGATTATAAGTAAAGCATAAAAATGTGGGGTGATAAGCGCACATAGCCCCGGTAAGCGAAGCGCCACCGGGGAACGTTAAATGGCGCAGTAGCGCAGAAAACGCTGGAGCGAGCTGGAAAGGTGTTTCTGACGATGATGGATGCACCACAGCGTGCGCACCAGCTTCGGCAGCGGAACGGGGATCTCAACCAGAGAGCCGGTCTCCAGCTGTTCGGCAATCACCCGTCGGGAAAGACAGCTAATGCCCAGGCCATGACGCACCGCATGCTTAATCGCCTCGGAGTTACCTAACTCCATCCCTAACTGGAACTGCGGCAGATGAGACAGCAGCAGATAATCGACAATCTCACGCGTGCCGGAGCCCTGCTCTCGCAGGATCCACTGCGCCTGCGCCAGACGCTCCAGCGTCACCTCGCCCTGGAGTAAAGAAGAGGCCGGGGAGGCAAACACCACCAGCTCATCCTCCAGCCAGGGTTCCGCAATGATATCCACGTTGTGGCACGGCCCTTCGATAAGCCCGATGTCCACGCGGAAATCGATCACCGCGTTGATCACGTCCTGGCTGTTGCCGACGCTCATTTCCAGCGGCAGGGTCGGAAAATCCCGGCGGTAGCGGGCAATCACTTCCGGCAGGATGTAGTTACCGATCGTGCTGCTGGCGTAGACGCGAATAGCGCCGTTGTCCTCGCGGAACAGCTGTTCGATCTCCGTCGCCTGCTCCAGCAAGGCCAGGGCACGCGGATACAGCAGGCGGCCATGTTCGTTCACCACCAGCCGCTTTCCTACCCTGTCGAAAAGCTGAACGCCCAGTTGCCCTTCAAGATCGGTCAAGGCCGCGCTAACGGCGGACTGCGAGAGCGCCAGCATTTGTGACGCTTGGGTTGTCGAGCCGCTTTTCAGCACCTCGGCAAAAACTTCCAGCTGACGCAATGTAATGTGCATGGTTGCTTACCACTTATAAAGATTGATTATAAATATATAATCAATTTTATTTTTAAGCCAGAGCGCCGTAACCTTTAGCCAGACAAAGGAGAAGGTTATGTCAGAAATCACCTTACAACATCATCGTACAGTGTGGCACTTCGTGCCGGGTCTCGCGCTCAGCGCCGTGGTTACCGGCGTGGCTTTATGGGGCGGGAGTATACCGGCGGTTGCCGGCGCAGGGTTCAGCGCCCTGACGCTGGCCATTCTGCTTGGCATGGTGGTCGGGAACACCGTTTATCCACACATCTGGAAATCCTGCGACGGCGGCGTGATTTTCGCCAAGCAGCATTTATTACGTCTCGGGATCATCCTTTATGGCTTCCGTCTCACCTTTTCGCAGATTGCGGATGTCGGTGTCAGCGGGATTGCCATTGACGTCCTGACCCTTTCGAGCACCTTTTTACTGGCGTGCTTTATCGGCCAGAAGATCTTTGGGCTGGACAAACAGACCAGCTGGCTGATCGGTGCGGGTAGCAGCATCTGCGGCGCGGCGGCGGTATTGGCAACAGAACCCGTCGTTAAAGCCGAAGCCAGTAAAGTCACGGTTGCCGTCGCGACGGTAGTTATCTTCGGTACGCTGGCGATCTTCCTGTATCCGGCCATGTATCCGCTGGTGGCGCACTGGTTTAGTCCGGAAACCTACGGCATTTATATCGGCTCAACCATGCACGAAGTGGCGCAGGTGGTGGCGGCAGGTCACGCCATTAACCCGGAAGCGGAAAACGCGGCGGTCATCGCCAAAATGCTGCGCGTGATGATGCTGGCCCCGTTCCTGATTTTCCTCGCGGCGCGGGTTAAACAGCTTGCTCCGGCAGGCGGCAGCGAGAAAAGCAAAATCACCATTCCGTGGTTTGCGATCCTGTTCATCGTGGTCGCTGTCTTCAACTCTTTCCACCTGCTGCCAAAAGCGATGGTGGATATGCTGGTGACGCTGGATACGGTCCTGCTGGCGATGGCGATGGCGGCGCTGGGCGTCACCACACACGTCAGCGCGCTGAAAAAAGCCGGCGCGAAACCGCTGCTGATGGCGCTGGTGCTGTTCATCTGGCTAATCGTTGGCGGTGGTGCGATTAACCTTGCGGTACACAGCCTGTTGGCATAAACCATCTCGTCCTTCTCCTGTTAACCCGCTATCATAGGCATTTCGGGTTAACAGGAGTCTTTTTATGAAATATGTTGGAGCGCACGTCAGCGCTGCCGGTGGCCTTGCGAATGCCGCCATTCGCGCCGCCGAAATCGAGGCGACCGCTTTCGCCCTGTTCACCAAAAACCAGCGCCAGTGGCGCGCCGCAGCGCTCACCGCTGAAGTGATTGATGATTTCAAAGCCGCCTGTGAGAAATACCACTATGGGCCTGGCCAAATCCTCCCCCATGACAGCTACCTCATTAACCTCGGTCACCCGGTTGCCGAGGCGCTGGAAAAATCCCGCGAAGCGTTCCTGGATGAGGTTCAGCGCTGTGAACAGCTGGGGCTGACGCTGCTGAACTTCCATCCCGGCAGCCATCTGATGCAGATTGACGAAGACGCCTGTCTGGCGCGCATCGCCGAGTCCATCAACATGACGCTGGATAAAACCCAGGGCGTGACGGCGGTGATTGAGAATACTGCCGGTCAGGGCAGCAACCTCGGCTTTAAGTTTGAGCATCTGGCGGCGATCATCGACGGCGTGGAAGATAAATCCCGCGTGGGGGTGTGCATCGATACCTGTCACGCCTTTGCCGCCGGCTATGACCTGCGCACAACCGAGGCCACGAAAAATACCTTCGAGGAGTTCGAGCGTATTGTCGGTTTTAAATACCTTCGCGGTATGCACTTAAACGATGCGAAAAGCGCGTTCGGCAGCCGCGTTGACCGCCACCACAGCCTGGGCGAAGGTAACATCGGCCATGATGCGTTCCGCTTTATCATGCAGGACGCCCGCTTCGACGGTATTCCGATGGTGCTCGAAACCATTAACCCGGATATCTGGGCGGAAGAGATTGCCTGGCTGAAGGCGCAGCAAACCGCTGAACAGGCGGCATAAAAAAAGCCGGGCTGCTTACGCACCCGGCTTTTTTTGTAGGTCGGGTAAGGCGAAGCCGCCACCCGACACCTCTTTTAGGCTGCTTTTGCGACCACTTCCGCTTCCGGGCGCTTCAGCACCGCGTAAGACAGGCCTGCCACCAGCGTACCGGCAACAATCGCCAGCAGATAACCCAGCACCGGCGTGATGGCGCCAGGGATGAGCAGGACGAACAGACCGCCGTGCGGCGCCATCAGTTTCGCACCTACCGCCATGGAGATAGCCCCCGTCACCGCACCACCCACGATACAGCACGGCAGAACACGCATTGGATCGCGTGCCGCAAACGGGATTGCGCCTTCGGTGATGAAGCACAGGCCCAGCACCAGCGCCGCTTTACCGCCTTCCTGCTGCGCTTTATCGAACTTACGGCGGGCAATAATCGTCGCCAGACCGAGCGCCAGCGGAGGCACCATACCGGCCGCCATGATCGCCGCCATCGGCGCGTAGGTCTGGGTACTCAGCAGGCCAACGCCAAACGCATATGCCGCTTTGTTCACCGGACCACCCATGTCGGTACACATCATACCGCCGAGGATTGCGCCCAGCAGCACCGCGTTCGCCGTCCCCATGGTTTGCAGCCAGTGGGTCAGACCTTCCAGAATGCCCGCGACCGGCTTACCAATCAGGTAAATCATCGCCAGACCGACCACCAGGCTGGAAATCAGCGGGATGATCAGGATAGGTTTCAGCGCCTCCATACTCTGCGGTAGCTTCAGCTTCGAGCTGATCAGCTTCGCCACATAACCGGCGAGGAAACCGGCAATGATACCGCCGATAAAGCCAGAACCGGTGCTCACGGCGAGCATACCGCCGATAAGACCCGGCGTCAGACCCGGACGGTCAGCAATGGAGAAGGCGATAAAGCCCGCCAGCACCGGCACCATCAGCGCAAACGCGGAGCCGCCGCCAATCTGCATCAACGCAGCCGCCAGCGTGCCCGGCTCTTTAAACGCCTCGATACCAAAGGCGAAGGAGAGCGCAATGCACAGGCCGCCCGCCACTACCATCGGCAGCATGTAAGACACGCCCGTTAACAGGTGACGATAGGCACCGGCAGACTCTTTCTTGCCTTCGGTCGGCGTTTTTGCCGCACCGGTTGCCTGATACGGTTTGGCTTCTGCCAGCGCCTTATCAAACTCCTGCGCGGTCTTCTTCAGCGCCAGGCCGGTAGAGGTACGGTACATCGGCTTGCCGGCAAACTTCGCCAGATCCACTTCGATATCCGCCGCCACAATCACCAGATCGGCTTCCGCCACCTCTTCCGGCGTGATGGCATTGCCCGCACCAACAGAGCCGCGGGTTTCAACCTTCACCCACCAGCCACGTTTTTTCGCTTCGGTTTCAATGGCTTCAGCCGCCATAAAGGTGTGCGCCACACCTGTCGGGCAGGCCGTTACCGCAACAATGCGTTTCGGCCCAGCGGCGGCAACCGGCGCCGCCTCAACAGGTGCGCTGTAAACCGTCGCATGACCTTTTGCTTCGCTCAGAAACAGTTCAGGGTGTGCCACCGCGCGATTAATATCACCCAGCCACACTTTTTTGCCGTTCAGGGCGCTGTCAGCGGGGATTTTGTCGCCCAGAACAATCGCCATTTCAGCATCACCCGGGTTATCAATGATATCCAGATGCGCTTTTTGTGCCGCCGCGCCCAGCAGGGTCTTCGCCATATAGGCACGAGCCTGTCCGAGACCGGAGTCAATGATCAGCAGCGTTTTCATTATTCCTCTCCTGCTGTTAGTTAAAAGGTTTTAAGTCAACGCGCGCCATCATCGCGGCTAACTGGGTACGATCGGTAATACCGACATTGCTCTGGCTCACGGCCAGGGCCGCAACGGCGGTAGCAAGACGTAAGGTATGTTCACTGGATTCGCGCATCAGCAGACCGTAGATCAGGCCGCCAACCATCGAATCCCCGGCACCCACGGTGCTGACCACCTCCATTGAAGGCGGTTTGGCAATCCATTCCCCGGAGGCGTTAACCCACAGGGCACCTTCTGCACCCAGCGAAATCACCACGTGAGCGATACCCTGCTCGCGCAGCGCATGGGCAGCGTCAATCACATCCTTTAATTCTGGCAGCTTACGGCCCGCCCAGATCTCCAGTTCGCGGCGGTTAGGTTTAACCAGCCATGGCGAGGCTTTCAGACCGGCGACCAGCGCGTCGCGACTGCTGTCGAAAATAATGCACGGGCACTGGCTGCGCAGGCGCGTCATCCAGTCGGTGAACGCTTCCGGGCTGACGCCGGACGGCAGACTGCCGCTGACGCACACCATGTCAAACTGGCCCAGCCAGCTCAGGGAATCGGCAACAAAGCGCTCCCAGTCAGCCGGGGTCACTTCGAAGCCGGAGAAGTTCAGATCGGTCACTTCACCGTCTTTCTCGGTCAGCTTAACGTTGATGCGGGTACGGCCCTGCACAACCTGAAAACGGTTAGCGATGCCCAGTTCACTGAACAACTGCTGAAAACCATCCTGGTTGTCTTTACCGAGGAAGCCGCCTACGGTGACGTCGATGCCGAGATCTTTCAGCACCTTCGCCACGTTAATCCCTTTTCCTGCGGCATGCAGGCCGGTCGTCCGCACCAGGTTGACTTCGCCACGCTCAATTTCCGGGCAGAAACCCACCAGATCGTAAGCCGGGTTCAGCGTAATGGTCGCAACACGTCTGCTCATTATGCGCCCTCCCCCAGACCGGCCGCGATGGCGTCGCCAATCGCTTTCAGCGCCTGTTCAGCATCCGCACCCTGCGCGGTAAAGCGCAGACGATGGCCTTTCTTCACGCCCAGCGCGACAACTTTCATCAGGCTGCGCCCGTTGGCTGGTTTACCCGAACCGTCCAGATTGGTCACGGTGATCTCACTTGCAAATTGTTTAATGGTATTCACCAGCATGGTGCCCGGACGGGCATGCAGGCCGTGTTCGTTACGCACCACGTACTCTGCGCTCAGCAGGTCATCCGTCAGCGCAT
This sequence comes from Enterobacter sp. BWH64, assembly GCF_001037645.1. Taxonomy (NCBI): domain Bacteria; kingdom Pseudomonadati; phylum Pseudomonadota; class Gammaproteobacteria; order Enterobacterales; family Enterobacteriaceae; genus Enterobacter; species Enterobacter sp. BWH64. The sequence continues at coordinate 3,633,334 of NZ_KQ089922.1, forward strand.
CGTCGCTGGTCAGCAGGGCCAGCACCGTCGCCGCGTCTGCGTTCAGCAGTTTTTCAGCTTTATTGTTCAGCAGCAGATCGCCCAGACGCTTCAGCACGGATACCGGCTGATCGTCCGCCATGGCGACCGTTACCAGCATCGCGGCGCGTTCGCCGTCTGTCTCAAAGGCAACCGCAGCACGGCTGACCGCGATAGCGCTACGCAGGTTGCCTTCAGCACTGTCGTTCAGCCAGATGCCCTGACCCAGGTTTAATGGCTTATCATTGATGGCGCGCGTCACAAAAGTGGTATCTGCCGCTCCCACTTCTTTCAGGCGGGCCGCGTTCAGCGCCTGGAGCGTCAGCAAATCGGACGCAACGACGTCCAGCGTCAGGGTTTCATTATCCAGCTTCAGCGCTTCGCTCTGTTTTTCGCCCATCAGCAGGGCACGCAGCTCTTCAGCAGTGGTGGCGGATTTAAGCTGTTCCGCGACGGCATCATCACTCAGCACGTGCGTCAGCTGACGCAGCAGGCCCAGGTGTTCATCACCGCTGGCCGCGATGCCGATCGCCACATAAGCCACCTGCCCCTCGCCCCACAGCACGCCCTGCGGGAACTGGAAGACCTGCACGCCGGTTTTCAGCACCTGATCGCGGGTGTCCGTGGTGCCGTGCGGAATTGCAATACCGTTACCGAGAAAGGTGGAGGTCTGCTGTTCACGCGCCAGCATGCCGTTGACGTAGCCGTCAGCCACGTTGCCAGCCTGCACGAGCGCAGCGGCGACCTGGCGAATAGCCTCTTCTTTATTCCCGGCCTGTTCGCCCGGGTGAATATCCTGAACAGATAACTGGAACATGATTCTCCTCTCCTGCTGAAATTGAATCGTTTCAGCTTAACTGAGAAAATAGGCGCTAACCTGCTTCGTCAGGACAGGCAAGATAGCGCTGAAACGTTTCAAGAAGTCTTGTCTTTTCTACAAAAGGTTGCAAGAAAAGTTACATTTCTTGTTGCAGAATTTAGAAGTGCAGCACATTTCTTCTTCAGTCGGGAGGTTTTTGCTGATGTTCAGCAAACAGGTTCAGCACACTTCAGCGAAACGGCGATAAACTGAAATGCTATTTTGATTTATTGTGGCAATCTTGATTTTGCCCTCTGTTTATTTAATGACAGGCGGCGTAAACTCCGCCTCTCTCTGTTACTCGCAAAGACTGAACATGCATAACACCCCCGCTGCCGCCTCACCAAAGCCTTTTGATTTGACGTCAACGGCGTTTTTGATCGTTGCTTTTCTCACCGGTATTGCCGGTGCGTTACAAACGCCTACGCTGAGCCTGTTTCTGACCAACGAAGTTCACGCCCGCCCGGCGATGGTTGGCTTCTTCTTCACCGGGAGCGCCATCATCGGCATTTTCGTCAGCCAGTTTCTAGCCGGGCGTTCAGACCGCAAAGGCGATCGCAAAAGCCTGATCGTTTTTTGCTGCCTGCTCGGGGTGTTTGCCTGCCTGCTGTTTGCCTGGAACCGTAACTACTTCATTCTGCTGTTCGTGGGCGTCTTCCTGAGCAGTTTCGGCTCGACCGCCAACCCACAGATGTTCGCCCTTGCCCGCGAGCATGCCGACCGCACCGGGCGAGAAGCGGTGATGTTCAGTTCGATACTGCGCGCGCAGGTGTCGCTGGCCTGGGTGATTGGCCCCCCGCTCGCCTACGCGCTGGCGATGGGTTTTGGCTTTACGGTGATGTACCTCAGCGCAGCCGTGGCCTTCGTGGTATGCGGCGCAATGGTCTGGTTCTTTCTGCCCTCCATGCGCAAAGAGCCGAAAGTGGCGACCGGTACGCTGGAAGCTCCGCGACGTAACCGGCGCGACGCGCTGCTGTTATTCATTATCTGTACGCTAATGTGGGGAACCAACAGCCTCTATATCATTAATATGCCGCTGTTTATTATTGATGAGTTGCATCTGCCGGAGAAGCTGGCCGGGATCATGATGGGAACCGCCGCGGGGCTTGAGATCCCCACCATGCTGATTGCGGGCTATTACGCGAAGCGCTTCGGCAAGCGCTTTTTGATGCGCGTCGCCGCCGTAGCCGGGCTGCTGTTTTATGTCGGTATGCTGACGGTTCATACGCCAGCCCTGCTTCTTGCTTTACAGCTGCTGAACGCCATTTACATCGGTATCCTGGCCGGTATCGGCATGCTCTACTTCCAGGATCTGATGCCGGGTCAGGCAGGCTCTGCCACCACCCTTTATACTAATACCACCCGCGTGGGCTGGATTATTGCAGGCTCACTGGCGGGCGTTGTGGCTGAAATCTGGAACTATCATACGGTGTTCTGGATTGCGCTGGTGATGTGCGTCCTGACGCTGAGCTGCCTGACGCGAATCAAAGATGTTTAAGGCGCGGTGAGCGCTTCCAGCTCAAGCAGATAAGTGATGGCCTGCTGGCGCGTACTGCCGCACATTTCGGCGGTTGGCTGGAGCCCGGAGCACACCTTCGGGCGCAGGGGCGAGCCAAAGATCATGCACAGGTTAGTGTCAGAGAGCTGAACGCAGCGGGTATTGGCAGGCTTGCCCTCCGGCATGCCTGGAATGGGGCTTGAGATGGACGGTGCGGTACAGCACGCGCCACAGTCGGAACGACAATCCATACATGCTCTCTGTTGGTGGCAGATGCCCGCGCAGTCGGGCATTGCGCGCACAGTAACACCTTTTATGTATTGATAGCAAAACCCACGAATTCCGCTTGCCTGAAAGGCCGCGCGCGAGTAATTTGGCGCGATATTTTTTACCTCCCGTAAACAGGATTACTGCAATGCCAAGAGCGAACGAAATTAAGAAAGGTATGGTACTGAATTACAACGGCAAACTGCTGATTGTGAAAGATATCGACATTCAGGCACCCAGCGCCCGCGGCGCAGCAACGCTGTACAAAATGCGTTTCTCCGATGTCCGCACCGGCCTGAAAGTGGAAGAACGTTTTAAAGGCGACGATATCGTCGATACCGTGACCCTCACCCGTCGCTACGTTGATTTCTCCTACATCGACGGCAACGAATACGTGTTCATGGATAAAGAAGATTACACCCCGTATATCTTCACTAAAGATCAGATCGAAGAAGAGCTGCTGTTTATTCCAGAAGGTGGGATGCCGGACATGCAGGTGCTGACCTGGGATGGCGTGCTGCTGGCGCTGGAGCTGCCGCAGACCGTTGATCTGGAAATTGTTGAAACGGCGCCGGGCATCAAAGGCGCGTCTGCAAGTGCGCGTAACAAACCGGCTACCCTGACTACCGGTCTGGTCGTACAGGTGCCAGAGTACCTGTCAGCGGGCGAGAAAATCCGTATCCATATCGAAGAAAAACGCTATATGGGTCGTGCTGACTGATTGCGGCGTTTGCCGGGTGGCGGCTGCGCCTTACCCGGCCTACAAAAACACAAAAACCGGCCTCAGAGCCGGTTTTTCGTAGGCCCGGTAAGCGTAGCGCCACCGGGCGATCAGGCTTAAAGAAGTTCAGGATACTTCGTCATTTTCAGCGCCAGCTCGATACCGCGCACTTCCGCCATCCCTTTCAGACGGCCAATCGCCGAATACCCTGGATTCGTTTTCTTGCGCAGATCGTCCAGCATCTGGTGCCCGTGATCCGGACGGAACGGGATAGGACGTACATCCCCCGCCTGCTTACGACGTACCTCTTCAGAGAGAATGGCATCCACCACCGCAACCATGTTCACGTCGCCGCCAAGATGGGCTGCTTCGTGGAAGGTTTTCGGGTTCTCTTCACGGCAGGTTGCACGCAGGTGGGTGAAATGAATGCGATCGCCGAAGGTTTCGATCATCCGCACCAGATCGTTATCCGCCCGCACGCCATACGAGCCCGTACACATGGTAAAGCCGTTGTAGATGCTGTCCACCGTCTCTTTCAGCCACTGCATATCTTCAATCGTAGAGACGATACGCGGCAGGCCGAGGATAGGACGCGGTGGATCGTCCGGATGAACCGCCAGCCGCACGCCGACTTCTTCTGCCACCGGCACGATAGCGCGCAGGAAGTGCGCCATGTTTTCACGCAGCTGGTTTTTATCGATATCGCCATATTCCGCCAGGCGCGCGCGGAACTGATCGAGGGTATAACCCTCTTCCGCACCGGGCAGGCCCGCGATGATATTGCGAACCAGCTTCTCAATGTCCGCTTCACCGGCGGCATTGAACCACGCCAGCGCCTGCTGCTGCTCTTCGGCGGTGTAGTCTGCTTCCGCCCCCGGACGCTTCAGAATGTGCAGTTCGAAAGCCGCAAAAGCGATTTGATCGAAACGCAGCGCCTTCGAACCATCGGCCATTTCATATTCCAGGTCGGTACGCGTCCAGTCCAGGATCGGCATAAAGTTGTAGCAGACGGTATCAATACCACAGGCTGCCAGGTTACGAATGCTCTGCTGATAATTCGCAATCCAGGTATCACACTCACCGGAGTGGGTTTTGATATCTTCGTGAACCGGAATACTTTCCACAACAGACCAGGTTAACCCCTTCTCTGCCAGCTGAGCCTGACGCTTTTGGATTTCCTCCACCGGCCACACCTGACCGTTCGGAATATGATGCAGCGCCGTGACTACACCCGTTGCGCCAGCCTGACGCACATCATCAAGAGAAACCGGATCGTTCGGCCCGTACCAACGCCAGGTTTGTTCCATTGCCCCACCCTCTCAAGTTGTTATACCAATACGTGTTACTTCAATGACGACTACCATACATGTTTAATCGAAGTGGTCAATACAGCACGCGGCATTGATTGATCAAACTCACATAACAGGGATATTTACGGCTTACCAATTTAATTTGTTGTCATATAACTTTACACTGGCATTGTTAATTAATGGTTAATCAGGTGTGTATTACATGAAGACTATTGCCTCCACCGCGCTTCCTGCTCATGTCCAGCAGCCCCGCTACGATCGCGAGCAGTTACGCTCCCGCATCGTCCATTTCGGTTTTGGCGCGTTCCACCGGGCGCATCAGGCGTTGTTAACAAACCGGGTACTGAATGCCAAAGGAGGCGACTGGGGAATTTGTGAGATTAGCCTCTTTAGCGGCGATGTCCTTATGGGCCAGCTCCGGGCGCAGGATCATCTGTTTACCGTGCTGGAGAAAGGTGCCGAAGGCAATCAGCCCATTATTATCGGTGCGGTAAAAGAGTGCCTGAACGCCAAACTCGACTCGCTGGCAGCCATTATTGAGAAATTCTGCGAACCGCAGGTGGCAATTGTCTCCCTCACCATTACCGAAAAAGGCTACTGTATCGATCCGGCGACGGGAAAACTGGATATGCGCAACAGCCGCATCCTGCACGATCTTGAGCACCCGTCTGAGCCGCATTCCGCGCCGGGTATTCTGGTTGAAGCCCTTCATCGCCGCCGCGAGCGGGGCCTGCCGGCGTTTACCGTGCTCTCCTGCGACAATATTCCCGACAACGGCCACGTGGTGAAAAATGCCGTTCTCGGCATGGCCGGAAAGCGTTCCGCAGAGCTGGCCGCATGGATCGAGGCACACGTGAGCTTCCCTGGTACCATGGTCGACCGAATCGTGCCCGCCGCCACCGACGCCTCACTCGCGGAAATCACCCAGGAACTTGGCGTTGAAGATCCCTGCGCCATCAGCTGTGAACCGTTCATTCAGTGGGTAGTGGAAGATAACTTTGTCGCCGGGCGTCCGGAGTGGGAGGTGGCAGGCGTACAGATGGTTGAGGATGTCCTGCCCTGGGAGCAGATGAAGCTGCGGATGCTGAACGGCAGTCACTCCTTCCTCGCGTATCTGGGCTACCTTGCCGGCTACGCGCACATAAATGAATGTATGCAGGACGACAGTTTCCGCGAGGCGGCCCGCAGGCTGATGCTGAATGAGCAGGCCCCTACGCTGCGCATCACCAACGTTGATCTGACAGCCTATGCTGACAGCCTGCTTGACCGCTTCGCCAACCCGGCCCTACAGCATCGTACATGGCAAATCGCCATGGACGGCAGCCAGAAGCTGCCTCAGCGCATGCTGGATGGGATCCGCGTGCATCTTGAGCGTAACACCGCCTGGCCATTACTGGCGCTGGGGGTGGCGGGCTGGATGTGCTACGTCAGCGGTACGGACGAACAGGGCAACGCCATTGACGTACGCGATCCGCTGAGCGACAAGTTTCAGGCCATTGTCGCTACCAGCAGCGACGCAGAACGCGTTAGCGCCCTGCTGACGCTAAATGAAATCTTTGGCGACGACCTGCCGCAAAACCCTGTCTTTGTCGAGGCAATCACCAGCGCGTACCAGCGCCTCGTCCGGCTCGGCGCGCGCCAGGCCGTTATCGAAACGTTAAAAATTTAGCGATTATTGCGTTTAAGGCGAACGGTTTTGTGCTCCGTTCGCCCTCCCTCTTCTCAATGCCCGATTTTTTCGTCAGGATGATAGATAGTTGTTACTACATCACAATTATTTATCGGAGCGCACGTGACCAAAACCAACCTGATCACCGGTTTTCTCGGCAGCGGTAAAACTACGTCCATTCTGCATTTGCTGGCCAATAAAGACCCGGCGGAAAAGTGGGCCGTGCTGGTCAACGAATTTGGCGAAGTGGGGATCGACGGCGCGTTGCTCGCCGACAGCGGCGCGATGGTGAAAGAGATCCCGGGCGGGTGTATGTGCTGCGTGAATGGTCTGCCGATGCAGGTCGGGCTGAATACGCTGCTGCGTCAGGGCAAGCCGGACCGTCTGCTGATTGAGCCCACCGGGCTGGGGCATCCTAAGCAAATCCTTGATTTACTGACCGCCCCGGTATACGAGCCGTGGCTTGAGCTGCGTGCGACGCTTTGCCTGCTCGACCCCCGCCAGCTGCTGGATGAAAAAGCGATCAATAATGACAATTTCCGCGACCAGCTCGCCTCGGCAGATATTATCGTGGCGAATAAATCCGATCGCGCGACGGCTGAGAGTCAGGCCGCGTTCCAGTCCTGGTGGCAGCAGGCTGGCGGTGGACGTCAGTATGTGCAGACGACCCAGGGCAACATTGATGGCGCCTTGCTCGACCTTCCCCGCCTCAACCAGACGCAACTGCCTGCCAGCGCTGAGCATTCGCATAGCCACGGCGCGAAGCAAGGCCTGGCTGCACTGAGCCTGCCGGAGCATCAGCGCTGGCGTCGCAACCTGAATAGCGGCCAGGGGCACCAGGCCTGCGGGTGGATCTTCGATGCCGATACGGTTTTCGACACCATTGGTATACTGGAATGGGCGAGACTCGCGCCGGTTGAGCGGGTAAAAGGGATCATGCGCACTCCGGATGGTCTGGTGCGCATTAACCGTCAGGGCGAGGATTTCTTTATTGAAACCCAGAACGTCGCGCCACCCGACAGCCGGATAGAGTTAATTAGTGCGGTTAATACCGACTGGAATGCCCTCCAGTCAAGCCTGTTGAAGCTTCGTTTAAGTTTGGGCGGCTAACGTTGCCCCTGATTTCACACATTGCTGAAGACTATGACGACTCGACTTCCTGCTATTTTATTGCTCAACGCTGCCGGCCTGGCGATCTTTTTCTCCTGGTATATCCCGGCGGATCACGGTTTCTGGTTCCCGCTGGATTCCGGGCTGTTCCACTTCTTTAACCAGGCGCTGGCGAAGAGTGAAGCCTTCCTGTGGCTGGTGGCGATCACCAACAACCGCGCGTTTGACGGCTGTTCGCTGCTGGCAATGGGCTGTCTGATGCTCTCCTTCTGGCTGAAGGAAGACAAAACGGGTCGTCGCCGTATTCTGATTATCGGCCTGGTGATGCTGCTGACGGCCGTGATTATCAACCAGCTGGCGCAGCATCTGATGCCGGTTAAACGCGCCAGTCCTTCGCTCTTTTTCCCGAATATTAACCGCGTCAGCGAGCTGCTTCATATTCCAACCAAAGATGCCTCGAAGGACAGTTTCCCGGGCGACCACGGTATGATGCTGCTGATTTTTGCAGGCTTCATGCTGCGCTATTTTGGTAAAAAAGCCTTCACCATCGCCCTGGTTATTGTGGTGGTATTTGCATTCCCGCGGGTGATGATTGGCGCTCACTGGCTGACAGATATCGCCGTAGGCTCCCTCACGGCGGTGTTAATTGGTTTACCGTGGGTGCTGATGACCCCACTGAGCGATCGCATAATAGGCATTTTTGATCGCTATCTTCCTGGCAAATTTAAACAAGCCGGAAACAAATAAATAACGAAAATTAACACCATTCATCAGGGATCGTTTTCGATCCCTGCGTCACTTCTTTTCGGCGTCATTCAACGCTGTCATCATCCCGTCATACAATTCGTGATAAAAATGAAGCAATTGCAGGGATTACCGATATGAATGGCGGCATTTTGAGCAATTCCGCGCTGTAACTTTGTGTATCACATTTTCTTATAAAAAAACGGACTTTTTTGCTCGCAATACCCCGTGCAATCGGTTAACCTCGAACTCGTTTTGCCCCACTGAGATAATAATTATCATGGTGAATAATTTTGTGCGTTGAGCCACAGTTTTCGCCATAAAGAATTGTCTCATTGTGAACAGATTATTAGTCTCGTCACGGTTGGCATTTTTATAACGATATTTTCGTTAAGGACTTCAAGGGAAAACAAACAAAATGGTCAAATCTCAACCAATCTTGAGATATATCTTGCGGGGGATCCCGGCGATTGCAGTGGCGGTTCTGCTTTCGGCATGTAGTACGACGAATACCGCGAAGAATATGCATCCTGAGACGCGTGTTGTGGGAATGGAAGATTCCTCTTCACTGCAAGCCTCTCAGGATGAATTTGAAAATATGGTACGTAATCTCGACGTTAAGTCGCGTATTATGGATCAGTATGCTGACTGGAAAGGCGTGCGTTACCGTCTGGGCGGCAGCACCAAGAAAGGCATCGATTGTTCCGCGTTCGTACAGCGTACGTTCCGTGAGCAGTTTGGGTTAGACCTTCCGCGTTCTACTTATGAACAGCAGGAAATGGGCAAATCCATTTCGCGCACTAAACTGCGCACGGGCGATTTAGTCCTGTTCAGAGCGGGTTCAACCGGTCGACACGTTGGCATCTATATCGGTAACGATCAGTTTGTCCATGCTTCCACCAGCAGTGGTGTGACGATTTCCAGCATGAACGAACCTTACTGGAAGAAGCGCTACAACGAAGCTCGCCGCGTTCTGAGCCGTAGTTAATATTGCTGTCGTATCGTTGGTTATCCCTTGGCTGGCGATACGATAAAAAAAGCACTGCTCCGGCAGTGTTTTTTTTTGCCCGTTACACTGATAACTATCCAGCGGCATTTCAGGAATCACGACATCTATGTTTACCCGCTACTTCTCCAGCAACCGCAAGATTCTGTTTCTCAGTTTCCTTACGGGGTTATTCACTGCCCTGCTCCTGGGAGCATTACAGTTTTACTGGAGTTATCACAAGCGAGACGTCAGATTCGATACCCTTATTACCGATTTAAGCGTCTACATGGAGAGCTATTTTGATGAGCTCAAAATGTCGATTGATACGCTCCAGCCACTCACGCTAAACAGCTGCGAGGAAGTGAGTGCCGCCCTGACCTCCCGGGCGGCCTTTAGCATCAATGTGCGCGCCTTTTTGCTGGTCAGGGATAAAAACGCCTACTGCTCTTCCGCCACCGGCCCGATGAATGTCCCTCTGGAAGCGCTTATTCCTGAACTGCACATCAATAAACAGGTTGATATGGCGCTCCTGCCGGGCACCCCCATGATGCCGGACAAGCCCGCGATTGCCATCTGGTATCGCAACCCACTGGTGAAGGACGGCGGTGTATTTACCTCCGTTAATCTTAACCTGACTCCTTATCTCCTCTACACCTCAAGACAGGATGAGTTTGCCGGTATTTCCATCATTATTGGCGATTATGCGTTATCAACCCATTCCGGAACGCTGGTCCCTGCACGTGATTTGCCTGATATCCCGGTCCGTACCGCCACGCTGAAAAATGTGCCTCTGACCATCCATGTTTATGCGGAAGCCTGGACGACCGATGATGTGCTGTACGCCCTGTTTTTCGGCCTGGTCTGCGGTATCGCGGCGGGCCTGTTGAATTTCTATATTCTTACTATCCGTCTTAATCCGGGGAAAGAGATCCTAACGGCCATCAAACGCGACCAGTTTTACGTGGTCTATCAACCCGTCGTGGATGCGCAGTCGCTCAAAATGACCGGGCTGGAAGTCCTGATGCGCTGGAAGCATCCGGTGATGGGAGAAATTCCACCGGATGCCTTTATTAATTTCGCTGAAGCGCAGAAGCTGATTGTCCCGCTGACGCTGCATCTTTTTGACCTGATTATCCGCGATGCCCCTGTCCTGCAAACGGTGCTCCCGCCTGGGGCCAAGTTTGGGATCAACATCGCGCCCGGGCATCTGCATGCGGAAAGCTTTAAAGAGGATATGCGCGCGTTTGCCGCCGCCCTTCCACCCGATCACTTCCAGATTGTGCTGGAAATAACCGAGCGCGATATGATCAACCACCGCGAGGCTAATCAGCTATTCGAATGGCTGCACGAAGAAGGTTTTGAAATTGCCATCGATGATTTTGGCACCGGCCACAGCGCGCTGATCTATCTGGAACGCTTCACGATGGATTACCTGAAAATTGACCGTGGCTTCGTGAATGCCATCGGGACTGAAACCGTCACCTCGCCAGTGCTTGACGCGGTGCTGACGCTGGCAGAACGCCTGAATATGTTAACCGTTGCCGAGGGTGTTGAAACGCCGGAGCAGGCGGCGTGGCTGCGCGAGCATGGCGTGAACTATCTTCAGGGCTACTGGATCGGCCGCCCAATGCCGCTGGAGCAGTTCAGGACGTGGCAACCCGACATCACGCTCGGGGAATAATTTCACAATCACGGCGCTGTCCCTTATTATTCTGTTCAACCGAGCCTGCCTGTGAACAAAGGGATCCGCCGCACTATGATTATGCGCGTTGTGTTGACGCTATTGGCGCTGGTGAGCCTGTCGAGCCAGGCGCAGACCATCAAAGAGAGCACGGCCTTTGCCGTCATTGGCGAGCCGAAGTACGCGGTTAACTTTAACCACTACGATTACGTTAACCCCGCCGCCCCGAAAGGCGGAAACGTGACGCTTTCCGCCACGGGAACGTTTGACAACTTTAACCGCTTTGCCCTGCGCGGCGTGGCGGCAGCGCGTACCGAATCCCTCTATGACACGCTGTTCGTCACCTCCGACGACGAGCCCGGCAGCTATTATCCCCTGGTCGCCGAGAACGTGCGATACGCCGATGATTTCAGCTGGGCAGAAATCGCGATTAATCCGCGGGCGCGTTTTCACGACGGTACGCCGGTTAGCGCCCGTGACGTGGCATTCACCTTTCATAAATTTATGACCGAAGGCGTGCCGCAGTTTCGTCTGGTGTACAAGGGCACCACGGTGAAAGCCATCGCCCCGCTGACCGTGCGAATCGAACTCCCTGAGCCGAACAAAGAGAATATGCTGAGCCTGTTCTCCCTGCCCGTCATGCCCGAATCCTTCTGGAAAAATCATAAGCTGAGCGATCCCCTCTCTACCCCGCCGCTGGCCGGAGGGCCGTATCGCATTACCGACTGGCGAATGGGCCAGTACGTGATCTATTCCCGGGTGAAAGATTACTGGGCAGCCACGCTGCCGGTAAACCGGGGCCGCTGGAACTTCGATACAATCCGCTACGACTACTACCTGGATGATAACGTGGCCTTCGAGGCATTTAAGGCGGGCGCGTTTGATTTACGTGTCGAGAACAGCGCCAAAAATTGGGCGACCCGCTATATCGGAAAAAATTTCGCGAAAGGCTATATCGTTAAAGACGAACACAAAAACGAATCCGCGCAGGACACGCGCTGGCTGGCGTTTAATATTCAGCGCCCGGTTTTTTCCGATCGTCGGGTGCGTGAAGCCATTACCCTGGCGTTTGATTTCGAATGGATGAACAAAGCGCTGTTTTACGGAGCCTACAGCCGGGCGAACAGCTATTTCCAGAATACTGAATATGCCGCCCGTGATTATCCCCACGCGGACGAGCTGGTTTTGCTGGCGCCAATGAAAGCGGAGCTTCCGCCGGAGGTGTTCACCCGCGTATTTGAACCGCCCAAATCCGACGGAAACGGGTTCGACCGGGACAACCTGCTGAAAGCCAGCAACCTGCTGGATGATGCTGGCTGGGTGCTGAAAAATCGGCAACGGGTTAATGTGCAAACCGGTAAACCGCTCAGCTTCGAACTGCTGATTGCCTCCGGCGCAAACGATCAGTGGGTGCTGCCATTTAAGAAGAACCTTGCCCGGCTTGGCGTCACCATGAATATCCGCCAGGTCGATATGGCCCAGTTAACCAACCGCAAGCGCAGTCGCGATTACGACATGATGCAGACCCTGTGGGCCGCGCAGCCGTGGCCAAGTTCAGATCTGCAAATCTCCTGGGCATCGGGGTATATCGACTCCTCCTACAACGCCCCGGGCGTAAAGAGCCCGGTGATTGATGCGCTGATTGCAAAAATTGTCGCCGCTCAGGGCGATAAGAACAAGCTTCTGCCGCTTGGCCGCGCGCTCGATCGGGTCTTAACCTGGAACTATTACATGCTGCCGATGTGGTATATGGGCGAAGATCGCGTGGCCCGCTGGGATAAATTCTCCCTGCCTGCCGTTCGCCCGGTCTACACCCTCGGCTTTGACACCTGGTGGTATGACGTGAATAAAGCCGCAAAACTGCCCGCAGAGCGGCGTTAAGGAGTGACGATGGGCGCTTATCTTATCCGCCGGCTGCTGTTAGTGATCCCGACGCTGTGGGCCATCATTACCATTAACTTTTTTATCGTCCAGATCGCCCCCGGCGGTCCGGTGGACCAGGCAATTGCGGCAATAGAATTTGGTTACGCTGGCGGCATGCCGGGCGGCGGCGGTGAAGGAATGGGGGCCAGCCATGCCCGGACGGGCGTGGGCAACATCAGCGAAAGCCACTACCGGGGCGGTCGCGGACTGGATCCGGAGGTGATCGCCGAGATCACCCATCGCTATGGTTTTGACAAGCCGCTGCACGAGCGTTATTTCAGGATGCTCTGGGATTATGTCCGTTTCGATTTTGGCGACAGCCTGTTTCGCAGCGCCTCGGTATTAACCCTGATCAAACAAAGCCTGCCGGTTTCCATCACGCTCGGACTGTGGGGGACGCTGATTATTTATCTGGTCTCCATTCCGTTGGGGATCCGAAAAGCGGTCTACAACGGTAGCCGTTTCGATATCTGGAGCAGCACATTCATTATCATCGGCTACGCTATCCCGGCGTTTCTGTTTGCCGTGCTGCTGATTGTCTTTTTCGCCGGCGGCAGTTATTTCGACCTCTTCCCGCTGCGCGGGCTGGTCTCTGCGGATTTCAGCACCCTGCCGTGGTATCAGAAAATCACCGATTACTTCTGGCACATCACGCTTCCGGTGCTGGCGACGGTCATCGGCGGTTTTGCGGCGCTTACGATGCTGACCAAAAACGCCTTTCTTGATGAGATCCGCAAACAGTACGTCGTCACCGCGCGCGCCAAAGGCGTCGGTGAAAAGCAGATCATGTGGAAGCACGTTTTTCGTAACGCCATGCTGCTGGTGATTGCCGGTTTCCCCGCCACGTTCATCAGTATGTTTTTTACCGGCTCGCTGCTGATAGAGGTGATGTTCTCGCTCAACGGATTAGGGCTGCTGGGCTATGAGGCCACCGTCTCCCGTGATTATCCGGTGATGTTTGGCACACTCTACATTTTCACCCTGATCGGCCTGCTGCTGAACATCATCAGCGATATCAGCTATACGCTGGTCGATCCCCGTATCGATTTTGAGGGTCGCTGATGTCGCGTTTAAGCCCCGTCAATCAGGCCCGCTGGGCGCGCTTTCGCCACAACCGTCGCGGCTACTGGTCGCTGTGGATCTTCGCCGTCCTGTTCGCCTTAAGTATGTGTTCGGAACTGATTGCCAACGATAAGCCCCTGCTGGTGCATTTCAAAGACCGCTGGTATGTGCCGGTGCTGGCCACCTACAGCGAAAGCGATTTTGGCGGCCCGTTTGCGACGCCAGCCGAGTACCAGGATCCCTGGTTACGAGAACAGATAGCGCAGCACGGCTGGGCTATCTGGGCGCCGATTCGTTTTGGCGCGAACAGTATTAACTTCGCCACGTCCACCCCCTTCCCTTCGCCGCCTTCCGCGCAAAACTGGCTGGGAACGGACGCCAACGGCGGCGATGTGCTGGCGCGCATTCTCTATGGCACCCGCATCTCGCTCCTATTTGGGCTGCTGCTGACGCTCTTTAGCAGCGTAATGGGCGTTGTGGCGGGCGCCGTGCAGGGCTATTACGGGGGTAAAATAGATTTATGGGGACAGCGCGTGATTGAAGTCTGGTCCGGTATGCCGACGCTGTTTCTGATTATCCTGCTGTCCAGCGTGGTACAGCCTGGCTTCTGGTGGCTGCTCGGGATCACCGTCCTGTTCGGCTGGATGGCGCTGGTCGGCGTGGTGCGCGCGGAGTTTCTGCGTACGCGGAATTACGACTATATTCGCGCTGCGCAGGCGTTAGGCGTGAGCGATGGCGCAATCATCTTCCGCCACATGCTTCCCAATGCTGTGGTGGCGACCCTCACCTTCCTGCCGTTTATTTTGTGCAGCTCCATTACCACCCTGACGTCGCTTGATTTTCTTGGTTTCGGTTTGCCGCTGGGCTCACCGTCCCTTGGCGAACTGCTGTTGCAGGGCAAAAACAATCTCCAGGCCCCCTGGCTGGGCATCGCCGCATTCCTCTCCGTGGCGGTGCTCCTTTCCCTGCTGATTTTTATTGGCGAAGCCGTGCGCGATGCCTTCGATCCCAACAAGGCGGTATGACATGACCCGGCCTCTTCTGAGTATAGAGAACCTGTCGATTGCGTTTTCAAAACAGGGCGAATCACGCACGGTGGTGACGGATTTATCGTTGCAGATCCAGCGCGGAGAGACGCTGGCGCTGGTCGGGGAATCCGGCTCCGGTAAGAGCGTTTCGGCGCTGTCGGTGCTGCGCCTGCTCCCTTCCCTGCCGGTCAGCTATCCGCAGGGGGATATTCTGTTCCATGGACAATCGCTGCTGAACGCTGACGAGCAAACCCTGCGCGGCATTCGTGGCAACAACATCGCCATGATTTTTCAGGAGCCGATGGTGTCGCTCAACCCACTGCATACCCTGGAAAAACAGCTCTATGAAGTGCTGTCACTTCATCGGGGAATGCGTAAAGAGGCAGCGCGGGGTGAAATTCTGGACTGCCTTGAACGCACCGGTATCCGTAATGCGGCGAAACGGCTGAACGATTTCCCGCACCAGCTTTCCGGCGGCGAGCGCCAGCGCGTGATGATTGCAATGGCCCTGCTCACGCGCCCCGAACTGCTGATTGCCGATGAACCTACTACCGCGCTGGACGTCACGGTACAGGCACAAATTCTGCAACTGCTGCGCAAACTGCGCGACGAGCTGAACATGAGCCTGCTGTTTATTACGCACAACCTGAGCATCGTGAAAAAGCTCGCTGACGCGGTGGCCGTGATGCAAAACGGCCGCTGCGTGGAACAGAACCGGGCATCCGCCCTGCTGAGCGCGCCTCAGCACCCGTATACACAGCGCCTGCTCGATAGCGAACCCGCTGGCGACCCGGTTCCGCTTAACGCTGACAGCGCGCCGTTGCTGAGGGTTGAGGGGCTGTCGGTGTCATTCCCGATCCGCAAAGGCATTTTGCGTCGCGTGGTCGATCACAATCATGTTCTGAAAGACATGAGCTTCGCTCTGCGTCCGGGCGAATCGCTTGGGCTTGTGGGCGAGTCCGGTTCAGGCAAAAGCACCACCGGCCTGGCGCTGCTGCGCCTGATCGCCTCTCAGGGAAGCATTGTTTTTGACGGCATGCCGCTGCAAAACCTGAATCGCCGGATGATGCTTCCCGTGCGTCCGCGGATGCAGGTGGTATTTCAGGATCCAAACTCTTCGCTTAACCCGCGCCTGAGCGTATTACAGATTATTGAAGAGGGCCTGCGCGTCCACCAGCCGACAATGACGGCGCAACAGCGTGAAATCGACGTGATGCGGGTGATGGCGGAAGTGGGTTTAGATCCCGAGACCCGGCACCGGTATCCGGCTGAGTTTTCCGGCGGACAGCGCCAGCGTATAGCGATTGCCCGCGCGCTGATCCTGAAACCGGAGCTGATCGTGCTGGACGAGCCAACCTCTTCCCTGGACCGCACCGTGCAGGCGCAAATTCTGGCGCTGCTGAAGGGGCTACAGGAAAAGCATCGGCTGGCCTATATCTTTATCAGCCACGATTTACAGGTGGTGCGTGCGCTTTGCCATCAGGTGGTGGTATTGCGGCAGGGAGAAGTCGTTGAGCAGGGAGAGTGCCAGCGCGTATTCACCGCGCCGACGCAGGATTACACACGCCAGCTATTGTCCGCTGACTAGCACTCAGAAAGGATATTGACCGGAGAACGGCTCGGCAATGGCCACGCCGAAGTTTTTCAGACGACAGGTGGCGGCAAACTCATCCTGGCTGTTAACAAACAGGCACGGCTCACCTTCGCATTCCAGCACGGAGCTGTCCACTTCGATGTCCGTCAGCGCCTGGCTGAGACGTTCCATGACCGGCCACGCATTTTCATCGCTCGGGCTGAGCAGTTTGAGGGCCACCAGACAATTATCCTCCCCGGCAACGCTTTGCGGAATCGGTTCAACTTTCGAACCTGCAAAACCCGTCGACCAGCGATAGCTCTGGGGCAAGCGATGGACAATGGAGAGTTGTAATGTATTCACGTTCAGATCCCCGGAAGCAAATTTACTTCACAATTTATTTACATTTATAGTAACACATCATCGCCAACCTGCACTGTTTAGCGGATTTTATAGGCGTTGCAGGCTCGCGTCGGCGCTATATGTACCCGTTTCTGCGATCTAACTCAACCTTTTTAAATACAATGATGTGACTTTTTACATAAATAGATTTTACATAAAAGAAACAAACACAGGGTAAACGAACGGAGGGTTGGTTGATATGGGTCAACAAAAAGGCCCGTCACGGGCCTTAAGTGGTCATTTATGCGCCGTCTTTCGCGGCCGGCTGGCGTAAAGATAGAAGAGAATGGAGCAGGTCGCGCAGAGGGCAATCGCCCACAGCATCGGCCAGGCGGTATTAAACGTCGCCGTCGAGAGCAGCGCCCCGACTATCGCGCCAATTCCGAAACGGAACGTTCCTGCCAGCGACGAGGCGGTGCCCGCCATATGCGGAAATTCGTCGAGGATCACCGCCATCGCGTTGGATGAAACCATCGACACGCAGCCGACAAACGCCGCCACGCCCACCACCAGCGCCCAGAAACCGACGCCCAGCAACGCGCTCAATACCAGCCAGATAGCCATCACGAACTGGATCCACAGCCCGGCGCGGAACATATTCAGCGCCCCAACCCGCCGGACAAAGCGGCTGTTGATAATGGTCATCACAAACAGGAACACAATATTCAGCGCGAAGTAGTAACCAAAATGCTGGGGTGACACATGGTTCAGTTCGATGTACACAAACGGCCCCGCGCTCAGGAACGAGAACATTCCGGCAAAGCTGAAGCCGCTGGCCAGCATATAGCTCAGCACACGCTTATGGCGAAACAGCGAGGCAAAGTTGCCAAGCGTGGTGCGAACGTGGAACTTCTGACGGCGCTCGACCGGCAGCGTTTCATCGATAAAGACGAAGATCATCACCGAGGCCAGCAGCGCGGCAATCGCCAGGATCCAGAAAATCGCATGCCAGCTGAACCACACCAGGACCGCCCCGCCCACCATGGGGGCGACCAGCGGCGCAATTGTCGTGACCAGCATGACGAACGACATCATGCGTGAGAACTCTTCCTTCGGGTAGACGTCGCGCATCAGCGCGTTAATCACCACGCTTGCCGCAGCCGCCGCCAGGCCATGGAAGAAGCGCATCACAATCAGCTGATCGATACTCTGCGCCAGCGCGCAGGCCACCGCCACCGCGGCAAATATCAATGTCCCGCCCAGGATAACCGGTTTACGCCCCAGGCTGTCGGCCATTGGTCCATAAAAGAGCTGACCGAGGGCAAAACCAAGAATGTAGGTGCTGAGCGTCATCTGCGCGCTGCCTGCCGGTACGCCAAACTGCGCGGAAATCACCGGCAGCGCGGGCAGATACATATCGATAGACAGCGGCATCAGCATGGCCAGCAGGCCAAGGATAAATACAATTTTAAACGACGAGTGTGGCCTGGTGGTCACAGGGTTCTCCTGAATTTAGCGTGAAGGCAGCCCGACGCTGGCAATCTCTTCTTCCGTCAGCGGGCGATATTCCCCTGGGGCCAGGTCTGGATCGAGTTCAATCGCGCCGATACGTTCACGATGCAGCCCCACAACGTGGTTGCCCACGGCGGCAAACATCCGCTTTACCTGATGGTAGCGGCCTTCACTGATGGTCAGACGGACGTCCGTGGGGGTGAGGATTTCCAGCACCGCCGGTTTGGTCAGATCCTTCTCATTATGCAGCTGAACGCCTTTCGCGAATTGCTCTGCCGTGTCATCCGAGACCGGAGACTCAAGCATCACCCGATAGGTTTTCTCACAGTGATGGCGCGGGGAGGTGATGCGATGCGACCACTGGCCGTCATCGGTCATCAGCACCAGGCCGGTAGTATCGATATCCAGTCGCCCTGCCGCATGCAGCTTGTGCGCCACAGGTTCGTCGAGGAAATAGAGCACCGTCGGGTGATCCGGATCGTCCGTTGAACAGACGTAACCTTCCGGTTTGTTGAGCATGAAGTAGCGCGGGCCATTCTGCTGGGTCAGCGGGTTGCCGTCATACTCCACCTGGTGCTCAGGCTGGAGTTTAAAAGCGCTGTCTTTCACAATGTCGCCGTCCACGGTTACGCGGCTGGCGCGAATTTCACGCCCGGCAATAGCGCGGCTTACGCCGAGTTGCTGAGCGATAAACTTATCAAGTCGCATGAAATCTTTTTAGCCTTAATGGTGCTGGAAGTCGGACTACGCGTCCGAAAAAGAAGCAGTCAGAAACAGTTCAGTATAATGGTCTGGTTGCGCCACTCAAGGGAAAAAGTTTCGTGGCATACTATATGCGAGTTAACTGAATAGAGAAGCCATGACGTTCACATTACGCCCCTATCAGCAGGAAGCCGTTGATGCCACCCTCGCCTGGTTTCGCAAGCATCGGGAGCCCGCCGCCATCGTTCTCCCGACCGGAGCCGGTAAAAGCCTGGTGATTGCCGAACTGGCGCGCCTGGCCCGCGGACGCGTGCTGGTGCTGGCGCACGTCAAAGAGCTGGTGGCGCAAAACCACGCCAAATATTGCGCGCTCGGCCTGGAGGCCGACATTTTTGCCGCCGGACTGAAGCGCAAAGAGAGCCACGGAAAAGTGGTGTTTGGCAGCGTACAATCCGTTGCGCGCAACCTGGAACTGTTTCGCAGCGAGTTTTCCCTGCTGATTGTCGATGAGTGTCACCGCATCAGCGATGACGACGACAGCCAGTATCAGCAAATCCTCACTCATCTGAAAAAGGTGAATCCTCACCTCCGTCTGCTTGGCCTCACCGCCACGCCGTTTCGTCTGGGCAAGGGCTGGATTTATCAGTTTCATTATCACGGCATGGTGCGTGGCGATGAAAAGGCCCTGTTCCGCGACTGTATCTATGAGCTTCCGCTGCGCTACATGATCAAGCACGGCTACCTGACGCCGCCGGAGCGGCTGGATATGCCCGTCGTGCAGTACGATTTCAGCCGTTTACAGGCGCAGAGCAACGGGCTGTTCAGCGAGGCAGATCTTAACCATGAGCTGAAAAAACAGAAGCGGATCACGCCGCATATCATCAGCCAGATTGAAGAGTTCGCGCAAACGCGCAAAGGGGTGATGATTTTTGCTGCCACTGTCGAACACGCGCGCGAAATTACGGGGCTGCTGCCCGCCGACGACGCGGCGTTAATTACCGGTGAAACCCCCGGCCTGGAGCGCGACAGCCTGATTGAGGACTTCAAAGCTCAGCGGTTCCGCTATCTGGTGAATGTCTCCGTACTAACCACCGGCTTTGACGCCCCGCACGTCGACCTGATTGCGATTCTTCGCCCGACGGAATCCGTCAGCCTGTATCAGCAGATTGTTGGCCGCGGGCTGCGTCTGGCGCCGGGCAAAACCGACTGTCTGATCCTTGATTACGCCGGTAACCCGCACGATCTCTATTCGCCGGAAGTCGGCACGCCAAAAGGCAAGAGCGACAACGTGCCCGTTCAGGTTTTTTGCCCTGCCTGCGGGTTTGCCAACACCTTCTGGGGGAAAACCACCGCCGACGGCACGCTGATCGAACATTTTGGCCGCCGCTGTCAGGGCTGGTTTGAAGACGATGAAGGCCATCGCGAACAGTGTGACTTCCGCTTCCGCTTCAAAAACTGCCCGCAGTGCAATGCCGAAAACGACATTGCCGCCCGCCGCTGTCGGGAGTGCGACACGGTCCTGGTCGACCCGGACGACATGCTGAAAGCGGCGCTGAAGCTGAAAGATGCGCTGGTGCTGCGCTGTTCCGGCATGGCCTTACAGCCCGGCGCGGATGAAAAAGGCGAGTGGCTAAAAATTACCTACTACGACGAGGATGGCGCAGACGTCAGCGAGCGGTTCCGGGTCCAGACGCCCGCCCAGCGCACCGCGTTCGAGCAGCTCTTTATCCGCCCGCATACCCGCACGCCTGGCGTGCCGCTGCGCTGGATAACCGTGGCCGATATCGTGCGCCAGCAGGCGTTACTGCGCCATCCTGATTTTGTTGTCGCCCGTAAAAAAGGGCAGTTCTGGCAGGTGCGTGAGAAGGTCTTTGACTATGAAGGACGCTTTCGCCGGGCAAACGAATTGCGCGGTTAACGGGACTTTTCGTTGATGCGCGAGCCATTTGAGTATAAAATGCCGCCCGCTCCACATCCGTGAGGCAGAACACTCACCTGCTGCTGGGTCGCCTGTAGTAGGGTTTTAAATACAGAGAGAAATCAATGTTCACTATCGAAGCAGAAGTACGTAACGTGCAGGGTAAGGGTGCGAGCCGCCGCCTGCGTACCGCAAACAAGTTCCCGGCTATCGTTTACGGTGGCGAAGCTGCTCCAGTTGCTATTGAACTGGATCACGACAAAGTATGGAACATGCAGAACAAAGCTGAATTCTACAGCGAAGTTCTGACCATCGTTGTTGACGGTAAAGAAGAAAAAGTGAAAGTTCAGGCTGTTCAGCGTCACGCGTTCAAGCCAAAACTGACTCACATCGACTTCGTTCGCGCGTAATCGCAAACCTGTCGAGAAAAACCCCGCGTTTGCGGGGTTTTTTTATGGCTGTTACTTACCGCCTGAGGTGCGACGCTGAAGCTGGTCGCGCAGATTCGGCGGCGTGCCTTTAATGGTCAGCGTGTCGGTGGCCGGGTCCCAGAAGATACGTTCCCCGAGCAGCATGGCATCAAAGTTAATGGTTAACCCACCGCCGCTACCGGCAAATTTCGTCAGCTGACGCAGCGTACTGCGATCCGCCGGGAAGCTCTCTTCCAGCTCATAGCCTTTTTCCGCAGTAAATTCCTGGAAGCTGACTTCGCTGACGCCTGCCAGCTCTTTGGACAGCGACTCCAGCTCAATCTCTTCTCCAGCCTGTAACTGCTCGTTGCAGTAGCTGTAAACCTGCTGACGCACGGTCTGACGCTCAGATTTATCAAGCTGCGCCTCAGCCGTAAAGTCATCCACCGCCTGGAGGAGACCTTTGTTCTGCGCTTTGGCATTCAGCCCTTCGCTGGCGCCGAGGAAGTCCATAAAGAAATCCGCCACTTTGCGGCCCACGCGGCCTTTAAGGAAGGTCAGATAGCGCGTTGATTCCGGGTTGGTTTCCCATTCGGTTAAATCGATACGCGCCACAATATCCGCATGGTTGATATCCAGGTAGTGCGTTGAGCTGATATCCAGCTGCTCGTTCACGCGCATACTGCTTAAGTTATTCAGCACGGTGACCAGCAGATACTCTACCGCCAGATAGCGGTAGTGGCAGAACAGGACGATACCGCCATCGGCGAAGGGATATTTCGCCAGCTCGTCACGCAGACGGCCAGTAGCAGCGCGGCTGAATGCCAGGAAATCCTCTTCGCCCTGACGTTGCAGGCGCAGGCTATCCGCCAGTTCGCTCTCTTCGCTGAACAAGCCATAGGCTTTATTTTTCGCGCTGTAGACGCGATGCAACTCCGCCATCATCTCGACAACGGTAGGCGTTGGTTCCAGTAACGAATCGCGCAGCACCACTTCAAGGGTTTGCTCATCACGCTTGATAAGCTGGTGCAAGGCAATCTGGTTGATTTCCAGACTCATGATAAACTCTCCTTTTAGACCGGGCGGTATTCAACCACCACCAACGCATGTGTGCAACAGAAGATAAAAAAGGGGAAAAAAAGCTGTTGCTACGGTAATATGTCGCCCTTCTCTCAACAAACTGATTTTGATTTATGCCACAACATTCCCGCTACAGTGACGAACACGTTGAACAATTGCTCAGTGAGCTGGTCAACGTACTGGAAAAACATAAAACGCCAACCGATCTCTCCCTGATGGTTTTGGGAAATATGGTTACCAACCTGATCAATACCAGCGTTGCTCCGGCTCAGCGTCAGGCGATCGCCAAATCTTTCGCCCAGGCTTTGCAGTCCTCCGTTAGCGACGACCAGGCACACTAAGGGAAACGAACAACAGTTTATGGTGACGAATCGTCAGCGCTACCGTGAAAAAGTCTCCCAGATGGTCAGCTGGGGGCACTGGTTTGCCCTGTTCAACATTCTGTTGGCGATGGTGCTCGGCTGCCGTTATCTGTTTGTGGCGGACTGGCCAACCACGTTAACCGGGCGCATCTACTCGTGGATGAGCCTTGTTGGTCACTTTAGCTTTCTGGTCTTCGCCACCTATCTGCTGATCCTGTTCCCACTGACGTTTATCGTCATGTCGCAGCGGCTGATGCGCTTCCTGTCCGCCATTCTTGCGACGGCGGGCATGACGCTGTTGCTGATCGACAGCGAAGTCTTTACCCGTTTCCACCTGCACCTGAATCCTGTCGTCTGGGAGCTGGTGATTAACCCGGATCAGAACGAGACCGCGCGCGACTGGCAGCTGATGTTTATCAGCGTGCCGATTATCCTGCTGATCGAAATGCTGTTCGCCACGTGGAGCTGGCAAAAACTCCGCAGTCTGACCCGACGCCGCCATTATGCGAAGCCCGTCGCGGCGCTCTTTTTCGCCTCATTTATCGGTTCGCACCTGATGTATATCTGGGCAGATGCGAACTTCTACCGCCCGATTACCATGCAGCGCGCAAATCTGCCGCTCTCCTATCCGATGACGGCGCGTCGTTTCCTCGAAAAACACGGCCTGCTGGACGCGCAGGAGTATCAGCGTCGTCTGGTCGAACAGGGTAATCCTGAAGCGGTCAGCGTGCAGTATCCCCTGAGCGATCTGAAATATCGCGACATGGGCCGCGGTCAGAACGTGCTGCTGATTACCGTCGATGGCCTGAACTATTCCCGCTATGAGAAGCAGATGCCGGCGCTGGCTGAATTCGCTGAGAACAACATCGTATTCACTCAGCATATGAGCTCCGGTAATTCGACCGACGCGGGTATTTTCGGCCTGTTCTACGGCATTTCACCGAGCTATATGGACGGCGTGCTGTCGGCCCGTATTCCGGCGGCATTGATTACCGGGCTTAATCAGCAGGGCTACCAGCTGGGGCTGTTCGCCTCTGATGGTTTCAACAGCTCGCTGTACCGCCAGGCGCTGCTGTCTGATTTCTCACTGCCCGCCGCGCAGAGCCAGTCTGACGATCGGACCGCTGACCAGTGGATAGACTGGCTGAAGCGCTATGCGCAGGAAGATAACCGCTGGTTCTCCTGGGTTGCGTTTAACGGCACAACGCTTGATGACAGCAATCAGAAAGGCTTCGCGCGCCGCTATAGCCGTGCGGCGGGCGATGTCGATGCGCAGATCGGCCGCGTGCTGACCGCCCTGCGCGACGCGGGCAAGCTGGATAATACGGTCGTGATTATCACGGCGGGGCATGGCGTGCCGCTCGGCGACGAGGCGAAGGGCATGGAGTGGTCGCGTCCGAACCTGCATGTTCCCCTGGTGATCCACTGGCCGGGCACTCCCGCGCAGCGCATCAACATGCTCACCGACCATAAAGACGTCATGACCACGTTAATGCAACGGCTGCTGCACGTCAGCACACCGGCAATTGAGTACTCGCAGGGACAAGACCTCTTTAGCGCCACGCGGCGTCATAACTGGGTCACGGCTGCTGGCGGAAACACGCTGGTGGTGACCACGCCAACGTTGTCCCTGGTGCTGAACAGCAATGGCAATTACCAGACGTATAACCTCGAAGGTGAGAAGCTGAAAGACCAGAAGCCGCAGCTCAGTTTGCTGTTGCAGGTGCTGACAGACGAGAAGCGCTTTATCGCTAACTGATTATTTATGAATCAGTTAGCGTTGCTTGCCCCTTGCATTCAAAAAGGAATCGAGTAGTATTCCTTTTATGCGTCGGCACGTAGCGCAGCCTGGTAGCGCACCGTCATGGGGTGTCGGGGGTCGGAGGTTCAAATCCTCTCGTGCCGACCAAAACTACACAAAAAAACCAGCCGCTTATGGCTGGTTTTTTATTGCCTGTCTCCGCATGCGCAATGCTTAGTGTTTTTCACGCCCACCGAGAAAGAAAATCCCCAGCGGAATCGCCAGCAGGACGGTGAACACCAGGCTGTAAACAAAGATCATCGCCGATTGCAGGACAAACATGCTGGTTGTCCAGGCAGAGAGCGGGATGTTGTACTGCTCAATCACACCGACAATGGTTGCTCGCCCCACGCATGCAGCAGCAATCATAAACACAACCAGTAACGCCAGCAGGAACTTGCGGCCTTCAGGTGTCTTCAGTTTTTCCCCTACCATCTCCCCTCCCTTTACAGATGAATAACAATAATTAACGCGTAAAATAACACGATTGCCGCATCGACTCCAACACAGCATTAAACACCAATAAATGAACATAAAAGCAGTGCATTACTCCGTTTAAAATGAAAATATGAGTAAATTGCGCCAACTATTCACGTGCTATATGTTAGTCTTTCCAGGATCGTTTTAACAAAAAGGAATGACAGTGAAAAACGCACCTAAATTTGCCATCGCCCTCATCGCCGCTGCGTGCGCCAGCACCAGTGCTTTCGCCAGCGAAACCCAGAAAGAGCAGCCGCTGGAAAAAGTTGCTCCGTATCCGCAAGCGGACAAAGGGATGAAGCGCCAGGTTATTCAGCTCCCGGCTCAGCAGGATGAAGCAAATTTCAAAGTTGAGCTGTTAATCGGCCAGACGCTGGAAGTGGACTGCAACCAGCATCGCCTGGGCGGCCAGCTGGAAAGCAAAACGCTGGAAGGCTGGGGCTATGACTACTATGTCTTCGACAAAGTAACCTCGCCAGTCTCCACCATGATGGCGTGCCCGGACGGCAAGAAAGAGAAGAAATTTATTACCGCGTATCTGGGTGATAACAGTCTGCTGCGCTATAACAGCAAGCTGCCGATCGTCGTATACACGCCGGAAAACGTGGATGTGAAATATCGCGTATGGAAGGCGGATGAGACGGTAGGACAAGCGGTAGTTCGTTAATAATAAGTCGGGTGGCGCTCTCGCTTACCCGACCAGGAAAGGGTGCGTTCTGGTGCCCTCACCCCAACCCTCTCCCACCGGGAGAGGGAGAAAACACTAAAAACGGTAACGGATGTTACCGTTTTGCGTTTACCTTACAGCGCGATATCCGCTACCGGCTTGCTTTCCGCCTGAGGCTTCAGCTCTGCCTTAGGCGCAGCATCCGCAGCCTGCGGTTTGACGTATTGCAGTTGCAGAACGCGGCTGGTGTATTCCAGCTCTTGTTCCGTGGCTTCAACGTTACCGTTCAGCTTCGTACCGTAGGATGGAATAATGGTTTTCAGCTTCGCCTGCCATTCCGGGCTGGATACTTTGTCCTTAAACACTTTTTCCATCAGGTGCAGCATGATTGGCGCAGCGGTAGACGCCCCCGGAGATGCCCCCAGCAGCGCGGCAATGGTGCCATCCTTATCGCTTACCACTTCGGTACCCAGACGCAGCACGCCGCCCTCTTTCGGATCGCGTTTGATGATCTGCACGCGCTGACCCGCCTGCCACAGACGCCAGTCTTCTTTCTTCGCCTGCGGATAGTACTCTTTCAGCGCCTCGAAGCGCTCTTCATCAGAGAGCATCACCTGGCTAATCAGGTATTTCACCAGATCGAAGTTATCCAGCCCCACGTCCATCATTGGCTTGACGTTTGACGTCGTGGTCGCGCTCAGCAGATCCCACAGGGAACCGTTTTTCAGGAATTTGGTGGAGAATGTGGCGAACGGCCCGAACAGCACTACGCGCTTACCGTCCAGCATACGGGTGTCGATATGCGGAACGGACATCGGTGGTGCGCCCACAGAGGCCTGACCGTACACTTTCGCCAGATGACGGTTAACCACTTCCGGGTTTTCCGACACCAGGAACTGGCCGCCAACCGGGAAGCCCGCGTAGTCGTCCGCTTCCGGAATACCGGACTCCTGCAACAGTTTCAGCGCCGCGCCGCCCGCACCGATAAACACGAACTTCGCCTTAATCACATGCTCGGCTTCGTTGTTTTTCAGATCGGCAACGGTCACGCTCCAGCTGTTATCCGCGTTGCGCTTGAAACCACGCACTTCGGAGCTGAGTTGCAGGTTAAAGTTCTCTTTTTTCTTCAGAGAGGACACCAGCTGACGGGTGATTTCACCGTAGTTAACGTCAGTACCAATTTCAGTGCGGGTCGCCGCTACTTTCTGGTTCGGATCGCGGCCTTCCATGACCAGCGGCGCCCACTCTTTGATTTGAGCGTGATCTTCAGAGTATTTCATCCCGCGGAAAAGCGTGCTCTGTTGCAGGGCAGCGTAGCGCGCGCGCAGGAAGTTGACGTTTTGATCGCCCCACACAAAGCTCATGTGCGGTACGGTGTTGATGAAGGAGTGCGGATTGTGCAACACACCGCTGTTCACCTGGTGAGACCAGAACTGACGTGAGATCTGGAACGCTTCGTTGATCTCTACCGCCTTCTCGATACTAATGGAACCGTCCTTTTTCTGCGGCGTATAGTTCAGTTCCATGAGTGCCGAGTGCCCCGTCCCGGCGTTGTTCCAGCCGTTAGAGCTTTCCTGTGCCACGCCATCGAGGCGCTCGACCATGGTCATGGACCAGTTCGGCTCTAATTCCTGAAGATACGTTCCCAGCGTGGCGCTCATGATGCCGCCACCAATTAAAAGGACATCCGTTTCCTGCTCTTTTGGTGCGTCAGCCTTCGCCGCCATCGAGACGACGTTCAGCCCCACGGCCAGAGAAAAGAGCACGGCAGTCATTTTTTTCATCATTTATGCCTTAGTTGAATAGTGCTTGATGCGTGGAAATTACAGGTGAAACACGCTGCGGTGGCACGGTAGCAACTTTTAAATATTGTTTAAAGGTTACGAAATTATTGTAATTGTGAAATTTAATGATGGATTGTTTGTAGGGATTTGGCAGACAGGCTGGCACCCGACGATTTTCCTGGCTATCATGCTGCACTTTGTGATCGCGCGCACGGAAGCCTGCCCCTACCAGCGAATTGTTATGTCATTACCCCACTCGTCTGTACCTCAAGAAGGCCATGTCGCCACTGTTTTACGTTCGCCTCACCGTCTGATGCGCGAAACCCTGGCCGGTGTGATTACCGCGCTGGCGCTGATCCCGGAAGTGATTTCGTTTTCCGTGGTCGCGGGCGTGGATCCGAAAGTGAGCCTTATCGCCTCCGTGGTGCTCTGTTTCGCCCTTTCCCTGCTCGGCGGGCGTCCGGCCATGGTGACGGCGGCGGCAGGTTCCGTCGCGCTGGTGATTGGGCCGATGGTCCATCAACACGGCGTACAGTACATTCTGCCCGCAGTGGTGATGGCAGGCGTGATTCAGATCCTGTTCGGCGCGCTGGGTATGGCGCGGCTGATGCGCTTTATTCCCCAGTCGGTGATGACCGGGTTTGTTAACGCCCTTGGCATTTTGATTTTCTTTGCCCAGGTGCCCCATTTCTGGAGCCGAAGCCCGCTGATTGTGGGCCTGTTCGTGCTGACGCTGCTGATTGTGCTCTGGGTGCCACGCTATATCAAAAGCGTGCCCTCCCCGCTGATTGCCATTGTGCTGCTGACTTTGTTCACCGTCACCAGCGGGCAAATCCTGCCGACGGTAGGGAATGAAGGTTCCATGGGCGGCGGTTTGCCGGGCTTTACGCAACTGCTGGTGCCGCTCAATCTGGAAACCCTGAGCATCATCTGGCCGTGCGCGCTAAGTATCGCTTTCGTTGGCCTGCTGGAATCCTTGTTGACGGCAAAACTGGTGGACGAGCTGACCGCTACCCCCTCCAGTAAGCGCCGCGAGAGCATCGGACTGGGCGTGGGCAATATTATGGCCGGGTTCTACGGCGGCATTGCGGGCTGCGCGATGATTGGGCAGACCATCGTTAACGTGGAGATGGGGAAAGGCAGAAGCCGTATCTCCACCCTTGCGGCGGGCATCGTACTGCTGGTGCTGGTTACGGCGCTCAGCGAGGTGATGGCCAAAATTCCGATGGCGGTACTGGCGGGAATTATGGCCATTGTGGCCGTCAAGACCTTTAGCTGGCATAGCGTTCAGCCCGGAACGCTGAAAAACGCGCCGGTGGCTGAAACCGTCGTGATGCTGGTGACGGTTGTGGCAACGGTTTTCACCGGCAACCTGGCGATTGGCGTGCTGGGCGGGATTGTGATGATGTTCATCCTCCCTGCCCGACTTAAGCAAAAAGCGCTGGCTACAGAAGAAAAATCGTCGCCAGTCCAAGAAAAATAAAGAAACCGCCGGTATCGGTAATGGCGGTGATCATCACGCTCGATCCCACCGCGGGGTCGCGCCCCAGCCGGGTCATGGTCAACGGGATAATCACGCCCATCATCGCCGCCACCAGCAGATTCAGCACCATCGCCAGCATCATGACCCCGCCCAGCGCCATATCATCATACAGCCACCAGGTAATGCCGCCCATGATGCCGCCCCAGACCAGGCCATTAATAAGCGCGACGCCCATCTCCCTGAAAATCAGCCACGAGAAATTACCCGGCTGAATGTTTTCCAGCGCCAGGGCGCGAACGATCATGGTGATAGTCTGGTTACCGGTGTTCCCGCCGATCCCCGCCACAATCGGCATCAGCGACGCCAGGGCCACCAGCTGGGAAATGGTATGTTCAAAGCCGTCAATAACGCGGGACGCCACGAACGCGGTGCATAAATTGATGGCGAGCCACGCCCAGCGGGTTTTGACGGCCTTGCCGACGGAGGCATGAACGTCATCTTCGGCACTGATCCCGCCAAGGGCACGCAGGTCGTTATCGGTCTCTTCATAGACCACGTCAACGATCTCATCGATGGTCAGACGCCCCATCAGCTTGCCCACCGAATCCACCACCGCCGCGCTCACCAGGTCATCACGTTCGAAGGTACGCGCCGCTTTTTCGGCATCGTCTTCCGGCGAGAAGACCATCGGCTCGGTTTCCATGACCTCACTCACCCGCTGCTGAGTGCTGTTAAGCAGGATCGTTTTCAGCTCCAGCTCCCCGAGCAGGGTTTTATCCCGCGAGGTGACGAACAGTTTATCGGTGTTGTCCGGCATACTGCCCAGGCGACGAAGATAGCGCTGCACCGTACCCAGGGTAACGTCCGGACGCACGGTGATGACGCCAAACTCCATGATCGCGCCGACGCTGTTTTTCTCGTAGTGCATCACCTGACGCACGCGCGCCCGCTCTTCGGCTGGCAGGGAAGCCAGCAGGCGTCCGGTCAGGTTGCGCGGAAGATGCTGAACGAGGTAAATCTGCTCATCGATATCCAGCGTTTGCAGGGCGTCAAGGATGTCCCGGTCGCTCATCTCATCGATAAGGTCATCCCAGACGTTTTCCGAGGCTTCAAGCAATACCTGACCGCGCTCGTGATCCTGCACCAGCCGCCACAGGGCGTGGCGCTCTTCGGAAGGCAATGCCTCCAGGGTGTCCGCCAGGTCCGGGGGCGGTAAATGTGCAACCAGCGCACCTACCTCAGCAATATCGTCGGCCAGCGTGCCGACATCATATTGCTCAGCCAGGGTTAGCTTACCCAATAACGTTGACGTGACCGCTTTATCGGTCGTCAGGAG
Organism: Enterobacter sp. BWH64; assembly: GCF_001037645.1. NCBI lineage: Bacteria > Pseudomonadati > Pseudomonadota > Gammaproteobacteria > Enterobacterales > Enterobacteriaceae > Enterobacter > Enterobacter sp. BWH64. Next base: position 3,663,662 of record NZ_KQ089922.1, read on the forward strand.
CCAGATGAGCCGCGCACGCTCCTGGTCACGCTGCCTGGCGCTGTTTTTCTTTAATACCGACATCAATCATAAATCCATTAAATGAGTTGGCGTTAAGCATAGCGCGGGGATATGTAAATAAGAATAAACGGCGGGTCGGGATGGAGAAAAAAACGGCATATATGAAAAATTAGTGTGCCGGGCGCCACCCGGCACAATTGCAATCAGGCCGTACGCGCCACCGCGTCCCGTGACGCTGCATCGCGCTCATCGCCGGTCAGCTCGCTCAGCTTGCCGTCGCGCATCTCCAGCAGACGGTCGGCGTGAATGAAGTAGTGATCGTCATGGCTGATGGCAAAAATGGTTTTCCCCATCGCCTGCATCAGCGGCAGCAGGACCTGATAAAACTCGCGACGGAAGTGCGGGTCCTGATCGGCGGCCCACTCATCCAGCAGGATGATGTCACGCTCTTCGGCCAGCGCCAGCAGCAGCGCCACGCGTTTCTTCTGCCCTTTCGACAGTTTGAGATTCAGGATTTTGCCATCCTGTAGCTCCAGTTTGTGTGACATTTGCAGGTGCGCAAGCCACTTCTCCACCAGCGCCGGATCCGCCTGCTGCCCTTCCGGTCCCAGCAGCCGGTCGAACAGCCAGACGTCGGTAAATACCGCCGAGAAGAGCTTGCGGTAGTCCTCCGGTTTCTCCGCGCTCAGCGCTTTACCATCCAGCAAAATTTCACCCGCCTGCGGCTGGTAGAGGCCCGTCAGCAGCATCGCCAGCGTAGATTTGCCGCTGCCGTTGCCGCCGATAAGGAACAGCAGTTCGCCGCGATGAATGGTCAGGTTTATCGGCCCTACGGAGAAGGCGTTATCCTGATAGCGGAAGGTAACGTTACGCAGCTCCAGCGTTTGCCAGTTCGGGAAGGCCTGCGGGCGCGGGAACTCAGCCTTAAACGGCGCAAGGTCGAATTTCTTCAGCTTGTTGAAGGCCACCTGAGCGCTCAGCAGCGTCGGCAGTGCGCCAACGGCCGACAGCAGCGGCGTGCGTAAAAACAGCAGCGTCAGGGAGTAGGTTGCCGCCACATTGGTATCCGCCCACCCCAGGCTGTTCGCCATCCAGAACACCAGGCCAATCGCGCCCAGCATCATGATGTTGGACCAGTTCACGGCGCTCAGGTGGAACGTATCGGCGCGGATAATGTGATGACGATATTCGTGCGCATCCGGGATATAAAGATGGTTGAAGATATGCTCGGCACGCTCGCGGTTCAGCGTCAGCTCTTTGCGCCCTTCCAGCACCGTCTGATAATCGTTATAGAGCTTGTCTTCCGTTTCGCGCAGCACTGCCATGTGCTTATAGACGCGTGATACCAGCAGGAACCCGCCCCAGATGGTAATAACAATCCACAGCGCCGTTACCGCCAGCATTTTGCTGGAGAGCCAGGCGAGATAGGCTGCCGAGCCAAATGTCAGGATGATCCCCTGCACCAGCTCCGGCAGGCGCACAAAGGCGATGGTAATGGCGCGCACATCGCTGGTCAGCCCCGCCAGCAGAGAGGCACTTCCCAGCTGTTCGATGCGTTCCACCTGAGTATCAAGGATCCGTTTGATGAACTCACTGCGCAGACGGAAAACGAAATGGTGGCCGAGGGCGGTCAGCGCCAGCTGTGACCCGAGCGTGACTGCCATCAGCAGCAGCAGTAAACCCAGAAATTCCGGCAGGACTGAGAGTGACGTGTCGACCATTTCGATCAAACGCACGTTAATGAAGGCAATCAGGCCGATCCCCAGCGCCGCGCTGGCAAGGCTTAACGCCATCACCGCGATAAAAGGCCAGCGATACTGCCGCCAGACAAGAAGAAGTAGTTGCATGCAGAGCAATCCGGACAAGAAAAATCAGCCAGCAGTGTAAACTGCCTTTCACACACATCAAGAATAATTCTTATTTTTATTCTCTGTATGCCGCCTGACGGAACGTGAGGTTGTAGCGAAATGCCCCCGCCACCGGGTGATCGCCAGGTTTAAGCGGCTGAATACCGTGGTAAAAAAGCCGTGATTCACCGCCCCAGACCACCACATCACCATGCTCCAGCATCAGCCGTTTGAGCGGGTCGTTGCGCCGCAGGCCGCCAAACTGAAAGACAGCGGGCAGCCCAAGGGATACCGAGACGATCGGCGCGCGCAGGTCCGGCTCGTCCTTATCCTGATGCAAGGAGAGCTTTGCCCCAACGGCATAGCGGTTGATAAGACAGGCATCGGGTCGAAAATCAGGATAGCCGGCCGCCACGGCGGCGTCATGACACAGCGCCTGAAACGCCTCCGGCATCGGCGGCCACGGCTGATCCGTCAGCGGATCGTTCGCGGCATATACATAGCCCCGCTCATTCGTCGCCCATCCCAGTTCGCCGCAGTTGGTCATCGCCACGGACATGGTATACCCGCCTGGCGTAACCATATGGCGAAATGGTGAACAAGCGGTAACGGCATCAATACCGTCGAACAGCGCCGCCGCGCGGGAAAGCGCGAAGCGTCTCAGGATCGTCGCCCCCGGCGCGAGCGGCTCGTGCCAGGGTTCAGCATCAGCAAAAAGATCGAGCATTATCCCTCCGGGTTGTTCGCCTCACGTTTCAACAATAGCATCTTACGCGCTGCTCCCCAGCGATAACCCGACAGCGCACCGTCGTTACGCACCACGCGATGACAGGGGATGACTATCGCCAGTTTGTTGGCACCGCAGGCCCCCGCCACGGCACGTACGGCATTGGGTTTACCAATGGCCTTCGCCACCTGCTGATAGCTTGCCGTTTCACCGCAGGGGATATCCCGCAGCGCCTGCCAGACCTGCTGCTGGAAGGCGGTACCACGAATATCCAGCGGCAGCGTCAGCGGCGTCGCGCGGCTGTCGACAGAGGCAATAACCTGCCGAACACGCCCGGCAAACGCGCCTTCCATCGGTTCACGGACGGCAAGCGGAAACAGTGACAGCAGCTCAGCCGTCAGCCCGGCGTCGTCATCACCCAGCAGTATTGCGCAGATCCCGCGCTCGCTTTCCGCCACCAGACAGCGGCCCAGCGAGCAGTCACTGATGGCATAGCGGACCGCAGCCTCTCCGTTGCGGTACTGTTTTGCCGTCATGCCCAGCGCGCCGTTGGCTTTACGGTAGTAGCTGCTGCCGTCCGGAAAGCCAGCGGCCAGTACGGCGTCGGTGATTTTACCGCCCTGTGCAAGCAGGGTGCGCAGGCGTTGTTCACGCGCGGCCTGCTGCCATGCTTTCGGCGTCATGCCGGTGACGGATTTAAACAAGCGGTGGAAATGGAACGGACTCATGGCAACCTGCTGCGCCAGTGCCTCCAGGTTCAGCGCGGCATCCTGTTCAAGCAGTCGACAGGCCAGCGCAATGTTGGCCTTTTTCTGCGCCATAGGGTCGACCTGGTCCGGCCTACAGCGCTTACAGGGGCGGAAACCCGCCTGCGCGGCCTGGTGAGCATCAGGATAAAAGCAGACATTTTTACGCAGCGCGTGGCGGGCGCGGCAGGACGGACGACAATAAATGCCGGTCGTCTGCACGGCAAAGACAAACTGGTTATCCGCACGCGGATCGCGGGCCAGTACGGCCTGCCAGCGATCCTCATCGGTAAGATAGGTTGTGTTTTTCATTATCGGCTCCTCTTACAAGCATACGCTCAGCTTGCCTGAACGCCACCGAACAAAAACCCGCAACCTTGCTTTTTAATTTTTTTCGCTCACCAGGAAGCTATTGAACTGCGGCGAACTCCAGGTTTTAAATCCGTCAGCCTCTTTGGTGATCATATAGACGGCCAGCCCTTCCTGACGCACCACCTCTTTGGCCTTCTCCGTGCCGAGCACCATCAATCCGGTATCCCAGGCATCCGCTTCCAGCGCGGTTGGGGCTATCACCGTCACGGACACCAGGTTGTGGGTAATCGGGCGTCCGGTTTGCGGATCAATCACGTGCGAGATACGTTTGCCATCCAGCTCGTAATAGTTGCGGTAGCTTCCGGAGGTGCTGATACCATGCCCGTTGATGTCGACAATCGCCTGCACCGCGTTCTGCTGATCGGTTGGTTTTTGGATGGCCACTCGCCACGGCCTGCCGCTGGCGTTCATGCCCCGGCTGACGAGCGCGCCCCCGACGGAAACCAGATAACGCGGAATGCCTTCCTGCGCCATCAGGGCCGCGAGATGATCCGCAGCATACCCCTCGCCTACCGTGGAGAGATCGACAAACAGGTCGGGAATATCTTTTTGCAGGTATTGCTGACCGTACTGGGAGATCACCGCCAGATGCTGTAACCCCGTACGGGCGCGGGCGTCGTCGATGGCGGCTTGATCGGGTGTAGTCACCGGCTGCTTGTTGGGGCCAAATCCCCACAGGTTCACCAGCGGCCCCACGGTCACATCCATTGCGCCGTTGGTTTTGTAGCCCACGCGCATGGATTCCGTGACGATATCGGCCATCGCTTCGCTCACCGGCCACAGCGAGGTGCTGCTGGAGCGATTGAAACGCATCAGCGCTGAGTCATTTTTATAGGTAGAGAGTAGCTGATCGTCGGCATCCAGCTGCGCCTGAATTTTACCGCGTAATTCTTCAGCGCGGGATTTATCAATATCCATCACGCTGACGCGCCAGAAGGTCCCCATGGTTTTCCCTTCCAGCACCGTCGCGGCGGGTGCGTCGATTTTTGCGGGCTGTGTGGAAGAGTCACACGCGGTCAGGAGTAAAAAAGTCGCCAGAACGCTGGCGCGTAAAAAAGTCATATCCATTGGTTATTATCCTCATGCCAGGGCGGCAAGAGTACACTAAAACAGCGTATTTGTAAGACCCTAAAAAAGCATGAAAAAAGGGGCCTGATGGCCCCTTTGTCGCTGTATGAGCAATTAGAACTGGTAAACCAGACCCAGCGCGACGATATCGTCAGTACCGATACCTGCTGCGCGAGTGAAGTCGTTCTCATCAACCAGGTTGATTTTGTAATCAACGTAGGTGGACATGTTTTTGTTGAAGTAGTAAGTCGCGCCAACATCAACATATTTCAGCAGATCCTGGTCGCCGTAGCCGTTTTCCAGGTCCTTACCTTTAGATTGCAGGTACGCCACGGATGGACGCAGACCGAAGTCGAACTGATACTGCGCAACCACTTCGAAGTTCTGCGCTTTGTTAGCCCAGCCCAGGTCGCCCGCACGGGTCGCGTTGTAAGTCTGAGTATACTGTGCAGCCAGGTAGATGTTGTTCGCGTCATATTTCAGACCACCGGTGTAGGTCTCAGCACGATCGCCGTTACCGTAGGCCATGGCGTTCTGGTCATCAGTACGTTTAGAGCTGGTGACCGCCGTACCGAGTGCGAAGCCTTCGCCCAGATCGTAGGTCAGAGAGCCACCGTAGCCATCACCGTTCTGACGCAGTGCCTCACGACCGTTGTTGGTCTGGCCTTCGCCGCTTGGGCTGCCGTTTTTACCCTGGTACTGCAACGCGAAGTTCAGACCATCAACCAGACCGAAGAAGTCCTGGTTACGGTAGGTCGCGAAGCCGTTACCACGCTGCTGCATGAAGTTGTCAGAACCGTAGGTGTCGCCGCCGAATTCCGGCAGAACGTCGGTCCAGGAAGTCACATCGTAAACAACGCCGTAGTTACGACCGTAGTCGAATGAACCCGCATCAGCGAATTTCAGACCTGCGAACGCCACACGCGTCCATGAGTTGTTTTCGTTCTCACCAGAGTTGCCCTGGATCTGGTATTCCCACTGGCCGTAACCGGTCAGCTGGTCGTTAACCTGAGTTTCGCCTTTGAAGCCCAGACGCATGTAGGTCTGGTCGCCGTCTGCACTGTCGTCATCAGAGAAATAGTGCAGACCATCCACTTTACCGTACAGATCTAATTTGTTGCCGTCTTTGTTATAAATTTCAGCCGCATTTGCTGCGCCTGCCACCAGCAGAGCTGGTACCAGGAGGGACAGTACTTTAACTTTCATTTTATTAACCCTCTGTTATATGCCTTATTATTTACCACTGCTTACTGGTCAACCCTCTTAACCAGTCGGCAAGTTCATTCTCCTCAAAAATGCAGAATAATCCAACAGGAATATGATACGAAAACTTTGAAGATGTTTCACTTTACCATCAACATGTTTCAATTTGTAAATTTGAAGGAACTTTTACAGAGCATAAATAGTTTAAAAATATAGCACGGATAATCAAAACAAAAATATATTCTATTTAATACAAGTGATTAGCTTAAAAAACGGTACAGCACTGAATGACAAAAAAATTCCCTTCAACACCACTAAAATAACTCTCGCTATCATCATTAACTTTATTTATTACCGTCATTCAGTTCTGAATGTCTGTTTATCCCTAATTGAACCGGATGCTTCGCATTCGGTTTTTTTTTACCTTTCTTTACGTCAGCCTACATTTTATGTGCTACCCCTCAGAAATGATAACGACTATTAACTAAATCCAGCATCCGGCTTTCGCTGAATTCTTTTTTATGCTATTGAAATTAATTTCTTGTTTATTCGTGCTATTTTCCTGCCGGTGCGATCGCGTATTTATACATTTCACGGGGTTTTGTACACCTTTCATCCGGGGACGTTGAAGCCGCTTACCCGGATAAAAAGTCAAGGTCATACCGTTAACGACGCTGGAAATTCAGTTATTACCCTTTATACTGCCCTATCCCATTACCGCGCGGCCATTACGGGTTAAACACATCGATGAGTCAGACTGAAACTACCGCCCCGAGCAAATTCTCCCTTCTACCGGGCAGCATCACCCGTTTCTTTCTTCTGTTGATCGTTGTGCTGTTAGTCACAATGGGGGTGATGGTTCAGAGCGCCGTTAATACCTGGCTTAAAGATAAAAGCTATCAAATCGTCGATATCACCCATGCGGTGCATAAGCGCATTGATACGTGGCGCTATGCGACCTGGCAAATCTACGACAATATCGCTGCCGCGCCTGCCACCTCGTCAGGCGAAGGGTTGCAGGAAACGCGCCTTAAGCAGGATGTGTATTACCTTGAAAAACCGCAGCGCAAGACGGAAGCCCTGATTTTCGGCTCGCACGACAGCGCAACGCTTGAGATGACGCAGCGGATCTCCTCCTATCTGGACACCCTGTGGGGCGCCGAGACCGTACCGTGGTCAATGTATTACCTGAACGGTCAGGACAACAGCATGATCCTGATCTCGACCCTGCCGCTTAAGGATCTTTCGTCCGGCTTTAAAGAGACCACCGTTGGCAGTATTGTGGATTCCCGTCGGGCAGAAATGCTGCAACAGGCCAACGCGCTGGACGAGCGAGAAAGTTTCTCGTCATTACGCCGTCTTGCCTGGCAGAATGGCCACTACTTTACGCTGCGAACCACCTTTAACCAGCCGGGCCATCTGGCGACCGTGGTTGCCTTCGACCTGCCGATTAACGATCTCATCCCACCGGATATGCCGCTGGACAGTTTCCGTCTGGAGCCAGACAACAGCACCCAAAATATGCGCACGCCGTCGGATAAAGAAGGCGCGGACAGCGTAGCGATCTCCTTTAATGGCTCAAAGATTGAGATTGCCTCATCGCTCAACTCAACCGGTATGCGTCTGGTGTGGCAGGTGCCTTTTGGCACCCTGATGCTTGATACTCTGCAAAACATTCTGCTGCCGCTTTTGCTGAATATTGGCCTGCTGGCGCTGGCGCTGTTTGGCTACAGCACCTTCCGTTTCCAGTCGGGCCGCCAGAGCGACTCGACGTCGGTATCAGCCGGGACCAGCAACGAGTTGCGCATTCTTCGTGCCCTGAATGAAGAGATTATTTCCGTGCTGCCGCTTGGGGTGCTCGTTCACGACCAGGAGGCTAACCGCACGGTAATGAGCAATAAAATTGCCGATCACCTTCTGCCGCATCTTAACCTGCAAAATATTACGGCCATGGCGGACCAGCACCAGGGCGTTATTCAGGCCACCGTTAATAATGAACTGTATGAGATCCGTCAGTTCCGCAGTCAGGTCGCCTCGCGCACGCAAATCTTCATCATTCGCGATCAGGATCGCGAAGTGCTGGTGAATAAAAAGCTCAAGCAGGCGCAAAGGCTGTACGAGAAAAACCAACATGGCCGCGCGGCGTTTATGCAAAATATTGGCGATGCCTTTAAACAACCGTTAAAGTCACTCGCCACGCAGATTGCTGATCTGAGCACGCCGGAAAGCCGACAGCTCAGCAGCCAGGCCGACTCCCTGGTTCGTCTGGTGGACGAAATCCAGCTTGCGAACATGCTGGAGAATGACATCTGGAAGGGCACCCCTACGCTCTTTTCCATCCAGGACCTGATTGATGAGGTGGTGCCGGAAGTCCTGCCGGTGATCAAGCGCAAGGGACTCCAGCTGCTGATCAACAACCATTTACCGGCCAACGACGAACGTCACGGCGATCGCGATGCCCTGCGTCGCATCCTGATGATGTTGATACAGTATGCCGTCACCACGACGCAGATCGGCAAGATCACCCTTGAAGTCAGCACCGATGAGTCCACCGACGATCGTCTGACGTTCCGCATCCTGGATACGGGCGAAGGCGTCACAGTGAGCGAAATTGATAACCTGCACTTCCCGTTCCTGAACGATACCCAGCGCGACCACTACGGTAAGGCGAATGCCCTCACCTTCTGGCTTTGCGATCAGCTGGCGCGTAAGCTGGGCGGTCATCTGAACATTAAGGCCCGCGAGTCCCTCGGCACCCGCTACTCTTTACACGTGAAAATGGCGGCGAATCCCCAGGAAGAGGATGAAGAGCGTCTGCTGGACGATGTGGTGGTGATGGTGGATGTGACCTCCAGTGAGATCCGTAATATCGTCGTTCGTCAGCTGGAAAACTGGGGGGCGTCCTGCATTACCCCGGACGAAAGGCTCGCGAGTCAAGAATTTGATCTATTTTTAACTGATAATCCGTCTAATCTTACTGCCTCAGGCTTGCTTTTAAGCGATGATGAGCCAGGCGTGCGGAAAATCGGCCCTGGGCAGCTGCGCGTCAACTTTAATATGAGCAATGCAATGCAGGAAGCTGTATTACAACTGATTGAAGAGAATCTGGCGCAGGAAGAGATCCTGGAGTCACCGTTAGGCGGCGATGAAAATGCCGAACTCCATGCCAGCGGATATTATTCGCTCTTCGTTGATACAGTACCAGATGATGTTAAGCGGTTGTATACTGAGTCCGCTGCGCAGGATTTTGCAGCGCTGGCACAGACAGCACACCGGCTTAAAGGGGTGTTTGCCATGCTTAATCTGGTTCCCGGCAAGCAGTTATGTGAAACGCTGGAACATCTAATTCGTGAGAAAGATGCCTCTGGCATTGAAAAATACATCAGCGACATTGACGCTTACGTCAAGAGCTTGCTGTAGCAAGGTAGCCTTATACATGAACAATATGAACGTAATTATTGCCGATGACCATCCGATTGTACTGTTCGGTATTCGCAAATCACTTGAACAGATCGAGTGGGTGAATGTAGTCGGTGAATTTGAAGATTCCACAGCCCTCATTAACAATCTGCCTAAACTTGATGCGCACGTGCTCATTACCGATCTCTCCATGCCTGGAGATAAGTACGGTGATGGGATCACGCTCATCAAATACATTAAACGCCACTTCCCGGACATTTCGATCATTGTTCTGACCATGAACAATAACCCGGCGATCCTGAGCGCCGTTCTGGATCTCGATATTGAAGGGATTGTGCTGAAACAAGGCGCACCTACCGATCTGCCAAAAGCGCTGGCGGCGCTACAGAAAGGGAAGAAATTCACTCCTGAGAGCGTCTCACGCCTGCTTGAAAAAATCAGCGCGGGTGGTTATGGCGACAAGCGTCTCTCGCCTAAAGAGAGTGAAGTTCTGCGTCTGTTCGCTGAAGGTTTCCTGGTCACTGAAATCGCCAAAAAGCTGAACCGCAGTATTAAAACCATCAGTAGCCAGAAAAAATCCGCGATGATGAAGCTGGGTGTGGATAACGATATCGCCCTGCTGAACTATCTCTCTTCCGTGACGCTGAGCGCAACGGACAAAGATTGATCTTCGCTTGGCGCTCGCGCTTAACCGGCCTACAGATCCCGTAGGCCCGCGCAAGCGCAGCGCCGCCCGGCACATAAAAAAGGCCCTTTCGGGCCTTTTTTATTGTCTCGCTTTTCGTACCCGTTCCGCATACACGGACAGCGTCTGCTTCAGTACATCCAGCGTGACCGGCTTCGACAGGCAGCTGTCCATTCCTGACTCCAGACAGCGCTGCTTCTCCTCCGCCAGCGCGTTGGCTGTCACCCCGACCACCGGCAGCGTCAGCCCCAGCTGTCGGATACGCTGCGTCAGACGGTAGCCGTCCATGTTAGGCATGTTCACATCGCTGAGCACAATATCAATATGGTTCTTACTTAAGACATTCAGGGCATCCACGCCATCATTGGCCGTTTTACACTGATAGCCCAGAGAGCCAAGCTGATCTGCGAGCAGACGACGGTTAATTGGATGATCGTCGACGACCAGAATCATCATATCGTCGTTCACCGACGCCAGCTCATCAGGGGAAGCCAGCACGGTGGCGCCGTCGCTGTCCTCAAGCTGCACGCTGTAAATACGCGCCAGCAAGCCCAGCAGCTCGTGCGGTGTCGCCACGCTGTGCACCCATACCCCAGGCGAACGCTCAAGCGGAATACCGATATGACGGCGGCAGAACATCACTACGCCGCGCCCCGCCCACGCCTGCTCCGGCTCAACATCGGCGATCAGCATGTCATCCGCGTCCGGCGTCTGGCCTTCGTAGCGTGAAACCCGCACGCCGCTGCTGGTCAGCATCGAGGTCAGGAAATCATGTAAGGAGGCGTTGTGCACCGCCAGCCAGCAGTGCTTATCGCTCAGCCCGTCGACGGTGGTTTTCGCCGGATAGTGCGCCGAATAGAGCGGAATACGAATGGTGAACTGGCTGCCCATGCCTGGCTCTGTATCGACGGAGATATCTCCATCCATCATACTGATAAGCTTCTCGCAAATCGCCAGACCTAGCCCGGTCCCCTGGAAATTACGCTGGACGCCGGTTCCCACCTGGAAGAACGGATCGAACAGGCGAACGACCTCTTTCGCCGGAATGCCAACACCCGTGTCGCGCACGCGAATGGTCAGGTACTCCCCTGCCCGACAGACGTGCAGCACAATACAGCCGATATCGGTGAATTTGATGGCGTTGCTCAGCAGGTTTGAGATGACCTGTTGCAGACGCATCGGATCGCCATGCAGCGTCAGCGGCACATCCGGCTCGATAAAGCAGTACAGCCCAAGCTGTTTACGCACCACCAGCGGCAGGTAGTTGGCGCAGATATGGTTCATCACTTCGCGCGGGGAGAACTCGCGCGGCTCTATTTTCAACTGCTCGGATTCAATTTTAGAGAAATCGAGAATATCGCTGATGATTTTCAGCAGCAGGCTGGACGAGTTATTCATGGCCGTCACCAGCCGGTCGACCCCTTTCGGCAGCTCTTTGGTCTGGAGCAGATCGAGGTTACCGATAATGCCGTACAGCGGCGTTCGCAGCTCATGGCTGACGGTCGCGAGGAACATCGATTTCGACTGACTGGCCTGCTCCGCCGCCTGCGCCATATCCTGCAACGACTCTTCCATTTTCACGCGCGCAGAGACGTCCACCAGCACGCAAATGGCCACGTTTTCATTGCGGTAGCGCGAATGGACGAAGCTAATTTGCAGGTTGGTGTGGGTGCTGGTCAGCACATCCACAAAGTTAACCTGCTGACCGCAGATGATCTGCGTTAACCGCTGGCGGTCTTCATGCGTGAGCATGTTCAGGTAGTTATGGGCAAGCTCATTACTGAGGATATTTGTCCCGTCCTGAGTACGCAGGATGCAGATCCCCACCGGCGCCGAGGCGACAATTTTACGGTTAAACTGCTCATGCTCTTCCAGACGCTGAGCATCCGCTTCCGCCGGAATAAAGATCCGCCGCTCATACATTCTCGCCAGCATAAACAGCGCGACGCCTACCGCGATGTTCAGCAAAATGGCGTTAAGGATCAGGATGCGAATGCGCTCCAGCACCTTGTCCACCGGCAGCGAGTAGACAATGCTCAGCGACGATGGCGGTAAACTTTTCTTCAGCACCAGCTCGCGGAACCCGGAGGTATAGCCAAACCATGACCGCTCCTGCATCCAGCTGGGCTCCACCTTCAGGCGGTTTTCAGGCCCGGTAAGGGAGATGAGCGAATGGCCGTTTTCATCCAGAATGGTCACGCCCATCGGCAGACTGCCCGGCGTGAAGAAGTTTTCCATGCGGATGGTTTGTTCAATCCCCAGCAGCGCTTGCAGGCGGTTTCCGAGGTAAACCGGAGTCAGGGCATAGAAATAGCCGACGCCCATGCGCGGCCCCTGGCTTATCCAGAAGATGTTGTTCCCGCGCTCTTCCTGAGGCGCATTGCGGTATTTAACTATGCGCTCATGCAGGCTTTTCAGCGCATCTTCGCGTTCGACGGGCATATCCCGCAGGCCGAAATCCGCCATGCAGAGATTTTCGTTGCTAATCAGGTAGACGCGGTTCAGATCGTAGGCGGCCGAGAAGTTATCGCGCCAGTAGCGCATAAACCATGACAGGGACTCCAGTGAACCACGCCAGGCTTTGCCCATGGCGGAACAATCGGAGTCCGGGAAGAGCGGTTCGAAATCAGGTACTTCGGTTTTTTCATCCCGACCGCGGATGGCAAGAATGCCGTTCTCCGCCGTGAGTCGATTCTCAGCAATATACTTAAGCTCTTTCATCACGTCAGAGGTGCGCTGGATATAGCGCTGGGCCTGATCCGAGCTTAAGTTAAACTCCTGGCGGATCTCCGCTTCTTTCTGGTGTAACGCGTTAACGATGTAAAACACCGAGAGCAGTGCCACCAGCAACCATAGCAGTAGCGCAAGCGCCCGAAACAGATAGCGAGAGACTTTTAACGTGGTACGAAAGGAGACGAGGTATTTCAAAGGGGCGAGGCTCCGCCGTCGGGGTCAAAAAGAATGTGGTTAAGGTAGCGGTAAACGCGGCTTGTCGCAACGTTCACTTGTCTGCTTGCGCAAAACAAAAGGGCCGGAAACCGGCCCTTTATGCGTCAGGAGACGTTACTCGTCAGCGTCATCCGCTGCTTCATCATCGGTGTCCGCTTCCGGGGCGATTTCATCATCCCCTTCCGCGACGCTGCCGTCGATAGAGTCGAGCTCTTCGTCATCCACCGGCTCAGCAACGCGTTGCAGACCGACGACGTTTTCATCTTCCGCAGTACGGATGAGGATAACGCCCTGGGTGTTACGACCCACCACGCTGATCTCAGACACGCGGGTACGCACCAGCGTACCGGCATCGGTGATCATCATGATCTGGTCCGCGTCGTCCACCTGCACCGCGCCAACAACGGAACCGTTGCGCTCGGTCACTTTGATGGAGATAACGCCCTGCGTGCCGCGAGACTTGGTCGGGTATTCGCTTTCCGCCGTACGTTTACCGTAGCCGTTCTGGGTGACGGTCAGGATTGCGCCTTCGCCACGCGGAACGATCAGGGAAACCACGCTGTCTTCACCCGCCAGCTTGATACCACGCACGCCGGTCGCCGTACGACCCATTGCGCGCACGGCGTTCTCTTTAAAGCGCACCACTTTACCGGCGGCAGAGAACAGCATCACTTCATCGGAACCGGAGGTCAGATCCACGCCGATCAGCTCATCGCCTTCGTTCAGGTTCACCGCGATGATCCCGGCAGAACGTGGACGGCTGAACTCGGTCAGCGCGGTTTTCTTCACGGTACCGCTCGCGGTCGCCATAAAGACGTTCACGCCCTCTTCGTACTCGCGTACCGGCAGAATAGCGGTGATACGTTCGTTCGCTTCCAGCGGCAGCAGGTTGACGATAGGACGACCCCGCGCGCCACGGCTCGCTTCCGGCAGCTGATAGACTTTCATCCAGTACAGACGGCCCCGGCTGGAGAAGCAGAGGATCGTGTCGTGGGTGTTGGCCACCAGCAGACGGTCAATGAAGTCTTCTTCTTTAATACGTGCCGCAGATTTGCCTTTACCGCCACGACGCTGTGCTTCATAGTCGGTCAACGGCTGATACTTCACGTAGCCCTGGTGAGACAGCGTCACTACCACGTCTTCGCGGTTGATCAGATCTTCAATGTTGATATCAGAGCTGTTGGCCGTGATTTCGGTGCGACGCTCGTCGCCGAACTGATCGCGAACCAGCTCCAGCTCTTCACGGATCACTTCCATCAGGCGCTCTGCGCTACCCAGGATATGCAGCAGCTCGGCAATCTGCTCCAGCAGCTCTTTGTACTCGTCGAGCAGTTTTTCATGCTCAAGGCCGGTCAGTTTCTGCAAACGCAGATCCAGAATCGCCTGGGCCTGCTGTTCAGTCAGGTAGTACTGACCGTCACGCACGCCGAATTCCGGTTCCAGCCACTCAGGACGCGCAGCGTCATCACCGGCACGTTCCAGCATTGCCGCCACGTTGCCCAGATCCCATGGACGCGCAACCAGCGACGCCTTCGCTTCTGCCGGCGTCGGCGCACGGCGGATCAGCTCGATGATCGGGTCGATGTTCGCCAGCGCAACGGCCAGTGCTTCAAGGATATGGGCACGGTCGCGCGCTTTGCGCAGTTCGAAGATGGTACGACGGGTCACCACTTCACGGCGGTGACGCACGAACGCGCTCAGGATCTCTTTCAGGTTCATGATCTTCGGCTGGCCATGGTGCAGCGCGACCATGTTGATACCGAAGGAGACCTGAAGCTGAGTCTGGGAGTAAAGGTTGTTCAGCACAACTTCACCCACCGCGTCGCGCTTGATTTCAATCACGATGCGCATACCGTCTTTATCAGACTCGTCACGCAGCGCGCTGATGCCTTCAACGCGTTTTTCTTTTACCAGCTCGGCGATTTTTTCAATCAGTCGCGCTTTGTTCACCTGATACGGGATCTCGTGAACAATAATGGTTTCACGGCCGGTTTTAGCGTCCGCTTCCACTTCGGCGCGGGCACGGATGTAAATCTTGCCGCGACCGGTGCGGTACGCTTCTTCAATACCGCGACGGCCATTGATGATTGCCGCCGTCGGGAAGTCCGGGCCCGGGATGTGTTCCATCAGCCCTTCAATGCTGATGTCTTCATCGTCAATGTAGGCCAGGCAGCCGTTGATCACTTCCGTGATATTGTGCGGTGGAATGTTGGTTGCCATACCGACGGCGATACCGGACGAACCGTTCACCAGCAGGTTTGGGATCTTCGTTGGCATAACGTCAGGAATTTTTTCCGTGCCGTCGTAGTTATCAACGAAATCAACCGTCTCTTTTTCCAGGTCAGCCATCAGCTCATGGGCAATCTTCGCCAGACGGATTTCCGTATAACGCATTGCCGCGGCGGAGTCGCCGTCGATAGAACCAAAGTTACCCTGACCATCTACCAGCATGTAACGCAGCGAGAAGGGCTGCGCCATACGGACAATGGTGTCGTACACCGCGGAATCACCATGAGGATGGTATTTACCGATTACGTCACCAACGACACGGGCAGATTTTTTGTAGGCTTTATTCCAGTCATTGCCCAATACGTTCATGGCGTATAGTACGCGACGGTGTACCGGCTTCAGGCCATCGCGGACGTCCGGCAGCGCACGGCCAACAATGACCGACATCGCATAGTCCAGATAGGAGCTTTTCAGCTCTTCCTCGATGTTAACCGGTGTAATTTCTCTCGCAAGGTCGCTCATCTAACCGCTATCCCTCTACTGTATCCCGGATTCAAAGGTCGCAAATTATAACACAGCCGCGGTGATACAGGTAAACCTATACGCTTTATTCACAGGGATTGCCTGATATACTCATTTGTCTTGCTAAATAAGGAGTAAAAGCGCCCATGAATGCCGAAAAATCCCCGGTGGCTCACAACGTTGACCACGAAGAGATTGCCAAATTTGAAGCGGTGGCGTCCCGCTGGTGGGATCTCGAAGGTGAGTTCAAACCTCTGCATCGTATTAACCCGCTGCGTCTGGGCTATATCGCGGAGCGTTCCGGCGGTCTGTTCGGTAAGAAAGTACTCGACGTCGGCTGCGGCGGCGGCATCCTGGCGGAAAGTATGGCGCGTGAAGGGGCCACCGTCACCGGTCTGGACATGGGCTTCGAACCTCTACAGGTTGCGCGTCTTCATGCGCTGGAGTCCGGCGTACAGGTAGAATATGTCCAGGAAACCGTGGAAGAGCACGCGGCAAAACATGCGCACCAGTATGACGTGGTGACCTGCATGGAGATGCTGGAGCACGTTCCCGATCCGCAGTCGGTGGTCAGCGCCTGTGCAAAACTGGTGAAACCGGGTGGACAGGTCTTCTTCTCGACCATCAACCGCAACGGCAAAGCCTGGCTGATGGCCGTGGTAGGCGCGGAATACGTGCTGCGCATGGTGCCGAAAGGGACGCACGACGTGAAGAAGTTCATCAAGCCTGCCGAACTGCTGGGCTGGGTTGACCAGACATGGCTTAAGGAGCAGCACATGACGGGTCTGCACTACAATCCGCTGACGGATAAATTCAAACTGGCCCCGGGCGTGGATGTTAACTATATGTTGCACACAACCGCCAAAAACGACTAACGTCATCCGTTATTCTTATAATGATTGCGCGACATCATGTTGCGCAATTCTGACCTCCCGTTGAAGAAATCAGCACTCGATCAAATTTTGAATTTTTTTTCTTAATTATTGACATCTCTTCCAGGCCTTACGGCACGAGGACTTAGCCTTTTTTACCCTTTCACAACCTCAATTTAACGTCAAAATCAACCCTTGTGCTGAAAAGATTCGATACTAGAATACTCACCATATAGCGTTCTTCTTATCGCAAAACCCCTATATGTAGTATTTATCCACAGAGTTAGTCACAAGACGGTTCTGTGGATAAGCGGGGGATATTTTTTTATTTCACGGACAGGTAAAAACCCACATGAATCAGAGTCTGCTGGTGACAAAGCGCGACGGTACCACCGAGCGTATCAATCTGGACAAAATCCATCGAGTTCTCGACTGGGCAGCAGAAGGACTGAACAACGTATCTATCTCCCAGGTTGAACTGCGTTCTCACATTCAGTTCTACGACGGCATCAAAACGTCTGATATCCACGAAACCATTATCAAAGCCGCGGCAGATCTGATCTCCCGCGACGCACCGGATTATCAGTACCTCGCTGCGCGTCTGGCGATTTTCCACCTGCGTAAAAAAGCCTACGGCCAGTTCGAGCCGCCGAAGCTTTACGATCACGTAGTGAAAATGGTCGAGCTGGGCAAATACGACACGCATCTGCTGGAAGACTATACGGAAGAAGAGTTCGAGCAGATGAACGGGTTTATCGATCACTGGCGCGACATGAACTTCTCCTACGCAGCGGTGAAGCAGCTCGAAGGCAAATACCTGGTTCAGAACCGTGTGACGGGCGAAATCTACGAGAGCGCCCAGTTCCTCTATATTCTGGTGGCCGCCTGCCTGTTCTCTAATTACCCGCGTGAAACCCGTCTGGACTACGTGAAGCGTTTCTACGATGCGGTCTCTACGTTCAAGATTTCTCTGCCTACGCCAATCATGTCTGGCGTGCGTACCCCTACCCGTCAGTTCAGCTCCTGCGTACTGATCGAGTGTGGTGACAGCCTGGATTCCATCAACGCGACCTCCAGCGCCATCGTGAAATACGTCTCCCAGCGTGCCGGTATCGGCATCAACGCCGGTCGTATCCGTGCGCTGGGCAGCCCGATCCGCGGCGGTGAAGCGTTCCACACCGGCTGTATTCCGTTCTACAAGCACTTCCAGACGGCAGTAAAATCCTGCTCTCAGGGCGGCGTGCGTGGTGGTGCAGCGACCCTGTTCTACCCGATGTGGCACCTGGAAGTGGAAAGTCTGCTGGTTCTGAAGAACAACCGCGGCGTGGAAGGCAACCGCGTGCGTCACATGGACTACGGCGTGCAGATCAACAAGCTGATGTACACCCGTCTGCTGAAAGGGGAAGACATCACCCTGTTCAGCCCGTCCGACGTCCCGGGTCTGTACGACGCGTTCTTCGCCGATCAGGACGAGTTCGAGCGTCTGTACACCAAATATGAAAAAGACGACAGCATTCGTAAGCAGCGCGTGAAGGCGGTAGACCTGTTCTCCCTGATGATGCAGGAACGTGCCTCTACCGGCCGTATCTACATCCAGAACGTGGACCACTGCAACACCCACAGCCCGTTTGACCCGGTGGTTGCGCCAGTGCGCCAGTCTAACCTGTGCCTGGAGATCGCCCTGCCGACTAAACCGCTGGAAGACGTGAACGACGAAAACGGTGAAATCGCGCTCTGTACGCTGTCCGCGTTCAACCTGGGTGCGATTAAGAGCCTGGACGAGCTGGAAGAGCTGGCCGTGCTGGCAGTTCGCGCGCTCGACGCCCTGCTGGACTACCAGGATTACCCAATCCCGGCCGCTAAACGCGGTGCAATGGGCCGTCGCACCCTGGGTATCGGCGTGATCAACTTCGCCTACTGGCTGGCGAAAAACGGCAAGCGTTACTCCGACGGCAGCGCCAACAACCTGACGCACCAGACGTTCGAAGCGATTCAGTACTACCTGATGAAAGCGTCCAACGAGCTGGCGAAAGAGCAAGGCGCGTGCCCGTGGTTCAACGAAACCACCTACGCGAAAGGCATTCTGCCAATCGACACCTACAAGAAAGACCTGGATGCGATCGTCAGCGAGCCGCTGCATCTCGATTGGGAAGGCCTGCGCGAGTCCATCAAGACCCACGGCCTGCGTAACTCCACGCTCTCTGCCCTGATGCCGTCCGAGACCTCGTCGCAGATCTCTAACGCCACCAACGGTATTGAACCGCCGCGCGGCCACGTCAGCATCAAAGCGTCGAAAGACGGCGTGCTGCGTCAGGTGGTGCCGGATTACGAAACGCTGGGTAACAACTACGAGCTGCTGTGGGAAATGCCAAACAACGACGGCTATCTGCAACTGGTGGGTATCATGCAGAAGTTTATCGACCAGTCGATCTCTGCCAATACCAACTACGACCCAACGCGCTTCCCGTCTGGCAAGGTTCCGATGCAGCAACTGCTGAAAGACCTGCTCACCGCCTACAAATTTGGCGTGAAAACGCTGTACTATCACAACACCCGTGATGGTGCGGAAGACGCCCAGGACGACCTGGTGCCGTCAATTCAGGACGATGGCTGCGAAAGCGGCGCATGTAAGATCTAAGCACTTCGCCGGGTGGCGCTACGCTTACCCGGCCTACGGTTTTTTAGGCCCGGCAAACGCAGTGCCGCCGGGCAATAAAATCTCAACAGGACTCACCGCAATGGCATATACCACCTTTTCACAGACGAAAAACGACCAGCTCAAAGAGCCGATGTTCTTCGGCCAGCCGGTCAACGTGGCACGCTACGATCAGCAAAAATATGACATCTTCGAAAAGCTGATTGAAAAGCAACTCTCCTTCTTCTGGCGTCCGGAAGAAGTTGACGTTTCCCGCGACCGTATCGATTTCCAGGCGCTGCCGGAACACGAAAAGCACATCTTTCTCAGCAACCTGAAGTACCAGACGCTACTGGACTCCATCCAGGGCCGTAGTCCAAACGTGGCGCTGCTGCCGCTGATCTCGATTCCTGAGCTGGAAACCTGGGTAGAGACCTGGGCGTTCTCCGAGACGATCCACTCCCGCTCTTACACCCACATCATCCGCAACATCGTGAACGATCCGGCGGTGGTGTTTGACGATATCGTCACCAATGAGCAGATCCAGAAGCGCGCGGAAGGCATTGCGCACTACTACGACGAGCTGATCGAGATGACCAGCTACTGGCATCTGATGGGCGAAGGCACGCATAACGTGAACGGCAAAACCATTACCGTAAACCTGCGGGCCCTGAAAAAGCAGCTGTACCTGTGCCTGATGAGCGTCAACGCGCTGGAAGCAATCCGCTTCTACGTAAGCTTCGCCTGCTCCTTCGCTTTTGCCGAGCGCAAGCTGATGGAAGGTAACGCCAAAATTATCCGCCTGATCGCCCGTGACGAAGCCCTGCACCTGACCGGCACCCAGCATATGCTGAACCTGCTGCGCAGCGGCGCGGACGACCCGGAAATGGCTGCGATTGCCGAAGAGTGCAAGCAGGAATGCTACGATCTGTTCGTGCTGGCCGCCCAGCAGGAGAAAGAGTGGGCAGACTACCTGTTCCGCGACGGCTCCATGATTGGCCTGAACAAAGACATTCTGTGCCAGTACGTGGAGTACATCACTAACATCCGCATGCAGGCTGTGGGTCTCGATCTGCCATTCCAGACGCGCTCTAACCCGATTCCGTGGATCAACACCTGGCTGGTGTCCGATAACGTGCAGGTTGCGCCGCAGGAAGTGGAAGTGAGTTCTTATCTGGTCGGTCAGATTGATTCTGAAGTCAACACCGACGACCTGAGCGATTTCCAGCTCTGATGAGCCGCGTAACGCTGAGCCTTTCTGGTACAGAGGTGTTGTGCCAGGAAGAGCACCCTTCTCTGCTGGTGGCGCTTGAAGCGCATCAGGTAGAAGTAGAGTACCAGTGTCGTGAAGGCTACTGCGGCTCCTGCCGCTGCCGTCTGGTCGCAGGCCAGGTAGACTGGCTGACCGAACCGCTGGCCTTTATCAGCGAAGGGGAAATTTTGCCCTGCTGCTGCCGGGCAAAAGGCGATATTGAGATCGAGATGTAATTATGTCGGGTGGCGCTTCGCTGACCCGACCTACAAAACCGCAGTTCGTAGGCCGGGTAAGGCGCAGCCGCCACCCGGCAATTTCAGCGTTTATCCTTCAAAAAGCTCACCGCTTTATCCGGGAAATCCGTAAACAACCCGTCCACATCCGCCTGGTTATACAGCACGTCGTAAAGCTGATTCACGTCCGTCGCATACTCCGGCAGCTGGTCTGCGCGTACGGTATACGGATGCACCTGCATCTTGCTCGCATGCGCCTCTTTCACCATCGCCGTCAGCTTCACGTGACCCGGCGTTGAGCCTTCCGCCACCAGCATGTGGTAATCCGGCCCGATGCCGTCGGCGTACTGCGCAATCTGCTTCATCGCGCCCGGCTTAAACATCCAGTCATAGCTGTAGTTCACCCACTTCCCGTCCGGCTGTTTTTCCTGGGTTTCATTCCAGTCGGTATACGCAATCAGCTGCACCAGATTGAGATCCATCCCCATTTTCGGCTCCAGCTCGGTTTTGATGCGCTTCAGTTCCGCGGCGTCGAAACATTGCAGGAAAACCTTATCCTGCTTGCTGGTGTAGCCGTACTTTTTCAGTACCTCCAGCGTCTTCGCGGCAATGTCCTTCCCTTCCTGATGGTGGAACCACGGCGCTTTGATTTCCGGGTAGATACCGATATTTTTTCCTGTCGAGTGGTTCAGCCCCTGAACAAACTCGATCTCCTCTTCGAAGGTGTGAATACGGAAGTCAGACTTGCCCATCGGGAAACGTCCCGGATAGACCTGTACCTTCTTACCGTTTTCAATCTCGAAGCCCTCGGTAAACTTCAGCGAGCGGATCTCCGCCAGCGTGAAGTCGATGGCGTAGTAGCGACCATCTTTACGGGCGCGATCCGGGAAACGCTCCGCCACGTCCGTCACGCGGTCAAGATAGTGGTCATGCAGAACGACCAGCTGGTCGTCCTTCGTCATCACCAGATCCTGCTCCAGATAATCCGCGCCCTGGGCATAGGCCATCGCTTTTGCCGGCAGCGTATGCTCCGGCAGATAACCGCTGGCGCCACGGTGGGCGATCACGATCTTATCCGCCGCCAGCGCGGAGCCTGTCATCAGGCCCGCCAGCAGCAGACCTGTCGCTAACTGAGTTAATTTCATCGCAATGCTCCTTATTGACGACGCGCCAGCACTTCGGCGTGGTGACGTTTTTCACCAATCATCACAACAACCAGCAGCAGAACAGCCAGCACGCTGCCGCCAATCATCACCATAAAGCCGCCATCCCAGCCGAAGAAGTCGACGGTGTAGCCGACGATGGCGCTCGCAGCGACCGAACCGCCGAGGTAGCCAAACAGACCGGTAAAGCCTGCCGCCGTGCCTGCCGCTTTCTTCGGCGCCAGCTCCAGGGCATGCAGACCAATCAGCATAACCGGACCATAAATCAGGAAGCCGATGACGATCATACAGGCCATATCCACACCCGGATTCCCCGGCGGGTTAAGCCAGTAAACGACCGTCGCGATGGTGACCAGCGTCATAAAGAACACGCCCGTCGCCCCACGGTTGCCCTTAAACACTTTGTCCGACATCCAGCCGCAGATCAGCGTGCCGGGAATGCCCGCGTATTCATACAGGAAATAGGCCCAGGAGGATTTATCCAGCGCGAAGTGCTTCACCTCTTTCAGGTAGGTTGGCGACCAGTCGAGGATGCCGTAGCGCAGCAGGTAGACAAATACGTTTGCCACCGCGATGTACCACAGCAGCTTGTTCGGCAGCACGTACTTCATGAAGATCTGCTTTGCCGTCAGCTCTTCTTCGTGCTTCTCGCTGTAATCATCCGGGTAGTCGTTTTTGTACTCTTCAATCGGCGGCAGGCCGCAGGACTGTGGGGTGTCGCGCATCAGAGCGAAGGCGATAATCGCCACCAGAATGGCGCCAAAGGCTGGCATATAGAGCGCGGCATGCCAGTCGTTGAACCAGGCCATCCCCAGCAGGAACAGCAGCGGCGGAAGCCCGCCCCCGACGTTATGTGCGCAGTTCCACACAGATACAATTCCACCACGCTCTTTCTGTGACCACCAGTGAACCATGGTGCGTCCGCATGGCGGCCATCCCATCCCCTGGAACCAGCCGCAGAGGAACAGCAGCACGAACATGATGGCAATGCTGGAGGTCGCCCACGGCACAAAGCCCATGAACAGCATCACCGCTGCCGCGAGGATCAGACCGGCGGGCAGGAACACGCGCGGATTCGAACGATCCGACACCGACCCCATAATGAACTTCGAAAAACCGTACGCGATGGAGATCCCCGACAGCGCAAATCCCAGATCGCCGCGAGAGAAGCCCTGCTCCACCAGGTACGGCATGGCGAGCGCAAAGTTTTTACGTACCAGATAGTACGCCGCATACCCGAAGAAGATCCCGAGGAAGATTTGCCAACGCAGACGGCGGTAGAGAGGATCAATCTCTGCCTCTGGCAGTCGCGCCCGATGTGGCGCAGGTTTAAAGATACTGAGCATAACAGCCTCCGTGGCCTTTCAAAAAATGACCGGGCATCTCGCGCCCGGCTACAGAGGCGGCGATGTTAAGAAATCACGGTGAATGTTACTGTGAATCAACGCACAGATTGTTACAGAAATATGACAGAATGCGCAAAAAAGCGCATGAAATCACGTTTCACTTTCGAATTTCGCGCGTTTATGTTCGAAATCAAACAAACCACACGATCAATGTGGCTAAATGCTAAAAAACGAACATAGAGGAAAGGCAATGACAATTCACGATCCACGCTTCAGCGATGTGATTATCATTGGCGGTGGCGCGACGGGTGCCGGCATCGCACGCGACTGCGCCCTGCGGGGATTGAGCGTCACGCTTCTGGAACGCCACGATATCGCCACCGGCGCGACGGGACGTAATCACGGTCTGTTGCACAGCGGCGCCCGCTATGCGGTCACTGACGCTGAGTCAGCACGCGAGTGTATCGCTGAAAACCAGATCCTCAGGCGCATCGCCCGCCACTGCGTTGAACCGACCAACGGTCTTTTTATCACCCTTCTAGAAGATGACCTCGGCTTTCAGCAAACCTTTATCACCGCCTGCACGGCGGCAGGCATTCAGGCCGAGGCGATCGATCCTGCGCAGGCGCGCCGTCTTGAACCCTCGGTAAACCCGGCGTTACTGGGCGCGGTAAAAGTACCGGACGGAACCGTTGATCCTTTCCGCCTGACCGCCGCCAATATGCTCGACGCGCGGGAACATGGCGCCCAGATCCTGACCGGGCATCACGTCACCGGGCTTATTCGTGAAGGTAATACCGTGCGCGGGGTGCGCGTGTTTGATGCGCAGTACAACGAACACCGCGAGCTGTATGCCGCCGTCGTGGTCAACGCGGCGGGGATCTGGGGCCAGCGCATCGCGGAATACGCGGACCTGTCGGTGCGCATGTTCCCGGCGAAAGGCTCGCTGCTGATCCTCGACCACCGCATCAATAACCATGTCATCAACCGCTGCCGTAAACCGTCTGACGCCGATATCCTCGTGCCGGGGGACACCATTTCGTTAATCGGCACGACCTCAATGCATGTGGACTACAGCGAAATTGATTACAACCGCGTCACCGCTGAAGAGGTGGATATCCTGCTGCGCGAAGGGGAAAAGCTGGCCCCGGTGATGGCGCAGACGCGTATTCTGCGTGCCTACGCGGGCGTGCGTCCCCTCGTCGCCAGCGATAACGATCCGAGCGGGCGTAACGTCAGCCGCGGCATCGTGCTGCTCGATCACGCCGAACGCGACGGCATGGACGGGTTTATCACCATTACCGGCGGCAAGCTGATGACCTACCGGCTGATGGCCCAGTGGGCCACCGATGCCGTCTGCCGTAAGCTCGGCAACACCGCACCGTGCGTGACGGCGGAACAGGCTCTGCCCGGCTCGCAGCAATCGACAGAAAAAACGCTGCACAAAATCATTTCACTCCCTGCCCCGCTTCGCGGTTCGGCGATTTACCGCCACGGGGACCGCACCCCAACCTGGCTCGGTGAAGGGCGACTCAGCCGCAGCCTGGTGTGCGAATGCGAAGCCGTGACCGCAGGCGAGGTGCAGTATGCCGTGGAAAACCTGACGGTGAACAACCTGCTCGATTTACGCCGCCGCACGCGCGTCGGGATGGGCACCTGTCAGGGGGAGCTGTGCGCCTGCCGTGCCGCCGGGCTGCTGCAACGTTTTCACGCCACCACCTCAACCCAGTCGCTTGCCCAGCTCAGCGATTTTTTAAACGAGCGCTGGAAGGGCATTCAGCCCGTCGCCTGGGGCGATGCCCTGCGCGAAAGCGAGTTTACCCGCTGGGTCTATCAGGGGCTTTGCGGTCTGGAGAAGGAGCACAACCATGAAATTTGATACCGTGATTGTGGGTGGGGGACTGGCGGGCCTGCTGTGCGGCCTCAAACTGACGCAGCGGGGTCTGCGCTGCGCCATTGTCACTCGCGGTCAGAGTGCCCTGCACTTCTCTTCCGGCTCGCTGGATTTACTGGGCGCGCTATCGTTCGCCGATCTGCCGCCTGAACATCCCTACCGCCTGACGGGCGCAGAGAATATGGCCCGCTTTGCCTGCGAAACCGAACACCTGCTCACCACCTGCGGCGCACGCATGCAGGGTGACGCCGAGCAAAATCATCAGCGCGTCACGCCGCTCGGCACCCTGCGCGCCGCCTGGCTTAGCCCGGAAGAGGTGCCTGTCGCCCCCATCGCTGCCGAGCGCGTGCGGGTGGTGGGGATCAGCGGCTTCCTCGATTTCCAGCCGCATCTGGCCGCCGCGTCTCTCAGACAGCAGGGTGTTCAGGTGGATACGGCGGAGATTGATCTCCCCGAACTCGACGTGCTGCGCGAAAACCCCAGCGAGTTTCGTGCGGTGAACATTGCCCGCCTGCTGGATAATGAAAGTTACTGGCCGCAGCTGTACGCGGCGCTTCAACCGCTCGGCGAGACCTGCGACGCCCTGTTTATGCCCGCCTGTTTTGGCTTAACGGACAACCGGCTCTGGCGCTGGCTCTCGGCGCGCCTGCCCTGTACGCTCGGTTTACTGCCGACGCTCCCCCCTTCCGTGCCCGGCATTCGTCTGCACACCCAGCTTCAGCGTCAGTTTGTTGCCCAGGGTGGCGTCTGGATGGCAGGCGACGAGGTGAAAAAAATCATCCTGGCTGAGGGCGCGGTAAGCGAAATCTGGACCCGCAACCACGGCGACATCCCGCTTCGCGCACGCTTTACGGTGCTGGCAAGCGGCAGTTTCTTCAGTAACGGTCTGCTGAGCAGCCGGGATGGCGTGCGTGAGGCGATCCTCGGTCTGGACGTCCGGCAAAGCGCTTCCCGCGCGGACTGGTATCAAAGCGATTTCTTCACCCCGCAGCCCTGGCAGCAGTTCGGCGTGATCGTCGACAGCCAACTGCGCCCGCGGCTGGGCGGGGAACCGGTTGAAAATCTTTACGCCATCGGCTCGGTTCTGGGCGGGTACGATCCCGTGGCGCAGGGCTGCGGTGGCGGCGTCTGCGCCGTCACTGCGCTGCATGTCGCGGAGCAGATTATCCAGCGCAGGGAGGGAGCACAATGAACGACACCCAATTTGAAAGCTGTATCAAATGCACGGTCTGCACCACGGTTTGCCCGGTCAGCGGCGTCGATCCGCGCTATCCCGGCCCGAAACAGGCCGGTCCCGACGGGGAGCGTCTGCGCCTGAAGGATGGCGCGCTCTACGACGAGGCGCTGAAATACTGCATCAACTGCAAACGCTGCGAAGTTGCCTGCCCGTCGGACGTGAAAATAGGCGATATCATCCAGCGCGCCCGCGCCCGCTACAGTACGCAAAAACCGACGCTGCGTGACGCGATACTGAGCCACACCGATCTGATGGGTAGCCTCTCGACGCCTTTCGCGCCGGTCGTCAATGCCGCCACCGCCCTGAAGCCGGTGCGCAGGCTGCTGGATGCGACGCTCAAAATCGACCATCACCGCAGTCTGCCGAAATATTCTCACGGCACCTTCCGCCGCTGGTTTAAATCCGTGGCGGCAGAACAGGCGCAGTTCTCTGAGCAGGTCGCCTTCTTCCACGGCTGCTACGTGAACTACAACCATCCGCAGCTGGGGAAAGACCTGCTGAAAGTCCTGAACGCCATGGGAACGGGCGTTCAGCTGCTGAGCAAAGAAAAGTGCTGCGGCGTTCCGCTGATTGCCAACGGCTTCATCGACAAAGCGCGCAAGCAGGCGAGCAGCAACGTCACCTCTTTACGTGAGGCGATCGTCGACAAAGGGATACCGGTACTGGCGACGTCGTCAACCTGTACCTTCACGCTGCGCGATGAATATCCGCATCTGCTGGAGGTGGATAACACCGGCCTGCGCGAGCACATTGAGCTGGCGACCCGTTTTCTCTGGCGCAAACTGGACAGCGGGCAGACGTTACCGCTGGGCAAATTGCCGCTGAAGGTGGTGTATCACACGCCATGTCATATGGAGAAGATGGGCTGGTCGATCTATACGCTTGAGCTGCTGCGTCTGATCCCGGGGCTGGAGCTGACGGTGCTGGACTCACGCTGCTGCGGCATCGCTGGCACCTACGGCTTCAAGCGTGAAAACTACCCAACGTCACAGGCCATTGGCGCGCCGCTGTTCCGCCAGATTGAAGAGAGCGGCGCAGATATCGTGGTGACAGACTGCGAAACCTGTAAGTGGCAGATCGAGATGTCCACCAGCAAACGCTGTGAACATCCCATTACCTTGCTGGCAAAAGCGCTGGCGTAACCGTTGCCGGGGACTCTGCCCCGGCACACTCTCACTCTACGAACAGCGATTCCACGACGTTGATCCAGCCGTGCTCGCTGGCGACCTCTTTCCCGTTCAGCCAGCGGCGCAGCATGTTCAGCGCCATCATCGCGCACACCTCCTGACGCACGGCCAGGCTGTGGCGGGTAATGCTCATCCTGACCCGCAGGGCGTGCGTCCCTTCCGGCGTTGCCAGGGCAAAGTTGAGGTGCTCCTCATCCAGCCCGCCCACAAACAGCGCCAGCCCGGCGAAATGCTTCACTCTGCGCTCGGACGCCCAGCGCGCCGTCTGCGCCAGCGTCTCCTGCTGGAACGGCACCACTTCACTGGCCAGCAGCGGCGCACCCGCACGGGTAAGCTGAAGCGCCAGAAGCCCACCGGTAAACTGCTCGCTTAACGTCACGCTCAACTGGCGGGACTGCAAATGCGCTGCGATCTGCGCCGGCAGCCCTTCCGTTCCTTCGAAAATCAGGCTTTCCCCGGCGACGCGCTGCACTTCCGGCCACAGCGCCAGCATGGCGGCTTTCTCTGACGCCGGTCCGGTCAGCTTCAGTTCAATAATCGGCATGGAGGAGCGATAGCCCATCGACACGCCAGGAGGCAGTTGCAGGTGATCGAGGCTCTGGGCCAGATCGCTTTCCGAGCGACCAAAGGTGGTCAGACGCAGGCACAGCGGCGGTTCAGGCAGCGTAAAGCGCGCGCGCAGGCGCGGCAGGATCTGCTGCTCGACCATCACTTTAAATTCCGACGGGACGCCCGGGGTGAAGAACATCAGGCAGCGGTTCAGCTGAACGGCAAACCCGCAGGCGGTGCCGACCGGGTTATCAATCAGTTCCGCGCTGGCGGGAATTTCAGCCTGCTTGCGGTTGCTGGGGGCCATCACGCGGCCACGCCCGGAGAAAAAGCGCTCCATCTGTGCCAGCCACGCCTCGTGCAGAACCAGGCCTTCGCCTTTGGCCGTGGCGGCGGCCAGCGCGCTGAGATCGTCGCTGGTGGGTCCCAGCCCGCCGTTCACAATCAGCACGTCGCAGCGTTCGCTGCGCTCGCGCAGAACGTTGACCAGCGACTCAAGATTGTCACCTACGGTGTTGCGGCGCGTTAACGGTAATCCTTGCTCAAAGAAGAGATCGGCGAGCCAGGCGGCATTGGTATCAATGATTTGCCCATGCAGCACTTCGTCGCCAGTGGATAACATTTCCACATTTATCATTGTGTTCTCCCATTTCAATGGTCAAAACACTATAGCGCAATCGAGGAC
The DNA here is from genome assembly GCF_001037645.1 of Enterobacter sp. BWH64. Classification (NCBI taxonomy): domain Bacteria; kingdom Pseudomonadati; phylum Pseudomonadota; class Gammaproteobacteria; order Enterobacterales; family Enterobacteriaceae; genus Enterobacter; species Enterobacter sp. BWH64. Next base: position 3,692,486 of record NZ_KQ089922.1, read on the forward strand.
CGGGGGAAGAGAGAAACTGGCGCGACTGAACGCCGCGCCGAGAGGATTAGAAACCGGCGCTCACGCCAATGTACGGGCCGTCTGCCAGGGCGTTGTCGCGGTTGCCGTCTTTACCGGCCAGGTTCAGATAGCGATAGCCCGCTTCGATGGTGATCGGACGCATGATGGTCCAGCGCGCGCCGGCATTAGCTTCCTGATAGCTGTCGATACCGCTGGAGAGGGAATCCGGGGAGTAGTAGTACTCACCGAACAGGCCAAAGCTGTCGCCAATTTTCCACTGCAAGCCGCCGCCCACTGCCGCCGCGTAGCCTTCGTCGCCGTCGTTCGGGTTGGTGTAAATGCCTTTACCGCCGACGGTCGCCAGGAAGGGACCCAACGGCACGTTGAAGCCGAGGCCCAGGCTTGCCGCATCCCCATCGTCGTCGTTGTGCGTCCAGCCGCCGGTCATTGCCAGGCCTGCGCTATCCGTGCCAAGACCAAAGCCCAGATGGGTATAATCTTGTCCCGCCGAGCCGTTGAAGGAAATTGCGTTTGCCGCTGCTGAAACAAACATCAGGCCGCTTAAGCCCATTAATGCCACTTTTTTCATTGTCGTGATCCCGCACAATTTATTCAGAGATGTCCAAAAACCGCGAGATTTTAACCTGACTGCCTGTGTGATCAATGGACTCCGCGTGCGGCGGGCAATTAGTTTGTAACGATTTGATAATATCGGCATTTATACCAGCATCAGAAAGCGCATTTTCACGCTCAGCCCACCCAGATTTTCACTGGGCATCAGCTGAAGATGGCTGCGGTGCAGGCGGGCAATATCGTTAGCCAGCGCCAGGCCAATGCCGGACCCGGCGGCATCGCCCACGTTATCCAACCGATGAAACGGCAGCATGGCCTGGGAGATCTGGTCTTCAGCAATGCCCGGTCCGCTGTCCTCCACGCTCAGCTCAACGGCATCGTTAGCCGTGCGCAGGTACACCGTCACGACGCCCTGCTCCGGTGTGTATTTGATTGCGTTCTCCAGCAGGTTGGCGCAAAGTTCGCCCAGCAACACGTCATCCCCCTCAATCATTACCGACTGCTGTACGCCGTCATAACCGAGATCGATACCCTTGCTGCGCGCCTGCGCCAGCCGGGAAAAGCAGCAGTTTTGCACCACCTGTACCAGATCGACAGGCGCAAACTGTCGCTCCCCCTGCTCTTTTCGCTTCACCGCCGAAAGCTGCAACAGCCTTTCCGTCAGCACGATGGTGTTATCCAGCGTGACGTTCATCGCCCGTAAGCTCTCCTGCCACAGCGCCGGATCGTTACGCGTCAGGGCAACCGATACCTGGGTTTTCAGCACCGCCAGCGGCGTTTTGAGCTGGTGTGAGGCGTCGGCGTTAAAGCGCGCCTGCCGCGAAAGTACGCCGCGCAACCTGTCGATATAGCGGTTAAATGCCACAATCAGCAGCCGCGTTTCCGACCAGGGCAGCAGCTCCGGCAGCGGAGCCAGCAGCCCGGGCTCACGGCGCACCATCAGGGACGAGAGCTGCCGCATCGGGCGCAGCACACGACGCAGCAGCCACGCGGTCAGGACCAGCGTAAGCAGCACCAGCAGCCCCTGCGACACGAGCGAGGAAAACAGCAGCTGAGTGGCCAGATAGCGCCGCGACTGCAACGTTTCGGCGACGTAGATCTCCGCCATCCCGAACACACTGTCCTCGTTAACCGGCTGGAGCAGCTTCGCCACGCGGATCGCCTGCCCGCGATACTCGGTATGATAAAACCACGCCAGCGCCGGATAGTGTGTAGTGCGCGACGTGGAGGGAGGCATATTCGGCAGATCGTCGTAGCCGGAGATCGTCCGCCCGTCAGGGTCCACGACCTTGTAATAGAGGCGATCGTTCATGTTCAGCTCGAAGCTGTCGAGCACGACCCAGGGCACGTTCACCTGGAGCTTGCCGTTGTGCACCACCAGCCGCTCTGACACCGTGCGCGCCGAGGATAACAGCGTGCGGTCATAGGCCTGCGTCGCCGCCTGTAACGCGCTAACGTAGCTGTTAAAGGCTGACAGCCCCCATAACAGCAGCAGCGGCAAACCCAGAAAAAGCAAAAGTTGCAGGTAAAGCGACTGCGGCTTAACCCACCTCATCGCCGCACTCCAGCACGTAGCCCAGCCCCCGGAGGGTAATGATCCGCACCCCGCTGCCGGTCAGCTTCTTACGCAGGCGGTGAATATAGAGATCGATGCTCTCGGGGCTGACGTCGTCGTTCAGGCTGAATACCTGGTCGAAAAGCTGTTGCCGGGAGACGGGACGGGTCCGGCGGTGCATCAGCACCTTCAGCAAAGAGAGTTCGCGCGGCGTGAGGGAAAGGGGTTCATCGCGCAGCAGAAAAAAGCCTTCATCATCGTACTCCAGCTCTCCCAGCCGCTGGCGCTCCTGGGTTCGTCCTTCGCTGCGGCGCAGCAGCGCGCGCAGGCGGGCATCAAGCTCCTCCAGCTCGAACGGTTTCGGCAGGTAGTCATCCGCCCCGGCATTCAGCCCCTTCACCCTGTCTGCCACGTTGCTGCGGGCGGTAAGAAACAGCACCGGCAGCGTCTGCCCGCGCTTTCTCAGGCGATGCACCACCTCCAGCCCGTCGAAGCCGGGCATGCCGATATCAAGGATCGCGACGGCATAGTTTTCTCCCTGCAAAAGATGATCGGCCGCCCGTCCATCGTTGACGCAATCCACGGCAAATCCGTTTTGTACCAGCGCTTTTTCCAGCCAGTGAGCCAGCTCACGATTATCTTCCGCCAGTAAGAGACGCATATCACATCCTGTAAAGTTGGTGTCGCAGTGAAAGGGAAATGAAAGGTTATTGTTTTAACAATCACGCAACGGAACCGCTACAAGGTGGTTCACATAATCAGAAAAAATACACCCGTACCCGTACTCCCGGTTCTCCGGCGTGAGGATAAACGATGAAAAAACAATTACTTTCTACCCTTGCTGCAAGCGTATTGCTGTTGAGTGCCTCTGTCGTCCAGGCGCAGGACGCGCCATCCCGTACCGAATGTATCGCCCCGGCCAAACCCGGCGGCGGCTTCGACCTGACCTGTAAGCTGATTCAGGTCAGCCTGCTGGAGACGAAGGCCATCGAGAAACCGATGCGCGTCACCTACATGCCCGGCGGCGTGGGCGCGGTAGCCTATAACGCCATCGTCGCGCAGCGCCCTGCCGAAGCGGGCACCGTGGTGGCCTTCTCCGGCGGTTCGCTGCTAAACCTGTCGCAGGGGAAATTTGGTCGTTATGACGTGAATGACGTGCGCTGGCTCGCCACCGTAGGCACCGATTACGGCATGATCGCCGTGCGCGCGGACTCCCCGTGGAAATCCCTGAAAGATCTGCTGACCGCCATGGAAAAAGATCCGAACAGCGTGGTCATTGGCGCGGGCGCCTCTATCGGCAGCCAGGACTGGATGAAAGCCGCGCTGCTGGCGCAGCAGGCCAAAGTGGATCCGCACAAGATGCGTTACGTGGCCTTTGAAGGCGGCGGCGAGCCGGTGACGGCGCTGATGGGCAATCACGTCCAGGCGGTATCGGGCGATCTCAGCGAAATGGTGCCCTACCTGAGCGGGGATAAGATCCGCGTGCTGGCGGTCTTCTCGGAAAACCGTCTGCCGGGCCAGCTGGCAGACGTCCCAACCGCTAAAGAGCAGGGTTATAACCTGGTCTGGCCGATCATCCGCGGCTTCTTCGTCGGGCCAAAAGTGACCGACGCCGAGTACCAGTGGTGGGTGGATACCTTCGCAAAACTTCAGCAAACCGAGGAGTTCAAAAAACAGCGCGATCTGCGCGGGCTGTTTGAGTTCAACCTGAACGGCAAGCAGCTGGACGAGTATGTCAAAAAACAGGTGAATGACTACCGCGAACAGGCGAAAGCCTTTGGTCTGGCGAAATAACCGGAGGCGCTATGAGCGATCGCATTTTTGCCGGGATATGGCTGCTGCTCTGCATTGGCGGCATGTTCGTCGCCTGGCAGATCCACAGCGAATACAGCTATGAACCCGTGGGGCCACGCCCCTTCCCCGTCGGCATAGTCGGCCTGATGCTGCTCTGCTCGGTGGCGCTGCTGCTGCGCCATCCGGATACCGTGGAGTGGCCGCCACGCCGTACGCTGCAACGTCTGCTGGTAATGGTAATTGTCCTGCTGATGTATGCGTGGGGCTTTGAGTGGCTCGGCTTCCCGATTGCCACCGCCCTGCTGACGATGGTGATTGGCATACTGTTTAACGCCTCGCTGCCTGCGGCGGGGATCTCCGGGGTCGTACTGGGCATTTTACTCTGGTACGCCTTCGACCGCCTGCTGGACGTGACCCTGCCGCTCGGCGCATGGTTTAACTAACGGAGCACGCTATGGATACCTGGATCTATCTCTCTCAGGGGTTCGCGGTAGCGATGACCCCGGAAAACCTGGTGATCGCCCTGATCGGCTGTTTCGTCGGGACCATCGTCGGCCTGCTGCCGGGCCTTGGCCCTATCAACGGCGTGGCGATTTTACTGCCGCTGGCCTTTGCGCTGCACCTGCCTGCGGAATCGGCGCTGATCCTGCTGGCGACGGTCTATATCGGCTGCGAATACGGGGGGCGTATTTCCTCGATTCTGCTTAACGTGCCCGGTGATGCCGCCGCCATTATGACCGCGCTGGATGGCTACCCGATGGCGCAGCAGGGGCGCGGCGGCGTGGCGCTCTCTATTTCTGCCGTCAGCTCGTTCTTTGGCTCCATGATCGCCATTGGCGGCATCATCCTCTTCGCCCCGGCGCTGGCCCAGTGGTCGCTGGCGTTTGGTCCGGCCGAGTATTTTGCCCTGATGGTGTTCGCCATCGCCTGTCTCGGCAGCATGATGGCGCAGAATCCGCTGAAGTCGTTTTTGTCTGCGTTGATTGGCCTCAGTCTGGCCACCGTCGGCGTGGATGCCAACACCGGGGTTTATCGTTTTACCTTCGACAGCGTTCATCTCTCCGACGGCGTGCAGTTTATCGTCGTGGTGATTGGTCTGTTCTCTGTCTCAGAAATCTTACTGATGCTGGAGCATACCAGCAGCGGGCAGACGCTGGTGCGTAAAACCGGACGTATGCTCTTTAATGCCAAAGAGGGGGCGCAGTGTATTGGCGCCACCCTGCGTTCGTCGGTGATCGGTTTCTTCGTCGGCATTCTGCCCGGCGCGGGGGCTACTATCGCCAGCGCTATCACCTACATGACCGAGAAAAAGCTGAGCGGTAACAGCGACAGCTTCGGCAAAGGCGATATCCGCGGCGTGGCAGCGCCGGAGGCGGCGAATAACGCCTCGGCCTGCGGCTCGTTTATCCCGATGCTGACCCTCGGCGTGCCGGGCTCCGGCACCACGGCGGTAATGATGGGCGCGCTGACGCTCTATAACATCACCCCGGGTCCGGCGATGTTTACCGAGCAGCCCGATATCGTCTGGGGTTTGATTGCCGCCTTGCTGATCGCCAACGTGATGTTGCTGGTGATGAACATCCCGCTGATCGGCCTGTTCACCCGCATGCTGACCATTCCCCTGTGGTTCCTGGTCCCGGCCATCGCCGCCGTCTCTGCGGTTGGGGTGTACGCGGTGCACAGCACCACCTTCGACCTGGTGTTGATGGTGCTGCTCGGCGTGCTGGGCTACATTCTGCGCAAGATGCACTTCCCGATGTCGCCGCTGATTTTAGGGTTTGTGCTGGGGGAAATGCTGGAGCAGAACCTGCGCCGCGCCCTCTCCATCAGCAACGGCAACATGGGGATCCTGTGGGAGAGCAGCGTGACGAAGATCCTGCTGGCAATGGCGATTATGGTGATTGTCGTGCCGCCGGTGCTGCGCTGGGTCCGTCGACGCCAGCACAAACCGCAGCCGGATATCGGCTGATTAGCCCCTCAACAGGGCATTGACCCACTGCTTTAACGCCTGGCGGGAGATTTTAATCCCGCCATTTTTCAGTTCTGACGGCAGCGCCAGCCAGTGTACCGGCTGCTCAAAGCGCGCCAGCCTGCCCTGAACCCACTCCGGCAACAGCGTGATATCCGTGCCCGGCTCGCATTCCACTACCGCCACCGGACGTTGCCCGTACTCGGCATCATCCAGCGGAACGACAAACGCCTGGCTTACCTGCGGATGCGTGGCGATAACGCGCTCCAGCGCTTCGGGCTGGATCCCTTCTCCGCCGCTGAAAAAGAGATTGTCCATTCGGCCCAGAATGGTCAGGCGTCCGTCATGCCACTCGCCGCGATCGCGGGTGGCGAACCAGCCCTGCTCATTGACCAGCGGCAATAATGCGCCGTCTCGCCAGTAGCCCGCCGCCATGCTTTCCGCCCGGATCCAGACTTCACCGTTCACCACCTGAACGTCTCTGCCCGGCAGCGCGCTGCCCACGTCCGGCGCGCCGTCGGCCTCTTTGGCGCAGACGGTGGAGGCGAACTCGGTCAGACCGTAACCGCAGAACGTACGGATCCCCTGCTCGCGCGCCTGTTCGGTCAGCGCAACGGGGATTTCCGCCCCGCCGAGCAGCACGGCTTTCAGCGCGACGGGATGGTGTGAATTAAGCAGCCGCCACAGCTGCGTTGGCACCAGCGAGGCGTGGGTACAGCCCTGTAGCGCCTGCTCCAGCGGCTGTTTTTCACGCACGGTGAGACGGCCTCCGCCCTGCAACCAGCGCCACAAAATCCCCTGACCGGAGACGTGAAACAGCGGCAGAGAGAGCAGCCAGTCGTCGCTACCGCCGTAAGGCATCAGCGCCAGCACGCCCTTTGCGCTGGCAAGGTGGGCGGCACAGGTGTGCACCGCCGCTTTCGGCAAGCCGGTGGAGCCAGAGGTGAGCGTCATTGAGGCCAGCCGTTCTGCCCGCCACGTGACGCCGCCCTGCCCCTCGCCCTCTCTTAATACCAGACCGGGCAGACCGTCATACTCACCGTTAAGCACCAGCGCAAAGCGCAGGGTCATCTGCGGCAGGAGGACGTCCAGCAGCGGACGGGGAAGCTGAGGGTTCACCGGCAAAATGCGGGCGCCGCACTGAAGCAGCGCCAGCCAGGCCAGCAGGGTCTGCGGGTGGTTGTGGGCGAGCAGCATGACGCCGTCACCGTCCGTAACGCCCTGAGACTGAAAACCGGCTGCGAGACGATCGATACGCTCGCCCAGCTGAGACCAGCTGAGCGTTATATCGTCTAAACGCAGCGCAAGTTTATCGGCACGCCGGGTGCGCCAGTGCCGCCACGGCCAGTCGGTAAAACTCATCGCAGTGGCTCCAGCGCCCCGACGTCGAGGCACGGCAAGGTGCTGCCAGGCCACTGGCGAATCAGCTGGGCCTGCATCAGGTTTAGCGTATCGAGACCGGGAACGGTGTCCGGCGTTAACCATGCAGCGATGCGCGCCAGCTGCGTCAGGCCGAGGCTGGATTCGATGGATGAACTGATCACCGCCGTCAGCCCTGCGGCATGGGCCGCCGCAACCTGCTCGCGCACCTTGTCGAGGCTGCCGGTCAGCGTTGGCTTAATCACCACGGCCCTGACGCCCGGCTCGGCGGCAAACGCGAAATCGGCTTCGCGCAGGCTCTCATCCCAGGCAATGGCGATGCCGGTTTCCCGGGCGAAGGCGCGAGAGTCGTCGCGCGTTTTGCACGGCTCTTCAAGAAACGCGATGCGGCTGCGGTACGCCGGGTTGACGTACTTCGCAAACTGCTGCGCCCTGAGCGGCGTCCAGGCGCGGTTGGCGTCCAGGCGCAGGTGCAGATCGGGAATGGCTTCCAGTAACAGGTTAACCACCATTCCGTCGCGCACCGCTTCGTACAGGCCAACCTTTATTTTCGCCACCTTCTCGCCAGGCATCGCGGAAAGGAGCGCGAAAAGTTCATCCGGATCGCCGGTACAGAGCGGCGCGGCGCGATAATTCGCCGCGTCCGGCAAACTGCCGTCCAGCTCTGCCAGCGCACAGCTGATGCCGAACGCGGCGGAAGGAATGTCCGGCAGCGCCGGATCAGCCCCCTCACGCCATTCATGCGCCCAGGCCATCAGCGCAGCCTGCGCCTCGTCCAGCGTTTCCAGGCTAAAGCCCGGAAGCGGGGCGATTTCGCCCCACCCTTCCCGCTCGCCCTGCCGAAGATGCACGAAAAAGCCGTCACGGGTTTTTAACCGCCGTTCACGCAGCACCACGCCCGCGTCCATCGGTATCTGCCAGCGGTAAACCTGCGCGCAACGCATTACGGGTTCCGTTTGTATTTGCTGAAGTCTGGCTGGCGTTTTTCGTTGAACGCGTTGCGCCCTTCCTGACCCTCTTCGGTCATGTAGAACAGCATGGTGGCGTTACCCGCCAGCTCCTGAAGGCCCGCCTGACCGTCACAGTCGGCGTTGAGAGCCGCTTTCAGGCAGCGCAGCGCCATTGGGCTGTTTTGCAGCATTTCGCGACACCAGCGCACGGTCTCTTTTTCCAGATCGGCGATCGGCACCACGGTGTTAACCAGCCCCATATCCAGCGCTTCCTGGGCGTTGTACTGACGGCACAGGAACCAGATTTCGCGGGCTTTTTTCTGACCGACAATGCGCGCCATATAGGACGCGCCCCAGCCGCCGTCGAAAGAGCCGACTTTCGGGCCAGTCTGACCGAAAATGGCATTTTCCGCCGCGATCGTCAGGTCACACATCATGTGCAGCACGTGACCGCCGCCGATGGAATACCCTGCCACCATCGCGACCACCGGTTTTGGACAGGTGCGGATCTGGCGCTGGAAATCCAGCACGTTCAGGTGGTGCGTGCCCGCATCATCCTGGTATCCGCCGTAGTCACCGCGGACTTTCTGATCGCCGCCGGAGCAGAAGGCTTTCTCCCCTTCCCCGGTGAGGATGATGACGCCGATAGTGTCGTCGTAGCGGGCATCCGCCAGCGCCTGGATCATCTCTTTTACGGTCAGCGGACGAAATGCGTTGCGCACCTGTGGACGGTTGATAGTAATTTTGGCGATACCATCGGCGGATTTGTGGTAACGAATGTCGGTGTAGCCTTCGGAGCAGTCCTGCCATTCAACCGGCGCGTAAAGCATGTGTTCATCAGGATAGATCATAGCGTGTCCTTTGTTCGATAACGCAGTATCTGAGCCAGACTCGCGGCAACCGCGTCCGGGTTGTCCCGGTGGGCGTTGTGTCCGGCGTGAGGGATAGCATGACGCGTGGCGTTAATTTCAGCGGCGATAGCTGCAAACTTCCCGTCACGTTCGCCATAGAGATAGTCAAAAGAAAAATCACGCGCGATGAGCGCGGGACGTAAATCAGGCTGAACGGCAAGCGAGGTGGCCTCCAGCATCTCTGCCAGCCTCGGGCCGTTGTTCCGGCTGCGCAGCGCGATCAGCGCCCTGCGCTGATCATCCGTAAGTGAGGCAAAGACCGGCTGTTGATACCAGTCGGCAAAGACGGCCTCCAGCGGCTCACTGCGAAACCGTGACGCCCAGCGGCGGTCAGAGATCAGCCGGGCCTGGCGCGCATCGGCGTCTTGCAGGCCCGGGTGTCCACCTTCCACAATCACCCCGTCTAACCCCGCAGGATGCTGGCAGGCATGGAACATCGCAATGCGGCCGCCGAGGGAGTACCCCACGAGCCAGTATCTTAGTATGTTGTAACTAACAAGGGTATGCGAGAGCAATTCACTTACCTCTGCAAACCCCGTCACGCCCGTATCCGCTGAACCACCGTGCCCAGGCAGGTCAAGGTAGAGCCGGGGGTAGTCATGCAGCGACGCCCCGACAGCCTGCCACTCGCGACAGTCGCCGGAAAAACCGTGCAGGAAAACCAGCCAGGGGTAGCCTGGTTTTCCTGGCTGGGAGAGGCCTGCGAGGATCACAGGTGACTCACCTGCGCAAGCAGATGTTGCAGCTTCTGCGCGCCGTCAGCATCGTTTACCACCAGCTCAATCAGCGTCGCGCCAGGCTGCCGCCAGGCGGTGTTCAGCGCCGTCTCCAGCGCGTCCCAGTTTTCCGGGCGATGGTACTTGAGGCTGAACATGGCGGCGGCGTGTTCGAACTGCACGTTTTGCGGCATCAGATAGAAGCGCTCACGCTCGCTTTGCGGCGTCGGCAGCAACGAGAAAATCTGCCCGCCGTTATTGTTCACAACAATCAGCACGAACGGGGCCGACGCCCGACGCAGGAGCGCCAGCGCGTTGAGATCGTAGAGGGCTGAGAGATCCCCCACAATCGCCAGCGTGGATTTCGCGCTGGCCCGCTGTACGCCAGCGGCAGTGGAGATCAGGCCGTCAATGCCGCTCGCGCCCCGGTTGCTGTACACCGGATAACCCGCCGGCAGCTGCGAAAAGGCGTCAATCAGGCGCACCACCAGGCTGTTACCGACAAAAAGTTGTCCCTGCTCGGGAAGATATTTGCGGATACGGTGCGCCAGCCCGGCTTCACTGAACGCCTCGCACTGCGTTTTGGTGAGTTCCCACGCCTGACGTGACAGCGCCGGGATCTCCACCGCCCAGGGTTTGCGTTTTTCCGCCGGATGCAATTCCAGCCAGCTGTCAATGTTGCTCACCAGGCGGCGGCCGCGATGGTGCGCCGGGTCAAGGCGTCCTTCGAGCGGATCCACCAGCCAGTACTCTTCTGGGGTACAGGTGGCCTGCCACTGGAGCAGACGCTTCCCCGTCAGGCTCGATCCCAGCTGGACGACAATCTGCGCCTGCGCCAGCTCGGTAACCGCTTTCGCGTTACCCAGCCAGAGGTCGGCGCAGGGCAGCGGCTGGCCCGTCTGGGAAAGCACGTCACCAATCAGCGGCCAGCCAAGCGTTTGTGCCCACTCCGCCGCCAGCTTGCCTTCCGCCGCACTCATCCGCCCGGCAATCACCACGCCGCGCTTCTGGCGCCAGAAGAACCAGTCGCGCTGTTTTGCGCTTTCCAGATGCGTCTGCTCGCGCAGCCAGGGTTTTTCGCTCTCCCACCAGTCTCCCAGCTGCTGTTGCCAGACGAGGCCAGTATCGTTCATTTCACCGTACAGCGGCTCGGCAAACGGGCAGTTAATGTGCAGCCCGCCGCTGCGCAGTGCGTTCATGGCGTGGTCGAGGGTTGAGACCAGCCAGCTGGCGGGAATATCCTGGGTGGGGCGCGGCAACGAGACCGTCTGTGAAGGATGCGAGGCAAAAATGCCAGGCTGACGAATCGCCTGGTTAGCGCCGCAGTCAATAAGTTCCGGGGGACGGTCGGCAGTGAGTAAAATCAGCTTTTCGCCGGTTAATCCCGCTTCTATCAGCGCCGGATAGAGGTTCGCCACCGCCGTGCCGGAGGTGACTATCACCGCCACGGGCGCTTTGCTGACTTTCGCCAGCCCGAGCGCCAGATGGCCCAGACCCCGCTCATCAAAATGGGTGTGGTGAATAAAAGCCCGGTTTTCCGCGGCAGCAAGGGTGAGCGGCGTGGAGCGAGAGCCCGGGGCAATACACACATGCCTGACACCATGACGGGTCAGGGCTTCAAGGATCACCGCCGCCCAGCGTCGGTTAAAAGAACTTACTGACATGAGATTGTCCAGTATCAAGAATGCGACACAGTATAAATAATAGAAAAAGTCAGAATTTTGATATGAATCGGGATTGCACGAATCAGTATTAATCCCTTAGGAGAAGGGAACGCAGCCCGGCGGCCTTGTTTTCGATCTCCTGCCACTCCTGCTCCGGATCGGAGCCGCTGACGATGCCCGCCCCCGCATAAAGACGCAGCGCAGCGTCGTGAACGCGGGCGGAGCGTAATGCCACACAGAATTCGCTTTGATCGCGCGATAAATAGCCCGCCGACCCGGCGTACCACTCCCGGTCAAACGGCTCCACTTTCGCAATAAATTCTCGCGCCGCCTGTCGCGGCAGCCCGGCCACCGCCGCCGTCGGTTGCAGAATATGCAGGCACTGCTCGTCGTCAGGCTGTTTAAGTTCGGTCCAGATACAGCGACGTAAATGCTGCACCTTGCGCAGACGCAGCACCTGCGCAGGCAGGATCTCCAGCGTCCGGGTATGGTGCTGAAGACGCTGGCAGATATCTTCCACCACCAGCATATTTTCCCGCTGATTTTTGTCGTCGTTCATCAGCCAGTCGCCCAGACGCTGAGCCTGCTTATCGTCAGAATGGCTGGCGACGGTGCCTGCCAGCGCTTCAGTGCGCAGCAGCGTGCCGCGTCGCCGCCACAGGCGTTCAGGCGTCGAGCCGAGGAACGCGTTGCTGGCGTCAAAGACCATACAAAAATGATAGCAGTTGAGGTTTAGCGCGCGGCTGGCAGCCATCAGCGCGATGGCGTTCACGGGCTGCTGGCAATGCACGTCTGTAGCACGTGCGAGGACCACTTTCTCAAAATCGCCGCGAGCAAGGGTATCCGTCGCCTGACGAATCAACGCCAGCCATTCCGGTTTTTCCGGATGATGGGTTTCCTGCACAATCTGCACGGACAACGGGCGGATCGGCGCGGCGTCGCGCAGGTTATCGACAAAATTCAGCGCCTCACGGGCATCTTCCCGCAGCGACGTTTCGCTCCACAGTTGCAGACGCAGCGTGGCGACCCCGCCAGACCGTCGCCAGAGAAGGCGCGGTAAAAACAACTTGCCCTGCGCCGGGTTGAAGGCGTTCAGGCCGCAGATACGGGTGTCATTGGCTACGTCGTGGGTGTGCAAAAACCGCGAGGCCGAGGCCAGAGAATCGAAATGGGCGAGGCTTCCGAGCGCGGCAAGTTCTTCATCACCGCTGCGCTGTTGCCAGTAAAACTGAGGATAGCATCGCTGCACACCGAGCCAGGCCAGCGGATCGAAGGCGTCGTTTAACGGGAAAGAGACATCGAAATGGCGTAAACCGGGTGTAGCTGGCAATGCTTGCGCAAGCTGAGTACGCAGGCTTTGCAGCGCGAGGAAAATCGAGTGCACGCGAACCTCTCCCTGTTAAAGCCTTATATTATACGGGGTACTGACGATAAATAGCAGTACCCACGTGTAGGGAGTGGTTTACCGGCTTAACGACGGGCTAACAGCAGACCCAGCACCAGCCCTACGGCCGCACCGACCCCAATGCCCTGCCACGGTTTTTCATGCACATAATCGTCGGCACGATAAACCGCCTGCTTGGCGCGGTAGTAGTAATTGTCGGATGCGTTACTGACGCGGTTTTTCACGTCATGCAGCGCCTGCTCGGCGCGGGCTTTGAGCTCAATGTACTTCTGATCGGCAGGATCGCCTGAAGAGCGCAGCACTTCTTCCAGCGTTTCGCTTAGCAGCGTCAGGTCGTCGTCGACTCGGGTATCCCAGGATTGAAATGACATATTTTTCTCCATGTTAGTACACCAGTCCGGTAACTATAGACAACGTATTGCTATTGCGCCTGTTTCGCTTCGCGTGCCATGCCGATGTGTGGGATGCCGTCTTCGTCGTAAATGTCCGTGACCGGGGTAAAACCAAAATGGCCATAGAATGATTGCAAATGCGCCTGCGCGCCCAGGTATAACGCCTTGTCCGGCCACTGTTTCTGGCATGCGCCCAGCGTTTTTTCCATCAGCTGATAGCCCAGCTTTTCACCGCGCGCGCGGCAGCTGATAATGACGCGGCCAATGACGACAGGGTCAAAATCCTCTTCGCTTTTCAGAATCCTCGCATACGCCACCAGCTCGTTATCGCGCCAGCCTAGGATGTGCCGGTTCTCGCCGATCAGGTCATCGCCGTCGATATCCTGATACGGGCAGGTTTGTTCAACCACAAAGACTTCGCAGCGCAGCTTGAGCAGGGCGTAGAGTGAATGCACGGTCAGTTCGCTGTGGTGTAGATCTTGCCACTGGATCATGTGTTTCTCCTTCCTGGTGTTCATCACGTTATACTAAACCCCTTCCCATTCGGCAAAGGGCTGATTGCGTTATGGAACTGATTTTTCTGGGTACGTCCGCCGGGGTGCCAACCCGCTCACGAAACGTGACGGCGATTCTGCTGGATCTTAAGCATCCTACCCGCGGTGGGCTGTGGCTGTTTGACTGCGGCGAGGGTACGCAACATCAGCTGCTGCATACCTCATACCACCCGGGGAAAGTGGATAAAATATTTATCACCCATCTGCACGGCGACCATCTGTTTGGCCTGCCGGGCCTGCTGTGCAGCCGTTCGATGGCCGGTAACGCTAACCCGCTGACCATTTATGGCCCCGCGGGTATTCAGGAATTCGTTGAAACCACGCTGCGCCTGAGCGGCTCGTGGACCGATTATCCGCTGGAGGTGTTAGAGATCGGCGAGGGTCTGGTGTTCGATGACGGAGATTACCTGGTGCGCGCTTACCCGCTTAACCATCCGGTGGAATGCTACGGCTATCGCGTTGAGGAGCATGACAAGCCCGGGGCGCTGAACGCCGCCGCGTTGCAGGCTGATGGGGTGAAACCAGGCCCGCTGTTCCAGCGTCTGAAGCACGGCGAGACCGTCACGCTGGAAGACGGGCGCGTCATCAACGGTCAGGATTACCTCGCCCCACCGCAGCCGGGCAAAAAACTGGCTATTTTTGGGGATACCGCCCCCTGCCCTTCGGCGCTCAGGCTTGCCAGAGGTGTAGATGTGATGGTGCATGAGGCGACGCTGGAAGCGGCGATGGAAGAAAAAGCCAACAGCCGGGGGCACAGCTCTACGCGTCAGGCGGCGCAGCTGGCACGTGAGGCTGGCGTCCGGAAACTGATTGTTACTCACGTCAGCTCACGCTATGACGTCCGCGGCGCTGAAAGCCTGCTGGCAGAGTGCCGGGAAGTATTTCCGGCATGCGAGCTGGCGGAAGATTTTGCTCAGGTCAGCGTTTAGTCCTTCATTTTTCCCTCAGCGTGCCGATAACGATTAAAAGGCCAGCATTTCTCTTGAGGGTAGAATGGATAATTTCCAGAAAGATATTGATGACAGGGCAAACCTGACCCTGTCCAACCGTTTTGAACTGTTGCTGTTCCGTATTGGCACCTCTCTGAACGAAAATAAATCCGAGCTGTTCGGCATCAACGTATTCAAATTGCGCGAAATTGTGCCGATGCCGACCTTCACCAAACCGGCGGGAATGAAGTCTCCGCTGATGGGGATGGTGAACATTCGTGACCAGGTGATCCCGGTGATCGATCTGGCCGCCGTCGCCAGCTGCAAACCAGCCACCGGGCTGAACATCCTGCTGATCACCGAATATGCCCGCAGCGTGCAGGCGTTTGCCGTGGAATCGGTGGAAAACATCATGCGTCTGGACTGGAAGCAGGTGCACGCCGCGGAAACCGCCGTCAGCGGTCGCTACATCACCAGCATTGCCTGTCTGGATGAGAAGACCGATACTAACGATCTGGCGATGGTGCTCGACGTGGAGCAGATCCTGTACGACATCACCCCGGCGAACCACGATCTGCACGCCACCCATCTGGAAACCACCAAATTCAACATCAAGCCTGGCTCTGTCGCGATTGTTGCAGAAGATTCAAAAGTAGCGCGCTCAATGCTGGAGAAGGGATTGCAGGCGATGGAGATCCCGGCCCAGCTGCATATCACCGGCAAAGACGCATGGGAGAAAATCACTCAGCTGGCCGCGCAGGCACAGGCCGAGGGCGTTCCCGTTACCGATAAGATTGCCCTGGTATTAACCGACCTCGAAATGCCGGAGATGGACGGATTTACGCTGACGCGCAAAATCAAAACCGACCCGGTACTGAAAGATATTCCGGTGGTGATCCACTCGTCTCTTTCCGGCAACGCGAACGAAGATCATATTCGCAAAGTGAAGGCGGACGGCTATGTGGCGAAGTTTGAGCTGAACGAGCTGTCGTCGGTGATTGAAGAGGTGCTGGACCGCTCGATGAAGAAGATTGAAGGGCCGTTGATTAGCCGCAAGCAGCTGGCTTAGTCGGGTGGCGCTACGCTTACCCGATCTACAGGACCCGTAGGCCCTGCAAGCGTAGCGCCGCTGGGCATGTTTTACTCTGTGCGGGCTGGTGCCCTCACCCCGGCCCTCTCCCACGGGGAGAGGGAGAAAACAATAAAAAACCCGCCGAGGCGGGTTTTTTGTTTTTACATCAGCGGCATCGCGCGCTGCACGATATCAATCAGCGGCTGCGGATAGATACCGAAGATCAGCACCAGCAGCGCGGAGATGAGCACCACAATGCCCCCCGCGCTGTACTGCCAGTTAGACGGCGCATCGCGGTTGAGCTGCTGAGGCGCGCTCAGGTACAGGCTCACGGCAACGCGCAGGTAGTAGTAGAGACCAATCGCGGAGCCGATAACGACACCCGCCGTCAGCCACCACAGACCCGCCTGCACACCGACGGCCAGCACGTAGAACTTACCGATAAAGCCCAGCGTCATCGGGATACCCGCCAGAGAGAGCATCATCACGGTCATTACCGCAGACAGAATCGGACGGTGCCAGAACAGACCACGGTAGGAGAACAGAGAATCCGCATCCGGGCCACGGTACGGGCTGGACATCAGGCTCACCACGCCGAACGCGCCGAGGCTGCTAAACAGGTAACCGGCCAGATAGACGCCCACAGTTTCCATCGACATCTCACCGCTTTGCAGCGCAATCAGCGCCACCAGCAGGTAACCCAGATGGGAGATAGAGGAGTAGCCCAGCAGACGCTTGATGTTGGTCTGGCTCAGCGCCATCAGGTTACCGAAGATGATGGACACGAACGCGATAATGCCCAGCACCACGCGGACCGCTTCGCTGTCGCCCACCGGGGCGTACAGGAACAGACGCATGACCACACCGAAGATAGCGATTTTGCTCGCCGTCGCCAGGAAGGTCGAGACTGGTGCAGGGGCACCCTGGTATACGTCTGGCGTCCACAGGTGGAACGGAACCAGTGAGAGTTTAAAGCCAAGGCCAACAATCATCATGCCCAGACCCGCCAGCAGCAGCGGCTCATGCATCATGCCGTCGCCAAGGCTCTTACCGAGCGCCATGAAGGAGAGATTACCCGTCTGTGCGTACAGCAGCGCGATACCAAACAGCAGGAACGACGACGCGGCAGCAGACAGGATCGTGTACTTGATTGCCGCTTCCAGAGAGCGCTTCTGGCGGAAAGCGTAACCAATCAGGCCGAACAGCGGGAGTGAGATCAGCTCAATACCGAGGAACAGCGCGGCCAGGTGGTTCGCGTTCGCCAGCAGAATACCGCCCAGTGCGGCAATCAGTACCAGCAGGTAAAACTCTTCTTTGTTGTCGTTGTAACCTTCGAGCCACGGGTACGCAAAGGTACAGGTTGCCAGGCTCGCCAGCAGCACCAGACCGGTGTAGAGCATGGCGTAACCGTCAACGCGCATCAGCGGCGTGACGTCCATCGCTCCCGCCTGGCCAACAAACCAGAGGGAAACTAACGCAGCGTTCAGACCCAGAACGGACAGGGTCGCATTCAGGAAGTGATTGCGTCGCCACGCAATGGAGAGCATCACAACCACCACCGTCAATCCGACGATCAGCAGCGGTAGCAGCGCGATCAGTTGTTGTGGAGTTATTGTCATGGCGAATTACGGCCTTGTAGTAGAAGCAGAATTAACAAACCACTGCTGGATGTTACCCATCGCGGAGTGCGAGGTATCCAGAATCGGCTGCGGATAGAAGCCCAGCAGCACCAGCAGTACGACCAGCAGCAGGATGATGAACAGCTCACGCAGCGACATCCCCGGCAGTTCTTGTGCAGCAATTTCACTCTTCGCTTTACCGAAGTAAGCGCGGTGCAGCATCGCCAGCGAGTACACGGAGGCAAACACCAGACCAAAGGTGGAGATGACGGTGATCGTCGGTACCACGTTGAAGCTGCCGAACAGGATCATAAACTCGCCGACGAAGTTACCGGTACCCGGCATACCCAGAGTCGCCACCGCGAAGAACATGGAGAGCGCCGGCAGCCATTTCATTTTGCCCCACAGGCCGCCCATCATACGCATGTCGCGGGTATGCAGACGTTCGTACAGCTGACCACACAGGATGAAGAGACCGGCAGCAGACAGGCCGTGCGCAATCATCTGGATCACCGCGCCCTGGTATGCCAGCTGGCTGCCGGTGTAGATGGCAATCAGCACGAAGCCCATGTGGGAAACGGAGGTGTAAGCAATCAGACGTTTGATGTCGTACTGCGTGAAGGCCATCCATGCACCGTAGAAGATACCGATCACGCCCAGCCACATGGCAATCGGCGCGAACTCTGCGGAGGCGTTCGGGAACAGCGGCAGGGAGAAACGCAGCAGACCGTAGGCCGCCGTTTTCAGCAAGATACCCGCCAGGTCAACGGAACCCGCCGTTGGCGCCTGAGAGTGCGCGTCCGGCAGCCAGCCGTGCAGCGGTACGACCGGCATTTTCACCGCGAAGGCGATGAAGAAGCCGAGCATCAGCAGGTATTCCACACCGTGAGACATCGGGGTCTTCAGCAGGTCTTCGTAGTTGAAGGTCCACACGCCGGTCGCATTGTAATGCACAAATACCAGCGCCAGGATGGCAATCAACATCACCAGACCACTCGCCTGGGTGTAGATGAAGAACTTGGTGGCCGCCGTGATACGCGTTTTACCGTCGGATGCCTTGTGGCCCCACAGCGCGATCAGGAAGTACATCGGCACCAGCATCATCTCCCAGAAGAAGAAGAACAGGAACATGTCGATGGCCAGGAACACGCCGATCACGCCGCCCAGGATCCACATCAGGTTCAGGTGGAAGAAGCCCTGGTATTTTTCGATTTCTCGCCAGGAGCAGAGTACCGCCAGAACGCCGAGCAGACCGGTCAGCACCACCATCAGCAGCGACAGACCGTCAATCGCGAGGTGGATCGTAATACCGAAACGTGGGATCCACGGCAGAATGAACTCAGACTGCCACTGCGGAAGGCCCGCGGACTGGGTCAGTGAGTAGCCACCCTGCAACCAGAGTTGCAGACCAAGCGCGAGCGTCAATCCCATGGTGATCAGCGCGATCCAGCGCGGCATCTTCACGCCAAAGCGTTCGGTCTGCCAGCACAGGAAGCCGCCGATGAAGGGAATTAATATTAGCCAGGGTAGTAACATGGCGATTTTTATTCCTTGTTAAAGTCCCTCAGGGACCGATTTTCAACGAATTCGACAAAATTCACGTTTGAGTGCGGGGCCTTTTGCCCGGTGGCGCTTCGCTTACCGGGCCTACGGTCCGTAGACAATCCCCGCTAACTCAAAATCAACGCAACACCATCAGCAGCGCCAGTATGACAACCGCACCGATGCTCATGGACGCCACATACCAGCGCAGATAACCGTTCTCGCTGAACAGCAGGCCTTTACCTGCAAAGCGAGAGAGGATCGCCGGGATATTCATCAGGCTGTTCAGTGGATCGCGCTTCAGCAGCCACGCAATGCCCAGGAACGGCTTCACGAAGATCATGTCGTACAGCCAGTCGAAGCCCCATGCGTTGTACCACCAGGTGCCCAGCAGACGGCCCGGCGCGCTGTTGGCAACGGCAGTCACCAGCGTGCGTTTGCCCAGCCACAGCCATGCGGCAATCAGGATGCCCGCGATAGCCACTACGCCGGAGGTGATTTCAAGCGTCAGAACGCGACCGTGCTCAAGCTCGGTTGTCGCCGGCAGTACGCCCTGCAACGGTGGCACAATCATCGCGCCAACGAAGGTGGACAGGACCAGCAGCACAATCAGCGGCAGGTGGTGGGTAATCCCCTTCCCTGCGTGAGCGTGAATTTGTTCTTTACCGTGGAAGACGATGAAAATCATACGGAAGGTGTACAGGGAGGTCATAAACGCACCGACCAGACCCGCAACCATCAGATTGATATGACCATTCGCCATGGCGCCCGCCAGGATTTCGTCCTTACTGAAGAAGCCCGCGGTGATCAGCGGCAGTGCCGCCAGCGCCGCGCCGCCTACCAGGAAGCAGACATAAACCAGCGGGATGGACTTACGCAGTCCGCCCATTTTGAAGATGTTCTGCTCGTGGTGG
Organism: Enterobacter sp. BWH64; assembly: GCF_001037645.1. Taxonomy (NCBI): domain Bacteria; kingdom Pseudomonadati; phylum Pseudomonadota; class Gammaproteobacteria; order Enterobacterales; family Enterobacteriaceae; genus Enterobacter; species Enterobacter sp. BWH64. The sequence goes on from NZ_KQ089922.1 coordinate 3,712,425, forward strand.
CAGGCCAGAATCACCGAACCGGATGAGAGGAACAGCAGCGCTTTAAAGAACGCGTGCGTCATCAGGTGGAAAATGGCCGCGTCCCACGCCTGAACGCCCAGCGCCAGGAACATGTAACCAATCTGGCTCATGGTGGAGTACGCGAGAACGCGTTTGATGTCGGTCTGCACCAGCGCGGCAAAGCCTGCCAGCACCAGCGTAACCGCACCGACAATACCCACCAGATGCAGAATTTCCGGGGTCATCAGGAACAGGCCATGGGTACGCGCAATCAGGTAGACACCGGCGGTAACCATGGTCGCGGCGTGGATCAGCGCGGAGACAGGGGTTGGACCCGCCATCGCGTCGGCCAGCCATGTCTGCAACGGCAGCTGCGCGGATTTACCCACAGCGCCACCCAGCAGCATCAGCGTTGCCCACCACAGCATGTTGTTGCCTGCTTCGAAGTGCGCCGGCGCCAGTTCCACCATTTCGCGGAAGTTCAGCGTGCCCAGTTCGTTGTAGAGAATGAACAGCGCGAAAGCGAGGAACACGTCACCCACGCGGGTCACGACGAACGCTTTCATGGCCGCTGCGCCATTCTTCGGATCGGTGTAGTAGAAACCGATCAGCAGGTAAGAACACAGACCCACGCCTTCCCAGCCCAGATACATCAGCAGCAGGTTATCGGCCAGCACCAGAACCACCATGCTGGCGATAAACAGGTTGGTGTAGGCGAAGAAGCGGGAGTATCCCTCTTCACCGCGCATGTACCAGGAGGCGAACATGTGGATCAGGAAGCCGACGCCGGTAACTACGGAGAGCATGGTCAGAGACAGACCATCCAGCACCAGGTTGAAACCGATGTTGAAGTTACCGACCGACATCCAGTTCCACAGCGGTACGCTGTAGGCCTGACGTCCATTGTTAAAGAAGTCGATACCCGCATACGCTGTGACCAGCGCAGCCAGGCCGATAGAGCCAATGCCCACGGTGGCAGACAGATTCTCAGACCAGCGGCCGCGAGAAAACGCCAGCAGCACGAAGCCAATCAGCGGAAAAATAATGGTTAAGGCAAGCATGTTCATCCACGCAACTCACTTACTGAATCGATGTTCAGGTTCTGGCGGCGACGATGGAGCTGTAGCAACAGCGCCAGGCCAATACTCGCTTCAGCAGCCGCGAGGCTGATGGCGAGAATGTACATCACCTGACCATCGGTCTGGCCCCAGTAGCTACCGGCGACCACAAAGGCCAGCGCGGAAGCGTTGATCATGATTTCCAGACCGATCAGCATAAACAGCAGATTGCGGCGGATAACCAGACCAGTTAAGCCCAGAACGAATAAAATCGCAGCGAGGATCAGTCCATGTGTTAAGGGGATCATGCGCGTTCCTCCGTTTTTCTTTTCGCGCGGTCGTCAGTGCGGTTGCTCAGCACCTCGCCGACACGCTCTTCGCGGCCAACGTGGAAGGCCACAACCAGACCCGCCAGCAGCAGCATTGAGGCCAGCTCAACCGCCAGAACGTACGGACCAAACAGGGTGATACCCACGGCTTTCGCGCTGATTGGCGTCCCGTCGATACCCTGGTCGTTGACGCCCAGAATGGCGTAAACAATCACCGCCAGCATGATGGCCGACAAAATTGCCGGACCAATCCACACCTGCGGTTTTAACCACTGACGTTCCTGCTCAATTTCAGAGCCGCCCAGGTTCAGCATCATCACCACGAACACAAACAGCACCATGATGGCCCCGGCGTAGACGATGATTTCCAGCGCACCAGCGAAGTGCGCGCCCAGCGCAAAGAACACCCCGGAAATAGCCAGCAGCGAAATGATTAAATACAGCAGCGCATGCACCGGATTGGTGTGCGTGATCACTCGCAGCGTAGCCAGGATGGCGATAAGGCCACAGATATAAAAAGCGAATTCCATTGCCCTCTCCTTACGGTAACAGGCTCTTGACGTCGATAGGCTTAGCTTCGTTCTCTGCTTCGCCTTTATCTTTGCCGTCGATTGCCATACCCGCCATCCGGTAGAAGTTATATTCCGGGTATTTGCCCGGACCGGAAATCAGCAGATCCTCTTTCTCGTACACCAGATCCTGACGCTTGTACTCACCCAGCTCGAAGTCTGGAGTCAGCTGAATCGCCGTGGTTGGGCACGCTTCTTCACACAGACCGCAGAAAATGCAGCGTGAGAAGTTGATGCGGAAGAACTCAGGGTACCAGCGGCCGTCTACCGTCTCTGCTTTTTGCAGAGAGATACAGCCCACCGGACACGCTACCGCACACAGGTTACAGGCAACGCAACGCTCGGAACCGTCCGGGTCGCGCGTCAGCACGATACGTCCACGGTAGCGCGGCGGCAGATATACCGGCTCTTCCGGGTACATCCGGGTTTCGCGTTTGGCAAACGCATGCAGGCCGATCATCCAGATACTGCGTACCTGGGTGCCGAAACCTACCAATAATTCTTTTAAGGTCATGATCTCAAAGCCCCTTATGGCTGCTGCCAGAGAATGACAGCCGCCGTTACCAACAAGTTGACGAGCGTCAGCGGCAGGCACACTTTCCAGCCGAAGGACATTACCTGGTCATAACGCGGACGCGGTAACGCTGCGCGAATCAAAATGAACATCATCATGAAGAACGCGGTTTTCAGCGCGAACCAGATGAACGGCGGTAAGAACGGGCCATGCCAGCCACCAAAGAACAGCGTTACCATCAACGCGGAAATGGTGACGATACCGATGTACTCGCCCACGAAGAACAGACCGAACTTCATACCGGAATATTCAATGTGGTAACCGTCGGCCAGTTCCTGTTCGGCTTCTGGCTGGTCAAACGGGTGACGGTGACACACCGCCACGCCCGCGATGGCAAAGGTAATAAACCCAAAGAACTGCGGGATAACGTTCCAGATGTCGGCCTGGTTGTTGACGATGTCGGTCATGTTAAATGAACCGGCCTGCGCCACCACGCCCATCAGAGAGAGACCCAGGAACACTTCGTAGCTCAGCGTCTGCGCGGAAGCACGCATCGCACCCAGCAGCGAGTATTTGTTGTTACTGGACCAGCCTGCGAACAGCACCGCGTAAACCGCGAGGCCTGCCATCATCAGGAAGAACAGAATGCCGATGTTCAGGTCAGCCACCACCCAGGTCGGGCTGACCGGAACGATAGCAAACGCCAGCAGCAGCGAGGTGAAGGCAATCATCGGCGCCAGCGTAAAGATCACGCGGTCCGAGAAGCGCGGAACCCAGTCCTCTTTAAAGAACATCTTGATCATGTCCGCGACCAGCTGGAGTGAACCACCCCAGCCCACGCGGTTCGGTCCGTAACGGTTCTGGAACAGACCGAGCAAACGACGTTCACCAAAGCTCATGAACGCGCCGCAGGTGACGACCACCAGCAGAATCACAACCGCTTTCAGAATGCTCAGCAGGATGTCGATAAGATCCGGCGTTAACCAACTCATGCTTTTGCCTCCTGAAGGTTATCAAGATGCGCACCCGCCAGGACCGGCGCGATGCCAGGCATACCCATCGGCAGACCCACCTGCCCTGCTGACAGGCGTTCAGAAATAATCAGCGGCAGGCTGATTGTCTGGCCGTCGTAGCTAAAGGCAATGTTCGCACCCGCGTTAACGCCAAGCTTCGCGGCATCCGCCGGGTTGAGCTTGATGTACGGCTGCGGCATACGCTGCTGGAATACCGGAGAACGCTGGGACATTTCGTCGCTACCGAACAGATGGTAGTACGGTGCAATACGCCAGTGACCTTCCTGCGCCTGGAAGCTCGCCGGAACGGTGGTGAAGAAGTCCAGACCGGTTTCGGAGGCTTCAATCAGACGCACGCCCGGATCGCCGTGGCGCAGGTGACCGCCCACTTCAGCCTGGAACTTGTTCCATGCCTGCGGGGAGTTCCAGCCCGGTGCCCATGCAAACGGGATTTGCGAACGCGGCGCAGACGGCTGGTTGTTCCCTTCCATCGAGAAGGCAAACATGGTGTCTTTGTCCTGCGGCTGACGCGGTTCGTGCACGCTGATGTTGGCGCGCATCGCGGTACGACCGCTGTAGCGGTGCGGCTCACGCGCCAGTTTCTGGCCGCGAATGCGGAAGCTTGCGTCAGGCGCGGCGTCTTTAATACCCGCCAGCTGAGGCAGTTTCTCAACAACCGCGTCGATAACGTGGTCGAGCTGCGTCCAGTCCACTTCACGGCTCTGCACGGTGCTGTGCAGAGAGTGCAGCCAGCGCCAGCTTTCCAGCATCACGGTGTTGCTGTCGTAGTAGGCCGGGTCATAAACCTGGAAGAAACGCTGGGCGCGGCCTTCGTTGTTGATCACCGTCCCGTCGCTTTCTGCGAAGCTTGCCGCAGAGAGAACCAGGTGCGCTTTGTCCATGATCGCGGTGCGCTGATGGTCGATAACCATCACCAGCGGCGCTCTGGAGAGCGCGGCGTCAACGCGAGCGGCAGAAGCATGGCGATGCAGGTCGTTTTCCAGCACCACAACGGCGTCAGCGGCACCGGATTCCAGTTCGCTTAACGCGTCTTCCAGCGAGCCGCCGCCAATCATACCCAGACCGATGCTGTTCACCGCACGGGCAATCATGGTAACTCCGACGTCAGCGCCGCGGCCCTTCAGGGCTTTGGCAACGTTCGCTGCGGCCTGAATGATTTCAGCGCTACCGGCGTTGGTACCGGAAATAATCAGTGGTTTCTTCGCCCCCGCCAGTGCCTGAACAATCACATCGACCTTGTTTTGCAGGTCGCGATCCAGTTCAACGGCCGGCGAGTTGCTGTCCAGCGCGTGGGCAATGGCAAAGCCGAGGCGCGCCTGATCTTCAACCGGCGCGCAGTAGGTCCACGCGGCGATATCGTCCAGACGGGTGTTGTCAACGTTAGTCACAAACAGAGGATGCTTCGCGCGCTGGCCGATGTTAAGGATGGCCGCAATCTGCCAGTCAGCCACTTTCTGCGCCGCTGCCATTTCACGTGCTTTGCCTTTCACCGCCTGACGAACCGCCAGAGCCGCGCGTGCGCCAGTCTGCGTCAGGTCTTCACCGAGCACCAGAACCGCATCATAGGATTCAATTTCGCGCAGCGCAGGCGTATGAATGCCGCCTTCACGCAGCACTTTCAGCACCAGCTGGAGACGTTCCTGCTCGCCCTGGGCGATACCGGTGTAGAAGTTTTCCGCCCCAACCAGCTCGCGCAGCGCGAAGTTGCTTTCGATGCTGGCGCGCGGGGAACCGATGCCGATCACTTTCTTCGACTGACGCAGAATATCTGCCGCGCCCTGCATCGCCTGCTCAGCGTTGAGGGTAATGACGTCATCGCCACGGCGCTGAACCGGCTGACGCGGACGGTCTTTCAGGTTCACATAGCCATAGCCGAAACGACCGCGGTCGCAGAGGAAGTAGTGGTTAACTGTACCGTTGTAACGGTTTTCGATACGACGCAGTTCGCCGTAACGTTCACCCGGGCTGGTGTTACAGCCAAGGGAGCACTGCTGGCAGATGCTTGGCGCAAACTGCATGTCCCATTTACGGTTGTAACGTTCAGAGTGGGTTTTATCCGTGAATACGCCGGTCGGACAGATTTCTACCAGGTTACCGGAGAATTCGCTTTCCAGCGTACCGTCTTCCGGACGACCGAAGTAGACGTTGTCATGCGCGCCATATACGCCCAGATCCTGTCCGTCTGCATAATCTTTGTAATAACGCACGCAGCGGTAGCAGGCGATGCAGCGGTTCATTTCGTGAGAGATGAACGGCCCCAGATCCTGGTTACGGTGGGTACGCTTGGTAAAGCGATAGCGACGGAAGCTGTGACCGGTCATGACGGTCATATCCTGAAGGTGGCAGTTACCGCCCTCCTCACACACCGGACAGTCGTGCGGGTGGTTGGTCATCAACCACTCCACCACGCTTTCACGGAACTGTTTGGCTTCTTCGTCATCAATCGAAATAAAGGTGCCTTCGGCGGCTGGTGTCATACAGGACATCACCAGGCGACCACGCGTGTCTTCCGCGTTTTGATATTGCTTCACCGCACACTGGCGGCAAGCACCGACGCTGCCCAGCGCCGGATGCCAGCAAAAGTACGGAATATCGAGGCCAAGAGACAGACAAGCTTCCAGCAGGTTGTCCGCCCCGTTGACTTCGTATTCTTTGCCGTCTACATGAATCGTAGCCATTAGCATGCTTCCAGTTGGCTCGGCCGAAACCGAGCGTTAATCAAAATTCTGTTTTTACCAGCGCGCTTTCAGCAGGTTCGGCTGAATACCATTGATCGAATGGGTATTGCTGAACGGCTGCTTGATGCCTGCTTCGAATTCGTCGCGGAAATATTTAATCGCGCTTTGCAGCGGCTCGACGGCGCCCGGTGCGTGGGCACAGAAGGTTTTACCCGGCCCTAAGAATCGACACAGTTGCTCAAGTGTCTCGATATCGCCAGGCTGGCCTTCGCCACGTTCGATAGCACGCAGGATCTTCACGCTCCACGGCAGACCATCACGGCACGGTGTGCACCAGCCGCAGGACTCGCGGGCGAAGAACTCTTCCAGGTTACGCACCAGGGATACCATGCCGATCTCGTGGTCGACGGCCATCGCCAGCGCGGTACCCAGACGGCTGCCTGCTTTACCAATGCTTTCGAACTCCATTGGCAGGTCAAGGTGGGCTTCGGTCAGGAAGTCCGTCCCTGCCCCACCCGGCTGCCAGGCTTTGAATTTCAGGCCATCGCGCATGCCGCCGGCGTAGTCTTCAAGAATTTCACGTGCGGTGGTGCCGAACGGCAGCTCCCAGACGCCAGGGTTCTTCACGCGACCGGAGAAGCCCATCAGCTTGGTACCGGCATCTTTGCTTGAGGAGATGCCCTGATACCACTCCACGCCGTTCGCGAGGATCGCCGGGACGTTACACAGGGTTTCGACGTTGTTGACGCAGGTCGGTTTACCCCACACGCCGGAGCTTGCCGGGAACGGTGGCTTGGAGCGCGGGTTCGCGCGGCGGCCTTCCAGGGAGTTAATCAGCGCGGTTTCTTCACCGCAGATATAACGTCCGGCACCGGTGTGCACGAACAGCTCGAAGTCAAACCCGGTGCCCAGGATGTTTTTACCCAGCAGACCGGCTTCAGTGGCTTCGGCAATCGCGCGACGCAGGTTTTCAGCCGCTTCGATGTATTCACCGCGCAGGAAGATATAGCCACGGTACGCTTTCAGCGCGAACGCGGAGATCAGCATGCCTTCCACCAGCAGGTGCGGCAGCTGTTCCATCAGCAGGCGGTCTTTATAGGTACCCGGCTCCATTTCATCGGCGTTACACAGCAGGTAACGGATGTTCATGGATTCATCTTTCGGCATCAGGCTCCACTTCAGACCGGTGGAGAAGCCCGCGCCGCCGCGGCCTTTCAGGCCAGACTCTTTCACCGCGTTAACGATGTCGTCCGGCGCCATGCCGCCGAGGGCTTTACGCGCGCCGGCATAGCCGTTTTTGCTCTGATATTCGTCGAGCCAGACCGGCTGTTTGTCATCACGCAGACGCCAGGTCAGCGGATGCGTCTCAGCAGTACGAATTACAGTTTTCATTTGTACTGCTCCAGCAGGTCAGGAATTGCTTCCGGCGTCAGATGGCTGTGAGTGTCCTCATCAATCATCATGGTCGGCCCCTTGTCGCAGTTACCCAGGCAGCAGGTTGGCAGCAGAGTAAAGCGTCCGTCGAAGGTGGTCTGGCCCGGCTTGATATTGAGTTTCTTCTCAATCGCAGCCTGAATGCCCTGATAACCGGTGATGTGGCAGACCACGCTGTCACAGTAGCGGATCACATGGCGGCCTACCGGCTGACGGAAGATCTGGCTGTAGAACGTGGCTACGCCTTCTACGTCACTTGCCGGAATGCCCAGCACTTTCGCGATCTCGTAGATCGCCCCATCCGGCACCCAACCACGCTGTTTCTGTATGATTTTCAGCGCTTCAATGGACGCCGCACGCGGGTCTTCGTAGTGGTGCATCTCGTGCTCAATGGCGGCACGCTCTGCTTCACTCAGCTCAAAAGCCTCGGTTTGTGGTTGTTGATTCTCGTGCATAATTAGCGGTCCACATCTGACATAACAAAATCGATACTACCCAGATACACAATCAGGTCGGAGACCAGACTGCCGCGAATGGCGGCCGGGATCTGCTGCAAGTGTGCGAAGCTTGGCGTACGCACGCGGGTGCGGTAGCTCATGGTGCTGCCGTCGCTGGTGAGGTAGTAGCTGTTGATACCCTTGGTCGCTTCAATCATCTGGAAGGATTCCTGTGCCGGCATGACCGGGCCCCAGGAAACTTGCAGGAAGTGGGTGATCAGGGTTTCGATATGTTGCAGCGTGCGCTCTTTCGGTGGCGGCGTCGTCAGCGGGTGATCCGCCTTGAACGGGCCTTCCGGCATGTTATTGAGGCACTGCTCAAGGATGCGCAGGCTCTGGCGCAGCTCTTCCACTTTCAGAATCACGCGGGTGTAGCAGTCGGATACGCCGCCGCCAACCGGGACTTCAAAGTCGAAGTTCTCGTAACCAGAGTAAGGACGGGCTTTACGCACGTCGAAATCAATACCCGTCGCACGCAGACCTGCACCTGTGGTTCCCCACTCCAGCGCTTCTTTCGCGCCGTAGGCAGCAACGCCCTGGGAACGGCCTTTCAGGATGGAGTTACGCAGCGCGGCTTTCTCGTAAGACGCCAGACGTTTTGGCATCCAGTCGAGGAATTCACGCAGCAGACGGTCCCAGCCGCGCGGCAGATCGTGCGCCACACCGCCGATGCGGAACCAGGCCGGGTGCATACGGAAACCGGTAATCGCTTCCACCAGATCGTAGATTTTCTGACGGTCGGTAAAGGCGAAGAAGACCGGCGTCATCGCGCCGACGTCCTGAATGAACGTGGAGATGTACAGCAGGTGGCTGTTAATACGGAACAGTTCAGACAGCATCACACGAATCACGTTAACGCGATCCGGGACGGTGATGCCTGCCAGCTTCTCAACGGCCAGCACGTATGGCATTTCGTTCACGCAGCCGCCGAGGTATTCGATACGGTCGGTGTACGGAATGTAGCTGTGCCAGGACTGACGCTCGCCCATCTTCTCGGCACCACGGTGGTGATAGCCGATGTCAGGCACGCAGTCGACAATCTCTTCGCCGTCAAGCTGAAGAATAATACGGAATGCACCGTGCGCAGACGGGTGGTTTGGACCGAGGTTGAGGAACATGAAGTCCTCGTTTTCGGTGCCGCGCTTCATGCCCCAGTCTTCCGGCTTGAAGGTCAGCGCTTCCATCTCCAGATCCTGCTTGGCTTTGGTCAGCTCAAACGGGTCAAATTCGGTGGCGCGTGCCGGGTAGTCTTTACGCAGCGGGTGGCCGGTCCAGGTCTGCGGCATCATGATGCGCGTCAGATGCGGGTGACCGTCGAAGGTCATGCCGAACATTTCCCAGGTTTCACGCTCGTACCAGTTGGCGTTCGGGAAAAGTTTGGTGATCGTCGGCAGATGCATGTCGTTTTCAGACAATGCCACCTTGAGCATGATATCCGTGTTGCGGTCTATTGAGATCAGGTGGTAGAAAACGGAAAAATCCGCAGCAGGGAGACCCTGGCGGTGCGTTCTCAGACGTTCGTCCATGCCGTGTAAGTCAAACAGCATGACGTAAGGTTTTGGCAATTTCTTGAGGAAATCGACAACTTCCAGTAATTGCTCACGCTTCACCCAAACAACGGGTACCCCGGTGCGGGTGGCCTGAACAGTAAAGGCATCCGGCCCAAAACGGTTGCGCAGTTCGCCAATGACGGGGTCATCGAGATGATCCCGGGTCTGCCAGGCGGCTTCTTGCGCGGTTAAGTCGGTCATATTGTTCACCATTGCAAATGGTCCGTGGTGACTGTTAAGCCTGGCTTCGCGCTATTTGAGTAGTGATATGCGAAGGTGTTCTCCAGGCCCACAGGCGCAAATTAAATTTCGTCAGGCGTACGCAGGTTGGTGACGGCAATACGTTCACCACGTTTACGCTCGCGCTCAGACTGCATGTTCGCGCGATAGACACCCTGATCGCCAACAACCCATGAAAGCGGGCGGCGTTCTTTACCAATTGACTCCTGGAGCAGCATCAGCGCCTGCATATAGGCCTCTGGACGCGGCGGGCAGCCCGGGATGTACACATCCACCGGAATGAACTTATCAACGCCCTGCACAACGGAATAAATGTCGTACATACCGCCGGAGTTTGCACATGCGCCCATGGAGATAACCCATTTTGGCTCCAGCATCTGGTCATAAAGACGCTGAATAACCGGTGCCATCTTGGTAAAGCAGGTCCCGGCCACCACCATCAGGTCAGCCTGACGTGGAGAAGCACGCAGTACCTCGGCCCCAAAACGCGCAACGTCATGCACCGCAGTGAATGACGTCACCATTTCAACGTAGCAGCAAGAAAGGCCAAAGTTGTATGGCCAGATGGAGTTCTTACGACCCCAGTTGACCATGTCGTGCATGGCATGTTCGAGCTTGCCCATGTACACGCTTTTGTTGACTTCTTGCTCCAGGGGGTCGGTTACGATCTCCTGTTTTTGCAGGGGGTAACGGTCATTCTCACCGTTAGGATCTATGCGGGTGAGCGTATAATCCATCTTATTGCCTCGCTGTTACTGCTGACGATTAGAGATACTGTTTTCCGGGTTGATGTGTTCACGGCGTGAACGCACAGGTGTCCAGTCCAGCGCGCCAATACGCACCAGATAAACCAGACCGGCCAGTAACACTAAAATGAAAATTGCGGCCTCGACAAAGCCCACCCAACCACTTTCGCGAATGGAGGTAGACCACGCGAAGAGGTAAAGCGCTTCCACGTCAAAAATGACGAAGAACATGGCTACCAGGTAGAACTTGGCAGACAGGCGTAAGCGAGCGGTACCTACTGAATCAATACCTGATTCGAAAGGTGTGTTTTTGTGCCTTGCGCGGGCGCGACCGCCCAGGAACCAGCCGCCGACTAACATCAGGCAGCACAGGCCAATGGCTACAATAAGAAAGATTGCGAATGCCCAGTGATGAGCGATGACTTCTGTGGATGTTGACATACTCATTGCTTACTCATCAAAAGTGATACCGACGACACTGCTCTTGCTGGCAGATGGGCATCACATCGATTCATGGGGAGGAACAAAATAACCTTACACTAACTGTCAGAAATGAGACATAGACAGCAAAATGATGGGGTTTTTTACTCCTTTCTATAACCTTTTGTCAACTTTAACAAAGGTTTCTTCACATTAAATTACAACGTGCGATTCTCATTAACATTTGGTGCCCTTTAACCCTGGTGGGTACATGACTTTCCGTCAAATGCATCTTGTTGAATCGTGTCCGTTTTGGAAGTAAAAAAAATAACCCTCCTATTTTGACAGGATTTGCCAACGATTCCTCCCCCCAAATGGGAGTATTTTCTTGATCTGAGACACGCTTTTGTTAATTCAATCAAAAAAACAGCAACATATTTCCTGTTTTTTTAACATCGGCGGGGTATGAGGTAAGTTAGAACAGGTATTGTTTACATCTTAACCAAAAACATTTTCTGCATTGATAAATAAGCGGTATTTGCTTCATCCCTGCTCCGTTCACGGTTATGAATAGCAAAAAAAACCACTCGCAGGAAAAAATCATGCGAGTGGCTCTTTTTTGCACTTACATTTTGTTACGAGAATTTTGAGGGAATGATCACTCAAAATCCCCTTCCACGATCAGGGAGTCGTCCCCTCCTTCGGGAGTAACAGGCGCGTACTGCCATGGATTGTGGTAGTTTTCCATTGCCTCGAACACCACTTTTGCCAGCTCGTTGTTGCTGGCGGCGTTATGGCACAGCAGGTACTCCGTATCCGGCAACGACGGGAGTCCCTCGGATTGACCCAGCACACGCAGATCGGGGCTCATCATCTCCACCGGACGGGCCGTTACGCCAAGCCCGGCCTTCACCGCCGCTCGCACTGCGGGCAAGGTTGACGCCACGTACGCCAGGCGCCATGGAATACCGGCTTCGTTGAGCGCAGCCAGCACCATATCGCGGAACGGACTCGGATCGTCCAGCAGGACCAGGGGTATCGGCTCACCTTTCTGCAATACATACTCCGCGGCACAGTACCAGTGCGTTGGAGAAGTACGCAGCGTCAGGCTGTCAAACTGGCCAGGTCGATGCGTGGTGACCACCAGGTCAACCTCGTTTTCTTTCAGCATCTCAACCATGAAGGCATTGCGTTTAACGCTAACGTCCAGGGCAAGCTTCGGATAAACCGAGCTAATTCGGTTGAGAAGGAAGGGTAAAATGGTATCTGCTGATTCATCTGACGCCCCTAATGTTAACACTCCCTGAAGGTTGCTAAACATTAATGACATACAGGCTTCATCATTAAAGCGCAGTATCTTTCTGGCATAACCCAGAAGCTGAATACCATGTTCTGTTAAAAGCTTATTACGTCCATGACGCGCAAAAAGCTCTTTACCAACCAGTTGTTCCAGCCGCTGCATTTGCTGACTCACGGCGGACTGGGTACGGCAAACGGCGGCAGCAGCTGCTGCAAAAGTGTTGAGATCGGCGACCGCAACAAACGTTCTCAGCAGATCGAGGTCGAGATTCATTATCGGACGATTTGCATTTATCATATCTTTTCACTTTCAGGTTGCTCGTGCGGAGCTGCCCGGGTTGAAGCTGTGTGTAACAGTTAAGCAATTCCTTCTGAAGAGTTTCCCTCGCATCCCGGCCCGGCAGACTGCCTGACAGATAGTTATTGTACTGCGGTATATCACCAGTCAGAAATCACGTTTCATGACGTTATTTTTATTCTCTTGCGTCCAGGATATTTCGTTGTTTGCAGGTCGATGTTAATACCATAAAGAGTAAGACATGTTTTCTGCCATCTATATCGCAGCGTTGGCAACGTAGCAAGATGTGACTTACCCAATCAGCCAGAGATAATTTTAACAATAACAATCGATTAATACAGGAAAGCAGTATCCGATATACGTAACAGGCCTATCGCTATGCTGCATTCCCGAAACACATCTTAACCCAAATCCACTATATTTATAAGTCTTATTGCAATATTAAGGATTTACCGCCAATGATAAGCAACTACACTCTTTTTATTAAAATTAACGAAAGTTGCATTTTCGTCGTTAATAATAAATAAAGTTTAATTTAGATTCAGGCCATTCATTAATAACCCTTAACATTAATTTCACATGAGTAACTTTTAACCTGGCTTTGCTAATATGGCAATCGGTATCTCAGCATTCAGGTTTTACGAATGGTCACTCAGGGGGACTAATGCATCAGCCCGAATCGTCTTTTTATTTATTCCAGAATAATATTCATCTTTATATGAAATTTTTAGCACAAACAACCCAATCTCCCTCTTTATCACGATAAATTCAGACACAAAATCACTCCGTCGTTAGAGTAAGCGATCACCGCGGCATTGCCCGGTTGGACGAAATCTTCTTCTGTGCGCCCTTCAAAACGAAGCGCGGTGGGAGTACATTGTTCCGTGCTCACTTCCACGGCAGGAAGTTGCAATAATAGCGAAAAGGTTAAAGGTTCATGTCCCCTATCGAAAAATCCAGCAAGCTCGACAACGTCTGTTACGACATCCGTGGCCCGGTACTCAAAGAGGCAAAACGCCTTGAAGAGGAAGGCAATAAGGTTCTGAAACTCAACATCGGCAACCCCGCGCCATTTGGTTTTGAAGCGCCGGATGAGATCCTGGTGGATGTGATCCGTAACCTGCCCACTGCACAAGGCTACTGCGATTCAAAAGGGCTTTATTCCGCCCGTAAAGCCATCATGCAGCACTATCAGGCTCGCGGTATGCGCGACGTCACCGTTGAAGATATCTACATTGGCAACGGTGTCTCGGAGCTGATCGTTCAGGCGATGCAGGCGCTCCTGAACAGCGGCGATGAAATGCTGGTTCCTGCCCCGGATTATCCGCTGTGGACGGCTGCGGTGTCCCTGTCCAGCGGTAAAGCGGTGCACTACCTGTGCGACGAATCCTCTGACTGGTTCCCGGATCTGGATGATATTCGCGCCAAAATTACCCCGCGCACCCGGGGTATCGTGATCATTAACCCGAATAACCCGACGGGTGCGGTCTATTCAAAAGAGCTGCTGATGGAGATCGTCGAGATCGCCCGCCAGCACAACCTGATCATCTTTGCCGACGAGATTTACGACAAGATCCTGTACGACGCGGCGCAGCACCACTCTATCGCTGCGCTGGCGCCCGATCTGCTGACGGTCACCTTTAACGGACTGTCTAAAACTTACCGCGTTGCCGGTTTCCGTCAGGGCTGGATGGTACTGAACGGTCCGAAAAAACATGCGAAAGGCTACATTGAAGGGCTGGAGATGCTGGCATCCATGCGTCTGTGCGCCAACGTACCGGCGCAACATGCGATCCAGACAGCACTCGGCGGCTATCAAAGCATCAGCGAGTTTATCGTTCCAGGCGGCCGCCTGTATGAACAGCGCAACCGCGCATGGGAATTGATTAATGATATTCCGGGCGTCTCCTGCGTGAAGCCTAACGGCGCGCTGTACATGTTCCCGAAAATCGACGCGAAGCGCTTCAATATTCACGACGACCAGAAAATGGTGCTCGACTTCCTGTTGCAGGAAAAAGTGCTACTGGTTCAGGGGACGGCGTTTAACTGGCCGTGGCCGGATCACGTGCGTATCGTCACCCTGCCGCGCGAAGACGATCTCGAGATGGCCATCAGCCGCTTCGGGCGCTTCCTCTCCGGGTACCATCAGTAACGCTGACTTTTCGCCGGGTAGCGCTGCGCTTACCCGGCCTACAACATCCGCAAATTTGCATCTTCCCTCCCCTCCCCGCACAATGAAGTCTGTCGCAGTGAAGACATAAGGTAACCTATGAGTCAGAGTCATTTCTTTGCCCACCTCTCCCGCCTGAAACTCATCAACCGCTGGCCGCTGATGCGCAATGTGCGTACTGAAAATGTGTCTGAGCACAGTTTGCAGGTTGCCATGGTCGCGCACGCGCTGGCCGCGATTAAAAACCGCAAATTCAACGGGCAGGTGAATGCCGAACGTATCGCCCTGCTGGCGATGTATCACGATGCATCGGAAGTGCTGACCGGGGATCTGCCTACGCCGGTGAAATATTTCAACTCGCAGATTGCCCAGGAATATAAGGCCATTGAGAAGATTGCCCAGCAGAAGCTGATCGACATGGTGCCTGAAGAGCTGCGCGATATCTTCGGGCCGCTGATCGATGAGCATCAGTATACGGAAGAGGAGAAATCCCTGGTTAAGCAGGCCGATGCGCTGTGCGCCTACCTGAAGTGTCTGGAAGAGTTATCCGCCGGGAATAACGAATTTTTACTGGCAAAAACGCGTCTGGAAAAAACGCTGGAATCCCGTCGCAGCGAAGAGATGGACTACTTTATGCGCGTGTTTGTGCCGAGCTTCCATTTGTCGCTGGATGAGATTAGCCAGGATTCGCCACTCTGATTTTCGCCCAGCGGCGCTGCGCTTGCAGGGCCTACGGGGTTGTAGGCCGGGTAAGGCGTAGCCGCCACCCGGCAAAATGCTCAGAACGGAAACAGGACCGGTATCAATACCACGCACACCACCATCACCAGCACGGTGAACGGCACACCCAGCTTCACGAAATCACTGAACCTATAATTCCCGGGCCCCAGCACCAGCGTATTGACCGGGGAAGAGACCGGCGTCATAAATGCCGCTGACGCCGCCATCGCAACCATCATCGCAAACGGATACGGCGAAACGCCCATCGATTTTGCCATCGCCAGCGCAATGGGCGCCATCAGCACCGCCGTTGCGGTATTGGAGATGAACAAACCGATGGTGGCACACATGACGAACAGGCAAACCATCATCAGGTACGGACCATATCCCCCGCCCGCGTCCATTAAGCCTTTCACGATCAAATCCACCCCGCCGGTTTTCTGTAGCGCCAGGGCGAAGGGCATCATCCCGACGATGAGAATGATGCTCGGCCAGTGAATCGCTTTGTAAGCGCTTTCGGCGTCAATACAGCGGAATTTGCCCATTAACAGACAGGCGATTATCGCCGCCACCGGGTTAGGGATCTCGTCCGTCAGCATCAGCGCGACCATCAATACCAGGCAAAAAATCGCATGGGGCGCCTGGCTGTGCGCCGGTGATGCATCGTTCTCTTCAATCGGCATATTCAGCACCACAAAATCGCGGCCTTTCTGCCCGAGCTGGCTAATCAGTTTCCAGTTGCCGACCACGAGGAAGATATCCCCCAGCAGGATCGGCTCATCCACCACCGCCCCTTCAAGGGCTACGCCATCGCGCTTCAGGCCCACCACGTTGAGGCCATAGCGGGTACGAAAGCCGATTTCACGCACGGTTTTGCCCAATAACTCCGATTCCGGGATCAGCGACACCTCGGCCATTCCCACATCCAGCGCCTGGTCAGAGAAATACTCGCCGCGCAGGACCATCGGCTCCAGCAGCTGCTCGCTACAAAACTCCCGCAGATCCACGTCTGCGGTGGACATATCAATCAGCAGGACGTCACGCGCGCGAAACTCTGACACCCCGTTCACGTTAACGATCACCCGACGAAAACGACGCCAGCGCTCAACCCCGATGACGTTCGCGCCATAGCGTTCACGTAGCTTAAGGTCATCCAGCCGCTGCCCCACCATAGGCGATCCCGGGCGGATAGCCAGACGTCGGGCACGCCCGGTCAGACGATACTCTTTAATCAGATCGCGGAAAGAGCGCCGCTTCCAGCCCTCTTTGGCTTTATCCTGCTTCTCCCCTTTCAGCGCGAAACGGGTCAATAGCATATAGATAATGCCCATCACCAGTACCACCAGCCCGATCGGCGTAACGCTGAAAAAGCTAAACCCCTCAAGCCCCTCACGGATCAGTTCGCTGTTCACGACGAGGTTCGGCGGCGTCGCGACCAGCGTCATCATGCCGCTGATGAGCCCGGCGAAGCTCAACGGCATCATCAGCCGCGACGGGGAGATCTGCATCCTCATGCAGACGCTCAGCACGACCGGAATAAAGATGGCCACGACGCCCGTAGAGCTCATAAACGCGCCCAGCCCGGCGACCGTCAGCATCAGGTAAATCAGCATTTTGGTTTCGCTGCTGCCCGCCACCTTAACCAACCACGACCCCATCATCGTCGCCACGCCGGTGCGTACCAGCCCGTCGCCAATAATAAACAGGGCGGCAATCAAAATAACGTTGGGATCGCTAAACCCGGAAAAGGCTTCCGGCAGGGAAAGGGTACCGCTCAGAATGAATGCGACAATCACAAACAGGGCGACGGCATCCATGCGCACCTTGCCCGTGGCAAAAAGAATGATGGCGATTAACAGCAGGCTCAGGACCCAAATCAGTTCACCGTTCACAACATGTCCTTGTCAGTGGAGGAGAAGCAATTCTGCCATAAAAAAGCCCCGGTAATGCGGGGCTATATCATGGGATTACATTTTTAGCGAGACGGTTACAACTCCGTCTGACGCCTTCGAGACGTCGATGGCGGTCAGGGTGTTAAGCACAAAATCCGCCTCCTCCAGCCGGGGGGAACCCGCCGGGACGTTAACGGCAATGACGTGGCTTCCGGCGTTCAGCCCGGCCAGCACGCCTGCCGCCGCGTCTTCCACCACCACGCACTCCGCTGGCGCAAGGCCAAGCAGTTCAGCGCCGAGCAGAAACGCATCCGGTTCAGGCTTGCCGCGCTTCACGCGCTCAGCGGTAATGAATACGTCCGGCGTCGGTAAACCTGCCGCCTTATGACGGGCATGCGCGACGGGAACCGAGCCGGAGGTGACGATAGCCCACGGGATCTGCGCTTCATTCAGGTGCTCAAGCAGTTCACGCGCACCGGGCAGCGCGGTGATGCCTTCGGTATCGGTAGCTTCAATCTGCTCAAGATAGCGGAACTCCGCCTGAATCTCTTCCTCAGAACGTCCCGCAAGGAAGTGCCGCAATGAGGTAATGGCCTGTTTGCCATGGATGAAATTCAGTACGTCCTGATGGTCGATGTCGTGCCGGTCGGCCCAGTGGCACCACGAGCGCTCCACCACCGGTAGCGAATCCACCAGCGTACCGTCCAGATCAAACAGAAAACCTTTACACTGCACACGCACCTCCGTCAGGCATTAATGATTTGTTGAATTTCGTTGCTGCTTAAATGGTACTGACGCGGACAGGCGTGCCACGCGCTCAGCATACGTTGATACTTATCCCACATCGGGGTCTGGGCGTTGAAGCCGTGCGTACCCGCATCAAAATGGGTGTAACGCCCTTCGGTATTCACCATAAAGCGTACATAGCTCAGATAGCGCGCTTCCGTCGCAGCATCAAAGCCCAGGAACGTCACGCGGCGCTCGTCAATGGTCTGCTGGTCCTTCAGATTGGTCCAGGACACATGCAGCGCATGGTACATCTCCATGATGTCGATAACGATACGGCAGGTTTCCTCTTTCAGTTCGCCAAATTCGCGATCCAGTTCGCGCATCTGCAAGCCAAAACCACGTTCAACAATGGTTTGCAGGCGGCTGTAGCGTGCAGCGTTATCGGGATCAAGCATAGTCATCATCTTGTACTGGTTAGACAAAATCAGACGTTGAGCATGGGTCATTTCCATCTTTCGACTCCTGTAGCGCATTGCACTGTAAAAAAAAGACACGGTAACTGATTGTTACTGTGCCTTCTTTTGGTCGTCGTTTCGATGATCAATCACAAGTCATCGAGGAATGTTTTATCAAGCTGTTTAAACGCACGCTTGAGGGTATCCGCCAGCGCCTGATAGTCTGGCTTGCCTTCAACCGGCGCCAGCGCCTGGCCCGCCTCCTCCAGTTTTCCACGCACTTCATAAAACCAGTGTAAAACAGAAGGCGGAAGTGGCGTGACGGAACGTTTGCCTAACCACCATAGCCCCTGCATCGGCAGGCTTAAAGCAAAAAGCGCCGTCGCGACGGCAGGGCCAAGCTGTCCACCTAACGCTATCTGCCAGCACAGGGTAAAAACGGCAATCGGGGGCATAAAGCGAATCGCATAGCGCGTGGCGCGAATAGTGCGATTTTCAATAAACATGGGCGCGAGGCGCTTTTCCATCGGCCATGTCTTTGCGTAATGCTGTCCCCGACGAAACAGACTAAAAAAGTTCACGGACGGGATTTCGGGTGTCGACATGGCTGTACCTCAACTTCACATATAAAAATTAAAATTTTCGTGCAAAACCACAACAGGCTATGACAACGTTCAAAATATTTTGTCATCGCTACCCCGTATCGGGTATCCTGTGCCAGCCTGATAGGGCCGTAGACGATAAGCGTTAACTCGTCAAATTATCGCATATTATGCCATTGTCTGAAAAATGTTCAAAATGGCTTAAAATCATAGGTATTTCTTCCATCCTGCCAGAATGTTTGTTTGGCATGATGTTAATCATAAATGTCTGGGTCAGCATGCGTTACGCTTTTAGACTCACTGACGTTTTTTTAGCCACGTATCAATAATAGGTACTTCCATGTCGAGTAAGTTAGTACTGGTTCTGAACTGCGGTAGCTCCTCACTGAAATTCGCCATCATCGATGCGCTCAACGGTGACGAGTACCTCTCTGGTTTGGCCGAATGTTTCCATCTGCCTGAAGCACGTATCAAGTGGAAGATGGACGGCAGCAAACAAGAAGCGGCTTTAGGTGCAGGCGCCGCTCACAGTGAAGCGCTGAACTTTATCGTTAACACTATTCTGGCACAAAAACCAGAACTGTCTGCTCAGCTGACCGCAATTGGTCACCGTATCGTCCACGGCGGCGAAAAATACACCAGTTCCGTGGTAATCGACGACTCCGTGATCCAGGGTATCAAAGACTCTGCGTCTTTCGCACCGCTGCATAACCCGGCTCACCTGATCGGTATCGCTGAAGCACTGAAATCCTTCCCGAGTCTGAAAGACAAAAACGTGGCCGTGTTTGATACCGCGTTCCATCAGACCATGCCGGAAGAGTCTTACCTCTATGCCCTGCCATACAGCCTGTACAAAGAGCACGGCGTCCGTCGTTACGGCGCACACGGCACCAGCCACTTCTATGTGACTCAGGAAGCCGCAAAAGTGCTGAACAAGCCGGTTGAAGAAGTCAACATCATCACCTGCCACCTGGGCAACGGTGGTTCTGTTTCCGCTATCCGCAACGGTAAGTGTGTTGACACCTCTATGGGTCTGACCCCGCTGGAAGGTCTGGTGATGGGTACCCGTTCCGGTGATATCGACCCGGCGATCATCTTCCACCTGCACGACACCCTGGGCATGAGCGTTGACGACATCAACAAAATGCTGACCAAAGAGTCTGGCCTGCTGGGCCTGACCGAGGTCACCAGCGACTGCCGTTACGTTGAAGACAACTACGCAGAAAAAGCTGACGCTAAACGTGCAATGGACGTTTATTGCCACCGTCTGGCGAAGTACATCGGTTCTTACACCGCGCTGATGGAAGGCCGTCTGGATGCTGTTATCTTCACCGGCGGTATCGGTGAGAACGCGGCAATGGTACGTGAACTGTCCCTGGGCAAACTGGGCGTTCTGGGCTTCGAAGTTGATCATGAGCGTAACCTGGCTGCCCGCTTCGGCAAGTCTGGCTTCATCAACAAAGAAGGCACCCGCCCTGCTATCGTTATCCCAACTAACGAAGAGCTGGTCATCGCGCAAGACGCGCACCGCCTGACTGCCTGATTCCACACCGCCAGCAATGCTGGCGGTGCTGTTTTGTAACCCGCCCAACGCGGCGGTAACGAAAGAGGATAAACCGTGTCCCGTACTATTATGCTGATCCCTACCGGAACCAGCGTCGGCCTGACCAGCGTCAGCCTCGGCGTGATCCGCGCTATGGAACGCAAAGGCGTTCGTCTGAGCGTCTTTAAGCCTATCGCCCAGCCACGTGCCGGTGGCGATGCGCCAGACCAGACCACCACCATCGTTCGCAAGAACTCCAATCTGCCAGCGGCTGAACCGCTGAAGATGAGCCACGTTGAATCTCTGCTCTCCAGCAACCAGAAAGACGTGCTGATGGAAGAGATCATTGCCAACTACCACGCAAACGCGCAGGACGCGGAAGTGGTGCTGGTTGAAGGCCTGGTCCCGACCCGTAAACACCAGTTTGCCCAGTCTCTGAACTTTGAAATCGCGAAAACCCTGAACGCAGAGATCGTTTTCGTGATGTCTCAGGGCACGGATACCCCAGAGCAGCTGAAAGAGCGTATCGAACTGACGCGCAGCAGCTTCGGCGGTGCGAAAAACACCAGCATCACCGGCGTGATTGTTAACAAGCTGAACGCGCCAGTAGATGAGCAGGGCCGTACGCGTCCTGACCTGTCCGAAATTTTTGACGACTCTTCCAAAGCGAAAGTCATCAAAGTTGACCCGGCTAAGTTGCAGGATTCCAGCCCGCTGCCTGTTCTGGGCGCGGTGCCATGGAGCTTCGATCTGATTGCCACCCGTGCAATCGATATGGCGCGTCACCTGAACGCCACCGTGATCAACGAAGGCGATATCAACACCCGCCGCGTGAAGTCCGTAACTTTCTGCGCACGTAGCATTCCACACATGCTGGAGCACTTCCGTGCAGGTTCCCTGCTGGTAACCTCCGCAGACCGTCCGGACGTGCTGGTTGCAGCCTGTCTGGCCGCGATGAACGGCGTGGAGATCGGCGCGATCCTGCTGACCGGCGCCTACGAGATGGACCCACGCGTAAGCAAGCTGTGCGAACGTGCGTTCGCCACTGGCCTGCCAGTCTTCATGGTGAACACTAACACCTGGCAGACCTCCCTGAGCCTGCAAAGCTTCAACCTCGAAGTGCCGGTTGATGACCACGAGCGTATCGAGAAAGTTCAGGAATACGTTGCGGGCTACATCAACGCAGACTGGATCGAATCCCTGACGGCGACCTCCGAGCGCAGCCGTCGTCTATCTCCTCCAGCCTTCCGTTACCAGCTGACCGAGCTGGCGCGTAAAGCGGGCAAACGCGTGGTTCTGCCAGAAGGCGACGAACCACGTACCGTTAAAGCGGCAGCCATCTGTGCAGAGCGCGGTATCGCGACCTGTGTGCTGCTGGGTAACCCGGATGAGATCAACCGCGTTGCGGCGTCTCAGGGCGTTGAGCTCGGCGCGGGCATCGAAATCGTTGATCCTGACGTGGTCCGCGAAAGCTACGTTGCCCGTCTGGTTGAGCTGCGTAAGAACAAAGGCATGACCGAAGCCGTTGCGCGCGAGCAGCTGGAAGACAACGTGGTGCTGGGTACGCTGATGCTGGAGCAGGACGAAGTTGACGGTCTGGTTTCCGGTGCGGTTCACACCACCGCGAACACCATCCGTCCACCGTTGCAGCTGATCAAAACTGCACCGGGCAGTTCTCTGGTCTCCTCCGTGTTCTTCATGCTGCTGCCTGAACAGGTTTACGTTTACGGCGACTGCGCGATCAACCCGGACCCAACCGCAGAGCAGCTGGCAGAAATCGCTATCCAGTCTGCGGACTCCGCGATTGCCTTCGGTATCGAACCACGCGTCGCGATGCTCTCCTACTCCACCGGCACCTCTGGTGCAGGTAGTGACGTAGAGAAAGTCCGTGAAGCGACCCGCATTGCACAGGAAAAACGTCCGGATCTGATGATCGACGGCCCGCTCCAGTACGATGCCGCGGTAATGGCTGACGTGGCGAAATCCAAAGCGCCGAACTCGCCGGTTGCAGGTCGCGCTACCGTGTTCATCTTCCCGGATCTGAACACCGGTAACACCACCTATAAAGCGGTACAGCGTTCAGCAGACCTGATCTCCATCGGGCCAATGCTGCAAGGCATGCGCAAACCTGTGAACGACCTGTCCCGTGGTGCGCTGGTTGACGATATCGTCTACACCATCGCGCTGACCGCGATCCAGTCTTCGCAGCAGCAGTAATTGTAAGGTCTTGCCGGATGTCGCTTCGCTTATCCGGCCTACAGGACCGTAGGCCCGGTAAGCGCGAGCGCCACCGGGCAACAAAAAGGCGACCACAAATGGTCGCCTTTTTTATTACAGCAGCTCCCGCGCCGCCGACACAATGTCATGTGCCGTCAGGCCATACTCCTTCTGCAAGAAGTCCTGCGTACCCACCTGACCATACCGTTCCTTCACCCCCACCCGCCGCATAGGCACCGGACAGGTTTCCACCAGCACTTCCGCCACCGCCGACCCCAGCCCGTTGTGAATGCTGTGATTTTCGCAGGTCACAATACGCCCGGTTTTCTCGGCATAGTTTTTCACCAGCATCCGATCGATGGGCTTCAGGGTAAACATGTCGATGACCGCTGCGCTTACCCCCTCCTGCTCCAGCTGGCGCGCCGCCTCCAGCGCTTCCGCCACCATAATGCCGTTAGCAATCAGGGTAATATCGGTTCCCTCGCGCAGCACGTTGCCCTTGCCGATGGTGAAGGTTGACCCCGGGGCATACACGCTCGGCGCCTGTTTACGGATGGTCCTTACCCAGTAAAAGCCTTCCAGGTCGATAAGCTGACGCAGCACATCTTCGAACATCACCGCATCGGTCACCTCAAGCACCACTGAATGCGCCAGACCGCGCACGATGCCCATATCCTCAAAAGACATATGCGTCCCGCCGTTGTGGCAGGCCGTCACGCCCGCATCCGAGGCAATCACCTTCACGTTATTGCGCTGGTAGTCCAGGGACATAAACAGCTGGTCGAAGCAGCGACGGCTGGCAAAGGCGGTAAAGGTATGGACGAACGGCTTACGTCCGGTGAGCGACAGCCCGGCGGCCGTCCCAATCACGTTGGCCTCCATAATGCCGCAGTTGATAACGTGCTGTGGATAATCACGCGCTACGCCGTCCATCGCCATCGAACTCATCAGATCCGCTTCGAGCGCAATGATCTCGCTCCCGGCCTCAATCTGTTTTGCCACAAAACCCGCGTAGACCTTACGCATCTCAACGGCATCTTTCTGTCCTGTCGGTGCAACCTTAATCATGTGAAGCCTCCAGTTGGCGAATCGTCTCGTTAAGCGCCGCTTTGCTCTCCTCGGTTAATCGCAGGTGATGCGAGTTGCTGAGCTGTTCCAGATATGGCACCCCCTGCCCTTTGATGCTGTCGAGGATCACCACCCGCGGACGCGCATCGGCCTCAGGGATCGGCGCGGTCACCTCCAGCAGCGCCGGAATGTCATCCCCTTTCACCGTCACCACGTCAAAACCAAAGGCGCGGAATTTGCCTTCCAGGTCGAAGGCGCTGATGATTTCGTCCAGCTCGCCGTCGAGCTGCTGTTTGTTCCAGTCCACGAATACCGTCAGGTTGTTCAGTCGATGGTGAGCGATAAACTGGAAGGCTTCCCAGCACTGCCCTTCATTCAGTTCTCCGTCGCCAACGATGCAAAACACCCGGTTTGGCCTTCCTGCCAGCTTGTGCGACAGCGCCATGCCGCCAGCGATGGAGATCCCCTGCCCCAGTGAACCGGTGGTGGCATCCACGCCGCGTGTTTTCAGGCGATCCGGGTGACTTGGCAGACGCGTCCCGTTCTGGTTCAGCGTGCTCAACTCTTCAATCGGGAAGTAGCCCTTAATCGCCAGCGTGCTGTACAGCGCCGGCCCCGCATGGCCTTTCGACAGCACAAAGTAATCGCGCTCTGGCCAGTCCGGATCGGCCGGGTCAATTTTCATTACCGCGCCGTACAGAACGGCCAGCGTTTCAACGACTGACATGCTGCCGCCGTAGTGACCAAAACCCAGCTGCGTAAGGGATTTCAGCGTCTCAAGGCGGATCTGACGCGCCAGTTCGGTTATTTCATTCTCATTCATGATTTGGCTCCGGGGTTTTCCTGCGCGTTACCGCTGGCAGGTTTGTTTTTAGCGAAGACGTTGTAGGCCACCAGCAGCGCGAACAACACAACAACCAGTCCGGTGATGGCAAGCGGCGACAGGAAGCGTGCCAGGTTGCCCAGCACAATCCCGACCGCACCAAAATCAGCGTCCGAGAAGGTCGTATTCGCAAAGCCAATTGCGCCCAGAACAGGCAGCAGCAGGACCGGGAGGAAGGTGATCAGCAGGCCGTTAGCAAAGGCGCCAATCATTGCCCCGCGGCGTCCACCGGTGGCGTTACCGAACACGCCCGCCGTTGCGCCGGTGAAGAAGTGCGGAACGACGCCCGGGAGGATCAGCACCCAGCTAAACTGACCGCAGATGAACAAGCCCACAATCCCGCCGAGGAAGCTAAACAGGAAGCCAATCAGCACCGCGTTTGGCGCATACGGGTAGACCACCGGGCAGTCCAGCGCAGGCCGCGCATTGGGCACCAGTTTTTCCGAGAAGCCGGTAAAGGCCGGGACGATTTCCGCCAGAATCAGGCGCACGCCCTGCAAGATGATGAACACGCCTGCCGCGAAGGTGATGGCCATAATGATGGCGTACACCAGGTAGTTCTGGCCGCCGCTGAAGGTGGCCTCCACGTACTCACGTCCGGCGCTCACCGCCATGATCAGGTAGATAATCATCATGGTCAGGGAGATGGAGATTGAACTGTCACGCAGGAAGCTAAGGTTCTTCGGCAGGTTCATCTCTTCGGTGGAGCGCGAGCCTTTCCCGACCTTGCTGCCAATCCAGCCGGACAGCACGTAGCCCAGCGTGCCGAAATGACCGAAGGCGATCTCATCGTTGCCGGTAATACGCTTCATATAGCGCTGCGCAATCGCCGGGAAGAAGGCCATAATCAGGCCGAGGATCAACGAACCGGTAAAGACCAGCCCGACCCCCTCGAAGCCTGCAACCGTCAGGATCACGCCGATCATGCATGCCATGTAGAAGGTGTGATGCCCGGTGAGGAAGATGTATTTCAGGCGGGTAAAGCGCGCAACAATAATATTCGCCACCATCCCGAAGGCCATAATGAGCGCGGTGGAAGCGCCATATTTCTCCAGGGCAATCGAGACAATAGCTTCATTGTTGGGAATAATGCCCTGAATATTAAAGGCGTGCTCAAACATACCGCCGAGCGGATTTAAAGAGCCCACCAGCACAGTTGCGCCGCCGCCCAGTACAATAAAGCCGAGAATGGTTTTAATTGTGCCTTTTACCACATCCGAAAAGGCTTTTTTCTGCGCCACAAGACCAATCAGAGCAATTAACCCGACCAGCACTGAAGGGACTTTTAAAATATCAACAACGAAATTCAGCGTTTCAAGGATAAACATATCCACCTCGCCTTATCAGGATTATTGTCTTTCGAACCAGGCGCGCAGCTGCGCTTCGAGTTCGTTGATATCGATGATATTGTTGATTACCACCAGCTGGCTTTCCGGCACGCTGGCGCTGGCGGCAATGTCTTTCGCCATTACAAACAGGTCCGCCGCGCCCGGCGTGGCCGAGGAGAGATCGGAGTGTTCAACTTCGGCCTCAATTTCCAGTTTTTTGAGCACCTTTTTAATATTCATTTCGACCATAAAACTGCTGCCCAGGCCGGAGCCGCAAATAGCCATGATTTTCATTGTTATCCCCTTTTTTGAGTAGAGTACGCCCCATCACGCTGACGCGTAATGTTGAGATGAATCGGATTAAATAATTAAATCAGAAGCGATCGATAACGGTTTTTATCTCCTCCAGCGTATTCGCCCGATGTAATTCAGCCATATCTTCGTCGCTGGAAAATAATTCCGCTAAGGCTGAGATCATTTCGATATGGCTATGCTTGTCCGGTGCCGCCAGCATCACAATCACATCGACGGGGTCAAACTCACCGGCACCAAAAGAGACGCCCTGTTTTAGTTTTAATAATGACAGGCCAAGTCCTTTCGCCCCTTCTTCCGGTCGCGCATGTGGCATTGCCAGCCCTGGAGCCAGCACATAGTAGGGACCTAACGTCTGGTGCTGCTCGATGATAGCCGTGACATATTCCGGCGCAATGACCTGCAAATCCAGCAGCGGTTTCGCGCACAGTTCCAGCGCCTGGGGCCAGCTTTCAACGCTATCCTGTAGGATGATGGTTGTATCATATATCCACTTTTTGAGCATTTTTCACTCCCGCTAAAGACCAGACATGGGCAAACTCTATTCAACCCATCAATCAATGACTGCGATCGCGATCACAAAGATAGCGCTACCAACGACTAACATGCAGAACTGTGATAGCGCTATCAAATTGCTATCATAGTGCGAAATCACAGCAAAAAAAGGGATTTAAGGCGTATACTGCCTGTCACGTAAAATGAAGGATGAAACTGAATCGCGTCCTGTCAGCAGGAAGATGTATGTCTTTAACCCGAAAACGGCGCAGTACCGGAAAAGTAACGCTCGCGGATGTCGCACAGCTTGCCGGCGTAGGCACGATGACTGTTTCCCGTGCCCTCCGCACGCCCGAACAGGTTTCCGATAAACTGCGTGAAAAAATTGAAGCCGCGGTGCAGGAGCTGGGTTATATGCCCAATCTTGCCGCCAGCGCACTGGCATCGGCGTCGTCATGGACGATCGCGATGGTAGTTCCCAACCTTTCCGAAGCTGGCTGTTCCGAGATGTTCGCCGGGCTACAGCAGGTGCTCCAGCCAGCCGGATACCAGATCATGCTGGCGGAATCTCAGCATCGTCTTGAACAGGAAGAGAAACTGCTCGAAACGCTGCTGGCCTCGAATATCGCCGCGGCGATACTGCTCAGCGTCGAGCACTCCGATACCGTACGCCACTGGCTGAAAAACGCCTCTATCCCGGTGATGGAAATGGGTGCAATGCGTGCCGATCCGATTGATATGAATATCGGGATTGATAACGTCGCCGCCATGTATGAACTTACCGAGATGGTGATTCAGCGTGGCTACCAGAATATCGGCCTGCTGTGCGCTAACCAGGAGCAGTGGATTTTTCAGCAGCATTTGCAGGGCTGGTACAAGGCGATGCTGCGCCACCACCTGTCGCCGAACAGAGTGATTAATGCCGCCATGCCGCCGAACTTCTCCACCGGTGCGGCACAACTGCCAGAGTTCCTGCTGGCGTGGCCGGAACTGGATGCGCTGGTGTGCGTATCAGATGAACTGGCCTGCGGCGCGCTGTATGAGTGCCAGCGTCGACGCATCAAAGTGCCGGACGATTTAGCGGTCGTGGGCTTTGGCGACAGCGACGTCAGCCGCGTCTGCCAGCCGCCGCTGACAACGATGGCAGTACCGCATCGCAAGATTGGGATTGAAGCCGGGAAAGCGTTACTGGAACGTCTGAATGACGGAGACTGGCGCGATCATAAACCCATCGCGTCCAGCCTGTGTCTGCGGGAAAGCTGTTAAGGCTTACTCAGCCTCTTCCTCTTTTTCCGCCTTATTTTCCGGTTTAGCGGATTCGTTTTTGGCGTTGCGGGTCATCCACAGCGCCAGTGCTTTAAGGGAATCGGGCGTGAACTCGTCGCAACGCGCAGTAATCTCTTCCGGCGTCATCCAGCACACTTCGCTCACTTCCTCTTCCTGCAAGGCGAAAGGTCCGTGGGAAACGCAGCTGAACAGCCCGCCCCAGACGCGACAATGTTCATCTTCGAAATAAAATTGCCCGTGCTCGGCAAACGGCACGCCAGCGATACCTAACTCTTCTTCCGCTTCACGACGCGCGGAATCCAGCAATACTTCATCGGCCTGCACGACGCCACCCGCTGTGGCATCCAGCATACCAGGAAGAAAATCTTTGGTGTCGGTGCGACGCTGGACCAGAATCTTGCCCATGCCGTCATGAACAACGATGTAAGTCGCGCGGTGACGCAGACGCTCCGCACGCATTTGTTCGCGGCTGGCCTGCGCGATCACTTCATTCTCTTCGCTGACAATGTCAACCCACTCAGTACTTGCCAAATGATTCTGCTCCACCATCGGGAAACCTTCTCGTCTAAGCGCTCTTTTGGCGCGTTTGCAGTTGTGGTGTAACTTACGGATTAATCGCTATCTGCGCAATAACTTGCTGATCATTAAGTGCGATAACGCTTAATGTCCCGTCTTCATACATGCCGTAGCTTGCCGGATTGCCACCTTTAGGAATGCTGACAGACCCGGGATTAAAGTGATAAAACGCCCCGCGTTTTTCCGCCACCGGAATATGAGTATGACCATAAACCAGGACATCGCCAGCGGCGAGTGACGGCAGGTTATCCGGGCCGAACAGGTGCCCGTGGGTCAGGAACAAACGGCTGTTTTCCATCAACACCTGTTGCCAGGGAGCGGTGATGGGAAAATTCAGCAGCATCTGGTCAACTTCGCTGTCACAGTTGCCGCGAACGGCGATAATGCGCGAGGCAAAATGATTAAGTTTTTCCGCCACCTGCGCGGGAGCGTAGCCTTCCGGCAACGCATTGCGTGGGCCGTGGTTTAACACGTCGCCCAGGATCACCAGCCATTGCGCTCCGCTTTGGGCGAACAGAGAAAGCACGCGTTCGGTCGCGGGCAGCGATCCATGAATATCCGACGCAAACATCAGTTTCATCAGTTACTCCTCAGGAATTCAGACTGCCCCTATCATACCTCAAGCGCCCCGTCTTATCAGCCCGCGCGCTTAGCAGAGAGTGCCAGATAGCGCTGTACCGACGCGCGTTGCCACTGGAATGTGGCGTAATCCACCAGCAGCTGTGGGACGTCATCCCCGTTGAGGATCAAGCGATTGAGCATCAGCGCCAGATCGGTGTCGGCAATACACCACTCGCCAAACAGGTTGGGGTTACCCTGCGCCAGCAGCGATGACGCAGTTTCGATCAGCTTCCGGGCGCTGGATAAGCCTTCCTCGCTGAGGGCGGGCTTTTTGACGCCAGCGAACACCACATCCGTAGAGCGTTCTGTGCGAATCGGCACCAGGTCGCTACGCAGCCATGCCTGGATCTGGCGGGCGCGGGCACGCTTTTGCAGATCGTGAGGATAGATGCGTTCCCACTCTGGCGGGGCAAAGCGGTCCTCAAGATATTCGTCAATCGCCGAGGATTCACTCAACTCAAAACCGTCGATCTCCAGCACAGGGACTCGGCGAGTGAGCGCGTAGCCCTGCCACTGGGGCTTCAGATGTTCGCCGCTGTCCAGGTCGACGGTTTTCAGACTAAAAGTAAGCCCCTTTTCTGCCAGCGCCACATAAACGCTCATGACATAAGGAGAAAAAAAGTTCGCATCGGACCACAACGTTATTACAGGCTGGCTCATAACATCCTCATCGGCTGATCGGTTTTCACTCAACATATAATCTCTTTGCCTCGCTGTCACTTGATGAAAACTCACGATTTACAACAAGCACCTATACTGATTTTTTATGGCAACACTATTCGCACTGACAGGAGTTGAGAATGATAGATCTCTATTATGCCCCCACCCCTAATGGCCATAAGATCACCCTCTTTCTCGAAGAAGCCGAAGTGGACTACCGGATCATTCGCGTGGATATCAGTAAAGGCGACCAGTTCCGCCCCGTTTTTCTGGCCATATCGCCCAACAATAAAATTCCGGCCATCATTGATAACCTGCCTTCTGACGGCGGCAAACCGTTAAGCCTGTTTGAGTCTGGAGAGATTTTGCTCTATCTGGCAGAGAAAACCGGCAAGCTCCTGAGCGGTGAATTGCGCGAGCGTCATCACACGCTGCAATGGTTATTCTGGCAGTCGAGCGGCCTGGGGCCAATGCTGGGGCAGAATCACCACTTTACCGCCTATGCGCCGCAGACGATCCCTTACGCCATTGAGCGATATCAGGTCGAAACCCAGCGCCTGTACGGGGTCCTGAACCGTCGGCTGGAAAAATCACCGTGGCTGGGAGGTGAGCATTACAGCATTGCAGATATCGCCTGCTGGCCGTGGATTAACACCCATGAACGCCACCGGATCGATCTGGCCACTTATCCGGCAGTGAACAACTGGTTTGAGCGCATCCGGACGCGCCCGGCCACCGAACGCGCCATGCAAAAAATCCATCAGATTTGAGCCTGCGCCCCGTTGGGTGCAGGTGTTTTCCTCATGTATGATGAGGTGAAAATACTGACACGGAGAAGACCTGCAATGTCCCAGCATGACGCTATTATTCGTATAAAAAACTTACGCTTACGCACGTTCATTGGTATCAAAGAGGAGGAGATCGCGAATCGCCAGGATATCGTGGTGAATGTAGTGATCCACTACCCGGCAGACAAGGCGCGTGCCAGCGAGGACATCAATGACGCGCTGAACTATCGCACGATCACCAAAAGCATCATCCAGTACGTTGAGAACAACCGTTTTGCGCTACTGGAAAAATTAACTCAGGATGTGCTCGACATCGCACGCGAACACCACTGGGTCACTTATGCTGAAGTGGAGATCGATAAACTTCACGCCCTGCGCTACGCCGACTCCGTCTCCATGACGTTAAGCTGGCAGCGCCAGGCGTAAACCTGGAGGTTGTATGAAGATCCTGCTCACCGGCGGTACGGGCCTGATTGGTCGCCATCTCATTCCACGTTTGCAGGCGTTGCATCACGACATTACCGTGGTCACGCGCAGCCCGGAGAAAGCGCGCCAGGTGCTGGGCGTCGGCGTTGAGATCTGGAAAGGCCTGGCGGAAAGGCAGGATCTGAACGGCTTTGACGCCGTCATCAACCTTGCTGGCGAACCTATCGCCGATAAACGCTGGACCGAAGAGCAAAAACAGCGTTTATGCAGCAGCCGCTGGAACATGACCGAAAGGCTGGTTGAGCTGATTCGCAACAGCGAGACGCCGCCTTCGGTGCTGATTTCCGGCTCTGCTACAGGCTACTATGGCGATCTCGGTGAAGTGGTGGTGACCGAAGAGGAGCCGCCGCACAACGAGTTTACCCATAAACTCTGCGCCCAGTGGGAGCGCATCGCCTGCGCGGCGCAAAGCGATCGTACCCGCGTCTGCCTGCTGCGCACCGGCGTGGTACTTGCGCCGAAGGGCGGTATTCTCGGTAAAATGCTGCCGCCGTTTAAAATGGGGCTTGGCGGGCCCATCGGCAATGGTCGTCAGTATCTGGCGTGGATCCATATCGAGGATATGGTCAACGGCATTCTCTGGCTGCTGGATAACGATCTGCGCGGGCCATTTAACATGGTATCCCCTTACCCCGTACGTAATGAACAGTTTGCTCACGCCCTGGGCCATGCCCTGCATCGCCCGGCGGTGCTGCGCGTGCCTGCGACGGCGATTCGTCTGTTGATGGGTGAGTCTTCGGTGCTGGTGCTGGGCGGGCAGCGCGCGCTGCCAAAACGGCTGGAAGCGGCCGGGTTTACGTTCCGCTGGTATGACCTGGAAGAAGCGCTGGGGGATGTGGTAAGATAAAATAAATAATGAGACATCTGACAGCATTTTAACTAGTGACTTATAGTAATTTTGTTAGGCTATAAAACAAATAAATCTATAAGGAAATTTAAATGCGTTTGGATAATTTAAGTATAAAAAATTTTAGAAAATTAAAAGACTGCACAATAAACTTTAGAGATGCAACGTTCTTAATTGGTTCCAATAATGCTGGAAAGTCTAGTGTTTTTAGGGCATTGCAATTACTCCATCAAAACATCAACCCTTCATCAGATGATTATTCTAAATGCTTTAATCAAGAACGTGATGATTACATAAAACAAGAAACGATAGAAATAATAGGAGAATACCATAATATTCCTGACGAAGCGGAAGCATGGATAGGTTTTAAGGGTAGAATCATTAGGAATGAACACCCTTTACCAGGAGAAACAACTAATAAAATTGTTTACAGGAAAGTGTGGAGTATTACAAGCACAAAACCTGAAATTTTCATAATGGAGAAAAATAAAAACAGAAGTGACAAGTATGTTGCAGCGCAAACCCCTTCAGAACTTGAAGGCGAGGATTTTACCATTGAATTTCTAATAGAGCATTTCGGGGTTGATAATTTAACATCATCGTTGAATACAAAAGCAAATAAAGAAAAAGCAAACGAACTACCGCAACTATGGGATGTTGTTGCAGATTCTGAAGCAACTTGGGTAAAAAACCCAGGAGGCATTCCAGGAAATATAATATCTAAACTGCCGAAGGTAATTATCATCCCAGCCGAATCTTGCATGTCTGAATTAACTAACCAAAATGGTGCTCTATTAAATCTCCTAGGCGACCTATTCAAAAGTGTTAGAAACAAATCTGATAACTACACCCAAGCTCAGCAACATCTTTCCTTACTAGCCAGAGAAATGAATCCACAGGACAGGGAAACAGATTTCGGACGCTTAATACAAGATCTCAATAAGATGGCACATTCTTTATTCCCTAATGCATCTATACATGTTACCGCAAATTTAGATGATGCAGATAAAGTAATTAAACCATTATTTAATGTTGAGATGGAAAGTAATGTCAGAACTTCAGTAAGTTATCAAGGCCATGGGATTATTAGATGCACTGCTTTTCAGTTGATTAGATTTATACAAGATTATTTGAATGCGCATGAGGAATCCCAAAGATCAACAATTTTATGCTTTGAAGAACCAGAAATATATTTGCATCCTGCTGCTGCAAGCCAGATGAGAGATACGATTTATCAATTCGCATCGGGCATAAGTCAAATTGTAGCGACAACACATTCTCCTTATATGATAAATTTAGGATCTGATACTAGTTTAAGCCTCACTAAATTCTCTGTAAGCGAAAATGATTTCACTTCCACACATTCTTTTAATCTTGAAAAAGCATTCACAAGTTTAACAGGGAATGAAAAATTAAATCTTAAAATGCTTCTGAAGATAGATGATTATATTGCTAGAATATTTTTTACAAATAAATGTATATTTGTCGAAGGTGATACAGAAGAAGTTGTGGTAAGAGAAACTATTAAAAGATTATCTCCGGAGCAAAAATCTATTGCTATAGGTAATTGCGAGGTTTTGCGCGTCAGAGGAAAGTCAGTTATGATTTCCATGGCTAAATATCTTAATGCATTAGGAATTGACTACATCTTTTTACACGATTCTGATATAGGCACACCTAAAGCGGAATTAATTAATCCATTGATTTTAGCCGAAACAGGTGAGGCACGTAGAATAATGATTAATAATTGTATAGAAGATCTTCTCGGCTATGATGCGCCTTCAAAGGATAAACCATATAAAGCATATAATTTTATACAGGACGAATGGGGAGCTGATTTTAGTACCCTTCCCCAAAACTGGCGAGATATATTTTTAAATCTACACTCACCTTATCTCGATCATCTCCGTTAAATAATTATCAAAGCCAACTATTTACGAGTTGGCTTTTTTATAATTTTCAATATATTCAGCCAAGTCATCCTCAACCGTATAAAAATAACAAGCCGGGATATTCAGCACATCCGCCAACTTGCATGCCAGTGCAAAGTCAGGCGTGTGGATCCCCTTCTCATACTGGTTCATACGTGCGCTAGCCGTCGCTTCATCAATCCCCGCAAGGATCCCAAGTTTTTGCTGCGATAGTCCGGCTTTCAGTCGCGCCGCTTTAAGTCGATGGGGAAGCATGATGACTCTTCAAAATCTGGAAATAGAGTCATGATTCTGGTATCCCGTTATTGAAATTGTACTAAGTATTACTTAGTATTTGTATCTGCAATTTTAACAAAATCATATATAAAGGAAAATGTATGAATAGAAATCAGGACATGCACCCAGCAGATATCATCGCCATGCTCCACAAGCGTAAGCTGTCACTTGCAGCTCTTTCACGCCAGGCGGGTTTAAGTTCTTCTACGCTTGCAAACGCGCTCTCCAGGCCGTGGCCCAAGGGGGAAAAGATCATCGCGTATGCTCTTGAAAGAGATGCGGCATCGATCTGGCCCAGTCGCTATTACGATCAATATGGCAACTATGTCGATCGTTCGAAGCTCATGAGAACCAAACGCTAGTCCCTCATCACAAAAATCCATTCTGTTTGCCAGTTCCATTCCGGTGTTAAGGTAATAAGCCTGATCCATCGGAATGGCGTAACTATGGCAACCATCACTACAACCCGGCTTCACCTCACCCCTTTCGAACCTTCTGACTGGGCGTTCTTCCGCTCTCTGCGTGAAGACCCCGCCATCATGCGCAATATGGCCGCTATCACGCCGGAAAAAGAGACGCGCCGCGTATTTGCCGCGCGCCTGATGGCGGAGCATGTCTTTGTGATCCGTCTGCATAACGACGTTACGCCGCTCGGGGATATCGGCCTGCAAATCAGTGCGGCGAACCGTGAAGAGGCGGATATTGGCTACACGGTTGTGCCTGCCGCGCAGGGAAAAGGCATTGCCAGCGAGGCGCTGCACGCGGTGTGCGAGTATGCATTTAACCAGACGGGCGTGAAGGCGATAAACGCGTACGTGCTGGCAGATAACGTTGGGTCGGTGCGGGTCCTTGAGAAAGCGGGTTTTGTGCGCACGCAGGTGCTGGAGAAGGCGTACGAGATTAACGGCGTACGGTATGACGACTGGGTGTATCGGCTGGAGTGTTGAATGCCGGGCGGCACTGCGTTTGCCCGGCCTACGGGTTTTGTAGGCCCGGTAAGCGAAGCGCCACCGGGCAATTGGGCGGCTCTGCGGCCTGATGCCCTCACCCCGGCCCTCTCCCACAGGGAGAGGGAGAAAGGCCAAACCTACTTCAACGAGCCTTTCAGGAACTGCTGCAACCGCGGGCTTTGCGGGTTCGCCAGCACCTCATCCGGATGACCCTGCTCTTCAATTTTCCCCTGATGCAGGAAGATAACGTGGTTAGAAACGTTACGGGCGAAGCCCATCTCGTGCGTCACCACCACCATCGTTTTGCCCTCTTCCGCCAGCTTTTGCATGATGCGCAGCACTTCGCCAACGAGTTCAGGATCCAGCGCGGAAGTCGGTTCGTCAAACAGCAACACTTCCGGCTCCATCGCCAGCGCACGGGCGATGGAAACACGCTGCTGCTGCCCCCCTGACAGGTGCACCGGATATTTGATCTGCTGCCGCTCGTCGATACCCACTTTCGCCAGGTATTTGACCGCACGCTCGCGGGCTTCCTGCTTGCTTAAGCCGAGCACCTGAACCGGCGCTTCCATCACGTTCTCCAGCACCGTCATGTGGCTCCAGAGGTTGAAGTGCTGGAACACCATCGTCAGGCGTGTACGCAGCAGGCGCAGCTGGTTTTTATCCGCCACTTTAAGCTGGCCGTCTTTATCACGGACCATATTAATGTTCTGTCCGCTCACCACAATCGATCCTTCGCTCGGCTTTTCGAGGAAGTTGATGCAGCGCAGGAAGGTACTTTTACCCGAACCTGATGAGCCGATAATACTGATCACGTCGCCCGCGTTAGCCTCCAGCGACACCCCTTTCAGCACTTCATGTTCGCCGTAGCGCTTGTGCAAATCAATTACGTTTAATTTGTTCTCAGCCATCATAAATTCTCAGTGCGTCGACGGTTTTATATGCTGCAACCAGCGTTTTTCAGCCTTACGAAACAGACTGATCAGGACGTAAGAAATGATCAAATAGAGCACTGCCGCAATGCCAAACGCCGTAAACGGCTGGTAGGTGGCAGAGTTAATATCGCGGGCAATCTTTAACAGATCCGGTACCGTGGCGGTAAACGCCAGTGCCGTCGAATGCAGCATTAAAATCACTTCGTTGCTGTAGGCCGGCAGCGCAATACGCAGCGCCGAAGGCAGAATAATACAGCGGTAGAGCTTCACGGACGAGAAGCCGTACGCGCGCGCCGCCTCGATCTCACCGTGCGGCACAGAACGGATGGCCCCGGCGAAGATCTCGGTGGTATAGGCGCAGGTATTGAGGGTCAGCGCCAGCACCGTACAGTTCAGACCGCTGCGGAAGAACGCGTTCAGCATCTCGGTGCCTTTCACGATCTCCAGCGTGTACATCCCGGAATAGAACACCAGCAGTTGCACGTACAGCGGAGTACCGCGAAACACGTAGGTGAATAGCCAGATAGGGAACTGGATAAATTTATTGTTCGACACGCGGCCAATGGCAAGAAACACCGCCAGAATGCCGCCCATTACCACCGAGGAGATCAGCAGCCACAGCGTGATGGCCACGCCAGTAAAGCGGTAGCCATCCGTCCACAGCAGGGATTTCCAGTACTCCTGAATAATCTCAATCACAGGTCAGCCCTCTTCACACCCACGGAGTAGCGACGTTCGAGCAGAAGCAGCACACCATTGGAGACGGTCGTAAAGACCAGATAAATTACGCCGCAGACCACCGCAAAATAGAACGGTTCCCAGGTGCTTTTACCCGCCAGCTGCGTGGCCTTCACCACATCTTCCAGACCCAGCAGGGAGACCAGCGCCGTAGCCTTGAGAATAACCTGCCAGTTGTTACCGATGCCCGGCAGCGCGTAGCGCATCATGGCCGGGAACATGATCCGGCGAAACGTTTGTGAGGAGGTAAAACCGTAGGCGGTCGCCGCTTCAATATGCCCTTTCGGCACGGCCATGTAAGCGCCGCGGAAAGTCTCAGTGAAATAGGCACCGTAGATAAAACCAAGGGTAATAATACCGGCCACCATCGGGTCGATATCGATCTGCTCCATGCCGATGGCATCCGTCACGCCGTTAAGTGCGATTTGCAGGCCGTAAAAGATCAGCAGCATCAGCACCAGGTCAGGCACGCCGCGAATCAGCGTGGTATAGCCTTCAAATATCAGCGCCAGCGGTCTGTTGGCGGATAATTTTGCCCCCGCGCCCGCCAGGCCTATCAGCACCGCCAGCACCACGGAGCTGATAGCCAGCTCAAGGGTGACAAGCGCGCCCTGTAAAATAACGCCAGAAAATCCGTACAGCATACCGCGTGCCCTGCCGTCTCGTGAGTGGTGGAACCGTGTCTTTTCCCCTCCCGCAACGGGAGGGGCCGCACGTTATCAGACGGGGCGATTAGCCGCCGTAAACGTTAAAATCGAAGTACTTTTTAGCCAGCTTGTCATAGGTGCCGTCCGCGCGCATCTCGGCGAACGCTTTGTTCAGGGCTTCACGCAGTTCGTTGTCTTCTTTACGCAGGCCCATACCGGTACCGACGCCAAAGAGTTTTTCGTCCTTAATGGACGGACCGCCGAACTTGTAATCTTTACCCACAGGCTGTTTCAGGAAGCCTTCGCTTGCCGCCACTTCATCCTGGAATGCCGCGTCAATACGGCCTGCCGTGAGGTCTGCGTAGATGTTTTCCTGGCCCTGGTAAGAGACAATTTCAATCCCCTTTGGCGCCCAGTGCTCGTTGCCGTAGGTTTCCTGCGTCGTACCCTGCAACACGCCCACGCGTTTGCCTTTCAGAGATTCAAGGGTTGGCTGAATGTCAGAGGATTTCGCCACCACCAGACGTGAGTCCGCCGCATAGAGTTTGTCCGTGAAGGCAATCTCCTGCTGACGTTTTTCTGTGATGGACAGGGAGGACATGATCACGTCAATTTTCTTCGCTTTCAGGGACGGGATCAGCGCATCCAGCGGGTTTTCAACGTAGGTACATTGCACTTTAATGCGTTTGCACAGCTCGTTAGCCAGATCAATGTCAAAACCGACCAGTTCCCCCTTCGCATTCTTCGATTCGAAAGGCGCATAGGTTGGGTCAGTTCCAATACGAATTTTCTGCGGAATTGCTGCGAATGCCGCGGTGGCGCTGGAAAAAGCCAGTACCAGAGAAAATGACAACACCAGTTTTTTCATATCTGTCCTCAACAAACTGTCTTAATACGAGATTTTTACGACGACGGGGTGTTGTTAATGTGCCATTAATCCCCTCATTCAGGCAAAGATTAATGCCTTTGAACGGGAATTTTTGCATTTTAAATGCTTAACTATGCACACAGCGATCCAGTATGGTGCATGTGTTGCACCATACTGGAACATAACCCCGTTAAGATGCACCACTTCAGTGCATCTTATTCAGGCATTAATCACCGTAGACGTTGAAATCGAAGTATTTCTTCGCCAGTTTGTCGTAGGTACCGTCTTTACGCAGCTCATTAAACGCTTTGTCGAAGGCGGCTTTCAGCTCGGTATCATCCTTACGCAGGCCAATACCGGTACCGTCGCCAAAGTATTTTTTGTCTTTTACCGACGGGCCGGCAAAGGCGTACTCTTTACCCGCAGGCTGTTTCAGGAAGCCTTCGCTCGCGGCGACTTCATCCTGAAACGCGGCATCCAGACGGCCTGCCGCCAGGTCAGAGTAGATTAGATCCTGGTTCTGGTAAGCCACAACATCGACGCCCTTCTCGCGCCAGTTAGCATTGGCGTAACCTTCCTGGGTCGAGCCCTGAAGCACGCCAACATGTTTGCCTTTCAGCGAGTCGATGGTCGGCTGGATTGGCGAGCCTTTCGCGGCAATCAGACGTGAGTCGGCAGCGTAGAGCTTCTCAGAGAAGGCGATCTCCTGCTGACGTTTTTCCGTGATGGAGAGAGAAGAGATAATGGCATCAATTTTCTTGGCTTTCAGCGACGGGATCAGCGCGTCAAAGTCACTGCCCACCCATGTGCATTTCACTTCCATGCGTTTGCACATCTCATTTCCCAGATCGATATCAAACCCCACGAAGTCGCCTTTCGCATCCTTGGAGGAGAATGGCGCGTAGGTTGCGTCTGTACCGATACGAACTGTCTGTGGAAGCGCTGCATAGCTACTTGCTGCTGCACTCAAGCCCACGAGCAAAGACAGAGCCAGAACCGTCTTCTTCATACATTTACCCTCAAGAACCGTGATTTTATTATGGTTTATGTTGTGTGTTGTGTTGCAGGCTGTTCTTGCAGGTCTTATGCCACATTGTCGTCGGGTTAAAATTTCGACGTTAAATATGTTAATAAAACGTTGCGATACTGCCTTAATGGTGAAAGATAGCAGGTCTGCCGAACGAACCGGAAAGAGAAAAAGGGAAAAAGCGAATTAAATGTCGAGGATATGATCGCGGTTGCAGTTTTGCCCTGAAACAGGGCAAATTGTCTTTTCATGCACCTTGTTTGTGCACAGCTTCACGCCCCCTGCCAGCGGGTAAAGAGATCTTCCGGCAGGTCGATAT
The DNA here is from genome assembly GCF_001037645.1 of Enterobacter sp. BWH64. Taxonomy (NCBI): domain Bacteria; kingdom Pseudomonadati; phylum Pseudomonadota; class Gammaproteobacteria; order Enterobacterales; family Enterobacteriaceae; genus Enterobacter; species Enterobacter sp. BWH64. The sequence continues at coordinate 3,752,461 of NZ_KQ089922.1, forward strand.
CGAACTGATCCAGTACGCGGTTAACGGTCTGGTTGATGACATCGTCCAGCGTTTGCGGACGATGATAGAACGCGGGGACCGGCGGCATAATCACGGCCCCCAGTTCGGCTGCCTGCGTCATTAAACGCAGATGTCCCAGGTGCAGCGGCGTTTCCCGCACGCAAAGCACCAGAGGACGACGCTCTTTCAGCACCACATCCGCTGCACGCGTCACCAGCGTGTCGGTATAGCTGTTTACAATGCCGGAAAGAGTTTTAATCGAACAGGGCAAAATAACCATGCCGGCCGTTTTAAACGAGCCCGAAGAGATGCTGGCGGCGATATCGCGGGCATCGTGGACAACGTCAGCCAGGGCCTGAACGTCGCGCAGTGAGAGATCGGTTTCAAGAGAGAGGGTCTGACGCGCCGCCTGGCTCATCACCAGATGGGTTTCTACGCCTGCAACGTCACGCAGCACCTGTAAAAGCCGGACGCCATAAATCGCGCCGCTGGCACCGCTGATCCCTACAATGAGTCGTTTCATGATTTTCGCCCTTGCTGATTTCAGGGCAGACTGTGCAGGATTTTACGGGGAGTTGCAAGTGAGGGCGAGCGCCCTCACCTGCATACGCATCAACCTTCGTTGTGCATCTCTAAGCTTTCGAGATCGTTTTGCAGCTGGACGGCTTTCGCATCGTCGTTACGCAGCGAATCCAGATAGTCGAGATACTGCTGGTCAACGTCTTTCGTTACGTAGATCCCATTGAATACCGAGCATTCGAACTGCTGAATATCCGGGTTCTCGGCGCGCACCGCGTCGATCAGATCGTTCAGATCCTGGAAAATCAGGCCGTCGGCACCGATGATCTGCCGAATTTCGTCTACTTCACGACCGTGAGCAATCAGCTCGTTAGCGGTTGGCATATCAATGCCATACACGTTCGGGAAGCGAATTTCCGGCGCTGCGGAGGCGAGATACACTTTCTTCGCCCCGGCCTCACGCGCCATCTCGATGATCTGCTCAGACGTCGTGCCGCGCACAATGGAGTCGTCCACCAGCAGCACGTTCTTGTCGCGGAACTCGGCACGGTTAGCGTTCAGCTTACGACGTACGGACTTACGACGCAGCTGCTGGCCCGGCATGATAAAAGTGCGGCCCACGTAGCGGTTTTTTACGAAGCCCTGACGGTACGGCTTGTCCAGAATACGGGCAATTTCCAGCGCGATATCACAGGAGGTTTCAGGGATTGGGATCACGACATCAATGTCGAGATCGTCCCACTCGCGGGCAATCTTCTCGCCCAGCTTCGTCCCCATGTTGACGCGCGCGCTGTAAACGGAAATCTTGTCGATGAACGAGTCCGGACGCGCGAAGTAAACGTATTCGAACAGGCACGGGTTGCTCACCGGGTTGTCGGCGCACTGACGGGTAAACAGCTGGCCCTTCTCAGTGATGTAGACCGCTTCGCCTGGCGCGACATCACGCAGGAATTCGAAGCCCAGAGTGTCCAGCGCCACGCTTTCGGAGGCAACCATGTACTCGGAACGGCCATCGCCGAGGTCACGTTTGCCGAGCACCAGCGGGCGAATGCCATTTGGATCGCGGAAGGCCACCATGCCGTGACCGATGATCATCGCCACGCAAGCATACGCGCCACGGATCAGGCGGTTAGTCGCGGCAACGGCGGCAAAAATGTTGTCTGCTTCCAGCGGATAATGGCGGAAGTTATCCAGTTCGCTGGCAAAGATATTGAGCAGGATTTCAGAATCAGAGGTGGTGTTAATGTGGCGACGTTTCTCTTCGAACAGCTTTTTACGCAGCTCGTGGGCATTGGTCAGATTGCCATTGTGGGCAAGCGTGATGCCATACGGGGAGTTAACGTAAAAAGGCTGAGCCTCAGAGGCGCTGGAACTGCCAGCAGTAGGATAACGAACGTGACCGATCCCCATATTACCTTGCAGACGCTGCATATGGCGGGCTTCAAACACATCGTTTACCAGGCCATTCGCCTTGCGTAAACGGAAGCAGTTGTTTGCATCAATGGTGATGATACCCGCAGCATCCTGCCCACGGTGCTGAAGCACCGTTAACGCGTCATAAATCGACTGGTTTACCGGCATGAAACCGGCGATACCGACAATACCGCACATTCGTCTTTTCCTCGTTAAGCCACATCTCAGGGTTTATGCCCTGGGCAAGAAACTCGACGAGCTTTGCAGATAGTCAAAGAACCATCTGATGATGAAGCTGAACTCCGGAATGAGCTGCGATTTTTGCCAGTCTTCACTTTTGGAGAACCCGGTAAAGGTATCCAGGAAGAACAGGATCGCGGCCACAATGAGCACGCCTCGCAACGCGCCGAAACAGATGCCGAGTACCCTGTCCGTTCCTGACAGACCGGTTTTCTCGACCAGCTGACCTATCACGTAATTGACGATAGCGCCGACAATCAGCGTCGCGATAAACAGCACCGCGATGGCGATTCCGTTTCGGACCAGTTCATCTTCAAAGCCCGTGAACCAGACAGACAGGTAAGTGTAGTAATGACTGGCAACAAAGAAAGCACAACCCCAGGTTACCAGCGATAACGCTTCACGAACAAAGCCACGGATCAGGCTAACCAGACAGGAAAAACCAATCACCGCAATGATGGCGTAATCAATCCAGACCATATGTGTCCCACGATTAAACGCCCTGTCATCCAGTTCGGGGCGAATTCTAACAGAAAAAGAAAACGTTTGCGTAGGGATTTCCTTCCCACGCGTAAATAAAAAAGGCGCTGAAAAAATGCTCAACGCCACCGCACCGTTGACGTTTCTGTGAACGTCTGCCTCCCCCTCACCCCGGCCCTCTCCCTCAAGGGAGAGGGTTAGGGTGAGGGGGTAATTTCTATCAGTTTGCGCTGTAGTTCATCACCACACCGCTCAGGCCGGAGATTTGCTTCAGCTCGCCAAGCGAACCTTTGAGCTTATCTTTAGACGCATCCGGCCCGACGAGGATACGGGTAATTTTACCCTGTACCGGCGTGGTGGGTGAAGTATAAACACGGTATCCCGCGCCGCGCAGTTTACTCACGATCTCATTGACCTTATCTGCATTTTTCAACGCACCGAGCTGAACGACATAGGCTTTACCCGTAGGGGCGGCCTCCTGCTGGGTCTGTTTGGCCGGTGGCGGCGTTTCCGTTGCCGCAGCCAGCTGCTCGTCGGCTTTGTCACGCTGCGGTTTAGGCTGCGTTTTCTCTACCGGCTTCGGTTTTTCAACCGGTTTGGGTTGCTCTACCGGTACAGGATCGATTTCAACGTTGTTATTCGCGGCCAGACGCGACGGATCAAGAGACGGCGCGGCTGCATCACCTGCGCGCACCTCTTCCGCTGCACCTTCTGGCGGCTGGGCAGGCAGCGCCTGCGTTGCCGCTGGCAGCATATCGGGCTCGTCGCGATCGCCCGGTTTGGGTACCAGCGGAATGGCCGCAAATTCATCCTGGTAATGCTTTTTTTGCCCGTCGAGCAGTCCCGGGAGAATAATCACCCCGAGCGCGACCAGCACAATGGTTCCTGTTAAACGGTTCTGAAACTTACTCGCCACCGGTTCTCCCCGCGTCCATCACTTCCATGACATGTGCCACCGTGTGGAATGACCCACACACCAGCACGGTATCTTCTGGTTTAGCCTCCGCCATCGCGGCACGCCAGGCCGAAACCACACTGTTGTAGATTTCGCCTTTGCCGAGATGTTCCATCAACTGCTCAGCAGTCGCGCCGCGCGGCCCTTCCAGAGGAGCACAATACCAGCTATCGACCACACTCTCCATGCAGGCCAGCGTGCCGCCGATATCTTTATCATGAAGCATACCGATAACCGCCAGCACGCGCCCGGTTTTTGGTAACGATTTGAGACGTCCTGCGAGGTACGCCGCCGCATGCGGGTTATGTGCAACATCCAGAATCAGACGCGGTGACTCACTTACAATCTGAAAACGTCCCGGCAGCAGTGCGTTCTGAATGCCGTCGCGGATCGCCTGCTCACTTACCGCTAATCCGCTGGCGCGCAGGGCTGCCAGCGCAGTCGCCGCGTTAGGCTGTGGCACCTGCGGAAGGGGCAGACTCTCCAGCACGCCCTGCGCATCGCTGAAGCGCCAGCCTTTGTCCTGCACCTCATACTGCCAGTCCACGCCGCGACGCAGCAGACGAGCGCCCTTCTCTTTCGCTACCTCAGCAATGGTATGCGGCATGTCCGGTTCGCCTACCACGGCAGGCTTATTGGCCCGGAAAATACCGGCCTTCTCACGGCCAATGCTCTCGCGGTCCGGGCCCAGCCAGTCGGTGTGATCCAGCGCGATGCTGGTGACGACGGCGACATCCGCATCCACCATATTGGTGGCATCCAGACGCCCGCCCAACCCCACTTCCAGGATCACCACGTCCAGCTGCGCCTGCTTAAACAGCCACAGCGCCGACAGGGTGCCGTATTCGAAATAGGTTAATGAGGTTTCGCCGCGCGCCGCTTCGATAGCGGCAAACGACGCCGTATGGGCGGATTCCGCCAGCTCGGTGTTTTGCACGCGCACGCGCTCGGTATAGCGCACCAGATGCGGCGAGCTGTAAACGCCAACCTTGTACCCCGCCGCCATCAGGACAGATTCCAGCGTGCGGCAGGTGGTGCCTTTACCGTTAGTGCCGGCCACGGTAAATACGAAAGGCGCGGGTTTCAACACGTCAAGACGCGCGGCAACCTGGCTTACGCGCTCAAGGCCCATGTCGATAGTTTTACTGTGCAGGTTTTCCAGATAAGAAAGCCACGCGGCCAGGGGCGACGTGGCTTGAGGAATGCTTTTATTTTCCATGATGCCCGGTTGTCATTAACGGTTTAGAAAGCAAAAGGGCAGCGCCATTCGGCCCTGCCCTTTTCAGTTATCAGGCCTCGGGTTCCTGATCCGGTACCACCACGCCTTCGCGCGGCTCGTCCGGGTTCGGCGCCGGCAGATTCATCAGCTTCGCCAGGACGCTTGCCAGTTTCAGGCGCATTTCCGGACGGCGGACGATCATGTCGATGGCGCCCTTCTCAATGAGGAACTCACTGCGCTGGAAGCCCGGCGGCAGTTTCTCACGTACGGTCTGCTCGATAACGCGAGGACCCGCAAAGCCGATCAGCGCTTTTGGCTCAGCGATGTTCAGGTCGCCCAGCATCGCGAAGCTTGCAGAAACGCCGCCCATGGTTGGATCGGTCAGTACCGAGATGTACGGCAGACCGCGCTCCTGCATTTTCGCCAGCGCCGCAGAGGTTTTCGCCATCTGCATCAGGGACATCAGCGCTTCCTGCATACGTGCGCCACCGGAGGCGGAGAAGCAGATCAGCGGGCAGTTGTCTTCCAGCGCCTGCTCAACGGCACGCACGAAGCGCGCGCCAACCACAGAGCCCATTGAGCCGCCCATAAAGGAGAACTCAAACGCGGCGGCAACCACCGGCATCTCGTGCAGGGTGCCTTTCATGACGATCAGCGCGTCTTTCTCGCCGGTCTCTTTCTGCGCAGAGGCCAGACGATCTTTGTATTTTTTGGAGTCGCGGAACTTAAGCACATCTTTTGGCTCCAGTTCGCTGCCCAGTTCTACCAGAGAACCTTCGTCCAGCAGGCTATGCAGGCGGTTGCGCGCCGACATACGCATATGGTGGTCACACTTCGGACACACCTCAAGATTGCGTTCCAGCTCTGCGCGATACAGAACCTGGCCGCAGCTATCACACTTCGTCCATACCCCTTCAGGAATGCTCGCTTTACGCGTTGGGGTAATGTTGCTTTTAATTCGTTCAATCCAGCTCATTGATAACCTTTCTGCCTGAACCTGGTCGTATGCCAGTTTTGCTGTAAGAGGCGAATAATGCCATTTTTGCCTCCAACAGACCATGAATGTTGCACATTAAAACATAACAGCCCGAAACTTTGGATAAAAAAGTGGTCGAACCGCCAGCATGCATTTACTTCGCTTGCTTTGCCGCCGCGCGTTTGTGACGGATAATTTCGATGACGCCAGGCAGTACGGAAAGCACAATAATCGCTACAATCAGTAACTTAAGGTTTTCCTGAACCACCGGCAGATCGCCAAACAGGTAGCCTGCATAGGTGAACAGCAGCACCCACAGCAGCGCGCCCACCACGTTGTACATGGCAAAATGACGATAGGACATGTGACCCATTCCCGCCACAAACGGTGCAAATGTACGCACAATAGGCACAAAACGGGCAAGGATAATGGTCTTACCGCCATGGCGCTCATAGAACGCATGGGTTTTATCTAAATAACTGCGGCGGAAAATCTTCGAGTCCGGATTACTGAACAACCGCTCGCCAAACACCCGCCCGATGGTGTAGTTGACCGCATCACCAACAATCGCGGCGATGATCATCAGGACCACCATCAGATGGACATTCAGGTCATTCGTTGGCAGTGCGGATAACGCGCCCGCCACGAACAGCAGTGAATCTCCCGGCAGGAACGGCGTAACCACAAGGCCGGTTTCACAGAACAGAATGAGGAACAGAATGGCGTACACCCAGACGCCGTACTGCGCGACCAGCTCCGCCAGGTGAACATCAATATGCAGGATGAAATCAATCAGAAAACGTATTACGTCCATATTGTCTAAGCCCTAATTGCACCTTTGTTTAGTCCGCTAAAAACAGCGGGCCCATTGGCGGTTTTGGCAGGTCGAACCGGTCCGGATAATCCACCGAAACCAGATACAGCCCTTCCGCTTTCGCCGTTGCTGCCGCAAGCGTTCTGTCCTTCGCTGCCAGCAGTTCTGCAATCCAGCTCTCCGGCTGGTGTCCGGCGCCCACTTCCATCAGGCTGCCTACAATATTCCGCACCATATGATGTACAAAGGCATTGGCTTTGATATCCACCACCACATACGCGCCATAACGACTGACGTTAATGTGCATGACGTTACGCCACGGCGTACGGGACTGACACTGCACCGCACGAAACGACGTAAAATCATTCTCACCAATCAGACACTGCGCCGCACGCTGCATACATTCTGCATCCAGCGGTTCATAAAAATGCGTCACGCCCTGGCTTAACACCGCCGGGCGCAGGCGCTGGTTATAGATGACATAACGGTAGCGCCGCGCCGTCGCGCTGAAACGCGCGTGAAAATCATCCGGCACAGCTTTCACCCAACGCACGGCAATGTCACCAGGCAAATTCGCATTTACACCCAGCGTCCAGGCCGCGGCTTTGCGCACGGCGGTGGTGTCAAAATGCACCACCTGCCCCGTGCCGTGAACGCCGGCATCGGTGCGGCCCGCACAGAAGACGCTTATCGGTTCGTTCGCCACCTGAGAGAGCGCTTTCTCCAGCTTCTCCTGGACGCTGCGCACCTCATTCTGCCGCTGCCAGCCATAGTATTTACTGCCATCGTATTCAATGCCGAGGGCAATTCTGTGGACCGGCTTTTGTTCCACATCTGACATCAGTACAGATACTCCTGCACCAGTTTTTCCGCGATTTTGACCGCCATCAGCGCGCCGCCAAAACGCACGTTGTCGGCAACGGACCAGAACTGCACCTGCTCCGGCATACCGTAATCGTTACGCACGCAGCCCACAGAGAGATGCGCGCTGCCGGTGGCGTCGCCCACCTGCGTCGGGAATTCGCTCTCTTCGGACAGGACAATGTCCTCACCGCGGCCAAACGCGTCGCGGGCTTCTTCAGCCGCCAGCGGACGCAGGGCTTCAAACCCGACCATCTGCGCGTGGCCGTAAAAGACCGGAGACTGCACGACATTCGCGGAGATCATCAGCCCGTCATCCTGCAAAATTTTGCGTGCTTCATCGACGATACGACGCTCTTCCCGCACCGAACCTTCACGATCCGGCAGCAGCGGCAGCATGTTGAACGCCAGCTGGCGGCCAAAGAAATCATCTTCGTCGATCGGGATACCGTTCAACAGCTTCGCGCTCTGCCCTGCCAGTGCGTCTACGGCTTTTTTACCGTTAGCGGAGGCTGAAAGCAGGCTGGTCACGGAAATACGCGACAGGCCACCGTCGTCGATCAGCGGCTTCAGCGCGGTCAGCAGCTGGCTGGTGAGGCTGTTCGGTACTGCAATGATGTTGCGGTTGCGGTAGTCAGCCAGCACAAACGGGTTGACGTCCGGCACCACCAGCGGCACATCCGGCTCCAGGGAGAACAGGCCGCTCAGGTCGATCACCAGACAGCCTGAACTGGTCGCTTCTTCAATGTAAGACGCCGTGGCTTCCGCACCTGCGGCAAAAAACGCCAGCTGAGCCTGCGTCCAGTCAAACGCGGCGGCATCCTGCACCATCACGGATTTGCCGCCGAAACGCAGATGTTCTCCTGCGCTGTCGGTACGCGCCAGTGCGTAAATCTCACCCACCGGGAACTGACGCTCAGCAAGGGTTTCAAGCAGGGCTTCGCCCACGGCGCCAGTGGCACCCAAAATGGCAATGTTCCAGCCTTCAGACATGGTGGTTTACTCCAGAAATAAAAAGCGTCCCTGCCGGAATATCCGACAGGGAGCATTAAGAAGACATTAACGTGCCGGGTGGTGAACGGCGTTAAATCCCAGTTTATGCAGCAGCCCCGCCGCTGACGCGTCATCGCACATGACATACAGGGAAGACCACTCGCGGCGCTCAAGGTAATTTTTGCGCAGCTTGTCAAACTCACCCGGAATACCCGCCACTTTACGCAGCAGCGCGTCATCGCGGCGCACATCATACACCAAATGCACCAGTCTTTTCAGCGTTGCCTCATCCAGCGGGCCATGAAGGGTAATGCGGCCGAATTCCGGGGCGGGCAGCAGCGTATCCAGCGCCACCTGCTGCGGATGGCCGATAAAGGCGCTGTAAGCCTCAAACACCTGGGTTGTGCCACGCGCTTTGCCTTCAAGGGTATAACCCGCGATATGCGCGGTACCCACGTCCACCTTATTCAGCAAGGCGACGTTGAGATCCGGCTCTGGTTCCCAGACGTCCAGCACGACGCTAAGCTCTTGTCCTTCGTCGAGACATGCCAGCAGCGCCGCGTTATCCACCACCGGTCCCCGGCAGGCATTTATCAGAATAGTGCCAGCCTTCAGACGGCGGATCAGTTTTTCGTCGGCCAGGTGCAGAGTCTTGTACGGCCCCTCTTTAAAGAGCGGTGTATGGAAGGTGATGACGTCGCACTCGTCGACCAGCTCATCCAGCGTGCGGAAGTCGCCTTCATCGCCATTATCCTTACGCGGCGGATCGCACAGCAGGGTGCGGATACCCCAGGCTTCCAGACGCTTTTGCAGACGTCCGCCCACGTTGCCCACACCCACAATCCCGACGGTGCGGTCTTTCAGCGCAAAACCATCGCGCTCGGCCAGCATCAATAGCGAGGAGAAAACATATTCCACGACGGCAATGGCGTTACAGCCTGGCGCCGCGGAAAAACCAATCCCCGCCTGCTTAAGCCACTGGTCATCCACATGATCGGTCCCGGCCGTTGCCGTCCCGACAAATTTAACCCCTTTGCCGGTGAGCAGTGCCTCATTTACTTTGGTCACCGAGCGCACCATCAGGGCGTCTGCATCGTCCAGTTCGCTGACCGGAATCGGGCGACCAGGGACAGCCTTAACCTCACCCAGGCGGCTGAACAGCTCACGGGCGTAAGGCATATTTTCATCAACGAGGATTTTCACGTCTGAGTACCTGTTTGAGAGGAAGTAAACCTGCCAAGTGTGCCATAATCTCGCCGCCGGGCATATATCTCCGCCCGGTTACGCAGAGTTTGACTTTAAGGATTTTTGACGATGCAGCCCATTTCAGGTACGCCTCCGCGCCCTCCGGGTGAAGGCCCCGTAACGCCCAACACGCCAGGCGAACAACCGCTCTCCACGCAGCAACGCACCGCACTGGAGCGTCTGATCACGCGTCTTATTGCGTTAACCTCACAGCAAAACGCAGAGGTATGGGCCGGCGTTAAGCACGATTTGGGCGTAAGAAACGATGCGCCGCTACAGTCGCGCCATTTCCCTGCCGCCGAACAAAACCTGAACCAGCGTCTTACCAGCGCACAGCAGCAACATACTACCCGCCAGATTATCTCGCAGCTGACCGAGCTATTGGGCCAGGGGAATAATCGCCAGGCGGTGAGTGATTTTATCCGTCAACAGTACGGTCATACCGCCCTGAGCCAGCTTTCGCAAGAACAGCTGAAAACCGTGTTGACCCTGCTACAAAGCAATCAGCTTTCTATCCCGCAGCCGCAACAGCGCCCGTCTACAGAGCGGCCATTGCAGCCTGCGGAGCATAATACGCTCAAGCAGATGGTCACTAAGCTGGCTGCCGCTACCGGCGAACCCACAAAGCTTATCTGGCAATCCATGCTGGAACTTTCCGGTGTGAAAGCGGGCGAGATGATCCCGGCAAAACAGTTTACCCATCTGGTCACCTGGCTCCAGGCGCGTCAGACGCTCAGCACCCAGAGCGCCCCGACCCTGCACAGCGTACAGGCGGCGCTGAAACAACCGCTGGAACCGCACGAGTTCGATATGATTCGGGATTACGCTCAGCAGAGCTGGCAGGCTACGCCGCAAACGGTGCTGACCACCGCGCAGGTGCAGGATGTGCTCAATCAGATCTTCATTCGCCGCGCCGAGCGGGAAGGCGGCGTGCCGGAGGTAAGAAACATTCAGCCGATCTACAGCCCGCTGTTTGCCCCCGTAGTTGATACGTTCAAAACGCTTTCTGCCCGTCCGGGATTGATGTTTATCGCGTTGGTGATTGCGCTGGCGATTTTCTGGCTGGTTGCGTGAGGATTTGCCCGGTGGCGCTTCGCTTACCGGGCCTACAACGGCTCGAACAGTAGGCCCGGTAAGGCGTAGCCGCCACCGGGCAAAAACTACGACCTGCGAAACGCCACCAGCGTCACCACAATTCCCACCACCGCTGACACCGCACCGGCCAGGAAGACGGAAGGATAGCCAAACGACGTTGCAAGCAGCCCCGCCAGCGGCCCGGTGACCCCGTATGAGATATCCTGAAACGCCGCATAGCCGCCCAGCGCCGTGCCGCGCACCTGCGGAGCGACGCGCTTCACCACTTCAACGCCCAGCGCCGGGAAGATCAGCGAGCAGCCGCAGCCGGTTAACGCCGCACCCAGCAGCGCAACGGATGCGGACGGCGCCTGCCAGAGCAGTACCAGCCCCACGGTCTCAATGACAAGTGACGCCACGGCCACCTTCACGCCGCCAAAGCGATCCGGCATCCAGCCAAACAGCACGCGCATCAATACAAACGCGCCGCCAAAGGCCGTCAGCGTAAAGCCCGCCATCGCCCAGCCGCGGCTCATGAAATAGAGGGAGACAAAGGTACCAATAACCGCGAAGCCCACCCCCTGAAGCGCCAGCCCGAGGCCCGGCTGCCAGATTTGCCCCACCACGCTCCACAGCGAAGGACGCTCGCCTTTATGGGCGGGCACCTTACGCACCGAACCGTTACACGCCCACGCCAGCAGCGGCAATACCATGGTGGTGCCTGCCAGCGCCGCAAAACCAAACTGGCTGTGGATCAGCAGCCCCAGCGGTGCGCCTGCCGCCAGCGCGCCGTAAATCGCCATTCCGTTCCAGGACATCACTTTTCCGGAACGCGCAGGCCCCACCAGCCCCATTCCCCAGGTAAGGGTGCCGGTCAGCAGCTGGCTTTCGCCAAAGCCGAGGATCAGGCGCCCTGCCACCAGCAGCGCGAATTTATACGCTGCATCTATTGGCAACAGCGCCGCCAGCAGCCAGGCTCCCCCCGCCAGCCCGCAGGCAAACATGCCCTGCAACGCCGAGCGTTTTGCGCCGTGCTGATCCGCCAGGCGACCGGCGTAGCCCCGGGTTAATACCGTCGCTAAAAACTGAATGCCCACCGCAATACCGACCATGGTGTTGCCATAGCCCAGCTCCTGGTGAACGAACAAGGGGATCACCGGCAGCGGCAGGCCAACGGTCATATAGGTCAGAAACACCGCAAAGGCGATGCGGAAAAGGGAAAGGTTCCCGGAAGGAGCGCTCTTCTCAGGGGTAACAGCCTTCATGCATAACTCCGTGTTCAGGCATAAAAAAGGGAGCCGCGCGGCTCCCTTCTACTATACCTTCAAACGCTTACGCTTTCAGCTTACGCATCACCAGCGTGGCGTTGGTGCCGCCGAAACCGAAGCTGTTGGACATAACGGTCGTCAGCTCACGTTCGGTGGTTTCGGTCACGATGTTCAGGCCAGCCGCCTGCTCGTCCATCTCTTCGATGTTGATGCTTGGCGCGATAAAGCCGTTTTCCAGCATCAGCAGAGAGTAGATCGCTTCCTGCACGCCCGCCGCTCCCAGAGAGTGACCGGTCATGGCTTTGGTTGCAGAGATAGCCGGGCTATTGTCGCCGAACACTTCACGGATCGCACCCAGCTCTTTCACGTCGCCTACCGGCGTTGAGGTGCCGTGGGAGTTCAGGTAGTCGATTGGAGTATCAACACCGTGCATCGCCATCTTCATGCAGCGCACCGCGCCTTCACCAGATGGAGCAACCATGTCAGCGCCGTCAGACGTTGCGCCGTAGCCCACGATCTCAGCATAGATGTGCGCGCCACGCGCCAGCGCGTGTTCCAGCTCTTCAACCACAACCATACCGCCGCCGCCAGCGATAACAAAACCGTCGCGGTGTGCGTCATAAGTACGGGACGCTTTGTCTGGCGTTTCGTTGTATTTGGTGGACAGTGCGCCCATCGCGTCGAACTCACAGGCCATTTCCCAGCCCAGCTCTTCGCCGCCGCCAGCAAATACGATGTCCTGTTTGCCCAGCTGGATCTGCTCAACCGCATTACCGATACAGTGTGCGGAGGTCGCACATGCGGAGCTGATGGAGTAGTTCACACCGTGGATTTTGAACGGCGTTGCCAGGCACGCGGAAACCGCTGAACCCATGGCTTTGGTCACAACATATGGACCGACCGCTTTCAGGCCGCGCGGGCTGCGCATGGCGTCAGCACCGAACACCTGAGCTTTAGAGGAACCGCCGGAGCCTGCAATCAGGCCCACGCGTGGGTTGTTCTGGTAAGCGTCTTCGCTCAGACCAGAATCCTTGATCGCTTCCTGCATGGAAAGATAGGCGTAGATAGAGGCATCGTTCATGAAACGAACCACTTTACGGTCAATTAAACCGGTGGTGTCCAGTTTAACGTTACCCCATACGTGGCTACGCATTCCAGAATCTTTAAACTCTTCAGAGAAAGTGATCCCGGAGCGTCCTTCACGCAGAGATGCCAGGACTTCCTGCTGGTTATTACCGATGCTGGAAACGATGCCCAGGCCAGTAATCACTGCACGTTTCATTCAATACCTCTGTAAGTCGCACTATAAAAAGTTTCGAGTCGCACAATAGCGTACACTTGTACGCCGAACAAGTCCGATCAGCCATTTTCTGTGGAAATTTGCACCGATGGGCTCACATCGCTAAGATCGTGCCACTGCCTGTCGGACGAGTAACTTACGTGAAACAAAACGCCATACAACCTGCCAACCTCGAATTCAACGCTGAGGGTACACCTGTTTCCCGAGATTTTGATGACGTCTACTTTTCTAATGATAACGGACTGGAAGAGACGCGCTATGTCTTCCTCGAAGGAAATCATCTCAGCACCCGCTTCCCTGAGCATCCGCGCAGCCTGTTTGTCGTAGCGGAGAGCGGTTTCGGCACCGGGCTGAATTTTCTGACCCTCTGGCAGGCGTTCGACCAGTTTCGCGCTGCACACCCCGAGGCTACCTTACAAAGATTACATTTCATCAGTTTCGAAAAATTTCCGCTTACCGCGCACGATCTGCGGCTTGCCCATCAGCGCTGGCCGGAGCTTACCCACTGGGCGGAACAGCTTCAGGCCCAGTGGCCTCCGGCTATCGGTGGCTGTCATCGTCTGATTCTGGACGACGGACGCGTCACCCTCGACCTGTGGCTGGGCGACATTAACGACCTGACCGATAAGCTCGATGACTCAATGAATCAGAAGGTGGACGCCTGGTTCCTGGATGGTTTTGCGCCCGCCAAAAACCCGGACATGTGGAGCCCGCACCTGTTCAGCGCCATGGCACGTCTGGCGCGCCCGGGCGCGACGCTTGCTACCTTCACCTCGGCGGGATTTGTTCGCCGTGGGTTGCAGGAGGCGGGGTTTACCATGCGGAAAACCAAAGGCTTTGGCCGCAAACGCGACATGCTGGTCGGGGTGATGGAACAGGATCTGGCGATCCCGGCGCAGGCCCCCTGGTTTGCCCGTCGCACCAGCACCTCGCGTGAGGTCGCCATTGTGGGCGGGGGTATCGCCAGCGCCCTGCTCTCGCTGGCGCTGCTGCACCGTGGCTGGCAGGTGACGCTCTACTGCGCTGACGAGGCGCCGGCGACGGGCGCATCAGGCAACCGTCAGGGCGCGCTTTATCCCTTATTAAGTTCACACGATCCGGCACTGTTCCAGTTCTTCCCGGCGGCGTTTACGTTTGCTCGCCGCCTTTACGATAGCCTGCCGGTTGCGTTCGACCACAACTGGTGCGGCGTGACGCAGCTCGGCTGGGACGAGAAGAGCCAGCAGAAAATCACACAAATGCTGTCGCTGGGTCTGCCGGAGGCCATCGCCCATGCCGTCACGGCGCAGCAGGTTGCAGAGACCGCTGGCGTCGACACCGGCTGCGGGGGTATTCAGTATCCACTCGGCGGCTGGCTGTGTCCGGCTGAACTGACTTCTGCGGCGATAGCCCTCGGGCAGTCGCGTGGGTTGACAGTGCATTATGCCCATAAGGTTCAATCGCTAAGCCGCACTGCGCACTGGAATTTGCGTTTCGCTAACGGCAAAGAGGCGCAGCATGCCAGCGTTGTGCTGGCCAACGGGCATCATATCAGCCAGTTTACCCAGACAGCGTCATTGCCGGTTTATCCGGTCGGCGGCCAGGTAAGCCATATTCCTGCCGCCCCCCAACTGAGCAAACTGCGTCAGGTGCTGTGTTACGACGGCTACCTGACGCCGCAAAACCCGTCCAACGGCCATCACTGCATCGGTGCCAGCTACCATCGCGGTGAAACAGATATGCAGTACAGCGAAGCGGATCAGCAGCAAAACCGCCAGCGCCTGCTCGACTGTTTCCCGGATGCGTCGTGGGCAAAAGAGGTGAATGTCGGTGAGGGTCAGGCGCGCTGCGGCGTACGCTGCGCGACCCGCGATCACCTGCCGATGGCGGGAAACGTGCCGGACTATGACGCCACGCTTGAAGTCTATCAGGATCTTGCTGACAACAAAGAAACGGCGGTAAGTGCTCCCGTTCACCCCGAGCTGTTTATGCTGGGTGGCTTAGGCTCGCGGGGATTATGCTCCGCGCCGCTGCTGGCTGAAGCGTTAGCCGCGCAAATGAGCGACGAGCCGGTTCCGCTGGACAGGGTTACGCTCGCGGGGCTGAATCCAAACCGACTGTGGGTGCGGAAATTGCTGAAGGGGAAAATGGTCAAGTAGGGTGCGGTCTGGTGCCCTCACCCCGGCCCTCTCCCTGTGGGAGAGGGCGGTGATACACTTACTTCGCTTTCGCCTGCTGGAACAAATTGTCCCACATGCCCAGCACTAAAGACTGGTCGCGCGGAGAGAGTTCCCCGGCCAGAATGGCTTTTTCCAGGCTGCGAGTGACTTCCGCGTGAACGGCGTCGGCAGAGTGATCGTCCCCGGCTTCCAGCGCGGCTACCGCCAGCGTCAGGTGACCACGCAGATAACCGCTGGCGAACAGCTCATCATCACTGGCGTGTTCCACCATGTCATCAATTAACGCCAGAATGCGTGATTCAAATTCTGCGATCATCTTCTTTCCTCTGTTAAAGATCTTCCGGCCAAGGGAAGCATTCCGCCGTGATCTCCGGCGTGTGGTAATAATTCTGTAAAGCCTCGATCAAGCGTGCCGGACGTGCCGGGATGCCTTTCTCAAGATATTCCATCACCTGCGCATGAACGCGGCGCTGGAAGACGATACGGTCTGGCTCGAAGTCGCCTTCGAGATTGTCACAGCTTACGTTGAACGGGAAACCCGCCGCTACGCAGAACAGCCATTCGAGCGCCTGAGGTTTCACCTCCACATCTTCGAACTGCCCCTGGGTGGCGGCGTCGCGCCCGTCCGGGCAGTACCAGTAACCAAAGTCCACCAGCTCGCGACGCGCTTTCCCGGCGATACACCAGTGCGAAATTTCGTGCAAACCGCTGGCGTAAAAGCCGTGGGCAAAGATGATGCGGTTATACGGAACCTCGTCATCAGCAGGAAGATAGATCGGTTCGTCGTCGCCTTTAATCAGACGGGTATTAAAATCATCAGCAAAACAGCTATCGAAGATCTCAATCAGCTGTTCGTAGTTATGCGTACTGTTCATTAGTTCATCCCCAACCAGGTGAGGATCTCCTGTCCATGGCTGTCATAAAGAAGTTTGGCGCTCATCACCGCCGAGACGACAACAATCATCGGGCGGATCAGCTTTTGCCCTTTGCTTAATACCAGACGCGAGCCTGCGCGCGCGCCCAAAAACTGCCCTGCCATCATCACAAACCCGGTTGCCCAGATAACCTTGCCGCCAATGATAAACAGCAGCAGACCGCCAACGTTGGAGGTCGCGTTGAGGACTTTGGCGTGGGCGGTGGATTTGGCGAGGTTGAATCCGGCCAGCGTCACGAATGCCAGCGCATAAAACGAACCTGCCCCCGGGCCAAAGAAGCCATCGTAAAAACCGACGCAGCCACCGGCAATCAGCGCAAACGGCAGGCCGTGAAGACGACGCTGTCGATCTTCTTCCCCGAGCTTTGGCATCAGCAGGAAATAGAGGCCGATACAGATAACCAGCAGCGGCAGGATCTGGCGCAGAATGTCGGACTGTACGTGCTGGACCAGCAGCGCACCCGCCGTTGAGCCAATAAACGTCATCAGGATATTGAGCTTCTGATCGGCGAGATTCACCACTTTGCGCCGGATGAAATAGAGCGACGAGGAGAGCGAACCGCCGCATGCCTGGAGTTTGTTGGTGGCAAGCGCCTGGGCAGGGCTCATGCCTGCCGCCAGCAGCGCCGGAACGGTGAGCAACCCGCCGCCGCCCGCCAGGGCATCGATAAATCCGGCTAACATCGCAACAAAAAAGAGCACCGCCAGCAGCAGCGGTGACACCATGAACAGATCGACGAAATTATCCATTAAAGTACATGCTCATCCAGTAGCGCCTGGCAGGAAGGCGGCAACGGAGGCGGTGTCTTCTTCTCAGGCTTAGAGGTTCCAGGCTTGGCTGGTTCAAACCAGCTTTGCAGTTCGTAACCACAACCATCGCCAGGCGGTGGCAGCGGCTGATCTTCACATTCCAGGCTGTTCGCCGGACAGCGCAGGCGAACATGCATATGCGCCCGGTGCTGGAACCACGGGCGCACTTTACGCAACCAGTCGCGATCCGTTCCCGCATCCAGGCAAAGCTGCTGCTTGATGGCCGGATTAACAAAGATCCGCGTGACGTCGTTATCCTCTGCCGCCAGCTTAATCATGCTGGAAATTTCCGGCGACCAGCGCGAGGCGACGACCCGTTTACCGTCGGCCGAGACCAGATCCAGCGCCTGCGGTTTCAGCAGCTGCGCTGAGCTCCAGCGCGTTTTCGGCAATTGCAGGAAGATATCCACATCCAGTCCGGTCTGGTGGCTGGCGTGACCGCCGTTGAAGCGACCACCGGCAGGCATCCCCATATCGCCAATCAGCACCGTCCCCAGCCCCAGGTTATGCACCTGGTTGCCAAGACGCTGAATAAACAGCAGCAGGTCAGGATGGCCGAAATAACGGCGCTGATCGGTACGCATCACCTGATAAGTATCCGACTGCAACGGCAGCGCCTGCGCACCGACGATACACCCGTTGGAGAAAGCGCCAATGGACTGCGCACTCCCCGCTACCGGGTGGGTGATTTTCTGCCACGGCGTAGCGGCCAGGCTTGCTCCACTGGCCAGCAGCGCCAGCAGAGCGATTGCGGTTTTTTTCATAGTTACCAGCGTGGAATGGTGGTCGTCACATCCGCATTCTGCGCGCGCTGGCGCAGGAAGTGATCCATCAGCACGATTGCCAGCATCGCTTCTGCGATCGGCACCGCGCGGATCCCCACGCACGGATCGTGACGCCCTTTGGTGATCATCTCAACTTCATCGCCAGCGCGGTTAATCGTGTGGCCCGGGACGGTAATGCTGGACGTTGGTTTCAGCGCAATATTGGCAATAATTTGCTGCCCGCTGCTGATGCCGCCCAGAATGCCACCCGCATGGTTACTCTGGAAACCCGCCTTCGTGATTTCGTCGCGGTTCTGGCTGCCGCGAAGCTTGACCACGTCAAAACCGTCGCCGATTTCGACGCCTTTCACCGCGTTGATGCTCATCAGCGCGTGGGCGATGTCGGCGTCAAGGCGGTCAAATACCGGCTCGCCCCAGCCAGCCGGCACGCCGTCGGCCACCACGGTGACTTTCGCACCAATGGAGTCGCCCTCTTTTTTCAGGCCACGCATCAGCTCATCCAGCGCGTCCAGCTTGTCGGCATCGGCGCAGAAGAACGGGTTGAGCTCTACCTGATCCCAGTCTTTGATTGCCAGCGGAATGTCGCCCATCTGGGACAGACAGCCGCGGATAACGATGCCGAATTTCTGCTGGAGATATTTTTTGGCAATTGCCCCTGCCGCCACGCGCATCGCGGTTTCACGCGCGGAAGAACGCCCGCCGCCGCGATAGTCGCGAAAGCCATATTTTTGTTCGTAGGTATAGTCGGCGTGACCAGGACGGAAAACGTCCTTAATCGCGCCGTAGTCCTGAGAACGCTGATCGGTGTTTTCAATCAGCAGACCAATGCTGGTCCCTGTGGTACGGCCTTCAAATACGCCGGAGAGAATTTTGACCTGGTCCGGCTCGCGACGCTGCGTGGTGTAGCGAGAGGTACCCGGACGACGACGGTCAAGGTCATGCTGTAAATCGGCTTCGGTCAGTTCGATGCCTGGCGGGACGCCATCAACGATACAACCCAGTGCCAGACCGTGCGACTCGCCAAAGGTGGTCACACGGAATACCTGTCCAATACTGTTTCCTGCCATCACGGCTCCGATGTTGTTGTTTGTGTTTGAGCGTTGTGAAACGGGCCGAAGCCCGCTGGATTAATCTTTGTAAATGCTGAAGTATTCGCGTGCATCAAGCAGTTGCGCCTTGGTCAGCATAAAGACGCCGTCACCGCCGTTGTCGAACTCAAGCCAGGTGAACGGCACATCCGGGTACTGCTCTATCAGATGTACCATGCTGTTGCCTACTTCACAAATCAGAACGCCGTCGTCGGTCAGATAATCCGGCGCGCAGGCCAGGATGCGGCGGGTCAGCTTCAGCCCGTCAGAGCCTGACGCCAGGCCCAGCTCCGGCTCGTGACGATACTCGTTCGGCAGGTCGGACATATCTTCTGCATCCACGTACGGCGGATTGGTGACGATCAGGTCGTATTGCAGCGTCGGCAGGTCGCGGAACAGGTCAGAGCGGATAGGCGTGACGTGATGAATCAGCCCGTGCTCTTCAATGTTGTGTTCGGTGACGGCCAGCGCGTCGGTGGAGATATCGACGGCGTCCACTTCCGCTTCCGGGAAGGCGTACGCGCAGGCAATGGCGATGCAGCCGCTGCCGGTGCACATATCAAGAATGTGCTGCGGCTGATGGTTAATCAGGCCGTCAAAATGGTTGTTGATCAGCTCGCCAATCGGCGAACGCGGCACCAGCACGCGCTCATCAACGTAGAATTCGTGGCCGCAGAACCAGGCTTTGTTGGTCAGGTAAGCCACCGGAATGCGCTCGTTTACGCGACGGATCACGCGCTCAACGATGCGGTGTTTTTCACTGGAGGTCAGGCGCGCGGTGCGCATGTCTTCCGGAATATCCAGCGGCAGGTAGAGAGACGGCAGCACCAGCTGCACGGCCTCATCCCACGGATTGTCGGTACCGTGTCCGTACCAGATATTGGCGGCGCTGAAGCGGCTAACCGACCAGCGCAACATGTCCTGTATGGTATGCAGCTCGTTTACTGCTTCATCGACAAAAATTTTATCCACTCTTTCCTCCAGGGCATGCTCGCATAATTTTCGGCGGCTAGTTTGCCATGAAGACGGCGATAAATCAGCAATGACGCGTACCGCTTGAGGTTAAAAAATGCGTTTAGTCGGGTACACTATCGGAAATACGAGATGAGAATGACGAATGAAAAAGAAAACATCGCTCAGCGAGGAGGATCAGGCTCTATTCCGCCAGCTGATGACCGGGACGCGTCAAATCACGCACGACACCATTGTCCATCGCCCGCAGCGTAAAAAAGTCAGCGAGGTACCGGTCAAACGGTTGCTCCAGGAGCAGGCCGATAACAGCCACTATTTTTCAGATGAGTTTCAGCCGCTGCTAAATACGCAGGGTGCGGTGAAATACGTGCGCGAAGACGTCAGCCATTTTGAACTGAAAAAATTACGCCGGGGAGATTACTCGCCGGAGCTGTTCCTCGATCTGCATGGGTTGACCCAGATGCAGGCGAAACAGGAGCTGGGGGCGTTGATCGCGGCATGTCGTCGCGAGCATGTTTTTTGCGCCTGCGTGATGCACGGCCACGGCAAACATATTCTTAAGCAACAGACACCGCTGTGGCTGGCTCAGCATCCACACGTGATGGCTTTTCATCAGGCGCCAAAAGAGTACGGCGGAGATGCCGCATTGCTGGTATTGATTGAGGTGGAGGAGTGGCAGCCGCCAGAATTGCCCTGACAGGATGGCGGGAGGCACGCTGCACCCCGCCATATCGCACGTCACGTCAGATGGCTTTTGCCATCTTCAGGTTGCACGGACTCATTTGCCAGTTAAAGACCCCTTTGCCGGTTTCGTCGAGGGTGACGTTGGCAATGGCGGACGTTGTGAACATCGGTGGCGTTTCGCCCGGGCACAGCTCAGATACCAGATAGCCGACCAGCGGCAGGTGGGAAATGACCAGTGCGGAAGCGACACCTTCATTGCACAGCGCCTGAAGGTAAGCACTGACAAGGCCAACATCGCCACACGGCGTGAGTTCAGGGAGAACATCCACACTGGATGGCAGGTTCATACACTCCCTTACCACATCCAGCGTCTGTTCTGCCCGCAGGAACGGACTCACCAGAACGCGTTCAATGTCCACTTTTTGACCTTTAAGCCATGTCGCCATCTGACGGGATTCGTCGCAGCCACAGACGGTTAAAGGACGTACTGAGTCACTGGCGGCATCGAGTGCCGCGTCGCCGTGACGCATGATAAAAACTTGCATATTGCACCGCTTTTGTTAACCAGAATCACCGGCGTTAACTACCCGCGATTAATGCTCTGAGGTAGAAAACCCGATGGCCGGGCATTGTGCCTGATCCATTCGGTGAATGAAACGCTGTTTTTTACCTCAATGGCGTAAGTATAGTCAATCTCTGTTTACAATTTCGCCAGAACAGGTTCCATCACCTCAGGATTTACCCTTCTTTGACTTCAGTTTACGCAATCAGTTTCCCTTGCGGGCCAGAATGTCTGACCCCGTTCCGCCATCTGCAATAATTCGTCACAAGGTGTAAACCGTGGACCGTATTGCGAGGCCAGACGTTGCAGGATCGCAACCACTTCACCCGCCCCGAGGGTGTCCATATACCGGAACGGACCGCCAAGGAATGGCGGAAAACCGATACCAAACACGGCGCCGATATCGCCGTCGCGCGCGCTTTTGATCACCTGCTCACCAAAGCAGCGCGCCGCTTCATTGAGCATCATCATCACGCAGCGCTCAGCACACTGAACCGCCGACAGTTTTCCCTGACCCGTGACAGGAATAAGCGCATAAACCGAAGGGTCGACCTGTTTCTTGCTTTTACGCCCTTTCACGGCGTAAAGATAGAAACCGCGTTCATTTTTTCTGCCTTTGCGATCGTCCTTCAAAATTGCAGAAACAAAGTTTGCAGGCGGCGCAAAACGATCGCCATAAGCCGCTTCCAGCACAGGGATAATTTTAGTCCCCGTATCAATTCCTACCTCATCCAAAAGTTGGATTGGGCCGACGGGGAAACCAAACTTCACCAGAGCGTCATCGACGTGCTCAATTTTCTCCCCTTCCGTCAGCAACCGCATCGCTTCGTTAATGTAAGGTGCCAGAATGCGGTTGACGTAGAAGCCGGCTTTGTCCGCGACCACAATCGGGGTTTTGCCCTGTTTTTTCGCCAGTTTCACCACGGTGGCAATAGTTTGCGGGCTGGTTGTGGCATGTGGAATAACCTCCACCAGCGGCATTTTTTCGACAGGGCTGAAATAGTGCAGCCCTATCACCTGCTCCGGGCGCACGGCTTTCGCCGCGATGTCGCCGATCGGCAAAGACGAGGTGTTTGACGCGAAAATGGTGTGCGGCGCGCAATGCTGTTCAACGTCCGCCACCATCTGCTGCTTAAGGGCGAGATCTTCGAACACGGCTTCAATCACCAGATCGCGGTGTGCAAACCCACTGTAGTCGGTGGCGCCAGTGATCATCGCGAGGGTTTTATCACGCTCACTGGCCTTGATATGGCGGCGTTTCACTTTGCGATCAAGGTTCTGCCAGCTGTACTGCAACGCGTGGTTGATACCCTTAGGGTTGATATCTTTGATACGTACGGGCAATTTGCCTTTGCTGGCGGTGACAAATGCGATGCCGCCGCCCATCAGCCCACCACCCAGAACGCCAACGGCGCGCAGCGGAGCCGGTTCAGCTTCACTGCCCGGATCTTTTTTAACCTCCGTGCTGGCAAAGAAAATGCCGCGCAGCGCCTGCGATTGCGGCGTCATCGCCAGCTCGCCAAAGGCTTTCGCTTCCGCAGCATAACCGCTGCTGCTGCCCTGCGATAAACCGGTTTCAATCACCTTCAGAATGCGCGTCGCTGCCGGATAGTTCCCTTTGGTTTTTTGCTCAGTTTTTTTACCCACCATATTGAACAGCAGCGTGCGCCCCAGCGGCCCGGCGAGGATACGCTCGCGCACCGGCAGAGGGCGTTTCGCCTGACGACCTTTCAGCGCCCGCTCAACGGCGGCTTCAAGCAAGATGGCGTGCGGAACGACCTCATCAACCAGACCCGCCTTTAACGCCTGGCGGGCGCGCAGCTGTTTACCGGTTAAAATCATCTCAAGCGCCGTACTGACGCCTACCAGACGCGGCAGGCGCTGCGTGCCACCTGAACCGGGCAGCAATCCAAGCTGTACCTCCGGCAGTCCGAGTACGGTTTTCGCATCGTCGGTACAAATGCGGCTGTGACAGGCCAGCGCCAGCTCAAGCCCACCGCCCAGGCAGGCCCCGTGGATCGCAGCGACAACGGGTATCGACAGCGCATGGATCTCCGCCATTACCTGCTGCCCCTGACGCGCCAGGTCTTCTGCTTCCTGAGCGCTTTTCGCCCGGGCAATCATGTTGATATCGGCCCCGGCAATAAAGTTATCCGGCTTTGCCGAGATAAATACCAGGCCACGTATCGCTTTGTTTTCGCGGATCTGTCTGAGCATCGCACGCACCTGAACGCCGAACTCGGCCTTCAGGGTGTTCATCTTTTCGTCGGGTACATCAATGGTGATAACAGCCACGTTATCAAGGCGAACAGCCAGATTAAATGCAGATGTCGTTTCCATTATTCAGCCTCCAGAACCATTGCTGCACCCAGGCCGCCCGCCGCACAGGCGGTAACGAGACCAAAACCGCCGCCGCGGCGACGCAGCTCGTGCAAAGTCTGAGTTATCATTCTCGCGCCGGTCGCCGCAAATGGATGGCCGTAGGCGATGGATCCGCCAAGCACGTTAAACTTACTCTGATCCACTTCGCCGGTCGCGTGGGCGCGGCCCAGTACATCGCGCGCGAAGCGCTCGCTTGCCAGCAGCTGAATGTTTGCCAGGGTTTGTGCGGCAAAGGCTTCGTGCATATCGATCAGGGTTAAGTCAGCCAGCGTCAACCCCGCACGCTCCAGCGCCAGCGGCGTGGACCAGGCCGGACCGAGCAGCATGTCCTGCCAGACATCAATGGCGGTAAAGGCGTAGCTACGCAAATAGCCCAGCGGTGTTATGCCAAGCTCTTTCGCCCGGGATTCCGTCATCAGGATCACGGCGGCGGCACCGTCCGTCAGTGGCGTACTGTTGGCCGCCGTAACGGTGCCATGTTTACGATCAAACGCCGGGCGCAGTTTTGCATAATCCTCCAGCGTCGAGGTGCCACGGATATTGTTATCTTCCACCAGCGGTTCGCGGAAAGGCGGGATGTAAGCCGTCATCACCTCGTCGGCAAGTTTGCCTTCCGACCAGGCCTTCGCAGCGAGCTGATGCGAGCGATGCGCCAGTGCATCCTGCTGTTCGCGGGTAATACCGTAGGTTTTTGCCATCTGCTCGGCAGTGTCGCCCATACGCAGGCCGGTGGAGTATTCAGCAACGGCAGGTGGCACGGGCATGAGGTCGCGCAGACGTAAACGCGAGAAGAGTTTGAGCTTCGCACCGGTGGTCCGGGCTTTGTTGGCATCCACGAGGATGCGGGCCAGCTGTTTGCTAACACCGATGGGCAGCACGGAGGAGGAATCCGCGCCGCCGGCGATCCCCGCGCGAATGGTCCCCGCCATCAGGCTTTCCGCCACGTTCGCCACCGCCTGGAAACTGGTGGCGCAGGCGCGGCTGACGCTGTATGCGTCGGTGTGAACATTCATGCCGGTGCCCAGCACGATTTCACGTGCGATATTGGGCGCTTCCGGCATTTGCACCACCTGGCCGAAAACCAGTTGCTCAATAACCTCTGGCGGGATCTCGCTGCGAGCCAGCATCTCCCCCACCACCATTTTTCCCAGATCGACAGCCGGTATACCGTGAAACGCGGTTGCCTGACGCGCAAACGGCGTACGTAACCCGCTGACAATGGCAATGCGGTCACCGTGTCGGGTGATAAGCGGTAATGCCTGACTCATAACACTCCCCTGTAAAAAAATTTTGCGCACACATTAAGTGGTCTGACCTGATAATAGTCTTAACTATTTTTTTACATTGAGCCAATCGGGGAAGCGAAAAATTGCGAGCTAAGGCACAGAGAAGAAAAAGAAAATGCCCCTGCATGGCAGAGGCATTTGTGAGATTTGTTGCCGGGTTGCGGCGTTGCCTTACCCGGCCTACACGATCGTAGGCCCGTGCAAAAAGTATTAACGCAGGCCCAGCTGGAAGATCAGCGTTTCTGCTTCGCAGGCGAACACAAAGTCGATATCCAGCTGCACGCCGCCTTCCACTTCCGTGAAGGTGGATTTGATTTCACACGGATCGGATTCGACTTCACGCGCGCGCTGGCTCAGCGCGGCCAGCGTCTCTTCCGCTTCAGCGCGGTTAGGGAATACGCGGCTGTAAGAGGCGGTGCAATCGGTGTTGTCCATAATGGTGCCAACATCCATACAGCAGCAAACCGGGGTTTCATCAGCACTGCATTTACTCATAGCTCAATTTCCTCTGTATTCGCGCAGGGCGCGAGATAAACACGATGCGTCTATTTTACGCCCCCGGACGAGCCCCCTCCAGCCGTTAATGGCGCAAAATCGGATAAGTGAGCAATATCACACTAAAAAATGATCTAAAACAAAATTCCCCTTTTCAGAGGAATCGCACTGGTCACAATTTTGCCAACCAGATCTCGTTTCAAGAAACATATCTGAAAATATTAATAAACAAACTTGCAACATCCCAGCTGGTCAGACCTATACTCTCGCCACTGGTCTGATTTGTAAGTCATACCTCAGACCCTACACTTCGCGCTCCTGTTACGGTATGTAACAATTATTGAATAAAAATAACTCAATGAGGTTATGGTCATGAGCCAGAAAACCCTGTTCAAACAAACTGCTTTAGCAGTTGCAGTGGCAATCGTCTCAACGTCCGCCTGGTCAGCGGGCTTCCAGTTAAACGAATTTTCTTCCTCTGGCCTTGGCCGTGCGTATTCCGGGGAAGGTGCGATTGCCGATGACGCAGGCAACGCGAGTCGTAACCCGGCACTGATCATGATGTTTGATCGCCCTACCTTCTCTGCCGGTGCGGTTTACATCGATCCTGATGTCAACATTTCTGGCAAATCTCAGTTCACCGGCGCAGATCTGAAGGCGGATAACATTGCGCCGACCGCGTGGGTGCCTAACCTGCACTTTGTTGCGCCAATCAATGAACAGTTTGGTTGGGGTGCCTCTGTCACCTCTAACTATGGCCTGGCAACGGAGTTCAATAACAACTATCCGGCCGGGGAATACGGCGGTAAAACCGACCTGACGACCCTGAACCTCAACCTGAGCGGCGCATATCGTCTGAACGATAATTGGAGCTTTGGTCTGGGCTTTGATGCGGTCTACGCCGATGCAAAAATCGAGCGTTACTCCGGGGAGCAAACTGCTGCGCTGCCAAAAAACAGCAATAAAATTGCCAGCCTGAAAGGTGATGAATGGGGTTACGGCTGGAACGCCGGTATCCTGTATGAACTGGATAAAAACAACCGCTGGGGTCTGACCTATCGCTCAGAAGTGAAAATTGATTTCGATGGCGATTACAAAAGCGGCATCCTGAGCCCAGTCAACGGTATGGTGCCAGGCGCAGGTACCACCATTCCATGGGGTACCTCGAATCAAACCGTACCGGGCTCACTGTCGCTGCATCTGCCAGAAATGTGGGAAGTGTCAGGTTATAACCGCGTTGCGCCGCAGTGGGCAATTCACTACAGCCTCGCGTATACCAGCTGGAGCCAGTTCGAGGAGCTTAAAGCCACCGGCAGCAACGGCCAGACGCTGTTCTATAAAGACGAAAGCTTCCACGATGCTTACCGTATCGCGCTTGGTACGACCTATTATATGGATGATAACTGGACGTTCCGTACCGGCGTGGCATTTGATGACAGCCCGGTACCGGCCGATAAACGTTCCATCTCCATTCCGGATCAGGACCGTTTCTGGGTGAGTGCGGGGGCAACCTACGCGTTCAACGAGAATGCCTCTATCGACGCGGGCGTGTCGTACATGCATGGCCAGAAGGTGACCTTCCAGGAAGGCCCGTACGAGTTTACCTCTGAAGGTAAAGCCTGGCTGTTTGGTACCAACTTCAACTACGCGTTCTAATCCCAACACGATCAAAAAAGGTGAGCATTGCTCACCTTTTTTATTTATTCCGAATCGATATCTTTTAATTCGTTCTCAATGGCTTTCGCGTTCGGATTATCTTCCGGCTTCAGCTTACCGCCGTTGGCAATAAAGTCATGGTTCTGGAAGTAGGCCTCGCGGACCATGATGTACGGATCGGAAGACTGACGCAGCAGACCATCAGAATCCAGCAGTTGCGCACGTGTTTCAATTCCTTCCACGGTCCATTTACCAATCGACAGCGGCCAGGTGAGCCATGACAGCACAGGATACAGCGTATCCACCATGTCGCCGCCATCATCACGCACGGTAAAGCTGCCGTAGAATGGCAGGTGCATATACGGACCATAACCTACGCCATAGTGACCCAGCGTGCTGCCGAAACGGTGCGGCTGTTCACGCTGTAATTTCGGGTTCGCCATGCCCGCGACATCAATTAAGCCGCCCATACCCAGCAGGGAGTTCAGGAAGAAGCGGGTGAAATGCACCATCCCCTGATACGGGTCGCCCTGGAGGAAGTAGTTCACCATAACCGCTGGCTCTTCCAGGTTACTGGTAAAGTTGCTCAGCCCGTTACGCGCCGGCTGCGGAACGTAGTCACGCCATGCCACGGCAACCGGACGAACCAGATATGGATCCAGCACATTATAGTTAAAGCTGTACATTGAACGGTTAAATCCTTCGAGAGGATCGGAGCGTCCCGTTTGCTCGCCAGAGCTGGCGCAGCCCACAAGCATTGTTACGCCCAGCGCAAGCGCCGACAGCCGAAGCTTCATAAATTTCTCCCTGTTCAATATGGCTATCGTTGAATGCCATCTGTGACGGAGCCTGTGATGCTCCGCCTGAAACGTGCAAGTGATTGTAACAGCACGCTTACCGATGTCTACGAGGACAATGACGACCCGCTCGCGTCATCACGCTAATTTCAGCATAGCCTGTCTTTCAGAATTCGTTTCGCTGGCAATTTTATATTGGCTTTGAAAGAGATGTCTCACCTTTATTGCCATTTTCAGCAATTTAAGAGCATCCCCACGGGGAAAGCGCTAAAAGCCGCTACGCTTAAATGAGCAATTACCCCGAAGGAGCTGTTATGAAAGACATTAGCGAAGAGAAAATTGGTGAAAGCAAAGAGGAGCTTGAGATTGAAAGTGAGGAGAAAGACCGGGGAGAAGAGATAGAAGTCGATGAAGATCGCCTGCCGTCGCGCGCCATGGCTATTCATGAGCATATTCGCCAGGACGGGGAAAAAGAGATGGAGCGCGACGCGATGGCCCTGCTGTGGTCAGCCATTGCAGCCGGTCTGTCGATGGGCGCCTCTCTGCTCGCCAAAGGGATATTTCACGTTCAGCTGGAAGGCGTGCCGGGCGGGTTTTTGCTGGAAAATTTAGGCTACACGTTCGGCTTTATTATCGTCATTATGGCGCGACAGCAGCTATTTACGGAGAATACCGTCACTGCCGTACTGCCCGTCATGCAAAATCCGACCCTCGGTAATTTCGGTTTACTGATGCGCCTGTGGAGCGTCGTGCTGCTGGGTAACCTGATCGGTACGGGCATAGCCGCCTGGGCGTTCGAGTATATGCCAATATTTGATGAACCGACCCGCGACGCATTTGTGAAAATTGGCATGGATGTGATGAAAAACACGCCGGTTGAAATGTTCTCTAATGCCATAATTTCCGGCTGGATCATCGCCACTATGGTCTGGATGTTCCCGTCAGCGGGCAGCGCGAAAATCGTGGTAATTATCCTGATGACCTGGCTTATCGCACTCGCCGATACCACACACATTGTTGTCGGAACCGTTGAAATCCTTTATCTGGTATTTAACGGCACACTCCACTGGAGTGACTTTTTCTGGCCGTTCGCCCTGCCAACCCTCGCAGGCAACATTTGTGGCGGGACCTTTATCTTTGCGCTGTTGAGCCATGCACAAATCCGTAACGACATGTCCAACAAGCGTAAGGCCGAGCTTAAGGCTCAGGAAAAAAAGGATAAAACTGCTGAAAAATCGGCGTGAACGGTGACTCTTTGACCAGTCAGGCGGCAATGCGCTTAACGAAAAGTGTAAATAACGCTATACTCTTGCCGCTTCGTCCCCTTAGTTAAATGGATATAACGAGCCCCTCCTAAGGGCTAGTTGCAGGTTCGATTCCTGCAGGGGACACTTCTGTCTTTCCTTACGCCCCCTTCCAAAGCTCCACGCAGTTTCGGCCACGCCGTTTCGCGCCGTATGAGGCTTCATCCGCCGCCTGAATCAATCGCTCGTAATCGGGATGCCCGTTGAACATCGCAACGCCTATCGAGAGGGAGAGCGGGATAATATCGCCGGTTGGGGAGTTAACCTTGATTTTTTCCACCCGCCTGCGGATACGCTCGGCAATTCGCAGCGCGTCCACCTCTGAGATTTCCGTTAGCACGATCAGAAATTCATCGCCGCCGTAGCGAAAAACGTAATCACAGGTTCGCACGTTGTCGTAGAACGCGCCGGAGACTTTTCGCAGGATCTCGTCCCCGGTATTGTGCCCCCAGGTATCGTTGATTTGTTTAAATTTGTCGACGTCAATCAGCAGCGTCGAGAGCTTTGTTCCCGCCCGGGTGGCGTGCAGGATTTCGCGTTTGAAGATGGTTGGCAGGAAACGGCGATTCAACAGGCGGGTCAGGACATCAACCCCCACCTCGTGTCGCGACACTTCGTCAAACAGTTCGCGCAAAAGCGTGATGATTTGCGAGAGGGTATTACGCATTCGCTGCAAGAATTTATCCCGCTGCGCTTTATCACTCAGACCCTGCCCTGCAAGACGGACCTCGTTAAAAAGGTCATCGAATTCCTGAATCAGACGAGAGATATGACCGGCCTCAGCGATCCCGCTGAAGTAGTGCCGACCTTTATGGCTAAACCACAGTCCAAATTCAGACTGCCCCAGCGGCAGACTGTTGCCGATACTGGAATTAAGCGTGATCTTATACAGAAGCACCATTTCCCATGACAGCAGCGCCGCGGTCTGTCTCTCCTTCTCCTCTTCTGCGTTCTCCATTAAGGAAAAGATGCGATAATTTTCGTCCTCTTTCGCCGCATTGTTCTCGCTAAATACATAGGCCCGCGACATCACTTCCATGGCCAGATCGATACTGTTTATCGCGTAGTGATAAATATGCAGCTTCACCTCAGGCGAATGGGCGCTGGTAGTAATGACAGGTAACAGCAGCTTTTTCAGAACACGGAAGCCCATTTCAACTAAATCAACCGAAATACCAATACGGGCATGAACATCCGCAGCGCGCTGCTGCGCCCGCATCTGCTCTTCAACCTGCTCCACACGGCATGAGAGCACATCAATAAGCCAGCGACGAAGCGCCTCCTGAAGCTGCCTCTCCACCTGTTCGGTTGTCAGGAATTCAGCTGCCGATGGATCTGCCAGCACAACACGATAGAATTCAGCGACCAGGGGAGTTGCGTTGTCTCTGGCAAGCTCAGTCGCAAGCCGATGCACATCGGGATCGGTTTCATTAATCAGCTTCACCCACTCTTCTTTCACCGTTTGCAGGTAGGTTTCCATGGTCTGCACCTTCAGGAGACATGCGGGAACGCAGATTTAACAATAGCAAAATCAAACCACTCCGCAATTGCCGCTTTTTTAAACAAAAACGAGTGATGGCTCATAATGTATAACGGTGCTACATTATGCCGCCCACCCAAGTCAGCAATGGCCAGGCAACGTCGTAAAGAACGGTAAAGCCTGCAACCATGACCTCGTCCTACGGTCTCAATGGCACGTGGTATCGCGAAGTCTGCGCTACCTTCACAGGCTTTACAAAGGTTCCACTATTTTGTCTCAATCCAAATTTCAGCGGGCGTTTTTGCACCCGCGCTACTGGTTTACATGGTTCGGCCTTGGCGTACTTTGGCTGCTGGTTCAACTTCCATATCCCGTGATCCGTTTCCTGGGTTCTAAGCTCGGCAGCGCATCGCGTTACTTTCTTAAGCGTCGTGAATCCATTGCCCGAAAAAATCTCGAACTGTGCTTTCCGCATTACAATGCGCGGCAGCGCGAAACGCTGATTGCGGAAAACTTTAAATCTATCGGTATGGCGCTGCTTGAAACCGGTATGGCCTGGTTCTGGCCAGACGAGCGTGTCCGTAAATGGTTTGACATGGAAGGCCTGGATAACCTGAAACGTGCCCAGATGCAAAACCGCGGCGTGATGGTTGTGGGTGTGCATTTTATGTCGCTTGAGCTGGGCGGCCGCGTTATGGGTCTTTGTCAGCCAATGATGGCAACCTATCGCCCGCATAACAGCGCGCTTATGGAATGGGTACAAACGCGGGGCCGCATGCGTTCTAATAAGGCGATGATCAGCCGTAACAATCTCCGCGGTATGGTTGGCGCCCTGAAAAAAGGTGAAGCCGTCTGGTTTGCCCCGGATCAGGACTACGGTCCTAAAGGCAGCAGTTTTGCCCCTTTCTTTGCGGTTAAAGATGTCGCTACGACGAACGGTACCTTTGTGATTTCACGTCTCTCAGGCGCCGCGATGTTGACGGTGACCATGGTCAGAAAAGCGGATAAGTCAGGCTATCGTCTGCATATCTCCCCAGAGATGGCGAACTATCCTGAAGATGAGAGTGAAGCCGCGACCTTTATCAATAAGGTGATTGAGTTTGAAATTATGCGTGCGCCTGAGCAGTATCTGTGGATGCACCGCCGCTTTAAAACCCGCCCCCTGGGCGAAGCCTCGCTCTATATCTGACCCCTTTCGAAGGTTAGTTTCGCTAAGAAACTAACCTTTTCAAACACCTGTAATCGCAGTGCGTAACGGCTTTTTTCGACCGTCGCTCAACAGGCATTTATTGCGTACCGAAATCAAACTGTCGCCGTTCCACGACACTCGTAAGTGTAGGAAATTATTTAAAAAAATGCCTCTTGTCACTCCTGAAATTTAGGCGTACATTAGCGCCGTCTGGCGACAGGAAAGCACAGAATTCAGAGCTGAAGTTAGCGACGTCACGGGATAATTCCGATTTCCCCTTTCGCATGATTTCAACTCTCTATACTCAGTTGGACTCTGTTTTTTTAATGCGTACCGGAAGATACGCGGAGCGATGAAACGTGAAATATTTCTTTATGGGCATTTCGGTTATTGTTTTAGTTTGGGCCGGAACGTTTGCTCTGATGATCTAGTTAAGAAAATGCAGTCAAAAAAACAGGCGCCGTTGGCGCCTGTTTTTTTTGTTGTCCGTTACGACTCGGGTTGTTCCGCAACGCTCTTCGCTGCAAGCAGGCCATCCGCGCGGAACATGCTTTTAATGCCCCGCACTGCCTGACGGATACGGTCGCTGTTTTCAATCAGCGCGAAACGCACGTGCGTGTCACCGTAGTCACCAAAGCCAATGCCTGGAGAGACGCAAACCTTCGCGTCCTGAAGCAGTTTTTTGGCAAATTCCAGAGAGCCCATCGCCGCATACGGCTCAGGGATTTTCGCCCAGACGTACATAGAGGCTTTAGGCATTTCCACCATCCAGCCTGCTTCATGAAGCCCTTTTACCAGCACATCACGGCGGCGTTTGTACTGAGCGGCAATATCGAGCACGCATTGCTGATCCCCTTCCAGCGCCGCGATGGCCGCGACCTGTAACGGCGTAAAGGTGCCATAGTCATGGTAGCTTTTAATACGCGCCAGGGCGCTCACCAGCGTTTTGTTTCCCACCATAAAACCAATTCGCCAGCCCGCCATGTTGTAGCTTTTCGACAGGGTGAAAAACTCAACCGCCACATCGCGGGCACCCGGTACCTGCATAATTGACGGCGCTTTCCAGCCATCATAAACGATATCGGCGTAGGCGAGATCGTGTACCACCAGCACGTCGTAACGCTTAGCCAGCGCGACCACTTTCTCGAAGAATTCAAGTTCAACGCATTGTGCCGTTGGGTTTGACGGGAAACCGAGGATCATCATTTTCGGCTTCGGATAGCTTTCACGAATCGCCCGTTCCAGCTCGTTAAAGAAGTCGACGCCTTCCACCAGCGGGACAGAACGCACCTGCGCGCCGGCAATCACCGCCCCATAGATGTGAATCGGGTAGCTCGGATTCGGCACCAGTACGGTATCGCCGTGATCCAGCGTCGCCAGCATCAGGTGGGCCAGCCCCTCTTTGGAGCCAATGGTCACAATCGCTTCACTTTCAGGATCGATATCGACCTGATAACGATCCTGATACCAGCGGGAGATCGCCCGACGTAAGCGTGGAATGCCGCGTGAGGTGGAATACCCATGGGTATCAGGACGCTGCGCAACCGTGCAGAGTTTCTCAACGATATGCGGCGGCGTTGGGCCGTCAGGGTTACCCATACTGAAATCGATAATGTCTTCGCCGCGCCGACGCGCAGCCATTTTCAGTTCAGCAGTGATATTGAAAACATAAGGGGGGAGACGATCGATACGCGTAAAACGGCGTTCAGGACTGAATTCAGCCATAGATTCCTCAGAGTCACGTTAGCGCCCGGACCGTCCGAGCGACGCTGCCACCCGTGTGGCGTGCTTAGAAAATAACCTGAAGAAAAAGACGCTGTCGAGAGGATAACGGCAAAACAATATTTTGCGCTAAAACGGGAATGTGATTGCAGTGAAAAGCGGAACTCTTATCGCGAACAGGCAGTTTTAAGCGCTACGATTTAACACAATATTTTCAGTATCGTTACCTGACGTTTCTCCCCAAACGGAAAAGCACCGACTTTCAGTCAAAAGCCAGCAATCCCCTTTGATAATTATGGTTTTTCCCCATTTGATAAATCTGATGGATAGCTGGTCATCAGGCCCTATGTTTTCTATCATAGATTTTTCCCGTTTTCCCAGGCCTGACCGTGCACGAAATCTTCAATATGCTCCTGGCGGTGTTCGACCGCGCGGCATTAATGCTGATCTGTCTCTTTTTCCTTATCCGCATCCGCTTGTTCCGCGAACTGTTGCATAAATCTGCCCATTCGCCAAAAGAGCTGCTGGCCGTCACGTTTATCTTTTCGATGTTTGCCCTGTTCAGCACCTGGTCCGGGGTGCCGGTAGAAGGCTCGCTGGTGAACGTGCGCATCATCGCCGTCATGTCGGGCGGGATCCTCTTTGGTCCCTGGGTAGGGATTATCACAGGCATCATCGCCGGCACCCATCGATACCTGATTGATATTGGCGGCGTGACGGCAGTCCCCTGCTTTATCACCAGCATTATTGCCGGGCTGCTCTCGGGCTGGATTAACCGCAAAATCCCGAAAAAGCAGCACTGGCGTGCAGGGATTATCGCGGGGATGGTCTGCGAAACGCTGACCATGATCCTGGTCATCGTCTGGGCGCCAACCGTTGCGCTGGGGCTGGATATCGTCTCGAAGATCGGTATTCCTATGATCCTCGGGAGCGTCTGTATCGGTTTTATCGTGCTGCTGGTGCAAAGCGTGGAGGGCGAAAAAGAGGCCAGCGCCGCGCGTCAGGCCAAGCTGGCGCTGGATATCGCCAACAAGACGCTGCCGCTTTTCCGACACGTTAACGCCGAATCTTTACGTCAGGTTTGCGATATCATCCGCCGTGATATTCACGCCGATGCGGTCGCCATCACCAATATTGACCACGTGCTGGCTTACGTTGGCGTCGGGGAGCACAATTATCGCGACAGCGACGATACCATCAGCCCGACCACCAGACAGGCGATTAACTACGGAAAAATCATCATTAAAAACAATGATGAAGCCCACCGGACGCCAGAGATCCACTCAATGCTGGTGATCCCGCTGTGGGAAAAAGGCGTGGTCACGGGGACGCTGAAAATTTACTACTGCCATGCGCACCAAATCACCTCCTCGCTCCAGGAGATGGCGATTGGCCTGTCGCAGATTATCTCCACTCAACTTGAGGTTTCGCGTGCAGAGCAGCTGCGCGAGATGGCAAATAAGGCAGAGCTGCGCGCCCTGCAAAGCAAGATCAATCCCCATTTCCTGTTTAACGCGCTGAACGCTATCTCCTCTTCCATCCGTCTGAATCCGGATACCGCGCGGCAGCTGATATTTAATCTGTCGCGCTATCTGCGCTACAACATTGAGCTAAATGACGACGAGCAGATCGACATCAAAAAAGAGCTGTATCAAATCAAGGATTACATCGCCATCGAGCAGGCACGCTTTGGCGATAAGCTCACGGTCATTTACGATATTGATGAAGAGGTCAGCTGCGTGATCCCAAGCCTGCTGATCCAGCCTCTGGTGGAAAACGCCATTGTTCACGGTATTCAGCCGTGTAAAGGCAAAGGCGTAGTAACGATTAGCGTGACGGAAAGCGGTAACCGCGTGCGCATCGCCGTGCGCGATACCGGGCACGGCATCGATCCGAAAGTCATCGAGCGCGTCAAATCAAACGAAATGCCGGGCAACAAGATCGGACTGCTGAATGTGCATCACCGGGTCAAACTGCTGTACGGTGACGGGCTGCATATTCACCGTCTTGAGCCGGGCACCGAAATTGCCTTTTATGTTCCGAATGAGCGAACGCCCGTGAATGCCCCCATATCCTTGTTGCCGTAGGCCGGAGTAACAGATGAAAGTCATCATCGTAGAAGATGAAATTCTGGCTCAACAGGAGTTGAGCTGGCTTATCAAAACCCACAGCCAGATGGAGATTGTTGGCTGTTTTGAGGATGGTCTGGACGTGCTGAAATTTTTACAGCATAACCGGGTCGACGCGATATTCCTCGATATTAATATTCCGTCGCTGGACGGCGTCCTGCTGGCGCAAAATATCAATCAGTTCGCCCACAAGCCGTTTATTGTGTTTGTCACCGCGTGGAAAGAGCATGCCGTGGAAGCCTTCGAGCTTGAGGCGTTTGACTATATTCTGAAGCCGTACCAGGAGTCGCGTATTATCAGCATGCTGCATAAGCTGGAAGCCGCGTGGCAGCAGCAAGCATTACCCGCCAGTGCCAGCCCGGTAGCGCGGGAAAACGACACGATTAATCTGGTGAAGGACGAACGGATCATCGTCACGCCTGTCGACGATATTTACTATGCCGAAGCGCATGAAAAAATGACGTTTGTCTATACGCGGCGTGAATCCTACGTCATGGCGATGAACATCACCGAATTCTGCAATAAACTCCCGGCCGCTCACTTCTTCCGCTGCCACCGCTCGTTCTGCGTCAACCTGAACAAGATCCGCGAAATCGAACCCTGGTTTAATAACACCTATATTTTGCGGCTGAAGGATCTGGATTTTCAGGTGCCGGTAAGCCGCAGCAGAGTGAAAGAGTTCCGCCAGCTCATGCACCTGTAGCGCGTTCCCTCTCCCGCAGGAGAGGGGAATGAGCATCAGAGGATCTGACCCAGTACCTGACGCAGATGCGCCCCGGAGCCCAGTAAGCCTGGGTTGTCGTGGACAATCAGGTAAACAGGAATGTCCTGGACATAGCTCCTGAAGCGGCCTTTGTCTTCGAAACCGCCACGGAAGCCGGAGGCGGTAAAGAAATCGAGGAAGCGCGGCACGATCCCGCCCGCAATATAGACCCCGCCAAAGGTGCCAAGGTTCAGAGCCAGGTTGCCGCCGAAACGCCCCATAATGACGCAGAACAGCGACAAAGCACGGCGGCAGTCAATACAGCTGTCGGCCAGCGCGCGTTCGGTCACATCTTTAGGTTGCAGATTTTCCGGCAGACGACCGTCTGATTTTACAATCGCCCGATACAGGTTCACCAGGCCCGGGCCAGAAAGCACCCGCTCGGCCGACACGTGACCAATCTCAGCGCGTAGCTCCTCAAGAATAATGCCCTCTTCTTCGCTGTTCGGCGCAAAATCCACGTGACCGCCCTCGCCCGGCAGGCTGACCCAGCGTTTGTCGACGTGGACCAGGTGCGCCACCCCCAGGCCGGTGCCTGCGCCGTAAACGGCAATCGGTTTGCCTTCAACCGGGGCCGTACCGCCGAACTGAATCAGATGCTCTGGTTTAAGCATTGGGATAGCCATGGAAACCGCAGTGAAGTCGTTGATAATTTCAAGGTGCGAGAAGCCGAGGTTTTTCCGCATTTCGGCAATTGAGAAGGCCCACGTGTGGTTGGTCATCGCCACCCAATCGCCGGTGATCGGACAGGCAATAGCGATACAACCGTCTTCAACGCTCACTTTATGCTCTTCCAGATAGACGCGAACCACCGCTTCCAGGCTTGGGTAATCCAGCCCTGAATAGGTTTTCGCCTGAGAAATTGCACCGCTGTTCACATCGCACAGGGCAAGGCGCGCGTTGGTGCCGCCTACATCACCTACCAAAGCATACTTTGTCATTCTTCTACTGCTCCGCTAAAGTCAGAATAAATCTTTGGGACACTGTAAATTCAAGGCGTGATAACAACAACGACCAGAAGGTGACTGCCCATGGATTATCGATCTTCGTCACATTATAACTTTACCGTTTCAGCACCTTTTGCACTATTGCCACAATGCTGATTGTGCAAAGTAACGTTAAGCCGTTTTGTACAAGGAAATCATCATGCTCCATCCGCGAGCCAGAACCATGCTGTTATTGGCTGTCCCGGCGCTGATTATTGGCGTGGCGTCGAGCCTGGTGCTCATCGTCGTCATGAAAGTGGCGGCGGTGCTGCAAACGATTTTATGGACCGCGCTTCCGGTAAAACTCGGCATCAGCATTGACTCGCCGGGCTGGATCATGATGATGCTGACCCTGACCGGGATTGCCGTAGGGCTGGTGATCCGCTATAGCCCGGGTCATGCCGGGCCGGACCCGGCACTGGAACCCTTGATTGGCGCCCCTGTCTCTCCCTCTGCTCTGCCGGGGCTTATTATCGCGCTGATTATCGGTCTTGCGGGCGGCGTAAGCCTCGGGCCTGAACATCCCATTATGGCGGTTAATATCGCGCTGGCGGTCTTTCTGGGGGCGCGTCTTTTTCCGCGCGTTGGCGCGCTGGACTGGACGATCCTGGCGTCAGCAGGCACCATCGGGGCGCTGTTTGGCACTCCGGTCGCGGCTGCGCTCATTTTTTCGCAAACCCTCAGCAGTGATCATGAAGTACCGCTGTGGGATAAACTCTTCGCGCCGCTAATGGCCGCCGCTGCGGGAGCCCTCACCACCAGCCTGTTTTTCCATCCCCATTTTTCACTCTCCATCCCCCACTACGGCCAGATGCAACTCACCGATATTTTCAGCGGTGCCGTCGTCGTCGCGATCGCCATTGCGCTGGGGATGGTCGCGGTGTGGTGTCTCCCTCGCCTGCATCGTCTGATGCACAGGCTGAAGCATCCGGTGCTGATTCTGGGCATGGGGGGTTTTATTCTGGGCGTTTTAGGCGCCATCGGCGGGACGGTTACGCTGTTTAAGGGTCTGGACGAGATGCAGCAGCTGGCCTTCAGCCAGGTCTTTAGCGTCTCCGATTATCTGCTGTTCGCGCTGGTAAAACTGGCGGCGCTGGTGGTCGCTGCGGCCTGTGGTTTCCGGGGAGGTCGTATCTTCCCGGCGGTATTTGTTGGCGTCGCGCTGGGGCTGATGCTGCATGAGCACGTTGACGCTGTCCCTGCGGCGATTACCGTCTCCTGTTCCATTCTGGGGCTGGTACTGGTGGTCACGCGCGATGCGTGGCTGAGCCTGTTTATGGCGGCCGTTGTCGTGCCGGATACCACGCTTCTGCCGCTGCTCTGTATCGTGATGTTGCCCGCCTGGCTCCTGCTGGCGGGCAAACCGATGCTGATGGGATGGCGAAACGACAGGTAATCAGGCGTTATTGCGCGCCTCCAGCGCTTTGGTCAGCGCGCTCAGCAGCGGCGGAATATCGGCTTTCGGCAGCATCACCTCGATCAGCGAAAGCCGCTCATGGTGTGCCACTTTATCCAGCACCTCCGCCAGCGCTTCCGCTTCGCTGACGCGCCAGCACTCTGCCTGAGGCGCCAGGCTCAGCGCCTGCGGGATCTGCGTCCAGTTCCAGAGGGCAATATCGTTATAGCGCTGCTCCGGCCCGTGGATGGCCCTTTCCACCGTGTATCCTTCGTTGTTAAGCACCAGAATAATCGGGCGCTGTTTGTCGCGCAGCATCGATCCCAGCTCCTGAATGGTCAACTGCGCGGCGCCGTCACCCGTCAGGACAATCACGCGTCGGTTCGGACACGCCGTTTGCGCGCCAAATGCTGCCGCCAGCGTGTAGCCAATCGATCCCCACAGCGGCTGGACGATAAAGTTCACGTCCGCCGGTAAACGCAGATCGATAGCGCCGAAAGCAGACGTTCCCTGGTCAGCCAGAATAATGTCTCCGGGGCGGATAAACGTTTGCAGGGTACGCCAGAAGCTCTCCTGAGTCAGCGCCCCTTCGATAGTCGGGAACGAAAAGCCGCTGTGATCCAATGGCGCTCGCGTATCACGAACATAGGTTTTACACAGCGCTGTCAGCGTTTCAATGGCCTCCCTCATCGGGATACCCGTAAACCAGACGTCGCCGACGCGGGACGCGTGGGGCTGAACCTCTATCGTCTGGTCTGGCGTCAGCTGGTGGGTAAACCCGGCAGTGAGCGTATCGGTAAAGCGCGTGCCAATACACAGCACCGTATCAGCCCCCTCGATGGCCTCTTTGACCGGCGCGGCGCTCGCCGATCCGCTGTAGGTGCCGTAAAAACCGCTCTGTCGTTCGTCAAAAATGCCCTTGCCCATCAGCATGGTGGCGTGTGCCATCGGCACCTCTTTCACCCACGTCTGAAGGGCCGTGCGCAGACCATGGCGGAGTACCAGGAAGTCCGCTAACAGCGCGGTGCGTTTGCTCGTGGACAAGCGCTTTTCGGCAGCCTCACGGAACGCCTGCAAGCAGGCTAAATCAGCCGGTGCGGGGTTAACAGTGAGAGCGCTTACAGGGGGCGTAGCGGCTTTTTTCGCCACATCAGCGGGCAGCATCAGGTAGCCCGGACGGCGCTCCCGCAGCATAGTGGTCAGGACTCTGTCAATTTCATAGCAGGCGTTTTGTTCGGTAAGTACCGCCTGTGCAACGGTGATGGGTTCGCTCATATGATAGAAATGGCGGAACTCGCCGTCGCCCAACGTATGGTGCAATAACTCTCCTCGCTGCTGCGCCGCCATACCCGGGGCCCCCACAATATGGAGGACGGGAACATGTTCGGCAAAGCTGCCCGCCACACCGTTCATGGCGCTTAACTCCCCAACGCCGAATGTCGTCAGGAGCGCGGCAAAGCCCTTACAGCGGGCATAACCGTCTGCGGCGTAAGACGCGTTCAGTTCATTGGCACAGCCCACCCAGCAGATGTCCGGGCTGTCTATCACGTGATCGAGAAATTGCAGGTTATAGTCGCCTGGCACACCAAACAGATGATCGGCACCACAATCTGTTAGTCGGTCCAGCAGGTAATCGGCGACGCAATAGGGGGTACGCATATTATAAGTGTCCTTCTGACGTTGACCTCACTCTGAGTATTAAATAAGCGTGAAGCGTGTCCAGAATTGGCGACAATCAGGGTCTGGAAAGAATGCTTTACGAAAAAAGCTGAGCTATGCTCATTTTCTTCAGGTTAGTGTAAACGTATACACTGATGTTTCTTTCCAGCGCCAGAGGTCTCGCCAATGGGTTATCAGCCTGACAAAAATCGTTATCAGACAATGCAATATCGCCGCTGTGGGCAAAGCGGCCTTAAGCTTCCCGCCATCTCGCTGGGGCTTTGGCATAATTTTGGCGACGCGACGTTACTCGAAAACAGCCGTCAACTTTTACAGCGTGCTTTCGATTTGGGTATTACGCATTTTGACCTTGCCAATAATTACGGCCCGCCTCCTGGTTCGGCCGAACGTAATTTCGGGCGCATTTTGCAGGAGGATTTCCTGCCCTGGCGCGATGAGCTAATCATCTCCACCAAAGCGGGCTACACCATGTGGGACGGGCCTTACGGCGACTGGGGCTCACGTAAATATCTGATCGCCAGCCTGGACCAGAGCCTCAGGCGTATGGGGCTGGAGTATGTCGATATTTTCTATCACCACCGCCCGGATCCACAAACGCCGCTACGTGAAACCATGAAAGCGCTTGACCATGTGGTGCGTCAGGGCAAGGCGCTGTACATCGGTCTGTCCAACTACCCGGCAGAAGTGGCAAGGCAGGCGATTGAAATACTGGAGGATCTGGGCACGCCATGTCTGATCCACCAGCCGAAGTACTCCATGTTTGAACGTGCGCCTGAAGAGGGGTTGCTGGACGTGTTGCAGCATAAAGGGGTGGGATGTATCCCCTTCTCCCCCCTGGCGGGCGGACAGTTGACCGATCGCTATCTGAACGGTATCCCGGCGGATTCTCGCGCAGCAAGCGGCAGTAAGTTCCTTAACCCGGAGCAGATCACCGACAAAAAGCTGGAAAAGGTACGCAAGCTGAATGCGCTGGCGGAAAACCGGGGGCAAAAGCTATCGCAAATGGCACTGGCCTGGATCCTGCGCCACGATGCGGTGACATCCGTGCTCATCGGCGCAAGCAAGACCGGACAAATTGAAGATGCAGCAGGCGTGCTTGAGAATTGTCGGTTCACGGCAGAAGAGCTGAAGACGATAGATACGATCCTGTCCAGTTCAGATTAAAAACACTTTTAGCAAAAAGTGCTCTCGTTCCTGATTTAGGAGTTGAGGCGATGAAACGAATGTTTACCAACTCGTAAAATTGCGTTAACAGGTCGCACAGCGGCCCCGATCGTGAAGGAGAAGAGTATGTTCAGGTCACTGATTCTTGCAGCGGTATTACTGGTTTCGGCCCCGCTGGTCGCCAGTGCGGGCGAAATCACCCTGTTGCCATCGATTAAATTACAAATTGGCGATCGTGATGACTACGGCAGATATTGGGACGGTGGCTACTGGCGCGACCGTGACTACTGGCATCGCCATTATGAATGGCGTCAAAACCGCTGGTGGAAACACGATAACGGCTATCACCGTGGCTGGGATAAGCGTAAGGCTTACGAACGCGGCTACCGCGAAGGCTGGAACGATCGTGACGACCGCCGTGGCGGCTGGGGTCATGGAAAAGGCAGAGGCCACGGTCACGGCCATCACCATTAACAACAAAAAGGAGCCTTCCGGCTCCTTTTTCTTTTACAGGCCTGCGGCTGTGCCTATCAGCAACCACAAGTTTAACGCCACCACCACGACCACAATGGCCCACCCGGCGCGCTTCACCCACGTCGAATTCACCAGTTCGCCCATCAGCGATTTATTACTGGTGAAGATCAGCAGTGGCACCAGCGCCAGCGCAATCCCGAAACTTAGCAGTACCTGACTCATCACCAGAATGCGGGTCGGATCCAGCCCCATCAGGATCACAACAAAGGAAGGCAGCATCGTGACCGAGCGGCGAACCCACAGCGGAATATGGAAACGTACGAACCCCTGCATCACCACCTGCCCGGCCAGTGTCCCCACAACCGTAGATGAAAGACCCGCAGCGACCAGGCTTAAACCAAAAATAGTGGCAGCGGCATGACTCAGCAACGGCTCCAGCGTCAGGTAAGCCTGGTCGAGATCGGCAACCCCGGTATGCCCGTTAAAGTGGAACGCGGCGGCGGCGGTCGCCATCATCGCCAGATTCACAAATCCGGCAATGGTCATCGCGATAGTCACATCCCATTTCGAGGCGGAGTAGCGCTCTTTACTCGTCCCGCCATGCAGATTCTGGGTTAATGAAGAGTGCAGATAAATGACGTGCGGCATAATGGTCGCCCCCAGCACCCCGGCAGCCAGAAAAACGGCTTCAGAAGTGGGTAACGACGGGATCACCATCCCTTTCGTCAGCTGCGCCAGATTCGGCTGGGAGAAAATCAGCTCAACAATATAGGCGGCAGCGACAAACAGCAGCAGGCCGCCGATGACTTTCTCCAGCGGTTTTTGTCCCCGCCGCTGGAGCATCAGAATCAGGAAAGTGGCGATACCGGTCAGCACGGCCCCCTGAAGCAGGGAGACGCCCAGGATAAGCTTGAAGCCGATCGCCGCCCCGATAAACTCGGCGAGATCGGTGGCCATGGCGATAATTTCCGCCTGAACCCAGTAAAACCAAACCGCCGGACGTGGATAATGATCGCGGATTTGCTCCGCCAGGTTTTTTCCGGTAGCAATACCCAGCTTCGCGGAGAGCATCTGAATCAGCATCGCCATCAGGTTGGCCCAGACCACAACCCACAGCAGTTTATAGCCGAAACTGGCCCCGGCCTGAATGTTGGTCGCAAAATTACCCGGATCGATGTAGCCAATCGCGGCAATGAATGCCGGTCCCATTAATGCGAACCGCAGCTTGCGTGCCGCTCTGCCGCTGCTACTCTCTACGCGACTATTCGTCATTTCTGCCTCTGGAAATATAGCCTTTGCTATGTTTTATGCTATCAAAATGAGAATGATTATCAAGTTCATTTGTAATGGTTAACATGATTTCTCTGATAGCCAGGAACGATAGACAGGCAGGTGGAGCAAGGTCACAGAATGTGAAAATGCGCAGACATTTGTGAAGCGTAGCACACAAACTTAACTTTTCACTCATTTACCTAACATAACAAAAATGTATTGTTGATCACTATTTTTGAGACTCGTCACAGGATGTAACTATAGTGTGGGCTTGATCTCGTTTTCTTTGTGCTTGTTACATAGAATGTGCACGGAAATTAAACCTGCCTCATATTTGGAGCAAATATGGACCGCGTCCTTCATTTTG
This sequence comes from Enterobacter sp. BWH64, assembly GCF_001037645.1. Lineage (NCBI taxonomy): Bacteria > Pseudomonadati > Pseudomonadota > Gammaproteobacteria > Enterobacterales > Enterobacteriaceae > Enterobacter > Enterobacter sp. BWH64. The sequence continues at coordinate 3,796,354 of NZ_KQ089922.1, forward strand.
TCCTGGCACTCGTTGTCGTTACTGCACTTGCATTGCTGGTCAGCACAGACCGCAAAAAAATTCGTATCCGCTATGTTGTCCAACTGCTGGTCATTGAAGTTTTACTTGCGTGGTTCTTCCTGAACTCCAACGTAGGCCTGGGCTTCGTGAAAGGCTTCTCCGAAATGTTCGAAAAACTGCTCGGATTTGCCAACGAAGGGACAAACTTCGTCTTTGGCAGCATGAACGATCAGGGTCTGGCCTTCTTCTTCCTGAAGGTGCTCTGCCCTATCGTCTTCATTTCTGCCCTGATCGGTATCCTTCAGCACATCCGCGTTCTGCCGGTGGTTATCCGTGCGATCGGCTTCCTGTTATCGAAAGTTAACGGCATGGGCAAACTGGAATCCTTTAACGCAGTCAGCTCGCTGATTCTCGGTCAGTCTGAGAACTTCATTGCGTATAAAGATATTCTCGGCAAGATGTCCCGTAACCGCATGTACACCATGGCGGCAACCGCAATGTCTACCGTTTCCATGTCTATCGTGGGCGCGTATATGACCATGCTGGAACCAAAATACGTAGTTGCGGCGCTGGTTCTGAACATGTTCAGCACCTTTATCGTGCTTTCGCTGATTAACCCGTACCGCGTGGATGCCAGCGAAGAGAACATTCAGATGTCAAACCTGCACGAGGGACAGAGCTTCTTCGAAATGCTGGGTGAATACATTCTGGCGGGTTTCAAGGTTGCAATTATCGTCGCCGCGATGCTGATTGGCTTTATCGCGCTGATCGCTGCGCTGAACGCCCTGTTTGCGGCCGTACTCGGTATCTCCTTCCAGGGCATTCTGGGCTACATCTTCTACCCGATTGCCTGGGTGATGGGCGTGCCCGCTCACGAAGCGTTGCAGGTGGGCAGTATCATGGCAACGAAACTGGTTTCCAATGAGTTCGTGGCGATGATGGATCTCCAGAAGATTGCCAGCACACTCTCCCCTCGTGCGGAAGGGATCCTGTCCGTCTTCCTGGTCTCCTTCGCGAACTTCTCTTCCATCGGTATTATCGCTGGTGCGATTAAAGGCCTGAACGAAGAGCAAGGTAACGTCGTTTCTCGCTTTGGCCTGAAGCTGGTTTACGGTTCAACACTGGTGAGCGTCCTGTCTGCCTCTATCGCAGCACTGGTTCTGTAATTCATACCGCGTAATAAAAACCGGGAGTCCTCGCTTCCGGTTTTTTTATGCCTCCAGCGCCGTCAGGGGCAGTGGTTTACCAATCAAATAGCCCTGCAAATAGTCCACGCCGAATCGCAGCAACATCTCGCGTTGTTCAGCCGATTCCACATATTCAGCCACCACACAAAGCGATTTCGTTTTGGCCATGTTGCAAATGGACTGCACGATCATCGCATCCATGCTGTCGGTGCAGATATCTTTCACGAAGCAGCCATCGATCTTAATGATATCGGCCTCCAGCCGCTTCAGGCGCTCAAAGTTGGCATAGCCGGTACCAAAGTCATCAATAGCAATCCGGAAGCCGTAATCCCGCAGCTGCTGGATATTGTTGATGCTGCTTCCCGAGTCAGAGAAAGCCTGTTCCTCGGTGATCTCAATGACGATATCTTGCGGCGCAATGGTGTAGCGTTCAAAAAGCGCGATGATCTCAGCCGCTATCTCATTTTGCATCAGCGTCAGCGGCATCAGATTAACGGAGAACCGCGTTCCGGCCCGTTCGGACGGATGGCTGCGCATCCACATCAGCAATTTTTCCACCACGTTCAGGTCAAATCGGTGGCTCAGGTTAAACTGAGCAATCAGCGGAATAAAGCGATCAGGCGTGATGATCTCACCCTCGCTTTCAAGCCTTGAGAGGATTTCAAAGTACCCTTCCCCACGCGCGTTATGGATTGGCTGGGCGTAAAGGTGAAGCCCACCGATATCAAGGGCGCGTTTTATGCGGGCCAGCATCAGCACTCTGTCCGTCGTCTGACCGGAGACATCATCCAGACTGTTGGTTAACGCCAGGACGTTGTGCCCGGCACAGGACTGCTCGGAGAGCCAGCTCAGCTGACCCAGCGTGTGATGCAGGCTTTCTCCATCCGGCACTTCACCCCAGGAGGCGCCAAACTCGATGTCGAGCTCAGTCTTGTTCCAGATAATCTTACGGCTGTTCAGATGATCAACCATATATTGCAGACGTTCAGCCGTGCCCGGACCCAGCAAGACCACTACCAGCTCACTGCCCGGCAACTGGAAGAGCTTCTCGTCTTTTTGCAATAACGGTTGCAGCGACGCGGTTATCATCTTTTTACAATGTACACGCATGAGGATGCCGTAGTGACGGCTCAGGAATTCGAGATTATCCAGGCGCAGGCAGCAGACTTTGGCCTCGGGATGGTGCTGTAAAAACACTTCCAGCGCACGAATGTTAGGCAGACCGGTGAGCGGATCGGTAAGCGCCCTCTCCTGCCACCCCTGTTTCAGCCATTCACTTTTCTGATAGATCCGCGACATGTAAAGCAGGCAGATGGCGAAAGAGATTAGCACCGACAGGATAAAGGAGAGCGAGTGGCCCGATTCAACGCCATTAAGAAAATTATAATTATAGGTCAACAGCATGAGCGCCGAGGCCGCCCAGAATAAAGAGATGAGCGCATAGCTCAGACGACCAATCCCCAGGGTGAAAAGAATGAAAACGATTGGCATCAAATAACCCGCAATAAACTGCGACTCAAAAGGCGCGCATAAAATAGCGATCATCGAGATCAACAGCATCAGCCACACAACGATAAATAACGCTTTTTTGTGACAAAAGAGGGGCTTCACGCTTCGCCGCCAGAATGTTCGGGCATAGCGAGGATTAATAATCATTCTTAACGGATAATAGAACATCATGGTGAAAATCAGGGCGGCACAAATCAGACTCTGAATATCGATAACGTTATAAATTGCAGAGCCTTCGCCGAAATATGAGGAGATTGTCACCGGGAAATCAAATAAATATCCCGCCAGATACATCGATAATTTGATGCCCACAGGCACCATAAATCCGAGCCAGAAAATACGTATGCCAATGTACTTATTAGGTATGCTGTGTCGCCAGCGCTTGCCCAGCACCAGACGGATGACGCCACAGGCGGCGAAGACGGTAAACGTCTGACAACATAATAATACGGCAGATTGTAGTGGTGCTAAATCAAGATTATAAATATTAGTAATACTAAAACTTAACAGCAAAGGAATGATTGCCCGCCGTCCAAATAACAACACGATGGCGAGCATGGCACTTAAGGGCAACCACGCCAGATAAACATCATTTTCGCTGACGATGGCCCGTGGAGAGATATAACGAGAAAAAGGAATCGCAATCAGGCTTAGCGCCAGGGCAACCATAAATATCTTTACATTATTGTAAATTTTTCTATTCATTAATCCGGATAATCTATTTTACCATCGTCTCATTGACCGCATGGATAATAGGTTTATTAATAACACGAATCAAGTTCAGGTCTATTTATAGACTTGTTTATTGATTTGGATTGAGGTGAGGTGTAGAAAACGACGTTAATTGCAACAAAAACAGTCTAAAATATTTTACAAGATATAAAAAAACCCCCGTCTTGCGACGAGGGTTTAAATTTTGGTGGAGCTAAGCGGGATCGAACCGCTGACCTCTTGCATGCCATGCAAGCGCTCTCCCAGCTGAGCTATAGCCCCACATGTTACTTTACCTACCGCACTCTGTTGGGTTCAGAGTTTGGTGGAGCTAAGCGGGATCGAACCGCTGACCTCCTGCATGCCATGCAGGCGCTCTCCCAGCTGAGCTATAGCCCCGTCGTAAAGCTGTCATGTTGACGGGCGGCATAATATGAATTCCGCCGCAGAGTGTCAACGGCAAATTCAGCCTCCGCCTTTCAATCGCCGAAAAATCATGCAAATGAATCACTTTGCGAGCCTGCTCGCAGCCAGGAGTTAAGCTTGTCACGTTTTCACGTAAAACGGTGCTATAAAATGAACCACTAATTAACCCCACAGATATTCAGGAAATTGTATGATCAAGGAACGAATGACGCCAGAAGAGTTAGCCCTGCTCACTGGTTATAGCCGACAGACCATCAATAAATGGGTACGCAAAGAGGGTTGGATTACATCGCCAAAGCCAGGCGTTCAGGGTGGCAAAGCGCGTCTGGTACACGTCAATGAAAAAGTGCGCGACTTTATTCGCAGCGCGCGCAGGGCAACAGAGACGCCGGAACTGCCAGATAAGACGTACCACGAGGGCTCGCTTCATGCCCTGCTCCTGACGCTGGCGAATGAAATGACGCCGGAAGAGCAAAAGCAGATGACATCACTGTTACTGCGGGAAGGGATTACCGGCTTGTTACAACGTTTAGGGATTCGCGACCAACGCTGATATGAAAAGATTACGCAGCAAAATGACCACGGAAGAGCTGGCGGACAGTCTGGGCGTAGCCCGACAAACCGTTAATCGCTGGATACGACAGAAGGGATGGAAAACGGAGGGTATCAACGGTGTAAAAGGCGGAAGAGCGAGGGTGATATGTATTGATGCGCACGTTAAGGAGCACATCATTAGTCTTCCCGCCATTCGTAACCGTCGGGCTGTATACCATGTGGCGGAAAGCCCTTCCCACTACGGCGTGGCAACCTCATCCTGCCTGCTTCCACAAATTATCGACTCGCTGGAAAACATGACGACTGTCGAACAGGAACGTTTGCACAAGTTGCTCGCTCGTGAAGGGTTGCAGGGTTTTCTCACGCGTCTTGGTATTGCTGAATAACAGGCATAAAAAACGGCAGGTTACCCTGCCGTTTTTTGTATTACACGAGTATTACTGCTGGCTTTCACGCTCAGCAATAAAGCCCAGCGCTTTGTTGATACGCGCAACGCTACGTGATTTGCCGATGGCATGAACGGTCACGTCCAGCGCCGGAGACTGGCCTGCCCCCGTCACCGCAACGCGCAGCGGCATACCGACTTTACCCATGCCAATTTCCAGCTCATCAGCGGTAGTCTGAATCGCGTGGTGAACATTTTCCGCAGTCCATTCGGTAATGGCTTCGAGTTTGTCACGCACCACTTCCAGCGGCTGACGCGCAACCGGACGCAGGTGTTTCTTGGCCGCGTCGGTGTCGAACGCGTCAAACTCTTCATAGAAGTAACGGCAGCTTTCAGCAATTTCTTTCAGCGTTTTGCAACGCTCGCCAAGCAGCTTCACCAGATCCGCCAGTTCAGGGCCCGTACGGGTATCGATGTTTGCCTGTTCAATGTGCCATTGCAGATAAGTCGCCACATATTCTGGCTGCATGGTATTGATGTAATGATGGTTCAGCCACAGCAGTTTATCAGTGTTGAACGCGCTGGCTGATTTGCTGACAGAGTTCAGAGAGAACAGCTCGATCATCTCTTCGCGGCTGAAGATCTCCTGGTCACCATGAGCCCAGCCCAGACGCACCAGGTAGTTCAGCAGCGCTTCCGGCAGATAGCCGTCATCACGGTACTGCATCACGCTCACCGCGCCATGACGTTTGGACAGCTTTTTACCGTCGTCACCGTTGATCATTGATACGTGCGCATACACCGGTACAGGCGCGTTCAGCGCTTTCAGAATGTTGATCTGACGCGGGGTGTTATTGATATGGTCTTCACCACGGATCACGTGAGTGATTTCCATATCCCAGTCGTCCACAACTACGCAGAAGTTATAGGTTGGCGATCCGTCAGTACGACGAATGATGAGGTCATCCAGCTCCTGGTTGCTGAATTCGATCGGGCCACGGATCTGGTCATCAAAGATAACAGAGCCATCCTGTGGGTTAGCAAAACGCACTACGCAAGGCTCATCCGCGGCATGCTCGCTGTGGTCATGGCGGCAACGACCGTCATAACGCGGTTTTTCGCCTTTTGCCATTTGCTCTTCACGCAGCGCATCCAGACGCTCCCTGGAGCAGTAGCACTTATAGGCCGTGCCTGCCACCAGCATCTCGTCAATTACGGCGTTATAGCGGTCAAAACGTTTGGTCTGGAAGTATGGGCCTTCGTCCCACGCCAGATTCAGCCAGTTCATCCCATCCATAATGGCTTCAATTGCTTCCGGCGTTGAGCGCTCCAGATCGGTGTCTTCAATACGCAGCACAAACTCACCGTTGTTGTGACGTGCGAAAAGCCAGGAGTAGAGAGCGGTACGTGCACCACCGACATGCAGATAGCCTGTCGGGCTCGGCGCGAAGCGAGTTTTGATTTTCATGAAATGGCCTTACGTTATAAAGATGCCGGTAATCGGCAAATTCCGGGAAGAAAACAATGGGCAATATTCTATCACTGTGGGCCGATTCCTCAATGTCGATCACTTTATCCGGTTCGAGATTGCTGTTTTTGTTTATAAATCATGCGCCACAGTCCGTTTTGCGATCGTTTTGACTAATTTTACGACGAACGAATAAAAACTTTAGAAAATGCGTTGACTCATTTTCAACTCTCCCTATAATGCGACTCCACACAGCGGGGGTGATTAGCTCAGTTGGTAGAGCATCTCCTTTACACGGAGGGGGTCGGCGGTTCGAGCCCGTCATCACCCACCATCTACTTCGGTAGACTCGCAGTGTAGATAAGCATTGAGATTGGGCGATTAGCTCAGTTGGTAGAGCATCTCCTTTACACGGAGGGGGTCGGCGGTTCGAGCCCGTCATCGCCCACCATTTCGGGTCGTTAGCTCAGTTGGTAGAGCAGTTGACTTTTAATCAATTGGTCGCAGGTTCGAATCCTGCACGACCCACCAATGTAAAAAAGCGCCCTAAAGGCGCTTTTTTGCTATCTGCGATATAGCACATCCCCATTGCAGCCAGACCGCTTGTTTTACTCAAGCTCACGCCTTCTTTGCCGATACCTCTATTTTATGGCGAAAAGGATCTCAATATGACAACTCTTAAGCCCGTTTCTCTGTCGGCGATGGAAATCGGCAGCGTAGATAACAGCTTCGGCGGAAACGACATTGCTTCTCAAATCACCCGTCTGACCAAACAGATAACGAAAGTCACTCAGCAGCTCAAAGAAGTGGCCATGGGTGATGCCACAGCAGAAGAGAAGCAAAAGCAGCAGGAATTACTCGAATCTCAGCTGGCTATGTTGCAGGCACAGCTGGCGCAATTGCAGCGTCAGCAGGCAGAAGAGGCGATGCCAAAACAGGAAAAAGGTCAGGCAGTCGCGGAAGGCATCAATAAGCCCTCCGCGGAGCATCAGATTAATATCTACATCTGATTATTGGTTTCGTTAAAAAGTGGATCGCGTGTGCGGGCCTCCATCAAACGTTCGGCCTGCATACGCACCACATCCCAGCAGGCATGCGCCGCGCCGGAAAGTGACCTGTTTTTACGGCGTACCAGCATCAGCTGGCGTTCGACACAGGGTACGAAACGCTTCACCGTTAAACGACTCCCCTGCGGCAGTGGCAGCGCCAGCGCCGGCAGAACGCTGATGCCAATCCCCGCTTCGACCATCGGGAAGAGCGTGGCAGGATGCCCAATCTCCTGCACAATGGTTGCCTTAACGCCCTGCGCGGCCAGAGCGGCATCTATCAGCGGACGGCTGCCTGATGCATAATCCTGTAACACCAGGTTTGCCCCCTGCAAGGCCTGCCAGGCCACGTGTGGCAGCGATGCCAGCGGATCATCATCGCGGCAGAGCAATAAAAAGGGCTCCGAGAGCACCACTTCACATTCCAGGTCGCTTACCGCTCCGGGATCAATAACGATGCCAAAATCCACATCCCCCTGACGGATACTCTCCAGTACCCACTGCTGCGGCCTGTCGTGCAAAACAAAATCGATATCCGGATAGCGGTGATTACTTTCAGCGATACACTGGGGAATAAGATGCGCTGAAATCGTCTGGCTCGCCGCCACTCTCACGGTACCGGAAAGCTGTTGTCCGAGCCGGCCAACATCCCTGAGCGTACTGTTCAGTTCATCCAGCAGCCTTTCCAGTCGCATTGCCAGCTGCTGTCCCGCTTCGGTGAGTACCACTTCTCGCGTCGTACGGTCGAGCAGCTTCACTCCCGTTTGCGTTTCAAGCTCCTTAACGCTATGGCTCACCGCCGACTGGCTGAGGCCAATGATCTCCCCTGCCCGGCTAAAGCTGCGGGCCTGCGCGACGGTGACGAAAACGCGAAGCTGACGTAACGAATAATTCATCTGTTTAATTCATGAATGGATGCAATAAATCAATTTTATTTCTCAAAGGGAAGAAAGCACAATAGCGGCATCTATTTTCAGGAGTGATTATGAAACTTTTTCGTATCCTTGATCCGTTTACGCTGACCCTGATTAGTGTCGTCTTGCTGGCCTCGTTCTTCCCGGCGCGGGGCAGTTTCGTTCCGGTTATTGAAGGACTGACCACGGCAGCCATTGCCCTGCTGTTCTTTATGCATGGCGCCAAACTCTCCCGGGAAGCCATTATTGCAGGCGGTAGCCACTGGCGACTGCACCTGTGGGTAATGTGCAGCACCTTTATCCTCTTCCCGGTTTTGGGCGTGCTGTTCGCCTGGTGGGCGCCGGTGAATGTCGATCCGGCGCTGTATACCGGTTTCCTTTATCTGTGCATTTTGCCGGCCACCGTGCAGTCCGCTATTGCCTTTACCTCGCTGGCGGGCGGTAACGTCGCGGCGGCGGTTTGTTCTGCTTCCGCTTCCAGCCTGCTGGGGATCTTTGTTTCACCGCTACTGGTCGGTCTGCTGATGAACATGCACGGGGCGGAAGGCAATCTGGAGCAGGTGGGTAAAATTTGTCTGCAACTGCTGCTGCCGTTTGTGCTCGGACACTTATCCCGTCCCTGGATTGGGGCGTTTGTGGCAAAACATAAAAAATGGATCGGGAAAACGGACCAAAGCTCAATTCTGCTGGTGGTTTACACGGCCTTCAGCGAAGCCGTGGTGAACGGCATCTGGCACAGGGTGGGCGCTGGATCGCTGCTGTTTATTGTGGTGGTAAGCATCGTTTTGCTGGCCATTGTCATCGCGGTTAACGTCTTTGTGGCCCGCAAATGCGGCTTCAATAAGGCCGATGAAATCACCATTGTATTTTGCGGATCGAAAAAGAGCCTGGCCAACGGGATCCCGATGGCCAATATTCTGTTCCCGACGTCCGTCATTGGGATGATGGTGTTGCCGCTGATGATTTTCCATCAGATCCAGCTGATGGTGTGTGCGGTACTGGCGCGGCGTTACAAGGCGCAGACTGAAAAGCTGGCGCAGGATGAGACCCGCGCCGCGAAAGTTTAAGGACGTTTCAGGGGCTGAACCAGCTGGGTCAACCCCTCTGTTTTGATCAGTAACGTGATAGCCATCAGCTCGCCCAGACGCCCGGCGGGGAACTCATCCTTACGGGCAAACCACAGCAGATACTCTTCCGGTAGATCAATCAGCCTGCGACCCTTATATTTACCGAACGGCATCTCCGTATTGGCGATCTCAACGAGCTGCTCTTTTTCCACGTCACTCTCCTAACAGGCGCATCATTTCCGCTTCGTCGATTACCTCGATGCCAAGCTCCTGCGCTTTTGCCAGCTTCGAACCGGCCGCTTCCCCGGCAATCACCAGGTCGGTTTTCTTCGATACGCTGCCCGCCACTTTTGCCCCCAACGCCACCAGGCGCGCTTTCGCGTCATCGCGCGAGAGCTGGCTCAGGCTGCCGGTCAGCACCACCGTTTTACCGGCAAACGGGCTGTCGATCTCTTCGGCATTAACCACTACCGGTGCAGGCCAGTGAATGCCCTGTTCCAGTAATTTACCGATCACTTCACGGTTGCTCTCTTCGGCGAAGAAGTTGAAAACGTGGGTAGCGACCACAATGCCGACATCAGGGACTTTCTGTAGCTCGTCGATGGTGGCTTTCTCCAGCGCGTCCAGCGTGCCGAAATACGCCGCCAGCCCTGCCGCCGTCGCCTCTCCGACTTCACGAATGCCAAGCGCGTAAAGGAAACGGGCAAAGGTGGTGTTTTTGGCCGCCTCGAGCGCGTTAACGATGTTCTGGGCAGATTTCGGCCCCATACGATCAAGACCGGTCAGCTTACCTGCCGTCAGGGTAAAGAGGTCCGCTGGCGTATGGACGTACTCTTTCTCAACTAACTGGTCGATAATCTTGTCACCCATTCCGTCGACGTCCATCGCCCGGCGGGAGACAAAGTGCTTCAGGGACTCTTTACGCTGCGCGCCGCAGATTAACCCGCCCGTACAGCGCGTTACCGCTTCACCTTCCACGCGCTCAACGTCCGAACCACATACCGGACAGTGGGCTGGAAACTCGATGGCACGGGTATCGGCAGGACGTTCAGACTCAACAACGTTAACCACCTGTGGGATCACGTCGCCCGCGCGGCGAATCACCACTTTGTCACCAATGCGCAGGCCCAGGCGGGCAATTTCATCGGCGTTATGCAGCGTGGCGTTACTTACCAGCACGCCAGCCACCTGCACAGGCTCCAGACGCGCCACAGGCGTAATCGCCCCCGTACGCCCTACCTGAAACTCCACGTCGCGAACGAAGGTCATCTGCTCCTGCGCCGGGAACTTAAAGGCTACCGCCCAGCGCGGCGCACGGGCCACAAATCCTAACTGTTCCTGCAACGCCAGCGAGTTAACCTTGATCACCACGCCATCAATATCAAACCCGAGCGTGGGACGATCCTCTTCAACCTTGTGATAGAACGCCAGCACCGCCTCCGGAGAGTCGCAGAGCTGCACGCGGTTGCTAACCGGTAACCCCCACTCTTTGAACTGCATTAAACGACCCAAGTGAGTATCTGGCAGGTCACCGCCTTCCAGGATCCCGACGCCGTAGCAGAAGAAAGTAAGCGGTCGCTTCGCGGTGATTCGTGGATCGAGCTGACGCAGCGAACCTGCCGCCGCGTTACGCGGGTTTGCAAACACTTTCCCACCGGTACGACGCGCTTCTTCGTTGATCTTCTCGAAGCCCGCCTGCGGAAGGAACACTTCCCCGCGCACTTCCAGCCGGGCGGGAATGTTATCGCCACGCAGTTTCAGCGGGATCGCACGAATAGTGCGCACATTAGTGGTGATGTCTTCCCCGGTAGTGCCGTCGCCGCGCGTTGCGGCACGCACCATCACGCCGTTCTCATAAAGAATGCTAACGGCCAGACCATCCAGCTTTAGCTCGCAGCACCAGCTCAGATTGTCGATGCTCTTCAGGCGATCCTGCACACGCTTGTTGAAAGCCAGAAAACTCTCTTCATCAAACACGTTATCCAGCGACAGCATCGGCACTTCATGTCGCACCTGGCTGAAAGCGCCCAGCGGTTCCGCGCCAACGCGCTGCGTTGGGGAATCGGGCGTAATCAGTTCGGGGTGCTGCGCTTCCAGCTCGCGCAGTTCACGCATCAGGCGGTCATATTCCGCATCCGGCACTTCCGGTGCGTCCATAACATGATAGAGATATTCATGATGGCGAAGCGTGGTTCGCAGTTCAGTAAGTTGTTGTTCGATTGAGTCCATATCGCACCATCAATGAGAAAAACCCCCGACAGGCGGGGGTTGAGGAGGAGGTGAAGTTAACGCGACGATTACGCGTTCGCTTCCTTAACTTCGCGGATGCGGTCCTGATACTCGCGCAGTTTCTGCGGCGTCATCATTCGACGCTGATCGTCGAGCACCACACCGCCCACTTCGTCGGCGATGTGCTGAGCGGACTGTAGCATCAGCTTAAAGTTTTGCAGCTCGTCACCGTAGGACGGCACCTGCATAAAGATCGTAACCCCCGGCGTGACGAAATCACCGGTCATTTCCGGGTCAAACGTGCCTGGATTGACCATATTGGCCAGGCTAAACAGCGCCGGACCGCTACCGTCAGGACTCAGGTGGCGATGGAAAATATTCATGTCGCCGAACTTGAAGCCTGCCTGTTGGATGCTGTTAAGCAGCACGTCACCGTTCAGATGGGTGCCATGATGAGCAGCCACGTTCATGATGATCACTGCTTCTTTACGCTGCGGCTTTTCAACAACCGGTTCTGGCTCTGCGACCGGCTCTGGCTCAACGCGCGGAGCGGGCTGTGGCGCAGGCGGTTCAGGCTGCGGCTGCGGTTGTTGTACCGGCTGCGGCTGCTGAACAGGCTGTGGCTGATGCACTGGCTGTGCAGGCTGTTGCACAGGTTGCGGCTGTACAGGCTGTGGCGCAACGGGCTGCTGTTGCACAGGCTGCTGCGGCGGATGACGAACAGGTTCTTCCACTGGCGGCGGCGCTGGCTGGCGCGGCTGGGCAGAAGCATACGGTGGTTGATACTGGTGCTGCGGAGCGCGGGGGGCTTCATGCTCTCCATGCGCTGCGCCGGGCGCAGTATTGACCCGATGAACACGAACTTCACCCACGCCGTCGTCGTCAGGACCGTCGATGTCGTCTTCAACGTCATCGTCGTCACGACTGGACTTCATGCGCTTCAGTGGACGATCGCGAAACATAGAGGAACGCTCTTTACGGCTGGTCCAGAAACCATGTACCAGTAAAGCGATTATGGCGATCGCGCCAACAATGATTAATATCAGACGCAAATCCTGCATCATTATATTCTCTGTTGTTCTAACACCTTGCCACCACGGCAAACATTTACTCACTAAGAGTATTTGCCGTTTACGTCAAGTGCAAGTGTATGCAGAGCATTCACAGCATAAAGATGAACTAAATCGTGCTTTTTGCTGGTTTTTCGAACATTTCCGAACTGGTCATTGGCCCGTAACTGGATAATATAGGCGGGCAATTCCACTGGTTGTGTAAAAAGGAGTACAGCCTGGTATGGTTTCAACATCTTCTTCTGCCCCACGCAGCGGGGTCTGGTACTTTTCTCAGGGCTGGAAACTGGTCTCCCTGCCGGGCATTCGACGCTTCGTTATTTTGCCGTTACTGATCAACATTATTCTGATGGGCGGGGCCTTCTGGTGGCTGTTCACCAGACTGGAAAGCTGGATCCCTTCCCTGATGAGCTATGTGCCGGACTGGTTACAGTGGCTAGACTACCTGCTCTGGCCGATTGCGGTTATCTCCGTGCTGCTGGTTTTCGGCTATTTCTTTTCGACGATAGCAAACTGGATAGCCGCGCCGTTCAACGGTCTGCTTGCCGAACAGCTGGAAGCGCGCCTTACCGGTGCGACGCCACCTGACACGGGCGTACTGGGGATCGTGAAAGATCTCCCCCGCATCATGAAGCGTGAATGGCAGAAGTTCGCCTGGTACCTGCCGCGGGCGATTGTGCTGCTTATTCTTTATTTTGTACCCGGGATTGGCCAGACGGTCGCGCCCGTGCTGTGGTTCCTGTTCAGCGCCTGGATGCTCGCTATCCAGTACTGTGATTATCCGTTCGATAACCACAAAGTGCCGTTTAAAGAGATGCGCACTGCCCTGCGCACTCAGAAGGTTGCCAACATGCAGTTTGGCGCGCTGACCAGCCTGTTCACCATGATCCCTTTCCTGAATTTGTTCATCATGCCCGTCGCCGTTTGCGGCGCGACGGCGATGTGGGTGGACTGCTACCGTGCTAAGCACGCGTTATGGAAGTAATGCAAAAATGTGTAAAAGAGGGGTGGCTTATGCCGCCCCTTATTCCATACTGATCCCCATTATTTCCTTGCAGCATATAGATATGCGATTTCCTTACTTCCCCATACCTGTTCAACAGGTATGCTGGGTCGGTATCCCAATTTCATACAGTTAAGGACAGGCCATGAGTAAGATTTATGAAGACAACTCGCTGACTATCGGTCATACGCCCCTGGTTCGACTGAACCGTATCGGTAATGGACGCATTCTGGCGAAGGTCGAATCTCGTAACCCAAGCTTCAGCGTTAAATGCCGTATCGGTGCGAATATGATTTGGGATGCTGAAAAGCGTGGCGTGCTGAAACCTGGCGTTGAGCTGGTTGAACCCACCAGCGGCAATACCGGTATCGCTCTGGCCTATGTTGCGGCGGCGCGTGGCTACAAGCTGACGCTGACTATGCCTGAAACCATGAGCATTGAGCGTCGTAAGCTGCTGAAAGCGCTGGGTGCGAACCTGGTCCTGACCGAAGGCGCAAAAGGCATGAAGGGCGCGATTCAGAAGGCCGAAGAAATTGTTGCCAGCGATCCGGCAAAGTATCTGCTGCTCCAGCAGTTCAGCAACCCGGCCAACCCGGAAATTCATGAGAAAACCACCGGCCCGGAAATCTGGGAAGATACCGACGGTCAGGTTGATGTGTTTATCTCCGGCGTAGGCACCGGCGGTACGCTGACCGGTGTGTCTCGCTATATTAAAGGCACGAAAGGTAAAAAAGATCTGATTACCGTTGCCGTTGAGCCAACCGACTCACCGGTGATCGCTCAGGCGCTGGCAGGCGAAGAGATCAAACCTGGCCCACACAAAATCCAGGGTATCGGCGCTGGCTTTATTCCAGGCAACCTGGATCTGAAGCTGATCGATAAAGTCGTCGCCATTACCAATGAAGAAGCCATCTCCACGGCGCGTCGCCTGATGGACGAGGAAGGCATTCTGGCGGGTATCTCTTCCGGTGCGGCGGTTGCGGCAGCCCTCAAACTGCTGGAAGATGAAACCTTTACCAATAAGAACATTGTGGTTATCCTACCGTCTTCGGGTGAGCGTTACTTAAGCACAGCACTGTTTGCCGATCTCTTCACAGAGAAAGAACTGCAACAGTGATGCCAGAATGTTAAAAACGCGTAAAAAAGCACCTTTTCAGGTGCTTTTTTGTGGCCTGCTTCAAAGTTTTACCCCTCCTGGCATTGCTTCACCCCGTTGGGTCTGGTATTTAAACCAGCAATTATTTTGATGCGCGAAATTAATCGGTGAACGAAATAGCGCTGCTGAATCGATTTTATGATTTGGTTCAAGTCTTGCTTTCACTGCATAATGTTTAATGACGATTGAAACGTCAGCGCTAACTATACAGGCTAAAGTTAAGTCGCCAGGCTAGACTTTAGTTCCACAACACTAAACCTATAAGTTGGGGAAATACAATGTTCCAGCAAGAAGTTACCATTACCGCTCCGAACGGTCTGCACACCCGCCCTGCTGCTCAGTTTGTTAAAGAAGCGAAAGGCTTCACTTCTGAAATCACTGTGACTTCCAACGGCAAAAGCGCTAGCGCAAAAAGCCTGTTCAAGCTGCAAACTCTGGGCCTGACTCAGGGTACCGTTGTTACCATCTCCGCTGAAGGTGAAGACGAGCAGAAAGCAGTTGAGCATCTGGTTAAGCTGATGGCTGAACTCGAGTAAGTTTACCGGGTTCTTTTCAATATCAGTCACAAGTAAGGTAGGGTTATGATTTCAGGCATTTTAGCATCCCCGGGTATCGCTTTCGGCAAAGCATTGCTGCTGAAAGAAGACGAAATCGTCATTGACCGGAAAAAAATTTCTGCCGACAAGGTTGATCAGGAAGTTGAACGTTTTCTGAGCGGTCGTGCCAAGGCATCTGCGCAACTGGAAGCGATTAAAACTAAAGCTGGCGAAACTTTCGGTGAAGAAAAAGAAGCCATCTTCGAAGGGCACATTATGCTGCTCGAAGATGAGGAGCTGGAGCAGGAAATCATAGCCCTGATTAAAGATAAAGGCATGACGGCCGACGCGGCTGCGCATGAAGTTATCGAAGGTCAGGCATCTGCCCTGGAAGAGCTGGACGATGAATACCTGAAAGAACGTGCGGCTGACGTACGTGACATCGGTAAGCGCCTGCTGCGCAACATCCTGGGTCTGGCCATCATCGATCTGAGCGCGATTCAGGACGAAGTCATCCTGGTTGCCGCTGACCTGACCCCGTCTGAAACCGCACAGCTGAACCTGAACAAGGTGCTGGGTTTCATTACTGATGCAGGTGGACGTACCTCCCACACCTCAATCATGGCGCGTTCTCTGGAGCTGCCAGCCATTGTGGGTACCGGTAGCGTTACCTCCCAGGTGAAAAACGACGATTATCTGATTCTGGATGCCGTAAACAATGTGGTTTACGTCAACCCAACTAACGATGTGATCGAGCAGCTGCGTTCCGTTCAGGAGCTGGTTGCTACCGAGAAAGCGGAACTCGCTAAACTGAAAGATCTGCCAGCTATCACGCTGGACGGCCATCAGGTTGAAGTGTGCGCTAACATCGGTACCGTACGTGACGTTGACGGCGCTGAGCGCAACGGCGCGGAAGGTGTAGGTCTTTATCGTACTGAATTCCTGTTCATGGATCGCGACGCTCTGCCAACGGAAGAAGAGCAGTTTGCAGCGTACAAAGCGGTTGCGGAAGCGTGCGGCTCGCAGGCTGTAATCGTCCGTACCATGGACATCGGTGGCGACAAAGAGCTGCCGTACATGAACTTCCCGAAAGAAGAGAACCCGTTCCTGGGCTGGCGTGCCGTGCGTATCGCCATGGATCGCAAAGAGATCCTGCGTGACCAGGTTCGCGCTATTCTGCGTGCCTCCGCTTTCGGTAAACTGCGCATCATGTTCCCGATGATCATCTCTGTTGAAGAAGTGCGTGCACTGAAGAAAGAGATCGAAATCTACAAACAGGAACTGCGCGACGAAGGTAAAGCATTTGACGAATCCATTGAGATCGGCGTGATGGTGGAAACACCGGCAGCCGCGACCATTGCGCGTCATTTAGCCAAAGAAGTTGATTTCTTTAGTATCGGTACCAATGATTTAACGCAGTACACCCTGGCAGTTGACCGTGGTAATGATATGATTTCACATCTCTACCAGCCAATGTCACCGTCCGTACTGAATTTGATCAAGCAAGTTATTGATGCTTCTCATGCAGAAGGTAAATGGACTGGCATGTGTGGTGAGCTTGCAGGCGACGAACGTGCTACACTTCTCTTGCTGGGTATGGGTCTGGACGAATTCTCTATGAGCGCCATTTCCATCCCGCGCATTAAGAAGATTATCCGTAACACGAACTTCGAAGATGCGAAGGTGTTAGCAGAGCAGGCTCTTGCTCAACCGACAACGGACGAGTTAATGACGCTGGTTAACAAGTTCATTGAAGAAAAAACAATCTGCTAATCCACGAGATGCGGCCCAATTTACTGCTTAGGAGAAGATCATGGGTTTGTTCGATAAACTGAAATCTCTGGTTTCTGATGACAAGAAAGACTCCGGAACTATTGAGATTGTTGCTCCGCTCTCCGGCGAGATCGTCAACATCGAAGACGTGCCGGATGTAGTGTTTGCTGAGAAAATCGTTGGTGATGGCATTGCTATCAAACCAACTGGCAACAAAATGGTTGCTCCAGTTGACGGCACCATCGGTAAAATTTTTGAAACCAACCATGCGTTCTCTATCGAATCCGATAGCGGTATCGAACTGTTCGTTCACTTCGGTATCGACACCGTTGAACTGAAAGGCGAAGGCTTCAAACGTATCGCAGAAGAAGGCCAGCGTGTTAAAGTTGGCGACCCGGTAATTGAATTCGATCTGCCGCTGCTGGAAGAAAAAGCGAAGTCTACCCTGACTCCGGTTGTTATCTCCAACATGGACGAAATCAAAGAACTGATCAAACTGTCTGGCAGCGTCACCGTGGGTGAAACCCCGGTTATCCGCATCAAGAAGTAATTCTTGCCGCACAGAAAAATGGCGCCTTCGGGCGCCATTTTTGTTTATGCCGGCAGGATAAGCTCGTCATAGCCTTTCGACTGCGTATAGATCATAACGTCAGTCACCCGATCGCCCGCCATGCGAATGGCATCGGCAACGGTTTTCCCTCCCACAATGCCGCTGACCAGCTCCGAACAGAACAGATCGCCCGTTCCTTTCAGATCCGTCTCTACGCGCGGGTGCGCGCTTACGGTAACACCTTCTTCGCTCACCAGCACAACGTGGATATTCTGCGGATCGTCAGACACTGGCGCACTGGTGATCGCTACCCATTTCAGCGAGTCGGACAGCAGCCCCTGCGCGGCGGCAATGGCGCTCTCCGGCGTACGGCACGGTTTGCCGCTCAGCACTTCCAGTTCATACACGTTGGGCGTAATGCCCTGGGCCAGCGGGAGCAGATGCTCACGGTAGGCTTCAGGAATATCCGGCTTCACGTACATCCCGCTATCGATATCCCCAATTACCGGGTCGACCAGCACCAGCAGATCGGGATGTTGCACTTTGATTGCCTTCAGCCACTGCGCCAGCAGCGCGATCTGGCTGGCGCTGCCCATATAGCCGGTGGTGACCGCTTTAAGCTCGCGCAGGATCTCGCGCTCTTCCAGCGCCTTAAGGTAGCCGCTGAACCACTCGTCCGGGATCACCCCGCCGTAGAAGGTGTCGTAGTGCGGCGTATTGCTGAACAGCACCGTTGGCACGGCGGTAACGTTCAGCCGGTGGGTTCGAATATTCGGCACCGCGATGCTGTTTCCCACGCTGCCGTACACCACCTGCGACTGTACGGCGACAATATCGGTTTGCTGCGCCCGGGTTTTATCCCGGAATAAAATCATCTCCATGACGCTTAAATCCCCGCCCCCTGCGAATAACTCTCTTCACCAAAGACGCCGGTAGACAGATAACGGTCGCCGCGATCGCAAATAATCGCTACGACCACCGCCCCCGGCGTGGACTCAGCCACCCGGATCGCGCCCGCTACGGCACCGCCAGAGCTGACGCCGCAGAAGATACCTTCACGCACGGCCAGCTCACGCATGGTATTTTCCGCCTCGCGCTGATGAATATCCAGCACCTGGTCCACAAGCTGCGCATTAAAGATGCCCGGCATATACTCCGCCGGCCAGCGGCGGATGCCCGGAATACTGCTCCCCTCTTCCGGTTGCAGGCCGACAATCGTCACCGGCTTCTCCTGTTCGCGCAGAAAGCGTGACACACCGGTGATCGTGCCCGTGGTCCCCATGCTGGAGACAAAGTGGGTGATGCGCCCGTCGGTTTGCTGCCAGATTTCCGGGCCGGTGGTGGTGTAGTGCGCGTACGGGTTGTCCGGGTTGTTGAACTGGTCGAGGAGCTTGCCTTCCCCGCGCTCCGCCATCGCTAACGCTAAATCTCGCGCCCCTTCCATCCCCTGCTCTTTGCTCACCAGAATCAGCTCGGCTCCATAGGCGCGCATGGCGGCCCGGCGCTCCTGGCTCATGTTATCCGGCATCAGCAGCTTCATGCGGTAGCCTTTCAGGGCGGCAATCATTGCCAGCGCGATACCGGTATTTCCGCTGGTGGCCTCAATGAGCACGTCGCCTGGCTTAATTTCACCGCGCTTCTCGGCCTGGACAATCATCGACAGTGCCGCCCGGTCTTTCACCGACCCCGCCGGGTTATTGCCTTCGAGTTTGACCCAGATTTCGCTGCCGTTATCAGGCCCCATGCGCTGAAGTTTGACCAGAGGGGTGTTGCCGATGGTGTGTTCGAGTGTATTCACGATTTTTACTCAATAAAAAAGCCGGGTGGCGCTTAGCTTACCCGGCCTACAAGACGCAGTGATAACTGTAGGCCCGGTCAGCGCAGCGCCACCGGGCGATAAACATACTAATAACCTATCAGGCTGACTCCGCCAGAGCAATATCCTCGCGCGTTTCAATGCGCTCGTTACCGTGATAAATGCGCGCGTGTTGCAGCCCGACAAACAGGCGCTCCCCCCGGTGTGGCGGCACGTCGTCACGCATAACCACGGTCAGCGGCTCGGTGTACCAGCCCAGGGGCTGTACCACCAATTGGGTGTAGTGCCCTTTAGGGCTAGCTTCCAGCACCTGCACCGGAAGCGGTGAATCCAGGCTGGTACGGCGGCTGACGTCCACTTCCCACGGACGCAGGAACAGATCCACCGGCCCCTGATGCGCGGAGGTATACCCCAGCGGCCAGCGGTGCGCGCCAACGTGGAACTGACCGCCGCGAATGGTGCCCTGAAGGCGGTTTACTTCCCCCATAAACTCCAGCACAAAGCGGGTCGCCGGTTCACGCCAGAGCTGCTCTGGCTCGTCAACCTGCTCAATGTTGCCCTGACTCATTACCACCACGCGATCGGCCACTTCCATCGCCTCTTCCTGATCGTGGGTCACGAAAACGCTGGTGAACTGGAGTTCCTCATGCAGCTGACGCAGCCAGCGGCGCAGCTCTTTTCGCACCTGCGCATCCAGCGCGCCAAACGGTTCGTCCAGCAGCAGGATTTGCGGTTCAACGGCTAACGCACGCGCCAGCGCCACGCGCTGCTTCTGCCCGCCGGAAAGTTGAGCCGGGAAGCGGTCCGCCAGATGCGCAAGCTGCACCATCTCCAGCAGTTTGGTCACTTTCGCTTTGATGGCGGCGGCATCTGGACGTTCACGACGCGGCAGCACGGTCAGGCCAAACGCGATGTTGTCGAATACCGTCATGTGGCGGAACAGCGCATAATGCTGAAATACAAAGCCCACTTTACGGTCGCGGGCATGCAGGCGGCTAACGTCCGTACCGTGGAAGCGAATATGTCCGCTGGTCTGGTGTTCAAGCCCGGCGATAATACGCAGCAGCGTGGTTTTACCGGAGCCAGACGGCCCCAGCAGCGCCACCATTTGTCCGGAAGGGATATCCAGCGAGATATCATTCAGCACCTGGGTGCGACCAAAAGACTTCTTAATATTGGCAATCTCAATGCTCATGATTTCCCTCCTGATGCTGACGTTTTTCCTGATTCTCTAAACGCCACTGCACCACACTCTTCAAAAACAGGGTCAAAATCGCCATCAGCGTCAGCAACGCTGCGGCAGTAAAGGAACCGACGGTGTTGTAGTCCTGTTCCAGTAATTCAATCTGTAACGGCAGCGACAGGGTTTCGCCGCGAATCGAGCCGGATACCACCGACACCGCGCCAAACTCACCGATCGCACGGGCGTTGGTCAGCACCACGCCGTAAAGCAGTGCCCAGCGGATATTCGGCAGCGTGACGCGGCGGAACATCTGCCAGCCGGAAGCGCCGAGCAGCACCGCGGCTTCATCTTCATGGCTGCCCTGGCTGAGCATCACCGGCACCAGCTCGCGCACCACGAACGGACAGGTGACAAAGACGGTCACCAGCACCATCCCCGGCCAGGCGAACATGATTTGCAGGTCGTGTTCATCCAGCCAGCCGCCCAGCGGGCCATTGGAGCCGTAGAAGAGCAGATAAACCAGACCCGCCACCACCGGAGACACCGCAAACGGGATATCCAGCAGGGTCAGCAGCAGCTGACGCCCCGGGAAGTTAAAGCGCGTTACCAGCCAGGCCAGCAATACGCCAAACACCAGATTCACCGGGACGGTGATCAGAGCAATCATCACCGTCAGCCAGATGGCGTGGAGCATGTCCGGATCGGCCAGGTTTTGCAGCGCGGGCATAATCCCTTTGCTGAAGGCCTGCACGAAGATGTACACCATCGGCACGACGAGAATGAATGCGGAGACCAGCACGCCGGTACCAATCAGAAACCATTTGCCCCAGTTGATGCGGGGCGCGTCATAGCGCTTCAATTGCGTAACTTCCGCCATCAGTGACCTACCACACGTCGACCAAAGCGACTTTGCAGAGTGTTAATCGAAAACAGTAGCAGCAGCGACGCGGCAAGGATCACCGAGGCAATCGCGCTCGCGGCCGGATAATCAAACTCCTGCAAACGGACAAAAATCATCAGCGAGGTCACTTCGGTTTTCCACGCGATGTTCCCGGCGATAAAAATGACCGCGCCAAATTCACCGAGGCTGCGGGTAAAGGAAAGCGCCACCCCCGCCAGCAAGGCCGGAGAAAGTTCCGGCAGCACAACCTTACGGAAACTCTGCCAGCGCGTGGCGCCCAGGGTTTCCGCGGCCTCTTCGTATTCGGGGCCTAACTCTTCCAGCACCGGCTGCACGGTACGTACCACAAACGGGATGCTGGTGAAGGCCATCGCCACCGCGATACCGATCCAGGTATAGGTCACTTTAATATCAAACTTCGCCAGCCATTCGCCGTAAAAGCCGTTCACGGAGAACAGCGACGCCAGCGTCAAACCGGCCACCGCCGTCGGCAGGGCAAACGGCAGATCCATCAGGGCGTCGAGCAGCGTGCGGCCCGGGAAGCGATAGCGGGTTAAGATCCATGCCATCAGCAGGCCAAACACGCCGTTAAAAATCGAGGCCACGAACGCAGACAGCAGCGTGACCTTGTAGGCTGCCACCACCTGCGGATTGGTGACCACTTCCCAGTACTGGGACCAGCTCATCTCAGCGAGCTGCATCACCAGAGCGCTGAGCGGTAACAATAAAATCAGACAGACGAACAGCAGGCTGGTCCCGAGGCTTAAGGTAAAACCCGGCAGCACACGTCTTGTTGATCCTGCAAACATTACTTACGCCCCGCCGCCAGCAATTTGTCTAACTCACCGCCGCTGGCAAAATGCGTTTTCATCACCTCAGGCCAGGCGCCGAAATGATCTTCCACGCGGAACAGCTCGGTCTGCGGGAATTTGTCTTTCAGCTTGTTCATCACGTCCGGATTATTAACGCGGTAGTAATAGTCAGTAATCACCGTCTGCGCCTGCGGGCTGTACAGATAGTTGAGATAGGCTTTTGCCGCTTTCTCTGTGCCGTTGGCTTTGACGTTTTTATCCACCCACGCCACCGGGAACTCGGCCAGAACGTTGGTTTTCGGGATAACCACTTCGAAGCCCTGCGCTTCGTACTGTTTACGAATATTGTTCACTTCGGATTCAAAGCTGATCAGCACATCGCCCAGCCCGCGCTCGGCGAAAGTGGTGGTTGCGCCCCGGCCGCCGGTGTCAAACACTTCGACATTTTTCAGGAACTGGGTCATAAACTGTTCGGTTTTCGCTTTATCGTTACCGTCAGCTTTGTCCGCCGCGCCCCACGCCGCCAGATAGGTATAACGCGCGTTGCCGGAGGTTTTCGGATTCGGGAAAATCAGCTTGACGTCAGAACGCACCAGGTCGTTCCAGTCGTGAATGTTTTTCGGGTTGCCCTTGCGCACCAGGAAGCCCATGGTGGAGTAGAACGGCGAACTGTTGTTCGGCAGGCGGCTTTGCCAGTCCGCCGGGATCAGCTTGCCTTTGTCGTGCAGGATCTGCACGTCCGTGACCTGGTTGTAGGTCACCACATCCGCTTTCAGCCCCTGCAAAATGGCCAACGCCTGCTTGGATGAACCAGCGTGCGACTGTTTGATGGTCAGCTTGTCGCCGTTGTTATCTTTCGCCCACTGCTGTTCAAATGCGGGATTAAGGGCGGCAAACAGCTCGCGTGAAACATCATAAGAACTGTTCAGCAACTCGGTTGCCTGCGCCTGCGCCACCAGCAGTAAACCTGCCAGTGCCAGCGATCCTTTTTTCAGTACAGTAACGGCCATTGCGCACCCTTATAAATGTGATGACTATCTTATAGTCATAATATTTATAACGGAGTCTAAAGGAGTAACGGTTTTATATACCGTTTGGTGATTTAGAAGCAGAAAAGGGAATAAGGGGTGCGGGAGAAATTGCCGGGTGGCGCTAACGCTTACCCGGCCTACGAATGGAGAGCGATTTACAGCGCCAGCAGGCGCTCAACGGACGGCGCAAAGTAGTAGCCGCCGGTCACGGGACGGGTGAAGCGCAGCATGGCGTCACGCTTGCCGTCGGTATCGCCAAACATGCTCAGCAGCTGCTGTTCGATGTTGTAAAGGCGCGCACAGTAAGCGCAGAAGTACAGGCCGTGCGTACCGCTCGCGGTGCCGTACGGCAGGCTCTGGCGAACAATCTTCAGCCCCTTACCGTCTTCTTTAAGGTCAACGCGGGTCAGGTGGGACGTGACCGGACGCGCATCGCCGTCAATCTCTTCATTGGCGTCTTTGGTGCGGCCAATCATCATCTCCTGGTCATGCACGCTCATGCGGTTGAGCTGCCTGAGGTTATGCTCCCAGCGCTGGACGAACACGTAGCTGCCGCCCGCGTCCACGCCATCCTTGATTACAGCCACCTCGCGACGCGTCTCTTCCCCGGCCGGGTTTTCGGTGCCGTCGACGAAGCCGCTCAAATCGCGCTCTTCCACCCAGCGGAAACCGTGGATCTCTTCCTGCACGTCGATGCTGTCACCAAAGGCCTCAATCGCTGCCTGAGCGACGGAGAAATTCACGTCATGGCGCAGGGAGAGGATATGGATCAGGACGTCATACTGGGTGGCGGGCGCAAGACCTTTGCCATAAGGAATAAAGTCTTTCAGCTCTTCTGCGCCTTCGCCGCCGCTCAGCTGACGCCAGACGGTATTGCCAAAGGCAACCACCGCGCCCAGATGGGCTTCGGGGAATTTGGCCTGGAAGGTGGCCAGTTTATCAACGAAAACTTTGCTGGCCGCGCGCAGGGCATCCACGTCCCCTTTGACGTTGGCTTCAATCCAAATCGCCGCGCGGCAATGTTCTGGCAAAATGCCACTCTGAACCTGAGACATCGCTCCTCCTGAAAAAAAGATGCCACGACAGCGTGGCATTGATGGCGGCTATTATACCTGGATTTCAGCGAGGCGGCTTGCTCAGGCGCAAATTACTGCTTCCAGATAATTTTGCTCACTTTCCACTTTTTCAGGGTGTCGTCAGACGGCATTAACCCTTCCGGACCGTTCCAGGTGCCGCTGAATACATAGCTAATGTGCTGGCTGCCGTCGGCCTTACACTCGACCGCCACGCTGTCATCCGACGGCACACTGGCGCAGTGGCCAAACGCTTTCTGGTAGAGCTCGCCAAACGGCGTACCTACCTTCACGCCACCTGAGGTCGGGATCTCTTCATCCATCACCGCAATGCGGTTGACCGTACCTTTATCGCCGTTGATGACCATCGCCACCTTGTCGTCTTTCAACGCTTCGAAATAGCGCACGATGTTGCCGTTCTCGGTTTTCATGCCGCTGCGCAGGCGATAATCACTGCCGATAGCCTCCTGAATGGCATCCTGATCCAGCGCCGTCGACGCGGTGATTTTGCCCACGCCCTGCTCGGTCACTTCCGTTGAAGAGCCAAACCAGTTCCACGGATAGGCCGCAGACCAGTTGATGGATGAGAGCGTGGAACAGCCGGTTAACGCCAGCGGGAGAGCGCATAAAAGTAAACGCAGCGATTTCATTGAGACGTCCTTACGTAGTAAATCAACGCTTGTTGGAGTGCAGTATCGGCAAAAAGTGCCGTTTTAATCTGACTCTTGCGTAAAACAGGCGCGTAAACGGGGATTCGTGACCAGCCACAGCAGCGCGACAATATCCGCCACCACCAGCGCAATCCCGATACCGGAAAGCGGCTCGCCGTACAGCCAGAGTACGGGTTGCCAGGCCAGGAGCACAACCTGCGCCAGAATCAACAGCCAGCGAAGCGCGCGCCAGAAGCGCGGGAGGAACTGCCGCCGACCGCTGCACAGGAACGCCAGCACCGCCGGTACACCGGGCAGTAACCCCAGCCAGAACGCATCGTGATCGGGATAAAAGAGATTCAGTAGCGTATCGCCCTGCCCGCGTGACGCGCCAGCCATCACGAACAGCACCCAG
Source organism: Enterobacter sp. BWH64 (assembly GCF_001037645.1). NCBI lineage: Bacteria > Pseudomonadati > Pseudomonadota > Gammaproteobacteria > Enterobacterales > Enterobacteriaceae > Enterobacter > Enterobacter sp. BWH64. The sequence goes on from NZ_KQ089922.1 coordinate 3,821,820, forward strand.
GTGCGGGCCTGCAACAGCAGAACGCACCAGAATAAAAAAGGCAGACGCAGACGACCGTGAACATCATAGTCGCCAGGGTGGAACTCAGTACTCTTCATCTTCGATCAGGCGCTTACCCAGCGTCAGTACATCCGCGTGCTCGTAGCCCAGACGTTCATACATGCCCAGCACCACGTCGTTATCTTCCCGCACCATAATCTGGATTTTCGGGCAGCCACGGGCGATCAGTTTCTTTTCCAGACGGTTAAGCAGCGCGTTGGCGATGCCGCGCGCGCGATATTCCGGGTGCACGCCCAGATAGTAGGCCGACCCGCGGTGGCCGTCGTACCCGCCCATCACCGTCCCGACCACCTCGCCGTTGACCTCAGCGACCAGAAACAGACTGACGTCGTGATTCACCTTCCGTTCGATGTCCATTTCCGGATCGTTCCACGGACGCAGCAGATCGCAGCGCTCCCAAAGGGTGATCACCTCTTCGAAATCTTCCTGGCGAAAAACGCGTATCTCCATGGTATTAACCGCCTTTTCGGGTTTAAAAACAGTGATTATGGCGTGAACAGGGCATTTAGCCAATAACCGGGGAAAAACTCGCCAAAATTTGGCATAATGTCACTTTGTCACGTATTGAAATGAAAAGTAAAACAATTCTCAATAAGGAATGTCGTCACGCAAAACGCGATACGATATAACACCAGGACCCCAATTTTTACAATTCAGGCCGCATGAGCACATTCAAACCATTAAAAGCACTCACATCGCGTCGTCAGGTTCTCAAAGCGGGGCTGGCGGCCTTAACGTTAACAGGCATCGCAAAGCAGGTTCAGGCAAAAGAAGAGAGCTCGCTTAAAACCAGTAACGGACACAGCAAGCCGAAAACCAAAAAAGCCGGCGCAAAGCGTCTGGTCATGCTCGATCCGGGCCACGGCGGGATCGACACCGGCGCCATTGGCCGAAACGGGTCGAAAGAAAAACACGTCGTGCTGGCAATTGCAAAAAATGTGCGCGCAATTTTACGCAGCAACGGCATTGACGCCCGCCTGACGCGCACGGGCGACACGTTTATCCCGCTGTACGATCGCGTGGAAATTGCCCATAAGCACGGCGCCGACCTGTTTATGTCCATTCACGCGGATGGCTTCACAAACCCTTCCGCCGCAGGCGCATCGGTGTTCGCCCTCTCCAACCGTGGCGCCAGTAGCGCCATGGCGAAATACCTCTCCGATCGCGAAAACCGGGCGGATGAAGTGGCCGGGAAAAAAGCCACCGACAAAGACCATCTGTTGCAGCAGGTTCTGTTTGACCTCGTGCAGACCGATACCATCAAAAACAGCCTGACGCTCGGCTCGCATATCCTCAAACGGATTAAGCCCGTGCACCGTCTGCACAGTAAAAGCACCGAGCAGGCCGCGTTTGTGGTGCTGAAGTCCCCGTCCATTCCGTCCGTGCTGGTTGAAACCTCGTTCATTACCAACCCGGAAGAAGAGCGATTACTCGGCACCACGGCGTTTCGTCAGAAGATCGCGAACGCTATCGCCTCCGGGGTCATCAGTTATTTCAACTGGTTCGATAATCAAAAAGCACACTCCAGGAAACGTTGATGAAACCGAATGCACAGCTGGTCAAAACGTTCCTGATGCAGCTACAGGACGCGATTTGCCAGAAACTGGCCGCCGCAGACGGCGGTGAATTCCAGGAAGACGCCTGGCAGCGCGACGCGGGCGGCGGCGGGCGCAGCCGCGTGCTGCGTAACGGCGGTATTTTTGAACAGGCCGGGGTCAACTTCTCCCACGTCCACGGTGATGCAATGCCAGCGTCCGCCACGGCGCATCGGCCTGAACTGGCGGGCCGCAGCTTCGAGGCGATGGGCGTCTCGCTGGTGGTGCATCCGCATAACCCGTTTGTGCCAACCAGCCACGCCAACGTGCGCTTTTTCATCGCGGAAAAACCGGGAGCCGATCCCGTCTGGTGGTTTGGCGGCGGTTTTGACTTAACGCCTTACTATGGCTTCGAAGAGGACGCCGTGCACTGGCACACCACCGCGCGCGACCTCTGCCTGCCGTTTGGCGAAGACGTTTACCCGAAATACAAAAAGTGGTGCGATGATTATTTCTATCTGAAGCATCGCGACGAGCAACGCGGCATCGGCGGGCTGTTCTTTGACGATCTCAACACGCCGGATTTTGATACCGCGTTCAGCTTTATGCGCGCAGTGAGTGAAGGCTTTACCGATGCCTATCTGCCGATTGTCGAACGCCGCAAAAACACCGACTACGGCGTTCGCGAGCGTGAGTTCCAGCTGTACCGCCGCGGGCGTTACGTGGAGTTTAACCTGGTATGGGATCGCGGGACGCTGTTTGGCCTGCAAACCGGTGGGCGTACGGAGTCCATTCTGATGTCGATGCCGCCGCTGGTGCGCTGGGAATACAGCTTTGAACCCAAAGAAGGCAGCCCGGAGGCTGCCTTGCGTGAGTTTATTCGGGTTCGGGACTGGGTGTAACCCCCTCACCCCTGCCCTCTCCCAAAGGGAGAGGGAGTATAAATTCCCTCTCCCTTTGGGAGAGGGTTAGGGTGAGGGTAAAAATTACAGCGGCTGCGTCTGTGCCTCAACCACCGCCAGCGCTACCATGTTGACGATACGACGCACGGAGGCAATCGGCGTTAATACATGTACCGGTTTTGACACCCCCATCAGCACTGGCCCTACGGTCACCCCTTCAGAACTCGACACACGCAGCAGGTTATAGCTGATACGCGCCGCTTCCACGTTCGGCATAATCAGCACGTTCGCGGAGCCTTTCAGCGGGCTGTCCGGCATACGTTCATTACGAATGCTCTCCACCAGCGCGGCGTCGCCGTGCATCTCGCCGTCGATCATCAGTTCCGGCGCACGCTCGCGCACCAGGTCCAGCGTCTGGCGCATTTTGCACGCCGCCGCGGATTTGGATGACCCGAAGTTAGAATGCGACAGCAGCGCCACTTTCGGCTCGATACCAAAGCGGCGCACGGTTTCCGCCGCCATCACGGTTATTTCCGCCAGTTCGTCCGGGGAAGGATCGTCGTTGACGTAGGTATCGGCGATAAAGGTGTTACCGCTTGGCAGCAGCAGCGCGTTCATTGCGCCGGCAGTATGGACACCCTCGCGATAGCCGAAGATCTCCTGCACCACGCTGAAATGCTCATGGTACTCGCCGATGGTGCCGCAGATCAGCGCATCCGCCTCACCGCGGTGAACCATGATCGCGCCGATTACCGTGGTGTTGCTGATCACCGCCCGCTGCGCCTGCTCCTGGGTGATCCCGCGACGCTTCATGATCGAATAGTATTCGTTCCAGTACTCTTTGAAGCGCGGATCGGATTCGTTATTGACGATCTCAAAGTCGACGCCCGGCTTAATTTGCAGGCCCAGCTTCTGGATACGCATCTCGATCACGCTCGGACGACCAATCAGGATCGGTTTCGCCAGCCCTAAGGTGATCAGCTCCTGCGTGGCGTGCAGCACGCGCGCCTCTTCCCCTTCCGCCAGCACCACGCGCTTCGCGTCAGCGCGCGCCTGGGAGAAGATCGGCTTCATAAACAGGTTGGTTTTGTAGACGAACTCGGTGAGTTTATCGACGTAGGCATCGAAATCTTCAATCGGCCGCGTCGCCACGCCAGAGTCCATCGCCGCTTTGGCCACCGCTGGCGCGATCTTCACGATCAGACGCGGGTCAAACGGTTTAGGGATGATGTAGTCCGGGCCGAAGCTCAGATCCTGATCGCCGTAGGCGGAGGCCACCACTTCGCTCTGCTCGGCGTGCGCCAGCTCTGCGATAGCATGAACGGCGGCGAGCTTCATCTCTTCGTTGATTGCCGTAGCGCCGACGTCCAGCGCACCGCGGAAGATGAACGGGAAGCAGAGCACGTTGTTCACCTGGTTCGGGTAGTCCGAACGTCCGGTACAGATGATCGCGTCTTCACGCACTGCCTTCGCCAGCGGCGGCAGAATTTCCGGCTCCGGGTTCGCCAGGGCCAGGATCATTGGCGCGCGCGCCATCTTCTGCACCATCTCCTGGGTCAGTACTTTCGGGCCTGAACAGCCGAGGAAAATGTCGGCACCTTCAATGACGTCTTCTAGCGTGCGCTTGCCGTCGTCTTCCACCGCATAGGCCGCCTTGGTTTCCGCCATGTTTGGCTCGCGGTCTTTGTAAATCACGCCTTTGGAGTCGCAGACCACGATGTTGTGTTTCTGCATGCCCAGCGCCACCAGCAGGTTCATACAAGCGATGGCCGCGGCGCCAGCGCCGGAGACCACCATGCGCACGTCGGAGAGGTTTTTCTCCACCACACGCAGACCGTTCAGAATGGCGGCGGTACTGATAATCGCCGTGCCGTGCTGGTCGTCATGGAACACGGGAATGTTCATACGCTCGCGCAGCTTCTGCTCGATATAGAAACATTCCGGCGCTTTGATGTCTTCCAGGTTGATGCCGCCGAAGGTCGGCTCCAGCGCCGCCACCACGTTGATGAATTTATCCGGGTCCAGTTCGTCCACTTCGATATCGAAGACGTCGATACCGGCAAATTTCTTAAACAGAACGCCCTTCCCTTCCATCACCGGCTTACCGGCCAGCGCGCCAATGTTCCCTAACCCCAGTACCGCCGTACCGTTAGAGATAACGGCCACCAGGTTGCCACGGGCGGTGTATTTGTACGCTGCCAGCGGATCTTTTTCGATTTCAAGGCACGGGGCAGCTACGCCTGGCGAGTAGGCCAGCGCCAGATCGCGCTGGGTCGCCAGCGGTTTGGTCGGGGATACCTGGATTTTACCCGGAACAGGAAACTCGTGAAAATCGAGAGCGCTTTGTTTTAACTGATCATCCATCTTGTTATTCCTTTCACGTTTCGGTCAAAAAGGGTGATGTTGACGTTCCTATGCACACCCTGGTGTGCCGCATAGTATCGCCGCAGGCAGACTCCTAAACTTTGAAGGCTGCCAAACTCTCACCATTGCAGAATAAAAATTGTTATCAATTTATAACAGCCATGTTACCCGTCTCAGACAGCAATGCCTCCCCCGTCTGCTATGCTTTTTTGTTAAGTCCATCATGATTTTCTCAGAAGTGTGACCTGACGCACTCGACTAACTCTTTTATTTCCAAGGAGTAATTATGAACCAGCTAGACGGCATCAAACAATTTACCACCGTGGTTGCAGACAGCGGCGACATCGAATCGATTCGTCACTACCAGCCTGAAGACGCGACCACCAACCCCTCGCTGCTGCTCAAGGCGGCCGGTCTTGCGCACTTTAGTCATCTGATTGATGACGCCCTTGCCTACGGCAAACAGCGCGGGAAAACGCAGGAGCAGCAGGTCGCCGAAGCCAGTGACAAGCTGGCGGTCAATATCGGTGCGGAAATTCTTAAAAGCATACCGGGACGCGTCTCCACCGAAGTGGATGCCCGCCTCTCATTCGACCAGGAAAAGAGCATTAGCAAGGCTCGCCGCCTGGTGGAACTCTACCAGGAGCAGGGGATCGATAAATCACGCATCCTGATCAAGCTTGCCTCCACCTGGGAAGGCATCCGCGCGGCGGAAGTGCTGGAGAAAGAGGGGATCAACTGTAACCTGACGCTGCTGTTCTCCTTCGCCCAGGCGCGTGCCTGCGCCGAAGCGGGCGTGTTCCTGATTTCACCGTTTGTCGGACGTATCTACGACTGGTATCAGGCGAAACAGCCGATGGATCCGTATGTGGTGGACGAAGATCCCGGTGTGAAATCGGTGCGTAATATCTACGATTATTACAAGCAGCACCGCTACGAGACCATCGTGATGGGGGCCAGCTTCCGCCGCACCGAGCAGATCCTCGCGCTCGCGGGCTGCGACCGGCTGACCATCTCCCCAGACCTGCTGAAGAAGCTTCAGGAGAGTGAAGAGACGGTGATCCGCAAGCTTGTGCCAACCTCCACCGTTCTGCCAAAACCAAAACCCATGACCGAAGCGGAATTCCGCTGGGAGCACAATCAGGATCCAATGGCCGTGGAAAAACTGGCGGACGGCATCCGTCAGTTCGCCGTCGACCAGCGCAAACTCGAAGATCTTCTCGCCGCCAAACTTTAACCTTGCCACGGAGTGAACTATGTCCCGTAAAGAGCTCGCCAACGCCATTCGCGCCCTCAGCATGGATGCCGTACAAAAAGCCAATTCCGGCCACCCTGGCGCCCCCATGGGTATGGCTGATATCGCCGAAGTGCTGTGGAACGACTTCCTGAAGCACAACCCTACCGATCCGACCTGGTACGACCGCGACCGTTTTATTCTTTCCAACGGGCACGCCTCGATGCTGCTCTACAGCCTGCTGCACCTTTCCGGCTACGATCTGCCGCTTGAGGAATTAAAAAACTTCCGCCAGCTGCACTCCAAAACGCCGGGCCACCCGGAGATCGGCTATACGCCGGGCGTTGAAACCACTACCGGCCCGCTGGGCCAGGGGCTGGCGAATGCGGTTGGCCTGGCGATTGCCGAACGTACGCTGGCCGCGCAGTTCAACCAGCCCGACCACGAGATTGTCGATCACTATACCTATGTCTTTATGGGCGACGGCTGTCTGATGGAGGGGATCTCTCACGAGGTCTGTTCTCTGGCGGGCACCCTGGGGCTGGGCAAGCTGATTGGCTTCTACGATCACAACGGTATCTCCATTGACGGGGAAACCGAGGGCTGGTTTACCGACGATACGGCGAAACGCTTTGAAGCCTATCACTGGCACGTGGTGCACGAGATCGACGGTCACGATCCAGAGGCGGTGAAAAAAGCGATTCAGGAAGCGCAGAGCGTGAAGGACAAACCGTCCCTGATCATCTGCCGCACCACCATCGGCTTCGGCTCGCCGAACAAAGCGGGCAAAGAGGAGGCGCACGGCGCGGCGCTGGGTGAAGAGGAAGTGGCGCTGACCCGCCAGAAACTGGGCTGGAAACACCCGGCCTTTGAGATCCCAAAAGAGATCTACAAGGCCTGGGATGCTCGCGAAACAGGTGAAAAAGCGCAGCAGGCCTGGAACGAGAAGTTTGCCGCCTACAAAAAAGCGTATCCGGAGCTGGCGGCTGAGTTTACCCGCCGCATGAGCGGCGGCCTGCCGGAAGACTGGGAAGAGAAAACCCAGGCGCTGATTGAAAACCTGCAATCCAACCCGGCGAAAATTGCCACCCGTAAGGCATCACAAAACACCCTTAACGCGATTGGCCCAATCCTGCCCGAACTGCTGGGCGGCTCGGCGGATCTGGCGCCAAGTAACCTTACCATCTGGTCCGGCTCTAAATCCCTGAAGGAGGACATTGCCGGGAACTACATCCACTACGGCGTGCGCGAGTTTGGGATGACCGCCATTGCCAACGGCATCGCCCACCATGGCGGCTTCGTGCCGTACACCGCCACCTTCCTGATGTTTGTCGAATATGCCCGTAACGCGGCGCGTATGGCGGCCCTGATGAAGGCGCGGCAAATCATGGTGTACACCCACGACTCTATCGGGCTGGGTGAAGATGGGCCGACGCACCAGGCGGTAGAGCAGCTGGCGAGCCTGCGCTTAACGCCAAACTTCAGCACCTGGCGTCCTTGCGATCAGGTGGAAGCGGCAGTGGGCTGGAAGCTGGCCGTAGAGCGTCATAACGGACCCACGGCGCTGATCCTGTCGCGCCAGAACCTGGCGCAGATCGAGCGCACGCCGGAGCAGGTGAAAAATATCGCCCGCGGCGGGTACATCCTGAAAGACAGCGGCGGCAAGCCAGACGTGATCCTGATCGCCACTGGTTCCGAGGTGGAAATCACGGTAAAAGCGGCGGAGAAACTGACCGCCGAGGGTCACGCGGTGCGCGTGGTTTCACTCCCTTCAACGGATATCTTTGATGCTCAGGATGAGGCGTACCGCGAATCGGTGCTGCCTTCAAACGTCGCGGCGCGCGTGGCGGTTGAAGCTGGCATTGCCGACTACTGGTACAAATACGTGGGCCTGAAAGGGGCAATTGTCGGGATGCATGGTTACGGTGAATCCGCCCCGGCCGACAAGCTGTTCCCATATTTCGGCTTTACCGTTGAGAACGTGGTGGAGAAGGCGCTAAGCGTGCTGTAGTGCTTTTGCCGGGTGACGCTGTCGTTTACCCGGCCTGCGGTTCGAGGCTTTGTAGGCCGGGTAAGGCGTAGCCGCCACCCGGCTTTTTCACACCACTCTTACCCCTGCCGCCATCACCCGCTCCGGCGTTAATAACACACTTTCTCGGGCGTCATCGGTTTCCGCGCAGAGCAACATGCATTCAGATGTTTCACCGCGCATTTTAGCCTTTGCCAGGTTACACAACACCACCACCGTTTTGCCCATCAGCTCCTCTTCCCGGTAATACGGCACCAGGCTGGTGACGGTTTGCAACGTTCTGTCTCCCACCTCTATCTGCGCAATATAGAGCTTGTCCGCATTGGCGTGACGTTTAACGTCAACAATCTTCCCCACGCGGATCTCGAGCTTTGCAAAATCATCGTATGCTACCGTTTCCACTTTTGCCTCCTTGGTAAAATTTTACTAAATACTAACATGGTAACTGGCGAGGGCAACAGGGATGTTATTTACTAAAAATTAATGCATGTCCGAACGCATCCTTTACAATAAGCTATCTCGTGGGGAATGAGGACAAACATGGCAACGCTGAAAGACATCGCGACGGAAGCTGGCGTCTCGCTGGCAACGGTATCCCGGGTTTTAAACGATGACCCGACGCTGAATGTGAAAGAAGAGACGAAACACCGCATTCTCGAGATTGCCGAGAAGCTGGAATACAAAAGCACGACCTCCCGTAAAATGCAGTCTGTCGCTGCCGGTCAGCAACATATTCTGGCGCTCTACAGCTACCAGCAGGAACTGGAGATCAACGACCCTTACTATCTTGCCATTCGCCACGGCATTGAGACGCAGTGCGAAAAACTGGGGGTCGAACTGAGTAACTGCTACGCTAATGCCACCCTGCCGGAGCTGAAAAAGCTCACCGGGGTGTTGATTGTAGGCAAACCCTCCCCTGCGCTTCGACGTGCGGCAATGTCGTTGACCGACAACGTCTGTTTTATCGACTTTCACGAGCCAGGCAGCGAGTACGATTCTGTCGATATTGACCTTTCGCGCATCAGCAAGCAGATCGTGGATTTCTTTATTGCTCAGGGAGTTAAGCGGATTGGCTTTATCGGCGGCGAAGATGAGCCAGGCAAGGCTGATATTCGGGAAGCCGCCTTCGTGGAGTACGGGCTCCTGAAAGGGGTGGTATCGGAACAGGACATCTGGCGCGGCGGTTTTTCCAGTTCGTCCGGTTATGAACTGGCAAAAATCATGCTGGCACAACAGTGCTGGCCTTCCGCCTTGTTCGTGGCCTCCGATTCCATCGCCATCGGGGTGTTACGCGCCATCCACGAAAAAGGGCTGGCGATCCCGGAAGATATTTCACTGATCAGCGTGAACGACATCCCAACCGCCCGCTTTACCTTCCCGCCTCTTTCCACCGTGCGCATTCACTCTGAAATGATGGGCAGCCAGGGCGTTAATCTGCTGCTGGAAAAGGCCCGCGATGGCCGCGCGCTACCGCTTCAGGTCTTTGTCCCGAGCGTACTGAAGCTGCGCGGCACCACCCGCTGATTTCCACCTGTTAACTCTCCCGCCGGGCACGCCCGGCTTTTTTAATTTCGTGATCGAGTTAAAGCAAATCGGTTTTACTGATTTTATTTAGTAAAATATTTACTAAAATCTCCAGCAATGATGTTTTACCCCTACAGGGAGATCACATGAATCGCTGGGAAAATATTCAACTCACGCATGAAAACCGGCTCCCGCCGCGTGCGTACTTCTTCTCTTATGACACCGTTTCCCGGGCGCGCACGTTTGCGCGTGAAGCCAGCAGCCACTTTCTGTCGCTAAGCGGAAAGTGGAACTTTCGCTTCTTCACGAACCCGCTGCTTGTCCCGGAAAACTTTACCTCAGAATACATGGCCGACTGGGGCGATATTACCGTGCCGGGCATGTGGCAGATGGAAGGTCACGGTCAGTTGCAGTACACCGACGAAGGCTTTCCTTTCCCGGTGGACGTACCATGGGTGCCGTCAGACAACCCGACCGGGGCATACCAGCGCTGGTTTACGCTTTCTGAAAGCTGGCAAGAGAAACAGACCCTTATCAAGTTTGACGGCGTCGAAACCTATTTCGAAGTCTACGTGAATGGCCGCTATATAGGCTTTAGCAAAGGCAGCCGACTGTCTGCCGAGTTTGATATCAGCGATGCGGTACACAGCGGGCAAAACCTGTTGTGCGTGCGGGTTATGCAGTGGGCAGATTCCACCTACATTGAGGATCAGGACATGTGGTGGACGGCGGGGATATTCCGCGACGTCTACCTGCTGGGAAAATCACTCACGCATGTCCGCGATTTCACGGTTAAAACCACCTTCGACGAGGCATACCGGGACGCTACCCTCTTCTGTCAGCTTGAGCTGGAAAACCTTGCTGCACGCCCTGCCTGTGTGCAACTGGATTATACCCTGTACGACGGCGAGACAGTGCTGCACCAGGGAACAACCAACAACCTGACCGTCAGCGAGCGTGCGGAAACCGCCTTCAGCATTGAGGTGAGGCATCCCCGCCAGTGGTCCGCCGAATCGCCGGACCTTTATCATCTGGTCATGACTTTAAAAGATAACCATGGCCAGACGCTGGAAATCATCCCGCAGCGCATCGGGTTTCGGGATATCAAGGTGAAAGACGGCCTGTTCTACGTTAACAACCGTTATCTGAAGCTGCACGGCGTCAATCGTCATGACAATGATCATCTGAGGGGCCGCGCGGTGGGGATGGATCGCGTGGAGCGCGACCTGATCCTGATGAAGCAGCACAATATCAACTCGGTACGTACCGCCCACTACCCGAACGACCCGCGCTTTTACGAGCTTTGCGACCTGTACGGCCTGTTTGTGATGGCTGAAACGGATGTGGAATCTCACGGCTTCGCCAACGTCGGCGACCTGAGCCGCATTACGGACGATCCGGTGTGGGAGCCGGTCTACGTTGAGCGTATCGAACGCCATATTCTCGCGCAGAAAAATCATCCGTCGATCATCATCTGGTCGCTCGGAAACGAGTCCGGCTACGGCTGTAACATCCGCGCGATGGCCCGTGCGGCAAAAGCGCTGGATGATACTCGCCTGCTTCACTACGAAGAAGATCGCGACGCCGAGGTGGTGGACATTATCTCCACCATGTATACCCGCGTACCGCTGATGAATCTGTTTGGCGAATACCCGCACGCCAAACCGCGCATTATCTGCGAATACGCCCATGCGATGGGCAACGGTCCCGGCGGGTTGACCGAGTATCAGAACGTGTTCGATCGCCACGACTGCATTCAGGGGCATTATGTCTGGGAGTGGTGCGACCACGGTATTCAGAAAACAGACGCCAGCGGCAACATCTGGTACGCCTATGGCGGCGACTTCGGTGATTACCCCAATAATTACAACTTCTGCCTCGACGGGCTGATCTACTCCGATCAAACGCCCGGGCCAGGTTTGCGTGAGTACAAGCAGGTGATCGCCCCGGTCAAACTGCGCTGGCAAAACGGTGAGCTGCACGTTGATAACCGCTTATGGTTCACCAGCCTGGATGATTACACCCTGCTCACGGAGGTGCGTGCGGAAGGTGAAACGCTGCACAGCGAGCCACTGAACATCACCGGGTTGGCCCCCAACAGCTCCCGCAGCGTCAGCCTGCACGTGCCGGAACTGGACGAGCGCGAAGCATTTCTGACTGTACGTATTATCAAAAACAGTCCCACGCGCTACAGCGAGGTCGGGCACGAGATCGCGGTGTATCAGTTCCCGTTAAAAGGCCGCACGGCACGCCCGACACCGTTTATCAACACCAGTGCCACTCCGCTGCGTCTGGAGGAAGATCGCCTGAGCTGCACCGTGACCGGGCATAACTTCCGCGCGACCTTCTCTAAAGTATCGGGAAAACTCAGCGCCTGGCAGGTGAACGGTGAGGAATACCTTACCCGTGAGCCGAAGATTAACTTCTTCAAGCCCATGATTGATAACCATAAGCAGGAGTATGAAGGGCTGTGGCAGCCGTATCATTTCCAGATCATGCAGGAGCACCTGCGCGGTTTCGAGGTTGAGCAGCATAACGATGCGGTCATCGTCACCACCCGTACCCTGATTGCCCCGCCAGTGTTTGATTTTGGCATGCGCTGTACCTATCGCTGGCGCATCGCCGCCGACGGGCAAATCAACGTTGAGCTATGCGGTGAGCGCTACGGCGAGTACCCGCACATCATTCCGTGCATCGGCTTTACGCTTGGCATCAACGGCGGGTTCGATCAGGTGAGCTACTACGGGCGAGGGCCGGGTGAAAACTATCCGGACAGCCAGCAGGCCAGCACCATCGACCTGTGGCACACCACGGTTGATAAGATGTTTGAAAATTATCCGTTCCCGCAAAACAATGGCAACCGTCAGCAGGTGCGCTGGGCCTCCCTCGCGGATCGTCATGGCAGCGGCGTGCTGGTCGTACCGCAACAGCCTCTCCACTTCAGCGCCTGGCACTACACGGCTGAGAACATTCACGCCGCACAGCACTGCAACGAACTGCGCCGCTGCGATGACATTACGCTTAATCTTGACCACCAGGTGCTGGGCTTAGGCTCCAATTCCTGGGGAAGTGAGGTACTGGAGAGCTGGCGCGTCTGGTTCAGTCCGTTCCGCTACGGCTTCACATTGCTCCCGCTCAATGGCGGCCGCATCGCCTCGATGGCGCTGGCACGCCAGCAATTCGGCACCGGTTTCTTCTCCATGGATTTGCACAGCGAGGCAGACAAATGATCGTTCTTGAGAGCCTGGAACAGTTTCAACAGCATTACCGCACGGGTCGCAAATGGCAGCGCTGCTCAGAAGCCATTAACAATATCGATAATATCTCGCCCGGCGTAGCCCATTCGATTGGCGATTCGCTGGCCTACCGTGTGACCAATGATGCCAGCACCGACGCGCTGTTTGTCGGGCATCGCCGCTATTTCGAGGTGCATTACTACCTTCAGGGCGCGCAGAAAATTGAATATGCCGCCAAAGATGCGCTTCAGACAGTGGAGTGTTACCGCGATGAGACCGATCGAGAATACCTGAAAGGCATGGGTACCACCGAACAGGTGCGCGAGGGGCAGATCGTAATTTGTGAGAACCATGAGGCGTATCGCTTTATCAGCGAGGAGCCGGTCAAAAAAGTCATTCTCAATGTGACCATCGAAGACGGTTATTTCCATAACAAATAAAAAAACGAGCGGTGCCAATGAAGCACCGCTAGCCTCTTACCCGGAGAAACGTTATGTCTGAAACCACCAAACGCAATACCATCGGCAAATTCGGCCTGCTGTCGCTGACCTTTGCCGCCGTGTTTAGTTTTAACAACGTGATCAATAATAATATCGAACTCGGACTTGCCTCCGCGCCGATGTTCTTTTTAGCAACCCTGTTCTATTTTATCCCGTTCTGCTTAATTATCGCTGAGTTTGTCTCGTTGAATAAAAACTCAGAAGCTGGAGTTTATGCCTGGGTAAAAAGTTCACTCGGCGGGCGCTGGGCATTTATTACCGCTTATACATACTGGTTCGTGAATTTATTCTTCTTCACCTCGTTATTACCGCGCGTCATTGCCTATGCCTCTTATGCCTTTCTTGGCTATGAGTACATTCTCACACCATTTGCCACAACGGTGCTAAGTATGGTGCTGTTCGCCTTCTCAACGTGGGTCTCCACCAACGGGGCGAAGATGCTGGGGCCAATTACGTCTGTAACCTCCACGCTGATGCTGCTGCTGACGCTCTCTTACATTCTGCTGGCGGGCGCGGCGCTAATGGGTGGGGTGCAGCCCGCTGATCCGATTACCGTCGACGCGATGATCCCGCATTTTAACTGGGCATTCCTCGGCATTACCACCTGGATATTTATGGCTGCCGGGGGCGCGGAATCCGTCGCGGTGTACGTAAACGATGTGAAAGGCGGTTCGAAATCTTTCGTTAAAGTGATCATCCTGGCGGGGATCTTTATCGGCGTGCTGTACTCCATCTCCTCGGTACTGATCAACGTCTTTATCAGCAGCAAAGCGTTGAAGTTTACCGGGGGTTCGGTGCAGGTGTTCCACGGTCTGGCGGTGTGGTTTGGCCTGCCGGAAGTGTTGATGAACCGTTTCGTCGGTCTGGTTTCCTTTACCGCCATGTTCGGTTCCCTGCTGATGTGGACGGCGACGCCGGTCAAAATCTTTTTCTCGGAGATCCCGACCGGCATTTTTGGTCCGAAAACCGTGGCGCTGAACGAAAACGGCGTACCGGCGCGCGCGGCCTGGATCCAGTATTTGATTGTGATCCCACTGATGATTATCCCGACCATGGGCTCCAGTACCGCGCAGGAGCTGATGAACACCGTCATCAATATGACCGCTGCGGCCTCCATGTTACCGCCGCTGTTTATTATGCTGGCCTACCTCAACCTGCGTCGTAAGCTCGATCACCTGCCGCGCGATTTCAGGATGGGTTCACGAACCACGGGTATAACCATAGTGTCGATGCTGATTGTTATTTTCGCCATTGGTTTTGTGGCATCCACTTTCCCTACCGGTGCCAATATTCTGACGATTATTTTCTATAACGTCGGTGGCATTGTTTTATTCCTCGGATTTGCCTGGTGGAAATACAGCAAATACGTAAACGGATTATCAAAAGAACAACAACAAATTGAAGCATCACCTGCCTCGAATATTAACTGAAATAAAAGGCATGGATTTTATCTCATTGGGATGAGTTTATGAAAATTAAACAAAAAACATTGTGGGCACTCGCTGCCCTCTCTTTCTGCTGCCCTGCTATTGCCGCAGAAGATGCCCGGCCCGCTGAACATGACGATACCAAAACACCGGCAATAACCTCCCCGTCATTTCGTTTTTATGGCGAGATGGGCGTCGGTGGGTATATGGATTTAGAAGGTCAGGATAAACATAAATACAGCGACGGCACTTATATTGAGGGCGGTCTGGAGATGAAACAGGGGAACTGGTTCGGCCTGATTTACGGCGAAGGCTGGACCGTACAGGCGGATCATCAGGGCAACGCCTGGGTGCCCGATCACAGCTGGGGCGGGTTTGAAGGTGGGATTAACCGCTTCTACGGCGGTTACAAAACCGATAACAGCACCGAGATCATGCTCAGCCTGCGCCAGGACTCGTCTCTCGATGACCTGCAATGGTGGGGCGATTTTACGCCGGATCTGGGCTATGTGATCCCCAACACCCGCGACATCTTGTACGCACTAAAGGTGCAAAACCTCTCCGGCAACCTGCGCTATAGCGTCACCGCCACGCCAGCGGGTCACCATGACGAAAGCAAGGCCTGGCTGCACTTCGGCAAATACGATCGTTATGACGACAAATATACCTATCCGGCAATGGCGAATGGCTATATTCAGTACGACATCATGAAAGATGTCACCTGGATGAACGGTCTTGAAATTACCGACGGCACAGGCCAGCTCTTTTTAACAGGCGTTTTGACACCCAACCTGGCGGCACGCGCGTGGCATCATACCGGACGGGCAGATGGACAGAACGTCTCCGGCACGGAGAGCGGATTTATGGTCAGCGCCATGGTGGAAGCCCTGAAAGGCGTTTATCTCTCCACTGCTTACAGCTACGCGAAACATCGTCCGGACGATGCGGCTGAAGAAACTACCTCGTTTATGCAGTTCGGGATCTGGTACGAGTACGGCGGCGGGCGTTTTGCCACCGCTGCCGACAGCCGCTTCTATATGAAAAATGCCTCCGGCGACCCGAGCGATCAGGTCTTCCTGATGCAATACTTCTACTGGTAAAAAGGATCTACCACCATGAAATACGTCCTCACGCCGCTAGCCTGCGCGCTGGCGCTCAGTTTTTCGGCTCACGCCGCCACCGCAACTGACTTCAAAAACGTCATCAACCGTACCGGCGCGCCGCTCTTCATGCAGGATTTCGACTACGACGACCACCAGCGGTTTAATCCCTTTTTTGATATGGGTGCCTGGCATGGGCATTTGCTGCCGGACGGGCCGCAGACCCAGGGCGGATTTCCCGGCGTAGCGCTGCTCACCGAAGAGTACATCAACTTTATGGCGACGAATTTTGATCGCCTGTCCGTGTACCAGAACGGCAAAAAAGTGGATTTCACCCTTGAAGCCTACAGCCTCCCTGGCGCGTTGGTGCAGAAACTGAGCGCCAGGGATGTTCAGATCGTGATGACGCTGCGCTTTGCTTCTGCGCGTACTTCGCTGCTTGAAACCCGTATTACCAGCAAAACGCCGCTGGAGCTGGTGTGGGACGGCGAGCTGCTGGAAAAACTGGAGGCCAAAGAGGGCAAGCCGCGTTCGGATAAAACCATCGACAGCGCATATCCTGATTATCAGCGTAAAATTGTAGCCACGCGCGACGGCCTGAAGGTGACCTTCGGCAAGGTACGCTCCACCTGGGATCTGCTCACCTCCGGCAGTTCCGAATATCAGTTACACCGCTCTCTTCCTGCCGAGACCACCGTTGACGGACATCGCTTTACCAGCCGGGCACAGATTTCCGACAGCACCACGCTGTACACTACCTACTCCCATCTGCTGAACGCCGATGACGTCGCGCGTGAACAGCCGCAGATCCGCGACATTCTGGCGCGTCCGGCCTACTTTATGGCCGCCTCGCAAGCGCGCTGGGAGAGGTATTTACAACAAGGGTTAACCAACCCGCACGCGACTCCAGAACAAACGCGCGTGGCGGTGAAAGCCATCGAGACGTTGAACGGTAACTGGCGTTCGCCAGGCGGCGCGGTGCGTTTTAACACGGTGACGCCCTCCGTAACCGGACGCTGGTTCTCCGGCAACCAGACCTGGCCGTGGGACACCTGGAAACAGGCATTTGCCATGGCGCATTTCAACCCGGAGATCGCCAAAGAGAACATCCGCGCGGTCTTCTCCTGGCAGATCAAACCCGACGATCCGGTGCGCCCGCAGGATGCCGGATTTGTGCCGGATTTAATCGCCTGGAACCTGAGCCCGGAACGAGGCGGCGACGGCGGTAACTGGAACGAGCGTAACACCAAGCCGAGCCTGGCGGCATGGTCGGTGATGGAGGTGTATAACACCACGCAGTATAAAGCCTGGCTTGCCGAGATGTATCCAAAACTGGTTGCCTATCACGACTGGTGGCTGCGTAACCGCGATCATAACGGCAACGGCGTGCCGGAGTACGGTGCGACGCGTGATAAGGCCCATAACACCGCTACCGGCGAGATGCTGTTCACGGTGAAAAAAGGTGATAAAGAAGAGTCGCTTTCCGGCCTGAATAACTACGCACGGATAATCGATAACGGCCAGTACGACAGCCTGGAGATCCCCGCGCAGGTGGCCGCCTCGTGGGAGTCCGGGCGCGATGATGCCGCCGTATTCGGATATATCGATAAAGCGCAGCTGGATAAGTACGTTGAAAACGGCGGGAAACGCAGCGACTGGACGGTTAAATTTGCCGAAAACAGGAGTAAAAAAGGCGATCTGTTAGGGTATTCCTTATTACAGGAGTCCGTTGACCAGGCAAGCTATATGTACAGCGACAATCACTATCTGGCGCAGATGGCGAGCCTGCTGGGTAAAGAGCAGGAGGCCAGCCACTATCGCCAGCTGGCAGATAAGCTCGCAACCTATATCAACACCTGCATGTTCGATGCGAAAAGCGGGTTTTACTATGACATTCGTATCGAGGATAAGCCGCTGGCGAACGGCTGTGCGGGCAAACCTATCGTCGAGCGTGGTAAAGGGCCGGAAGGCTGGTCTCCGCTGTTTAACGGTGCCGCGACGCAGGAACATGCGGATGCCGTGGTCAAGGTGATGCTGGATCCGAAGGAGTTCAATACCTGGGTACCGCTCGGCACCGCCGCGCTGACAAACCCGGCGTTCGGCGCAGACATATACTGGCGCGGCCGGGTCTGGGTCGATCAGTTCTGGTTTGGACTAAAAGGCATGGAACGTTACGGCTATCGTGAGCAGGCGCAAACCCTCGCCGAAACCTTCTTTAAGCATGCGAAAGGGTTAACCTCGGACGGCCCGATTCAGGAGAACTATAACCCCCTGACCGGAGCACAGCAGGGCGCACCTAACTTCTCCTGGAGCGCGGCGCATTTGTATATGCTGTATAACGACTTTTTCCGTAAGAGCGATCGGTGATGCCCTCGTGCCCGGTGGCGGCTACGCCTTACCGGGCCTACGGTTCTAAAAAGTAGGCCGGGTAAGCGACAGCGCCACCCGGCAAAACCCTACCTTGTGATCCACAGCGTGGGCCAGGCATCTGCCCCATTCCAGTTATCACAGCTTGGCTCTTCCGCGTAGCGTACCAGGCGGAAGCGCTGGCCGTTAAAACGCCAGCGGGTCTGGATCCCACAGTCGCCAATCCCGCGTCCCAGCGCCAGCGTGGTCAGCTCGCGCGTTTTTTCGTCGAAGCTGGCATTCATCAGCTCCATGTCGCTACTCTGGCTGGAAGGGGTAAACGGCAGGCGCAATCTCACGCTCCTGGCCGAAAATGGTTTTTTACGCGACACCAGCCACGCCAGGTCGACGGTGTTGTACGCCCCTGCCTCACAGCTGATGATCATCAGCGCTTTGTCATCGGTCAGCGCGGTCACGCGCACTTCACGCCGGTTCGGATCGAGAGAGCACTGGCTGTGGTTCATGCGCCAGGTACCGTAATCCAGCAGATCGTTGAGTTCGTTATGCGTCAGCGGCGTTGGCGTGGGGTTCACCACCGCCACCTTTTTTAATGCCGGCGCAGGCGGCACGCTTAGCGGTGGACTATCCCCTTTTTTAATCCACGCCGTTTCACTTCCGACGCGTTTTTGCTGGGCATCGATAAACAGCAGCGCCGCTTTCAGACCGGCCAGAGAAATTGTCTGCTTCCCCCCGCGCAGGGTCAGCGCCTGCCCTTCCTGAATGGTTTTCAGAAACGTGGTGATGGTGGCCGTATCGTCTGTTTTAAGATGCCAGGGGGCTAACTGCCAGTGTTGCGACGTGAGTTTAAGCGGCACATTGTCGAGCAGCAGGCGCGGGGCGATGTCAGGCTCTTTCACCGGAGGCGCCGAAAGCCCGCCGAGATCGATGCGCAGGCTGGCGTCCGTTTTTGCCCCCGCACTGCGGCTCAGCGTCATGACCAGACCGCGATGCTCGCCGGTATTGCGCGCTACGCAGAAGTTCTGGTTATTGCAGGTCACCTGCCAGTCTGAAAAAGACTGCTGCGCAGGCGCAGCCCACACCAAAGGCGCGGGAAGCACGCAAATGAAGAAGAGAAGATAAACGCAGTAGCGCATGAACGGCACAGCCCCGGAAACGAATAGGTCAATCTGGGGCGTATCTTCGTGCCCTGGGCGGGCTGGCTCAATCGGATTTATCGGATAGATTTATCTGAAATACAACTTATCGCGCTTCCGCCGCCGCATTCATCAGCCCGCTGGTTTGCAGATACTGCAACAGGATCACCGCTTTACCGTCGCGGATCTCGCCGCGTTTCACCATGTCGACAGCCTGAGCGAAAGGCATTTCCAGCACTTCAATGTCTTCATCGTCCACGCCGCCGCCCCGGTGCGTGCGCTGAGCATCGGTATATTCCGCAATGAAGAAGTGAACCAGCTCGGTAACCCCGCCAGGGGACATAAACAGCTCAAAGACTTTCTGCACCGCACCCACTTCAAAACCCGTCTCCTCAATGGCTTCTTTGCGGATACACACTTCCGGCTCATCGTCATCAAGCAGACCTGCACAGGTTTCAATCAGACGTCCGTCCGCGTTGCCATTGACCCATGTCGCGATGCGAAACTGGCGGATCAGCACCACGCTTTGCTTTTCACGGTTATACAGCAGGATGGTTGCACCATTGCCCCGGTCGTAGACTTCGCGTTTATGGCGAATGACGTCCCCGTTCTTACGGGTGAGATCGTAAGTGATGTTACGCAGGACAAAGTAATTTTCAGAAAGGATTTTGTCTTTAATAACGGTAATGTTCAGGGACATACGGGCTCCACGGCAATATGAGTCTGTTTATACTACGCCGTGAAGCCCGCTTTGTCGCCCGTCTGCATTAATGCAAGTTGCGCGGCGGCACGCCAAGCCAGTCCATGATCCCCTGCGCGGCATGGCGCCCTTCCGCCATCGCGGTGACCACCAGATCCGCACCGCGTACCGCATCACCGCCAGCAAAAATCTGCGGATTCGAGGTCTGGTAGCGATAACGGCTCTCCACGGAGGCCCTGATGCGCCCCCAGTCGTCGGTGTCGACGCCCTGCGCCTGAAGCCACGGCATGGCGTGCGGATTAAAACCAAACGCCATGATCACCGCATCCGCTGGCATGACAAACTCACTGCCCGCCACCGGGACAGGACGCCGCCGCCCCTGCGCATCCGGCTCGCCCAGCCTGGTGCGCAGCATCCGGATACCGTTAACCTTCCCGTCGGTATCCAGCGTGAGCTCAACCGGCTGGACATTAAATTCAAACGCTGCGCCCTCTTCTTTCGCGTTTTTAACCTCTTTCTTTGAGCCCGGCATGTTGGCCTCGTCCCGCCGATAGGCGCAGGTTACTTTCGCCGCGCCATGCCGCAGCGCGGTGCGCACGCAGTCCATCGCCGTATCGCCCCCGCCGAGCACCACCACGTTTAAACCCTGTGTGTCGATAAACGGTTCGTCTGCGGCAGGATCAAGGCCCATCACGTTCCGCGTGTTTGCCACTAAAAACGGCAGCGCGTCGTACACGCCCGGCGCGTCTTCGTGAGGGATACCCGCTTTCATGGAACGATAGGTCCCTACGCCGATGAACAGGGCATCGTAGTCGTTTTGCAGTTGGGCCATCGACACGTCTTTTCCCACCTCGCAGTTCAGCTCGAAGCGGATGCCCATCGCGCTGAATATCTCTCTGCGCCGCGCTAACAGGGATTTATCCAGCTTGAAGGCCGGAATACCAAAGGTCAGCAATCCGCCGATTTCCGGATGGCGGTCGTAGACCGTCACGCCGACGCCGCTGCGCACCAGCACGTCGGCGCAGGCCAGCCCTGCCGGACCGGCGCCGATGATGGCGACGCGCTTACCGACCGGCTTAACGTGGCTGACGTCCGGCGTCCAGCCCATCGCCAGCGCCCGATCCGAGATATACCGTTCGATATTACCGATGGTTACTGCCCCTGACGCATCCCGCAGGGTGCAGGCGCCTTCACATAATCGATCCTGTGGGCAGACGCGGCCGGTAATTTCCGGTAAACAGTTAGTCTGGTGTGAAAGCTCAGCCGCACCGACGATATCCCCCGCCCCGATCCGCTGAATCCACTGGGGAATGTGGTTATGCAGCGGGCAGGTCCACTCGCAAATGCTATGCTCGCCACATTTCAGGCACCGGGATGCCTCACGCTGCGCCTGTTCCGGGCGAAACGGCAGGTAGATCTCGTTAAAATGGTATGCGCGTGCTTCGGGGCTGAGCTTATCCGGCTCACCGCGCGCCGGGGTGTTTTGCATCTGTTGCCGTTTGGTTTGCGGAGGGGCTGACTGAACCGCCTCGCTGTGCCACGGCAGCGCGTCCAGCCTTGCGCTGCGCTGTCGGCGCTGCTTAACCAGCTTATCCAGTACGGCTGGGGTGGCGAGCGTAAGCACCTCCGCCGGGCAGTTTTCCACGCAGGCCGGGCCTTGCGGCCTTTCCAGGCAGAGGTCGCATTTGTGCGCCGAGGCCTTTACGCTGTCGTTTTCCAGCGGGGCGATCAGCATGTCCATCGTGCCAAACGGACAGGCCACCACGCAGGCTTTACAGCCAATGCATTTTTGTTGATTGACCTGTACGCTGTCGCTGTGTTGCGTGATGGCTCCGTTCGGGCAGCTTTGCGCGCAGGGCGCGTTTTCACAGTGGTGGCAGGTCACGGGGCTTTTTCGCAAGCCTGAGGTAAGGACCGTAATGCGGGGATGAAAATGGCGCTCGCTCAGCGCGTGCTGCTCCCCGTTGTGCGCCATCACACAGGCAACTTCGCAGGCGCGACAACCGATACACTGTTGAGCGTTGGCCATAATAAAACGATTCATAACAACACCTGTTTTTGGTTCAATAACCTTATTCTTTCTATTGTTATCGTATTTACCCACAGCGGCATGGCGACGCAATGTTCAAATGCCCAGGAAGCCGAACTATTTCCAGTGAACCTGTGGCAGATCAATTTAATTCAGGAAGCTGATGAGTGACCGTTAAACGCCCCGTATCGGGAAGCCTGGCTCGGGCTTTCTTTTCGATGATTGTCTTGTCCGTTCTGATCAGCGCCATTGCGCTGGTCACACTCGCCAGCAGCCAGCGCGACGCCGAGGCGATTAACATCGCCGGCTCGCTGCGTATGCAGAGCTACCGCCTGGGCTACGAAATGCAGCGCGCCGGCCCATCGCTGGCAGAGCACCGCGCGGTCTGGCAAAAAACGCTGAGCGCGCCTGCGTTGCAGAAGCTAAACCGCTGGTATGTGCCAGAGGACGTCAAACAGCGTTACCAGCAGTTGCACCTTGGCTGGCAGGAGATGGACACGCGCATCGCCAGCGGCGATACCGGGTGGTATCAGAACCACATTGAGGATTTCGTGGGCCGGATAGATTCCTTTGTGCTGGCGCTACAGCACTACACCGAACATAAAATTCAGCTGGTGATTTTCATGTCGCTGACGGGTGGCCTGGGCATCCTGCTGCTGGCGGTGGTGACCCTGCGGCGCATCCGCCGTCAGGTTGTGCTGCCGCTGAATAATCTGGTGGCGGCGAGCGAGCGTATCGAACAGGGGCAATTCGACACTCCCGCGCCGGATACTACGCTTCCCAACGAGCTGGGCCAGCTTTCCCGCGCCTTCAACCATATGTCGGCGGAATTACACACCCTGTACCGTTCACTTGAGCGCTCCGTTGCTGAAAAAACCCGCCACCTGAATGAAGCGCATCAGCAGCTCGAAATGCTGTTTAAATGCTCACAGGCGTTGAATACCGGGCAGATAGACAGCCACTGTTTCCGGCATATTTTGCAGATTGTGCATGACTATACGCAGATGAATTACCTGCAATTGCGCACCAGTGACGACTGGCAGCTTTACGAAGGACAGGAGTCCCCGGGCGAGAAAATGCACAATTTACCGGTGTTAATGCAGGACACCCTGTACGGCGAACTGCGCTGGCAAAGCGCGACCGGGGATGTTCCGCTGCCGCTCATGGAAAGCGTGGCGACGATGCTGGGCCGGGGGCTCTATTTCAATCAGGCGCAGAAACATTATCAGCAGCTGCTGCTGATGGAGGAGCGCGCCACCATCGCGCGCGAGCTGCATGATTCGCTGGCGCAGGTGCTCTCCTATTTGCGTATTCAGCTTACGCTGCTGAAGCATGCCGTGCCGGGCGACAATGCTCCGGCGCAGACCATCATTACGGACTTCTCCCGCGAGCTGAATAATGCCTGGCATCAGCTACGCGAGCTGCTCACCACCTTCCGCCTGACCCTCAATCACGCCAATCTTCCTGCCGCGCTACAGGAGTCTCTCGACGGGTTGCAAAGCCAGACCCGCGCGAAGCTGGTGCTCGACTGCCGTCTCTCATCGCTGGCGCTGGACGCACAAAAACAGGTGCACCTCTTACAGATTGTGCGTGAGGCAGTGCTGAATGCGATTAAACATGCCGACGCGAGCGAGATTGTGGTCAGCTGCGTCACCACCGCGGACGGCACTCACACGGTCACGATCCGCGACAACGGCATTGGTATCGGCGACGCCAGCGAACCGCCGGGGCATTACGGGCTGAATATCATGCGCGAACGCGCGGGACGGCTCGGCGGGACATTACACTTTTCTCAGCCGCCACAGGGCGGGACACAGGTCAGCGTAACGTTCCAGACGCCTGCGGCCCAGGCTGAAAAATAGCGAGAAAGAAGGCGCGCTGAAAAAAGCGCATGATAATTTACATTATCTCCTTTATTTCTCCACGTTTGACCTGGGCCTTACCGCTAAAGTTAGGCGGGCAATAAACAATAATGACGTGCAGCAAAACGAGGTCACACTTTAATGGCGAATTTTTTCATCGATCGCCCCATTTTTGCCTGGGTGCTTGCAATCCTGTTGTGTCTGACGGGTGTCCTGGCGATTACGTCCCTTCCTGTTGAGCAATACCCTGACCTCGCGCCCCCCAACGTGCGTATCACGGCGAACTACCCTGGCGCCTCGGCACAGACGCTGGAAAATACCGTCACCCAGGTTATCGAGCAGAACATGACGGGTCTCGATAACCTGATGTACATGTCCTCACAGAGCAGCGCCACGGGCCAGGCGACGGTAACCCTGAGCTTTACGGCGGGCACGGATCCGGATGAAGCGGTGCAGCAGGTGCAAAACCAGCTGCAATCGGCCCTGCGTAAACTGCCTCAGGCGGTGCAGAACCAGGGGGTGACCGTGCGTAAAACCGGTGACACCAATATTTTGACCATCGCGTTTGTTTCAACCGATGGCTCAATGGATAAGCAGGACATAGCGGACTACGTCGCCAGTAATATTCAGGATCCGCTCAGCCGTATCAACGGCGTGGGTGATATCGACGCCTACGGCTCGCAGTACTCCATGCGTATCTGGCTGGATCCCAACAAGCTGAACAGCGTGCAGATGACCGCCAAAGATGTCACCGACGCTATCGAATCGCAGAACGCCCAGATTGCCGTGGGGCAGCTCGGCGGTACGCCGTCCGTGGACAACCAGGCGCTTAACGCCACCATCAACTCCCAGTCGCTGCTCCAGACACCTGAACAGTTCCGCAATATCACGCTACGCGTGAATCAGGACGGTTCGGAAGTGCGTCTGGGGGATGTCGCCACCGTGGAGATGGGGGCGGAAAAATATGACTACCTGAGCCGCTTCAACGGCAATGCCGCGTCCGGGCTGGGGGTGAAACTGGCCTCCGGCGCCAACGAAATGGCGACCGCGCAGCGGGTGCTAGAGCGTCTGGATGAGCTGTCGCATTTCTTCCCGCACGGACTGGAGTACAAAGTCGCCTACGAAACCACCTCGTTCGTAAAAGCCTCCATCGAAGATGTGGTGAAAACCCTGCTCGAAGCTATCGCGCTGGTGTTCCTTGTGATGTACCTGTTCCTGCAAAACTTCCGCGCTACGCTGATCCCCACTATTGCGGTGCCGGTGGTGCTGCTGGGTACCTTTGCGGTGCTGTATGCCTTCGGTTACAGCATCAACACCCTGACCATGTTCGCCATGGTGCTGGCCATCGGTCTGCTGGTGGATGATGCCATCGTGGTGGTGGAAAACGTTGAGCGCATCATGAGCGAGGAAGGGCTTTCGCCCCGCGAGGCCACGCGCAAATCGATGGGACAGATTCAGGGCGCGCTGGTCGGTATCGCCATGGTGCTGTCGGCGGTATTTATCCCGATGGCGTTTTTTGGCGGCACCACGGGCGCGATTTATCGCCAGTTCTCGATCACCATCGTCTCTGCAATGGTGCTCTCCGTACTGGTGGCGATGATCCTTACCCCTGCCCTGTGCGCGACGCTGCTGAAACCGCTGCATAAGGGCGAACACCACGGTCAAAAAGGCTTCTTCGGCTGGTTTAACCGCATGTTTAACCGCAATGCGGCGCGCTATGAAGCGGGCGTGGGTAAAGTACTGCACCGCAGCGTGCGCTGGATGGTGGTTTATGTCCTGCTGCTCGGCGGCATGGTCTTTCTGTTCCTGCGGCTGCCAACCTCGTTCCTGCCGCTGGAAGATCGCGGCATGTTTATCACCTCCGTACAGTTACCCAGCGGCTCGACCCAGCAGCAGACCCTGAAAGTGGTGCAGAAGGTTGAGAACTACTTCCATACTCAGGAGAAAGATAACGTGGTCTCCGTCTTCTCCACCGTCGGCTCTGGCCCTGGCGGTAACGGGCAG
The DNA here is from genome assembly GCF_001037645.1 of Enterobacter sp. BWH64. Classification (NCBI taxonomy): domain Bacteria; kingdom Pseudomonadati; phylum Pseudomonadota; class Gammaproteobacteria; order Enterobacterales; family Enterobacteriaceae; genus Enterobacter; species Enterobacter sp. BWH64. The sequence goes on from NZ_KQ089922.1 coordinate 3,847,826, forward strand.
AACGTGGCGCGTATGTTTGTGCGCCTGAAAGACTGGGACCAGCGCGACAGCGATACCGGCTCCTCCTTTGCCATCATTGAGCGTGCAACCAAAGCGTTCAACAAAATCAAGGAAGCGCGCGTTTTCGCCAGCAGCCCGCCCGCCATCAGCGGCCTGGGCAGCTCAGCCGGGTTTGATATGGAGCTTCAGGATCACGCGGGTGCCGGGCATGACGCGTTGATGGCTGCTCGCGACAAGCTGCTGGAGCTGGCCGGGAAAGATCCGCAGCTTACCCGCGTTCGTCATAACGGTCTGGATGACAGCCCTCAGCTACAGGTGGATATTGACCAGCGTAAAGCGCAGGCGCTGGGCGTCTCCATCGACGACATTAACGACACCCTGCAAACGGCATGGGGCTCAAGCTACGTGAATGACTTTATGGATCGCGGCCGCGTGAAGAAGGTCTATGTTCAGTCTGCCGCCAAATACCGCATGCTGCCGGACGATATCAACCGCTGGTATGTGCGCAATAACACCGGCGGCATGGTGCCGTTCTCGGCATTTGCGACGTCACGCTGGGAGACCGGTTCACCGCGTCTGGAGCGTTACAACGGCTATTCGGCGCTGGAGATTGTTGGTGAAGCCGCGCCGGGCGTCAGTACCGGTACCGCAATGGACATTATGGAAAAACTGGTTCAGCAGTTACCGACCGGCTTTGGCCTGGAGTGGACAGCGATGTCCTACCAGGAACGGCTTTCCGGCGCTCAGGCGCCTGCCCTGTATGCCCTTTCGCTGCTGGTAGTGTTCCTCTGTCTGGCGGCGCTGTATGAAAGCTGGTCAGTGCCGTTCTCGGTGATGCTGGTGGTGCCTCTCGGGGTCATCGGAGCGCTGCTGGCAACCTGGATGCGCGGCCTGGAAAATGATGTCTATTTCCAGGTCGGACTCCTCACCGTAATCGGATTGTCGGCGAAAAACGCCATTCTGATCGTCGAATTTGCCAATGAGATGAATGCCAAAGGTCACGAACTGATGGCCGCCACGCTGCACGCCTGTCGTCAGCGCCTGCGCCCGATCCTGATGACTTCTCTGGCGTTTGTGTTTGGCGTCCTGCCGATGGCCACCAGCTCCGGCGCAGGCTCCAGCAGCCAGCACGCGGTGGGAACGGGCGTTATGGGGGGAATGATTTCGGCGACGATTCTGGCTATCTATTTCGTACCGCTGTTCTTTGTGCTGGTACGCCGTCGTTTCCCGCTGAAGGATAAGCCGGAATAACACGTTGAAATAAAAAAGGCGGCTTTACAGGCCGCCTTTTTATTGTGTGATTCGTTCACACTATGGTTATTTTAGTTAATTAAGTGCTCTTGCATTTCTTACCGGAAATTCATTTACGAAGCATGCCTTCGATAAAATCTTTCCAGTTCCCCAGTTCACGTTCAATCATAACAACCTCTCTTATTATTATGCGCATTCTACGAAAACGTATCATCATTGTGAAGCCACTTTAACCGATTGCTGTGATTGAGCCCCGCTGTGCTGGTAGGTTTAGGATCACTATGAGCGTTGCCGGGTAAATTTTATGTGACCTACAGCAATATTTTGAAATAGTCGGAAAAATGACAGCATTTTTAATTTCCCTCTGAGTTTATTGGCAATTTAAACAGGGTGGACAACTATGCTTAAAAGATGAAAGACTATTCAGCTTACAGCTGTTCGTTGAATTATGGAGAATTGTAAATCCCGAAAAATTCCGAATGTGTTATATTCCACTTAAGGATATATCTTCGAAAATATTGAACATTTAATCCACAAAAGAACAAAAGGATTCACTATGGTTGTGATGTACGGCATTAAGAATTGCGACACGATTAAAAAAGCCCGCCGCTGGCTGGAAGCACACAACATCGACTATCGCTTCCACGATTACCGTGCCGACGGGCTTGACCCCGCGTTCCTCCATTCCGCCATCAACGAACTGGGATGGGAAGCGCTACTGAATACACGCGGGACCACCTGGCGAAAACTGGATGAATCTCTCCGGGCCACGATCAACGACGCCGACAGCGCAGCCAAACTGATGCTTGAAATGCCGGCAATCATCAAACGCCCATTGCTCTGCAAGCCAGGTCAGCCTATGCTGCTGGGTTTCAGTGAAACCCTTTATTCAGATTTATTCGTTGAGGTGTAGTCTATGTCATGCCCGGTCATTGAGCTGACTCAGCAGCTTATTCGCCGTCCTTCCCTTAGCCCGGACGACGCAGGTTGTCAGGCATTAATGATTGAGCGCCTGCGTGCCATCGGTTTTACCGTGGAGCACATGGATTTTGGCGATACGCAGAACTTCTGGGCATGGCGCGGTCAGGGAGAGACGCTGGCGTTTGCCGGACATACTGACGTAGTTCCCGCAGGCGACGCAGACCGCTGGATCAACCCGCCTTTTGAGCCGACCATCCGCGACGGCATGCTTTTCGGACGCGGCGCTGCGGACATGAAAGGTTCTCTGGCTGCGATGGTCGTGGCGGCAGAGCGTTTCGTCGCCCAGCATCCGAACCATAAAAACCGTCTTGCGTTTTTGATTACCTCCGATGAAGAAGCCAGCGCCCACAACGGCACCGTGAAGGTCGTTGAGGCCCTGATGGCGCGCAATGAACGTCTGGACTACTGTCTGGTGGGCGAACCGTCCAGCACCGAAGTGGTGGGCGATGTGGTGAAAAATGGCCGCCGTGGATCCCTGACCTGTAATTTGACTATTCATGGCGTGCAGGGCCATGTTGCCTATCCGCACCTGGCGGATAACCCGGTACACCGCGCCGCGCCGATGCTGAACGAACTGGTGGGCATTGAATGGGATAAAGGCAATGAATTTTTCCCGCCAACCAGCATGCAGATAGCCAACATCAAGGCCGGCACCGGCAGCAACAACGTCATTCCCGGCGATCTCTTCGTCCAGTTTAACTTCCGCTTCAGCACCGAACTGACCGACGAGATGATAAAAGCGCGCGTGATTGCGCTGCTCGAGAAATATCAGCTGCGCTATACCCTCGACTGGTGGCTGTCTGGCCAGCCGTTCCTGACGCAGCGCGGTAAACTGGTGGATGCGGTGGTGAACGCCATTGCGCACTATAATGAAATTAAGCCACAGCTGCTGACAACGGGCGGCACGTCCGACGGACGCTTTATCGCCCGCATGGGCGCACAGGTTGTCGAACTGGGTCCGGTTAACGCGACGATTCACAAAATCAATGAATGCGTGAACGCTGCCGATTTACAACTGCTGGCCCGCATGTATCAACGTATTATGGAGCAGCTCGTCGCCTGACGGGTGCTTAAAGAGGATTAGCGAATGGACTGGCTTTCAAAGTACTGGTGGGTTCTGGTGTTGGTATTTCTGGTAGGCGTGCTGCTTAACGTGATTAAAGATCTCAAGCGCGTTGACCACAAAAAGTTCCTTGCCAACAAACCGGATCTTCCGCCGCACCGTGATTTTAACGACAAGTGGGACGATGAAGACAACTGGCCGAAGAAGGACCAGAAGAAGTAATCGCTCTGTTTCCCCTCTCCCTAAAGAGAGGGGGACACCTCACATAAACTCGACGATATCATCGTCATTCGGCTTACCGCCGCTGAGCGCTTCATCAAAGTAGTGCTTCGGTACGGTATAACGCAGATGATCGAGCGCGAACTGCATGCTGCGATCGTCAATGGCATGCCCCAGATCGTCCACGATATCCAGCGTCACATCTCCGCCCTCGCGCATCAGCGTCTCCTGGGCAGCTACCGCATGCGAAAGCTCAATTACCCGGTCTTCCCCCCCATGAATGAGATGGATCGTGGTCTGCGTGGTCGCGCTTTGCGGTAACGTCGCAAAACGCCCGTTAAAGGCAATCACGCGGGATACCAGTCTGGGCTGCGCTTTTACGCTTTCCAGCGACATGATTGAGCCCTGAGAGAAGCCAATCAGCGCCGTTGCGTCGGCGCCTACGCCGCTCTGCTGCTGCCAGTAACGCACGGTATCGATAAAGGCTGGCATAGCGGCATCAATACGCGCCTGACGATTCTCCTCCGTCACGCCCTCAACGGAAAACCACTGCCGCCCGCCCGGACCGCACGGCTCCACGCCGCCGATGCTGACGATCAGCGCGTGTGGGAAAACGGGTGCAAACCAGCTGCCAATCTGTCCCATATTGACGGCATTGTCGCCCACGCCATGAAACAGAAGCAGTAGCTGTTTAGCAGGTGTATCCGGGCTTTGCACAACAAAATGGTCATGTTTCATGGCGATCTCCTTAATTGATAAGCAGGATTTTACGCCTCTGCGGGGTAATGACCATGCCACTTTACTGAAGAACTCATTGAAAAAATTGCCATTGCATAATGTCGGCTTTCAGCTGCTGGCTACGGGAGTAATCAAGCCTTTCAAGCGCGTGTGCGGTTTCCTCGCGTAGCTTCGCCAGCAACGCTTTGCGCCCGAAATCGTGCGTATTCCCTTCCATTTTCCCCCGCAGCGCCGGAAGTGGCATGTCCACGGCTAACAACAACCGCGTCAGCGCCGCAACCGAAGTTGAAAACGCCCGGTGAGCAAAGGCAAACCCCGCCAGCTCCAGCCAGTCGTCACTATTAAGGGTAGCTTCCCATGCATCCGTCACCGGGATCTTTTCGCCATTCCAGGCCGACAGGACGCGCATATCACGACATAACCGCTGATGCGCCTGTTCGCAGAGCTGATGCCCCGCCTCGCTCAGCGGCAGCAACGCCATCGCCGTATAGCACCCGCTGCTGGCTTCCCGGTGGCTGCCCATTCGCACCAGCACAAACCCGCACTGCCGCCAGAAACGCCACAGCTCGTCGGTATAGCCAAAGCTGACCGAGAGATAATCTTCTCCGCTGGCACTGCGGATCAGCCGCTGGCCGATGCCTTCCCGCTGGCGATGGGGATGAACCGCAATGCGGCTGACGCGTCGGCCTTTCAGCGTCGCCGCGAGCGGCGAGCCGCCGTGCGCTGCCAGCGACTGCGCCACCAGATTTCCACGCGGCCGACGAAAGCCCGCCCAGACTGCGCGGCTAAGTGCAGGGGGTAATCCCCCCTCCTCCACCAGCCAGAGCGCGCCCGCGATCTCCGCGCCCGCCTGAGCAACAGCAAAGTGCTGGCCGGGGGCGTCCATCATCCGGCGTAAATCGAGGGGTGACGTCCGGTAGTGCGCGGCACACAGCAGTTCATACACGCCTGCCCCGCGCGTCGGATCGCTCTCCCACATCCCGGGCTCCAGCGACGTTAAACGTACCTCTCCTTCCGGTTTGCGATCGATAAGCGCATCGTCGAACAGCAGCGCGTTCGCCACTATCCGCTCAAGGGGACATCCGGCAGCCCAGCGAACAGGCGTGGATAAGGTATAACGCCGCAGCCCGCTGAACCGGGCGCAGAACTTCAGCAGGAATCCCCTGCCCGTGCCTTCATAACCCTGCACCGTGGTGGTCAGCAACACGCGGGGAAAGCGCGACGCCAGCTTCTCCAGCAGCGGGCCGGGGATGGCGGCCGCCTCATCGACAATCAGCCAGTCAGCTTCTGTTGTGGAGGCCAGCAGCGCATCCGGGGCCATAAAGTGAAAATGTTCCCCGGCGAAACGCGCGATGACATCCGTCGCCCCTTTTGCCGGTGCCGTCACTACTGCACTCCCCTGAATGCCGTTGAGCAACATGCCCGCCAGGGCGGACTTTCCGCGTCCGCGCGGTGCCGTCACGGCGGCCACGCCCGCAGGCATGGTCAGAAGAGCGTCGAGGATCTCAGCTTGCTCGCGCTGCGGTTCACCGCTGGCAGGCTGCCAGGCGGGTAAATCTGACGTAACGGGAAGGCACAGAGGACGATGTTGATGCCAGACGATGGCATCTGAATCGGCGGCAAGCGTCCGGCAAAAGTGGTGAACAAAGTGCGGGGTGGCGATCGGCTCGGCGCTGTCGCTCCAGCGTAGAGAATCCGCGTCGGGCCTGTTAGCCCAGACGGAGAACGGCGGCACCAGCAGCATCAGAAGGCTTCCGGCGCGCAGGGTCCCGCTGAGGGCGGCGAAGGCCGAGACGTCAAACCCGCGACGCGCGTCAAAAACGGCGTGCAGGTATTCACGTCCCAGCAGGCCGCTGATGGTCTTAGAGGGGTTTTCCTCCAGCCACAGCCAGTCTCCTGGTAACGTATCGCGCAGAATGGTCGCCTGGCTCAACGTCCACGCTTCATCGCCGCTGAGCACCACCAGCCGGCGGTGCCCGGTACGCTGAAGCTGGTTGACCAGCTGTTCAAACCCCAACATCACATAGCTTTGCCGAAGGTATTACACTGCGACGGGTTGCCGCTGTCGAAGCCACGCTTAAACCAACTGTAGCGCTGCTCTGAGGTGCCATGGGTAAAGCTGTCCGGCACAACGCGCCCCTGGCTCTGCTGCTGCAAGCGATCGTCACCAATCGCCTGTGCGGCATTCAGGGCCTCTTCCAGATCGCCTGTTTCCAGCACGCCCTGCTGCTGCATGCTGTGTCCCCAGACGCCAGCGAAGCAGTCGGCCTGAAGCTCCATGCGTACGGACAGACGATTCACCTCCGCCTGAGAAGCATTCTGCTGCATCTGACGCACTTTAGGCTCAATGCCGAGGAGCTTCTGCACGTGGTGGCCGACTTCATGCGCGATCACGTAGCCCTGGGCAAAATCGCCGTCGGCGCCCAGCTTGCTTTTCATGTCGTCATAGAAGGAGAGATCGATATAGACGGTGCTGTCCGCCGGGCAGTAGAACGGCCCCATAACGGACTGCCCGGTGCCGCAGCCGGTGCGGGTTGCGCCCCGGTACATCACCAGTTTTGGCGGCTGATAAGTCCGCCCCATTTTCTCGAACTGCTGACCCCAGGTATCTTCGGTCGTCGCGAGAATAACGGAAGTAAATTTCGCCGCTTCATCTTCATTCGGGCTGATGGAGCGCTGAGAATACTGCTGCTGTTGCCCGGTTTCACCGGTCATCAAACCGGTCAGGTCGACGCCGTAGTAGCCCGCCACCAGCACGACGACCAGCAGAATAATGCCGCCCTTGCCGCTGGGTAACCGGAAACCTGGCCCGCCCATAGACGGACCACCGCCACCACTGCTGCGTCTGTCTTCTACGTTGTCACTTTCACGACGCCCTTGCCAGCGCATAAACACCTCGAACTATTCCATTTATAATAGCTATGATCGTAGGCGGTTAATGAAAGGATTACCATAGTAAACAAGGATAAGACGCCAAAGGATGCCAACATCCTTTGGCAAATGCGCAGTTTAGTCGAGCTTAACGCCTAAACGGTGAGCAACCGCTTCGTACGCTTCGACCACGCCACCCAGACTCTGGCGGAAACGGTCTTTGTCCATTTTATCCAGCGTCTCTTTGTCCCACAGGCGGCTGCCGTCCGGCGAGAATTCGTCGCCCAGCACCACTTCACCCTTGTACAGACCGAACTCCAGCTTGAAGTCGACCAGGATCAGGCCCGCGTCATCAAACAGCTTTTTCAGCACGTCATTGGCTTTGTAGGTCAGTTCCTGCATGCGCGCCAGGTTCTCTTTGCTTACCCAGCCGAAGGTTTCGCAGTAGGATTCGTTGACCATCGGGTCGTGCATGGCGTCGTTTTTCAGGAACAGATCGAACAGCGGTGGATTCAGTTCGATACCCTCTTCAATGCCCAGACGCTTCACCAGGGAGCCTGCGGCACGGTTACGGATCACGCACTCAACCGGCACCATATCCAGTTTTTTTACCAGACATTCCGTATCGGACAGCAACGCTTCCATCTGAGTCGGGATACCGGCTTCGGCCAGTTTGGTCATAATGAAGTGGTTGAACTTGTTGTTCACCATGCCCTTACGATCGAACTGCTCAATGCGTGCGCCGTCTCCTGCTGACGTATCATTGCGGAATTCGAGCACCAACAGATCCGGGTTTTCCGTGCTGTATACGGTTTTCGCTTTGCCACGATACAACTCAGCTTGCTTCTGCATCTTCATTACTCCTGGTGTGATGATTTGTATTCAAAACTGGCCATATTATGCCACGCACACGTTTGCGTAGCACGAAAATAAAAAGGGCTGGATTAACCAGCCCTCACTATTATTTGCTGAATGCGGCCTGGAAGGCAGCGACCAGCGCATCGTTCTGCGCCTGGGTCAGCGTGTGTCCTTTCGGAACGATAAATTGCAGGCTGCTGCGGTTATCGAGGTCGCCAACCTGGATTTTGTAGTCACCGGAAGGCAGCTGTGGATCGCTTGCCCCCAGCTCCTGCCAGGCGCTATCAGACAGCGGCTTATAGGTCGCTGTGATGCTGCCCGTTGAACGGGTGCTGTCGGTCACCTTCATGCCCACTTTTTCAAGCGTTGCTGGCAGGCGCTGCCAGGTCTGATTAAACGGCGCACGCACCACCAGCATTGGCAGGCCGGTATCGTCTGCACCGCTCTGCACATCAAACGTTGAACCGTTACGGTTCTGCGCGGCGTTTGCGGCATCGGTAGCGTTCTTATCCAGACCAGCGGCAATCACGTTCAGCATTTCAGTGCTGTAGCGCTGCATGGCGGCCGGATCGGCAACCGGTTTACCTGCCTGCTCAAGATTCAACAGCTTGACGGTAACCGCCTGCTGATAACCCTGCGGCTTAACGGAGACTTGATAACGACCACGATACTGCTGGTCTTCATCGAGACGGTTCCACTCAATCCAGTCGGTGGTTAAAGTCTGGCTGGCGTCGTCGCGTTTATCAATCGTATAGTTTTTCGACTGAATAACGCTCACAACCTGCGGCCACAGCGTGGTACCGCGTGCGCTTTCCACCAGCAGAGAGGCCGTATCACCGGTAAACTGCGTGCGCGCGCCACTCACCAGCGCCAGAGGCTGAGCCGGCGGACGAATATCAAGCGCTTTACCCACCAGGCCACTGCCGTTGGTAACCGGAATATTATAATCACCGTTCTGGATCGGCAGGATCATGCCGGCAGGCGCGTGAAGTTCAGCAAGCGGCGGCGCATCCAGATAGGATTCATCACCGCTCACCTGGCGCTTGTAGCGCGAGTCTGAACTACAGGCAGCGAGGAGCATAACAAGCGAAACACCCGCAACCTTCGCCAGGCGCGACTTCTGTACTGAATAAGCCATCAAATCTCCCTAAACTTTACAGCAAACCGGCATGCTTCAGCGCGCCAGCGACAATTTCACGACCGTGGTCGGTAATCGGTGTCATTGGCAGACGCAGCGTGTCGGTTGCTACAAGCCCCAACTCCTTACATGCCCATTTCACTGGGATCGGATTGGGTTCGACAAATAATTTATTGTGCAACGGCATCAGACGCTGATTAATCACGCGAGCTTCATCAAAGTGACCGGCTGCGGCCAGTTTGCACATGTCAGCCATATCACGCGCCGCCACGTTCGCCGTAACGGAAATCACGCCATTACCACCGAGCTGCATAAAGTCCAGCGCGGTCGCATCATCACCGCTCAACAGGATAAAGTCGTCTGAAACCAGCTCTTTGATCTGATGAACGCGGCTTAAGTTCCCTGTCGCCTCTTTAATCCCGATAATATTTTTTACTTTCGAGAGACGGCCAACGGTTTCCGGCAGCATATCGCAACCGGTACGGGACGGCACATTATACAGAATTTGTGGCAAGTCAGTATGTTCAGCGATGGCTTTGAAATGCTGGAACAAACCTTCCTGAGTAGGACGGTTGTAATAAGGGGTCACCGTCAGGCAGCCGACAATGCCGCTGTCGTTAAAACGCTGAGTTAGGCTAATCGCTTCTGCCGTTGCGTTTGCGCCCGTACCCGCGATGACCGGAATACGCCCGTCCGCCAGTTCCAGGGTCAGCATCACAACGTCGCCGTGCTCTTCGTGGCTCAGCGTAGCGGATTCACCGGTAGTCCCTACCGAAACGATCGCCGAGGTTCCATTGGCGACATGGTAATCAATGAGCTTCTTCATGCTTGACCGGCAGACATTACCTTTTTCATCCATCGGTGTAACAAGCGCGACAATACTTCCCGTGAACATGAGCCATCCTCTGTGCGAACAAGAGCCTCAATGTTACGTTTGGAACTGTAATAAAAGCAAGCGACCTGAGGCTCTCAGGCGGTTGTATGCATGTTTTTTTTATGCTTTCCTTAGGAAGACTTAACCACGCAAAGGAAGAACAGGTTTGACAACCTCATCACAACATTACCTGGTTATCACTGCGCTGGGTGCTGACAGGCCGGGTATCGTGAATACCATCACTCGCCACGTGAGCAGCTGCGGCTGCAACATCGAAGATAGCCGGCTGGCTATGCTTGGCGAAGAGTTCACGTTCATCATGCTGCTTTCCGGAACATGGAATGCCATTACCCTCATTGAATCTACCCTGCCGCTGAAAGGCGCAGAGCTGGATTTACTGATTGTGATGAAGCGCACCACCGCGCGCCCGCGTCCGGCTCTGCCTGCCACGGTCTGGGTACAGGTTGAAGTGCCTGATTCACCTCATCTGATTGAACGTTTTACGGCGCTGTTTGACAGCCATCAGATGAACATTGCCGAACTGGTTTCCCGCACGCAGCCGGGCGATGAAAACGCAATCCCGACGCTGTTTATTCAAATTACCGCACACAGCCCTGCCTCGCAGGATGCGTCAAATATCGAGCAAGCGTTCAAAGCCCTCTGTACAGAATTACATGCGCAAGGCAGTATAAGCGTCGTCGATTATTCGCAGCACGAACAGGATGGAGTTGAGTAATGAACCCACTGAAAGCCGGTGATATCGCACCGAAATTTAGCTTACCGGATCAAGACGGCGAGCAAGTAAATTTGACCGACTTCCAGGGACAGCGTGTTCTGGTCTATTTCTACCCGAAAGCCATGACCCCGGGCTGTACCGTACAGGCCTGCGGTCTACGCGACAACATGGATGAGTTGAAAAAGGTCGGTGTGGAAGTGCTGGGCATCAGCACCGATAAGCCAGAGAAGCTGTCACGCTTTGCGGAAAAAGAGCTGCTGAACTTCACGCTGCTTTCCGATGAAGACCACCAGGTTTGCGAGCAGTTTGGCGTCTGGGGTGAGAAGTCCTTTATGGGCAAAACGTACGACGGTATTCACCGCATCAGCTTCCTGATTGACGCTGACGGTAAAGTTGAGCACGTGTTTGATGATTTCAAAACCAGCAACCACCACGACGTAGTGTTGAAGTGGCTGAAAGAGAACGCGTGATAATTTTAGTGCCGGGTGGCGCTGCGCTTACCCGGCCTACAAGGTAAATGCAAAACGGTAGCATGCGCTACCGTTTTTAGTGTTTGCCCCCTCTCCCCGCGGGAGAGGGTTGGGGTGAGGGCATCAGCCCGCACTAAATCTACTTCTCTTCCACCGCTGGCACATCCGGCCACGCGTGGACCACGGCTTTAATCAGCGTCGCCAGCGGAATGGCGAAGAATACCCCCCAGAATCCCCACAGCCCGCCGAAAATCACCACTGAAAGGATAATCACCAGCGGATGCAGGTTAACTGCTTCTGAGAACAGCACCGGTACCAGCAGGTTCCCGTCCAGTCCCTGAATAATCAGGTATACGGCGAAACAGCTCCAGAACTCCGTACCCAAACCAAACTGGAACAGCGCCACCCCCACAACCGGAATGGTCACCACAAACGCGCCGATATACGGGATCAGAACCGAGAATCCGACCAGCACCGCCAGCAGCAGCGAGTAGTTCAGTCCGAAGATCACGAAGCCAATCCAGGTCGCCACGCCCACCACAATCATCTCCAGCACTTTGCCGCGAATGTAGTTGGTGATCTGCTGGTTCATCTCCTGCCAGACCTGACCGGCGAGACCGCGATTGCGCGGCAGCACACGGCGTACCGCGTTCAGCATCTGCTCTTTATCTTTGACCAGGAAAAACACCATTAGCGGCACGAGAACAAGGTAAACCGCCAGCGTCAGCAGGCCGACCAGCGAGGCCAGAGAGTATTTCACCACCGAATCACCCATGGTCATGATGCGGGCGCGCATGTTTTCGGCCATCGCATCGATGATCCCGGCGTCCATCAGCGCAGGATAGCGGCGCGGCAGCGTGGCGGCAAAATCAGACAGTTTATTCAGCATGCCGGGCATATCGCGGATCAGGTAGATCCCCTGTTGCCAGGCGATGGGCATCACCACGAAGGACATCAGCAGCAGAATGCCGACAAACAGCACCAGAACAATGCTGGTCGCCCAGCGGCGGGAACAGCCGATATGTTCCAGACGCGCGGTGGGCCACTCCAGCAGATACGCCAGCACAATTGCCACCAGTAGCGGTGCCAGCAGGCCACTAAAGAAGAACAGGATACCGAATCCGGCAACCAGAATGACCAGCAAAGCAATGGCTTCCGGGTCGCTAAACCGACGCCGATACCACTGCATTAACATTTCGAGCATACAACCCTTCCCTGAATCGAATGGCGGGAGTGAGACGGTGAATTGTATCTAACTGTCACAAAAAAGACTTTCCTTTTTGTTTCACTGTCAGGTTTCGCAAAACCCTGATGAATGGGATTTTCTTCATCTCTTAACACGGCTACACTCGCAGAGCAGCGGAGATGAACGTTATGCGGGTTCATCGGTCAAATTAGCACATCCAACATACAGGACAGTGGTTATGTTCAGGCAGTTGAGAAAAACACTGGTTGCGACACTGATTGCCGCCGTGACGGTGGGTCAGGTGTTGCCCGCTTTCGCTGACTCGTCCGATTCATTGCCGGACATGGGCACCACGGCAGGAAGCACGCTCTCCATCGGGCAGGAGATGCAGATGGGTGATTATTACGTACGCCAGCTGCGCGGCAGTGCTCCGCTGATTAACGACCCTTTGCTGGTGCAATACATTAACGGCCTGGGGATGCGTCTGGTGGCGCACGCCGACTCGGTAAAAACGCCCTTCCACTTCTATTTAATCAATAACGACGAAATCAACGCCTTCGCCTTCTTTGGCGGGAACGTGGTGCTGCATTCGGCGTTGTTCCGTTATTCCGATAACGAAAGCCAGCTGGCGTCCGTCATGGCGCACGAAATTTCGCACGTCACCCAGCGCCATCTGGCGCGTGCGATGGAAGATCAGAAGCGTAACGCCCCGCTAACCTGGGTGGGCGCGCTGGGTTCTATTCTGCTGGCGATGGCCAGCCCGCAGGCCGGGATGGCGGCGCTTACCGGGACGCTGGCGGGTACGCGTCAGGGGATGATCAGCTTTACCCAGCAGAACGAGCAGGAAGCAGACCGCATCGGCATTCAGGTTTTACAGCGTTCCGGCTTTGACCCGCAGGCCATGCCGAGCTTCCTGGAAAAGCTGCTCGACCAGGCACGCTACTCGTCGCGCCCGCCTGAAATTCTGTTGACCCACCCGCTGCCGGAAAGCCGCCTCTCGGATGCGCGTAACCGTGCCAATCAGATGCGTCCGGTCGTGGTGCAGTCTTCGCAGGATTTCTACATGGCCAAAGTGAGAACGCTTGGCATGTACAACTCCGGACGTAATCAGCTCACCAGCGATCTGCTGGACGCGCTGGCGAAAGGCAACGTGCGCGAGAAAAACGCGGCGCAGTATGGTCAGGCGCTCCAGGCGATGGAGGCCAGCAAATACGATGAAGCGCGAAAAGCGCTACAGCCGCTGCTGACGGCGGCGCCTGACAATCCGTGGTATCTCGACCTCGCCACCGATATCGATCTGGGGCAGAAAAAAGCGACCGATGCGATTAATCGCCTGAAAGGGGCGAAAGATCTTCGTAATAATCCAGTATTGCAGCTTAACCTGGCGAACGCCTACCTACAGGGCGGCCAGCCCGGCGAGGCGGTGACCATTCTGAACCGCTACACCTTTAACAATAAAGATGACCAGAACGGCTGGGAGCTGCTCGCCCAGGCCCAGGGGCAACTGGGTAACCGCGATCAGGAGCTGGCCGCGCGTGCGGAAGGTCTGGCGCTGGCGGGTCGTCTCGATCAGGCCATTTCCCTGCTGAGCAGCGCCAGCTCGCAGGTGAAGCTTGGCAGCCTGCAACAGGCCCGCTACGATGCGCGAATCGACCAGCTGCGCGGCCTGCAACAACGCTTTAAGCCGTACGAGAAGATGTAATAAAGGAGAAGTCATGACAGACGCGGTAAAAATTTACCATAACCCTCGCTGCTCCAAGAGCCGAGACACCCTCAGCCTGCTGAAGTCTAACGGCATCGAACCGGAAGTGGTGCTGTACCTGGAGACGCCGCCGGACGCGCAGACTATCCGCCAGCTGCTGAAGATGCTGAACATGGGCAGCGCACGCGACCTGATGCGTCAGAAAGAAGATCTGTATAAGTCGCTCAATCTGAACGATACCAGTCTCACTGAAGATCGGCTGATTCAGGCGATGGTCGACAATCCAAAGCTGATTGAGCGCCCGATTGTAGTGGCAAATGGCAAGGCGCGTATCGGCCGTCCGCCGGAAGACGTGCTCGAGATCGTCTAATCGTTACGCCGCAGCGCTTCCAGAAACGCCTGCGGCGTACGCTCTCCCAGCTTTTTCTGCGCTTTTCCCCGGTTGTAAAACTCACACAGTTGGATCAACAGCTCTCCCATCGGTTCACTGTTCACCCGCGGAATGATTTCGCGTAACGGCACGGTGACCTGAAGGGCGAGATAATACTGTGAATGCACTTTTACGGTGACGTTATGCTCCGGCAAGTTCACTTCTAGCCCAAAAGTCTCAACAGATTGAATATCAGCCGGACAGGCAGCCAGCACCTCGTTCGTCCAGCGGGTCAGCAACTGCGGCGATACGCCAGCATAAAGCCGGGCGTAACACCAGCCGCTGACGGGTTCACGCGCCCAGAGCAGGTGTTGCTCGCCACCGTCGTCCATATGCAGCGACAGCGGCTGATGATGCAGGAGTAGCTTCTGCGGCATGATCCCGGCCTTCAGCGCCTTTTTGCCCTGCAACGACGCCCCCTTTTGTTTTAGCGAGGCTGGTTTGAGGTAGCGGTTCAGGGTCGCGCGGGAAACGGCGATCCCGAGTCCGTCATTCACCAGCAGCAGCAGTTCATCCAACGGTGCCCCTGTGATATCCCGCAGGGCATTTATCAGTGCCGCCTGCTCTTGTCTCAGCGCTTTGTGTATCACTTTTGGCGTTGTGTGGTTATCCGAAACCTGGTCGCGGTTGCGCCAGCGCCTGACGGTGGTGACCGAGATCCCCAGCTCAACGGCAAGTTCCCTGTCGCTTTTATCTGACTGCTGAAGATAACGACGGATACGCGGTGTGGTGGTGGCGTTGGCATGCAGTTTGATTTCCATCGCGTCCCTCCGGAACTAATCTTATGAGATTTATATCAGAGCAGCGAATGCTTTGTGACCGATTTCACCTTTCGCTCGCCGCGCTTCACTGATAATCCACAGACATAACATAAACAACACCTCTCAATCTTGTACGGAGTTCACAATGAACAATGTTCTGGGATTTCTTGAAGCAAAACTGATGCCGCTGGCGGCGAAAACGGCCCAGCAGCGTCATCTTGGGGCCATTCGCGGCGCCTACGTTTCATTCATGCCGTTTATCATCGTCGGCTCCATTCTGCTGGTGATCTCCTCCTTCCCGAATCAGGCCTATCAGCAGTTTATGTCTCAGGCCTTTGGTGAGAGCTGGAGTGCAATTATAGAGATCCCGTTTAACGCGGTGTTCTCAACCATGTCGCTGTTTATCAGCTTCCTGGTGGCCTACCGCCTGGCTGAGCATTATGGCGAGGACCGCATCTCCTGCGGCATCCTGGCGCTGGTCGCGTTTCTGATCCTGACGCCCTTTATCAAAGTGGCGGAAAACGGCGGCATTACCGTGATGCCGGTGGAGTGGATTGGCAGCAAAGGGCTGTTCGTGGCGATGATCGGTTCCCTGCTGTGGACGGAACTGTTCTGCTGGCTGAAGCGCAAAAAGCTGGTCATCAAAATGCCGGACGGCGTGCCTCCGGCGGTGCAGGAGTCGTTCGCGGCCCTGATCCCGGCCCTGCTGGTGATGATTCTGGTGCTGCTTATCCGCATCATCTTTGAAAACACCCACTATCACACCATCCACCAGTTTATTTATGAAGTGGTTGCCACCCCGGTGCGCCACTACGGCACCTCTTATTTCGGGGCGCTGATGACCGTATTCAGCATCACCATTCTGTGGTCAGTGGGCATTAACTCCGGTTCGATGATCAACGGGATTATTCGCCCGCTGTGGATGGAGAACCAGACCGACAACATCGCCGCGATCCAGGCGGGAACGACGCCGCCGCACATCATCACCGAACAGTTTTTTGACATGATCTGGATGGGCGGCGCGGGCGCCACGCTGTCGCTGGTGATTGCGATGCTGATTTTCGCCCGCAGCAAAAACATGCGCGAAGTAGCGCGCCTCGGTGCGGGCGCGTCGGTGTTTAACATCAACGAACCGATCCTGTTTGGCCTGCCGGTGATCATGAACCCGATCATGCTCATCCCGTTCAATCTGGTGCCGCTGGTGCTGGTCACCGTGCAGTATGCGGCGATGAAAATTGGTGCGGTCGCCGTCACCACCGGGGTGTTTATCCCCTGGACGCTGCCGCCGGTTATCAGCGGCTTTATCGTCACCGGGCACCTGAGCGGCAGCGTGATGCAGCTGATCAACCTGCTGATTGGCGTCATGCTGTACCTGCCTTTCATGCGTATCGTGGATAAACAGTACCGCGCCGCGGAGCTGACTACCGCTACGCAAACCGACACCACCCTTGCAAAACAGGAGTAAAGCATGTGGGGAATTATCGCAACCTGGCGAATGGCGCTTGAAGGCGTCACGGAATCTGCGTCTGCGCTGGCTGCGGGCAAACCTGTCGCTCCGGCGGTGGTGGATGCCGTCGCCGCCGTCGAGGACTTTCCGTTTTATAAATCCGTCGGCTACGGCGGGCTGCCGACCGAGAACGGCGAGGTGGAGCTGGACGCGGCCTATATGGACGGCGACACGCTGGCGTTCGGCGCCGTGGGCAATCTGGTGGATATCGCCAACCCGGTGCGCGTGGCGCACGCACTCAGCCGCCAGCGCTATAACAGCCTGCTGGTCGGCCAGGGCGCGCGCGAATGGGCGCTGAGCCAGGGCTTTGCCGACAAAACCATGCTCACGGATCGCGCCATGCAACACTACCGTAAGCGCTGCCGCGAAACGCTGGACAAGGG
The DNA here is from genome assembly GCF_001037645.1 of Enterobacter sp. BWH64. NCBI lineage: Bacteria > Pseudomonadati > Pseudomonadota > Gammaproteobacteria > Enterobacterales > Enterobacteriaceae > Enterobacter > Enterobacter sp. BWH64. The sequence goes on from NZ_KQ089922.1 coordinate 3,864,994, forward strand.
GTTAAGCCCCTACGACGGACATGACACCGTCGGCATCATCGGCCTCGATAAACAGGGCTCGATGAGCGTCGCCACCTCCACCAGCGGCCTGTTTATGAAAAAACGCGGCCGCCTCGGTGACTCACCCATCATCGGCTCCGGCTTTTACTGCGACAGCGAAACCGGCGCGGCCACCGCCACGGGCGTCGGTGAAGATCTGATGAAGGGCTGTACCAGCTACGAAATCGTTCGCCGGATGGCGCAAGGGATGACGCCGCAGCAGGCGGCGGATTCGGTGGTGTTCGAACTGGAAGACAAGCTGATGTCGCGCTTCGGTCGCGCGGGCGATCTCTCCGTGGTGTGCATGAACAGCAAAGGAGAATTTGGCGCCGCAACCAACATCAAAACCTTCTCGTTTGTGGTGGCGACGGCTCGCCAGCCCCTCACCGTTTTCCGTACTGAACGCCTGCGGGAGAAAACGCACTATCACGCGGTAGATGAGGAGTGGATGCAGGCCTATGCCGCGCGGATCCGCGCACCGATTGAGGAGTCATGATGATCACATACCAGTTTATCAACGCGCTTTCAGACGCGAAGCCGCAAAGCCATTTGATTGCGCGCGCTGACAGTTCCCTGATACCGGAAAGCGCTCTTGTCGCTGAAATGCGCCAGCAGAGCACCGTCGCGGACGCGCGCTTTGGCTGCGCGCCGTTTGCCCGCATCACCCTGTTTCCGGATGCGCTCTGGCATGACGCCCTGACCGAAGGGTTGCTCACCGCCCTGCGACCGCTGCTTGCCGCCCCCGCCAGCGCCGAACTCGTGCTGGACGTGACGGATATTGACGATGTGGTGCTGGCGCAGGTACTGCGTTTTCTCTTTAATCAGGCGCACAGGCTCAGTGACCTGAAGCTGAAGAAGACGGACGAAGCGCTGCGTCTTACCTGCATCACTGCCCTCTGCTTGCCGGAACAGCAGGCGAAGCTGGAGACGACCTTCCGCCAGCAGCAGACCATTGCGCTCGGCATGGTTGCGGCGCGACGTCTGGCGGATATGCCGTCCGACCGCTGCACGCCGCAGTTTGTGGTGGAAGAGGCGCAAAAACTGTGTGCCGCCAGCCCTGCCCTGCGCTGCGAGGTGTTGGATGAAAAGCAAATTGTTGAGCAGGGGCTGGGGCTACTGCACGCCGTTGGCAAAGGGGCGACCTGCCCACCGCGTCTGCTGGCTATTCACTATAACGGCGTGTCTGATGGCCCGGTGCGCTGCTACGTGGGAAAAGGCATTACATTTGACACCGGCGGCCTGTGGCTGAAGGAAGGCGCGGGCATGTACACCATGAAATATGACATGTGCGGCGCGGCTAACGTGCTCGGGCTGATGCTGACCGTTGCGGAGCTGAAATTACCCGTGCGCATCATGGGCGTGCTGGCGCTGGCGGAAAACGCCATCGGCCCCGACGCCATGCAGCCCGGCACGGTGGCGATGGCCTGCAACGGCACCACCGTTGAAATCAACAATACCGATGCCGAAGGCCGGCTGGTGCTGGCAGACGCTATCGCCTGGGCGAGTCAGCGCCATCCGCAGGCTCACTATATCATTGATATGGCGACCTTAACCGGCGCAGTCGTCAAAGCGCTGGGCTATGAATTGAGCGGGTTAATGACGGAGGATGAGCCGTTGCGTCAGGCACTGACGCTCGCGGGCAAACGGAGCGGCGACGAGGTGTGGTCCCTGCCGCTGGATGCGCGGCTGAGAAAGCAGACCGACAGCGCCATTGCCGATCTATGCAACACGCCGACCAACAATGCGGCGATCAGCGCCTCGGCGGCGTGGCTGCTGCATCACTTCTGCCCGCTGACCATTCCGTGGGCGCATCTGGATATCAGCGGGACGGCGCTGTGGCGTGAGAACGGCAGAAGCGTGGCATCGGGAAGACCGATTCCGCTGCTGGTGGAGCACTTGTTGGGGGATCTTTAGCCGGGTGGCGGCTGCGCCTTACCCGGCCTACAAGGTATGACGGGTTTTCGTAGGCCCGGTAAGCGCAGCGCCACCGGGCAAAAAACTCAAAGCTTAAGAATATCTTTCACAAACGGAATGGTTAGCTTGCGCTGCGCGGTAATAGACGCGCGATCGAGCTGATCGAGCGTGTCAAACAGCGTGCGCATTTCCCTGTCCAGGCGTTTAAGCAGGAACCGACCCACGTCCTCCGGCAGCTCAAACCCACGCTGCTTAGCGCGCAGCTGAAGCGCCTGGAGTTTGTCTTCATCCGACAGCGGTTGCAGCTTGTAGATTTGCCCCCAGTCCAGACGAGACGCCAGATCCGGCAGCCCCAGATTGAGCTGGCGCGGCGGACGATCGCCGGTGATCAGCAGCCGGGTTTTGCCCGACTCCAGAATGCGGTTGTAGAGGTTAAAGATCGCCATTTCCCACGGTTCGTCCCCCGCCACGCATTCGATATTATCGATGCAGACCAGGGAGAGATGTTCCATGCCCTCCAGCACCTCAGGCACAAACCAGGTGCGTTTATCCAGCGGCACATAGCCTACCGCGTCACCGCGCGCCGAAAGCTCCGCACAGGCGGCATGCAGCAGGTGGCTGCGTCCCGCGCCTTCGCGTGACCAGATATAGATGTATCCGCTGTGTTCCTGGCGCAGCACGTTTTGCAGTGCAGCCAGTAAAGAGGGGTTATCACCCGGCCAGAAACTCGCGAAAGTTTCGTCGTCAGGGAGATAAAGTGGCAGAGAGAGCTGTGCCGGTCCGTTCAGAAATACCTCAACCAGAGATCTTACATAAAATCGGAATGGAGTTTAACACGGAACCTGCAAGGAGAGAACCGGGCGATCCTTCGCCCGGCATGACGATCAATGTGGCGCTTTTTCGCTTTCGTCTGCGTCCAGCACCACCTCTTCCGGGCGGATCACCGAGATCAGCTTGAAAATCAGGCTCAGGCCGACGCCGACGATGGTCGCCAGCGCCATACCCTTCAGCTCTGCCGCGCCGATGTGCACCTTCGCGCCGCTCACGCCGATAATCAGGATAACGGAGGTCAGGATCAGGTTCTGCGCCTTGCTGTAATCCACTTTGGATTCAATCAGCACGCGAATACCGGAGGCACCGATCACCCCGTACAGCAGCAGAGAAACGCCGCCCATCACCGGAACCGGGATAATCTGGATCGCCGCCGCCAGTTTACCAACGCAGGAGAGCAGAATGGCGATGATCGCCGCGCCGCCGATAACCCAGGTGCTGTAGACGCGGGTGATCGCCATTACGCCGATATTCTCACCGTAAGTCGTGTTTGGCGTGGAGCCGAAGAAACCAGAGATGATGGTGGAGAAACCGTTGGCAAACATGGAGCGATGCAGGCCCGGGTCGCGGATCAGGTCGCGCTTCACGATGTTCGCCGTCACCACCAGGTGGCCGACGTGCTCAGCAATCACCACCAGCGCGGCAGGCAGAATAGTGAAAATAGCGAACCATTCAAAGCGCGGGGTGTAGAAGGTTGGCAGCGCGAACCAGTGCGCCTCGGCAATCGGGGTGGTATCCACAACGCCCATCACGAAGGAGAGCGCGTAACCCGCCAGCACGCCGATCAGGATCGGGATAATCGCCATAAAGCCGCGGAAGAGGACGGAACCGAAAACCGTCACGCCCAGCGTCACCAGCGAAATAATGATGGTTTTGGAATCCGGTGACTGACCGTCCGCAGGCAGCAGCCCGGCCATGTTCGCCGCCACGCCCGCCAGCTCCAGGCCGATGACGGCAACGATGGCCCCCATTGCCGCAGGCGGGAACATCACGTCCAGCCAGCCGGTACCGGCTTTCTTCACAATGAAGGAGACCAGGCAGAACAGCACGCCGCACATGATAAAGCCGCCCAGCGCGACCTCATAACCCAGCGGCAGCAACAGCAGAACCGGGGAGATAAACGCGAAGCTCGACCCGAGATAGGCCGGGATTTTGCCTTTACAGATGAAGAGGTAAAGTAGCGTACCGATGCCGTTAAACAGCAGCACGGTAGCCGGGTTAATGTGAAACAGGATTGGCACCAGCACGGTTGCGCCAAACATGGCGAACAGGTGCTGCAAACTAAGCGGGATTGTCTGTAAAAGCGGCGGTCTTTCACTCACCCCGATAGCACGGCGCGTCATAGTGTTTTCCTCTGAGTGTCAGTGTTGGTTTTTATTCAAAAAAAAGCCGACTATCAAAGTCGGCTTCTTTATCGTTATTCGATTATTTAGTACCAAAAATCTTATCGCCGGCATCGCCGAGCCCCGGGATGATGTACCCGTGCTCGTTCAGTCCCTGGTCGACAGACGCGGTATAGAGTTCAACGTCCGGGTGCGCTTTTTCCAGCGCCGCGATACCTTCCGGCGCCGCAACCAGCACCAGCACTTTGATGCTGCTGCATCCCGCTTTTTTCAGCAGGTCGATGGTGGCGATCATCGAACCGCCGGTCGCCAGCATCGGGTCAACCACCAGCGCCATACGCTCGTCGATGTTAGAGACCAGCTTCTGGAAGTACGGGACCGGCTCAAGCGTCTCTTCGTTACGGTAGATACCCACCACGCTGATACGCGCGCTTGGGACGTGCTCCAGCACGCCTTCCATCATGCCCAGACCCGCACGCAGGATTGGCACCACGGTAATTTTTTTACCTTTGATCTGCTCAACCTGTACCGGACCGTTCCAGCCTTCGATGGTCACTTTTTCCGTTTCCAGATCAGAGGTCGCTTCGTAGGTCAGCAGGCTACCCACTTCAGAAGCCAGTTCGCGAAAACGCTTCGTGCTGATGTCATGCTCACGCATCAGGCCCAACTTGTGTTTAACGAGTGGGTGTTTCACTTCCACAATCTTCATTCTCTTTCTCCTCTGAGGTGGCATCCGCAAAAAAATCGCGGGATTATACCGCTTTTTTCGGATTGCGCCATACCCATCTTGCTTGACGTATATCAATCAAAGTGATTTAGAGACAAAAAAACCGGAGGCGAAGCTCCGGCTTGGGTGCGGGATTCTGCCGGGTGGCGCTAACGCTTACCCGGCCTACACATCCCGTAGGCTCGGTAAGCGCAGCGCCACCGGGCAATTATAGCTGCTCTCCGTTGCTGGCAATCACCTGCTTATACCAGTCGAACGATTTCTTCTTGCTGCGGTTCAGCGTGCCGTTACCTTCGTTATCTTTATCGACAAAGATAAAGCCGTAGCGTTTTTTCATCTCGCCGGTGCCGGCCGAGACCAGGTCGATACAGCCCCACGGGGTATAGCCCATCAGATCCACGCCGTCTTCCACCACCGCTTTTTTCATCTCGCGGATGTGTGCGGAAAGGTAGTCGATGCGGTACTGGTCGTTCACCGTGCCGTCGCTCTCCTGCACGTCGATCGCGCCAAAGCCGTTCTCAACAATAAACAGCGGCAGCTGGTAGTGATCCCAGAACCAGTTGAGGGAGTAGCGAAGCCCCACCGGGTCAATCTGCCAGCCCCAGTCCGATTTCTGCACGTACGGGTTAGAGACCAGGCTCTTGCTCTCGTCGTAGTCCAGCTGCGGGTTGTCCGCCGTCGCTTTGGTGGCGAAAGACATGTAGTAGCTGAACCCGATGTAATCCACGCAGCCCTGCGTCAGCGCCACTTTATCTTCTTCGGTGATATCCAGCGCGAAGCCGCGACGTTCAAAGTAGTTGAGCAGATGCTGCGGATACTTGCCGCGCACGTGAACGTCGGTGAACCAGTAGCGACGATGCATGGCGTTCATCGCCATCATCATATCGTCCGGGGCACAGGTCAGCGGATAGATGGGGCACATGGCAATCATGCAGCCGATTTGCAGCGACGGGTTGATCTCGCGCCCCGCCTTCACCGCCAGGGCACTGGCCACCAGCTCATAGTGCGCCGCCTGGAACATCACCGGCTCGCGATCTTCTCCCGGCGCATATTTCAGCCCGGAGTTGGTAAACGGCGCAAAGTCTTCGTGGAAGTTGGCCTGGTTGTTGATCTCGTTAAAGGTCATCCAGTACTTCACTTTATGCTGGTAGCGCTCAAAAACGACCTTCGCGAAGCGAACAAAGAAGTCGATCAGCTTACGGTTGCGCCAGCCGCCGTATTCCGTCACCAGGTGGAAAGGCATCTCGAAGTGGGAAAGCGTGATCACCGGCTCGATGCCGTGCTTCAGGCACTCGTCAAAAAGATCGTCATAGAATTTGAGTCCCGCTTCGTTCGGCTCCAGCTCGTCGCCTTTCGGGAAGATACGCGTCCAGGCGATGGAGGTGCGGAAGCATTTGAACCCCATCTCGGCAAAGAGTTTGATGTCTTCTTTATAGCGGTGATAAAAGTCGATGGCTTCGTGGTTTGGGTAATTTTTCCCCTCCAGCACGCCGTTGGTGATTTCACGCGGTACCCCGTGGGCGCCTGCCGTCATGACATCGGCAACGCTCACGCCCTTGCCGCCCTCTTTCCAGCCGCCTTCGAGCTGGTGCGCCGCAACGGCCCCACCCCACAGAAAACCTGCTTTAAATCCTGACATTCGCTATCCCTCATTCTGCGTTATTTTCTGCAAAAACAGTTACAGAAACCGGTTTCAGTTTGATGATGTGCAAAGGGGATAGCCGTTGCAAGCAGATCGCCGAAACCGGTTTCATTTTCGTGAACAGAGTCAAGTTTGTTGCCCTGGACAGCCCGCACAGAAAAAAAGATCCTCGCGCCGAGAATAGGCTCGCAAACGTTTGCCTGGACTGTTAGAATTGCGCCGATTTTTCTTACTAGCTATGCAATCGCGTGGGGATTTAAGCCGTGACCAACAAAACTTCTCTCAGCTACAAAGATGCCGGTGTTGATATTGACGCAGGTAATGCGCTGGTTGACCGAATCAAAGGTGTGGTGAAAAAAACCCGCCGCCCGGAAGTGATGGGTGGCCTGGGTGGATTCGGCGCACTGTGCGCGCTGCCGCAAAAATATCGTGAACCTGTGCTGGTCTCGGGTACGGATGGTGTCGGTACAAAACTGCGCCTGGCGATGGATCTTAAGCGTCACGATACGATTGGTATCGATCTGGTGGCGATGTGCGTCAACGACCTGGTGGTACAGGGCGCCGAGCCGCTGTTCTTCCTCGATTACTACGCGACCGGCAAGCTGGACGTGGATACCGCAGCCAGCGTCATTAACGGTATCGCCGAAGGCTGCCTGCAATCCGGCTGTGCGCTGGTCGGCGGTGAAACCGCGGAAATGCCTGGCATGTATCACGGGGAAGATTATGACGTCGCAGGCTTCTGCGTCGGCGTGGTAGAAAAATCAGAAATTATCGACGGCAGCAAAGTGGCTGACGGCGATGTGCTGGTTGCGCTGGCCTCCAGCGGTCCGCACTCCAACGGCTACTCTCTGGTGCGTAAAATCCTCGAAGTGAGCGGTTGCGACCCGCTGACCACCGAGCTGGACGGCAAACCGCTGGCCGATCACCTGCTGGCCCCGACGCGCATCTACGTGAAAAACGTGCTGGAGCTGATTGAGAACGTTGACGTGCACGCCATCGCTCACCTCACTGGCGGCGGCTTCTGGGAAAACATTCCGCGCGTGCTGCCGGACAATACCCAGGCGGTGATCGACGCATCCTCATGGCAGTGGCCGTCCGTCTTCAACTGGCTGCAAACCGCAGGCAACGTGAGCTCTCACGAAATGTACCGCACCTTTAACTGCGGCGTGGGCATGGTTATCGCCCTGCCCGCCAGCGAAGCGGATAAAGCGGTTAAACTGCTGACAGAAAAAGGTGAAAACGCGTGGAAAATCGGTACGATTAAAGCTTCCGATTCCGAACAGCGTGTGGTCATTGAATGAAAAACATCGTGGTGCTCATTTCCGGCAACGGAAGCAATTTGCAGGCAATCATAGACGCCTGCAAACAGAAGAAAATCAATGGCACCATTCGGGCAGTATTCAGCAACAAGGCCGATGCATTCGGCCTTGAGCGCGCGCGGGAAGCGAACATTCCTGCGCACGCGCTGGAAGCCAGCCAGTTCGCCGGGCGTGAAGCCTTTGACCGTGAGCTGGTGCAGGAGATTGACGCCTACGCACCTGACGTGGTGGTGCTGGCAGGCTACATGCGCATCCTGAGCCCGGCTTTTGTTGCACACTACGCCGGACGACTGCTCAATATCCACCCTTCCCTGCTGCCAAAATACCCCGGTCTGCACACCCATCGTCAGGTGCTGGAGAACGGCGATGAGGAGCATGGTACCTCCGTGCATTTCGTCACCGACGAGCTGGACGGCGGTCCGGTCATTTTGCAGGCAAAAGTACCGGTCTTTGACGGCGACAACGAAGACGACGTGACCGAACGTGTGCAGACGCAGGAACACGCCATTTATCCGCTGGTGGTAAGCTGGTTTGTCGATGGACGTCTGGAGATGCGCAACGGCGCAGCCTGGCTGGACGGCGTGAAGTTGCCCCCGCAGGGTTATGCGGCTGAAGAGTAGTCTGTTTGAATTGCCCGGCGGCGCTTCGCTTGCACGGGCCTACGGTCCCGTAGGTCGTGGTAAGCGCAGCGCCACCCGACACCCCCTCCCCCAACCCTCTAAATTCCCCAACAAAAAAATAACTGTCATACTTTTCTGGCACTGTTGGACATATCGTGGAAATGCTCGCCATAATAAGGACGAGACGGATTTACCACGTCCTGTGATTGAACTGGAGTGTGAGCTGTAATGGGTCAGGAAAAGTTATACATCGAGAAAGAGCTAAGCTGGTTAGCATTCAACGAACGTGTACTTCAGGAAGCGGCCGATAAAAGCAACCCGCTGATTGAACGTATGCGTTTTTTAGGCATCTATTCCAACAATCTGGATGAGTTCTACAAGGTTCGCTTCGCCGAACTGAAACGCCGAATCATCATCAGCGAAGAACAGGGCTTGAACTCCCACTCCCGGCATCTGCTTGGAAAAATCCAGTCTCGCGTCATGAAAGCCGATCAGGAATTTGATGGCCTCTATAACGAGCTGCTGCTGGAAATGGCACGCAACCAAATCTTCCTGATCAACGAACGCCAGCTCTCCGCGAATCAGCAAAACTGGCTGCGCCACTATTTCAAACATTATCTGCGCCAGCATATCACCCCGATTCTGATCAACCGTGAAACCGATCTGGTGCAGTTCCTGAAAGATGATTACACCTATCTGGCGGTAGAAATCATTCGGGGTGAGACCATTAACTACGCGCTGCTGGAAATACCGTCTGATAAAGTCCCACGCTTTGTAAACCTGCCGCCGGAAACCCCGCGCCGGCGTAAGCCGATGATCCTGCTGGATAACATCCTGCGCTACTGCCTGGACGATATCTTCAAAGGCTTCTTCGATTACGACGCGCTCAACGCCTACTCGATGAAGATGACCCGTGACGCCGAGTACGATCTGGTGCATGAGATGGAGGCCAGCCTGATGGAGCTGATGTCTTCCAGCCTCAAGCAGCGCCTGACGGCGGAGCCGGTGCGGTTTGTCTATCAACGCGATATGCCGGACGCGATGGTGGAGATGCTGCGCGATAAGCTGACCATCTCCCGCTACGACTCCATTATCCCCGGTGGGCGTTACCACAACTTTAAAGATTTCATTGGCTTCCCGAACGTCGGCAAGGCCAATCTGGTGAACAAACCGCTGCCGCGCCTGCGCCATATCTGGTTCGATAAGTTCCGCAACGGGTTCGACGCCATCCGCGAACGGGATGTGCTGCTCTACTATCCGTATCACACCTTTGAACACGTGCTGGAATTGCTGCGTCAGGCCTCGTTCGATCCGAACGTGCTGGCGATCAAAATCAACATTTATCGCGTGGCGAAAGATTCCCGTATCATCGATGCGATGATCCACGCGGCGCACAACGGCAAGAAAGTGACCGTGGTGGTTGAGCTCCAGGCTCGCTTCGACGAGGAGGCCAACATCCACTGGGCGCGCCGACTGACGGAAGCGGGCGTACACGTCATCTTCTCCGCGCCAGGGCTGAAAATTCACGCCAAGCTGTTCCTGATCTCCCGTAAAGAGGGCGACGACGTGGTGCGCTACGCCCATATCGGTACCGGGAACTTTAACGAGAAAACCGCGAGAATCTACACCGACTATTCGCTGCTGACTGCCGATGCCCGCATCACCAACGAAGTGCGTCGGGTGTTCAACTTCATTGAGAACCCGTACCGCCCGGTGAGCTTCGATTATCTGCTGGTGTCACCGCAGAACTCACGGCGCCTGCTGTACGATATGATCGATAAAGAGATTGCCAATGCGCAGAACGGCTTGTCGTCCGGCATCACGCTGAAGCTCAACAATCTGGTGGACAAAGGGCTGGTGGACCGCCTGTACGCGGCCTCCAGCTCCGGCGTTCCGGTAAATCTGCTCATTCGCGGCATGTGCTCGCTCATTCCGGAACTGGAAGGCATCAGCGACAATATCCGCGTGATCAGCATTGTGGATCGCTATCTTGAACACGATCGCGTCTATATTTTCGATAACGCCGGTGATAAGCGCGTATACCTCTCGTCCGCCGACTGGATGACGCGTAACATTGATTACCGTATTGAAGTGGCGGCACCGCTGCTGGATCCTCGCCTGAAGCAGCGTATCCTGGACATTATCGAGATCCTGTTCAGCGATACGGTGAAAGCACGTTATATCGACAAAGAACTCAGTAATCGCTATGTACCGCGCGGCAACCGCCGTAAAGTGCGCTCGCAGCTGGCGATTTACGATTACATTAAATCACTTGAGCAATCCGATTAACCTATGCCAATAAACGATAATACCCCACGCCCGCAGGAGTTCGCCGCGGTCGATCTTGGCTCAAACAGTTTCCATATGGTCATCGCCCGCGAGGTGGATGGCGCGATGCAGATCATCGGTCGTCTGAAGCAGCGTGTGCATCTGGCCGATGGTCTCGACGCGCGTAACATGCTGAGCGAAGAGGCCATGGAGCGCGGGCTGAACTGTCTGTCGCTGTTCGCAGAACGTTTGCAAGGCTTTTCGCCGTCCAGCGTCTGCATCGTCGGGACGCATACGCTACGCCAGGCGCTGAACGCGCCGGAGTTTCTTAAGCGCGCGGAAAAGGTTATCCCCTACCCGATAGAGATCATCTCCGGTAACGAAGAAGCGCGCCTGATTTTTATGGGCGTGGAGCATACGCAGCCGGAAAAAGGCCGCAAGCTGGTGATTGATATCGGCGGTGGTTCCACGGAACTGGTGATTGGCGAAGACTTCGAGCCGCGTCTGGTGGAAAGCCGCCGTATGGGCTGCGTCAGCTTCGCGCAGATGTATTTCCCGGGCGGCGTCATCACCCGCGAAAACTTCCAGCGCGCGCGCATGGCCGCCGTACAAAAACTGGAAAATCTGGCCTGGCAATACCGTATTCAGGGCTGGAACGTGGCGCTGGGCGCGTCGGGGTCGATTAAAGCGGCCCATGAAGTGCTGCTGGCAATGGGTGAAAAAGACGGGTTTATTACGCCTGAGCGCCTTGTGAAACTCACCGAAGAGGTGCTTAAGCATAAGAGCTTCGACGCCCTGAGTTTGCCGGGTCTGTCCGACGAACGTAAAGCCGTGTTCGTACCGGGGCTGGCGATCCTCTGCGGCGTGTTTGACGCGCTGGCGATCAAAGAGCTGCGCCTCTCTGACGGCGCCCTGCGTGAAGGTGTGCTGTATGAGATGGAAGGCCGTTTCCGTCATCAGGATATTCGCAGCCGCACCGCGCAGAGCCTGGCCAACCAGTACAACATCGACCGCGAACAGGCGAAACGGGTGCTGGAAACCACGGTTCAGATGTACGAGCAGTGGGAGGAGCAGAATCCGAAGCTGGCGCATCCGCAGCTGGCCGCGCTGTTGAAATGGGCCGCCATGTTGCACGAGGTGGGGCTGAACATTAACCACAGCGGAATGCATCGCCATTCGGCCTATATTCTGCAAAACAGCGATCTGCCTGGCTTCAACCAGGAGCAGCAATCCATGATGGCGACGCTGGTGCGCTATCACCGCAAAGGCATCAAGCTCGACGATCTGCCGCGCTTTACGTTATTTAAGAAAAAGCAGTTCCTGCCGCTCATTCAGCTGTTGCGCCTGGGCGTGTTGCTCAATAATCAGCGACAGGCAACCACCACGCCGCCGACGCTGAAGCTAAAAACGGATGACTATCACTGGACGCTGAGCTTCCCGCACGACTGGTTTAGCCAGAACGCGCTGGTGCTGCTGGATCTGGAAAAAGAGCAGCAGTACTGGGAAGCGGTCACCGGCTGGCTGTTGAAGATTGAAGAAGAGAGTTCTGAGGCGGCAGCGTAACGGCTCAGGCGCTCTCCTGAGAAGGCTGCGTGTTGAGCAACGTATCAAGCTCAGTCGGCAACCCAATCAAATAGCCCTGCACATAATCGATACCTAGCGCGTGCACCGCGCTACGTATCTCTTCCGTTTCCACATATTCCGCCACCACCAGCATTTTCTTCATCCGGGCCAGATGGCAAATGGAAGCCACAATCTGGTAATCCAGGCTGTTGCTGACAATATTGCGAATAAAACCGCCATCGATTTTGAGAATGTCTGCGTCCACGCTTTTTAACCGCGCATAGCTGGCGTAGCCCGTGCCAAAATCATCAATGGCGATCCGGATGCCCATTTTTTGTAATTTCCTGAGGGTCGACGCCGCCAGATCCGCATGACCAAAGGCGCTGCTTTCGGTCACTTCAAAGATCAGCTGCCACGCTTCAACGGCGTATTTGGCTAACAGGCGGCTCACTTCAAGCGGGAACTGCGCCCTGTAGGCGGTAGAAGGTGCGAGGTTGATCGCAAAGCGCTGGCCCGGCAAACGCTGGCGGTGCTGTGCCAGAAAACTCAACGTACGCTCCAGTACCCATAAATCAACACGCGACGATAAACCAAACTCCTGTGCAATGGGCAGGAACTGCTCGGGAAAGATCAGTGCCCCGTTATCATCACGCATTCGCAGCAGCACCTCGTGATAACAATCACCGCGCAGCCCGCGAACAGGCTGAACCAGCAGGGTAAAAGCGTCCTGCTCCAGCGCGGCCTGCAAACGACTCATCATCGCGACCTTATCTTTCAGGCTACGCTGCAAATGAACAGCCCCGCGCTGCTGAAGATTTTCCGGGTGGTTGGTAGAAAGGGAGAGATCGGCCACGATGCCCAGTTCCCCCAGCACCAGATAGAGATGATTGACGGGTGAGCGTACATAGCAATAGCTCACGCCGACCTGAGGCTGTACCGGCATACCATCCCAGATAAAAACAAATTGCTTGATATGCTCGTCCAGCGTTTCAATGCGCTGTTGATGCGACTCCGCCTCCAGACGCACCGCCATGTCATACCCGGTGAGGTGATAGACTCGCTCATTGGGCTGAAGGGTGCCGTTTATCCATTGCGCCAGCTGCTGTTTATACTGGATCCGCAGCATCACGCCGTAATTGCGTCCCAGCACCTCCAGCTCGGGCACGCGCAGTAAACAGAGCGCTGACCACGGATGACTGGCCAGCTCGCGCGACAGCGCCCGCAGGTTGGGCATATGCACCACCGGATCGAGAAAAGCCTGACTGCGGGAGCGAATATTGATGGCCCGCTGGCGTGTCGCCAGCATCGACATGTACGTCACAACGAAGGAAAAGACCAGATAGCTGGATGAGGTGATCGCCAGCTGAATGCCATAACCCTCTTGCACCGGAATGTAGTGATAAAAAAAGTGAATCGACACCAGCAGGACCGGCGTCCAGATGAGTGACATCAGCTTGTAGCCAAAGCGCATCGCCCCCCAGAGCATCACGGGCATCAGTAGGGACAAGGTGTAGTTGGTACTGAAAATGGAACTGTTTGCATTCATGGGCAGCAGCAGCATGACCAGCAACCCGCCCAGGGCTATAAACCACACCACAAACTCAAAGGCCGTCACCTTTTTGTCTATTTGCGCGCGGAGCTGGGACATCAGTCCCTTGATATAGCGCGGATGACGTATCAGGCGGATCAGCAGGTAGCTTAGCGGCACGCCCGTCAGCCCGCTCACCAGCAGCCCCTGATAGTTAATAAGGGTCCGAATATTGAGGGGATTCAGTCCTGCGAGGCTCTGGCGGCTCTCATAGACGCCGAGATAGACCGCAAACTGAAACAGCAGCAGAAATAGCGTTGCCGGGCAAAACACCTGCCAGAAAATACGCTGCCCCATCAGGCGTATGTCACCGTAAGCGGTCATATTGCGCCGGGGCGCAAACACGCGATAACCGCCCCAGCTGAGCACCAGAGGAACGATAAAATGCAGAATGCCGGCCATGGCTTCAAATAACCCAACGGAGGGGTAATAACGTAAAAACAGCGACACCACCACCCCGGGGAGGGCTTCCAGGCCAAAGAATAACATCAGCGTCAGCAAAAAGGAGAGCGGGAGATAATAGAGCGCAACGATACCGTCGCCCAACTGCGTTAAGGTATTAGCCACACTAAGCACCGGGAGTAACACGACGGGTAAAATAAGAGGAAGTGCCCACCAGCGGTCTTTATTTTGCTTCAGGATGTGGTGAATATTCATAGATGCTCGTTTACAACCCTTGCGCTCCAGAGGGTAAATGAAGACAGGCATCCAACCTGACGTACACGTTGCCTGGAAATTCCTGGCAAGCACAGTGGAGGAGGGATTTTAAATAGCAACGACGGGATGCGGTTGACCTAAATCAAATTAATTTATCTGAATAAACCTTTTTCACGTTTTTTTTGAATATTTTTCCTGTAATTATCAATGCGATAAATAAAAGCGTTGTTTTTAATAACATAAATTAATGTAAGCATTGACGCTATTTTACATTTCGCCGAATTGACCCTGACTTGCGGCTGTGCCTTAATAGCCGTATCGCCCAAAAGGGTATACTCAGGAAAAGAAAGTGAGTCAGGCTACGCGTATGCGAAAACGACATCGATTTAACACCCGGATGACCCGCATCATACTGCTTATCAGTTTCCTGTTTTTCTTTGGCCGCTTTGTTTATTCCTCCATTGGCGCCTGGTATCACCATCAGGACAAAATTCAGTCGCAGCAATCAGGTCTTGTGGTGGATTCGCCCGAGCGCTAAAGCGTGTTCGCTCCCGGAAGACAAACTGTATCACACTGTATCCCGAGCGCTACGCTGACAAACCGGTACAAAACGCCCGCAAAAGCAAACATCCCCGATACATAAAAATGGTCTTCTGTATCCCTCGCCATAATAAACTGATGAGGAGAGAAACAGATGATTCGTCGATATTTCCTGCTTCCTGTATTTGCGCTGACGTCCTTTGCTGGCGCAATGGCCGCACCGTTGGATGGTCTGAGCGCCGCTGATGTCAACGGTCCAGCCGCCGTCGCCCCGCCTGAACAACCCCAGCCGCCAGCAAAACTGATTGTCGATCCGCCGCTGGCGGGACCGCTAAGTAAAGGTGCGGTCTTTATTCAGTACCGTGTCGAAAACCTGCGCATTGAACCTGTATTTGGACCCGACGCGCTGAAAGTCACTCCGCGTATCGGCCATATTCACGTTGTGGTGGATGACGCGCCCTGGCACTGGGCTGATACCAGCGGCGAGCCGGTGATCCTGGTCGGGCTGCCCGCAGGAAAGCACAAGGTGACGATCGTCGTTGCCGACCCGGCGCATAAACCCATCGACCATAAAACCGTTGAATTCACCGTGCCGCCACATGCCGCGATCCATCACTTTTAAGGAGCCTGTTATGAAAGCATTGTCTGTATTAACAGCGATGGTGCTGGCGGTTTCCACCAGCGCGTTGGCAGAGACGAAAGCCAGCGTGGTGCTGGTGCACGGGGCGTTTGCCGACGGCAGCAGCTGGAATAAGGTGATTACCCGGCTGCAAAAACACCATACCGAGGTCATTGCGGTACAACTTCCGCTCACGTCTCTGAAAGATGATGTCGCCGCCACGCAGCGTGCTATCGCCCGGGCTCATGGGGATGTGGTGCTGGTCGGTCACTCCTGGGGCGGGACGGTAATCAGCGAGGCGGGAAACAATGCCCGCGTGAAGTCACTGGTTTACGTTGCCGCTTTTGCGCCGGATTCCGGCCAGTCGACGGCAGCTCTGGCAAATAGCTTCCCTGCTCCGCCAGGGAGCGCCAGCCTCGCTAAAACCACAGAGGGGTATTTATATCTGCCGACAAAAGCGGTCAGCGAGAATTTTGCCCCTGACGTAAAGGACGTTGAGCGCAGCGTGATTGCCGCGACGCAGAGCCCCATTAAGGCCGATGCGTTTGGGGAGAAAATCGCGCATGCCGCCTGGCATGACAAACCGAGCTGGTATGTGGTCAGCAAAAATGACCGGATGATCAATCCTGAGCTAGAGCGCGCAATGGCGAAGAAAATCAACGCCAACACCACGGAGGTAGCGGCAAGCCATGTATCGATGGTCAGCCAGCCGGACGTCATTACCCGTACGATTGAACAGGCGTTATCGGGTCAACAGTGATAAAAAAGCCCGCATGATGAACGGTCCGACTTCGGGCCACGCCATCCTGCGGGCTTTATGCACTTCCGGCTCCTGCAACGGGGTTATGTGCGGTTTTGTCACAAACGCACCTTCCCCCTCGCTGAACCATCAGAAGCTGTACGTCACCTTCAAACTTCCCACAGGAGACGTTTTTCGCTGAACAATGGGGCTATCGCCAGCCTCTCCCGTCAGCTGCGTAACGCCAGCTGCGGCAAGCAGGCTCCAGCGGGAGGTAAGCTTATGGGTCCAGTCCAGGTTCAGCGAATACGCATATATTCCCGATCCGGCATCGTGTCGGGCAAAACCCGATGCGGCCGACTGGGCGGCATTCACCCCGTAGTAGGTTTGCACATACTTACTGGATCCCCAGCTACCGGTCAGCGCCAGCGTTAACGCATTTTTCGGAGATGTATAGAGCGGGCTGGCAATGCCGAAATGCACAGCTTCACCATTGTCTCTCTCAGAAACCGGGACCTCTGCCTGCAACTGCACGGTCAGCCAGTCAGTCACCCTGTATCCCAGCCCTGGCACAACGATAGCTGAGCCTTTAATGTCACCCATTCCTCGCAGGTCGTCGCTGCCGGAGGCGATCGAATCGCTGCTTACGTCGCGATCCTTACGTCCTGCGCGATAGCTCAGCGCTGCGTTGTAGTCCAGGTTACCAAAGCTGTTGCCGTAGCCGATCCCCCGCGTGGTGCTGACAAAAAAACCATTGGCCATCGCGTAATCAACCACCTGAGCCGCAGAGACCCGGCTCTTGTCCGAACCGGAATAGCGTGGCGCAACATCCACGCCGCCTCCCAGGGTTAACACGTTGCCCTGAGGCTGATCTGCCGCCAGGGTCGGGGTAGCCAGTAACGCCAGGACGGCCCCCGGCAAGATGCTTTTCATGCTGCGACCGATGCGTGAACGGGGGAAACTATTACGCAGTGTGATGTTTCTCATTAAAGAAGCCCTTTGGATTCAGATGATTGCGATACAAGCGGTGTTAAACGCCAGAGCGCTCATTCTGAATACTTACCCTAAGGTTCTTATGAGCCATAAATGAAGAAATGCTGAAGCACGTGAAGGTTCTGTAAACCCTGTAGAATTCCTGTTACCGTTTTTTCTTCAGTTGTTCTTCATGCACTGTTGATATAGTTACCAATGTGAAAATTCTACTAATTGAAGACGACCTGGATCTCGGCAATGGCGTGCGTATCGCCCTTGCAGATCAAGGATTTGATGTCATATGGGTACGCCGCAAAGAGGATGCGCTGCATCAGCTTGGGATCTGCGTGCCGGAACTTATTTTGCTCGACCTGGGGCTGCCCGATGGCGATGGCATGAGCCTGATGACGCGCCTGCGTCAACAGCTTAAGGGCGTTCCCGTCATCATCCTGACGGCGCGAGGCACGCTACAGGACCGCCTGTGCGGGCTGGATGCAGGTGCAGACGATTATCTGGTCAAACCTTTTGTTCTCGCCGAACTGCTGGCGCGCGTGAGAGCCCTTGCGCGGCGCAGTTACGGTTTTGAAAATGAGGCAATAGAAATTCGCGGTTTGTCGCTTCATATTCCGACGCGTCGCGTAACGGTGAGCGCACGCCACGTTGAGCTGACGGCAAGCGAATATGCGCTGCTTGAAACGTTAATGCTGCGCGCCGATCGCGTGCTTACGCGACGGTATCTGGAAGAAAGGATATTTGGCACGAAAGAAAACCTCAGCAACGCGCTTGACGTGCATATGGGTAACCTGCGGCGAAAAATTGGCGATGGCTTTGTGCGAACGGTAAGAGGCGTTGGGTATGTCATCGATACCGTACCCGTTCAGAAGGCGGCAGGTTGATGCGTAATTTTTGGCACCACCTCCGGCTTCCCACGCTGGTCAGGCGAATGCTGGTCGCCCAGATGCTGCTGCTTACGTTGCTCTGGTGTCTCTTTTTAACCTTCATTTTGCTGGAAGACCTGCGTAGCCCTCCCATACTGACGGGCAGTGAGACTTACGAAACCCTGTTTTCCCTGGTAGAGAGCATGGACGATCGCCCGCAGGCGCGTGATGCCGTGCTGGCAGCATTCAGTAAGGCGCTGCGAGAGGGGTATGGGGGCGGCGAAGATCCGGAGCTGTCCATCAACCTCATTGTTCGCAAGAATAACGAGATTATTTTTTCTTCGGATGGTGCGCCAACGGGGGTAAAAAATAGCCGTCTGGGGGTCATGCAGCATGTCCAGAGTGAGGACCATACATGGACGAGCCGTACCCTCAAATCCGCGCACTCCGACGTGGAAGTCACCCTTTTTACCCCTGCCGGTAGCTGGAATTTCTTTATCTATCTGAACTCGCGCGGCTACTACGTCATGCCGCTGATGATATGCATCCCTTTTCTTCTGTTCCCCGCGTGGCTGTCCATCCGCATCGCGATGCGCCCCTGGAACAAGGTGGTGAATGAAATTTCATTGCGCACGCCGGACGATCTCTCGCCTTTAAAAGCCGTCCCCAGACACAGGGAGCTTCGCCAGACGGTCGACGCGATTAATGACTTTCTGGCCAGGGTGCGGGAAAGCGCCGAAAGGGAAAGAATGTTTATTGCCGATGCCGCACACGAACTGCGTACGCCTCTGGCCGCGATGCGGATCAACGTCGAGGCGTTGCAGTCCTGGGTCATCAGCGAAAGCCAGCAGGAGCTGCTTGCGGGCATTGTTCGCAGCAATAGCCGTGCTGCGCGTCTCGTCAATCAGCTTCTGCTGATGATGCACAGCGAAGCGCACATCAGCACGGTGATGTCGCCTGTGCCACTGACGACGCTTATTCAGGAGCGAATGGCTGCCCTGGAACCGCTGGCGTCCGGGCGCAGAATTGAGTTTGAATTCATCGCCGATGATGAAATCCATATCACAGACATTCGGGAACGTCTGGTATCGCTGATCGACAATTTAATTGAGAATGCCGTGAAGTACAGCCCTGAGGGTGGACGCATTGAGGTACAACTGCAATCGCGTGACAAGTCCGCTCAGCTGCGCGTCTCAGACGCGGGTCCCGGCATTCCGGTTGAATTGCGGGAGCGCGTGTTCGACAGATTTTTCCGCGATCCTAATCAGACCCAAAGCGGGAGTGGACTGGGGCTTGCTATCGTTAAAGCCGTTACGCAGCAACACAACGGCAGGGTCAATCTGAGTACGTCAGCCGAAGGCGGTCTTATGGTGACCGTTGATTTCCCGAATCCGGCGTTCGCATGAACGTAAACGCGGCGCTACACGTCCTGACATGTGTCAGCGCAGCGTTACTTTACGTATGCCGCAGATTGCTTCAATAAAATTACCGTATTTGTTATATTGTTACTTACTGATTATTCACCTCTGCGGTGCCAAAAAGAACAAGATTCACCGCAACCCAGGACAGAAAAATGTTAGATTACCGCTTCCCGACAGCTTTGCAGATGGTTCTCAGCGTAGCGATGGCGGAGCAATCGGGTGAACGTTCGACGAGTGCAATCCTGGCTTACGGCCTGGAAGCGAATCCGAGCTTTATCCGCAAATTAATGGTTCCTCTCGCCCGCGACGGCATTATCGTCTCCACGCTTGGCCGCAACGGCTCTATTCACCTTGGCCGCCCGGCGGAAGAGATTACCCTGCGTGATATCTACCTCTCCGTCACTGAAGATAAAAAGCTGTGGGCGTCCCGTCCTGACGTCCCGGCCCGCTGCGTGGTCAGCGCCAACGCCTGCTGGTACTTCAAATCAATCGCTGATGAAGCGGAGCAGGCTTCGTTAGCGGTTTTAGCGCGCCATACCGTCGCCAGCGCGCTGGAAGAGGTGAAAAAAGCCGATACCAGCGGGTGCGATCCGGTGCCGGAACTCTGCACACAGCATAAAAAAGCGCCCTAATCCTGACAGACTGCGAAAAAAAAGCCGCCTTCATTGTGAAGGCGGCTTTTTGCTATCTGCTACGTCCTACGCAGGCAACACCTCTCTTTCCGCTTTACCGCGCGTCACGAACTTACGCAGCGTCACGTAAAAGACCGGCGTCAGGAACAGACCAAACAGCGTCACACCCAGCATCCCGGCGAACACGGTGATCCCGGTGACGCCGCGCACTTCTGCCCCTGCCCCGTGACCAAGGATCAGTGGAATGGTCCCGGCAATAAAGGCGATAGAGGTCATTACAATCGGGCGTAGACGCAGGCGGCACGCTTCCAGCGCGGCCTCCATAATGCCTTTGCCCTGAATTTCCAGCTCGCGGGCAAACTCCACGATAAGAATCGCGTTTTTACAGGCCAGCCCCATCAGTACCACCAGCCCTACCTGCACGAAGACGTTGTTATCGCCCCCGGTCAGCCAGACGCCGAACAGCGCGGAGAGCATCGTCATCGGCACGATGAGGATCACCGCCAGGGGCAGCGTCCAGCTTTCATACAGCGCCGCCAGCACCAGGAACGCCAGCAGCACCGCGACCGGGAAGACGATCAGCGCCGTGTTGCCCTGGGTGGCCTGCTGGAAGCTCAGGTCCGTCCATTCAATATTCATCCCGTTCGGCAGGATCTGCTTAGACATACCGTCCAGCTGCGTCATCGCCTGCGCGGAAGAGAGCACGCGCGGGTCGGCATCGCCAATCAGATCCGCCGCCGGGTAGCCGTTGTAGCGGATCACCGGGTCCGGACCGTAGGTGGTCGTGATTTTCACCATACTGCCAATCGGCACCATTTCACCCTGGCTATTACGGGTGCGTAAATTCGCGATATCTTCCACGCTGTCGCGGAACTGCCCGTCGGCCTGTGCCATTACGCGCCAGGTGCGACCGAACTGGTTGAAGTCATTCACATAAGACGAGCCCAGATAGGTTTGCAGCGTCCCGAAGAGATCGGTGAGCGACACGCCCTGCGCTTTCGCCTTATCACGGTCAACCTGTACATCCAGCTGCGGAACGTTTGCCTGGTAGGTTGAGATAGGGAAATGCATCCCCGGCGTCTGCATAATCGCCCCGGACATGGTGTTCACCGCGTTTTGCAGCGCGCCATAGCCCAGACCAGCACGATCCTGAATGTACAGCGAATAGCCCGATCCCTGGCCCAGACCTAAAATCGGCGGCGGCAGAATCGAGAAGCCAAAGCCCTGCTGGATTTGCGCGATTTTCACGTTGATCTCCGCGTTTATTTCCGCCGCAGTATGTTTACGCTGGTCGAAAGGCTTCAGGCCAAAGAAGACCGTCCCGGTGTTCGGCGTATTGGTGAACTGGAGCGCATTCAGGCCAGGAAACGCGACCGCATAATCCACGCCTTCGGTATTCATCCCGATTTCGCTCATTTTGCGGATCACCGCATCGGTGCGCGCCAGCGACGAGCCTTCCGGCATTTTCACGCCGCCGATCAGGTACAGCTTATCCTGCGTCGGAATAAACCCGCCGGGAACGGCTTTAAACATCACGCCCGCAGCGCAAAGCAGCAGCAAATAAACCACGAACACTGCCCCGCGTCGGCCGAGCGTTTTGCCCACCAGCCCCTGATAGCCAGTCGAGCTGCGGTGGAAAAAGCGGTTAAACGGACGGAAAATCCAGCCGAACAGACGATCGATAAGCCGGGTCGGGAAATCTTTCGGGGCGCCATGCGGCTTCAACAGCAGCGCGGCCAGCGCTGGCGAGAGCGTCAGCGAGTTGATCGCGGAAATCACCGTGGAAATGGCTATCGTTACCGCAAACTGCTTGTAGAACTGACCGGTCACGCCGGAGAGGAACGCCATCGGAACGAATACCGCACACAGCACCAGCGCAATGGCAATAATCGGTCCGGACACTTCACGCATCGCCTGATGCGCTGCCGCAAGTGGGGCGAGCCCCTCTTCGATATTTCGTTCGACGTTTTCCACCACCACGATGGCATCGTCCACCACGATACCAATCGCCAGCACCAGCCCGAACAGGCTCAGGGTATTCAGCGAAAAGCCCAGCAGGTAGAGAATACTGAACGTGCCCACTACCGATACCGGCACCGCAATCAGCGGGATTATCGACGCGCGCCAGGTTTGCAGGAACAGGATCACCACCAGCACGACCAGCACCACCGCTTCCAGCAGCGTTTGCACCACAGCGCGGATCGAGTCGCGTACAAACACCGTCGGGTCGTAAGGCGCCGCCCATTTCATATCGTCCGGGAATCGTGTGGACAGTTCGTCCATTTTGGCGCGTACCGCGTTAGACAGATCGATGGCGTTTGCCCCCGGCGACTGGAAGATACCAATCCCGACCGCGTCTTTATTGTTCAACTGGGAGCGCAGCGCGTAGCTGCCGGACCCCATCTCGACACGCGCCACGTCGCGCAGTCGGACGACCGTACCATCCTGCGTGGTTTTCAGGACAATGTTGCCGAACTCGTCTTCGGTATGCAGGCGGCCCTGGGCGTTAATGGAGATCAGGAAATCGCTCTCTTTCGGCAGCGGCTCGGCGCCAAGCTGCCCGGCGGACACCTGCACGTTCTGCTCCTGCATCGCCGTGACCACGTCCGAAGCGGTCAGCCCGCGGGCCGCGACCTTGTTCGGGTCCAGCCAGACGCGCATCGCGTATTCACCCGAGCCGAAAATCTGAATCTGCCCCACACCGGGCAGACGCGCCAGCTCGTCCTTCACCTTCAGCGTGGCGTAGTTACGCATATACAGTGAATCGTACTTACCGCCAGGCGAAAACAGATGCACCACCAGCGTCAGCGTTGGCGACTGTTTCTGAGTCGTGATGCCCAGACGCCGCACGTCTTCCGGCAGACGCGCTTCGGCCTGCGCGACGCGGTTTTGCACCTGAACCTGCGCCTGATCCGGGTCGGTGCCCGGACGGAAGGTGACGGTAGTCACCAGCACGCCGTCGGAGCCCGCGACGGATTTCATGTACATCATGTTCTCAACGCCGTTGATCGCCTCTTCCAGCGGCGTTGCCACGGTCTCGGCAATCACTTTCGGGTTGGCGCCCGGGTACTCGGCGCGCACCTGCACGCTTGGCGGCACGACGTCAGGGTATTCGCTCACCGGCAGCAGCGGGATGGCGATTAATCCTGTGATAAAAATCAGAATCGACAGTACGGCGGCAAAAATCGGCCTGTCGATGAAAAAACGGGAAAAGTCCATGGATTGGATTCTCAGGTAAGGGATCAGTTGAGGGCGGCGCTGGCGGTCATGGCAACGGTTTTCGCGTTAACCGGCATACCCGGCATAAACACTTTTTGTAAACCATCGACGATGACTTTATCCCCGGGATTCAGCCCCTGCTGTACGATACGTAAACCGTCGGCCAGACGCCCGGGCGTAATGTCGCGGCGCTGCGCTTTCCCGTCTTTATCCACGATATAGACATATTTACGATCCTGATCGGTCAGCACCGCCTTATCGTCAACAAGCGTGGCTTTAAATTCCGCACTGCCCGGCAGACGCACGCGGGCAAAGAGTCCAGGCGTGAACTGACGCTGTGAGTTATCCAGCAGCGCGCGCATGCGGATCGTTCCGGTACCCGGCGTGAGCTGGTTATCCAGGAAATCCACTTTGCCCTGATGGGGATAGCCCTCCTCGCCCGTCAGGCCAATCTCCACCGGCAGCGCCGCATGATCGCCGGACACCCGCTGCCCGCTGCGGGCCAGGTTCTGATAGTGAAGGTAGGTTGACTCGTCCACGTCGAAGTAGACATAAACCGTTTTCTGCGAGACCAGGGTGGTGAGCACGCTGGCGCTGTCGCCCGCCGTCACCAGGTTACCGCTGGTGATCAGCGCCCGGCTGGCGCGACCGTCGATAGGCGCGGTCACTTTGGTGAAGTCGAGGTTAAGTTGCGCAGCGTCTACCGCCGCCTGCGCGGCGCGAATATCGGCCTGCGCCTGGGTAGCGGCGGAACGGCGCTGCTCCCACTCTTCGCGGGACACCACGTTGGTATTGACTAATTTATCGGTACGGTTAGCCTCGCTTCGCGCCAGACTGGCCTGCGTTTTGGCTCTCGCCAGGTTCGCCTGCGCCTGTTCCAGCGCGGCGCGATAGGTTCGGTCATCAATCGTGAACAGCACCTCGCCCTTTTTCACCTCCTGGCCGTCGGTGTAATTCACTTTCTCAATGTAGCCGGAGACGCGCGGACGCAGCTGAACGCTTTCCACCGCTTCAATGCGACCGTTAAAGCTGTCCCACTGGCTAATGGATTTCACCACCACGTCAGCAGCGCTGACAACGGGCGCTTGCGGCGCGGCATTTTGCGCGACGCTGTCATCGCACCCGACGAGAAGCGCGGAGAGTAAAACCACCCCCATCGCGCTCAGATGAAAGTTACCCCAGGTTTTTTGCAGGCTCATTATTTTTATTCCGGTTATTGTAGCCGCCGGGCAAGACGCAGCGGGAGGCGCCGCGCCACTTCCTTTGTCCGGTAGCTGGCTGAAGGCCATTTGTGTCGTTCATCGCCACAAAACTGTAACAGTTTCGAATACACTATCGCGGCGATTGTAGGAAGGCGCTTAATTAAGTGCAAGAATAATTGTTGCACTTTATGTGCTATTTGCGGCGAAGATAAATCACGCGTTTTGAGAAGGGATTTAAATGCAACAATAAAACTTGCAATTAATGTAAAAACGGGTCACCTTTAAGTGCAACAAACAAAGATGCTTTTTAATGCGTGGCGTAGGGGGAAGCAAAATGAACACGGGTGCATTCATTCACGATTTACTCGACTGGATCGACAACAACCTCGATAGCCGTCTGGACATTGAAACCGTCTCCAGGCGAGCCGGCTATTCGAAATGGCACCTCCAGCGGCTTTTCAAAGAACATACCGGCTCCCCTCTCGCCGAATATATTCGCGCGCAAAAGCTGCAAAAATCGGTTGAGCGCCTGGCCCACAGCGATGAACCGATTCTGAACGTGGCGATCGCGCTGGGCTTTGACTCTCAGCAGTCCTTCAACCGCAGCTTTAAGCGTCAGTATGGTCAGGCACCCGGCGCATGGCGACGCAGTATCGGCTGCCGTGAATCGCGGCAGATGAGCCAGTAGTTCACCGCCGGGCCGGATATCGGCCAAAAAGAAAAACCCTCTGTAAACAGAGGGTTTTATCAGTCTTACCTGCTTATAACTTCGCAGGAAAGGTTATGGGCTTACTCCCACTCGATCGTCGCCGGTGGCTTGCCGCTGATGTCATACACCACGCGGGAAATGCCGTTCACTTCGTTGATGATGCGGTTAGACACGCGGCCTAAGAAGTCATACGGCAGGTGCGCCCAGTGCGCGGTCATGAAGTCGATGGTTTCCACCGCACGCAGGGAAACAACCCAGTCGTACTTACGGCCATCGCCCATCACGCCGACCGAGCGAACCGGCAGGAATACGGTGAACGCCTGGCTCACTTTGTTGTACAGGTCAGCTTTGTGCAGTTCTTCGATGAAGATAGCGTCCGCGCGACGCAGCAGGTCGCAGTACTCTTTCTTCACTTCGCCCAGCACGCGCACGCCCAGACCCGGACCCGGGAACGGGTGACGGTAGAGCATGTCGTACGGCAGACCCAGTTCCAGACCGATCTTACGCACTTCGTCTTTGAACAGCTCGCGCAGCGGTTCAACCAGGCCCATCTTCATCTCTTTCGGCAGGCCGCCCACGTTGTGGTGAGATTTGATGACGTGCGCTTTACCGGTGGCGGAGGCCGCAGACTCGATCACGTCAGGGTAGATGGTGCCCTGCGCCAGCCATTTCACATCTTCCAGCTTCAGTGCTTCTTCGTCGAACACTTCCACGAACACGCGACCGATGATTTTACGTTTCGCTTCCGGATCGTTCTCGCCTTTCAGCGCGTCCAGGAAGCGCTGCTCGCCTTCCACGTGAACGATGTTCAGACCGAAGTGGTCACCGAACATGTCCATTACCTGCTGGGCTTCGTTCAGACGCAGCAGACCATTGTCCACGAAGACGCAGGTCAGGTTTTTGCCGATGGCGCGGTGCAGCAGCATCGCGGTCACGGAGGAGTCCACGCCGCCGGAGAGGCCGAGGATCACTTTGTCATCACCAACCTGCTGGCGGATACGCTCCACGGCATCGTCGATGATTTTTGCCGGGGTCCACAGGGCTTCACACTGGCAGATGTCACGCACGAAGCGCTCCAGCATGCGCATACCCTGACGGGTGTGGGTCACTTCCGGGTGGAACTGCACGCCGTAGAAACGTTTTTCTTCGTTCGCCATGATGGCGAACGGGCAGCTTTCAGTGCTGGCAACGGTCACGAAGTCAGACGGGATAGCGGTGACTTTGTCGCCGTGGCTCATCCACACGTCCAGCAGCGGTTTGCCGTCTGCGGTCAGGGAGTCTTCGATACCGCGCACCAGCGCGCTGTCGGTGACGACTTCAACCTGTGCGTAGCCGAACTCACGCTCGTTAGAGCCTTCTACGTGGCCGCCCAGCTGCATCGCCATGGTCTGCATGCCGTAGCAAACGCCGAACACCGGTACGCCCGCTTCGAACACGTACTGCGGCGCACGCGGGCTGTTCTCTTCGGTGGTGCTTTCCGGGCCGCCGGACAGGATGATGCCGCTTGGATTGAACTCGCGAATCTGTGCTTCCGTGACATCCCACGCCCACAGCTCACAGTAAACGCCCAGCTCACGCACGCGGCGCGCCACCAGCTGAGTGTACTGAGAACCAAAGTCCAGGATGAGAATGCGATGTTTATGAATGTTTTCCGTCATTGACGCTAATTCCGAGGCAAGTGAAACAAAACAAAGCGCCCGGCATTGAGCCGGGCGCGGAAATTTATCAGGAGCCCAGACGGTAGTTCGGGGACTCTTTGGTGATCGTCACGTCGTGAACGTGGCTCTCCTGGATACCCGCACCGCTGATGCGTACGAATTCCGCTTTGGTACGCAGCAGGTCAATGGTACCACAGCCGGTCAGACCCATACAGGAGCGCAGGCCGCCCATCTGCTGGTGAATGATCTCTTTCAGGCGGCCTTTATACGCCACGCGGCCTTCAATACCTTCCGGCACCAGTTTGTCAGCAGCGTTATCGGTCTGGAAGTAACGGTCAGAGGAACCTTTAGACATCGCGCCCAGGGAGCCCATACCGCGGTAGGATTTATAAGAACGCCCCTGGTAGAGTTCGATTTCACCCGGGGATTCTTCGGTACCGGCCAGCATGGAGCCCACCATCACGGCTGCGGCACCTGCGGCGATCGCTTTGGCGATGTCGCCAGAGAAACGAATACCGCCGTCCGCGATTACCGGAATACCGGTACCTTCCAGCGCTTCAACCGCGTCAGAAACCGCGGTGATCTGCGGCACGCCTACGCCGGTGACGATACGGGTGGTACAGATAGAGCCAGGACCGATACCCACTTTCACCGCGCTGCAACCCGCTTCCGCCAGCGCGCGAGCGCCTGCGCCGGTTGCTACGTTACCGCCGATGATCTGGAGATCCGGGTATTTAGCACGGGTTTCACGAATACGTTGCAGAACGCCTTCGGAGTGGCCGTGGGAGGAGTCAATCAGCAGCACGTCAACGCCCGCAGCAACCAGCGCGTCAACGCGCTCTTCGTTACCCGCACCTGCGCCAACCGCAGCGCCGACGCGCAGACGGCCATGCTCGTCTTTACAGGCGTTCGGTTTACGTTCTGCTTTCTGGAAATCTTTAACGGTGATCATGCCGCGCAGGTGGAAGTTCGCGTCCACAACCAGCGCTTTCTCAACGCGTTTTTCGTGCATTTTCGCCAGCACCACGTCGCGGGTTTCGCCTTCACGCACGGTCACCAGACGCTCTTTTGGCGTCATGTAGACGCTGACAGGCTGGTTCAGGTCAGTCACGAAACGCACGTCACGACCGGTAATGATACCCACCAGTTCGTTGTCTTCAGTGACTACCGGATAGCCTGCAAAGCCGTTACGCTCGGTCAGGGCTTTCACTTCGTGCAGCGTGGTGGTTGGCAGAACGGTCTGAGGATCGGACACGATACCGGATTCATGCTTCTTCACGCGGCGAACTTCTTCCGCCTGACGCTCGATAGACATGTTTTTGTGGATAAAGCCAATGCCGCCTTCCTGTGCCAGGGCGATAGCCAGACGCGCTTCAGTCACGGTGTCCATTGCTGCGGAGAGCATAGGAATGTTCAGACGAATGGTTTTCGTCAACTGCGTGCTGAGGTCGGCAGTATTCGGCAGAACGGTGGAGTGAGCGGGAACGAGGAGGACGTCGTCAAACGTCAGTGCTTCTTTAGCGATACGTAGCATGGGCAATATCTCTGACCTGGGTGGTTAAATATTGCCGTGGCATTATACAGAGCGTAACCGATTGCATCCACACTTTTTTGAAAAAAATGCTTGCGCTCACCTCTCAGCAGGTTACTATCGACTGAATAACTTGCTGATTTAGAATTTGATCCCGCTCACATGTTATCCTCTCAATCCCCCTCAATTTATACTGTCAGCCGCCTTAATCAGACGGTACGTTTGCTGCTTGAGCAGGAAATGGGACAGGTCTGGATCAGCGGTGAAATCTCTAACTTCACGCAGCCTGCTTCCGGTCACTGGTACTTTACGCTGAAAGACGACACCGCTCAGGTGCGCTGCGCGATGTTCCGCAACAGCAACCGTCGCGTGACGTTCCGTCCTCAGCATGGCCAGCAGGTTCTGGTTCGCGCCAACATTACCCTGTATGAGCCGCGCGGCGATTATCAGATTATCGTCGAGAGCATGCAGCCCGCGGGCGAAGGCTTGCTGCAACAGAAGTACGAGCAGCTCAAAGCCATGCTTTCGGCTGAGGGATTGTTCGACCAGCAGTTTAAAAAGCCCCTGCCCTCACCCGCTCACTGCGTTGGGGTCATTACCTCGAAAACCGGTGCGGCCCTGCACGATATTTTGCACGTTCTGAAGCGCCGTGATCCTTCCCTGCCCGTCATTATTTACCCAACTGCCGTTCAGGGTGACGATGCGCCGGGGCAGATCGTGCGCGCGATTGAACTGGCAAATGCCCGTCAGGAGTGTGATGTATTAATCGTTGGGCGCGGCGGCGGCTCGCTGGAAGACCTTTGGAGCTTTAACGACGAGCGCGTGGCGCGGGCAATCTTTGCCAGCCTTATCCCGGTGGTAAGTGCCGTCGGTCACGAAACGGATGTAACGATTGCGGATTTTGTCGCGGATTTACGCGCGCCCACGCCGTCCGCGGCGGCAGAGGTAGTCAGCCGTAACCAGCTGGAGCTGCTGCGTCAGATCCAGAACGGGCAGCAGCGCCTGGAGATGGCGATGGACTACTTCCTCGCCAACCGTACCCGCCGCTTTACCCAGCTTCACCATCGTCTGCAACAGCAGCATCCGCAATTGCGTCTGGCGCGTCAGCAAACCGTGCTGGAACGTCTGCGTCAGCGGATGAACTTCGCGCTGGATAACCAGCTTAAGCGGGCGGTAGCTCGCCAGCAGCGCGTCACGCAGCGTCTGAACCAGCAAAACCCGCAGCCGAAGATTTATCGCGCACAAACGCGTATCCAGCAGCTTGAGTTCCGCCTCGCGGAAAATATCCGCTCACGCCTGAGCACCACGCGCGAGCGTTTCGGCAATGCGGTCACCCATCTGGAAGCCGTCAGCCCGCTCTCCACGCTGGCTCGCGGCTATAGTGTGACCACCGCGACGGACGGCAAAGTGCTGAAACAAACGAAACAGGTTAAAGCCGGGGATGTGCTCACCACCCGGCTTTCTGACGGCTGGGTCGAGAGTGAGGTGAAAGAGATCAAACCGGTGAAAAAAACGCGCCAGCGTAAAAGCGGATAAATCTTCGCCGGTTACAAACTATACTGCTGCTATTGCCTTTTTTAATAAGGAGAGCAGCATGCCCCATCTTCATAGCGTCATCCCTCCGTATATTCTTCGTCGAATTATCGAAAGCGGTTCTGAGCCGCAGCAGCGCTGCGCCCGTCAGACCTTAACCCACGTCCAGACGCTGATGGCCCATATGCCGGGTAAACCCGCCGCGCCGCATGTGAATAAAGCCGGTCAGCTTGAGCGTGACATCTACGATGCGAAACAGACCCAGGAGCTGCCGGGTAGCCAGGTGCGCTATGAAGGCCAGCCCTCCAACGGCGATGTGGCGGTGGATGAAGCGTACGATTATCTGGGTATCACCCATGATTTCTTCTGGAAAGAATATCAGCGCGATTCGCTCGATAACAAAGGGCTGATCCTCACCGGCACCGTGCATTATGGTCGGGAATATCAGAACGCCTTCTGGAACGGCCAGCAGATGGTCTTTGGCGACGGTGACGGAGAAATCTTCAACCGCTTCACCATTGCCATCGACGTGGTGGCGCATGAGCTGAGCCACGGCGTGACCGAGACCGAAGCCGGACTGATCTATTTTGAACAGTCGGGCGCGCTGAACGAGTCGCTGTCAGACGTGTTTGGCTCGCTGGTGAAGCAATACCATCTTAAGCAAACCGCCGATAAAGCAGACTGGCTGATTGGCGAGGGTCTGCTGGCGGAGGGTATCAACGGGAAAGGGCTACGTTCCATGTCTGAACCCGGTACCGCCTACGACGATCCGCTGCTCGGCAAAGACCCGCAGCCCGCGCACATGAAAGACTTCATCAAAACGCGCGAGGATAACGGCGGCGTGCATCTTAACTCCGGCATCCCCAACCGCGCGTTTTACCTGGCCGCAACGGCGATCGGTGGCTACGCCTGGGAAAAAGCGGGTTATGCCTGGTACGACACGGTTTGCGATCGCAACCTGGCGCAGGATGCGGATTTTGATGCCTTTGCAAAACTGACGATCGCGCACGGCGAGAAACGCTCCGGTAGCGACGTTGGGGCGGCCATTAAACAAGCCTGGGAACAGGTGGGAGTACTGTAAATGCAGGTTCCGGAACTGACGGATGACGCCGTGGTTGAGCTGGCCCGGGAAGGCGGCGTCGCCTTTATCCCTAAGCTGAGCGGCCAGCGCACCATTGCGCTCTCCTCGCTTAATGAGGCCCAGCGCCAGCGCCTGGTGAGCATTCTTGAGCAGGCTTTCCCGCGCGGCCAGCCGCCCGGGCAAGCCTCTTCCCCCGGCAGCGGTGACCAGCGCTATTTCCGCATCCAGATTATCTGGACCGGCCAAAATCAGGCGCACTACGCCGATATCATCGTGCTGGTACCCGAGCAGGAAGCACCCGAGTCGCTGGTGGAACTGTGGCAGAAAGGTGAAGGCTGCGTGTGCGATTAACCTTCAGCCCGAACAAACTCCACGCGTTTTTTAGAGATAAGACCGTGGCCGTTCTGGCAAAAATAGTCCACCGCACCGCAGGCTTTTAGTACCTGGAGTGGCTGATGACACTCCGGGCAGCGGGCTTCGAGCGCGATATCTTTATTACAATTTTCGCAGTGCGCTACCCCGTTCAGGGGCTCCAGCGGTGTCTGGCAATCCGGGCAGGTAATCGTCATGGTGACTCCTTCAAAGCGTTCAGGTCTGCGATAATTTTACCACGTCGCGTTCAGTGCGGGCCACGCAACTGTTGCTGTAAGGTCAGCAGCAGCGTCACCTCCTCGACCCTGCGGCGCGTCGTGCGGCTCACCTGGTGCGGATCCCGTTCAAAGAGACTTTTTGCTCCCAGAATATGCTCCGCAAGGCAATGCTCGTAGATCGTACCGGGAATATGCCAGCGCTGAATTTCTTTACCCTTAATCAGCTCCAGCACATCTTCTGCGCCGCGTCGGTCGTGGCTGACGATGCGCCCGTCGCGCAAATGGAAGCGTAATCCCTTTTGCCCGCCCGCTGGCCCCGCGTATTTGTTAAGCCAGATGTCCACCGGCACGCCGCTGATGCTTCCCTGCAAATGCGCCTCGCCTTCCGCCGTGGTCAGATCGCCCGTTGCGATTTCGCGGCCCAGGCGGTCTTTTGCTGTCACCACCTGCAACGTCATATCGTCACTGCCGCCCAGGTAAAGCACCGTTTCACGCAGCATCGCCAGCACGTGCGTGCCGATATCCAGAATCACACCATCTGGATGGCGAAGCGTTCGCGCGTCTGGCTCGCCGGTGGCGAAGTTGAGCGCAATGGGCTCTCCTTCGGCGTTATACCCGCTTGGCTCCTGCAAAAAGCCTTCGATTTTGACGATGTCAGAAACATGAGCGACCAGTGATTGCTTTACGCTATCGAGACGCGCCATCCAGTGATCGAGCGCCAGCACGCGGTCGGCGGCTCCCGGTTGAGCCAGCAGCGCTTTCAGTTTTTCAATTTGGGGCAGCGTGGCGACAATCGGTTTTTCTACCACAATACGCGACGCGGGTGAGGCCAGCGCCTGCTCAAGTACCTCGAGGTGGTACAGGGAGGAAGTGGTGATAAACAGTGTATCCAGCGGGTGGGAAAGAAGTTCACCGAGCGACGCGCAACGTGTGACCCCTTCAGGCTGCTTCTCGGGATGAATATCAAAACCTAAACAGCGCGGAGTATCAGGAAAAAGATTTCGTATTGCCGGTAAGTAAGCCGTTTCAACCACAGCACCAAGCCCAACAAACCCTAACAGCATGTTCTTACCTCGTTAAGTCAATTGCCGGGGCATAACGCCACCCCGGCAAGGTCGAGGTTTATCAGGCGTTAGCGGCCGGTTTAGTCTGCGCATTTTCCAGCATGCGGCGCACCGGAACAATGAGGACGATCAGCACCGCAGCACAAATCAGCAGCGCAATGGAGCAACGGGCAAAGAGGTCTGGCAGCATATCCAGCTGGTCGGCCTTCACGTGACCACCAATCAGCCCCGCAGCCAGGTTACCCAGCGCACTGGCGCAGAACCACAGGCCCATCATCTGGCCGCGCATTCTCTCCGGCGCCAGCAGGGTCATGGTCGCCAGACCAATCGGACTCAGGCACAGTTCCCCGAGCGTCAGCATCAGGATACTGCCCACCAGCCAGAACGGAGAAACCCCTGCCCCACCGTTGCTCAGCACGTTCTGCGCCGCCAGCATCATCAGGCCAAAGCCCGCCGCCGCGCACAGAATGCCGATCACGAACTTGGTGATGCTGCTCGGACGAATGTTTTTGCTCGCCAGCTTCGGCCATGCCCAGCTAAATACCGGGGCCAGCAGAATGATGAACAGGGCATTGATCGACTGGAACCACACCGCCGGGATCTCAAAATCACCGATCATGCGGTTAGTGTAGTCGTTGGCGAACAGGTTGAAGGAGGTTGGCTTCTGCTCGAACGCGGACCAGAAGAACGCGGCGGAGACCAGCAGAATAAAGCACACCAGCAGCCTTGCGCGCTCTTTGCGATTCAGCCCGGCGAAGATGAACAGATAGATGAAGTAGAGCGCGACGGAGGCGGCAATCACATACACCAACACGCTGGCGACCGCGACCGGATTAATCACAATCACGCCCTGGGCAATCAACGTTACGATGATTGCAACACCCACAGCCAGCGCCAGCAGCCAGGCACCCACGCCGTTACGTTTCACTACCGGACTGTTCCAGGTGGAGTCCAGACCGACTTCACTGTCGTAGCGCTTCATGGCCGGAACGGCAAACACGCGGAAGATAATCAGGGCGACCAGCATCCCGATACCACCGATACCAAAGCCCCAGTGCCAGCCGTGGGTTTTAATCAGCCAGCCGGAAATCAGAGGGGCAATGAACGAGCCCATGTTGATGCCCATATAGAACAGCGAGAAACCGCCGTCACGACGCGCATCGCCTTTTTTATACAGGGTGCCGACCATGACCGAGATACAGGTCTTGAACAGGCCGGAGCCGAGCACGATAAACATCAGGCCGATGAAGAACAGGTTGTCGCCCATGATGGCCGACAGGGCGATCGACAGGTGCCCGAGCGCAATCAAAATCGAACCGTACCAGACGGCCCGCTGCTGGCCGAGCCAGTTATCCGCCAGCCAGCCGCCCGGCAGCGCAGCGAGGTACATGGTGCCGGCAAAGATGCCGACAATCGCCGAGGCGTTTTCACGCGCCAGGCCCATCCCGCCGTCATAGACGGTGGCGGCCATAAACAGAATCAGTAGCGGGCGAATACCGTAAAACGAAAAACGCTCCCACATCTCGGTGAAGAACAGCGAACCGAGCGGATAAGGATGGCCGAAGAAGGTTCGGCTCTCTTTTTGATTAACAGAGGATTGCATAATTCTCCCGAAAAGGTATGTGTCGTGCTTGTAAACACCAGCATGTACGCCGAACGGTTACGTATCCGATCGATTTTTTACATGCGGCGAAATGTTGGTTAACCATTTGATAACCAGGCGCTAGTTTTGTCTAGTACCGAACCCTGGACTTTAAGACGAAAATTCGATGATTGTCTACTTTCTTAGATATAAACATGGTTAAAAGCGAATAGTGATTGACATCACACAGGGAAGGCAGACCTTTTGAATGGGCGAAAAAAACCCGCGACAGGCGCGGGTTTTAGTGAGTTCGGTAAGAATTATTTGCTTTTCTTAATGTGCTTAATCAAACGCTTACGCTTACGCATCTGGTTCGGCGTCAGGGTGTTGCGTTTATTCGCAAACGGGTTCTCCCCTTCCTTGAACTGAATGCGGATAGGCGTACCCATCACGTCCAGCGACTTGCGGAAGTAGTTCATCAGGTAGCGTTTGTAGGAGTCCGGCAGATCCTTCACCTGGTTACCGTGGATCACCACGATAGGCGGGTTATACCCCCCGGCGTGAGCATATTTCAGCTTCACGCGACGACCGCGCACCAGCGGCGGTTGGTGGTCTTCAGCAGCCATGTTCATGATACGGGTCAGCATCGCCGTGCTCTGACGGCGGGTAGAGCTGTCATAGGCTTCACGAACGGATTCGAACAGGTTGCCAACACCACTCCCGTGCAGGGCAGAGATGAAGTGAACGCGGGCAAAGTCGATAAAGCCCAGACGGAAGTCCAGCGTCTCTTTCACCTGCTCGCGCACTTCATTGCTCAAACCGTCCCACTTGTTGACGACGATAACCAGCGAGCGCCCACTATTGAGGATAAAGCCGAGCAGAGAGAGATCCTGATCGGAGATACCTTCACGTGCGTCGATGACCAGCAGCACCACATTGGCGTCTTCAATCGCCTGAAGGGTTTTGATCACCGAGAATTTTTCTACCACATCGGTGATTTTCCCACGCTTACGCACCCCTGCGGTGTCGATAAGTACGTACTCACGTTCATCGCGCTGCATTGGAATGTAAATGCTGTCACGCGTTGTGCCTGGCATGTCGTAAACCACCACGCGCTCTTCACCGAGAATACGGTTAGTAAGCGTAGACTTACCTACGTTTGGGCGACCCACGATAGCCAGCTTGATAGGCAGATCCTGCGGGTTGAAGTCGTCTTCCGGCTCTTCCTCGCCTTCCTCTCCGGCTTCAAACTGCGCCCAGTATTCAGCGTCCTCGTCCACCTCTTCCGGCGGGTTCACTTCATCTACCCACGGCAGCAGAACGGTTTCCAGCAGGCTGGTGACGCCACGACCATGCGAGGCCGCGATAGGATAAATATCGCCCAGGCCTAAAGACCAGAAATCCGCAACAGCCTGATCGGCATCGATGCCGTCAGTTTTGTTCGCCACCAGGAAGGTAGGCTTTTCGCGTGAACGCAGATGTTTAGCAATAGCAGAATCCGCGGGCATCAGGCCAGCGCGAGCATCCACCATAAACAGAACCACATCCGCTTCTTCGATAGCCAGCAGAGATTGCTCTGCCATGCGGGTTTCTACGCCGTCTTCCGTACCGTCAATACCCCCGGTATCGATACAGATGAACTCGCGTCCTTCCACCTCTGCACGACCGTACTTACGGTCACGCGTCAGCCCCGGGAAATCCGCAACCAGCGCATCACGGGTGCGTGTTAAACGGTTAAAAAGAGTGGATTTTCCAACGTTAGGGCGCCCGACAAGCGCGACCACAGGTACCATGTTTGAAGCCTCATAAAATTCAAAATAACGTCGCTTTCGCAGCGTTTTTAAAAATGTCAAAACGGCTCCTGAGTGAACAGGAGCCGTTTAGTATACTACAACCGCCGTGTAATTAACGCGTGATCGCGTACAGCGTGCCGTCTTTTGCCTGAATCAGCAGTTTGCCGTCAGCCACAACGGGCTCCGTTAGGAAGCCTGAGCTATCCACTTTCTGCTGTGCCACGAAGCGACCATTCTCTGGATCGATCCAGTGCATATAGCCTTCGCTGTCGCCCACCACCAGGCTGCCGTTATACAGTGCCGGTGCTGTCAGCAGACGGTGCAGCAGATCGCTCTGCGTCCACAGCGTCACGCCACCTTCGGTGCTCAGCGCCAGCAGACGGTCGTTCTGATCCACCATATAAATACGGTTGCCGTCGACGATGAAATCGTTCACGGAACCCAGCTCACGTTTCCACATGATCTGGCCGCTACGCAGGTCCAGCGCCGTCAGGTTGCCGTTGTACGCCAGCGCGTAAACCACACCGTCAACGATGACTGGCGTGGTGTCCACGTCACTCAGACGGTCAATTTCAGTTGAACCGGTCGCCTGGGAAATACGCTGCTGCCAGATCATCTGGCCCTGCTGCATCAGTACCGCGCTGACACGGCCGTTGTCACCGCCCACAATGGCGGCGCCAAAGGCGGTCGCCGGAGCAGATTCACCACGCAGAGACAGCGCTGGCATATCCAGGTTAACCGTCCATTTTACCAGACCATCGGCTTCGTTCAGCGCCTGCAACTGGCCGTTGCTGGTATGGATCAGCACCAGGCCGTCGCTGACAACCGGACGCGACAAGGATTCACCGGCAACGGTGGTCTGCCATGCAACCGAACCGTCGCTGGCATTCAGCGCGTAAACCTGCGCTTTTTCGCTGCCCACATACACGTGACCGCCAGCAACGGTCAAGCCGCCAGAAAGCAGTGCAGGTTTACGGGAGAACCAGCCGTCTTTTTCCGCCAGGTTAATGGACCACACTTCTTTTCCGTCATCAGCGTTCAGCGCTTTAACGGTGCCTTTGCGATCGGCCGCATAGACAACGCCGTCAGCAAATGCCGGGTGCAGGTTGGAATAAAAATCGCCAATACCATCTCCCACAGAGGTGTCCCAGGCGGTGGATGGGGTGAACTGGTTTTCAACCGTCGGCAGCGGGGACATTTTAACAACGTCTTCTTCGCCACTGAACAGTGAACAACCACTCAATAACGTAACAGAAAGCAGTCCTGGCAGAAGTAATTTACGCAATTGCATTGGGTCCCTCTCAGACGGACAAATTATTTATTTTCATCTGCATCATTTCGCTCAGCGCAGGTGAAGCTTTACTATCCACGCCAGCTTGCCACGCTTTACGCGCGCCCGCTTTATCACCTTTACTCAGCAGTGCTTCACCGCGAAGATCGGCAACAATAGCGGCAAAGCCTTCGCCTTTGATGGTATCAAGCGTTTTCAGCGCGTCGTCGGCTTTTTTCTGCTGAACCTGGATACGCGCCAGACGCAGATTGATCACCGCTTTCAGATTTTCGTCACTGGCAGCAGCAAGCCCCTGAGACAGTTGCGCAGCGGCTTTGTCCAGTTCGTTTTTATCAACATACTGCTGAGCCACTTCCAGCGCAGCCAGCGCGCCGTAGGTGTTATTATTGTCAGCGGCAAATTTCTCCGCAGCCGTCAACGTTTGCGGCTGATCGGCACGGATTGCGCTAACGGTATTTTCGTAGTTCAGGGACGAACCGCGAGCAGAGTCAGCCTGATGATTGTTCCAGTAACGCCAGCCTACCAGCGCACCAACACCTAAAATAACCCCTACAACCAGTGCTTTGCCGTTTTCAGCAAAGAAGCGCTTAACCGCATCAACCTGGTCGTGTTCGTTCTCGTAAATTTCCACGCAGTCCTTCTCCTTAGCCCAATAGAGTGCACAAGTGCGCCGCAACGCCATCCTGCGTTACCGTAGTTTGCTCACCAGAGCGCAGGTCTTTGACTACCACTTCGCCGTTGGCCACTTCGGACTCACCCAGCACCAGTGCGATACTTGCGCCCCACTTATCGGCACGAGCAAACTGTTTTTTAAAGTTGCCGCCGCCGTGGTTGGTCATCAGCTTAACGTCCGGCAGCGCATCGCGCACGCGTTCGGCAAGCTGCATCGCCGCAGACTGCGTATCCGCACCTGAGGCCACCAGGTATATATCGACAACAGGATCGGCTTTAAATTCCGGATTAACTGCCTGAACCAGCAAAACAAGTCGCTCAAGGCCCATCGCGAAGCCTACAGCCGGTGCTGCGCGACCACCCAGTTGCTCGACCAGTCCGTCATAACGACCGCCGGCACAGACGGTGCCCTGCGAACCGAGGCTGGTGGTGACCCACTCAAATACGGTGCGGTTGTAGTAGTCCAGACCGCGCACCAGACGCTGGTTAACGGTATAAGCAATGCCCGCCGCTTCAAGCAGCTTGCACAGGCCGGCAAAGTGTTCGCGGGAATCCTCATCCAGGTAGTCACCCAGCGCTGGCGCATCGTTCAGCAGCGCCTGTACGTCAGGATTTTTGGAATCGAGTACGCGCAGCGGGTTGCTGTACATACGACGCTTACAGTCTTCGTCGAGCTTCTCTTTGTGCTGTTCCAGGAACGCCACCAGCGCATCGCGATAGTTCGCACGCGCTTCCAGAGAACCGATAGAGTTCAGCTCCAGGGAAACGTGCTCAGAAATACCGAGCGCACGCCACCAGCGGGCAGTAAGCATAATCAGTTCGGCATCGATATCGGGTCCTTGCAGACCAAACACTTCCACGCCAAGCTGGTTGAACTGACGGTAGCGGCCTTTTTGCGGACGTTCGTGGCGGAACATCGGGCCGATATACCACAGGCGCTGCTCCTGATTGTACAGGAGACCATGTTCGATGCCGGCGCGTACGCAACCCGCCGTCCCCTCAGGACGCAGAGTCAGGCTGTCGCCGTTGCGGTCCTCAAAGGTGTACATCTCTTTTTCAACCACGTCGGTTACTTCGCCGATCGCGCGTTTGAATAACGGGGTCTGCTCTACAATCGGCAAACGAATTTCGCTGTAACCGTAGCTGCCGAGCACCTGCTTCAGTGTGCCTTCAATGCGCTGCCAGATGGCGGTTTCGCCAGGCAGATAATCGTTCATGCCGCGGATGGCTTGAATGTTTTTTGCCACGTTTATTCTCTTTCTATATACAAAAAAGAACCCAAAGAATGGGTTCAATCATACATGGGAAGCAGCCTGCTTCCCATCACGTTATTTTTCAACCTGCTGAACGCTGATGCGCTTCGCTTCGTCCATCATCGTCGCTTTCGCGCGAATCCGGGCTTCGAGCTGGTCGATCATATCACTATTATCCAGACGATCTTTACGAACGCCATCTTCATAGAGACCACTTTTCTTGTTACCGCCGGTCACGCCCAGCGTGGACACCAGCGCTTCACCCGGACCGTTCACCACGCAGCCGATGATGGAAACGTCCATCGGGGTGATGATGTCTTCCAGGCGCTGCTCCAGAGCATTCACGGTGCCGATCACGTCAAACTCCTGACGTGAACAGGTTGGGCAGGCAATGAAGTTGATCCCACGCGCGCGGATACGCAGTGATTTCAGGATGTCGAAACCGACTTTGATCTCTTCCACCGGATCGGCGGCCAGGGAGACGCGTAACGTGTCGCCGATGCCTTCAGAGAGCAGCAGGCCGAGACCAATCGCCGATTTTACCGAACCGCTTCGCAGACCGCCCGCCTCGGTGATCCCAAGGTGGAGCGGCTGATCGATCTGTTTTGCCAGCAGACGATACGATTCAACGGCCAGGAAGACGTCAGACGCTTTCACGCTCACTTTAAACTGATCGAAGTTAAGGCGATCCAGATGATCGACGTGACGCATTGCGGATTCGAGCAGCGCCTGCGGCGTCGGCTCACCGTACTTTTCCTGGAGATCTTTTTCCAGAGAGCCAGCGTTCACGCCGATACGGATTGGAATGTTTTTGTCGCGGGCGCAGTCAACCACCATGCGAATGCGCTCTTCGTTGCCGATGTTGCCTGGGTTAATACGCAGGCAATCGACACCATATTCAGCGACTTTCAGCGCGATACGGTAATCGAAGTGAATATCGGCAACCAGCGGAACGCTCACCTGCTGCTTGATCAGTTTGAACGCCTCGGCGGCATCCATGGTCGGTACAGAGACGCGAACAATGTCCGCGCCTACGCGTTCTAATGCTTTGATTTGATTGACCGTCGCTTCTACATCCGTAGTACGCGTATTGGTCATCGACTGGACGGCGATAGGCGCCCCATCGCCGACTGGCACGTTCCCAACGTAAATCCGTTTCGATTTTCTACGTTGAATAGGAGCCTGGTTATGCATGTAAAATCTCCCGCATTGCCCGTCTGTTACTGTGCTGCTGATTGTTCGGCATTAACGGTAAGACGCGCAACCTGGTTAGTTCTGATAAAGCGGCTCAGATCGACAGGTTTTCCTTGATACTGGATCTGTACCGCTGCCGGTGCGCCGATTTTAAGCTTGTAAGGTGCCTGGCCCGTTAGATTTAACGTGCCATCTTTACGTTGCAGGCCGCTGAACAGCTTTTTACCTGTCGCATCAGTCACTTCCAGCCAGCAATCCGCCGTGAAATTCATCACCAGCGCATTCGGGTCAACGGCAGGTGCCGCCGTACCCGCCGGGTCAGTTGGCAGTGACGCCGCGGTGTTATCTGCCGGTGCCGTTGCCGCAGGGGCGGTATCAACATTGGCCTGTGAAGGTGATACGACCGCGTTCTGATCCTGGGCCTGGGTGGCTGGTGCGGTATTCGCCGTCGCTTCTGGCGTCGTCGCTGGCTCGGTTGCAGGCGTGCTGCTTGCTGCCGCCTGAGGTTCGCTGGAGGTCGCAGCTCCTTCGGTGCTCAGCGGCACGCTTTGCGCGCCGTTATTACCAGACTGATTGAGCTCAGCGGAGGACTGATCGGCCATCGTCGTGATCTCTTCCTGCTGCGCTTTGTGGTTTTGCCACCACCATGCGCCCGTCAGGCCGACAACCACGAACAGGACCAGCCAGGTAAAGCTCATCAGCCAGCCATCGCGTTTTTTACGACGTTTACCCAGAGAGAAGCTCTGCATCGGCGCAACTTTTGCCGCACGCACAGGCGCCTGCTTCTCCATCATCGGCAGTAATTCGTCTTCAGGGATATGAACCAGTTTGGCGTAAGAACGGATATAACCGCGCAGAAACGTTGAAGCCAGATCGGCGGGTGCCTTATCTTCTTCAATATCGCGAACGGTGGAAACCTTCAGGCACAGGCGTTCTGCAACGGCTTGCTGGCTAAGTCCGAGTTGTTCACGGGCGTTGCGAAGACGAACGCCAGTGGAGAGTGCTGCATTTTGATCGTGAGTGGCTTCAGTATTCATTCGCTACAACTACTGGTACGTGAAAATAAGGGTTCAGGTGCCGGTGAGTCACAATGCCACCCGCACCGCGAAACTTTAGGTCAGTTAACCTGGAACAAACAGTATAAGACTGTCGGGCCGCAGATGACAGCGCTGGCAGGCCTTCACGCTAAACTGTTGTTACGTCGTTACATACTGCCCGAAAGTCGTATGAAACGCACCGTAATTATTAATCAGTCGTGATGATTGTGACTGAATATTCAGTAAATTAATGCTTCACGGCGCAAAAAATGCGCCGTGTCTGCATAATAATCAAACGGTTTTAACCGCGATTGACTCACCCTGCATACGCTTACGCAGCGTACGTTTGGTACGGTCAATAACGTCACCCGCCAGCTGACCACAGGCTGCGTCGATATCGTCGCCACGCGTTTTACGTACGATGGTGGTGAAACCATACTCCATCAGCACTTTTGAGAAGCGATCGATACGGCTGTTCGAGCTACGGCCATAAGGCGCGCCCGGGAACGGGTTCCATGGGATCAGGTTGATCTTACATGGTGTATCTTTCAGCAGTTCAGCCAGCTCATGTGCATGCTCGGTACCGTCGTTAACATGATCCAGCATCACGTATTCAATGGTCACGCGGCCCTGGTTCGCGTTGGATTTCTCCAGGTAACGGCGC
Source organism: Enterobacter sp. BWH64 (assembly GCF_001037645.1). NCBI lineage: Bacteria > Pseudomonadati > Pseudomonadota > Gammaproteobacteria > Enterobacterales > Enterobacteriaceae > Enterobacter > Enterobacter sp. BWH64. The sequence goes on from NZ_KQ089922.1 coordinate 3,907,379, forward strand.
ACGCCAGCCAGGAAGGTTTCGATATTGTACTTTTTGTTGATCGGCACAATTTCGTCACGGATGGCGTCGTTTGGCGCGTGAAGGGAGATGGCCAGCGCAACGTCAATCATGTCGCCCAGTTTGTCCAGCGCAGGCACAACGCCGGAAGTAGAGAGCGTAACGCGGCGCTTGGACAGACCAAAACCGAAATCGTCGAGCATGATTTCCATCGCCGGAACGACGTTGGTCAGGTTGAGCAGCGGTTCACCCATCCCCATCATCACCACGTTGGTGATTGGACGTGTACCGGTGACTTTCGCCGCGCCCACGATTTTCGCGGCACGCCAGACCTGGCCGATGATTTCCGACACGCGCAGGTTACGGTTAAAGCCCTGCTGCGCCGTAGAGCAGAATTTGCACTCCAGCGCACAGCCCACCTGAGAAGAGACGCACAGCGTGGCGCGATCGTCTTCCGGGATATACACGGTTTCAACGCGCTGATCGCCAACGGCAATGGCCCACTTGATGGTGCCATCTGAAGAGCGCTGCTCTTCCACCACTTCCGGTGCGCGGATTTCCGCCACTTCTTTAAGCTTATTGCGCAGCACTTTGTTGATGTCCGTCATGTCATCAAAGTTGTCGCTGCAATAGTGGTACATCCATTTCATGACCTGATCGGCACGAAATGGCTTCTCGCCCATCTCTTTAAAGAACTCGCGCATCTGCTGACGGTTCAGGTCCAGCAGGTTAATTTTTCCATTTTTATTGGGAACCGCAGGAATGGCGACTTCGGAGGTATTCACTAATTCAGACATAATTTTTTCCGGCCTCGTTGTTACACGTTGTGGCCCTTGGTGGGTTGAAAAGAAACGCCCCGGTAAGCAGTCTGCTCGTCCGGGGCGTTGCATTGTACAAAGTCTGGCGCAGGGATGCCACGTTTGCACGCGGCATTTACGAAATTATTAGCGAGTGCGCGGGCACACTTCGCCTTCAGCGAAGAAGAACGCGATTTCGCGCGCAGCAGATTCAACAGAGTCGGAACCGTGGGTGCCGTTCTCGGTGAAGCTGTCTGCATAGTCGGCGCGCAGAGTACCTGCCAGCGCGTTGTCCGGGTTGGTTGCACCCAGCAGATCGCGGTGACGCTGTACCGCGTTTTCGCCTTCCAGTACGGATACCACGATTGGGCCAGAGGTCATGAACTCGACCAGACCATCAAAGAATGGGCGACCTTCGTGCTCAGCGTAAAAACCGCGAGCCTGCTCAACGGTCAGGTGCAGCATTTTGGTGCCAACGATCTTAAACCCTGCTGATTCAAAGCGAGCGAAGATGCTGCCAATAACGTTTTTTGCCACCGCGTTTGGTTTGATGATGGAAAAAGTACGTTCAATAGCCATTGATAACCTCTGTAAAATGTTCTGTTGTTTTTGCATACCTGAGTATGGTGTGGCGCGGATTATAAAGAGCAATAGCGCCATTGCCTATGGTTATGCATAACATTTTTTTAAAATGAGACGAAGATTAGCAACAGCTCGTATTTCTCATACCGTGTTGATGATGAAAACAGAGCGGACACTGCTTTTCATCAGACGTAAATGACCAGAAATGACGGTGGCACGTCAGGCAAACGGCTTCATATGCCGGTATGGTCACGCTTTTCGCTGTTCCTTCTGTTTGCGTCACGTTTATCGCCGCATGCTGGCATACCGCTTCGCAGCCGCCGCACCCCGTACAGCGTCCGGTTTCCACGACCAGTTCAGCGTTCTCAAACCGAATCGCGTTTTCCGTACAACTCCGCCAGCACGCGCCGCACAGTACGCAGGATTCGGTATCGAGAGTTATCTCTGCCTCGCTAAACGCAGAAAACGCCCTGCGCAGTTCACGCTGACCGGGCACGACGCTACAGGCCTGGACATCCTCTCGGGGAACGTGCATCAGCACACGCCGGGCGGTATTAACCTCGTTGACGGGTATATATTTAAACGCCCACGCCGCTTCACCGCGTCGGCGAAGCGCCAGATTCAGCCGGGCAATCGCCAGCAACCAGTCAGGATTCTGCTCCGCGTCGATACTGATAAAACGAACGTGGTACTGCGCGTGCCACAGCAGAAGCTCATTCACCCCTGGCGCACGGTCAGTAAACGGCCCAACAAGCGTATCGCCACACAGAAAGCGTTTTCGCGGCGTGATGCCGGTGATGGCCTCAGCGGGGCAGACGAACAGGCAGTCACCGCATTCAATACAGCGGCTGTCATCAACCGAGACGCTTGAGTCGGTAAAAGTAAAAGCCTGCACAGGACAGACGTCCGCGCAGGCGAGGCAGGAAGCGTGGCGAAAACGGCGACGGACGCACGCATGCGTCACGTCCATCGCCGGGGCAAAGGTCAATCCGCCCATCAGCCAATACTGAAGAAAACGAAGCGCAGCATCAGCTCACCGACAATCAGCAATGCGCTTCCCAGCAGCATGGGAGATCGCGCCGCTTTCAGACCGCCCGCAGCAAAGCACAGCATACCCGCAACGGATACGCACCAGCTCAGCAGATGAACGGTTCGCAGTTGCTCCAGCATCTGTAGCGGTGCGTGAGGGAACGTCACCACGGTGTTGTCCATAGCCGTAATATCTGCCAGCCAGACGGGCTGCATCACCAGACGCACAAGCACCACCAGCGTAATAATGACAACCGCCGCACGCACGGTTGTCTGAGTACGCGTCCAAACGGCCATGCAGGCTGAGCCGATAATCCCCACCGAACCGATAAACAGCACCAGCGTGTTTACGTGCTGCCATGTCACCACGGATGCGTGCATGTAGATCTGCGCCATGCAGAACACGTCGACTAAACCAACCAGACCTGCCACAACCAACAGTGGCTTCCAGCCTGGCTTTTTGACAAACATCAGCAGCGTTGCGAAGCCAAGCGCCGCAAGATAAAGACTGGCAAAGATAATCTCACGACTCAGCCAGGAGCTGGATACGTGGCGCAGCGCGTTAAGAGCATTAAGCGGATAGCCCATGTGCAGCGCGGAGGCGAGCAGCCCCAGACTCGCCAGCACAAACGCTCCGGCTGCCGGCAGCAGCGCGCTGCGTTGCGTGCTTCCGAACGCCAGCCACAGCGTAACGCCCACCGATCCTTGCAGGAACAGCGTAAAAATCAGCAGCGGTAACTCATGCATGACGTTTCCCCTCTTTCTCTGCGCCCTGATGCGCTTTGATCACCAGGTTTGGTTTGGTGATGGAGGAATCAGGCAAGCCTTTCACATCACAGACCGCACCATACTTCGCCCGCAGTTCATCAATCGGCCCGAATTTAATCGCTTCGAGTGGACAGGTTGCCACACAGACGGGCTGCTCTCCCTTCGCCTGGAGATCCACGCAGAAATCACATTTGGACATCTGCCCGGTCTGCTCGTTGAGCTGTGGCGCGCCGTAAGGGCAAGACCATGCGCAGTAGCCGCAGCCGACGCACTTATCAGTATCAACGCGCACAATGCCGTCCCCCGGACGCTTATGCATCGCTGTGGTCGGACAATTTTTGGTGCAGACAGGGTCTGCGCAGTGGTTACAGGAAATAGAGAGCGTGTAGGCAAAAACGTTGTTGCTGACGCCGCCCTGCCCGGTCGGGATAAAACTCCCGCCGTTGACTTCATAAACGCGACGGAAACGACGTCCGACCTCAAGGTTGTTTTTATCTTTGCACGCCACCTGGCATGCCTTGCAGCCCGAGCAGCGAGAAGAGTCGATATAAAAACCCAGCTGTTTGTCGCTCACCGGTGCGTAATGTTTAAACTGACTCATGCTTTAGCTACCTCCACCAGCATGGTTTGATGGGAATTCCCTTTCGCAAGCGCGGTAATACGGGCGGAACTGAGCACGTTCGCGCAGCCGCCTTTATCGATACCCTGCGCGTCCGGCTGCCACCAGGCGCCTGCCTGCATGGCCACCACGCCTGGAATGATGCGCGGCGTGACCTCCGCCGGGATCTCGCAAATGCCGCGCGCGTTATGAATACGCACGGTATCCCCCTGCGCAATGCCGCGCTTTTGCGCATCCTGCGGGTTGATCCACAGCTTTTGCTGCTGCGCCTCAATTAACCACGGGTTGGCGTACTGGGTGGAGTTAGCGCGGTTTTTCCCTTTCCAGGTGATCAGCTGGAGCGGGAAGGTTTTGACCAGCTCGTCTTCCGGCCCTTCATGGGCAGGCACGTAGTGCGACAGCGCCGGAATTTCCGGGTGATGCATGTCGTACAGACGCTTCGAGAAGATCTCAATTTTTCCGGACGGCGTCGGGAACGGATGATTCTGCGGATCGCAAATGTTGTCTTCAAAGGCAACGTACGGCGCGCTTTTGAAAAGATGCTGACGCGTCTTCTGTAGCGTCGCGAAGTCCGGCAGGTTTTCATCCGGCATGGACAGCCGCGTCTGCTCCCAGATGTGCTCACTCCACGCTTTTTCGTCACGGCCCTCGCTGAACGCTGGCTCGACGCCAAGCTTAGCAGCGACCTCCCGTAGCCAGTCGTAGTCTGAACGGCGTTCAAATTCAGGTTCAATCAGCTTTTCTGACAGGATCAGATAGCTTGCCGTGCCCCAGGTTTCGCCGATATTCCAGCGTTCCATGAAGCTGGTTTCCGGCAAAAGCAGGTCGGCGTATCTGGCGCTCGGCGTCATAAACAGATCGCTTGCGACGATAAACTCGATTTTCGACTCGTCTTCCAGGACACGGGTTGCCTGATGAAGATCCGGGTTCTGGTTAGCCAGATAATTGCCCGCCAGCGAGAACAGGATGCGGATATTGCTGTCCAGCTTCTCAGCATCCTTCAGGCCATCTTCCGCGGTTACCTTAGAAGCATCATCCGCGGCCTGCACCCAGTTCATGACCGAAATTTTGGCGTTGACCGGGTTGTCCGGCATCTCTGGCCCGGCCGCAAATTTGCGGTTTGCGCAGCCGCCATAGCCTGCTGCCCAGCCGCCTTTCACCCCGACGTTACCCGTTAGCGTGGCCAGTATCGTCGAGCCGCGCGCGGTGCGCTCGCCGCAGTTGTGACGCTGCGGTCCCCAGCCCTGGATCAGCGCGGCGGGTTTGGTGGTTGCGTAGTCGCGCGCCAGCTGACGAATAGTTTGTGCAGGCACGTGGGTGATTTTCTCTGCCCACTCGGGCGTTTTCGCCACGCCATCCTTTGCACCGCTCAGGTAAGCCATCAAAGATTCATTGGCCGGAACGCCCTCTGGCATGGCGTCTTCGTCAAAGCCCAGGGTGTAGCGCTGAATAAAGTCGCGATCGTGCAGATTCTCCGTGACGATCACATACATCATCGCGTCCATCAGGGCGTTGTCGGTGGCAGGAAGCAATGGGATCCACTGATCGGCAAGGGAGGAAACCGTATCGGAATAGCGTGGGTCGACAACAATGAAGCGCGTGCCGTTTTGCTTCATCTTCTGGTAGAAGTGGTTGCTGTGCCCGAAGATGGTTTCCGTCGGGTTATGCCCCCAGAGAATGACCAGTTTGGTGTCCAGCAGCGTGTCCAGAGAGCTGCCGCTGGCGGCGGTGCCATAGGTATACGGCGTTGCCGCCGCCGTGTTACCCATACTGACCGAGTGATAGCTTTCGAGATAGCCGCCGGTTAAGTTGAGCAGACGACGAACCATTTTATCGCCAGAAAAGGTCCCGCCGGACACCGCGGTGCCCACATGAACATAGCGTGACGCAGCACCGTATTTTTGCGTAATAGTTTTTAATTGATTCGCAATGAGGGTGGTGGCTTCATCCCAGGTAATACGCTCGAATTTTCCTTCGCCACGTTTACCTACGCGTTTCATTGGATATTTCAGTCGATCGGGGTGATAAACAAATTTCCGATAAGCCCGACCACGAACGCAGGCGCGCATTACTGGCATCTGCGGATCCAGCGCGTTATCCGGACGCGTTGAAATTCGGGTCACAACGCCATCACTGACGTGAGCACGAATATCACATTTGCCGCCGCAGTCAAACGTACTACAGGTTTGCACCACTTTTTCTTCAGGCGTAGCGTCTGAAACCGCCGCGCCCTGTGCCTGTACTTTGCCGGTTTTGACGACAAACGGCAGGGCGGCGAGCGCCGACCCTGCCTGAATAAACTGACGCCGGGATATGGAGGGAATAAGCCTTTCTCCCTGATGTTTATTTTTTTTCATTGCTCGTTCCTTCAAATAAAAACGCATTCTCGTTTTTTTTCAGGAACGAATATTGATAATTATCAAGCTAACTCTTGAGGGGTAATACTTAGCGATCTAATTCAAAATTCACTGTCGCCGTTTGTCCTGTTTCATCTAATACAATTAATTGATATTTACCCGGCAAATATAATTGCAGTGAATAATTCTTCTGATGCCCGTCCAGCGGTTCGCCATTCAAAAACCACCATCGTTGTCCCTCCCCGCCGCTGGTTGAAACGTTAAGGGTCATATTTTTCTCACCCGGAAGACGTTTAATTACCGCCCCTTCTCTGACGCCTGACAACATCATCGGCGCCGCATTATGGTTATCCAGCGGAGGGCAAATAGCTGAACGGGCGGGAAGACGAGCAGCCCGTTTTTCAGCAGCAGGCAGCCAGGGCTCCAGCGGTAGCGGCCAGACATCCAGCACTTTCTCTGTCGCATCAGGACAATCCGCCGCAACGCGTTTGCCTTCTTTATCCAGCCAGACCGGGAAACGGATCCCGCGAATACCTTCCTGTTCCGGCAGCAACAGCGTAGGCGGTTCACTGCCTTCCAGCAGCCAGGTTGACAGCCGACGCCGACAGTTTTCGCTCCCTTCAGGCAGGGACTGGCCCCCCGGCCAGCAAATCACGCCCCGTCCTACGCTTGCAGGACGCGGATCGCGCGGCAGGCGCGCTTCATCCACCATCGAGCGGGACTGAAGCATGTTATTGACCTGATTCAGGAGCGGTACCGCGCTGGCGAAACCAAACTGCCCGGCAACGGGCGTGCCGTCCGGGCGTCCGGTCCAGATTCCAATGACATACCGGGCATTCAGGCCGATGGCCCAGGCATCCCGGTAGCCATAGCTGGTGCCCGTTTTCCACGCCAGCGGCGCAACCTGGGGCAGCGCACTGTCCGGCAGGGGCTGTGCTTCATTAGCGAGAATGCGTCGAATGATCCACGCCGCCCCCTGCGACAGCAGCGGACGTTCGATCAGCGGATCGCCCGGCTGTAAACGCAGCCGGCCCGCCTTACCCTGACGCGCAAAGGCGCTATAGGCGGCAGCGATATCAGCCAGGCGTGCGCCTGCGCCCCCCAGGATCAGAGAGAGGTTGGGCTGTGCCCCCGCAGGCAGAATGAGCGGTAATCCCGCGTTGCTCAGCATTCCGGCAAAACGTTTTGGGCCGTACGCTTCCAGAACCTGCACCGCAGGCAGGTTGAGGGAACGCACCAGGGCTTCGCTCATACTGACCGGCCCATGGAAGCCGCTGTCAAAGTTGCCGGGACGATAATCCCCCGTTTTTCTTGGCACATCCTGCAATAACGAAGCGGGATGGATCAGACCATCGTCCAGCGCCATGCCATAGATGAATGGCTTGAGGACCGATCCCGGCGATCGGATCGCATTGACCATATCCACGTGGCTGAAACGGCTGTCATCATTGATATCTACCGAGCCTACCCAGCCACGCACTTTCATGGATGTATGATCCACGACGATCATCGCCAGCGAACTGCGGGCAGGCAGGCGTGATTTCCAGTTCATTGCCAGCTCTTCAAGCTGTCGTTGCAAAGCTGCATCCAGCGTGGTGACTATTTTTGTGTCACGACTTTTACTCAGCATCATGCGGGAAAAGAGCGGCGCCAGCTGCGGCATCTGCCGGGGAGCCAGCCAGACCGGCTCTTCACGGGACTCTTTCACCTGCTTCTCAGACCAGACACCCTGAGTCAGCATACGGTCGAGCACTTTGTTCCGCGCCGCTTCGGCACGTTTCGGCCAGCGATCCGGGCGCAGACGACTGGGTGCCTGCGGCAGCACTGCCAGCAGCGCCGCGTCGGAATAGCTCAGCTGAGACGGCGGTTTGCCAAGGTAAGTCCAGCTTGCCGCGCCCACGCCCTGCAACGTGCCGCCAAACGGGGCACGGTTGAGATACAGCGTCAGGATTTCACGCTTGGAGAGATGCCACTCCAGCTGCATCGCCCGCCACAGCTGACGGATTTTGCCGCCAAAGGTACGCGGATGCGGATCCAGCAGGCGCGCCACCTGCATGGTAAGCGTGCTCCCGCCGGAAACCACTCTCCCGGAGGTGAGATCCTGCCAGGCGGCACGCAGTACAGAAAGCGGATTGACGCCCGGGTGATCCCAGAACCAGCGATCTTCATACTGGATCAGCGCCTCAAGATAGCGTGGGGAAACCTCTTCAATGGTAACCGGATAGCGCCAGATGCCTTCGCTGTCGGCAAAACGCCACAGCGGAACACCCTGCTCATCCACCACCACTCGCGCTGGGTTGACCTCTTTCAGGGGCAACGGCCACACGCGGTCAGCGACGACAATCAGCCCCCCTGAAACGAGAAGCGCTCCCGCCAGCCACAGCCAGCGGGAGCGAATCAGGCGTGCTATCCGCATCTTACGGAACAACGATCAGCGGGCCACTGGCCGCCCCCGTTGCCCGCCACTGCGGAACGTACATGGACTCGACCATCGGAACAGGCACCTGGTAGGTTCCCGGCGTAACGGCACGGGCCAGGTAAACCAGCGTGACCGGCTGACCTTCATTGACCGGCACCGCGGCCACAAAGCGATCGTCGCGGAATTCCATGTGCTGAATATCAGACTGTTGCATCTGATTCAGCAGGTTTTGCACTTCACTGCCGCTGTCCTGCAAGCTGGCGCTGCTGCTCGCCAGATTCTGGTTTTCCAGCTCCAGACCTGCCGGGAGCAGATCCACCACCAGCGCATCCGGCACGTTCTGGCTGGCCTTCACCTCCAGCCACACCAGAACCAGCTCACCGCTCTTCAGAGAAGAGAGCGACTTGCTGCTGCCGTCTGTCGCCAGGATATGACGTTCAATCTGCAAGACATTAGAGGATGGCTGAGGCGCGTACTCCGGATAGCCAGTCGTGTCCAGTCGTACCCACAGCGGCGTAGTGCCGGTATTCGTCACCTGCAAGGCATCAAGCTGGTCGCCGTTCAGGTTTTCTACCTGCGCTTTATCACTGCTCTGGGTCTGTTCAGAGAGGCTGGTCGTTGCCGTCCACGCGCCTGACAAGGTTTGCAGTGAACGTCCGGCCATGAACAGCGCATTGCTCTCCTGGGTAGACAGCCAGCGCTGGCTGAACGCGTCTTCAGATAACGCGTTCAGCAGCCTGTTTTGCGCATCCGGCAGCAGCTTGTACTCTTCCAGCAGGGAGAGCATCAGGGCATTATCACGCAGCTGGCTGCCGTAATCCGCCATCCAGTTTCGGCTGTCGTTACGGGGAGTTTTGAGAGCCAGATCCAGCGCCTGCTGGCTGCGCGGTGCATCCCCCATCAGTTTGAGTGCCATGCCCAGCTGCATCAACGGAAGCCCGGAAGCAGCCTGAGCGTGGCGCTCCCAGATTTCACGCAGCGCACCGAGCGGCGCTTTTTGCTGACGAGCCAGCACCAGCGAAGCGTACGCCTGAACAGCAAATTTGCTGGCCTGGGTGTCGTCGCTGTAGCGGATGGACATCATCCCCGGATCCTGTAAATAGCGCAGCAGTCGGCTGTTGGCGTTATTCACTGCCTCGGCAGGCACGCTGTAACCCTGCTCCCCTGCCCGCACCAGGAAGTCCGTGACATAGGCGGTCAGCCAGTACTCTTCCGGGCCGTTTTTATCCCACAAGGCAAAACCGCCATCGTCACGCTGCATTTGCAGCAGACGGGAGATCCCGATATCAATGGCCGCACGGCGTTTATCGTCGGTATCGCCTTTAATACCCAGTGCCTTAAGTTGTGCCGCGTTGGTGAAAAGCGACGGGAACAGGCCGCTGGTGGTCTGCTCAAGACATCCGTATGGATAGGCCTGAAGTTCACGAATGTAGCGCGCCAGATTTAAAGGTGGTTTACCGCTGAGCAACAGCTGCCCCTGTAGCGTGGCAGGCGAGAAACCGTTGATATGCTGTGCTGGTGCACTCCAGGATTCGCCAGGGTTCAGCATCGTGCCCGTATTCACCGTTTGCGCCGGGAATGCGGGACGCACGCCAATTTTCCAGCTCTTCTGCTGCGGCGCAAACGTCTCACCAGGGAGCTGAAGCCCCGACACCTGAGCAGTCACTTCACCATCACCATAGCCTTCCAGGGCGCGCACCGGAATAAACAGGGTGCTACGTGCGCCAGGCGGCAGCTTAACCGGCTCTGGCTGAGCACCTTCGAGCGACAACTTACCGGTTGCGGTTAACGCAATGTTCAGCGTTTGCGGCTGGTCCGTCAGGTTAGTCAGGTCCAGCGTCAGGCGAGAGGTATCGCCACTTGCGAGGAATCGCGGCGTATTAAGCTCGGTGATAATCGGAGCCGCCACAATGATTTTGCTTTCGCTGCTGCCGAAATCGTCTTCCGTCCAGCCCTGCGCCATCAGACGCAGTTCGCCGTTGAAATCGCCAATCGGCAGCGTGATGGTGCCTTCGCCGTTGGCATCAAGCGTAACCGGCTGCGCCTGCTGGGCAATTATGGTGACATGGTTCACCGGTGGCTTACCGCCGCGTTTCAGTTCATCGCCGTCTCCGCCAAAGCGCAGTGCGGCCAGACGTCCCTGACCTTCAATCACCTGGCCGTAAACATCATAGATGTCCGCGCCATAGCGCTTCTGACCGAAGAAAGCTTCCCACGGATCCGGCGTGACGTAGTCGGTAATGTTCAGCACGCCGCTATCGACAGCCGAGACCAGTACGTTCACCTTCTGTGGCACAGTCCCCTCTTTTACGCTGGCTTTCACTTTCACAGAAAGCGTCTGGTTCGGACGCATTTTTTGCGGGTTATCCAGTGCGATGTTCAGGCGACGATTTTCGTCCCCCATTGGCAGATGCAGCAGGCCAACCGCCCGTTTTGGCGTGGCGGATTTGGATTTATCGCCAGGACGAACCACCAGCGTGCTGAGGTAGAGATCGTGACGTTTCCAGTCCTTATCCACCGGAATGGCGAGATCCAGACCGTTTGCTGGCACGTCGATCTCTTTCCACCACAGCGGTCCTTCGCTGGATTCGATCATTGCATAGCCCTTGCCTGCGGCCGGCGCTGCAATATGCAGGTTGATGGTATCGCCTGGCTGATAGGATGGCTTGTCCAGTTTCAGCGTCACACGATCCGGGCGAGCAGCGCCCGTGCCATCGCTGTTATCCTGCCAGCTGTACCCCGCCCAGAAGCGCACGCTGCTGACCATGTCATCAGGGGCTTTCACTTCCAGACGGTATGAGCCCCACTCCACCGGGAAGGTGACTTTACCGGTTTCATCGGCCTTGAGGTTTAGCTCCTGCTCGCCCTCAACCAGATCTTTTTGATCAAACTGGGACTGCCAGCCCTCACTCTCGGACCAGTTCCAGAAGTAGTCGCGACGCTCACGGATCAGACGCACCTGCAAACCAGATACCGCTTTTTTCGTCCCGCTGGCATCGGCATAGACGATGTCAAAGCTGGCGTTGCCGTTTTCATCGACAATCGGCTGATTGACGGTGGTATCGGTACGGTAGTCGTAAACGGCCTTGCTGGCGAACTGTGGGCGGATCCCCGGAAGTTCAGCCGCAGGCCAGATAGCCTGCTCGGCGCGTCGCGTTACCGGACGCCCACCTGATTCCAGCAGGCTGGCCTGCAAAATCAGTTGCAGCGGCGAGTGCGCCTCTTTCCACTGGCTTTCGGTGGTAACCTGCCCACGCCCCTGTTCGTCCAGCGTAAGCTGCACTTCATCCAGGCTGCGGCTCAGGTTCTCCTCGGCAATATCACCGAACTGGAAGCCAGGCAGCGTAGGCACCGCGTCACGTAGCGGACGCAGGAAAAGCTGGCCTTGCAGAGAATTACCGTTAGCCGGCGCGCCATACAGGTAATAGCCAGCAACGTTAAAGTCGACATTATCCTGCGGGGAAACTGGCGTTTTTTGCCCGGTCAGATTCAGCGCCATACGCTCAGGCATAAAATCTTCGACGTGGAAATCCCACATGCGCTGCTGGTTATCGCCCGTATTCGCGCGAATATGCCACATGCCGGTCTGGGCGCCGCTATCGAGCGGATAGTTGAAGCGATAAAGGCCGTTCTCAGGTTGCACAACGACCGTACGCGCCACCTGTCCGTCCGGGCGCAGCACGTCAAGTTTTACCGGCTGATCGGGAAGCGGTTTGCCATCGCTGTCGCGAAGCAGGCCGTTCAGGATCACCGTTTCACCCGGACGATAGAGATCGCGCGGGCCAAACATAAAGAACTGTTTGCTGTAACCCGGGTTACCGGCGATATCAAACTCCGCCAGATCCAGCGCCGGAAGTTTGAGGTCGAGAAGCGTCGTCTGGCCATCTTTACTGGCCAGGATCAGCGCGGCTTCTTTATCGGTTTGCAGTTTCGCATGACCATCGGCGTCGCTGTTCGCCTCGGCCAGGGTCTGCCCTTTATCGTTCAGAAGGGTAATGGCCACACCTGACTGCGCCGCACCGTTTTCAAGACTCTGGGTGAAGATGTCCAGGCGGTTATGATAACGGTGAGCGGACAGCCCAATATCACTTAAGGTAAAGAGCGTCGCGGCGTTACTGTAGTTATAGTGACCAGCCTGATTCATCACGGCGATATAGACGCCAGACTGCTGGAGCGGCTTAATATCTTTGAGCGGCAGGAGCAGTTTTTCACGCGTATTGCGCGCCGGGTTGAGGTCGAAACGGCCGGTGTAGACCAGTTCCGCCATCTTCAGCAGGTTGTCAGATTCCCAGTTGGTCAGCGAGTTACGGTACTCCCACTGGCTGACAAACGAGGCCAGCGACTCCGGCTTCACGCGATAGAAGTTCACATCCACATTGTTGACGTTGAGCGCCATCACCGGCAACCCTTCCACCACCTTACCCGGCAGCAGCGATCCGCGGCTGGCGAATCCGACCGTCGGTTCAACATCCCGGGTGGTGATCGCTTTTTCATAGTCGATGCCGAATGTCGCTTTGTTCAGCGCCAGCAAATTACGTTCGACGGTGACGACCAGATTACGATTCGGCTCCAGATGGCGCAGGCGCAGCTCTTTCAGATTGGGGGCCAGTTCCCAGGCGCCGTCCACTTTGCCGCTTTTTTTATCCACCACATGCACCGTTTTCGCAAAATCCTGGCTGGGATCCAGCGGTACAGAGAAGGTCAGAACCAGCGTCGCAGCGCCGTCGAGTTGCACTTCAGAGGCATCCAGCAGCGTCAACGCCTTGCCCTGACTCTGCGCGGCCAGCTTAGCCAGCTTTTCAGGATCCGGTTTTGCCGGGGTTTTCTGTTCTGATGCAGTAGACGCTGCGGGGGCAGCGGCCTGAGGTTTGTCGTCGCTGTTATCACAGCCGACAAGCGTAAAGGTGGTGAGCAGCGCGAGAGAGATCGCAGCTAAGCGAAACGGTTTCATCCTGTGTCCCTGGCCTGAGGGGCCTGTTGGTCATCGTCCGGATAAGTATTATCCGCAAGTTTCGTTAATACAAAAAGTCCAATTTTATAATCTGGAAAGCACCTCGCAGAATGGCATCACGCAGCCAAACCGTGATGGAACGGCGATCACAGCGCATAACGTAACATGTTACCTTTCGCGTCATTTGTTTTTAAAACAAGAAGATAGCTGGATAAGCTCGCATCAGGCCTGCTAGTTTTATGACCATGACGCACCCCGAGTGCGCGGTTCAATAAGAGAGAAAGCCATGAAACGAGCCGTGAACGCCCTACAAAATTTCGGAAAATCATTGTACGGACCTGTACTTATCTTACCCATCGTCGGCCTGTTTATCGCCTTCGGGAATGTACTGGGTAACGGCAATCTGGCCGAGTACCTGCCGTTTCTCGGCCACCCGCTGATCCAGAGTGTCGGCCAGCTGATCGCCAAATCTGCCGTGTCGGTGCTGGTCAACCTGGCGCTGGTGTTTGCCGTCGGGATCCCCATTGGACTGGCAACACGAGACAAAGGCTACGCGGCGTTGATTGGGCTGGTGACCTTTATCGTATTCATTAACGCGATGAACGTGACGTTACAGCTTCAGGGAGAACTGGCCCCTGCGGAACAGATGAAAGCCGCCGGACAAAGCATGGTGCTGGGCGTCCAGGTGCTGGAGATGGGCGTTTTCGCCGGGATCCTGACCGGGGCGCTCTCCGGTTATCTGTACAACAAATATTCCGGTGTCCAGTTTAACGGCGCGATGGCGATTTACTCCGGTCACTGCTTTGTCGCGATTGTGATGCTGCCTGTCTCTATGCTGCTCGGCGTGGTCATGAGCGAACTCTGGCCGTACGCACAGCATGGAATAAGCGCTCTGGCGCTGGCGATCAAAGGGTCCGGTCCGTTTGGCGTGGCGATCTACGGTTTCCTTGAACGCATTCTGGTGCCGACGGGCCTGCATCATCTGGTCTATACGCCGTTCCTGTATACCGAACTGGGCGGTACGCAGGAGGTGTGTGGCGCAACCTATCAGGGCGCGCGCAATATCTACTTCGCCGAGATGGCCTGCCCGGACGTGAAGCAGCTCAGCAGTACCGTGGTGTGGGATGCGCGCGGCATCAGCAAGATGTTCGGCCTTCCTGCCGCCGCGCTGGCGATGTACATGACCGCGAAGCCAGAGCGTAAAGCGATTGCGAAAGCGATTCTGATCCCGGCGGCGCTGACCTCGCTGCTGGTCGGCGTAACCGAGCCGATTGAATTCTCCTTCCTGTTCGTCGCCCCGCTGCTGTTCGTGGTGCATGCGGTGCTGACCGGCATCGGCATGATGCTGTTCTCGCTGTTTGGCGTTCACGCCATCGGCGCCAACGGGATTATCGATTTCATCCTCTACAACCTGCCGCTCGGCACGGAGAAGTCCAACTGGCCCATGTACATCGTGGTCGGGCTGATCATGTTCGCCCTTTATTTCGTGGTATTCCGCTTCCTGATCCTGCGCTTCAACATGAAAACGCCGGGGCGTGAAGATGAGGACCAGGAGACACGCCTTTACAGCAAGCAGGAGTACCAGGCGAAGGGCAATAACGACGAGCTGGGCGAATCCATCGTGGTGGGTCTGGGCGGTCGGGAAAATATAGAGGTAGTGGATAACTGCTACACCCGCTTACGCGTCACGGTGAAGGACGTCGCTATCATCGATGAACCGCGCCTGAAAGCGACCGGCGCGAAAGGGATAATCAAACAAGGTAACAACGTTCAGGTGGTCTACGGGCTGCATGTCAAAAAAATGCGAGAAGCCGTTGAGACGTTTCTCTGAAAGGAGCTAAAGATGTTTACACCCCCATTTATTCTGTCGATTGCCGGCGGCGGTAGCACCTACACGCCAGGTATTGTGAAAAGCCTGATGGTACGTCTGCATGATTTCCCTCTGGCAGAGATCCGCCTGTATGACATTGACGAGGCGCGCCAGAACACCATTGCGCCCGTGGTGGAGAAGGTTATTCGCGACCACAGCCAGAGCATCAAATTCACCGTCACCAGCGACCCAGAAGTGGCCTTCAGCGGCGCGCATTTTGTTTTTGCCCAGATGCGCGTCGGACAGTACAAAATGCGCGAGCAGGATGAAAAGATCCCGCTGCGCCACGGGGTGGTCGGCCAGGAAACCTGCGGACCCGGCGGGCTGGCATATGGCCTGCGTACTATCCTGCCGATGGTAGAGCTGATCGATCGGGTGGAACGCTACGCGCACGAAAAGGCGTGGATCGTGAACTACTCCAACCCGGCGGCGATTGTCGCTGAGGGCGTGCGTCGCCTGCGCCCCAACGCACGCGTGCTGAACATCTGCGATATGCCGGTTGCCGCGATGCGCAATATGGGCGCCATTCTGGGCGTGGATCGCCATAAACTGGAGGTGGACTATTTTGGCCTCAACCATTTCGGCTGGTTTACCCGCGTGCGGGTGGACGGCGAGGACAAGCTGCCGGAGCTGCGTAAACATATCGCGAAGTTTGGCCTGCTGACGGAAGATGCCGCGAAAACCGACCCGCAGCACTCGGATCCGTCGTGGGTGAAAACCTGGCGCAACATCAAGCCGATTATGGATAACTTCCCGGAGTACCTGCCGAACCCGTATCTACAGTACTACCTGATGCCAAACCAGATTGTGGAGCATCAGAACCCTGACTATACCCGCGCCAACGAAGTGATGAACGGGCGTGAGAAAAAGCTGTTTGCCGCCGCCGAAGAGTACCAGCGCACCGGAATTTTACCGGACGCCTTCCACGTAGGTGTTCACGGCGAATTTATCGTCGATGTCGCCTGCTCACTGGCGTTCAACCTGCGCCAACGCCATCTGGTGATGGTGGAAAACCGCGGGGCGATTACCAACCTGCCGTACGATGCGGTGGTGGAAGTGCCTGCCTATATCACCTCCGAAGGGCCGGAGCCTGTCCGCGTGGGTCAAGTGCCGCTGTTCCACCAGACGCTCCTGCAACAGCAGCTGGCCTCTGAACAGCTGCTGGTTGAGGCAACCATCGAAGGCAGCTACGAGAAAGCGTTGCAGGCGTTTACTCTGAACCGCACCGTGCCGACCATGGAGCACGCGAAAGCGATTCTGGATGAGATGATCGAAGCCAACCGCGACTACTGGCCTGCGCTGCAAAAGGCCTGGCAGGACGGTGAAGCGGTGAAAAAATAGGGGCTTGCTCGCGAGTTGAACGTGGTTAGCTTGTCGGTGTCAGAAAAAACACCGACAATCCTTTTTTACGGAAAAGAATGGAGGCAACCATGTCCACCTCATATTTTGTCGCTGCCGACTGGCTGATTGAGCACGGCGACGACCCGGAAGTTCAGATTATCGACGCGCGCATGGCCCCTCCGGGCCAGGAGCATCGTGACGTTCCCGCTGAATACCGTGCAGGGCACCTGCCTGGCGCGGTATTTTTTGATATCGAAGCCCTCTCCGATCACACCTCTCCCCTGCCGCACATGCTGCCTCGCCCGGAAGCGTTTTCCGTGGCGATGCGCGAGCTGGGCATCAGCAAAGATAAACATCTTGTTGTTTACGATGAAGGTAATCTGTTTTCCGCGCCGCGAGCGTGGTGGATGCTGAAAAACTTCGGCGTGGAAAAGGTATCGATTCTGGCGGGCGGACTTGCAGGCTGGAAGCGCGACGAACTACCGCTTCAGCAGGGTGACGTCACGCTGCCGGAAGGGGAATTTGATGCCACGTTTGACGCTAACGTGGTCAAGCGCCTGACCGACGTGCTGGTCGTGAGCCACGAAAACACGGCGCAAATCGTCGATGCGCGTCCCGCTCCACGTTTCAACGCAGAAGCGGACGAGCCGCGTCCGGGACTGAAACGCGGACATATCCCGGGGGCGCTGAACGTACCGTGGGGCGATCTGGTGTTTGAAGGCGAGCTGAAAACCACCGATGAATTGCGTGCCATTTTTGAACGTCAGGGCGTGGATTTGCATCGTCCGGTTATTGCCAGCTGCGGCTCCGGCGTGACGGCCTGCGTGGTGATCCTGGCGCTGGCAACCCTTGGCGCGAATGACGTGACTCTGTACGACGGCGCCTGGAGTGAATGGGGTGCACGGGACGATCTGCCGGTTGAACCGGCGAAATAATGGATAACCGCCTGGCAACGCTGTTAACGCGCGGATCGTCGCTGACCCGCGCGGAGTATCGCGTCCTCGCCCACCTCACTGAGCATCCATTGCTGGTGGGCAACATCACGGTGCGCGAGCTGGCGCAGGCGACATTTGTCTCTACCGCGACGATTATGCGGCTGTGTCAGAAGCTGGGGTTTAGCGGCTTTAGCGAGTTTATCTGGCACTGCAAGCAGTTGCTTTCTGACACGCCGCATATCACCGTACAGCCTGAGCAACATGCGGAAATGCCCGGGCTTTTTACCCGGTTCGTTGCCAACTATCAGCAGACCTTCCAGTGGGTCACTCAGGACAAACGCCAGCAGTTTGCCAGCCTGCTGCGCCAGAAAGAGAGCTTCTTTCTCTACGGCGCCGGGTTTTCGTACCTTTTTGCCGAGTACCTGACCAAGAAGTTGCAGGTGCTGGGAAAAACGGCGTTCATCTCCGGGCCGGGAGACAGCCGGAATATTTTTCTCAGCAACGCCGCGCGCTATCAGGTGTTTATTGCCGTTTCACGCAGCGGCGAAACGGAGCAGGTACTGGATAAAGCGCGGATCGCCAAAAACGTCGGCATGACGATCGTCGCGTTTACCCGCGCGTCGGCCAATACGCTGGCGGGTATGGCGGACGTGCATTTTGCCCTCTATGACGAAGCGGTACATTTCGCCGCCGAAGCCGCAGGGGTAACGTCGTTTGAGTCGAATCTGGTGCTGCTGATGGATTTACTGCTGCTGGAAGCAACGGGGTGAAGGTCACCCCGCCGTAATCAGATAATGCGGTTGGTCTTGAGATCGCGCAGGAAGCCGCCCCAGCGACGCTCGTAGAACGGGGTGATGTGCTCGGTAATAAAGTGGCTGATCCCCTTCTCACCTTTCTTCACCTGACAGATATCAATCGGCTCATCGCCCGGCAGGGTGTCGGTTGCCACGCTTCCCGCTGCCTGGATGATCTCGTCGATATCGCCGTCGGCCTCAATCCCTATCAGCAGAACAGGCTTTTCGTCAGCGCTCTCTTTGATGGAGCAGAGAAACGCGCGTTTTACCGGCTTGATGATTTTAAACAGCGTGGTCAGGGAGTCAATCATCTGCGCGGGCGGCTCGGCCACTTCAGACAGCAGCAGCGTTTCGCCCCCTTCCAGCACCTCCTGAGTGCTGAGCGGGTTGCCCTCGTCACCAATCAGGTGGCTGATTTCGCGCGGAGTAAACTCTTTCCCGGTCGGCAGTTTGGCGTTGAGGAACAGCGTCTGCCCCAGGGTCATTTCGAACAACGTGCGCACCGGCATCACCACGAACGCCTGTTCGTCTTCTACCGCTTCCTGCAAGGCCTCGAGCGAAGTAAAGAACGGGATCACCGAGGTGCCGTCGTCTTTCTCCCAGTGCAGCAGATCCAGCGCGCTGTCTTCGACAACCTGCTCCCCTTCCGCCGCGGTGCCCGGCACCCAGACGGTGGATTCCAGCAGCGTGCGGAAAAAGGCCGGACGGTGGGCGGGTTCGGTCGCCGCCTGCTCCAGCAGGGTTTCTAATTCGTTTTTGGTTTCTGACATAGTTTGGCTACTTCAAAAAACGCCGGGTGGCGCTTCGCTTACCCGGCCTACAAAACCGTAGGCCCGTGCAAGCGCAGCGCCGCCGGGCAATATGATGACTCCGAAGGCGCGCGTAAGCGTAGCGCTACCCGGCAAAAAAGATCACTCAGCCGTCAGCAGGTTCGCCACGGTACGCACGCCCAGACCGGTCGCACCCGCAGACCACTGCTCAACCGCCGCTTTACGGTAGGTTGCGGAGCAGTCAATGTGCAGCCAGCCTTCATGGTAGTTCTCAACGAAGTGAGACAGGAAGCCTGCTGCGGTGCTTGCCCCCGCCGGGTACGCTGCGTTCGCGGTGTTGTTCAGCTCGGCGAAGTTGGACGGCAGCTGGCTGCGGTGGAACTCGGCCAGCGGCAGACGCCAGAACGGTTCGTTTTCCGCCGCCGCGCTGGCCAGCAGGCGATCGGCCAGCTTGTCGTCGAAGCTGAACAGGGCGTGATAGTCGTTACCCAGCGCCGTTTTCGCCGCGCCGGTCAGGGTTGCCATGTCGATAATCAGCTCCGGCTTCTGCGCAGAGGCGTCGATCAGGCCATCGGCCAGCACCAGACGGCCTTCGGCGTCGGTGTTCATCACCTCAACGTTTTTACCGTTGCGGTAGCGAATGATGTCGCCCAGCTTGAAGGCGTTGCCGCTCACCATGTTGTCCGCGCAGCACAGGTAGAGCTTCACGCGCTTGTTCAGGCCACGGGTGATGGCGAACGCCAGCGCGCCGGTGATGGTGGCCGCACCGCCCATGTCGGACTTCATGGAGTCCATGAACGCGCTCTGCTTCAGGCTGTAGCCGCCGGTGTCGAAAGTGATGCCTTTTCCGACCAGACAGGCAAAGACCGGCGCTTCTTTATCGCCGGTTGGGTTGTAATCCAGCGCCAGCAGGACCGGAGGACGCTCGGAGCCACGGCCCACGGTGTGGATGCCCATGTAGTTCTGCTCGCGCAGGTCTTCACCTTTGGTGATGCGGTAAGACATCTTGTCGCCCGCCACGCCGCACAGCAGGTCGACGGCGCGCTGCGCCAGCTGCTCAGGGCCTAACTCTTCCGCCGGGGCGTTGATGGTGTCGCGCACCCAGTCGATAATTTGCAGGCGGCTTTCCAGCTCTTTCTGACTGGCTTCGTCGAGGTTCGTCCACTCGATTTTGCGGGTGCCTTTCGGGCCTTTGTAGCCTGCCCAGAACGCCCAGCTGCGGTCGGTGTCCCAGCCTTCGCCTTCCAGCGACACATGCTTAATGCCAAGGCCGTCAATTTTACGCGCGGCGCGCTGGATCAGGCCCAAATCATCATTGCCCGTCAGGTGCAGGGTAATACCGTCGTTGTTGATGCTGTAGGTGGCTTTTTCGCCCCAGCGTGAGTCGGCTGGCTGCGTGGAGAGCGTAATCTTCATCGCTTCGGTCATTTTATTTATCCTTATTAGCAACTAGCAAACGGGCCGCCTGAAGGCAGCCCGTTTATGTTATCTATTCTGCTTCATCTAACCAGACTAACAGAATCGCCTCCAGAATTTTTTCATTGGATGCGTTTGGATCGTCGTCAAAATCTTCCAGATCGCAAATCCACTGATGCATATCGGTGAATCGTACGGTCTTCGGATCGAGATCCGGGTTCGCGTCGTAGAGCGCCTCGCCGATTTCACGGCTGTCTGTCCACTTCAGTCCCATATCAATGCTCGCGTGCGTGGTTGATGGTGTAACGTGGGAACTCTACGACCAGATCTTCATCGGTCACCGCGGCCTGGCAGCTTAAGCGGCTGTCGGGCTCCAGACCCCATGCTTTGTCCAGCATGTCGTCTTCGTCTTCGGTGCTCTCTGCAAGCGAGTCGAAACCTTCACGCACGATGCAGTGGCACGTTGTGCAGGCACAGGATTTTTCACAGGCGTGTTCCACTTCGATACCTGCACGCAGGGCTACATCGAGAATGGTTTCACCGGTCTTCGCTTCCAGAACAGCGCCATCCGGACAGAGGTCCGCATGAGGCAAAATTACAATCTTTGGCATATTAAACCTCGTCCACGGACTGGCCTTTCAGCGCGACGCGGACAGATTTGTCCATGCGGCGAGCAGCGAAGTCCTGGGTTTGTTTATCAACGTTTTTAATGGCTTCTTCTATTGCGTCAGCGTCATTGCCTTCGGCCACTGCGCTTAAGCGTGCGGCAGCCTCGTCAATGACCTGGCGCTCAGCGGCGCTTAACAGCGCGGCATCGGCAGCGAGCGCCCCGTTCAGGCTTTCCAGCACGCGGGCGGCTTCCACTTTTTGTTCGGCCAGCATACGCGCCTTCACATCCTGCTCGGCGTAGCTCATTGAGTCCTGAATCATGGAGGCGATTTCGCCATCGGTCAGGCCGTAGGACGGCTTCACCTGGATGGACGATTCCACGCCGGTGGATTTTTCCATCGCCGTGACGCTCAGCAGGCCGTCCGCATCCACCTGGAAGGTGACGCGAATATGCGCCCCGCCCGCCGGCAGCGCCGGAATTCCGCGCAGCGCAAAGCGCGCCAGAGAGCGGCAGTCCTGCACCAGCTCGCGCTCGCCCTGCATCACGTGGATGGACATCGCGGTCTGGCCGTCTTTGAAGGTAGTAAACTCCTGCGCGCGCGCCACCGGAATGGTGGTATTACGCGGAATGACTTTCTCCACCAGGCCGCCCATGGTTTCTAAACCCAGCGACAGCGGAATGACGTCCAGCAGCAGCATTTCGCTGTCCGGCTTGTTGCCGACCAGGATATCGGCCTGGATAGCGGCGCCCACGGCAACCACTTTGTCCGGGTCGATGGAGGTCAGCGGCGTGCGGCCAAAGAATTCGCCCACGCGCTCGCGCACCAGCGGCACGCGGGTTGAGCCGCCAACCATGACCACTTCCAGCACCTCGCTGGCCCCCACGCCCGCATCTTTCAATGCGCGACGGCAGGCCAGCAGGGTACGCTTAACCAGAGGCGCAATCAGTTCGCTGAACTGATTGCGGGTGATCTCACCCTGCCAGCCCGCAACGTTAACCGTGACCGACTGCGCGTCGCTCAGGGCGATTTTGGCGTCGATGGCCGCATCCAGCAGTTCACGCTGTACGCGCGCATCGCTGCGATCGCTTATGCCCGCCTGCTCGCGGATGTAGTCTGCCAGCAGATGGTCGAAGTCATCGCCGCCGAGCGCGGAATCCCCGCCGGTCGCCAGCACTTCGAACACGCCGCGGCTCAGGCGCAGGATTGAGATATCAAACGTCCCGCCGCCGAGATCGTAAACCGCAATCACCCCTTCCTGACCGGAATCGAGGCCGTAGGCAATGGCCGCCGCCGTCGGTTCGTTCAGCAGACGCAGCACATGCAGGCCCGCCAGACGCGCAGCGTCTTTGGTGCCCTGACGCTGTGCATCGTCGAAGTAGGCCGGAACGGTGATTACCACGCCGTCCAGATCGCCGCCGAGTGTCGCCGTGGCGCGCGCCGCCAGCGCTTTGAGGATGTCAGCGGAAACGCGAATCGGGTTCAGCAGACCGGCAGACGTCGCGATCATCGGCAGGCCGTTTTCGCTGGCCTGTAGCTGATACGGCAGATGCGGGTAACGGGTCTGGATATCAGCCAGCGAGCGGCCCATCATGCGCTTAACCGAGCTGATGGTATTGGCCGGATCGCGCGCGGCGTTAGCGCGGGCATCAAACCCGACCGCGTGACCCTGCTGCTGGTAGTGGACCACGGAAGGCAGCAGATGGCGGCCCTGCTCGTCAGCCAGCGTTTCCGCCTGGCCGCTGCGCACGGTCGCCACGAGGGAATTGGTGGTGCCCAGGTCAATACCGACCGCCAGACGACGCTGGTGCGGTGCGGCGCTTAAGCCTGGCTCACTAATTTGTAATAAGGCCATAATTGCTTCCGAAATTAAAAATCGAGCAGCTTTTCTTCGAGTTGTTCAGCACTGCTTCGCAGTTTATCGAGAAAACGGAGTTTGCGCACAGTGTCTGCCGCCACGTCCCAGGTCTCATTGTTCAGTTGCTCCACCATCTGCTGATGGCGGGTATCGAACATGCCCTTTACGCGCGTGATAAAGCTTTCCAGGCGCGCTTCGTCTTTAGCCTGTTCAATTTCATCCAGCTCTTCGCGCAGCTCCAGCTGTTCCATCAGAAAGGCGGTGTCGCGCACGGTATGCTGTTCGCTCGCCAGATCGAAACCGTGGAGCGAGAGCAGATATTCTGCACGCGCCAGCGGATGACGCAGCGTTTGCCAGGCCTGGTTGATGGTTGCGGAGTGTGATACCGCAGCCAGCTGCTCTGCCTGCGTCCCGCTGGCGAATTTATCCGGATGGTACTGACGCTGGAGATCCTGAAAACGGACCGTCAGCGCCTGGAGATCGATCGGGTATTGAGCGGGTAGTCCGAAGAGAGTGAAGTAATCCATAACAATCTCAGGGGTAGCCTGTTAGAACAAACCCCACGCGTAGCAAAGCCACGGTGGGGTTTCGGATGACGCGCGGTTAAACGTGGAAGCTTTCGCCGCAACCACACTCGTCTTTGACGTTCGGATTCGTGAATTTGAACCCTTCGTTCAGGCCTTCTTTTACGAAGTCCAGCTGAGTGCCGTTGAGGAATTGCAGGCTTTTGCCATCGACCACCACCTTCACGCCCTTGTCTTCAAACACGGTGTCATCAGACGCCGGTTCGTCAACAAACTCCAGTACGTAAGCCATACCAGAACAGCCGGAGGTACGTACGCCCAGTCGCAGGCCAAAGCCTTTACCACGGTTCGCCAGAAAAGAGCTTACTCGCGCGGCAGCGCTGTCGCTAAGGGTAATCGACATACTCAAACCTCAATTATTTTGCTTCACGTTTGCTTTTGTAATCCGCAATGGCGGCTTTGATCGCGTCTTCTGCCAGAATTGAGCAGTGAATTTTCACCGGCGGCAGTTCGAGTTCTTCAGCAATATCCGTGTTCTTGATTGCCTGTGCTTCGTCCAGAGACTTGCCCTTCACCCATTCGGTGACCAGGGAGCTGGAAGCGATAGCAGAACCGCAGCCGTAGGTCTTGAAGCGCGCGTCTTCAATGATACCTTCATTGTTGACTTTAATCTGCAACTTCATCACATCGCCACACGCTGGCGCGCCAACCATACCGCTACCGACAGATTCATCGCTGTTGTCAAAAGAGCCAACGTTGCGCGGGTTTTCGTAATGATCGATAACTTTTTCGCTGTATGCCATGATTAAATTCTCCTTATATACCGATTAGTGATGTGACCATTCAATGCTGTTCAGATCCACGCCCTGCTTGAACATTTCCCACAGTGGAGAAAGGTCGCGCAGACGGCCAATGGAGTTACGAACCAGTTTGATGGTGTAGTCAATCTCTTCTTCGGTAGTAAAACGACCTAAAGAGAAACGGATAGAGCTGTGTGCCAGCTCGTCAGTCATACCCAGCGCGCGCAGCACGTAGGATGGCTCCAGGCTTGCAGACGTACAGGCAGAACCGGAAGAAACCGCCAGGTCTTTCAGCGCCATGATCAGCGACTCGCCTTCAACATAGTTGAAGCTGACGTTGAGGATGTTTGGCGCGCCCTGCTCGAGATCGCCGTTCAGATACACTTCTTCCATATCTTTCACGCCGTCCCACAGACGGTTACGCAGCGTACGCAGGCGTGCCATCTCGGTTTCCATCTCTTCTTTCGCGATGCGATACGCTTCGCCCATGCCCACGATCTGGTGAACAGGCAGCGTACCGGAACGCATGCCGCGCTCGTGACCACCGCCGTGCATCTGTGCTTCGATGCGGATACGTGGCTTACGACGAACGTACAGCGCGCCGATACCTTTCGGACCATAGATTTTGTGACCGGAGAAGGACATCAGGTCCACTTTCAGCTGGCTCAGGTCGATAGGCAGTTTGCCCACGCTCTGGGTCGCATCCACGTGGTAGATGATGCCGCGCGCACGGCACATTTCGCCGATGGTTGCGATGTCCTGCACAACGCCGATTTCGTTGTTAACGTGCATGATGGAAACCAGAATGGTGTCATCACGCATGGCCGCTTCGAGCTCTTTCAGGTCGATGATCCCGTTGCTCTGCGGCGCCAGGTAAGTCACTTCGAACCCTTCACGCTCCAGCTGACGGCAGGTGTCCAGCACGGCTTTGTGTTCGGTTTTGCTGGTGATAATGTGCTTGCCTTTTTTCTGATAAAAGTTGGCAGCACCTTTGATCGCCAGGTTGTCGGATTCGGTCGCGCCGGAGGTGAAAACAATTTCACGCGGATCGGCACCAACCAGGTCAGCAATCTGATTACGGGCGATATCAACCGCCTCTTCAGCATGCCAGCCAAAACGGTGAGAACGGGAAGCTGGGTTACCAAAGTTTCCGTCCAGGGTCAGACACTGCATCATTTTCTCGGCAACACGCGGGTCCACCGGCGTGGTTGCGGAGTAATCGAGATAAATCGGTAATTTCATTGCTCTATAAACTCCGTACATCGCTTCAATGCAAGGAATCAGGCAACCGGCTGGATGTACGACCGAGTACACGGGGCGAGCTAACGCCCCGGCCTGATTCTGAAATACTTATCTTTTTATTACGCGCGCAGTTTAACGTCGATTGCGTCCTGCGAACGGGTGCTGCGCTGTGATTCATGGCTTTGCTGACGACCCGACACGTCCAGAACTTCCTGATTATTCACCAGTTCACCCAGGGTGATGTTGTTCAGGAAGCCGGTCAGACGGTCGCTCAGATCGCGCCACAGCGCGTGGGTCAGGCACTTATCGCCGCCCTGGCAGCCGCCTTTACCCTGGCAACGGGTCGCGTCGACGGATTCGTCAACGGCGCTAATCACTTCGCCAACCGCAATACTGCCTGCGTCTTTACCCAGCAGATAACCGCCGCCCGGGCCACGAACGCTGGACACCAGTCCATTTTTACGCAGTCTGGAGAACAGCTGTTCCAGGTAAGAGAGGGAAATCCCTTGTCGTTCAGAAATATCAGCCAACGGAACCGGGCCCGCTTCGGAGTTGAGCGCAACGTCCAGCATCGCGGTCACGGCATAACGCCCTTTAGATGTCAGTCTCATGTCTTACTTAACCTCAAACTCGCCCCTGCCCGGGGTTTTTTATTGTAAAATGGGGGTATTGCATAGCAGGGCCAAGTCTGACATTCCTGACTAAATTGGTCAACTATTTACTTGACTGTTTTAGTCAGGTATTTAACCTTCTGTGCCGTATTTTTTGCCCGGCGGCGCTGCGCTTGCACGGGCCTACGGGCTTTGTAGGCCGGGTAAGCGCAGCGCCACCCGGCGAACAGACGGATCTACTCTTTATTCTTCTGCTCAATCGACGCCAGAATCCCGCGCAGGATGTTCAGCTCCTGGCTTTCCGGACGCGCGCGGGTGAACATACGGCGCAGCTTGTTCATCACCTGGCCCGGGTGGCCTTCACGGATAAAGCCGGTTGAGAGCAGCGTCTGTTCCAGATGACCGTAGAAGCGCTCGAGGTCGTCCACCAGCGGGTAGGCCGTCTCTTCTTTAGGTTCGACCGGTTTCTCCTGCGTCGCCAGCCATGCCATGCGCACTTCATAGGCAATCACCTGCACCGCCATCGCCAGATTCAGCGAGCTGTATTCCGGGTTGGCGGCAATCGCCACGTGATAGTGGCACTTCTGTAATTCCTCGTTGGTCAGGCCAACACGTTCACGGCCAAACACCAGCGCAACCGGCGCCTGTTCCGCTTCTGAGATGCTTTTCAGGCCGCATTCGCGCGGGTCCAGCATCGGCCAGGGCAGCGTACGGGAGCGCGCGCTGGTCCCCACCACCAGGCTGCAACCGGCCAGAGCTTCATCCAGGGTGTCCACGATCTGCGCATTCCCGATCACGTCGCTGGCGCCGGCCGCCAGAGCAATAGCCTGAGAGTCTGGTTTCACCAGCGGATTCACCAGCCACAGGTTCGTTAAGCCCATGGTTTTCATAGCGCGGGCCACAGAGCCCATGTTGCCGGTGTGCGATGTTTCGACCAGCACGATTCGAATGTTTTGCAGCATAATTTTTAAATGTCTGGATTCAGTGTCTGAAGAATATTCGGGCATATTATCATAAACGAGAGACATAATCCGATCCCGCTGCTATACTCTGCGCCGATTTTCCTGTTCTTTAACATCCAGTGAGAGAGACCGATGCATCCGATGCTGACCATCGCCGTGCGCGCAGCGCGCAAGGCGGGTAATGTAATTGCCAAACACTACGAAACCCCAGACTCCGTAGAAACCAGCCAGAAAGGCAGCAATGATTTCGTGACGAACGTCGATAAAGCCGCAGAAGCGATTATTATCGAAACGATTCGCAAATCTTACCCGCAGCACACCATCATCACCGAAGAAAGCGGTGAACATGAAGGTACCGATCAGGATGTTCAATGGGTTATCGATCCACTGGATGGCACCACCAACTTCGTCAAACGCCTGCCACACTTCTCTGTGTCTATCGCAGTACGCATCAAAGGCCGTACTGAAGTCGCCGTTGTTTACGATCCAATGCGTAACGAACTGTTCACCGCGACCCGCGGTCAGGGCGCGCAGCTGAACGGCTACCGTCTGCGTTGCAGCAATGCACGCGATCTGGACGGCACGATTCTGGCGACCGGCTTCCCGTTCAAGGCGAAGCAGCACGCAACCACTTATATGAATATCCTGGGCAAGCTGTTCACCGAATGCGCGGACTTCCGTCGCACCGGCTCTGCTGCACTGGATCTGGCCTACGTCGCAACCGGCCGCGTTGACGGTTACTTTGAGCTGTCACTGAAGCCGTGGGACTTCGCGGCGGGCGAGCTGATCGCTCGTGAAGCAGGCGCGATTGTTTGCGACTTCACCGGCGGCCATAACTATATGTCTACCGGCAACATCGTTGCAGGTAACCCGCGCGTTGTTAAAGCCATGCTGGCAAACATGCGTGATGAACTGAGCGATGCGCTGAAGCGTTAATTCAGTCTGTTAAGCCCGGTGGCGCCACGCTTACCGGGCCTACAACACGCCTCAGATACGGCTAGAAAGGCCGCACCCCCCTACCCACCGGCACCGCACTCATCCACATTGTCACCGCAGCCACCAGCAGAATCACCCCGCCCGCCAGCGCAAGCGTTGTCCAGCCAACCTGTCGCCACAATACCGGCGTTTTATTGCCGCTGAGTTTTACCGCCAGCTGACGAAAGCTGTGCACCAGCAGGGCTAACGAAGAGATCGTCAGAGACGTTCCCGCCGCCATCGCCAGCGCCGAGAGCATGCCCCAGCCAAATACGCCTGTCACTTTGCTGAACAACAGCACCATGATTGCGCCCGAGCATGGACGCATCCCCATGGAGAGAACAATCATCAGGCGCGCACGCCAGTCCTCACTGTTCTGTAATTGTTCCTGCGTCGGCAGATGCTGATGCCCGCACCCGCAGTTTTCATGGTGAACGTGATGCGGTGTAAAGGATTTGAATTTTGGTTTTCGCAGCAACGCGCGCAATTTTTTCAGCGCCCGCCAGCAGAGGATCAGCCCCAGCACGCCTACCAGCGCGTAACTCCCCTTCTCCAGCCAGAAGCTGCTCATATGCAGCTGGCGGGCCGGCAGCTGTAGCAGCGAAAGGACGACCACGACCAGCGCAATCGCCACACCGCCCTGAAGTAAAGAAGAAGCCAGCGTCAGGCCGATACTCGATTTCAGCTTCGACGGATGCGTGGCAAGCCAGGTCGTGATGACGATTTTGCCGTGCCCCGGTCCCAGGGCATGCAGCACGCCATAGATAAAGCTGAACGCCAGAAGAGCGCCGCCCGCTTTGGTCGGATTTTCCGCCACGGCTTTCAGCAGACCGCTCATCTGCTGATTAACTTCCCGCTGCCAGAGGATGCTTTTCATCATCACCTGCGGCCATGCCTGCCACAGCCAGAGCGCGCCGCCAACCGCAAACAACAAAAAGAGCGCCAGAGGCCAGAGGTGCAGCCAGCGACGCGGCTTACTGACGGGAGAGGAGATCACTGACATTGTAACGTCACCTCCTGCGCAAACTGTTTACCTAACTCCATGTCTTCGGGGGGCGCATCCTCTTTATCAAGAGAAACGGCAAAGTTCAGCATCTCTTCGCTGGGTTTCGGGGTGTGCACGGCAATTTTGCAGCTTTTTTGCAGCGCGTCCGGCAGCCGTACGTCGCTGTCATTGTCATAGCGCATATCGACATAGTAGGTTGGGTCAAACGTGGAAAACCTGTACTTCTGCCCGGCCAGCGGTTGAGGGTGCGCCAGCGGAAGGATAAAGGTCAGCACCGCCTGATGACCGTCGCGGGTCATGCCGTACTCCGTGGGACGGTTAAGAAATTTCACCTTTTGTCCGTTGTGCCAGAACTCGGTGAAGTAGTGCTGACCCAGCACGTTGGCCATCACTTCCGCCGCCAGCTTTTTCCAGATCTCATCGCCAGGCTTTGCGTTTCCGGCATCGTACAGCAGGTCGGCGGAGGTGATTTCATCCATCGTCCAGCGCATCTTCAGGCCACTGAGCTGCGTGCCGTCCGTCACCAGTTCGGTTTTCAGGCTGATAAAACTGTGAGGATGTGCGCCGGCGGCGAAAGTGAAAACCGCCAAAAATAACGCTACCGCGCTTTGTTTAACTATTTGCATCTGTTCCTCACGTCAAAAATTCTGTGATGTTCGCCAGCAATCCTGAGTGAAAGGCCTGCCGGTGCGCTTTTCAGCGCCCATCCTTTAGCTATTCTTATCAAACATTCACACTGGATACCCGACAGATGATGACGACGCTTGAAATTCCATCTGTGCTTTCCAGTTCGCAGCGCCGCTGCCAGGTGCTTTTGATGCTTTACCTGCCCGATGCTGCCATCACCGCACAGAGCATAATCGCTGCCAACGGCGTGGACGACGTCATGGCACGGCAAGATATAGCCGAGACGCGCGATGAAATCCAGCGCTATCATCGGCTTGATATCGTCACGCACCATGATGGCTGCTACCGAATTGAGGGTTCCGCCCTGAATCAACGTTTGTGCCTGCTGCACTGGCTGCGCAGGGCGCTTCGGCTCTGTCCACATTTTGTCGCCCAACAGTTTACCCCTGCCTTAAAAACCGCGCTTAAACAGCACGGCATTGCCCGCCCGCTTTATGACGATGCGAACCTTCGGGCGCTTATCAACTTTTGTGCGCGCAAGCTTCAGCGCCAGTTTGAGTCCCGCGACGTACAGTTTTTACAGCTTTATCTGCAATATTGTCTGATTCAGCATCATCTGGGCAATACGCCAGAGTTTTCGCCCGTTCAGCGCAGCTGGACGCAGTCCCGAGGGGAATACTTTACGGCGCAGGAAATTGTCCGCCACTGGAAACGGCGCGTCCCGCAGGGAACGCATAGCGATGAACAGCTGTTCCTGGCGCTGCTGTTTATGATGCTTCGCACACCCGACCCGGTGATGGATAAACACCAGCAGGATCAGCGCCTGCGTCGCGCCATCGTGCGTATGATTGCCCGTTTCCGGGCGCAAACCGGGATGAACTTCAGCGATGAGCAAGGGCTGACCGATCAGCTTTATATTCATCTGGCTCAGGCGCTGGACCGCTCCTTATTTGACATCGGCATCGACAACAGTCTGCCGGAAGAGATCCACCGTTTATACCCCCGGCTGCTGCGCACCACTAAAGAGGCGCTGTTTGAGCTGGAAGCCGAATTTGGTCTGCGATTCTCCGGTGAAGAGATGGCTCTGGTGGCGGTGATTTTTGGTGCCTGGCTGATGCAGGAGACCGACCTGCATGAAAAACAGGTGGTCCTGTTAACGGGGGAAGATAAAGCCTGCGAAGCGTTAATTGAGCAGCAGCTTCGCGAGCTGACGCTGCTGCCGCTCAATATTCGTTATCTTAGCCTGGAGGCGTTTAAGAAGGAGGGCGCCCCCCGCGAGGCGGCGCTGGTCATTACGCCTTATCCAACCGCCCTGCCGCTGTTCTCGCCGCCGCTCATTCATGCCGTTGAGGCCCTGAACACGCAGCAGCAGGAACATATTCGCGTTATGCTCGAATCATAGTTACGAGCGAGCAGCCACCTTTGGGCGGATGACGATGGCAGGTAAAGCGACCAGCGCCATCACCCAGAACACACTGTGCCCCAGGTGCTGATAGAGGAAACCGGCAAATACGGTCATCACCGCAATACTGCCGCCCATCGCCACCGCTGAATAGACCGCCTGAAGACGAATAACGTCCCCACCCTCTCGCGCCGCGATGTAGCGCATCGCCGCCAGATGGCACACGGTGAAGGTTCCGCAGTGCAGAATTTGCGCCACAATCAGCCACGGCAGCTCAGTCGTCCAGCCCATGATGCCCCAGCGCACCACGCCGCAAACGGCGGAAAGCAGCAGCAGGTCACGCGCCCCGAAACGACGGAAAAGTTTTTGGCTCAGCGCGAAGATAATGACCTCCGCCACCACGCCGAGCGACCACAGGTAGCCTACCGCAGAAGCCGAGTAGCCCGCCCCCTGCCAGTAGATGGCGCTGAAGCCGTAATAGGCCGCATGTGCCCCCTGGAGCAGACAGACGCAGGCCAGGAAACGCCAGCTTTGCGCCACCAGCGAGCGCCAGGCGGGCCAGCCAGCGCTCTCCTGATGGCGGCTTTCGCCCTGCGGCATCACCGACGGACGCAGCAACATACCGAGCAGCATCGAGGCGATGCCGAGCGTTAACAGCGCCAGAATGGCACGATAGTCATAGAGGCTGACCAGTTTCCCGACCAGCGCAGAGCCGATCACGAAGGCAATCGATCCCCACAGGCGCACGCGGCCATAGTCCATGGTGATCTGCTTTTGCCAGGTGTTCGCCAGGGCATCCGTCAGCGGCACCAGCGGGGAGAAGAACAGATTAAAGCCAACCATTACCACCATCAGCCAGGCAAACTGATGGCTGACCCAGAAGCAGGCCGCAAAGACCAGCGTCAGCAGGGCCAGAATTCGCACCGCTTTAATCAGTAAGGAGGGATCGCTGACGCGGGGCGCAATCAGCAGGCTACCCAGGAAACGTGCCACCAGCCCCGCGCCCAGCAGGATGCCAATGGTCTCAGGCGTCAGACCAATTCCCTTGAGCCAGACGCTCCAGAAAGGCAAAAAAATACCGTAACTAAAGAAATAGGTGAAATAGCTGAGCGCCAGCCAGCGCGTGGAATGCAAGGCCATGAATCCCTCCCGAAATGGAGGCGATAGTCTGGCGTTAATCCCTGAC
Organism: Enterobacter sp. BWH64; assembly: GCF_001037645.1. NCBI lineage: Bacteria > Pseudomonadati > Pseudomonadota > Gammaproteobacteria > Enterobacterales > Enterobacteriaceae > Enterobacter > Enterobacter sp. BWH64. The sequence goes on from NZ_KQ089922.1 coordinate 3,939,825, forward strand.
TTTAGCAAGTCGTTAGCGCGCTATAAATTAACGATAAATTAACATCATGGACAGCCGGTCGGCGTATGGCGAGAGCGGCAAAATTGTATTACGTTTAAAGAACATCGCCTGAAGAGGTCGTTTGCCATGAACAACTTACGTTATTTCGATTTCGGCTCCTCTCGTTCTTTCCTGCTTTTAATTGCCCGCATTGCTATTGTGGTCCTGTTTATTATTTTCGGTTATCCCAAGCTGACGGGGTTTAGCGGCACCGTTCAGTATATGACGTCGCTCGGCGCCCCCATGCCCATGCTGGCCGCCATTGTTGCGGTGGTGATGGAAGTCCCCGCCGCGATTCTGATTGTGCTGGGCTTTTTCACCCGCCCCCTCGCGGTGATCTTTGTCTTCTATACGCTGGGAACGGCGGTGATTGGTCACCACTACTGGGATATGACGGGCGATGCGGTTCTGCCAAATATGATTAACTTCTACAAAAATGTAAGTATCGCTGGCGGCTTTATTTTGCTGGCGATTACCGGGCCGGGGGCCATCTCCCTCGACCGACGTTAGCCCATAAAAAAAGGCCGCATGAGCGGCCTTTTTCAGTTCTGCGACGCAGAGAATTATGCGTAAACCGGGAAGCGTGCGCAGATGTCCAGCACTTTACCTTTAACGCGCTCGATAACCGCGTCGTCATTGATGTTGTCCAGAACGTCACACATCCAGCCCGCCAGCTCTTTCACTTCCGCTTCTTTAAAGCCACGGCGAGTTACGGCCGGAGAACCGATACGGATACCGGAGGTCACGAACGGGCTCTTCGGATCGTTTGGCACGCTGTTTTTGTTCACGGTGATGTTGGCGCGACCGAGGGCTGCGTCAGCTTCTTTACCGGTCAGGTTCTTATCAACCAGGTCCAGCAGGAACAGGTGGTTTTCAGTCCCGCCAGAGACCACTTTGTAGCCACGGTTCAGGAACACTTCCACCATCGCTTTGGCGTTTTTAGCAACCTGCTGCTGATAAACCTTGAACTCTGGCTCCATCGCTTCTTTCAGCGCGACGGCTTTCGCGGCAATAACGTGCATCAGCGGGCCGCCCTGGGCGCTTGGGAACACGGCGGAGTTCAGCTTTTTGTACAGCTCTTCGTCACCGCCTTTCGCCAGGATCAGACCACCGCGTGGACCCGCCAGGGTTTTGTGGGTAGTGGTGGTCACAACGTGCGCATGTGGAACCGGGTTCGGGTAAACGCCTGCCGCAATCAGACCGGCAACGTGCGCCATGTCGACGAACAGGTACGCACCGATGCTGTCAGCGATTTCACGCATTTTTGCCCAGTCAACGATGCCGGAGTAAGCAGAGAAGCCACCGATGATCATCTTCGGCTTGTGCTCTTTGGCCTGCTTCGCCATGTCTTCATAGTCAATTTTACCGGACTCATCAATACCGTAAGGGATGATGTTGTACAGTTTGCCAGAGAAGTTAACCGGGGAGCCGTGAGTCAGGTGGCCGCCCTGCGCCAGGTTCATACCCAGAACAGTATCGCCCGGCTGCAACAGCGCGGTGTAAACAGCGAAGTTAGCCTGAGAGCCAGAGTGCGGCTGGACGTTCGCGTAGTCAGCGCCAAAGAGTTCTTTCGCACGGTCAATCGCCAGCTGCTCAACGATATCAACGTATTCGCAACCGCCGTAGTAGCGCTTGCCCGGATAACCTTCAGCATATTTGTTGGTCAGCTGAGAACCCTGCGCCTGCATCACGCGCGGGCTGGTGTAGTTTTCGGAGGCGATCAGTTCGATGTGCTCTTCCTGACGTACTTTTTCCTGCTCCATAGCCTGCCACAGTTCGGCATCATAATCGGCAATGTTCATTTCACGCTTTAACATCCGCATCTCCTGACTCAGCTAACAAGTAAATTTTTGGCCTGAAAAGGCAGTCCTGTTGGACGACGGGCAACAGTATAACTGAATAGTTCTGCGATAACAGGTCTTGACAAACGATTTTACGCAAACGTTTACCTCCACGCCACGCAAGGGTTTGAGCAATAAAGCTCTCGCCATTTTCAACGGATTTCTTTTCAGCTTTGTGATGCATATTTTTCACGATGCAAAGAACCATTTACATTGCAGGGGTATTTTTATAAGATGCATCCAAAATACATCATTAAAGTAACATCAGAAGGAAGCTGCTATGCTCGACGCCCAAACCATCGCTACCGTGAAAGCCACAATCCCCCTGCTGGTTGAAACGGGTCCTAAACTGACCGCCCATTTCTACGATCGCATGTTCGCGCATAACCCGGAGCTCAAAGAGATTTTCAACATGAGCAACCAGCGTAACGGCGATCAGCGCGAAGCGCTGTTTAACGCTATTGCCGCCTATGCCAGCAACATCGAAAACCTGCCGGCTCTGCTGCCTGCGGTGGAAAAAATCGCGCAGAAGCACACCAGCTTCCAGATCAAACCTGAGCAGTACAACATCGTCGGCAGTCACCTGCTGGCAACCCTGGACGAAATGTTCAGCCCGGGCCAGGAGGTACTGGATGCCTGGGGTAAGGCCTATGGCGTACTGGCAAACGTATTCATCAACCGTGAAGCGCAGATCTACAGCGAAAACGCCAGCAAGAATGGCGGCTGGGAAGGCACGCGCGCCTTCCGCATCGTTGAGAAAACCCCGCGCAGCGCACTGATCACCAGCTTTGAGTTTGAGCCAGTGGACGGTCAGCCGGTTGCCGATTACCAGCCGGGCCAGTATCTGGGCGTCTGGCTGAAGCCTGAAGGCTTCCCGCACCAGGAGATTCGCCAGTACTCCCTGACCCGCAAGCCAGACGGCAAAGGCTATCGCATTGCGGTTAAACGTGAGGAAGGCGGTCAGGTATCCAACTGGCTGCATAACGAAGCCAGCGTGGGCGACGTGGTCCATCTGGCGGCACCGGCGGGCGATTTCTTTATGGCCGTTGAAACGAATACCCCGGTGACGCTGATCTCCGCAGGCGTAGGTCAGACGCCAATGCTGGCGATGCTGGATACGCTGGCGAAAGCAAACCACAGCGCGCAGGTTAACTGGTTCCACGCGGCGGAGAACGGTGATGTGCACGCCTTTGCGGATGAAGTCAAAGCGCTCGGAGCGACCCTGCCGCGTTTCACCGCGCATACCTGGTATCGCCTGCCGACGGAGGCAGACCGCGCAGCGGCTCGTTTCGACAGCGAAGGCCTGATGAATTTAGGGCAGCATGAAGGGGCGTTCAGCGCACCGGGGATGCAGTTCTACGTTTGTGGGCCAGTAGCGTTTATGCAGTATGCCGCGAAGCAGCTGGTAGACCTGGGCGTGAATAAAGACAACATTCATTACGAATGTTTCGGCCCGCATAAAGTGCTGTAATCGCCCGGCGGCGCTGCGCTTGCACGGGCCTACGAAGGGTTTTTTAGGCCGGGTACGCGCAGCGCCACCCGGCAAGAATGTTAAATCGCCGCGTCGTCTTCTTCGCCGGTACGGATACGGATCACGCGCGCCACGTCAAAGACGAAGATTTTCCCGTCGCCAATTTTACCGGTCTGCGCCGTGCGGATGATGGTATCCACACAGGTATCGACGATATCATCGCTCACCACGATCTCGATTTTCACTTTCGGCAGAAAGTCCACCATGTACTCTGCGCCACGGTATAGCTCGGTGTGGCCCTTCTGACGACCAAAACCTTTCACTTCAGTTACGGTCATCCCGGTGATGCCTACTTCTGCCAGCGCTTCACGTACATCATCCAGTTTGAAAGGTTTAATAATCGCATCAATCTTTTTCATGGTGGGTCCTTAAACTCTTGCCAGTAAGCAGCCTCGTAATCGGTTGCTCACAGTATCATATTCAGGCGAATTTTGCGGTATTACTCTTTAAAATCGTTCGCTTCTAGCTCGTGGCGTGAGAGCAATTTATAAAACTCGGTACGGTTACGCCCGGCCATGCGCGCCGCGTGGGTCACGTTGCCTTTGGTGATTTGCAGCAGCTTACGCAGATAGTTCAGCTCGAACTGGTTTCTCGCTTCCGCAAAGGTCGGCAAGGCCGTGTTTTCCCCCTCCAGCGCCTGCTCCACCAGCGCATCGCTGATCACCGGCGATGACGTCAGCGCCACGCACTGCTCAATCACGTTCACCAGCTGGCGTACGTTGCCCGGCCAGCTTGCGGTCATCAGGCGTTTCATCGCATCGGTGGAGAACGCGCGCACAAACGGTTTGTGGCGGTCAGCGGCCTGGCGCAAAAGGTGATTTGCCAGCAGCGGGATATCTTCCGCACGCTCGGCCAGCGCCGGGATTTTCAGGTTGACGACATTCAGTCGATAGTAAAGATCTTCGCGGAACTCGTTGCGCGCCATCACCTTGGGTAAATCGCGATGGGTAGCGGAAATAATACGCACGTTGATATCGATATCGCGGTTGCTGCCAAGCGGACGCACTTTTCGCTCCTGCAACACGCGCAGCAGTTTGACCTGCAACGGCGCGGGCATATCGCCAATTTCATCAAGAAACAGCGTGCCCCCCTCAGCCGCCTGGAACAGCCCTTCACGGCTGCTCACCGCGCCGGTAAAGGCACCGCGGGCATGGCCGAAGAGCTCAGACTCAAGCAGCTGTTCCGGCAGCGCGCCACAGTTGATGGCAATAAAGGCATTTTTACTGCGCGGGCTGGCGTTGTGGATCGCCTGGGCCAGGATCTCTTTCCCGGTCCCGCTCTGGCCGTTGATCAGCACGCTAACGTCGGATTGCGCCACCATCCGCGCCTGTTCCAGCAGGCGCAGCATCACAGGGCTACGCGTCACGATGGATTCACGCCAGGCGTCGTCGCCGGATGGCGCCGCATGCTCAAGGGCGCTGTCGATTGCTTTATAGAGGGCGTCTTTATCCACTGGTTTGGTGAGGAAGCTGAATACCCCCTGCTGCGTCGCGGCCACCGCATCAGGAATAGATCCGTGAGCGGTGAGGATAATCACCGGCATCCCGGGCTGCTGCTTCTGGATCTCCGTGAACAGTTGCAGGCCATCCATTTCATCCATGCGCAAATCACTGATCACCAGATCGATTTTCTCGCGGCTGAGCACTTTCAGCCCCTCCTGCCCGCTTTCAGCGGTGACCACGCTGTAGCCTTCGCTGACCAGACGCATTCCCAGCAGCTTTAACAGCCCGGGATCGTCATCCACCAGTAACAGATGGGCAGGTTTACGGCTTGTCATGGCTTCACATCCTCTTGTTTCGGCGTCTCACTGTCTGGCGTCGTGGCAGAGTTGCCTTTCGACCCATCGGGCAGATAGCTGCCTGCCGGCTTACGCGTCGAGAGCTGTCTTTCGATATCGGTCAGATTTTCGAGCTTGCGGGTGGTGGTTTCCAGCTGCTCGCGCAGCGACTCCTGCTGCTGGCGAAGCGCATCAAGCTCGCTGTCGCTCGACTGCTGCAATTTACTGTAGCGGAAACGCTCTTCAGACAGCTGTAATTGCAGGGTTTGTCCATCCCGCCAGAGCTGATAGACCGGGCGCACCTGCGGGGGAATATTGATCACGTAAGTATCCAGCCGCGTCACGTTGGCGCGGCGTTCGACAGGCGTGATTCTGGCATCCGCCATCACGATCCCACGTTTAAACGCGTCCTGCCAGGTATCGTCCACCAGCATCGCCGCCTGGGCACGGGCCTCGGCGGGCGCCAGCCGCTGGGCGCAGTCTATTCCGCGCAGCCAGAACAGCGGATTGGATTCAACATCACGCCCCGACAGGTTCCAGATATCATCGCAACGTGTTGAAAGGAAATCGGCCAGCTGTTTTTGCGGCCATTTATCTTCCTGTTTGTGGCTAATTGCACTTTTCGGCGCATGGGTTACACAGCCGGCCAGCAGTAAGCAGGGCAGGCTCAGGCGCACATTTTTGCTGGAAAACACCGCGCGCAGTGCGCGGTAAAAGACGTGTGACATACTCACCAGGTTGTTATTCATTTCATTGATTTTTCCGGCTCAAGAGGCAGTTCGATACGAAAACAGACATCGGCGCGTTCATCACTCACGATGTGAAGCTCACCCTGCATGCGTCGTATGCAGTCGCGGGCAATACTCAGCCCCAGACCACTTCCTTTTACCGCACCTTTTCGCTGATGACTCCCCTGGAAGAAGGGCTCAAAGATCATCGTTTTTTCATCATCCGGAATCGGGCTTCCCGTATTCGCTACGTCAATAAATACCCGCGAACCGTTGTTATTGCTTCTGATATAAATGGTACCGGATTCAGTACCATAGTGCACCGCATTGGAATAAAGATTATCCAGTACGCTCATTAACAACATCGGCTCTGCCAGGCAGGAAGGTGCATTGAGATCCACCTGGGTATGCATCATTTTAGCTCTTGCTGGCAGGCTATGGGCGGAGATCACCATGTCCACCAGCGGTTCAATCTCAACGCTTTCAAGCACCACAGCACCATCCGCCAGCTTGCGGTTATAGTCCAGCAGTTGTTCAATAAGTTTTTGTAAATTGCGGCTACTGGCATCCAGAATCGCCACGATCTCTTTTTGCTCAGGGGTTAACGGCCCCGCTACTTCGTCTGCCAGCAGCTCCGTGCCTTCACGCATACTGGCCAGCGGTGTTTTGAGTTCGTGTGAGATATGGCGCAGGAACTGATGACGCTGCGATTCCAGCCACGCCAGGCGTTCAGAAAGCCAGATGATACGCTGACCGACCGAGCGCAGCTCGCGCGGGCCTTTAAAAACAACCGTATCCCCGAGAGATTTGCCCTCCCCCAGGCGGTTAATCATCCGCTGGATCCCCTTTACGGGGCCGATAATCATGCGGGTAAAGAGCAGTACCAGCCCAAGGCTGACGAGGAACAGCACCAGCGCCTGCCAGCCGAAGAACTGGCCGCGCTCGGCAATCTCCTGCTGGAGTTGCTGCCCACGGGAAAAGATAACCGTACGGGTGGACTGCACCATCTCCGTATTGGCGTTCGCGAAGGCTTCAAGTCGGGCGGCGGCGGCGGCATCAGGACCGCTGTTTTTGCACTGGAGCTGCGCCAGATCGTTCAGATCCTGACGCAGCGCCTGATAGAGTTTGTCATCCGGCAAGACCCCGGCATGGGCATCCAGCATTTCGCTGTAGCGTTTACGCTGGTTCTGATAAACCCTCTCCAGCGTGCGGTCGTCCAGCACGCAATACTGGCGATAGCTACGCTCCATCTCCAGCGCGGCGTTGGTCATTGCCTCGCTACGGCGGGCATCAATAAGCGTGGTGCGGTTAGTCAGGGCCGCCTGGGCACTTAACGCATTCAGGCTTTGCCATGCCTGCCACGCCAGAACCAGTAAAGGTAGCAGGATCAGCAGGAAGGCCATCATAACGAGCTGTCGCAGGGAGCGAGGGAAAGCGGGCCAGCGTTTCAACACATTACTCTCATCATCCGGGTTTGAGGAGAGCGTAACTGAGTCTGCCCTTCAGATACAACAAAGCCGGGTAAAAACCCGGCTTTGTCATGGAATAAGGCGGTGCCTAACTCGACGTTTCGCCCTGGCCTGATAAAGCATTGCAATAATCAGTAGTTGGACGGCAGGCACCTTTTTGTGCGTCATTCGAAGTTTATGTAGCACGTCCCGAAGGGGCTGACATAAGAAGGTGAATGAGCCACTGGTTACTATTATGCAACGTGCGTGCCAGATTGCAAAAATTGATACTATCCTTATGATTAATAATAGTTTTATTATTAAAATGCATTGATTGTCAGGTGAATGATTTCCAGGCTAAGTGTCGCTATTAAGCAACACCTTAACGGGAACCCGTCCTGACATATATAAATCAATAAGTTAAGTGTCTCTTATTGGAGACACTTAACCCAGAGGATTGTCGCGATTTTGCGACAGGTACAAAAAAGCCCGGTGGCGCTCGCGCTTACCGGGCCTACAGTCAGGGCGTTGAAACTTAACCCAGTTGTTTACGCGCGTTGCGGAAAATTCGCATCCACGGGCTGTCCTCGCCCCAGTTTTCCGGGTGCCAGGAGTTGCTCACGGTACGGAAGACACGTTCCGGGTGCGGCATCATGATCGTCACCCGACCGCTTTCGCTGGTGACGGCGGTAATGCCATTTGCCGAACCGTTCGGGTTAGCCGGATAGGTTTCGGTGACCTTGCCGAAGTTATCAACAAAGCGCAGCGCTACAAGTCCTTTGCTTTCAAGCTGAGCCAGGTGCGCCGCATCACGCACTTCAACCTGACCTTCACCGTGCGAAACCGCGATTGGCATCTGTGAACCGACCATTCCCTGCAACAGCAGAGACGGGCTTTGGGTCACTTCTACCAGGCTGAAGCGCGCTTCGAAGCGGTCAGACTGGTTACGCACAAAGCGCGGCCAGGCTTCGCTGCCCGGGATCAGCTCGCGCAGGTTAGACATCATCTGACAGCCGTTACACACGCCCAGCGCCAGCGTCTGCGGACGATGGAAGAAGGTTTCGAACTCGTCACGCACGCGGCTGTTGAACAGGATGGACTTCGCCCAACCTTCGCCCGCGCCCAGGACGTCGCCGTAGGAGAAACCGCCGCAGGCGACCAGCGCCTGGAAATCATCCAGCCCGGTACGCCCGGCCAGCAGGTCGCTCATGTGGACGTCGATGGCGTCAAAGCCCGCCCGGTGGAAGGCCGCCGCCATCTCAACGTGGGAGTTAACGCCCTGCTCGCGCAGCACGGCTACTTTCGGACGCGCACCGGTCGCAATGTACGGCGCGGCAATGTCTTCGTTAATGTCGAAGCTGAGCTTCACGTTCAGGCCAGGATCGTTGTCGTTCGCCTTCGCGTTGTGTTCCTGATCGGCGCATTCCGGATTGTCACGCAGGCGCTGCATCTGCCAGGTGGTTTCCGCCCACCACATACGCAGCGTGGTGCGGCTTTCGCTGAACACCGCGTGGCCGTCGGCTTCAATCACGAAGCGGTCGCCCTGCACCGCTTTACCGAGATAGTGTACGCAGTCTGCCAGACCGTGCTGCGCCAGAATCGCTTCCACCGCGTCGCGATCTGCGGCGCGTACCTGAATGACCGCGCCAAGCTCTTCGTTAAACAGCGCCGCCAGGCGGTCTTCGCCAAGCGTGGCAATGTTTGCTTCAACGCCGCAGTGACCGGTGAAGGCCATCTCTGCCAGCGTCACCAGCAGGCCACCATCGGAACGGTCGTGGTAGGCCAGCAGCTTACGCTGCGCCACCAGCGCCTGAATTGCGTCGTAGAAGCCTTTCAGCTGAGCGACGTCGCGCACGTCGGCTGGCTTATCGCCGAGCTGGCGGTAAACCTGCGCCAGCGCGGTGGCGCCCAGTGCGTTATGGCCTTTGCCGAGGTCAATCAACAGCAGGGCGTTATCTTCAGTGGAAAGCTGCGGCGTAACGGTATGACGCACGTCTTCCACGCGCGCAAACGCGGTGATCACCAGCGACAGCGGAGAGGTCATCTCGCGCTGCTCGTTACCTTCCTGCCAGCGGGTTTTCATCGACATGGAGTCTTTACCCACCGGAATGGTCAGGCCGAGCGCAGGACACAGCTCTTCACCCACCGCTTTCACCGCTTCGTACAGGCCGGCATCTTCGCCCGGGTGACCGGCAGCGGCCATCCAGTTCGCGGAAAGTTTGATGCGTTTGATATCGCCAATCTGCGTCGCGGCGATGTTGGTCAGCGCTTCACCGACCGCCAGACGGGCAGAAGCGGCGAAGTCCAGCAGCGCCACTGGCGTGCGTTCGCCCAGCGCCATCGCTTCGCCGTAGTAGCTGTCGAGGCTCGCGGTGGTCACGGCGCAGTTAGCGACCGGGATCTGCCACGGGCCGACCATCTGATCGCGCGACACCATACCGGTCACGGTACGGTCGCCGATGGTGACCAGGAAGGTTTTCTCTGCCACGGCAGGCAGGTGCAGCACGCGGTTAACCGCTTCTGCCACGGTGATGCCCTGGCGATCCAGCGCTTTGCCCGCCGCTTTGCGAGTCTGCACGTCGCGGGTCATCTTCGGCGTTTTGCCGAGCAGCACGTCCAGCGGCAGATCGATCGGCTGGTTGTCAAAGTGGGTGTCGCTTAAGGAAAGGTGCTGCTCTTCGGTCGCTTCACCGATGACCGCATACGGCGCGCGCTCGCGGCGGCACAGCTCGTCAAACAGCGGCAGCTGATCGGCGGCAACCGCCAGCACGTAGCGCTCCTGGGATTCGTTACACCAGATTTCCAGCGGGCTCATGCCCGGCTCATCGCTCAGGATATCGCGCAGGTTGAAGCGTCCGCCGCGACCGCCGTCGCTCACCAGCTCAGGCATAGCGTTGGACAGGCCGCCCGCGCCCACGTCGTGGATGAACAGAATCGGGTTGGCGTCGCCGAGCTGCCAGCAGCGGTCGATCACTTCCTGACAACGGCGCTCCATTTCCGGGTTGTCGCGCTGCACGGACGCGAAGTCGAGATCCGCATCAGACTGGCCGGAAGCCATAGACGAGGCTGCCCCGCCGCCCAGACCGATGTTCATTGCCGGGCCGCCGAGCACGATCAGCTTCGCGCCGACGACGATCTCGCCTTTCTGCACGTGATCGGCGCGAATGTTGCCAATCCCGCCCGCCAGCATGATCGGTTTGTGGTAGCCGCGCAGCTCTTCGCCGTTGTGGCTGTCCACTTTCTCTTCGTAGGTACGGAAGTAACCGTTCAGCGCCGGACGACCAAATTCGTTGTTGAACGCCGCGCCGCCCAGCGGGCCTTCGGTCATGATATCCAGCGCGGTGACAATGCGCTCTGGCTTGCCGAAGTCTTCTTCCCACGGCTGCTCAAAGCCCGGAATACGCAGGTTGGAAACGGAGAAACCGACCAGACCCGCTTTTGGTTTCGCGCCGCGACCGGTCGCACCTTCGTCACGGATTTCACCGCCGGAGCCGGTCGCCGCCCCCGGCCACGGAGAAATGGCCGTCGGGTGGTTGTGGGTTTCCACTTTCATCAGGATATGCGCAGGCTCCTGGTGGAAGTCATAGCGCCCTGCTTCACGGTCGGCGAAGAAGCGGCCCACCTCGGAACCTTCCATCACCGCGGCGTTGTCTTTATAAGCAGACAGCACATGATCAGGGGTTTGCTCCATGGTGTTTTTGATCATTTTGAACAGCGACTTCGGCTGCTGTTCGCCGTCGATAATCCAGTCGGCGTTGAAAATCTTGTGGCGGCAGTGCTCGGAGTTGGCCTGCGCGAACATATACAGTTCGATGTCGTTCGGGTTGCGATTCAGCTTAACGAATGCATCCTGAAGGTAGTCGATTTCATCTTCTGCGAGCGCCAGACCAAGACGCAGGTTTGCGTCGATCAGCGCCTGACGCCCCTGCCCCAGCAGATCCACGCTCTGTACCGGCGCAGGCTGATGGTGGGAGAACAGTTTCTGCGCATCATCCAGAGAATCAAACACGCTCTCCATCATGCGGTCGTGCAGCTCTGCGGCAACCACCTGCCACTGCGCGTCGCTCAGGGTTGACGCTTCCACATAGTACGCCACACCGCGCTCCAGACGGTTAATCTGGCTCAGGCCGCAGTTGTGAGCGATGTCGGTGGCTTTGGAAGACCAGGGGGAGATGGTGCCAGGGCGTGGCGTGGCGAGGATTAATTTGCCGGTCGGCGTATGGCTGCTCAGGCTTGGGCCATATTTAAGCAGGCGTTCCAGCTGTACGCGCTCCTCTGCATTCAGGGGGGCGTTCAGGTCAGCAAAATGGACATACTCAGCGTAAATATTGCTTACCGGAAGGTCGGCCGCCTGAAAACGTGCCAGCAGTTTGTTAATACGGAAGGCAGACAGTGCAGGCGAACCACGCAGAATTTCCATCATAAGTCTCTCGTCTTCGAAGCGCCGGGGCGCTTACAGTGTGCGCAAGGGGGGAAAACGGGCGTCATTATAGAGAATCCTGAGCGCCGACGAAACCGTTTGCGTCGAAATAAAATCATCCTTTATGTTTAACAATAGATGTGACCTGTCTCTCTAATTGGTTGCCAACTGGCGCTACTTTGCGCAAAATGCCGCTCAATCAATGGCAAACTCTATTCTTAACATGACTACAGCACACTGAGGCAACCGGCGTCGCAGAGAATTAACTAATTGAAAAAATTAAAGATTAATTATCTGCTCATCGGCATTGTTACGTTGCTGCTGGCAGTGGCCCTCTGGCCGTCTATCCCCTGGTTCGGCAAGGCCGAAAACCGTATCGCCGCCATTCAGGAGCGGGGGGAGTTGCGCGTCAGTACCCTCTCCTCCCCGCTTATTTACGACGATATCAACGGTAAAACTATCGGTCTTGATTACGAACTGGCACAGCTGTTTGCGGACTATCTGGGCGTGAAGCTGAAAGTTACCGTGCGGCAGAACATCAACCAGCTGTTTGATGATTTGGACCATGACCGTGCCGATATTCTCGCCGCAGGTCTGGTGTACAACAGCGAACGCAGCAAAAACTATCAGCCGGGCCCGACCTATTACTCCGTGTCGCAGCAGGTGGTTTATCGTGTGGGTAGCCTGCGCCCGCGCTCACTGGCCGACATCACCGACCAGCAATTGACCATTGCGCCAGGCCATGTGGTGATTGACGATCTGCGGGCGTTGAAAGAGAAAAAATACCCGAACCTCAGCTGGACGGTCGATCCTAAACTCGGCACGACCGAATTACTGGAGCAGGTAAAAGATAAAAAGCTGGCCTATACCATTGCTGATTCGGTGGCGATCAGCCTTTTCCAGCGCGTTCATCCTGAAATCGCCGTGGCGCTGGATGTGACCGACGAACAGCCGGTGACCTGGTTTACCCAGCTGGATGACGATCAAACCGTCTCTGCGGCTATGCTCGATTTCTTTAATTCCATCAATGAAGACGGCACCCTGGCGCGCCTGGAAGAGAAATATCTCGGTCACGGGGACGATTTTGATTACGTTGACACCCGCACTTTCCTGCGCGCGGTGGACAGTGTGCTGCCGGACCTGCAACCGCTGTTTGAGAAGTACGCCGAGGAGATTGACTGGAAGCTGCTGGCGGCAATTTCCTACCAGGAATCGCACTGGGATGCTCAGGCCACCTCACCCACGGGCGTGCGCGGGTTGATGATGCTGACCAAAAATACCGCCCAGAGCCTCGGCATCAGCGACCGGACCGATGCGGAACAGAGCATCAGCGGCGGCGCGCAGTATTTACAGGATATGATGGCGAAAGTGCCGGAGACGGTCCCGGAAGGGGAGCGTATCTGGTTTGCGCTGGCCGCCTATAACATGGGTTATGCGCACATGCTCGACGCGCGGGCGCTGACGGCGAAAACTAAAGGTAATCCGGACAGCTGGTCAGATGTAAAACAGCGCCTGCCGCTGCTTAGCCAGAAACAGTGGTACCAGAAGCTGACGTACGGCTATGCGCGCGGGCATGAAGCTTATGCCTACGTGGAAAATATTCGTAAGTACCAGATAAGCCTGGTGGGATATCTGCTGGAGAAAGAAAAAGAGGCGGCCGAGGCGCAACAGCTGGCTGAAAGCTATCCGGTGGTCGCACCGGACGAGCTTAATCATCCTGCGGTTTCAATTCTGCCTTTTGTTGCTTTTTCTGCTGCCGACGCATTCGAAAAAAGTCACTTAACAGACCCGAACATTCTGGTGCAAGTACCCCGCCGATAGTTTTCACCTGGTGGTTCATCCCCGGATGCCCAAGTACGTCCATCAGTGAACCAGCAGCGCCCGTCTTTTCATCCCGCGCGCCAAACACCAGCGTACCGATTCGGCTGTGCACCATCGCCCCGGAGCACATTACGCACGGCTCAAGGGTGACATACAGGGTGGTATCAAGCAGACGATAGTTTTGCAGCACCAGTCCGCCCTGACGCAGCGCCATAATTTCAGCATGCGCGGTAGGATCGTGACGGCCAATCGGACGGTTCCACCCTTCCCCAATCACCTGATTGTTATGGACCAGTACCGCGCCCACGGGCACTTCGCCCTCGTCCCAGGCGCGCTGAGCCAGCGCCAGCGCATGGCGCATCCAGTATTCATGATTGTGTTCAGGGTTGGACAAGGGCTGATACTCCAGTCGAAAAGCGGGCGGCATTATACACAGCCGGTACAGATAAGACTATTCGAGTTGCTGAAGTTCGCCCAGAGGCGTGACGCGCCAGCGGTGCTGGCAAAAATAGAGCAGCGGGTTGTCCTGCTTGCTGTCGCTGTAGCCGCTGTACAGACGCAGCGGCGTACCGATGCGTTTCTCCAGCTGCACCACTTTTTCATGTCCGAGGCAGCGCATAGTCAGCACCCAGCCGCCGTAGCCGCGCGCGATTTGTGTCGCGATAAGATTCACGCGCGGCAGCCAGGGCGTATCAAAATAGACATGCTCCACCAGCGTCTGCGGGGAGCCGGTAATCAGCCAGATATCGGCATCGTTGGTGTCGAGATAGCTGGTCAGGCGCGCCTGTACCACGGGAAACGCGGCGACGTGCCCGCGAAACCAGTGCGCAAAATCCTGTTCGAGCTGCTTAAGGCGCGCTTCGCTATGACCAAACGTGCATCCCCAGAGCAGCAGGCTCATCGGCCAGCGCGCTGCACGGCCTTTCACCAGCAGCGCGATACCAATAACGGGTAACAGGGGTAATACCAGCAACGCGTTAAGGGGCTGGCGCCGCAGCAGGTAGCGCATAAAGGTGCCGAACATATCCTGCTGATGCAGCGTTCCATCCAGATCAAAAAAGACAACGCGACGCTCGTGACTGGCCAAACCTTACTCCTCTGGGTCGTTGAATCCTAACAGCCAGGTAAACAGGAACCCGGCGATCACCGCTACCAGATAGCCTAACAGATAGAGCATCACTTTTCCGGTCACGATGGTTAATGCCAGCGGTAAACCGGAGATCCCGAAGGTAATGACGGTCGCCACTTTCCAGTAGCTGATTAACGCCCCGCCCACCGCGCCACCGAGGCAGGCGGCCAGGAACGGCTTACCCAGCGGCAAGGTCACGCCGAAAATCAACGGTTCGCCGATACCGAGTAACCCGACCGGCAGCGCCCCTTTAATGACCTTTTTCAGACGCGCGTTGCGGGTTTTCATCAGCACCGCGATGGCCGCGCCGACCTGCCCAACGCCCGCCATCGACAGGATCGGCAGCAGTGCGTTATAGCCGTGCGCCTGTACCAGTTCGACATGGATCGGCACCAGCCCCTGATGCAGACCGGTCAGCACTAACGGCAGGAAGGTCCCGGACAGCACGGCCCCCACCAGCAGCCCGCCGCGATCGATCGCCAGAGACGCGCCGTGAGCGATGGCTTCAGAGATCACGCCGCCTAACGGTTGCAGCGCCACAATCGCCACGCTCCCGGTAATCAATGTGGTCAGCAGCGGGTTGAGGATCAGCTCAATCGAGCCGGGCAGCACCGCGCGCAGCTTTTTCTCGATCCAGCACATCAGAATGACCACCAGCAGCACGGCAATCACCCCACCGCGGCCAGGCTGAAGCGCCTCGCCAAACAGCGTAATCTGCGCCAGCTGCGGGCTGGAGAGGATCCCCGCCATTACGCCGCCCATCGCCAGCGAGCCGCCGAACACTTTGGCCGTGTTCACCCCCACCAGAATGTTCATGATGGCAAACACCGCGCTGCCGAAAATCGCCAGAATACCCAGCAGGTTCGGATACTGGGTAGCGAAATTCCCGACAATATCCGGACGCTTGAGGATATTGATAATCCCGGTGATCAGCCCCGACGCGATAAACGCCGGGATCAGCGGAATAAAGACGTTTGCCAGCTGGCGCAGCGCATCGCTCATGGGTGCTTTGTATTTGGCTTTCGCCTGCGCTTTGGTGCGTTCCGCGTCGTCAAAGGTGGGAGCCGTTTCACCGCCCGTCATCAGGGCGCGCATGGCATCAACCACCTGCGCCGCTTTGCCCGGACCGACAATCAGCTGGTGCTGTTGCCCCTGTTTAACGTACCCGCTCACGCCGGGAAGCTGCTTCAGGCGCGTTAAATCAAGCTTTTCGTCGTTGTGCACCTCGACGCGTACACGCGTCATGCAGTTTTCCAGACGCTGAATATTTTTTTCCCCACCGATCCCAAGCAGGATGTCGCTGGCGAGCGCTGCTGTTTTGTCCATACACGCCTCTTATTGGTGTTCTAATGCCGCCCGTAAAAACCCTTGATGGGCTTCGAGCCTGGCTCTGGCCGCGGCTGCATCCAGCCCGGTTAATATCATCAGAATGGCGGGTTTGACGTCGTAATCGGTCTGTTTGAGTACCGCTTCCGCCTCTTCCCGACCTGCCCCTGTCGCCTCTATCACCATGCGGCAGGCTCTGTCCACCAGCTTGACGTTGGTGGCCTGCATATCCACCATCAGGTTTTGGTAGACCTTGCCGAATTTCACCATCGCGCCGGTGGAGATCATATTGAGCACCAGCTTCTGCGCGGTTCCCGATTTCAGGCGCGTGGAGCCGGTGAGCGCTTCCGGCCCGACGACCGGAGAGATGGCAATGGCAGCCACCTGCGCAATCGGCGAACCCGGGTTACAGGAGATGGCCACCGTGGTACATCCCGTCTGTCTGGCGTATTCCAGCCCACCAATGACGTACGGCGTACGACCAGAAGCCGCCAGCCCGACGACCAGATCCTGCGCGGTCAGGTTCAGCGCCCTGAGATCGTCTTCCCCAAGCTGTTTATTGTCTTCTGCCCCTTCCACCGCTTTCAGCAGCGCGCCGGGGCCACCGGCAATCAGGCCAACGACCAGACCATGCGGAACGCCAAAGGTCGGGGGACACTCTGAGGCATCCAGCACACCGAGGCGCCCACTGGTACCCGCCCCCATGTAAATAATGCGTCCTCCTGTTTTCAGAGCGTCGGCAGCGGCGTCTACGGCTTTCGCCACCTCGGGCAATGTCTCTTTGACTGCCAGCGCGACGAGGGTATCCTGTTGATTAAAGCGGTTTACCAGCTCCAGCGTGGACAGTGCATCAAGATCCATGGTTTGCGGGTTACGCGTTTCAGAAACAAGAGAGCCTAGATTCATGTTATTTACCTCTGGAATTTTTAATTCATAATAAACGCACTATAATGGAATATAAAATTCATTCAGGCGAGCAAAATTCGTATTTGCGCGGGTAATCACATTTTCGCCAGGAGACCGTATGAACTGTTTAATTCGTATTCGCCAGCGCTACGCAGGGTTTGCCCAGAGTGACAAAAAGCTGGCGGATTATTTACTTTCCCAGCCCGATCGCGCGCGACACCTCAGCTCCCAGCAGCTGGCAGGCGAAGCCGGGGTGAGCCAGTCGAGCGTGGTGAAATTTGCCCAGAAGATAGGCTATAAAGGCTTTCCGGCGCTAAAACTGGCGATCAGTGAAGCACTGGTAAGCAACCCTAATCCGCAGTCAATGCCGGTGCATAACCAGATCCGCGGCGACGATCCGATGCGTCTGGTCGGCGAAAAGCTCATCAAAGAGAACGTGGCGGCAATGCATGCCACGCTGGATGTGAACACGGAAGAGAAGCTGCTGGAAAGTGTAGCCATGCTTCGCGACGCGCGGCGTATTGTATTGACCGGGATCGGCGCCTCCGGACTGGTTGCGCGTAACTTTGGCTGGAAGCTGACAAAAATCGGCTATAACGCCATCGTTGAACAGGATATGCACGCGCTGCTGGCGACCGTGCAGGCCATGGATCCTGACGATTTACTGCTGGCCATCTCCTATTCCGGCGAGCGTCGTGAAATTAATATGGCTACCGACGAAGCCCTGCGCGTAGGAGGAAAAATTCTGGCGATTACTGGCTTCAGCCCGAATGCGCTCCAGCAGCGGGCCACCCGCTGTCTGTATACCATTGCCGAGGAACAGGCCACTCGCAGTGCGGCGATTTCGTCGACGAGTGCGCAGATGATGCTGACGGACCTGCTGTTTATGGCGCTGGTTCAGCAGGATCTGGAGCGTGCGCCAGAGCGTATTCGTCACAGCGAAGAGCTGGTAAAAAAACTGGTCTGAACAACGAATGAGCGTATAATGCCCGCCCTGTTTGTGATGTTTCTGAGAATTTCCTGATGGCGCTGTTAATCACCAAAAAATGCATCAACTGCGATATGTGCGAACCCGAATGCCCGAACGAGGCGATTTCGATGGGCGACAGCATTTATGAGATTAACAGCGACCGCTGCACCGAATGCATCGGCCACTATGAGACGCCGACCTGCCAGAAGGTGTGCCCCATTCCCAATACGATCTTAAAAGATCCGGCACACGTCGAGAACGAAGAACAGCTGTGGGATAAGTTTGTCCTGATGCACCATGCGGACAAAATTTAACTCTCGATGATCACCGTCGCACAGGCGTAGTGGCGTTCATCTGCAAGCGTTACGTGCATGTGCGCCACGCCCAGCTTTTCCGCCAGCTTAAGCGCCTCGCCCCATAAACGCAGACGTGGCTTACCCAGATCATCGTTAAACACTTCAAACTGGTTAAACGCCAGGCCGTTACGAATGCCCGTGCCGAACGCTTTCGCCGCCGCCTCTTTTACCGCGAAACGCTTTGCCAGAAAGCGCACCGGCTGTTGATGCGCCTCCCAGATAGCCCATTCGTTATCGCTCAGCACGCGTCTTGCGAGGCGATCGCCGCTCCGGGCGATCACCGCTTCAATGCGGGCTATTTCAACGATGTCGGTGCCTAAGCCCAGAATAGCCATTACTGACGCGCTTCCAGCATCAGGCGCTTCATCTCGGAAACCGCTTCTTTAAGACCGCTCATCACCGCGCGGCCAATGATGGCGTGGCCGATGTTCAGCTCGTGCATTTCCGGCAGGGCAGCGATGGCTTTTACGTTGTGATAGGTCAGGCCGTGACCGGCGTTAACCTTCAGTCCCAGGCTCGCGGCGTAGGTTGCCGCTTTGGCGATTCGCTCCAGCTCTTTCGCCTGCGCTGCATCGTTTTCGGCATCGGCATAGCAGCCGGTGTGAATTTCAATATACGGCGCACCCACGTCGGCAGCGGCTTTAATCTGGGTGAAATCGGCGTCGATAAACAGAGAAACCAGGATACCGGCATCCGCCAGGCGTTTGCAGGCATCGCGCATTTTGTCGAGCTGCCCGGCCACATCCAGACCGCCTTCGGTGGTCACTTCCTGACGCTTTTCCGGCACCAAGCAGCAGAAATGCGGTTTGGTCTCGCAGGCAATCGCCAGCATCTCTTCGGTGACCGCCATCTCCAGATTCATGCGGGTGTCCAGCGTCTGACGCAGGATGCGCACGTCCCGGTCGGTGATGTGGCGACGATCTTCACGCAGGTGAACGGTAATGCCGTCGGCGCCAGCCTGCTCAGCGATAAACGCCGCCTGAACCGGATCGGGATACGCGGTACCGCGTGCATTACGTAACGTGGCGATGTGATCGATGTTGACGCCTAACAGTAATTCAGCCATGACAATCCTCGGTATTTTTGTTCATTTACCTTCTCCCTCCCCCTCCGGGAGAGGGCTGGGGTGAGGGGTAAAACATTAGCGTTTCGGCATAAACTGCCTGAATAATTCGCGGCTCTTTAAAGGTTTGCCCCCAAGATACGGCTTGAGCGCAATTCGGGTAAAGCGTTTTGCCGCACGCAGGGTGTCGGCGTCCGGGAACTCGCGTTCATACAGTGCTCTGAGCTGGCGCCCGGTAAAGGTGCTGTTATCGACGACGACACTGGCAATAAAGCCCTTTTCCTCACGATAGCGATAGGTCATGGTGTCTTCTACCTCGTCTCCGCTTCCCGCACAGTGCAGAAAATCAACGCCGTAACCAAGGTGCCCGAGCAGCGCCAGTTCGAAACGACGCAGCACAGGCTCAGGGGTGCCGGTTGCGCCAGCAAGTGCCTGAATACAGTGCAGGTAATCAAAGAAAAGTTCAGAGAAGCGGGTCTCATGTTCAAGAACCCGTGAGATGAGTTCGTTAACATACAAACCGCTGTAGAGCGTGATACCAGAAAGAGGAAGCGCCAGGGAGACGGCTTCAGCACTGCGCAGGGTTTTGACTTCTCCTCGCCCGCCAAAGCGGACCAGCAGCGGGGTGAAAGGCTGCAAGGCACCTTTCAGATTAGAACGTCTGGAACGTGCGCCTTTGGCAACAAGGCGCACGCGACCGGACTCTTCCGTGAAGACGTCCAGCATCAGGCTGGTTTCGCTCCAGGGACGACTATGCAGGACAAAGGCGCGCTGCCATCCATCCATATGCTCGTCGTCTTAGGTTACTGATCTTCGCCGTAACCGAGGCTGCGCAGCGCACGCTCATCATCGGCCCAGCCAGATTTCACTTTCACCCACAGTTCCAGGTGAACCGGTGCTTCAAACATGTCCTGCATGTCTTTACGGGCTTCGATTCCGATAGTTTTGATCTTGGCGCCTTTATTGCCGATCACCATCTTCTTCTGCCCTTCACGCTCAACGAGGATCAGACCGTTAATATCGTAGCCGCCACGCTCGTTGCTCTGGAAACGCTCGATCTCCACCGTCACAGAGTACGGCAGTTCAGCGCCCAGGAAACGCATCAGCTTCTCACGGATGATTTCAGACGCCATAAAACGCTGAGAGCGATCGGTGATGTAGTCTTCCGGGAAGTGATGAGTCGCTTCCGGCAGATGCTTGCGCACGATACCCGTGATGGTATCAACGTTCAGACCCGTTTCCGCAGACAGCGGGACGATGTCCAGGAAGTTCATCTGACTGCCCAGCCATTGCAGGTGCGGCAGCAGATCGGCTTTTTCCTGCACGTTGTCCACTTTATTGACTGCGAGGATCACCGGCGTTTTGCCGTCGCGCAGCTTGTTCAGGACCATTTCGTCGTCCGGCGTCCAGCGGGTGCCTTCCACAACGAAAATCACCAGCTCTACGTCGCCAATGGAGCTGCTCGCGGCCTTGTTCATCAGACGGTTGATGGCGCGCTTCTCTTCCATGTGCAGGCCCGGTGTATCGACGTAGATCGCCTGATACGCGCCTTCAGTATGGATACCGACGATGCGGTGACGCGTGGTCTGCGCCTTACGCGAGGTGATAGAAATCTTCTGCCCAAGCAGATTATTCAGCAGGGTGGATTTGCCAACGTTCGGACGTCCGACGATGGCAATAAATCCGCAATAGGTTTTGTCGATGCTCATTCCAGCTCCAGCATTTTTAACGCCTGTTCGGCGGCAGCCTGTTCAGCCTTACGACGGCTTGAACCCGTGCCGACCACCGGTTCACTCAGGCCACTGACCTGGCAATGGATGGTAAATTCCTGATCGTGGGCTTCGCCACGCACCTGCACCACCAGATAGGATGGCAGCGGCAGATGACGACCCTGCAAATATTCTTGCAGACGCGTTTTAGGATCTTTTTGTTTATCGCCCGGGCTGATTTCGTCCAGGCGGGTCTGATACCAGTTAAGGATCAGCTTTTCTACGGTCTGGATATCGCTGTCCAGGAACACGCCACCGATCAATGCCTCGACCGTATCGGCAAGGATGGATTCACGACGGAAACCACCACTTTTCAGCTCACCTGGCCCCAGACGCAGGCATTCACCCAGCTCAAATTCGCGTGCGATTTCAGCGAGGGTATTGCCGCGCACCAGCGTGGCGCGCATGCGGCTCATATCACCTTCGTCCACACGCGGAAAACGATGATAAAGCGCATTTGCAATCACGAAACTTAAAATAGAGTCGCCTAAAAACTCGAGACGCTCATTATGTTTGCTGCTGGCACTGCGATGGGTTAATGCCTGTTGCAACAACTCCTGATGATGAAAAGTGTAGCCCAGCTTCCGTTGAAGCCGATTAATTACGATGGGGTTCATGCGATACCAATAAATGAATGCGTCAAAAATGCAGCACACGAAACCGACCTGAGAAAACCAACGCGGTTTCGTGTGCCGTGGCACCCTTGCAGGGCCAACCTTAAACTTCGGGGGAATATTCTATACACAACGACAGGGGATGTCGTTAGTTCAAAGAGATTTATCGCTGAAATAATTCACGTAGCGGCGAATAAAAGCCGCTACGTGTTATTTTTGACGAAAATTAATGAATTCCGCCAATACGATTCAGGCGAACGCCGGTCGGCCACTCGCCTTCCTGCTTCTCAAAACTCATCCAGATAGCGGTTGCTTTACCGACCAGATTCGCTTCCGGCACAAAGCCCCAGTAACGGCTGTCCGCAGAGTTATCGCGGTTGTCACCCATCATGAAGTAGTGTCCCGGCGGCACAATCCAGGTCGCCAGCTGTTGGCCTGGCTGCTGGTAGTACATTGCCAGCTGATCCTGTGCGATGGGCACGGTCAGAATGCGGTGAGTAACATCGCCCAGCGTCTCTTTGCGTTCAACCAGACGAATGCCATTCTCTTTGGTTTCACCTTTTGGCACCTGGAAGAATCCGCTGGTCGCTTCACCGCCGTTACGGCGGGCGAAGGTCTGCACAAAATCAGCTGGCTCAACGTTGGAGTAAGTGACTGGCAGCGCATTTTCACATGCGGTGCCAGAGCTACAGCCTGGCTGAATGGTCACCTCTTTCGCCACCGGATCGTAGGTCACTTTATCGCCCGGCAGACCTACCGCGCGTTTAATATAATCCAGCCGCGGATCTTCCGGATATTTAAACACCACGATGTCGCCACGTTTCGGATGACCCGTTTCGATCAGCGTTTTCTGATAGATCGGATCTTTGATGCCATAGGCAAACTTCTCAACCAGAATGAAATCACCGATCAGCAGCGTTGGCATCATCGATCCTGACGGGATCTGGAACGGTTCATAGATAAATGAACGCACCACCAGCACAATCGCCAGCACCGGGAATACCGATGCCCCTGTTTCCAGCCAGCCCGGTTTTGGGCCGACTTTTTTCAGGGTTTTCGCGTCCAGCGCATCGCCCGTGGCTGCCTGCGCGGCAGCCTGACGTTCACGGCGTTTTGGGGCGAAGATAAACTTATCGAGGCACCACAACAGACCTGTCACCAGGGTAGCGATGACCAGGATCAGGGCAAACATGTTCGCCATGCCAACTCCTTAAGGTTATTTACCGTTACCGTCTTTACCAACATGAAGGATGGCAAGGAATGCTTCCTGCGGCAGCTCAACGTTACCGACCTGCTTCATACGCTTCTTACCTTCTTTCTGCTTCTGCAACAGCTTTTTCTTACGGCTGACGTCGCCGCCGTAGCACTTAGCCAGAACGTTTTTACGCAGCTGCTTCACGGTTGAACGGGCAATGATGTGGTTACCAATGGCCGCCTGAATCGCAATGTCAAACTGCTGACGCGGGATCAGATCTTTCATCTTCTCAACCAGCTCACGACCACGGTACGGTGCGTTATCGTTGTGGGTGATCAGCGCCAGCGCATCCACACGCTCGCCGTTGATCAGCACGTCCACACGAACCATGTTCGAGGCCTGGAAGCGTTTGAAGTTGTAGTCCAGCGACGCATAGCCACGGGAGGTAGACTTCAGACGGTCGAAGAAGTCGAGCACCACTTCTGCCATCGGAATTTCATAGGTCAGCGCCACCTGGTTACCGTGGTAAACCATGTTGGTCTGCACGCCACGCTTCTCAATACACAGGGTGATCACGTTACCGAGGAACTCCTGCGGCAGCAGCATGTGACACTCTGCGATAGGCTCGCGCAGTTCCTGAATATTATTCAGCGGTGGGAGCTTGGACGGGCTGTCGACGTAGATCACCTCTTTCGAGGTGGTTTCTACTTCGTAGACAACCGTCGGGGCGGTGGTGATCAGATCCAGATCGTATTCACGCTCCAGACGTTCCTGAATGATCTCCATGTGCAGCAGACCGAGGAAGCCACAGCGGAAGCCAAAGCCCAGCGCCGTTGAGCTTTCTGGCTCGTAGAACAGGGAGGCATCGTTGAGGCTCAGCTTTCCGAGCGCATCGCGGAAGTTTTCGTAATCGTCAGAGCTGACCGGGAACAGACCCGCATAAACCTGCGGTTTCACCTTTTTGAAGCCTGGCAGCGCTTTATCTGCCGGGTTACGTGCACCGGTCAGGGTATCGCCCACCGGCGCGCCGAGGATGTCTTTAATTGCACAGACCAGCCAGCCCACTTCGCCGCATTTCAGTTCGGTACGGTCAACCTGTTTTGGCGTGAAGATGCCCAGACGGTCAGCGTTGTAGACCTGGCCGGTGCTCATGACCTTGATTTTGTCGCCTTTACGCATGGTGCCGTTTTTAATACGCACCAGCGAGACAACGCCGAGGTAGTTATCAAACCAGGAGTCGATGATCAGCGCCTGTAGCGGCGCATCCGGGTCGCCTTCCGGCGGCGGAATATCACGCACCAGACGTTCCAGTACGTCCGGAACACCGACACCGGTTTTCGCCGAGCAGCGCACTGCCTCGGTCGCATCAATACCGACGATGTCTTCAATCTCTTCCGCTACGCGCTCAGGATCGGCGGCTGGCAGGTCGATTTTATTCAGAACCGGCACCACTTCAAGATCCATTTCCATGGCGGTGTAGCAGTTTGCCAGCGTCTGGGCCTCTACGCCCTGCCCGGCATCCACCACCAGCAGCGCGCCTTCGCAGGCCGCCAGCGAGCGTGACACTTCATAAGAGAAGTCAACGTGCCCTGGGGTGTCGATAAAGTTCAGCTGATAGGTTTCACCATCGGAAGCTTTATAGTCGAGCGTCACGCTCTGCGCTTTGATGGTAATACCGCGTTCGCGTTCCAGGTCCATGGAGTCCAGAACCTGGGCTGCCATTTCACGATCAGACAGGCCACCGCAAATCTGGATAATACGGTCAGACAGCGTCGACTTACCGTGGTCAATGTGAGCAATGATCGAAAAGTTACGTATGTTCTTCATATAGTTAAATAATTATGCCTTACGAATTCCTGGAGGCCGCTGTTCTTAGCCTGACGTTTTTCAGTGCGAAAACGCAGCATTCTACACTACATCCTCGTCAGCTGGAAATGCACTTAGAGCCAGGTATAGCGCGAAGAGACGGCGTTTTCTTTATTGCGATGTAAATAATAATAAAGCCCGGCAGATTACCGGGCCTCAGAAGAGAGCGTCTCAACACGAAGTTGGTCGGGTGCCAGTGCAACGCTGAGGATAACGGGCTGCCACGCTTCCCGGGCGGTAAGCCTTGGGGAAACGCCTTTAGCAAGCCAGAACCCGCCCACGCCGCCCAAAGCGGCCCCGCACATGGCGGCCAAATCTGTGCCGAACAGCATCTGGAAAACCCCGCCCATCACGAACAGACCTGCCAGCGGAGAAAGGTAAACCAGCATGGCGGAAGTGAGCAGGCTACCTTCAGCGATGCCCAGCTCCACTTTTTGCCCTGCCACCAGCGGCTGATCGCTCGGCACAGCAATAGTGTGCGACGTTTGCGGCCCCAGCTTATTCAACACGCGGCTGCCGCAACCGGCTCGCGAAGCGCAGCTGCTGCATGATGCTTTAACGTCACAGCTGACAAGCGCTACGCCATCCTGCCAGGATACGACCGTGGCCCACTCTTTAATCATTGCGCAGCCCTGAATTTAATGCTGTCTGAAATACGTTTTGCCGTTGGCGGCGGTAATTCACCGACAATGGTAATTTCCGCATTATCGCGCACCGTCGTGCTGACCGTCCGGCGACCGGTACGGAGCATCTGTTCGGAACTGTTCGCCGTAGCGCGATTGATATTCACCGAGAAGCTAAACAGCCCATCGGAATAGAGTCGCGACTCAACCGGTGTTTCGATGGTCGGAAGCTGGCGACGGCTGCTGGAAACTTCGCTGAACCCTTGCGGTATCCAGGATGGTACCCAGTTAAAATTGACAGAGTCGCCGGCAGGCACGGAAAGCAAAGGAGGCAGGCTGGCTTTGGCCAGATTCTGCATGCTGTTGCCAACCTGACTGTTCACATCGAAGGAGATCACGCGGAACTGCTCCAGCGTCTCACCGTCGCGATCGAGCAGATCAACGCGCATCGGAAGCTTCGTCTCTGCGTCAATCCAGACGATATAGCTGTAACGTGTCCCATCCCGCGCGACAACGCGGATCACTTCGCACAGCCTGTCGGCAATACGCGTTCGCCCCACCGAGATAAAATCATAGTAGGGGGCGAGACGTTTAAAATCGGTGTAAATGAGCGACGGCAGGGAGTCAACGATGTAGTCACCATTGAGCGTAAACGGCTCAAGGCCAGGCTCGAAATAGCTGATTTCGTTCCCACGCTGGACCACTTCCCGACGCGGGCCATCCATCTGTAAAAGCTGGGCGAGCGGCTGGTTATCAAGGCGGGCGTGGCGATAGCGTAACGATTCGACACCCTGCTTATTGATGCTGATAAATGCCAACTCGTAATTGAGTGACTGGCTGGCCAGGTTCATTTGCTGCAACAACGCCCCGGATGAAACATCAGCCGAGGCGTTAGCAGAGAAGAACAGGCTACCCGCCATCAAAGACATGGCGAACCAAAGTTGCTTCATTACTGCGATTGCGTTCCTAAAGTTTGGTTTCCTGGCACCTGCACAGCAGCCTGCTGGGTTTGGGCCTGCTCAAACTGAAGCTGCTCGGAGTGCAGACGGCGCTGCAACTCGTAATCCTGCAACATCGCATTAATGCGACGGCGCTGCTCCTGTACCTGCTGTTGCTGTCCGCCGCTTGCGGAGGCATCTGCCGGTACGCCCAGGCTAACCGGGCTGGCTTTACCCATCATCGGCAGCGTATTGAACACTGGCGCTTCAGGCTGCTGATTGGCTTCAGACTGAGTATTATAGTGCTGGACCCCAACGATAACTGCAAGCGATACGCACGCAGCGACCCCCATTTGGGTGAGCTGGCTGGCCCATGGACGCACCTTGTGCCAGAACGGCATTTTCTGCCATTGGTGAGGTGCAGGCTGCGCTTCAGGAATCAGCGGCGTGGTCTGATGAACAGGTTCGTTCTCAATGGCCGCCATAACGCGTGCTGAGATATCGAAATGGAGAACCTCGCTGGTATCACCGCGCAGAGAGTCGCGGATAAGATGATAGCTCTCCCAGGTCTGTTGCATTTCGGGAGAATGAGACAACTCATCGAGCAGCTCATTATCCAGCGTTTCACCATCCATTAAAGCGGAAAGTTTTTCTTTCTGCATGCCTAATACCTTTTCCAGTATCCCGCTATCGTCAACGCCTGATAAGCGGTTGAACTTTATTATCAATGGCTTCTCGCGCACGGAAAATTCGTGAACGAACCGTGCCGACCGGACAATCCATGATGGCGGCTATCTCTTCATAGCTTAGGCCATCCAGCTCCCGTAACGTAATTGCCATGCGTAAATCTTCCGGGAGCGACTCGATCGTGCGAAAAACGATTTGTCTCAGTTCTTCTGACAACATTAAGTTCTCAGGGTTCGAAATTTCTTTCAGCGCGCCGCCACTTTCGAAGTTTTCTGCGTCGATAGCGTCAACGTCACTTGAAGGCGGACGACGGCCCTGAGCAACCAAATAATTCTTAGCCGTATTGACTGCAATACGATACAGCCAGGTATAAAAAGCACTATCCCCCCGGAATGAATCCAGCGCGCGATAGGCCTTAATAAAAGACTCTTGCACCACATCAGGAACATCGCCTGACGGTACATAGCGGGAAACCAGACTCGCTACCTTATGCTGGTAGCGCACCACCAGTAGGTTAAAAGCTTTCTGATCTCCCTTCTGGACCCGTTCAACCAGGACCTGGTCCGTTAACTGCTCGCTCATCCGAGGTAATGTCTCCCCAAACCAAATTCCACGCGTTATCGAAACGCCACTCTAACAACATTGCACTTTGAGCAAGCACCGAATTAGAGTGTCTGTTCTTCAATAAGTTCCGTAACGCCTTTGTTTTTGTTCATCGCGCCGCAGACTGTTCATTTTCTCTCATTATAAGTCTGTTCACGATACGCACCCGCTTTCTGACAAGAATCATCAACTTTATCGTCAGAAGAGTAACGCAACACAGGCTTTATTTCACCACAAAATCTGAAGCTAACGATCTGCTTCGCAAAATATTTCCGGCCATTTAGCGCAGATTTAACTTCTGGCCTTCCGTTTAGTCATTGCAACACACAACAAAAAAAACGTGCGATATCTCGCATCACAATGCTATTCTCCCCACACCATGTTTAGTAAATTAAACAAACATCATGAACACGACGCCTGAACTTCATTGTGATGTACTGATCATCGGCAGCGGTGCTGCCGGCCTCTCCCTCGCACTGCGCCTGGCGGAACATCAGAACGTAATCGTGCTGAGTAAAGGGCCGATGAGCGAAGGTTCCACCTTCTATGCACAAGGCGGTATTGCCGCCGTGTTTGATGAAACGGATAGTATAGCCTCGCACGTAGAAGACACCCTGATTGCCGGCGCCGGGATCGTGGATGAGCATGCGGCAGAGTTTGTCGCCAGCAATGCCCGCCACTGCGTGCAATGGCTTATCGATCAGGGCGTGCTGTTTGATACGCATGTTCAGCCTAATGGTGAAGAGAGCTATCACCTGACCCGTGAAGGCGGGCACAGCCACCGCCGTATTCTGCACGCTGCTGATGCAACCGGAAAAGCGGTTGAAACCACGCTGGTCAGCAAAGCCCTCAGACATCCTAATATTCGGGTGCTGGAGCGCAGCAACGCCGTCGACCTGATTATTTCCGATAAGATTGGCCTGCCCGGCACGCGCCGTGTTGTCGGCGCATGGGTGTGGAATCGGAATAAAGAGAAGGTGGAAACCTGCCAGGCAAAAGCCGTTGTGCTGGCGACTGGCGGCGCCTCCAAGGTTTACCAGTACACGACTAACCCGGATATCGCCTCCGGAGACGGTATCGCCATGGCCTGGCGCGCAGGCTGCCGCGTGGCGAATATGGAGTTTAATCAGTTCCATCCTACCGCCCTTTTCCACCCGCAGGCACGTAACTTCCTGTTAACTGAAGCGTTGCGCGGCGAAGGCGCGTATCTGAAGCGTCCGGACGGTTCCCGGTTTATGCCGGACTTCGACCCCCGAGGTGAACTTGCCCCGCGGGATATCGTGGCCCGCGCCATTGACCACGAGATGAAGCGGCTTGGCGTCGACTGTATGTATCTGGACATTAGCCATAAACCGGAAGACTTTATTCGCCAGCACTTCCCGATGATTTATGAAAAGCTGCTGAGTCTGGGTATTGATTTAACCCGCGATCCGGTGCCGATTGTACCTGCCGCACACTATACCTGTGGCGGGGTGATGGTTGACGATCATGGTCGTACCGACGTGGATAGTTTGTATGCGATCGGCGAGGTCAGCTACACCGGCCTGCATGGTGCGAATCGCATGGCCTCAAACTCGCTGCTGGAGTGTCTGGTGTATGGGTGGTCGGCTGCGGAAGATATTACCAAACGCATGCCCTATGCACGTCCGACAACACACTTGCCGGCATGGGATGAAAGTCGGGTAGAAAACCCGGACGAACTGGTGGTTATCCAGCATAACTGGCACGAGCTGCGGCTTTTCATGTGGGATTATGTCGGGATTGTACGCACAACGAAGCGTCTGGAACGCGCGTTACGCCGCATCATGATGTTGCAGCAGGAAATTGATGAATATTACGCCAACTTCCGCGTTTCTAATAATCTGCTGGAGCTGCGCAACCTTGTGCAGGTTGCCGAGCTGATTGTGCGCTGTGCGATGATGCGCAAAGAGAGCCGTGGCCTGCATTATACGCTGGACTATCCCGAACCGCTTGAAATGTCCGGCCCGTCGGTGTTGACGCCGCAGGTTCACATAAACAGATAAAAGGCCTGGGTCAGGGCAGTGTAATCTTCGGAATAACGCTGGTCTGGCCCACGAATGACCATCCTGTCGATAAAGCATTCCCCCTCTTTCGGCGAGAGCGCCAGCAACACGCGGTGCGGTAAGCGTCCTTCCGTATCCGAAATATCGGTACGAAGACGCAGATTCCAGCCGATCCCCCGTGCGATCTCAATGAAGGTATTACCCGTGCTTTCAGGCAAGACCACGCAGAAAAATCCCTCTTCCGAGATAAGCTCCGCCGCACTGGTCAGTAGCGCCTTGTGATCGAGCGAGCCGGTGTAACGTGCCTGCTCGCGTTCTGGCGTTCCACATTCCACGCCTGGCGTGAAATACGGCGGATTGCTGACAATCAAATCGTAACGCGCGGTTTGCTCCGACGCCCAGGTCAGGACATCGGCGCATTCTACCCTGATGCGATCTGCCCACGGAGAGTCGGCAGCGTTTTCACTTGCCTGCCGGGACGCCTGAGGATCAAGTTCAACGGCGTCGATCGTGACGTGTTCTTCCGTTCGCTGCGCCAGCATCAGCGCCTGAAGTCCGCTGCCCGTACCAATATCCAGAATGCGTTTTACACCTGCGACAGGCGCCCATGCACCCAGTAAAATACCGTCTGTGCCGACTTTCATCGCACAACGATCGTGCGCCACAAAAAACTGTTTAAACGTAAAACCATCGCGGCGCAACTGCGCTTTGAGTTGAGACATGTCAGGACAACCTTCTGAGTGAAACTGGAGTAGCATAGGGGAAAGCGAAGTGGTCGAAAAGCGATATCCATACAAACAGATGAAGATTACAGCCGTAACGTCTATAATCAGCGCCCCACACAGAGGTAGAACATGACTGTAACGACTTTTTCCGAACTTGAACTCGATGAAAGCCTGCTCAATGCCCTTGAGAGCAAAGGCTTTACACGCCCGACCGCCATTCAGGCCGCGGCCATTCCGCCTGCGCTTGAGGGCCGCGATGTGCTCGGTTCTGCGCCAACCGGCACGGGGAAGACAGCAGCCTACTTGCTGCCTGTGTTGCAGCATTTGCTCGACTTTCCGCGTAAAAAATCAGGCCCGCCGCGCATTTTGATCCTGACCCCGACCCGTGAACTGGCGATGCAGGTTGCCGAACACGCGCGTGAGCTGGCGGCGAACACCCATCTGGATATCGCGACCATCACCGGCGGCGTAGCGTATATGAACCACGCCGAAGTGTTCAGCGAAAACCAGGATATCGTTGTCGCGACGACGGGCCGTCTGCTGCAATACATAAAAGAAGAGAACTTCGACTGCCGCGCGGTGGAAACGCTGATTCTCGATGAAGCTGACCGCATGCTGGACATGGGCTTTGCCCAGGATATCGAACACATCGCGGGTGAAACGCGCTGGCGTAATCAGACAATGCTGTTCTCGGCAACCCTTGAAGGGGATGCCATTAAAGATTTCGCCGAACGTCTGCTGGAAGATCCGGTGGAAGTGTCCGCTACGCCATCGACCCGTGAGCGTAAGAAGATCCACCAGTGGTACTACCGCGCAGATAACCTTGAGCATAAGGTTGAGTTGTTGAAACACCTGCTGAAGCAGGAAGAGGCAACCCGTACCATCGTCTTCGTACGCAAACGTGAGCGCGTGCATGAGCTGGCAGAAATGCTGCGCAACGCCGGCATTAACAACTGCTATCTCGAAGGTGAAATGGCGCAGGTTAAGCGAACCGAAGGGATTAAGCGCCTGACCGATGGCCGCGTGAATGTGCTGGTTGCCACCGATGTTGCCGCGCGCGGGATCGACATCCCGGACGTGAGCCACGTAATCAACTTTGATATGCCGCGCAGCGGTGATACTTACCTGCACCGTATTGGTCGTACCGGCCGTGCGGGCCGCAAAGGTATTGCTATCTCTCTGGTAGAAGCGCACGACCATTTGCTGCTACAGAAAATTGGCCGCTACGTTGAGGAGCCGCTGAAAGCTCGCGTGATTGACGGGCTTCGTCCGACCACACGTGCGCCGAGTGAAAAAATGACGGGTAAACCGTCCAAGAAAGCGCTCGCGAAACGTGCTGAGAGAAAAGAGAAAGAAAAAGAGAAGCCGCGCGTTAAACAGCGCCACCGCGATACCAAAAATATTGGTAAGCGCCGTAAGCCAAGTTCTGCTGCGCCAGAGACAAAAACGGAAGAGTAAAAAAAAGCCGGGATATTCCCGGCTTTTTTATTCCACCCCCGAGGCTGAAACCTTACAGGCTTTCAGTAAAGGTACGCGCGATAACGTCGCGCTGCTGTTCCGGGGTCAGAGAGTTGAAACGCACCGCATAGCCAGACACACGGATGGTCAGCTGCGGGTATTTTTCCGGATGCTCAACGGCATCCATCAGCGTTTCGCGACGCAGGACGTTAACGTTCAGGTGCTGACCGCCTTCCACGCGTACTTCTGGTTGCACTTGCATTGGAATTTCACGGTATTCAATTTCGCCCAGTTTGCTCACCGGAACGATTTCGTCTTCCGCAAAACCTGCTTTCGCTACTACACAGCGCGCTTCGTTTTTCTCGCTGTCCAGCAGCCAGAAAGAGTTCAGCAGATCGTCATTTGCAGCTTTAGTAATCTGGATACCTGTAATCATGTGTTGCCTCCCTTAGGCTACATTAACTGATGCTGGCCTTTTGCGGCCAATTGGTAAAACCATTGTTTGTTGTGTGTATATATAACATTCAGACCCGGGTGATTTATTGATTTAAATCAACAAAACCACCAACCACACAAAGAGTGTGGTCTGTATTTTTTGTTTTAGATCAATTTTAAAGGTTTACCAATTCAACTTATCCTGCCTGGTTTTCAACATAAATTGAGACACTTAGCCTGCTTTTCAGCGGGTAATTTTGCTCATTGGGGTTTAACAGGTAAGCTAGACACAGAATGAGATTCGCAGGAGAGCGAGATGACAACACCTTTAACCTGGCATGACGTGCTGGCAGAAGAGAAGCAGCAGCCCTATTTTATTAACACCCTCAGTACCGTTGCGGCTGAACGGCAGGCCGGCCAGACAATTTATCCGCCGCAGAAAGATGTGTTTAACGCCTTCCGCTACACCGAACTGAGTGATGTAAAGGTGGTTATCCTGGGGCAGGATCCGTACCACGGCCCCGGGCAGGCTCACGGACTGGCATTTTCCGTGCGTCCGGGCGTGGCCATCCCCCCTTCTCTGCTAAATATGTATAAAGAGCTGGAAGGAACGATTCCGGGTTTTACCCGCCCTAATCACGGTTATCTGGAAAGCTGGGCGCGCCAGGGCGTGCTGTTGCTGAATACCGTATTAACCGTCCGGGCGGGTCAGGCACACTCCCACGCCAGTCTGGGATGGGAAACCTTTACCGATAAGGTTATCAGCCTGATCAATGAGCATCGTGAAGGCGTCGTGTTTTTACTCTGGGGTTCGCATGCCCAAAAGAAAGGGGCGATTATCGATCGTCAGCGTCATCACGTGCTGAAGGCACCGCACCCGTCGCCGCTGTCTGCGCATCGCGGTTTCTTTGGCAGTAATCATTTTGTTCTGACGAATGAGTGGCTGGAAAAGCGTGGCGAAAAGCCGATTGACTGGATGCCTGTGTTACCGGCAGAGAGCGAGTAGGGTTTGAATGTGCCGGGTCAGGCCCGGCACATAAAAGGCTTATGCCTTGTTCTGACGCCACCATTCCGCCAGCAGCACGCCGGTCGCAACGGATACGTTCAGGCTTTCAACGTTGCCTGTGCCGTCGATAGAGACGCTCAGGTCAGCGCTGGAGAGTGCCGCATCAGACAGACCATCACGCTCCTGACCTAACACCAGCACCATTTTGCGCGGCAGCGTCGCTTTAAACAGCGGCGTAGCGGCACGGCTTGAGGTGGTGACAATGGTGTAGCCCGCTTTACGGAATTGCTCCAGGGCTTCCAGCACGCTGTCGCCGGTAATCGGCTGAACATGCTCTGCACCGCCTTCCGCAGTACGAATCGCCGCACCGGATTCCAGCAGCGCGGCATCCTGCAACAGAACGCCTTTCACGCCAAAGTGCGCGCAGCTACGCATCATAGCGCCCAGGTTATGCGGGTTACCCACATCTTCCAGCGCCAGCACGCAGTCATCGGCATCCGCCTGGCTGACCCACTGCTGCACGGTAGTGCCGTTACGTTTTTTGATCAGGAAGCAGACGCCGCCGTGGTGTTCAGTCCCGGACGCTTTTGTCAGCTCGGCATCGTCAACCACGTGATAGGCTTTGCGGTTCGCCGCCATCCAGCGCAGCGCTTCTTTGAAGCGCGGGGTCACGCTCTGAATAAACCATGCACGAACGATACACTCCGGGCGGCTCTGGAACAGGGCCTGACAGGCGTTCTCACCGTAGACACGGGTCTCTTCCGCACGCTGACGACGCAGCACTTCCGGATCGATAAAGCTTTTTCCGCTGATACCGCCGTGATCGGCTTTTTCGGTCACCTCTTCACCGGGCGCGCGCGAAACGGTACGCCATGGCGATCCACCGTCACGGACAACATCATCGCGTTTGCGATCGTCACGCTTACGGTCATCACGTTTGCGGTCATCGCCGCGGTTATTTCTGTCATCGCGGGCGGGGCGACGGCCACCGTCTGCACGAGAAGACGCCGGACGCCCGCCACCTTTTCCGGTACGCGGATTTTGGGTGCGTTTATCAGAGTCATCATCACTGCGGACATACATCACTTTGACCTTGCCGCTTTTGTTTTTCATTTCGTCGTTCATGCTTTTCTCCACCAGCGCTGCGCGAAGCGCGCAGATTACCCGATGTGCAAGCTCATAGCCATAATTTCGTACAAAAGCCTGTGACTATTGTTCCCATTGAATAAAACGCATTGTCGTTTCATACAAGCTCACTGATAATATGTAACATATCAGAAACATTATCGGCGTTCTGCCGTTGTTCCACGGCTCTATCAGAGGTTAGTTATGAATACCGTATGTGCCAACTGTCAGGCTGTAAACCGCATTCCGGACGACCGGGTGGATGACGGTGCGAAATGCGGGCGTTGTGGCCACGAATTATTTGATGGCGATGTCATTAACGCGACGGGTGCTACGCTGGACAAACTCCTCAAGGACGATCTGCCTGTTGTGGTCGATTTCTGGGCACCGTGGTGCGGCCCCTGCCGTAACTTTGCGCCCATCTTCGAAGACGTGGCTGAAGAGCGCAGCGGGAAAATGCGTTTTGTCAAAGTGAATACCGAAGCGGAACGTGAACTCAGCGCCCGTTTTCGCATTCGCAGCATTCCAACCATTATGATTTTCAAAAATGGTGAAGTGATCGATATGCTCAATGGTGCAGTACCGAAAGCGCCTTTCGACAGCTGGTTAAACGAATCCCTGTAACATTCGCGGGGCATACCTTGTGCCCCGTTCGCTCCTCTGCGAAAATGAGGTTTTTCCTGCCTTTTCGCCCATGACTGATAACGCTGTACTTCAATTACGCGCCGAGCGCCTTGCGCGCGCCACCCGCCCTTTTCTGGCCCGAGGCAATCGTATTCGCCGCTGCCAGCGCTGCCTTTTACCGCTGAAAGTGTGTCTGTGCGAAACGCTTGCACCGAGCGAGGCGAAAAGCCGCTTTTGTCTGGTCATGTTCGATACCGAACCGATGAAGCCCAGCAACACGGGGCGTTTGATCGCCGATATTCTGCCCAACACCGCAGCGTTTCAGTGGTCGCGCACTGAGCCACCTCAGGCTCTGCTCGACCTGGTGGCAAGCCCGGACTATCAGCCCATGGTCGTTTTCCCGGCATCATATGCAGGCGAACAACGTCAGGTGCTTACGGCGCCACCATCCGGTAAGCCGCCGCTGTTTATTATGCTCGACGGCACCTGGACCGAAGCGAGAAAGATGTTTCGCAAAAGCCCTTACCTTGATGCGCTGCCGGTGATTTCCGTCGATCTGTCGCGCGTTTCGGCCTATCGCTTGCGTGAAGCGCATGCCGACGGTCAATATTGCACCGCTGAAGTCGCTATTGCGCTACTGGATCTGGCGGGCGATACCCAGGCAGCCGGCGCGCTGGGCTCCCACTTCTCCTGCTTCCGTGAACGTTATCTTGCGGGAAAAACCGTTCATAAGGGTAGCGTCACAGCAACAGAGACAGAAAGCGTTTAAAATCATCAGGTCGCTTGCATTCACGGGAGGCCTGCATGAGCCAGAGAGGGTTAGAAGCGCTACTCCGTCCGAAATCCATTGCCGTTATTGGCGCCTCGATGAAACCGGACCGCGCAGGGTATCTGATGATGCGTAACCTGCTGGCTGGCGGGTTTAACGGCCCGGTCATGCCCGTTACGCCCGCTTATAAGGCGGTACAGGGGGTACTGGCGTGGCCGGATGTGCAGAGCCTGCCTTTCGTTCCCGACCTCGCCGTGCTCTGTACGCATGCGAAACGAAACCTCGAACTGCTTGAGTCGCTCGGTCAGAAAGGCTGTAAAACCTGCATTATTCTTTCCTCGCCTCCTGAACAGCAGCCCGAACTGCTGGCCTGCGCCAGCCGCTACCAGATGCGCATTCTTGGTCCAAACAGCCTCGGTCTGCTTGCGCCCTGGCAAGGGCTGAATGCCAGTTTTTCCCCGGTTCCGATCCGCAAAGGCAAACTGGCCTTTATTTCGCAGTCGGCTGCGGTATCCAATACCATCCTCGACTGGGCGCAGCAGCGTGAGATGGGCTTTTCCTACTTCATCGCTTTGGGCGACAGCCTGGACATTGACGTCGATGAGCTGCTGGATTTCCTGGCGCGTGACAGCAAAACCAGCGCTATCCTGCTCTACCTTGAACACCTGAGCGACGCCCGTCGTTTTGTGTCGGCGTCGCGTAGCGCATCGCGAAATAAACCGATACTGGTCATCAAAAGCGGGCGCAGCCCCGCGGCTCAGCGCCTGCTACATTCCCGTTCCGGGATGGATCCCGCATGGGATGCAGCGATCCAGCGCGCCGGTTTACTGCGGGTACAGGATACGCACGAGCTTTTTTCCGCCGTCGAAACGTTAAGCCACATGCGCCCCCTGCGCGGTGAAAAGTTGATGATTGTCAGCAACGGTGCCGCTCCCGCCGCCCTGGCGCTGGACGAGCTCTGGCTACGCAACGGCAAGCTGGCCACTCTGGGTGAAGAGACGCTACAGCGCCTGCGGGACGCGTTACCGGGAAGCGTTGTTCCCGATAATCCCCTCGATTTGCGCGATGATGCCAGCAGCGATCGTTACATTAAGGCGATCACGATTTTGCTCGATAGCCAGGACTTTGATGCACTGATGATTATCCATTCGCCCAGCGCGGTTGCGCCAGGCAGCGAAAGTGCGCGTGCGCTGATTGAGGCAGTCCGAAAACATCCCCGCGGCAAATACGTTACCCTGCTGACCAACTGGTGCGGCGAGTTCTCCTCCCAGGAGGCACGGCGTCTGTTTAGTGAAGCCGGGTTGCCAACCTACCGTACCCCGGAGGGCACCATTACCGCGTTTATGCATATGGTTGAATACCGCCGCAACCAGAAGCAGCTGCGTGAAACGCCTGCCCTGCCGGGCAATCTCACCGCAAATTCAGTGGATGTGCACAGGCTTTTGCAGCAGGCCATCGAAGAGGGCGCCACTTCTCTTGATACACATGAGGTACAACCCATTCTTGGCAGCTATGGGATGCAAACCCTGCCCACCTGGATTGCCGGCGACAGCGCTGAGGCGGTACATATCGCTGAGCAGATTGGTTATCCGGTCGCGCTGAAGCTGCGCTCTCCCGATATTCCGCACAAATCGGATGTGCAGGGCGTCATGCTGTATCTGCGCACCGCGACAGAAGTACAACAGGCCGCGGATGCCATTATCGATCGCGTAAAAATGACGTGGCCACAGGCCCGGATCCACGGCCTGCTGGTGCAGAGCATGGCCAACCGTGCAGGTGCGCAGGAGCTGCGCGTGGTTGTCGAACACGATCCGGTTTTTGGTCCGCTCATTATGCTGGGTGAAGGCGGCGTTGAGTGGCGGCCAGAAGAACAGGCGGTTGTCGCGCTTCCTCCTCTAAACATGAACCTGGCGCGTTATTTGATTATTCAGGCCATCAAAAGCAAAAAAATCCGCGGGAGAAGCGCTCTGCGGCCGCTTGATATCGCCGGGTTAAGCCAGTTTCTGGTGAAGGTCTCCAACCTCATTGTTGACTGTGCGGAGATCCAGCGCCTGGATATCCACCCCCTTCTTGCCTCCGGAAATGAATTTACCGCGCTGGACGTGACGCTGGATATTGCGCCCTTTATCGGTGATCGGGAAAGCCGTCTCGCCATTCGTCCTTATCCTCTTCATCTGGAAGAGTGGGTGGAGATGAAAAATGGGGAACGGGCGCTGTTTCGCCCTATCCTGCCGGAAGACGAGCCGCTGCTGCGGGCGTTCATCTCGCAGGTGACGAAGGAAGATTTGTACTATCGCTATTTCAGCGAAATCAATGAATTTACCCACGACGATTTAGCCAATATGACCCAGATCGACTACGATCGAGAAATGGCGATTGTGGCGGTCCGCCGTTCCGGAGCGGGAGAGGAGATCCTCGGCGTGACGCGTGCCATTTCCGACCCGGATAATGTGGATGCGGAGTTTGCCGTACTGGTGCGTTCCGATCTTAAGGGTTTGGGGTTGGGCAGACGGCTGCTCGAAAAACTCATTGGTTATACGCGCGATCACGGATTGTCACGCCTGAATGGCATTACTATGCCAAACAATCGGGGTATGGTGACCCTGGCGCGGAAGCTCGGTTTTGACGTTGATATCCAGCTGGATGAAGGCATTGTCTCTCTGTCCCTCAGCCTGATTTCGACGGATAAACAAGAGTAAGCTGCTGGAAATGTTACCCACTTTTCGCGGCACTGGGGTATCATTGTCCGCTTATGTTGTTTGCCTGGTACAGACAACCCTTCAATGAACAGAGAAGAAACGCACTGTGATGTTGTCAAAATTTAAGCGTAATAAACATCAACAACACCTTGCTCAACTACCGAAGATTTCTCAGTCAGTTGATGATGTAGAGTTCTTTTATGCTCCCGCTCATTTCCGGGAGACGCTTCTTGAAAAGATTGCCAGCGCTACGCGACGTATTTGTATTGTGGCGCTCTATCTTGAACAAGATGAAGGTGGGCGTGCGATCCTGAACGCGCTCTATGAAGCGAAACGTCAGCGTCCGGAACTGGATGTTCGCGTGCTGGTTGACTGGCACCGCGCTCAGCGCGGCCGTATTGGTGCGGCTGCCTCGAATACCAATGCTGACTGGTATTGCCGCACGGCCCAGGAAAATCCGGGTATTGATATCCCGGTGTATGGCGTACCGGTGAATACCCGTGAAGCGCTTGGCGTTCTTCATTTTAAAGGATTTATCATTGATGACAGCGTCCTTTATAGCGGTGCCAGCCTGAATGATGTGTATCTCCATCAGCTCGATAAATACCGTTACGATCGCTACCATCTGATCCGCAATCCGCAGATGGCCGACATCATGTTCAACTGGGTTGATAAAAACCTGGTTCATGGCCGGGGTGTGCACCGTCTTGACGATCCTCATCGTCCGAAAAGCCCGGAAATCAAAAACGACGTTCGCTCCTTCCGCCAGGAACTGCGCGATGCGGTTTATCGTTTTCAGGGGGATGCCAGTAATGAAGAACTGTCCGTTACGCCTCTGGTAGGCCTGGGAAAATCCAGCCTGCTGAACAAGACCATCTTCCATTTGATGCCGTGCGCGGAGCATAAGCTCACCATCTGCACCCCGTACTTCAACCTTCCCGCCGTTCTGGTGCGTAATATCATTCAGCTGCTGCGTGATGGTAAAAAGGTGGAAATTATTGTCGGGGATAAAACGGCAAATGACTTTTTCATTCCGGAAGATCAACCTTTCAAGATCATCGGCGCACTGCCTTATCTCTATGAGATTAACCTGCGCCGCTTCCTGAGCCGTTTACAGTACTATGTGAACACGGACCAGCTGGTTGTGCGTCTCTGGAAAGATGAAGACAACAGCTATCACCTCAAAGGAATGTGGGTGGATGATGAGTGGATGCTGCTGACCGGTAATAATCTCAACCCACGCGCCTGGCGTCTGGATCTGGAAAACGCCATCCTTATTCACGATCCTCAGCATGCGTTAGCCGCGAAACGCGATCGTGAGCTGGAGCTTATACGCACGCATACTACAGTGGTTCGTCATTATCGCGATCTGCAAAGCATCGCTGATTATCCGGTGAAAGTTCGCAAGCTGATTCGCCGTCTACGTCGGATCCGTATCGACCGCCTCATCAGCCGCATTCTGTAATACACGAGCCCTGTCATCGACGGGGCTTTTTTATGGAGTCTGTTAATGCGTACGCCTTTCCTGATAATCCCTCTTTTCCTGACCGGTTGCAGCCATATGGCTAATGATAACTGGTCGGGTCAGGATAAAGCTCAACACTTTCTGGCGTCTGCAATGTTGTCCGCTGCGGGTAATGAATATGCGCTGCACCAGGGTTATAGCCGGGATCGAAGTGCCACAATGGGGCTGATGTTCTCCATCAGCCTGGGGGCATCAAAAGAACTTTGGGATAGCCGCCCCTCGGGAAGCGGCTGGAGCTGGAAAGATTTTGCCTGGGATGTAGCCGGGGCAACAACCGGCTACGCCGTCTGGCAGATGGCGCATTATTAAAGGCGGATCCCTTTTCCTTTACGATGCAGCATCAGGGAGACAATAAACGCCAGCGCCCCCATGATGGTGACATACCAGAAAAAGGTCGATTCACTGCCCCATGACTTAAGGGATAGCGCGACATACTCTGCCGAACCGCCGAACAGGGCGTTAGCGACCGCATAAGAGAGGCCTACGCCCAGCGCCCTCACCTGTGCGGGAAACATTTCTGCTTTCAAAATGCCACTGATTGCCGTGTAAAAACTAATAATAATAAGTGCCACCATAATCAAAGCGAAAGCGGCATACGGAGAGGTTGTATGCTGTAGCGCCGTCAAAAGCGGAACAGTCCCCAGGGTGAGCATGCCACCAAAGATCAGCATGGAGGTGCGGCGACCTATTTTGTCCGACAGCGCGCCAACAATCGGCTGGATGAGCATAAAGACCAGTAACGCCACCGTCATGACGACACTCGCAACGTTAGCATGCATGCCCGTGGTGTTGACCAGATATTTTTGCATATAGGTGGTGAAGGTATAGAAGCTTAGCGAGCCTGCGGCGGTAAAGCCTAATACCATCAAAAACGCTTTGCGGTTTCGCCACAGCCCTTTCATCGAACCGGCTTCTTTCAGCGCCCTGACCTCCTGCTGGGAGGTTTCATCAAGCTGACGGCGTAACCACAGCGCCACAACCGCCAGGGCAGCCCCCAGGGCAAACGGGATGCGCCAGCCCCAGGCGCGTAAATCTTCATCGCTAAGGATTTGTTGAAGGATCACCACAACCAGTAACGCCAGCAGCTGACCGCCAATGAGGGTTACATACTGGAATGATGCATAGAAACCTTTGCGCCCTTCAACAGCTACTTCGCTCATGTATGTCGCGCTGGTGCCATATTCGCCACCCACTGACAGCCCCTGGAACAGGCGTGCCAGCAGCAACAACGCCGGTGCCCATGTTCCGATAGTGTCATATCCGGGAAGGCAGGCAATCACCAGCGAGCCGACGCACATCATGCACACGGAGATGAGCATGGATGTCTTGCGCCCTTTCCTGTCCGCGATCCTGCCGAACAGCCATCCGCCAATGGGACGCATCAGGAACCCGGCGGCAAAAACGCCTGCGGTTTGCAGAAGCTGCGTTGTGGTGTTCCCTGACGGGAAGAAGATATGTGCAAAGTAGAGTGAACAAAATGAATAGACGTAAAAATCAAACCACTCTACAAGGTTCCCCGATGAAGCTCCAACGATTGCCCAAACCCGACGGCGAGTATCCTTGCCTGCTAAACTTGTGTTATCCGTATCTGCACTGGCTACGGTTTCTGTCATTTTAAAATCCCCTGTCTCACATTGCGGGCCATTGCCCACAAACAGTAAAACCGGATTTAAAACGAATCGTTAGGTAAATAAAATGTTTCCAATATGTTTCATTGGATTTTGTGAACTCGATCTGGTATCGAATTATTAGCGGACGTAGTAATTATCCCCACGCTTGCTGGTGAGCCTTTTTTCGCTGCAAATAATCTTCATCAGCACGAATTTTATCCCACCACGTTTTGAACACCGCAGCGGCTTCTGCTTTTACTGGATCGTGATCGAGGGGTTTGACCTGGCGATTCTCATCATACTTTTTTCCGCCTTTATGATTGGCGTATCGTCGGGCACGGGTGTATCCCATCTGAATGAATTTACGCGCCATATCCATACCTACAAAATCGTTATTCCTGCGGTACTCTTCAAAGAGGGCGTAGATCTCTTCTGCCGAACGCGCTGCGACTTCAGCATTTTTATAACGCCAGTGCGGCAGGATTTCGCTTTTATAAGGCTCGACCATCAAT
The DNA here is from genome assembly GCF_001037645.1 of Enterobacter sp. BWH64. NCBI lineage: Bacteria > Pseudomonadati > Pseudomonadota > Gammaproteobacteria > Enterobacterales > Enterobacteriaceae > Enterobacter > Enterobacter sp. BWH64. The sequence continues at coordinate 3,981,987 of NZ_KQ089922.1, forward strand.
ACGCCCTGCTCACCCCGGCCAACCTGATACCGTTCGGGATGTTCGCGAAAATTAATATTGGCAAAATCTTGTTGATAATCAAAGGGACGAGTCAAAGCGGCACCATTGTTAAAATTGTTTTAACAATTGTAGGCCGGATAAGGGGAAGCCACCATCCGGCATGTTTTCCACGTACAAAGCAAAAAACCCCGCACCTTACGGTACGGGGTTCTTCTTAATTGATGCCTGGCAGTTCCCTACTCTCACATGGGGAGCCCCCACACTACCATCGGCGCTACGGCGTTTCACTTCTGAGTTCGGCATGGGGTCAGGTGGGACCACCGCGCTAAAGCCGCCAGGCAAATTCCTGTGCTCTGTCCTGTGTCTTTCGCACTGATACTGCGTTGGCTGCTCTCGTAAAGTCAGTCACATACCTCAGTATGCTCCTTCCTTTCCTTCGTTTGCCGCCTTGTCTCAGCGCAAAATCCTTCGGACTCTGAATCTAAGCTGAAAATCGTGTCTGTCTCTTCGCCAAAACACCTTCGGCGTTGTAAGGTTAAGCCTCACGGTTCATTAGTATCGGTTAGCTCAACGCATCGCTGCGCTTACACACCCGACCTATCAACGTCGTCGTCTTCAACGTTCCTTCAGGAGACTTAAAGTCTCAGGGAGAACTCATCTCGGGGCAAGTTTCGTGCTTAGATGCTTTCAGCACTTATCTCTTCCGCATTTAGCTACCGGGCAGTGCCATTGGCATGACAACCCGAACACCAGTGATGCGTCCACTCCGGTCCTCTCGTACTAGGAGCAGCCCCCCTCAATTCTCCAGCGCCCACGGCAGATAGGGACCGAACTGTCTCACGACGTTCTAAACCCAGCTCGCGTACCACTTTAAATGGCGAACAGCCATACCCTTGGGACCTACTTCAGCCCCAGGATGTGATGAGCCGACATCGAGGTGCCAAACACCGCCGTCGATATGAACTCTTGGGCGGTATCAGCCTGTTATCCCCGGAGTACCTTTTATCCGTTGAGCGATGGCCCTTCCATTCAGAACCACCGGATCACTATGACCTGCTTTCGCACCTGCTCGCGCCGTCACGCTCGCAGTCAAGCTGGCTTATGCCATTGCACTAACCTCCTGATGTCCGACCAGGATTAGCCAACCTTCGTGCTCCTCCGTTACTCTTTGGGAGGAGACCGCCCCAGTCAAACTACCCACCAGACACTGTCCGCAACCCGGATTACGGGTCTACGTTAGAACACCAGCCATTAAAGGGTGGTATTTCAAGGTTGGCTCCACGCAGACTGGCGTCCACGCTTCAAAGCCTCCCACCTATCCTACACATCAAGGACCAGTGTTCAGTGTCAAGCTATAGTAAAGGTTCACGGGGTCTTTCCGTCTTGCCGCGGGTACACTGCATCTTCACAGCGAGTTCAATTTCACTGAGTCTCGGGTGGAGACAGCCTGGCCATCATTACGCCATTCGTGCAGGTCGGAACTTACCCGACAAGGAATTTCGCTACCTTAGGACCGTTATAGTTACGGCCGCCGTTTACCGGGGCTTCGATCAAGAGCTTCGCGTTGCCGCTAACCCCATCAATTAACCTTCCGGCACCGGGCAGGCGTCACACCGTATACGTCCACTTTCGTGTTTGCACAGTGCTGTGTTTTTAATAAACAGTTGCAGCCAGCTGGTATCTTCGACTGATTTCAGCTCCGCCCGCAGGGGCTTCACCTACACATCAGCGTGCCTTCTCCCGAAGTTACGGCACCATTTTGCCTAGTTCCTTCACCCGAGTTCTCTCAAGCGCCTTGGTATTCTCTACCTGACCACCTGTGTCGGTTTGGGGTACGATTTCGTGTTACCTGATGCTTAGAGGCTTTTCCTGGAAGCAGGGCATTTATCACTTCAGCACCGTAGTGCCTCGTCATCACACCTCAGCGTTAACAAGGTACCGGATTTACCTGGAACCTCCGCCTACATGCTTAAACCGGGACAACCGTCGCCCGGCTGACATAGCCTTCTCCGTCCCCCCTTCGCAGTAACACCAAGTACAGGAATATTAACCTGTTTCCCATCGACTACGCCTTTCGGCCTCGCCTTAGGGGTCGACTCACCCTGCCCCGATTAACGTTGGACAGGAACCCTTGGTCTTCCGGCGAGCGGGCTTTTCACCCGCTTTATCGTTACTTATGTCAGCATTCGCACTTCTGATACCTCCAGCATGCCTCACAGCACACCTTCAACGGCTTACAGAACGCTCCCCTACCCAACAACACATAGTGTCGCTGCCGCAGCTTCGGTGCATGGTTTAGCCCCGTTACATCTTCCGCGCAGGCCGACTCGACCAGTGAGCTATTACGCTTTCTTTAAATGATGGCTGCTTCTAAGCCAACATCCTGGCTGTCTGTGCCTTCCCACATCGTTTCCCACTTAACCATGACTTTGGGACCTTAGCTGGCGGTCTGGGTTGTTTCCCTCTTCACGACGGACGTTAGCACCCGCCGTGTGTCTCCCGTGATAACATTCTTCGGTATTCGTAGTTTGCATCGGGTTGGTAAGCCGGGATGGCCCCCTAGCCGAAACAGTGCTCTACCCCCGAAGATGAGTTCACGAGGCGCTACCTAAATAGCTTTCGGGGAGAACCAGCTATCTCCCGGTTTGATTGGCCTTTCACCCCCAGCCACAGGTCATCCGCTAATTTTTCAACATTAGTCGGTTCGGTCCTCCAGTTAGTGTTACCCAACCTTCAACCTGCCCATGGCTAGATCACCGGGTTTCGGGTCTATACCCTGCAACTTAACGCCCAGTTAAGACTCGGTTTCCCTTCGGCTCCCCTATACGGTTAACCTTGCTACAGAATATAAGTCGCTGACCCATTATACAAAAGGTACGCAGTCACCCCATAAAGAGGCTCCCACTGCTTGTACGTACACGGTTTCAGGTTCTTTTTCACTCCCCTCGCCGGGGTTCTTTTCGCCTTTCCCTCACGGTACTGGTTCACTATCGGTCAGTCAGGAGTATTTAGCCTTGGAGGATGGTCCCCCCATATTCAGACAGGATACCACGTGTCCCGCCCTACTCTTCGAGTTCACAGCAAGTGTGCTTTCGTGTACGGGACTATCACCCTGTACCGTCGGACTTTCCAGACCGTTCCACTAACACACAAGCTGATTCAGACTCCGGGCTGCTCCCCGTTCGCTCGCCGCTACTGGGGGAATCTCGGTTGATTTCTTTTCCTCGGGGTACTTAGATGTTTCAGTTCCCCCGGTTCGCCTCGTTAACCTATGTATTCAGTTAACGATAGTGCAACGGATTGCACTGGGTTTCCCCATTCGGACATCGCCGGGTCAAGGGTTCATATCACCTCGCCGGCGCTTTTCGCAGATTAGCACGTCCTTCATCGCCTCTGACTGCCAGGGCATCCACCGTGTACGCTTAGTCGCTTAACCTCACAACCCGAAGATGTTTCACTTCTGATTGCGAAAATTTGAGAGACTCGAACACACATGAGCTGTGTGTCGTTTCAATTTTCAGCTTGATCCAGATTTTTAAAGAGCAAATATCTCAAACATGACTCGCAAGTCAGTTTTGAGATATTGAGGCAGGTGACTTTCACTCACGAACCAGCAAGTGGCGTCCCCTAGGGGATTCGAACCCCTGTTACCGCCGTGAAAGGGCGGTGTCCTGGGCCTCTAGACGAAGGGGACGTACAGTCTCAATCGCAAGACGCCTTGCTATTTACTTTTCATCAGACAATCTGTGTGAGCACTACAAAGGCAGGTTCTTTAAGGTAAGGAGGTGATCCAACCGCAGGTTCCCCTACGGTTACCTTGTTACGACTTCACCCCAGTCATGAATCACAAAGTGGTAAGCGCCCTCCCGAAGGTTAAGCTACCTACTTCTTTTGCAACCCACTCCCATGGTGTGACGGGCGGTGTGTACAAGGCCCGGGAACGTATTCACCGTGGCATTCTGATCCACGATTACTAGCGATTCCGACTTCATGGAGTCGAGTTGCAGACTCCAATCCGGACTACGACGCACTTTATGAGGTCCGCTTGCTCTCGCGAGGTCGCTTCTCTTTGTATGCGCCATTGTAGCACGTGTGTAGCCCTACTCGTAAGGGCCATGATGACTTGACGTCATCCCCACCTTCCTCCAGTTTATCACTGGCAGTCTCCTTTGAGTTCCCGGCCGGACCGCTGGCAACAAAGGATAAGGGTTACGCTCGTTGCGGGACTTAACCCAACATTTCACAACACGAGCTGACGACAGCCATGCAGCACCTGTCTCAGAGTTCCCGAAGGCACCAAAGCATCTCTGCTAAGTTCTCTGGATGTCAAGAGTAGGTAAGGTTCTTCGCGTTGCATCGAATTAAACCACATGCTCCACCGCTTGTGCGGGCCCCCGTCAATTCATTTGAGTTTTAACCTTGCGGCCGTACTCCCCAGGCGGTCGACTTAACGCGTTAGCTCCGGAAGCCACGCCTCAAGGGCACAACCTCCAAGTCGACATCGTTTACGGCGTGGACTACCAGGGTATCTAATCCTGTTTGCTCCCCACGCTTTCGCACCTGAGCGTCAGTCTTTGTCCAGGGGGCCGCCTTCGCCACCGGTATTCCTCCAGATCTCTACGCATTTCACCGCTACACCTGGAATTCTACCCCCCTCTACAAGACTCTAGCCTGCCAGTTTCGAATGCAGTTCCCAGGTTGAGCCCGGGGATTTCACATCCGACTTGACAGACCGCCTGCGTGCGCTTTACGCCCAGTAATTCCGATTAACGCTTGCACCCTCCGTATTACCGCGGCTGCTGGCACGGAGTTAGCCGGTGCTTCTTCTGCGGGTAACGTCAATCGACAAGGTTATTAACCTTATCGCCTTCCTCCCCGCTGAAAGTACTTTACAACCCGAAGGCCTTCTTCATACACGCGGCATGGCTGCATCAGGCTTGCGCCCATTGTGCAATATTCCCCACTGCTGCCTCCCGTAGGAGTCTGGACCGTGTCTCAGTTCCAGTGTGGCTGGTCATCCTCTCAGACCAGCTAGGGATCGTCGCCTAGGTGAGCCGTTACCCCACCTACTAGCTAATCCCATCTGGGCACATCCGATGGCAAGAGGCCCGAAGGTCCCCCTCTTTGGTCTTGCGACGTTATGCGGTATTAGCTACCGTTTCCAGTAGTTATCCCCCTCCATCAGGCAGTTTCCCAGACATTACTCACCCGTCCGCCACTCGTCAGCGAAGCAGCAAGCTGCTTCCTGTTACCGTTCGACTTGCATGTGTTAGGCCTGCCGCCAGCGTTCAATCTGAGCCATGATCAAACTCTTCAATTTAAAAGTTTGATGCTCAATGAATTAAACTTCGTAATGAATTACGTGTTCACTCGTTGAGACTTGGTATTCATTTAGTGTCCGAGGACATTAAGAATCCATGTCACTTTGAGTGCCCACACAGATTGTCTGATAAATTGTTAAAGAGCAGTGCCGCTTCGTTTTCGCTGCGGCGCGGGGTGTGCATACTACGCTTTCCCGCTTCAGAGTCAAGCGTTTGTTTTGCTTTTCTCTGCTGACCCGGCGGCTTGCGTGCCGTTGTTCCGTGTCAGTGGAGGCACATTATAGGGAGTAATTCCGAACCTGCAAGGATAAAGTGAAAATTATTTACTGACCGCTCATTTTCCAGGCAAATCACATCCCAGACCTCAATTTTCGCCTGGTTTTTAAACAAAAACGAGCCGCAAGCGGCCCGTTTTTGCGTTTTGTGACTTACTGCACTGCCACAATGCGATCGTCGTTGGCTTCCAGACGAATAACTTTGCCCGGAACCAGCTCCCCAGAGAGGATTTGCTGTGCCAGCGGGTTTTCGATCTGCTGCTGGATAGCACGTTTTAACGGACGCGCACCATAAACAGGATCGTAACCATTCTCGCTCAGCAGCTTCAGCGCATCGTCGGAAATGTGGATTTCATACCCACGCTCTTCCAGACGTTTGTACAGACGCTGCAACTGGATCTGCGCAATCGACGCGATGTGTTTCTCGCCCAGCGGATGGAACACGACCACTTCATCAATACGGTTGATGAACTCCGGACGGAAGTTTTGGCTGACCACACCCAGCACAAGATCTTTCATATGGCTGTAATCCAGCTCACCGAAGCGTTCCTGAATCAAATCGGAACCCAGGTTCGAGGTCATGATCACCACCGTGTTACGGAAGTCGACCGTTCTTCCCTGCCCGTCCGTCAGACGCCCATCATCCAGCACCTGCAACAGAATGTTAAACACGTCAGGATGAGCCTTTTCCACTTCATCCAGCAGGATGACGGAATAAGGACGACGACGAACCGCTTCCGTCAGGTAACCGCCCTCTTCATAACCGACATATCCCGGAGGCGCACCGACCAGACGCGAGACGGAGTGTTTCTCCATAAACTCGGACATATCGATACGCACCATCGCGTCATCGCTGTCGAACATAAAGTTAGCCAGCGCTTTACACAGCTCGGTTTTACCGACACCGGTTGGCCCCAGGAAAAGGAACGAGCCGATTGGACGATTCGGATCGGACAGCCCCGCACGGCTACGACGAATGGCGTTAGATACCGCTTCGACCGCTTCGTTCTGTCCAATGACGCGCTGATGCAGATCCTGCTCCATACGCAGCAGTTTCTCACGTTCGCTTTCCATCATGCGAGCCACAGGAATACCCGTCCAGCGCGCCAGCACTTCGGCAATCTCGGCATCCGTCACTTTATTACGCAACAGACGCATGGTTTTGCCTTCCGACTGCGTGGCGATCTCAAGCTGTTTTTCCAGCTCAGGGATCTTGCCGTACTGTAGCTCGGACATCCGCGCCAGATCTCCTACGCGACGGGCCTGCTCAATGGCAATTTTCGCCTGCTCCAGCTCCGCCTTGATTGTCTGGGTGCCAGAGAGTGAGGCTTTCTCAGCTTTCCACTCTTCTTCCAGCTCAGAATACTGACGCTCTTTCTCGTCCAGTTCTTCGTTAAGCATATCGAGGCGTTTCTTACTCGCTTCGTCAGACTCTTTGTTCAGCGCCTGCTGTTCCAGCTTGAGCTGGATAATGCGGCGATCGAGTCGGTCCAGCTCTTCCGGTTTCGAGTCAATCTGCATACGGATGCTGGACGCCGCTTCATCGATAAGGTCGATGGCTTTATCCGGCAACTGACGGTCGGCAATGTAACGATGCGAAAGCGTCGCCGCCGCAACGATGGCCGGGTCAGTGATCTGCACGTGATGGTGCAGCTCATAACGCTCTTTCAGTCCTCGCAAAATGGCGATGGTATCTTCAACGCTTGGTTCAGCGACAAACACCTTCTGGAAGCGACGCTCCAGCGCGGCATCTTTTTCAATGTACTGACGATACTCGTCCAGCGTAGTGGCGCCGACGCAGTGAAGTTCACCACGCGCCAGCGCAGGTTTCAGCATGTTCCCGGCATCCATTGCGCCGTCAGCTTTACCCGCCCCCACCATGGTGTGCAGTTCGTCGATAAACAGGATGACGTTACCTTCCTGTTTCGCCAGATCGTTCAGCACGCCTTTCAGACGCTCTTCAAATTCACCGCGGTATTTCGCCCCGGCCACCAGCGCGCCCATATCCAGCGCCAGTACGCGACGGCCTTTCAGCCCTTCGGGCACTTCGCCATTAACGATACGCTGCGCCAGCCCTTCAACGATGGCGGTTTTACCGACGCCAGGCTCCCCAATCAGCACCGGGTTGTTTTTGGTACGACGTTGCAGTACCTGGATAGTCCGACGAATTTCTTCGTCACGGCCGATTACCGGGTCAAGTTTGCCCTGCTCGGCACGTTCGGTCAGGTCGACCGTAAATTTCTTCAAAGCCTGACGTTGGTCTTCGGCTCCCTGGTCGTTCACGCTTTCACCTCCGCGCATTTTCTCAATCGCCTGGGTCACATTAGCGGTGGTTGCACCGGCGGATTTCAGCAGGTCGGTTAAGGTACCGCGTGATTCAAGCGCCGCCAGAACAAACAGCTCTGACGAAATAAAGTTGTCCCCACGTTTTTGCGCCAGCTTGTCGCAAAGGTTCAGCACGCGCACCAGATCCTGCGACGGCTGCACGTCGCCGCCGGTACCTTCTACCTGCGGTAAACGGCTCAGCGCCTGATCGATGGCGGTGCGTAACTGGCCGGCATTAATGCCAGCGGACGTTAATAAAGGACGTACCGATCCCCCTTCCTGATTCAGCAAGGCGCTCATTAAATGAAGAGGTTCGATAAATTGGTTGTCGTGCCCCAGTGCGAGGGACTGGGCATCGGCGAGAGCAAGCTGGAATTTATTAGTAAGACGATCCAGACGCATAACTCCTCCCATAACAGGTCAAATTTGCTACTGGAGATTAAATGAGGTCATCCCTCAATTATTCAAGGTTAATAACCTGAATTATGTGAAAAGAAAACGGCGCGTACCGGATCGTCTTGATTCTTTAGGTTATATCAGCCAAATGAAACTTGCCATACGACCTGTCGTCTTGTCGCGGCGATAGGAGAAAAAATCACCCTTTTCGGTGAAGGTACAGCGATCTCCGCCGAAGATTTGGGTCACGCCGACGTTATTCAGGCGCTGGCGGGCAAGCTGATAAATATCGGCCAGATATTTATCTCCGGAAGCCACAAACGCTTCGACCGCTTGCGGATCTTTTTCCATAAAGGCATCGCGCACTTCGGGCCCGACCTCAAACGCCTGCGGGCCAATCGCCGGGCCAAGCCAGGCGATGAGATTTGCAGAATCGTCATGGAAGCAGGCAACGGTCTCTTCCAGCACGCCTTCGCACAGGCCTCGCCATCCGGCGTGGGCAGCAGCCACTTCAGTTCCTGCCTTATTGCAGAACAACACCGGCAGGCAATCAGCAGTCATCACCGCGCAAACCGTTCCCGGCGTATTGCTGTACGAAGCATCGGCGCGCTTAGACGCATAGGGCTCCCCCGTCAGCTTCAGCACCGCTTTACCGTGCACCTGCTCAAGCCAGACCGGTTTTGAAGGAAGGTTTCCCGCAGCAAAGAGGCGTTTACGGTTCTCTTCAACGTGCTCCAGGTTATCGCCACAGTGCGCACCGAGGTTCAGAGACTCCCACGCGCCCTGGCTCACGCCACCGATACGGGTTGAACTACAGGCGGCCACGCCTTCAGGCAGTGGCCACGCCGGGACAATCAGTTTGGTCATAACCAGTCCACGTGATCCTTATGTTCTTCGAAATCTGCGCGCATCGCGTCGATAAGTTCCACCATATCCTGTGGGATCGGCGCATGCCATTCCATCTGAATTCCAGTAATTGGGTGATAAAGACGCAGCATCGTCGCATGCAGCGCCTGGCGATCGAATTTACGCAGCACGGAGATGAATTCATCCGATGCGCCCTTTGGTGGACGCGGACGACCGCCGTAAACCGGGTCACCCACCAGCGGATGGGTAATATGCGCCATGTGCACGCGGATCTGGTGAGTACGCCCGGTTTCCAGACGCAGACGCAGGCGCGTATGAATACGGAAATGTTCCATGATGCGGTAGTGGGTTACCGCCGGTTTACCCATTGGGTGTACGGACATATGCGTACGCTTGGTTGGGTGACGGCTGATAGGCTCTTCCACCGTGCCGCCAGAGGTCATATGACCAATCGCCACCGCTTCATACTCACGGGTAATTTCGCGCAATTGCAAAGATTCCACCAGGCGAGTCTGAGCTGGGACCGTCTTCGCCACCACCATCAGACCCGTGGTGTCTTTATCCAGACGGTGAACGATACCGGCACGCGGTACGTCGGCAATCGGCGGATAATAATGAAGGAGAGCGTTAAGTACCGTACCGTCAGGATTGCCCGCGCCCGGATGAACAACAAAGTCACGCGGCTTGTTGATGACCAGAATATCGTCATCTTCGTAGACGATATCCAGCGGGATATCCTGCGGCTCGAAGCGGACTTCCTCTTCGATTTCAGCATTGATGGCGACAGCTTCCCCACCAAACACTTTCTCTTTTGGTTTGTCCCAGATCTTGCCGTTTACCAGCACGCGCTGGTCAAGGATCCATTCTTTTATGCGTGAACGCGAATAATCAGGGAACAATTCGGCCAAAGCCTGATCTAAGCGTTGACCGAGCTGATTTTCGGAGACTGTTGCGGTGAGTTCTACTCGTTGTGCCATAAACTGCTTCTTCGTTTAACGTTGGGTTTTACGGCTTTGCCGTTTAATATAGTGTGCTATTGTAGCTGGTCTTAATCGGGAGCAGGAACTGAGTTTCTCCCGGACAAACATTTGAGGAAAGTCAAAACGTCATGACGCGCATGAAATATCTGGTGGCAGCGGCCACGTTGAGCCTGGCTTTGGTGGGCTGCTCCGGTTCGAATGAACAGGTCCCTGACAATCCGCCGAATGAAATCTATGCGACTGCACAACAAAAGTTGCAGGACGGTAACTGGAAACAGGCGATAACGCAACTGGAAGCGTTGGATAATCGCTATCCGTTTGGCCCGTATTCGCAGCAGGTACAGTTAGATCTTATCTACGCCTACTACAAAAATGCCGATCTGCCGCTGGCTCAGGCAACGATCGATCGTTTCATGCGTCTGAACCCTACCCATCCTAACATCGATTACGTGATGTACATGCGCGGCCTGACTAACATGGCGCTGGATGACAGTGCATTGCAGGGCTTCTTCGGGGTGGATCGTTCCGACCGTGACCCGCAACATGCGCGTGATGCTTTCAATGACTTCTCCAAGCTGGTGCGTAGCTACCGGAACAGCCAGTACATTACCGATGCCACTAAGCGTCTGGTGTTCCTGAAAGATCGTCTGGCGAAATATGAGTACTCCGTTGCGGAATACTACACCCGCCGTGGCGCATGGGTTGCCGTGGTTAACCGTGTAGAAGGCATGCTGCGTGATTATCCGGATACGCAGGCCACGCGTGATGGCCTGAAGCTGATGGAGAATGCGTATCGCCAGATGCAGATGACGGCTCAGGCTGACAAAGTGGCGAAAATCATCGCCGCGAACAGCAGCAACACCTGATACCGCTACAATGCATAACGGCAGCCCGCGGGCTGCCGTTTTTTTATTCTTTCAGACTTACGCTGAAGCGGTTTAGCTTCAACACATCCATTCAACTATGACCGCAATTGTTGGCTTCGACAAGGTAAATCTCACCTCTTCCTGCCCTGCCTCACAAAAAAGATTCCCTGACAAAAACCGACAAAATAACGTGATCCAAATCACACATTTTGACATTAGGTCGGGTATGCTGGAATCACCAAGACGGAAAGACAAGAGGTAAAATTTATGACAATGAACATTACCAGTAAACAAATGGAAATTACTCCGGCAATCCGCCAGCACGTCGCAGACCGTCTCGCCAAACTGGATAAATGGCAAACACATTTGATTAATCCACATATCATCCTGTCCAAGGAGCCGCAGGGTTTCATCGCTGATGCAACTATCAATACTCCAAACGGCCATCTGGTCGCCAGCGCAAAACACGAGGATATGTACACTGCAATTAACGATTTGATCAACAAGCTGGAACGGCAGCTCAATAAAGTGCAACACAAAGGTGAAGCACGTCGCGCCGCAACCTCGGTGAAAGACGCCAGCTTCGCGGAAGAAGTTGAAGAAGAGTAATCCTCTAAAATTGAGTGTACCGACAACGCGCCTTCGGGCGCGTTTTTTATTGACAGGATCAAAACAGTGCAGGTACTTTAACCCTATCAATTTCAGGATGACTTTATGAAACAGACGCCGTTTTTCTACGCATTCTTTTTTACCTTCCCCTGACCGGGAGGCGTTTCGTCGTGTGATAAAGAATGCGAAGACGAACAACAAGGCCTCCCACACCGGGAGGCCTTTTTTATTGATAACGATAAAATGAGACAGACAACACTATGACACCGGAAAACCCGCTCCTGGATTTACGCGTAAAAATCAGTGCACTCGACGAAAAATTACTGGCCCTGCTGGCAGAACGCCGCGCGCTCGCCGTTGAAGTGGGCAAAGCCAAGCTCGAGTCCCATCGGCCGGTGCGCGATATCGATCGCGAACGTGATTTACTGGAACGGTTGATTCAACTCGGCAAAGCGCATCATCTGGATGCGCACTACATCACCCGCCTGTTCCAGCTCATCATCGAAGACTCCGTTCTGACGCAACAAGCCCTGCTCCAGCAGCATCTGAACAAAACCAACCCGCACTCTGCTCGTATCGCTTTCCTCGGCCCGAAAGGGTCCTATTCTCACCTGGCAGCTCGCCAGTACGCAGCCCGCCATTTCGAAGAGTTTATTGAGAGCGGCTGCGCGAAATTTGCAGACATTTTCAACCAGGTCGAAACCGGCCAGGCAGATTACGCCGTAGTGCCTATTGAGAACACCAGTTCCGGTGCCATCAACGATGTTTACGATCTGCTCCAGCACACCAGCCTGTCGTTAGTCGGCGAGTTGACTATCCCTATCGATCACTGTGTGCTGGTCTCTGGCTCAACCGATCTGAGTCAGATTAAAACGGTGTACAGCCACCCGCAGCCGTTCCAGCAGTGCAGCCAGTTCCTGAACCGTTATCCGCACTGGAAAATTGAATACACCGAAAGCACCTCGGCGGCGATGGAAAAAGTGGCGCAGGCAAACTCTTCTGCCATCGCGGCTCTCGGTAGCGAAGCGGGCGGCGCGCTGTATGGCTTACAGGTGCTGGAACGCAATCTGGCCAACCAGACGCAGAATATCACCCGTTTCGTGGTTCTGGCCCGCAAGGCCATCAACGTGTCGGACCAGGTCCCGGCGAAAACCACCCTGCTGATGGCGACCGGCCAGCAGGCGGGTGCGCTGGTTGAAGCGCTGCTGGTGCTGCGTAATCACAACCTGATCATGACGAAGCTGGAATCCCGCCCAATACATGGCAACCCGTGGGAAGAAATGTTTTATCTCGACGTTCAGGCCAACCTGGAGTCTGCGTCCATGCAGAAAGCCCTGCGCGAACTGGGCGAGATCACACGCTCCATGAAAGTGCTGGGCTGCTATCCGAGCGAAAACGTGGTCCCGGTCGATCCGGCTTAACGTTCGATAAAGCGGCTTTTCTTCATCCCTGCCACATTTACAGGCAGGGTGAAGATGGCACCGGAAAGCGGATATTTCGCCAGCTCCTCCGCCTCCATATTTTCCCGCGTGGTGGTGATAAACAGCGTTTTCATATCGTCGCCGCCAAAGCAGACCATTGTCGGGCAGCGTACCGGCAGCCGATACTCTTCCAGCTGTTCGCCTTGCGGTGAAAACCGTGCGATACGCCAGCCGTCAAACAGTGCGCTCCAGTAGCAGCCTTCCTCATCCATTGCCGCTCCATCGGGTATACCTTCTCCCTCGCTAAACCGGCGAAACTCTTCGCGCTTACCGGGTTCCCCCTGCTCATCAAGCGGCGTACGGTAGATCACACCGTTCGGCGTATCAGAAGTAAACATCCATCGTTTGTCAGGACTAAACGCTAAACCGTTATGCCCGTGAATATCGCACTGGATCACTTTCGGCGTCAGGTCGTTGTCGATACGCATCAGCATGGCGCCGTTATAATCTCCCGGCCCCCAGAAGGTGCCCGCATAAAACCGTCCCTGATGATCGGTACCGCCATCGTTAAAGCGTGCAAGCTGCGGGTTGGATGGGTTATCGCAAACTTTACGCTGTAGCAGGCCGTGCTTATCGGTCAGCCAGATGGCGTTTCGCATCGCGACGATAAATCCGCCGCGTTCACGCAGGGCAAAACACCCAACTTCTTCATGGAATGAGAGCACCGAGAGCTCTGCGGTGGGCAGATGGTACCGATGGATCTCCCCTTCCAGGATATCCGCCCAGTAGAGCGCCTTCTCTTCTGCACTCCACGTCGGGCATTCGGGCAGATGCCCGGTATAGTTCAACAGCAGCTGCGGTTCAGCCATGACAGTTCCCCAAAATGAAAAAAGCCAGCAATGCTGGCTTTCAGTATATACATCATCGCATTACTGGCGACTGTCATTTGCCTGGCGCAACAGCGTGCGGCTTTCACTCTGGAATCGCGTGGCGTAATCACCGAACCAGTGCTCCACTTTACGGAAACTGTCGATAAAGGCTTGTTTATCGCCGTGTTCCAGCAAGGTGATCGCTTCGCCAAAACGCTGATAATAGCGCTTGATCAGCGCCAGATTATTTTCAGACGACATAATGATGTCGGCGTAAAGCTGCGGATCCTGGGCAAACAGTCGCCCGACCATCGCCAGCTCCAGACGATAGATTGGCGAGGAAAGCGCCAGCAATTGTTCAAGCTGAACGTTCTCTTCCGCCAGGTGCAGCCCATAGGCGAAGGTTGCAAAGTGGCGCAGCGCCTGAATAAACGCCATGTTCTGGTCATGCTCTACCGCGCTAATGCGGTGCAAACGTGCTCCCCAGACCTGGATCTGTTCCAGGAACCACTGGTAGGCTTCCGGCTGCCGTCCGTCACAGTAAACCACTACCTGCTTCGCCAGGCTTCCGCTGTCCGGGCCAAACATCGGGTGTAACCCAAGCACGGGGCCAGTGTGCGCCGCCAGCATTGCCTGTAGCGGACCATTTTTAACGGAGGCCAGGTCCACCAGTATGCAATCTTCCGGCAGCGGAGGAAGTTTCGCGATTATTTGCTCCGTCACATGGATCGGCACGCTGACGATAACCATTCCGGCGTCTTTCATCAGCTCCGGCGCGTGCGACCAGTCCTCTTTCTCCAGAATACGCACCTGATAGCCAGAAAGCGTCAGCATTTTCTCAAACAGACGCCCCATCTGCCCGCCACCACCGACGATAACCACCGGGCGCAGCGACGGACAGAGGGTTTTGAAGCCCTTGTCGTTTTCGCTGGAATAGGACTCCCGCATCACGCGACGCAGGACGTCCTCAATCAAATCAGGTGATACGCCCAGGGCCTGCGCCTCTTTACGGCGGGAGGCGAGCATAGAGGCCTCACGCTCCGGAACGTAAATCGGCAGTCCGTATTTACTTTTAACCTCGCCGACCTCAGCAACCAGTGCCATGCGGCGCGCCAGAAGATCCAGCAACGCCTTATCCACTTCATCAATTTGATCGCGTAATGCGGTCAATTCAGCAACCATAACTACCCTCTTATGCCAGACGCGTCGCCAGCTGGCCGTTCAAATCTTTGTGGATCTCACGCAGCAGCGCATCGGTGGTTTCCCAGCTAATGCAGGCATCGGTGACCGAGACGCCGGGCTTCATCGCGCTACGCGGCTGTTCCGATGACTGATTGCCTTCATGAATATTACTTTCAATCATCAGGCCGATAATTGAACGGTTGCCATCTTTAATCTGAGCAATCACAGATTCTGCAACCGCAGGCTGGCGACGGTAATCTTTATTCGAATTACCATGACTGCAATCTACCATCAGCGCCGGACGCAGTCCCGCCTGTTCCATCTCTTTTTCACACTGCGCGACATCCGCCGGGCTGTAGTTTGGCGCTTTACCACCGCGCAGGATCACATGCCCGTCCGGGTTGCCCTGCGTTTGCAGCAGGCATACCTGGCCCGCCTGGTTGATCCCGACAAAACGATGGGGCATGGCGGCGGCGCGCATGGCGTTAATCGCCGTGGCCAGGCTGCCGTCGGTACCGTTTTTAAAACCAACCGGCATAGACAGGCCAGACGCCATCTCGCGGTGGGTTTGTGACTCGGTGGTGCGCGCCCCAATCGCAGACCAGCTAAACAGATCGCCGAGGTACTGCGGGCTGTTCGGATCCAGCGCCTCGGTTGCCAGCGGCAGCCCCATGCTGACCAGCTCTACCAGCAGGCGACGCGCAATCTTCAGGCCGGCTTCCACATCAAACGAGCCATCCATGTGCGGATCGTTGATCAACCCTTTCCAGCCAACGGTCGTACGTGGCTTCTCAAAATAGACGCGCATCACCAGATAGAGGCTATCGCTGACCTCCTCCGCTAATGCTTTAAATCGACGAGCGTACTCAATGGCGGTTTCAGGATCGTGAATAGAGCAAGGACCACATACCACCAGCAGGCGCGGATCGCGGCCAGCGATAATGTCAGAAATGGTCTGGCGCGAGTGCTCAATCTGAGCTTCCTGCGCGACGCTCAGCGGGAATTCCGCCTTCAGTTGATCCGGGGTGATTAACACCTGTTCGTCAGTGATATGTACGTTGTTCAGCGCGTCTTTTTGCATGATTGCGATCCTGTCAAACTCGTTTGCGATAGTGGTTTTCCTCGAAGAGGTGACACAACGATATCACATTAAGTAAAGATTTCAATCCAAAATACGTACACATTACTTTACATCAACCCTTTAATTGCAAAAGTCATGGCCTAAAATCGTAAAGTTAAAATTACACACGCACGCCTGTAAGTCAGGCTATGCTCACAAAAAGGAGAATAGCCATGCGTTCAATTATTTTTATGTTGTTGTCGCTGATTTTGTCGGGTTGCCAGATCAATCCTTATACTTTTCAGCCTGACTGGACCAGCCCGGACTGGTTCACGGCCGGTAAAGAAGACGCTATGAATGGTGTTCCGGTTAAAGATAACCAGGCTCTGGCCGATAGTTTTAATGACCCTCAGGTTGATCGAGCGAAATATCTTCGTGGCTACGCTAACGGACAGAAAAAAATATGCGAAGAGGGCTTTATTCACGCCTGGGGATTAGCGGGCAAATCATTTCCTGCCAGCTGCGATGCAACTGAAAATGCAGTAAAACTGCATGAATCCTGGCAACAAGGATTGGATGAAAGTATGCGTTCCAGCAGGCTTAATTGAGCCTGCCTTAATTCCTCTGAATATAGCTCACTGTAAGATTTAGCTTAGGTCAAAACAGGGATATTTCTGACATAATGACGGCTTTGATAAACAATGGTATTCTGCCGACAATTCTTAAGGACATCTATTTCCGGGGCGGTTTGGCGGATTCTGATGAGAAATGCAATCTTGATCGCTTTGCTCCGACTCCCCCTGGTGCTAATACTGTTCATTTTAGTAGCCCCTGCAACGGCAGGCTCGTTCACGGAAACGGATAAATCAGTACGTTCGATTGTTTCTGGCATTGTGAGCTACACCCGATGGCCAGCACTGTCCGGCCAGCCTAAGCTCTGTATTTATGCCTCTTCCCATTACAGACAGGCGCTCAGCAGTGAAGATGAACACAACCCGTTGCCCTATAGTCCTGTCATTGTGCATAGCGATCGGGAAGCACTCGCAGCAAGGTGTGATGCCCTCTATTTCGGGAGCGAGTCGCCGGCAAAACAACAGGAAATAATAAATCAATATCAGGGCCAGGCGTTGCTATTAATGTCAGAACAAAATCCTGAATGCGTTATTGGCAGCGCATTTTGTCTGATAATAGAGCACAACCTCGTCAGGTTTTCCGTAAATCTGGATGCGCTGGCGCGCAGTGGCGTAAGAGTCAATCCGGATGTATTAATGCTCGCACGGAATAAGAAGCATGAATAAGGAAGTCGCACCAACACCGCGTCCGACGTTTAAAAGAACGTTGCGACGAATCAGCATGATAAGCGTCATTATAACGATGACGTTTATATGGTTGCTGCTGTGTTTCGCTTCCGTGGTGACATTAAAGCAATACGCGCAAAAAAACCTCGAACTTACCGGCGCCACCATGAGCCACAGCCTTGAAGCCTCTCTGGTGTTCAACGATGCCGTGGCGGCAAATGAAACGCTGGCGACCCTCGGCAAGCAGGGGCAGTTCGCCGTGGCGGAAGTGCTTAACGCACATCATAAACGGTTTGCCTGGTGGTCATGGAACCCGGCGGATAATACCGACACGCTGGGCGCGCTGGTCAACCGGTGGTTGTTCCCTGTTCCTGTCGCACAGCCCATCATACATAACGGCAATGTGATTGGCGAAATTCGTCTGACCGCGCGAGACAGCCTGATTAGCCACTTTATCTGGCTCTCATTTGCGGTCCTCACCGGCTGCATTCTTTTTGCCTCTGCCGTCGCATTGACCATCACTCGCTCGCTACATCATGGCATGGTTGTTGAAATGCAAAACATCACTGACGTTGTGCATGACGTTCGCACTAACCGCAACTTCTCTCGCCGGGTAACGGAAGGCCGCATTGAAGAGTTCCACCAGTTTGGTGAAGACTTCAACAGCCTGCTGGATGAAATGGAAGAGTGGCAGCTCAAGCTACAGGCGAAAAACGCTCAACTGTTGCGTACCGCCATGCACGATCCGCTCACGGGGCTTGCAAACCGCGCCGCGTTTCGCAACAACATTGCGGCATTAATGAACGACGCTTCAGCAAAAACCAATTCTGCCCTGCTCTTCCTGGACGGTGATAACTTTAAGGTTATCAATGACACCTGGGGTCATGCCGCGGGTGACTGCGTACTGATCGAAGCCGCCAAAAGGATGGTCGAGTTTGGCGAAAAACGTCATCAGTCTTACCGTCTTGGCGGCGATGAATTTGCCATGATCCTTTACGGCGTCCACACCGCACGTGAGGTCGAATTTATTTGCGCTGCTCTGTCGCAGCAATTTATCCGTCCGTTTGATCTGCATAACGGGCACACAGCATCAATGTCCCTCAGCATTGGCTTTGCTCTGGCGTGGGAAAATGCCTCCGTTGAAGCATTACTGGAGCAAGCCGATCGCAATATGTATCTGGTCAAAAACCAGCGTTCGAAAACAATATCCTGAAAGGAAGACGATATGTTAAAGCGATACTTTGCGCCGTTAATACTGGCATCACTGGTAATGTCCGGATGCCAGTCATCCCCTGAAGGGAAATTCACGCCAGAGCAAATTGCGGCCATGAAATCCTACGGCTTTAACGAACTGAATGGCGACTGGTCTCTGGGCCTGTCGGATAAGATCCTGTTTGATAAAAATGACGCCAGGCTGCGCCCGGAAAGTGAAACGCAGATCCAGACTATGGCCTCACGCCTGGCGGCAACCGGTCTGAACCACGCCAGGATGGATGGCCATACGGATAACTATGGCGAAGAGAGCTACAACGAAGCGCTTTCGTTAAAACGTGCCAATGTTGTGGCGGATGCCTGGGCGAAGGGCGCGAATATCCCGCGCAGCAATCTCACTACGCGGGGCTTAGGAAAAAAATACCCTATCAGCAGCAACCGCACTGCGCAGGGGCGAGCTGAAAACCGCCGGGTTGCGGTAGTCATCAGCACGCCTTAAGGCTATTTAACGGCTGTTCCGGCGAGCGACACGCCTGAACCTGCTCGCCAGCGCAGCCAGTCAATCACAATAAAGACCGCCAGACTGACGCCCATTACCGGCAACGCCAGCCCCAGCAGGAGGCTTATCAGGAACGTCATTCCCCTTCCCCACAGCGGCAATGCCAGCCAGCTTTGGCAGAGCGTCTGTACCGGATTCGCGGCTGACGTTGCAGGGCGACGCATCCACCACATCCGGTATCCCCAGATAATTAACACACACAGCGCAACGCCAAACGCGATGAGCAGCAGCTGATTTGCCAGACCAAACAGGATCCCCATATGGAAATCCACGCCCCAGCGGGTGAGTTTAGCCATCAGCGGGAAATCCCCGAAGAGAGTGCTGTCCAGCACCTTCAGTGAGTGGGGATCCACGGCAACGGCATCAACCTGCGTTGGCCAGCGGCGATCGATTTCCGTCACCGTCCAGGCCTGGTCGACCCTGCTTGCCGGACGGATCTCAACGTTGTTCGCATCAATCCCTGACTGGCGGGCGACCTGCAATACGTTGTCAAAAAGCGACAGTTTGACTGGCATTTCAGGCATCGTCATTCCCCCGTGATGACCACGATGTTCGGCGTGTTCATCCCTCATTTCCGGCGCACCGGAAAGGGTGGTGTTTACCTGCGGCGTCAGCCAGTTCATCTCTGCACGCAGCTTATCGACGTTGCCACCGGCCCATTGTGACCAGGTTAACCCGGTGACTGAGAACAGCAGCATTCCCGCCAGTAACGTCCAGCCTAAGATCACATGCAGGCGACGACGATTCTGGAAACGATTGTTAATACGGCGCTTCGGTCGGGTGTAGAACCACAGCGCGATCCCGCCCAGGGCAGCAACCCACATCCACGAGGCGGCTAACTCGCTATAGAGGCGCCCGATGTTGCCCAGCATCAGCGAGGTATGCAGATAATCGAT
The DNA here is from genome assembly GCF_001037645.1 of Enterobacter sp. BWH64. Taxonomy (NCBI): domain Bacteria; kingdom Pseudomonadati; phylum Pseudomonadota; class Gammaproteobacteria; order Enterobacterales; family Enterobacteriaceae; genus Enterobacter; species Enterobacter sp. BWH64. The sequence continues at coordinate 4,002,123 of NZ_KQ089922.1, forward strand.
AGTCTGACGCAGCGGTAAAATCCCGCTGGTGCCGTACACGGTCATATCCCCTCGAATCTCAAGGCTGGTGGGATCAATAAAAATAGCCCGATGCTCGGAGGGACCCAGCGCCGGGTCGGCAAACATCACGCGGGTCGTTTCGCCCTCTTCCAGCCCCGGACGTACAGCATGTAAACGCAGCGCTGAACCCACGGCCTTTTCCGCCACGGCAATTTGTTCAGCAAGAGGCTGCGCCTCACCCACGGCATCCGTGTGGAGTGCATGATGGTACAGCGCCTTTTCAAGCTGCGGCGTGGCGACATACAGCGTTCCGGTCAGCGCTGCGAAGAAGATAAACGGACCGACAAACAGACCGATATAGAAATGGAGGCGACGCAGCAGGTTTCCCCATGCCGCGCGCGGAGTGCAGGTAGTCATACTTTTCCTTTTTAAGGCAAAAAGAGAGTGATTTTGTTTTAAAGGGAGAAAGCAGACCGACGCGGCGGCGCGCGGGTATCGGGGTAAAGCCAGGGGAAAAAGTGCCAGTGGCTGACCGCCTGACGAGGCGGTTTCACGCGCAGCCGCTGCAACACCACGCTGAGCAGAACGATAAGCGCCAGCATCACGCCCGGCACATGCGCTAACAGCACGCAGTAGCCGCATGCTTCAGCATGGTCAACTGGCATAGAATGCGGCATATCACTATGATGCTCGTCCATCGACATCATGCTCATGTCATGGTGCATACCCGGCATGGCGCTCATGGGATCTTTTTGCAGCGAGACGGAGATCAGCGGCGCCACGACGATCAGCAGGATCGCAAACAGCGCGGTCAATGCCGCTGCGCGTTTCCAGTTACGCTGATGCAGTACGTTATCCACTTATCCTCCACCCAAGAGGCGAACATTGTAAATGATTTATGACGGAAGGGTTAACGCGAGAGGTGCGATGGGATAAAAAAAGGGCCAGCCTTTCGGCCAGCCCTTTCTAACAGGATGTCGCTTAAGCGAATCTTAGTTCAGACGCTCTTTAATACGAGCAGACTTACCAGTACGCTCACGCAGGTAGTACAGTTTAGCTTTACGTACAGCACCACGACGTTTAACAGCAATGCTGTCAACTACCGGAGAGTGAGTCTGGAAGACACGCTCAACGCCTTCGCCGTTGGAAATTTTACGAACAGTGAATGCAGAGTGCAGACCGCGGTTACGAATAGCGATAACCACGCCCTCGAATGCCTGCAGACGTTTTTTGGAACCTTCAACAACCCATACTTTCACTTCCACGGTGTCACCTGGACGGAAGGAAGGTACGTCCTGCTTCATCTGCTCTTGTTCAAGTTGCTTAATAATGTTGCTCATAATTTAATCTCTTATCCTGGGTAAACTGATATTCGGGTGCGTATTACGCATTCCCATCATGTTCATGCTGCTGGTGCACGTGTTCAGTTTTGAACTCGGCCAGCAACTTTGCTTGCTCTTCAGTCAGAGCCAGGTTTTCCAGAAGTTCAGGTCTTCTAAGCCAGGTTCGGCCCAGCGACTGCTTCAAACGCCAGCGACGTATCTCGGCATGGTTTCCAGACAGTAACACTGCCGGGACTTCCATCCCTTCTAACACTTCAGGACGAGTATAGTGTGGACAGTCCAGCAACCCATCGGCAAAGGAATCTTCCGTTGCCGAAGCTTCATGGCCCAGAACCCCCGGAATAAACCGGGCGACGGAGTCAATCAGCGTCATTGCCGGTAACTCACCACCGCTGAGAACGTAATCGCCGATAGACCATTCTTCGTCAATCTCGGTTTGAATTACGCGCTCATCTATCCCTTCGTAGCGACCACAGACCAAAATCAGCTTTTGATTCGTCGCCAGTTCGCTCACGCCCGCTTGATCAAGCTTGCGTCCCTGAGGTGACAGATAAATCACCTTCGCGCCTTCACCTGCCGCGGCTTTTGCTGTGTGAATGGCATCCCGTAAGGGTTGCACCATCATCAACATCCCCGGTCCGCCGCCGTAAGGACGATCGTCCACGGTACGGTGCCGGTCGTGCGTGAAGTCACGAGGACTCCAGCTCTGGATGCTCAGCAGGCCATTCTTTACTGCCCGGCCAGTTACCCCGTAATCGGTAATCGCGCGGAACATTTCAGGAAACAGGCTAATTATGCCAATCCACATAGCGCCGTCTTTTACCGTTTATCCGGAGAATTTAAAAACCAGGATCCCAATCTACTTCAATGGTTTGAGTAGTGAGATCGACTTTCTTGATAACCTGTCCATCGAGGAACGGAACCAACCGCTCCTTGATGCCAAATGCATCTTTCAGGTTTGCCTTAATGACGAGAACGTCATTTGACCCGGTTTCCATCATGTCGATGACTTTCCCCAGGCTGTAGCCTTCAGTGGTCACTACCTGGCAACCCATAAGGTCTTTCCAGTAGTAGTCACCCTCTTCCAGCTGTGGCAACTGCGACGAATCCACAACAATTTCACAATTAGTCAGCGCATTCGCGGCATCACGATCGTCAATGCCTTTCAGCTTGATGATGATGTCCTGATTGTGGTGACGCCAGCTTTCCAGCTCGACCTCTTCCCACTTACCGGCTTTCTGGATAAACCAGGGCTGGTAATTAAAAATGCTATCAGCGTCTTCAGTGGAGGAAAACACTCTGAGCCAACCACGGATACCGTAGCAAGAACCCATTTTTCCCAATACGATCGGTTCAACAGGTGCTTTATTGCTCATCATGACCACCGTGACAGATTAAGCTGCTTTGTTTGCTGCTTTGATCAGCGTAGCAACGCGATCGGAAACAGTAGCGCCCTGGCCAACCCAGTGAGCGATACGATCCAGATCCAGACGGGTTTCTTCTTCTGCGCCAGCGGCCAGTGGGTTGAAGAAACCAACGCGCTCGATGAAGCGACCGTTGCGTGCATTACGGCTGTCAGTCACAACAACCTGGTAGAACGGACGCTTTTTAGCGCCGTGACGAGCTAAACGAATAGTTACCATAACATCCTCTTGTGTGAATAAAACAACCGGGCCCCATCGAGGAACGGAGCCCGAGTGTCATATTAAAAGCCCGAAAATTTTACTCATTTTCGGGCAAAAAGCAATCTCAAAAGCGATTAACGCCCAGGAAAACCGGGAGGCATCATGCCTTTCATGCCGCGCATCATCTTCGCCATGCCGCCTTTCTTCATTTTCTTCATCATGCGCTGCATGTCGTCGAACTGTTTCAGAAGGCGGTTAACGTCCTGCACCTGCATGCCGCAACCGGCTGCGATACGGCGTTTACGGGAACCTTTGATGATTTCTGGCTTCGCGCGCTCTTTCAGCGTCATCGAGTTGATGATGGCCTCCATACGCACCAGCACTTTGTCATCCATCTGGGATTTGACGTTGTCCGGGATCTGGCCCATGCCTGGCAGTTTGCCCATCAGGCTTGCCATGCCGCCCATGTTTTTCATCTGACGCAGCTGCTCAAGGAAGTCGGTCAGATCGAAACCGTCGCCCTTTTTCAGCTTGCTGGCGAGTTTTTCCGCCTGCGCGCGGTCAACCTTGCTTTCAATATCTTCGATCAGCGACAGCACGTCGCCCATGCCGAGGATACGGGAGGCAATACGATCCGGATGGAACGGCTCCAGCGCTTCGGTTTTCTCGCCCACGCCGAGGAACTTGATTGGCTTACCGGTGATATGACGAATAGAGAGCGCCGCACCGCCGCGGGCATCGCCGTCGACTTTGGTCAGCACCACGCCGGTTAACGGCAGGGCTTCGTTAAACGCTTTTGCGGTGTTCGCTGCATCCTGACCGGTCATGGCGTCAACAACAAACAGGGTCTCTACCGGATTGATAGAAGCATGCACCTGCTTGATTTCGTCCATCATCGCTTCGTCAACGTGCAGACGACCGGCGGTATCCACCAGCAGCACGTCGTAGAATTTCAGCTTCGCCTCTTTCAGCGCCGCGTTAACGATATCGACAGGCTTCTGCGCCACGTCGGACGGGAAGAAGTCTACGCCAACCTGCTCGGCCAGCGTTTCCAGCTGTTTGATCGCCGCCGGGCGATACACGTCCGCCGACACCACCAGCACCTTTTTCTTGTGCTTTTCGCGCAGGAATTTCCCCAGCTTACCGACGCTGGTGGTTTTACCCGCACCTTGCAGACCCGCCATCAGTACGACGGCCGGCGGCTGAGCCGCCAGGTTAAGCACCTGGTTCTCTTCACCCATCGCCGAAACCAGTTCGTTACGGACGATTTTGACAAACTCCTGACCCGGAGTCAGGCTCTTGTTCACTTCATGGCCAACCGCTTTCTCTTTCACGCGGTTGATAAAATCACGTACGACCGGCAACGCGACGTCTGCTTCCAGCAGCGCCATGCGCACTTCGCGCAGCGTTTCCTTGATATTCTCTTCGGTGAGGCGTCCACGGCCGCTGATGTTGCGCAGCGTGCGCGACAAACGATCGGTTAAATTATCAAACATTGTCTCTCGCCTGGGGTAGAAACGTTAGGTCGCCTGGGCGACACATACACAGAATTTTGCCGGAGTATAACATGAAGGCGCCTTTGTTGTTATGCAACGGTTGGAGCAGGCGTCACGTAACGTTATACTGCTTCTCTTTCTTATTAAGACAACTGTCGACGCCTATATGCCTGTTTTCGCACTGATCGCCCTTGTTGCCTACTCTGTCAGCCTCGCGCTGATCATTCCTGGCCTGCTGCAAAAAAACAGCGGCTGGCGGCGCATGGCTATTCTTTCGGCAGTGATCGCACTGATTAGCCACGCGTTTGCGCTGGAATCACGCATCATTCCCGGCGACGGCAGCGTGCAAAATCTGAGCGTACTGAACGTCGGCTCGCTGGTCAGCCTGATGATCTGTACGGTCATGACCATTGTCGCGTCTAAAAACCGTGGCTGGCTGCTGCTGCCGATAGTCTACGCCTTTGCGCTGATCAACCTGGCGTTAGCCACGTTCATGCCCAATGAGTTTATTACTCACCTGGAAGCCACGCCGGGGATGCTGGTGCATATTGGCCTGTCGCTGTTCTCCTACGCGACGCTGATCATCGCCGCCCTTTACGCCATGCAACTCGCCTGGATTGACTACCAGCTGAAAAATAAAAAGCTGGCGTTTAACCACGAAATGCCGCCGCTGATGGTGATTGAGCGTAAGATGTTCCACATCACCCAGGTCGGTGTGGTTCTGCTGACGCTGACGCTGTGCACGGGCTTGTTTTATATGAAGAACCTGTTCAGCGTGGAGAATATCGATAAAGCGGTCCTCTCCATCATCGCGTGGTTTGTCTATATTGTCCTGTTATGGGGCCATTATCATGAAGGCTGGCGCGGTCGTCGCGTGGTCTGGTTCAACGTAGCGGGTGCGGGCATTCTCACGCTTGCCTATTTTGGTAGCCGCTTCATACAGCAATTTGCTGGCTAAGTAACAAAAGGAGTTCCCCCTGGAACACATCTCTACCACCACGCTGATCGTCATTCTGGTCATCATGGTGGTCATCTCCGCTTATTTCTCTGGCTCTGAAACCGGCATGATGACGCTGAACCGCTACCGGTTACGTCATCGCGCCAAGCAGGGTAACCGTGCCGCGCGTCGTGTCGAAAAGCTTCTGCGTAAGCCGGACCGGCTGATTAGCCTGGTGCTTATCGGTAACAACCTGGTCAATATTCTCGCTTCTGCACTGGGCACCATCGTCGGGATGCGTCTGTACGGCAACGCAGGCGTGGCGATTGCCACAGGTGTGCTCACGTTTGTGGTGCTGGTGTTTGCGGAAGTGCTGCCCAAAACCATCGCCGCGCTTTACCCGGAAAAAGTCGCCTACCCGAGCAGCTTCCTGTTAGCACCGCTGCTTATTCTGATGATGCCGCTGGTCTGGCTGCTGAATATGGTGACACGGGTGCTGATGCGCATGGTCGGTATAAAGGCAGACGCCACCATCAGTAGCGCGCTCAGCAAAGACGAACTGCGTACCATCGTGAATGAATCCCGCTCGCAGATCTCCCGCCGCAATCAGGACATGCTCCTGTCGGTGCTGGATCTGGAAAAGGTCAGCGTTGACGACATCATGGTGCCGCGCAATGAAATCGTCGGGATTGATATCAACGACGACTGGAAGGCCATTGTCCGCCAGCTGACGCACTCCCCGCACGGGCGTATCGTCCTCTATCGCGATTCTCTCGACGATGCCATCAGCATGCTGCGCGTGCGCGAGGCCTATCGTCTGATGACTGAGAAAAACGAGTTCACCAAAGAGGTGATGCTGCGCGCCGCCGACGAAATTTACTACGTGCCGGAAGGCACCCCACTCAGCACGCAGCTGGTGAAGTTCCAGCGAAACAAGAAGAAAGTCGGCCTGGTGGTGGATGAATACGGCGACATACAGGGGCTGGTGACGGTCGAAGATATTCTGGAAGAGATTGTCGGGGACTTTACCACGTCGATGTCACCTTCCCTTGCCGAAGAAGTCACCCCGCAAAACGACGGGTCAGTGCTTATCGACGGCAGCGCCAACATTCGTGAAATCAATAAAGCGTTCAACTGGCATTTGCCGGAAGACGAAGCGCGGACGATGAACGGTATGATCCTGGAAGCGCTGGAAGAGATCCCGGCGGCAGGCACGCGCGTGCGCATTGAACAGTATGATATTGATATTCTGGACGTTCAGGACAACATGATTAAGCAGGTGAAGGTCCTGCCCGTTAAGCCTCTACGCGAAAGTATTGCCGAATAAAATGTAGGCCGGGTAAGGCGAACGCCGCCACCCGGCACTACAGGCAGCACGTTATGCTTTCGCTTTCGCCACGGTCACCATCGCAGCGCGAATAGTACGACCGTTCAGGGTATACCCTTTCTGCATCACGCCCAGCACGTTACCCGCGGCAACGTCTTCGGATTCCACCATCGCAATGGCCTGGTGAACGTTTGGATCCAGCGGTACATCCGTATCGGCAATCACTTCAACACCGAACTTACGCACCACATCCAGCATGGATTTCAGCGTCAGCTCAATTCCTTCAATCATCGCCGCGTTATCCGGGTTAGCTTTATCCGCCACTTCCAGCGCGCGATCCAGGCTGTCGATCACCGGAAGCAGTTCGTTGACGAATTTCTCCAGCGCAAATTTGTGCGCCTTTTCAACGTCCAGCTCGGTACGACGGCGCAGGTTTTCCATTTCCGCTTTGATACGCAGTACGCCATCGCGTTCGCGATTCTGCGCTTCTACCAACTGAGCTTCCAGGTTGGCAATTTTTTCATCGCGCGGGTCCACCTGCTCAGCAGACGTGTCTGGCTCTACTGCCTCAACTTCATCGTGCTGTTCCGTGATAATTTCTTCAGGGGCTTGCCCCTCAGGCGTTTTCTGTTCTTTACTACTCATGAATTTCTCCGCGTTTTTCTGCATTCATCTCGCTAACTTCGCTTATTATGGGGATCAGTTTCCTGGATTCAAGGGAACAAGGCAGATTGTCATCATTCATCAGGCACAAGGACCTCCAGAAAATGAATAATCATTTCAGGTGTATTGGGATCGTCGGCCATCCGCGTCACCCTACCGCATTGACGACACATGAAATGTTGTATCGCTGGCTGTGTGGTAAAGGCTATGAAGTGATGGTCGAGCAGCAGATCGCCCAGGAGTTGCAGCTTAAAAGCGTCAGAACCGGCACGCTGGCGGAAATTGGCCAGCAGGCGGATCTCGCCGTGGTGGTCGGTGGCGACGGCAATATGCTGGGCGCGGCGCGAACGCTGGCTCGCTATGATATTAAGGTTATTGGTATTAACCGTGGCAATCTCGGTTTCCTGACCGACCTCGACCCGGACAATGCGCAGCAGCAGCTGGCGGACGTGCTGGAAGGCCACTATATCAGTGAAAAACGGTTTTTACTGGAAGCCCAGGTGTGTCAGCAGGACTGCCAGAAGCGCATCAGCACCGCCATTAACGAGGTGGTTCTCCATCCCGGTAAAGTGGCGCACATGATCGAGTTCGAAGTCTATATCGACGAAATATTCGCTTTCTCGCAGCGTTCTGACGGGCTGATTATTTCAACCCCGACGGGGTCAACTGCCTACTCGCTTTCAGCCGGAGGCCCAATCCTGACGCCATCGCTGGATGCCATTACCCTGGTGCCGATGTTCCCGCATACGCTCTCGGCGCGTCCGCTGGTGATCAACGGCGACAGCACCATCCGCCTGCGTTTTTCCCATCGCCGTAACGACCTGGAGATCAGCTGCGACAGTCAGATTGCGCTCCCCATTCAGGAAGGTGAAGATGTCCTCATTCGCCGCTGCGATTACCATCTGAACCTGATTCACCCGAAAGATTACAGCTATTTCAACACATTAAGCTCCAAGCTCGGCTGGTCAAAAAAATTGTTCTGATTTTGCATCCAGCACTTTACTGTATATAAAACCAGTTTATACTGTATACAAACACAGTTATGGTTTTTCATACAGGAAAACAATTATGCTGGCACAACTGACCATCAGCAACTTTGCCATTGTTCGTGAGCTTGAGATCGACTTCCATAGCGGAATGACGGCGATTACCGGAGAAACCGGTGCAGGTAAATCCATTGCCATTGATGCCCTCGGCTTGTGCCTCGGCGGTCGTGCTGAGGGGGATATGGTGCGCACAGGCGCCGCCCGTGCCGATCTCTGCGCCCGCTTCTCGTTGAAAGACACACCTGCCGCCCTGCGCTGGCTGGAAGCGAACCAGCTCGAAGACGGACGTGAGTGTTTACTTCGCCGCGTCATCAGCAGCGATGGCCGCTCCCGCGGTTTTATCAATGGTACAGCGGTTCCCCTTTCCCAGCTTCGCGAGCTGGGCCAGCTGCTCATCCAGATCCATGGTCAGCATGCGCACCAGCAGTTAATCAAACCCGAACAGCAGAAAGCCCTGCTTGATGGCTACGCAGGTGAGTACGCGCTTACTCAACTCATGGCGGAGCACTATCGTCAGTGGCATCAAAGCTGCCGCGAACTTGCGCAGCATCAGCAGCAAAGCCAGGAGCGTACCGCGCGCGCCGAGCTGCTGGAATATCAGCTGAAAGAGCTGAACGAATTTAACCCGCAGGCGGGTGAATTTGAGCAAATCGACGAAGAGTACAAGCGTCTGGCCAACAGCGGTCAGCTGCTTTCCACCAGCCAGACTGCCCTTAACATGCTGGCGGATGGCGAAGACGTGAATTTGCAGAGCCAGCTGTATAACGTGCGTCAGCTTGTGACCGAACTGACCGGCATGGACAATAAGCTTTCTGGCGTACTGGAAATGCTGGAAGAGGCCGCGATTCAGATTTCAGAAGCCGGGGATGAGCTGCGCCACTATTGTGAACGTCTGGATCTCGACCCGAACCGTCTGTTCGAACTTGAGCAACGCATCTCCCGTCAGATTTCACTGGCGCGTAAGCATCACGTAACCCCGGAAGAGCTGCCGAATTACTATCAGTCTCTGCTGGAGGAACAGCAGCAGCTGGACGATCAGGCCGATTCCCTTGAAACCTTGTCTCTGGCGGTCAATCTGCATCATCAGCAGGCGCTGGAAACGGCGAAACGGCTGCATGACGTGCGGCAACACTATGCGCTGGAGCTTAGCCAGCACATTACCGACAGCATGCATACGCTGGCGATGCCGCATGGGGTGTTCACCATAGATGTTCGCTTTGAAGAGAATCACCTGACGGCGGAAGGCGCAGACCGCGTAGAATTCCGCGTCACCACCAACCCGGGCCAGCCTTTGCAGGCGATTTCGAAAGTGGCTTCCGGCGGTGAACTGTCGCGTATCGCCCTGGCCATTCAGGTGATTACCGCCCGTAAAATGGAAACCCCGGCGTTGATTTTCGATGAAGTGGATGTGGGTATCAGCGGCCCGACCGCGGCCGTTGTCGGCAAACTGCTGCGTCAGTTAGGTGAATCGACGCAGGTCATGTGTGTGACTCACCTGCCGCAGGTCGCCGGTTGTGGTCATCACCACTTTATCGTCAGCAAGGAAACCGATGGCGAAATGACGGAAACGCACATGAAGCCGCTGGATAAACGCTCACGCTTGCAGGAGCTGGCACGCCTGCTCGGCGGCAGTGAAGTCACCCGCAATACGCTTGCAAATGCGAAAGAACTGCTGGCGGCATAAACTTTTTCGGGATCTCAGGGTCATACAGAACAACAAAAACGCCGCCAGACCGGTTTCAAAGTGGGGCAAGGTCTATTATCATCGGCATATTACATATGAGCCGCGTACTGCTCGGGCCCGAAAAGGAATCAAATCACTATGCGCTGTAAAACGCTGACCGCTGCCGCAGCGGTTCTTCTGATGTTGACCGCAGGCTGTTCCACTCTGGAGAAAGTGGTTTACCGTCCTGACATCAACCAGGGGAACTACCTTACCCCTAACGATGTGTCCAAAATCCGCGTGGGTATGACACAACAGCAGGTCGCTTATGCCCTGGGAACCCCGATGATGTCCGATCCGTTCGGCACAAACACCTGGTTCTATGTATTCCGCCAGCAGCCTGGTCATGAAGATGTGACCCAGCAAACCCTGACGCTGACCTTCAGCAGTGCCGGCGTGCTGACCAACATCGACAACAAGCCTGCCCTGACCAAATAATCAGGCGTCAGCAACGCAAAAAGGTGCTCAATGAGCACCTTTTTTGTATCTGAATTCTTACGCAGAATCGTAGCCCCGGTAAGCGAAGCGCCACCGGGGGAGAAAGCGCTACTTACCCGATTTCTCCGCTCGCTGACGGCGCAGCTCTTTCGGATCAGCAATCAGCGGGCGATAAATCTCAACCCGATCGCCATCCTTCAGCGCATCAGCAAGCTTAACCGGACGGCTATAAATGCCGACTTTATTCTTCGCCAGGTCAATATCACGGCGAAGTTCAAGGATGCCGGAGGCCCGGATAGCCGCCTCAACGGTGGCGCCCTCTTCAAGCATTACGCGCTGCAAATACTGCTTCTCTGGCAGCGCATACACTACCTCAACAGCAATCTTATGCGACACTGTAAACCTCTTTGGCGCGCGTGGTGAACGCCTGAACCATATTCGAGGCCAGCTCTTTAAAGATACGGCCAAACGCCAGTTCGATCAGCTTATTGGTAAATTCAAAATCCAGATGAAACTCAATGCGGCAGGCGTCAGCGCTCAGCGGCGTAAACTTCCACCCCCCCATCAGTTTTTTAAACGGACCATCCACCAGATGCATCAAAATACTCTGATTGCTCGTCAGGGTATTGCGCGTGGTGAACGTTTTGCTGATCCCCGCTTTGGAGACATCCACGGCCGCAGTCATCTGCGTCGGGCCGGATTCCAGCACCCGGCTACCGGTGCATCCCGGAATAAATTCCGGATACGACTGAACGTCGTTCACTAACTGATACATTTGTTCCGCGCTGTAGGGAACAAGCGCGGTACGGCTAATCTGAGGCATAGCATTTTCCATGGTCACACAACAGACAAATAATAACATTTATCACCTGTTAAAAAAACGCTAAGCCTTATCTCGTGCTAAGATAGCGCGTTAGACCTCACAGGACGCAATGAGGTGACTTTTTAAAATCAGATTACCGACGGCTTTACGACACTTATGACGAAGAAAAAAGCACATAAACCTGGTTCGGCGACCATTGCGCTTAACAAGCGTGCTCGCCACGAGTATTTCATCGAAGAAGAATTCGAGGCCGGCCTTGCGTTGCAGGGCTGGGAAGTAAAATCGCTGCGTGCCGGGAAAGCCAATATCGGCGACAGCTACGTGATCCTGAAAGACGGTGAGGCCTTCCTGTTCGGCGCGAACTTTACGCCGCTGACCGTCGCCTCTTCACATTACGTCTGCGATCCTACCCGCACCCGTAAGCTGCTGCTGAACAAGCGCGAACTGGAATCCCTCTACGGACGCATCAACCGCGAAGGCTTCACCGTGGTGGCGCTCTCTTTGTACTGGAAAAATGCCTGGTGCAAAGTGAAAATCGGCGTGGCGAAAGGTAAGAAACAGCACGACAAACGTACTGACCTGAAAGCACGCGAGTGGCAGCTCGACAAAGCACGTATCATGAAAAACGCAGGACGTTGATTCTGCGCACTTATTGTACTATTCAATAAGTTAGCGTTTCGGGCTGGTGTCGAGGAAGTAAAATCTGGTATACTGAGTTCAACACTATTGGGGCTGATTCTGGATTCGACGGGATTTGCGAAACCCAAGGTGCATGCCGAGGGGCGGTTTGCCTCGTTAAAAGCCGCAAAAAAATAGTCGCAAACGACGAAAACTACGCTTTAGCAGCTTAATAACCTGCTAAGAGCCCTCTCTCCCTAGCTTCCGCTCTTAAGACGGGGATCAAAGAGAGGTCAAACCCAAAAGAGATCGCGTGGAAACCCTGCCTGGGGTTGAAGCGTTAAAACTAATCAGGCTAGTTCGTCAGTGGCGTGTTTGTCCGCAGCTGGCGTGCGAATGTAAAGACAAACTAAGCATGTAGTACCGAGGATGTAGAAATTTCGGACGCGGGTTCAACTCCCGCCAGCTCCACCAAAATTCTCCATCGGTGATTACCAGAGTCATCCGATGAAGTCCTGAAAGCCCGCACGGCGCAAGCCCTGCGGGCTTTTTTGTGTCTGTCGTTCTCCGAGCCATTCGACTTAGTCCGGCAATTATCGCTATACGTTCAGGTATTCCGGTTCATGCCGGATCAGCCACAGCCCCCCAGACCTACACCAATGTTCTGCGTGCTAAAGCGCCCGAGAAAAATCTAACGTTGCGTCATGGCCCGTGCCATCGTTGAAATCCCCGCACTGCATATCAAAGCCCACCCCCTTTCCCGCAATCAACATAAACCATTGATATTAAATATTTATCACCTCATTTATTTCCGTTTCCTTTTGTTTTGTCGAACGATCTGTGAACAACACCAAAACATTAACAACAAGGAAACAATAATATAACTACAGAGGTGACCTTATGCTCAATAAAGAACGGCATTATGCAATTTTGACCTGGCTTAACAGGTACGAACGGGCGACGGTGAATCAGCTTGCGAAAGTATTTAACGTCACCAGGGAAACGATTCGCAGCGACCTGAACTTATTAGCGCAGGAAGGCGGCATTGAGCGATGCCACGGTGGGGCAATTATCAAACGCCGTATTTTTCATACCCAATCAGTCAATAATTTAGATAGCAATATCATTCATTTTTTTGACTCCGCGCAGTCAAGAAAAACGATCAAATCCCGACATAAAGGGCGAAAGATGAAAGGTAAAGTCTGTATTCTGGGTTCATTCAACGTTGATATTATTGCTAATGTCGATCGTTTCCCGCAAAGCGGAGAATCTATTTTTTCCGAAAATACCATTATTGGACCCGGCGGCAAAGGCGCCAATCAGGCGCTGGCCGTAAGCAAATGCAATGTTAAAACCCATTTTGTCGGTAAGGTGGGTAACGATCAGTTTAGTCAGTTGGCCTTTGAACATCTTTCATCTTCTGCTATCGACAGCTTCACGCTTTATCAGGATAAAGATCAGAAAACCGGCACCGCGCTTATTTATGTTTGTCAAAGTGATGGTGAAAATATGATTGCCATCAGCCCTGGGGCCAATCGGTCCATTACAGCCGATGAAGTTGAAGCGATTACCCCTGAAGTGAAAAACGCAGATATTTTTTTAACCCAGCTGGAAAATAATCTACCCGCTACCTTTCGGGCCATTGAAATTGCCCGCCGTAACGGGATTAAGGTGGTTTTGAACCCTGCCCCCTGGTCATCTGATGTGGTTAGCTGCCTGAAGAACGTGGACTTTCTGACCCCAAACGAGACTGAGGCCTCATTGCTGTCCGGCATTCATATTGTGGATCTTGCCAGCGCGAAGGAAGCCGCCAGAGCCACTAAAGCGAAAGGGGTAGGTCACGTCATCATCACCATGGGAGCGAAAGGCGCGCTTATTTATGACGGTGAGCAATTCATTCATATCCCGGCGCTGAAAGCCGTATGTGTGGATACCACCGGTGCTGGCGATGCCTTCAACGGCGCATTCGCCGCCGCGATGGCGAAAGGGGAATCCATTATTCAGGCAGCAAAATTTGCCTGTGCTTTCGCCTCTTTGGCCGTCGAAAAAGAAGGCGCATCAAATATGCCTGAATATAAAGATGTCCTGACCCGCCTCGCGCAATATAACGATAAAAAAATTCTCACCGAGAAAATTTAACGCACGCATATTTCTGCAAACACAGATTATATTCACGACAACCATTTCAGTAATGGGAGTATGTCCGATGAAAGCCCTGACAGAATCTAAACCCGGCGGCGCGATACCGCAGGTAAATAACATGCCTCACCAGCAAACACTATCCCGCATGGCACGTTGCCGCCAGACGTTACGCCGGTGGTGGCCGTTCTACGTGATGGCCCTGCCTGGGGTTATCTATTTTTTTATCTGGCACTATTTACCCATTTGGGAAACAAAAATTGCGTTTGAGCAGTACCGTATTATCCCGCCGAATATCTGGGTCGGGATGCAGTATTTTGCCACGCTGATGTCATCCCCTGTTTTCTGGCAGGTGATACAGAACACCGTGATTATCGGCGCAATGAAGCTGATTTTTATTTTTCCGGTTCCCATTATCGTGGCGCTCTTGCTCAATGAAGTGCGCTCATCCGGTTACCGTAAATTTGTCCAGTCGGTGATTTATCTGCCGCATTATCTTTCCTGGGTGGTGATCGCCAGTATCGCGATTGCCACGCTCTCGCCGGTTGATGGCGCGGTTAACGACATCATTAAATCGATGGGCTACGATCCGATCCCCTTTATGGCCGACAGCGGCTCTATCCGCTGGGTACTGGTGTTCACTGAAATGTGGCGCAGCGCGGGCTGGGACTCATTACTTTACATCGCGGCGATCCTCGCCATCGATCCACAGCTGTATGAAGCGGCGGAAATGGATGGTGCCGGGCGCTGGCGCAAAATCTGGCACATCACCCTGCCCGCTATCACCCCGACCATCGCCACGCTGTTTATCCTCAACGTCGGGCTGTTCCTGAGCCAGGGTTTTGATCAGGTCTTCAACATGACCAACGACGTGGTGAACGGTCAGATAGACATCATCGACACCTACGTCTACCGCATGGGCCTGCGCACCGGGGAGTTCTCGCTGGCGACCGCCGCAGGGTTATTCAAAGGCGTGATCGGCATGATCCTTATCGTGCTGGCACATAACGTTTCAAAACGCCTGACGGGTAAAGGAGTCTGGTAATGCGCATCTCATCACGAAGCACCCCTTTTGAGCGCATCGAATATGTGCTCATTCTCTCGGTACTGATGCTGCTGGTTGTCGTGACGCTACAACCGATCCTCAACCTGGTGGCGATATCCTTCTCCAGCCCGGCAAACGTGCCCGGCATGAGCGGCCTGGAAATTATTCCGCAGGGCTTTTCGCTGGACGTCTGGAAGCTGCTGCTGACCAACGAAGCCGTGCTGCGCGGGTTTGGCAATGCGATGCTGATTACCGTGGTGGGCACCATCATCAACGTAGTTTTCACCGTGCTGCTGGCCTGGGCGCTGGCGCAAAAACGCCTGCCGGGACGCCGCTGGCTGTTTATGTTTGTCCTGTTCACCATCGTCTTTGAGCCGGGCATCATCCCCGATTTTCTGGTGATGAAAAAGCTGGGGCTACTGAACAGCTACTGGTCCGTCATCCTGTATCGCGCCGTCTTCGCCTGGTACCTGATTATTCTGGTTCGCCTGTTCGAAGAGATCCCGGAGGAGCTGCTGGAAGCCGCCGAACTCGATGGCGCGAACCCGTTCCAGACGCTGTGGTACGTCATTATGCCGGTCGCCAAATCGTCCATTGCCATGATCACGTTATTTTACATGGTGCTGCACTGGAACGAGTTTTTCCGCGCCATGGTGTACCTCAACGACCCGGACAAATGGCCGTTGCAGGTGGTGCTGCGTCAGTTTGTCGTCGAGGGCGATAAGCTGGCGATGGTAGGCGTCGAAAGCATGTCGAACTACACCGATGCCAGCCAGATCAGCATCAAGGCGCTGAAAGCCGGGATGATCACCTTAACCATCGCCCCGCTGATTGCCATCTACCCGATTATTTTGCGCTTCTTCACCAAAGGGACCATGTCCGGCGCGGTGAAGGGTTAACAGGAGCGATGACGATGAAATTATTCGCAGCAATCGCCTGCGGCCTGCTGTTATGCCAGGCCGCCTGGGCCGAGCCGGTCACCATCCGGATTGTGGAAAAAGATCTGCTGACCACCAACCGCGAAGATGTCGCGCATATTCAGCGAATCGAGCAGGCGCTGGCACGCCAGGGACACGATATCCACATTGAGATCGTCAACCTGCCGTCTTCCGGCTACTCCGACGTGCTGAACGTGATGCTGCTCTCCGGCACCATCCCTGATCTGATCTATTTCAACGGCAGCGACCAGAAGATGGTCGAACAGGGCATTCTTGAAGACTGGCGTCCGTGGATTGCGCAAACCCGCTATCTGAAAGAGGCGCTGTGGCCGCACAACCGGCTTCGCCTGCAAAACCATCCGACCCTGCTGTATGTCTTTCCCCTGCGCGCGCGCCAGCCGGTGATCCGTGAGGACTGGTTACAGAAGAGCGGATTCAGCGCATCACCCAAAACGCTGGCGGAGTACGTCACGCTGTTCAATGCGATCCACGCCGGTGACTACAACGGCGACGGTAAGACGGATAGCTGGGGGATCACCTCCGAGAAAGACCTGCGCGATCTCGACGGTTTTATGAACCCGGCGTTTGGCATTCACGCCACCTGGCTCAAGGACGATCAGGGCAAGCTGATCAACGCCCAGATAAGCCCGCAGGAGCGGAGCAAGCTGGAGTTCTACCATTCGCTGTATCAGAAAGGATTGCTCTCCTCCCAGTACATCACCACCAACTGGGAGCTAAAAGAGGATGAGTTTTATACCGGCAAGGTTGGCGTGGTATCCGTCTCATCGCCGGGCAACGTCGGCGTGTACCAGGAAAAGATGCGCCAGATCCATCCTGACGCCACCCTCACCCTGCTCGCCCCACCCGAAGGCCCGGCAGGTAAAGGGCTGGCGGCGACAGATGTTTCCATGGAAACGCGCGGCTTTGCCATGTCCTCGCTCTCGAAACATAAAAAGGAAGTGATGATCCTGCTCGATTTTCTGGCAAGCCCGGAAGGGCAAATGATGGAGCAGATGGGCTTCGAGAACACGCACTACGTTCGTAAGGGCAACACGATAAACGTGACGCCAAAAATTAATGCCTGGTATCCGCGGTTTATCCAGGCCGCCAACTGGAAGCCGCCGGTGGAGTGGCGGACGCCTGCGATGCTGCGCTATATCGACAATTCACAACGTTATTTTACGGCGGATAACGCCTTTATCTTCCCGGCGTCGTTTGCCGCCGCCATCGACTCAACCAGCAGTATTTATAACCAGTGGGCGTACCAGTTTGTCTCTGGCAAAGCGTCATTTGATCAGTGGGATCAGTATGTCAGCGCCTGGAAAGCCGCAGGTGGAAACGCCATGACCGAATATGCAGAGGAAAAATTAAAATGACCGTTACTCAAGCCGCTGATTTATCGTTCACGTCCCGCATTCTGGGCATGCTGTATGGCGTGGCGTTCGGTGATGCCTTAGGCGGACCGGTTGAGAAACTCTCCGCCCGGCAAATCGCGGAGAAATATGGCCGCGTCACCTCCATCCACCAGCGCTGGCACCGGATGGACGAGCCGTCCGCACGGCGCAACAACCGCGTACGCGGCAACGGTATCATCACCGACGATACGCTGATGACACTCTGCCTGATGGAGGTTTACAGCGAGCTGGGCCGTCACGTTGATGCGTGGGATATGGGGGAGTCTTTTGTGCGGAAGATTGCCTGGGAACCGCGCTGGGTGCCGGAACTGGATCGGGAAGCGCTGGTTATTGAGCGCCTGTTTTATCCGGAAAAATGGATCTTCCATCGTCTGCAACTGGCCGCCTGCGATCCGCGCCAGGGCGGCGTGGGCAATATGGTGAACTGCGGCGCAGCCATGTATGCCGCCCCCATCGGAGCTATTAATGCCTGCAACCCTGAGGCAGCTTACCAGGAAGCCATTAATTTCACCCAGGGGCATCAGCAGAGCTATGGGCTGGAGGCCGCCGGGGTCTTCGCCGCCTGCGTTGCAGCGGCATTTATTCCTGGCATCACCATTGAGGCTATCACCAACATCGCATTGAAACTGGCTAAAGACGGCACCCGCCAGGCCATCGCGGCAACGCTTGAGGTCGCGCGTCGCTACCGTGGAACCGCATGGGATTATCAACAGGTCGTTGACGCCCTGCACGATGCGCTTTTGCCCTTCTCACCGATGGGAGATGACCTGATGCACGGCCCGGAAAAAGCGGGCGTCCCGACCATGGCCTACCAGCCCTCGCGCCTGATGTCGATTGAGGAACTGCCAATGGCGCTGGCCTTCTGCCTGCTGCGCGAAGGCGAGTTTCGCGGGGCGGTGGAAGACGCCATCAATTCAGGCCGTGATACCGACTCTATCGGGGTGATGAGCGGCGCGATTTTAGGCGCGCTGCACGGGGAAGCCATTGTCGAACCTGAGGTGCTGGCGGGTATTGATAGCGCCAACCACCTGGATCTGCGTACGGCCGCGCTGCGCTTCAGCGAATCAGCACAAAGCATTATCCAGCAGGATCTCGCTGCGGCGGCGCTTTACCGCCAGCACGTCATGCCATTATTGCAGCCAGGCCACACCGCCGGGCGAGGAGAGTAACATGAGCCAAATCGTTTTAAATAATCTCGGTAAATCCTACGGCAACGTCAGCATCATTAAAGGGATCTCGCTGAGCATTCACGAAGGCGAATTTATTGTGCTGGTCGGCCCGTCCGGGTGTGGGAAATCCACCCTGCTGCGCATGATTGCGGGTCTGGAAGACATCACCTCCGGTGAACTGCTGATGCACGGCGAGGTGGTCAACACTCTGCCCGCCAAAAAACGCGATATCGCCATGGTGTTCCAGAGCTATGCGCTCTATCCACACATGAAGGTGCGGGATAACATGAGTTTTGCCCTGAAGCTTGCCAGCGTCTCAAAAGCGGAACGGATGGCGCGCGTGGAAGAGGCAGCGGAAATCCTCGGCCTGACGCATCTGCTCGATCGCCTCCCGCGGGATCTTTCCGGCGGCCAGCGTCAGCGCGTGGCGATGGGACGCGCGCTGGTGCGTGACCCGAAGGCCTTTTTGTTTGATGAACCGCTCTCCAACCTGGACGCCAAACTGCGCCATAAAATGCGCGGAGAAATTCGTAAGATCCACCAGCGGATGGGTCGCACCACCATCTACGTCACGCACGATCAGACGGAAGCGATGACCATGGCGGACAGGATTGTGGTGCTGAATGCCGGACATATTGAGCAGGTCGGCACCCCGGAAGAGCTGTACCGTAACCCGGATAACCTGTTTGTCGCGGGCTTTATCGGCACGCCGGAAATTAACACCCTTAAAGGCGTGATTCAGCACGGCGAGATTGTGCTCAACAACGGCTACCGCTTCCCCTGCCCCCTCCGCTCACATATTGAAGGGATGGAGATCATCTGCGCCACCCGACCGCACTATATCCGGCTCGGCGAGTCAGGGATGCCAGCGGAAATCGTGCTGATAGAAATGACCGGGGAAGGACAGGAGATCCGGGTGCGTATCAACGATCAGGAGCTGATCGTGGTGTCCCATGAAAAGCTGGATATCAACGTGGGTCAGAAGGTCTTCCTCACCGTAGACGCGGAAAAAATGTTCTTGTTTGATGCCCAGACCGGTACACCACGCCGGGCGAGGTGTTGCAGTATGAGTATCTTGAACCGCTCAATCTGAAAATCAACGATCTGGCAGAGATGCTAAATGTACACCGCAATACCGTAAGCGCGTTGGTCAATAACAATCGCAAACT
The DNA here is from genome assembly GCF_001037645.1 of Enterobacter sp. BWH64. NCBI lineage: Bacteria > Pseudomonadati > Pseudomonadota > Gammaproteobacteria > Enterobacterales > Enterobacteriaceae > Enterobacter > Enterobacter sp. BWH64. The sequence continues at coordinate 4,022,037 of NZ_KQ089922.1, forward strand.
TACTGCCGATATGGCGATCAAACTGGCAAAAGCCTTTAATACCACTATTGAATTTTGGCTGAACTTACAGCTAAACGTTGATATCTGGGAAGCGCAATCTAACTCCCGCACGCAGGAGGAGTTAAGCCGGATAAAAACCGTTGCGGAAGTCATGGCGAAGCGAAAATCCGGCAAGCCAGACGTTACCCTGCACGGGAACAGCGCATAACGGCATCTGCCATTATGCGCATCCTGTTACAGGGAAATTTTGAGGCGTCGAACCGCTTCTTTAAGCTGCTCATCCGTTGGGGTAACGAAAGACATGCGCAGCGTGGTATGGTCCGGCTCGTTGCAGTAGAAGAACTCACCCGGCACAAACACGACGCCGTTGCTCAACGTTTTTTCCAGCCATTTCGTCGTATTGATGCCGTTGTTCATTTTCGCCCACAGGAACATGCCGCCCTTTGGCTTGTGGAACGACATCACATCGCCCAGCTCCGCTTCCAGTTCCGTTGCAAAGGTCTGGTATTTCTGGCGATAGGCTTCGCGGATCATTTTAATCTGATTCGCCAGACGACCGGTTTTCAGATACTCGTACGTCATCAGCTGCGACAGCGTGCTGGTGTGCAGATCGGTGGTTTGCTTGAGGTTCACCACCGCGCGCTTCAGCCACTCCGGCACCAGCACCCAGCCCACGCGGGTGCCCGGCGCGAGGATTTTAGAGAAGGTGGAGGTGTACACCACGTTATCCTCATTGCCGATATCTTTGGCATGAGCAATCAGCGGGCGGAACGCTTCGTCGGTGTAGTTGATCTCGCTGTACGGGTCGTCTTCGATAATCACGAAGTCATAGCGCTTCGATAATTCCACCAGCTGTTTACGACGCGCTTCGGAGAGCGTCACGCCGCCCGGGTTACCAAAGGTTGGCACGATATAAACCGCTTTGATGGTTTTGGTGGCTACCAGCGCTTCAAGTTCATCCACTTTCATGCCGTCGCCGTCGGTGCCAACGGATTCAAAATTCGCCTGCGCCAGGCCAAAGACCTGCAACGCGGCGAGGTAGGTAGGCCGCTCCACGACGACCGTATCGCCCGGGTTAATTAACGCCCGCGCCAGCACGTCAAGCGATTGTTGCGAGCCGGAAGTAATGACCACGTCATCGGCTTTACAGGCGATGCCGCGACCTTCACAGATGCGTTGGATCTCTTCGCGCAGCCCCGGGACGCCTTCCGTCAGGCCATACTGGAACGCTTCGCCAAAATGCTGAGACAGCACGGCATCAGCAGCGATTTTTAAACCCTCATGATCGAACAGGTCCGGATTTGGAATACCGCCACCCAGCGAAATCACGCCTGCCATTTTGCTATGTTTTAATAATTCACGGATGGCAGAGGATTGCAGGCCCTGCGCGCTGCTGGCGAGTTTGTTTGCAGACATTCTTTACTTACCTTCTTTTTTTATATTGTGCCCAATCTTAGCAGAATATGGGCAATAAATTCCGTTAGCTTAGGCAGCGGCCGCAAATCCTGACGCCACAGTAAATGCACCGGCCTCGGTGCGGGCGTAAACGCTTCCAGAACCCGAACCAGCCTGCCGCTCGCCAGCTCTTCCGCCACCAGCACTTCCGGTTGCAGCAGGAGTCCCGCCCCGGCTCGCGCCGCCATGCGTAAGCCGTAGCCGTCATTGCATCGTAAGACGGCATCACGCTTCCAGCGCACTTCGCCTTCCACTCCCGGCAGCCGCCACTCGTTACGCGCCGTCCAGACCGTGTGCGACAGGCACAGGTGATCCACCAGATCTGCTGGCGTTTGCGGCGTACCGTGACGCGCCAGATAATCCGGCGCGGCGCAGATCACCATGTTGTAGGGACACAGGTATTTCGCCACCAGATCCTCATTACGGATCTCACCGATACGAATGGCCAGATCGACCCCTTCCTCTACCAGATCCACCATTCGGTTGGTGAGATCCAGTTCGATGCGCACTTCCGGGTAACGCTGCAAAAACGTGGCCGTCAGAGGCGCGATAACGCAGCCGCCAAACGAGGTAGGCGCCGTCACGCGCAGGGTGCCGGCAGGTGTGGCTCGCAGACGCTCAACCGCGTTTTCAGCAATCGAGACCTGCTCCAGCACGCGCCTGGCCTCTTCGAAATAAACGCGTCCGGCATCCGTCAGGCTCTGGCGACGGGTGTTGCGCTCCAGCAGCCGCGTACCGAGCTGCGATTCCAGCTGCGCAATATACTTCCCGACCATTACCGCCGACATCTCCAGCCGGGCCGCCGCGCCGGTAAAGCTGCCGCTTTCCACCACCGCGATGAACGTCTCCATGCCGCGAAGCTTATCCATATTACGAACCTCTGGTTAGCAATCTTCTAACATCAGCCCAGTTTATCTGAATTTTTATTTATTAAAGAATGAAGGCTCACAACATAAGGAGTCTTCTATGAAAATCGTCATTATTGGTGCCAGCGGTACCGTCGGTCGTGCTGTGACAGAAGAGCTAAGCCGTCGCCACGAGGTGATCCGCGTGGGTCGCACGCAGGGCGATCATCAGGTGGATATCACCTCGCAGGCGAGCGTGCAGGCGCTGTTCAAAAAGATCGGTCCGGTGGATGCGATTGTCTCCGCCAGCGGAGGGTTGCACTTCGGCCCGCTCTCAACCATGACCGACGGCGAGTTCAACCAGGGTTTGCAGGATAAGCTGCTGGGGCAGGTTCGTCTGGCGCTGACCGGCCAGCACTACCTGAACGAAGGTGGCTCGATTACGCTGATAAGCGGGATTGTGGCGCACGAGCCGATTGCCCAGGGCGTGAATGCCACCACGGTTAACGCCGCGCTGGAAGGGTTTGTGCGCGCCGCGGCCTGTGAACTGCCGCGCGGTATTCGCATTAATCTGATCAGCCCGACGGTGCTGACCGAATCCGCCGAAGCGTACGACGGCTTCTTCCCGGGCTTTGAAAGCGTTCCCGCCGCGACCGTTGCGCAGGCTTACCGCCGCAGCGTCGAAGGGGTGCAGAGCGGGCGGGTGTATAAAGTCGGTTATTAAGCCTTACGGGCGGCGATCAGCACCAGCATCGGGCGCTCTGCCTCTTCTGCCAGCGCGGGCCAGGCGTCAATTTGCGCCTGCGTTGGTCCCCACTCATTGACTTCGCTTATTGTTAATCCGGCCTTGATCAGCGCGTTAAGCGTGGTGCCCAGCGTACGGTGGTATTTAATCACCCCGTCTGCCAGCCAGTTGCTGACGCGCTGGCTTTCGTCCTGATAATGGTTCACGCCCCAGAACCGCTCGCCGCTGTTGTCCGTCAGCCAGCCCTGACGGGAGGCGCAGGTGTAAATCGGGTGCTCCATTGAGAAGACCAGGCAACCGCCGGGTTTAAGCGCGCGCTGAACGTGGGCAAATAATGTGTTCAGTTCCGGCAGATAGTGCAGCGCCAGCGAGCTATAGACCAGATCGAGGCTGTTCTCGTTGAGCTTGAGAGACTCCAGATCGCTACGCTGATAGTGAATCTGTGGATCGGCGGTGAGCTCCACTGCGCGAGCGAGCATCTTTTCGGAGATATCCACGCCCGTGACGTCAGACGCGCCCAGCTCACGCGCCGCGCGGCAGAACCAACCATAGCCGCAGCCAAGATCGATAACCGATTTGCCGGTTAAATCCGGCAGCATCGCCCTGATCGCAGGCCACTCCGGCGCGCCGTCCAGCCCCTGCACCGAGCGCGGAAGCTGAGCGTAGCCTTCGAAAAACGCCGGATTGTCGTAGATGTTTTGTGCCATGGCAGATCCCTCTTTAAGAATGTGCATAGCAGTATACTGCATTGTCGGGTGGCGGCTTCGCCTTACCCGACCTACAAAATCTCCGAACCGTAGGCCGGGTAAGCGCAGCGCCACCCGGCACCACATTAGCCCACAGAGCCCCAGACCAGATTCCCCTTATGGAACGTCGCGGTACGCGGAGAGATGCGTGCCACGGCCTCGGCGGAACAGGAGGCATCCACCAGCACAAAGCTGGCGTCATCCTGCGCTTTCGGCCACACGCGCTCACCTTTATCGTTTAGCGGCAGCACGTCGCCGGTGGCGATGCCCAGCGCGCGCGAAAGCGTCTGCTCATTCGGGCGAATATAGAGCTGTGCATAGAGGTTGGCTTTCTCCAGCATGTCCCCCAGACCGTACGGCGACCAGTGGTCGATCACGCTGTCGGTACCGGTCATGACAAACACGCCTTTATCACGCAGCTGCTTCAGCGGCATGTGCAGAGTGCCAATCGGCACGGTGGAGGCGATGGTCACCTGTTGTGCCGCCATGCGGGTGGCGATCTCATCCACCTCTTGCTCGTTAAGCGTCGCCAGGGCGAAGGCGTGGCTGATGGTCAGCTTCCCCTTCAGCGCAGGCGTTTTCTCCACGGTTTCGACCATGTAGTTCACCGCCGCCACGCCCGCCGGGCTGGTTTCATGCAGATGGATATCCACCCCTTTGTCATAATCCAGCGCAATCTGGAACATGGTGTCGAGGGATTTCTCCATCGCGCCGTCGACGTTGGTCGGGTCCAGCCCGCCCACGTAATGCGCCCCCGCCTGCATCGCCTCGCGCATCAGCTTTTCAGAATGAGACAGCAGCAGGCCGTGCTGCGGGAAGGCAACGATGTCGCAGTCAAAGCCTGCGCCCCGGCGCGCCAGTACCGCCTGCAAATTTTCCAGGTTTTTCAGGCCGGAAACCGGCTCTATGTTGCAGTGGCTGCGGGCGATGGTGGATCCTTTCGACTGGATCAGGTCGATCAGCTTTTCGGCGCGTTCTTGCGTGTAGGGCTGTAACTCCGGCAGCAGCTTCTGCTCCAGGCGGATCATGTCCTGAATGGTGGTGCCCGCCGGACGGTTCAGGGAGCGCCACGGGCCGCCGTAGAAGGTTTTATCCAGATGGATGTGCATGTCGCGCATCGCCGGGAGCATCAGCTTTTTGCCCGCGTCGAAGTGCGGCAGGGTCGCGTCCGCGTGGCTGTTGTTGTCGCGCAGGGCGAAGATTTTCCCGTCTTTGATTTCCAGCGTTTTCAGCTCGGTGCGGGTACTTGTCGCCACGCTGCCGTCGAAGTTAAACCCGGCTTCCAGCAGCACGTTGTCGAGATAGTAATGTTTTGCGGTGATGTTCATCGGTTTACCCGTCTCGCAGGTTGCCTTTGCTGAATCGGCAGCATACGCGACGGAACCCGTGGCGCCAAACAGCGCGCAGGCGGTAACCATTTTGCCGCTCTGGCTGATAAACTCGCGGCGGCTTTTATTCTCACTCATCTTATCTTCCTCCATTAATAATGTGGGTACCCGTTTCACCGCGCAGCGCCGCGGGCAGGCAGTCCGGCGAGGTAATGATTACCCTCCTGCCGCCATGGCGTAAAAATTCCAGCGAGGCGACGATTTTCGGCAACATGCTGCCAGCCGGAAAATGCCCTTCTTCCATGTAGCGCGTCATCTGCGCCACGTTCACCGTGCTCAGCGCCTGCTGGTTTGGCTTGCCGAAGTGGATGCACACTTTCTCCACGCCGGTGGTGATCACCAGCACGTCGGCGCGGATCTCGCGCGCCAGCAGCGCGGTGGAGAGATCTTTATCTATCACCGCGTCCACGCTCTGGTAATCGCCCTGTTCACTGCGCACCACAGGAATGCCTCCGCCGCCCGCGCCGATCACCACAAATCCTTTCTGCGTCAGCGCCTTGATGGCATCCGACTCAACGATGCGCCGCGGCTGCGGTGAAGCCACCACGCGGCGATACCCCCGGCCTGAATCCTCAACAAAATGCCAGTCCGGGTGCGCAAGTTGCAGTTCGTCGCGCTGCGCCTCGCTGAAGAACGCGCCGATGGGTTTTGTCGGGTGCGTAAAGCCAGGATCGTTTTTATCCACCTCCACCTGGGTGACGACCGTGACCGCTTTTTGTTCCCCGCGCGCCGCCAGGCGGTTGTTGAGCGCCTGCTGGATCAGGTAGCCGATCCCGCCCTGGGTATCCGCCACGCAGTTTGCCAGCGGGGTCAGCGGCAGCCCTTCCCGCTCGTGGGCGATTTCGGCGCGGCGCAGATCCAGCCCCACCTGCGGGCCATTGCCGTGGGTGAGCACGATGTCATAGTCCGAGGACAGCATTTCGAGCACCGACTCTGCCACCGCTTTGACCGCCTGCGCCTGATGCTCAATCGACTGGCTGGCGTTGTCTTTGATAATGCTGTTGCCGCCGATGGCGACGACCATAAGCTCTTTCATTTTGTTTCCTTTAGAAGGTGCGTTCTGGTGCCCTCATCCCGGCCCTCTCCCACAGGGAGAGGGGGATTAACAGAGGTATCCAGCACATGCTTCACCACAAACATCCCGCCCATCATCAGGTAGGCCGTGACGAACATCAGGGAACTGCCCTCGGCAAAGCCCACCACCGGCGCGTGGATCACCCCAAACAGCGCCAGCAGCGCTCCACCGGCCGCCGCGACGGCCCCACGCAGCGGTTTGTTGAGGATGGCGAAAATGGCGATACAGCCCCAGAGCATGCTGGCGAGCGGCGCGCCGTTGCCGAGATGCATCAGGCCTTCGTAGTAGATCCCCTTGCTGTGCAGCACGTCGGTGCCGATTTTCGCCGCGCTGGTCCCCGCCGCGCTCATCACGCTGTTCATCATGGTCAGCGCCCAGTTGGCGATCCACGGGAACAGGCAGATGAAGATGACGGGCACCTCCACTTTCGGGGTCTCCCTCACCACCTGGTTGGCGGTGACGACGCCGATAAACACCAGAATCGGCACGATGGCGGTCATCGGTATGATGGCGAGCATAAAGGCCCCCAGCCCGAACAGCGGCACGATGAACATGGTCACGCCGGACGCCAGGGTGTAGCCGATGCTGGCGCCCATCGCTTTCCAGCCAGGATGGCCGACGTATACCGTGACCGGGAACGGATTGCCCATCAGGCAGCCGAGCATCGAGGCCAGACCGTTCGCCAGCATTACCTTGCGGGTCGGGTATTCATCCCCCGCCGCGTGGGCGCTTTCGATGTTCTCCAGGTCAAAGATGTAGTTCGCCAGCCCCAGCGGTACGGCGGACGCCAGATACGGCAGCGCGTGCGGCAGTCCCTGCATGAAGCTGTCCACGTGCACTTCTGGCGGGTTAAAGCCGAATGATGACATGGACGCTTTAATGGCATCCGGGCTTTGCAGGCCGGAGATCCACGCAAGCAGAGTACCGGCAATTAACAGCAGCAGGCCGGTCGGGATTTTGGCAAAAATCGGCTTTTTACCGAACCAGTTAATGAAGATCAGCAGCAGGACGATAAACGACACGGTCGGCGCTTCGAACGCCTGCAACATCGGGTTCATCGCCAGCAGCAGCAGGCCAAGACCGGACAGGCACGACAGCAGCACGGTACGCGGGATCATCTTGCGGATGGTTTCCCCCAGGAAGGAACCGCCCGCGAGGATCATCGCTTCCACAAAGCACCACACCAGGCCAATCTGAATCGCGAAATCCGCATCGCCGGTTTGCTGGTAAACCGGCATTAAGACCAGGAAGGTCACGGTAAAAATCGACGGCGCGCTTGGGCCGGACGGCAGCGCGGTGACGTCCGTTCGTCCGGTGGCGCGCGCCATTTGCAGGCCAAACCACGTATAGCAAAGACTCGCCACCAGCACCGCCAGCCCGAAGGCTGGCGCGATGCGTCCATAAACAATCTCCTTCGGGATGCCGACGACAAAAATGAGCAGCCCCATCATGGTCAGCAAATTGGTCAGGTTGTTGGTCATCAACCCGAAATAAGCTGCCCAGTCACCTCTTTTCCACTCCAGTTTCATGTTTTTCATGGATGCATACCTTATAGAACGTAGCGATCGCGGAAGGTTAACAGCGCCTTTTCAAAACAGCTAAACGGCGGGTGAACGATGCCCGCCCCAATCATGCCGATCCCGGCGTCCTTGTGGGCAATGGCGGTATTAATGACCGGCAGAATGCCGCTGCCCGCGACCTTCGTGATGTCGATGGCGGTCGGGATGCCCATAAAAGACAGCAGCGGAATGGTGACGTTCGGGTTTTCGCCGAGGGTGATTTCGCGCATCTGGCGAGAAAAATCGATGGCTTCCTCCACCGTGCCGCCCACCAGCGCAACGATGGCCGGGGCCGTCGCCATTGCAAAGCCGCCGATGCCGTAGGTTTCGGTAATCGCGCTGTCGCCGATATCCAGCCCGGAGTCTTCCGGCTTATAGCCCGCGAACATCGGGCCGATCACCTGCTGCGCCGGGCCGGTGAACCACTGCCCCGGCAGGCCGGAAACGCGCAGGCCGAACTCGTAGCCGTTGCGCGCCATGGTGGTGACGACGGTGCTGTACTCAATGCCGTGGGCGGCATCCAGCGCGGCCTTACACATCGCCATCCACGTCGGACCGGAGAAGTAGTCGCTGCTGGCGACAAACTCGAACACTTCACGCTGCTGCGCCACCGGATAGCCCGCCTGGATCAGCCCCGGCGTCAGCGCCTGAATAAGCAGCGTGGTGCCCGCGTTGTTGCGGTTGTGGCACTCGTCGCCCATGTGCAGCGCCTGGGCCAGCATCAGGCGCAGGTCGATTTCGCCGATAATCTTCATCGCGTCGCGCAGCATCGGGCCGAGCACGTCGCGCATCCAGTTCAGGCGCTCGATCACGCTCTGGTCGTTAGCCCCCATGCGCAGGATCTTCGCCATCTGCTCGCTGAGGTTGGTGAAGGCGCGGTTGCCGTAGGTTTTGTTCTCAACGATGTGCATAAACATCGACGCGGAGGTGACGCCCGCCATCGAGCCCACGCAGTCATGCTCGTGGCAAGGCGAGAACGTAATATCTCCGGAGGCGGCGATCCTTGCCGCATCGTCCAGATCTTTCGCCAGCCCTTCAAACACCAGCGCCCCGGTGACCGCACCCTTCATTGCCCCGCACATGTTCTCCCAGGTAACAGGCGGACCGGCGTGCAGAATGGTCGTGCGGGTCATGCCCGGCACCACGTTGATGGCCTGGTCATAGCCCACCAGCACCGGATGGGACTGAATAATCCGCTCAAGGGCAATTTTGTTCGCGGCGGCAATTTTCTCCGCCAGCGGTTTTTCCGCCAGCCGATCCAGCGCGTCCACCACCTGCATATTGCCCTGCCCCGGCGGCGTCCAGTCGAGCTGGGTCACGGGAACGTGCTGTTTTTTGAGGTCGTCGCTGAACATCGCAATCCCGACGTTAATCACGTTCAGAGGGTGGTTGAATAAGGTCGTCATTATGCTCTCTCCCCTTTGCAGACAAATTCGCGTGCCAGTAATCCGGTATTGGTGCTGCTGCTGGCCCAGATGACGCCTGCGTCAGTCAGCAGCTGGCACTGCTGCGCCAACGACTGCGGATCCTGATCGGTGCCGAGCACGTAGCCGAGAATTTCCAGCGGACGGTTGTCGGCTTTCGCGATCGCCTGTGCCTCTTTGATCGCCTCGATCATCACCCCAACCGGATCGTCATGCGCGCCAAAGCCAAGCACGAAATCCATCACGATCACCCCCACCTGCGGATCGCGCGCCTCCTGTAGCAGGCGGCTGATGCGGTTGGTCGGGTCGATCATCGGGTGTGGCTTGCCGTTGGTGAAGTCGTCGTCACCGAAATCAAGGAAGGTGTGGGCCTGGCTGACGCTGATGTCTTTCAGACGCCTGGCCGGATCCGGCTGGATGTTGCTGTAAACATCGTCAAATTTCTCCAGCGCGGCAAACATCGCTTCGTCGCACAGGGTGCCGCCGCAGAACAGGCCGCGAATGTACTTCTGCTGCGGCGTCAGCCGGGCGCGTACCTCTTCGATCAGCGGCCAGTTGAGCGGATGTAAATCCAGGTCGTCTTTTTTAATGCCGGTAAGCAGCACCGCTTTCAGGGCCGCCTCTTTGGTGCCACGAGCAAACTGCAAACCGTCTTCATCGGCTGGCGGTTCGTTGCGGCCCAGGAAGCACACAACCACAGGCTTGCGGCAGGCGCGTGCCCGGGCCAGTACTTTCACAGCCACCGCGGGTGCAGGCGGTTTGGAGATGAGCGCTATCACCCGGGTCGCGTCGTCCGCCTCCAGCATGTCGATGGCATCGAGCATCATCAGGCCGCCGATCTTCTCGCTGAGATCGCGTCCGCCGGTGCCAATCAGCTGCGACACGCCGCCGCCGAACTCGTGAATGCGCACGCTCAGCTCCTGGCTGCCGGTGCCGGAGGCGCCAACGATGCCAATCTGCCCGCGACGCACCGCGTTGGCGAAGCACAGCCCCGCGCCGTTGATAATGGCGGTGCCGCAGTCTGGCCCCATCATCAGCAGACCCTTTTCATGCGCCAGCTGCTTCAGCGCCAGCTCGTCGTCGAGCGATACGTTATCGGAGAACAGCATCACGTTAAGATCGTTTTCCAGCGCCTGGCGCGCTTCCCGTGCGGCGAAGGTGCCGTTGACGGAAATCACCGCAAGGTTGCTGTCCGGACGATGGGTTTTGGCGCTGGCAATCGTCGCGTAGCGTGCATCATGGGAGCCAGTGCGCTCTTTACGCGTGAATAACGCTTCAATGGCGGCCAGGGTTTCCTCATTCGCCGCGTCGCCTTTAATAACGATCATCAGGTCGCCGTTTTTCGCGTCCGCTAATTCCGGCGTTAATAGCCCGAGGTTTTTTAATACCCCTTTGTTCATTTCCGTCGCCATCGCCACAAACGCCTGCTCGACGCCCGGCAATTTATTGGCTTTGGTGGAAACCGACATTAAGGAAACCGAATCGAAATACGTATTCTTTTTTATGACGATTTTGGTTGGCATTATTTTCACCTGTTTAAGATAAAAGGGGGCCGCCGTCGTGCTAAATGCACGTCGGTAACAATGCGTTTATTGATTAACGGCCAGCCAGGGGAAGGCTGACCGAATGCACTATGCGCCTGCCGCCAGCAGCAGGTCTGCGATCGCGTTGAAGCCTTTTTCCCGCGCCAGCTCGAGCGGGGTTTTGCCGTATTTATCGGTCATGTGCGGGTTCGCGCCGTGATCGAGCAGCAGCTTCACAATTTCCTGCTGCTTTGCGCCGCCGTCGTTTAATACGATGGCCTCCAGCAGCGGCGTCCAGCCGACAAAATTGGTGTGGTTGACGTTGATGTCGGTTTTTTCCAGCAGCTCACGCACGATTTCAACGTGCCCTTTTTCACTGGCAGGGGTAATGCCCACGCCGCCAAAGCGCGTCAGACGATCGAGATCCGGATTTGCCGGAAGGACAATGCGCAGAAGGGTTAAATCATTGGTGAGGCAGCCGATCAGGAAGGGGTTAAAACAGGTCTGGTCCTGTTTATCAATATCCGCCCCGGCGGCAATTAAAAACTCCACACAGGCGTAATGCTTTTTCAGGCTGGCAATAATAATGGCGGTTCTTTTCTGGCGGTTGGTCGCGTTAATATCCACGCCTTTCTCCAGGCAGGCTTTTAGCGCGTCGATATTACCCTCTTCTGCCGCCAGCAGAAATTCTGTAACCAGTGCAGTTGCAGACATATTCAGACTCCCTATGTTTCACTTCTGATGACCTGAGAATAGCAACAGCCTGGTCATAAAAGAATCCGCTTAAAAATGATTCATCGACACGCAATTCATTGTTGAGTTAAATTCAACAGTCCGGGAGAAATGTGCGTCTGTGCAACCTTTTTCTTATGTTTTACCGCTTTTACGCGCTTCAGGCTGCATTATCCTTATGGCTGAAAAAGCCTTACACAGCGCGGCTCTACGTAAAAATCCAGAACTGTGATCGACATCAACTATGATGTAACGCCGCCGTTAAAATATGTTCAAAACTGATGGTCACCAGGAGCCATAATATGAATTCCATCTTTACCGAAGAGAATTTGCTGGCCTTCACCACCGCGGCACGTTTTGGCAGTTTTAGCAAAGCGGCTGCCGAACTGGGCGTGACCACCTCCGCCATCAGTTACACCATCAAACGCATGGAGACCGGACTGGACGTGGTGCTGTTTGTACGCAACACGCGCAGCATTGAGCTGACCGAATCCGGTTTTTATTTTTATCGTAAATCGACCGACCTGCTGAATGACTTTCATGCCATCAAGCGCGGGATTGATACCATTTCTCAGGGCATTGAGACGCGGGTGCGCATCTGCATAAATCAGCTTTTGTATACGCCACGCCATACCGCGCGTTTGCTCCAGGTGCTGAAAAAACAGTTTCCCACCTGCCAGATCACGGTGACGACCGAGGTGTATAACGGCGTCTGGGATTCCATCATTAATAATCAGGCCAATATCGCCATTGGCGCGCCGGATACGCTGCTGGACGGCGGCGGCATTGATTACACCGAGATAGGGGCGATCCGCTGGGTATTTGCCATCGCGCCCACGCATCCGCTGGCGTTCGCCCCGGAGCCCATTTCCGAAAGTCAGCTGCGTCTGTATCCCAATATCATGGTCGAGGACACCGCGCATACCATCAACAAGAAGGTGGGCTGGCTGCTTCACGGTCAGGAGGCGATTCTGGTGCCGGACTTCAACACGAAATGCCAGTGTCAGATCCTGGGGGAAGGTATTGGCTTTTTACCGGAATATATGACGCGTGAGGCGGTGGAGGACGGGCTGCTGGTAACGCGGCGGATCAATAATCCTCGTCAGGATTCGCGCATGCTGCTCGCCACGCAGCATGCGGCGACCGGTCAGGTCACGCGCTGGATCAAACAGCAGTTTGGCCCCGAAGGCGTGCTGACCCGGATCTACAGTGACTTACTGTGGCGTACCTAGCTCTTCGTCTGAACCCAAAACGCGTGGATAAGACCGGGGAAGTAGCCCAGGATGGTCAGAAGGATATTCAGAATAAACGCCCAGCCCAGCCCCTTGCCAAGCAGCACGCCCAGCGGCGGGAGAATAATCGTAAAAACAACGCGCCAAAAACCCATAAAAAACTCCGTGCAAGCTAACCAATTGAAAATTATAAAAGACACTTCTCTAAGCGTAGCCAGTTTACGGTTAACTGCCATGCGTCTCTCGCGCTTTTACCTGCCTTTACCCTCTTTACACTGGCTTAAACCCCCGCCTTAAATGCTCTACTGTTCTGAAATTGACCGTAAGGAAACGCAATGTCTCTTCCTCTTATTTCGCCGCAGCAGGCAAACGCGCTGATTGCTGAAAGTGATGCCGTGGAACCGACGTACCTGATAAGGAGTATCTGAAAGATTAGGCTGTACCCCGCCCCCGGACGTGGGCTATGGTGAAGATCATGACAATGATGAGGAGGTGCTATGTTTTCTGTCGGTGATTATGTCCAACCGCGTCAGGGCGGTCCGAAACTGAAAGTGCTCGAAGTGAATGGTGAAAACATTGTGGCTGTGCAGGCCAGCAATGAGCAGGGCGAGAAATATCACCTGAAATCGGCGGACGTGGTTCTGTACTCCGAAGACGGTGACTTTGGCGTCTGCTAAGTCAATAATCGGGCGGAATACACCGCCCGAATAATCATCAGATCAGGAAATCGTCCAGCGATTTACCGTTTGCCAGTGCGGTTGCAATTGGCTTTGGCGTACGCCCCTGGCCGGTCCAGGTTTTTTCTTCACCGTTCGCGTCAATAAAACGATATTTCGCCGCACGCGCTTTACGTTTTTTCGTCGGCTGACCCGCCTGCGCCAGATCACTGCCTAACAGATCGCTCGGAGAAATACCGTCAGCTTTCATCAGTTCCAGCAGAGCATTAATTTTATCCTGCTGTTCAGCGCGTTGACGCTCTAATTCAGCCTGCTCGCTGCGTTTTTCTTCAGTGACAATCCGGAATTTTTCCAGCACTTCTTCCAGAACATCCATGGATAATTCACGTGCCAGCGCCCGGAGGGTACGAATATTATTAAGATTCTGTAACGTTAAAGCCATAATAATGAAAAACCTTTCTTCGTGTGTATAACATAAATCAGGCAACAGAATAATTGATTTTTGTTCTGATATCTACCCACCCTGACGTTTTGACATTATTGTAAATGTTTTAGAATATCCCGTTAATATAACCCCGAAATATATGTCTGTTTTAATGCGTAATATACCGCCCTTCCCCAGGCCAAAAACCCCTGTTTAAAACAGTTCAAAAAACCGCCTCCACTCTCCCACACAACAGAGGTTTTACACGCGCACTGATAAACTAATCCATTGATTTATTTTAATAAAATATGGACAAGGAGAGAAAATAACGAAGCGCGCAAAAAACGCACAACTTTAGAGAGTTTTATGGCTAAATCGCCAGTAAATAAAAATCAATCACTACTTGTTAGTTAAAAGCCAGAGAGATACGCTATACACTCATAACAAACCAACCTAAAGCACTAAAGGCCGCAGGTAAAACGCCACTTTTTTGTCCTGTTCGAGGAGTTCAGACATGTTCTCACCGCAGTCTCGCCTGCGCCATGCGGTAGCGGATACGTTCGCGATGGTCGTTTACTGTTCCGTCGTGAATATGCTGATTGAAATTTTCCTGTCGGGAATGTCCTTTGAGCAATCCCTCTCGTCGCGCCTGGTGGCCATTCCGGTGAATATCATGATTGCCTGGCCGTACGGCCTGTATCGCGATGCAGTGATGCGTTTAGCCCGGCGTATTAGCCCGGTGGGTTGGGTAAAAAACCTGGCGGACGTGCTGGCTTACGTAACGTTCCAGTCCCCGGTGTATGTGGTTATTTTGCTGACGGTGGGCGCAGACTGGCATCAAATCGCCGCTGCGGTAAGTTCAAATATCGTGGTATCCATGCTGATGGGTGCGGTGTACGGTTACTTTCTTGACTACTGCCGCCGCCTGTTTAAAGTCAGCCCTTATAGCCAGGCAAAAGCGTAAGGTAAGGCGACTGGCTCAGGCCAGTCGCAGAGTTATTGTACGTCGCCAAACAGCCCTTTCAGGAACCGCTCCAGCGCCATACGCGAGCTGAAACCGTGCGGAATACCATAATGTTCATGCGTCTCGCCGCCTAAATAGAGCGGAAATTGCTGATAATGATCGCAGGTTTTAATATCCGAGGCGGGCTCAGCAAATGACAGGCTTCTGTCTTTGAGTGTCGGGTGAATAATGAGAGCAGTACGCCCCATTCTTGCTTCACGGTTGACGTAAACATAATTCTCACCACGGCGATATCCGTACGCTTTTGATGTTACCTCATCCATGGTGAACCCTTCTTTTTCAAGAACGCGCGCCACCTCATCGGGTCGTAAATACATATCTTTTCCTCATTATCATTCCTGCCCGGCAACCTTACAGTATTCAGCATTAGCAGGGCTTTCAGAATATTCCATAAACTGCCCGATAAGCCGTGACTCGCTTCAGATATTACATTTCTGGACTAAACTAAACGGGAACACAAATTATGGAGGATCGTATGTTTAACAGACCGAACCGAAACGATATTAATGACGACACACAGGATATTCGTAACGATGTCAGCCAATTAGCGGACACGCTGGAAGCCGTATTGAAATCCTGGGGCTCTGACGCGAAGGACGAAGCAGATGCCGCGAAACGTAAGGCTCAGTCTCTGCTGCGTGAAACGCGGGCAAGGATGAATGGCCGCTCACGTACCACTCAGGCGGCCTGCGACATGGCCAGCTGCGCCACCACCTTCGTACGTGAAAAACCACTTTGTACGCTGGGAACGGTCGCGGCGGTCGGGATTTTTGTCGGCGCCCTGCTTAGCCTGCGTAAGTAAGCGCGCGTTCTCAGCCCCGGTCGCCTCAGGCGCCGGGGCTTTTCTTTGCCTGACAGCCTGAAAAACCCGCACAGCCCACCCTGCCCCGCCAGGCTCATCGTTGGGGCCTTATTAATCTGTATTTCCCATATCTTGTGTGGTTGAAGCTTATCGCAACTACATCTAGTATTCCCTTTAGCAAGACACACACAACATGACGCGTTTACTCGCGCCGTTCTCTCATTCTAAATGGAAATACGAATCATGAGCATTATTATTTACACTCGTAACGATTGTGTTCAGTGCCACGCCACGAAACGGGCGATGGAGAGCCGCGGCGTGGCATTTGAGATGGTCAATATTGATCAGGTGCCCGACGCGGCAGACACCCTGCGGGCGCAGGGTTTCCGTCAGCTTCCGGTTGTCGTTGCCGGCGACACCAGCTGGTCTGGCTTCCGTCCGGACATGATCAACCGCCTTGCCGCTCAGGGCGTCAGTGCATGAGCACGCTGGTCTACTTTTCCAGCAGCTCGGAAAACACGCTTCGGTTTATGGAGCGTCTCGGGCTGCCCGCGATACGCATTCCGCTGAACGAGCGGGAGCGTATTCAGGTAGACGAACCCTACATTCTGGTGGTGCCCAGCTATGGCGGTGGCGGCACCGCAGGGGCTGTGCCTCGTCAGGTGATCCGCTTTCTGAACGATCCCCATAACCGGCAGCTGATTCGCGGCGTGATCGCCGCAGGCAATCGCAACTTCGGCGAGGCCTTTGCCCGCGCCGGGGATGTCATCTCTCAAAAATGCGGCGTGCCGTATCTCTATCGTTTTGAACTGATGGGGACACAGCAGGACGTAGAGAACGTGCGTAAAGGAGTGAACGAATTTTGGCAACGACAACCGCAGAACGCGTGATTCAGGCGACGCCGGATTACCACGCATTAAACGCCATGCTAAACCTCTATGACCGGGAGGGGCGCATTCAGTTTGGCAAAGATCATGAGGCGGTGGACGCCTTTTTTGCCGCTCATGTACGCCCGAACAGCGTCGTCTTTGGCAGCCAGCAGGAACGTCTCGACTGGCTGGTAAAAGAGGGTTATTACGAAGAGCGTGTCCTGACACGCTACGACCGCGCCTTCGTGGTGGCATTGTTTGAACGGGCGCACGCCAGCGGTTTTCGCTTCCAGACGTTTCTCGGCGCGTGGAAGTATTACACCAGCTACACCCTGAAAACCTTTGACGGCAAACGCTATTTAGAAAGCTTTGAAGATCGGGTGGTGATGGTGGCGCTGACGCTGGCGCAGGGCGATGAAGCGCTGGCCGAAAGACTCACGGAGGAGATCCTCTCCGGTCGCTTCCAGCCCGCCACGCCAACGTTCCTTAACTGTGGGAAAGCCCAGCGCGGCGAACTGGTCTCCTGCTTCCTGCTGCGTATTGAAGACAATATGGAGTCGATTGGCCGTGCGGTGAATTCGGCGCTACAGCTTTCGAAACGCGGCGGCGGCGTGGCGTTTCTGCTCTCGAACCTGCGGGAAGCGGGCGCGCCGATTAAGCGCATCGAAAACCAGTCTTCCGGCGTCATCCCGGTGATGAAGATGCTGGAAGATGCCTTCTCATACGCCAACCAGCTCGGCGCTCGTCAGGGCGCGGGCGCGGTTTATCTGCACGCGCACCACCCGGACATTCTGCGTTTTCTGGATACCAAACGTGAAAACGCCGACGAAAAGATCCGCATCAAAACCCTGTCGCTTGGCGTGGTGATCCCGGATATCACGTTTAAGCTGGCTAAAGAGAATGCCGACATGGCGCTCTTCTCACCGTATGACGTTGAGCGGATTTACGGCAAAGCCTTTGGCGACGTGGCGATAAGCGAGCTGTACGACGAGCTGGTGGCCGACGATCGCATTCGCAAAAAAACCATCAACGCCCGCGATTTCTTCCAGACGCTGGCTGAAATTCAGTTTGAGTCCGGCTATCCGTACATCATGTACGAGGACACGGTGAACCGCGCTAACCCGATTGCCGGGCGCATCAACATGAGCAATCTGTGCTCGGAGATTTTGCAGGTCAACAGCGCGTCCAGCTACGACGAAAACCTCGACTACGCGGACGTGGGCAAGGATATCTCCTGTAACCTCGGGTCGCTGAATATTGCCCATACCATGGATTCACCCGATTTTGGCCGCACGGTAGAGACCGCCATTCGCGGGCTGACGGCGGTATCGGACATGAGCCACATCCGCAGCGTACCGTCCATTGAGGCGGGCAACGCCGCGTCGCATGCCATCGGCCTTGGGCAGATGAACCTGCACGGCTATCTGGCGCGGGAGGGCATCGCCTACGGCAGCCCGGAAGGGCTGGATTTCACCAACCTTTATTTCTACACCATCACCTGGCATGCGCTGCATACCTCGATGATGCTGGCGCGCGAACGCCACCAGCGGTTCGCAGGCTTTGAGCAGTCCCGCTACGCCAGCGGAGAGTATTTCAGCCAGTATCTGGAAGGCGACTGGCAGCCGAAAACCGAAAAAGTACGCGCGCTGTTTGCCCGCGCTGGCATCACCCTGCCGACGCGTGAGATGTGGCAACAGCTGCGTGAAGAGGTGATGCGCTACGGCATTTATAACCAGAACCTTCAGGCGGTGCCGCCAACCGGCTCCATTTCCTATATCAATCACGCCACGTCGAGCATCCACCCCATCGTGTCGAAGATTGAAATCCGTAAGGAAGGCAAAACCGGGCGTGTCTACTACCCTGCCCCGTTTATGACCAACGAGAATCTGGCGCTGTACCAGGACGCCTATGAGATTGGCCCGGAAAAGATCATTGATACCTACGCCGAGGCGACTAAACATGTGGATCAGGGGCTGTCGCTGACGCTCTTCTTCCCGGACACCGCCACCACGCGGGATATCAACAAAGCGCAGATCTACGCCTGGAAGAAAGGCATCAAAACGCTGTACTACATTCGCCTGCGCCAGCTCGCGCTGGAAGGCACCGAAATTGAAGGCTGCGTGTCCTGCGCGCTGTAAGGAGAAAGGATGAAACTGTCACGCGTAAGTGCCGTTAACTGGAACAAAATTCAGGATGATAAAGACCTGGAGGTCTGGAACCGCCTGACCAGCAACTTCTGGCTGCCGGAAAAGGTCCCGCTCTCCAACGATATTCCGGCCTGGCAAACCCTGAGCCATGCCGAGCAGCAGCTGACAATCCGCGTCTTTACCGGCCTGACGCTGCTGGACACCATTCAGAATACCGTGGGTGCGCCCGCGCTGATGAGTGATGCGCTGACCCCGCACGAAGAGGCGGTAATGTCGAATATCAGCTTTATGGAGGCGGTCCATGCCCGCTCCTACAGCTCGATTTTCTCCACCCTGTGCCAGACCAGAGACGTGGACGCGGCCTACGCCTGGAGTGAAGAGAGCGCGTCATTGCAGCGCAAGGCAGATCTGGTGCTGGAATATTACCGGGCCGACGAGCCGCTGAAGAAGAAGATCGCCAGCGTGTTCCTGGAATCTTTCCTCTTCTATTCCGGCTTCTGGCTGCCTATGTACTGGTCGAGCCGGGGCAAGCTCACCAACACCGCCGATTTGATTCGCCTCATCATCCGCGATGAAGCGGTACACGGGTATTACATCGGCTATAAGTATCAGAAAGGGCTGGAGAAAGTCAGCGCGGAAAAACGCGAGGAACTCAAAGGTTTTGCCCTCGATTTACTGATGGATCTGTATGACAACGAGCTGAGCTATACCGAAGAGCTGTACGCCGGAACGGGCTGGGAAGAGGACGTAAAAGCCTTCCTCTGCTATAACGCCAACAAGGCGCTGATGAACCTGGGCTACGAAGCGTTATTCCCACCAGAAATGGCGGAGGTGAACCCGGCGATCCTCGCGGCGCTGTCGCCCAACGCCGATGAAAACCACGACTTCTTTTCCGGGTCCGGCTCGTCGTACGTGATGGGTAAAGCGGTGGAAACGCAAGACGAGGACTGGGATTTTTAATGAATGAATTAACGTTCATTAATTAACTCTGCATTTCATTATTTCCAGCCGAATATTCCACTACGTACTACACTGTAATTTCCCCGTCATATTCGCCTGAATCACACCGATTCAGGCGAAATTTCCCGATGCAGCAGCAAAAAATTGAGAAAAATTCAAACCGCCCTCAGCCCTTTATTCATGGGAAATTCAGCCGTTTCGCTTGCGGCAAAATTCCGCCCTCAGGCCGGTCCAGGGTTGTCTCAGATTCTGAGTATGTTAGGGTAATGCCAGTTAACTATTTACCATGGTAATCATATCGACATAAACAAATAACAGGACACTCTCTATTGCATGGCAATTAAATTAGAAGTGAAAAATCTTTATAAAGTATTTGGCGAGCACCCGCAGCGCGCATTCAAATATATTGAGAAAGGCCTTACGAAAGAGCAAATTCTGGAAAAAACCGGGCTATCGCTTGGCGTTAAAGACGCCAGTCTGGCCATTGAAGAAGGCGAGATTTTTGTCATCATGGGATTATCCGGTTCGGGTAAATCCACTATGGTTCGCCTTCTCAATCGCCTGATTGAACCCACCCGCGGACAGGTGCTGATAGACGGCGTGGATATCGCCAGAATATCAGACGCAGATCTCCGCGAGGTGCGCAGAAAGAAAATTGCGATGGTGTTTCAGTCATTTGCACTGATGCCGCACATGACGGTACTCGATAATACCGCCTTTGGCATGGAGTTAGCCGGCACGCCCGCTCAGGAACGTCAGGAAAAAGCCCTTGATGCACTGCGTCAGGTCGGGCTGGAAAATTATGCTCATGCGTATCCGGATGAACTCTCCGGCGGTATGCGTCAGCGTGTGGGATTAGCGCGCGCATTAGCGATTAATCCGGACATCTTATTAATGGACGAAGCCTTCTCAGCGCTCGATCCCTTAATTCGCACCGAGATGCAGGATGAGCTGGTAAAATTACAGGCCAAACATCAGCGCACCATTGTTTTTATTTCTCACGATCTGGATGAAGCCATGCGTATTGGCGACCGTATCGCCATTATGCAAAATGGTGAAGTGGTGCAGGTCGGCACACCGGATGAAATTCTCAATAATCCGGCGAATGATTATGTGCGCACCTTCTTCCGCGGCGTGGATATTAGCCACGTATTCAGTGCGAAAGATATTGCCCGTCGAACACCAAACGGCATTATTCGTAAAACGCCAGGTTTTGGCCCGCGCTCCGCGCTGAAGCTGTTGCAGGACGAAGACCGTGAATACGGTTATCTGGTTGAACGCGGCAATAAATTTGTCGGCGTGGTCTCCATCGACTCTCTGAAAACCGCCCTGAGCGAAAACCAGGGAATCGATGCGGCGTTGATTGACGCTCCGCTTGCCGTGGACGCCGAAACGCCGCTCAGCGAGTTGCTCTCTCACGTGGGTCAGGCGCCGTGCGCCGTGCCGGTCGTCGGTGAAGAACAACAGTACGTTGGCATCATCTCAAAACGGATGCTGCTACAGGCTTTAGATCGCGAGGGGACAAACAATGGCTGATCAATCAAACCCATGGGGCACCACTGAAGCAGCGGACAGCGCGGCGCAATCTGCCGATGCGTGGGGGTCGACGCCTGCGCCTGCCGATGGCGGCGGCGCGGCAGACTGGCTCAACAGCGCACCAGCGCCTGCCCCAGAGCATTTCAATATTATGGATCCGTTCCACAAGACGCTGATCCCGCTGGATAGCTGGGTAACGGAGGGGATCGACTGGGTCGTTACCCACTTCCGTCCGGTGTTCCAGGGGATCCGCATCCCGGTGGATTACATCCTGAACGGCTTCCAGCAGCTGATGCTGGGCATGCCCGCGCCGGTGGCGATTATCCTGTTCTCGCTGATCGCATGGCAGTTCGGCAGCGCGGGTATGGGGATCGCCACGCTCATCTCCCTGATTGCCATCGGCGCGATTGGCGCGTGGTCTCAGGCGATGATCACCCTGGCGCTGGTGCTGACCGCCCTGCTGTTCTGCGTGGTGATCGGCCTGCCGATGGGGATCTGGCTGGCGCGCAGCCCCAGGG
This sequence comes from Enterobacter sp. BWH64, assembly GCF_001037645.1. Lineage (NCBI taxonomy): Bacteria > Pseudomonadati > Pseudomonadota > Gammaproteobacteria > Enterobacterales > Enterobacteriaceae > Enterobacter > Enterobacter sp. BWH64. Next base: position 4,043,718 of record NZ_KQ089922.1, read on the forward strand.
CCGCGAAGATTATCCGCCCGCTGCTGGATGCGATGCAGACCACGCCAGCGTTCGTTTACCTGGTGCCTATCGTGATGCTGTTCGGCATCGGTAACGTACCGGGGGTGGTCGTGACCATTATCTTCGCCCTGCCACCGATTATTCGCCTGACCATTCTGGGCATTAACCAGGTGCCTGCGGATCTGATAGAGGCATCGCGCTCGTTCGGCGCCAGCCCGCGTCAGATGCTGTTTAAGGTTCAGCTTCCGCTGGCGATGCCGACCATTATGGCAGGTGTTAACCAGACGCTGATGCTGGCGCTGTCGATGGTGGTGATCGCCTCGATGATTGCCGTTGGCGGGTTAGGTCAGATGGTACTGCGCGGCATTGGCCGTCTCGATATGGGGCTGGCGACCGTCGGCGGCGTCGGGATTGTGATCCTCGCCATCATTCTTGACCGCCTGACCCAGGCTGTCGGTCGTGATTCACGTAGTCGCGGCAACCGTCGCTGGTACACCACCGGCCCTGTCGGGTTACTCACCCGCCCATTTACAAAATAAGGAACAACGATGCGACATAACGTACTTTTTGCCACAGCGTTTGCGACCCTTGTCTCCACCAGCGCAGTTGCCGCTGACCTGCCGGGCAAAGGCATTACCGTGCAGCCGGTGCAGAGCACCATTTCGGAAGAGTCCTTCCAGACCCAGATTGTCAGCCGTGCGCTGGAGAAACTGGGCTATACGGTGAATACCGCCAGCGAAGTGGATTACAACGTGGGCTATACCTCCATTGCCTCCGGTGATGCCACCTTTACCGCCGTGAACTGGCAGCCGCTGCACGACGACATGTATGCCGCCGCAGGCGGTGACAAGAAATTCTACCGCGAAGGCACCTTTGTGACCGGCGCTGCGCAGGGATATCTGATCGACAAGAAAACCGCCGATAAATATCACATCACCAATATTGAACAGCTGAAAGATCCGAAGATCGCAAAACTGTTTGATACCAACGGTGACGGTAAAGCCGACATGATGGGCTGTTCGCCGGGCTGGGGCTGTGAAGCGGTGATTAACCACCAGAACAAAGCCTTCGATCTGGCGAAGACCGTCGACGTGAGCCACGGCAATTACTCTGCGATGATGGCCGACACCATCGCCCGCTTTAAAGAAGGCAAGCCGGTGATCTACTACACCTGGACGCCGTACTGGGTGAGCGACGTGCTGAAGCCGGGCAAAGACGTGGTGTGGTTGCAGGTGCCCTTCTCCTCCCTGCCAGGCGAGCAGAAAGATATCGACACCAAACTGCCAAACGGCATGAACTATGGCTTCCCGGTGAACACCATGCATATTGTGGCGAACAAAGCCTGGGCCGAGAAAAACCCGGCGGCGGCGAAGCTGTTCTCGGTGATGAAACTGCCGCTGGCAGACATTAACGCCCAGAACGCGATGATGCACGCGGGTAAATCATCCGAAGCTGATATCAAAGGCCACGTGGATGGCTGGATCAAAGCCCACCAGCAGCAGTTCGATGGCTGGGTGAAAGAGGCGCTTGAGGCGCAGAAGTAAAACATTTTCCCTCACCCTAACCTCTCCCAGGGGAAGAGGGAACGATGACCACCCTCTCCCCCTGGGAGAGGGTCGGGGTGAGGGGATCAAACCGCACCCAACCTTAACCGCACAATCCACCACGTAACAATTCCCCAACATTCACCATCATTGGTTATTATGTTTCCGGAAAAATAATCACTTAACTCACGATTCCTGAAACTAATGACAAAAACAACTCAAGGGCTTAGCCCCGCACTCATCCTTTTAATGTCCGTGGCAACGGGTCTGGCCGTCGCCAGCAACTATTACGCACAACCACTGCTCGACACCATCGCACGCGCCTTCGATCTTTCAGCCAGCTCCGCCGGGTTTATTGTCACCGCCGCACAGCTCGGCTATGCGGCCGGGCTGCTGTTCCTGGTGCCATTAGGCGATATGTTTGAGCGCCGGATGCTTATCGTCTCCATGACACTGCTGGCGGCGGGCGGGATGTTGATCACCGCCAGCAGCCAGTCGTTAACGATGATGATTATCGGCACCGCGCTGACGGGGCTGTTCTCGGTGGTGGCGCAAATTCTGGTTCCCCTCGCCGCGACGCTGGCTTCCCCGGAAAAACGCGGCAAAGTGGTCGGCACTATCATGAGCGGCCTGCTGCTGGGCATCCTGCTCGCGCGAACCGTTGCCGGGCTGCTGGCGAGCCTCGGCGGCTGGCGCACCGTTTACTGGGTGGCGAGCGTGCTGATGGTTATCATGGCGCTGGCCCTGTGGCGCGGCCTGCCAAAGGTGAAGCAGGAAAATCACCTGAACTATCCGCAGCTCCTCGCCTCCGTTTTCAGCCTCTTTACCCGGGATAAACTCCTGCGCACGCGCGCCATTCTGGGGTGTCTCACCTTCGCTAACTTCAGCATCTTATGGACGTCGATGGCGTTTCTGCTCGCCGCACCGCCGTTTAACTACTCAGAAGGCGTGATTGGCCTTTTCGGGCTGGCAGGCGCGGCTGGCGCACTGGGCGCGCGCCCGGCGGGTGGGCTGGCCGACAAAGGCAAATCTCATATGACCACCTCCGCAGGGCTGGTTTTACTCCTGCTCTCCTGGGCGGCCATCTGGTACGGACACGTCTCCGTGCTGGCGCTGATTGTCGGTATTCTGGTGCTCGACCTCACCGTGCAGGGTGTACATATCACCAACCAGACCGTGATTTACCGCGTGAAGCCGGATGCCCGTAACCGTCTGACGGCCGGGTACATGACCAGCTACTTTATCGGCGGCGCGGCGGGCTCGCTAATCTCAGCCTCCGCCTGGCAGCACGCGGGCTGGACGGGCGTATGCGCCATCGGCGCCATCGTCGCGGCGATAAATCTGCTGGTATGGTGGCGCGGCTATCACCGTCAGGAAGCAATTCACTAAGTTTTACATTGCTTTGGGCCCCCTGGGGTGTAAAGGGGGCCTGCATCTGTTAAGGTAACGGTAATCATTTATCCCAGAAATTTTACTGTGGGTGACATATTTACTACCGGCATGAATAGTTCAGACCCCTGTCCTCACATCCCCTCTTTCGCGGGTACACACCCCACGCTCTCTGTGCTCACCGGGTCACGGATTTACCCGGCGCTTTCTGATGGTGACATACGTTTGGCGGATATAACCGCACAAATAATTCATTTACATTATTTGTCACTGTCGTTACTATATCGGCTGTAATTAATGAGGTTATGCCCAAAATGGATAGTTCGTTTACGCCCATTGAACAAATGCTTAAGTTCCGCGCCAGTCGTCATGAGGACTTCCCGTATCAGGAAATCCTGCTGACCCGCCTGTGCATGCACATGCAGGGTAAGCTGCTGGAAAATCGTAACAAGATGCTGAAAGCGCAGGGGATTAACGAGACGTTGTTTATGGCGTTGATTACGCTGGAGTCTCAGGAAAATCACAGCATTCAGCCGTCGGAACTGAGCTGTGCGCTGGGGTCATCCCGTACCAATGCGACCCGTATCGCGGATGAACTGGAAAAGCGCGGCTGGATTGAACGCCGTGAAAGCGATAACGATCGCCGCTGCCTGCATCTGCAACTGACCGAGAAAGGTCACGAATTCTTGCGCGAAGTGCTGCCACCGCAGCACAACTGCCTGCACCAGCTCTGGTCTGCCCTCAGCACCGCCGAGCGCGACCAGCTTGAGCACATTACTCGCAAGCTGCTCACCCGTCTGGACCAGATGGATGAAGACGGCGTCATCCTTGAGGCGCTGCGCTAACGCGACGATCCGCTCAACATTCCAGATTGCTAAAAAGAAAAACTGACAGGCCAGCACGTGAAACTGCTGGCCTTTCTGACAACAGGTCGGCTCAGCCGATGTGAAAATAAAAAGATCGTGGAGAACAACAATGAGCGCAAATGCGGAGAACACCCTCCCGCAGCAACCGGCCAACAAAAAGGGCAAACGTAAGAGCGCCCTTATTCTGCTGACCTTGCTCTTTATTATTATTGCCGTGGCATATGGGATCTATTGGTTTTTAGTCTTGCGTCATGTTGAAGAGACAGACGATGCATACGTGGCAGGGAATCAGGTTCAAATCATGGCCCAGGTGTCAGGCAGCGTGACGAAAGTCTGGGCTGATAACACCGACTTTGTGAAAAAAGGCGATGTGCTGGTCACGCTCGACCCGACCGACGCCCAACAGGCGTTTGAAAAAGCACAGACGGCGCTGGCCTCCAGCGTTCGCCAGACCCGCCAGCTGATGATCAACAGCAAGCAGCTTCAGGCCAATATCGACGTGCAGAAAACGGCCCTGGCTCAGGCGCAGAGCGACCTCAATCGTCGTGTTCCTCTCGGCACCGCCAACCTGATTGGCCGTGAAGAGTTGCAGCACGCCCGCGACGCGGTGGCCAGCGCACAGGCGCAACTGGACGTGGCGATCCAACAGTACAACGCTAATCAGGCGATGGTGCTGGGTACCTCTCTGGAAAACCAGCCAGCGGTGAAACAGGCGGCGACCGAAGTGCGTAACGCATGGCTTGCCCTGCAACGTACCAAAATCGTCAGCCCGATGACCGGCTACGTTTCCCGTCGTTCCGTACAGCCAGGGGCGCAGATTAGCACCACCACGCCGCTGATGGCGGTCGTTCCGGCAAACAATCTGTGGGTCGATGCGAACTTCAAAGAGACCCAGCTGGCGCATATGCGTATCGGCCAGACCGCGACCGTGGTCAGCGATATTTACGGCGATGACGTCAAGTACACCGGAAAAGTGGTCGGTCTGGACATGGGGACCGGCAGCGCGTTCAGCCTGCTGCCTGCACAGAACGCCACCGGCAACTGGATCAAAGTGGTCCAGCGCTTGCCTGTGCGTATCGAGCTGGATCCTAAGCAGCTGGCAGACCATCCGCTGCGAATTGGCCTTTCCACGCTGGTGACGGTCGATACCGCCAACCGCGACGGTCAGATCCTCGCAAGCCAGGTGCGCAGTACGCCAGCTTATGAAAGTAACGCCCGTGAAATTAGCCTCGATCCGGTCAATAAGCTGATCGATGACATCGTGAAGGCAAACGCCGGTTAAGCCGAAGGTGAGCGTTATGCAACAGCAAAAGCCGCAAAAACCGCTGGAGGGGGCGCAGCTGGTCATTATGACCATTGCGCTGTCGCTGGCGACATTCATGCAGGTGCTGGACTCCACCATCGCAAACGTGGCGATCCCTACGATCGCCGGGAACCTTGGCTCATCGCTGAGCCAGGGGACCTGGGTCATTACCTCGTTCGGGGTGGCGAACGCCATCTCCATTCCCATCACCGGCTGGCTGGCGAAGCGCGTCGGTGAAGTGAAGCTGTTCCTCTGGTCGACGATCCTGTTCGTGCTGGCCTCCTGGGCCTGCGGCATGTCCAGCAGCCTGACGATGCTGATTTTCTTCCGCGTCATCCAGGGGATTGTCGCCGGGCCGTTGATTCCGCTGTCGCAGAGTTTGCTGCTGAACAACTATCCGCCCGCCAAGCGCTCCATCGCGCTCGCGCTGTGGTCGATGACGGTGATCGTCGCCCCAATTTGCGGGCCAATCCTCGGCGGCTATATCAGCGATAACTATCACTGGGGCTGGATCTTCTTCATCAACGTGCCCATCGGTGCGCTGGTGGTGCTGATGACGCTACAGTCTCTGCGTGGTCGCGAAACGCGGACCGAACAGCGGCGGATCGACGGCATCGGGCTGGCACTGCTGGTTGTCGGCATCGGCAGCCTGCAAATCATGCTCGACCGCGGCAAAGAGCTGGACTGGTTTGCCTCTACGGAAATCATTGTGCTGACGGTGGTCGCCGTGGTGGCCATCAGCTTCCTGATTGTCTGGGAGCTGACGGACGATAATCCGATAGTCGACCTCTCGCTGTTTAAATCGCGAAACTTCACCATCGGCTGCCTCTGTATCAGTCTCGCCTATATGCTCTACTTCGGCGCGATTGTTCTGCTGCCGCAGCTGTTGCAGGAGGTGTACGGCTATACCGCAACCTGGGCGGGGCTGGCCTCCGCGCCGGTGGGGTTAATTCCGGTTCTGCTGTCGCCGATTATTGGCCGTTTCGCCCATAAGCTCGACATGCGCAGGCTGGTGACGTTCAGCTTCATCATGTACGCCGTGTGCTTCTACTGGCGCGCGTATACGTTTGAACCGGGAATGGACTTTGGCGCCTCCGCGTGGCCGCAGTTTATTCAGGGCTTCGCCGTAGCGTGCTTCTTTATGCCGCTGACCACCATTACGCTTTCCGGCTTACCGCCTGAGCGGATGGCGGCGGCATCGAGCCTGTCGAACTTCACCCGTACGCTGGCGGGCTCCATCGGGACTTCGATCACCACCACGCTGTGGACCAACCGGGAATCGATGCACCATGCTCAACTCACCGAAGCGGTGAACCCGTTCAACCCTAACGCTCAGCAGATGTATAGCCAGCTTGAGGGGATGGGGATGACGGAGCAGCAGGCGTCCGGCTGGCTTGCCCAGCAGATCACCAACCAGGGGCTGATTATCTCGGCAAACGAGATTTTCTGGATATCGGCGGGGATCTTCATCGTCCTGCTGGGGCTGGTGTGGTTTGCCAAACCACCGTTTGGGGCCGGTAGCGGGGGCGGTGGGGCGCACTAGCCCTGTGCACGGGTTGCCGGGTGGCGGCTACGCCTTACCCGGCCTACGATCGTAGGCCCGGTAAGCGCAGCGCCACCGGGCAACAATCGCCCCCCTTGTCCAAAATGCGACAGCGATTGTCAGTTCCGATAAAGCAGCGCGCCTGAAATCGATTCACGATAGTGAAAAGACAACAGGAGCGCACCATGCTGAACACACCCGCCGAAAAATACCAGCCTTACCCCACCCTTTCGTTGCCCGACCGCCGCTGGCCGGAGCAGATTATCACCCGCGCCCCGCGCTGGCTCTCGACCGACTTACGCGACGGTAACCAGGCGCTGGCCGAGCCGATGGACAGCGCGCGCAAGCTGCAATTCTGGGATCTGCTGCTGAGCTGCGGGTTTAAAGAAATCGAAGTCGCCTTCCCGTCCGCCTCGCAGACGGACTTCAATTTTGTGCGTCAGCTGATTGAGGAGAACCGCATCCCGGATGACGTCACCATTCAGGTGTTAACGCAGGCGCGGGACGATCTTATCCGTCGCACTTTCGACTCCCTGCGCGGCGCGAAGCAGGCCACCGTTCACCTGTATAACGCCACCGCCCCGCTGTTCCGCCGTCTGGTATTCGGCATGGAGAAAGCGCAAATCGTCGAGCTGGCGACGCGCGCGACGCGCCTGATTCGTCAGCTGTGTGAAGAGAACCCTGACACCCGCTGGCAGTACGAGTACTCCCCGGAAACCTTCTGCTTTACCGAACCGGAGTTTGCGCTGGAGATTTGTGAAGCCGTGGCGGAGATCTGGCAGCCGTGCGCGGCGCGTCCGATGATCGTCAACCTGCCCGCTACCGTCGAGGTGAGCACGCCGAACGTCTATGCCGACCAGATCGAGTATTTCTGCCGCCACTTCAGCCGCCGCAGTGACGTCTGTATCAGCGTGCACCCGCATAACGATCGCGGTACCGGCGTCGCCAGCGCAGAGCTGGCCGTCATGGCCGGGGCTGACCGCGTGGAGGGCTGCCTGTTTGGTAACGGTGAGCGCACGGGCAACGTCTGCCTGGTGACGCTGGCGATGAACCTCTACAGCCAGGGCATTAGCCCGAATCTGGATTTCAGTGATATGAATCGGGTGGTTGAAACGGTAGAAACCAGCAACCAGCTGCCCGTCCATCCGCGCCATCCGTGGGCGGGTCGTCTGGCTTACACCGCCTTCTCCGGCTCGCACCAGGATGCCATCAAGAAAGGTTTCGATGCCCGTAAGCCTGGCGAACGCTGGGAGATGCCCTATCTGCCCGTCGACCCGCAGGATATTGGCTGTACCTATGAAGCGGTGATCCGCGTGAACAGCCAGTCAGGAAAAAGCGGAAGCGCCTGGCTTATTGAGCAAAACCACGGCCTGAAATTGCCTCGCGCCCTGCAACAGGATTTTAGCCAGCACGTGCAGCAGGAAACGGATAACCATGGAAAAGAGATGACGCAGAATGCGCTCTGGCAGCTGTTCCGCGCCCGCTACGGCCTGGTGGCGAGCCCGCCATTAGCGCTGCAATCGTACCGCAGCGACAGCCAGCAGGACGGCCAGCTGCGGCTGACGGCAAGCGTCGCCACGCAAGGGGGCACCCGCCAGCTGGAAGGCCAGGGAAACGGTTTGCTCTCCGCCGCCGCTCACGGCTTAAGCCGCTGGATCAACGCACCGTTTGTGATCAAGGATTATCACGAACATACGTTAGGCGAACGCAGCGACAGCCGCTCGGTGGCCTATATCCGCTGTCTGTTCCAGGATGGGACCAGCCGCTGGGGTGTGGGCATCGACAGCGACGTGGCACGCGCGTCGATTCAGGCGCTTTTTAACGCGGTCAGTCGTTCCTGAAGTAATCGCTGGGTGAGAGACCCATTACCCGGCGAAACATTGCCGTAAAGGCGCTGTGGCTGCCATACCCCAGATCCAGCGCCACGCGTAATACCGGCTGGCCCTGCGCCAGCCGCACTAAGGCTTCCAGCAGTCGCGCCCTTCTCACCCACTCGCCGTAGCTCAGGCCTGTCTGCTGCTGAAAATGGCGGTTCAGCGTGCGTTCGCTCATCCCCACAATACCTGCGGCCTGGGCGCTGCTCCAGCTTTCTCCCGGGGCCATTCGAATCTGCTGGCAGAGGTGGCGCAGCGCTTCGCTTTCCGGCTCGGGCAGGTGAAACGGCAGTACCGGCATGAGGCGAATTTCATCGAGGATCAGCTCATAAACACGTTCATCGCGGCTTCCGGGTGCGTAAGATTCAGGAAGCGTAAGGGAGGTCAGGATCAGCTCGCGCAGCAGGGGCGAGATCTGCACGATCTGGCAGGTCGCCGGAAGATCGGCGCGCGCCAGCGGGTCGATAAACAGCGTGCGGGCAGCAACGTTGCCGGTGATGCGCAAGGCGTGCTGCGTACCCGCAGGTAGCCAGACGCCGCGACCGGGCGGCACCACCCAGCAGCCGGATGCGGTATCGACCCGCACGACGCCGGTGAGGCTGTGCAGGAGCTGCGCGCAGTCGTGCTGATGCCACGGCTCGCTGTCGCCATGAGCATAATCATGCGAAAACGGCACAAGCGGGCGATGGGTAAAGGAGAAGGTGGTGGTTGTCGTCATCAGGATTGTAGGCCCGGTCAGCGAAGCGCCACCGGGCATCCACAGGCACGATACTAAATGTGCAGTTCCTGAAGTTTTTCTTTTGGCAGGGCCAGCTCGTCATTGCTGTTTACACGAACATCACGTTCGATGATATGACGGGCAATCTCCTGAGCTTCTTCCAGAGAGTGCATCTGGTAAGTGCCGCACTGGTAAACGTTCAGCTCAGGGATCTGGTTCTGCTCTTTCACCTTCAGCACGTCTTCCATCGCCGCTTTCCACGCATCCGCGACGCGTTTCTCATCAGGCTGACCAATCAGGCTCATGTAGAAACCGGTGCGGCAGCCCATCGGAGAGATATCGATGATCTCCACGCCGTTGCCGTTCAGGTGGTCGCGCATGAATCCGGCGAACAGGTGTTCCAGCGTGTGAATGCCTTTCTCTGGCATCACTTCTTTATTGGGCACGCAGAAGCGCAGGTCGAAAACGGTGATCGTGTCGCCGTGCGGCGTGTTCATGGTCTTCGCCACGCGGACTGCTGGTGCTTCCATACGGGTATGGTCGACAGTAAAGCTATCTAATAACGGCATACGTCACCTCCGATAGTGATTTTTTTAAAATAAACTGAACTCTTCTACAGAATGCGCGTCTGAGTATATGAAAGACGCGCATTTGTTATCATCATCCCTGAATTCAGAGATGTATATTTTGGCCACAGCGATGTGGCCTTTTTCTTTTGGTTCAGGCCTGCTTCGCCAGAAACGCCTCAAACGACTCCGTATCCGCCGCTTCGACCTCTTTCTGACGCACAACGGACGCATCACGCTCTGCCACAAAATCCGCTTCGCTCAGGATCTCTAACGGCTCCTGCATCAGCATCTCACGGTACTCCGCTGAGAGTGAACGCCCTGTGCCACCAATTCCCTGTTCAATCATAGAACGCAGAATTCGTGCTGAGAATGTCAGTTCCGGGTTATCAAAGCTTTCAACCAGTTCGTCGCAGACCTTCTGGTAAGCTTCGCCGCCGTACACGCTGTCCAGCGTCTGGGCTACGCGCTTCAGGTCATGGAACAGATCCTTCCCTACCTTAGACAGTGGGAACTGAGCCGTTTCACAGCCAATACCTAACGTCAGACCCGGCTTGCGCCCTTCCAGAATCACGCGATTCCAGTTGGCACGGGTACACAGCAGTTCGTCGGAACTCATTTCCGGCGCATCAGCCAGTACGCACCAGACCATAAACAGGTCAAGGAAGCGAACCTGCTGTTCGTCAACGCCAATCGGTGAGAACGGGTTGATATCCAGCGAGCGCACTTCAATGTATTCGATCCCGCCGCGCTGTAGCGCATCCGACGGCGTTTCACCGCTGCGCGTCACGCGCTTCGGACGAATCGGCGCATACAGTTCATTTTCAATCTGCAACACGTTGGTGTTAATTTGCAGGCGCTTACCGTCTTTTTCGAGGCCGATTTTTTCGTACTCTTCCGACGGGGTTTTTATCGCCCGCTTCAAGCCTGCCACATATTCGTGCAGATCGTTAAACGTAATTCCGAGATTACTTTGCGATTTATTGGTATAGCCAAGGTCGCTCAGGCGCAGGGAGGTCGCATACGGCAGGTAATACATGCCACATTCGGTCTTCTCGAACGGCAGCGTGGTCGGTTTCCCTTGCAGGAACGATGAACAGATGGCCGGGGACGCGCCGAACAGATACGGAATAACCCAGCCAAAACGGTAGTAGTTGCGGATCAGGCGGAAGTAGCCCGCGGAGATCGCTTCTTTATCCGTTTCACCGCACTTCGCCTGCCAGAACGCCATCGGCAGAGAGAAATTGTAGTGCACGCCAGAGATCGTCTGCATCAGTGCGCCGTAGCGATTTTTCAGTCCTTCGCGATACAGCGTTTTCAGCCGACCAATATTCGAGGTGCCGTACTGCGCCAGCTCGATATCCTGCCCCTGCTCGATATAGCACGGCATGCTGAGCGGCCACATACGCTCGTCGCCGAGGTTGCGGGCGGTGAAGCGATGCACGTCGCGCATGATCGTCAGCATATGATCAATATCACCGTCTACTGGCGTGATGAACTCCAGCAGCGCTTCGGCGAAATCGGTTGTGATCCATTTATGTGTCAGCGCCGAGCCTAACGCCTTCGGGTGTCCCGTAGTCGCTAAGCTACCATCCGCATTTACGCGCAGCGTTTCGCGCTCAAGCCCACGCTGAATACCCTTCAGTGCCTGAGGGTGATTTTCCAGCCAGGCCAGCGCCTGTGATACGTCCGGGATCAATTTGACCTCCCGCCTGTCAAAAAATTGTCACTCAGCATAATTGTAATGGTTGACGATTGAAGGTCGCGAATTCATTCCACCAATTAGTGCCACCACGTCATACCCTGTAGTGTTACCCATGCCAGTAAAACATAGCGTAACGCCTTGCCAAGGCACAAAAAAAAGAGCACCGGTCCCCAGGAAATGCGCATCCATCCCGCCAGCAGACACAGTAAATCGCCTATTACAGGCATCCAGCTTAATAACAGCGTGGCAGCGCCATAGCGTTTTAGCCAGCCGACTGCCTTTTCCTGCCAGCGAGATTTTTCGCGTAGCGGAAAGAAACGTCCAAGAATAACGTTAGTCAGTCCTCCAAGGCTATTACCCATTGTTGCTATTAAGACCAGCAACCAGGGCTGACTTACACCGGACAACAGCATCGCCACCAGCACCACTTCCGAATTCCCCGGTAAGAGGGTGGAGCTTAAAAAACTGCTGGCGAATAATGAAGCGAGTGACAGCGCGTCACTCACAGTAAGCGAACGTCCACCGCCGCCATTCCGGCATCACGCGCGGCCTGAATGCCAAAATCAGCATCTTCAAACACCACGCATTTTGCAGGTGGAACACCCATTAATTCTGCACAGAGCAGGAAGGTATCCGGTGCGGGTTTGTGATGTTTAACATGATCGGCGGCAACGACGGCAGAAAAATAGTGGCGCAGGCCAAGGTGGTTGAGTAGCGCTTCAGCAATCGCGCTCTCGCTGCCCGTACCGACAGACATAGGACGACGCCCGTGCCACTCCTTGACGACGTCAATGAGTGGTAAAGGCTGCACGGTGTCTAACAGTATGGCTTTTACCGCGTCGGTTTTTTCACGCGCGAGCTGATGCGGGTCGAGATCGGCCTGATTCAGCTCAATCACGGCCTGTGCGATACGCCAGGTGGGCGATCCATTGAGGGCAATCATCGCCTGTAAATCGAAACGCATACCGTAACGGCCCAGGACTTCGGTCCAGGCCTGACGATGCGTGGGTTCGGTATCCAGGAGGGTGCCGTCCATGTCGAAGATCAAACCGTCATACTGTGCGTACATCGTGCTCTCGCTAAACGATTAACAAAGCATTACTTTATCGTAAAAGGGGATCTTTGTCGCTGACAGAGAGAGTGATTGCTGACGAAACGTCGAAGGAATAAACAAAGGAGGAGAATATGGTGCATCCGGGAGGATTCGAACCTCCGACCGCTCGGTTCGTAGCCGAGTACTCTATCCAGCTGAGCTACGGATGCATCGGGATTTACTGCTG
>NZ_KQ089922.1:4056725-4388346 GCF_001037645.1 Enterobacter sp. BWH64
AAAAATGGTGCATCCGGGAGGATTCGAACCTCCGACCGCTCGGTTCGTAGCCGAGTACTCTATCCAGCTGAGCTACGGATGCATCGGGATTTACTACTGTACTGCTCGATATTCATATCACTTCGAAAGCAATATGAAGTAATAGATGGTGCATCCGGGAGGATTCGAACCTCCGACCGCTCGGTTCGTAGCCGAGTACTCTATCCAGCTGAGCTACGGATGCAAAATGGCGGTGAGGCGGGGATTCGAACCCCGGATGCAGCTTTTGACCGCATACTCCCTTAGCAGGGGAGCGCCTTCAGCCTCTCGGCCACCTCACCACACAACGCCTCTTTCGAGTGCTTCGAGCAACTCGTTAAGAGCTTCTCGTCGCTGCGTGGCGCATATATTACTTTCTGGGACTTATAAGTCAAACAATTTTCCACATGCTTTTTTCGTTTGCACAATTCGCACCCAATTCGCATGTAAAAGCCGCAAAGAGAGTGTTTTATAAGCGGATTTTGCAGGCATCTTCACAGAATTGTGTTGAGAGAAGCGCGTCTTTTGGATGAGATAAAATTATGAGAATGGTCAAAAACGAAGCGTTTGAAATAGAACGGTAACTTTATGCAGGAAAAATAGCAGGAGGGTTGCGTCTCGCCCGACAGCGAGACGCGACAATATCAGTAACTGGACTGCTGGGATTTTTCAGCCTGGATACGCTGGTAGATCTCTTCACGGTGGACAGATACTTCTTTAGGAGCGTTAACACCAATACGTACCTGGTTACCCTTTACCCCTAAAACTGTCACGGTGACCTCATCCCCAATCATGAGGGTCTCACCAACTCGACGAGTCAGAATCAGCATTCTTTGCTCCTTGAAAGATTAAAAGAGTCGGGTCTCTTGTATCCCGGCATTATCCATCATATAACGCCAAAAAGTAAGCGATGACAAACACGTAAAGTGTAAGCAGTCACGGCATCACATTCTGTTAAACGTAAGTTTAGCCGATATACACAAACTCAACCTGACTTTATCGTTATCGATAGCGCAGTGAGCAAGACGCCATAACGTTACCGCTATGGCGTCTGCTTGTGCTTTGTAGTTATTACAGTTTCGCGCTTACCCAGCTTTCAACGCTGGCTAATGCCGCGGGAAGTGCCGCCGCATCCGTACCACCGGCTTGCGCCATGTCCGGACGACCGCCACCTTTGCCACCCACCTGCTGGGCGACCATGCCAATCAGTTCCCCTGCTTTAACACGATCCGTCACATCCTTAGAGACGCCCGCAATCAGAGAAACCTTACCCTCTGCGACCGTTGCCAGCACGATAACCGTCGAACCAAGCTGGTTCTTCAGATCGTCGACCATGGTACGCAGCATCTTAGGCTCAACGCCCGCCAGATCGCTGACCAGCAGTTTGACGCCCTTAATGTCTACCGCTTTGCTGGAGAGGTTTGCGCTCTCCTGCGCCGCAGCCTGTTCTTTCAGCTGCTGGAGTTCTTTTTCCAGCTGACGGGTACGATCCAGCGCGACACGCACTTTTTCGCCCAGGTTCTGACTATCGCCTTTCAGCAGCTGCGCGATCTCGTGCAGCTGGTCGCTCTGCGCATGCAGGCTGGCAATCGCGCCTTCCCCGGTCACCGCCTCAATACGACGCACGCCTGCCGCCGTCCCCGACTCGGAAACGATGCGGAACAAGCCGATGTCACCGGTGCGGGATGCGTGAGTACCGCCACACAGTTCGGTAGAGAAGTCGCCCATGCTCAGCACGCGAACGCGGTCGTCATATTTCTCGCCAAACAGCGCCATCGCACCTTTCTTCTTCGCTGCCTCGAGATCCATGATGTGGGTTTCGATTGGCAGGTTACGACGGATCTGGGCATTCACCAGGTCTTCCACCGCACGAATTTCAGACGGCTTCATCGCTTCAAAATGCGAGAAGTCGAAACGCAGCACTTTGTCATTAACCAGAGAACCTTTCTGTGCAACGTGCGTACCCAGCACTTCGCGCAGGGCTGCGTGCATCAGGTGGGTTGCCGAGTGGTTCAGACGAATGCGCGCGCGGCGAGCTTCGTCAACGTTGGCCTGAACGCCCTCGCCCACTTTCAGAGAGCCGGAAACCAGTTTGCCCTGGTGACCAATCGCCTGACCGTATTTCTGGGTATCGCTTACGCTGAAGCTGAAGCCATTGCCTTTCAGTTCGCCTTTATCGCCAACCTGACCGCCCGATTCCGCATAGAACGGCGTTTTATCCAGGATAACAACCGCTTCCTGGCCCGCGCTAATGCTGTCTACGGCTTTACCGTCAACAAACAGCGCGGTCACGTTGCTGGTCAGGGCCAGCTCTTCGTAGCCTTTAAATTCAGACGCGCTATCAACGCGGATCATCGCGTTGTAGTCCGCGCCAAAACCGCTGGATTCACGCGCACGACGACGCTGTTCTTCCATTGCGGCTTCAAAGCCTGCTTCGTCAACTTTGATGTTGCGCTCGCGGCAAACGTCCGCGGTCAGGTCAACCGGGAAGCCGTAGGTGTCGTACAGGCGGAAAGCGGTTTCGCCATCCAGCGTGTCGCCCTTGAGTTTCGCCAGCTCGTCGTCCAGCAGCGCCAGACCGCGTTCCAGCGTACGGGCAAACTGCTCTTCTTCGGTTTTCAGAACCTGTTCAACCTGCGCCTGCTGGCGTTTCAGCTCATCGCCGGCAGAGCCCATCACGCCAATCAGTGGCCCAACGAGTTTATAGAAGAAGGTGTCCTTCGCGCCCAGCATGTTGCCATGGCGGATCGCACGACGAATTATACGACGCAGCACATAGCCACGGTTTTCATTCGACGGGATAACGCCGTCAGCAATCAGGAACGCACAGGAACGAATATGGTCTGCGATAACGCGCAGTGATTTGTTGCTCAGATCGGTTGCGCCCGTTACCTCAGCAACGGCTTTGATCAGGGTGCTGAACAGGTCAATCTCATAGTTGGAGTTAACGTGTTGCAGAACGGCCGCGATACGCTCAAGGCCCATACCGGTATCTACGGACGGTTTTGGCAGCGGCTCCATGGTGCCGTCGGCCTGACGGTTGAACTGCATGAAGACGATGTTCCAGATCTCAATGTAGCGATCGCCATCTTCTTCCGCGCTTCCCGGAGGGCCACCCCAGATGTGGTCGCCATGATCGTAGAAGATCTCGGTGCACGGACCGCAAGGGCCGGTGTCGCCCATCTGCCAGAAGTTATCAGACGCGTAAGGCGCGCCTTTGTTGTCACCGATACGGATGATACGTTCGCGCGGGATACCCACTTCTTTTTCCCAGATGTCGAACGCTTCGTCATCGGTCTCATACACGGTCACCCACAGACGCTCTTTCGGCAGATTGAACCAGTTTTCACCGGTCAGCAGTTCCCACGCGTATTGAATGGCATCGTGTTTGAAATAGTCGCCGAAGCTGAAGTTACCCAGCATTTCGAAGAAGGTGTGGTGGCGCGCGGTGTAACCGACGTTTTCCAGATCGTTGTGTTTACCGCCCGCACGCACGCAACGCTGTGAGGTTGTGGCGCGGGAATAATTACGCTTGTCGAGACCAAGGAACACATCCTTGAACTGGTTCATCCCGGCGTTGGTAAACAGCAGAGTCGGGTCATTGTTCGGTACCAGGGAGCTGCTGGCAACAACCTGGTGTCCCTTACTATGGAAAAAATCGAGAAACGCCTGACGGATCTCAGCGGTGCTCTTGCTCATAATTATCCTGAAATCAAGCTAACGAAATGTCGCAGCAGATCTGTATCTGTAAACAGTTGGACGGACCAGCTACTGGAAAAAGTGGGAATAAGATAAGTTTTCTTTAGTGGGAAGTAAAATCCCGCATGCGTTCAATCGGTAAAATTACGCCAGATATCCTGAATATCTTCCATCAGGAAGCCGCGGTAGAGCAAAAAGCGCTGGATTTTAACTTTTTCTGAAAATTCACGCGGCAGCGGCTCACCGTACTTTCGTACCGCCTGCTCACGCGCCAGTTCGCACCAGTCAATTTCACTTTCGCGCATGGCTTTTTCAATCGATTCACGGGCTACGCCTTTCTGGTTCAGCTCCTGGCGGATACGCGCTGGCCCATAGCCTTTACGACCACGGCTGGCAAGAAAGCGAGCGGCAAAACGGCCGTCATCCAGATAGTGATGCTCGTAGCACCAGGCAACCACGCGGTCATAATCTTCCGCGGTGGCATCAATGTCTTCCGGACCGTTTTTGCTCATGACGGGCGCTGACAGTTTCCGCCGCAGCTCCTGTTCGCTATGGTCACGCACGGCAAGAATACGCACGGCCCGATCCAGCAAGCGTGAGTAGGCTGGTCGGCGTGATGTCGGTTCACTCATAAAAAACCTGTCGATTCAGAAATGCAAAAAGGGCCGCATCAGCAGCCCTTCATTTTTATCCGAGAGGATTAAAAGTCTTCGTTGGTTTCTTCAGCATCCGCGCCGTCGACCACGAAATCAGGTTTAGAGTCCTGGTTGTTCAGCAGGAGTTCACGCACCTTCTTCTCAATCTCTTTCGCCGCCGCCGGGTTCTCTTTCAGCCAGGAGATAGCATTCGCTTTACCCTGACCAATCTTGTCACCGTTGTAGCTGTACCATGCGCCCGCTTTTTCAATCAGCTTCTCTTTCACGCCCAGGTCAACCAGCTCGCCGAGGAAGTTGATACCTTCGCCGTAGAGGATCTGGAACTCAGCCTGTTTGAACGGTGCTGCGATTTTGTTCTTCACAACCTTCACGCGGGTTTCGCTACCGACTACGTTATCCCCCTCTTTCACCGCACCGATACGGCGGATATCCAGACGGACAGAAGCGTAGAATTTCAGAGCGTTACCGCCGGTGGTGGTTTCCGGGTTACCGAACATTACACCAATTTTCATACGGATCTGGTTGATGAAGATCAGCAGCGTATTGGACTGCTTCAGGTTACCCGCCAGCTTACGCATCGCCTGGCTCATCATACGTGCCGCGAGGCCCATGTGAGAGTCACCGATTTCACCTTCAATTTCCGCTTTTGGCGTCAGCGCCGCAACGGAGTCGACGATGATCACGTCAACCGCACCTGAGCGCGCCAGCGCGTCACAAATTTCCAGTGCCTGCTCGCCGGTGTCCGGCTGGGAGCACAGCAGGTTGTCGATATCAACGCCCAGTTTACGGGCATAGACCGGGTCCAGCGCGTGCTCGGCATCGATAAACGCACAGGTTTTACCTTCGCGCTGTGCCGCCGCAACAACCTGCAACGTCAGGGTAGTTTTACCCGAGGATTCCGGACCGTAGATTTCTACGATACGGCCCATCGGCAAACCGCCAGCGCCCAGTGCGATATCAAGAGAAAGCGAACCAGTGGAGATAGTTTCCACATCCATGGAACGGTCTTCACCCAGGCGCATGATGGAGCCTTTACCGAATTGCTTTTCGATCTGGCCCAGTGCTGCCGCCAACGCTTTCTGTTTGTTTTCGTCGATAGCCATTATTACTCCTGTCATGCCGGGAGAAGCAACTGCGCTTCACCATGGACTTCTGTTCTGTTGAGGCAATTATACTGTATAGTCATACAGTATCAAGTATTTTGTAGAAATTGTTGCCAGAGCGTTTTTAACGCGTATTCCGTTGCCTGACGACGCACGCTTTCGCGGTCGCCGCTGAAGCATTCCCGGCGGGTGATCCCTTCACCTTTTGAGGTGGCAAAGCCAAACCAGACGGTGCCGACAGGCTTCACGTCGCTGCCGCCGTCCGGCCCCGCGATACCGCTGATGGAGATAGCGTAATCTGCGCGCGCCTCTTTCAGCGCGCCAATCGCCATCTCGATCACCACCGGCTCGCTGACCGCGCCATGCTGCTCAAGCGTGGCTTCACGCACGCCGATCATCTGCGCTTTCGCCTCGTTACTGTAGGTCACAAAGCCGCGTTCAAACCAGGCGGAACTGCCAGCAATATCGGTAATTGCTTTCGCCACCCAGCCGCCGGTGCAGGATTCTGCGGTCGTGAGAGTCGCGCCGCGCTGTTTCAGCGCCAGCCCCACCACTTCGCTTAGCTGCATCAATTCATGGTCAGTCATTCTCGCTCCAGGCCTTAGAAAAACATGCAGCACAAGATAGCACTTTCTCATCAAATATGGGGATGCGCGTCGGGTTTTACGAGGGGGCTTCAGAAAAAAGCCGATGCGGACGCATCGGCCAGAGAGACGCTTATTTCATGCTGTTAGCGAGGGTGTCCACATTGTGGCGAAACGCCTTGACGTAGGTGTCCGCCACGCCGCCCTTCGCGGACAGCGCTTCCGGGTAAAGTTCACCACCCGGCTGGGCGCCCGTGGCGGTCGCAATCTGCTTCACCAGGCGTGGGTCAAGCTGGTTTTCCATAAACCAGGTTTTCACGCCGTCAGCTTTAATCTGATTGATGATCTCCGCTACCTGCGCCGCGCTGGCTTCACTCTCAGACGACAGCCCCTGCGGCGCCATAAACGTCACGCCGTAGGCGCGGCTGAAATAGCCGAAGGCGTCGTGGCTGGTCAGCACTTTGCGCTTCGCCTGTGGGATGTCGCTGAAACGCTTTTTAGCCCAACCGTCCAGTTGAGAGAGCTGCGCAATATAGGGTTTACCGGTAGCTTCAAGCGCCGCCGTATCTTCAGGATCGGCCTTCACCAGCCCTGAGAGAATATTTTGCGCATACAGCGCGCCGTTCGCCGCGCTGTTCCACGCGTGCGGATCGGTCACGGTTTTACCGTCCTCTTCCAGCGTGTGCGTTTTCACGCCGTCCGAAGCAACCACCAGTTGGCCTTTGAATCCGGAGGCTTTCACCAGACGGTCGAGCCAGCCCTCCAGCCCCAGCCCATTGACCACCACCACGTCAGCTTTACTCAGCGCCGCGCTGTCTTTGGGCGAAGGTTCGAAAGTATGGGGATCACCGTCCGGCCCCACCAGCGTCGTCACCTTCACACGATCGCCGCCAACCTGCTGCGTGATGTCTCCCAGGATGGAAAAGCTGGTCACCACATTAAGCGTTTTCGCCATTACGCCGTGCGTCATCATGCCGAGCGCGAGCGCCACGGCTAATCCTGTACGTTTCATCGTTTCCCCTTGCGTTAAAAAAGCGCCCGCAGGCTATCCGCCAGCCTGCTGCGCGTGCCAAATAAAACTGAAATAAAGAACAATGCGCTGGCGGTCAGCACAATGGAGGGCCCGGCGGGCAGACTCACTGCCCAGGAAAGGCTTAAGCCCAGCCACGCGCAAAAAATACCGCTGATACCCGCCATCAAAAGTAACCCTGGCAGTGTGCGCACCCAGCAGCGTGCCGCCACGGCGGGTAACATCATCAGCCCGACGGCCATCAGCGTGCCGAGCACCTGAAAACCGGCTACCAGGTTGAGCACCAGCAGCGCCAGAAACAGACCGTGTAACATCCCGGGCAGCCAGCGCGCGTTCACCTGCAACCACGCGGTATCAAACGCTTCGCTGACCAGCCCCCGATAAAAAATCGCCAGCGTGAGGAGCGTGAACATGCAAACGCCCGTCACGAACAGGGCTGACGCGCTATCCACGGCGAGAATGGAGCCAAACAGAAGATGAAGCAGATCGACATTTGAACCGCGCAGCGACACCAGCGTGACGCCCAGCGCCAGCGAGCCCAGGTAAAACCCCGCGAAGCTGGCATCCTCTTTAAGCGGCGTGCGGCGGCTGACCAGCCCGGCCACCAGCGCAACGGCGATCCCGGCAATAAACCCGCCGACAGTCATTGCCAGCAGCGACATCCCGCTGAGCAGATAGCCCACCGCGACACCCGGCAAAATGGCGTGAGAAAGGGCGTCCCCCATAAGGCTCATCCGACGCAGTTGAAGAAATACGCCCAGCGCAGTGGTGCTGACGGAGAGCGCCAGGCAAACCACCAGCGCGCGCCGCATAAAGCCGTACTCAATAAACGGCTGGAAGAAGAGATGCCAGATCATGCCACCCTCACCCGCTCGGTTTTCCAGTGCGGCGTATCAGCATCCAGCCGCAGCGTTTGTGGGAAGTGGCGCGAGACGCGTTCGCTGTCGTGCAGTACCGCCAGCAGGGTCTGCCCCTGCATATACATCTCCAGCATCAGATCCATCAGCACGTTGCAGGTCGCTTCATCGACGCCGGTGAAAGGCTCATCCAGCATCACCAGGGGCGCCTGCTGCACCAAAACGCGGGCAAACAGCATGCGCTGAAACTGGCCGCCGGAAAGTTCATCTATGGTAGAGAACGCCATGGACTCCAGCCCCACGCGCTCCAGCGCGCCGGCAATGCGCATGCGGGTATCCCGACGAAAACCGGCAAACAGTGAGATTGCTGGCCAGCAGCCCATACTCACCACGTCCTGCACGGTCAGAGGAAATTGCGCCTCCAGCGCGTGACGCTGCGCCAGCCAGCCCACCACCGGACGTCTCCCCTGCCAGCGAAACGTACCGCTGACGGGCGGAATAAAGCCGGCGAGCGTTTTCAGCAGCGTGGATTTGCCGCAGCCGTTGGCCCCGACGATAGCGGTCATGCTCCCGCGTTCAATCACGCCGGACAGCGCGCGCGTAACGGGCTGGCGATCGTAACCCGCCACCAGGTCGTTCATCACGATCATGGTAACGCCACCGCCCAGCGCACGGCCAGGCCGAGAAACAGAATGAGCACCAGCGCCAGCAGCAGCCGAACCGGGGATGAGAGAGAAAACAGGGACATGGATATCTCAATTCAAAAATAATGTTATAACATAACAATAATGAAAGTCGATTAAGATGTAAACGGTGGGAGTGAAATGGGAGTGTGGCGAAATGTTTCTGCAAACTTCCCTCTCCCGTGGGAGAGGGTCAGGGTGCGGGCAGCCATGCCGGGTGGCGGCGTTGCCTTAACCGGCCTACCCGTCAGGGTAACTTACTGGCTAAACGGTGACGCTGCCGGCACACGCGCCTGAGACACCGCCAGCCCCAGCTGCCACACCGCCATCGCATAGTGCGTGCTGTGGTTGTAGCGGGTAATGGTGTAGAAGTTCGGCAGCCCGAACCAGTACTGATAACCGGTTCCGACATCCAGGCGCAGCAGGCTCACCTGGTCAACATTGCCCAGCGGCTGCGACGGCGTTAAGCCTGCCGCTGCCAGCTGCGCCACGCTGTATTTGGTTTTAAATCCGTTTTCCAGACCAAACGCCTCGCCGTTCGCCTGCACCGCCACCTGGCCGCCCGGCGTCCAGCCATGCGCTTTGAAGTAGTTGGCCACGCTGCCAATGGCGTCTTCGGGATCCCACAGGTTGATGTGACCATCCCCGTTAAAATCTACCGCGTACTGCTTATAGGAGGACGGCATAAACTGGCCGTAGCCCATAGCCCCGGCGAACGACCCTTTCAGATCGAGCGGATCGTCCTGTTCGTCTCGCGCCATCAGCAGGAAGGTTTCCAGCTCGGAAGAGAAATACTCGGCGCGGCGCGGGTAGTTGAAGGAGAGCGTCGCCAGCGCATCAAGGATGCGGGTTTTACCCATAATGCGTCCCCAGCGGGTCTCGACCCCAATAATACCGACGATGATCTCCGGCGGCACGCCATAGACCTGCCACGCACGGTTCAGGGCGTCTTCATACTGATTCCAGAACACCACGCCATTCTGCACGTTGTCCGGGGTAATAAACTGTTTGCGATAGCGCAGCCACGCGCCGTTTGGCCCGGTCGGCACCTGGGCTGTCGGCGCCTGCCTGTCCATCAGGCGCAGCACGTAGTCCAGACGCTTCGCCTGAGACAAAATGGCATGCAGCTGCTGGCGGTCAAAACCGTGCTTGCTCACCATTTTATCGATGAACTGTTCGGCCGCAGGGTTATTCGCGAAGTCGCCGCCCATCTGCATCATATTGTGCTGCGGCTCCAGCAGGAATCCTCCGGAAGGCGCGCCCGCCGTTGGCTGAGCGGCTTCGGTCTTGGGTTTGCTACTACAGGCGGACAGGAGAATAAGCGCAGGCAACAGCGCTGCATAACGACGCTTGAACATGTGGCATCCATTTAACGAGTTCGGTAAGAGCCCAGTATGGTAAAGCATCCCCAACTCCTCAAGGAAGCGGTACGCCCCCCCTCAGCGCAAATCCGCGCTTTTTTCCACCAAAAATTATTCACCTCACCAATAAACTTTCAAAACAATACACTTTTCTTTCATTGTGAGATCTGATTAACACTTTAAAACCTTTCAAAGTGATTATTATTAGCCGCAGATAGACAAAAACAAACGCCCTACAGGAGAGAAGAATGATAGAAACCATCACCCACGGCGCCGAGTGGTTCATCGGGCTGTTTCAGAAAGGCGGCGAGGTATTCACCGGCATGGTGACCGGGATCCTGCCCCTGCTGATCAGCCTGCTGGTGATCATGAACGCCCTGATTAACTTTATCGGCCAGCAGCGTATTGAACGCTTCGCCCAGCGCTGTGCCGGCAATCCGCTGTCCCGCTACCTGATCCTGCCCTTCATCGGCACCTTTGTGTTCTGCAACCCGATGACCTTAAGCCTCGGCCGCTTTATGCCAGAGAAGTACAAGCCGAGTTATTACGCCGCCGCCTCCTACAGCTGCCATTCAATGAACGGCCTGTTCCCGCACATTAACCCCGGCGAGCTGTTTGTTTACCTCGGGATTGCCAGCGGTCTCACTACGCTGGGACTGCCGCTCGGCCCGCTGGCGGTGAGCTATCTGCTGGTCGGCCTGGTCACCAACTTCTTCCGCGGCTGGGTGACGGACCTCACCACCGCCATTTTTGAGAAAAAAATGGGCATCCAGCTTGATGAGAAAGTCCATCTTTCAGGAGCCACAGCATGAACCGGATCCGCATAGAGAAAGACACGGGCGGCTGGGGCGGCCCGCTGGAGTTCGACGCCACCGAAGGCAAAAAGATCGTCTACATCACCGCGGGCACGCGCCCGGCGATCGTCGACAGGCTGCGCGAGCTGACCGGCTGGGAAGCGGTCGACGGCTTCAAGGAAGGCGAGCCGCCGGAAGCGGAAATCGGCGTGGCGGTAATCGACTGCGGCGGCACGCTGCGCTGCGGCATCTACCCGAAGCGCCGCATTCCGACGGTGAATATTCACTCCACGGGCAAATCAGGCCCGCTGGCGCAGTACATCCTTGAGGACATTTATGTCTCGGGCGTGAAGGAGGACAACATCACGCTGGTGAATGGCACACCCGCGCCGCAAAAAGCAGCCCCGCGCGACTACGACACCAGCAAAAAAATCACCGAGCAGAGCGACGGCCTGCTGGCGAAGGTCGGGATGGGGATGGGGTCCGCCGTGGCGGTTCTGTTTCAGTCCGGGCGCGACACCATCGACACGGTGCTGAAAACCATTCTGCCGTTTATGGCGTTCGTCTCGGCGCTGATCGGCATCATCATGGCCTCCGGCCTCGGCGACTGGATTGCCCACGGCCTCGCCCCGCTCGCCAGCCACCCGCTCGGCCTGGTGACGCTGGCGCTGATCTGCTCCTTCCCGCTGCTGTCGCCGTTTCTCGGCCCGGGCGCGGTGATTGCCCAGGTCATCGGCGTGCTGATTGGCGTGCAGATTGGTCTGGGGAATATTCCCCCGCACCTCGCCCTGCCCGCCCTGTTTGCCATTAACGCTCAGGCGGCGTGCGACTTCATCCCCGTCGGGCTGTCGCTGGCGGAAGCGCGCCAGGAGACCGTGCGCGTGGGCGTCCCCTCCGTGCTGGTGAGCCGCTTCCTGACGGGCGCGCCAACGGTGCTAATTGCCTGGTTTGTCTCCGGCTTTATTTATCAATAAGAGGTTCCTGCCATGACCGTGATTTACCAGACCACCATTACCCGCATCGGCCAGAGCGCAGCCGATGCGCTGAGCGACCAGATGCTGATCACCTTCCGCGAAGGGGCCCCGGCAGATATCGAAGAGTTTTGCTTCATCCACTGCCACGGCGAGTTAAACGGCGAGCTGAAGGCCGGTGGCCAGCTGGAACTGGGCAAGGCGCGCTATGCCGTAACCGCCGTCGGTGACGTCGCCGAGCAAAACCTGCGCGAGCTGGGGCACATCACCTTGCGTTTCGACGGCCAGCCGCGGGCGGAGTATCCCGGCACGGTTCACGTTGAGGGGCCGGTTCCGCAGGCCGTCACCCCAGGCTGCACGTTAAAATTTATTTCGTAATAAAGGAGAGACACATGAGTCAGGTTGCCGTTGTCATTGGTGGGGGACAAACCTTAGGCGAGTTCCTCTGCCATGGGCTTGTCGCAGAGGGCTACCGCGTGGCGGTCGTGGATATTCAGAGTGAGAAAGCCGCCCGCGTAGCGGACGCCATCAACACCGAATTTGGCGAAGGGATGGCGTATGGATTTGGCGCCGACGCCACCAGCGAGCAGAGCGTGATGGCGCTGGCCCGCGGCGTGGATGAGATTTTTGGTCGCACCGATCTGCTGGTCTACAGCGCGGGGATTGCGAAAGCGGCCTTTATCAGCGATTTCGAACTGGGGGATTTTGATCGCTCGTTGCAGGTGAATCTGGTGGGCTATTTCCTCTGCGCCCGCGAATTTTCCCGTCTGATGATCCGCGACGGTATTCAGGGTCGCATCATTCAGATCAACTCAAAATCGGGGAAAGTGGGCAGCAAGCACAACTCCGGCTACAGCGCGGCGAAGTTTGGCGGCGTCGGGCTGACGCAGTCTCTGGCGCTGGATCTGGCCGAATACGGCATAACCGTGCACGCGCTGATGCTGGGTAATCTGCTGAAATCCCCGATGTTCCAGTCCCTGCTGCCGCAGTATGCCGCCAAACTTGGCATCAAAGCAGAGGACGTCGAACAGTACTACATCGACAAAGTGCCGCTGAAGCGCGGGTGCGATTATCAGGACGTGCTGAACATGCTGCTGTTTTACGCCAGCCCGAAAGCCTCGTACTGCACCGGGCAGTCGATTAACGTCACCGGTGGGCAGGTGATGTTCTGAGTTCATTCCCCGGTGGCGCTGCGCTTACCGGGGCTACAATCCCCGTAGGCCGGGTAAGGCGCAGCCGCCACCCGGCAGTTAAGGAGCCGATATGGTCACCGCACTCATCACCGTCGCCGCCCTCTCCTGGCTTTGCCAGATGGCGTTTGGCGGCTGGCAAATCCATCAGTTTAACCGCGCCTTTGATGCCCTGTGCCAGAAAGGCCGCGTGGGCGTCGGGCGTTCCGGCGGACGCTTTAAACCGCGGGTTGTCGTCGCTGTTGCGCTGGATGAAAACAATATGGTTTGCGATTCCCTCATCATGCGCGGCGTAACGGTGTTTGCCCGTCCGACCAAAATCCAGGCGATCGACGGCATTTCGCTGCATGAATTACAACCTGATGTGATCTTCCCCCATGATTCACTCTGTCAGAATGCACTATCATTAGCGCTTAATCTGAAACATGGATAATTTCGTTGTGAAAGTTATAAACTTGCGGAATTATCATTTCGCAACGTAAGGAACGAAGCGCCTATGAAACCACGTCAGCGGCAGGCGGCCATACTTGAGCATCTGCAAAAGCAGGGAAAGTGCTCGGTAGAGGATCTGGCCCACTACTTTGACACCACCGGCACGACAATACGCAAGGACCTGGTGTTGCTCGAAAACTCCGGCGCCGTCATTCGTACCTACGGCGGCGTGGTGCTCAATAAAGACGAAGCCGACCCGCCTATCGACCACAAAACACTGATCAATACCCACCAGAAAGCGCTGATTGCCGAAGCCGCCGTCAAATTTATCCAGGACGGCGATTCCATTATCCTCGACGCAGGCAGTACCGTCCTACAGATGATCCCGCTGCTCAGCCGCTTTAATAACATCACCGTGATGACCAACAGCCTGCACATCGTCAATGCCCTGTCAGAGTTCGACAGCGAGCAGACCATCCTGATGCCCGGTGGCACCTTCCGTAAAAAATCCGCGTCGTTTCACGGGCAGCTGGCGGAGAATGCCTTCGACCACTTCAGCTTCGATAAGCTGTTTATGGGCACGGACGGCATCGACCTCAACGCGGGCGTGACCACCTTCAACGAGGTGTTCAGCGTCAGCAAAGCGATGTGCAACGCCGCGCGGGAAGTGATTTTGATGGCGGACTCGTCGAAGTTTGGCCGTAAAAGCCCCAACATTGTCTGTAGCCTTGAAAGCGTCGATAAGCTGATTACCGACGCAGGTATCGATCCGGCATTTAAAAAAGCGCTGGAAGCGAAGGGCATCGACGTGATCGTAACCGGAGAGAAAAATGAGTGATTTTCTGTTAAACGCAGGCCGTCAGACCCTGCTGCTGGAGCTACAGGAAGCCAGCCGCCTGCCGGAACGTCTGGGTGAGGATTTTGTTCGTGCAGCCAACACCATTATCCACTGCGAGGGCAAAGTGATCGTGGCGGGTATCGGTAAATCCGGTCATATCGGCAAGAAGATTGCCGCGACGCTTGCCAGCACCGGCACCCCGGCGTTCTTCGTGCATCCTGCCGAAGCGCTGCACGGCGATCTGGGGATGATCGAAAGCCGCGACGTGATGCTGTTTATCTCCTACTCCGGTTCAGCCAAAGAGCTGGATCTCATCATCCCTCGCCTGCAAGAAAAATCGGTGGCCCTGTTAGCGATGACCGGCAAATCCCGTTCGCCGCTGGCGCTGGCCGCGAAAGCAACCCTGGATATTTCCGTTGAGCGCGAAGCCTGTCCGATGCACCTGGCACCGACCTCCAGCACCGTCAACACGCTGATGATGGGCGACGCCCTGGCGATGGCGGTGATGCAGGCGCGCGGTTTTAATGAGGAAGATTTCGCCCGCTCCCATCCTGCGGGCGCGCTTGGGGCTCGTCTGCTCAACAAAGTTCACCACCTGATGCGCACGGACGATGCCATTCCTCAGGTCAAACTCGACACCAGCGTGATGGACGCCATGCTGGAGCTGAGCCGCACCGGGCTGGGGCTGGTTGCGGTATGCGACAATGACCGCCAGGTGAAGGGCGTCTTCACCGACGGCGACCTGCGCCGCTGGCTGGTGGGCGGCGGCAAGCTGGAGGCGCGGGTATCCGAAGCAATGACCCAGGGCGGGCTGACGCTGAATGCCGACAGCCGCGCGATTGAAGCCAAAGAGGTGCTGATGAAGCGCAAAATCACCGCCGCGCCGGTGGTGGACGAGCACGGCAGGCTGTGCGGCGCGATCAACCTGCAAGACTTCTACCAGGCGGGGATTATTTAACCCTTCAGCCCCAGACGTTTCGCCAGCCTGTGAAGGTTGGCGACGTCCATCTCCAGCGCCCGCGCGCACGCCGCCCAGCTGCGGTTATTCTGCTCCAGCGCGCGGGCGATCATCTGACGCTGGAACGCATCCGTCGCCTCGCGCAGGTTTTCGTTCACGCTCTCAGGTATCACCGGCTTCACGGGCGGCATCGTTTCCTCATGCAGCGCGAAATGGCGCGCATGAATAACCACTTCATCCCCCGAACGCGTTGCCCGCGCCAGCACCACCGCGCGGTGGATCGCATGTTCCAGCTCACGCACGTTACCCGGCCAGCCGTAGCTCAGCAGGTGCGTCCTCGCGCCGGGACTTAGCACCACGCGGGAAAGCCCCATTTTGAGCCGACACTGTTCGCAGAAAAAGCCCGCCAGCAGAACCACATCCTCGCCCCGCTCGCGCAGCGGCGGCACCGTGAGCGGGAACACGCTCAGACGGTGGAACAGATCGGCGCGGAAATTCCCCGCCAGCACCGCTTCGCGCAGATCGCGGTTCGTCGCCGCCAGCACGCGCACATCCACGCGTAAGCTGCGATCGTCTCCCACGCGTTGAATATCGCCATACTGCAACACCCGCAGCAGTTTGGCCTGGAGCGAAAGGGAGAGTTCGCCAATTTCATCGAGGAACAGCGTGCCGTTATCAGCCATTTCGAACTTGCCGCTGCGGTTGCTGATCGCCCCGGTAAAGGCCCCTTTGACGTGTCCGAACAGCTCGCTTTCCGCCACGCTTTCCGGCAACGCCGCGCAGTTGAGATAGACCAGCGGATTCACCGCACGGGGCGAGGCTTCGTGGATCGCTTTTGCCACCAGCTCTTTACCGGTGCCGGTCTCCCCGAAGATCAGCACGTTCAAATCAGACGCGGCGACAATCTCAATCTCTTTTTTGAGCTGCGCCATGCCCGGCGAAAGGCCGATCATTTCGGTGTGCGCCACCTGCTCAAACGCCGTCGGGCTACCCGGAAGAATATTCTGGCTCTCCAGCTGTTCTATCAGCAGGGCGTTGTTCAGCGCCCCGGCCGCCAGCGCGGCAATCAGCCGTAGCTCTTCGTCGCTGAAGGTATCGAACTGATCCGGCGACATGCCGTCGAGGGTTAACGCGCCAATCAGGTTCTGCCCGGCAAACAGCGGCAGGCCGATACAGGCGTGCACCTTCAGGCTCTCCTGTCCGGGGATCAGGCCGTCGTACGGATCGGGCAGATCGCTGTCTGCCGGGAAACGCACCACGTCACCCGCGCGGGCGATGGTTTCCAGACGCGGGTGGCCCTCCAGGGTAAAGCGCCGCCCGAGTACGTCCTTCGCCAGACCGTCGATAGCCAGCGGAATAAACTGCCGCCCTTCGTAACGCAGCAGCGCCGACGCATCGCAATCCAGCACGTGGCGCAACGTGGAGATCAGCCGCTGAAAGCGGTCCTGATGACCAATACCGGTTTGCAGTTCTATGGCGATCTTCGCCAGCACATCTACGGAAAAGCTCATCTCTGCCTCACTGTCATTTTGACAATACATAGTGTCATATTGACAATTTTTAAGATAGTCAAAATGACTACCCATTAGGGGGCATCGAAACGAAAACACATTATTTTCAACAAGTTAAAAAGTTGGCACGCAACTTGATATATGACAGTCATCTTATTTGAAAACGCCGTATTAAGTTGAGGTTGCTATGTCTATTCTGGTTAAAAATAACATTCATTGGGTGGGTCAACGTGACTGGGAAGTACGTGATTTTCACGGGACGGAATACAAAACGCTGCGCGGCAGCAGCTACAACAGCTATCTCATTCGTGAAGGTAAAAACGTCCTGATCGATACCGTCGATCACAAATTCAGCCGCGAGTTCGTGCAGAACCTGCGCAGCGAAATCGATCTGAATGACATCGACTACATTATCATCAACCACGCGGAAGAGGATCATGCCGGGGCGCTGACCGAGCTGATGTCCCACATTCCGGATACCCCGATCTACTGCACCACCAACGCCATTGACTCCATCAACGGCCACCACCACCATCCGGAGTGGAACTTCCACACCGTGAAAACCGGCGACACGCTGGATATCGGCAATGGCAAACAGCTGATCTTCGTGGAAACCCCAATGCTGCACTGGCCGGACAGCATGATGACCTACATGACCGGTGACGCGGTGCTGTTCAGTAACGACGCCTTCGGCCAGCACTACTGTGACGAACGTCTGTTCAACGACGAAGTGGATCAGACCGAGCTGTTCGAACAGTGCCAGCGCTACTACGCCAACATCCTGACCCCGTTCAGCCGTCTGGTCACGCCAAAAATTACCGAGATCCTCGGCTTCAACCTGCCGGTGGATATGATTGCCACCTCCCACGGCGTGGTATGGCGTGAAAATCCAACCCAGATTGTCGAACTGTACCTGAAGTGGGCGGCGGACTATCAGGAAGATCGCATCACCATCTTCTACGACACCATGTCCAACAACACCCGCATGATGGCGGACGCCATTGCCCAAGGCATCAACGAAGTTGACCCGAACGTGGCGGTGAAAATCTTCAACGTGGCGCGCAGCGATAAGAATGAGGTATTGACCAACGTCTTCCGCTCCAAAGGCGTGCTGGTGGGTACCTCCACCATGAATAACGTGATGATGCCGAAAATTGCCGGACTGGTGGAAGAGATGACCGGCCTGCGCTTTCGTAACAAACGCGCCAGCGCCTTTGGTTCACACGGCTGGAGCGGCGGCGCGGTAGACCGTCTCTCCACCCGTTTACAGGATGCCGGTTTTGAGATGTCCCTGAGCCTGAAGGCGAAATGGCGTCCGGATCTCGACGCGCTGGAAATCTGTCGCCAGCACGGTCGCGACATTGCCCGCCAGTGGGCGCTTGCACCGCTGCCGGAAACCGCACCCGCCGCGGCGGTTACGCCGGAAGCTGAAGCAGAAGCCGCTCCTGCCGCTGCCGACCTCGGCCCTTGCATGCAGTGCAGCGTCTGCCAGTGGATTTACGATCCTGAGCTGGGCGAGCCGTTGCAGGATGTCGCGCCGGGTACGCCGTGGAGCGAGGTGCCGGACAACTTCCTCTGCCCGGAATGTTCCCTCGGGAAAGACGTCTTTGATGAACTGGCAACGGAGGCAAAATGAGCCACGGCATCGTCATTATCGGCTCGGGCTTTGCCGCCCGCCAGCTGGTGAAAAATATCCGCAAACAGGATGCTAACGTGCCGTTGACGGTGATCGCCGCCGACAGCATGGATGAGTACAACAAGCCTGATTTAAGCCACGTCATTAGCCAGAATCAGCGCGCCGACGATCTCACCCGCCAGACGGCGGGGGAGTTCGCAGAACAGTTTAACCTGCGTCTGTTTCCGTACACCTGGGTCACCGATATCGACGCCGACGCCCACGTGGTGAACGCGAAAGATAAAACCTGGCAGTACGACAAGCTGGTGCTGGCGACGGGGGCATCGGCGTTTGTGCCGCCGGTTGAGGGCCGCGAGCTGATGGTCACGCTCAACAGCCAGCAGGAGTATCAGGCCAGCGAGACCCTGTTACGCGACGCCATGCGGGTGATGATTGTCGGCGGCGGACTGATTGGCACCGAGCTGGCGATGGACTTCTGCCGGGCGGGAAAATCCGTCACCCTGGTTGACCACGCGGCCAGCATTCTGTCAGCGCTGATGCCAGCAGAAGTAAGCAGTCGCTTACAGCATCGTCTGACCGACATGGGCGTGCATCTGCTGCTGAAATCGCAGTTACAGAGCCTGAGCAAAACCGAAACCGGCATTTGTGCGACGCTCGACCGCAACCGCAGCGTTGAAGTGGATGTGGTTATTGCGGCGACGGGGTTGCGCCCGGAAACCGCGCTGGCGCACCGCGCGGGCGCAGAGATCAATCGCGGCGTGAAGGTGGACAGCTACCTGCAAACCACCCGGCCGGACATTTATGCCCTGGGCGACTGCGCGGAAATTAACGGCCAGGTGCTGCCGTTCCTGCAACCGATTCAGTTAAGCGCCATGTTCCTGGCGAAAAACCTGCTCGGCGGCAACGCCCCGGTGAAATTACCCGCCATGCTGGTGAAGGTAAAAACGCCGGAACTACCGCTGCATCTCGCAGGTGAAACGCAGCGTCAGGATCTGGACTGGGAGATTGTCCTTTCGCCTCAGGGCATGGTGGCGCGCGGCACCGATACCGACGGTCAGATGCGCGCCTTTGTCGTCAGCGAAGACAGAATGAAGGAGGCCTTCGCGCTGCTGAAATCGCTACCAGCTTAACCCTCGTCATGCCGGGTGGCGCTCCGCTTACCCGGCCTACAGTACTGCCACGCTTACTTAACCTTTGGATTTTATTGTCCACCGCCCCGATGTCCCGGGGCTTTTTTTTATCGCTACACTTTCAGCGTCAGGGGCGCACCACCAGCGCGTCATAACCGCGCCAGCGATAGTTCGCCATCGAGATCAGCCAGCAGGCGACAAACAGCCCGACCACCACAAATCCGGCGTCGCCCAGGTTATCGTTCACCGCGCCAATCAGATCCCACACGCCGCCGCTGAGGGAGAACTTGTCCATCAGCAGACCCAGCGCTTCCAGGCCGCCAATAAACAGCGCCACCACCACCGAAGTCCCGGTGATGGTCATGTTGTAGTACAGCTTGCGCTGCGGCTTGTTAAACGCCCAGCCGTAGGCACCCACCATCAGCAGGTTATCGAGCGTATCGACCAGCGCCATGCCGCTGGCGAAGAGCGCCGGGAAGATCATGATCGACCACACCGACATCCCGCTGGAGGCGCTGGCGGCGGAGATCCCCAGCACGCCGATTTCGGTGGCGGTGTCGAACCCCAGGCCGAACAGGAAACCGACCAGGTACATCTGCCAGCTTTTATTGACGAGGCGGAAGGTTTTGCCGAACAGCCAGTTCATGACGCCGCCCTGTGCAGGCAGCGTGATGTCGCCCTGCACGGGATTGCCGTGTTTCAGCGCCTGAAAACTGCGCCAGACGCCGCGCAGGATCACCATATTCACCAGCGCCATCGCCAGCAGGAAGGTTGCCGACACCGCCGTGCCGATCAGGCTGCCGGTCTCGTGAAACCACGCCATATTCTTCTGAAATGCCGTGGCGGTCGCGGCGATGGCAATGGAGGCCAGCACCACGATGGTGGAGTGTCCGAGGGAAAACCATGCGCCCACGCCGGACGGGCGCTTGCCCTGCTGCATCATTTTACGCGTCACGGTATCAATCGCGGCGATATGGTCGGCATCCACCGCATGACGCAGTCCGTAACACCAGGCCAGCAGGCTGGCCGCCATCAGCACCGTACTGCCGCTAAAGGTGTGCCACGCCAGCCCCCAGGCCAGCAGGTTAGCCATCCCGAGAGCCAGCAGCAGGCACGCTGCACGAGGTTCATTGCGTAAAAGTCGTAACATTTTAAATCCCTTGTGAACATGATCGGGCGGCAGCAACCACCGCCTGCCCGAAGGAGATCGCTCCGTCGCCTGCGGGCAGGCGCGAAGGAAAAAGAAGCGTGAAATCAGAAAGGTAATGACGAAGGCGCGCGCGCAGCAGGCGGTTGTGAAGGACGCCGCCGCTGAAGCACACCGTAGAGAGCGACCGTCGGCGGGCATGCGTTGCCGCCAGTTCGCTCAGCCCTTTTGCCAGCGCATCGTGAAAAGCCCAGGCACGCTCGCCGGGTTCCGCCCGCCAGGTAAGCCACTGTTGCCAGAACAGCGCAAGGTTATCCGTCTGGAGCGTCACCGGATGATCAACCCCTGCGCAGCGTTCGGCCAGCGCCTCCAGCCGGCACGCGGCTTCGCCCTCATAGCGTTGCGTTTCAATGCCCAGCGCACAGGCCACGGCGTCGAACAGACGACCACAGGAGGAGGCCCGCGGCGCATTGATACCGCGCGACACAGCCGTTGCCAGCAGCGGCCAGTTTTGACGCTGTACCACCTCTGTTTCCGGGTACTGCTGCCAGTCAGGTACGAACGCCAGACAGTGGGCGAGCAAATTGCGCCACGGCTGTTTTGCCGCCAGATCGCCCCCCGGCAGCGCAACGGCTGGCAGACCGCCCAGCCGTTCGCAGTCGCGATAGTTCACCCGCAGGCACTCGCCGCCCCACAGCGCGCCGTTCTCGCCCATGCCGATCCCGTCCAGCGTCAGGGCAATAACATCCCCGCCGTTGAGCGGCCAGCCATTCTCCGCCAGACACGCTGCCGCATGCGCATGATGATGCAGCACGGTCTCAACGGGCAGCGCCTGCGCCCGGGCCCACAGTCGGGCGTGATAACCCGGATGGGCATCGCACACCACGCGCTCAGGCTGAAAGGCGTAGATGTCCTGCATCGTCGAGAGCGCACTGCGCCACTGCGCCTCTACCCCCTCGTCGCTCAGATCGCCAAAATGCTGGCTCAGCACCGCCTGGTTGCCACGCACCAGGCTGAAGGTGTTTTTCATCTCCGCGCCGGTGCATAACATGGGCGGGATGTCGCGGAATCCGGCGGGCAATGTGATGGCATCCGGCACAAAACCGCGTGCGCGACGCAGCATCGTGCCCTCCTGGTCCATCACTGAATCATCCATCCGTTGCAGGATGTCGCGGTTGTGCAGCAGGAAGCCGTCAGCGATGTCACTGAGTTCTTCCAGCGCCTGCTGGTTGCTTATGGCGGGTGGATGGCCGCTGAGGTTGCCGGAGGTCATCACCAGCGGGCGCTGGCAGTCCAGCATCAGCAAATGCTGGAGCGGGTTCGCAGGCAGCATCACGCCGACCGTATCCAGCCCCGGCGCAATCTCCTCAGGAAACGCAGGAAGGCAGGCTTTTGGCGTCAGCACAATCGGCGCAGCGGGTGAACGTAACAGCGTCTGGATGGCCTCCGGCAGATCGTCCGCATGCGGGATCATCACCGCCAGCGGCCTGGTCGGGCGCTGCTTGCGTGCCCGTAATTTCCGAACCGCCTGCGGGTTAAGCGCGTCGCAGACCAGGTGAAAACCGCCCAGCCCTTTGACCGCCACAATCCCGCCGCCTTCCAGCATCGCCACCGCCGCGCTTAACGCCGATTCGCGGGTGGCAGCAGCCTCCCCGGCTCGCCACTCCAGCTGCGGTCCGCAATCCGGGCAGGCCACCGGCTGGGCGTGAAAACGCCGGTCAGCCGGGTTGCGGTACTCCGTTTCACAGGGCACACAGAGCGGGAATGGCGCCATTGACGTGGCCGGGCGGTCATAGGGCATGGCGCGGATAATGGTAAACCGCGGCCCGCAGTGGGTGCAGTTGATAAACGGGTAGCGGTAGCGACGTTCGCGGGGATCGCGCATCTCCACCAGGCATGCGGGACAGGTGGCGGCATCCGGGACGATTTGCGTGTCCATCGCCCCGCTCTCGCTGTGGCGGATGACAAACTCATCCGGCAGCGTCGTCCAGCTGAACGGCTGCGTTTCAATGCGATCGATGCGCGCCAGCGGTGGGCAGTCCTGGCGCAGTCTCGCGGTAAAGTCACCCCCACTGCCCGCGAGACGCACCAGGACACCCTCTCCGTCGTTGCAGACGTCGCCTGCCAGCCCCAGCTGGTGCGCAAGCTGCCAGACGAAGGGACGAAATCCTACCCCCTGCACCTTGCCGCGCACCCGAAGCTGTACGCCGTTAACGCGCATCGCAATTTAAAACAGCAGCGATGATGAGGTGTCGAACGCCGCGCGGCGGCGTTTTTCGGCACTCATCTGTTCGAGCTTGTCGCGATCGACGCAGACCAGCGCATGCGTCGGACAGGCTTCCATACACGCCGGACCGGCATCGCGGTGGTAGCAGAGGTCACATTTATTGGCTTCGGCTTTCTCCGCGCGTACGCTCAGCCCGATACCGCTGTTGCGCACCACCGGGCGAACCACCACCTCCATCGCGCCATACGGACACGCCACCACACAGGTTTTGCACCCGATGCAGCGCTCCTGCATCACATGCACGAAGCCTTTCTCGCGCTTAATCGCCCCGTTCGGACAGACGTTGGCGCACGGCGCGTCTTCGCACTGGCGACAGATAGCGGCGGTAGAAATATTCACGCCTTTAATGACGTGGATGCGCGGCAGGAAGGTATCAGGGGTGAGAGAGGCGCAATCCTGCTCTGCCTGATGGGACACCACGCACGCCACTTCACAGGTACGGCAACCAATGCATTTGCTGGCATCGGCCATAATAAAACGGTTCATCTGCTTCTCCGGCATAACTGTTATGCGCGAAGCTATTCATAAACCGTGCCAATATTTAATGCTTTGATTTTATAGGGAAATTTAAAAGAGAAGGATCTGTCATCGTCATTAGTGACGATGACAGATGTCGACGTCAGCGATGCGGGCCGTCAATGACGGAGTCGCGCAGGATAAGCTCGCCGGAGAAGGTTTGCTGAGGCTTAAACTCACCGCCGTCGAGCATGAAAATCATACGGCTGATGGTCTCCTGAATCATCTCCGTTACCGGAATACGCACGCTGGAGAGGGACGGCACGATATAGGGCGCGATTGCCACGTCGTCAAAGCCGATGACGGACACTGCGCCCGGCGTGGCGACGCCGCTCTCGTGCAGCTGCCTGATGGCGCCAATCGCCATGTCGTCGTTACTCGCCACCAGCGCGGTAAACGTTTCGCCGCGGGTGAGCAACTGAGAGACCGCCGCCGCGCCGCTGGCCGGGTTCCACTTCCCTTCGGCGATCAGCGCGTCGCGAACTGCAATCCCGTGCTGCGCCAGCGCGTCCTTGTAGCCGGAAAGACGCTCCACCCCGGTGGGGGAATCCAGCGAACCGGTGATAAA
The DNA here is from genome assembly GCF_001037645.1 of Enterobacter sp. BWH64. NCBI lineage: Bacteria > Pseudomonadati > Pseudomonadota > Gammaproteobacteria > Enterobacterales > Enterobacteriaceae > Enterobacter > Enterobacter sp. BWH64. Next base: position 4,080,695 of record NZ_KQ089922.1, read on the forward strand.
CGCAATCTCCCGGTGGCCTTTCGCGATCAGCTGCGATACTGCGTCCTGACACGACGCTTTATGATCGGACCAGACGCTGTGACTGCTGTTTTTCCGCAAACGGCGGTTGAGCACCATGATCGGCTGCTCGCATTTCTCAATGATCTCGTCCAGCGCTTCCACGCTCAGAAAACGCGGATAGATGATTACCGCGTCGCAGCGCATGTCGAGCAGGTACTGGATCGCCTCGCGCTCCTCTTCGGCGCTGTGCTTGCCGTCCGCCAGGATCAGCTGACGCCCCTTCTCTTCCGTCATCCGCGCGGCGTTAAACAGCAGCTCGCTAAAGTAGACCCCATGGTACAGGGTGTTCGTCACCACCAGCCCCAGGGTCTGGGTGCGTTTGGTCGCCAGGTTTCGCGCCAGCAGATTGGGGCGATACCCGCTCTCTTCGATGGCCTGAAACACGCGGTCTTTCGTCTCCTGGCTGACGTAACCGTTCCCCGACAGTACCCGGGAGACCGTCGCTTTTGATACGCCTGCCCGCTTCGCCACTTCCAGCATCGTGGTCATATTATTATTCCGTCTGAACCTGATGGGCGCAGTGTACTGCACCGCAGAAAAATTGTCCCAGCGGCGTTATCACGCTTTTTACGGCCACGAGTGATCGTCATCACGAAACGAAAAAATGCATAAAAAGTGGTCTTGTTTCATTAAAAGAAACTCATGATGATTATGTGAAACCGGTTTCCTACATTTCACACAACGATAACAGGATCACATCCGATGGCAAAAAATTACGCTGCGCTGGCAAACGACGTTGTCAGCGCGCTGGGCGGTAAAGAGAACATCGTCGCCGTCACCCACTGCATGACGCGCCTGCGCTTCGTTCTTAAAGACGAAAGCCTTACCGACGCCGCACGCCTGAAAAGCATCAGCGGCGTGCTCGGCGTGGTGCGCAACGACAACCAGTGTCAGGTGATCATCGGCAACACCGTGTCCCAGGCATACCGTGAAGTAGTGAGCCTGCTGCCCGCCAACCTGCAACCTGCCGTAGCGGAAGGTCCACAGAAGCTCACGCTGCGCCGGGTTGGCGCCGGGATCCTCGACGCGCTGATCGGCACCATGTCTCCGCTGATCCCGGCGATCATCGGCGGGTCGATGGTCAAGCTGCTGGCGATGATCCTTGAGATGACCGGCGTGCTGGGCAAAGGCGACCCGACGCTGACGATCCTGACCGTTATCGGCGACGGCGCGTTCTTCTTCCTGCCGCTGATGGTGGCGGCATCCGCGGCGGTGAAGTTCAAAACCAACATGTCGCTGGCGATTGCTATCGCGGGCGTACTGGTTCACCCGAGCTTTATCGAGCTGATGGCCAAGGCCGCGCAGGGCGAGCACGTTGAGTTCGCCTTCATTCCGGTGACGGCGGTGAAATACACCTACACGGTGATCCCCGCCCTGGTGATGACCTGGTGCCTGTCGTACATCGAACGCTGGGTGGATCGCATTACCCCGGCGGTGACCAAAAACTTCCTCAAGCCGATGCTGATCGTGCTGATTGCCGCCCCGCTCGCCATCGTACTGATTGGCCCGCTCGGGATCTGGATCGGCAGCGCCATCTCCGCGCTGGTCTACACCATTCACGGCTATCTGGGCTGGCTCTCCGTTGCCATTATGGGCGCGCTGTGGCCGCTGCTGGTGATGACCGGGATGCACCGCGTGTTTACGCCGACCATCATCCAGACCATTGCCGAAACGGGCAAAGAAGGGATGGTGATGCCGTCGGAAATCGGCGCCAACCTGTCGCTCGGCGGTTCGTCGCTGGCGGTGGCGTGGAAAACCAAAAACCCGGAACTGCGCCAGACGGCGCTGGCCGCGGCGGCCTCCGCCATCATGGCGGGGATCTCTGAACCGGCCCTGTACGGCGTGGCGGTACGCCTGAAGCGTCCGCTGATTGCGAGCCTGATCAGCGGTTTTATCTGCGGCGCGGTGGCGGGCATGGCCGGTCTTGCCAGCCACTCGATGGCGGCGCCGGGGCTGTTCACCAGCGTGCAGTTCTTCGACCCGGCCAACCCGATGACCATCGTCTGGGTGTTTGGCGTGATGGGTCTGGCGGTGGTGCTGTCGTTTGTGCTGACCCTGCTGTTAGGGTTTGAGGATATCCCGGTAGAAGACGAAGCCGAAAAAGCACGCGCCCTGCAAACCGCACCGGTACAGAACAAAGCAGCAGAAGCATAAACTGAAAGCGAGGTAAGAATGTCTGTTTTTCCACAAGGATTTTTATGGGGCGGCGCGCTTGCCGCCAACCAGAGTGAAGGGGCTTACCGTGAAGGCGGCAAAGGACTGACGACGGTCGATATGATCCCCCACGGCGCAAACCGTCTGGCGGTAAAAGTCGGCAAGGAAAAACGGTTTTCGTTGCGGGACGACGAATTCTACCCGAGCCACGAGGCGATTGATTTTTACCATCGCTACAAAGAAGACATCGCCCTGATGGCGGAGATGGGCTTTACGGTGTTCCGCACCTCGATTGCCTGGAGCCGCCTCTACCCGAACGGCGACGAACCGCTGCCGAATCAGGAAGGCATTGCCTTCTACCGCGCGGTGTTCGAGGAGTGCAAAAAGTACAACATCGAGCCGCTGGTCACGCTCTGCCACTTCGACGTGCCGATGCACCTGGTGACGGAGTACGGCTCCTGGCGCAACCGCAAAATGGTGGATTTCTTCGCCCGCTACGCCCGCACCTGCTTTGAAGCGTTTAACGGGCTGGTGAAATACTGGCTGACCTTCAACGAAATCAACATCATGCTGCACAGCCCGTTCTCCGGCGCGGGGCTGGTGTTTGAGGAAGGGGAAAACGAAGATCAGGTGAAATACCAGGCCGCGCACCACGAGCTGGTGGCGAGCGCGCTGGCGACCAAAATTGCCCACGAGGTGAACCCGGAAAACCAGGTCGGCTGCATGCTGGCGGGCGGCAATTTCTACCCGTACTCCTGCAAGCCGGAAGACGTGTGGATGGCGCTGGAGAAAGACCGCGAGAACCTGTTCTTTATCGACGTGCAGGCGCGCGGCAGCTATCCGGCCTACTCCGCCCGCGTGTTCCGCGAGAAAGGCGTGGTGATTGTGAAAGACCCGGGCGACGATGAACTGCTGAAAAACACCGTCGATTTTGTCTCGTTCAGCTATTACGCCTCGCGCTGCGCGTCGGCGGACATGAACGCGAGCAACACCAGCGCGGCGAACATCGTGAAGTCCCTGCGTAACCCACACATTCAGGTGAGCGAGTGGGGCTGGGGTATCGACCCGCTCGGCCTGCGCATCACCATGAACATGATGTACGACCGCTACCAGAAGCCGCTGTTCCTGGTGGAAAACGGCCTCGGGGCGAAGGACGTTATTGATGAAAACGGCGAGATCAACGACGACTACCGCATCAGCTACCTGCGCGAGCATATCCGCGCGATGGGCGACGCGATTGAGGACGGCGTACCGCTGCTGGGCTACACCACCTGGGGCTGCATTGATCTGGTATCGGCCTCAACGGGGGAAATGAGCAAGCGCTACGGGTTTGTGTACGTCGACCGGGACGACGCCGGAAACGGCACGCTGGACCGCAAGCGCAAGAAATCGTTCTGGTGGTATAAGAAGGTGATTGCGAGTAACGGGGGGGATCTGGCGTAGCCTGTTGCCCTCACCCCAGCCCTCTCCCACAGGGAGAGGGAGATGGGTTTGGTAGGCAGGGTAAGGCGAAGGCGCCACCCGGCACTGCTCAGAGCTGAGGAAATCCTCCATCCCCAACCCACCCGGTAAGCCGTGAATACACCACGTCCACCGCCTCTTTCACCGGCGGCGTCATCGGATAATAAAACCCGACGATGTCCGGCTGAATGCCCAGAAACAGCACCTCGCCCACGTCGTCTTTAATCTGATCCACCAGATAGTTGAGAGGCATGTTGTGGGTGGTCATCATAAACATCTCGGCGATGTCGTCCGGGTCAATCAGGCGGATCTCGCCGGGGTTGAGCCCCATATCGGTGGCATCGACGATTAACAGCCTGTCCGGGCGCAGTTCACGAATGGCCACCACGTCGTTTTCCGGCGCGCTGCCGCCGTCAATCACCACCCAACTGCCCGGCGGGTTCGCAGCGCACTTTTCCGCCAGCAGCGGGCCCGCGCCGTCGTCGCCCATCATGCTGTTGCCGACACACAGTAAAACGTCAGTCACGTAATCTCCTCACCATCAGGTAGATGGCGCTCTCCTGATGAATATCGTGCAGCATGCCGAGCAGCGTTTTGCTCCACGCCTGCTGCGCCGGGGTTTGTACGCTCAGCGCCGCGTCAAAGGCGTTAGCGAGCATCGTGATGTGGTTGGCGTCGATCACAATCTCGCCGTACTTCGGCACGCCCTCCATCTTGCGCCGCGCCGCGCTGCCCTCCTCCAGCGTGGCGATCCACGCCAGGTATTCCGGCCACGGGCAGCTCAGCGCCGTTTCAAGGCAGTCGATCACCCCGAGGTGGTGCCCAATCGCCAGGCTGTAATAGACCACCTGCTGCGCCGCATCCGGCGTGGCATCGTTCTCATCAATAAACTTACGGCTCAGCTGGCTGAACACCACCGTTTCACTCATCGGATACGCGCCTCATCCACAATGCTGTTCAGGTTCGCCACGATCTCATTGAGACGCGGATCGTTCTCGGCCTCCAGCCAGCGCGCTACCTGATGGTCGCCCTGGCCCAGCAGACGCAGGTAATCGTCGGCAATCTGGCGTCCGTAGCGGTAGCCCGCCAGCCTGCGCGCCGTGCGGTCGATCTTCACCCGCAGCGGCTGCACCATATCCGGGTGCAGGAGAGTGGCTGGCTGGTTGTCCAGCTCGCCCGGCTCACGAGCGTGGATCTTCTGCTCCAGCAGGCCGAGCGCCATGGCAAAACCGTACAGCGTGGCGGCGGGCGTCGGCGGGCAGCCCGGAATGTAGACGTCCACCGGCACGATTTTGTCGGTGCCGCCCCAGACGCAGTAAAGATCGTGGAAGATGCCGCCGCTGTTGCCGCAGGCGCCGTAGGAGATACAGATTTTCGGATCCGGCGCAGACTGCCAGGCGCGCAGCGCAGGCGAACGCATCGCGCGGGTGACCGCGCCGGTGAACAGCAGGATATCCGCATGGCGCGGGGACGGCACCACTTTGATGCCGAAGCGCTCGGCGTCAAACAGCGGTGACAGCGTGGCGAAGATCTCAATCTCGCAGCCGTTGCAGCCGCCGCAGTCCACGCGGTAGACGTAGGCCGAGCGTTTGATTTTTTTCAGCAGCGACGCCTTCATGCTGGCGATGGATTCGTCCACCGTCATCGGCACAGGAATGCCGTTAGCATCGCGCGGGCCCAGTAGGTTTTCCATCAGCTGGCCTCTCTCATATGGCGGGTGATATCAATACGGTCGGACGGCAGCAGGCACTTCTGACGCTTGCACTCCGGGCAGGTTTCGAAGTTTTCGCGGTGATGCTCCGCGCGGACGTCGCCGTTGTGCTTCAGCAGCGCGATGGCGTAGTCGATCTCTTTTTGCACGGCGAACGGACGCTTGCAGACGCGGCAGTTGCACAGCGCAAAGCGCGACTGCTGGAGGAAGTCCTCTTTTTTCCACACCGCCAGCTCGTACTCCTGAGACAGGCGAATGGCCACCGTCGGGCAGACCTCCTCGCAGCGGCCGCAGAAGATGCAGCGCCCGAGGTTAAACTGCCAGGCCAGCTCGCCGGTTTTCAGGTCCGTTTCCACCGTTAAGGCATTCGACGGGCAGGCGTTGACGCAGGCCGCGCAGCCGATGCACTGCTGCGGATTGTGCTCCGGCTTGCCGCGAAAGTTTTTATCCACCGGCATCGGCTCCAGCGGATAGCTGCTGGTCTGCGTGCCGGTTTTGATCACTTTTTTGATAAAGGTAAACATGGCGAGTCCTTATTTCAGCGGCGAGTTTTTACGCTCAATGCTGTAGCGCTCAAGCTCTTTGTACGGCACCACCTGGCTTTTCTTCTTGCGCACGTCCACGACGGTCATGCGGTCGGTGCAGGAGTAGCACGGGTCGAGGCTGCCGATGATCAGCGGCGCGTCAGAGACCGTATTGCCGCGCAGCATGTAGCGCAGGGTTGGCCAGTTGGCGTAGGTCGCCGCGCGGCAGCGCCAGCGGTAGAGCTTCTGGTTGTCGCCGGTCATGCTCCAGTGGATGTCGTCCCCGCGCGGCGCTTCGGCAAAGCCGAGGGCAAAGCGGTTTGGAATGTAGGTGAAGCCTTCCACCATCAGCGGGCCGCCCGGCAGATTATCGAGGCCGTAGTCGATCATGTTCAGCGCGGTGAATACCTCGTTGATGCGCACCTTCAGACGGGAGATGACGTCGCAGCCCTGCTCGCTGTGCACGGTCATCGGCAGCAGGCCGTAGCCGACGAACGGGTGATCGGCGCGGGTATCGCGGGCGTGGCCGCTGGCGCGCACCATCGGGCCGACGTTGCTGAAGTCGCGGGCGATTTCCGGGTCAAGACGACCAATCCCGACGGTGCGCTGCTCAATGTTTGGCGTGCTGAGCAGCATGTCCACCAGCTCCTGCACGTCCCGCCGCATCTGCTGCGCCAGCTGGCGGGTCTGGATCATGTCGTCTTTCAGCAGGTCGCGGCGGATCCCGCCGATCAGGTTCAGGCCGTAGGTTTTACGCGCCCCGGTAAGGATCTCCGCCATCTTCATCGACGCCTCGCGCACGCGGAAGAACTGCATAAACCCGGAGTCAAAGCCGACGAAGTGGCAGGCCAGGCCGAGGTTGAGCAGGTGCGAGTGCAGGCGCTCCACCTCCAGCAGAATGGCGCGGATCATCTGCGCGCGTTCCGGCACCACGATCCCCATGCCGTTTTCCACCGAGGTGGTGTAGGCGGTGCTGTGGGCAAAGCCGCAGATGCCGCACACGCGGTCAGAGAGGAACGTGACTTCGTTGTAGCCCATGCGGGTCTCCGCCAGCTTCTCCATGCCGCGGTGGACGTAGAACAGGCGGTAGTCGGCGTCGATAATGTTCTCGCCGTCGACGAACAGGCGGAAGTGGCCCGGTTCGTCGGAGGTAACGTGCAGCGGGCCAATCGGCACCACGTTATTCTTCTTGCTGCCCAGCTCGTTGATGAACTCGTAGGTTTCGCTGTCGGTGGTCGGGGCCGGGCGCTGGCGATAGTCCATGCTGTCCTTGCGCAGCGGATAGAGTTCATCCGGCCAGTCGTCCGGCAGCACCAGGCGACGCTCGTCAGGCAGGCCAACCGGCACCAGACCATACATGTCGCGCACTTCGCGCTCGCCCCAGACGGCGGCAGGCACGCGCGGCGTGACGGAGGGGTATTCCGGTTTAGCCGGATCGACCTCTACGCGCACGGTGAGCCAGCACTTCTCCCCCTGCTCCATCGACATCACGTAGTACACCGCATAGTTGCCACACAGCTGACGCTCGTCGTTGCCGAACAGCACTGACAGCCAGCCGCCCTGCTGGTAATAGAGAAACTCCACCACTTCCGGCAGATAGTTCACCTTAATGGTGACGGTGATCTGGTCTTTGGTTTGCCAGGACTCCTCCAGCACCACGCCCGGGAAAGCCTGATGCAACGCGGCGAGATACTGCTGACCTTTCTTTTCTTCAGACATAAACACTCTCTTTAATCACGCCACCAGCAAGGAGACGAACGCTAAAAATGCAAAACCAAAACCGGCCCAGGTGATGCGTGACGTTTCAACAAAACGCAGGCGCGCCATGCTGTTTTCAAACAGGGCAATCACCAGCACGCCGATAAGCAGCTTGAGCACAGCCACCACCACGGCCAGCAGCAGGCCGCCCGCAGAGAAGTGCGTCATCTGCCCCCACGGGAAGAAAACGCCGACGAACATCTGCAACACCACCAGCTGCTTGAGGCTGATGCCCCACTTCAGCACCGCAAAGCCGTAGCCGCTGTATTCGGTGAGCGGCCCCTCCTGTAATTCCTGCTCCGCTTCCGCGAGATCGAACGGCAACTTGCCCATCTCGATAAAGGTGGCGAACGCGCAGGCGCAGAGCGCCAGCACCAGCGGGAGAGAACGTGAAACCGGCCAGTGGTAAACGGTGTCGGTGATAAAACTGATATGGGTCGAGCCTGCAACCTGTGCGGCAACCCACAGCCCCAGCAGCAGAATTGGCTCAACCAGCACGCCGAGCATCGCCTCGCGGCTGGCGCCGATACCCGTAAACGGGCTGCCGGTATCCAGACCCGCAATCGCAAAGAAGAAACGCGCGATGGCGAAGAGGTAGATCAGCGTAATCAGATCGCCCAGCACCGGCAGCGGCGAGCCCACCGTCACTACCGGCAGCGCGGTGGCGATGGTCAGCATCACGCCCACCATCACAAACGGCGTCAGGCGGAACACCCAGCCTGCGGCGTCCGGCGCGACGCTCTGACGGGAAAGCAGTTTGAAGAGATCGCGGTACTCCTGGAGCACGCCAGGCCCGCGACGGTTGTGCAGCCGGGCGCGCGCCACGCGCGTGATGCCCGACAGCAGCGGCGCGGCGGCGAACAGCACCAGCGCCTGAAGAATTGCCAGTAACAGACTCATGTCAGGCTCCTCGTGAAATGACAATCACCACCAGCACCGCCAGCTCGATCAGCGCCAGGCGGCGGAACAGCACGGGCACGGCGGCACCCTGCCAGCCCGGCACCCAGCCCACCGGGTTCAGCCAATGGCGCAGCTTCAGCACGGCGGCGAAGTTCTCCTTCACCGGCATAGCGAAACCGTGGGCGGTGATGACCATCGACTGCTCATGTTCGTAGCCGCAGGCCCACGCCGCGCCGCGCGAGCGGGAGGCGAGACGGTCGCGTCTGAAGAACAGCATCAGCACGAACGGCAGGAGCGGCGCGGCAATCAGCAGCAGCGCCATCATCGGCTGGGAAACGACGGTATGCGCCGTGACCAGCGGCAGCGGAATGGCGTGGCCCAGCAGCGGCAGCAACCACGGCGCGGCGACGCCGCCCGCGATGCAGCACAGCGCCAGTGCGACCACGCTTACGCCCATCAGTAGCGGTGCGCAGCAGGCGTTTTCCGCTTCGCGGGTGCGCGGCGCGCCCAGGAAGGTGACGCCGTAAACCTTCGCCATACACATCACCGCCAGCGCGCCGGTGATCGCCAGGCCCACCGCCAGCAGCGGGCCGAGTAAACGCCCGATAAACGCCTCGCTCTGGCCGAGGGCGAAGAAGGACTGATAAATCACCCACTCGCCGGCAAAGCCGTTCAGCGGCGGCAGCGCAGCCATCGCCATCAGCCCGACCAGCATCGCCAGCGAAATGACGGGCATTTTTTTGCCAATCCCGCCGAGCTTTTCAATATCGCGGTGCCCGGTGCGGAACCAGACGCTGCCCGCACCGAGGAACAGGGTGCTTTTAAACAGACTGTGGTTGATAAGGTGATACAGACCGCCAATAAACCCGGCGGCAATCAGCGCCGGCTGGTTGAGCGCCAGCCCGGTGACGCCCGCGCCCATGCCGAGCAGGATAATCCCGATGTTCTCCAGGGTGTGGTACGCCAGCAGACGCTGGATGTTGTGCTCCATCAGCGCGTACAGCCCGCCGACGAACGCGGTGATCATCCCTGCAATCAGCAGCGCCACGCCCCACCACAGCGGCGGCTGACCGCCCGTCAGGGTTATCATCAGGATGCCGAACAGACCGACCTTCATCACCACGGTGGAGAACAGCGCAGCGGCCGGGGCTGAGGCATTGGCATGCGCCTGCGGCACCCAGCCGTGCAGCGGGATTATCCCGGCCAGCAGGCCAAAACCAACTACGCCCAACGTCCAGACGTCGTTGCCCAGCGGCTGGCCGTTAAGCATGGCAAAATCCAGCGTGCCGAAACGCTGCCACACCAGCCAGCAGGCCAGCGCCAGCAGCAGCGTGCCGAGACGTCCGAGCGCAAACCACAGCTTGCCGGAGGCGCTGCATCCGGTCAGGAACACGCCGCACAGGGCCATGATTTCTGCCATCACCACCAGCGCGCCGAGGTTGCTGGCGATAACGGTACAGACCGCGGCGGCCATCAACAGGTTAACCAGCAGGCCGTTGGCTTTGGTGTGCTGATGTCGGTGCCAGTCGATATTAAACAGGCTGATAAACAGTCCGCACAGGCCAAAGGTTATCAGCCAGATGGCGTTCAGCGGCGTAAGCTCAACGGCGTGGTGAATCAGCGGGATGAGGGTGTCAACAGACTGGCCGTCGATCAGGACAACCCCGCCCGCCGCCAGCGTCATCAGGCTGCCGACCGCCCCGCCGATACCGGCGATCACGCCGCTCAGCGTTTTATGGAAGGAGAGAAGCAGCGCCAGGACAGCGGCGGCGGCAAACCAGGCCACACCGCTGGTCATCATAACTATCGCGTTCATTTCGCCCCCTCGTTAAGCGCCCGCAGCAGCGAAAGATCGCCGACGTCGGTATTGATGGTCAGCTCGCGCTTGCGTTTGCTGGTGCGAGCGATGTCGCGGATGTTGACCAGGACCAGCGCCCGGGTCGGGCAGGTCCGCACGCAGGCCGGACCCTGCTCATCGAAGCTGCACAGATCGCACTTCACCGCAACGGCGCGAATGCCCGGCACCCAGTCCAGCAGCGTACTCACGCGTGCCGGAGCCGGTGGCGCAGGCGGCGCTTTCGCAGTATTAGCATTCGCCGGAATATGCAGCGGACGGCTGCCTGAAAACTCAATGGCGCCGAACGGACAGGCGATGCCGCACAGCTTGCAGCTCACGCACAGGCTTTCGTTCAGCTGTACCGCGCCGTCAACGCGGGTGATGGCATTGACAGGACAGACGCCCGCGCACGGGGCGTCTTCACAGTGGTGACAGAGCTGCGGGGCAGACTCTTTCTCATTACGCATGACGCGCAGGCGCGGCATGGACTGTAGCCCGTGCAGGCGGTGCGTTTCCGAACACGCCGCCTCACAGGTCCGACAGCCAATACAGACCGTCGAGTCAGCAATTACAAAACGGTTCACCGGGTCATCCTCTGGTGATGGTCATTTTTGACGAAAAAAAACTGTCTTATCGACACTTCTCGACACTCGTTTTTCAGGCCACGTTCGCGGAGGATTTTCCGTCGATCAGCTGTTTCAGGTTGACTGGCCGATCGTGCTCAACGGCGGCGTAGAGGCCGTTATAAACCGGCGCGATTTTCTCCAGATAGTGCTCCAGCACCTGCTGGCGATCGCGGTTGCTGACGTGACCGTCCACCATACCGTCCGCCATCAGCTGCGCCCGGGCGATGCAGTGCCTGTCGCCCTCTTTCGTCTCGACGTAGTACTCAATCGTGTGGCTGTTGAAGGTCTCCGCCAGGGTGACGTAAATCGTAAAGTGACCGAACAGAACAAAACGCATATCCCCCTGCGCCGCACAGCTCATGGCGTGATGCAGATGGGCCTTCGACAGCGTGATCCCCTGGATCAGTGAATTGCAGTACAGGTGCCATTGCTCCTGGAGCTGCTGATGACGTTGCGCGATGTAATCCGCTTTTTCGCTAATTTCCCAAATAGTCATAAAAGGTATCCGGTTAATGGAGTTAGCGGCTGTTAAGCAGATTTCGTGCCAGTTTTTAATCTGTTGATTTAAATGGATTTTAAAGAGATGTGCACTGTCACCGCCGCAGTGTCGACGTGTCATTTCGACAGCGTTGACATCGTCACGCCGTAACGCAAATCAAGCTGGCACCGTTATTGCATTGAATGGGCAATTCATTAAGGAGGCGTCATGCACGAAATCACCCTCTGCCAGCGGGCACTGGAACTTATCGAACAGCAGGCAGTGCAAAACCACGCGAAACGCGTCACCGGCGTCTGGCTGAAGGTCGGGGCGTTTTCCTGCGTCGAGACCAGCGCCCTCACCTTCTGTTTTGAGCTGGTGTGCCGCGGCACGCTGGCGGAAGGGTGCGCGCTGCATATCGACGAGCAGCAGGCGGAGTGCTGGTGCGAGCAGTGTCAGCAGTACGTCACGCTGCTGTCATCGAAGGTACAGCGCTGTCCGCAGTGCCAGAGCAGCGGGCTGCGCATCGTGGCGGATGACGGTATGCAGATCCAACGCCTCGAAATCGAGAAGGAGTAATGTATGTGTAGTACCTGCGGTTGCGCTGAAGGCAACCTGTATATAGAAGGGGATGAACACCGTCCCCACTCCGCGTTTCGCTCCGCGCCCTTTTCTCCTGCCCCGCGTCCCGCGGCGGCCCTGACCGGCATCACCTTTGCCCCGCAGCGTTCCGACGCGGGCGACCTCCATTACGGCCATGGCGAAGCGGGTACGCACGCGCCGGGCATCAGCCAGCGCCAGATGCTGGAGGTGGAGATCAACGTGCTGGACAAGAATAACCAGCTCGCCGCCCGCAATCGCGCCCGCTTTGCCGCGCGCGAACAGCTGGTGCTGAACCTGGTCTCCAGCCCCGGCTCCGGTAAAACCACGCTGCTGACCGAAACCCTTAAACGTCTGAACGAACACGTCTCCTGCGCCGTAATCGAAGGCGACCAGCAAACGGTAAACGACGCCGCGCGCATCCGCGAAACCGGTACGCCTGCGATTCAGGTCAACACCGGGAAAGGGTGCCACCTGGACGCGCAGATGATTGCCGACGCCGCCCCGCGCCTGCCGCTGGCGGATAACGGTATCCTGTTTATTGAAAACGTCGGCAACCTGGTCTGCCCGGCAAGCTTCGACCTCGGCGAGCGGCATAAAGTGGCGGTGCTCTCCGTGACCGAAGGGGAAGACAAGCCGCTGAAATATCCGCATATGTTTGCCGCCGCCTCCCTCATGCTGCTGAACAAGGTCGACCTGCTGCCGTACCTGAATTTCGACGTGGATAAGTGCCTGGCTTACGCCCGGGAAGTGAACCCGGACATTGAGATCCTGCTGGTTTCCGCCACGCGCGGCGACGGGATGGACGCCTGGCTGAACTGGCTGGAGAACGAACGATGTGCATAGGCGTCCCCGGACAAATTCATTCCATCGACGGCAATCAGGCCAAAGTGGAAGTCTGCGGCATCCTGCGCGATGTCGACCTGACGCTGGTAGGCAGCCACGATGAGACCGGCGCAACGCGTCTCGGCCAGTGGGTGCTGGTCCATGTGGGTTTTGCCATGAGCGTGATTAATGAGGAAGAAGCCCGCGACACGCTGGATGCGCTACAGAATATGTTTGACGTCGAACCGGACGTGGGCGCCCTGTTGTATGGGGAGGAACGTTAACACATGCGTTACGTTGATGAATATCGCGCGCCTAAGCAGGTGTTGCAGCTTATCGATCGCCTGAAGACCCGCGCCTCGCTGCTGGACTACACGAAAGAAAAACCGCTGCGGATCATGGAGGTGTGCGGCGGACACACCCACGCCATCTTTAAATTTGGCCTCGACCAGCTGCTGCCGGAGAACATCGAGTTTATCCACGGCCCCGGCTGCCCGGTGTGCGTGCTGCCGATGGGGCGCATCGACAGCTGTATCGACATCGCCAGCCGCCCCGGTGTGATTTTTTGCACCTTTGGCGACGCCATGCGTGTTCCGGGAAAAAATGGCTCGCTGCTCCAGGCGAAGGCGCGCGGCGCGGACGTGCGGATCGTCTACTCACCGATGGATGCCCTGACGCTGGCGATGGCTAATCCTGAGCGTAAGGTCGTCTTTTTCGGGCTGGGTTTTGAAACCACCATGCCCGCCACCGCCATTACCCTCCAGCAGGCGAAAGCCCGCAACGTCACAAACTTTTACTTTTTCTGCCAGCACATCACGCTTATTCCCACGCTGCGCAGCCTGCTTGAAGCGCCGGATAACGGTATCGACGCGTTTCTGGCGCCGGGCCACGTCAGCATGGTGATCGGCACAGAAGCCTACGGTTTTATCGCTGAACAGTACAATCGTCCGTTAGTGGTGGCTGGTTTCGAGCCACTTGATCTACTGCAAGGCGTGACCATGCTGGTTGAGCAGAAAATAGCGGCCCTGAGTGCGGTGGAAAATCAGTATCGTCGCGTGGTGCCCGATGCAGGTAACAGACGGGCACAGCAGGCCATAGCCGACGTGTTTAGCGTCGAAGGCGACAGCGAGTGGCGCGGACTGGGGCTGATTGCCGAATCCGGCGTGCACCTGACGCCCACGTATCGCGCCTTCGACGCCGAAGCGCATTTCCGCCCGCAGCCGCAGCAGGTGTGCGACGATCCCCGCGCCCGCTGTGGCGACGTACTCACCGGCAAATGCAAACCTCATCACTGCCCGTTATTTGGCAACGCCTGTAACCCGCAAACCGCGTTTGGCGCGCTGATGGTCTCTTCCGAAGGGGCATGCGCCGCGTGGTATCACTATCGCAACCAGGAGTGTGAAGCATGAACACGGTGGAAATGGCGCACGGAAGCGGTGGACAGGCGATGCAGCAGCTGATTAACCGGCTGTTTATGGAAGCCTTTAATAACCCCTGGCTCGCCGAGCAGGAAGATCAGGCGCGTATTGACCTCGCGGCCCTGACCGCCCACGGTGACAGGCTGGCGTTCTCTACCGACAGCTACGTGATTGACCCGCTGTTCTTCCCGGGAGGCGATATCGGCAAGCTCGCCGTCTGCGGCACGGCAAACGACGTGGCCGTCAGCGGCGCGATCCCCCGCTACCTCTCCTGCGGGTTTATCCTCGAAGAAGGGTTACCAATGGAGACGCTCACGGCGGTGGTCAACAGCATGGCGCACACCGCCCGCGAGGCGGGGATCGCCATCGTCACCGGGGATACCAAGGTGGTGCAGCGCGGCGCGGCGGATAAGCTCTTCATAAACACCGCCGGGATGGGGGCGATCCCTGCCGACATTCACTGGGGCGCGCAGCAGCTTTGCGCAGGCGACGTGCTGATTGTCAGCGGCACGCTGGGCTGCCACGGGGCAACCATCCTGAACCTGCGCGAAGGCCTGGGGCTGGATGGCGAGCTGCGCAGTGACTGCGCGGTACTCACGCCGCTGATCCAGACGCTGCGCGACATGCCGGGCGTAAAAGCCCTGCGCGACGCCACGCGGGGCGGCGTGAATGCCGTGGTGCACGAGTTCGCGGCAAGCTGCGGCTGCGGGATTGAGCTGACCGAGCGCGGCCTGCCCGTTAAGCCCGCCGTGCGCGGGCTGTGCGAGCTACTAGGTCTAGACCCGCTTAACTTTGCCAATGAGGGCAAGCTGGTGATCGGCGTGGAACGCGCGGCGGCGGAAGCCGTACTTGCACAGCTGCGCACGCATCCTTTAGGGAAAGACGCGGCCATCATCGGCGACGTGGTTGAGCGCAAAGGGGTGCGCCTGACCGGGCTTTACGGCGTGAAGCACACGCTGGATCTGCCGCACGCTGAACCGTTACCCCGAATTTGCTAGACCGCGCCAAAAGCGGTCAGCGCTGAATTTCTCTTTTTGCCAGTTTCTATTGGAAAGCAACAATGCCGTATACACCGATGAGCGATCTTGGACAGCAGGGCCTGTTTGACATCACGCGCACACTTTTACAACAGCCCGATCTCGGCGCGCTGAGCGATGCCCTGACGCGGCTGGTCAGGCAATCAGCGCTGGCGGACAGCGCCGCCATTGTGCTCTGGCATAGCGCAACCCACCGCGCGAGCTATTTCTCAACGCGTGATAACGGCAAAATCTTCGAATATGAAGATGAAACGTTTCTGGCCCACGGTCCGGTGCGGCGTATCCTCTCCCGCCCGGAAGCGCTGCACTGCAATTTTGACCAGTTTCGCCAGGCCTGGCCGAAGCTGGCAGAGAGCAATCTTTACCACCCGTTCGGCCACTACAGCATGCTGCCGCTGGCGGTGGAAGGGCAAATTTTTGGCGGCTGCGAGTTTATCCGCGATACCGACCAGCCCTGGAGCGAGGCGGAGTACGAACGCCTGCACACCTTTACCCAGATTGTGGCCGTTGTCGCGGAGCAGATCCAAAGCCGCGTCACCAATAACGTGGACTACGACCTGCTGAGCCGCGAGCGCGATAACTTCCGCATTCTGGTTGCCATCACCAACGCCGTGCTCTCCCGCCTGGACATGGATGAGTTGGTCAGCGAAGTGTCAAAAGAGATCCATCACTATTTTAAAATCGATGCCATCAGCATTGCGCTACGCGGCAACCGGAAAGGCAAGCTGAACATCTACTCCACCCACTACCTTGATGAAGCCAACCCGGCGCACGAGCAGAGCGAAGTGGATGAAGCGGGAACGCTGTCCGAGCGGGTATTTAAAAGCAAAGAGATCCTGCTGCTCAATCTCAATGAACAGGATCCGGTAGCCCCCTACGAGCGGATGTTGTTCAACACCTGGGGCAACAAGATCCAGACCCTGTGCCTGCTGCCGCTGATGTCCGGCAACACCATGCTCGGCGTGCTTAAACTGGCGCAGTGCGATGAGGCCGTATTTACCACCGCCAACCTGAAGCTGCTGCGCCAGATCGCCGAGCGTATCTCCATTGCGCTGGATAACGCCCTCGCCTATCAGGAGATCCACCGCCTGAAGGAGAGGCTGGTGGACGAAAACCTGGCGCTGACCGAGCAGCTCAACAACGTGGACAGCGAGTTTGGCGAAATCATCGGGCGCAGCGATGCCATGTACAGCGTCCTTAAGCAGGTGGAAATGGTGGCGCAGAGCGACAGCACGGTGCTGATCCTCGGTGAAACCGGTACCGGGAAAGAGCTGATTGCCCGGGCGATCCACAATCTGAGCAACCGCAATAGCCGCCGGATGGTGAAGATGAACTGCGCGGCGATGCCTGCGGGCTTACTGGAAAGCGACCTGTTCGGCCACGAGCGCGGCGCCTTTACCGGCGCCAGCAGCCAGCGGCTGGGCCGTTTTGAACTGGCGGATAAAAGCTCGTTGTTCCTCGACGAAGTGGGCGATATGCCGCTGGAGCTTCAGCCCAAGCTGCTGCGCGTTTTGCAGGAGCAGGAGTTCGAGCGCCTCGGCAGCAACAAGCTGATCCAGACCGACGTGCGTCTGATTGCCGCCACCAACCGCGATCTGAAAAAAATGGTCGCCGACCGCGAGTTTCGCAGCGATCTTTACTATCGCCTGAACGTCTTCCCGATCTGCCTGCCGCCGCTTCGCGAGCGCCCGGAAGATATTCCGCTGCTGGTGAAAGCCTTTACCGCGAAGATTGCCCGCCGGATGGGGCGAAATATCGACAGTATTCCTGCCGAAACGCTACGCACCCTCTCGGCGATGGAGTGGCCGGGGAACGTGCGCGAGCTGGAAAACGTCATTGAGCGCGCGGTCCTGCTGACGCGCGGGAACGTGCTCCAGCTCTCCCTGCCAGAGGTTACTCTCTCTGAAACGACCGTGACCGCAACCGAGCTTGCGAAAGAGGGAGAAGATGAATATCAGCTCATTATGCGAGTGCTGAAGGAGACCAACGGCGTGGTAGCCGGACCGAAAGGTGCGGCGCAACGGCTGGGGCTGAAGCGTACCACCCTGCTCTCGCGCATGAAGCGTCTGGGAATCGATAAAGAGAGTCTGAATTAACCCGTCATTCCGGCGACGTCGCCCTGCGCGTAATTTGTCGCCCACTGCGGCGCGGAGCCGGTTATTTTTTGGGCCGATACTTTTCGGGTAATTCCGGAACCGGACGGCGATCGTCGATCAGATGACGGATGGTCAGAATTGGATGACGCCATAACATACGTGGCCCTGCCCAACGCATCACCTGCTTCATCTCTTCCCGTCGGGCGGGCTGATAACAGTGCACAGGGCACTGTTTGCAGGCGGGTTTTTCCTCACCAAACACGCATTTATCCAGCCGCTTATCGGCATAAGCCTTGAGCGCTGAATAGTGCCCCTCTTCTTTTATGGCGTGCGGACACCTGTTTTCGTACAGGGCGATCATTCTGGCGATCGTCTTTTTTTCTCGTGAAATACGTTTACCGGACATAACGTCGTCCTCAACAATAAAGTGCATTTATAATACCCTTTTATCCGCACATTTTCAGTCATTGCATTCCATTTTCTGAAGCGCCCTTCCAGAATTACCCCGCCCCCCGCTGCGTTTTACTGGTATTTTATACAGGCATAAATAACCACCTTTGACCGCATTCACCGGAGAGCTTATGCAAGAGATCGCGATCGCCAAACCCTATCGTCACTTGAAAGTGGGTTACTTCAGAAAACGTCATGAAGACCGTAAAACGAAAATTCCAAAACGCTACAGCGTACACGCAGCGCTGAGCCTGAAAGGCGACTGGCTTGAGCAAGCGGGATTTACCACCAACTCGCAGGTTCGGGTGGGCGTCGAGCACGGGAAAATCATCATTGAATTAATGGTGGAAGATGCCTCGTAAAGTCGTGACTTTTTTCTGCGCCGCACCTTTTTTTCATGCGACAATAGAAGGAACAATCGGCCATTGAGCCGCTCAAAGCGTAATATTTTCAAAGAAATGGATATCATAACTCCATGAGCACAATCGACAATTTCGACGCGCATACGCCAATGATGCAGCAGTACCTGAAGCTGAAGGCACAGCATCCGGAAATTTTGCTGTTTTACCGTATGGGCGATTTTTACGAGCTTTTTTATGACGATGCGAAACGTGCGTCTCAGCTGCTCGACATTTCCCTGACGAAACGTGGCGCGTCGGCAGGCGAGCCCATCCCGATGGCAGGTATCCCGCATCACGCGGTTGAAAACTATCTGGCGAAGCTGGTGAACCAGGGTGAGTCTGTCGCTATCTGCGAACAAATTGGCGACCCGGCCACGTCGAAAGGCCCCGTTGAGCGCAAGGTCGTACGCATCGTGACGCCGGGAACCATCAGCGATGAGGCCCTGCTTCAGGAGCGCCAGGATAACCTGCTGGCGGCGATCTGGCAGGACGGTAAAGGGTTTGGCTACGCCACGCTGGATATCAGCTCCGGTCGTTTTCGCCTGAGTGAACCGGCTGACCGTGAAACCATGGCGGCTGAACTACAGCGCACCAATCCGGCAGAACTGCTTTATGCAGAGGATTTCGCCGAGACGGCGCTGATTGAAGGTCGCCGCGGCCTGCGTCGTCGTCCACTGTGGGAGTTCGAAATTGATACCGCGCGCCAGCAGCTGAACCTGCAATTTGGCACGCGCGATTTGATTGGCTTTGGCGTAGAAAATGCCCCGCGCGGGCTGTGTGCCGCAGGCTGCCTGTTGCAGTACGTTAAGGATACGCAGCGTACCGCCCTGCCCCATATCCGTTCCATTACCATGGAGCGTCAGCAGGACAGCATCATCATGGATGCCGCCACGCGCCGCAACCTGGAGATCACTCAGAACCTCGCTGGCGGCATGGAAAATACGCTGGCGTCGGTTCTCGACAGCACGGTTACCCCCATGGGCAGCCGTATGCTTAAACGCTGGCTGCATATGCCGATCCGCAATACCGACACGCTGATCGGCCGCCAGCAAACCATTGCCGCATTGCAGGATCGTTACACCGACTTGCAGCCGGTGCTGCGTCAGGTGGGTGATCTTGAGCGTATCCTGGCGCGCCTGGCACTGCGCACCGCGCGTCCACGCGATCTTGCCCGTATGCGTCACGCGTTCCAGCAGTTGCCGGAACTGCGTGCTCAGTTGGGAGAGATCGACAGCGCGCCAGTGCAGAAGCTGCGCGAAACCATGGGCGAATTTACCGAGCTTCGCGAACTGCTGGAACGCGCCATCATTGATGCGCCGCCTGTTCTGGTGCGGGATGGCGGGGTTATTGCTCCGGGTTACAACGAAGAGCTGGACGAATGGCGTGCGCTGGCCGATGGCGCGACGGATTATCTGGATAAGCTGGAAATCCGCGAGCGTGAACGTCTGGGGCTCGACACCCTGAAAGTCGGCTACAACGCGGTACACGGTTACTATATCCAGATCAGCCGTGGGCAGAGCCACCTGGCACCGATTCACTACGTTCGCCGCCAGACGCTGAAAAATGCCGAGCGCTACATTATTCCCGAGCTGAAAGAGTACGAAGACAAAGTGCTCACGTCGAAAGGTAAAGCGCTGGCGCTGGAGAAACAGCTGTATGACGAGCTGTTCGACATCCTGATGCCGCACCTGGCTGACCTGCAACTGAGCGCCGCTGCGCTGGCCGAGCTGGATGTCCTGGTAAACCTGGCCGAGCGCGCCGATACGCTGAATTACACCTGTCCGACCTTTACTGACAAACCCGGCATTCGCATTACCGAAGGCCGCCACCCGGTGGTTGAGCAGGTGCTGAACGAACCGTTTATTGCCAACCCGTTGAACCTGTCACCGCAGCGAAGAATGCTGATCATTACCGGCCCCAACATGGGCGGTAAAAGCACCTATATGCGCCAGACAGCCCTTATCGCGCTGCTCGCCTACATCGGCAGCTACGTTCCGGCGCAGAAAGTTGAGATTGGCCCTATCGACCGTATCTTCACCCGTGTGGGTGCGGCGGACGATCTGGCGAGCGGTCGCTCTACATTTATGGTCGAGATGACCGAAACCGCCAACATTCTGCATAACGCGACAGAGAACAGTCTGGTGTTGATGGACGAAGTAGGACGCGGTACCTCCACCTATGACGGCCTGTCCCTGGCCTGGGCGTGCGCGGAAAGTCTGGCAAATAAAATCAAGGCGCTGACGCTGTTCGCAACGCACTATTTCGAACTGACACAGCTGCCAGAGAAAATGGAAGGCGTGGCTAACGTCCACCTTGATGCGCTTGAGCACGGCGACACCATCGCCTTTATGCACACGGTGCAGGACGGCGCGGCAAGCAAGAGTTATGGCCTGGCCGTCGCGGCGCTGGCGGGCGTGCCAAAAGAGGTGATCAAGCGCGCGCGTCAGAAACTGCGTGAACTGGAAAGTTTGTCACCGAATGCGGCGGCGACGCAGATAGATGGTACGCAGATGTCACTGCTGGCGGTCCCGGAAGAGACCTCTCCGGCCGTGGAAGCGCTGGAAAATCTCGACCCGGATTCCCTGACGCCGCGACAGGCGCTGGAGTGGATTTATCGGTTGAAGAGTCTGGTTTAGTTCTCTGCGGTCTTTTTTGCCGGGTGACGGCTACGCTTACCGGGCCTACAAAACCCGTAGGCCCGGTAAGCGTAGCGCCACCGGGCAAAGGACCGCACAATATTATCGCCCGGTAAGCGCAGCCGCCACCGGGCTTTTTTTACAGCAGCGGCGGGATCGTCGGCACCTGCGGCGCCTCATCAATATCCTTCTGCGTCATGCGGAACGCTTCCGGGTAATGCTCGCGGCTGGTACGGCGCAGCGGTTCGGTATCGCGCCAGGTATACAGACAGTGCTGACACTGGTATACCGTCCAGACACCTTTCACCGGTGATGTTGCCATCACTTCAATATGTTCATCGGCACAACGTGGACAAATCATTTTTTCCTCCTTATTGACGTGCCGCCAGCATCGCGGTCAGTTTTTCGGCCCAGGCTTTGGTTTCAGGGAGATCCTGTACCGGCTGGCTGTAGTGACCACGGTTGTCCGGGGCAACAGGGGTGGTGGCATCAATGATCAGCTTGTCAGTGATCCCCGCCGGGCTGGAGCCAGGGTCAAGCTCGAGCACAGACATATTCGGTAGCTGCACCAGATCGCCTGCCGGATTGACCTTCGATGACAGCGCCCACATCACCTGCGGCAGGTTAAACGGATCGACATCTTCATCCACCATAATCACCATCTTCACGTAACCCAGACCGTGTGGCGTGGTCATGGCGCGGAGCCCGACCGCACGGGCAAAACCGCCGTAACGCTTTTTAGTGGAGATAATCGCCAGCAGACCGTGGGTGTACATGGCGTTTACCGCCTGCACTTCCGGGAATTCCGCCTTCAGCTGCTGATAGAGCGGTACGCAGGTGGCGGGCCCCATCAGATAATCAATCTCGGTCCACGGCATGCCCAGGTAGAGAGATTCGAAAATCGGTTTAGTGCGGTAAGAAACTTTGTCGATACGCACAACCGTCATGTTGCGCCCGCCGGAGTAGTGACCGGTAAACTCACCGAAGGGCCCTTCAATTTCACGTTTCCGGCCTTCAATCACCCCTTCCAGGATCACTTCCGACCCCCACGGCACATCGAAACCGGTCAGCGGAGCCGTCGCAATCGGATACGGGCTTTCACGTAGCGCACCGGCCATCTCATACTCGGATTGATCGTATTTCAGCGGCGTGGCGCCCATCAGGGTGATGATCGGATCGTTACCCAGCGTAATGGCAATTGGCAGGTCTTCGCCGCGCTCTTCTGCCTTATGCAGATGCAACGCAATATCGTGCATCGGCACCGGTTGCAGGCCGAGCTTACGCTTGCCCTTCACTTCCATACGATAGATCCCGACGTTTTGCTTGCCGAAGTGATCGGGGTCGAGCGGATCGCGGGAGACAACGCATGCTTTATCGAGATAAAAGCCCCCGTCACCGTCGTTCAGGCGGAACAGCGGCAGAATGTCGAACAGGTTAATGTCTTCCCCGTCCACCGTGTTCTGCGCCCAGGCCGGGTTTGCACGACGCTCTGGCGCGACGGGAAATTTGTCCCAGCGACGAATAAACTCGTCGATCTGTTTTTTCACCGAGGTATTCGCCGGCAGCCCCATCGAAATAGCGTGGTTTTGCCACGAGCCGATAGTGTTCATCACCACACGGGCATCGGTGAAACCGCGAATATTATCGAACCACAGCGCAGGCGCGCCATCGCCAATGCGCCCGGTAGCGTTGGCGGCCGCCGCTAAATCCGGCTCAGCGTTTACCTCTTCCTCAATTTTCAGCAGCTGCCCTTGCTCATCGAGCGCCTGCAAGAAGCTTCTCAAATCATCAAATGCCATCTTTATTCTCCTGTGAAAAATGTTTCGCTGCCTGCAAACCTTCCCAGCGTCGGGCTTTTTTATGCTCCAGACCGAACTGGTCGAGAACGCGGGTCACGATATGCTGGGTAATGTCATCGGCGGTTTGCGGGTGGTTGTAGTACGCAGGCATAGGCGGCACCATCGCCACGCCCATGCGGGAAAGGGCAAGCATGTTCTCGAGATGGATGGTGCTGAGCGGCGTCTCACGGGGAACCAGCACCAGCTTGCGTCCCTCTTTCAGCACCACGTCTGCCGCACGCCCTACCAGCCCTTCGGCGTAGCCCGCGCGGATACCCGCCAGCGTTTTCATGCTGCACGGGATGACGATCATGCCGTCGGTGCGAAACGAGCCGGAGGAGATGGTGGCAGCCTGATCGGCCGGGCTATGGACGACATCCGCCAGGGCAGCAACGTCATGCGCAGTGAAGGGCGTTTCCAGCTCAATCGTGGTTTTTGCCCACTTCGACATCACCAGATGCGTTTCCACCTCCGGCATTTCCCGCAGCGCCTGCAACAACGCCACGCCTAATGGCGCACCCGTTGCGCCCGTCATTCCCACAATCAATCTCATTCAGCACCTCAATAAGTTTGTTCGTATACGAACATATTAATTAAACTACGCCTTGATCCTGCTGCTGACAAGATCGTTCGTATACGATCACACTAATCGCTAAAAAACTCTCGCGTTAAAATTCAGCCCGAGAGCGGCTATCATAGAGGGAGTATTTTTCCGTCGGAGTGTCCATGGAGTTAAGACAAGAAGCTTTCCACCTGCTACGTCAGCTTTTTCAACAGCATACCGCCCAGTGGCAGCACGCATTGCCCGAACTGACAAAGCCACAGTATGCGGTGATGCGGTCAATTGCTGAAAATCCTGGCATTGAGCAGGTTGCCCTGACTGAAGTCGCGGTGAGCACCAAAGCGACGCTGGCAGAAATGCTGAGCCGCATGGAAGCACGCGGCCTGGTCAGGCGCGAGCACGATCCGGCGGACAAGCGCCGTCGGTTTGTCTTTCTGACGGCCGAAGGTGAGGCCCTGCTTGAGAGCAGTAAACCGATTGGAAATGAGGTGGATGAGGCGTTTTTAGGGCGCCTTAACGGCGCGGAACGAGAGCAATTTTCAGCGCTCATTAAAAAGATGATGCAGGATTAAGTAACCCTGACGCGCATAAAATCAATAAATGTTCGCACTTTCGCGGGCACATGCCGGGCATCAGGATAAACGGCATAGATGCCCTGCTGAGCGAACGTGTACGCCGGTAACAGCGAGACCAGTTCCCCTGCATCCAGTGCGTTTCGCACCAGCCACTCCGGCAGCAGCGCCACTCCACATCCCGCGAGGGCAAAAGCCATCAGCGCCTGGGCGCTGTCTGCATACAGGCGCGGCGCTTTCTTGATCTCAAAGGAAACCGGCTGCCCATCAACGCCTCTCATCTGCCAGCGCAGCGGCGAGGTTAAACGCTCGTGAATGATCCAGTCCGCTTCCGCCAGCTGCTCCAGCGAGTTAACCGGATGGTTTGCCAGCCAGCCTGGCGTTGCCACGGGCAGGATGGTGAAGGAGGTCATCAACGCGGCGTGGTAGCGCGAATCTGCAAGCGTGCCGAGCCGGATAGCGACATCGAAGCGCTCGGCGATAAGATCGGCATGCAAAGAGGACGAGACATGCCGCACGCGGAGGTCCGGGTGCAGCTGGCTAAATTCAGCCAGCAAAGGCACCACCACCTGCGAGCCATATTCGGGCGTGGTGGTGATCCGCAGTTCTCCCGTCAGCCCGGCGTGGTTGGCGCGAACATCATCCTGCAATCGCTCTGCATCCCGTAACAGCATCACGCTTCGTTGATGAAAGAGCTTCCCCGCTTCGGTCAGCGTCAGGCGTCGGGTGGTTCGCAGCAACAGGGTGACGCCCAGCTCCTCTTCAAGCTGACGAATATGAAAGCTGACCACCGCTTTTGTCAGCCCCATCGCCTCCGCCGCGGCGGTGAAACTGCCGGTGTCCGCTACGGCGATAAACATCGCCGTACGCTGTAAATTAAGCATCGCTTGCCTGGTTAACTGTCAAAATAATGTTGACAGTATATCGTGCTTTGTCGCGTTTATCCGTAACGCGCGGGCCGATACGATACGCCACCTCACCGGAGGAACTTCCATGACGTATCGCAGCAAAATCGCCGTCGTCTTTCTGCTCGGCTTTTTCCTTGATTTAATAAACATGTTTATTGCCAGCGTCGCCTTTCCGGCGATGGCTCGCGCTTTCAATACCACACCTTCCGCGCTTGCCTGGGTAAGTAACGGATACATTGCCGGACTGACGTTAGTCATCCCTTTCAGCAGTATCCTGACGCGCCGCGTCGGGCCGAAACGCGTTATCCTGCTCTCACTGCTTCTCTTTAGCGCGGCCTCCGTTGCGGCGGGTCTCTCATCTTCGCTGGAAAGTCTGATTGCCTGGCGAGTCGTACAGGGCGCCGGAGGGGGTTTACTGATCCCGGTTGGTCAGGCGCTGACCTGGCAACAGTTTAAGCCTCATGAGCGGGCCAGACTCTCCTCGGCGGTGATGCTGGTCGCACTGCTTGCCCCCGCGTGCTCACCGGCTGTGGGCGGTATGCTGGTTCAGACATTCAGCTGGCGCTGGATATTTTTTGCCACCCTGCCCGTCGCCATTGTCACCTTTGCTTTGGCCTGCGCGTGGCTTAAAACAGAACCGTCGCCGATAACCCCCACCAGGACAGTAAACCTGTCTTTGCTGACGGATCCGCTGTTGCGCTTATCCATGCTTATCTATGTGTGCGTACCCGGCATCTTTATCGGCGTGAACGTAACGGGCATGTATTACCTCCAGAGCGAGGCCAATATGACGCCCGCCGCAACGGGCATGCTTATGCTGCCGTGGTCTGTGGCTTCGTTTGTGGCTATCACCGCGACAGGACGCTATTTCAACCGTATCGGCCCCCGGCCGCTGGTGGTCATCGGTTGCCTTTTGCAGGCGACGGGCATTCTGCTTTTAGTTAACGTCGGCCCGGCAATGCTGCTACCTGCCGTTGCGTTTGCGCTGATGGGCGCGGGGGGGAGCCTTTGCAGCAGTACGGCTCAGAGCAGCGCGTTTTTGACGATGCGACCGGAAGATATGCCCGATGCCAGCGCGCTATGGAATCTGAATCGTCAGTTGAGCTTTTTTGCGGGCGCTCTGCTGCTGGCGCAGGCGCTGAGCTTCATGCAGGATTATCTCGCGCCGCTGGTCGCCTGGCACGGGATGTTTGTTTTTGCCGCAGTCATCACCCTACTGCCCGTACTGTACGTCTACCGTCTTAACAACACGCAGTTACTTGCGCAACTGCAACAGGAGCAACCATGACCCATTTCGAACAAGAGATCCTCGACATTCACGTCGCCCTTGAAAACTGGTTAGGTGCAGGCGAAGGCGATCGGGACGCCCTGCTCGCCCGTTTCCGTCCGGATTTTCTGATGGTTCCACCGAGTGGCAACCCTTTAGATCATCACGCGCTTGCCCAATTTTTATATGCGCAGCGGGGAACCCGACCGGGGCTCAGGATCGACATTGATGCGTTAACAACGCTTCAGACATGGGACAACGGCGCAGTGCTCCATTACCGGGAAACGCAAACCCGGCCAGGCCAGCCCGTCAACGTGCGCTGGTCAACCGCAGTGCTTAATCAGGAAGGGGATAACATCACCTGGCGTTTGCTGCACGAAACGGCGCAGCCGTAAGACATAAAAAAGGCCCGTCTCACGACGGGCCTTTTCTGACGAATGGTTGCTTACTCGCGGAACAGCGCTTCGATATTCAGACCTTGCCCTTGCAGGATTTCACGCAGGCGACGTAGTCCTTCAACCTGAATCTGACGAACACGTTCACGGGTCAGGCCAATCTCACGACCGACGTCTTCCAGTGTCGCAGCTTCATACCCCAGTAAACCGAAACGACGTGCCAGCACTTCACGCTGTTTGGCGTTCAGTTCGAACAACCATTTGACGATGCTCTGTTTCATGTCATCGTCCTGCGTGGTGTCTTCCGGGCCGTTGTCTTTTTCATCGGCCAGGATGTCCAGCAGCGCTTTTTCGGAGTCGCCACCCAGCGGGGTGTCAACCGAGGTAATGCGCTCGTTGAGACGCAGCATACGGCTTACGTCATCAACCGGTTTGTCGAGTTGCTCTGCAATCTCTTCCGCACTTGGCTCGTGGTCCAGTTTATGGGACAACTCGCGCGCGGTACGCAGATAAACATTCAACTCTTTGACGATGTGGATCGGCAGTCGGATCGTACGGGTCTGGTTCATAATAGCCCGTTCGATGGTCTGACGAATCCACCAGGTCGCGTAGGTTGAGAAACGGAACCCGCGTTCCGGGTCAAACTTCTCAACTGCGCGGATGAGACCTAAGTTGCCCTCTTCAATCAGATCCAGCAGAGCCAGACCACGATTGCCGTAACGGCGGGCAATTTTCACGACCAGTCGCAGGTTACTTTCGATCATGCGACGACGCGAGGCAACATCACCACGCAAAGCACGACGTGCGAAATAGACTTCTTCTTCGGCCGTTAGCAGTGGGGAGTAACCAATCTCCCCAAGGTAAAGCTGAGTCGCGTCCAGCACACGCTGTGTGGCACCCTGCGATAACAGCTCTTCTTCAGCCAAATCGTTATCACTGGGTTCCTCTTCTACTAAGGCTTTTTCGTCAAAAGCCTCTGCTCCGTTCTCATCAAATTCCGCGTCTTCATTTAAATCATGAACTTTCAGCGTATTCTGACTCATAAGGTGGCTCCTACCCGTGATCCCTGGACGAGACACCCTGGCTGGCATGTCCCATCAATTTATCGCTGCGGTAAATATTGCAGCGGGTTTACGGATTTCCCCTTGTAACGAATTTCAAAATGCAAGCGTGTAGAACTGGTTCCGGTGCTACCCATGGTAGCGATTTTTTGCCCCGCCTTAACTTCTTGTTGTTCCCGGACCAGCATAGTGTCGTTATGGGCGTAGGCACTCAGGTAATCATCATTATGTTTGATGATAATAAGATTACCGTAACCGCGCAGTGCGTTACCGGCATAGACAACGCGCCCGTCTGCGGTCGCGATGATTGCCTGTCCTTTACTGCCTGCGATATCGATCCCTTTGTTGCCCCCCTCAGAGGTAGCGAAGTTCTCGATAATCTTGCCGTCAGTTGGCCAGCGCCAGGTGGTGATTGACGAGCTGGCATTCTGACTGCTTGCAGTCGGTACAGTAGAGCTAACCACAGGTGCCGTAGTCGGTGCTGTGACAACAGTCGCAGTACCTTTATTATTCGGCAACATTTTGTTAGCACTCTGATCACCTGAATCCTCAGAATACGTAATTACAGGTTGTGAAGCAACCACCGTGGTGGTTTTTTGTGCAGGGGTGACGCTGTTATTTTGCGCAGTTACGTCGGCCGCTGAAACGGTGTTGCCTGGCGTAAGCGGTGTCCCCGTCGCGTTGCCAACCTGAAGCGTTTGCCCGACTTCCAGAGCGTACGGGGCCTGGACGTTGTTTCGCTGTGCCAGATCGCGGAAATCGTTCCCGGTGATCCAGGCAATATAGAACAGCGTATCGCCGCGCTTCACGGTATAGGTGCTGCCGCCGGTATAGCTACCTTTCGGAATGTTCCCATATTTACGGTTATACACTATGCGGCCATTTTCGGTCTGAACAGGCTGATCCACTGGCTGAATCTGCGAAGGCTGCGTAACTGGACGCTGGACCGGCTGGATCTGCGGAGTTTGCTGCGCCGTGGACGTGCCCATTTTAGGCGGAGGGGTAATCAACATTCCGCTGGACGTGTTACCCGAGCCGCTGGTTCCATTGACGGAACTGACGGGCGCAGGTGCATTGTCAGAACTTGTACAGCCTGCCAGCCAGAGCGAAACCAGTGATAATGCCGCAACACGGCTGATGGTGAATTTTGGGCTTCCCGCGCTCATTTATCCCCCAGGAATGTGTTAACTACCAGTGACTTAAAAATAACCGTGATGGCACGAACCTATCGCGCCACACCATACGCTGAATTTGCCTCAATAACCCTGGAAAAATCCGAGTCTCAGGCCAGCTCGCCCTTAACCAGGGGCACAAAGCGCACGGCTTCCACGGTATCGATAATAAACTCGCCGCCGCGTCGACGAACGCGCTTTAAAAGCTGCTGCTCATCGCCTACGGGCAAAACCAGAATGCCGCCCTCGTCCAGCTGCGAGAGAAGTGCAGCGGGGATTTCAGGTGGCGCTGCCGTGACAATGATGGCGTCAAACGGGGCGCGAGCCTGCCAACCCTGCCATCCATCGCCGTGGCGTGTCGATACATTATGTAAATCAAGCTGTTTCAGGCGACGGCGCGCCTGCCACTGCAAGCCTTTAATCCGTTCCACGGAACAGACATGGTGCACAAGGTGGGCCAGGATCGCGGTCTGATACCCTGAACCGGTGCCAATTTCCAGCACGCGGGAGTCTGGCGTTAACTCCAGAAGCTCCGTCATACGCGCCACCATGTAAGGCTGCGAAATCGTCTGGCCTTGCCCGATGGGCAGCGCCACGTTTTCCCACGCTTTGTGTTCAAACGCCTCATCTACAAACTTCTCACGGGGAACCTGGGCAAGCGCATCCAGCACCTGCTCGTTGGCGATCCCCTGTGCGCGTAATTGTTCCAGAAGAGTTTGTACACGTTTACTTACCATTGCGCGTTCACTCCGACCCGATCTAACCAGTCCGACACCACATCATGCGCGCTATAAGCGGTTAAATCTACGTGCAACGGCGTAACGGAAACGTAACCCTCATCCACCGCAGCGAAGTCGGTGTCTGGCCCGGCATCGCATTTATCTCCCGGCGGGCCGATCCAGTACAGGGTATTGCCGCGCGGATCCTGCTGGGGAATAACCTGATCGGCCGGATGGCGACTGCCGCAGCGCGTCACGCGGATCCCTTTGATCTCGTCCAGCGGGAGATCCGGCACGTTAATATTGAGGATACGTCCGGTACGCAGCGGCTCGCGGCCAAGCGCACGGAGAATGGAGCAGGTCACCGCAGCGGCAGTGTCATAGTGGGTGTGGCCGTTTAACGAGACCGCCAGCGCCGGGAACCCCAGGTGACGCCCCTCCATCGCCGCGGCCACGGTGCCGGAGTAAATCACATCATCGCCAAGATTTGGCCCGGCATTGATGCCGGAGACCACAACATCCGGCCGCGGGCGCATCAGCGCATTTACGCCCAGAAACACGCAGTCGGTCGGCGTCCCCATCTGGACGGCAATATCGCCATTCTCAAAGGTAAAGGTGCGAAGTGAAGACTCCAGCGTCAATGAGTTAGACGCGCCACTGCGGTTACGATCGGGAGCCACGACCTGCACATCCGCAAATTCGCGGAGGTGTTTCGCCAGCGTCTGAATACCTGGCGCATGGATCCCGTCATCGTTACTCAGCAATATTCGCATAATCACCCGACGTGTTGATAAGTTCCCTGACAACACTGGTGGCAAAGCTACCTGCCGGCAGCCAGAAGCGTAACTCGACGGTTACGTCATCCCACCAGTTCCAGCTCAGCTGTTGCGGATAGAGGAGCATCGCACGGCGCGCCGCCTCGACTTTTTCCCGCACCAGCAATGATTGTAATTCTGGCGCATCCGCCACCGCTGACTGCTCAGCGGCCAGCGCCTCGCCCTGGGTTCCCCAGTCGCCTGAGCCCGGCAAGGCGGCGGTAATCATCAGCGCTTTAGCGTCCACGCGCGACTGGGCATCGGCCATCTCATCGGCCGTTGCCACAAACCAGCTTCCGCGTCCCGCTAATTGTAGCGCATCGCCGACAACAACTTGATTCGCGTCCGGTTTTTTCAGCCGTTCGCTCACAATCTGATTAAACAACGCACTGCGGGCTGCCGACAACCAAAAACTGCGTTTATTCCTGTCGCGCACCGGCGCGCTGCTTTGCGCCCAGCGCAGCGCGCCCAGCAGGTTGCTGCCACCAATGCCAAAGCGCTGTGCGCCAAAATAGTTTGGCACGCCGCGTTCGGTAATGGCCTTCAGGCGTTTTTCAACGTCATCGCGGTCGGCCACTTCACGCAGCACCAGCGTGAAATCGTTGCCTTTCAACGCTCCCGGACGCAATTTGCGTTTGTGGCGGGCATACTCCAGTACCTTACAGCCCTCAAGCTCAAATTTGCTTAAATCGGGCATGGCATTGCCGGGCACGCGGGCGCAAAGCCACTGTTCGGTCACGGCATGCTTATCCTTTTGACCGGCAAAGCTCACCTCGCGGGCGTGAATGTTGAGGAATTTTGCCAGCGCGTCCGCCACGAAGCGGGTGTTGCAGCCGTTTTTCAGAATGCGCACCAGGATGTGCTCGCCTTCGCCATCCGGCTCAAAACCCAGATCTTCCACTACCACGAAATCTTCAGGGTTGGCTTTCAGCAGACCCTTGCCCTGCGGTTTACCGTGCAGATACGTCAGGTTGTCGAAATCCGTCATTTGACCGCCTTCACCAGCAGCGCCACGGCTTCACAGGCAATGCCTTCGCCACGACCGGTAAAGCCCAGCTTCTCCGTGGTGGTCGCTTTGACGTTGACGTCGTCCATATGGCAGCCCAGATCTTCAGCGATAAACACGCGCATCTGAGGGATGTGCGGCAGCATCTTCGGTGCCTGAGCAATGATCGTCACATCAACGTTGCCGAGGGTGTAGCCTTTGGCCTGAATACGACGCCAGGCTTCGCGCAGCAGTTCGCGGCTGTCTGCGCCTTTAAAAGCAGGATCGGTGTCCGGGAACAGTTTACCAATGTCGCCCAACGCGGCGGCACCCAGCAGCGCGTCGGTCAGCGCATGCAGCGCCACGTCGCCATCAGAATGCGCCAGCAAACCTTTTTCGTATGGAATGCGCACGCCGCCAATGATAATTGGGCCAACGCCGCCAAAGGCGTGTACATCAAAACCGTGTCCAATACGCATTATGCCTTCTCCTGAGAGGTCGTACGGGTAAGATAAAATTCCGCGAGCTGTAAGTCTTCCGGGCGCGTCACTTTTATATTATCAGCGCGTCCTTCAACAAGCGTTGGGTGGAAACCGCAATACTCCAGCGCCGAGGCTTCGTCCGTAATGGTCGCACCTTCTTTAAGCGCACGCGTTAAGCAGTCGTGGAGTAATTGGAGGGGAAAAAATTGTGGCGTCAGCGCGTGCCATAAATCCACGCGCTCGACGGTGTGGGCAATCGCCGGTTTACCCGGTTCGGCACGCTTCATGGTGTCACGCACCGGGGCGGCCAGAATGCCGCCCACGTTACTGGTTTCACTCAGGGCCAGCAGACGTGACAGATCGTCGTGATGCAGACAGGGACGCGCGGCATCGTGCACCAGCACCCACTGCGCGTTCCCGGCAGCCTGAATGCCCGCCAGAACAGAGTCGGCCCGCTCGGCGCCGCCGTCAACAACGGTAATCTGGGGATGATGTGCCAGCGGGAGCTGCGCAAAACGCGCATCGCCGGGGCTGATGGCAATAACCACGCGTTTCACCCGGGCATGCGCCAGCAGCGCTGCCACGGCGTGCTCGAGGATCGTTTTATCACCAATTGAGAGGTACTGCTTGGGACACTCTGTCTGCATGCGCCGGCCAAAACCTGCGGCCGGCACCACGGCACAGACGTCCGAAAAAGTTGCTGCCATGTCGTAATCCTGGGCCTGATTATCGATTGTTTTGTGCGGAGCCCTGATTGCGTTTAGACGCATCCGGAACCAGGCGATAAAACGTTTCGCCCGGCTTAGTCATACTGAGTTCATTGCGTGCGCGCTCCTCAATCGCCTCCTGGCCGCCATTGAGGTCATCAATTTCAGCAAAAAGTTGATCGTTACGCGCTTTAAGTTTGGCGTTTGTCGCCTGCTGTGCCGCGACGTCATCGCTCACCCGGCTGTAGTCGTGCAGTCCGTTTTTGCCGAACCACAGCGAATATTGCAGCCAGACCAGCAAAGCCAGCAACAGCAGCGTTAGTTTACCCATCCTGCCCCCTGAAAAAACGGCATCATCATCCCATAACTTTCCGCTGGACTCTACTGCGGGGTTTTAATTATGCCGTAAGTTAGCCCATCAGCCATAAAAACAGCAGGCCAAAGATGACCACAACGGTGGCGATAGTGATGAGCGTACTATACAGGAGCTTGCCGTTGAAAAGGGAGTGCAGCGCCACGCCCACAACCACCGCAACGGGCATCAGCGCCAGAAAGAAAGGCCAGGTATAGAGGAAGAAAAAGAGGGTGTTACCACCGTAGATCAAAAACGGGATACCCAGCGCCAGTAGCCACGATACGAAGCCGACTATCGCCCCAGGGAAGGACCAGGTCGTTTCGTCGTCGGTCGTTAACGGTTCCGACCCGGTGGTAATCATGTAGTTTTCACTGTTGCGCATAGCTAATCCTGTGACCGTGACTCATCGCTCGGGAAGACAGCTCCCGAACGATACCGTCTCAGGATCTGATAATATCGTCCCGTCTGAGCAGGTCTAATAATTGGCTTACTAAATTTGTTACCAATTGTTGGCCTTCCAGATGAATCTCAGGGGATTCAGGCGCTTCGTAAACCGAGTCAATGCCGGTGAAGTTTCGCAGCTCTCCCGCGCGGGCTTTTTTGTACAGCCCTTTTGGATCGCGCGCTTCGCAGATTGCCAGCGGGGTATCCACAAACACTTCAATAAAGCGATTCTGCCCCACGCGCTCACGCACCATCTGACGTTCGGCGCGGTGAGGTGAGATAAACGCCGTTAGCACCACCAGCCCGGCATCCGCCATCAGGCTGGCGACTTCCCCTACCCGACGAATGTTCTCTTTACGGTCTTCATCGCTGAACCCTAAATCGCTGCACAGGCCGTGACGCACGTTGTCGCCGTCCAGCAGGTAGGTGCTCACCCCCTGCTGATGCAGCGCCTCTTCCAGTGCGCCTGCCACCGTGGATTTACCGGAGCCAGACAGCCCGGTAAACCACAGCACAACCCCACGGTGATCGTGGAGCTGTTCGCGCTGGGCGACGGTGACCGGATGAGGATGCCAGACGACGTTCTCATCATGGGCGGCCATCACTTGCCTCCCAGCAGATCGCGTGCGCCCCAGTGCGGGAAGTGCTTACGCACCAGCGCATTCAGTTCCAGCTCGAAGGCGCTGAACTCAGACGTCACGCTCGCCTGTGCGTCAGGCTCGCGGACCATGCCGGCACCGACGGTGACGTTGGTCAGGCGGTCAATGAAGATCAGCCCGCCCGTCACCGGATTCTGCTGATACGGATCCAGCACCAGCGGCTCGTCGAAGGTCATATCCACCAGACCGATGCCGTTCAGCGGCAGCTCGCTCACGTCACGGTGGGTCAGGTTGTTGATGTCCACCTGGAACTGAATGCCGTCCACGCGGGCGCGGGTTTTCTTGCCGGCGATTTTAATGTCATAGCTCTGGCCTGCGGTCA
Source organism: Enterobacter sp. BWH64 (assembly GCF_001037645.1). Taxonomy (NCBI): domain Bacteria; kingdom Pseudomonadati; phylum Pseudomonadota; class Gammaproteobacteria; order Enterobacterales; family Enterobacteriaceae; genus Enterobacter; species Enterobacter sp. BWH64. The sequence goes on from NZ_KQ089922.1 coordinate 4,114,930, forward strand.
GCGGCTGTTCGGCCATCCACACTACATCCACGGATGCGCCCTGCACCGCCGCCAGCGTTTCCTGCGCGTCGACCAGCAGGTCGCCGCGGCTGATATCAATTTCGTCTTTCAGTACCAGGGTTACCGCTTCACCTGCCCCGGCTTCGTCCAGATCGCCATCAAAGGTGACGATACGGGCGATGGTCGATTCCACGCCGGATGGCAGCACCTTGACGCGCTGACCCACCTTCACGGAGCCTGAAGCGAGAGTACCGGAGAAACCGCGGAAATCGAGGTTCGGACGGTTCACGTACTGCACCGGGAAGCGCATCGGCTGGGTATCGACCACGCGCTGAATTTCAACGGTTTCCAGCACTTCCAGCAGCGTCGGGCCGCTGTACCACGGCATGTTCGCGCTCTGAGAGGCGACGTTATCCCCTTCCAGCGCCGACAGCGGCACAAAGCGAATATCGAGGTTGCCCGGCAGCTGTTCAGCAAAGGTCAGGTAGCTCTGGCGGATCTCGTCGAAACGCGCTTCGCTGTAGTCCACCAGATCCATTTTGTTTACTGCCACCACCAGGTGTTTGATCCCCAGCAGCGTAGAGATAAAGCTGTGACGACGAGTCTGATCCAGCACACCTTTACGGGCGTCGATCAGCAGGATCGCCAGGTCACAGGTGGACGCGCCGGTCGCCATGTTACGGGTGTACTGCTCGTGCCCCGGGGTGTCGGCGATAATAAATTTGCGCTTTTCGGTAGAGAAGTAGCGATAGGCGACATCAATGGTAATGCCCTGCTCGCGCTCCGCCTGCAAGCCGTCCACCAGCAGCGCCAGGTCGAGTTTTTCGCCCTGGGTGCCGTGGCGTTTACTGTCATTGTGCAGGGAAGAGAGCTGATCTTCGTAGATCTGGCGCGTGTCATGCAGCAGACGACCAATCAGGGTACTTTTCCCGTCATCCACGCTGCCGCAGGTCAGGAAACGCAGCAGGCTTTTGTACTGTTGGGCGTGCAGATAAGCTTCTACGCCGCCTTCATCGGCAATTTGTTGGGCAATAGTCGTATTCATGGCGGCTCCTTAGAAATAACCCTGACGTTTCTTCAGCTCCATGGAGCCTGCCTGGTCGCGGTCAATCACGCGGCCCTGTCGCTCACTGGTGGTCGACACCAGCATCTCCTCGATGATCTCGGGCAGCGTCTGCGCACTGGATTCCACCGCGCCGGTCAACGGCCAGCAGCCGAGAGTACGGAAACGGACCATCTGTTTTTTGATCACTTCGCCCGGCTGTAAATCAATGCGATCGTCGTCGATCATCATCAGCATGCCGTCGCGCTCCAGCACCGGGCGCTCGGCCGCCAGATACAGCGGAACGATCTCAATATTTTCCAGATAGATGTACTGCCAGATATCCAGCTCGGTCCAGTTGGAGAGCGGGAAGACGCGAATGCTTTCGCCCTTGTTGATCTGGCCGTTGTAGTTGTGCCACAGCTCCGGACGCTGGTTTTTCGGGTCCCAGCGGTGGAAGCGGTCGCGGAAAGAGTAGATACGCTCTTTGGCGCGGGATTTCTCTTCGTCACGTCGCGCGCCGCCGAAGGCCGCATCAAAACCGTATTTATTCAGCGCCTGCTTCAGCCCTTCGGTTTTCATGATGTCGGTATGCTTGGCGCTGCCGTGCACGAACGGGTTGATGCCCATCGCCACCCCTTCCGGGTTTTTGTGCACCAGCAGCTCGCAGCCGTAGGCTTTGGCGGTACGGTCACGAAACTCGTACATCTCGCGGAATTTCCAGCCGGTATCCACGTGTAACAGCGGGAACGGCAGCGTACCCGGATAAAACGCTTTACGCGCCAGGTGCAGCATGACGCTGGAATCTTTACCGATGGAGTACATCATCACCGGGTTAGAAAACTCGGCGGCCACTTCGCGGATAATGTGGATACTTTCCGCTTCGAGCTGCCGCAGGTGAGTAAGTCGTTTTTGGTCCATAACCGTTCCTTAAGCCAAATTTATAACAGAAGCGCCAAAGCCTTCTGTGTCGGTTGTGTGTTGGAACCAGGCGAGCGTGCTGTGCAGCTGCACCACTTCTCCCACCACGATCAGGGCGGGCATTGGGGCGTCTTTCGCCAGGGTTGCAAGGTCTTGTAAGGTGCCGATGGCGACATGCTGATCGACGCGTGTCCCGCGGGAGATCACCGCTACCGGCGTCGTCGCATCGCGACCGTGCTGAATAAGCTGTTCGCTGATGTCAGCCGCTTTCATCGTGCCCATATAAATCGCCAGCGTTTGTCGGCTCTGGGCGAGATGCGACCAGTCAAACGGCGTGCTGTCGGCTTTATAGTGCCCGGTCACAAAGGTCACGCTCTGGGCGTAATCGCGATGGGTCAGCGGAATACCGGCGTAGGCCGTGACGGCAGACGCCGCCGTAATGCCGGGAACCACCTGGAACGGGACGCCCGCTTCGGCTGCCGCCTGCAACTCCTCGCCACCACGACCGAAGATAAACGGGTCGCCCCCTTTCAGGCGCACCACGGTCTTGCCCGCTTTCGCGGCGGCAATCAGCATCTGGTTAGTGTCGTGCTGGGGCACGGAGTGCTCGCCGGCACGTTTGCCGACGCAAATTTGCTCAGCGTCACGGCGGATCAGCTCGCGAATACCGTCGGTGACCAGGTGGTCATAGAACACGACATCCGCATCCTGAAGAACCTGGAGGCCACGCAGCGTGAGCAGCCCGGCATCGCCCGGCCCGGCGCCCACCAGAATGATCTCTCCGCCCGTACTGCCGGGGTTATCCAGTTCGTCTTCGAGAATTTGTTGCGCCGCCGTCTCGTTACCGGCCTGCATCAGGCTGGCAAAGCGGCCGCGAAACACACGCTCCCAGAAGCGACGGCGTTCCGTCACGCTGGTCAGACGCGTTTTCAACTGGTTGCGCCAGTAGCTGGCCTTCTCCGCCATGCGTCCGAGGCTGGTCGGCAGCAGCGCTTCGATTTTTTCTCTCAGCACGCGCGCCAGCACCGGGGCGGTGCCGCCGGAGGAGATCGCCACCAGCAGCGGCGAGCGGTCGACAATCGACGGGAAGATAAATGAACATAACGGCTGGTCGTCTACCACGTTCACCAGACGGTGACGGGCCTGAGCTGCGTCGGAGATGCGGCGGTTGAGCGCCCGATCTTCGGTTGCCGCAATCACCAGCACCACGCTGTCGATCTGAGACTCTGCAAAATCCGCCTCTGCAACGATCTGCACCTGCGCCCCGGCGCGTTGCAGGAAGGCGATTTTGCGATCGGCAATTTCACCCGTCCCGACAACTAGTACCGGTCGGTCTTTTAAGGCAGCAAAAAGGGGGAGATAGTCCACAGGCAACAACTCACTAACAACCACGAATAAAGGGACTATAGGGGGCGGCTTAGATCGAATGAAATTACGAATTGGAATGAGTAGTTACTCAATGGAATAACGCCGTGGAAAAGCAAATATCAAAAAGTGCTTAACACGCGAAATTTCGGGCATTTAGGAGCAATTCAAATTGTGTCTACCCGATCACAGTTTCATACTATGCGGGTTAAAATTTTGCTCTGTTTTTAAGGACTCACTATGTTTTCCGCAATGCGCCACCGATTCGTTGCCCTGGCGCTCGGCGTTTGCTTTATCCTTCCGGCTCAGGCAAAAAATCAATCTTACGGTGAAATAGCCAGTATGCAGGCGCGGCATATTGCGACGGTCTTTCCGGGCCGTATGACCGGAACCCCAGCCGAGATGCTCTCGGCAGACTATATCCGTCAGCAATTTGCGGATATGGGCTATGAGAGCGACATTCGCGCTTTCCATAGCCGCTACATCTATACCACACGCAATAAAACGCAGAACTGGCATAACGTAACCGGCAGCACGGTCATTGCGGCGCACGAAGGAAAGGCGGCTGAGCAGATTATTATTATGGCGCACCTTGATACCTACACGCCGTTGAGCGACGCCGATGTCGATAATAACCTCGGCGGGCTGACGCTTCAGGGACTGGATGACAATGCGGCGGGTCTGGGCGTGATGCTTGAGCTGGCCGAACGCCTGAAGAATATTCCGACGAAATACAGCATTCGCTTTGTTGCGACCAGCGGCGAAGAAGAAGGAAAACTCGGAGCTGAGAATCTCCTTAAGCGCATGAGCGCTGAGGAGAAGAAAAATACGTTGCTGGTGATTAACCTCGATAATCTGATCGTGGGGGATAAGCTCTATTTTAATAGCGGACAGAGCACGCCGAGCAGCGTACGTAAACTCACCCGCGACCGCGCGCTGGCGCTTGCCCGAACGTATGGCGTCTATGCCGCGACAAATCCGGGCGGTAACCCGCAGTATCCTAAAGGCACAGGCTGCTGTAATGACGGTGAAGTGTTTGATAAAGCGGGCATTCCGGTGCTGTACGTCGAGGCGACGAACTGGGCGCTGGGCAAAAAAGATGGCTATCAGCAGCGCAGCAAATCGAAAGCCTTTCCGGACGGGACCAGCTGGCATGATGTGCGGCTGGATAATCAGCAGCACATTGATAAAGCGCTGCCGCAGCGGATTGAGCACCGCAGCCGGGATGTCGTGAAAGTGATGCTGCCGCTGGTGAAGGAGCTGGCGAAAGCAGGGAAAGCCTGATGTCGTTAAGCCCGGTGGCGGCTACGCCTTACCGGGCCTACGTTTTGTGCCGTTGTAGGCCCGGTAAGCGCAGCGCCACCGGGCGAAAAAACATTACCCTTCGTGCAGCCCGCACTCGCGCTTCAGCCCAAAGAATCGCGTCTCTTCTTCCGCCATTCCCGGTTCCCATTTACGCGTGGTGTGGGTGTCGCCTACCGACAGGTAGCCTTGATCCCACAGCGGATGGTACTTCAGCCCGTGCTTTTGCAGATACTGGTACACCGTGCGGTTATCCCAGTCGATGATCGGCAGCACTTTGAACACGCCGCGCTGCACCGCCAGCACCGGCAGCGTTGCCCGGCTCCCGGACTGCTCGCGGCGCAGGCCCGCGAACCAGGTCTGAGCGTTCAGCTCTTTCAGCGCCCGGTTCATCGGCTCGACCTTGTTGATCTCATTGTATTTCTCAATGCCCTCAACGCCCTGTTCCCACAGCTTGCCGTAGCGCGCCTCCTGCCAGGCCGCGCTTTCCGTCGCGCGGTAAACTTTGAGGTTCAGCTTGAGCTTGTCCGTCAGCTCGTCAATAAACTGGTAGGTCTCCGGGAACAGATAGCCGGTATCGGTGAGGATCACCGGAATGTCCGGGCGGATCCGATTCACCAGGTGCAGGCTGACCGCCGCCTGGATGCCAAAGCTTGACGACAGCACATAGTCACCCGGCAGGTTTTCCAGCGCCCACGCCACGCGCCCTTCGGCGTCGAGTTTTTCCAGCTGGGCGTTGGTTTCTGCGAGTGCCAGAATGCGTTCGACTTTTGGCAGGTCATTAAGGGCGTTTAGATCGAGTACGGACATAAGAACCTCGTTTGCCTGTTTTGCCGGGCGGCACTGCGTTTGCCCGACCTACAAAACCCGTAGGCCCGGTAAGCGAAGCGCCACCGGGCAAAGGATGCGTTACTCCCAGAAATCCCTGGCGGGATCGAGCACCGGGCGAATGATGCCCGCACGCACCGTAAAGTCGCCGAAGCCTTCACCCGCTTCGCGCTCTTTCGCCCAGCGCCCGACAAGCTCGTCGATGGAATCAAGAATTTCCGGTTCCGTAATATTTTCACGGTACATACGCGGAATGCGCGTCCCCATACGGTTGCCGCCAAGGTGCACGTTGTAACGACCCGGCGCTTTGCCCACCAGACCCAGTTCGGCCAGCATCGCGCGACCGCAGCCGTTCGGGCAGCCGGTGACGCGCATAACAATATGCTCGTCCGGAATACCGTGTTTTTCCAGAATCGCTTCCACTTTATCAGTGAAGGACGGCAGGAAACGTTCCGCTTCGGCCATCGCCAGCGGGCAGGTCGGGAACGACACGCAGGCCATCGAGTTTTCACGCTGCGGTTTAACCGCATTCATCAACCCATGATCGCGCGCCAGCTTCTCGATCTTCGCCTTCTGGCTTTCCGGCACGCCGGCAATAATCAGGTTCTGGTTGGCGGTAATGCGGAACTCGCCTTTATGGATCTTAGCAATTTCCAGCAGACCGGTTTTCAGCGGGCGGCCCGGATAATCCAGAATACGACCGTTTTCAATAAACAGCGTCAGGTGCCATTTATTATCGATACCTTTCACCCAGCCAATGCGATCGCCGCGACCGGTGAATTCGTAAGGGCGGATCGGCTCAAACTTGATCCCCGCGCGACGCTCCACTTCTTCTTTGAACGTCTCGACGCCTACACGCTCCAGGGTGTATTTGGTTTTCGCGTTTTTACGGTCGGTACGGTTGCCCCAGTCGCGCTGGGTAGTAACCACCGCCTCAGCCACGGCCAGAGTGTGCTCCAGCGGCAGGAAGCCGAACTCGCTCGCGGTGCGGGCGTAGGTTTTCTTGTTCCCATGCTCGATGGACAAACCGCCGCCCACCAGCAGGTTAAAGCCGACCAGCTTGCCATTTTCGGCAATCGCCACGAAGTTCATGTCGTTGGCGTGCAGGTCGATATCGTTCTGCGGCGGGATAACCACCGTGGTCTTGAATTTGCGCGGCAGGTAGGTCTGACCGAGGATCGGCTCTTCGTCCGTGGTCGCGACTTTCTCCTGATCGAGCCAGATCTCCGCATAGGCACGCGTGCGTGGCAGCAGGTGCTCGGAGATCTTCTTCGCCCACTCGTACGCTTCGGCGTGCAACTCGGACTCATACGGGTTCGAGGTGCAAAGCACGTTACGGTTCATGTCGTTGGCGGTCGCCAGCGCGTCCAGCCCCACGGAGTGCAGCATCTGGTGCACCGGCTTGACGTTCTTCTTCAGAATGCCGTGGAACTGGAAGGTCTGACGGTTAGTCAGACGGATGCTGCCGTAAATCGTGTTTTCACCGGCAAACTTGTCAATCGCCTGCCACTGTTTGGTGGTGATGATGCCACCCGGCAGGCGGCAGCGCAGCAGCATCGCATGACGCGGCTCCAGCTTCTGTTCGGCACGTTCGGCGCGGATATCGCGGTCGTCCTGCTGGTACATACCGTGGAAACGGATCAGCAGGAAGTTGTCGCCTTTGAAACCGCCGGTCAGGCCGTCATTTAAATCTTCGGCAATGGTACCGCGCAGGTAGTTGCTCTCTACCTTCATGCGCTCGGCATCAGACAGTTTGCCTTCGACCACCAGTGGGCCAGGATGTTTTTCGCTCATTAGTAGACATCTCGCTGATAACGGCGCTCTACGCGCAGCTCACTTAAAAATTCATCCGCCGTTTCGGCATCCATACCGCCGAATTCGGCAATCACTTCCAGCAGTGCCTGCTCAACGTCTTTCGCCATGCGATTGGCGTCGCCGCAGACATAAATGTGGGCGCCGTCATTGATCCAGCGCCACAGCTCTGCGCCCTGTTCGCGCAGTTTGTCTTGTACGTATACTTTTTCTTTCTGATCGCGGGACCAGGCCAGATCGATGCGGGTCAGCACGCCCTCTTTGACGTAGCGCTGCCATTCAACCTGGTAGAGGAAATCTTCAGTAAAATGCGGGTTGCCGAAGAACAGCCAGTTTTTACCCGGCGCCTCGTCCGCTGCACGCTGCTGCATAAAGGCGCGGAACGGTGCGATGCCGGTGCCCGGGCCAATCATGATCACCGGCGTTTCCGGGTTCGCCGGCAGGCGGAAGTTGTCGTTGTGTTCGATAAAGACGCGCACCTCGCCCTCTTCTTCCACGCGGTCGGCCAGGAAGCCCGACGCCCCACCCGCCCGCGCGCGGCCTTCGATGTCGTAACGCACCACGCCAACGGTGATGTGGACTTCGTTTTCCACTTCCGCCTGTGAAGAGGCGATGGAGTAAAGACGCGGCGTCAGCGGACGCAGCAGGCCGATCAGCGCGTCGGCATCCAGCTGTGCCGGGGAGAAACGCACCATGTCGACAATCGGCGTCGTCGCGGCGTAATGCTGTAACTTCACTTTGTCCCCCACCAGCGGCAGAAGGGACTCGCTGCGCGTTAAGGTGGCGTAGTTTTCAACGATATTGGCGGTGTTCACCGTCAGCTCGAAATGCCACTGAAGCGCCTCAGAGAGCGGTAAGGTTTTACCTTCCACCTGGACCGGCTCCGTGCCTTTCAGCCACAGCAGCTCGACCAGCTCTTTCACCAGCGCCGGATCGTTCTGATACCAGACGCCCAGCGCATCGCCAGGCTGATAACGCAGGCCGGAGTCACCGAGATCGATTTCGATATGGCGCACGTCTTTTTCCGAATCACGGCCCGTGATTTTCTGGTTTACCGACAGGCTCGCCGTCAGCGGCGCCTCTTTCGTGTAAGGGCTGGTGTGGATTTCGTTGACGGTGCCCGCTGCGGTAACGGCGGCTTGCGCTGGCGTCTCTTTCGGGACGCGGGCCTTCAGCACCTCAACGATGCGCGTCCGCCATTCGGCGGCGGCGGCCTGGTATTCGACATCAGCGTCTACGCGATCCAGCAGGCGCTCTGCACCCAGCTCCGCCAGCTTGCTGTCGAAGTCTTTACCGGACTGGCAGAAAAATTCATAGGACGTATCACCGAGGCCGAAGACGGCAAAGGCGGTGCCCTCCAGCCTGGGCGCTTTTTTCGAGAACAGGAACTTATGCAGCGCGACGGCTTCTTCCGCAGGCTCACCTTCCCCCTGCGTTGACGCCACCACCACCAACAGTTTTTCTGACGCGATCTGTTTGAATTTATAATCCCCGGCGTTGACCAGGTTGACGTTCAACTTCGCGGCGAGCAGGTCATCACGCAGCGCTTCGGCCACACGACGGGCATTACCCGTTTGCGAAGCGGAGATAAGCGTGATGGCAGGAATTTCAACGGCCGTTGGCGGGACGCCAGCCACAGCACCCGGCTGCTGATTGAGCATTCCCCAGAAATAGCCGGAGACCCAGGCGAGCTGGGTGGGTGAAAAATCGGAAGTCGCGGCCTGGAGGCGCGCCAGTTGCTCCGGGTTAAGGGGAAGCAAATTTGAAGGTGGGGCCTGTGTTGTCATGCGTCGTTATGTTCCAGTAGCAAAGCGGACTTTAAGCGAATAAATCCAAACTGAAGATAAGGTTAACGGCGGGGATAATAACAATTAAAGAAGGGATGGAAATAATAAATAACCAAATGGACTAACCTGTTTTAGTTATCGTTCTTAACGATAAAAGCGATTAAATAACTATCTGAAATAAAACAATAAAGGCCGATAAACACCATGAATACGAGGCGGTGACCGTTCAAAGCCGTTTTAGTTAATGATAAAAATTGTGCTTTCCGGTACTATGCGGCGGTTTTTTCCGCATTCCTGAGAGCTATGATGTCCACCACACTGTTTAAAGATTTCACCTTCGAAGCCGCACACCACCTTCCACACGTTCCTGCCGGGCACAAATGTGGCCGCCTGCATGGACACTCGTTTATGGTGCGTCTTGAAATCACCGGTGAAGTCGATCCCCATACGGGCTGGATCATGGACTTTGCCGAACTGAAGGCTGCGTTTAAGCCGACCTACGATCGTCTCGATCACTACTACCTGAATGATATTCCGGGCCTTGAAAACCCGACCAGCGAAGTGCTGGCGAAATGGATTTGGGATCAGATGAAACCGCTGGTGCCGCTGCTGAGCGCGGTGATGATCAAAGAGACCTGCACGGCAGGCTGCGTCTACCGCGGGGAGTGAATCTCCTCCGTTGCGGCCTCACGAGGCACGAGCGGCGTAAACTCGTAGAGCACCAGCGCATTACTCTCCAGTGATTCACTCAGTTGCCAGCCGTCATAAAGGCGTTCATCGCGTACGGAAAGCGTTGGACGCGCTTTATGCGCTATCCAGCGCCACATCTCTTCATCAGGGCCGCTTTCGCTGCCAACCCCTTCAAGTAACGGATAGAGCGCGCCGTTGTGCTGATCAAACAGATGACATTTAATTCGCCATTTACCGCACATTCCCTTCAGGTGTAAATGATACTGCTGGCGAAAACGCTGGATGAATGCTTCTTCACTGGAAAGCAGCGGATTAAAAACCACCACATTACGCAGCAACAGCTGATAACCATTGAGATGGCGCGTAAGCAGGACACGCTTATCATTGACCAGCACCTCGCCCCGCAGACGTTGCCAGAGCCAGAGTACCCAATAAACCGGACGCGGCAGACCATGGTTATACTGTAGCGCCAGGCTTGAGGTATCGATGGTGTTGTTTGCACGGGCTTCTCCCTGAAGGCCCGAATTGAGCCAGAATCCCGCCAGCCAGACCTGCTCCGAAAGTCCGAGCAGGTTCTGCATCAGCAACGCCCCACGAAAAAACCAGCCGTTTGTCGCCCGCGTGTTGCCGGTGAGGGTATTCCAGGAGAGAAGCCAGACGGGAAGCGAACATTTACGCAAGCGAAGGGCAGCGAGGATCTGGCGGACCTTCAGTATCGGATAATTTTCCGTTGAGGAGAGAGGGGTTGCCCCCAGTTGCGCGGGATCGAGAAGCTCATTGGCATCGGCCGAACAGGCAAGAAAATCGGCCTGCATCAGGATGGCTGAACTGAACAGGGTATCGTCGCTTACGCCCGCGCTGACGGGGGCAAATCGGTGCCATAAACCAAACTTTGCCTGCGGAAGATAAGTTCGTATTGCCTTTTGCTGGGCCAGCCAGACCTGCTCCCGGGTCTCCTCACTCGCCTGTGTTGACCAGTGCATGACGAAGTGCCAGCCCGCGGTGATCTCTGGCGAAAAATGATTAACCGACTGTTGTAAAAAACGGGTAAGAAGATCGCGACGGGTCGTTACGCCGGTGTGCAGTAGCACCGTCCACTGCTTTTTTGCCAGCCAGGTGAAGAGCTGATGCAGATTGTACCAGCAGGCGTAGCCCGCCATCTGGGGATCATCCCACCCGGTGGCAAACAGACGACTGCTGAGAAAAGGTTCGGCGATATCAATTCCCTCAATGGGAATGGCCTCATTTATCGCCTCCAGATTTTGTCGGACGTCCTCACGCAGCAAATCGTCGAGCTCACGCAGGGTAATGACCACCCGCATACGGCGCAGCGAGGCAGAAAGAGGATTAAGCTGCTCAAGATCCAGGCTCTGCTCCTGCTGCGGATGAACGATGAGCGGCGAGGCTCCCCAACCGCGCGCCACCGGTTCATTGAGCAGGCTAAACAGCTTGTCCACGGCGACCGGATAGCGCTGCTCACGCCTGTCCGTCCGAATACGTGCCGCCTCCGGGTGCTGGCGCCGGGCCTTACGAAACTCACCCGGGGACATATTGTGAACACGCCTGAACCGATCGCTCATCATACGCGTGCTGGCGAAACCCTGCTCAAGCGCAATCTGGTGCAGCGGTCGGTTCGTCAGCCGGAGAGCGTCGGCCGCCTTTTCCAGCCGCAGGTGGGTGATGTACTGCATGAAACTGATCCCCACCTCCTTGCGAAAGAGACGAGAGAGCCAGGCTTCAGAGACATATTCACTCGCGGCGATTTCCGCAAGCGTAATACGGCGGGAATAACTGGCATTGATCCGCTCTATCACCCGGGCGATGCGTTTGCTGTGCGCTGAGGAAAGTTCCCGGGACAGCATACGGGCAGGCTGTTGAAAGCGGCTGGTCAGCAACAGCAATATCTCGCTCAGCCAGCGGTACGCCTCCAGCCGGTAGCGGTGCGGGTCGTTGATGAGGGTGACCACAAGAAGCTGGCGCAGCAGATCGCGAAGCGCATCGCATTGGGGCCAGACGCCTCCGGCTTCTGCCGGTACAGCATAATCATGGGCAAAAAAATCATTGCAGAGCTGGACGACCCAGCGCCCGGAAAGGGTTACGCGCAGGGTGACATTTGCCGTTTCGCTCGTGAACTGCCAGCGCCGATGACGGTTGATGATAGCAAGGGTATTGGCCTCCAGGATGTCATGTCCCACATCGGTGTTCAGCTCTGCCCGCCCTTCCAGCACCCAGAGCAACGTTAGCGTATCGCCTTCATCCTCCACGCAGTGGCGAATGTCCTGAATCTCTATCCAAAACTCATCTCCCCGTTGCGCCATCTTACCCCTCACCAAAGACAAAAAATGACCTGATCTTTTTTGTCATAACTGAATTGTATGAAAAACAATCAAAATAAAGCCGTCGCTTTACAACAAAAAAATGCATTTTCAGGCGGGACGATCGTCATAGACTCGAAATTATCATCGTTTGGCAGAAAAAGGATAACAAAAATGACACATCCAATTATCGAAGCTCTGCGTGGCAACGAAGCCCGGTTCACTGAATTACGTCACTATTTTCATCAGCATCCTGAAATTGGTTTTGAGGAGCACAACACGAGCGATCGCGTTGCAGCGCTGCTTCAGGAATGGGGATATGAGGTTCATCGCGGCCTGGCGAAAACCGGTGTGGTCGGCACACTGAAGGTGGGTAACGGGCATAAACGCCTGGGCCTGCGCGCCGATATGGATGCGCTGCCAATGCAGGAAAACAACGGCAAGGCGTGGAGCAGTACCGTTGAGGGTAAATTCCACGGCTGCGGTCATGACGGCCACACCACAACGCTCCTGTATGCAGCGGAGTACCTGGCACGCACCCGCAATTTTAACGGCACGCTGCACCTTATTTTTCAGCCCGCGGAAGAACTTCTGTATGGCGGACGCGTTATGGTAGAGGACGGTTTGTTTGACCTGTTCCCCTGCGACCACATCTTTGGTCTACACAATATGCCGTCACAGCCCCTCGGAAAAATTGGTCTGCGCGATGGCGCCATGATGGCCTCTTCCGACACCCTTCATATTGAGGTTAACGGCGTGGGTGGTCACGGCGCGGTGCCAGAACATACCGTTGACGCCACCCTGGTTGCCTGTCATATCACTATCGCGTTGCAGTCCATTGTTTCGCGCAACATTACCCCCTTCCAGCCAGCCGTCGTTACCGTAGGCAGCATTCAGGCCGGGCACGCCCCTAACATTATCAACGACAAAGTATTGATGAAACTTACCGTGCGCACGCTGGATGAAAGCGTGCGGCAAACCGTGCTACAGCGTATCCATGATATCGCCGTTGCACAGGCGGAAAGTTTCAATGCGACGGCCACCATTCGACACATTAACGGCAGCCCGGTGCTGAAAAACAATCCGCAAGCCAACGAGATGGTGCGCAGCGTCGCCACCGATCTGTTCGGTCAGGATGCCGTCGCGGAGGTCAATGCGTTTATGGGCAGCGAGGACTTTGCTTTCATGCTCGAGAAAAATCCCAATGGATGCTATTTCACGCTTGGCGCCGGGGATGAGCCTGACCGCTGCATGGTACATAACCCGGGCTACGACTTTAACGACAACATTCTCCTCACCGGCGCGGCGCTGTGGGCCGCACTGACCGAACACTATCTGCGCTGATTCGCACCTTCCCGGGAGGGCTGCACTATGAGTACCGTTTCCCTGACAGGCGCATCCGCCTACGCCGGTAACGATCGGCTGCTGGCGGGTATCGTCATGAGCGTTCTGACATTCTGGCTGTTTGCCCAGTCGGTTATCAACGTGGTTCCGGCCATGCAGAATAGCCTCGATATTGCCCTCGAAACCCTTACGCTGGCCGTCAGCCTGAGCGCGTTGTTCAGCGGCTGTTTTGTCGTCGCCTGCGGTGGGTTTGCCGATAAGTATGGGCGCATGCGCCTGACCATGATTGGCCTGATCCTGAGCATGATCGGGAGTGGTCTGCTGTTCATTTCATGGGAGCCCGTCCTGTTTCTGTTGGGACGAGCGATACAGGGGCTATCAGCGGCCTGCATTATGCCCGCCACGCTGGCGCTGATTAAAACCTGGTATGAAGGTAAAGCACGCCAGCGCGCAATTAGTTTCTGGGTTATCGGTTCATGGGGCGGGAGTGGCCTGAGCTCGTTTGTGGGAGGCGCCATCGCCACCACGCTGGGCTGGCGCTGGATTTTTATTCTGTCGATGGTGGTGGCTCTGGTCGCGCTATTGCTTATCCGCGCCACGCCGGAAAGCCGCAGCCCTGATGCGTGTCGACACAAACTGGATATCAGCGGCCTGGTGAGTTTTGTCCTTATGCTGGTGCTGTTCAATCTGTTTATCAGCAAAGGACACAGCTGGGGCTGGAGCAGCAGTTTATCGCTTCTTGTACTGTGTGGAGCCGTGATTGCACTGATGTGCTTTATCGTTACCGGGCGGCGGAAAGGCGATGCGGCGCTGATCGATTTCGCCCTGTTTAAAAACCGGGCCTATAGCGCCTCGGTATTCTCAAATTTCCTGCTCAACGGCTGCATTGGCACCATGATGATCGCCAGCATCTGGTTGCAGCAGGGCCATCATCTGTCACCGCTACAGACCGGCATGATGACGCTGGGGTATCTGGTTACCGTACTGGCGATGATCCGGGTGGGTGAAAAACTGCTTCAGCGCTATGGCGCCAGGCTGCCGATGATGACCGGCCCGCTGCTGACCGCAACAGGTATTTCGCTGATTTCATCCACCTTCTTAAGCAAAGAGGTCTACATTGTTACCGTTTTTCTGAGCAATATTTTATTTGGGCTGGGGCTCGGATGTTACGCCACGCCCTCAACGGACACGGCGGTAATGAATGCCCCTGAAAACAAAGTGGGGGTGGCTTCTGGGATCTATAAGATGGGCAGTTCCCTGGGCGGCGCAATGGGTATCGCGGTCACCGCATCGCTGTACGCGCTATGGCTGCCGATGGGAACGGCCAGTGCCGCGCAGTATGCCTTGCTTTTCAACAGTGCGATTTGCCTTGGGTCGGCAGTCGTGACCTGGGCTTTACTGCCAACAACAAAAGCCCCGCGTTAAGCGGGGCCACAAAAGTATCAGGCAATGTTCAGATATTTGTGCGTCTGCATCGACAGCCGCCAGTTGCGGGCGATACAGGTTTCAATGCACAGACGGGTCGCATCGTCTTTCTGGCTGATAGGCTGTAGCGCGATCACGCGCTGCTTTTCGTCCGTCAGCGTCGCCAGCAGTTCATCCAGCGCTTCGATGTCACGCACGCGCCCCACCGGATGTTTGATCTCATCAGCACGCTCAAGCGCCTGCGACAGTACGTCATACCCGCCGCGCATATTCACTTTTGGTGAAACCGTGACCCACGTTGAATGGGAGCAGCGCACTTCATGGGTGCCGCTGGTTTCGATCTGACAGCTATAGCCGTTCTTCTCGAGCAGTTCGGTGAGCGGCATCAGATCGTGAATGCAGGGTTCCCCGCCGGTGATCACCACATGCCGCGCCGTCCAGCCCTGACGACCAATAATGGCAAGCAGATCTTCCGCGCTGCCCGCGCCCCATTTATCGCTCTCTTTGGTTTTCGCCAGAATGCTGAACAGCGACACTTCCCGATCTGCGAGCTTATCCCACGTATGTTTGGTATCACACCAGGCGCAGCCAACCGGGCATCCCTGTAAACGAATAAAGATAGCGGGAACGCCGGTAAAGTAACCCTCGCCTTGCAGGGTCTGGAACATCTCGTTAATCGGGTACTGCATAGTCAACTCTGTTAAGGGGATAAACGATAAGTATCGCAGATCCCCGTCAGATGATCATGCTCCATCGGTGCTTTGCGCGCCAATTGCCGCCATAAACCGTTCCGTAATTTGCTGTGGTCGGGTGATCGCCCCGCCGACGACAACCGTGTGCCCCCCCAGCGCCAGACACCTGGCCGCGCGTTCAGGCGTATCCACGTTACCTTCAGCAATCACGGGGATCGTGACGGCAGACAGCACCTCTTTCAAAAACGCGCAGTCATTTTCCGGTAGCGAATGGCCCGCAGTCTCCGCCGTATAACCGTAAAGGGTGGTTCCGACGCAATCAAACCCCAGCGCCTGCGCGGCCACGGCCTCCTGCACGGTGGCAATATCCGCCATCAGCAGCAGCGAAGGGTAACGGGTGCGGATCTGCGCGATCAGCATGTCCAGCGATCCGCCACCGGGCCGTTTCCGGGCGGTCGCATCCAGCGCAACGATCTCCGGGCCGACCGCCATCAACTCATCCACTTCTTTGAGCGTTGCGGTGATGAACACCTCGCTGTCCGGATAGTCTCGTTTGATGATGCCGATTACCGGCAGTGAGACCAGCCCTTTGATAGCCTCAATATCCACCACGCTATTGGCGCGGATCGCAGCGGCACCGCCCTGGGCCGCCGCCAGCGCCATTCGCGACATAATAAACGGGCTGTGCAGCGGTTCGTTTTCCAGCGCCTGGCAGGAGACGACCAGTTTTCCTTTCAGGTTATCCAGTACAGTTTTCATTACGATAAGATCTCTTCTACTTCGTTTTTGATAATGGTGACGTGCGGTCCATAGATGACCTGGACACCGTTGCCGCGGACGATTACGCCGCGGGCGCCGGTCGCTTTCAGTGCAGATTCATTGACTTTGCTACCGTCTTTCACCGTGACGCGAAGGCGCGTGGCGCAGCAGTCAACGTCATCCAGATTGTCTTTTCCTCCCAGCCCGGCGATCACCGCCGCGGCGCGCTCGCTTTGCGGCAGGGTAGCCTCGTCAGCCAACGCCTCCTTTTCACGGCCCGGCGTGGCAAAATCAAAACGTTTGATCAGATAACGGAAGGTACAGTAGTAAAGGAAGAACCACGGTACGCCCACCAGCGGGACGAACATCCAGTTAGTTTTCGCTTCACCCTGCAAAATGCCGAACAGCACGAAATCAATAAACCCGCCGGAGAATGTTTGTCCGATGGTGATGTGCAGCATGTGCGCGAGCATGAACGCCAGCCCGTCGAACAGCGCATGAATGACGTACAGCACCGGGGCAATAAACAGGAATGAGAACTCTATGGGCTCGGTAATTCCCGTCAGGAATGAGGTTAATGCCGCAGAGAGCAGCAGCCCGGCAACCCGCTTTTTGTTCTCCGGCCTGGCCGTGTGGTACATCGCAAGGCAGGCGCCGAGCAGACCAAACATCATGGTAATAAAGCGCCCGGACATGAAGCGCGACGTGCCCTCATAGAAATGCTGCGTGTTCGGGTCGGCGAGCTGGGCGAAGAAGATCCGCTGCGTGCCCTCAACCAGGTGACCGTTAACAATTTCACTGCCGCCAAGCGCGGTGGTCCAGAACGGAAGATAGAAAATGTGGTGCAGACCAAACGGGCCAAGCATGCGCAGGATGAAGCCGTACAGCAACGTCCCCAGATAGCCGGTGGCATCCACCAGCCCGCCGAGGCCAAAGATCAGCTTCTGGAAATGCGGCCAGACCACGGTCATCAGCGCGCCGACGAGTATCGCTGCCAGTGAGCTGATAATGGGAACGAAGCGTGAGCCGCCAAAAAAGCCCAGGAATTGCGGAAGCGCGATTTTATTAAATCGATGATGCAGTGCGCAGGTCACCAGCCCAATAACTACCCCACCAAATACGCCCGTTTCAAGCGTCTGAATACCCAGCGTCATGCCCTGCCCTACGGCGCCCGGGTTGTCATGCGCCAGTTTTCCGGTCAGGATCAGCAGCGCATTGATAGTGGCATTCATCACCAGATAAGCGAGCAACGCCGCCAGCCCTGCCGTGCCTTTATCATTTTTCGCCAGCCCAACGGCGACCCCAACAGCAAACAGTACCGACAGGTTTGCAAACACAATCGAGCCTGCGCTGCTCATGATGGTAAAGATGGCCTGTAGCCAGCCAACGTCTAAAAATGGATACGCGGTAAGCGTATTCGGATTCGATAGCGCCCCGCCAATCCCCAGCAACAGACCTGCTGCGGGCAGTATGGCGATGGGTAACATAAAGGATTTGCCAAAGCGCTGCGCTTTTTCAAACCATCCGCCGGAAGACGCTCCGCTGAACATTTGCATCATTTTTTTATCCCCCTGGTTATTGATGAAAATTTTTACCACATATATTTTTAATTGTGAAAATTACCACCAAAAACCAGGACGCCGATCATACTTTTTCGAAATGACTGGCATCTCTCCCCCGCTTTCCGCCACACTAGTTGGCAGAGAAACGCATTAAGGATCTAGCATGTCGGACCATGAAAACCTGCTGCTGAAGCTACGCCAGGAGGCTTCCGGGTACAGCCCAACGCAACAAAAACTGGGGGAGTTTGTCCTCAACGATCCTGCCAGGGTGCTCTACCTGACGATCACCGAGCTGGCGCGTGAAAGCGGCACCAGCGAGGCCAGCGTCACACGCCTTTGCCGCACGCTGGGCTGTAAGGGATATAACGAATTTAAAATGGCGCTTGCGCTGGATATTCAGCAGGGTTTGCCGGAGCGTCAGGCAGGAGATGCGATAGATAACGTGGTGGATGAGTCTGTCCAGGCGCTGCAAGATACCGCAAAACTCCTCGACCGGGCCCAGCTTGAACAGGCGACACTGGCCCTGCATCAGGCGCAGTCAGTGCAAATTTACGGGGTGGCGGCCAGCGCAATTCTGGGGGAGTATTTGCATTACAAGCTGCTGCGACTCGGCAAACCTGCACAGCTGTTTAGCGATATGCATCGCGCCGCCATGAATGCGACGACGCTCTCGAAAGAGACGCTGGTGGTAGCCATATCAAGTTCCGGCTCTACACGGGATCTGCTTCACGTGGTGAAACTCGCCCGCAAGCGCGGCGTTAAGGTACTGGCGCTCAGCAATACGCCCCGCAGCCCGCTGGCCTCCCTGAG
The DNA here is from genome assembly GCF_001037645.1 of Enterobacter sp. BWH64. Classification (NCBI taxonomy): domain Bacteria; kingdom Pseudomonadati; phylum Pseudomonadota; class Gammaproteobacteria; order Enterobacterales; family Enterobacteriaceae; genus Enterobacter; species Enterobacter sp. BWH64. The sequence goes on from NZ_KQ089922.1 coordinate 4,133,584, forward strand.
CGATTTACAGCTGGTTGCAGCCAAGCCCGAGGGACCGCTGAGCGCGGGTGCGCTCAATGCCAAGGTTGGCGTGATGCTGCTGGTTGAACTGCTAACCACTTCCCTTATTGCAGTAGACAGCCATTACGGTGACGTTAGCCAGCAAACGGCAAGCGCCACGTTGCCGCTTCTGCTATAGAAAACAAAAAACCCGCCGAAGCGGGTTTTTTCATAAGAACGAAGATTCAGGCTTATGCCTGGCCTTTGATCTCTTTACGACCGTTGTAAGGTGCTTTTTCGCCCAGCGCTTCTTCGATACGAATCAGCTGGTTGTATTTAGCAACACGGTCAGAACGGCTCATAGAACCGGTTTTGATCTGGCCAGCAGCGGTACCCACAGCCAGGTCAGCGATGGTAGCGTCTTCAGTTTCGCCAGAACGGTGAGAGATAACCGCGGTGTAGCCAGCGTCTTTCGCCATTTTGATCGCAGCCAGCGTTTCGGTCAGAGAACCGATCTGGTTGAATTTGATCAGGATGGAGTTAACGATGCCTTTCTCGATGCCTTCTTTCAGGATCTTGGTGTTGGTTACGAACAGATCGTCACCAACCAGCTGGATTTTGTCGCCCAGTACTTTGGTCTGGTATGCGAAACCATCCCAGTCAGACTCGTCCAGACCGTCTTCGATAGACACGATTGGGTACTGTTTGGTCAGGTCTTCCAGGAAGTGGGTGAACTCTTCGGAGGTGAACGCTTTGTTGCCTTCGCCAGCCAGAACGTATTTACCGTCTTTGTAGAATTCAGATGCTGCGCAGTCCATCGCCAGGGTGATGTCTTTGCCCAGCTCGTAGCCTGCTGCTTTAACCGCTTCAGCGATAACAGCCAGTGCTTCTGCGTTAGAACCCAGGTTTGGCGCGTAGCCGCCTTCGTCACCAACAGCCGTGTTCATGCCTTTAGCTTTCAGAACTTTAGCCAGGTTGTGGAACACTTCAGAACCCATACGTACCGCTTCTTTCAGGGTTTTCGCGCCAACTGGCTGAATCATGAATTCCTGAATATCAACGTTGTTGTCTGCGTGCTCACCACCGTTGATGATGTTCATCATTGGTACAGGCATGGAGTATTTGCCTGGGGTGCCGTTCAGTTCAGCGATGTGCTCGAACAGTGGCATGCCTTTAGCTGCCGCTGCCGCTTTGGCGTTCGCCAGGGAAACGGCCAGGATTGCGTTCGCACCGAAGTTAGATTTGTTTTCAGTACCGTCCAGATCGATCATGATCTTGTCGATGCCAGCCTGATCTTTAGCATCTTTGCCAACGATAGCCTGAGCAATAGGACCGTTAACAGCGCCAACCGCTTTCAGTACGCCTTTGCCCATGAAACGGGATTTGTCGCCATCACGCAGTTCCAGCGCTTCGCGGGAACCTGTAGAAGCACCTGATGGAGCCGCTGCCATACCGACGAAACCACCTTCCAGATGAACTTCAGCTTCAACGGTCGGGTTACCACGGGAGTCGATGATTTCACGACCGATGACTTTAACGATTTTGGACATTAGATTTTCCTCAGTACAAGTTAAACTAAAACTCCAGACAAACAACGCGTACCAAAGGTACGCGTTGCCGTTCTAACTTTTTTTACTTCGCCTGACGCTTCTGGTACTCGCTGGCGGCTTTCACGAAGCCTGCAAACAGCGGATGCCCGTCACGCGGCGTTGAAGTAAATTCCGGGTGGAATTGGCAGGCCACGAACCACGGATGGTTAGGCACTTCGATGATCTCGACTAACTGATCATCCCCGGAACGGCCCGCAACACGCAGACCCGCAGCTTCAATTTGTTTCAACAACATGTTGTTGACTTCATAGCGGTGACGATGGCGTTCGGTGATGACCGGCTCGCCGTACAGCTTGCGTACCACGCTATCGTCGGACAGCTGGCAGGCCTGTGCGCCAAGACGCATGGTGCCACCCAGATCGCTCTTCTCGGTACGGACTTCGACGTTACCGTCTTCGTCGCGCCATTCCGTAATCAGCGCCACAACAGGGTACTTACAGTCTGGCACAAATTCCGTAGAGTTCGCGTTTTCCATTCCCGCTACGTTGCGCGCAAATTCAATCAGCGCAACCTGCATACCCAGGCAGATACCGAGGTATGGAATATTGTTTTCACGCGCATAGCGTGCAGTGGCGATCTTGCCTTCAACACCACGGTAGCCGAAGCCGCCAGGGATGAGGATAGCATCCAGATCTTTAAGAATTTCAACGCCGCGCGTCTCTACATCCTGTGAATCAATCAGCTTGATGTTCACAGAGACGCGATTCTTCAGACCACCGTGTTTCAGCGCTTCGATAACTGACTTGTAGGCATCCGGCAGTTCGATGTACTTGCCGACCATACCGATAGTCACTTCGCCGCCCGGATTGGCTTCTTCGTAAATCACCTGCTCCCATTCAGACAGGTTAGCTTCCGGACAGTTCAAGCTGAATCGTTTACAAATATAATCGTCCAGCCCCTGTGATTTCAACAGGCCCGGGATTTTATAAATGGAATCGACATCTTTCATTGAAATAACGGCTTTTTCAGGCACGTTACAGAACAATGCAATTTTCGCGCGTTCGTTCGCCGGAATCGCGCGATCGGAACGGCAAACCAGGATGTCAGGCTGAATACCGATGGAGAGCAACTCTTTAACAGAGTGCTGAGTCGGTTTGGTTTTCACTTCACCTGCTGCTGCCATGTAAGGCACCAGCGTCAGGTGCATGAACAGCGCGTGCTCACGACCAATATCTACCGCCAGCTGACGAATCGCTTCGAGGAACGGCAGGGATTCGATATCCCCTACGGTACCGCCGATTTCAACCAGCACAACGTCATGCCCTTCGCCACCGGCAAGGACACGTTCTTTGATGGCGTTAGTGATGTGTGGGATGACCTGCACGGTCGCGCCCAGGTAGTCACCACGGCGCTCTTTACGCAGAACGTCAGAGTAGATACGGCCAGTCGTAAAGTTGTTACGACGGGTCATTTTGGTACGGATGAAACGCTCGTAGTGGCCAAGATCCAGATCGGTTTCAGCGCCGTCTTCAGTAACGAACACTTCCCCGTGTTGGGTTGGGCTCATGGTGCCAGGATCGACGTTGATGTACGGATCCAGTTTCATCATGGTCACATTGAGGCCACGGGCTTCAAGAATGGCTGCGAGGGAGGCTGCGGCAATGCCTTTACCCAGAGAGGATACGACCCCGCCGGTCACAAAAATATAGTTCGTTGTCATGCTGAACCTGAGAAGTTAGGGTGAAACGATGGAATAACCAGGACGGGAAAGTAGTATACCCGAACACGACGAGCGCCACAAACTTTCATTCTCCGTCTCCACTCCAGGCCATGACAAACATAAGGAGTGAGAAAATAGCCCCTTTTGGGTAAATGTTTTTGACGCAAATCAAGCGCTTGTCATTTAAAAAATCACACAAATTGCGCTTGATCGCAAAATCTCGTTAGAGATCATGTTCCTGGCGTTTTACTTCCTGCCAGACTTCTTCCATCGCGTCGAGGTCAATCCCGCTCATTTCCAGGCCGCGCGAGGCCACAATCCGCTCAACTTCGCGAAAGCGTCGTTCGAATTTAATGTTCGCTTTTTGCAGGGCGGTTTCCGCTTTTACACCGAGGTGGCGCGAAAGGTTGACGGTCGCAAACAGCAGATCGCCCATCTCCTCTTCCAGCTTTGCTTCATCCACAACGGCCTGCTGCGCTTCATGCATCACTTCGTCGATCTCTTCGTGCACTTTTTCCAGCACCGGGCCGAGAGAGTTCCAGTCAAACCCTACCGCCGAGCAGCGCTTTTGAATTTTGTGCGCGCGCATCAGCGCGGGAAGGTTCAGGGGAATGTCGTCCAGCGCCGAGTGCTGGGATTTTTCAGCGCGTTCGGCGCTTTTTATCTGCTCCCAGCGCGCCAGCACTTCCGCACTGTTGCCTGCGGAGGCATCGCCAAAAATATGCGGATGACGACGCTCCAGCTTGTCGCTGATAGCGGCGCAGATATCGTCAAAGTTAAAGCGCCCCTCTTCCTGCGCCATCTGCGCGTAGAACACAACCTGGAACAGCAGGTCGCCCAGCTCACCGCGCAGGTCGTCGAAATCTTCGCGCGAAATCGCGTCCAGCACTTCGTAGGTCTCTTCCAGCGTGTAAGGCGCAATGGTGGCGAAAGTCTGCTCTTTATCCCACGGGCAGCCGTTTTCCGGATCGCGCAGACGTTTCATGATGCCAAGCAGGCGGTCGATTTGAGTCATAACAGATTCCATTAAATGCCTGAGCCGGGTGGCGGCGTTGCCTTACCCGGCCTACAGAAGAGGATGTTTAGCCGCCGTGCAGACGACGCGCGTCAATCACATCCGGCACCTGGTTCAGTTTGCCGAGTACGCGGCCCAGCACCTGAAGGTTATAGATTTCGATAGTCATATCGATGGTGGCAAGCTGCTCGCGGGTATCGCTGCGGCTGGCAACGCCCAGCACGTTGACCTTTTCGTTGGCGAGAATGGTGGTGATGTCGCGCAGCAGGCCGCTGCGGTCGTTGGAAGTGACGCGCACCACCAGCGAGTAACCCGCCGAGTAGCTCTCCCCCCAGACGGCTTCCACGATACGTTCCGGCGCATGCGATTGCAGCTCTGCAAGCTGATCGCAGTCGGAGCGGTGAATCGAGATCCCGCGCCCCTGGGTGATAAAGCCGACAATATCGTCTCCCGGGATCGGCTGGCAGCAGCGGGCAATATGGTGCATGAGGTTACCCACCCCTTCAACCACCACGCGGCCATTGTCCTTGCTGCGCTGCTGCGGAGCGTAGGTTTTCTGCTGGAGCTGTTTCAGCGCCGCCGCATCCTGCTCCGCTGCGCTTGGCTTGTTGAACTGCGCTTGCAGGAAGTTCACCATCTGGTTCAGGCGGATATCGCCGCCACCAATCGCCGCTAACAGTTCGTCGAGCTCGTTGAAGTTGTAGCGTGGCAGCAGGAACTTCTCCGCCTCTTTCAGGCTTATCCCGATATGTTCCAGCTCGTCGTCCAGGATCTGACGACCGGCAAGGATGTTCTTGTCACGATCCTGCTTGCGGAACCAGGCGTGGATTTTAGAGCGCCCACGGCTGGTGGTAACGTAACCGAGGTTCGGATTCAGCCAGTCGCGGCTTGGGTTTGGCTGCTTCTGGGTGATGATTTCAATCTGATCGCCCATCTGGAGCTGGTAGGTAAACGGTACGATACGTCCGCCGATCTTCGCCCCGATGCAACGGTGCCCCACATCGCTGTGGATGTGGTAGGCGAAATCGAGCGGCGTGGAGCCTGCCGGCAAATCAACAACATCCCCTTTCGGGGTAAAGACGTAGACGCGATCGTCGAAGACCTGACTGCGCACTTCGTCGAGCATTTCGCCGGAGTCGGCCATCTCTTCCTGCCACGCAATCAGCTTACGCAGCCAGGCGATACGGTCCTCGTGACCGGAGCGACCGCCGCCGGAGGTACCCTCTTTGTATTTCCAGTGCGCCGCCACGCCCAGCTCGGCGTCTTCGTGCATCTGTTTGGTACGGATCTGAATTTCCACCGTTTTGCCGCCAGGGCCGAGCACCACGGTATGAATAGACTGATAGCCGTTTGGTTTGGGGTTGGCGACGTAGTCATCAAACTCATCCGGCAGATGGCGGAAGTGAGTATGCACTATCCCCAGCGCGGCATAGCAGTCCTGGAGACGCTCCGCCACGATACGTACGGCGCGCACGTCAAACAGCTCGTCAAAGGCGAGATGTTTCTTCTGCATTTTGCGCCAGATGCTGTAGATGTGCTTTGGACGCCCGTAGACCTCGGCGCGCACATTCTCCTCTTTCATCGACTGGCGCAGCCCGCTGACAAATTCCTCGATATAGTGCTCGCGGTCAATGCGGCGTTCGTGCAGCAATTTTGCAATGCGTTTGTATTCCGCCGGATGCAGATAGCGGAAGCAGTAATCTTCCAGCTCCCACTTCAGTTGCCCGATACCGAGACGGTTCGCCAGCGGCGCATAGATATTCGTACACTCTTTAGCGGCCAGGACGCGCTCGTCTTCCGGCGCATCCTTCACTTCACGCAGATGGGCAACCCGTTCGGCCAGCTTGATAACCACACAGCGGAAATCATCTACCATCGCCAGCAGCATGCGACGGACGTTATCCACCTGCTCGGAAGAGACAGAGTCCGTTTGCGCGGCTTTAAGCTGACGAATGGCTGCCATGTCACGCACGCCGTGGATAAGCGCCACGACGGACTGGCCGACGCTTTCACGCAGGACGTCTTCCGTCACCACGTCGGCGTCCGCCAGGGGGAACAGCAGTGCGGCCTGTAGCGTTTCGATGTCCATGTTCAGCATGGAGAGAATTTCAACCATCTCCACGCCGCGCCACAACAGCAGTTCAGCGTCCGGATGCCCCTGCGTTGTGCGTAAACAATAGGCCCAGGTTTCGGTTAAGCGTTCACACGACTGCTGGCTGGAAATCCCCAGACTTGCGATCCATTTTTGAGGGTCAAACTCACCAGCTTTATTTAAATGTGCACTTCTTACCGCAACCATCGTCCTCTCCTTTAGGGACAAGGGCCTGTCGAAGTCGACAAGCCAAACTCATTAGATGTGCTCGAACAACACCATCGATTCCAGATGACCAGTGTGCGGGAACATGTCCAGCATTGCCAGACGCCGAATCTGGTAACCCCCGCTCAATAATGCTTCGCTGTCACGGGCAAGCGTCGCCGGGTTACAGGAAACATAGACCACGCGTTCAGGCGCGAGTTTAATTATATGCTGCATCACGCCCGGCGCACCTGCGCGCGCCGGATCGAGCAGGATCTTATCAAAGCCCTGCTTAGCCCACGGGTGCCGAGTGACATCATCCTCAAGATTTTGATGAAAGAATGTCACATTTTGCAAACCGTTCTGTTGGGCGTTCTCCTGGCCTTTCGCCACCAGCGCCTCAACGCCTTCCACCCCGACCACGCTGGCTGCTCTGCGCGCCAGCGGCAGGGTAAAGTTCCCCATGCCGCAGAACAGATCGAGCACCCGATCGGTGGGTTGTACGTCCAGCCACGCCAGCGCGTTCGCTACCATCTGCTGGTTCACGCCGTCGTTAACCTGGATAAAATCCCGCGGGCTGAACGTTAAGCGTAGCCCGTCTGACGCATACCAGGGCGCTTCTCCGCTGACCTGCTCAAGTATCTCGCTTTGCGGCGCGAGGAAAAGCGCAAGCTCATGAGAATGCGAAAAGCGTTCCAGTTTTTCGCGATCCGCCTTTGACAGCGGCGCGGTGTGGCGCAGCACCATCAGCGGGCCACTGTTGGCCAGCACCAGTTCGACATGGCCCAGCGAACGCACGCCATCCAGCGATGCAAGACAGTGGTGCACGTCCGGGAGCAACGCCCCAAGATGGGGCGCCAAAACAGGGCACTGCGTGACAGAGACGATATCGCTGGAGCCAGCTTTGCGAAAACCCATCTCCAGCCGCTCGGTTTTGGGCTGGTAGCTGAGGCTCAGGCGAGCGCGGCGACGGTAGCCCCAGGGCCGATCGGCAATGATGTCATTCACGTCGTGTCCGACCAAGCGGGCCAGCGCGCTGCTTTTACTTTTTTGCTGTAATTCTGTGCTGGCATGCTGTTGCTGGCAGCCGCCGCAGACGCCAAAATGGGGGCAGCGAGGCGTCACGCGCTCCGGGCTATCCTTAAGACGGCGCTTGACCTGACCGCGCGCATACTGACGTTTGTCTTCCGTCAGCGTAATATCTGCGCGTTCTCCTGGCAGCAAACCTGTGATAAACAGTGTCTTACCCTTGTGACGCGCCACCCCCTGTCCAAAAGGATCGAGGTCCGTGGCTTCAACAGTTATGATCTGACGCGTCGTCACGCGTCGTTTTGCAGAGTAGAATTGCGCCATCGCCGAGATTGTTCTCAAATAAACATAATTAGCCTGATTGTCCCATAACGGAACTCCATGACCAACTACAGCCTGCGCGCGCGCATGATGATTTTGATCCTCGCTCCTACCGTTCTCATCGGTTTGCTGCTGAGCATTTTCTTTGTGGTGCATCGCTATAACGATTTGCAGAGACAGCTTGAAGATGCCGGGGCCAGCATTATCGAACCGCTGGCCGTCTCCAGCGAGTACGGCATGAACCTGCAAAACCGTGAATCTATTGGTCAGTTAATCAGCGTGCTGCACCGCCGTCATTCAGAGATCGTGCGCGCCATTTCCGTTTATGATGAGCATAACCGTCTGTTCGTCACCTCGAATTTCCATCTGGATCCCACGTCGCTGAAAATCCCGGAGGGTACCCCCTTCCCGCGTCACCTTACGGTGTTGCGGCGCGGCGATATCATGATCCTGCGCACGCCGATTATCTCCGAAAGCTATTCACCCGACGAATCCGCCCAGTCCGATGCGAAGTCCAGCAATAATATGCTGGGATATGTGGCGCTGGAGCTGGATCTCAAGTCGGTGCGGCTCCAGCAGTACAAAGAAATTTTCATCTCCGGCGTGATGATGCTGTTCTGTATCGGCATCGCGCTGATCTTCGGCTGGCGACTGATGCGCGACGTCACCGGGCCTATCCGCAACATGGTGAATACCGTTGACCGGATCCGCCGGGGTCAGCTCGACAGCCGCGTGGAAGGCTTTATGCTCGGCGAGCTGGATATGCTGAAAAATGGCATCAACTCAATGGCGATGTCGCTGGCGGCTTATCACGAAGAGATGCAGCACAACGTTGACCAGGCCACCTCTGACCTGCGCGAAACGCTGGAGCAGATGGAGATCCAGAACGTGGAGCTGGATCTGGCGAAAAAACGTGCGCAGGAGGCGGCACGAATTAAGTCTGAGTTCCTGGCGAACATGTCGCACGAGCTGCGCACGCCGCTGAACGGGGTGATTGGCTTCACCCGTCTGACGCTCAAAAGCGAGCTGAACCCGACCCAGCGTGACCATCTGCATACCATTGAACGCTCAGCCAACAACCTGCTGACCATTATTAACGACGTACTGGACTTCTCGAAGCTGGAAGCGGGCAAGCTGATTCTGGAGAGTATTCCCTTCCCGCTGCGCAGCACGCTGGATGACGTGGTCACGCTTCTTGCCCACTCATCGCATGATAAGGGTCTGGAACTGACGCTCAATATTAAAAATGATGTGCCGGATAACGTCATTGGCGACCCGCTGCGCCTGCAACAGGTCATTACCAATCTGGTGGGCAACGCGATTAAGTTCACCGAGAGCGGCAACATCGACATTCTGGTCGAAAAAAGGGCGCTCAGTAATAACAAAGTCCAGATTGAAGTGCAGATCCGGGATACCGGCATCGGTATTCCGGAGCGCGATCAGACGCGTCTGTTCCAGGCTTTCCGCCAGGCCGATGCGAGCATTTCCCGTCGTCACGGCGGAACGGGCCTGGGGCTGGTGATCACCCAAAAGCTGGTGAAAGAGATGGGAGGCGATATCTCCTTCCACAGCCAGCCTAACCGGGGCTCAACCTTCTGGTTCCATATCAACCTTGATCTTAACCCGAACGTGCAGACCGACGGCCCGGTCACCGGCTGCCTGAAAGGGATGCGTCTGGCCTATGTGGAACCGAACGCCGCGGCGGCGCAGTGTACGCTGGATGTATTAAGCAGCACGCCGCTGGAGGTCATCTACAGCCCGACCTTCTCCGCGCTGGCTAACGATCATTACGATATCCTGTTGTTGGGGATTCCGGTGACGTTTACCGGAGAACTGACCATGCAGCAGGAACGCCTGGCGAAGGCGGCCTCAATGACGGACTACCTGCTGCTGGCGCTGCCGTGCCACGCCCAAATCAACGCCGAAGAGCTGAAAAACGACGGAGCGGCGGCGTGTCTGCTGAAACCCCTCACCGCCACACGGCTGTTACCTGCGCTGACCGAATATTGCCGTCTGACGCATCAGTCCCTGCCGCTGGAAAACGACGAACATAAGCTGCCGATGACGGTGATGGCCGTGGACGATAACCCGGCGAACCTGAAGCTGATTGGCGTGCTGCTTGAGGATCAGGTTCAGCATGTTGAGCTGTGTACCAGCGGCGCCGAAGCCGTGGAACAAGCCAAACAGATGCAGTTCGACCTGATCCTGATGGATATTCAGATGCCGGGCATGGATGGCATCCGCGCCTGCGAGTTGATTCGCCAGCTTCCGCACCAGCAGCAGACGCCGGTGATTGCCGTGACGGCGCACGCGATGGCGGGGCAAAAGGAGAAACTGCTGGGTGCGGGCATGAACGATTATCTGGCGAAACCGATCGACGAAGAGAAGCTGCACAGCCTGCTGCTGCGCTACAAGCCGGGGCACATTGGCGGGACATACACCATTACAGCTGAATCGCCGGAGATCAGCGTTAACCAGAATGCCACGTTTGACTGGCAACTGGCGCTGCGCCAGGCGGCGGGCAAACCGGATCTGGCCCGCGATATGCTGCAAATGCTGGTGGACTTCCTGCCTGAGATCCGTAACAAGGTTGAAGAACAGCTGGTGGGTGAAAACCCCGAAGGACTGCTGGAAGCCATTCATAAACTGCACGGCAGCTGCGGCTACAGCGGCGTACCGCGGTTGAAAAATCTCTGCCAGTTGCTTGAACAGCAGCTCCGCGCGGGTACGCCAGAATCCGATCTCGAACCGGAGTTCCTGGAGCTGCTGGACGAGATGGACAACGTGACGCGGGAAGCAATGAAGGTGTTGGGGAGCTAAGACCAAAGCCCGGTGGCGCTTCGCTTACCGGGCTTACAGGAGCACGAACGTTAACGCGACATCCCCTGCCCCATCTTTATCACCGCCGCAATATTCCTTGCGGCCATCTGTACATTCTGTTGCGCATTTTCCAGCGCGTCCTCCAGCGAGCAGATGGTGTAAATCACGCTGAATACGGCATCCAGTCCGTGCTCATGCACCACGCCAACATCCGCCGTCAGGCTGCCGGCAATGCCGATAACCGGCTTGTTATAGCGTTTCGCGACTCTCGCCACGCCAACGGGCACTTTGCCGTGGATCGTCTGGCTGTCGATACGCCCTTCGCCCGTGATCACCAGATCGGCATCCGCGACCTGTTCATCAAGATGCAGGGCATCGGTGACAATCTCAATCCCCTGACGGAGCTGTGCGCCGCAAAATGCATACAGCGCCGCCCCCATTCCGCCAGCCGCACCGCCGCCCGCCAGGTTTAAGACGTCAATATCCAGATCCCGGGCGATAATTTTTGCGTAATGCGCAAGCGCGTTGTCCAGCGTACTGACCATCTCCGGCGTCGCCCCTTTCTGCGGACCAAATACCGCAGAAGCGCCAGTCTCGCCGATCAGGGGGTTGGTTACATCGCAGGCCACTTCAATTCGACAGTCTGCCAGCCGCTTATCCAGCCCGCTAAGATCGATATGCGCAAGGCTTGCCAGTTCGCCACCGCCCGGCCCAACGGGCTGCGCTTTCGCATCCAGCAGTTTTACGCCCAGCGCCTGCACCATGCCTGCGCCACCGTCATTGGTCGCGCTGCCTCCAATGCCAATAATGATATGCTTAACGCCCGCATCCAGCGCATGACGGATCAGTTCCCCGGTTCCCCAGGATGTGGTGATTAACGGGTTACGCTTTGCGGGAGCAACAAGCTCCAGACCGCTCGCTGCCGCCATCTCGATAAAGGCGCTTTTCCCGTCTCCGGATAACCCGAAAAACCCTTCCACCCGTTCACCCAAAGGTCCGGTAACGGGAACATGGACAAGACGCCCATGCGTGGCTGCCACCATCGCTTCCACCGTCCCTTCGCCACCATCGGCAACCGGTAATTTGACATAGTCCGCTGACGGGAAAATTTCGCGAAAACCGACCTCTATCGCCGTCGCCACCTCCAGCGCGCTCAAGCTTTCCTTATACGAGTCCGGAGCGATAACAATTTTCATAAGCCATCCTTACGCATGTTAGTTACGTTAAGCATACACCACGTAAGGGACCACTCATGGGAGCGGTCCCAATGCGCTTATCGTACCATGCACGGACGTTTATTGTCGAATGTCCACTCTGGGATCAGGTATTGCATCGCCAGCGCGTCATCACGCGCGCCCAGGCCATGTTTCTGGTACAGCTCATGCGCTTTCATGACCTGGTCCATATCCAGCTCAACGCCCAGCCCCGGCGTAGCAGGAACTTGTACCATGCCGCCTTTAATCTCAAACGGCTGTTTGGTCAGGCGCTGGTTGCCCTCCTGCCAGATCCAGTGGGTGTCGATGGCGGTAATGTTGCCCGGCGCAGCGGCCGCCACGTGGGTGAACATCGCCAGCGAGATGTCGAAGTGGTTGTTGGAGTGCGAGCCCCAGGTCAGGCCGAACTCATGGCACATCTGCGCCACGCGAACCGAACCCTGCATCGTCCAGAAGTGCGGGTCTGCCAGCGGAATGTCCACCGATTGCAGCGAGAGCGTGTGCCCCATCTGACGCCAGTCGGTCGCGATCATGTTGGTAGCTGTTGGCAGCCCGGTGGCGCGACGGAACTCCGCCATCACTTCACGTCCGGAGAAACCCTGCTCTGCGCCGCACGGATCTTCCGCGTAGGCCAGCACGCCTTTGAGCTGCTTACCGATTTTTATCGCCTCATCAAGCGACCAGGCACCGTTCGGATCCAGCGTGACGCGCGCCTGCGGGAAGCGCTTCGCCAGCGCGGCGATCGCCTCTGCTTCTTCTTCACCTGCCAGTACGCCGCCTTTCAGCTTGAAGTCATTAAAGCCATATTTTTCATACGCGGCTTCCGCCAGGCGCACTACCGCGTCCGGAGTCATCGCTTCATCGTGACGCACACGATACCAGTCGCATTTTTCGTCCGGCTGGCTCTGGTACGGCAGCGGGGTGAGTTTGCGGTTGCCGATAAAGAACAGGTAGCCGAGCATTTCCACTTCGCTGCGCTGTTGGCCGTCTCCCAGCAGGGAGGCGACATTGACGCCCAGATGCTGGCCCAGCAGATCCAGCATCGCGGCTTCAATGCCCGTGACCACATGAATAGTGGTGCGCAGATCAAACGTTTGCAGACCACGGCCACCCGCATCACGATCGGCAAAGGTCGTACGCACGCGAGTCAGCACATTTTTGTACTCGCCCAGCGTTTTACCCACCACCAGCGGAATGGCGTCCTCCAGCGTTTTACGGATCTTCTCCCCGCCCGGGATTTCACCGACACCGGTATGCCCTGAGTTGTCCTTGATCACCACTATATTACGGGTGAAGAACGGCGCATGGGCGCCGCTCAGGTTCATCAGCATGCTGTCATGTCCCGCGACAGGAATGATCTGCATGGAGGTGACTACAGGGGTAGAAAATGTGCTCATCGTTCGATCCTTTTATCAGTGACGTCCAAATACAGGGCGCTTACGGTCAAATGTCCAGCCGGGGATAAGGTACTGCATCGGGCCTGCGTCGTTGCGCGCGCCGCCCGGTAGTTTTTTATACGCTTCATGCGCCTTGTGGATCTGATCCCAGTCAAGCTCCACGCCCAGCCCCGGCGCATCCGGTACGGCAATGGTGCCATTTTTGATTTCAAGTGGATTTTTGGTCAGGCGCGCTTCGCCTTCCTGCCAGATCCAGTGCGTATCGATGGCGGTCGGGTTGCCCGGCGCCGCCGCGCCAACGTGGGTAAACATCGCCAGCGAAATGTCAAAATGGTTATTGGAGTGGCAGCCCCAGGTGAGCCCCCAGTCATCGCACAGCTGCGCCACGCGCACCGCGCCGGAAAGGGTCCAGAAGTGCGGGTCCGCCAGCGGTATGTCCACCGCATTCAGCATCACCGCATGGCCCATTTCACGCCAGTTGGTGGCGATCATGTTGGTCGCAACCGGCAGCCCGGTAGCGCGGCGGAATTCGGCCATCACCTCGCGACCAGAAAAGCCCTGCTCGGCGCCGCACGGATCTTCCGCGTAGGTCAGCACGTCGCCCAGCCCTTTGCACAGCGCGATAGCTTCATCCAGCAGCCAGGCGCCGTTCGGATCGACGGTGATGCGTGCCTCCGGGAAGCGTTTTTTCAACGCGCGCACGCTGTCAATCTCCTGCTCGCCCGGCAGAACGCCGCCTTTCAGCTTGAAGTCTTTAAAGCCGTAGCGATCCTGCGCCGCCTCTGCCAGGCGTACCACCGCTTCGCCAGAGAGCGCCTCCTGATGACGCAGGTGATACCACTCGTGGCTGCCCGGCGAGCGTTCCAGATACGGCAGATCGGTTTTCGTCCGGTCGCCAACGTAGAACAGATAGCCCAGCACCGTTACCGCATCACGCTGTTTGCCTGGCCCCAGCAGTTCGCAGACCGGCACGTTCAGCGCCTTGCCCAGTAAATCGAGGAGAGCCGCCTCCAGCGCCGCCACCGCGTTAACGCGCAGTTCAAACGTCCAGGCGCCTTTGCCGAAGGTATCAAAATCCGCCGACTGGTTGCCCTTATGCACCCGCTGAACCACCTTGTTCAGGCGGGCGACCTCCTGCCCAACCACCTGCGGGATAGCGTCGACCAGCGTCTGGTAAATCACCTCTCCGCCAGGCGCTTCCCCGACGCCGGTATTCCCTGCGCTGTCGGTCAGCACCACAATATTGCGGGTGAACCAGGCGTTATGCGCGCCACCAATGTTGAGCAGCATGCTGTCCTGCCCCGCCACCGGAATGACCTTCATCTCCGTCACGATCGGGCTTGATTGCGTTGTCATCATCCGCGCTCCCCAACAGGTTTCAGTTCGATTCGTTTGATGTCACCCACCAGCACCAGGTAACTGAGTACCGCCACCAGCGCATGGACGCCTACATAAATCAGAGCGCCGTTGAAGGAGCCGGTGCTGCCGACGATGTAACCGATAGCGATTGGGGTGACAATGCCGGAAATGTTGCCAAACATGTTGAACAGACCGCCGCTCAGGCCGCTGATCTCTTTCGGCGCGGTATCTGCCATCACCGCCCAGCCCAGTGCGCCAATGCCTTTACCGAAGAAGGCCATCGCCATAAAGCCGATAATCATCCACTCCGCGCTGACGTAGTTACAGAAAACCATGGTCATGGAGAGCAGCATGCCGAGTACGATTGGCGTTTTACGCGCAATATTCAGCGAACCGGTACGACGCATCAGCCAGTCGGAGATGACCCCGCCAAGCACCCCACCCACGAAGCCGCAGATGGCCGGCACGGAGGCGACAAACCCCGCCTTCAGAATCGACATCCCACGCGCCTGCACCAGGTAAACCGGGAACCAGGTGATGAAGAAGTAGGTTAAGGCGTTAATGCAGTACTGGCCGAGATAGATACCGATCATCATCCGTGAGCCGACGAGCTGTTTGATCTGCCCCCATTTCTGGCTGAACGGAACTTTAGCTTTCTGGGTTTTCTGATCCATGTTGATCAGCGCCCCACCTTCAGCAATGTAGTCCAGCTCTTTCTTGTTCACGCCCGGATGCTGGTTTGGTTCGTGGATCACTTTCAGCCAGATGAAGCTGATGACGATCCCCAGCCCGCCCATGAAGAAGAAGACGTGCGACCAGCCCACTTCGTGCGTCAGCCAGCCCATGATTGGCGCGAAAATAACCGTCGCAAAGTATTGCGCCGAGTTAAAGATGGCTACCGCCGTTCCCCTCTCCTGTGCCGGGAACCAGGCGGCCACAATACGGCTGTTGCCAGGGAACGATGGCGCTTCCGCTAAGCCCACCAGGAAGCGGAGGGTAAAGAGCGCAATGATAATGCCGAAGCCGCTGAAGATATCCACGAAGCCCTGTAACAGGGTAAACATCGACCAGATGAAAATGGACCAGAAATAGACCCGTTTTGAACCAAAGCGGTCCAGCAGCCAGCCGCCAGGGATTTGGCCGATTACGTAGGCCCATGAAAATGCGGAGAAAACATAACCCATACCCACCGGATCAAGTCCGATGTCCTTTGCCATCTCAGAGCCGGCAATGGATAACGTGGCACGGTCGCCGTAGTTGAAAGAGGTGACGATAAACAGCATCACCACTATCCAGTAGCGGGCGTTGGTGCGCTTCTCAGCGCTGCTCGCCGCGTGGCTTAATGTACTCATTGTTGCACTCCTGAAACATAGCTTTCGCCTGGTTCATTCTGTACAGCACCTGTAGGGTAATCAGAATGAGAGATTTGTGTTTGGTTTTGGTACGGCCAGAAGCCGTTTTATAGTGACGGGAAAAGTATATGAAGGAGTGCCTCTTCACCTCACCGTGCAAAAACACAGTATTGAAGGGCGTGAGGGAGGTTGTTTAGGGCATAAGCCCAGAGGAGTGGAAGGTGGTTCACGGAAATGGCGTTTGGGGCGGGGTGTAATGCCGGGTGGCGGCTACGCCTGACCCGGCCTGGCGTTTGTATAGTACAGGGTTAGTTCAGGAGCGTTGCCCAGTGTTCAACCCAGGGATTTGACTCGCTTTCTGGCTCAGGGTGTTCACCCGCATCAATCAGCAACATCTCTCCGACGCGCTGAGCGCTCTGTTCCTGCAACAGCGCGTCGAACTGCTTACCGCCGCCGCAGAAATTAGCGTAAGAGCTATCGCCGAGGGCGATGATGCCATAGTGAACATCTGGCTGATAGCCAAGCTGGTCTTTAATGCCCTGGAAAAGCGGGACGATGCTGTCCGGCAGATCGCCCTGCCCGGTGGTGGAGGTCACCACCAGAATGTATTTATCTTTATACTTTTCCCAGTCCGCCAGCTCCGGATCTTCATAGACCGTTGCTTTATGGCCCTGGTTTACAAGGATTGCTTCCGCTTCCTCCGCCACCAGCAGCGAGTTGCCGTACATCGTGCCGACAAAAATGCCTACTTCAGCCATGCTTTGCTCCCGTAATTATTGCGCTTGCTGTTCATCCTGAACGTTGCCTGCGGCAAACTCAACCCTTTCATTTTCGGGGAGTTGTCCCAGCCAGCCAAACTGTGACAGCGCCTGCATCCAGACCTCGTCCAGCCCTGCGCGAATAGTCAGCGGTTCGCCGGTAAACGGGTGCGTCAGGCGTAGCTCGCTGGCGTGCAGCATCAGCCGGTTACAGCCAAAGTGCTCGGCCGCGCTGCGGTTCTGGCGCAGATCGCCGTGCTTGCTGTCGCCGATAATCGGGTGGCGCAGATGTGCAAGGTGGCGGCGAAGCTGGTGCTTGCGCCCGGTTTTGGGCAAAAGCTCAACCAGACTGTATCGCGTGGTCGGAAATTTGCTGGTCGCCACCGGCAGTTCTGTGGTCGCCATACCGCGATAGTCGGTCACCGCAGGCTGCGGGCCTTTATCTTCGCGGGCAAATTTATCGGCGATTTTATCCAGTTCCTCCACCAGCGGATAATCAAGCGTGGCGGAATCCGTCAGCCAGCCACGCACGATGGCGTGGTAGCGCTTTTGCATCTGGTGGTGCTCAAACTGCTGCGAAAGCAGTCGACCCGCCTCACTGGAAAGCCCCATCAGCAGAACGCCAGAGGTTGGCCGATCCAGACGATGGGCAGTAAAGACGTGCTGACCGATCTGATCGCGCACGGTTTGCATGACCACGACTTTCTCATCGCGATCGAGCCAGCTACGGTGCACCAGCCAGCCGGACGGTTTATTCACCGCCACTAACCACTCATCCTGATAAAGGATCTCAAGCGTCATGCATCGTCACCGGCGAAAAGCGCATCGAGCTTTTCCAGCTCCACCAGCATCATGGCACGCGCCGGGTGGGTCGCTTCCAGCGCCATTTCGTAATAGGGAGAGACGGCAAAAGACGCGGGCAACGCGTGACCACCTTCCAGCAGCGCGTGCATACGCGGAATTAAGACCCACTGGAGCCACTCGAACGGGGCCAGCGTATCCAGACAAAACGGTTGGGTGCTGGCGAACGCGTCTGGCTGCGGCGCGTTATCCTGCCACAGCTGATGCTGGCGCATAAGGGCTTCGATGGCGTGCAACTGCGCACGAACGTTGTCATGATGCGACATATATACCTCAACTGAAAAACGGAATGGCGCGAAGCATAGCATTGCGGAAGACAGAAATAAAAAAAGGGAGCACTGTAAAAACAGTGCTCCCGGTTCGTTTCGCAGCATTCCAGCTACAATACGTGCTCCCTGCTCATCCGTGACAACTTTTCCTGATGCCCGAAGGCCTGGTCATCCCTTTACCTTTTGCTTCCTGCTCACATCGTCCTGATGTGTAGGTTTCATCCTGAAACGTCCTGGCCATCCTGACCCACCGACCATCCTGACCGGCTCTCGTTCTCCTTCCTGGAGGTGTCCCTTACGCATCCTGCGTGATCCACTTTGCTTCATCCTGAAGCCTTCCTGCGGCGTCATCCTGACGTGTCCCTGGTAAGAAACGCCATCATCCTGATGTTCGTTTCTCGTGTCGGCATCCTGTCGACACAGATAGAATCCGCTATTCTGCTTCGTCTTACAACCCACCTTGTAAGCAATGTAAGCCAGGCGAAACGGGGGATTTCCTTTCAGAAAAACACTAACCTGTTGAAAGAAAAGTTAATATTAATCTGAAATTCCTAAGGCAACGCTAACTGTTTCGGCGATGTCTCACAGAGCGTGTAAGAGATCTCTCACACGTCCAGTAGCATCATGGATTACAGAAGCGGCTCAATTTGGGTAAGAAAATCCGCAAGTGAAGGCGCGAGAACGTCGCGATTGCGGGTCCCGAGCGTCTCTTTGATGACCTCGCCAGACAGGTTGCAGACAGAAATGACGTCCAGTTCACTGTCGAGCGTCGCAATAAAAAGAGTCGGAGAGAGCTTAAGGCGTTTTTGCGTGACCAGGTGACCAATGAGGTTTTCCTGAACGCGTTGCAGATCGTCTTCGCTCCAGGTTTGCAGCAGCGTCAACGGCTGTCCTGCAAAACATGCAGTCATATCCCCGGCAAACTGCGTGGTATAAAATGCATGAAGCGCAGGTTGTATCACAATGTCCATCGCGCGTTCAACCGCATTTACATTGTGCTCGCCCGTGAACGGTTTCGGTTGCCAGATAACGTAATCATCCTGCGAAGCGATAATGCACGGTGACGGCACGCCATATAAGTCAGTACTTTGCGGCCACGTCCCCCGCTTTTCATGCCAGGCATCGCAATAGCGGGTCGTGAAGGACGTCAGGGCATTTGCAGTTTCGATATCCACCGATTTCTCTCTTCTTGTAAGACAGGATAAACTCAGCCCATAAGTGTACCTGTAAAGTGGCTATGAAACATGTCTTACGAAAATCATCAGGCGTTAACGGGCTTAACGCTGGGTAAATCGACCGATTACCGCGACACCTACGATGCAAGCCTGTTGCAGGGCGTGCCGCGCAGTCTGAACCGCGATCCGCTCGGGCTGCACGCTGACGCGCTGCCGTTTGTCGGCGGCGACATCTGGACGCTGTACGAACTCTCCTGGCTGAATGCGCGCGGTCTGCCGCAGGTGGCCGTGGGCCACGTCGAGCTGGATTACGCCAGCGTAAACCTGGTCGAATCCAAGAGCTTTAAGCTCTATCTCAACAGCTTTAACCAGACCAAATTCAACAGCTGGGACGAGGTACAACAGACGCTTGAACGTGATTTAAGCGCGTGCGCGCAGGGGAACGTAACCGTCTCGTTATACCGTCTGCATGAGCTGGAAGGACAGCCTGTCGCCCATTTCCACGGCACCTGCATCGACGATCAGGACATTGAGGTGGAAAGCTATGAATTTAGCACCGACTACCTGGAAAACGCGGCGGGCGGAAAAGTGGTCAACGAGACGCTGGTCAGCCATCTGCTGAAATCCAACTGCCTTATCACCCATCAGCCTGACTGGGGCTCGGTACAGATCCAGTACCGCGGCCCGCAGATTGACCGTGAAAAGCTGCTGCGTTACCTGGTGTCATTCCGTCATCACAACGAATTCCACGAGCAGTGCGTGGAGCGCATCTTCAACGACATCCAGCGTTTCTGCCAGCCCGAAAAGCTGAGCGTTTACGCCCGCTACACCCGTCGCGGCGGCCTGGATATCAATCCGTGGCGCACCAATACCGATTTTGTGCCTGCCACCGGACGGCTGGTGCGCCAGTAAGATAAATATTTTCACAATATGCGGGCGGTATTCCGCCCGAAGTGTTGTGAAACGTCATAAGCCAGGGCTATTGTAATCAACAGGGAAAGACGATAATCGTCCCATAAGGAGCTCACTTGATTACACATATTAGCCCGCTTGGCTCTATGGATATGTTGTCGCAGCTGGAAGTGGACATGCTTAAACGCACCGCCAGTAGCGACCTTTATCAACTGTTTCGTAACTGTTCACTTGCCGTACTGAACTCCGGAAGCCTGACCGACAACAGTAAAGAGCTGCTGTCCCGCTTCGAAAGTTTTGATATCAACGTGCTGCGCCGCGAGCGCGGGGTGAAGCTGGAAGTGATCAACCCGCCGGAAGACGCTTTTGTCGACGGGCGTATTATTCGCTCACTTCAGGCCAACCTGTTTGCCGTGCTGCGCGACATTCTGTTTGTTAACGGACAGATCAGCAACGCCGGACGTTTCCAGCATCTTGACCTGGAAAGTTCCGTTCATATCACTAACCTGGTCTTCTCTATTCTGCGTAACGCCCGCGCCCTGCACGTGGGCGAAGCGCCGAACATGGTCGTCTGCTGGGGTGGTCACTCTATTAACGAAACCGAATACCTGTATGCCCGCCGCGTGGGGACGCAGCTCGGCCTGCGCGAACTGAATATCTGTACCGGTTGCGGTCCTGGCGCGATGGAAGCACCAATGAAAGGCGCGGCAGTAGGTCACGCGCAGCAACGCTATAAAGAAGGCCGTTTTATCGGCATGACCGAGCCGTCGATCATCGCCGCTGAGCCGCCTAACCCGCTGGTTAACGAACTGATTATTATGCCGGATATCGAAAAACGTCTTGAGGCGTTTGTCCGTATCGCGCACGGCATTATTATCTTCCCGGGCGGCGTAGGTACGGCGGAAGAGCTGCTTTATCTGCTCGGGATCCTGATGAACCCGGCCAACAAAGATCAGGTTCTGCCGCTGATCCTGACCGGCCCGAAAGAGAGCGCCGACTACTTCCGCGTGCTGGACGAGTTTATCGTGCATACGCTGGGCGAAGACGCGCGCCGTCACTACCGCATTATTATTGACGATGCCGCAGAAGTGGCCCGTCAGATGAAAAAAGCAATGCCGCTGGTGAAAGAGAATCGTCGTGATACCGGGGATGCCTACAGCTTTAACTGGTCCATCCGTATCGCACCGGATCTTCAGATCCCCTTCGAGCCGTCGCATGAGAACATGGCGAACCTCAAACTCTATCCGGATCAGCCGGTGGAAGTGCTGGCTGCCGACCTGCGTCGCGCCTTCTCTGGCATCGTGGCGGGGAACGTGAAAGAGGTGGGGATACGCGCAATTGAAGAGTTTGGCCCGTATAAGATCCACGGTGATCCGGAGATGATGCGCCGCATGGATGATATGTTGCAGGGCTTTGTCGCTCAGCACCGCATGAAGCTTCCAGGCTCTGCCTATATTCCGTGTTACGAAATCATCAAGTAAAGCGACATTCCTCTCCTCTCAAGCCGGATCGTCATCCGGCTTTTTTATTCGTGTTGCAATACATAGCGATCTTCAATGTTATTAACAAATCTGACGCCTGCGCAAACGATTACCTCGTTTTTGAAACCGTAAATAATCAGTCTTAATCGAAATTACCCGCCAGAAAATCCTAAAATCCCATTTCTTTACAGCGAAAGACACCTATCTCGCGGGTCGACCTTTTCGAAAACATGTCGTTAATGGTAGCCTTCGCGCCCGTAAATTCTCTTAGATGTTTTTTTAACAGATAAATGGTCTAAAGATACCCACATCACAAGTGGATTATTGCATTTGGGATCGCGATCACTGATAGATTCATAACTAGAATGTATCTTTCCGCCCGCCAATAGTTACGGGCAAAAATTATTAAAAAACCGTCACTGAACGAATTTCATATTACCGTCAGGCGCTTTTTCATCGGATTTGACTAAAAACCTGACAATTTGCTTCCTCCAGGAGATACAGATGGAAACCACTCAAACCAGCACCGTTGCTTCGATTGAATCCCGAAGCGGTTGGCGCAAAACGGATACCATGTGGATGCTTGGCCTGTACGGCACAGCAATCGGCGCTGGTGTACTGTTCCTTCCTATCAACGAAGGTGTCGGCGGTATGATCCCGCTGATCATCATGGCCCTCATCGCCTTCCCGATGACCTTCTTTGCGCACCGAGGCCTGACCCGCTTCGTGCTGTCCGGTAAAAACCCGGGCGAAGATATCACTGAAGTCGTTGAAGAACACTTCGGCGTCGGCGCAGGTAAGCTGATTACCCTGCTCTACTTCTTCGCGATTTACCCGATTCTGCTGGTGTACAGCGTTGCTATCACCAACACCGTAGAAAGCTTTATGATGCACCAGCTTCAGATGACCCCGCCGCCGCGTGCGATTCTGTCCCTGATCCTGATCGTCGGTATGATGACCATCGTGCGCTTCGGCGAGCAGATGATTGTGAAAGCGATGAGCGTGCTGGTGTTCCCGTTTGTTGCGGCTCTGATGGTGCTGGCTCTGTACCTGATCCCACAGTGGAACGGCGCTGCGCTGGAAACCCTGTCTCTGAGCAGCGCATCCACGACCGGCAACGGTCTGCTGCTGACCCTGTGGCTGGCGATCCCGGTGATGGTGTTCTCCTTCAACCACTCGCCAATCATCTCTTCCTTCGCAGTAGCGAAGCGTGAAGAGTACGGCAATGGCGCAGAGAACAAGTGCTCCAGCATCCTGGCTCGCGCGCACATCATGATGGTACTGACCGTAATGTTCTTCGTGTTCAGCTGCGTGCTGAGCCTCTCCCCGGCGGATCTGGCGGCGGCGAAAGAGCAGAACATCTCTATTCTGTCTTACCTGGCAAACCACTTTAACGCACCGCTGATTGCGTGGATGGCGCCGATCATCGCAATTATCGCCATCACCAAATCCTTCCTGGGCCACTACCTGGGCGCACGTGAAGGCTTCAACGGCATGGTGATTAAATCTCTGCGTGGTAAAGGCAAGACCATTGAAATCAACCGTCTGAACAAAATCACTGCGCTGTTCATGCTGGTAACCACCTGGGCGGTAGCCACCCTGAACCCAAGCATTCTGGGCATGATTGAAACCCTGGGCGGCCCGATTATCGCGATGATCCTGTTCCTGATGCCGATGTACGCGATTCAGAAAGTGCCTGCGATGCGTAAATACAGCGGCCATATCAGCAACGTGTTCGTTGTTGTGATGGGCCTGATTGCCATCTCCGCTATTTTCTACTCGCTGTTCAGCTAATACCTTCTGCGCCGTCTGCGGACGGCGCACTTCTCCCCTCTGACTGAAGCAATGGACGCATCATGATTAGCGTATTCGATATCTTCAAAATCGGTATTGGTCCTTCCAGCTCTCACACCGTCGGACCAATGAAAGCCGGTAAACAATTCACGGATGACTTGATTGCACGCGGCATTTTGCACGACATCACCCGCGTGGTTGTCGATGTATATGGTTCCCTTTCCCTGACCGGTAAAGGCCACCATACCGATATTGCCATTATCATGGGGCTGGCGGGTAATCTGCCGGATACCGTTGATATTGATGCAATACCTGGCTTTATCCAGGACGTGAACACCCACGGTCGTTTGCTGCTGGCGAACGGCGAGCATGAGGTTGAATTCCCGGTTGATCACTGCATGAATTTCCATGCGGATAACCTGTCGCTGCACGAGAATGGCATGCGCATTACCGCGCTGGCCGGAGACAAAGCGGTTTACAGCCAGACGTATTACTCCATCGGCGGCGGGTTTATCGTCGACGAGGACCATTTTGGTCAAAGCACCAATTCTGCCGTTGATGTGCCGTACCCTTACAAAAACGCGGCCGACTTACAGCGTCACTGCCAGGAGACAGGGCTTTCTCTCTCCGGCCTGATGATGAAAAACGAGCTGGCCCTGCACAGCAAAGAGGAGCTGGAACAGCACTTCGCTAACGTCTGGGAAGTGATGCGCAGCGGCATTGAGCGCGGGATCACCACCGAAGGCGTGCTGCCGGGTAAACTGCGTGTTCCGCGTCGTGCGGCTGCGCTGCGCCGCATGCTGGTCAGCACCGACAAAACCACCACCGACCCGATGGCCGTCGTCGACTGGATCAACATGTTCGCGCTGGCGGTGAACGAAGAGAACGCCGCGGGTGGCCGCGTCGTCACCGCGCCAACCAACGGGGCGTGCGGAATTGTTCCGGCGGTTCTGGCGTATTACGACAAGTTTATCCGTGAAGTGAATGCAAACTCACTCGCGCGGTATATGCTGGTCGCCAGTGCGATTGGCTCACTGTACAAGATGAACGCCTCGATTTCCGGCGCGGAAGTGGGCTGTCAGGGTGAAGTGGGCGTCGCCTGCTCTATGGCGGCGGCGGGTCTGGCCGAATTACTGGGCGCAAGTCCTGCGCAGGTTTGTATTGCGGCGGAAATCGGCATGGAACATAACCTGGGGCTGACCTGCGATCCGGTCGGCGGACAGGTCCAGGTGCCATGCATCGAGCGTAACGCCATCGCCTCTGTGAAAGCGGTGAACGCGGCCCGTATGGCGCTGCGTCGTACCAGCGAACCGCGCGTCTGCCTCGACAAGGTTATCGAAACCATGTACGAAACCGGTAAAGATATGAACGCCAAATACCGCGAAACCTCCCGCGGTGGCCTGGCGATGAAGATCGTCACCTGCGATTAAGCCTCTCAGGAAGCCTCGTTTTGCGAGGCTTCTTCCTGTTTTCCCCACCATTCATAGTTTCATGCTGCGCTCAGTGTTACCCTTCCCCCATTAGACAGAAGGGAGATTATCTGTGGCCGTTCATTTGCTTATCGTCGATGCACTTAACCTGATTCGCCGTATTCATGCGGTACAGGGCACCCCCTGCAAGGACACCTGTTTACACGCGCTGGAGCAGCTCATTCGCCATAGCGAACCCACCCACGCTGTTGCCGTATTCGACGATGAAGCACGCAATACCGGCTGGCGGCACCAGCGCCTGCCGGACTACAAAGCCGGACGTGCGCCAATGCCGGACGATCTGCACGCAGAAATGCCCGCTATCCGCGCGGCCTTTGAGCAGCGCGGCGTTCCGTGCTGGGGCGCCTACGGTAATGAGGCTGACGATTTAGCCGCAACGCTGGCGGTTAAAGTCGCGAGCGCCGGGCATCAGGCGACTATCGTTTCAACCGACAAAGGCTACTGCCAGCTGCTCTCTCCAACGATCCGCATCCGGGACTACTTTCAAAAACGCTGGCTGGACGCGCCATTCATTGCCAGCGAGTTTGGCGTATCGCCTGAGCAACTGCCGGATTACTGGGGGCTGGCGGGGATCAGCAGCTCTAAAGTGCCGGGTGTCGCCGGTATTGGACCCAAAAGCGCCGCACAGCTGCTGACGGAGTTTCAGAGTCTGGAAGGAATTTACGCCAGGCTTGATGAAGTGCCGGAAAAATGGCGCAAAAAGCTGGAGGCGCATAAAGAGATGGCGTTTATCTGCCGGGAGGTGGCGACGCTACAGACGGATTTACAGCTGGACGGGAATTTACAGCAGTTAAGGTTAGAACGTTAAAACAACTACACGATTTTGTAGGCCCGGTAAGCGCAGCGCCACCGGGCGTTACAAACGTTATCGCTCGTCGCGACGCCCACCCACTGCCGCCCACCAGCGACGGATATGGACCGTCACTTCTTCGCGGTCGTGATAAAGCTGACGCGCCTGGATTTCCGCGTTAATCCCGTGTTCGTCCAGCTGCTGCTGAATATAGGCCAGGTTCTGCGACACCTCTTCGTAGCGCTTTTTCATCGGCAGCTTGAGGTTGAAAATCGTCTCACGACACCAGCCGTTCACCAGCCAGGAGGCCATCAGCGCCGCGACTTTCGCCGGTTTTTCTACCATGTCGCACACCATCCAGGAGATGTTGTTGCGGTTCGGGCGATAGCGGAAGCCGTCCTCACGCAGCCAGGTGACCTGCCCGGTATCCATCAGGCTTTGCGCCATCGGGCCGTTATCCACAGACGAAACCCACATATTGCGTTTCACCAGCTGATAGGTCCAGCCGCCCGGGCACGCGCCAAGGTCGACGGCATACATGCCGTTTGCCAGACGTTCGTCCCACTCGTCCGCCGGGATAAAGACGTGAAACGCCTCTTCCAGCTTCAGGGTTGAACGGCTCGGCGCATCTGCCGGGAAGCGCAGACGCGGGATCCCCATAAAGAACGGCGAATTATTGGTGGTATACGAGTAGCCGGCGTAGCAACATCCTGGCGCAATAAAGAAGATATGCACGACCGGGCGCTTTGGCGTTTCGTAGTTTGTCAGCACACCCGCATCACGCAGCGCCGCGCGCAGCGGCACGGTGAACTTACGGCAGAACTTCATCAGCTCTTTGCTTTCGTTGGTGTCGGCCACTTCCACGCGCAAATCGCCGCCCTTCTCCACCACACCCTGCAACAGGCCAACAATCGGCGTGATGCGATCTTCCGGCGGAAGATCTTTCAGCAGTTCGCCCGCGACAAACATCTGACGGGCGAAAATCAATGAGCTGAACGGCAGTTCGCGCGCCAGCTTGTCGGCATCATCAGGCTGATAGCATTCAAATACCACATAGCCCGCGTTCTCTTTGACGCGAGCGAATCCAAAGACTTCACGCTTCGCCGCTTTATCGGTGATTTCCGCGGCGCACTCTTTCTCAAACCCCGGGCGACAATATAAAACAACCTTATTCATGAACAACGCCCTTGCGTTTCAGACGGATAGCTCCGATAAACATTAACACCCAACCCGCCAGGAAGCTGACGCCGCCGACAGGTGTAACAAACGCCCACAGGCGTAAATGCGACAGCGCCAGACAGTAAAGACTGCCGCTGAACAGTACGGTACCCAGCGCCAGAAAGACGCTGCTCCAGTAAAACCAGATGCTGATGCGGCGCTGCATCGCCACCGCCAGCCCAAAAATCGCCAGCGTGTGGAACGCCTGATATTCAAGGCCGGTCTGGATCCAACCCATCTCCACAACGCCCAGAGATTTGCTTAAGACATGCGCGCCAAACGCGCCCAGAGCTACAAAAATAAAGCCACTCACCGCGGCGAAAATCAGCATGAATCGGCTGGTCATGTTTAAGTCCTGAATTGATGCGTGCCCGGCACACAAACGTTATTGTTCATACCTGAAGCGGAATTTTTCTTGCTCGCTTGCCGCTTTCGCCAGTATCCACTGCCGGAAAGCGGCTATTTTACCCAGTTCTGCCTGACTGTCATGACAAACCAGATAAAATGCATTCTTGCTGACCAGTACATCGTTAAATGGGCAAACCAGACGGCCTGCCTCAATTTCGGACTGCGCCATAACGTTGTTTGCCAACGCCACGCCCTGCCCGTGAATAGCAGCCTGTAGCACCATCGCGCTGTGGCTAAAAATGGGACCCTGCTGCACGTTTATATGATTAAGACCTAACTGGCGGGTATAAGTTTGCCAGTCGCGACGCGAAGCATCGTGCAAAAGCGTATGTTGCGCCAGATCGGCGGGCGTTTTGAGCGCTTTATCCCCCGTCAGCAGCAGCGGTGAACAGACCGGCAACAGATATTCTGCGTATAATTTTTCCACACGCAAGCCCGGCCAGTTACCGCGACCGTAAAAAATCGCCACGTCCACATCATCTGCCAGCTTGTCTTCCTGACGGTCCACCGCCTGGATTCGGACATCGATTCCCGGATAAGTTGAGTTAAAGCTTGAGAGTCGCGGCACCAGCCACTGAATGGCAAAACTGGGCAATAAACTCACAGTCAGGGCGCCTTTTGCGCTCCGGGCCTGAAGTTTGCGCGTGGCTTCCGTCAGCTGGGAAAAAATCTCTTTAATATCCTGAAAATAGCTCTGCCCCTCTTCGGTCAACAGCAACGAACGGTTGCGTCGACGGAACAGCTTAAGCCCCAGAAAATCCTCCAGAGACTTGATTTGATGACTTACTGCGGCCTGTGTCACAAAAAGCTCATCGGCTGCGCGGGTGAAGCTGAGGTGGCGTGCTGCTGCATCAAAAACACGTAATGCATTTAGGGGTGGCAATCGCTTGGACATGGTTATCTGGCTTAGATGTTAACGAGATTTAACATATAGGAAACAACGTTTAACCTATTAGTTTTTTTTATCTGAGCCATTATAATTTGTCCGTTGAGGAACTACCAGCAAATACCTATAGTGGCGGCACTTCCTGAGCCGGAACGAAAAGCTTTTTTTGGAATGCGTGTTCTGAAGGGCTTTTGGCTTACGGTTGTGATGTTGTGTTGTTGTGTTTGCAATTGGTCTGCGATTCAGACCACGGTAGCAACGCTACCAATTTTTCACTTCCTGTACATTTACCCTGTCTGTCCATAGTGATTAATGTAGCACCGCCAACTTGCGGTGCTTTTTTTTCGCTTATCTAACTGTTAATGCTCGATTTCCTTCATCTCTTTCACGTCACTGCGGTTGATCTGCTGTTTGTTCCCGTTAGCATCTTTGTATGAAATCATCCCGGTATCATTATCGGTTGTCGGTTTCCCTTCAGAGACGATAGATCGACCATCGTTGGTATGCATTACGTAGTTATTACCAGAACAGGCGCTCAGGGCAAAGGTCAACGCACAGGCAGAAATGATTGCAGCTGTCTTTTTCATGATTATCTCCTTTAGCAATTAATGCTATTCAAACCTCGATTTATAACAGGCTAAAACATCCGCCTAACACTATTTAGCATAACCTGCTTTTTCAGACTCGCCAGGATAAGCAGACAAATCTGATAGATATCAACTTCCTTGCCCTGCCGATGAATTTGCGCGACGATCGTAGAATCGATATGAGGAATTCCATGAACGCTTTCAGTCCTGCGCAGTTTCGCGCACAGTTTCCTGCGCTGGCCGATGCCGGCATTTATCTTGATAGCGCCGCCACGGCCCTTAAACCGCAGGCGGTGATTGAGGCAACCCGCCAGTTTTACAGCCTGAGCGCCGGGAACGTGCACCGCAGCCAGTATGCCGACGCGCAGCGCTTAACGGCGCAATACGAAGCCGCACGGGATCAGGTCGCGCGCCTGATCAATGCTGACAGCGGTAAGAACATCGTCTGGACGCGGGGCACCACCGAGGCCATTAACATGGTGGCGCAATGTTACGCGCGTCCGCTGTTGCAGCCCGGGGATGAGATCATCGTCAGCGAGGCGGAACACCACGCCAACCTGGTACCCTGGCTGATGGTGGCCGAACAAACCGGGGCACAGGTTGTAAAGCTCCCGTTGGGTGCGGACTTCCTGCCTGACGTGGCGCGTCTGCCTGAGCTGATTACGCCGCGCAGCCGTATTCTGGCGCTGGGGCAGATGTCCAACGTCACCGGCGGCTGCCCGGATCTGGCGCGTGCCATTGAGATTGCCCATGCCAGCGGCGTGGTGGTGATGGTCGACGGTGCGCAGGGTGTGGTGCATTTTCCGGCTGACGTTCAGGCGCTGGATATCGACTTCTATGCCTTCTCAGGACACAAATTGTACGGGCCAACCGGTATCGGCGCGCTGTACGGCAAAGCTGAACTGCTGGCCCGGATGACGCCGTGGCTCGGCGGCGGCAAGATGATTACCGAAGTCACCTTCGACGGTTTTAAAACGCAGGATGTACCCTACCGCCTGGAAGCCGGTACCCCAAACGTGGCCGGGGTTATCGGTCTGAGCGCAGCGCTCGAATGGTTGGCAGAAACGGACGTGGTTCAGGCTGAAAGCTGGAGCCGGGGTCTGGCGACGCTGGCGGAAGAAGAACTGAAAAAACGTCCGGGTTTTCGCTCGTTCCGCGTCCAGGACTCCAGCCTGCTCGCCTTTGATTTCGCGGGCGTGCACCATAGCGACATGGTGACGTTGCTTGCCGGATATGGCATTGCCCTGCGTGCCGGACAGCACTGCGCCCAGCCGCTGCTGGCGGCCATTGGCGTAAGCGGTACCCTGCGCGCCTCGTTTGCACCGTATAATACAAAAAGCGACGTCGAGGCGCTGGTTTCCGCCGTCGACCGCGCCCTGGAATTACTGGTGGATTAATGACAAGTTCAGCTTTAGCCGGACACCCGTTCGGCACCGTTATTACTGAAGAGACGTTAAAACAGACCTTCGTCCCGCTCACGCAGTGGGAAGATAAATATCGTCAGCTGATCCTGCTGGGTAAACAGTTGCCCACGCTGTCAGACGAGCTGAAATCACAGGCGAAGGAGATCGCAGGCTGCGAGAACCGCGTCTGGCTTGGGTTTAGCGTATCCGGTGAGAAACTGCATTTCTTCGGCGACAGCGAGGGACGCATTGTTCGCGGTCTGCTGGCGGTGCTGTTGACCGCAATCGAAGGGAAAAGCGCCGCAGAACTGCTGGCGCATTCTCCGCTGGCGCTGTTTGATGAGCTGGGACTTCGCGCGCAGCTTAGCGCCTCGCGCGGTCAGGGACTGATTGCGCTAAACGACGCGGTACTGGATGCCGCCCGTCAGGCTCAGGCCTGACGTTCCGCCTTCGCCATCATCTTCTTCAGGGCGTGAGAGACCGCCACAAAGCCGAAGGAGGCGGTCACCATGGTGGCCGCTCCAAACCCTGAGGCACAATCCATCCGCTTTGGCCCTTCCGCCGTGCTTTTCATTGCACAGACCGAACCATCCGCCTGCGGATAAACCAGCGCTTCTGTCGAGAACACACAGTCCACGCCCAGCTTGCCTTTGCTATTTTTCACCACGTTGAAGTCGCTTTTTAAGCGCTCGCGCAGCTTAGCGGCCAGCGGATCCTGAATGGTTTTCGCCAGATCCGCCACCTGGATCTGCGTCGGATCAATTTGTCCACCCGCGCCGCCCGTTGTCACCAGCGGCACCTTGTAACGACGACAGTAAGCGATCAGCGCCGCTTTTGGCCGCACGCTGTCGATGGCATCAATCACATAGCTGTAGCCTTTGCTCATGTACTCCGCGACGTTATCTGCCGTCACAAAGTCGTCGATCACCGTCACCCTACACTCCGGGTTGATGAGACGAATACGCTCCGCCATCACCTCGGACTTCGCCAGACCGACGTTATCACGCAGGGCGTGGATCTGACGGTTAGTGTTAGTGACGCAGACGTCATCCATATCAATCAACGTAATTGCGCCAATGCCGGTTCTCGCCAGCGCTTCTGCCGCCCACGAACCCACACCACCAATGCCCACCACGCAGACATGCGCATCCGCGAACAGTTGCAGGGCTTTTTCACCATATAACCGTGCCGTGCCGCCGAAACGCTGGCGCCAGGCATCGCTGATTACCACAGACATAAAACCTCAGATGTAAAAAGGGTGAGGTATTCCTCACCCTGAACCGTAATCCGTCTTGCCCTCAGAATACCACAATCAGCCGCTGAATACGTTTCCGGTACCCGGCGCTGTCTTCAGCACCCACACGCGTCCGTAGTGGTTATACCAGCCTGCACGATGGCCGGCATCCGGGCCGATGCCCTGATAAATGTCGAAGTGCTGGCCTTTGATCGCCCCACCCACGTCCAGCGCCACCATCAGGCGTAATTCATACTTGCCATTGAATTTGCCGTTGTTGTCGAGGAGTGGAACTTCCGCCAGCAGCGTAGTACCTGCCGGGATAATCGAACGATCCGATGCCACAGAAGCGCGGCCAATCAGCGGGACGGCGCTCGCCCCTTTCACCGGCGCAAAGTTCTGCGGTTTGAAGAAGACAAACGATGGGTTCTGCTCAAGCAGCTCACGCACTTCCGCTTCGCTGTGTTTTTCGCCCCACTCGCGGATCGCCTGCATCGACATATCTTCTCGTTTCACTTCGCCACGGTCGATGAGCACCTTACCGATGCTGCGATAGGCATGGCCATTTTTCCCGGCGTAGCTAAAGAAGTTCAGCGGCGAGCCGTCGCCAAAATCAATATAGCCGCTGCCCTGCACGTCCATAATGAAGTTGTCCATCAGCGAGTTGCTGTAGGCCAGCACGTAATTTTCGCTCAGCGCGCCAGCGTAGATCTCGGCGCGGGACGGCAGACGACCGCGTTTCGGCGGCATACGGTAAATGGGATACTGGAACTCGCCCTGGCGTGTGTGGCGCGCCTGGACAACCGGAGTGTAGTAACCGGTAAACTGGACGTTACCGTAGTTATCCGCCCCCTCCATCTGCCAGGCATCGATACCAAACTGGCGCATATTGCGGGTATCACCGCCTGCACGCAGCCAGTCCTGCACGGCGCTATAGACGTTGTTCTGCGAACCGTATAAACGCGGAGAAGCAGTGCGGATCTGGTAGACCTGCTCGGAGAAGTCTCCGGCATTGATCGGAGCGCCCACGGCGTCTGGCTGGTTAACTAAAGAGAAAGGCTGGGATAACTTCCCGTCTTTATACTGTTGACCGCGATCGGTCGGTTTGGAAGAGCAGGCCGCAAGAATCGCCACCATTGCGCCTGTCATCAGATACTTCGCCCAACGTCCTTTCATTATATCTCGTCTTTTAGTTGCCCAATTCCGCGAGATGAAGATAACAAACCCACCGTGTTAATGAAATGCAATCACCTTCCCTTTGGCAAATTCTGCACAAAAAATAGTCCAAAGTAGCTTTTGCCGTTCATTTTGCATACAAAATAATGAATTATGTGAAAAAGGGGTTGCATCACAAACCTATCCGAGTATAGTGCGCTTCCACGGACGCGGGGTGGAGCAGCCTGGTAGCTCGTCGGGCTCATAACCCGAAGGTCGTCGGTTCAAATCCGGCCCCCGCAACCAATTAAAATTTGATGAAGTATCTTCTACGACTGTAGAAAGACGGACGCGGGGTGGAGCAGCCTGGTAGCTCGTCGGGCTCATAACCCGAAGGTCGTCGGTTCAAATCCGGCCCCCGCAACCAATCAAATTTGAAGAAGTAAGTTTCTACAAGTGTAGAAAGACGGACGCGGGGTGGAGCAGCCTGGTAGCTCGTCGGGCTCATAACCCGAAGGTCGTCGGTTCAAATCCGGCCCCCGCAACCAACACTTCTTAAAACAATAAACACCCTGAAGGGTGTTTTTTTGTATCTGGCGTTTGTGAAAATGCCGGGCATGATACCCGGCTTAATGCCCTACCCCCGCCGCGCCAGCGTTTCCCCGTCTGAGAAGTAGGCCCGGATCCCCGCCAGAATCGACTCCGCCACTTCCTGCTGGAATTTAACCGTCTTGAGCTTACGTTCCTCTTCCACGTTACTGATAAACGCGGTTTCGACCAGAATGGATGGAATATCTGGCGCTTTCAGTACCGCAAATCCGGCCTGCTCGACGCTGTTTTTGTGCAGCTTGTTGACCCGGCCCAGCTTGCCCAGCACCGCTTTACCAAACTTCAGGCTGTCGGTAATGGTCAGCGACTGCACCATATCAAACATCGTATGGTCGACGTAACGGTCGCCACTTTTGCTCACGCCACCAATTAAATCCGAGGCGTTCTGCGTGTCCGCCAGGTATCTCGCGGCGGTGCTGGTCGCCCCTTTTGTTGACAGGGCAAACACTGAAGATCCACTCGGCTGGCGGCTGGTGAAGGCATCCGCGTGAATAGAGACAAACAGATCCGCGCGCTGCTTTTGCGCTTTTGCCACGCGGACCTTCAGCGGGATAAAGACATCTTCGTTGCGCGTCATGTAGGCGCGCATATTGCCCTCTTTGTCGATCAACGCCTTCAGACGACGGGCAATTTGCAGCACCACATCTTTTTCGCGGGTGCGATATTTCCCGACGGCGCCGGAATCTTCTCCGCCGTGGCCAGGATCGAGCATGATCACAATCGGGCGATCGCGCCCCGCCTTGCCCGGCTGTGGGCCACTTTGCGCTGGCGGAACCTGGCTGTCGAGATCGCCTTTGTTGTAATCCTCAAGTAATGCCAGAAGCGGATCCTGAATATCCGTCGCATTCGCCGGATAGAGATCCATCACCAGACGCTCCTTAAAGGCGGCTACAGGCGCAAGGGCAAAGAGCTGAGGTTTCACGTTCTGCTTCAGCTCAAACACCATGCGCACGGTTTGCGGATCGAACTGCCCGACGCGCGCCGATTTGATAAAGGGATCGTCGCCACGGATCTGAGCTGCCATGCCTTTAAGCACGGAGTTGAGGTTTACACCTTCGAGATCAACCACCACACGTTCAGGATTGCTGAGGGCAAATTGCTTGTATTTCAGCACGCGATTGGACTCGACCGTCACGCGCGTATAGGTCGACGACGGCCAGACGCGCACCGCGACTACCTGGCTTGTGGCGGCAAGACCCACCTGGCTGACGCTAAGCAACCACATCGCCCCGGCCCCTTTTAACAGGCGGCGGCGGCTTATTGCTGAATTGGATCCCGACATGCTTCTCCCGAGCAAGAAATCTGATTGATGAACAAAACGCCCAAATTGACCGAAAACTTTAACGAATGACGCATAAACTGTCATCTATAAAAGGGTAAACAATCATACGTTAACGCACGGATTACTTATTATTTTCTGTGGGTCGCAGAAAATTTAGGCTTGCACACGCGGCCACAATCGAATAAAAATACAGAAATTACGAATAAACATTCACTAAGGGTTGTGTCATGGTTAAGGAACGCAGAACCGAACTGGTCCAGGGATTCCGCCATTCTGTTCCCTATATCAACACCCATCGGGGAAAAACGTTTGTCATCATGCTTGGCGGCGAAGCCATTGAGCATGAAAACTTTTCCAGCATCGTCAATGATATCGGCCTGCTGCACAGCCTCGGCATCCGTCTGGTGGTGGTGTATGGCGCACGTCCGCAAATCGAAGCCAACCTGGCCGCCCATCACCATGAGCCGATCTACCACAAACACACGCGCGTGACGGATGCGAAAACCCTCGAGCTGGTCAAACAGGCGGCGGGTCTGTTGCAGCTCGATATCACCGCCCGCCTGTCGATGAGCCTGAATAATACGCCGTTGCAGGGCGCGCACATCAACGTGGTGAGCGGCAACTTTATCATCGCTCAGCCGCTCGGCGTGGACGATGGCGTGGATTACTGCCACAGCGGCCGCATCCGCCGTATTGATGAAGAAGCCATTCACCGCCAGTTAGATAATGGCGCGATCGTCCTGATGGGACCCGTTGCCGTCTCCGTAACGGGTGAAAGTTTTAATCTGACCTCAGAAGAGATTGCCACCCAGTTGGCCATCAAGCTGAAAGCGGAAAAAATGATCGGCTTTTGCTCCTCACAGGGTGTCGTGAACGATGAGGGCGTGATTGTGCCAGAACTTTTTCCGAATGAAGCCCAGGCGCGCGTCGAAGCGCTGGAAGCAGAAGGCGATTACTATTCCGGTACCGTGCGTTTTCTGCGCGGCGCCGTTAAAGCGTGCCGTAGCGGGGTGCGCCGGAGCCACCTGATCAGCTATCAGGAAGACGGCGCGCTGTTGCAGGAGCTGTTCTCCCGGGACGGGATCGGTACGCAGATCGTCATGGAGAGCGCCGAGCAGATCCGCCGTGCCACCATCAACGATATCGGCGGCATTCTGGAGCTGATCCGTCCGCTGGAACAACAGGGCATTCTGGTTCGCCGCTCCCGCGAACAGCTGGAGATGGAGATCGACAAGTTCACCATCATTCAGCGCGATAACCTGACCATAGCCTGTGCGGCGCTTTATCCGTTCCCGGAAGAGCAGATTGGCGAAATGGCATGCGTCGCCGTGCATCCTGATTACCGTAGCTCCTCACGGGGGGAACTGCTGCTTGAACGCGTGGCGGCACAGGCGCGCCAGATGGGTCTGAGCAAGCTGTTCGTGCTTACCACGCGCAGCATTCACTGGTTCCAGGAGCGCGGCTTCACGCCGGTGGATATTGATTCCCTGCCGGAAAGTAAGAAAGAGATGTACAACTACCAGCGCCGCTCGAAGGTGTTAATGGCGGACCTGGGATAACAGTCACCCTCTCCTGCTGGAGAGGGCGTTCACTCAGACAGATTCAAATATCACGCTTAATCCGCTTCTGCGCTCGGTACGGGTGGCAATCGCCTGACTCAACACGCGCTCATCCGCATACAGTGAAAGACGCTGGCGCGCACGGGTAATGGCAGTGTAGACCAGCTCGCGGGTCACAACCGGCGACAGCTGGGTCGGCAGGATCAGCGCCGCATGGTTGAACTCGGAGCCCTGAGATTTGTGTACCGTCATCGCCCATGCCGTTTCATGCTCTGGCAGGCGGCTGGGCTGGACGGACTTCACGCTACCGTCCGGTAGCTGGAACCAGACGCGCAGACCGTTACCGCGATCGAGCGCAATGCCGATATCCCCGTTGAACAGCCCCAGCGCACTGTCGTTGCGGGAGATCATCACTGGCCGGCCTTCATACCATCGCGAATGCAGCTGACGGTTAATTTTGCGTTTCTGCACCAGCAGCTGCTCCAGCCTGTCGTTCAGGCCCGCGACGCCAAACGGCCCTTCCCGCAATGCGCACAGAAGCTGGTATTCGCCAAATGCGGCGATGACCTGCCCGGGCTGACTGCGCTGCTGCACGCAGCTCAGAAAATGCTGGTATCCCTGGAGAGCCTCCTCAAGCATAGCCTGATACTCTTCCCCGCTTTGCAGCGATTTCTTTTCAATGTCAGTGAAGGTACCGTCAAACACCGTGCGCGTGGCGTGCCTGTCGCCACGGTTGACCGCCGCAGCCAGCTGGCCAATGCCGGAGTCGCTACCGAAACGGTAGCTTTTTTGCAGCAGGCACAGGCTGTCACGCAGTGCGCCCGCGATCGGCGTGTGATCGGGTTCAAGCGAGCAACCGGTCAGACGGGCGAGCTCCTGCGCCCGCGCGGGGGTATAACCGTAACTGGCGTAGGTACAGATATCCCCCAGTACGGCCCCGGCTTCTACAGAGGCGAGCTGGTCGCGATCGCCCAGGAAAACCACGCGCGCATGGGGTGGCAGCGCATCGATCAGGCGCGACATCATGGTCAGGTCGATCATGGAGGCTTCATCTACCACCAGCACGTCCAGATGCAGCGGATTGCCCGCATGGTAGCGCAGCCGCTGGCTACCCGGCTGCGCGCCGAGCAGACGGTGCAGAGTACTTGCTTCACCCGGGAAAAGCGCAAGCTGCTCCTGGGTGAGCGGCAGCCGTTGCATCGCACCGCCCAGTGATTCGGTCAGACGCGCCGCGGCCTTCCCGGTGGGCGCCGCCAGACGAATACGGCATCGCTGCTCGCCTGAAAGCTGTATCAGGGCTGCCAGCAGCTTTGCGACGGTCGTTGTTTTCCCCGTTCCCGGGCCGCCGGATATCACCGAGATCCGCCGCGTCAGGGCGACGGCTGCCGCCACTTTCTGCCAGTCTGTGGCCTCACCGGAGTCAAACAGCCTGTCCAGCGTCTGGCGAAGCTGTGCTTCGTCGCAGGGAAGCGGCGCATTGGTCTCACTAAAGAAACGCGCTACCGTCAGTTCGTTTCGCCACAGGCGGTTCAGGTATAAGCGCTCCCCCGTAAGGATCAGCGGTGCCTGGTTGTCTCCCGGCCCGACGGCTGACGATTCACGCAAGATTTTCTGCCAGTCCACCTTATCTCCCAGCAGCGCAAAGCAGGACTGGAGGACAGGCGGCATTTTCTCGTCAACCACCAGACGCGAGAGCGGCAGACACACATGCCCCTCTCCGGCATCTTTACTCAACAGGGCAGCGGCAAGCATCACGGCGGGCTGGTCAGCGGCAATCATCATGGCAAACTGCACGTCCAGCTGACGCAGCACGCGTTGCTCTACCGCATCCAGCAATAAGTCCTGCATCGTCATGCCATCTCCTCCGTGTTTGCTGCAAACAGGTTATCCATTTTATTAATCAATTCCGCATCCGGACGAGTGCTGAAGATCCCGGAGCGCGGATCGGCAGCATCAACCCCGCGCAGGAACAGATAGATGACACCGCCAAAATGATCGTCGTAGCGATAATCCGCAATACGGTGGCGCAAATAGCGGTGCAGCGCCAGGGTATAGAGCTGATATTGCAGATCGTAGCGATGCATTTGCATGGCTGCCGCCATCGCCTGCTGGGTATAGGCTTCGCTGTTCTCGCCCAGCCAGTTCGATTTGTAATCCAGCAGGTAGTACCGTCCTTCGTGACGGAAGACCAGGTCGATAAACCCTTTCAGCATGCCCT
Source organism: Enterobacter sp. BWH64 (assembly GCF_001037645.1). Classification (NCBI taxonomy): domain Bacteria; kingdom Pseudomonadati; phylum Pseudomonadota; class Gammaproteobacteria; order Enterobacterales; family Enterobacteriaceae; genus Enterobacter; species Enterobacter sp. BWH64. Next base: position 4,171,725 of record NZ_KQ089922.1, read on the forward strand.
GCACCTGACGGAAGTTCAGCGGCGGGCAACCGGCTGACAGCGGATCGTACTGACGGATGAGCGCATCGAGCGCGTCGGCCTTAAGCGGGCCTGCGACGGGCAGATAAAACTCCATCTCAACCTGCTTATTTTTGGCCGTTAACTGGCGAAGAGAGAAGCCCTGCGTCGTCAGCGGCGCCTGCAAAATGGCGTTGATCCAGTCAGTGAGAACGGGCAGCCAGTGCGCGTCATAGCCTCCGCTCTGCAACATCTTCAGCACCCACTCCTCACTGACAGGCTGGGTGAAATCAAGCTCTTCAAAGAGGCTGTGCAAAAAGGTGCCCGGCGACGCGCCGCGTGGGAACTGATGTGGAGTTAACGTCGGTTCAACCGGAACATCGCCCACCCCTGCGGCATCCACGTCCAGCTTCGGCATGAGATCCTGCGCAATACTTTGCCCGTGCTGTTGCAGGCCAGAGTAGCTGGTGACGCGCCAGTCGTCGGCAAGCACCCGTGTGATCTGGCGCGCGTTAAGATCGGTCGCGGGCTCTTGCGCCATTTCCCAGCGGCTGTTGTCTGGCAGAGAAGGGATATGCAGGGCGATATCGTCACCGCAAAGCGACTCAATACAGAGGCGCAACCCCGCCGCATCTTTCGGCTCACCACGCTGGATAAGCCGCCCTAACGCGCTTAAATGGAAATCGCTCTCCCCTGTTTTCTCCCCGCGACGGCGGAAAACCGGCGCGACGCCCAGGCTGCAATGCCAGACAGAGCGGGTCAGCGCCACGTAAAGCAGGCGCAAATCCTCCGCCAGACGCTCCGCTTCCGCCAGCTCAACGCTGGTTTCCGCCTTGCTGAGATCGAGCACCGCATCGAAAGTCTCGCGGTCATGATAATAGGCCTGATCCTGAACGCGGTAGTTGGCGATAAAGGGCAGCCAGACCAGCGGATACTCGAGACCTTTCGATTTGTGAATGGTGACGATTTGCACCAGATGCTTATCGCTCTCAAGACGCATCTGCTGGCTTGAGGCGTTACTGTTTGGATCCGCGATTTGCTGCGCCAGCCAGCGCACGAGGGCATGTTCACTTTCAAGCTGGGTGCCGGCTTCCTGCAACAGTTCGCTGATGTGTAAAATATCGGTAAGACGCCTTTCACCGCCCGATGACGCCAGCATATTTTCGGCAATCTGGCGCCGCGTCATCAATTCGCGCAGCATCGCCATGACGCCGCGTTTTTGCCAGCGTTCACGGTAATGGACAAACTCTTCCACCACCGTATCCCATGCGTTTTCGTCATGGTTGAGCTCATCAATATCGCGCGCGTTCAACCCCAGCATAGAGCTGGCCAGCGCGCTTCGAAGCGTATTTTCGCGCTCCGGGGCCAGCACCGCCTGAAGCAGCCAGAGCATTTCCTGGGCTTCCAGCGTGTCGAACACGCTGTCGCGGTTAGAGAGATACACTGACGGAATATCCAGCAGCGTTAGCGCATCGCGGATTAGCGCCGCTTCCTGACGACTGCGCACCAGCACGGTAATATCAGAGGCTTTAACTGGATTCGCCTGTTCCCCCTTCCACAGCAGCGCCTCGCCGCGCGCGCCTGCGCTCAGCCAGTCACGGATTTGCGCGGCGCAGTGCTGGGCCATCGCCGCCTGATAGTCGGCAACCCCATAGCCTTCCCCTTCCAGCAGCCAGAAGGTCATGGCGGGTTGCACCGCGCTACTGACTTCGAAGCGCAGGGATGCGTTTTTTGGGGCGGATTTCACCGGCAGGAAAGGGATTTCATTGAACATGAACGCCGTCTCCATACGGCTGAACAGCGCATTGACGCTCTCAACCATCCCCGGCGCGGAACGCCAGTTAGTGTCTAACGTGTAATGCGCGACAACCTCACTACGGGCTTTCATATAGGTGAAGATATCTGCCCCACGGAAGGCGTAAATCGCCTGTTTAGGGTCGCCAATCAACAACAGAGCAGTGTCGGGCTGCTGTCGCCAGATGCGGCGAAAAATGCGGTACTGCTGAGGGTCGGTGTCCTGAAATTCGTCAATCATCGCCACCGGAAAACGGGTACGGATCGCGCTGGCGAGCGCTTCACCATTCTCGCTGGACAGCGCCTCGTCCAGGCGGCTCAGCATGTCATCAAACCCCAGCTCGCCCCGGCGACGTTTTTCGCGCGCGACGGCCTGGCGGATCTCCGTCATGGCGCGGGTGATCATCAGGTCATTGAGCGTTAATGGCTCCGCAAGCAGCGCATCAATCGCCACAAACAGGGAATGCTCAGGCACAATGCCGTCGGCTTTGGTTCGCTCGGTCAAAAAGCGCTGCGAAAATTTTTCCAGTGCGTCCGGAAGCTGGTAGCCCCGCGTCTCCTCCTGGGCCCAGACGCTGATCTTTTCGATCCACTTCCCCTGGTTCCCACGGTTGAACTTGCGTCTGTCGATGCCTGAGTTTTCGATGATTGCATCAATTTCACCAACCGACTCATTCCACTTCTGCTTAAGCGTCGCAATTTTGGCGACGATCTTTTCATGGCGCGAGGCCAGCGTTTCATCGGCAGGCGGCGGAGATTTAATGACCGGCGCTTCGCCTTGCAGGTAACGGTCGATGGCGCGAAGAAGCTCTTCCGGACCTTTCCACAGGGCGTGAACCGCTTCGGCAATGTCGCGCTGCAATGGATAACAGTGACGACGCCAGAAATCCGCACAGGCCTGATAGCGAAGCTCGGATTCATCTTCAATAAGCTGCTGCTCAAAGAGCATGCCGGATTCAAACGCATTCAGGCTTAACATGCGCTGACAAAAACCGTGAATGGTGAAGACGGACGCTTCATCCATTTGCCGCTCGGCCAGCAGCAGCCATTGCGCAGCCTGTTGCTTATCCGCAATCTCGTCCAGCAGGCTCGCGTAGAGGGGGTTATCCGTCGTCTGACGCAAACAGGCGATGCGCAGCTCATGAATGTTGCTGCGAATACGGCCACGCAGCTCGGCAGTGGCCGCTTCGGTGAAGGTTACCACCAGCAGCTCTTCCACGCTTAACGGGCGCGAAAAAGCGGCGTTGCCGCCGAGCCCCAACAGCAGACGCAAATAGAGCGCGGCGATGGTATAGGTTTTTCCCGTTCCCGCTGAGGCTTCAATCAGTCGCTCACCCTGTAGAGGTAAACTTAGGGGATCAAGCGGCTCAGCGGTATGGGTCATTCTTTCTTACTCCAGGGCATAGTTTGTTGCAGCGCGCTGACGCTCTTCCAGACGGTCCACTCTTTTGATTTTACGTAGTCCGTTTTCCCGTTCTGGCTGCCAGAAACCTGAGACAGGATGGCCATACCCTGCGGTTTTACTACCGCCTGATGGAAGAAATCGGCAACCTTTTGTGGCGTCAGCTGTTTTATTTCGGCCACTATTTTATCACGCGAATCAAATTTCATATTACCGCGATCAAAATCTTTGCTCAGCTGCGAGGCCTCTTCACCCAGCGTCTGCGGCGGCTGCATCACCTGGGCGATAACCGCCTGCTGGATCTGGGCAAACTCTTCCGGCTTCATGGCGCGCAGTTTTGCTTCCGCCTGCGGGAAGAACGCCTGATAACGCTGCCACAGGTAAGCGGGTTGCTTGTCGCTGCTTTGCAGAAGGAAGCCCAGCCCCCACTGACGGCCCACATTCATAGAGAAAGCGAATACCGCATAGCCCAGCTGCTCTTCGGTGCGCAGCTGGTTGTAAAACCACGGCTGAATAATTTGACCAAGCACCGCACTCTGGGCAGAGCTGGTAAATTCGTCATAACCGACAGGGACAAACACCGCGGCCAGCGCGGAATCCGTGCTGCTTCCAGCTTTTTCGAAGATCACGTTCTGCTTTTTCTCTACCAGCACATCCTGGTTACGGCACCACTCATCGCCTTTTGAACCCAGTTGCGCACGGACGTTTTGCGCCAGCGTTTTAGCCTGATCTTCGCTCATATTCCCTACAACCAGGAACTCCGGACGGGTATTGGTTTTCAGCGCATCACGGTAAGCCAGCACCTCTTTTAAGGTGACTGAGGGCAATAACGCGCGGCGATCTTCGCGCTGGAAGTACGGAATTTGCGACAGCATCTGTGCTGGCATAATCGCCTGATCGTAGGCTTTACCCTTCTCGGCAGAATCCATCATCTGGGCATACCAGGACTTAGCCTGCTCGAGCTGTTCTTCCGTAGGCGTATAGCTGAAATAACCGTCCAGCAGGGCCTGGAACAGCTGCGGCAAACGCTGGGTATAGCCGTTGGCATTCACCATCAGGCCGTTATTGGCGTTGGTGGAGAAACTGATACCACCAACGGCAGCCTGGTTGCTGAGCTGATCGAGAGCAATACCGGCCAGATAATCATTAAGCGCAAACAGCACCTGGTTTCTGGCGCTGTCCATTGCTTTGGGGTTACGCAGCACCACGCTAACATCCGCTTTTGGCTCGTCGGCGAAATAGCGGCTTGGGGTGTAGACCACGCGCAGCGTCGGCTCATCAACAATCAGCTCCGGGTGCGGATACGCCTTTGCGGGTTTGATCAGCGAGAAATCGTCCGGGATGTAGGGGTTAAGTTCCGGTAACGTCAGCGCAATTTCCCCCGCCTTTTTCTGCCAGCCCGCGAAGGTCTGTTCGCTGATTTTTTCAACCTGATACGGGGCATCAACGAAGTAGGCCATTTTGTTATGCGGTTCGTTCGGGCTGATATACCAGACGCGGGCATTCTGCGGAGTCATCATCGCCAGACGCGCTTTGAGCGCTCCGGCGTCATACTGGTCGGCAATATTTACCGCATCCAGCGTATGTTCCACCGGCACGCGGATCATGGTATCTGCCAGCCACTCAACGTAGTCCATATCACGCGTGATAGAGGGATAGCGGAAATCGAGATCCAGCACGTGCGCCAGCTCGTCAAAGTAGCGTTTATCGACGCCTTTATCGCGCAGCAGAGAGAGGTAACTGAAAATGGCCGCAACGACGTCGTCCCGGTGAGCCAGCCCTTTATCGGTCAGCGTCGCGGAGATGGCCAGCACGCCGCTATTCCCATTTACAACGGGATCGGAGTCAGCGCGAATACCTTCCACCAGCCCCTGCTTTTGCAGCCAGTCGGAGAGCGTACCCGGGCTGCGGTTGCCGATAAGATACGTCACCAGCTCGTCGGTTTTGCTGCGGAACTGCGCCGTGTTGTTATCAATACGGAATTCAACGCGTAACACCTTGCGCGGCAAGGCCGGCACATAGTGAATAACAATGCCTTTTTGCGCGTCCGTGACAACCGGCACGTTAATCTGCGGCAGATCGATATTTTTATTTGGCACCCTGCCGTAGGTCTGCGCGGCCATGTTTGCCAGCGTCGGCAACGGTTTATTGCTGTAGATAACCGCTTTCATCAGATTGGCGGAATAGTATTTTTCACGAAACGCATGCAGCGCATCGAGCACCGGGCTACCTGGCTTGTCGCTCAGCGTTTCAAGGTTGCCGCCTGAGAAGCGCGAACCCGGGTGCGCCGGATTGATGGTTTCAGCGCTAACCTGCGCCATGCGCATACCGTCTCGCGTGCGCGCCATCGTCAGTTCGGCGTTCACGGCATTACGTTCACGGTCAGCGTATTTTTTATCCAGCAGCGGTGCGGCGATGGCATCCGCCAGACGGTCCACCGCCCCATCAAGCGCATCATTTTCCACTTCCAGGTAAAACGCGGTGCGATACGGCGCGGTACTGGCGTTGTGGCTGCCGCCATGCATTTTCAGAAATTCGGACAGGCTGTCAGGCTGTGGGTATTTTTTAGAGCCCATCAGCGTCATGTGCTCAAGGTAGTGCGCCAGTCCAGGATGGGCGTCAGGATCTTCCAGCGAACCCACCGGCACAACCAGCGCGGAGAGCGATTTCACCGCCTGAGGATCGGAAACCAGCAGCACGGTCATCCCGTTATCAAGACGAATCGCCTGATACTCACGGGTGTCCTTATCGCTCTTACGGATTGTTTCCTTGACAGGTTGCCAACCGGAATCGGCCTGAGTGACGGGAGCCCAAAGGGCGATAAACAAAACAAACGCTTTGAACAAGGTGCTGCCTGGCATTACGACCTCTTTATCACGGCTACATCATTAACAACGTGCGTGCTGGACACGCCAGCATCTCTTTCTTTGGGTACATCAGTCCGTGATAAGTGGTGCATCATAAATGAACACCTCATACTGCGCAATTTTTATACAGCACTCAGGACTGATTAAATTTGAACAACGGTAACAGGTAGCGTTGCGCCTCATGGGTGATAATGTCGAAATATTCTGGCTCCAGCGTTCGCCATAAACGTTGATACCAGACATCATCACCTTCGCCACGTACCATCATGTTCCCTTCGTAGGCCTGCAAAAACTTGCTGCGCGCTTTCTGGAGCGAAGCCTCATCCGTTAACATGGCATCATTCTGCGCGTCGTAACAGGCTTTTATCCACGCCCCCCCACTTTCAGGCAGCAAAAGCAGAGGTTTGTTCATGCCCTGACGGTAACCTTCAATATAAAGCGACAGATACGTCAACGCCTGCTCAGGCTCCATCGGCGGGAAACGCCATTCGCCGTCCTTACGTACAAACAACCGGCTTTCACCTTCGTGACCACTCGCACTGTAGACAAGATGTTCGAGCCAGAGTTGCAGGCCATGTGAAACGCTGAGCATGGATGGCCGCCAGCGCAGCAGCCCGTCAGACTGCACGTGCGTGAGCCAGCCGCTGAGGTGCATACCGTTACAATCGAGATCGATTTCAATGCTGCTCGCCGGCTGCCGACACGCGATAACGCGGTCAGCAAGTGCTCGCATCTCCTCGCACTGGGCATCCCAGACGATTTCGCCGAATGCACCATACGGAAGTAATCCCGACGCCCTGTAACGTCGGAACAGTTTACTGGCGTCTTCTTCGTCAACCAGCGCATTCAGAAGCTGGGAATTAAGCTTAAAACGCTCCAGCCCATCAAGAATAAACGGTTCCGCATCGGGGATTTCGCTCTCTTCAGAGCGGAAATTCACCTGCAAGCGTTGCTGGAAAAAAGCCCGGACCGGGTGCGCCCAAAAACGCTGTAGCTGATCAAACGAGAGGGTATCTATGACGCGCGGTTCGAGCGTCTGAATAAAATCGGTTTGCGGCGTCCCCGCTTTCTTCGCTGCGGGAAGCCACTCGCGGGCGTAGCTTTGCAGTTCATCAGGAACGTAATTGACAGGATCAAACGGCATACGGCTATGGTGACAGGTGATATGCGCTATCACCCGACGTTCGCTTTCGTCGCAGTTGCAGGCTTCATCGCCCGGCAGATAGTGACTCTGTCCGATGTAATCCACCAGCTCCTGCACCAGCACAGACGGGAAACGCTCGCTGTTGTCCTGAATTGAACGACCGATATAGCTGATATACAGCCTGCTTTGCGCAGACATCAGCGCCTCAAGAAAGAGATAACGGTCATCATCGCGGCGGCTGCGGTCGCCCCGCTTCGGTTGTGCGCTCATGAGATCAAAACCCAGAGGTGGAAGCGCACGCGGATAAATACCGTCGTTCATGCCAAGCAGACAGACCACTTTGAACGGGATTGAACGCATTGGCATCAGGGTACAAATATTCACCGGCCCCGCAAGGAAGCGCTGGCTGATGCGCTCCTGATCGAGACGTTGCGTCAGCTCATCACGCAGAAGCGAAAGAGGAACCGCCTCGTGATAGTGCGAATTAACCCCCTCATCAACGATGGCCTGCCACTGCTTCTCGATAAGCGCCATGGCCGCTTCAGTTTCGCTGTCCGGCAGGAAGAAATCACTCAGCATTTCGCGGCTAATCGGCAGCCACTCTTCGAGCGGGCGGGGCTGCATCAACGCACGGCGCCAGCGGTTGAGCTGCATAAGCAGCGAGGCTAAGTGACCAACCAGTTCCGCGATTAACCCACTGGACTCATCGTACGGCAGCACGTCATTCCATTCGCCGTGGATGCTCTCCATCGCATACCCCAGCAGCATGCGCGTCAGGCCAAACTGCCAGGTATGCTGGCCGGTCGCAGGCAGTTCAAACTCCTGGACGTTATCATCGTCGATACCCCAGCGGACACCGGATTCGTTGACCCACTGGCGCAGATAGCGCAACCCCTCTTCGTTAATGTTGAAACGTGCGGCCAGAACAGGCACATCCAGCAGTGCCAGCACATCCTCAGAGATAAACCGGCTATCAGGCAGCGAAAGCAGGCTGAGAAAGGCCTGTAGCGCCGGGTGTGACTGACGAGCGCGACGGTCAGAGATTGCGTAGGGCAGATAGCGGTCGCCCGTTGCGCTGCCAAATACCGCCTGAATAAACGGGCTGTAGCTGTCGATATCCGCCACCATCACCACGATATCGCGCGGTGTCAGGGTTGGATCGTCCTGTAACATGGCCAGCAGGCGGTCATGAAGAATTTCAACTTCACGCTGTGGGCTGTGGCAAACGTGGATCGCGATACTGCGATCGTCAGGATCCAGTTTTCGCTTATTGTCGCTTCGCGCAAACTCCTCGGCGGTGATCCCGGCAACGGCACGGTTTTCCAAATCCAGAATATCAAGCTGAATATTGTGCAGCAGGCTGTCCGGCGTAATATCCGCAAACGCATCCACATCCCCTTCTCCCGAGGAGGTGATTTCAGAAAGCAGATAAATATAGTCGCGTCCGAGCTTGCCCCACGAGGCAAGCAGCGGGTTCGGCAGGTTCTGAATCCCTTCTTCATCAAAAAGCTGCGCCGCGTTTTCACTGTCTTTAAACAGCGGCACGGCGCGCTCTTCAAAGAGGCGCTTTCTCTGGCGGGTGACCAGCCGTGAAAGCCAGCGCGGATCCTGAATATCCCCCCAATAGTGTCGACACGGGTTGGTAAAGAGGATATGGATATCAGTGTGCTTACCGAGCGCTTTTAGCGCGTTCAGGTAGACAGGCGGCAGCGCGGAGATACCGCAAATGAACACGCGTGACGGCAAACGGGCTGGCCGTTCTGCGCTGTTCTCAAGTATTGAGATAAAGCGATCGTACAGGTTAGCACGGTGCCACTTAGGCTGACCGAGTTTCCCGGTATGCTCGACCAGCGCTTTCCAGAGCGGCGCCTGCCAGATTTGCGCTTCCGGTAACCCATCGACTAATTCTCCCGCTTCCCAGCGAATCAGCCATTCTGCACGGTAAACCAGATACTGGTCATAAAGGTCGGCAGTACGTGAGGCCAGCTGGAAAAGTTTACGCTTGTCGGTGTCGTCATTCAGATAGTGCCGCAGCATGGCAAACTCATCATGCGCCAGCATGTCCGGCAGCAGCGTCATCAGTTTCCAGGCCATGCTTTGTTTGTTGAAGGCGCTCTGCTCAGGAATATCCGGCAGGACGCGAACAAACATCTCCCAGATAAAGCTCGCGGGCAGCGGAAAATCGATGTTCGCCGCAATGCCAAATTTCTGCGAAAGGGACATTTGCAGCCACTGCGCCATACCGGTGCTCTGCACCAGCACCATTTCTGGCTCAAACGGATCGTCAAGACGCTCTTGCTCAACGATATACTCCATCAGTGCTTCCAGCACATCCAGACGATTTGAGTGGTAAACCCTTAGCATAAACGCTCCCGACTAGCGGCTAACCGGGCAATGCAGACGCGTCAACGCGCCCTGCCGCCCCATAGGAGAAATAAGTGTGACCGTGATGCTGACACATCCGGACTGTGTTGTCTGCCCCCGACTGACCTGCCAGCCCGGCGGGAGCGTTAATGTTGAGATCTGCGACTGATTCCACGCATGATGCCATAGCTGACGATACTGGCTAAGCGCCGCATACCGGGCTGCCAGCGCGCGATGATAGCCGGATAACGCCATCACAACCACAACCAGCAACATCATTGCCAGCAAAACCTCAACGATGCTAAATCCTTTTTGTCTGCTCAGGGTAACTGACATAGCGTACTTTCCTTAAGGGGGCAGAAATCACTCCAGCCGTGGGCGGAAAAGCGTATCTGCCCCTCCGAGATGTCCCCGCCTCGCCATAGCAATAGATTGTCATTGCCGGCAATAAGCAACACACGCGCCCCAAACAGCCTTATACAGACCCGCAAACGTTGTGTCTGTTTGCACTGAACCTCTGGCTGTAAAGCCCATTCCTGAACGCGCCCCCACTCCAGTGCAGATTGCACGGCAGCCTGCTGGCGAACAGACAAACTCTCGCCACTTACCAGCGTGCTAAAGGTTTGCAGCTGCTGATTTAATCCGGTGAGGATCAGCGTGCCGAGCACCAGCAACAGCAGGACCAGCGCCAGCGATGACATGCCCCGCTGACGATTCACAGATTAAACCCCGTTACGGTATGGCGAGCCGAAAAGGGTGCGGTCAGTTCACCTTTACGGCGGGCACGCAGCTCGATACTGATAACCGGCGCAAAGCCATCATGATCGGTTTTAGTGACCATAAATTGCTCTATCAGGACCCGATCCGGGTCGGTGAGCTTATCCCATCCCTTACCGTCACAGGATGTGGCGCCCCGCAGCGTTTCAAGCGATCCGGACTCAAGCCGGAATCCCGTACTGTCGTTTTCTGACGCGGTGCTATCCCACTGGCCGTTGCTGTTCGCATCCCATAGCACAATCGCACATCGTCCTTGCCTGCCGATGATCATCCCCTGCCCCTGGCAATGCCCTGCACAATATCCTGCCCTCTGAAACTGTTTACCGATCGCGAACAGACGTTGCCAGACCTCATCCTCCAGCTCCTGCTGTCCGGATTGCAGTAAAACACCCCGCTGTAGCCCCGGTAAAAAACGTGACGTGCTGAGTAACAGAATGCTGCTTATCGTCATCGCAATAAGCACTTCCAGCAGGGAAAACCCTTTTCGATTTACTGGCATGCACCTTCTCCTGCGGCATTACACAGCCTGATACGTCCGCCATTTGAGACAATAACCCACCACCCACCAGCGCGGCTCTGCACGCGGATATGTCCGGCCCATGCGGTATCCCTTAAACCGTAAAATCCCAGCGCAGGGGTTATGTCGCTTATCGTGACCTCGGGCCACATCGGCTTCATCACGAACGGTCCGCCGCTGTCACAACCGGTCACCGCTAAACTGGCCAGACACTCCTTTTCACCGTCGTTATGCAGCGCGATCCTGTGCTCGCTGTTGTGACGGTTGGCGTCATTGCGCAAAAACACCAGGTAATCCCGCACCTGGCAGGCGGTTTGCCAAAGCCGCTGCCGCTGCTGCCAGCTGTCCCAGCCATAGAGCCCTGTGGCGCTGAGGATCACTGTCAGCGAAACGGCGATAAGGGTTTCGATAAGCGTAAAGCCTTGTTCGTTTTTCATGGCGGGAGTGTGGCGGAATAGCAAAAACGGTGCGAGCGTCAAAGCAGAACTTTACGAGCCGCTTTCAGGAGATTTTCACCCGTTGCAACGCGTTGCATCATCTCTGGAAACAGGCTCGAAAAACAAAACGGGCGTGAAAAAAAACCGGCGCTAAAGAGCACCGGTTGTGTCAGGATTTGCCGTATCAGATGGCGACAGGAGCTTTAATGCCGGGATGCGGGTCGTAACCCTCAATCTCGAAATCATCAAAACGGTAATCGAAGATCGATTCCGGTTTACGTTTGATCACCAGCTTCGGCAATGCACGCGGTTCGCGCGTCAGCTGGAGATGCGTCTGTTCCATATGATTGCTGTAGAGGTGGGTATCACCGCCCGTCCAGACAAAATCGCCCACTTCAAGATCGCACTGCTGCGCCATCATGTGCACCAACAGCGCGTAGCTGGCGATGTTAAACGGCAGGCCGAGGAATACGTCGCAGGAGCGTTGATAGAGCTGGCAGGAGAGCTTGCCGTCCGCCACGTAGAACTGGAAAAACGCGTGGCAAGGCGCCAGCGCCATTTTATCCAGTTCCCCCACGTTCCAGGCAGAAACAATAATACGGCGCGAGTCCGGGTCATTTTTCAGCTGGTTCATGACGGTCGTGATCTGGTCGATATGGCGGCCGTCCGGGGTAGGCCACGCGCGCCATTGCTTGCCGTATACCGGGCCCAGGTCGCCGTTCTCATCTGCCCACTCGTCCCAGATGGAGACATTGTTTTCATGCAGATAAGCAACGTTGGTATCGCCTTGCAGGAACCAGAGCAGTTCATGAATGATCGAGCGCAGATGGCAGCGCTTCGTTGTCACCAGAGGAAAGCCTTCTTGCAGATTGAAGCGCATCTGGTGGCCAAAAATGGAGAGCGTACCGGTGCCGGTGCGGTCGTTTTTCGGCGTGCCCTCGTCGAGCACTTTTTTCATCAATTCAAGATACTGTTTCATGATTCCTCAGGAAAGTTGTTGCTGTGGACGACGACGATACGCCCAAATCATCATAATGGCACCCGCGACAATCATCGGGATGGAGAGGATCTGCCCCATGCTGATGTACTGTACCCATTCCCCGGTAAACTGCGCATCCGGCTGGCGGAAGAACTCGACGATGATACGAAACGCGCCGTAGCCAATCAGGAACAGACCAGAGACAGCCCCCATTGGGCGCGGTTTGCGGATATACAGATTCAGGATGATGAACAGCACCACGCCTTCCAGCGCCAGCTCATAGAGCTGTGACATATGGCGCGGCAGAACGCCGTAGGTATCGAAAATGGACTGCCACTCAGGATGTGAAGGCAGCAGCGCGATATCCTCCGCGCGGGAGCCCGGGAACAGCATGGTAAACGGCACGCTCGGATCGACACGCCCCCACAGTTCACCGTTGATGAAGTTGCCCAGACGCCCTGCGCCCAGCCCAAACGGGATTAACGGCGCAATAAAATCAGCCACCTGGAAGAAGTTCCGTTTGGTCCGTCTGGCGAAGATCACCATGACCAGGATCACACCAATCAACCCGCCGTGGAAAGACATGCCGCCGTCCCAGACGCGGAACAGATAGAGCGGGTCGTTCAGGAATACCGGGAAATTATAGAACAGGACATAACCGATGCGACCGCCCAGGAACACGCCGAGGAAGCCGGCATAAAGCAGGTTTTCCACTTCGTTCTTCGTCCAGCCGCTGCCTGGACGACTGGCGCGACGGCCAGCAAGCCACATGGCAAAGACGAAGCCCACCAGGTACATCAGACCGTACCAGTGCAGCGCTACAGGTCCTATTGAGAAAATAACCGGATCGAATTCCGGAAAATGCAGATAACCACTGTTCATCTGTCACCACAAGATGTTGTTATTCCGCTGAAAGTGGACAGCGGGTGAATTGCATTCCCGCCGTTGGCAGGTGCTCCAAAGTTGCGAATCATAGCATAAGGCAGGCGCGGAGGATGCGCCTGAGATGTAAAAGATGTGTATAGGGTTTCATGCGCGCTGTTCCCCCTCACCCTATTCCTCTCCCTCAAGGGAGAGGGGGTCGTCCGAGCCGTCATTATTTTGTGGGGATCAGCGGCCGCCGCGGATCAAACCGCCCATGCCGCGTCGCTCCATAAACGCAGCCACCTGATGGCGCACTTCGGCTGCCAGCTGTGCTTCCAGGCTACGCGCGGCCAGTTCGCGCGCCTCATCTTGTTCGATGTGACGTAACAGGTATTTCACACGCGCAACGGAACGTCCGTTCATTGACAGGTGACGGAAACCGAGACCAATCAGGATCGCCACGCACATTGGATCGCCGGCCATTTCACCGCACAGGCGCAGGTCGATATTATGCTGCTCGGCTTCACGGGCGATCATCGCCAGGGCACGAAGCATCGCCGGATGCAGGCTGTCGTAGATGCTGGCAACGCGCGTATTGTTGCGATCGACCGCCAGAATGTATTGCGTTAAGTCGTTGGTGCCAACGGAGATAAAATCAACGCGGGTCGCCAGCTGCGGCAACATAAAGACCATCGAAGGCACTTCAAGCATCACGCCGATACGGGGTTTAGGGATCGCATAGCCGATCATCTCTTCCACTTCGCGCCCTGCACGTTCTATCAACCGCCGCGCTTCGTCGATCTCGTCAATACTGGTGACCATCGGCAGCAAAATGCTGAGATTCCCCGTGGCCGCGTTGGCACGCAGCATCGCACGAACCTGGATAAGGAAGATTTCCGGCTGATCGAGGGTTATGCGGATCCCACGCCAGCCGAGGCAGGGATTCTCTTCACTGATGGGCATATAGGGCAGTTGCTTATCCGCGCCGACGTCCAGGGTGCGCAACGTGACGGGTTTATCGTTAAACATCTGCAACATGCCCTGATACTGCGCCACCTGCTCCTCTTCTGACGGGAAGCCGCTTTGCAGCATAAACGGTATTTCGGTGCGGTAGAGGCCGATACCATCGATGCGGCTGCCGAGCTTCTCTTCATGCTCGGGGCTTAAGCCAGCGTTGAGCATCACCTTCACCCGCTCACCGCTCTTGAGCTGCGCGGGCAGGTTGACGTCATCTTCCGCCAGCTTGCTTAATTCATTCTCTTCGCTGATGAGACGCTGGTACTCCTGAAGGAGCACCGGCTCAGGATCCACCAGCAACTCACCGCGGTATCCGTCCACCACCAGCGTACGGCGATGCAGTACGGAGGGCTGAATATCCGCCCCCATCACGGTCGGAATACCGAGCGCGCGCACCATAATGGCGGCATGGGAGTTAGCTGCGCCATCGCGCACCACTACGCCCGCCAGCCTGTCCTGCGGTAATTCCGCCAGCGTCGTCGCCGAGAGTTCATCGGCCACCAGTACAAACCGGCTCGGCCAGGCATTCGCCCCCTGAATAGTATCATCAAGGTGGAACAGCAGACGTTGCGCAAGCGCGCGTAAATCGCCGGCGCGCTCTTTCAGATAACCGTCAGTCAGCACCGCAAACTGCTCGGCAAATTTTTCAATGACCTTTTTAACCGCCCACTCTGCCACCGAACCTTTATCGACCTCGGCAAATAACTCACGACGCAAACGCGCATCGGAAAGCAGGTGTGAGTAGAGGTCGAAAATGGCCGCCGTCTCTTTTTGCGCGCCAGCGGCAAAGCGTTTGCTGTAGCGACGAAATTCATTCGCCGCCTCTTCCAGCGCAGCGGTAAGCCGTTCGCGCTCAAGCGCTTCATCCAGCGTCGAGGCTTCGTAGACCTGCTCCATCAACGGGAGCGTGGCATCCATCCAGCCTTCGGCAATCGCGACGCCCGGCGAGGCCGGAAGCGCACGGATGCGGGTATGACGATACTGCCCAAAAAGGGCTGCCAGCTGAGACTGGGAGAGGATCGCAGCCATCTGCGTTGCCAGCGTGACGAGGAAAGACTCCTCGCTTTCATCGTACTGCCGCAACTCTCGTTGTTGGACAACAAGCACGCCAAGCAGTTGACGGCGCTGAATAATCGGCACGCCAAGGAAAGCGCGGAACCGCTCCTCTTTGACGGAAGGGATATATTTGAAGCTGGGGTGTTTTTGCGCGTCGGCAAGGTTGATTGGCTCCGCCAGTCGCCCGACCAGGCCAACAATACCTTCATCAAACGCGAGCGTGACGGTGCGTCCCCGTGGTTTTTTTAAACCGCGGGTTGCCATCAGGTAGTAGCAACGTCGGTCATGGTCGGCCAGGTAGACCGAACAGACCTCGGTTTCCATCGCAAGACAGATGTCCGTCACCAGAATATTCAGCGCCTCGTTGAGGCGAGGCGCACTGGCAACCTTTTCAACTATTTCTCGCAAGCGGGTGAGCATGATTTGCGTAGCTTAACCTCTTTTACGTCGCCAGGCAGGTGCGCTCTGTGGCTTCGGAGGCGTCTCCTGAAGCTGCATCACGACACTTGCGAACTCTTTCATCACCCTACGATATACATCGCGCTTAAATGACACGACCTGACGAACCGGATACCAGTAGCTTACCCAGCGCCAGCCATCAAACTCTGGCGTGCTGCTGGTTTGCATATTGATATCTGAATCGTTGCCCACCAACTGCAAAAGAAACCACTTCTGTTTCTGGCCGATACAAACCGGCTTTGTGTCCCAACGCACCAAACGTTTCGGTAACTTGTAACGCAACCAGTTGCGGGTCGAAGCCAGGATGCGAACATCTTTTCGGCTTAAACCAACCTCTTCAAACAGCTCCCGGTACATCGCTTGTTCTGGGGACTCTCCGGGATTGATCCCGCCTTGCGGGAACTGCCAGGAGTGCTGACCATATCGCCGGGCCCACATCACCTGGCCCTGACGATTACAAATTACTATTCCTACGTTTGGGCGGTAGCCATCGTCATCAATCACCGGACTACCCCAAACTAAATCTGATATATGAATGATTGTTTCACACTACAGGGAGGCGGTAAACCACTCTCTTACAGGCCTGCAACCTAATAACATTTGAATAACTCACAATTTAGTGCGGAGTTATAAACAGATGCGGGCGACAGAGACCATTTTTATTCACCTTTTCTGTGGATATAGTTGTGAAGAAGTGCGGAATTACCGATGAACAACCTTGTAGCCCGACGAGCCGCCAATTTACCCCGCTTATAACAAATCATTTAAATTCATATGATTATATTGAAATTAAGGGTATCCAGGGCGATAAACGTGACGATCATCACATCAAAGATCCTCCTGCTGATGAAAGATCGAACAGCGTCGGTTTTATCCACAGTTTGTGCCAATAAGTTAGGCACAATTTGTGTGAAAATTCGATTTTCATCGCACGTCAAGGCTGTAAATTGAAACAGTAGTGGCAGTTATTCCCAGTTATCCCATTTTTCTGTGGATAACATGGTATAAGATCCTGTTTATTGTCAGTGACCAGAATTGCACAACCTGTTTTTTAGCCGCCGCGGGACGGATTACATTCTAAAAAAGATGATATAAATCATCCACATGGAATAGGTGCACAGAAAAAGGTAAACTCTGTCCACAAGGGATAAAATATCAGCTCATTTTTTAATCAAAAGGTCGTTAGCATGCATTCTCTCGCCCCACTGCTCTCTCCTCCCGTCAGTGAAGCCCAGTTGCTCCAGCAGGCACAACGCCTGGCAGGCTATTCACTGGGCGAGCTGGCCGTGATGGCTGGGTTGACGATACCTAACGATCTAAAGCGTGATAAGGGCTGGATCGGCGTGTTGCTGGAACGCTGGCTGGGCGCAAGCGCGGGCAGTAAACCCGAGCAAGATTTTGCGGCGCTGGGGGTGGAACTGAAGACGATCCCCATCGATAGCCAGGGGCGGCCGCTGGAAACCACCTTTGTCTGCGTTGCGCCGCTCACGGGTAACAGCGGAGTGACATGGGAAACCAGCCACGTCAGGCATAAGCTGAAGCGGGTGTTGTGGGTACCCGTTGAGGGCGACAGGCAGATCCCGCTGGCTGAGCGTCGCGTTGGCGCCCCGCTGCTCTGGAGCCCGAATGAAGAAGAGGAGAGACAGCTTTCCCAGGACTGGGAAGAGCTGATGGACATGATTGTGCTGGGACAGGTTGAGCGTATCACCGCCCGGCATGGCGAAGTGCTACAACTTCGTCCCAAAGCCGCCAACAGCAAAGCGCTCACTGAAGCGGTAGGCGCACAGGGCGAACCGATCCTGACGCTGCCGCGCGGTTTCTATCTTAAAAAGAATTTCACCGGGGCGCTGCTGGCACGCCACTTCCTGTTGAAAACATAGTTTTTTACTAATTTTGCGCTCCGGCTAACATAATCTCCTCCTTTTTAAGATTTCCCCCCTTTCACCTGTCGTAATATCAGGTTATTACTACACTATGATTTGATACGAGCCAGGTGAGGATGAGAACGATGAAAAAATGGGCAGTAATTATCTCAGCAGTCGGTTTAGCGTTTGCGGTATCGGGTTGCAGCAGCGACTATGTCATGTCAACGAAAGATGGTCGTATGATCCTGACCGATGGCAAACCCGAAGTCGACGACGATACCGGTCTGGTGAGTTACCGCGATCGCGAAGGCAATCAAATGCAGATTAATCGCGACGAAGTCTCCCAGATCATCGAGCGTTAAACAGATAAAGGTCAGTAGCTTGCTGGCCTTTTTGATTTTTTCCTTCCCCTTTTGCCTTCCCTCTGCCATGTTTATATTCCTTTGTCGGGAGGTTCCTGACGCAGTCTGTATGTCTAAAAAAGGAAACCGGCTATGCATTATCATCGTATCCCCCACAGCGCTCTGGAGATCAGCCAACTGGGGTTGGGCACCATGACATTTGGTGAACAAAACAGCGAAGCCGATGCCCATGCACAACTCGATTACGCCGTCAGCCAGGGCATTAACCTGATTGACGTTGCGGAGATGTACCCCGTTCCTCCCCGCCCGGAAACACAAGGTCTTACTGAAACGTATGTCGGCAACTGGCTGGCGAAACGCGGCAATCGCGAAAAGCTGGTCATCGCCTCCAAAGTCAGCGGCCCTTCCCGTAATAACGATGCCGGGATCCGCCCTAACCAGATCCTCGATCGCAAGAATATCCGTGCCGCGCTGGATGCCAGCCTCAAGCGCCTGCAAACCGACTATCTCGATCTTTATCAGGTGCACTGGCCGCAGCGTCCGACGAACTGCTTCGGTAAGCTTGGCTACACCTGGAACGAAAGTGCTCCGGCCGTTACCCTGCTGGAAACGCTGGAAGCGCTCACGGAGTGCCAGCGGGCGGGTAAGATCCGCTACATTGGCGTTTCCAACGAGACGGCGTTTGGCGTGATGCGCTATCTGCATCTGGCCGATAAACACGACCTGCCGCGCATCGTGACCATTCAGAACCCGTACAGCCTGCTGAACCGCAGTTATGAAGTGGGTCTGGCGGAGGTGACGCAGTACGAAGAGGTGGAACTGCTCGCCTACTCCTGTCTGGGCTTCGGTACCCTGACGGGCAAATACCTGAACGGCGCGAAACCGGCTGGTGCGCGTAACACGCTTTTCAGCCGCTTCACCCGCTATAGCGGCGAGCAGACGCAAAAAGCCGTTGCGGCCTACGTGGATATCGCGAAACGCTACGGACTCGATCCGGCGCAGATGGCGCTGGCCTTCGTGCGTCGTCAGCCGTTTGTGGCGAGTACCCTGCTCGGCGCAACGACGATGGATCAGTTGAAAACCAATATTGAGAGTTTCCATCTGAACCTGAGTGAAGAGGTATTAGCGGAGATTGAAGCGGTGCATCAGGTTTATACCTACCCGGCACCGTAATAAAAGCAAAACGGCAACGTGCGTTGCCGTTTTTAGGGTTTTCACCTTCTCCCCGTGGGAGAGGGCCGGGGTGAGGGCATCAGGCCGCACAATTCAACGACGACGCTGCCAGACCCACAGCCCGCTAATCGCCAGCGCGAACAGCGCGCCGAATCCTACCCCGATTGCCACGACCGGCGCACCTGCTTTTACCGCCAGCGAGTAAATCCCCAGCATCAGTAACATCGCCATGTTTTCACCAAGGTTTTGCACCGCAATGGCGTTACCCGCCCCAACGGTCTGCTTGCCGCGCTCCTGCAACAGCGCGTTTAGCGGCACCACAAAGAAACCGCCTAACATGCCGATCAGCAACAGCAGGACATAGGCCGGCAATAGGGCATGTTGCAGGGAGAAGAACAGAACGCCGACGCCGATCAGGATCCCCGCAGGCATGCAGCGCGCGACGGTTTCCAGCGTCACCAGTTTTGCCGCAGCCCCGGCCCCGACAACAATCCCGACGGCGACCATGGCATTCAGATAAGTCGGCGTGGCGTTGTCAGTAATGCCCAGCGCCACCGGCACCCACAGCACCAGCAGGAAACGCAGCGTAACGCCGGCCCCCCAGAACATGCTGGTGCCCATCAGCGAGAAGCGTGTTTCACCGTTACGCCACAGTACGCGGCAGGCGTTGAAGAAGCTGCCGGTCATTGGCCCGAAGCGCCAGGATTGCCCCGGACGCGCCACGGCCAGTTTGGGGATAAACAGGTTGGCGATCACCGCGCCACCGTACATCAGGGCGCAGATGCCAAGCGCGGCGAGCACATGCCAGTCTGCCAGTACGCCACCCGCCACCGAACCCAGCAGAATCGCCGCAATGGTGGAGGACTCCATCAGGCCGTTGGCCTTCACCAGCTTATCACCGGTGGTGAGCTCACCCAGAATACCGTACTTCGCCGGGGAGTAGGCTGCCGCACCAATGCCCACCAGCGTGTAGCCGACAAACGGGTTGATACCAAAGCAGATACTTGCCGCGCCCAGAAGCTTAAGGCTGTTGGCAAACATCATGACACGACCTTTCGGGAAGCTGTCCGCCACCTGGCCGACAAACGGCGCAAATACGATGTAAGCACCCACAAACACCATCTGTAGGATCGGCTGGCTCCAGTCGGGATAAAACTCAGCTTTCAGCAATGCCAGCGTGGCAAACAGCAACGCGTTATCGCCGAACGCGGAAAGAAACTGGGCGGCGATAACCGCCATCATGCCTTTCGACCAGATTGAAGTGTTAGTGTGCACTGACTCACGCATTTTGCTGTTCTGCCTCTTCAACCATGCCCTTCATGGTCACGAAATCGGGTTTACCGCTGCCCAGCACCGGTAACTGTTTGAGGTAACGAATATCGCGGGGGACCGCCAGCTCGGGGATACCGTGTTCGCGTGCATACCTGAGCAGCGCGTCACGCTTCAGTTCACCGTCTGTCGTGAAGAGCACCAGCGCCTCGCCTTTACTGGCATCACTTTTCACCACGGTCGCATGCATTTTCTCCGCCGAGACGGCGGTCGCCAGCGTTTCGACCATTTCAAGAGAGACCATCTCCCCGGCGATTTTGGCGAAGCGTTTTGCACGTCCCTGGATCTGCACGAAGCCCTGATCGTCGAAGCGCACGATATCGCCCGTGTCGTACCAGCCCATTTCAACCTCGCCATTGACGTTCTCGGCCGTCGGCGCCTCAAGCACGCCCGGGTTTTCCACACGCAGATAGCCGTTCATGACGTTCGGCCCTTTCAGCTGAAGACGTCCGCCGTCTTCAATACCCGGCACCGCCAGCAGACGTGCGTCCAGCCCCGGCAGAATGCGGCCAACCGTTCCCGGTTTTGCCGCCATCGGAACGTTGATGGAGACCACCGGCGCGCACTCCGTCACGCCATAGCCTTCCAGAATGCGCAGGCCAAACTTGTCCTGCCAGATCTGGCGCGTGCTGTCCTGGAGTTTTTCCGCGCCCGCCACCACGTAGCGTACGCGGAAGAAATCATACGGGTTGGCGAAGCGCGCGTAGTTACCGAGGAAGGTGGACGTCCCGAACAGCACCGTGCAGTTACGGTCATAAACCAGTTCCGGCACAATGCGGTAGTGCAGCGGGCTTGGGTAGAGGAACACCTCGGCACCGGTCAGCAGCGGCGTAAAGAGACCCACGGTCAGACCAAAGGAGTGGAACAGCGGCAGCGCCGACATAAAGCGATCGTTGGCGGTAAAGTCAGCAATAGTTTTAATCTGTTCGACGTTCGCCAGAATGCTTTTGTGGCTGTGAACCACACCTTTCGGGTTGCCTTCAGAGCCGGAGGTAAAGAGGATAATGGCATCATCTTCCGGCTGCTGCTTAACCTGCGCCAGACGCGGCATCAGCAGGTGCGCGAAAATCCACAGCTTGTCGGCGGTCGTGACGTCTGCTTTCAGATCTTCCAGGAACACCCAGCGCACCTGCGTCAGCTGTTCCGGCAGGTGCCACAGCTTGCCTTTATCCAGGAGCTGGCGGGAGGTAAAGACGGTGTTGATTTGCGCCGCGGTAATCGCGCTGGAGAGCCCTTTCACGCCCGCCGTGTAGTTCATCATCGCCGGAATGCGGCCCCGGGAGACGGCACCAAAGATCACCGCCGCGCTGATACCCGCATTTGGCAGCATCAGGCCGATCTTTTCGCCCTGTTTGCTGTACTTTTCCAGAATACGCCCGACAAACAGCGTTTTGGTCAACAGCTTACGGTAGGTATCCGGCGTAAAATTGATGTCTTCGATGCAGTTTTTCTTCGCACCGTAGCGATACTGCGCCGACAGCAACGATTCATACAGCGTTTCGCGCGGGCGAACTGCCATGCGCGCTTCCATCATAATCTGGTGCAGCATTTCCCCGGCGATTTTACGGCGGTCGCGCGCGCGCGGCGCCTCGGGCATCGGCAGTGACGTCGGCGGTAATATATGCAGCGTAATTTTCGGGAACAGACGCTGCTTCACCAGCCCTTTCAGACGGCTGAAAAAGGTCAGCTCAGCCCCGTCGATGCGTAGCGGCACGACGGTGGCCTGAGACTTCGCCGCGACAAAACCGGCCCCGTCGTAAATTTTCATCAGGGAGCCCGTCACTGAAATACGCCCTTCCGGGAAGATAACCACCGGGCGCCCCTGCCCAACCAGACGCACCAGATGTTTAATCATCATCGGTTTAGTTGGGTCGAGCGGGACAAAATCAATCAGCGGTTTGAGCCAGCGCATGTACCATTTTTCACTGATGGAGCTGTAAA
This sequence comes from Enterobacter sp. BWH64, assembly GCF_001037645.1. NCBI lineage: Bacteria > Pseudomonadati > Pseudomonadota > Gammaproteobacteria > Enterobacterales > Enterobacteriaceae > Enterobacter > Enterobacter sp. BWH64. Next base: position 4,194,069 of record NZ_KQ089922.1, read on the forward strand.
CCGCGAAGACGGGCCGCACGGGCAAAAACAGCGCCAGCAATACGCCATCAAGAAAAGAGACGTGATTCGGTGTGATAAGCACACGCTCGCCATAGAGTGCCTGCGTATCGCCAGTCACGCGGATGCGAAACAGGACACGAAACAGTGTGCGGAAGAACCCAAAAAGCATTTCAACTCCCTTTGCCAGCCAGTGTGAAAGGTATAAATGGTGGCAGATTACACGAGAAGTAGTGAGGGAGCGATAGCAAAAACAGAGGCGAAAAAAAACCTGCGCATCCGCGCAGGTTGGTGCAAGAGAAGAGTACGAAAACGTACCAGGAATTCTCACCAATCAATACCTCTGGGATCTTGATTGTGGCCTCCGGCGACAGGCTTCGCCAGCGGGAAAACGCAAGGGAATGAGCCGAAGTGCAACCAGGTGTGAATATTCTCTTTTGCTGTTACAGGTTGAACTTACAGGCAAAAAAAAACCTGCGTAAAACGCAGGTTGGTGTAAATCGTGTTAATCAACCGAAGTTGATTCCACCTATCAATACCTCTGGGATCTCGACTCTAGCAATTCACTACGCATCGTTGCTAACGGACAATCGCAACAGCCTGAGGCAAAGTGTAACTAAAGGTTCAGATTGACATTATTCAGACATGACTGGCCGTGTAACGATTACACCGCGAGGGATGTTCTGCTTCACGTTTGCAGAGGACGCTTACCCGCTCCCCTTGAATGCGCGCCGCTTTTCCGCAACACTAGTTAGTGTGTAAACGCTTACCCCTATAAGAAGGTATTGAATGGCGACAATTAAGGATGTGGCTCGTCTGGCCGGTGTTTCCGTCGCGACCGTCTCCCGCGTGATCAACAACTCCCCTAAAGCGAGTGATGCATCGCGCCAGGCCGTGCAGGATGCCATGGAAAACCTGAATTATCACCCTAACGCCAACGCGCGCGCCCTTGCCCAGCAGTCGACAGAAACCATCGGGCTGGTGGTCGGAGATGTATCCGATCCGTTTTTCGGTGCGATGGTCAAAGCCGTAGAACAAGTCTCTTATCACACCGGAAATTTCCTGCTGATTGGTAATGGCTACCACAATGAACAGAAAGAGCGCCAGGCCATTGAGCAGCTGATCCGTCATCGCTGTGCGGCGCTGGTGGTCCATGCAAAAATGATCCCCGACGCCGAGCTGATCCATCTGATGAAACAGATGCCGGGGATGGTGATTATCAACCGCATTATTCCCGGTTTTGAAACCCGCTGCGTGGCGCTCGACGACCGTTACGGCGCATGGCTCGCAACCCGTCATCTGATCCAGCAGGGCCATACCCGAATTGGTTATCTGTGCTCCAACCACCCAATTTCCGATGCGGAAGATCGCCTCCAGGGCTATTACGACGCGCTGCGCGAAGCCGGTCTGCCGTGCAACGATCGTTTTGTGGCGTACGGAGAACCGGATGAGAGTGGCGGCGAGCAGGCGATGACGGAGCTGCTGGGCCGCGGGCGGAATTTCACCGCCGTGGCCAGCTATAACGACTCCATGGCCGCCGGCGCAATGGGCGTGCTGAATGATAACGGGATTGACGTCCCGGCAGAAATTTCGCTGATTGGCTTTGATGATGTGCTGGTGTCGCGCTACGTGCGCCCTCGCCTGACCACCGTGCGCTACCCGATTGTGACCATGGCAACGCAGGCGGCAGAACTGGCGTTAGCGCTGGCCGAGCATCGCCCGCCACCGGAAATTACCCACCTGTTCAGCCCAACCTTAGTGCGCCGTCACTCGGTGGTATCGCCCGCGGAAGCCGTGAGCGAACAGCGATAGAGATGGACGGTTTTATCCGGGTATTCCAGCGCATCGCCAATGTAGTGCCAGCCGTAACGTTCGTAGAAGTCGCGGCAGGCAGACCAGAGATGAAGCTCGTGATACCCGGCGCGTCGCGCGTAGCCGATAACATGCTGCTGAAGTTTTCCCGCCAGCCCGTTTCCCCGGGCGGCTTCATCGACATACAGCGCAGCCAGCCAGGGGTAGAGATCCTGCCGGGAAATTAAATCGCAACGCCACAACCCAACGGTGCCCAGCAGCTGGTCATCCTCAACGGCAATAAAGGTGAGCGGTAACTCGCCCGGCGTCAGGCTGTGCTCAACAATGCTCTGGAAAAAGGCACGCGGCATACCTTCACCAAACGCGTTCCAGATCCAGTCGATCACCCGCTGTGTAAACTGCGGCGCAGCGTGAAGCGGCAGTATATTCACACCAGCTTCCCCTGGAAAAGGGGGACCGATTCAAAGAGATAGCCGTCAAAATCGGGCGCGTCTTCGTCTGACAGCTCAAGCAGGCTCTTTTTGACGTTTTCAAGATGCTGGAACATCGCCTGCCACGCCCCCATCACGTCGCGGCGGCGGAGCGCAGCGAGGATGGTTTGCCTGTCGCCGAGCCATTTCAGCCGCCAGGCGCGGCTGGCGATGTGGCCATTAAACTGCTGCCACAGCGGGCTGCTGTCCATGTGATGCCAGACGCTTTCAACGGTCGCCAGCAGCATCTGGTTTTGTGTGGCCCCCGCCAGCACCAGGTGGAACATTTTGTTGTTGTCCTGGCTGCGATCGTCGGCGGCAATTGCCCGTTGCTCCTGCTCGATGATACGGCGCAGGTTGTCAATATCCGCCCGCGTCGCCATTTTTGCGGCAAAGGCGGCAATGTTGCTTTCAAGCAGCTGACGCGCCTGGAGAATTTCAAACGGACCCACGTCACTGTTCAGAAAACGTTCTTCCTCGTTTTCATGCTCCTCCGGAATGCGCATCACGTACACGCCAGACCCCTGGCGAATATCCACCGTCCCCTGTAGCTCAAGCATCAGCAGCGCCTCGCGCACGATAGTGCGGCTCACGCCATACGTCTCGGCAATGTTGCGCTCCGGCGGCAGACGCGATCCCACGGGATAATGCCCCTGGATAATCTGCGCCCGTAAATCCTCGCCAATCTCCTGGTACTGTTTTTTTTCCGGCAGGATGACAGCCTTATCCACGTTTTCACCTGTGTTTTTCAGTTAATGCGCGGGCCGGACGTCCTCCCGGCCAGTTTGTGCGCTATTTTACCAGAAGGCTTACTTCCATTCATCGTCAACCCTGAGCGTCAGCACATGCTCATCGCGCAGCTGGCGAAACCAGGATGCCGATTTCTTTGCCCGCCGTGCGCGATGGTTTTCAACGTCGATCTCAATAAGCCCGTAGCGGTTTTTAAACGCGTTCATCGGGGAGACGTTGTCGGTGAAGGCCCACAGCATATAGCCGTGGCAGTTAGCCCCCGCCTCCCGCGCCAGCAGCGTGTAATAAAGATGTTCGCTGAGAAACGCAATGCGGTACGCGTCATCGATAATGCCGTCGCGATTGCGAAACTGCGCTTCGTTCTCCACGCCCATCCCGCTTTCCGCTACAAACCAGTCAATGTTGCGATAGTCGTTTTTAATCCGCATCGCCATGTCGTAAATAATGCGCGGGAAGATCTCCCAGCCGCGGGAGGTGTTCATCCTCCGCCCCGGCAGCTCGAACGGCTCGTAGTAGTACGCCGGGTGGAACGGCGTCTCCGGGTGCCAGGCGCGAGACGGGGCTTTGACGCGATGCGGGTAATAGAGGTTAATGCCCAGCTCGTCGACGGTGTTGTCGGCAATCAGCGCCAGCTCGTCAGCCGTGTAATCCCACTGCACCTGATGCTGCGCCAGCAGGGTAAAAAGCGCCTGCGGATAGCGCCCGTGCACCAGCGGGTCAAGAAAGACGCGGTTATAGAACAGATCGTACATCTCTGCCGCCCGCACGTCATGCGGCGCGCGCGAGCGCGGGTAGGTCACCTCCGGGTTGAGAATACAACCCACCGTGCCGTCATACCCTTTCTCGCGAAACAGCTTCACCACTTTCGCCGTCGCCAGCACCTTATGGTGGTTCCACTGCATCCAGGTGCTGGTGTTCTGCTCATAGGGCCAGCGCAGTGCGTCAAGGTAGACGCGCGTCTGGACCACAATCGGCTCGTTGAAGGTAAACCAGCGGGTGACTTTGCCGTGAAAGCGCTCAAACACCTTTTCCGCATAGCGAACGAACAGCCCGACGACGTGCTTCGACGCCCAGCCGCCGTAGGTCTCCAGCAGCACGCCCGGCAATTCATAGTGTTCCAGGCAGATCATCGGCTCAATGCCCTGACGGTGCATTTCATCGAACAGCGCGTCGTAGTACGCGGCGTACTCCTCGTCTACCGTCGCATTTTCATAGTCGGTTAAAAATCGTGACCAGTTGATGGAGGTACGATAGTGCGTCAGGCCCGCCTGCTTCATCAGCGCCACGTCTTCGCGAAAGCGATTGATAAAGTCGGTTGCCACTGCCGGGCCGTAGCCGTTGTGCCAGACGTGACGATCGTTCTTGTACCAGAGATCGATCCACGAATCCTGCCCCGGCTTTTTGCCGCTCCAGCCCTCGGTCTGCCAGGCCGATGCCGCCGCGCCCAGCATAAAATCTGGCGGTATGGTTATCTGTTTTATGCTCATCCTGTCCTCATGCGTTATCGGTGGCTTGTTGCAGTGCGGCCTGATCTGCGCGGCGTGAGGCAATTTTCACAAACGGCAGATAGATAATCACCGCGGTCACGATGCAGATAAACTGGGTGATCACCGCCCCCATGGAGCCCGCGGTGGACAGCCAGGCGTTGATCAGCGGCGGCGTGGTCCAGGGCACCATCACCACGGCTTTCCCGGCAAAACCGGTCACCGTCGCAAAATAACCGATGGAGCCCGTCACCAGCGGCGTGATAATGAACGGGATAGCCAGGATCGGGTTGAGCATGACTGGCATACCGAAAATCACCGGCTCGTTGATGTTAAAAATACCCGGCCCGATGGAGAGCTTAGCGATCTCCTTCATCTCTTTACGTTTTGTGGCAATCATGACGGCTATCAGCAGGCCGATGGTCAGGCCGGAGCCGCCGATGCTCATATAGACGTCCCAGAACGGCATGGTGATGATGTTTGGCACCTCTTTGCCCTGCTCGAACGCGCTCATGTTGACAGTGATCGCCCCCAGCAGCAGCGGCTCGCGGATCGGCTTGATCATCTGGTTGCCGTGAATACCAATCACCCAGAACAGCTGGGCGACAAACATCAGCAGCAGGATCCCCGGCAGGCTTTGCACCACGCGCTCCAGCGGCTGTTGCACCACCTGGTAAACCGCGTCGTAGAGATACATTCCGGTAACCCGATGAAACACGAAGCCAAAGGTGGCGATGGCGGTGGTGGTGATAATGGCCGGGATCAGCGCAGAGAACGACGCGGCGACGTTCGGCGGCACCGTGTCTGGCATCCTGATTTTCAGCCCCTTGCGGTTTTCCAGCCAGCAGTAAATCTCCACTGACAGGATGGCGATAAACATGCCGAGGAACAGGCTGCGGGTATCCGAGAACTGGCGCAGCAGCACGTCTTTCACCACGTGCATCTCGCCGTCCACCAGCATTTCCACCGTGGTCGGCGTCACGCAGATAAAGCAGATCACCGCCAGCAGGCCGGGGAACAGGGACTTAATGCCGTTAATACGCCCCAGCTCAATGCCGATTAAAAACACCGCGCCGATGTTGAGAAAGTTGAGCGTGGCATAGTTCAGCGCACTGGTGATCGGCTTTAACGCCGCCAGAAACGACAGCGACTGAAAGCTCGCCAGGCCGTTTTTCGGATCCAGCACCATATTGGAGATCAGTACCGAGAACGCCCCCACAATGATGACCGGCATTAAGGTAATAAACGCAGACTTAATCGCCTGGATATAGCGATAGCTGTTGAAGGTGGTGGCAAAACTGCCCAGAGCGTCGATCAGTTTTTCCTGAAATGCCATAGGGTAATACCTCAGTAAAAGGGCTTTTATTGAATAAGATGGACAGCTGGATACTATTGGTATGCCAAAAATAGCGTCCACAGGCGCTTTGTTCTGTGATTAAGCTCTCAATGAGGTAAGAGGTATTCCAGATTGCGATTTATCACCATTTTGGCATGCCAATGACAGGCATTTATCCCGCGGGCGAGGATCGTTACCGAAAAGCGTGATCGTTATGGGGTTTTGCCCTTCCCACGTCGCTTATGCGCCGGATGGTCTGTGTTAAACTGCAAACCATTACGTGGAAACAGGAATTTCGAATGGCAACAATGCTGGATGTCTCACTGCGTGCGGGCGTGTCGAAGGCCACCGTTTCGCGCGTGCTGAACGGCACAGGTCAGGTTAAAGAGAGCACGCGTCAGCAGGTATTTCGCGCGATGGAGGAGCTGGGCTATCGTCCGAACTTTCTCGCGCGTTCGCTGGCTAACCAGACCAGCAACAGCATTGGTCTGGTCGTCTCGACGTTCGACGGTTTTTACTTTGGTCGTTTGCTACAGCAGGCGTCACGGCAGACCGAAAAGCACGGAAAACAGCTGATTGTTACCGACGGTCACGACGCCCCTGAACAGGAAGAACAGGCGGTGCAGATGCTCGCCGACCGCAAGTGCGACGCCATCGTGCTGTATACGCGTTACATGAGCGAAAAGACGATCCTGAAGCTGATCAACAGCGTGCAGACGCCGCTGGTGATCATTAACCGTGAAGTGAGCCAGGCGGCGGATCGCTGCGTGTTCTTTGAACAGCAGGACGCAGCCTTCAAAGCGGTGGATTACCTGATAAGCCAGGGCCACCGGGAGATCGCCTGTATCACCGTCCCGATCCACACGCCAACGGGTAAAGCGCGACTGATGGGCTACCGTAAGGCGCTGGAGAAGCACGGTATTCGTCTCGACGAGCGGCGGATTAAATACGGCGATGCAGGCATGACGCGGGGTTACGAGCTGTGCAAGGAGCTGATTGCGGAAAAGACATCGTTCAGCGCCCTGTTTGCCTGTAACGATGATATGGCCCTGGGCGCCTCCAAAGCATTACACCAGGCAGGGCTGAAGATCCCGCAGGATATTTCGCTGTTTGGTTTTGACGATGCCCCCAGCGCAAAGTGGCTGGAGCCTGCCCTGTCGTCGGTGTATCTGCCGATCGACAACATGATCATCACGGCGATCGATCAGGCGATCCGGCTGGCAAAAAACCAGCCGGTTGAAGCGATCCCGCCGTTCACCGGCACCCTGGTGTTACGCGATTCGGTGACAACAGGGCCCTGGTTTAATCAGACCAGCTCTAACGCCAGCAGCTCCTGAATGGTCTGGCGACGGCGAATCAGCCGCGCCACGCCGTTATCAAACAATACTTCCGGCAGCAGCGGGCGGCTATTGTAGTTGGAAGACATAGACGCCCCGTACGCACCGGTATCATGCAGCACCAGATAATCTCCCGGTTTTACCTCTGGCAGCGAACGGGTTTCGACTTTCCCGCCTTCCTGCTGAGTAAAGACGTCACCGGATTCACACAGCGGGCCGGCAACAACGGTCTCGATGCGCGGGGCGTTAACCAGATCGCGGCCATCGGCGGCAAGTGCGGTGATGTGATGATAGCTGCCGTACATGGACGGGCGCATCAGATCGTTGAAGCCAGCATCAATCAGCACAAAGTGACGGCTTCCCATCTCCTTCACGCTCCGCACCTGCGCCACCAGCACGCCGGCCTCGGCAACCAGGAAACGACCCGGCTCAATCTCCAGCTTCACCGCATGGCCCAGATGGGCGGCGATGCTGTCACGCGCGGCGCTCCACAGGCCGTAATAGTGATCCGTGTCGATCGCCTCTTCCCCTTCGCGGTAAGGAATCGAAAGCCCTCCCCCGGCGGAGATCGCCTCCAGATCCTGACCAAAATCGATAACCTGACGCACCATGGCGCCACAGACCTGCTCAAGATGGCCGTAATCCACGCCGGACCCGATATGCATGTGAATGCCCACCAGCTTGAGGTTGTAGCGTTGTAAAACCTCCAGCGCCGCAGGCATATCGGCATACCAGATCCCGTGCTTGCTGTTTTCGCCCCCGGTGTTGGTTTTCTGACTGTGACCGTGACCAAAGCCCGGGTTGATGCGCAGCCAGACGCGATGGCCAGGAGAGACCTGCCCAAGCTGTTCCAGCATATCCACCGAACCGGCATTGACCGGGATTTGCAGCTCATGCACGCGCGCCAGCGTGGCGTCGTCTATCAGGTCAGCGGTAAAGACGATCGCGTCGCTGTCGGCTTTCGGATCAAACCCGGCCGCCAGTGCACGTTCGATCTCACCCAGCGATACGGAGTCAACCTTCACGCCCTGCTCGCGCATCAGGCGCAGAATATGAATATTGGAGCAGGCCTTCTGCGCAAAACGCACCACGTCAAACTGATGCAGCGCGGCGATCTTCTCGCGGACAATCTGTGCATCGTAGACCCACACCGGACAGCCGAATTCGGCAGGCAGGCGCAGCAGGTTATCGGCGTTTAAATCGGTCTCAGTCTGGTTGAGTGGGCGTGGCATGGTCGTCTCCGGAAATCTGTTTTTTATCATTACGCCATAGCCTGAAGAGAATAAAAAATATCGTTTTATCTTGAGTCTATGCAAAAATGATATGGACTACGCTCAGCCATCAGGTGCCCTATGCCCGCCGTTAACCTACGCCATATCGAGATTTTTCATGCGGTAATGACCACCGGCAATCTCACTGAAGCCGCGCACATGCTGCACACTTCGCAGCCGACGGTCAGCCGCGAGCTGGCGCGTTTTGAGAAAGTGCTGGGGCTGAAGCTGTTTGAACGCACCCGCGGCAGGCTGCATCCAACGGTGCAGGGTTTACGTCTGTTTGAGGAGGTTCAGCGCTCCTGGTACGGGCTGGACAGGATCGTGAGCGCGGCAGAGAGCCTGAGGGAGTTCCGCCAGGGCGAGCTGTCCATCGTCTGCCTGCCGGTCTTTTCCCAGTCATTCCTGCCGGTACTGTTACAGCCGTTTCTGGCCCGCTATCCGGAGGTCAGCCTGACCATCGTGCCGCAGGAGTCGCCGCTGCTGGAGGAGTGGCTTTCGGCCCAGCGCCACGATCTGGGTCTGACCGAAACCCTCGTCACGCCAGCGGGAACGGAACGCACGGAGCTGCTGTCGCTGGATGAGGTCTGCGTGCTACCTGCCAGCCACCCGCTTGCCCACAAAGCGGAGCTGACGCCGGCGGATTTTCACGGTGAGAACTATATCAGCCTGTCGCAGACCGACAGCTACCGGCAGCTTCTGGATGGCCTGTTTGCCGAACATCAGGTGAAGCGGCGGATGGTGATGGAAACGCACAGTGCGGCGTCTATTTGCGCGATGGTGCGCGCGGGCGTGGGTATTTCGGTGGTGAACCCGCTCACGGCCATGGACTACGCCAGCAGCGGCGTGGTTCTGCGCCGTTTTAGCGTTTCCGTTCCCTTTACCGTGAGCCTGATCCGCCCGCTGCACCGGCCCGCCTCAGCGCTGGTTGATGCCTTTAGTGAACACCTGATTTCGCACGCGCGTCAGGTGGCGCTTCGCTTACCTGACCTGCAAAAACCACTATGACAGCATGAACTCCACCGCATCCGCGGCATGGATGGCGGCGGTATCGAAGACCGTTATCGGGCTTTGGTCTGCCGGCACCAGCAGGCCAATTTCGGTACAGCCGAAGATAACCCCTTCCGCCCCCTGCTGCGCCAGTTTCTCAATCACGCTGACGTACCATGCGCGCGACGTTTCGCTGAAGGTGCCCAGACACAGCTCATCAAAAATAATCTGGTTAATGCGCGCCCGGTCAGCCTCTTCAGGGATCAGGCTTTCAATCCCGAACTGGCTGTTCAGCCGCCCGCGGTAAAAATCCTGCTCCATGGTGTAGCGCGTCCCCAGCAGCGCCACGCGCGTCATGCCAGCGGCACGTATGGCACGCCCGGTGGCATCCGCGATATGTAAGAACGGCAGCGAACAGCGGTCTTCAATGTGCGACGCCACCTTATGCATGGTATTGGTACACAGCAGAATACCCTGCGCGCCCGCACGCTCCAGCCCAAGCGCGGCGTCCGCCAGCATCTGCCCCGCTTTGTCCCACTCCCCGCTCGACTGGCAGGCTTCTATTTCATGGAAATCCACGCTGTGCAGCAGCAGGCTGGCCGAATGCAGACCGCCCAGACGCTGTTTGACGCCTTCATTAATCAGGCGGTAGTACGGGATTGTTGATTCCCAGCTCATGCCCCCTAACAGACCGATCGTTTTCATCTTTCCTCCTGTGCGTTTCACCCAGTGAAGCAAACTTGTGATCGCCTTTCCAGTTATTTGGCTAAACGTTTCCTTTTCGCCGCGGGTGAGATAAATTAATTGAAACAATGTTTCATTACATAACAGGGCGAAAATATGTTTATTTTCCATAAAGAGACCACGCTTGAGGATCTGGGCAACGGCGTGACGCGTCGTATTCTGGCGCACGACGGCAGGATGATGGCGGTGGAAGTGAATTTCGAGCAAGGCGCGATTGGCCCGATGCATAACCATCCGCATGAGCAGCTCACCTACGTTCTCTCGGGGGAATTTGAGTTCACCATTGGCGAGGAGAAGCATGTGGTGATGGCGGGCGACACCCTCTATAAAGCGCCGCACGTGATGCACGGCTGCGTTTGCCTGAAACCCGGCACCCTGCTGGATACCTTTACGCCGGTTCGCGAAGATTTCCTGAAATAAAAAAAGGCGCTCAGTTGAGCGCCTTTTTTGATGTTATTCCGTAACCGGCTCAGGAAGTTGTTCCGGCAGCGGGTTGCGGGTGTTCATTGCCTCGCGCAGCAGCACGCTGCCACAGGCGAACAGTCCACCCAGAATACACGCCAGCAGTACGATCAGGGCTTTGCCCGGGCCATCTTTTTTCACCGGCATAGAAGGTGAAAGCTGGTATTTGAACGGCTCCAGGCTCACATCTTCGAAGGAAAGTTTTTGCAGCTGTGCCAGATAGTATTCGCGGTTCTGGAAATCGGCGTTCAGCTCAGAAACGTCCTTCAGATTTTTTTCAATCTGCAATTTCTGCGCAATCCCGTCCGCACCGAGGGCGACGGAATAATCCGGATCGTCTTTCACCGCCTGTCCATTGCTGTAGACCGGCTTTTTGATCCCTGCCGCGTTCGCCACTTCCAGCGAGTAGTTCAGGCGTTGCAGGTTGGTATTATGGATATTTGTCAGACGGACCCGATCCAGCTCCAGCTGCTGCTGAACCGTTTTGGTTCTCAGGATAAGCTGATCGCGAATGTTTTGCATGGTCTCCTGCTCGACGATGCGGGAGATGTACTGAATGTAACCCTTCAACACTTTCTGCGCGTCCTCTGCCGTTGGGGCAGTGAAGCTTAACGTCCAGGAGAGGTACGGTGCTTTATCGGCATTTTTTTCCTGCGTGTTATCAACGGCTTTCATCTTTTCGGCAATATTGACCACCGCGCGGTGCAGCTCCAGCGGGTCAACCTGAGCGCCATCGAGCTGAGCCATCACGTAAGGTGAGCTCTTCATGTACTCTTCAAGCAGAGACTGGGACTGAAACTTTTTGATAAACAGATTAAACACATCCGCACGGGTAATTTTCACGTCGACATCAAGCACCTGGAGCGCCACCATCATCTGGCGTAGCGAACTCCACTGCGTCTGTTCCGCGGGCGTAATGACCGCTTTACTGGTCCATTTTTGCGGTATCAGAAAGGCGATTGCCAGGCCGACCAGTGCAAATGCAAAGACAATGGTGATGATGCGTTTTTTTGCTGCCAGCAGGACGTCCAGCAGACCCAGAAGATCTATTTCTTTAGCGCTGACCGCCGGGGGAGCATAGTGAGGAAAGTTGAGATCCGTATGTTTTTTGAAATCCATCGCTGACATAACTGTTCTTCTTTTAAGGATGCAGTGAAATTCTGCCTGACTGGTTCCGGTGTAACAAATCATACAAGAATGTAAGAATTATCTGAATGACGAATTGGTACATCTTTAGACCTGCTATCAGATCTGGTAGTTAGCCACGCTGCGTGACTATTCTTATTCCCGCTCCCTTTTTGCTTCGTTATCTCTTCCTCATGGCCGGCGGCAAAGCTTCGTGAAAAGTCAAAAATGCCACCTCCCTCACTATATTGAAACAGCGTTTCGACGCCGATCACATTTCCACCATTAAGCGAATGACGCAGAAATAAATCGCAATAATATAAAATAAAACGATGTTTTAGTATCCAAGAACGCCGGTTCAGCTCTTTTGAAACCAGAAGCGCTTACAGCACAAAGAAAGACAAAAAAGCGTTAAAAAACAAACGTAGATTTCGCCGTTGCCAGACGTTGCACCCTGAATTTCAGCTCTCATGCCGCGCATCGCAGGCCTGGGAAAATGTAACAAAGCAGATTTCGTATTAAACCATTGATTGCCAGGTAGGTATGTATGAATGAAAACAAGCTGCTGGGGCTCGCATGGATATCACCCTACATCATCGGGCTGATACTCTTTACGGCATTCCCCTTCGTCTCATCGTTTTTCCTCAGCTTTACGGATTACGATTTGATGAGTCCGCCGGTGTTTAACGGCATTGAAAACTATCGCTACATGTTTACCGAAGACACGCTCTTCTGGAAATCCATGGGCGTGACCTTTGCCTATGTATTTTTAACCATCCCGTTAAAGCTCGCCTTTGCATTAGGAATTGCCTTTGTCCTGAACTTTAAATTACGCGGCATCGGCTTTTTCCGAACGGCCTACTATATTCCGTCGATCCTCGGCAGTTCCGTCGCCATTGCCGTATTGTGGCGCGCCTTATTTGCCATTGATGGTCTGCTGAACAGCTTTATCGGCGTATTTGGCTTTGATCCGGTGAACTGGCTGGGCGAGCCGTCGCTGGCGCTGATGTCCGTTACCCTGCTACGTGTCTGGCAGTTCGGTTCCGCGATGGTCATCTTCCTGGCCGCGCTGCAAAACGTTCCGCAGTCCCAGTATGAAGCGGCAATGATCGATGGCGCATCGAAATGGCAGATGTTCATGAAGGTGACCGTGCCGCTGATTACGCCGGTGATCTTCTTCAACTTCATCATGCAGACCACGCAGGCGTTCCAGGAATTTACCGGGCCGTACGTCATTACCGGCGGCGGGCCAACCTATTCGACCTATCTGTTCTCGCTCTACATCTACGACACCGCGTTCAAGTATTTCGATATGGGCTATGGCGCGGCGCTGGCGTGGATCCTGTTCCTGGTGGTGGCCGTCTTCGCCGGTATCGCCTTTAAGTCGTCGAAATACTGGGTGTTTTACTCCGCCGATAAAGGAGGCAAAAATGGCTGATATTCAACAACTCTCCACGGCAAGAAGCGTCGCCGAACGCGAAGTGGCCCGCACACTGCGCAGAGAGAAAATCAACGCCTCCGTTCGCTATGTGATCCTGCTGGCTGTCGGCCTGCTGATGCTTTACCCGCTGGTGTGGATGTTCTCCGCGTCGTTCAAACCGAACCACGAGATCTTCACCACCCTGAGCCTGTGGCCAGCCCACGCCACCTGGGATGGTTTCGTAAACGGCTGGAAAACCGGCACCGAGTACAACTTCGGCCATTACATGCTGAATACCTTTAAGTATGTGATCCCGAAAGTGATCCTGACCATTATCTCCTCCACCATCGTGGCGTACGGCTTTGCCCGCTTCGAGATCCCGTGGAAGAAGTTCTGGTTCGCTACGCTCATCACCACCATGCTGCTGCCCAGCACCGTGCTGCTGATCCCGCAGTACCTGATGTTCCGTGAAATGGGCATGCTCAACAGCTATATGCCGCTGTACCTGCCGCTGGCCTTCGCCACTCAGGGGTTCTTCGTCTTCATGCTGATCCAGTTCCTGCGCGGCGTCCCGCGTGACATGGAAGAGGCGGCGCAGATAGACGGCTGTAACTCCATTCAGGTGCTGTGGTACGTGGTGGTGCCGATCCTGAAACCGGCCATTATCTCCGTCGCCCTGTTCCAGTTCATGTGGTCCATGAACGACTTTATCGGGCCGCTGATTTACGTCTACAGCGTGGATAAATACCCCATCGCACTGGCGCTGAAAATGTCCATCGACGTCACCGAAGGCGCGCCGTGGAACGAAATTCTGGCAATGGCGAGCATCTCCATTCTGCCATCCATCATTGTCTTCTTCCTGGCACAGCGCTACTTCGTACAGGGCGTCACCAGCAGCGGAATTAAAGGTTAAGAGGGAAATACCATGGCTGAAGTTATTTTCAACAAGCTGGAAAAGGTCTACTCCAACGGCTTTAAAGCGGTACACGCTATCGATCTTAAAATTGCTGAAGGGGAATTCATGGTGATCGTCGGCCCATCCGGCTGCGCCAAATCCACGACCCTGCGCATGCTGGCGGGGCTGGAAACCATCAGCGGCGGCGAGGTGCGCATCGGCGACAAGATCGTGAACAACCTCGCGCCGAAAGAGCGCGGTATTGCAATGGTGTTCCAGAACTACGCCCTCTATCCGCACATGACGGTGCGCGAGAATCTGGCCTTTGGTCTCAAGCTGAGCAAACTGCCGAAAGATCAGATTGAGTCTCAGGTGAATGAAGCCGCCAAAATTCTTGAGCTGGAAGAGCTGCTCGACCGCCTGCCGCGCCAGCTTTCCGGCGGCCAGGCGCAGCGCGTGGCGGTAGGCCGTGCGATTGTGAAAAAGCCGGATGTGTTCCTGTTCGATGAGCCGCTTTCAAACCTCGACGCCAAACTGCGCGCTTCGATGCGTATCCGTATTTCTGACCTGCACAAGCAGTTGAAGAAGTCAGGAAAACCGGCGACCACCGTTTACGTGACCCACGACCAGACCGAAGCGATGACCATGGGCGACCGCATCTGCGTGATGAAGCTCGGCCATATCATGCAGGTGGACACGCCGGACAACCTCTACCACAAGCCGAAGAACATGTTCGTGGCGGGCTTTATAGGCGCGCCGGAGATGAATATACGCAAAAGCGTGCTGGTCGAAAAAGCGGGCCAGCTGCACATCGCCATTGGCGATGAAACCATGCCGCTGCACGCGGAGAAGCAGGAGAAAGTCGCGGCTTACGCGGGTCAGGAGATCTTCTACGGCGTGCGCCCGGAATTTGTGTCGCTCTCTGATGAGCCCTTCCCGGACGGCGGCTGTAGCGGGGAGATGGTGCGCGTTGAGAACATGGGCCACGAATTCTTTGTGTACCTGAAGGTCGCGGACTACGAACTGACCGCCCGAATCCCGTCCGATGAAGCTAAGCCAATGATTGATAAAGGGCTTCATCGTAAGGTGTATTTCACGTTTGAGATGAACAAGTGTCATATTTTTGACGCAAAAACTGAACAGAACCTCTCTCTCTGATGGAGTGATAAAAATGAAAAAAGTGCTTTTAAGCGCAGCAATCTCCGCGACCCTGGGCCTTACCGCTTTGCCATCGATGGCGCAGAATGTGGATTTACGGATGTCCTGGTGGGGCGGCAATGGCCGTCACCAGGTCACTCTGAAAGCGCTGGAAGAGTTCCATAAGCAGAACCCGGACATCAACGTAAAAGCGGAATACACCGGCTGGGACGGTCACCTTTCCCGTCTGACCACCCAGATTGCGGGCGGCACCGAGCCGGACGTAATGCAGACGAACTGGAACTGGCTGCCGATCTTCTCCAAAACCGGTGACGGCTTCTACGATCTGAACAAGATGAAGGACGTGATCGACCTGTCGCAGTTCGATCCCAAAGAGCTACAAACCACCACCGTGGACGGCAAGCTGAACGGCATTCCGATCTCGGTAACGGCGCGCGTGTTCTACTTCAATGACGAAATCTGGAAAAAAGCGGGTATTGCGTACCCGAAAACCTGGGACGAGCTGATGGCGGCCGGTAAAACCTTCGAGAGCAAGCTCGGCAAGCAATACTACCCGGTGATCCTGGAGCACCAGGATACGCTGGCGCTGCTGAATTCGTACATGATCCAGAAGTACAACATTCCTGCGGTGGATGAGAAAACCAAAAAGTTCAGCTACACAAAGGAACAGTGGGTGGAGTTTTTCCAGACCTACAAAAAGCTGATCGACAGCCACGTCATGCCGGACACCAAATACTATGCCTCGTTCGGTAAGAGCAACATGTATGAGATGAAGCCGTGGATCCAGGGTGAATGGGGCGGCACCTACATGTGGAACTCCACCATCAACAAATATTCCGACAACCTGAAGCCACCGGCGAAACTGGAGCTGGGCAGCTACCCAATGCTACCGGGCGCCACCGACGCGGGTCTGTTCTTCAAACCGGCGCAGATGCTGTCGATTGGTAAGACGACCAAAAACCCGGAAGCGGCAGCGAAGCTGATTAACTTCCTGCTCAACAGCAAAGAAGGGGTTGATACGCTGGGTCTTGAGCGCGGCGTGCCGTTGAGCAAAGTGGCGGTGCAGTATCTGACCGAAGACGGCACCATTAAAGAGGACGATCCATCCGTGGCGGGCCTGCGCCTGGCGCAGTCGCTGCCGGCGAAACTCACCGTCTCGCCATACTTTGACGACCCACAGATTGTGGCGCAGTTCGGTACCTCTTTGCAGTATATCGACTACGGGCAGAAAACCGTGGAAGAGACGGCCGCTGACTTCCAGCGTCAGGCGGAGCGTATTTTGAGACGTGCGATGCGGTAAACACAAAGCCGGGTGGCGGCTACGCCTTACCCGGCCTACAGGCTATCGTAGGCCCGGTAAGCGAAGCGCCACCGGGCAATGACATTACACGCCGATATTACGTAGTTTCTCCCCTCTCATCAGCTTGCGTTCAATATGCTCCAGGGTCACGCCTTTGGTTTCCGGAATCAGCCAGAAGGTCACGCCGATAAATGCCACGTTCAGCACCGTATAGAGCCAGAAGGTGCCTGCCGCGCCAATCGCATCCAGCAGCGTCAGGAAGGTCGCGCCAATGATCATGTTCGACACCCAGTTGGTGGTGGTGGAACAGGTGATACCAAAGTCACGGCATTTCAGCGGCTGAATTTCAGAGCACAGGATCCACACCACCGGCGCGGCGCTCATCGCGTAACCGGCGATGCACATCATGGTCATGCCGACGGAGAGCCAGGAGAGGCCGCTGGACGCCGTGCCGTTATCGAACTGCATCAGGCAGTAGCCGAGTATTAAGGTGCCGAGCGCCATCACGCTAAAGCCAATTTTCAGGGCGGGTTTACGTCCGGCCTTATCAACGGTGAACACCGCGATAAAGGTGGCGAACATAAAGGTCAGCCCTACCACCAGCGTGGCGATCATCTGCTGTTCGGTGGTGGTAAAACCGGCCATTTTAAAGATGCGTGGGGCGTAATACATGATGATGTTCATCCCCGTGAACTGCTGCATCGCCTGTAACAGCATGCCGAGGAACACCGCGCGGCGCACGTTGCGGTTTGCCTTAAACAGCGACCAGCCGCCCTGCTTCAGCTTCAGGCTCTCGCGGATTTCGTTCAGCTCTTCACGCGCTTTTTCAGACGTGTCGCGCAGCATGCGCAGCACCTCTTCCGCCTCCACGTGACGCCCTTTTTGCGCCAGCCAGCGCGGGCTGTTCGGCAGGAAAATGACTAACACAATCAGCAGCACCGCAGGCAGCGCCAACACGCCAAGCATTGCCCGCCAGTTGCCGCTGTAGCTGAAGTATGTATCCGACAGGAACGCCAGCACGATACCGAGCGTCACCATCAGCTGGTACATGCTGATCATCTTCCCGCGCACGTTTTCACTCGCCATTTCGGAGAGGTAAAGCGGCGCGGTGTAGGACGCGATACCCACCGCCACGCCCAGCAGCACGCGGGAGAGCAGCAGCACTTCAACGTTGGTTGCAAACGCTGAACCAAGAGAGCCGGCAACAAACAGGATCGCCCCGACCATCAGGCTGTATTTGCGCCCGAGACGGAACGACAGCCAGCCGTTAAAGAGCGCGCCGATGGCCGCGCCGAGCATCATGCTGCTCACCACCCACTCTTGCAGGCGGTTGCTTAACGTAAAGTGGTCGGTAATAAAGGGCAGTGCGCCAGCGATAACGCCGATATCCAGACCAAACAGTAAACCGGCTACGGCGGCCGCAACAGAAACAAACTGGTTCATGCGTCGGGTATCGCGCAGCGCAGCGGGCATAAGGGTAGAGTCATTTACAGATGTCATAGTTTCCTGCCTCAACAGCGAAATTCGTTAAGTGAAATTACGAGATACCGGAAGAAAGTGTCAGGCCGGAACTGGTGAAGATATGGATTATTTCGCTACGACATACCGATCTGTGATGGACATTACAATTTCAAATCAGGGTGGTTTAACCTTATTTTTTATTAATTAGTTAATATTTAAGCAATAAATGTGTGACACCCGTCATTCATTCCTTTTCAGTATGGATTTTTCATCTTTAAGGATATGGATAAAGCCAATTTTGGCGCAAAAAAAACCTCCACCCGAGGGCAGAGGTTCTTTATTCGGGGTGAATTATCGTGCCAGCCAGCCGCCGTCAACGGCAACGGTGTAGCCGTTAATATAATCCGAAGCCGGGGACGCCAGGAACACAACCGGGCCCATCAGATCGCTCGGCAGACCCCAGCGACCCGCTGGAATACGCTCCAGGATTGCCGCGCTGCGCTCTTCATCCGCACGCAGCTGCTGGGTATTGTTGGTGGCCATGTAGCCCGGCGCAATCGCGTTGACGTTGATGTTGTGCTGCGCCCACTCGTTCGCCAGCAGACGGGTCACGCCCATCACGGCACTCTTCGATGCGGTGTAAGACGGCACGCGGATGCCGCCCTGGAAAGAGAGCATGGAGGCAATATTGATGATCTTGCCCCCTTTCCCCTGGGCGATGAAGTGCTTCGCAGCCGCCTGGGACATAAAGAACACGCTCTTGATGTTCAGATTCATCACGTCGTCCCAGTCCGTTTCGCTGAAGTTAATCGCGTCTTCACGACGGATCAGGCCGGCGTTGTTGACCAGAATATCGATATGCCCAAACTCCGCCACCGCGCGATCCAGCAGCTCAGGGATCGCATCGATTTTGCGCAGGTCCGCGGTCAGGCTCAGGAAACGGCGGCCCAGTGCGGTAACGCGCTCGATGGTTTCCGTTGGCTCAACGATGTTAATCCCGACGATATCGCAGCCCGCTTCAGCCAGACCTAACGCCATACCCTGCCCCAGCCCGGTGTCACAACCGGAAACCACAGCCACTTTACCTTGCAGAGAAAATGCATCCAGAATCATGTTTATTCCTTAATCGTTCAGCGCCTGTCAGCAACAGGCAGATATATACTTAACTGCCTGCGACTAGCGCAGATCCTTAACAGCGACGTGGTCCATGTCATCGAAGACCTGGTTTTCACCGACCATACCCCAGATAAAGGTATAGGCTTTCGTTCCCACGCCAGAGTGGATGGACCAGCTCGGCGAAATGACCGCCTGCTCGTTGTGCATAACGATATGGCGCGTCTCCTGCGGCTGTCCCATCATGTGGAACACGCAGGCGTCTTCATCCATGTTGAAATAGAAGTAGACCTCCATGCGGCGCTCGTGGGTATGGCACGGCATGGTGTTCCACAGGTTGCCCGGCGCAAGTTCGGTCAGCCCCATGCTGAGCTGACAGGTTTCCAGCACATCCGGAACAAAGTATTTGTTGATGGTGCGACGGTTGCTGGTGAGGTTATCGCCAAGGGTCACCGGGGCAACATCCGCTGGCGTGACTTTTTTGGTAGGGTAAGTCGTATGAGCCGGGGCGCAGTTGTAGTAAAACTTCGCCGGTTTGCTGCCATCAATGCTGGCGAACACCACTTCTTTCGCCCCTTTGCCGACGTACAGCGCGTCGCGGTGACCAATTTCGTAGCACTGGCCATCGACGGTAATGGTGCCCGGCCCGCCGATGTTAATCACGCCCAGTTCACGGCGTTCGAGGAAGTAGCTCACGCCCAGCTGTTTGCCCACTTCACCGCCCACGGAGACGGTTTTCGCTACCGGCATAATCCCGCCCACAATAATGCGGTCAATATGGCTGTAGACCATGGTGTACTTGTCGGCTTCGAACACTTGCTCAACTAAAAACTCACTGCGCAGCCCCTGAGTATCCAGCGTTTTAGCGTGCGCACTGTGGATGCTTTGTCTGACGTCCACGTAAACCTCCAGAATTGATCGTGCCCGAAGGCAAAGATAAATAACGAAACAACGTTCCGTTTTCGTGATGAACACATATTATCCCCTGACCACGGGGTTTTCAATTGCATTTAAAACAACGTTTCATTTTTTCTGCTTGTTTATGCCAGAAATGGTGTTTCGATCACGATAAATCTTTAAGACCCTCAATCTGGTTAATGAAACTGAGAAAGTGCGCTGTCAGTCACACATAATGAAACAACGTTTTGATAATTTAACACCCAGTTTTCAACCTACATTACGCGTTCAAAGGAGTGCATTATGGCTAAAGGTATGCGGGTCAAGCTGAACTACGAGGTCAGCCGCGATCCGGATACAGGCGTGGAAGTCACCCGCCTGACCCCACCGGAAGTAACCTGTCATCGCAACTACTTTTACCAGAAGTGCTTCTTTAACGATGGCAGCCACCTGCTGTTCGCCGGGGAGTTCGACGGTCACTGGAACTATTACCTGTTGGATCTGAAAAAAGCCGAAGCGGTACAGTTGACCGAAGGCGCGGGCGATAACACCTTTGGCGGTTTTCTCTCTCCGGACGATAAATCCCTCTACTATGTGAAGAACGATCGCACCCTGCTGGAGGTGGATTTACAGACGCTGGCAGAGCGCGAAGTGTACCGCGTTCCGGAAGAGTGGGTCGGCTACGGCACCTGGGTCGCGAACAGCGACTGCACCAAACTGGTGGGTATTGAGGTTGCCAGACGCGACTGGACGCCACTCAACGACTGGAAAATTTTCCACGACTTCTTCCACAAAGGGCCGCACTGCCGCCTGCTGCGCGTTGATCTGAAAACGGGTGAAAGCACCACCATTCATGACGAGAAGATCTGGCTGGGACATCCGATTTATCGCCCGTTCGATGACAATACCGTGGCCTTCTGTCATGAAGGGCCGCACGACCTGGTCGACGCCCGCATGTGGCTGGTGAACGAAGATGGCAGCAACGTGCGGAAAGTGAAAACGCACGCGGAAGGTGAAAGCTGTACACATGAATTTTGGGTGCCGGACGGGTCCGCGCTGATCTACGTTTCTTACCTGAAAGGTCAGCAAGGGCGCACCATCTCCCGCTTCAACCCGGACACCGGCGTGAATGAAGCGGTAATGAACATGCCCGCCTGTTCGCATCTGATGAGCAACGTCGACGGCACCCTGCTGGTTGGCGACGGCTCCGGTACGCCTGTCGATGTGAAAGACACCGGCGGCTACACCATTGATAACGATCCTTATCTGTATGCCTTTGACGTGGCGAAGAAAGCCTGTTACCGCATCGCCCGTCATGACACCTCATGGGCTACGGTGGCGAACAGCCGCCAGGTAACCCACCCGCATCCGTCCTTCACGCCGGACGAAAAAGCGGTGCTGTACAGTTCCGATAAAGACGGCAAACCGGCCCTCTATATCGCGAAACTCCCTGAGCAACCTGAAATGTTGCATGTCTGATTTGAGTTAGTGTTTCTGTAACTGGCCTTGCCCTCCGATTCGGAGGGCTTTTTTTTAGGTGATTGCGCGGCGCTTTTTGCCGGGTGGCGCTTCGCTTACCCGGCCTACGAAACGACGGATTGGAAGGAAGGTGTAGGTCGGATAAGAAGGTGTAGGCCGGGTAAGCGTTAGCGCCACCCGGCGGTTTTAGCGAAGAAGATAAATTATCAGAAGGCGTACGCCACGCCTAAACGGAAACGGGTCTGGCGTTCGTCCGTGTCTTTAACCCCCACGTTGCCCACCTCCACATACGGCGCCCAGTTTTTATCCCATTTGTAGGCCAGCTTGGCGTTATATTCGTTGGAATAATCTTTATTGTTATTTCGGGCCACGCCTTCAGAACTTTTCGCGTAAACATAGTTCAGCTCGGTACGCCAGTCACCTAATACCCAACCGACCCACGCATCGCCACGGTTAACTTTATCATCGTCCTTATTTGAGCTTGACGGGTAGCGGGTATATTCGTAACGGTAACGCGCAGCCACGTAGAAGCCATTATCGAAACTATATTGCACATGCAGATTCGGTTTATAAATGGTGCGACTGTCTGTGCTTTCAATCGTAAACGCAGGGGTCAGGGCGATATTGTCTGTCGCTTTCCAGCGCCAGCTAATCTGATCTTCGTGACCGTTCCCCACTACATCCGCGAATGGCTGATCTGCCTTGTCCCCGCCTGATTTCCACTTCGCCTCGACTGAAAAACCAAAGCCATTATCAAAGCGGTGCGAGACGGCAACACGGTCGGCATTCGAGCCGCTGTCAATATATTCGTGACGCAGATCGACGGTAACGGCGCTAGCCGCAAAAGAGGCACTAATAAGGGAAGCAAGGAGCAGAGATTTCTTAAACATGAAAAAACCCTCAATTAAAATAACGTTTCGTTTTTATGAAACCTAAGTTTATTTTTTATGCACCGTTATTTTAGTGACAAGGATCGAAATTATTTGTTTCATTTTTTTTGGCAAAGATTGACGTGAACCCCATCAACAAAAAAAGGGTATTAACCGTAAATTTCAGGCGTGAGATCACATTAAGCACTTCACAAAGCCAATAATTAACCGCGCAATAATTATTGCGGGCTTCAGAAAGAACGCATAAGTGTTAAAAAAGGATTCTGCGGACACAAAAAAACCTCCCGTGGGAGGTTTTCTGTGCGCAGAGGGAGAAATTACCGTTCGATAGCCAGGGCCACCCCCTGCCCCCCGCCAATACAGAGCGTTGCGATCCCTTTTCGGGCGTTACGCTTTTTCATTTCGTGGACCAGCGACACCAGAATGCGGCAGCCGGAGGCGCCAATGGGATGGCCCAGCGCGATGGCTCCGCCGTTGACGTTGACCCGCAGCGGATCCCATTCCAGCATTTTCCCGACCGAGATCGCCTGTGCAGCAAAAGCTTCGTTGACCTCAATCAGATCCACATCGTTCAACTCCCAGCCCGCCCGCTCCAGGCAGCGGCGCGTGGCATAGACCGGGGCGATCCCCATTAACGCGGGATCAACGCCCACGCTGGCAAACGCTTTAATCCGCGCCAGCACCGGCAGCGCCAGCTCCTGGGCTTTGCTTTCACTCATCATCATCACCGCCGCCGCACCGTCGTTAATGGATGAGGCGTTGCCTGCCGTTACGGAACCGAGCGTTTCAAAGGCCGGATCGAGTTTTGCCAGCCCTTCTGCGCTGGCATCGGTGCGCGGCTGCTCGTCGGTATCGACGATGAGCGCTTCGCCGTTCTGGCGCTGGGTACTGACCGGGACAATTTCATCGCGAAAACGCCCGGAGTCGATCGCTGCACGCGCTTTTTGCTGTGAGCTGAGGGCATATGCATCCTGAAGCTCGCGGCTGATACCGTATTCCCGCGCCAGGTTTTCCGCCGTTACGCCCATATGGTAGTCGTTGAAGGCGTCCCACAGCCCGTCGTGAACCAGGCTGTCAAGCAGCTGACTATTCCCGAGCTGCGCGCCGGTCCGGCTGTCGGTCAGGACATGCGGGGCGCGGCTCATATTCTCCTGCCCGCCAGCAATGACCACGTCCGCTTCACCGCACTGGATGGCCTGCGTCGCAAGATGGAGCGCTTTCAAACCTGAACCACAGACGTCGTTGATGGTAATTGCCGAAACGGTATTAGGCAGGCCGCCCTTCAGCGCCGCCTGGCGCGCAGGGTTTTGTCCCGCGCCAGCGGTCAGCACCTGGCCCAGGATCACCTCATCAATTTCATGTGCGGCAATCCCGCTGCGTTCCACCAGCGCTCTTACCACCACGCTGCCAAGATCAACCGCAGAGTGACGCGCAAGCGCTCCCTGAAAACAGCCGATAGCCGTACGTAACGCACCCACTATAACGACATCTTTCATCACGACCTCTGTGCAAAATGACATGACGATAGTAGAGGATTGTTATCAACAATTGACGCAAATGTTTAAAAATAGTGAGTTTAGTCACAGGATTATCGTGCGTCCTGTAAGTACTGGCGCAGCCAGCTTCCGGCGACGCCGGGCGGGGTTCGTTTGTTCCATACCAGATCGATGGCAATCGACCTCGGCCAGCCCGGCACGTTCAGCTGAACCAGCGATTTCGACGCGGCAAATTCGTCGACCAGCGCGCAGGGTAACGCGCAC
Source organism: Enterobacter sp. BWH64 (assembly GCF_001037645.1). Classification (NCBI taxonomy): domain Bacteria; kingdom Pseudomonadati; phylum Pseudomonadota; class Gammaproteobacteria; order Enterobacterales; family Enterobacteriaceae; genus Enterobacter; species Enterobacter sp. BWH64. Next base: position 4,218,220 of record NZ_KQ089922.1, read on the forward strand.
CAGCCAAAGCCCTGTACCGCCATGCTCAGCAGTAACAGATAATTCGGCGCAGACCAGACCGGCCCGCGCGAAAGGGGCGCTTCCCGTTCAAGATAGGTGCTCAACCGCAGCTCGCGCCAGCCATGCAGCTCGTCCGCCTGCGTCTCATGTTGCCCTGCCAGAGGATGTCCGGCAGAAACGTAGATGGCCATCCGCGTCTGCATAGGCAGACGGGTCGCGCCAATATCGGTCGGGTAGCTGTCGCGCGCTTCCGTCAGGCCAATTTGCGCCCGCTCCTTTTGCAGCAGATCGATCACGTCCTCCTCTTCTCCAATCAGGCACTCAAATTCCGTGTGCGGAAAACGCTGGTCGAACTGGCTCATCATCTCTTCCAGCACGGCCGGGTTAAGCGTATCGGAGAGAACAAAGGTAAAACGCGCCTCCGTTTGCGCGGTTAACGATACGGCCAGCTCATCCAGGCGCGCGCTGGCGGCGAGTATCGACTGGACATAGCCCAGCACCTGTTCACCCTGGGCGGTTAATACCGGGTGACGCGCCGAGCGATCGAACAGCTCAAAGCCAAGGTCAGCTTCAAGGTTGGCGATGGAGGTGCTGATGGTGGACTGGCTTTTACGCAGCCGCCGTGCCGCAGCAGAAAACGAACCTGCGGCGACTGTTTCAACAAACGCGGTCAGTGCTTCGGGAGAGTAACGCATGATGTATCCACTTTATCGATGGATACCATCTTTTATATATCACCTTAAACGATAAGAATAGGCCGCATCAACGCCCATACTGGCGTCAATATGAGGTAAATATGCAACATCAGGATGCACTCCAACGTAAATTGCCGGAGCGGATCTTCCATGCCGTCTGTTTTGAAGGCATTGCTACGGCGATCCTCGCCCCGACGGCCGCGTGGCTAATGCAGCGCTCGGTGGTTGAAATGGGGGGTCTCACCATTATTCTGGCGACCACGGCAATGCTCTGGAACATTATCTATAACTTTGGCTTCGACCGTTTCTGGCCCGTCCAGCGGGTGAAGCGCACGGCGAAAGTGCGCGCCCTGCATGCCCTGGGTTTTGAATGCGGCTTTATTGTGATTGGCGTAACCATCGTTGCCGCCGTGCTGGGCGTGACGCTGCTCCAGGCTTTTACCCTGGAATTTGGTTTCTTTCTGTTCTTCCTGCCGTACACCATGCTCTACAACTGGGCGTACGACACCCTGCGGGAGAAAATCATCAAGCGCCGCCAGCAACGACGCGCCCTGGCAAGCGAATAACCTTCCGGCCGGAGACCTGCTCCGGCCCACCCCCTGCGAAGCAACGGCGACCTCAACGCATAATTATGGTAAATTGCACTCCTTTTTGTTCGTTTTATAGTTGATACGTTGCTCTAATGTCGAAAATTTGGTCAAAAGAAGAGACTCTCTGGAGTTTCGCCCTCTACGGCACTGCCGTGGGCGCAGGAACCCTGTTCTTGCCCATTCAGCTCGGCTCTGCTGGCGCGATTGTCCTGCTGATCACCGCCCTTGTGGCGTATCCCTTAACCTACTGGCCGCATAAAGCGCTGGCGCAATTTATTCTGTCGTCGAAGACGAAAGGCAACGAAGGGATCACCGGTGCCGTTTCGCATTACTACGGCAAAAAGATCGGCAATCTGATCACCACACTCTATTTTGTGGCCTTCTTTGTGGTAGTTCTGATTTACGCGGTGGCGATAACCAACTCACTCACTGAACAGCTGGCGAAACGGATGACGGTGGATACCGGCATGCGGATGCTGGTGAGCTTTGGCGTAGTGCTGATTTTGAATCTGATCTTCCTGATGGGGCGGCACATCACCATTAAGGTGATGGGTTTCCTTGTCTTTCCGCTGATCGCCTATTTCCTGTTTGTCTCGCTGTATCTGACGGGCAGCTGGCAGCCGTCGCTGCTGACCAGCCAGATGGCCTTCGACCAGCATACGCTGCACCAGGTGTGGATTTCGATCCCGGTGATGGTTTTCGCTTTTAGCCATACTCCGATCATCTCGACCTTCGCCGTAGACCGTCGCGAGAAATACGGTGAAGAGGCGATGGGTAAATGCAAAAAAATCATGAAAGTGGCGTACCTGATCATCTGCCTCAGCGTGCTGTTCTTTGTGTTCAGCTGCCTGCTTTCGATTCCACCGTCGTATATCGTGGCGGCAAAAGAGGAAGGGGTGACGATCCTGTCCGCGCTGTCGATGATGCCATCGTCCCCGGCATGGCTGGGCATTTCCGGCATTATCGTGGCGATTATTGCGATGTCGAAATCGTTCCTCGGCACCTATTTTGGCGTGATTGAAGGGGCAACGGAAATTGTGAAGTCGTCGCTGAATCAGGTGGGGGTCAAGAAAAGCCGCGCCTTTAACCGTGCGGTTTCGATTCTCGGCGTGTCGCTGATTACCTTTGTGGTCTGCTGCATCAACCCGAATGCCATCTCGATGATTTACGCCATCAGCGGTCCGCTTATCGCCATGATCCTGTTCATCATGCCGACGCTGTCAACGTACCTGATCCCGTCGTTAAAACCGTACCGCTCCATCGGTAACCTGCTGACGCTGATTGTGGGTGTGCTGTGTGTGTCGGTGATGTTTGTGGGTTGAGTGTGCTGCCCGGCGCAATGCCGGGCATCTGTTTTACGCCCGAATATCGTCATACTCCCGCGTATTATCAAACTCATGCTTCGCAAACGGACACAGCGGGATAATTTTACGGTTCTCCCCGCGCATCTTCTCTACCACCTTCGCCACCAGCTGTTTACCCACACCCTGCCCTTTCAGGCTCGGATCCACATCGGTGTGCTCGATGATGCTCAGATGCTCGCCGGTTGGGACAAAGACGATCTCCGCGACCTGATTGCCTTCGGCGTCATTCACGTAAAACTTGTTATGGCCTTCAAGAATATCCATGGTTCCTCGCTTATTTTTGACGGTACTTCAGCGCACCGCTCGGGCAGGTATCAATTACGCGTATAACCGTTTCTGTATCCACTTCATCCGGGGCGATCCACGGTTTACGCTTCAGGTCGAACAGCGCCGCGCTGCCGCGCACGCAGTTGCCTGAGTGTTTGCAGATCCCGGTGTTGAAGTAAACATCGATTTTCTCACCGGTATAGGCCCGGTAGCCCGCATCCAGTAGCTCCTGATCCATGACATTGCCTCTGTAATTATTGTGGTGACAAAAGAAGCATACCCTCACCCGATCCGCCTTACCACGTCAAAAAAGAGGTTCGTTCACACGCTTTTCAACGCGTTATTTTGTCACGCTCATAAGATTATTCCGAATACAGAGCCACCCGTTGCGAAGATATATTTTTGCGCTGCGTCAATTCTTGTAATTATTCCCGCCACGTTCATATTAGGATTATTAGCTAAGCGCAATCTTAACTTTCTGCTTTATTTTCTCCTAACCGATGGATTTAGCGTCCATTTTTAAAATTCATAACGAAGCGGTATTTCATCGCTCCCTGCACAAATACCGCAAAACAACCGAGACAAGAAATTTGACTCTTCTCACATAACGACTAATGTTAATTCCTGAACGACAAATGATACGAATTACTTATCGTATCTCCTGACATAAACGCAACATGAGGGTTGATATATGGCAGAGCAACATCGTGGTGGTTCCGGTAATTTCGCTGAAGACCGTGATAAAGCATCAGAAGCTGGACGTAAAGGTGGCCAGCACAGCGGTGGTAATTTCAAAAACGACCCACAACGCGCATCTGAAGCGGGTAAGAAAGGGGGACAGAACAGTCACGGCGGAGGCCGTAAATCTGATAACTCCTGATCTTATTTAAAGCTCTTATAAATATACCAAGAGCATGCTGCGGGCCTGGCGGCTCGCAGTACCCTTACTTTATTTTACTGGAGCGTAGAAATATGAATATGAAAAGTGTCGAAGATGTGTTTATTCACCTTCTGTCCGATACCTACAGCGCTGAGAAGCAGCTGACCCGCGCGCTAGGCAAACTCGCCCGCGCCGCCTCCAGCGAGAAGCTGAGTGCCGCGTTCACGGCTCACCTCGAAGAGACGCAGGGACAGATCGAACGTATCGATCAGATTATTGAGCAGGAATCCGGTCTCAAACTGAAGCGCATGAAATGCGTTGCGATGGAAGGCTTAATTGAAGAAGCCAACGAAGTTATTGAGAGCACTGAGAAAAATGAAGTGCGTGACGCTGCATTAATTGCCGCAGCTCAGAAAGTTGAACATTACGAAATTGCCAGCTACGGCACCCTGGCCACCCTGGCTGAACAATTAGGCTATAAAAAAGCCGTTAAACTTCTTGCCGAAACGCTGGAAGAAGAAAAAGAAACCGATCTCAAATTAACCGATCTGGCTGTCGGTAATATTAATCAAAAAGCCCAGAAAGGATAATTAATATCTGATGAGCATCAGCACCAAAAATTAACCAGAAAATAAATCACAGGAGTTAATTATGAATCATGTAGAACACTACCATGATTGGCTACGCGATGCCCATGCGATGGAAAAGCAAGCCGAATCCATGCTGGAATCAATGGCCAGCCGTATTGATAATTATCCCGACTTACGTGCACGAATTGAACAACACGTTAATGAAACTAAACACCAAATTACCGTGCTGGAAGAAATTCTCGACCGCAATGATATTTCCCGTTCGGTCATAAAAGATTCCATGAGTAAAATGGCGGCGCTCGGCCAGTCCATTGGCGGCATGTTCCCTTCCGACGAAATTGTTAAAGGCTCTATCAGCGGCTACGTTTTTGAGCAGTTTGAAATTGCCTGCTACACCTCTCTGCTGGCTGCGGCCAAACAAGCGGGCGATACCGCCTCCATTCCAGCCCTTGAATCCATTCTGGAAGAAGAGCGCCAGATGGCAGACTGGCTGCTCCAGCATATTCCACAGACGACGGAACAGTTCCTGCTGCGCTCCGACGCGGATGGCGTTGAAGCTAAAAAATAACAAAAGAGGGAGAATGTATGTTTCGACACGTAAAACAGCTGCAATACACGGTACGCGTAGCCGAACCGAATCCGGGCCTGGCCAATCTTCTGCTTGAGCAGTTTGGCGGGCCACAGGGCGAACTTGCCGCGGCATGTCGTTACTTTACGCAAGGATTGAGCGACGACGATCCCGGTCGTAAAGATATGCTGATGGATATCGCGACCGAGGAGTTAAGTCACCTGGAAATTATCGGCACCCTGGTGGGTATGCTCAATAAGGGTGCGAAAGGCGAACTGGCGGAAGGCGTTGAAAATGAAGCGGAACTGTACCGCTCCATGACCGAGAACGGCAACGACAGTCATATCACCTCGCTGCTCTACGGCGGCGGTACTCCGCTTACTAACTCCGCAGGCGTACCGTGGACGGCGGCGTACGTGGATACCATTGGCGAACCGACCGCGGATCTGCGCTCTAACATAGCGGCCGAGGCGCGCGCCAAAATTATCTACGAACGGCTTATTAACGTAACGGACGATCCGGGTGTTAAAGATGCGCTGGCGTTTTTAATGACGCGTGAGGCAGCACACCAGCTCTCGTTTGAGAAGGCGCTCCAGTCGATCCGTAACAATTTCCCACCGGGTAAATTGCCGCCAATCGAAGAGTACACCAACAAGTACTACAATATGTCTGAGGGGGGAGAAGTTCGCGGCAGCTGGAACAGCGATAAGCACTTCGACTACGTGGAATCTCCTCAGCCAGCGGTCGATGGCGGTGACGGCGGCGCAAGCGTAACGCTCACTACAGAGCAGGAAACGCTGGTCAAAGCGATGTGCGCACGCACGAAATCCGACCCCAATGCCGATCCGCTTACCGGTGCCGAGCTTGGTGCAGGTAAGAAAAAACCGTAACCGGTTTTGCCAGGCAGCCTGAGGCTGTCTGGCAATGCCTTGTGCGCTATCAGTTCCAGAGGTACGGAGCATGTTCGAGCTTGATGCGTTTCATCTGGCCAGGATACAGTTCGCCTTTACCGTCTCTTTTCATATTCTCTTCCCGGCGATCACCATCGGGCTTGCGAGCTATCTGGTGGTTCTCGAAGGCATGTGGCTTCGCACCAAAAATGATGTCTGGCGCTCGCTATACCATTTCTGGCTGAAAATTTTCGCCGTCAACTTTGGTATGGGCGTGGTTTCCGGGCTGGTCATGGCTTACCAGTTTGGGACTAACTGGAGCGGCTTTTCCCAGTTCGCAGGCAGCATAACCGGCCCTCTGCTCACCTATGAAGTCTTAACCGCCTTCTTCCTGGAAGCTGGTTTCTTAGGCGTGATGCTGTTCGGCTGGAACAAGGTCGGCCCCGGCCTGCACTTCTTTGCCACCTGCATGGTGGCGCTGGGCACGCTGATGTCCACCTTCTGGATCCTCGCCTCCAACAGCTGGATGCACACCCCGCAGGGCTTCAGTATTCAGAACGGTCAGGTCATTCCCGAAGACTGGCTGGCCATTATCTTTAACCCCTCATTCCCTTACCGCCTGATCCATATGTCCATCGCCGCCTTCCTGTGCAGCGCCTTGTTTGTGGGCGCATCCGGGGCATGGCATCTGCTGCGCGGTAACGATACGCCCGCTATTCGCACAATGTTCTCCATGGCCATGTGGATGGCGCTGCTGGTCGCGCCCATTCAGGCCGTGGTTGGGGATATGCACGGCCTGAATACGCTTGAGCACCAGCCTGCCAAAATCGCCGCGATTGAAGGCCACTGGGAAAACCCGCCCGGCGAGGCCACCCCGCTGCTGCTGTTTGGCGTACCGGATATGGAAGAGGAGCGCACCAAATACGGGCTTGAAATTCCCGCGCTCGGCAGCCTGATCCTGACGCACAGCCTGGATAAACAGGTCCCGGCGCTGAAGGATTTCCCGAAAGAGGACCGCCCTAACTCGCTCATCGTCTTCTGGTCCTTCCGCATTATGGTCGGCATGGGGCTGCTGATGATTACCCTTGGCGTGCTGAGCGTCTGGCTGCGCTATCGCCGTCGACTCTATCACTCGCGGCCATTCCACTGGTTTGCCCTCTGTATGGGGCCTGCCGGACTGCTCGCGCTGCTCGCCGGGTGGGTCACCACCGAAGTGGGCCGCCAGCCGTGGGTCGTTTACGGCTATCTGCGCACGATAGATGCGGTGTCTCTGCACAGTACGTTGCAGATGAGCATCAGCCTGCTGGCCTTTATCGTGGTCTACTGTTCGGTATTTGGCGTGGGTTATGTGTATCTCGCCCGGTTGATTAAGAAAGGTCCGCAGCCTGTGGGCACGCTAACGTCTAATACATCGGGCACCCCTGCCCGTCCGCTGTCCGCCGCCGAGTCTGTTCCGGAAGAGGAGAAGATCTGATGGGCGTCGATATCCCGGTCATCTGGTTTGCCATTATTGTCTTCGCCACGCTGATGTACATCATCATGGACGGTTTCGATCTCGGTATCGGCATGCTGTTCAGCTTTGTGGGCGATGCCAAAGAGCGCGACGTGATGGTGAACAGCGTCGCCCCGGTCTGGGACGGAAATGAAACCTGGCTGGTCCTCGGCGGCGCAGGGTTGTTCGGCGCGTTTCCGCTGGCCTACGCGGTAATAATCGATGCCCTGACCATCCCGCTGACGGCCATGCTGATCGGGCTTATTTTCCGCGGCGTGGCGTTTGAGTTTCGCTTTAAGGCGACCCCTTCACACCGCAAATTCTGGGACTACTCCTTTGCCGGCGGTTCCCTGCTGGCAACCTTCAGCCAGGGGATCGTGGTTGGCGCGATGATCAACGGCTTTGACGTGGAAGGGCGTCGCTTTGTGGGCTCCTCGCTGGACTGGTTCACCCCGTTTAATCTGTTCTGCGGGCTGGGCTTAATTGTCGCCTATACCCTGCTGGCTACCACGTGGCTGATCATGAAAAGCGAAGGCGCGCTGCAATATCGGATGCGCGAGCTGACCCGCCACGTGCTGCTGGCGCTGATTGCCGTTATTGCGGTGGTAAGTATCTGGACCCCGCTCGGCTGGCAGTTTGTCGCCGAGCGCTGGTTTACTCTGCCTAACTTCTTCTGGTTCCTGCCAGTTCCGGTTCTGGTGGCGGTATTCAGCCTGTGGATCTGGCGGCTGACGCGCAATCCCGACAGCCATGCCCGTCCGTTCCTGTTAACGCTGGGCCTGATCTTCCTCGGCTTTAGCGGCCTGGGCATCAGCCTGTGGCCACACATTATTCCGCCGCACATCACCCTGTGGGAAGCCGCCGCGCCGCCTGCCAGCCAGCTGTTTATGCTGATTGGTACACTGTTAATCATCCCGGTGATCTTGGTTTATACCGCCTGGAGCTACTACGTCTTCCGGGGCAAAGTGTCTGATACCGAAGGTTATCATTAAGGATTGCTATGGCAGGCTGGCATACACGCGCCATTATTTACCAGATTGATACCGCCCTGTTTTACGATCTTAACGGCGATGGCTGTGGCGACATCGCCGGAATCACCGCGAAGCTGCGCTACATCCGCCGGATGGGCGCGACGGTTATCTGGATCACCCCGTTTTACCTCACGCCTTTTCTCGATGAAGGTTATGACGTGAGCGACCATTTGCAGGTCGATCCCCGCTTCGGCAAGCTCAACGATATCATCGCCTTTATTGAACAGGCGCGGGAGCTGGGGATGCAGGTCATTATTGAGCTGCTGATCCAGCATACCTCGGATGCGCATCCCTGGTTTCAACAGGCCCGCCGCAACCCCCAGTCACCCTACCGTGACTATTACCTGTGGTCCGACACGGACGACGACGATACGCCACCGATGTTCCCCGGCGTGGAGAAGAGCATCTGGACATGGGACGACGAGGCGGGGCAATACTACCGGCATATGTTTTATCACCACGAGCCGGATCTCAATCTGGCCTCCCCTGCGGTGCTAAAGGAGATTGAGAACATCATCATCTTCTGGCTAAAGCTCGGGGTGTCGGGCTTTCGCCTGGATGCGGCATCGCACCTGACAAAACAGGCCGGACGTGGGGATGAAAAACGCGGCCTGTGGATCCTGGAGCATCTGCGCCGTCTTATCGGGCAGCGTAACCCGGACGCGATCCTGCTCGGCGAAGTCGACGTGGAGGTCGAGGCCTACAAAGATTATTTTGGTCAGAACGACCGGCTCAACCTGGTGCTGAATTTCTGGCTCAATAAGTACTTTTACGTCAGCCTGGCAGAGAAGAGCGCACGACCGCTGCGCAACGCGGTGAAGAAGATGATTGTGCCGCCGGACTCCTGCTGCTTCGCCAACTGGCTGCGCAATCATGATGAGCTGGATCTGGAAGGGATAGGAAAAAAAGCGAAGCAGACCGTCATCGATACCTTTGCCCCTGATGAAGAGATGAGTGTGTATCAGCGAGGTATCCGCCGCCGTCTGGCACCGATGCTTAATGGCGATCGAAAGCGGCTGGCCTTTTGCCATGCGGTCTTGTTTTCGCTACCGGGCGTACCGGTCATGCGCTACGGGGATGAGATTGGTATGGGGGATGATTTGGATCTTGAGGAGCGTTACGCCGTACGCACCCCGATGCAGTGGGCCGGATCGCAAGGCGGCGGTTTCTCAGATGCCGACCCGGAAACTTTTGTCGCCCCGATGATTGACCACGGCCCGTACCGCTATCAAAAAATCAACGTGGCGGATTCGCTGTTGCACCGCAACTCACTCCTGCACTGCATTATCGATATCGCCAATACGCGCTCGGAGTTCCCTGAGATCGGCGTCGCGCCGTTTCGTCTTATTAATATCGACAGCGATGCGGTACTGGGGATCTATTACGAAACCGACACGCGCAGCATTCTGACCTTCGTAAACTTCAGCGATAAGCCCGTTAATTTTACCGCCAGAGGGATCCGGCATGCGACCTGGACCGCCTGCCTGGCGGACAAACGCTACAACGACGCGCTGGTGTGCGGCAAAACCGTCGCGCTTAACCTCAGCGGCTATGGCTACCGCTGGTTCTGGACCGATCGTACCGCACTGCGCTGATTATCGTCTACGCGAGAGCAGCAGACGGGCCACGATCGCGCCCGTGACGGCAAGGGAGCCGAGCAGCACTTTCCCCGGCATGCCGGAGGTGACGCTGATAGCGCGCTCTTTTGCTTCGTCGGTGAAGTGCCCGTGGATTTTATGCAGGTCGTTAACCGGCTGATCCAGATAGTCCTGACGGTCATCCGCATTTAACGTATCGGTCATCTGCCCTTCCCAGGCCTTTTTAACCATCAGCCGATCCAGAAAGCCGGGGAAAAGAAATTGCCCGACAATCGACTGGACGGTGCTGCTGCCCACCCACAGTTCCCGCACCGGTTTCTGCGCCACCTTAAAAATAGCGCTGGCAGCTACTTCCGGCTGAAAAACGGGAGGAACCGGGCGCATCGCCCAGGCAAATTTATTCCTCGCCCACTCGAACTGCGGCGTATTGAGGCCCGGCATCTGTACCATTGCGATCTGCACCCGGCTGTTTTCATGCATCAGTTCGGTGCGCACAGCATCGGTAAATCCGCGGATTGCGGCTTTCGCCCCGCAGTAGGCTGACTGCAAGGGAATGGAACGGTAGGCCAGCGCGGAGCCAACCTGAATAATCGTTCCGCGATCGCGTGGGGTCATTAACTCCAGCGCGGCGCGGGTGCCGTTAACATAGCCCAGATAGGTCACCTCGGTGACGCGGCGAAACTCCTCCGGGGACATGGTGCGAAACGGCGCCAGCATCCCGCCCATAGCGTTATTCACCCACACATCGATGGCCCCAAGCCGGTATTCAATCTCGTTAGCAGCATCGGTCACCGCCTTGCTGTCGGCCACGTCGGCCTGAACGGCACGGGCGTTGATCCCAAAACGGCGCAACTCCTCTTCTGTGGAGCGCAGGCTCTGCTCGTCGCGGGCAATGATGCCCACATCGTAGCCCGCTTTGGCAAAGTGCAGCGCCGTGGCTTTCCCCACGCCCGCCGTACCGCCGGTAATAACGATCACAGCCATAGCCTTTCCCCTTGTTTCAGACGTTATCCCAGCCGGAGAGTATTTCGATCAGTTCAGAAAGGGAATAACGCACCGCTTTATCCACCACATCCTGACATTCACCGGAAAACAGCACGGTGCGGGTTTCCGTCTGTCCGCGAATATTCCAGCCGAAGCAGACCGTACCGGCTGCGGTGCCATCGTCGCCGCCTTCCGGTCCCGCATAGCCGCTGATGGCAAGGCCGATATCCGCCTCGGCAATTTCGCGAATTTTAGCGGCCATCTCGGTCACCGTTTGTTCACTGACGGCGGTGAAGCGCTCAATGGTTTCGTGCCGCACGCCGAGGATCCTCTCCTTCGCCGCATCGCTGAACACCACCATGCCAACGTCATAAAATTCCGCCGTGTTCTCTTCGGCACAAAGCGCAACCGCGAGATTGCCGCCGGTACAGGACTCTGCGGTGGTTAACCGCAAACCTCTGTCCGTAAGCTGAGTGGCGAGCTTTTTCGTCAGCTCGCTGATGGTGCTGTTGCTGTCGTGAATAAGGTTGCTCATCGCGTTGCCCCTTAATTTTCGTCAGGAATAATAGAAATATGACCATTACGCTCAAAAATAGCGTATTTAATCTCCTTCAATTCTGTAATACCGTGATTCTGGCGGGCTGATACCAATATATCATCACAGGATACATCGACCTTTTTCAGTTTATCGGCAAGGGGAACACCGTTCTCCACCAATATCACCGGCGTGCCATCAAGAATATTCTCGACAGTGGAAAAATATTTTTTCAGCAGGCCAAAAATAATATCCACAACCACCAGCGTCGTTATTGTAATCATCGCGCCGGTGACGGAGAAATCTTCGCCAAGCAGCGCCTGTTGTGTCGCCTCACTGATAATTAAGAGCAAAATAAGGTCAAAACTGGTCATTTGTAGCAGAGCGCGTCGCCCGGCAACTTTAAACACAATGACCAGAAACAGGTAAATTGCCAGGGCACGAAAAACCATGTCCATATTCGACTCCTAGGGGTAAATAAACTGCCAGAAATGGATATTTGGCTCGTTGTTTACGCGGATACTGTTTGTCCACTTCCCTGCTTTTGACGGCGTGATAAATAACAAAACGGTAAATTTATCGGTCTGTTGTAAACGATCGTAGACGAGAAACAGGGTATTCCCCCGGCTGTACATGCTGTCCGGCTGTGGCCAGACGCTGCCGGGCTCATATGCGTCGCTGCTTTCGCTGGTCATGCTGAGGGTATATTTCCCCTCAGACGTCACCGGAAACGTCAGTGCCATCCGCGATTCGGTCTGGCGGCGACCGAAGCGCTCATAGCTCAGGGTCAGGGATTTTGCTTCGTTTGTTTTCTCCACGTCGCTGACCGCGCCGCTGGAAAACAGGCCGGCTATCGCGGCCACGATAATAGCTAACAGCACAATAAAACCCACCTGGCGAAATGCATACTCAAACGTCAGTAAACGGCTACTCTCTTTTATCCCAGGCACTTTTTCATTTTTTGGTTCCATGGCTGTGGTCACCGTTTCGCTTAATTGCCGAAATTTATGATTTTCCTGTGCAAATGCTTTTAAGACTTATCACATTTGCCACATAAAGGAATAGCAACAATACTTAATAAGTCAAGACATCCAAAATGAAGGATATCAGATGAAATTATCAGTGATTTCAGCCTTGTTTATATTAATTATCCCTACTGCATGGGCAGATAATAACGGCGGGTTACAAAAGGGTGACGCGCCGCCACCGCCGTATGCGCTGGACAGCGGTTATCGTGGTACCGATGATGCGCGCATTATGACCATTACTCAGGCGAAAGAGATGCATGATGGCGCCTCTATTTCACTGCGCGGCAATCTTATTGACGGCAATGGCGATAAATACGTATTCCAGGATAAAACCGGGAAAATCGACGTTATTATCCCGAAAGCCGTATTTGACGACAGAACCGTGGAACCTGACAACATGATCAGTATTAGCGGCTCGCTCGATAAAAAATCATCCCCACCCGTAGTGCGGGTCAGCCACTTGCAAAAATAATTCAGCGAAGCGTTAACGCTGTAACTATCCATCAAATCTCACCCCTAACAAGGAGTTAGCTATGAGTGATAATGAACAACGTACGAACGCTTACCCAACGCCGCCTTTCCCGGAGCAGCCTCAGACGCCACCGGGCCTGGCCTCTGAGATGGAACCCGTACCCGACCACGGCGAGAAGAGCTACAAAGGGCATGGTCGTCTTGCCGGTAAGAAGGCGCTAATTACCGGGGGCGATTCCGGCATAGGACGCGCGGTAGCCATTGCCTATGCCCGCGAAGGGGCAGATGTCGCGATTAACTATTTGCCGGAAGAGGAAGAAGACGCAGCGGAAGTCATCGCCCTGATTAAAGCGGAAGGACGGAATGCCGTCGCGCTTCCGGGCGATGTGCGGGACGAAACTTTTTGTCAGCGCCTTGTGGAGCAGGCCGTCTCAAAACTGGGCGGGCTGGATATCCTGGTGAATAACGCAGGCCGCCAGCAGTACCGTGAGTCGCTGGAAGAACTGACCACGGAAGATTTTGACGCGACCTTTAAGACCAACGTCTATGCGCCTTTCTGGATCACAAAGGCGGCGTTGCGCCACATGAAAGCCCCCGCCTCCATCATTAACACCTCGTCTGTACAGGCGGTGAAACCGAGCGCCGTACTGCTTGACTATGCGCAGACCAAAGCCTGTCTCGCGGTGTTTACCAAAGCGCTGGCGAAACAGCTGGGACCGAAAGGGATACGCGTGAACGCGGTAGCGCCGGGACCTTACTGGACCGTGCTTCAGCCCAGCGGTGGGCAACCACAGGAAAAAGTGAAACATTTTGGCGAGAGTACCCCTCTGGGACGCCCGGGACAGCCCGTGGAGATCGCACCGCTGTATGTCACCCTGGCCTCGGATGAGTGTTCATACACCTCCGGGCAGGTGTGGTGTTCAGACGGCGGGGATGGCGTCATCTAGCGCTCAAGGCGCGCAGAGTGTAGGCCGGGTAAGGCGAAGCTGCCACCCGGCAAATTGTTGCAGGCGAAAGCTAAAGGGCTGCGAAAGCAGCCTTTTTTACGTTTAAGGGGTGACGACAGGAAACCAGAAGCTGAAGCTCTCCATGCAGCGCAGCATTTCGTTTACCTTCGCGGCATTGCCGACGATCGTCACCTCTCCTGCCTGTTGCGCCTTTTTCAACGTGGTCTCTTTGAGGATGATTTTATTCAGCGTTTCGCGGCTGAGCGTGATGGTTGCATCCGGATCTTCTGCCTGAGCGTTGGCGATATGGTTCAGCACGCCATTCTCCAGCTCCAGCTTGTACCTGCCGCCCTCGCGACCCAGATCAACGTTAAAAATCCCTCTGGCATTCGCAGCTCTGACGCCGTTAAGGTGAACGCCGAAGTAGTCAAAAATCATCTCAGTCGACATGGCACGAACCGCATCCGGGCTGGCGGTATTGGGCGTCGGCATCCTCTTCACCCCGTTACGCAACTCCTGCGCACCGGTGAGGTAGGCGTTACGCCAGGGTCCTGACTCGGCCTGGTATCCCAGCTGTTCAACCGCGTCCGCTTCCAGTTCGCGCGCCGCCTTATTATTTGGATCGGCAAAAACGACTTTACTCACTACCTGCGCCACCCAGCGGTAATTTCCCCGGGCATAATCAACCCGGGCTTTTTCAAGGATCGCGCGGGCTCCGCCCATGTAATCGACATATTTTTTCGCTGCCTCGACCGGAGGCAGTTCATTGAGCGTCGCCGGATTTCCGTCGAACCAGCCAAGATAGTAGACATAGGTGGCTTTGACATTATTACTTACCGAGCCGTAATAGCCACGGCCTGCCCAGGATTTTGCCAGCCCGTAAGGCAGGGCGAAATTAGCGGCTATCTCATCCCTCGTCAGCCCTTTATTCGCCAGCCTCAGCGTCTGGTCGTTGATATAGCGGTAGATATCACGCTGGCTTTTCATCAGCTTCACCACTTTCTTATTACCCCATGTGGGCCAGTGGTGCTGCGCGATAATAATTTCCGCTTTATCCCCCCAACGATCGAGGGCGTTATTGATGTATTTTGACCATGCCAGCGGATCGTGTATCTTCGCCCCGCGCAGCGAGTAAGTATTGTGCAGGGTGTGAGTGACGTTCTCTGCTGCTTCAATCAGCTTTTTCTCTTCCACATACCAGAGCATTTCAGACGGCGCTTCCGACCCCGGCGCCAGCATAAAATCATAGGTGAGACCGTCGATGATCTCTTTCTGCCCGTCTTCGGTAATGGCGTGAGTGGGCGCGATAAGCGTGACCGTCCCGGCTGAGGTGGTCGTCCCCAGACCCGCCCCTACCTGACCTTTTACATTGGCATTAACAGGTTTCCGTAGATATTACTGGCACGGCGGCTCATGGCATTTCCGGCCATGATATTTTCCGATACCGCCTCTTCCATAAAACCTGCTGGAGCATAGACTTTCACTTTGCCGGTTATCACTCCCGCTTCATCGACTACGCCACGCACGCCGCCATAATGATCGACATGACTATGGGTATAAATAACGGCAACAACCGGGCGTTTGCCACGATGTTGAACGTAAAGATCCATGCCCGCTTTGGCCGTTTCCGCAGACACCAGCGGATCGATAACCGTGATCCCCTCTTTGCCCTCTATAATCGTCATATTCGACAGATCGAGGTTGCGGATCTGGTAGACGCCTTCCGTGACCTCAAACAGACCGCCAATAGTATTCAGCTGCGCCTGACGCCACAGGCTCGGGTTGACGGTATCCGGCGCTTTTTGCCCTTCTTTGATAAAAGCGTATTTCCGGGGGTTCCAGATAACGGCGCCTTTTTCGCCTTTAATCACCGCGGGTGGCAGCGGGGCAATAAAGCCTTTGTGCGCATTTCGGAAATCGGTCTTATCAAAGAAGGGCAGTTGACCATAAAGTGCATCATTCATCTCTTTCGTATGGGCAGTGGCTCCCTTCCCTTCCTTTTGTGCCAGGACAGGCAATGAGGTCAACGAGACTAATAGCAGACCAGCAATGGCCATCGCACTAACGAGAGTTTTAAATTTCATACTTCCTCGAGGAGTTATATTCACGCTGGCGGTACATGGGGGGAAAGGAGGCTATCACCAGGCTTATCTTTAACCTATGGAAATAACGTTTATAAATAAATTAGTTTATTCTTTCGTCGCTGCGTCCTTAAGGGATAATGCTGAGTCCAGTTATTTCCCCGGTGTGATTCGATGAAGAGCCTGCCGTTCTTTTTCGCTGTATTAACCCTCAGCACATTAACAGCCTGTAGTTCTCCCCAACCAGACAATGTTGAAAAAATTAATCATCTACAAATTCCACTGGTGTTGCCGGGGGAAAAACCGCCGCAGGCACAGATATCGCATATCGCGTCTCTTTATCAGGAAAATAAACAGCAGATCGAGACCTTAACGCGCAGCGTAAAATCACAGTATCTACAGGACACCACCGCAAAAGAAATTTTTGTTGCGGACAGTGACGTTCAACGCGTCTATGCCTCGCTGACCAAACTGGAACAGTTAGATATGGTTAATCAGCAATACCTGAAAGATAATAATGTCACGGGCCTGCAAAATATTCATATCATTCTTGAACCGTTATTCACCAGCTGAAAATAAAAAACCCGGCAACATAAGCAGCCGGGTTTTTATTAATGGGCATATCACGGGCATCAGTCGTACTGACCAAAGCGATAGCTAAGCCCTGCGGTGACGGAACTCAGGTCGCTGCTTACGCCGATCTGGTTAACATTGCCCACGTTGCTTACCCACTGATACTCCAGGCGGCCCGCCCAGTTTTTATTGAAAGCGTATTCAGTACCCACGGCTGCAAGCGGGCGCACACCGGTTTCAAAACGATTGTGACCACTTACATCGGATTCAGCGCGATAGCCCATTGCGCCGGCACGGCCGTAAATATCCCAGTCACTGGTCAGGGCATAACTGGCCTTCAGAGACATTTGCAGCCCCTGCGTCTTCATTTGCGCCCCGGCGCCATGCTGACCTTTAATCTGCATGTTACCTAAATAATCATAACCACCTTCTACCGCAAGCCATGGGGTAATCTGATAACCCGTATAAACACCCCCGCCGACATTATCATGGTTAAAATCGAAGTGATCGGAATGCGTGTTCTCAAACGCTTTTGAACCCATATTGGTATCAAAATAGTGAGACCAGCCGAATTTAGCACCGCTATACCAGGTGCCCGCATCAGCGGCGGCGAACGCGGAAGTGGCGGTAAATGCATTAGCCATAATCAATGCGATAACTGTCTTTTTCATAAATATACCGTTTACTTGATAATGTTAAATCTGAGAAAGCAAACGATATAGAAAATTAACGGTAGCGTTAATTGCATTTCTGTTTAATTTTAAATTTCCGCTAGAATGACTCGGGTAAATGTCTGACCTCAAGCAGATATCCACCGCGCTTAAAGGCGATATATTCCCCCTGCTTAAGGGCAGATAATACATTGAGTATACTGCTGCGAGAGAGCAGCGTACGATCCTGGATATATTCCAGAATCGTGGTACGCAAACGCGTCTCTTCCGGGAGCAAAATCATTTCCTGAAGGTGGTTACGAATAACGGAATAGGTACGCTGCTGGAGTACCTGGGCATCACGGAATATTAAATAGGCCGTATGGTATGAGAGCAGCGCGGCGACATCCTCCCAGACGCCCTCGGCACGAAACAACTCAGCCGCCTTGTCCGCATCGAGACGTAAAATAGTCGACTCTCTTTCAGCACGGAGAAGGTGCCCCTGCGTAGGCTGGATCATCTCTGCAATACCAAACAAATGCGGCTCGTAAACGGTCACTACCACCAGTCCATCCGAAGCCCGCAGCAGGGACAGCTCTCCTTCCAGAAAGAGGTACATCTGTTGTTTCCCCTTCCGTAACCAGGTGAGTCGCTTACGCGGAACAACGTGCACTTTCTCCGCTATCGGCTCAAGGATGGCGGTCAGTCTTTCGATGGATTTTTCGGGTCGAACAGGCGGTAAAATATGCATGGTACAACCTTCTGACATTCAATATCTGCCATTATAGACCATATATTTTAAGCGGTTAGCCGATCAAAACTGATAGCTGTAGTTGACGCTGGCAAACCAAAGATAAGGATGATCGTAACTTCCGGCAAACGCCGTCGGGGATTTCACATGCGACGACTGCATATGAAGATACGACACGGCAATACCAATATTGCTGGCCGGGGTGATCTGATACTGGGCCCCCGTGCCAAATCGCCACTCATCCCCGGTGGGTAAAGTTAAGGCCACATCACTCTGACTCTCATACGGCGAGCTGTCGAACGCCACACCGATATTCAGTCGCCACTGAGGTGTTGGACGATACTGCACGCCCACCGCGCCGTGCCACGTATCCTTCAGGCGGCTGACGTTGTTCAGTTGCCGATCCCCAACGACGATTTGCGGCGCACCGAACTGGCTCCAGTCCTGCCAGCCGAGATCGCCCATAACCGACCACCGAGGGTTAATATCATGCACAAGACTGAGCATGATTTGCTGCGGCGCGCTGATTTGTGCCGACACCGGGAGGTCGTAGGCACCATTCTGTACTCGAGCTTTGCCGTTAACAGAGTAGCGATAGTTCGTCTCGCTGTTCCATGTAATACCGGCTCGCGTCTGGTCGGTCAGTTGCATGAGTAGCCCAAGCCGATAGCTCATGGCCCAGTCCTCATCATGCTGCCGATAGTCATTATCATTAACGTTGCGGGTCAGCGAGAAATAACCGTAATTAACGTTGGCGGACGCCCCTATTGAGAGTCGGTCGTTGAGCTTGTATGCCAGTGACGGACTGAGCGTCATTGCAACCAGGGTACTCTTTTTAATCAGCCTGTCGCCCGCCCAGCTACCGTAATCGATCCCCAGACCGTAATTACCGTAAAGCCCGATCCCGGCATAAAGATCATCGTTTATCTTCTGGCTATAAAAGGCGCTGGCATTCGGGATGGTTTTCATCACGTCGCCGGGGCTTTGATGGGCATGGTTATCCAGCTGGTTGTCGATGGAGCCATCCATAACCTGTAACCCACCGGTGACCATATGATCCGGCAGGCGCGTCATGCCAGCAGGGTTGGTCATGATTGTCGAGGCGTCCTGCGCACGAGCCGCCTGCCCTGCTCCGGCAAGCGCGGTATCTTCGGTGCCGGCTTCATAAAAATAGAGGGCGCTGGCATGGGCACTGGAGGCGGCAAATAAGCCCGCGCACAGGAGGAGTCGTGTTTTCATCTGCGATCCGGGAAATAAAAAATTTGCCGACAGATATAACAGGGGCGCCTGATGACGTAAAAAGGAAGAGGGTTTAATTTTAAATTATGCGCGGTTCAGCCCCTCTTAATATCTCTGACAATTCAGCGACGTCCGGAATACGACGCCGCTACGTCCTGCACCTGTAATACGTTCAGGTACAGGACGATAAAATCCAGGAATTATGTTCAGGTTTATCCGGCCTTACTTATAATGCTCCAGATTGGTTTCCGGGCCTGTTCTGGCAATTTCCTGAGCTTTGCCGAAACTTTCAATCAGGCACTTATATTCCGGACAGACATGCTCTGCCAGGATCTCAGCAAAGCGAGAACCTTCCGCGCGGTTCCAAGTTCTCATTAATTCAGCGACAATGGCAAACGTATCGGTAGGGATCGCTCCCGCCTGAGCCACGCGCGCGATGGTGGTATCGGTCGCGATTTTGGACCAGTTCCCCGAGGCATCCACAACACAGTAAACCTTATACCCCTCCTGGACAGCGCTAACCGCAGGGAACGCCATGCAGACGCTGGTGAGCGTGCCGGCAATAATCAGGGTCTTTCTGCCCGTCTTTTCCACTTCCTTCACAAACGCCGGATTATCCCAGGTATTAATCTGCCCGGTGCGTGGAACATACACGGCATGGGGTGCATATTTGTGAATTTCCGGGATGAGCGGGCCATTGGGACCGTCAGGAACAGAGGCCGTGGTGATCACCGGGATATTTAAAAGCGTGGCAACTTTGGCTATCGCTGTCACATAATTACGAAGGTCTGGTACAGGCACATCACGTACCGTGTTGAATAAGCCACTCTGATGGTCGATGAGTAAAATTACAGCGTCATCAGTATCAATCATACCGTTTGTAGCAGCCATATTTCTTTCCTCATGATTTCTTTTACATTGCCGTCAACTCTCCCGGCTCCGCGATTTTACATGCACATGGTCAGGGTATAATGCATTGATAAATCATAATGAATAGTAGTCCGATCCGGTCTGAATACCGCATCATTTCAGGACAATTTCTGGCACGGTACGCTGAGCCATCGACGCTGACGGAAAGCCCTCGTGAGGAGAAAAGATCTTTACAATGCCGTTATGCGGCCATTCGTATTCGTTCGGCTGAAGGCAAGCGTTACTCATTACTGGGATCGCCCTTATCCTCCCGCATGGATTCGATAAACTCCCGTTGCTCCTCTGTGAGTTCAAGCTCATCCAGCAAGCGATCTAACTCTTCTTCAGGTGATTCCTTTTGGTTCTTTCTCTTCCCGGTAGCCATACTCACCCTTGAGTTATTAGGATTAATCTCAGGGTATCCAGGGTACAGGAAATGTGCAACTTAGCGTGTTATGCCGACAACCGATCATAACAATGAACGAAAGGGGGAAGCAGGTACGCCAGTACAGGAAAGACTGATAGGGGTATTCCTGTTCCGGCGATGAAAGATAGCCAATTGAAAGCCTTGCCAGATTACATACGGGCTTTGCAATAATCGAGAGGGTGCAATGCCTACCTTCCCTTTAGTTTAACTTAACTCAAATTTAATCACATTTAAATTAATGATTTTGTTAGATTTAATCGTTTATTGCCCTCTCACATATAGGTACACTTTCTCTATGGTTTTTTTTATAACAGCATGAGGAAAAAGTGAAAATGGCTATTCCAGCTTACCTATGGCTTAACGCAAAGCCGCGCAGGAACAACGGATCCGGCTTTTGGTGATTGGTTTGGCTCAACGCCTTACGGTGATGATCCTAACGACCAGTACTGGATAAGAGCGGGTATCGACTATGCAAAACGCACAGGTTTTTAAGAAGCGGTATCTACTTCTGATCCTGTTGGCTGTTGTCGCCTATGGGATATACAACTTGCTGCACTTTTCACCACTTGAGCAAGTGATTATTAAGAAGGCGAAAGTTAACAATCTGGCTAATCTTTACATCACAGAAGCGAGTGCAGGAGCCACCACAGGCTTTTCCTACCGTTTCTATCTCTATGATGTAACCAAAGATGATAAAGCGTTTATGGCGAGTCTGGAGAACGATCACCAGCCTTTCATGATCACCACGGACAAAGATGCATTGAAGAAGGTCGAGAATAATGCGATCTACCTTTCCGTGAAGGGAACCATTTACACCTTTCACAGCCCTGCGGATTATCTGGCAGGTGGCTCGATCTACTCCGTCCCTGTCTATTTAACCGCATCACCATACTAAAAACATAGCCAGCTGCCACGCTGGCTCTTTCTCTTCTGGTTTTAGACAACAGAAACCATTAAGCCCCTTAGAGGTTAGAAGACAAGCGTAGCACAGCGATTTCATAAGACTGTCAGAGGGTTACCTGCATTTCGTGTGCAGGGAGGACGTCAATGCTCTACAGGACATAACGCCTAAACAAGTTAGTCAGCGCTACTGAGCAACCTACTGAAATAAAGAGAGTTTTTGAACGGTTCTTCTTGGGGAAATTCTGGAGCGGGCGAAGGGAATCGAACAGAACCCCCCAAGAACCGCGAAAGATCTCAACATTGGTAGTTGATAGCGGAGATTGTAGAGGATCATTCTCATGTCTATCAAGGGTCAATCTTATCTATATCCAACTGCGGAAGGGGTCTGGATGTTTCAGATCTTCATTCCGGCGTACATGCGCCACATCTTCGGCGGGAAACGTCTATACCGGAAATCAACGGGAACTAAAGATCTTGCCGCCGCTAAACACTTCCGTAATCACATGCTCATCGAGTGGAAGACACTCAAGGAACAGTATTCCCCAAACACGGAGGAACGGCGCATTCAAAACGCCATAGCCGGATTACATAAGCAAACCACGCTACGCGCCCCACTCCAGACCGTGCCAACATTAACCGCCATACGTGATCAATACGCTGACAGATACAGTGATAAGCGCTCATTCTCGACGCTGGCTAAATCTGCTCGCGCCGTAGAGGTATTTCTCACTTCGCTTGACCGTGCAGACATTCAGGTCACGGAGATCAGACGGTCACAAGTGGCGATGTTTATCAATCAGCAGGACAAGAAAGCCCCCCAAACCGTGCAGAACTGGCTGACGTGCCTGGGAAGTCTGTACGAGTATGCACGGAGAGGTTACGACGACATAGCACCAGATAACCCGTTTCACGGTCACAACCTCGAAGCACGAGCCAGCATTGTAAGCTATGAACCATTTGAAGCTCATCATATGCAAAAGCTACTGGATGCAGCAGAGCCGGAGATCAGGAATATCATAATCATGGGGCTTTTTTCAGGATGCCGCCTTGATGAACTGGCAAGCCTTAAGAAATCAGAGATTCAAACGATGGAAGGTGTACGCTGTTTCTACATCTCGAAGTCAAAGACCAAGGCGGGGGTACGGTACGTCCCTATTCATTCCAGGCTATCTGCGATTGTCGATGAATACCTGAGCCATAGTTACGGCGAGTACCTGTTCCCACAGGCTAACAAGATTAACCGTGCTGACGGTAAGAAAGGCCCGTTCTACTCCCAAGCGTTCACCAGGTTACGCCGCCGAGTATTGCCTACCGCTACAGATCGTCAATGCTTCCACAGCTTGCGCGGGATGTTCATCACCTGCTTAGACCGTGCAGGGGTTAGCGAAACAAGGATCGGGGCCATCACCGGACACACTGAACAGAAAGCGAAAACCGAAGCATTCCGTACCTATTCAAAGGGGGCGAGCATGGAAGAGTTAGCAGGGTATGTCGAATTGGTGGACTACCCTGAAATCTAATTATAGTAACGTTTCAACAAGACCATTATCCTTCCCAGAGTTAGTTAATGAAAGTGTATTATTCATTACAACTTTTCATAAAAAAGTTATCATTATTGTATGCTAAAGAAATTTTGAAAATGGATTAAAATCAACATGATAATTAAACCTAAGATTCGTGGATTCATTTGTACCACCACACATCCGGTTGGTTGCCAAGTCAACGTAAACAAACAAATCGAGTACATCCGCAAAAACGGAAAACTCACTGATGGCCCTGCGCGCGTGCTGGTGATCGGTGCTTCCACTGGTTATGGGCTTGCTTCCAGAATTTCTGTAGCATTTGGCGGCGGTGCTTCCACTGTCGGTGTTTTCTTTGAAAAACCGGGGACGGATGCCAAGCCAGGCTCAGCGGGCTGGTATAACTCTGCGGCTTTTGATGAAGCAGCGAAACGTGAAGGTCTTTACTCGAAAAGCATCAACGGCGACGCGTTCTCCGATGAGTGCCGCGACGAAGTTATCAGCCTCATCAAAGAAGATCTGGGTCAGATTGATTTAGTGGTTTATTCGCTTGCATCTCCGGTAAGAAAGATGCCAAAAACAGGCGAAATTGTTCGCTCTGCGCTGAAGCCAATCGGTGAGGTTTATACCTCTAAAGCCATTGATACCAACAAAGATCAGATCATTACTGCCAGTATCGAACCGGCAACCGAAGAAGAAGTGCGTAACACTGTTACCGTGATGGGGGGCGAGGACTGGGAACTGTGGATTGATGCGCTTAATAACGCTGGCGTTCTGGCTGATGGCGTGAAGACCGTTGCTTACTCCTACATCGGCACGGATTTGACCTGGCCTATTTACTGGCACGGTGCGCTCGGTAAGGCGAAGGAAGACCTGGATCGGGTGGCAAAAGAGTTACGCAACAAGCTGGCTCCTCTCAACGGTGCTGCAAACGTCGCGGTGTTAAAGTCTGTTGTCACCCAAGCGTCTTCAGCTATTCCAGTCATGCCGCTTTATATTTCTATCGTGTTCAAGCTCATGAAAGATCGTGGGATACACGAAGGCTGCATCGAGCAAATTAATCGTCTGATGACTACCAGCCTGTATGGGGGTAATGCCAAACTTGATGACGAGCAGCGAATCCGCATGGACGATCTGGAACTGCGTGAAGATGTGCAGCAGGCGTGCCGCGAAATCTGGCCGACCATTACCGATGAAAATCTGGAGCAGTTAACAGATTACATTGCTTATAAAGAAGAGTTCCTGAAGTTGTTTGGGTTCGGATTCGAAGAAGTTAACTATGAAGCCGATACCGATACAAACATAGATTTTGATGTGAAAACATTAATCTAATAAAAGGGGGCGCAAGCCCCTTATTTTTTCTTAAACTCCGTAGTAACCGTATCACCCTCGGTTTTCTTAGGTGCATTGTTCACTACTTTCTGTTTCACCGTACCGCCTACAGATTTATTTCCCTGCGTTTTAGTTGCAATCACATTAACCGTAGCTTTACTGACAAGCCTGACCTGTTCAAATTCAAGATCGAATTGCATTGCGTATTCAGATTTATAATCGTAGGAGATGCCGGAGAGAATAACATTCTCGTACACTTTATGTTCTGTCACTAATGTGATGGGCTGACGACTGTCAAATATTTGATCGAGATAGGTGATAGCTTGTGATATTCGCGTACCATTAACACCAGCACTGTATAATAAATCTCCCTCAAGTCTGATCGGAGTTTCCGTGATTACTCCAGACATTTTGAATGTATTATTCTTAATCTGAATGTGGTCGCTCACCTCAGCCCCGCTCTCAACGGGATAGCTCGTAATATCAGCCTGTCTACGAACTCCCGTATCTGTTACAGCATCAAAAACTATCGCCTGATAGTTACGAATATAGTTATCAGAGGCTGGGTTATATACCGATGCAAGAATGGTGAATCCGTTTTCACCTTTGGTACGGGTAGCGCTGCTGTTATTACTGTTCTGAGTTGAATTGATTCGGGAGGAATCGCCCCCGATTGTTAAACTTCCTGGTGTTGCCATTTTATTTTATTCCTTACGAAGAGGGGCATTAGCCCCCCGCCCCTTGTCCAGATGAAACAGCCAGCACCATACGCTGATTGTTATCATTGATACGCTGATCAACGGTAGCATTAAGCATGTTTCCAAAAGTTGGATCAGGAGAAATAGTTAGATGGATAAGCCCTTCCGGTAGCTGATTCTGCAACACTACAGGCTGCATGATCGGCGTACTGGCTGGCTTAGCTGGCGCTGCTGCACTCTGTTTCAACATAGAAACAGGAGAGTAATCTCCGTTTGTGCTCTGCGCGTAGCTGCTCACGTCTTTAGCGTCGCTTGTCCCGTTCCACCAATCATGGAATGTATCGAACATGTTCGGCTCATGTGTGCCGTCTGATTTAGGCTGGCTGGCTCCGTAAGCGTTAGCCACAGGATTACTTCCTGGCTGTGCAGGTGCTGACGTAGTGCCGTAATGCTGACTAACGGCCTCTTTAGAGGTATTGTCACCGTTAAGGAGATTCAGCTTGCCTGTGATCCAGTTGGTTAGCTTCATTAAGCCGTCCACTACATCACCCGCCGCTTTTCCTAAACCTTTAAAGAAGGGTAACGCCTCCTGCATAGCTTCCTTAAACTCTCGCATGGTTTCAGGGTCAATCTCTGACATAAATCCTTCGAAGAATGCCAGCTTCTGGCTATCGGAGAGAATGCTAAGCTCCTGGTTAAACTTACGGTAGGCCACAAGTTGATCCTGCTGGGCTTCATCCAGCCACTGCCCGTTACGCTTGAGCACATCCACCTGATCAGTGATCGCTTTTCCTTGATTAGAAAATGCCTTGTGATACAAGCCTAAATCGTCTGCAAGGTCTTCCAGGTTATGAAGGATTTGCTCTTGTGAATAGCCTTTGCCCTGCATGGTGTTGGTATAGGCAGAAACGAAGCCAAACGCATTGGATTGGTAGGATTTCAGATCGTCTTTAGTGAATCCCATGTTCAGGGCTGTATCTACTGCGGCGTTCCCGCCTTTCCATTTTCCAGACTTCTTATCAAAGGTGCTGTTGGTGTAGCTGTCTGCCAGCTTTTCTGAGATGTCTTTTCCGTTATCGAGCAGCTTCCTCTCCCCTTGCAGCCCCATCCCGCTGTCGATCCCGTTAGCCGTGGCATACTGCGAAAGCGCCTGTAACACGTTATAATCCACCCCGCCCAATCTGCTGCGCTGTACAATCTCGCTGCGCTCTTCCTGTGCGGTTACAGCGTCTTTACCCCATGAATAAGCACCGTAAGCCGCCGCACCGATACCAGCGCCAGCCAGCGCACCAGTGCCTAAACCCATCAGAGAGCCAGAGATAGCCCCTGTAGCCTTACCACCGCCACCAAGAGCGTTAGCCCCTCCCGCTTTTGCCGCTGCCCTACGCTCTGCGTTAATACGTCTGTAGCTCTGCTGAAGGCGTTTGATCTCGCTGTTTTGGCGTTGTAGTGAGATAGTACCTGCTGCATATGCTTTAGTGATCCGTGACGCTGCAAGCGCGGCCTGTGTAAGCTCAACATTGGTAAGGTGTTGCATACTCTTAAAGCTGCTGGCAGTGTCCAATAGCCGCAATTCAGCCCGTTCACGACGAGCCGCCGAACGTGCGGCCTCTTTCGCTGCCTGAGCCTCTACACGGGCTTGCGCCTTAGCTGCCCTTGCCTTTTCTCGTTCATCGTTGCTACGAGGCTTAGAGGCTTTCTTATTCAGCTTGTCTAATTCTCTCTCAGCAGATTTAAGCCCCTGGCTGAATCTCTTCATGTTCAACGTAGGGTCTTTAATGCCTTTGGCTTTCTTCTGAATTTGATCGAAAGCGTCCATAGCTTCCTTCATTGAATTACGATCAACGCTGAATGTCACCGTGTTATTAATTTTACTGATCTGAAGTTCAAGCATGATTATTCACCGCCTTTCTTTTCGTTCACAAGATAATTAAGTGCATCTGATACACTCATTCCTTTGAAAATAAGTTGTCTTAAATGTGAATAGCTCACATCAAGCGCTCTCGATACGGCTGCTAAATTCAGTAGCTGCTCGGCATTTGTATCATTTAGTTGTAAATGCAAGCCTCGACTCTTTAGGATTAGTTCCAATTTCATCTTTCCTCATTTTGGAAATAAAAAAGGGGCAAGGGCTGGCGCATTTGCTTTGCGTGTTCCAGTTCCCTACGCCCCTGATTAAAGCTCTTCTGTTATTTTCCCAGACGTGAAGAGCTAACGTCTATCGCTCATTATTCTGAGACAGTACCGAAGATGATCGCTTGTGGAATATTCACAATTGGCAGATAACTACATTCTGTCGCTATCTCAGGGAAGCCCCAACGCTGATCAACTACAACATACTGGTGATATAGCTCTGCACCTTTGCCCTGTGTGGCATGGCGAACGCCGACACCGCTATGCAGGACGTAGGCATTACTCTCAGGAGCCATTACAGGAAGACTCACGAATGAGTCCACACCGATTTTGTCAGTGATGAGGCTATAGCCTGTCACATCGATCACGGTGACACCGTTTAGTGTCCAGGTTTCGAAAGCAGGGTTTGCACTTTTAGTACGGGTGTAGAAGTTGTCTCCCTGCTCCAGAGGGAGCGTATACACCATGAAGTCTCTCACTGATGGGTGATAGCGTAGCGCTACGGCTGCTTTACCGGAGGCCAGGATCACTACGCCCTGTTTAGCCTGTGCCAACCCTGAGCCAAGTTTCACATTCTGGATTCGTCCAATCTCGCTTAGTTGCTGGAACACGTTAGCACCTGCGCTGATATCCATCGTGTAAGTGGTTTTGCTCCCACCTGCAAGGAAATCTAAATTGCCCTGTCCGGCGTATTGTGACTGCACACGAAGCCCTAACAGCGCCTCTACAAGGTCAACCTCTACGGTGTTACTCACCTGCGCGTATTGTGCATCGCTGAAATCAGAGATAGCCAGGGTGATTTGATCAGCCGTGTCTACTGTTCCACGCGCTTTATACTGCTCAAGGTCACGAGAGGTGACGGAGTTAAGGGAGTTAGTATATTTAAGCTGATACAGCACATTGCTGAATTCTGGACGTTCTGCACTGTTCCAATCGCTTTGAGCGTAGGGCATCTTTTCAGGTGCAACGAGATTTTTCACATCTGTGATTTTCTCAAGAGC
The DNA here is from genome assembly GCF_001037645.1 of Enterobacter sp. BWH64. Lineage (NCBI taxonomy): Bacteria > Pseudomonadati > Pseudomonadota > Gammaproteobacteria > Enterobacterales > Enterobacteriaceae > Enterobacter > Enterobacter sp. BWH64. The sequence goes on from NZ_KQ089922.1 coordinate 4,246,367, forward strand.
GATTGTATTGACGTCGTGGTTCTCAATTTTAAATAACCCAAGATTACTTACAATTGCATTCAACTGAGTAGAGAATGTAAACGGGCTGGCAAAATCGTACATATTGCCAGAAAATAGATCTGAATAAGCCATTTTTATTATTATCCTTAATTAGGTTGTGCGTAGGGCTACTGTGTCGTAGTCTGTGAAAGTAAAGCCAAGAGTTGCTAATTGCGCTTGAGCCAGAGATTTATCCAGACTTCCAAATTCAATGCCAACCAGGGCTAAAATAGTATGTTCTGGAGAAGCTACAATAAACGCCTTATCGCCAGCGCGTGCAGGTTCTACGACAACATACGCAATATTGCCAGGAACGGTAGCTTTCTTACCTGTAGCGTCTACAAGATCACCTACGATAAGGGAATCAGGGATTCCTGTAGCTGTCTTGATCAGCTTATCCTGCATAATTGCATCAGATGCGTAAGCCACTACTTTATATCGGGCGTGGCTGTTATTCCCGTTCAGAGTTTGAAATGTTCCAAATTGCATTGGTTATTTTCCTTTTGCTATTGCTTTTAGTTTTAATCGTTCCTCAAGCCCTGATGATGGGTGAGAACCTTCTTTTGATTTGGTGATAGTGGCGGTAGGCCAGAATTTCTCTGTAGCCTCTCGAATCTCTTCGACACTTACACCTAATACATTCGCCGCTTGTTTCATCATCTTTTCAGAGAGAATAAGAGAAGCACCTTTGTGTGTAATCACACGATCATAATTCATAAGGAACATGAGATTTCCTTCGTATTGTTACTGCGTTCATTAATAACGGAAGTGTTACATGCAGATTGTTAAAAAGGGGCAATTAAGCCCCTGGAGAGATGCCCTTGTTAGAAAGCATTGTTTAACGTCATCGTTTGGGAGGATTATGAAGTTAAAGAATGGTTTCTTGAATAAAATGGAGGGCGCAACTGTTACGAATAACAGAAGTAGGATCGCCCGTCATTGCTCCCACTTCAAAACAGAAACCCTTCTGTCATGGCGAGAAGTGGGAATGGAATTTCTTATCACCACTGGAATAGTAATAAGAGATTACTACATTCATCCTAACGGAATGAATGAGTAAAGAGCGAATGCCCTTTCTGAAAAAGTCGGAGATGCGCGGTGATTGCGATGCAATACCAACACAACGAGATATTACATCCTGCGCATTCCTTCGGAACTAAACAAGACAAAAAGGGAGACGAAAAAACCAACACTTTTCAGAAATAGCATTCAGAGGGAGGGAATGCCGCTATGGGAACGGCATTCTCAAGGAGTGCGTATTGACATACGAGGGTGATTCGAATATTTACCCTATAATTCATTATGACACAAAAAGCACTTATTGTCAAGCGTTTTCGTAACTTTTATGTTACAGTGCATTCTTCCGCGATCTGGATGGCAAGCTCTCCGAGTTCAACGGTGATGTATTGTAGAGAGCAAGCCAGCTCTTCAAGGTCATTAGCTACACGCCAGGCTTCTTCTGGTGTGATAGTGCTGTCTCCACGCTTCACCAGACGCTCTACAACCTCTTGGAGATACATCAGCGCATCAATCCCCTGCTCCGCCTGTTTAGCCGCGCTTAAAAGCGCCTCTGGCGTTCTGTCACGCCATGCATGATTGACCAGTTCAAGAATAGGTAGATGCCAAGTGTTATGGAAAGAATCGAGCAAGGTACTTACTGTGTTCATTGTATTAATCATGTGTGATTTCCTTATCGTCAAAGAGAATGTCAAAGTCTTGTGTGTGCTGGGATAGTCCCCAGGTTTGACAATACCCAACATAATCGGCGTAATGTTCAAATCCTGCTATTTGCCATTTTTTGAGATGACTACTATCGATAATGTATTCTTGTCTACGTCGTGGTTTGTAATAAACCTTATCCGAAGATGCTAAAACATCCTGCAATAGTTCAAACTCTAATCCAGTTGGTACTACTGCGGGATATTCTTGAATAGTTGTCACCATCTCCCCAGGAATAGATTCTCGTGCGAAATCTTGTAGAGATGAAGTGAATTTATGTTTTCTGATGCGTGTGGCTTTTTCTATTCTAACGAGCGTAGATCTATTTTGTTTTCTTGTCATTAAATCCTCGTAGAGGGAAACTTCCTTGTCTTGTCATGACGTACAATCCGTACAGCACAGCCCACCACCATAAAGCAGTAATCATAAAAGTTTCCCGATTGTTGTTATTTAGTCGTAAGTGTAATGTCGCAACCTTTACCGCGACCAGGTTTGATTAACGTAGTAGTTAGATAACCATTGCGGCGGAGCTTGCGAATCGCACTGGATACAGTTGCCACACAGATCCCCAACACTATCGCTATTGATTCCTGCTTCACATTTGTTAATGATGACAGTGATTCGAGGTGCATTAATACCAGACGTTCCGAAGGAGACAGATTCTTATCGTGAAGATGTGGGGATGACATTTTACATTCGATCTCTTTCGGTGGCTTCATCGCTGCATTGAATAGCGTAACAAGAGCATTAGCGTAACTTGATTCACCTCGTTCAGCGTAAACATCTACAAGTTCTTGTGCTTGTTCGAATGCAACGCCTCTTTCAACTTCTGGATTTAATAAACTGGCAAGATGAATGATGTTAAGATCACGTTCGTTGTATTGTTTGGGTATAACCGTTTTCAGCATAAATGTTCTATTTCCTCGTAGATTGATTTAAGTTTGGGGTTGATTGTATAGTCCAGGTATCCATGAATGAGCATCCATCTTATTTTCGGATGTTGTGAAACAGGTAGATTCTTTTCAGGATTCTCCCATTCATCCCGATACACGCCGATTGAGACAGGGTTAACGGCTTCGATTTCTATTTCTCTGGCTGGGGGTGGTGTAGATTTCTTCTTCGTTACTGCCTTTGGCTTTTCCCGTTTTGGAATAGGTTTAGTTTCTTCCGTTATTTCGTCAAACTCGCACATCGGATCTGCTTTGGCCTCTTTGCGTTGCTCCTCTGGCGCTATGTCTTCTTTAACTTTGCCAAACACGGGATGTTTCAGACAATCGACCCATTCCGGCGCGGAATCTCGTTCCATCGCATTACGATCACGTTCAAAGGCGAAGTTTTCCGGCGTGAGTGGCGTTATAGTCCATTGGTTTGAGCGCTTTGGCTTATTACTGGCGATCAGTCCGATTTTCTTCAACTTTGCAACAATGCGTGTTGCTGTTGCCGAACTAACACCAATACTTGCACCAAGCTGATCAATATCATCGTAATAAGTGCCGCCCAACTCTATCGCAAAGCGATAATAACGATGGCGCATTCTGACGTAAAACTGCTTATCAGCAGGAGAAAGGAACTCTGTTACGCCTGTTTTAAGATTGGTGATCCTGGTGCATTCGTTAAATGCGTCTTCGGTGTTGGTGAAACTAAAAGCCTTACTGTTTATAATGTCAGTCATGTTTGGGTGTATCCTTATTTGGTAGAACGTTCTCCGTTCTTAATTGATGTGGAAAGTGTGGTTGCAGCGTCAATTAACATCTCCTGCACTGTTACGCCTCTCGCTCGCGCCTCTTTGAACAAAGTGCTAAACACTTCATCCGGCAGTTTTACGAATGTTCCGGCTGGTTTCTTCTTCTGGATTTCGCTCATTTGGTTCTCCTTCTGGTTTAATCGTTGTTGGTGGTTTCAGCCTGTTCAGCTTTCCATTGATCGTAAAGTTCTATTCCTTTGCGCAATCTTTCGGCATGTTCGAAATATCCTTGCCGTTGTGCGGCTGCTCGCTGGCTGTTTATTGCATTTCGTGTCTGGCTTCCGGCCTTTAAAGCCTCGAAGACAAGTTCTGGATTGAAATACTTAATTTTGGTTCTCCTTGCGTTAGAAACACAGAAACACCATCCAGGGAGAACGTTAATCACGTTGCCTGATAGTGCGGTGTAAGATGGATTGTTTGCGTTAGGCTGGATGCCTGAGATGATGACGGGATGAATGCTTTCATCACCCTACATCATTTACTTTAACATGAAATGATTTAAATGTCAACACTTATTTCTATCCATTTCAGATCATAGCGCACTTACACGTTGTGATCAACTCATTCATATCATCATAAAACGCGTTCTATCGCTTCCTAACAGGTTTGAAAGCCTGAGAGGTGCAATGCCCTCCCTATCCTCTCGAAAACGCTCTCAGCGCGTCTGAGGCGTTCCGTTTGCGTTACCGCCGCCCTCTGGCACTTACTCCCGAAACCAATAGCACAAACTACTGAGGGATAACGGTAGTTATCAGGATAGTAGGTGGTGGTGTTGGATTGAGGCTGGATGAACTGGAGCCATCAGCGACCAGTGAATCCTTAGCCGTGGGCTAACTTTGCATGGATGAATGCGGAGCATGGAAGACAGGCAGAAGTTATGCCGAAAGACATTGCGCACACGGCGCATAGCTTCTGTGCCTCGTTTCACGAGGGCGAAGCCCTGGCACAATCACAGACAGATGCGCTGATCGCTGCGTCGTGAGCGGCTGACCGAGTAGCCCCAAAGGCGAATCAGGTCACTTGCCAGGCGACACGCGCCAGCAAAGCGAATCTTTCACAAGATCTTCTAAAAGCTCTCTTTTAGAGATCGCTTTTAGAATCTCTTTGTATAGAACATCAATTTGATGTGTAGTTTGCCGATCCATACATCAATTTGATGCGTATCCCATGCATCCATACATCATTTTGATGTATATCCGCTTATCCTCAGTTTCGACACACATCATTTTGATGTATATCGTCGCCCTGCCCACTACGAATCGCACATGCAACAATCCTAAGAATAGCCAGACGTAAGTATTAGGTAATACCTATCAAATCACGACACTAATAACATCAAAACCTATCTTAAATGACAGGTAAAGAATCGGTGTAGCTGTAAGCCAAAGTATATTGTTCACTTTCATTGTCAGAATGATCATTTTAGCTAAACCGTTGTGTAGTGAGGGATACAGCGCTATTTGTCATGAAAACTACTTTGCACTCGTGCCGGATTCGTTGAACGAGTATTCTCGAAAGATCACTCCGCTGATTTTTCCATGCCAAACCCGCCAATTAGTTAGCATTCTAATCATTTCTTGATGCAGCCATTATAATTGATAATAGCTCTCAACAAAGATGCAATATCGCCCCGTTTCGATACACATTAGCAAAGTGTATTCTGCAACTCATTGATTCAACTAAATCAGTACGCTTTTCCATCACCTCACCGTGCAAACAGGGGTAACTCCCCGTCATCGAAAATAAATCTCTTGACATAACAACCGCTTCATGAATCATGACATAAAATTTATTTTCATCTATTTTTCAATCACTTACTGATATTCTCCAAAATCTGCGCCTGGAAATGGGGCGGCCTCGATCACGTCGTTAAGCAACTCAAGTAACCGCGCACACATTTTGATCATTTAGTGCTCTTCTGAAAAAACGTATCGTGCAACATGTTGAAAATGATCAATTTATGATCAATGATGCTTTCAACGAAACGAACATAAGGAGGGTAAAGATGAAAGGCATTAGCCAGGCGCTAAAGAGTGCAGACGAAGTTAAAGCAGTGGCGGCAGAGCTACAACGCAACGCCAGAAGCAACCTGTTCTATTGCTTGTGGGTGTTTATGTATGAATCGGGCTTACGTATCTCTGACGTGCTCAAACTCCGGTACGAAGATGTAGAGGGGCAATCTCACCTCAAGGTGAAGCAGGAGAAAACCGGAAACGTGGTGAGGCCAAAGGTGACAGCCGCGATGCTGTCAGTGATGGCACAACGCAAGGCAGAGCAAGCCGATATGCCAGTGAAGACGGATTTCATTTTTAGCAAGGGCGATATACGTAGCAAAGGCAACGCCGTAACCCGTAACACGGTATTCACTGAATTTGGGAAGATGGGACGTAGAGCAGGATTCTCTAACGTGGGATGCCATACACCACGTAAAAGCCGTGGGCGCGTGATGTTCGATGCTGGAGTGGCTATTGAAACAATCGCCCATTTCCTGGGACAGACAGATCCGCGCTCAACGATGTATTACATCGGGTATGGTCAGGACGTGCAGGACGATTTAACAGAGGAGTTTTCTTTAGAGTGGTGACGGAATGTACTTATTCTAAAATTGACCAAAGGTTGAAAGTAACATATCAACTGGATCTGATCTTCAAAAATAATTTCCATTTACTGCGCAGTTTATTCTCGTCTAACTTCACAGTATGTGCCCCTATTATTTTACCCTCAAACATATGGGCATATATACATTCAACATTAAAATGTATGGTTAGGGTATCTGGATTTATACCAAGTTGGCCGTTATCGAACATTCGATGACAATCCGAGGTAAGTAGGATGCCGTTACTGGTATCCATATTGTGCGAAGAACAATAATCCTCTAAATGACAGGCTTGAAGCAAAGATTGAATTGATTGTCCAGTTACTGCACACCTACCTTTGAAGTTGGTCTCAACTCTCCTTCGGAAACTTTGTTGGTCACTTATTCTTCTTAACTGCAGTGTACGCTGAACATTACTCGAAATTAATTTAAGATCCACTGATTCAGGATAGGAACTAATTTTCTCTTGTTCCTTTCTTACTGCGCCAGAATCTTTTTTACTTAGAGAAATCTTATAACCTACTGTGATAAGGTCATACAAAACCCTTTCAGATTGCCCTTGTTTCTTGGCAATTTCACGCGCATCTGTTTCATTCTTACTTCTTAACGAAATTAAGTAAGCGAGCGAATTAAAATATGAAAACTTACCTGGCTCAACTTTACTGTCATAATATTTTGAAGATAGTTCACGACTTTTTGCGATCTTGTACGCTTGCGTGACAGGAATAGTCCTTATCAACTGGCTATACAGTTCGCTATTAAAATAAAATTCAGGCACTTCAATTTTGGTTGTTGAATTGGTATCTAATTTTGTGATCACCTTTGCAGGTGATGTCTTCTTCGTATCAGTTCTTTCTTCTTGAATAATTTTAGTATGCGTAACGCGAGAAATTAAAGCCATTCTCTCCAGCTCAGCCTGAGCTTCTTTGGCTATTAACTCTTTACGCAATCTTTCACGCTCCAAAGTCTTCTCATTCAATGGCAGGAAACTACGATTTTCATGGCTAATGGTAAACTGATTCGGCGGGATAGTTTTCTTGAAAGATCTAACCTGAATAGATTTTCTATAATTTTCGCGTGCAACTCTCCTCTCCTGCTTAAATATTGAGCGAGGTTCCTTTAGACTTTGTCCAGGCGTATCCTTAGTTCTATTCCTGATCTCATAATTTAATGATTTAATGATTTCCGAAATTTCTTTCTTCTTCTCGTTAGATGTTACCGGATCGTTTATTTTTTCAGAGTATTCATTTTTTACCCTGATCAATTCAGGTAGAGACATTTCTTGAGCATGAAGTTTTCTTTTGGTTTGTTTTTGCTGTTCTCCAGCACTTGATGCAACAAGTTTGGTGATAGCGCTTTCAGGCTCGCTATTTTTCGCAGCATTCAACAAAGCATCAGCAAGAATACTATTCTTCATCAGCAGTTACCCTTCCTTGAAATCTAACATACAAATCTCTACCAGAGCTTCGCCCATCACGCATCTACACCACCCCTATCGGATTAATCTTAGATTAACCAAGGTGCATACAACGCGCAACTAACAGATTTTGGACAATAGAAGCCATAAAGCCCCGTTAGTGGTACAAGCAACAAGCGGAGCGTAGCGACTTCATCAGATTGTCAGAGGGATCACACCTTATCAGGGTGCTCGTGTACCGTCAGGAGCGTGAGCGAAGCGCTGGCAGAGCCTGCATATCGTGTGCAGGTACGTTTACCACTATACACCTGTTTACGCAGCCACAAGGCCGCACATCGGGCTTAAAATGCGTGTGATCGGTCTGGTGCAAGAGACAATGCCCGGATCAGGCTTTTCCTTCACGTTGTGCTATCGCGGTGTGAGGGCTACAACTGCCGCCGCCGAATAGTTATACTCTTACTTCCATAGTAACTATCCGTGACAACTAACAGTGTACCTTGTGTTGGTAAATCGTCGTTCAATGGTAGAACGAACACGACAACTTATGTTAAGTAAGTTGTTGAAAGCAAAACGAGTTTTATCGAAGTTTTGCCACAAGGGGAGAGATCTGGAGCGGGCGAAGGGAATCGAACCCTCGTATAGAGCTTGGGAAGCTCTCGTTCTACCATTGAACTACGCCCGCTTTGAGGTGCGTAAGGCATTATAGACCTTACGCCTCTTCATACAAGCCTTTCCCCCACTAAGTGGCGATTAAATAATCACTTAGCACTTCGGCTTACTGCCCTGCGCCGGAAGATAACGCTGCGGATCGATGGCCGTGGCCTTATAGCGGATCTGGAAGTGCAGCTTAACCGTATCCGTCCCGGTACTGCCCATGGTCGCAATCTTCTGCCCCGCCTTCACGTTCTGGCCGTTATTGACCAGCATCGTGTCGTTATGCGCATACGCCGTAATGTAGTCCTCACCATGCTTAATCATGATCAGGTTACCGTATCCACGAAGCTGGTTACCGACATAGACCACCTTCCCGGCCCCTGAAGCGTAAACCGGTGTGCCGCGTGCGGCAGCGATATCAATACCTTTATTGCCACCTTCCGAGAGCGAGTACGGCGCAACCACTTTTCCGCTTGCAGGCCAGATCCAGCAGCGCTGACCGACCGGCGGCCAGGATGATTTAGGCACCTGATAGGATGGCGTGACTTTGGCTGTTTTACGCGTTGAGGACTTTTTCCCTGAGGAGGAACCGCCGTTAACCTTGAGCTTCTGCCCTACCTCAATAGTATACGGTGGAGAGATATTATTCAGGCGCGCCAGCTCCTTCACGCTGGTTCCCGTGGCGCGTGAGATGCGGTAGAGCGTGTCCCCGCGCTTAACGGTATAGACTGCACCGGAATAACTGCCCATATCCGAAGATTTACTCCCCGAGCATCCTGCTACAAGTAGCGTCAGCGTCAGGCAGAAAACGGCAATGATCGGGTTTCTCGTCAGGCTTCCTGCAAACAAAACAGCTCCTCGGTCAGCGTGAATGGCGCAGTATGATAGCAGCCCAAACTGATGCGGGTCATGCCCTTTTCCGCTCTGTGGGCCAAACCGTTCGCATAAGAATGCAGTATAATAATTCCGCTGATGGTGCTGAACCATTAAGCATTTTGGCACTGGAGCATCAATGAGTATTCAAGAACACGTTATTTTGGTAAATGACCAGGGAAAAGTGATTGGCACTCAGGAGAAGTACGCCGCGCACACGTCACACACCCCGCTACACCTGGCCTTCTCTTCATGGCTGTTTAACGCTAATGGAGAATGTCTGATCACCCGGCGCGCATTAAGTAAAAAAGCCTGGCCCGGCGTATGGACCAACTCCGTTTGCGGTCATCCACAGGCCGACGAAGCGACAGAGCAGGCGATTATCCGCCGCTGCCGCTTTGAAGTCGGCGCCGAAATCACAGACATCACCCCCATTGCCCCGGAGTTCCGCTACCGTGAAGCCGACCCGTCAGGGATCGTTGAAAACGAAATCTGCCCGGTCTATGCCGCCCGCGTAACGAATACCCTCGCAATCAATGACGATGAAGTGATGGAGTATCAGTGGGTGGAGCTGGACGCGCTATTCCGCGCGCTGGACGCCACACCGTGGGCATTTAGCCCGTGGATGGTGCAGGAAGCGAACACCGCGCGTGAAAAACTCAGCGCCTTCGCGGCGCAATAAAAAAGCCCCGGCGATAAACGCACGGGGCTTTTTTTACGTCTTAACGGCTTATTTCACCGGACGCATCGCCGGGAACAGGATCACGTCGCGGATGGTGTGGCTGTTGGTGAACAGCATCACCATACGGTCGATACCAATACCCAGGCCAGCCGTCGGCGGCAGGCCGTGCTCCAGCGCGGTCACGTAGTCTTCGTCGAAGAACATCGCTTCGTCGTCGCCTGCCGCTTTCGCGTTAACCTGATCCTGGAAGCGCTGCGCCTGATCTTCTGCATCGTTCAGCTCGCTAAAGCCGTTACCGATTTCGCGGCCACCGATGAAGAATTCGAAGCGGTCAGTGATTTCCGGGTTCTCGTCATTACGACGCGCCAGCGGAGACACTTCCGCCGGGTATTCGGTGATGAAGGTCGGCTGAATCAGGTGCGCTTCGGCCACTTCTTCGAAGATTTCGGTCACGATACGACCCAAGCCCCAGCTCTTCTCAACCTTAATACCGATGCTTTCAGCGATCGCTTTCGCAGAGTCGAAGTTATCCAGATCCGCCATGTTGGTTTCCGGACGGTATTTCTTGATCGCTTCGCGCATGGTCAGTTTTTCGAACGGCTTGCCGAAGTCGAACACCTCTTCACCGTAAGGCACCTGGGTGGTGCCCAGAATGTCCTGCGCCAGGGTGCGGAACAGGGATTCGGTCAGCTCGATCAGATCTTTGTAATCCGCATACGCCATATAGAGTTCCATCATGGTGAACTCTGGGTTATGACGTACGGAGATACCTTCGTTACGGAAGTTACGGTTGATCTCAAACACGCGATCGAAACCGCCAACCACCAGACGCTTCAGGTACAGTTCCGGCGCGATACGCAGGTACATGTCCAGGTCCAGGGCGTTGTGATGGGTGATGAACGGACGGGCAGAGGCACCGCCGGGGATCACCTGCATCATCGGGGTTTCTACTTCCATAAAGTCGCGGTTAACCATGAACTGGCGAATACCGGCCATGATCTGGGAGCGAATTTTGAAGGTCTTACGGGATTCATCGTTAGAGATGAGATCCAGGTAACGCTGACGATAGCGCGCTTCCTGATCCTGCAAACCGTGGAACTTGTCCGGCAGCGGGCGCAGGGCTTTGGTCAGCAGACGCAGTTCGGTGCAGTGGATAGACAGTTCACCGGTCTTGGTTTTGAACAGTTTACCTTTAGCGCCCAGGATATCGCCGAGGTCCCACTTTTTGAACTGCTCGTTGTAGATGCCTTCCGGCAGGTCGTCACGAGAGACGTACAGCTGAATGCGGCCGCCAACGTCCTGTAAAGTCACGAAGGACGCTTTACCCATGATACGACGGGTCATCATGCGGCCCGCCACGGACACTTCAACGTTCAGCGCTTCCAGCTCTTCGTTCTCTTTACCGTCGAAGTCTGCGTGCAGTTGGTCTGAGGTATGGTCACGACGAAAATCGTTCGGGAACGGCACGCCCTGCTCGCGCAGCGCTGCCAGCTTCTCGCGGCGGGTTTTCAGTTCGTTGTTAAGATCGACTACCGCGTCAGCGCCCTGTGCTTGTTGTTCAGACATGTTGGTTCCTCATAACCCTGCTTTCAAACTTGCTTCGATAAATTGGTCCAGGCTGCCGTCCAGCACCGCCTGCGTGTTGCGGGTTTCAACCCCGGTACGCAGGTCTTTGATGCGGGAGTCATCAAGGACGTAAGAACGGATCTGGCTGCCCCAGCCGATATCGGACTTGTTGTCTTCCATCGCCTGCTTCTCAGCATTTTTCTTCTGCATCTCCAGCTCATAAAGCTTCGCTTTCATCTGCTTCATGGCCTGGTCTTTGTTCTTATGCTGGGAACGGTCGTTCTGGCACTGTGTTACCAGCCCGGTTGGAATGTGGGTAATACGCACCGCAGATTCCGTACGGTTAACGTGCTGACCACCCGCGCCGGATGCGCGGTAAACGTCGATACGCAGGTCCGCCGGGTTGATGTCGATATCGATATCTTCATCCACTTCCGGGTAGACAAACGCGGAGCTGAAGGAGGTGTGACGACGGCCGCCGGAATCGAACGGGCTCTTACGCACCAGGCGGTGAACGCCGGTCTCGGTACGCAGCCAGCCGTAAGCGTAATCGCCAATAATCTTGATGGTGACGGATTTGATACCCGCCACTTCACCTTCGGACTCTTCGATAATCTCGGTTTTGAAACCGCGCGCTTCCGCCCAGCGCAGGTACATGCGCATCAGCATGCTCGCCCAGTCCTGCGCTTCGGTACCGCCAGAACCTGCCTGAATATCGAGATAGCAGTCAGCACTATCGTATTCGCCGGAGAACATGCGACGGAATTCCAGCTGCGCCAGCTTCTCTTCCAGCACGTCGAGCTCTGCCACGGCTTCGTTAAAGGTTTCTTCGTCGTCGGCTTCGACAGCCAGCTCCAGCAGCCCAGAAACATCTTCCAGACCCTGCGCCATTTGATCCAGCGTATCTACGATGGCTTCGAGGGAGGAACGCTCTTTACCCAGCGCCTGAGCGCGCTCAGGTTCGTTCCAGACATCCGGCTGTTCCAGCTCGGCGTTTACTTCTTCGAGACGCTCTTTCTTGGCATCGTAGTCAAAGATACCCCCTAAGAACGTCAGAGCGCTCCGTGAGGTCCTGAATGCGGTTTTTTACCGGATTAATTTCAAACATGGTCTGTTTTCTTTTATGAGCTTGTCAAAATGCGGTGATAAGAGCGGGATTGTACCGAATCCACGCCCTTTTTTATAGAGATTACTGACGCTAAATTGGCCAGATATTGTCGATGATGATCTGAAGGGAGCGGTTACCGCGGAACTCGTTAATATCCAGCTTATAGGCCAGCTCAACCTCGCGCACGCCGTTGTCCGGCCAGATGGAGGTATCAACGTTAAAGGCGATGCCGTCGAGCAGCGGTCCGCCGCCGACCGGTTCCACCATCACTTTGAGATGGCGTTCGCCCACGATGCGCTGTTGCAGCAAACGAAAACGTCCGTCGAAAAGCGGCTCCGGGAACATCTGCCCCCACGGGCCGGCATCGCGCAGCATCTGCGCCACCTCCATGGTCATTTCAGCCGGTGAAAGCTCACCGTCAGAAACCACTTCACCCTGCAACAGAGCCGGATCGATCCACTCGGTGACCAGTTCGCCAAACAGACGCTGGAATTCGTCGAACTTCGCCTCTTCCAGCGACAGGCCTGCCGCCATCGCGTGACCGCCGAACTTAATCATCAGGTTCGGATGCAGCGTATCCAGACGCTCCAGCGCATCGCGCATATGCAGACCCTGAATGGAACGACCGGAGCCTTTCAGCGTGCCGTCCCCGGCGGGGGCGAACGCGATCACCGGGCGGTGGAAACGCTCTTTAATGCGCGACGCCAGAATGCCCACCACGCCCTGGTGCCATTCGGGGTGATACATCGCCAGCCCGCCCGGCAGGGTATCGCCGCTGCGCTCCAGCTTTTCGCACAGGGTCAGCGCTTCGGCCTGCATGCCCTGCTCAATCTCTTTACGGGTCTGGTTGAGTGCGTCCAGCTCACTGGCCAGCACGCGCGCTTCGCCGATGTTGTCGCACAGCAGCAGCGCAACGCCAACCGACATATCATCCAGCCGCCCCGCCGCGTTCAGGCGCGGGCCGAGGGCAAAGCCTAAATCGCTTGCCGCAAGCTTCAGCGGATCGCGGTTGGCAATTTCCAGCAGCGCCTTAATCCCCGGACGGCATTTACCTGCCCGAATGCGGCTTAAACCCTGCCAGGTGAGAATACGGTTATTGGTATCGAGCGGCACCACGTCCGCCACGGTTCCCAGCGCCACCAGATCGAGATACTCCGCGAGGTTCGGCACGGCAATTCCGCGCGATTCGAACCAGCCCTTATCTCGCAGCAACGTGCGTAACGCCAGCATCAGATAAAACGCTACCCCTACTCCGGCCAGCGATTTCGACGGGAAATCGCAGTCGCGCAGGTTCGGGTTAATGATGGCTTCGGCGGCAGGCAGAGTTTCGCCCGGCAGGTGGTGATCGGTGACCAGTACCGGGATCCCCAGCGCATGGGCATGATCGACCCCCGCATGAGAAGAGATCCCGTTATCCACGGTCATGATCATCTGTGCGCCACGGGCGTGGGCCTGATCTACCACTTCCGGGCTGAGGCCGTAGCCGTCTTCAAACCGGTTCGGCACCAGGTAAGTCACATTATCGCAGCCCAGCGCACGCAGGCTGAGCACGCTCAGCGCGGTACTGGTTGCGCCGTCGGCATCGAAATCGCCCACCACGACAATCCGCGTGCCTTCCCGGAACGCGTCGTAGAGCATTTCAGTCGCTTTTTCGATGCCACTCAGCGCTTGCCAGGGCAGCATGCCTTTGACGCTGCGCTCAAGATCGCTTGCCGTACGCACGCCACGGCTGGCGTACAGCCGCTTTAACAGCAACGGAAGCGTGTCTGGTAAATCCGCGGTTTCACCCGCATCGCGGCGGCGCAGTTTTATCGGGGCTTTCACGCGAATTATTTACCACCCATCTGTTTCTGGTGCTCGTCGAGGAACGCTTTCATCTCTTTTGGCCCCTGGTAGCCCGGCACCACGTAGCCGTTACTCAGCACAATGGCTGGCGTACCGCTCACGCCAAACTGTACGCCCAGCGCGTAGTGGTTAGCGATGTCGATATCGCAGGACGCGGGCTTCACGCCTTTGCCGTTCATCGCGTCATCAAAGGCCTTGTTGCGGTCTTTCGCACACCAGATCGCTTTCATATCCTGCTCAGGCTGGCTCTGCACGCCGGCGCGTGGGAAAGCCAGGTAACGCACGGTAATGCCCAGCGCGTTGTAGTCTTTCATCTCTTCATGCAGCTTGTGGCAGTAGCCGCAGGTGATGTCGGTGAAGACGGTAATAACGTGCTTTTCCTGCGCCGCTTTGTAGACAATCATCTCTTTTTCGAGCGCGTTCAGGTTTTTCATCAGCAGCTGGTTAGTGACGTTCACCGGCTGCGCGCCGCTCACGTCGTACATAGGCCCCTGAATGATGTGTTTGCCGTCTTCGGTCACGTACAGCACGCCGCTGTTGGTCAGCACCGTTTTCATGCCAGCCACCGGCGCTGGCTGGATCTCGCTGCTGGCGACGCCGAGTTTCGTCAGAGACTGTTTAATGGCGGCATCGTCCGCATGGGCAAAACCGGAAACCGAAGCTGCCAGCAGGGTGAACAGCGCTAAAGACTTTTTCATATTTGTTCCTGTAACAATTCGTCGGCACTCACGCGCGAGGGTGGTGCTGTTGGTGTAGCTGCCGCAGGCGTTCCGTCGCGACATGGGTGTATATTTGCGTCGTTGAAAGATCGCTGTGTCCAAGCAACATCTGCACCACGCGTAAATCAGCGCCGTGGTTTAACAGATGCGTCGCGAAGGCGTGACGCAAAACGTGCGGCGACAGCTTCTCACTGTCAATACCCGCCAGTGTGGCGTAATGTTTAATGCGATGCCAGAACGTTTGTCGCGTCATCTGCTGCGCGCGCTGGCTCGGGAACAATACATCGATGGAGACGCCGTTCAGCAGCCACGGACGCCCGTGTTCCAGATACGTCTCCAGCCAGTAGACCGCCTCTTCACCCAGCGGCACCAGCCGTTCTTTGTTCCCTTTACCGATAACGCGCACCACGCCCTGACGCAGGCTGATATCGCTCATCGTCAGGCCCACCAGCTCGGAAACGCGCAAGCCCGTGGCATACAATAGTTCAAGCATGGCTTTATCGCGTAACTCCAGCGGAAGGTCAACTGCGGGCGACTGTAATAATCTCTCAACTTGTGCTTCGCTGAGATCTTTTGGCAGCCGCTGAGGCAGTTTAGGCGATGCCAGCAGTGCGCTGGGGTCATCCGCGCGGATCTTCTCGCGGTACAGGTGCTGGAACAGGCGGCGCATGGCGCTCAGCAGGCGTGCGGAGCTGGTGGCTTTGTACCCCCCTTCCATCCGCTCAGCCAGTAACCCTTGCAGGTCATCGCTTTGCGCGCTTTCAAGCGTCAGCCCACGATGTGCCAGCCAATCGACCAGCAGCGTGAGATCCCGACGATAGGCGCTGAGCGTATTTTCAGCGAGGTTTTTCTCCAGCCACAGCGCGTCGAGAAACTGTTCGATGAGTGCGAGATCCTTTTCCACATCAGCCCCTTTGGTTCTGCAATCTGGCCATTATGCCTGAATGCCATCGGTTTCTGGTACACTACGCGCAAAGTCATAGCAAGAATTGAGATAGTTACGCGATGAATATTGGTCTGTTCTATGGTTCCAGCACCTGCTACACCGAAATGGCGGCGGAGAAAATTCGTGACATCATTGGCCCGGAACTGGTGACGCTGCATAACCTGAAAGATGACGCGGTTGCCTTGATGGAGCAGTACGATGTGCTGATTCTGGGTATCCCTACCTGGGACTTTGGTGAGATTCAGGAAGACTGGGAAGCCATCTGGGATCAGCTCGATTCAGTCAATTTTGAAGGCAAAATCATTGCGATGTACGGCATGGGCGACCAGCTGGGCTACGGGGAGTGGTTCCTTGACGCACTCGGCATGCTGCACGACAAACTGGCGCCAAAGGGCGCGACCTTTATCGGCTACTGGCCTACGGAAGGCTATGAGTTCACCAGTCAAAAACCGATTATTGCCGACGGTCAGCTGTTTGTCGGGCTCGCGCTGGATGAAACCAACCAGTACGATCTTAGCGACGAGCGCCTCCAGAGCTGGTGCGAGCAGATTCTGGGTGAGATGGCCGAGCAATTCAGCTGATTTACTCCTGCGTCGGCTGTTGCACGATCAACCGGCGCAGATCTCGCCACTCCGCGGGATCCATACTGTCTGCGGCCAGCCACAGGTGCTGGCGACGGTTATCCTCGACCCGACGCAGCCGTAGCATCATCCCGGTGTTAAGCATCCACGGCGTCCCCATCATCTCCCACTCTTTTCCCTGCCAGCGCAGGCGAGAATCCATCAGCAGCTTAATTTCACCCTGACGGGCGTTGATTCGACGCTGGCTGCGCACGCTGTCAAACACCACAAACGACAGCAATAGCAACCACAGAGGGGTATAGCTAAGCGGCCACGGCACCAATAACACCAGTGCCGCCACCAGCCCGTGGAGCAGTAAGGACATCCACTGTGAGCGCCACGAGACGCGAAGATCAGATTGCCACAGGACCACGTTCCTGATTCCGTGTTTGAATTAATTGCACCATCCGTTGCAACTCGGTGTCGGCGGGCTTGCCGTGATTCATCAGCCAGTTGAATAAATCCGGATCGTCAGACTCAAGCAGACGGACAAACAGGCGCTTATCGTCATCGCTTAAGCTGTCGTACTCATACTCGAAGAAAGGCATGATGGAGATATCAAGTTCACGCATGCCGCGACGGCACGCCCAGTGAATACGGGCCTTGTTGTTAATATCCATGTTCTGTTTCCTGCATTACGTTTGGCACAGTCGGTATCCCGTTTGGTATTCATTATTGCTCTCCGGGAACACCTGCTAGTGTAACGTGTTTTTGACCGTTTCTTTACTGGAATATTGCGAACCTCGAGCAGGCTCCCTGAATAATCCTTATAAAGACAGCGGATTACTCTATTTTGCGTAGCGCCACGCATAACCGCGTAATGGCACGAATGGCCTGCTGAAAGCGCTTGCATTGAATACAGTCTCTTTTACCATTAGGTATTATCAAAGCGTTAAGCAATTCAGGACATCACTATGGCATTTACACCATTTTCTCCTCGCCAGCCCGCCGCCTCTGCGCGTCTGCCGCTGACGCTGATTACTCTTGATGACTGGGCACTGGCGACACTGACTGGTGCGGACAGTGAAAAATACCTGCAAGGCCAGGTCACGGCGGACGTGGCGCAGTTGACTGAGCACCAGCATCTGCTGGCCGCGCATTGCGATCCAAAAGGCAAAATGTGGAGCAACCTGCGTCTGTTCCGCCGTCAGGACGGATTCGCCTTTATTGAGCGCCGCAGCCTGCGTGACGCCCAGCTTAAAGAGCTGAAAAAATACGCGGTCTTTTCTAAAGTCACCATCGCCCCGGACGATGAACACGTTCTGCTGGGGGTCGCGGGTTTCCAGGCGCGTGCAGCGCTGAAAAACCTGTTTGCCGAGCTGCCG
Source organism: Enterobacter sp. BWH64 (assembly GCF_001037645.1). Taxonomy (NCBI): domain Bacteria; kingdom Pseudomonadati; phylum Pseudomonadota; class Gammaproteobacteria; order Enterobacterales; family Enterobacteriaceae; genus Enterobacter; species Enterobacter sp. BWH64. Next base: position 4,264,220 of record NZ_KQ089922.1, read on the forward strand.
GATGCTAAAAAACAGCTGGTCAGCGAGGGAGCGACCTCCATTCTGTGGTTCGAACACCCGGCGGAGCGCTTCCTGCTGGTAACCGACGAAGCAACGGCGGAACGCGTCACTGACGCCCTGCGCGGTGAAGCACAGCTCAACAACAGCCAGCAGTGGCTGGCGCTGAACATCGAAGCGGGCCTGCCGGTGATTGACGCGGCAAACAGCGCGCAGTTTATCCCGCAGGCGACAAACATCCAGGCGCTGGGTGGTATCAGCTTTAAGAAGGGCTGCTACACTGGTCAGGAAATGGTGGCGCGTGCGAAATTCCGCGGCGCGAACAAACGCGCCCTGTGGACACTGGCTGGTCACGCCAGCCGTGTGCCGGAAGCGGGTGAAGATCTTGAGATGAAGATGGGCGAAAACTGGCGCCGTACCGGCACCGTGTTAGCCGCCGTCCAGCTCGATGATGGCCGCCTGCTGGTGCAGGTTGTCATGAATAATGATATGGAGCCCGACAGCGTGTTCCGCGTGCGGGATGATGCAAACACGCTCAGCATTGAGCCGCTACCGTATTCTCTGGAAGATTGATGCTGTATCGCCCGGTGGCGCTGCGTTTACCGGGCCTACGGTGTTGATATTCTCCCTCTCCCTGTGGGAGAGGGTCGGGGTGAGGGCATCAGACCGCACCTTACAAAAAAACTACACCTGCCCAACATACAGATAAATTGCCAGGAAGTGGCACACGCTGCCGCCCAGCACAAAGCCGTGCCAGATGGCATGGTTGTACGGAATACGCTTGCAGACGTAGAAAATCACGCCCAGCGAGTAGACTACCCCGCCCACCGCCAGAAGCGTCACGCCCCCCACCGCCAGCTTAATGGCTAACTGATACACCACAATCAGCGACAGCCAGCCCATTGTCAGATAGGTAACCAGCGACAACACTTTAAACCGGTGCGCAATGGTCAGCTTAAACAGGATCCCCAGCAGCGCCAGGCTCCAGATCACAATCATCAGGCCACGCGACAGCGGTGAGTTGAGCCCCACCAGCAAAAACGGCGTATAGGTACCCGCAATAAGAAGATAGATAGCGCAGTGGTCAAATTTCTTGAGCCATATCTTCGCCCGTTGATGCGGAATAGCGTGATACAGCGTTGAGGCCAGGAAAAGCAGGATCATACTCCCGCCATACAGACTGTAGCTGGTAATGGCCATCGCGCTGGCGTTGGTATCCACTGCCTGTACCAGCAATAACACTAAGCCGACAATCCCAAAAACCAGGCCAATGCCGTGGCTTATACTGTTGGCTACTTCCTCAGCCAGCGAATATCCCTGTGCGATTAATGGTCTGCTCACCATACTTAACTCCGGGAAAACAAAAGATGATTATTCATCGCCAGTCTATGCTAACTGAGAATGATTCCAGTGAACACCTGTTAGCTAAAATAAATCCACATTCAAGATTTATCCTTATAAATCAGCATAATGTAAAAACAATCCACCGCACAGGTGTAAATGATTTCATTAACATCTAAGTAATCAAGGAGATAAATCCGTCTCCCGTCCTTCGTCATCATGGTATGCTTCAGGAATAGTGTCCGACAGCGAGTTTAGCCATTGTGAGTATGTTCAGCCATTCCGCCATTGCCAGCCTCAACAATCTGGAAATGATGGTCTACAACTATGTCATTAAGAACCGCGATAAAGTGATGTACATGACCATCCGCGAGCTGGCGGATGCGGCGGGCGTTTCCACTACTACCATCCTGCGCTTCTGCCGCAAGCTTAACTGCGATGGCTACTCGGAATTTCGGGTGCGCTTTAAACTCTATCTGGAGCAGAACGAGCCGCAGCAGGCGAATTTTGGTGCCAGTGAAATCATCAGCTTCTTTAAAAGCGTAAATAACGAAGAGTTTGATGCGCTATTAGATAACGCCGTCGATATTATTTTATCATCTGAACGAATTATTTTTGTCGGTGCGGGCACCTCCGGATCGCTGGCAAAATATGGCGCACGTTTCTTTTCAAATATCGGGAAATTCAGCAACCATATCGACGATCCTTATTTCCCGGTCACTAACGAAATGGCTAAAAATGCGCTGGCTATTGTACTCTCCGTCTCCGGCGAAACCGAGGAGATCCTGCGCTTCGCCAGCCAGTTCAGCCTGCACCACTGCAAGGTGCTCTCAGTCACCAGCCACGAACATTCACGTCTCGCAAAGCTGGCGGACTTTAACCTCTCCTGGCATGTCCCGCAAACGCGCATTGGCGGCGTTTACGATATCACCACGCAAATTCCCGTCATCTATATTCTGGAATCATTAGGCCGGAAACTGGCGAAGAAATTAACAGAATAAAACATCCTGTTTTTTTGATGTGACAAATTACAATTTCCGCAAAATGTTATATCGTGACATTTAATTCCGCTTTGCTAGACTCGAAATCAATAAGTCCTGAATTGAGAATAGCAAAGATGAAAAAACTCACCTTACCGAAAGATTTTTTATGGGGCGGCGCGGTAGCGGCGCACCAGGTTGAAGGCGGCTGGAACAAAGGCGGCAAAGGGCCAAGCATCTGCGACGTGCTCACCGGCGGCGCACACGGCGTTCCGCGAGAAATCACGCAGGAAGTGATTGAAGGCAAATATTACCCCAACCACGAAGCCGTCGACTTCTACGGCCATTACAAAGAAGACATCAGGCTGTTTGCCGAGATGGGCTTCAAATGTTTCCGTACCTCCATCGCCTGGACGCGCATCTTCCCGAAAGGCGACGAAACTCAGCCAAACGAAGAGGGGCTGAAGTTTTACGACGACATGTTCGATGAACTGCTGAAGTACAACATCGAGCCGGTGATCACCCTCTCCCACTTTGAAATGCCGCTGCACCTCGTTCAGGAATATGGCGGATGGACCAACCGTAAAGTGGTCGATTTCTTTGTGCGCTTCTCGGAAGTGGTATTTGAGCGCTACAAAAATAAGGTCAAATACTGGATGACCTTCAACGAAATCAACAACCAGCGCAACTGGCGTGCGCCGCTGTTCGGCTACTGCTGCTCTGGCGTGGTCTATACCGAGCACGACAACCCGGAAGAGACCATGTACCAGGTGCTGCACCACCAGTTCGTGGCCAGCGCGCTGGCGGTGAAAGCCGCACGCCGCATTAACCCGGAAATGAAAGTCGGCTGCATGCTGGCGATGGTGGCGCTCTATCCGTACTCCTGCAAGCCAGAAGATGTCATGTTCGCTCAGGAATCCATGCGCGAGCGCTACGTCTTTACCGACGTACAGCTGCGCGGCTACTACCCGTCTTACGTGCTGAACGAGTGGGAGCGCCGTGGCTTCTCCATCAAAATGGAAGCGGGCGACGAGCAGATCCTGCGTGAAGGCACCTGCGATTACTTAGGTTTCAGCTACTACATGACCAACGCGGTCAAAGCGGAAGGCGGTACCGGTGACGCCATTTCCGGCTTCGAGGGCAGCGTGCCGAACCCACACGTCAAGGCGTCCGACTGGGGCTGGCAGATTGATCCGGTAGGCCTGCGCTATTCGCTGTGTGAACTGTACGAACGTTATCAGAAGCCGCTGTTTATCGTGGAAAATGGTTTCGGCGCCTACGACACCGTGGAAGAGGACGGCAGCATCAACGATGACTATCGCATCGACTACCTGCGCGCCCACGTGGAAGAGATGATGAAGGCGGTGACCTGGGATGGCGTGGATCTGATGGGCTACACGCCGTGGGGCTGCATCGACTGCGTCTCCTTCACCACCGGCCAGTACAGTAAGCGCTACGGCTTTATCTACGTCAACAAGCACGACGACGGTACCGGTGACATGTCCCGCTCCCGTAAGAAGAGCTTTGAGTGGTATAAAACCGTCATTGCCAGCAACGGCGAAACGCTGTAATGGCTCGCCCTCTCTGCAAGCGGAGAGGGCAAACCGCTTATCTTCCAGACACTTCTTTACAGCTTTTGCGTTGCCAAAATATGTTCGCCCGATAATATAGGCGTCCTGAATATTTGAGGCGAACATGATCAAGCGACAACGCAACGCTATCCTGCTTGTAGCCCTGGCCTGCCTGGTGGTGCTGATATGCACCGCCCAGCGGATGGCCGGGATGCACGCGCTTGTCATGAACGTCACCGCCACGAGCCAGTCTGTCCAGCAGGGGCAGGAGAGTACCGACGCACCGGTAACCCCGTGTGAGCTTAGCGCCAAGTCGCTGATGTCGGTCCCGCCTGTTTTGTTTGAAGGCGCCCTGATTGCCGTCACCCTGCTGCTGGCGTTGCTGGCAGCCAGTCCACCGCGCCGCGAACGGCAGTGGCCTCCCCGCGTTATCTCCCCGCCCCGGTTAAGGGTGCATCTGCGATTATGCGTCTTCCGTGAATGAGCCTTCGCCTGTTACTTCAGGTTAATTCATTATTTACGGAGAAAATTTATGTTTACTGTATTCAGGCGACTGCTGGTCTGCCTGCTTTGGCTATGGCTGCCCCTCAGCCAGGCTGCCGACAGCGGCTGGCTGCGCGCCGCCGATAATCAGCACGCCAGCGTCAGGCTGCGTGCGCAACCCGAAAGCACTGGCGAAACCCGCCTGCTGCTGGACGTCGCCCTGCAAAAAGGCTGGAAAACCTACTGGCGCTCGCCGGGCGAAGGCGGCGTCGCACCCGCGATTAAATGGCATCAGCCCGTCGAGGCGATCTGGCGCTGGCCTGTGCCGCAGCGTTTCGACGTCGCGGGCATCACCACGCAGGGCTACCACGGAGATGTCAGCTTTCCCATCACTCTGCGGGGCGACGTCCCGAAGATCCTGAGCGGCGTACTGACGCTCTCCACCTGTAGCAACGTCTGTATTCTTACCGACTACCCGTTTTCGCTGAACATGACCGCATCCGCAGGCGCCGGTTTTGATTACGATTTCAGTCGGGCCATGGGCACCCTTCCGCTCAGCGGCGGGTTGACCTCAACGCTTAACGCCACCTATGCCCCCGGCAAGCTGACCGTAACGGCGCAGCGTGACGCAGGCTGGCAGGCACCGTCCCTGTTTATCGACGGTATGGATGATGTTGATTTCGGCAAACCGGCCCTCACCGTGCGCGGTGACTCGCTGGTCGCCACCGTGCCCGTGACGGACAACTGGGGCGAGGCCGCGCCCAACCTCAGCGGCAAAACCCTGTCGCTGGTTCTGGCCGATAGCGGGCAGGCGCAGGAGTCCAGCCTGAGCATTCAGCCGGGGAACGCCGCGCCGACGCTCTCGTTAGGCTGGGTGCTGCTGATGGCGCTGGCGGGCGGTCTGATCCTTAACGTCATGCCCTGCGTACTGCCCGTGCTGGCCATGAAGCTGGGCACGCTGATGCAAACCGAACGGCAGGCGCGGGGTCAGGTACGCCGACAGTTTCTTGCGTCGGTAGCCGGGATCGTGATCTCGTTCCTCGCGCTGGCGCTGATGATGACGGTTTTACGCTTAGGCAATCAGGCGCTCGGCTGGGGGATCCAGTTCCAGAATCCGTGGTTTATTGGCGCGATGGCGCTGGTGATGGTGCTTTTCAGCGCCAGCCTGCTGGGGTTGTTTGAAATCCGTCTCCCTTCCGGCGCCAGCACCTTCCTCGCCACGCGCGGCGGCAACGGGCTTGCGGGTCATTTCTGGCAAGGCGCGTTTGCCACGCTGCTGGCGACACCCTGCACCGCGCCGTTCCTGGGTACGGCGGTCTCGGTCGCGCTGGCGGCGCCGCTTCCCCTGCTGTGGGGGATCTTCCTGGCGATGGGTATCGGCATGAGCCTGCCGTGGCTGCTGGTGGCGGCCTGGCCGGGGCTGGCCCAGCGGTTGCCGCGTCCGGGACGCTGGATGAACGTCGTACGCGTAGTGCTGGGGATGATGATGCTCGGCTCATCGCTGTGGCTGCTGAGCCTGCTGACGGTGCACATTGGCAGCCTGCCCGTCATCACGCTGGGCGTGTTCCTGATCCTTACGCTGCTGCTGGTCACCGCCTGGCGCTACCGCTGGCAAACGGCACTGCGCGCCGGGGTATTAGCTGTAGTGGTGGCCGGGGCGGTCGCGTTTGTATCCGGTTCCGGCGGCGAGGGTTCCCGCCGCGATCGTATTCACTGGCAGCCGCTCAGCGAGCAGGCCATTGCCCGCGCGCTGGCGGAGAACAAACGGGTGTTCGTCGACGTGACCGCCGACTGGTGCGTGACCTGTAAAGCCAATAAATACAACGTGCTGCTGCGCGACGACGTGCAGGATGCGCTCTCCTCCCCGGACGTTGTCGCCCTGCGCGGCGACTGGAGCCGCCCCTCAGATACCATCAGCCAGTTCTTAACCACGCGCGGCAGCGCCGCCGTACCGTTTAACCAGATCTACGGACCGGGATTACCGCAGGGCCACGTGCTGCCTGCGTTGTTAAGCCGCGAAGCGGTGCTGAGCACCCTGTCCGATGCAAAAGGAAAATAGCATGAGAGCCTTCGTTGCCTTACTTCTGCTGTCGTTATCAACGTTCGGTTTCGCCGCACCTTCTGATGACGCTTCCAGCGACCAGCTGGCAAAACTGCTGTTTAACGACCCCAACAGCCCGCGAACCGGCGCGACATCGCCGAAGCTGACCATCGTCTCCTTCACTGACTACAACTGCCCGTATTGCAAGCAGTTCGACCCAATGCTTGAGAAAATCGTGCAGGAAAATCCCGACGTGCAGCTCATCGTCAAACTGCTGCCGTTCAAGGGACAAAGCTCGGTAAATGCCGCGAAAGCGGCACTCTCAACGTGGCAGCAGGCGCCGGATAAATTCTGGGCGCTCCACCAGCGGCTGATGATGAAAAAGGGCTATCACGATGACGCCAGCATCGCCGCCGCGAAGGCAAAGACCGGAACGGACAGCATTAAAACGGATGATAAAACCATGGACAGCCTAAAGATGAACCTCATCCTGGCGCAGGTGCTGAATATTCAGGGTACCCCGGCGACCATTATCGGCGACCAGATGGTGGCGGGCGCAATTCCGTATGACGACCTGGAGGGGCTGGTCAAAGAACAGCTGGCAAACGCCCGTGGCAAGTAAGCTTCCGCGCCTGCTGCGCGAGCTGGGCGTGTGGCTGCTGATTGGCGTAGCCGTGAGCCTGGCGGTGGACTATTTCCGCCAGCCCGCGCTGCCGCAGAATTTCTCCGCGACGGCACTGCACACCCTCGACGGTCAGCCCGTCGATCTTATCGCCATGAGTAAGGAGCGACCGCTGCTGGTCTACGTCTGGGCGACATGGTGCGGCGTCTGCCGCTATACCACGCCGTCGGTGGCGACGCTTGCCGCGGACGGGGGTAACGTGATGTCGGTTGCGCTGCGCTCGGGCGATAACGCGACGCTCGAAACATGGATGAGGAAGAAGAAGGCGATGATGCCCACGGTCAACGACGCCAGTGGAGAACTGGCGCGTGAGTGGGACGTTAAGGTGACGCCAACGCTGGTAGTGATCTCTCACGGCGAGGTGAAGTCGATCACCACCGGCTGGACCAGCGGCTGGGGAATGCGCCTGCGGCTGTGGCTGGCGTCGTAGCGTTACTTCCCGCCAGCCAGCTCCAGGAAGCTACCGGTGACATAGGAGGCTTTGTCGCTCAGCAGCCAGGCAATGGCCTGGGCGACCTCCTCCGGCTGACCGCCACGCTGCATCGGTAACATCGACTTCACCCGATCCACACGCCCCGGCTCGCCGCCGGAGGCGTGAATATCGGTATAAATCAGGCCTGGCCGCACGCAGTTAACGCGAATGCCCTGCGCCGCCACCTCCAGCGCGAGGCCGGTGGTCAGGGAATCCACCGCCCCTTTTGAGGCGGCATAATCCACATATTCCCCCGGCGCGCCCAGCCGTGATGCCGCCGAGGAGACATTCACAATCGCGCCGCCCTTGCCGCCGTGTTTATGCGACATGCGCTTAACCGCTTCACGGCAGCAGAGAAAATAGCCGGTGACGTTGGTAGCCAGCACACGGTTAATACGTTCAGCGGAGAGATTTTCGATGGTGGATTGTTCAAACAAAATCCCGGCGTTGTTCACCAGCGCGGCGAGCGGCTCACCTTCGCGATCGATGCTGTCGAACATCGCCATCACCTGCGCTTCATCGCTGATGTCCGCGCGTACGGCAAAGGCTTTACCGCCCGCGTCCACGATCTGATTAATGACGTCCGTCGCGGCTTTGATGTTGTGATGAAAATTCACCGCAACGGTGTAGCCTTCGCTTGCCAGCTGTAGCGCGGTGGCTTTACCAATACCCCGGCTGGCGCCGGTGACCAGTGCAATTGCCATTCTTTTCTCCCAATAAAAAAGCCGGGTGGCGGCTTCGCCTTACCCGGCCTACGTTACTACAGGAACAACGTTACTGGTATTCGCTCATCGGCACGCAGGAGCAGAACAGGTTACGGTCGCCGTAAACATCATCAAGACGTTTCACGGTTGGCCAGTATTTGTTTGCCACACCTGCCGGGAAGACAGCCAGCTCGCGGGTATAACCGTGGTTCCACTCTGCCACCAGTTCGTTCTGTGTATGCGGCGCGTTCACCAGCGGGTTATCTTCCAGCGTCCACTCCCCGCCTTTCACGCGGTCGATTTCGCTGCGGATCGCCAGCATGGCGTCGATAAAGCGATCCAGCTCCACCTTGCTTTCAGATTCAGTCGGCTCAACCATCAGCGTACCCGCTACCGGGAACGACATGGTTGGCGCGTGGAAGCCGTAGTCGATCAGGCGCTTGGCAATATCCAGCTCGCTGATGCCCGTCTCTTCTTTCAGAGGACGAATATCGAGGATGCATTCGTGCGCCACGCGACCGTCGCGACCGGTATAGAGCACCGGATAGGCGTCCTTCAGACGCGTTGCGATGTAGTTGGCGTTGAGGATCGCCACCTGGCTGGCTTGATTCAGCCCTTCCGCGCCCATCATGCGGATGTACATCCAGCTGATTGGCAGGATAGAGGCGCTGCCGAACGGTGCCGCGGAGACCGCGCCCTGACGGGTCAGCATGCCTTCAATCTGCACCACGCTGTGGCCCGGCACAAACGGTGCCAGGTGCGCTTTCACGCCGATTGGGCCCATCCCCGGGCCGCCACCGCCGTGCGGAATGCAGAACGTTTTATGCAGGTTCAGGTGCGACACATCCGCGCCAATAAAGCCCGGAGAGGTGATGCCCACCTGGGCGTTCATGTTTGCGCCGTCGAGGTAAACCTGGCCGCCGAACTGATGCACCACTTCACACACTTCACGGATAGTTTCTTCGTACACGCCGTGGGTGGATGGGTAGGTCACCATGATGCAGGAGAGTTTGTCGCCCGCCTGCTCGGCTTTGGCGCGCAGGTCGGCCAGATCGATGTTGCCGTTTTTGTCGCACGCCACAACCACCACTTCCATTCCTGCCATCTGGGCAGAAGCCGGGTTGGTACCGTGGGCAGAGCTTGGGATCAGGCAGATATCACGGTGGCCTTCATTGCGGCTTTCGTGATAGTGACGGATCGCCAGCAGACCAGCGTATTCACCCTGCGCACCGGAGTTCGGCTGCATGCAGAGCGCGTCGTACCCGGTCAGCTTCACCAGCCAGTCGGAGAGCTGGTTGATCATCATGTGATAACCTTCCGCCTGCTCAGCCGGGCAGAACGGGTGCAGCTCAGAGAATTCAGGCCAGGTAATTGGGATCATCTCAGCCGCGGCGTTCAGCTTCATGGTGCAGGAGCCCAGCGGGATCATCGCCTGGTTCAGCGCCAGATCTTTACGTTCCAGAGAGTGCATGTAACGCATCATCTCGGTTTCGCTGTGATAGCGTTTGAACACCGGGTGAGTCAGGATCGCGTCGTCGCGCAGCATGCTTTCCTGAATGGAGCGGCTGTCGAGCGCAACCTCTTTGTCGAGCGTATCAACGTCCAGACCGTGTGCGTCACCCAGCAATACGTTGAACAGGGTCAGGATATCGTCACGGGTGGTGCTTTCGTCCAGCGTAATGCCGACCGCATTGTGAATGTCGCTGCGCAGGTTGATTTGCGCTGCCTCGGCGCGCGCCAGCACGGCCGCTTTGTCTGCCACCTCGACGCACAGGGTATCGAAATAGTGTTCATGACGCAGTCTGAGACCTTTCTGTTGCAGACCGCAGGCCAGGATATCGGCCAGACGGTGGATGCGGCTGGCAATACGTTTCAGGCCAGCCGGACCGTGGAACACCGCGTACAGGCTGGCAATGTTAGCCAGCAGCACCTGCGAGGTACAGATGTTGGAGTTCGCTTTCTCGCGGCGGATATGCTGCTCGCGGGTCTGCATCGCCATGCGCAGCGCGGTGTTACCGGCGGCATCTTTCGATACGCCGATAATACGGCCTGGCATGGAACGTTTAAATTCATCTTTCGCGCCAAAGAACGCCGCGTGCGGGCCGCCGTAGCCCATCGGCACGCCGAAACGCTGAGCTGAGCCGAAGACAATATCCGCGCCCTGTTTGCCTGGCGCCGTCAGCAGCACCAGCGCCATAAAATCAGCGGCGACGCTAACAATAACCTTACGGGATTTCAGCTCGGCGATCAGTGCGCCGTAGTCGTGCACTTCCCCGGTGGTGCCCACCTGCTGCAACAGCACGCCGAAGACGTCCTGGTGATCCAGAACTTTTTCCGCGTCGTCGACAATCACCTCAAAGCCAAAGGTTTCCGCACGGGTGCGCACCACGTCCAGCGTCTGGGGATGCACGTCCGCCGCGACGAAGAAGCGGTTGGCGTTTTTCAGCTTGCTCACGCGCTTCGCCATCGCCATCGCTTCGGCGGCGGCAGTGGCTTCATCCAACAGCGAGGCAGAGGCGATATCCATACCGGTCAGATCCAGCGTCACCTGCTGGAAGTTCAGCAGCGCTTCCAGACGGCCCTGGGAGACTTCTGGCTGATATGGGGTGTAAGCGGTGTACCAGCCCGGGTTTTCCAGCATGTTACGCAGGATCACCGGCGGTAACTGCACGTTGGTGTAGCCCATGCCAATGTAAGACTTATAGCGCTTGTTAAGGCCGGCGATGGCCTTCAGCTCCGCCAGCGCGGCGAACTCCGTCGTGGACTCGCCTACCTGCGGCGGCGTGGCAAGCTGGATGTCTTTTGGCACGATCTGGCCGATCAGTGCGTTTAATGAATCCGCGCCAACTGTCTTCAGCATCTCCTGCTGTTGCTGAGCATCCGGCCCAATGTGACGTTCAATGAAAGCGCCACGGTTTTCAAGCTGGCTTAAAGTCTGTGTCATGAGCGATGGTTCCTGAAACGTGCAGTGAATTTAAGTTCCCTCTCCCTTTGGGAGAGGGTTAGGGTGAGGGGAAGATTGGCACCCTCACCCCTGCCCTCTCCCAAAGGGAGAGGGGGATTACTGATTACTCGTCTTCTAACAGTGCTTCGTACGCGGTCGCATCCAGCAGCGCGGCAACCTGCGCTTCGTCGCTGGCTTTGATCTTGAAGATCCAGCCGCCTTCATACGGTTCGCTGTTGACCAGCTCCGGGGAGTCGCTCAGCGCGTCGTTCACGGCAACAATTTCACCGCTCACCGGGGCGTAGATGTCAGAGGCCGCTTTAACGGATTCCGCTACCGCACAGTCGTCGCCTGCGCTCACGGTTGCGCCCACTTCCGGCAGGTCAACAAACACCATGTCGCCCAGCAGCTCCTGCGCGTGCTCGGTGATCCCAACGGTGTAAGTGCCGTCCGCCTCTTTGCGCAGCCACTCGTGTTCTTTGCTGTATTTCAGTTCTGCTGGCACATTGCTCATTGAAGTTCTCCTGATAAAAATAGTTAGGCGACCGGCTTACCGGCGCGAACAAAAATCGGTTTGGTCACGTTGACCGGCATTTCGCGGTTGCGGATCTGCACCACCGCCGTTTCGCCAATCCCCGCCGGCACGCGTGCCAGGGCAATACTGTAGCCGAGCGTCGGGGAGAACGTTCCGCTGGTGATCACGCCTTCGCGATGATTGCCATCGGCATCGGTGAAGCGCACCGGCAGCTCGCCGCGCAGAACGCCTTTTTCTTTCATCACCAGGCCGACCAGCTGTTCAGTGCCCTTCTCGCGCTGCATCTCCAGCGCTTCACGACCAATAAAATCACGGTCAGCCGGTTCCCAGGCGATGGTCCAGCCCATATTGGCCGCCAGCGGAGAGACGCCTTCGTCCATCTCCTGACCGTAGAGGTTCATCCCCGCTTCCAGACGCAGCGTATCGCGCGCGCCCAGGCCCGCAGGCTTCACGCCCGCCTCCACCAGCGCACGCCAGAAATCAGCGGCCTTCTCGTTTGGCATCGCAATTTCGTAGCCCGCTTCACCGGTGTAGCCGGTGGTGGCGATAAACAGATCCCCCGCCTGCACGCCGAAGAATGGCTTCATGCCTTCGGTGGCTTTGCGCTGCTCGTCGCTGAACAGAGACGCGGCTTTCGCCTGCGCGTTTGGCCCCTGCACCGCAATCAGCGAAAGATCGTCACGAACGGTGATGTCTATGGCGTAAGGTTCAGCGTGTTGGGAAATCCAGGAGAGGTCTTTTTCGCGGGTGGCGGAGTTTACAACGAGGCGGAAGAAATCTTCGGTGAAGTAGTAGACGATGAGGTCGTCAATCACGCCGCCCGAGGCATTCAGCATGCCGGTATAGAGCGCTTTGCCCGGCGTCTTCAGTTTGGCGACGTCATTTGCCAGCAGATAACGCAAAAACTCCCGGGTGCGGCTACCGCGCAGGTCGACAATCGTCATATGAGACACGTCGAACATACCGGCATCGGTGCGCACCGCGTGGTGCTCATCAATCTGCGAGCCGTAGTGCAGCGGCATCATCCAGCCGTGGAAGTCCACCATGCGGGCGCCGCACAACACGTGCTGTTCGTACAAAGGAGTCTGTTGAGCCATCTTTTCCTCGTTGAAAAATTCACCGTGAAACCCGGTGTCGGCCTCGCGATCGGGGGCCGACGCAAACGTTCTCTTTTACCTGAACTTACCACCGAAACCGGCGGTTAACCATAAGGTAAAACAGGTCATCACATTAGCTTATGACCAAAAATCGCTGAAAAGCCTACAGAGTTATTCACTGGGAAAATGCGATTAAACCCGCATAAAATTAACAATGATCTAACAGAATTTAGCAGATGGTGATATTTCGTGCGGAAAAACGGGCCGAATTTCCGTAACATAAAAATAGTTAGATTAGATTTTCTAATGCGAAAAATGACGTGAAATTAGATTATTTCAAACGAGGAAATTTCCCCGGCGCGGAGGCCGGGAAAATAAAGTGTGACGGGGATCGAGATTAACGTAACCAGTCGGGAAGATCGTTGAGGCCCATTGCCTGACGAAGAAGCTGCGGTTTTACGCCGGGAAGGGTGTCGGCCAGTTTGAGGCCAATATCGCGCAGCAGTTTTTTCGCCGGATTCGCTCCGGCAAACAGCTCGCGGAAGCCCTGCATTCCCGCCAGCATCATCGCCGCACTGTGTTTGCGGCTGCGCTCGTAGCGACGCAGATACAGATGCTGACCAATATCTTTGCCTTCCCGATGCAGACGACGCAGCTCTTCAACCAGCTCAGCCGCGTCCATAAAGCCGAGGTTCACCCCCTGCCCGGCCAGCGGATGAATGGTATGCGCCGCATCCCCCACCAGCGCCAGACGGTGCGCGGCAAACTGACGCGCGTAGCGACCGGTTAACGGAAACGTCTGGCGTTCGCTTTCAAGCATGCACAGGCCCAGACGGTTATCAAACGCCACGCATAGCGCCTGACTGAAGGCATCCGGCGTCGCCTCCTGCATCTGCTGCGCTTTCTCCGGCTCTAAGGACCAGACGATGGAGCAGAAATGCGGATCGGCAAGCGGCAGGAAGGCCAGAATGCCGTCATTATGGAAAATCTGGCGCGCCACGCCGCCGTGCGGCTCTTCGGTGCGGATTGTGGCCACCAACGCGTGATGGCGGTAATCCCAGAAGGTCAGCGGAATATCCGCTTTGTTACGCAGCCAGGAATTGGCGCCGTCGGCACCCACCACCAGACGCGCGGTCAGCATGTCGCCACTTTCAAGAGTGATAAACGCGTCGTTTTCGCCCCACGCCACCTGCTGGAGTTTCGCCGGTGCGATCAGCGTGACGTCGCTGCACTGCTGTGCTTTCTGCCACAGCGCGTGGTGGATCACCGCGTTTTCAACGATGTGTCCAAGGTGGCTGTAGCCCATGCTTTCATCGTCAAACGCGATATGGCCGAAGCTGTCTTTGTCCCACACTTCCATGCCATGGTAACAGCTGGCACGCAGCGCCACGATTTCAGACCAGACGCCAAGGTGCGTCAGTAGCTTTTCGCTGGCGGCATTGATCGCCGAGACGCGCAGCTCCGGCGGTGCATCCTGCGCCACAGGCTGCGGCGCTTTTTGCTCAAGCACGGCCACGCGCAGGCCGCTGCCCTGTAAACCACAGGCCAGCGCCAGTCCTACCATTCCGCCACCCACAATGGCGACATCAACATTTTGCACGGTCAATACTCCTTAACGCGCGACCCAACCCAGGGTCCGCTGCGCCAGCACGTCACGTGCCGGAATGAACAGTTCCATCGCCATCAGCCCAAGGTTGCGACCCGCAACCAGCGGTGCCCAGCGATTGGCAAACAGGTGGACTAAACCGTCGGTGACGCCAATGGTCGCCGCTTTGTCCGCCTGGCGTCGTTTCTGGTAATGGCTTAGCACCGAGTATGCGCCACAATCCTGTTGTTCGCTCCACGTCCGGGCCAGTAGCTCTGCCAGGCTTATCACGTCACGGAGGCCAAGGTTGAAGCCTTGCCCGGCGATGGGGTGCAGCGTCTGCGCGGCGTTGCCGACCAGGGCGACGCGATGGGAGACAGTCTGCGATGCGGTCGTCAGCGCGAGCGGATAGGCCACGCGTTTTCCGGCATGGGTGATGCGCCCAAGCCGCCAGCCGAAGGCTTTTTGCAGCTCGGAACAAAAACGTTCGTCGGACCAGGAGAGAACCTCATCGGCCCGATCCTGCGCATGGCACCATACCAGCGAGCAGCGCCCGTTCGACATCGGCAGCATGGCCAGCGGGCCGTGCTCCGTGAAGCGCTCAAATGCCCTGCCGTTATGCGCGCCAGCCGTAGAGACGTTAGCGATGACCGCCGCCTGCCCATAGGGTTCAGAGCGCCATTCGACGCCGCACTGCGTGGCGATCGCGGAGCGTGAACCATCTGCCGCCACCAGCAGTTGCCCCTCCAGCGTGGTGCCGTTGTCCAGCGTCACGCTGACGGCCTCGTCACGACGGCTAAAGCTGGCGACGCGCGCCGGACAGTGCAGCGTGACGCCAGGCGCGTCCTGTAACAGACGGAACAGCCGCAGCCCTACGTTATGCAGCTCGACAACCTGCCCCAGCGCCTCGATCCGGTAATCGTGGGCATCCAGCGTCACAAACCCGGCATGCCCGCGATCGCTGACGTGAACGGTGCCGATCGCCGTTGCGCAATCCGCTATCGCCTGCCAGATCCCAATACGCGCAAGCTGCTGACAGGTTCCCTGCGCCAGCGCGATAGCGCGGGCGTCGAAACCGGGATGATCGGCCGCCTGCGGCGCGACCGCCTCGACGAGATGCACCGGAAGCTGGCCTTGGGTTAACTGCGAAATAGCCAGCGCCAGAGTAGCGCCGGTCATGCCTCCGCCAACGATGATTACGCTCATCCGCGTGCCGCCGCCATCAGCGCCTCGATGTCGTCAGCTTTTTTCACCACGGTCGCGGTCAGGTTTTCGTTACCGGTTTCGGTGATGACGATATCATCTTCAATACGAATGCCGATCCCGCGGTACTGTTCCGGCACGTCGGCATCCGGCGCGATGTACAGCCCCGGCTCAACGGTCAGCACCATGCCAGGCTCCAGCACGCGCGAACGTTCCGGACCGTATGCCCCGACGTCATGCACATCCAGCCCCAGCCAGTGGCTCAGGCCGTGCATAAAGTACGGACGATGGGCGTTTTCGGTTATAAGGGTGTCCACATCGCCTTTCAGAATGCCGAGCTTCACCAGCCCGGTAATCATGATGCGCACCACCTCGCCCGTAACCTCCTGGATGGAGGTGCCAGGACGGAACAGCGTCAGCGCGGTCTCCAGAGACTCAAGCACGATGTCATAGATTTCACGCTGCGCGGAGGTGAATTTACCGTTCACCGGGAAGGTACGGGTGATGTCGCCCGCGTAACCCTGATATTCACAGCCGGCGTCAATCAGCACCAGATCGCCGTCGCGCAGTTCACTTTCGTTTTCGGTGTAGTGCAGAATGCAGCCATTTTCCCCGCCGCCTACGATGGTGTTATAGGACGGGAAGCGCGCGCCGTGACGGTTAAATTCATGGTGAATTTCCCCTTCAAGCTGGTACTCGAACATACCGGGACGGCACTTTTCCATGGCGCGGGTATGCGCCAGGGCGCTGATTTCGCCCGCGCGGCGCATCACGTTCAGCTCTTCTTCAGACTTGAACAGGCGCATCTCATGCACCATCGGTCGCCAGTCCGTCAGGGTGGCGGGTGCAGACAAATTCTGACGTGAGCCTTTACGCAGCTTATCCAGCGCGGTGAAAACAATGTCATCCGCATACGCGTATTCGCCCTGGGCGTGATAGAGCACGTCCAGACCGTTCAGCAGTTGGTAGAGCTGCTGGTTGATTTCGCTGTAGGCCAGCGCGCGGTCCACGCCCAGTTTTTCTGGCGCCGCCTCCTGCCCTAAGCGGCGACCAAACCAGATTTCCGCGGTCAGATCGCGCACGCGGTTAAAAATCACGCTGTGGTTGTGGGTGTCATTGCTTTTAATCAGCACCAGTACCGCTTCCGGCTCGTTAAACCCGGTGAAGTACCAGAAATCACTGCTCTGGCGATAGGGGTATTCGCTGTCGGCGCTGCGCGTCACTTCCGGCGCGGCGAAAATCAGGGCAGCGCTTCCCGGCTGCATTTTTGCCAGCAGCGCCTGACGACGGCGAGAATACTCTTGACTGGAGATAACCATGACACCCTCCTGTGCGTTATTTTTCTTAGTGTAATGTTGGCTTGCGAACTTCCGGCGCGGTCGGCTGCGAGCGCGTAAAGTTGTCGTGGCACAGCAGAGACGCCACGCGTACGTACTCGATAATCTCTTCGAGAGACATCTCCAGCTCTTCCTGGTCTTCGTCTTCATCGTAGCCGAGCTGGGCGATGTTGCGCAGATCGTCGATCGCTTCACCCGCTTCGCCGGTCACTTTATCCAGTTTAGGCTGGGTTACGCCCAGGCCAAGAAGATAGTGGTTTACCCAACCCGCGAGCGCATCAGCGCGATCGAAGACGCTGACATCGTCGCCTTCAGGCAGATAAAGCTGAAAAAGAAAGCCATCGTCTTCCAGGGAATCGCTGGTTGCGGCGTGCATTTTACGCAGCGCTTCCGCCAGTTCGTGGCCAAACGCCAGCCCTTCGTTGGTGAGGTCGTGGATCAGCGGCTGCCATGAGCTGTCGCTGTTTCCGCCGCACAGTATGCCGCTGATCAGACCGTGCATTTCGGCAGGGGTCAGACCGACTCCCTGCTGGTTCAGTAACTGGTTTAAATCCTTGTAACCAGGCATTTCGTTCTGTATAGACATACGCATTCGTCATCAAAGGGAGGATATTCATGATATGCTACCACTTTGGACCCTGGTGATACCAGAAAAGGGCTTGTATCTTCACATCAGGGTAGCTATAGTGTCGCCCCTTCGCAGCCCCCGGGGCAGTAAGCGAAGGCAGCGCAGTCAATCAGCAGGAAGGTGGCATGTCTGCACAACCCGTCGATCTCCAGATTTTTGGCCGTTCACTGCGAGTGAATTGTCCGCCTGAACAAAGGGATGCCTTGAATCAGGCTGCGGACGATTTGAATCAGCGGTTGCAAGATCTAAAAGAACGCACTAGAGTCACAAATACTGAGCAGCTGGTTTTCATCGCCGCGTTGAACATCAGCTATGAACTGACTCAGGAAAAAGCGAAGACCCGCGATTACGCGGCAAGCATGGAGCAGCGCATTAAAATGCTCCAGCAGACCATAGAACAGGCATTGCTTGATCAAGGTCGCAGTCCCGAAAGACCGGGACCAAAGTTTGAATAACACTTCTCAGTTGACTATGGTAGAGTAACT
This sequence comes from Enterobacter sp. BWH64, assembly GCF_001037645.1. Taxonomy (NCBI): domain Bacteria; kingdom Pseudomonadati; phylum Pseudomonadota; class Gammaproteobacteria; order Enterobacterales; family Enterobacteriaceae; genus Enterobacter; species Enterobacter sp. BWH64. The sequence goes on from NZ_KQ089922.1 coordinate 4,282,305, forward strand.
GTGAAGACAAAATTTCTCTGAGATGTTCGCAAGCGGGCCAGTCCCCTGAGCCGATATTTCATACCACAAGAATGTGGCGCTCCATGGTTGGTGAGCATGCTCGGTTCGTCCGAGAAGCCTTAAAACTATGACGACACATTCACCTTGAACCAAGGGTTCAAGGGTTACAGCCTGCGGCGGCATCTCGGAGATTCCCTCTCTTTTCTTCTACCGACTACCATGACTCAACTCCCTGAAGTTTCTGCTTCACGCCAGGACATCCGTCAGCTTATTCGCCAGCGTCGTCGCGCTCTAAGCGCCGAGCAACAGGCACAGTTTGCTCAGCAGGCCGCCGCCCGCATGATGGCCTATCCGCCTGTGGTGATGGCAAACACCGTCGCCCTGTTTCTCTCGTTTGATGGTGAGCTGGATACCCAACCGCTTATCGACCAGCTCTGGCGCGCCGGGAAAAAAGTTTACCTGCCGGTTCTGCATCCCTTTAGCCCGGGCAATCTGCTGTTTCTGCACTACCATCCGCACAGCGAGCTGGTGGTGAATCGTCTGAAAATCACCGAACCCAAACTGGACGTGCGCGACGTGCTCCCGCTTTCCGGGCTGGATGTGCTGATTACACCGCTGGTGGCGTTTGACGAGCAGGGCCAGCGATTGGGCATGGGCGGGGGATTCTATGACAGGACGCTACAAAACTGGCAGCAGTACGGATTGCAGCCGGTGGGGTATGCGCATGATTGCCAGGGCGTGGAGGCATTACCCGTAGAGAAATGGGATGTGCCGTTGCCGGCGGTGGTGACGCCCAGTAAAACCTGGACCTGGTAGAACAAAGCCGGGTGGCGGCTACGCCTTACCCGGCCTACATAAATCCTCGAACATTACAGGTCGGGTAAGCGTAAGCGCCACCCGACACACAAACCGCACGACAACTGTAGGTCGGGTAAGGCGCAGCCGCCACCCGACGCCACAGACCGCACCATCAGTACAACAGGCGCGCGCGAATCGTCCCCGGAATGGCCTTCATGCTCTGCAATGCTTTCTCGGCGATGTCTTCATCCGCTTCGATATCAATCACCACATAACCCATCTGCGAGTTAGTTTGCAGATACTGCGCGGCAATGTTAACACCCTGCTCAGCAAAGATCTGGTTGATGGCGGTCAGCACGCCAGGACGGTTTTCGTGGATGTGCAGCAGACGACGCCCACCGTGCAGCGGCAGAGACACCTCCGGGAAGTTCACCGCAGAGAGCGTTGAACCGTTGTCGGAATATTTGCTCAGCTTACCCGCCACTTCCAGGCCGATATTCTCCTGCGCTTCCTGAGTAGAACCGCCGATGTGCGGCGTCAGGATCACGTTGTCGAACTCGCACAACGGAGAAGTGAACGGATCGCTGTTGGTGGCCGGTTCCGTCGGGAATACGTCAATCGCCGCACCCGCCAGATGCTTACGCTTCAGCGCGTCGCACAGTGCAGGAATATCGACCACCGTACCGCGCGCGGCGTTGATCAGCAGAGAGCCCGGCTTCATCAGCGCCAGCTCTTCCGCCCCCATCATGTTTTTGGTGGACGCATTTTCCGGCACGTGCAGGCTGACCACGTCGCTCATATTCAGCAGATCAGAGAGATGCTGCACCTGCGTCGCGTTACCCAGCGGCAGCTTGCTTTCGATATCGTAGAAAAACACGTGCATGCCGAGGGATTCCGCCAGAATACCGAGCTGCGTACCGATGTGGCCGTAACCGATAATCCCGAGCTTTTTACCACGCGCTTCGTAGGAGCCCGCAGCCAGCTTATTCCACACGCCGCGGTGCGCTTTAGCGTTAGCTTCCGGAATGCCGCGAAGGAGCAGCAGCAGCTCGCCAATCACCAGCTCCGCCACGGAACGGGTGTTAGAGAACGGCGCGTTAAAGACCGGGATACCGCGTTTGGCGGCGGCATTCAGATCAACCTGGTTGGTGCCGATGCAGAAACAGCCAATCGCCACCAGCTTTTCCGCCGCAGCAATAACGTCTTCAGTCAGTTGGGTACGGGATCGCAGGCCAATGAAATGGGCATCACGGATGGACGCTTTCAGCTCTTCAGTGTCCAGCGCGCCTTTGTGAAATTCGATGTTGGTGTAGCCTGCTGCGCGAAGGCTATCGAGCGCTTTCTGGTGCACGCCTTCAACCAGCAGGAATTTAATCTTGTCTTTCTCCAGTGATACCTTTGCCATTTACCCGACCCTGTTTTTATCTGAACTGATGTTGTGCTGGATATAAATCCCGTGCAGCCAACATATCAAAAAAAACTATTGCAGCAATATGAACGTTTGCGTCGGCACTCTGAAGAAAAGTCATACAGAGCAAAATGGCAGAGGAAAATGCTGCGGAAAATTACGAACGTGGCAGGATCGGCAAAAGAGGCGGAAAAACGTGACACAAGTCACCGAATTTAGCTTTTCAAAAATTTTTTAGCGGGGGGAGCGCTCCCCCCGTCAGATCATTTTACGATGGTTTTTACACCGTCAGCCGTGCCGATCAGCGCCACGTCCGCGCCACGGTTGGCAAATAACCCTACGGTAACGACGCCTGGAATGCCGTTGATCGCATTTTCCAGCGCAATGGCATCGAGGATCTCAAGGCCGTGAACGTCGAGGATCACGTTGCCGTTGTCGGTCACCACACCCTGACGGTATTCCGGACGACCACCCAGCTTCACCAGTTGACGTGCCACGGCGCTGCGCGCCATCGGGATCACTTCGACCGGCAGCGGGAAATTCCCCAGAATGTCGACCTGCTTGGAGGCGTCCGCGATGCAGATGAACTTATCCGCCACGGAAGCGATGATCTTCTCGCGGGTCAGCGCCGCGCCACCGCCTTTGATCATCTGCATATGGCCGTTGATTTCATCCGCGCCATCAACGTAAATGCCCAGACGGTCCACTTCGTTGAGGTCGAAAACGGTGATGCCGAGGCTTTTCAGCTTTTCCGTGGAAGCATCGGAGCTGGAAACCGCGCCCTCGATCTGCCCCTTCATCGTGCCCAGCGCATCGATAAAGTGCGCCGCCGTCGACCCCGTACCAACACCGACAATGGTACCCGGCTGTACGTACTGGAGAGCGGCCCATCCTACTGCTTTTTTCAGTTCATCCTGCGTCATGATCGTTTTGCCTGTGGTGTGAAAACTCAGGGCGCATTATAGAACACGTCGAATGGATTTCGTCTGCCACGAAGGGAAAATTGTGTCATAGTGCAGATTAAGCAAAATTAAGGAGTCAGCCAGAGCAATGAAACGTCCGGACTACAGAACACTACAGGCACTTGATGCAGTTATTCGTGAACGCGGTTTTGAGCGCGCGGCGCAAAAGCTGTGCATCACCCAGTCCGCCGTATCACAGCGTATCAAACAGCTTGAAAACATGTTCGGGCAGCCGCTGCTGGTGCGTACCGTACCGCCGCGTCCGACGGAGCAAGGACAAAAGCTCCTCGCCCTGCTGCGGCAGGTTGAACTGCTGGAAGATGAGTGGCTGGGCGATGAACAGACCGGCTCCACGCCGCTGCTGCTGTCGCTGGCGGTGAACGCCGACAGTCTGGCAACCTGGTTGCTGCCGGCCCTTGCGCCGGTGCTGGCCGACTCCCCTATCCGCCTGAATCTCCAGGTTGAAGACGAGACCCGCACCCAGGAGCGCCTGCGCCGTGGCGAAGTGGTTGGGGCGGTCAGTATTCAGCCTCAGGCGCTGCCAAGCTGTCTGGTGGATCAGCTGGGCGCGCTGGATTACCTGTTTGTCGGTTCAAAAGCCTTTGCCGAGCGCTACTTCCCGAACGGTGTGACCCGCGCCGCGCTGCTGAAAGCGCCTGCCGTCGCTTTCGACCATCTGGACGATATGCATCAGGCCTTCCTGCAACAAAACTTCGATCTGCCGCCGGGCAGCGTACCGTGTCATATCGTTAACTCGTCCGAAGCCTTCGTACAGCTCGCGCGTCAGGGAACCACCTGCTGCATGATCCCGCATTTGCAGATTGAGAAAGAGTTGAAAAGCGGTGAGCTGATTGATTTAACCCCGGGGCTGTATCAGCGCCGGATGCTGTACTGGCACCGTTTTGCGCCGGAAAGCCGCATGATGCGCAACGTCACTGACGCGCTGCTGGCGTTTGGGCATAAGGTGTTAAGACAGGATTGAAAAACTAGCCGGGTGGCGGCTTCGCCTTACCCGGCCTACGGGTTACTGAGCGGGCTTTTCAGTCGGCTCCAGCTGGAACACCACATCAACCTGATCGTCGAACTGAATGGTTGGCTGCTCGTAGGTTTCCTGAGCAGAAACCGGCGCGGCGTCCGCCTTCATCATCCGAACCATCGGGCTTGGCTGGTAGTTTGAAACGTGGTAGCGCACGCTGTAAACCGGACCGAGCTTGGTCTTGAAGCCGGATGCCAGCTGCTGCGCCTGATGAATGGCATCATCAATCGCCGCTTTACGCGCTTCGTCTTTATATTTCTCCGGTTGCGCAACGCCCAGCGAGACGGAACGAATTTCGTTCAGCCCAGCCTTCAGCGCACCATCCAGCAATCCGTTGAGCTTATCTAGCTGGCGTACAGTCACTTCCACAGTACGCACGGCGCGATAGCCTTTCAGGATGCTTTTGCCGTTCTGGTAGTCGTAATCCGGTTGGGTACGCAGGTTCGCAGAGCTGATGTCTTTTTTCGCGACACCGTTCTGTTCCAGGAAAGAGAGGTATTGCGCAACACGATCGTCTGCCTGTTTCTTGGCGGAAGCAGCATCTTTCGCCGCCACGTTCACTTCAATTGCCAGGGTTGCAACATCCGGTACCGCATCCACGCTTGCCGTGCCTGAAGTGACAATGTGCGGGCCGTTTGGCAGTTCATTCGCCTGCACCGACACCGCACCTAAACTTACTAATGCCGCCAGGGCCATCACCTTAAACTTCACTGTCATTCCTCCATGTTGCGAAGAGTGCCCCATCAACAGGGCTCATGCCAGCAAGCTTAGCGGGTCTTGTTCAGATGTCCATAAGACAACGCTTAGTTGAACAATCCCTGTACGTGATGAATGCCCTCTTTCGCCAGCTGGAAGGCAATAAACCACATCACCAGCCCAACCAGGGTATTGATAATGCGCTGCGCTTTAGCGGTGCGCAGACGTGGCGCCAGCCATGCCGCCAGGATCGCAAGACCAAAGAACCAGAGGAAGGAGGCGCTGACCGTACCGAGCGCAAACCAGCGCTTGGGCTCAACGTCCAGCTGTCCACCCAGGCTGCCGAGCACCACGAACGTATCAAGATAAACGTGCGGGTTAAGCCACGTCACGGCGAGCATGGTGACGATAATCTTCCAGCGCCCCTGCTTCATCACTTCGGCGCTCGCCAGCTCAAGATTGCTGCTCATGGCCGTTTTCAGGGCGCCAAACCCGTACCACAGCAGAAACGCTACGCCGCCCCAGGTAACCAGCGCCAGCAGCCACGGCGACTGCATCAGCAAGGCGCTGCCGCCAAAAATCCCGGCGCAAATCAGTAGCAAATCGCTCACCGCGCACAGCAGGGCAATCATCAGATGATACTGGCGGCGAATGCCCTGGTTCATCACAAACGCATTTTGTGGACCAAGGGGAAGGATCATGGCCGCGCCTAACGCAAGCCCTTGAAAATAGTAAGTTAACATTGATAACTCTCAGGCAGTTTTCTCTACGTGCAGACTATACTGCGTGACCATCATTAGATAAAATTTAAAATTTTAATGGTTAATTAGAATCACTAATAAAACCCTGCTGTATACAATATTAAGATTTTATAAAACCTGCCCTCTCGCGACCCGGCGTATGCTGTAATGCCCCAGGCCGAAAAATTCTCACAGGAAATCATATGAAACATCAAGGCGTTGCAATGGTCATCTCCGCCATATTTGCGCTCTTAACTGCATTTCCGGCCATAGCGAGTGCAGGAAAGATACTTCGCTACACGGACCATGAACCGTACGGCAATATGCGTACGCAATTTATCAAAAACGTTTTCTTTAGTGAGATTGAAAAAGAATCGCAAGGCCGCCTGAAAATTGAAGCCCACTGGAAAGGTGATATATCAAGTAGTTACAATGCGCTAAGTACGCTTGGCCAGGGAACCAGAGCTGATATTGGCATCGTTGTCCCTGAATATACGGCTGAGCAACTGCCGCTTCATCAAATATTCAAAAGCTTTCCCCTGGGGCCTGCAAACGGCGAGGCCCAGGTGCGCTTCTTTCATCGCGTGTTCCAGCAATACCCACAGTTTGCCCGCGAGCTTGGGCAGAATAACCTGGTGAATTTGCAGTTCTTCCTGGGTTATCCGGTCGGGTTCTTTACCCGTCAGCCAGACGTTAAGCTGAAGCAGCTAGAGGGAACAAAATGGCGAACCGCCAGCTTCTGGCACCAGTCATTTTTGCGCAATGCTGGCGGAGCTACCCTGGTAATGCCATGGAATGACAAGATTACCGACGCGTTGCGCACGGGACAGTTGAATGGCCTTATGGTGAATCTCGACAGCGGAGATGACATACATGCGCAGCGCGCGGCGCCCTACATTCATTATTCTCCTGCGCTCTGGCTGGGGCATATCTACCTTCTGGTTATAAATAAGGACACCTTAAACGCACTGGACGAGCGGGATCGTCTTGCTATTCGTCGTGCAGCCGAAACCACGGAGAAACAACTCGGTGCTGCGTTGGACAGCGGGCTGGCTTCTCTCACCACGCGTCTGGAAAACGAAGGCGCTAAGCTTCATCTTCTGAGCCGTGATGAGCAATTGGAATGGCAGAAAGCAACGCGATATCAAGAGGTTCAGGAGGAATGGGTACGGCAACAGGAAAGTAAGGGTAATACGGACGCAGGCAAATTGATGCACGAGCTACGCCTATTGCTGGAGGCTAACGCCCGGCAAAAGCGATAGGCTCAACGCCCGCATACAATGCGGGCGTTGTCTGAACTGACGAGCGTTAGTCAGCTTCTTTCACTTTTTTGAAGTTCACATCCATCTGCGGATAAGGGAAGCTGATGCCGTTGGCATCGAAATCACGCTTAATGCGCTCCAGCACGTCCCAGTAAACGTTTTGCAGATCGCCGCTTTTACTCCAGATGCGCACCACAAAATTAATGGATGACGCGCCCAACTCGTTCAGGCGAACGGTCATTTCGCGATCTTTAAGAATGCGGTCATCTGATTCGATGATATCGGTAATCAGCTTTTTCACCAACTCAGTATCTGAATCATAGCCAACCCCGATAATGAGTTCATTACGGCGAACCGGCTCACGAGAGAAGTTAGTAATGTTGCCATCAATCACTTTCTTGTTTGGCACAATGACGATTTTGCCGTCTGCCGAACGCAGCGTGGTAGAAAAAATCTGCACGTTCAGCACGGTGCCCGCAGTGCCACCGAGATCAACATACTCTCCGGCACGGAAAGGACGGAACGTCACTAACAGTACGCCAGCTGCAAGGTTAGCCAGCGAGCCCTGAAGAGCGAGACCTACGGCCAGACCAGCGGCACCAAGTACGGCAATGACCGAAGCGGTCTGTACACCGACCCGCCCCATTGCCGCAATGAGGGTAAACGCAATAATCCCGTAACGCACCAGCGCAGAAAGGAAATCAGCAACGGTTGCATCGATATGACGGGATAGCATTACGCGATTAACGCCCCGGGAAACCGTGCGGGCAACGATCATCCCCACAATAATAATGGCGATTGCCGCCGCAATATTCACAGCGTAACTAATCAGGAGCGCCTGGTTGCGCACCAGCCAGGAGCCAGCGTTATTGATGCTATCTACAACACCGAGATCTTCCATTTATCTTTCCTTATGCTCATAAAAACCACAAAATCTATCCCACACGGAGACAGGCAGGTCAGTAAAGGGTAAACAAAAAGCCATGATATTGCCAAACAGATCACAAAAACAGAGGCATCAGGCTATTGAAAAGGCATAAAAAAAGGCCCGCATATGCGGACCTTCTTGACGCTATGAACAGCTCAAATTACAGAACGTCAACCGCGTTCAGTTCTTTGAATGCCTGCTCCAGACGAGTAATCATAGAAGTCTGGGCAGCGCGCAGCCATACGCGTGGATCGTAGTATTTCTTGTTCGGCTGGTCTTCGCCTTTCGGGTTGCCCAGCTGACCTTGCAGGTAAGCTTCGTTGGTTTTGTAGTATTGCAGGATACCGTCCCAGGTTGCCCACTGGGTGTCGGTATCGATGTTCATTTTCACTACGCCGTAGCTTACGGAGTCTTTGATTTCCTGAGCAGAAGAACCGGAACCGCCGTGGAAGACGAAGTTCAGGCTGTTGTGCGGCAGGTTGTGTTTCTTAGACACGTATTCCTGAGAATCACGCAGGATGGTCGGGGTCAGAACCACGTTACCTGGTTTGTATACGCCGTGTACGTTACCGAAGGACGCTGCGATGGTGAAGCGTGGGCTGATTTTGCTCAGCTCGGTGTAAGCGTAATCAACGTCTTCTGGCTGAGTGTACAGAGCAGAAGCGTCCATGTGGCTGTTGTCCACACCGTCTTCTTCACCGCCGGTGCAACCCAGTTCGATTTCCAGGGTCATGCCCATTTTGGACATACGCGCCAGGTACTTAGAGCAGATCTCGATGTTTTCTTCCAGAGACTCTTCGGACAGGTCGATCATGTGAGAAGAGAACAGTGGCTTACCGGTTGCTGCGAAGTGTTTTTCACCTGCGTCCAGCAGACCGTCGATCCATGGCAGCAGTTTTTTCGCGCAGTGGTCAGTGTGCAGGATAACCGGAACACCGTAGTGCTCAGCCATCTGGTGAACGTGATGTGCGCCAGAGATAGCACCCAGGATAGCAGCGCCCTGAGGAACGTCAGTTTTCACGCCTTTACCTGCGATGAACGCAGCGCCGCCGTTAGAGAACTGAACGATAACCGGTGCTTTAACTTTTGCAGCGGTTTCCAGTACGGCGTTGATGGAGTCGGTACCTACGCAGTTAACTGCTGGCAGAGCGAAGTTGTTTTCTTTAGCTACCTGGAACACTTTCTGTACGTCATCACCAGTGATAACGCCAGGTTTTACGAAATCAAAAATTTTAGACATGTTGCTTAGTCCTGTATCTTCGGCCGTTAGAAAAGGTGCGAGCTCTGATAAGCGCGCTGAAAATTGGGCAGGTTTCCCTGCCCCTGAATGGCTTACTTCTTAGCGCGCTCTTCGAGCATTGCTACTGCTGGCAGGACTTTACCTTCCACGAATTCGAGGAATGCGCCGCCACCAGTGGAGATGTAGGAGATCTTGTCAGCGATACCGAACAGATCGATAGCTGCCAGGGTGTCACCACCGCCTGCGATAGAGAACGCTTCGCTGTCTGCGATAGCGTTAGCCACGATCTCAGTCCCTTTGCGGAAGTTCGGGAATTCGAACACGCCGACAGGACCGTTCCACAGGATAGTTTTTGCGTTTTTCAGGATTTCAGCCAGTTTCTGTGCAGAAACGTCGCCCAGGTCCAGAATCTGCTCTTCATCTTTGATGTCGTTAACAGATTTCAGGGTTGCGGTAGCGGTTTCGGAGAACTCGGTAGCTACACGAACGTCAGTTGGAACCGGGATATCACAGGTGCTCAGCAGACGTTTGGCTTCGTCAACCAGATCCGCTTCGTACAGGGATTTACCCACGTTGTGGCCTTGCGCAGCAACGAAGGTATTCGCGATACCACCACCAACGATCAGCTGGTCAGCGATTTTGGACAGGGAATCCAGTACGGTCAGTTTGGTAGACACTTTAGAACCACCAACGATAGCGACCATTGGACGAGCAGGTTCTTTCAGTGCTTTACCCAGCGCTTCCAGTTCGTCAGCCAGCAGCGGACCTGCACAGGCGACATCTGCGAATTTACCGATACCGTGGGTAGATGCCTGCGCACGGTGAGCCGTACCGAATGCATCCATCACGAATACGTCGCACAGCGCAGCGTATTTTTTGGACAGGGTTTCGTCGTCTTTCTTTTCGCCTTTGTTGAAGCGAACGTTTTCCAGAACAACCAGCTCACCTTCGGCAACTTCCACGCCGTCCAGGTAATCTTTCACCAGGCGAACCGGGCTGGACAGTTTGTCTTTCAGGTAATTAACAACCGGCAGCAGAGAGAACTCTTCGTTGTACTCGCCTTCAGTTGGACGGCCCAGGTGGGAGGTGACCATCACTTTAGCGCCCTGCTTCAGAGCCAGTTCAATGGTTGGCAGAGATGCACGGATACGCGCGTCGCTGGTCACTTTGCCATCTTTAACCGGTACGTTCAGATCGGCACGGATGAAAACGCGTTTACCTGCCAGATCCAGATCGGTCATCTTAATTACAGACATGGTGAATCCTCTCGTTGATTCTTAAAGTTTTGCAAGCGCAAGGTGCGCTCTACCTGAAACCTTTTGCGGCCATGGCTAACGTGGTGTCGAGCATTCGGTTAGCAAAGCCCCATTCGTTATCACACCAGACCAGCGTCTTGATAAGGTGCGCACCACTGACTCGCGTCTGCGTGCCATCCACGATGGCGCTGTGCGGGTCGTGGTTAAAATCTACTGAGACCAACGGTAATTCCGTATAGTCAACTATACCATGAAATGCTCCCTGTGCCGCTTTTTGCAGCAACAGGTTGACTTCACAGGCTTTTACCGGTTTTTTCACCGTCACGCTAAGATCGATTGCGGTGACGTTTATCGTCGGCACGCGCACGGCAATCGCTTCGAAACGGTCGTTAAACTGCGGGAAAATACGGGTGATCCCGGCAGCCAGTTTCGTATCCACCGGAATGATGGACTGGCTCGCCGCGCGAGTGCGCCGTAAATCCGGATGGTAGGCGTCGATGACCTGCTGATCGTGCATGGCGGAGTGAATCGTGGTCACGGTGCCGGATTCAATGCCATACGCATCGTCTAACAGTTTAATGACCGGAATAATGCAGTTGGTGGTGCAGGAGGCGTTGGAGACAATGCGGTGTTCAGCTTGCAGCTCGTGCTGGTTGACGCCAAACACGACGGTGGCGTCGAGGTCGTTACTGCCGGGATGGGAGAACAGCACTTTTTTCGCGCCAGCATTCAGATGCGCTTCGCCATGTTCACGGTTACCGTACACGCCGGTACAGTCCAGCACCACATCCACACCCAGTTCGCGCCAGGGCAGCCCTTCAATACTGTTCTCATGCAGCACGCGGATGGCATCGTCACCGACGAACAGCTGTTCCCTTTCCTGGCGAACGTCCCAGGCAAAGCGACCGTGGCTGGTATCATATTTCAACAAATGCGCCATGCCCGCAGCATCCGCCAGTTCATTGATTGCCACCACGGTGATTTCCGCACGACGCCCGGATTCATATAAAGCACGAACCACGTTGCGTCCGATGCGACCGAAGCCATTAATCGCTACGCGTACGGTCATAGATCTCCTGCAAAGCTATCCCTGAGTTTGAGGTGGCTGAAAGAGTAATCCAGCGACGCCCGAAGGGGAATCCTTGCTGTCACAAACTGCGATTGATTGGTCAATTGTCGAACATTTAATCGACTGAAACGCTTCAGCAAGAATAAGCGAATCGGGGAATAAAAGGAATCTCTGTCCAGATTAAGAGCGATTTTATCTGATCTCCATCACATTTTTCCGGAATAATCCCTTTTCATCCCGCCACGTAAAAACGCGGCGGGTCGACCGGTGCCCCTACTGAAAGCCGCTGAGGATCAGACGAGTCGGTATTCGCCATTTGCCGACATCATCAGTTCAACATTGGCAGGACGGCTGTGACGCAAAACACGCTCCACGTTTGGCCCGTCGGTGCGCGCATAAAACGCGTCGGCGTCGGCCTGAGAGAGTCCGCCGGCCAGCTTACGTCCAACCAGGCGCGTACGTAAGGCTTCGGCGGGGGCGCGAATAAACAATGAAAAATCACAGTATTCCATCAGCGTTCGCCATCGTTCGTCATCAAGCAGCAGCCAGTTACCCTCAACAATCACGACAGGGGCCGTTACCACGATTGCATCTTCGACAGGGTCGTGCGTTTGCCGGTCATACTGCGGCCAGGTACCGTCGCCCTCTTTTATCTGCCGCAGATGTTGCGCCAGCCTGTCGACATCAAAGGTCTCCGGAGCGCCTTTGTACGCGCGCAGGTTATGCGCTTCCAGCCAGACGTTGTAGTGATGAAATCCATCCATTGGCAACGTCTGAATCGGAGCGAGCCCCTCCATCTGACGAGAGAGATATTCCCAGAAGGCGGTCAGCGTGGACTTGCCCGTACCGGGCGGGGCGCTGAGAAAAACAATCGTACGTCTGCTGGCGCTGGCGAAATGCCGTTTCGCCAGTTGCCGCAGCAAAGGCTTATGAACATTTTCAATTTCGTCGTCAGGATAATGTGCTTCTACATATAGCCCATTGACCGTTAGCCCAATTTTCACGGCGTAAGTTCCTTTAAAATTGTCGTTACCGCCAGGGTGAGCGCCGTCTTGATCATTGCGGTAAAGCGCACCTCAGACCATGCGGCAAAGTCAGCAAATTTCATCGACTCCAGCGCGCTGAATAACGTCGCGTTACGGGTGATGCAATTAACGTTGCTGATAAAATCCCAGGTGATGTCATCGGCGAAGCCAGGGATCGTATCCTGCTCGTTCAGATACTGATAAAACTGCGAAAAATGCGTTATGTCGGCGTAGAGCCATTTTTCCATTTTCCCAAGCGCATAGATCAGGCGTAACGCCACATCGATGTCATCAAGCGGCCCACTCCGGGCGAGTAACGGCTTCACTGCATATTCCACGATCTCTTCATCGTTATCGACAAACAGCGACGGCAGAAAACATTTAATGCCCTGGAGTAAAAAAGACTGTGCCGTCGTCATAAATGCGAGGAGGTTATTCTGAGCATCCAGTTGCTCAAGCACATCGTCTTCTGTCAGTGTCGTCATTTGTATCTCGATAAATCACCGTGAATGCAGAGAGTCTATTATATTACACGTTCGATCTGCGCCGCCGATCAGTAAAGTTTGCGTGCGCACACCCTTCGCAACCTGTTGAATACCTTTAACCAGTTCGCCGCCCGTCACGCCCGTCGCGCTGAACAGAATGTCATTGCCCTTTACCAGTTCGCTAAGGGTATAGATACGATTGACTTCCACCTTCATCTCCGCACAGCGACGGTGCTCCTGCACGGCGACCCTACGGTTCTCAGGACTCTCCCCTTTCGCTTCACAAAAATCGATCAGCTCCGCCTGCATATCGCCACCCAGCGCTTTCACCGCGCAGGCGGAGATCACCCCTTCCGGCGCGCCGCCTGTGGTGTACATCAGATCATAGGGATTATCCTGTAAGCAGGTCAGAACGCTGGCGGCGACGTCGCCATCGGGCAGCGCAAACACTTTCACGCCCAGTTGCGTCGCCTCGGCAATTGCATTTTGCAGGCGCGGTTTGTCCAGCGTCACCATCCGCAGATGCTCCAGCGGCTTGCCCAGCGCCCGGGCAACGTTGCGAAGGTTTTCTGCCAGCGGGAGATCGAGGCTGATTGCCCCGGCTGCCGCTGCGTTAACCACCAGTTTTTTCATGTACATATCAGGGGCATGAAACAGGCGGCCCTCAGGCGCAAACGCCATCACAGCCAGCGCATTGCTTTGCCCCATCGCCACCATGCGGGTGCCCTCGATGGGATCGACGGCAATATCCACCGCCGGGCCGATGCCGCTTCCGACCTCCTCGCCAATCCACAGCATTGGCGCATAGTCGATCTCACCTTCGCCGATAACGATACGCCCGCGCATCGCTATCGCGTTTAGCGCCTCGCGCATGGCGGTTACCGCCAGCCCGTCGATTCGGTTTTTATCGCCGCACCCGGTTTGCGGCCAGGCGGCCAACGCCGCCTGTTCCGTAACGCGAAAGAGCGGCCATGCCAGAGACATCATGCCGCCGCCTCCCCAATATCCACACCAAACTGCGCCAGCAGATAGCGCTCTGCTTTTTCATTCCAGATGCCGTGCGTCTCTTCCACAAGCCTTGCCAACTCCCGGAAAAGCGGATCGGTTTTGCCCTTTTCGGCAAAATCGGCAATGGCCGTTAACGGCATGGTGACACCGTTATAGATAAGCTTCTTGCCTCCAGGAATGTCCGGAAGATTGAGTACCGTATGCGGCACCGCATCAAGGCCGCCGATGTGGGTCACCATAAACGACGGCTGGAGCTGGCCCGTCGCACTCAGCGCAATCGCCTCTTTCATGTCCTCCGTCGAGCCGCCGGAGGTGCCCACCACGTGGGTACTGTTGTAATGGACGTTGTAAAAATTAAACGGCACCTTGAAATTGCTGTCCGTTGGTCCGGCGAAGAAATTCAGGCACCCGTCCTCGGCGAGAAGATCGTCTGCCAGTTCAATGACCGCCGGAACCGCGGCATAGACAAACACGTCGTCAAAGCCTGCATTGTCAGTTAATGCGCGTAACGTAGCGGCAGGGTTCTCCAGTTCGGAGGTATTGACATAGATAAGCTCAATACCCTTTTGTGCCGCCAGCTCAACCGGCAGGAGTTTTTCCGCCTGCGCAAGGCGAGCCTCATCGATATCCACCACCACAACGCGCGACGGCTGAATCCCGCCGTTAATCGCATAATCAATAGCGCCAATTCCCATCGGCCCGGCGCAGGCCAGAAGCGCAATATTACCTCCCGGTTTCACGCCCATCCGGTGCTCATAGACATATTGCGTCGTATGATAATTGGCGTTATACGCGCCGATAATGCAGCACATGGGTTCCGCCAGCGAAGCCGCCGCAAAATAGGAGCCGTGATAAGGTAAAACGCAGCCCAGATTAATTGCGACTTCTGGAATAATCATATACGTCGCATTGCCGCCAAAATATTCATAGCTGTAGCCAGCAGAATAACCGGTCGGTAATCCCATTGCCGGTTGTAAAACAAAGCGCTGACCTTTTTTATATTTTTCGGTCAGATTTTTCCCGACCTCAACAATCACCCCGGCGCATTCATGTCCGGTGATGACCGGATGATTTTCCAGATCGTCAGGCACCCGTTTATGTTCACTGCCTAATTTCGCTGCCTTCCAGGTTGATAAACAAAAGCTGTCAGAAATTACGCTCACCAGCAGTTCATTGTCGCTTATTTCGGGCAGTTCAAATTCACGGATACGAACATCCTGCTTGCCATAAATGGCAGCCACTTTCGTTTTCATAATGACTCCAGGAACCAGATAGATTAATTCGCCGTTAAATGCTTAAAGAGATCGTCAAGCTGCGGATCGCCGAGATAGTTTTTTATCAGCACTAACGGTTTGTCACTGACCCGTTTAGCACGCCCCTCCAGGCTGGCATGGGTAACAATAATGTCCGCATCGTCAGGCACATTTTCGATGGCGTAA
The DNA here is from genome assembly GCF_001037645.1 of Enterobacter sp. BWH64. NCBI lineage: Bacteria > Pseudomonadati > Pseudomonadota > Gammaproteobacteria > Enterobacterales > Enterobacteriaceae > Enterobacter > Enterobacter sp. BWH64. The sequence continues at coordinate 4,297,657 of NZ_KQ089922.1, forward strand.
TGTTTTACGTCGATATCTCGCCCGGCCTTTTCCAGACGCTTGCGGAATGTCGTCGCGCCCATAGCGCTGGAGCCCATTCCGGCATCGCAGACAAAAGCGATGCGCTTAATATCCCGATAAGAAAACTTGCCTTCCTGCTTCATGGCTTTTACGGCGTTGGCAGAATCATTGAAAGTATCTTCCGTTTCAGCTTCATGGCTTTTATCCATTTTTAAGATCAGGGAGGTGACTGCAAAAGAGACCAGAGTGCCTGCCGTTACGCCAGCAATCGTTGCGAGAAAAGCACCCTTAGGTGTTAACGCGAGATAGGCGAAAATCGAACCCGGACTTGGGCCAGCTACCAGACCACCGCCCAACATATTAAATATCCACGTTCCGCTCATGCCGCCAACAATCATCGCAATCAGCGTCAGCGGTTTCATCAGTACGTAAGGGAAATAGAGCTCATGAATGCCGCCCAGGAAGTGAATAATCATCGCGCCAGGGGCTGATTTCTTTGCCATCCCTTTGCCAAAAAAAGTAAAAGCCAGCAGCAGACCTAATCCCGGCCCGGGGTTGGAGGCCACCATAAAGAAGATGGATTTACCCGTTTCGGAAGCCTGCTGCATTCCCAGCGGATAATAAACACCCTGATCGATAGCGTTATTTAAAAACAGGATTTTTGCCGGTTCGTTAATCAGCGACAGCAGCGGCAAATAGCCCGCATGCACCAGTGCTTCAATACATTCTTTGATAAAGTTATTGGCAATTAACACCGCAGGGCCGATCACTTCAAATCCCAGCAGGCAGAGGAGCATGCCCGCAATACCCAGCGAGAAGTTGTTGATGACCATCTCAAAACCAGCGGGAATGCGTTTATCCAGCAGCCGATCGATGTGCTTAATCACCAGACCGCCAAGTGGCCCCATGATCATTGAGCCGAGGAACATAGGAATATCCGCGCCGATAATCACGCCGATAGTGCCGATCCCCCCATCACCGCCCCACGTTTGCCGCCAACCAGGTGTCCACCGGTAGAGCCAATCATCACCGGCAATAAATAGGTGATCATCGGACCTACAATTTTGGCAAAATGCTCATTTGGCATCCAGCCGGTTGGAATAAATAATGCGGTAATAAATCCCCAGGCAATAAAAGCGCCAATATTCGGGATGACCATTGCAGTCAAAAAGCCCCCAAAAGCCTGGACCTTTGCACGAGCAGACTTGTGTTCCATAATAATGTCCTGTAAAGGAGAGAATAATTATGCGCGAGCGATAATATCCGCCAACTGCTTTTCTGACTTAGCGGTTAACAACGCCGACAGTTTATCTTCTTCACATAATAATTCGCTTAATGCCTGGATAGCGCCGATATGTGAATCCGCATCCGCCGCCGATAAACCAATGAGTAATTTCACGGGCTCATCGTCGTCGGCAAACTGCACTTCCTGTTTAAGAAGCGTTAATGACATACCTGTTTTTAAGGCACCGCACTCCGGACGGGCATGAGGCATCGCTACACCCGGAGCGAGAATGTAATAAGGACCATTAGTGAGCGTCGAGGTTTTAATTGCTTCAATATAACCAGCGTTAATATAATGATTTTGCAGCAAAGACGACATGGACAAATCAATGGCTTCCTGCCAGTCCTTTGCTGCGGATTTTATTGATATTGAGGATTCAGGGAAATAATCAATTAACCGCATATATCATCCTTATTTTATTTTTAGGGTACAACGTATCGTTAAAAACAAAATACGCCTGCGGTAAAATGAAATCAAACGGGGAGAAAATGGCGAGCGTGTCAGAACGCATTTTAATAAAACGAATGAAAACATATCGTTAAAAACAAGAAATAAAAAAGCAAGTCTATATATGTGATATCCATTGCAAATTACACATATTATGACTTTACGTATTTGTGATAGGAATCACCAAATATATGTTGTTAACACAAAAAAAATACCATCGAAATAAAAACGGGCCGCCTTAGCGACCCGTTTTGCCTCACTGGGAGAGTTACAGCAGTTCTTTCGCCTTAGCGACAACGTTCTCAACGGTGAAGCCGAACTCTTCAAACAGCTGTTCAGCCGGCGCAGACTCACCGAACGTGGTCATTCCGACGATAGCACCGTTCAGGCCCACGTATTTGAACCAGTAGTCAGCGATACCCGCCTCCACCGCCACGCGAGCGGAGACCGCTTTAGGCAGTACGGATTCGCGGTACGCGGCATCCTGCTTGTCGAACGCATCGGTAGACGGCATGGAGACCACGCGCGCTTTCACGCCTTCGGCAGTCAGTTTTTCCCATGCGGCAACGGCCAGTTCAACTTCAGAACCGGTCGCGATGAAGATCAGCTCAGGCTGGCCTGCGCAATCTTTCAGCACGTAACCACCGCGCGCGATGTTTGCCAGCTGCTCTGGGGTACGCTCCTGCTGCGCCAGGTTCTGACGGGAGAGGATCAGTGCGGTCGGGCCATCATGACGCTCAACGCCGTATTTCCACGCCACCGCAGATTCAACCTGGTCACATGGACGCCATGTGCTCATGTTCGGGGTTACGCGCAGGGAAGCCACCTGCTCTACTGGCTGGTGAGTTGGACCGTCTTCGCCCAGACCGATGGAGTCGTGGGTGTAGACCATCACCTGACGCTGTTTCATCAGCGCAGCCATACGCACGGCGTTACGTGCATATTCCACGAACATCAGGAAGGTAGAGGTGTACGGCAGGAAACCACCGTGCAGAGCGATACCGTTGGCAATCGCGGTCATACCGAACTCACGTACACCGTAATGGATGTAGTTACCGGCAGTATCTTCGTTGATTGGCTTAGATCCGGACCACAGGGTCAGGTTTGATGGCGCCAGGTCAGCGGAGCCACCGAGGAATTCTGGAAGCAGAGGACCAAACGCTTCGATCGCATTCTGAGATGCTTTACGGCTGGCGATCTTAGCTGGGTTCGCCTGCAACTTCGCGATGAACTCGTTCGCTTTCGCGTCGAAGTCAGATGGCATGTCGCCTTTCATACGACGGGTGAACTCAGCCGCTTCCTGTGGGAAGGCTTTCGCGTAAGCCGCGAACTTCTCGTTCCAGGCCGCTTCTTTCGCCTGGCCCACTTCTTTCGCATCCCACTGAGCGTAGATTTCAGACGGGATTTCGAAGGCAGGGTGTTTCCAGCCAAGTGCTTCACGGGTCAGTGCAATTTCCGCGTCGCCCAGCGGTGCGCCGTGGGAGTCGTGAGTGCCCGCTTTGTTCGGAGAACCGAAGCCGATGATGGTTTTGCACATCAGCAGGGACGGTTTGTCGGTCACGGCGCGCGCTTCTTCTACGGCACGTTTAATCGAGTCAGCATCGTGGCCATCAACGCCGCGCACAACGTGCCAGCCATAGGCTTCGAAACGTGCGGCGGTGTCGTCAGTGAACCAGCCTTCAACATGACCGTCGATGGAGATGCCGTTGTCGTCGTAGAACGCAACCAGTTTGCCCAGCTTCAGGGTGCCTGCCAGGGAGCACACTTCGTGAGAAATGCCTTCCATCATGCAGCCGTCGCCCAGGAAGGCGTAGGTGAAGTGGTCAACGATGTCGTGGCCAGGACGGTTAAACTGCGCCGCCAGGGTCTTCTCTGCAATCGCCATCCCTACGGCGTTAGCGATGCCCTGACCCAGCGGACCGGTAGTGGTTTCAACACCAGCGGTGTAGCCCACTTCCGGGTGACCTGGAGTTTTGGAGTGCAGCTGACGGAAGTTTTTCAGCTCTTCGATTGGCAGATCGTAGCCAGTGAGGTGCAGCAGGCTGTAGATCAGCATAGAGCCGTGGCCGTTAGACAGCACGAAACGGTCGCGGTCTGCCCATGCCGGGTTCTGCGGGTTGTGGTTAAGGAAATCACGCCACAGGACTTCGGCGATGTCAGCCATGCCCATAGGGGCGCCCGGGTGGCCGGATTTGGCTTTCTGTACTGCGTCCATGCTCAGCGCACGAATAGCATTAGCAAGCTCTTTACGTGAGGACATTTTAACTCCAGATCGGACTGTTAAAGGCCATGCCCTTGACGACAGCGCGTTTTGGGCTACGCCGGAAAAAAGTGCCAACAATGTAACCCAAGCCGCAGGGCATGTACATGGACCATTCTTTTGCAGCTTAAGAAATCTCTGGATCATGCTCGCATGTTGCGCAATCTGCTCGCCCGCCCCTGTAGATATTCCTTATACTTAGCCCGACACCGGCTTCGTTGACGGTGCATTTTTCGGAATTAATTCAGATTAACGAGTACGGAAGCAACATCATGAAAATGCGTGCAATCGGGCTGGCTGTGGGAACAACGCTCCTGCTAAGCGGCTGTCAGAATATGGATTCTAACGGCCTGATGACCTCAGGCGCAGAAGCTTTTCAGGCCTACTCACTGAGCGATGCGCAGGTGAAAGCGCTGAGCGACGAGGCCTGTAAGGATATGGATGGAAAAGCTACGCTTGCCCCGGCAAACAGCACCTACACGCAGCGTCTGAACAAGATTGCTTCCGCGCTGGGCGACAACATTAACGGTCAGCCGGTGAACTACAAGGTGTATATGGCGAAAGACGTCAACGCCTTTGCGATGGCGAACGGCTGTATCCGCGTTTACAGCGGCCTGATGGACATGATGACCGACAACGAAGTGGAAGCGGTGATCGGCCATGAAATGGGTCACGTTGCACTGGGTCACGTGAAGAAAGGGATGCAGGTTGCGCTGGGCACCAATGCCGTGCGCGCAGCGGCGGCCTCTGCGGGCGGCATCGTCGGCAGCCTGTCCCAGTCGCAGCTGGGCGACGTGGGCGAAAAACTGGTGAACTCGCAGTTCTCCCAGCGTCAGGAGACGGAAGCGGATGACTACTCTTACGATCTGTTGCGCAAACGCGGCATCAATCCATCGGGTTTAGCTACCAGCTTCGAAAAACTGGCGAAACTGGAGGAGGGCCGTCAAAGCTCCATGTTTGACGATCACCCGGCTTCGGAAGAGCGTGCACAGCATATTCGCGACCGTATGGCGGCAGACGGAATCAAATAATTTCGGAAGGAGGCAGTTTTGCCTCCTTTTTATTTCGCATGAATTGTTAACTTAAAAGCACGTATCGATAACACCCCTGAAAGCCCCGCCAAATCTACCCTGCCACTCTGAAATGTCTGGTCACATAATTATTGCAAAGGTTACTTTTTCCGGTAATTATCTCTTCCGCAGTTATTCAAATTAATATATCCAGACAGAGACGTTCCCTCCGTGAAAAAAGAATTATCATTAATTGCTTTAAGTTTATTTGCCGCATTACCTGCCGCCGCAAGCCAGCAATCCGACAGCAAGGGTTTTATTGACGACAGCCATCTGGATCTGTTTTTACGCAATGCGTATATCAGCCGCGACTACCATCAGGGCCAGCAGGACAAAGCCGAATGGGGTCAGGGGATCATCGCCACGTTTGCATCCGGCTATACCGAAGGGCTGGTGGGCTTCGGCGTGGACGGTATCGCGCAGTATGGCGTGCGTCTGGACGGTGGCCGCGGCAAGAGCGGCGCGGGCGGCATCGACTTCTTTAAGCAGGAAGACGACGGCCGGGCAAAATCCGATCTGGCAAAGTTTGGCGCGACGGCCAAAATGCGCATCTCCAATACCGTGCTGAGCTACGGGAACCAGCGTCCTGAACTGCCAATCATTACATCCGACAGCTCCCGCCTGCTGTTTGAAAGCTACACCGGCACCCTGCTGACCTCGAAAGAGATCGACGGTCTGGAAGTCAACGCCGGTTACTTCACCGACGAGCAGCGTAAAAGCGATGACCGCCACGACAGCGGACTGAAGAGCCTCTCCTTCGGCGGTGCGAGCTATCAGTTTAACGACCAGTTCAGCGGCGCGCTGTACGCCTCTCATAACGAAGAGGTGATGAACAAGCAGTACCTGGGCATGAACTTCAAACAGCCTTTCAGTACCGGGCAGCAGCTGGTGCTCGACTTCAACGGCTATAACTCCCGTCTCGACCAGCATTACGCGGACAGCCTCAACACGGGCCTCAGCAACACCATCTGGAGCCTGGCAGCGAGCTATATCTGGGACATTCACACGTTCAAAATGGCGTACCAGCAGAGCAGCGGCAGTACCGGCTACAACTACGGCGGCTATCGCGACAAAGGCGGCGTGGGTGACGGCGGTAACACCATCTGGCTGGCGAACTCCTACTGGTCTGATTTCAACGGCGAAGATGAACGTTCCTGGCAGGCATCCTACGGTCTGGACTTTGGCGGCCTTGGTTTACCGGGCCTGAGCTGGACCACCGCCTACGTGCGCGGCGATAACATCAAAACCTCTGAAACCAGCAATGGCAAAGAGCACGAGTGGTTTAACCAGATCCAGTACCAGGTGCAGGATGGCCCGGCGAAAGATCTGAAGCTGAAGCTGCGCTACTCCGTACTGCGCGTCTCCAGCAACGCCAGCGAGTACAACGTGGGCGGGGACGAGATCCGCGCTTACGTGGAATACCCGTTTAACGTGTTCTGATGAAAAAAGCCGGGTGGCGGCTTCGCCTTACCCGGCCTACCGTTTTCTCCCTGTGGAAGAGGGTTAGGATGAGGGGGAAACAGCTAGTAAAGCGTCTTCTGCGGCGGCCCCGCAAACTTAAGGGCGCCAATCTGCCCCATCCGCACTTCCACTACCGACGGCCCCGGCATCGCCAGCGCCTCCGTCATCACCGCATCAAAATCCTCTGCCCGCTCAACGCTCCACGCCTGAAGGCCAATCGCCTGCGCCAGCAGGGTAAAGTCCGGCGTATGCAGTTCGTTATAGTACTGACGCCCGCCAAAATATTTATCCTGAATACCACGCATTACGCCGTAGCCCCCGTCGTTCATGACAAGCAGCGTCACGTTAGCTTTCTCCTGCGCCAGCGTCGCCAGCTCGCCTAAATTGAGGCTCAGGCCGCCGTCGCCCACCAGCCCCACCACCTTGCGCTGCGGGTTGGCAATCGCGGTGCCGATGGCCATCGGCAGCCCCATACCAATCGCCCCGGCGAGGGAGTGAATGTTCATCATCGGACCGTTAGCCCTGAACAGGCGGCTACCCCACAGGCTGCCGGACACGGTGATATCGCGCACCAGCAGGCCGTCTGTCGGCAGGGCTTTTGCTATGGCGTCGTTAAGCTTCGCATAGGCGCCGCACTGCTCGCGCAGCCCCTGTTCGGCTTGCCCGACCGCCTGCTGCACCTGCATATCCCACTGGGGACTGCCCCACTCGCGGCCCTGCACTTTTTCAGCCAGCGCGCCAAGCACCGCTGAACAATCGGCTATCAACGTGCTATCCATCAGGTAGTTACGGCTTGCCGCCGCCGGGTCGATATCGATCTGCACCCGCGGGGAAGGCAGCTCAAGCGTCCAGGAACGGGTTTCGTTGCTGCGCAGGCGTGAACCGGCGACCAGCGTAAAATCGCACTGCGCGATCAGCGCCTCAACCGACGGCGAGTTGTGGAACGCGCGAAGGCTGGCGCGGTGGCTGTCCGGCAGCACGCCGCGCGCATGGGTGCTGGAAATCACGGTGATGCCCGCATCCGCCAGCGTTTTAACCGCGTCTGCGCTGCCCAGCGCCCCGCCCCCCAGCCACAGCAGCGGCTGTTTCGCCTGTTTGAGCTGCGCCCACAGCGCGTCAACCATTTCGGTATCCACGGCTGGAACCGATGCCGGTTTAACCGGTTTAGTCACCAGCGACAGCGGAATTTTGGCGCCCTGAATATCAATCGGGATTTCCACCGAGACCGGTCCGCACGGCGGGGTCTGCGCGTCCTGGATAGCTTTATGCAGAATCGCTATCGCCTGATTCGCATTGCTGATGCGGTACGCCCGTTTTGAGCTGGCCTTCAGGAAGGTCAGCTGGTCACGGGTTTCATGGATAAACCCGGCGTCGGCGTCCAGCCAGGCTTTCTCTACCTGCCCGGTTAAATGCAGCAGCGGCGTGCAGGCATTCATGGCTTCCACCAGCGCGCCTACCGCGTTCCCGGCCCCCGCGCCGGTGCTGGTCAGCGCCACGCCGAGACCGGAAAAGCGCCCGTGGGCATCGGCCATGGTGACGGAACCGGCTTCACCGCGCGCAGGCACAAAGCGGATATGGCCCCGCTGCCCAACCGCATCCGCGATCGGCAGGTTGTGAATGGAGATGACGCCGTAGATGGCCTCAACCTGATACTGCTCCAGCGTTCTGGCGATGGCGTCGCCGACGGTTATCATTTCGCTCATTGCTCACCCTTTCTCAGTCGCACCAGTGGTTGACGCTGTTACCCGTCGCCAGATAAATGCTCTTTTGTTGCATCCAGGCTTTCAGCCCCTGAATACCCTTCTCGCGGCCCAGACCGCTCTCTTTAAAGCCCCCGAACGGGGTCGAAATCGCAAAAACCTTGTAGGTGTTGATCCACACCGTGCCTGCCTCCAGCTGCTCGCTGAGACGCAGGGCGCGTCCGGTATCGCGCGTCCAGATCCCCGCCGCCAGGCCGTAAACCGAGTCGTTCGCCTCGCGGATAAGCGTGGCTTCATCGCCAAACGGCATCGCCACCAGCACCGGGCCGAAGATCTCTTCCTGACAGGCGCGGGCGCTGTTGCTCAGCCCTTCGATAATCGTGGGCAGGAAAAAGCTGCCGTTTGCCAGAGCGGGATCGGCGGGTATCTCACCGCCGCACAGCACGCGGCCCCCTTCACGCTTCGCCAGTTCGACGTACTCGATCACGCTCTGGCGATGTTTTTCGCCGATCAGCGGTCCGACATGCACGCCGTCGGTAAACGGGTGTCCGACGCGCAGCCCGCGAGTTAATTCCAGCAGCCCCGCCATCAGCGGGGCGTAAATGCTCTCGTGGATAAACAGCCGCGACCCGGCGATACACGCCTGCCCCGCCGAGCTGAAAATGCCATAGCAGATCCCGCGCGCGGCCTGTTCGATATCAGCATCCTCCAGCACGATGGTCGGCGATTTGCCGCCCAGCTCCAGCGAGGCCGGGATCAGTTTTTCCGCCGCCACGTGCGCCAGATGACGGCCCGTGGTGGTACCGCCGGTAAAGGAAATTTTGCGCACGCGAGGATGACGCGCCAGCGCATCGCCAATCACCGAGCCTTTGCCCGGCAACACGCTCAGCAGCCCGGCGGGCAGCCCGGCCTGTTCAAAAATCCGCGCCAGCTCCAGCGCCATCAGCGGCGTGGCTTCAGCGGGCTTGAGGATCACCGCGTTCCCGGCGGCAATCGCCGGTGCGACCTTCTGCATTTCGCTGGCAATCGGCGAGTTCCACGGCGTGATGGCCGCCACCACGCCGAGCGGCTCATAGCGGCTCAGCGTCAGCAGATCCGGCTGGCGCGGCGTGGGCAGTTCCCCTTCCAGCAGCTCGCAGGCGGCGGCAAAGTAGCGCGCCGTTCCCGCCGCGCTCATCACCAGCCCGCGCGCTTCCGCCAGCGGCTTGCCGTTATCACGGCTCTGCATCTGCGCCAGCGCGTCGACGCGGGATTCAATGAGATCGGCAACCTTATACAGGATCTTCGCGCGCATATGCGGCAGGCTGTTACGCCATGCGGGATCGCGCCAGGCGCGCTCTCCGGCGTCTACCGCCTCCTCCAGGTCATCCAGACTGGCGGCGTTCAGCGTCGCGTTGATCGACCCGTCTGCCGGGAAGTGGCTCTGCATCGGGTTGCCGCCGCCGTGTCGCCACTGGCCGCCGATAAAAATCTTCAGATCGTCCATCGTCTCTCCTCAGCTCAGGGCCAGCTCGCGGCAGGCGCGCACCGCGCTCAGTGCCGCCAGGGTGGAGGTTTTAGGATTAGAAGCCAGCGGCAGTCCGCTCAGCTCCAGATGAAACTCGCCGAACAATCCTTCCACGTGGAGCGTGTGGGTGTTACGTTTCGTTGCCGGGTCAACCATCAGCTGCACGCGGGTGTCGTCCATCCCGACGCCGCCGAGCGCCACGGTCGCCGCCACGTTGGCGTTCGCCGGGAACAGGCGCGCCGCCTCGCGGGCGCTGCCCTCGAAGAAAACCTTTGCCTCTGACACCGCATTCAGATCGATAAGCTGCTCGGCATAGCTGCCGCGCCAGCTGGCCGGGCTTTTGCGCGACTGATAGGTAACGCGCTCAAGGCCGCCCTCTTTCGCCGCCGCCAGCCCGTCGATACCGGCCACCGCACCGGAAAGCAGGGTCAGTTTTCCGCCCGCAGCGAGCAGACGCTGCTCCAGCGCGCTGTCCGCCAGCGCGCCGGTGGAAATGACGGCCAGATGCCAGCCGCGACGCAGGATCTCTTCCCCGTACTGGGCCACCGCCTGCTGGCTGGCGCATTCCAGCACCAGATCCGGCGTTTGTGCGCACGCCATCGGCGACGTCAGCGCCTCGACCGCATTGCCAAACTGGTCGTGAATGGCGGCATGGTGAGACGCGCGCGCCACGATCCAGCCGATAGCCACGCCGGCGGGCAGGCGCTCAATCACCGCCTGCGCCATGGCGCCAAAACCAATCAACATTACCTTTTTCATGATGTGTCCTTACAGATGGCGGCAGAAGCCGCCGGAAACGTCCAGCGCCGCGCCGGTGGTAAACGAGGCCAGCGGCGAAGCGAGGAACAGCAGCGCCTGCGCGGGCTCCTGCGGCTTGCCGAGGCGCGCCATCGGAATGCCGCGCTTGCGCGCGATATCCGCCGTCCATTCCGGCCAGCTCTGGCTTTTGTCCGCCCGGTTTTCAAAGCGGCGCTGCCACTGGCCGGATTCCACCATGCCGAGCAGAATGGAATTGACGCGAATACCTTTGCCCACCAGCTCTTTCGACAGTGTCAGCGTCATGTTCAGCAGCGCGGCACGAGCGGCGGAGGTGGCGATCATGTGCTCCTCCGGCTGTAGCGCCAGCAGGGAGTTCACGCAGGTAACAGAGGCAATGTCGGACTGCTCCAGCAGAGGCTGAAACGCCTGCACCGGGTTAATCACCCCGAACAGTTTGAGTTCGGCTTCGTGCAGCCACGCCTCGCGCGGGGTGTCATGGAAGTGCGCCACGTAGCCCTGCCCGGCGTTGTTGATCAGCATATCCGCCGCGCCAAAACGCGCCTGCACCGCATCCGCGAAGGCCTGAACTTCGTCGGCGTTCAGCACGTCGCAGCGGTAAGCAAAAATCTCCCCGTGGGGAAATTCGTTTTGCAGCGTCGCATGGGCGCTGGCGAGCCGGTCCGGGTCACGGCCGCAGAAGGCGACTTTCGCCCCTTCACCCAGCAGCAGGCGCAGCGTTTCAAAGCCAATGCCGGAAGAACCGCCGGTAACGACCGCTACGCGCCCGTCAATTTGTGCATTCATCGCGCACCTCTTCGTTAATGCGTAAAAGCTGTTGGTTGAAAAACGCGTCGTTATCGAGATAGCTGGCGTGCCCGGCCTGCGGAATGGCGATAAACGGCATGCCGTAGCGCAGCGCCAGACCCTGAACAAGTTCCGGCTGGGTGATGGCATCCTGCTCGCCGCACCAGACTTCAAACGTGCCGGAGTAGCGTTTAAGCCAGCCGTGAATGTCGTCATGTGCCAGCATCCATGCGGCAGCGAGGTAGCCTTCCGGGCGCAGCGCCCGCATGCCCGCCGCGACGGTGGCGATATCTTCCGCGCGCGCGCCGGGGCGCAGCAGCTTCGCGGCGCGGGTCTGGGCGAGGATGTCGCCCCCCAGCGCCATCTGCTGCTCGCGGTTGCGCCAGACCTGCTCCCGCTGCTCCGGCGCGGCATTGCCGTACCCCTGCGCGGCGTCGGCCAGCACCAGATGGATGACGCGCTCAGGGAACTTCGCGGCAAAGGCGCTGGCCACCAGCGCCCCCAGGGAATGGCCGACCAGCACTGCCTGCCAGACACCGGCGCGATCCAGCATCGCCGCCAGCGCGTCGGCGTAATCCCCCGCGTTCGCCCGCGCTACGGCCAGCATCGGGCTTTCGCCGTAACCGGGCATGTCCCACGCCAGCACGCGAAAACCGTTCAGCGCCATTTGCTTGTGCCAGGAGGCGGCGCCGGAGCTGATCCCGTGCAGCAGCATCAGCGGAATACCGCTTCCCTGTTCACGAAAACCCGTCATCATGCCCCCCTTAGTTCCGCTTCACTTTGGAAAGCGGATGGTCGGACGGATAGGTTGGGATTTCCGGCTTGTTGGTCCCCAGCATGACGCACATCAGCGCTTCTTCTTCGCCGTGGTTAAACAGGCCGCGATAGATGCCCGGCGGAACGGAGATCAGGTCACGCTCACGCAGCACGGTTTCTGTGTAGTTGTCGCCGTCCTGGATCATCAGCGTGATCTGCCCCTTGAGCATGAAGAACACCTCTTCCACGTCGTCGTGCAGGTGCAGCGGTCCTTCGCACTTCGACGGCAGCACCATGGTGGAGAAGGTAAAATGGTCCGCCTGCACGGTGTTGGTGTCGTTCGCGACGCCCGTTGCGCCGGTGCCGATGTAGCGCATCTGCGCCCGGCGGTATTTCGGGTCAAAATCGGCCTGGAACTTCAGCGCGTTCCAGTCGTATTTACGGCCTTCGAAGCGCGCGATGCGCGACTCGACCCACTCTTCCATCGTCAGATGGTCAGGTTTGATGCCTGTTGTGTTGGTTACGGTTGAATCAGTCATGACACTCTCCTCAGTAACGTCTCAGCAGCGGCAGTAACAGGACGCAGCCCACCGCCGCCATCACCGCCAGAAAAATCAGCCCGGAATCCATGCTGTGGGTGAAGGCGATAAGCGCGCCCATCACCGCCGGCGACAGCGCGCCCGCAAAGTTTCCCAGCCCGTTGAAGATACCGCCCGCCGTGGCGCTCACCCGGGGATGGGTGGCCTTCGCCAGCAGGGCGAAAATGTTGGGTGCGCCGGTGCCCCACATAAAGGTGCTGAAGCTCATCGCCGCGATGACGGCCAGCGGGGTATCAAGGTGCATCACCGCCGCCAGCCCGACGGCCGCCCCCGCCATGGAGATAAAGCATGCCGCCGCGCGCTTATCGACCCTGTCCGAGAGCCACGCGCCAATCACTTCCCCTGCCAGCATGGCGATGAACGGCATCGACGACAGCCAGCCCGCGTGCTCCAGATGAATGCCTTTGCCTTTGATCAGGTAGCCCGGCAGCCAGCCGTTGATGCCCCACAGATAGGTCAGGAAAGCGATGTTAAAGATGCAGATGATCCAGAAGTGCGGGCTGACGAACAGCTCACGCCGCGCCGCGCGCCGCTCGTCCCGGGACGCCTGCGAGGTGCCGGGTTTTGCCTCCAGGCGGATCCCGCGCAGACCAATGCGCACAAAGATAAGCACCGGCACGGTAAGCATGGCCATCACAAAGAAAGTGCTCTGCCAGCCAAAGGTGTTCAGCAGCCAGAGGGAGAGCGGGAAACCAATCGCCGCGCCCACCGGGGTACCCAGCAGCCACAGCATGGTGGCGCGTGCCTGTAAATGCTGCGGGAAGTTGTGACGTACGATGGCAAAGGCCAGCGGGAACAGCGGTCCTTCCGCCACGCCCAGCAGAATACGCAGGACGATCATCAGCGTGTAGTTATGGGTAAAGCCCATCGCCACCATCAGCACGCACCACACCGCCATCATCCCGGTGAGCAGGCGCAGCGGCGCGATTTTGTCGCCTAAACCGCTTAAAAACACCGATGAGAAGCCATAGCTCAGCAGGAAAGCGCTCATCAAAATGCCGAGACGCGTGGTGTCGAAATCAATGCCCATCGCCTGCTGGAAATGGGTATCCGAAAAGAGCGCCGCGATGCTGATTTTGTCGAAAAACGCCAGCAGCACGCAGGCCAGCAGCGACAGCGGGATGGCCCAGCGCACCGCTTTTTCGGGCGTGCGGGTCCCCTCACCGCTCGCCTCAACCGGTGCGGTGTTAGTCTCGAGTGTGGTCATCTCTCCCCCTACGGGTGCGGGTTAGCTATCGCAGTGACATCAGTGAAAAGGTCGGGTCGGCGAGCGGCACGTCGGACAGATCCCGCCCCGCCGCCATCCAGCGCTTCGCCAGCTTGACGGTACGCGCATCGTCGAACGCCACCAGCTGCGTCAGCCTCCCGTTGTCGTCCAGCGAGAAGTACAGCGTCTCTTCACGCACTACCGTTCTGCTGCCTGGCTGCGGAATGCCGAGGATCTGAATGTTGTGCTGGTATTGATCCGACCACAGCCACGGCGCGTCGTCGTAGCCTGGCGCATCGGGGTTGAGCATCGCTTTCGCCGTCGCCGCAGCCTGATTCTGGGCGAAGGCCCAGGACTGGATGCACAGCCCGTAGTGATGGTGCTGGGCGACATCTCCTGCGGCAAAGATGAACGGATCCGACGTGCGTCCCTGGGCATCCACCACGATCCCGCGCCCGGTTTTCAGCCCCGCATCGCGCGCCAGCTCCAGATTGAGATCGACGCCGATCCCAACCACGACCGCATCAAAGGTTTCACGCTGGCCGTCGCAGTGGATAACCGGCAGGCCGTTATCGTCCTCCAGCTCCAGCGCGCCGCAGCCGGTACGGATATCCACGCCCTGCTCGCGGTGAAGGGCCTCTAAGCGCTGCGACACCTCGCCGCTCACCGAGCGCATGCACAGCGCGGGCTGCTGCTCGAACAGGGTGACCGCCACGCCGCTTTTGCGCGCGGACGCGGCAATTTCCAGGCCGATCCAGCCGCCGCCGACAATCGCCAGGGTTTGGCTTTCCGCCAGCCGCCCTTTCAGACGCTGCGCGTCCTGCCAGTGGCGCAGGGTGTAGACCTGCGGATGGCTGGCCCACGCCTGCGAAGGCAGGCGCGCCCGACCGCCGGTAGCGATTAAAAGGATGTTGTAACTAAGATGCTCGCCGTTGCTAAGAACAACTTTTTTCTCATCGCGATCGACAGATTCAGCGCGCAGCGGCCGGTACCAGGCCAGGTTCAGCGCCTGCTGCACCTCGTCGCTAAACAGCCTTGGGAGCGCCGCGTCCGGCTCCAGCAAAGACGCTTTTGACAGCGGCGGGCGCTCGTAGAAATCCCATTCCTCTTCCGCCACCACGCAAATTTCGCCGTCGAAGCCCTCATCGCGCAGGGTTTTCGCTGCCCAGCCGCCCGCCTGACCGCCGCCGATAATGACAATGCGCGATGTCATACCGCCTCCGGCTTTTTCTGCTGGCGGCGCGTGTCGTGGTCAATCCCGCCTTCCACCGCCCACTCGGTAAAGGAGACCAGCGAATGCTCCAGCTCACGCGGCTGCCAGTTTTCCGTCAGATAATCATCGTTGGTGTAATACTCAAACGCCCCGCCGGTCGGGCTGTTGACGTACCAGAAGTACGCCGACGACACCGGATGACGGCCCGGCCCGATAAAGGTGCTCCAGTCATGTTTATTCATCGCGATACCGCCGCCGATCACCTCGTGGATGTCGCGCACGGTGAAGGCCACGTGGTTGAGGCCGCGCTTGCGGTTCGGCAGTTGCAGCAGGAACAGGTTGTGATGGCCGCCGCGCACGCCGCAGCGCAGGAACACGGCGCGGTTGATATAGCGGTCCGAGACCTGGAAGCCGAGCACCTCGCGGTAGAATTTCTCCACTGCCGCCAGCTCTTCCACGAAGAACA
Source organism: Enterobacter sp. BWH64 (assembly GCF_001037645.1). Taxonomy (NCBI): domain Bacteria; kingdom Pseudomonadati; phylum Pseudomonadota; class Gammaproteobacteria; order Enterobacterales; family Enterobacteriaceae; genus Enterobacter; species Enterobacter sp. BWH64. Next base: position 4,313,191 of record NZ_KQ089922.1, read on the forward strand.
CCACATGCCCCACGTTGATCGGCTGGGCGCGATCGTAAACCGGGCTGGGGGTGTCGATACGGCGGGCATCGCCCCACTGGTTAATCGGCTCGACGTTCAGTTCCACGTCAGTTTGCTGGGTCACCTGCACGCGCAGCGTCATGCCGTTCGGGTCCAGGCACTCCAGCGCGTCGCCCACTTCACGAAAACCTGGCTGTTGCGCCAGCTTCGGGCGCAGCGCGTCCAGATCTGACTGGCTGGCAACCGCCCAGGTCATGCGACGCAGGGTGTTGCCCGCTTCAAACGCGGGCGGCAGGTCGGGGCTGTCGATCGGGTTAAGCTCCACGCGCGCGCCGCTCAGGGTGGTGAAACGCTGGCCGCTGGCATCGCCCGTCAGGCCAAAATCACGCATAAATTTGGCGCAGTGCGTCAGGTCTTCCACACCAAATTCCAGCTTTTCAATTCCGGTTACACTCATCGTTCGTTGCCTCATCTGGCCCAGATTGGGCGTAAAACATGCCCGACGCAGTCAAGCGCCTGACGTTAACTCACTGATTTAACTGGCCTGTGACAAATACCCTAAGAAGCCAGAAATTTTATCCGCCGCGAGGCGAACCTCGTTTTGCAGGCGCTCGCGGTCGCTCTGCGGGATCTCCTCCGACGGCACCAGAATGCTGACCACCGCCGCCACGCGGCCGCTTCGGTCATACACCGGGTAGACGATGGAAGAGATCCCGTGGCGGAAGAAGGATTCGCCGATGACATACCCGCGGGCTTTGTCCTGCTGCACCATCTGCCACAGGGCTTCGCGGTCGTGAAGCTGCCCCGGCGTGTTGCCCGGCAGACGCTCATGCGGGAACAGCTGTTCGAAATCAGCGCGGGAAATATCGGTCAACAGCATACGGCCCAGCGAGGTGCAGTGCACCGGCAGGCGGGTACCAATGCTGACCTGGTTGATACGCGACCCGGCGGCGCTGACGCGGGCGATGTAGATAATGTCGCGCCCGTCGCGGATCGCCAGATGGCTGCTGCACTGGCTCACGTCGCGCAGTTGCTCGATCACCGGCTGGCCGACCTGCGCCACGTCCAGCGAGGCGATGTACTCAAAGCCAAGACGCAGCACGTTCATGCCCAGCGAAAAGGTATTGGTGCGCGTGTTGCGCTCCAGAAATCCCATGTACTCCAGCGTCTGTACCACGCGATAGGCGGTGGCCTTCGGCATATCCACCAGCCGGTGCAGTTCGGCAAAGGTCAGATCGCGATGCTGCTCGCCAAAGGCCAACAGCAGCTGTAAACCGCGCTCCAGCCCCGGCACCAGATACTTCACTTCCTGATCGTTTGCCATCATCGCCCTACCTTAGTTAAAGACAAAACCGCCGTTGACCGGGATCAGCTGTCCGGTGATAAACCGTGACAGATCGCTTAACAGCCAGACCACGCTGCCGGTGACATCTTCCGGCTGCTGCGCGCCGGTTAACGCGCGTCCGTTTTCGTAGAGCTGATGCCGTTCGGCGGGGACATATTCCGTCGCCTCGACGCGGGTTAGCCCCGGTGCGATGGCGTTGATACGGATACGTTTTTCCCCCAGCTCGCGCGCCATTGAGCGGGTCATGGCAATCACGGCCCCCTTGCTGGCGACGTAGGCCATCAGGCGCGGCGCGCCCCACAGCGCGGTGTCGGACGCCACGTTCACAATGCCTGCCCCTTCGCGCAGCAGCGGCACGGCGGCGCGCGTCACCAGCCAGGTACCTTTGACATTGACGCTCATCACCCGATCCCAGAGATCCGGATCGTAATCGAGCATATTTTTGCCGCCCACGCCCGTCGCCATCGCCGCGTTGTTCACCAGGCCGTCAATCTGCCCCTGCTCGCCAATGGCGCTGAACACCTGGTCGATAGAGTGCTGATCGACCAGATCGATAACGTGCGATTCGATCGCATAGCCCTGCTCGCGCAGCCGGTGGGCGCTCTCGGCCAGCTCGCCTTTGAGGATGTCGCACATCACCACCGCCGCGCCCTGCTCCGCGCAGGCTTTGGCAAAGTGATAGCCCAGCCCGCGCGCGGCACCGGTCACCACGATGCGCTTTCCGCTCAGCAGCCCGTTCATCAGGCAGCTCCCTGCTGTGCTTCACGCATCGCCAGCTGCTCTTTGGCGGCCTTTTGCATCATGCGGCGCAGGCGCGAGAGTCCAACGTCGTGCTGATACAGGTATTCATGATCGCGCGCGTTTGGCGCCAGGCTCTCCAGCACCACGCGGTCCTGCTCCAGCACTTCCCAGTGCAGTTTTTCCAGCCGGTTGCGGTACATGAAGCGCCACATATCGCGCTGCCAGCCCTGTACGCGGCGGATGCGCCAGAAGAAGACGCGGCAGTTGTCGTTATCTTCCGGCACCACCATGCCGACGATAAAGAAGTGGCCGCCCGGTCCGAAGCGCTTCTTGTACGGAATGGAGAGGCGCATCCAGCAGGTGCCGCTGTTGCCCAGCTCCACCCAGTCAAAATTGACGCCGCTCTGCCCTTTCTTCTCGAAAATAAAACCGGTTTTGGTCGGCTGGAGCACCATGTCGGCCTTGCGATCCCCTTCCGCCATCGAGTGCGACGAGGAGTGCAGATAGGTGCCGTGCATCGGGTCCATCACGTTTTCCAGCGCGTACTGGTAATTGCATTTCCACGCGGCGGTGCAGAGGAAGTTGCTGAAGTTTTCCGTGTCGGCGAGTTCATCCGGGAAGGTCAGTTCGTCCGGCTGCTGGTCCGCGGTGACGCCAAACCACAGGAAGATGGCGCCGTGCGCCTCCTGCACGTTATAGCTGCGCACGCACTGCTGGCCGACCAGCGGACATTTATCCACGGCGGGCACGTCTTTCACCTCGCCGTTGCCCGCCACCTCTACGCCGTGATACCAGCAGGCAATGCGGTCCCCGAGGTTCCAGCCCATCGACAGGCGCGCACCGCGATGCGGACAGCGGTCCTCCAGCGCCTGAACCTGTCCATCTTTATTGCGCCAGACCACAATCTGCTCGCCCAGGCGGGTGATGCCCACAGGAGCAGACTGCACTTCCCAGCTTGCCAGTACCGGATACCAGAGGCCGCGCAGGCCTTTATCGAGATAGTTTTGTACGGTCGTCGTCATCGCGTTGCCCTCAGTAGCCGTTAACCTGTAAGAATGCCTGGAAGCTGGCGTCGCTCCACGGCTCGCCCTGCTGGTCGTGCATACGCACTGCGTTCAGCCCGCTTACCAGCTCCGGCAAGGTCTCAACGCCCTGCTCGAAGAGATCTTCCAGCGTCGCAATCAGCTTCACTTCCCAGCTTTCCGGCTCGCGGCTGCGGGTCTGCCAGATCAGGTTGGTGTAATCACCCGGCTTATGAATGGCACCGTTACCGCCCTCTGCCGGCGGGGTAAACTGGCGGCTTTCCGGCAGCGCCGGGTTGTAGTTCAGGGTGTCGCTCATGCCACGGTCTCCTCGACGAAGGTAATCTGAATCTGGTTTTCAAAGACCCGAACCGGGTAACGATTGAGGTTGCGTCCTCCGGGGCCGTGCAGACACTGGCCGGTTTTGACGTCGAACACCGCCTCGTGCAGCGGGCATTCCACCTTGCCGTCTTCCACGAAGCCCTGACTCAGCAGGGCATAGGCGTGCGGGCATACGTCCTCCAGCGCGTAATATTCACCGTCGATCAGGTAAACGCCGATCTCTTTACCATCGACGTTGCCGCTAAAAGGGAAATCTTCCTGTACTTGTTCTGCGTCACATACGCCTATCCAGCTCATCACGATCCTCCAGGCTTTTGTTTCATATATGAAACTATGTTTCTTATTTAATACGGTCAATATAAAAGCGATGAATGTTTCGTCAAGCGACAATGTGACGAATTTGTTAATCGATCGGCAATTAATTAACTAAGTGTGCAAGGGATCACGAAAAAATGCAGCGATATGAAATTTTCATTATTGCAGCGTGAGAAATACGTTTTTTTAATGGTCTCTTATTTTCAATAAAAGATATTGACTTCTTTTCTTTTTACTCTCTAAAAATAAATGAACGTCACCTCTTTCGCGTTTCACCTGTGAAACGAAATTTTAATTTATCTTTAATAAACAAAGAGTTTCACAGGTGAACCATTTTAGCTCCGTGACAATAACATTGATGAAAAATATAAGTTACAAAAAACGTAAGGCGGACATGATGACGGCAAGATGGCAAGGCACGATTGCGCTTTTATTACTCATTATTATTTCCTACGTCGATCGGGTAAATATCTCGGTAATGATTTTAAACCCGGAATTTGCCGAACATTTTCAGTTAAATGAAAACAGAATGTTACAGGGCCTGCTCATGACCTGCTTTCTTCTGGGTTATGGATTTTCCGCTTTATTATTAACGCCGGTTATTGAAAGCAAACTTCATTATCGGCAGGGATTATTAAGCAGCATTGCGATTTGGGCCGCGGTCTGCGCGGCTTCACCTTTGCTCGGCTCGCTGACGGGAATGCTCTTCGCCCGCGTGATTCTGGGGATCGCGGAGGGACCGCTTTTTTCACTGAAAACGCGCTTTATCAGCGATAACTTTAGCGCGCAAGAGATCGGCAAACCCAACGCCGTGACCGCGCTGGGCGTCTCGCTCGGGCTGGCCGTGGGCTTTCCGCTGGTGACCTGGCTGATGTCGCATCTGGGCTGGGCCGGATCGTTTTACGCGCTGGCGGCAATCAACCTTCTCCTCGGCGGCGGCTTAATCTGGCGTTTTCTGCCCGCGCCGCGCAAACTCCCGACCGCGAAAAAGCCGGGGTTTGTCCACACCTTCACGCTGGCCTGGCAGACGCCGCTGCTGGGCTGGATCATGGTGGTTGAAATCGCCACCCTGAGCTATCTCTGGGGGAGCAGCGCCTGGTTACCCGCGTGGCTGCGTGACGAGCACCACTTCTCGCTGCATGCCACGGGCTGGCTTGCGGCGATCCCCTTCCTGCTCAGCCTGGGGTCAAAGTTTCTGGGCGGCGTGCTGCTCGACAAAATGCGTCCGGAACAGGCACCGGTGCTGTTTGTGGTGGGCGGGGCGATGACGGCGCTGTCCGTGGTCGCGCTGATGCTCAGCCATCAGCCTGCCTGGCTGGCGCTGTTTATGCTTTCGGCTAACGTCTTCTGGGGGCTACAGGGGGCGGCTATTCCGGCGGTGATCCAGCATCACGCCGCGCGGGAAGCGGTGGGCAGCGCTTACGGCATAATCAATGGGATCGGCAATATCTGCGCGGCGTTTATTCCGCTGCTGATGGGGATGGTGATGAGATCGGTGGGGTCGGTCAGTTCAGGCTTTTCGGTGCTGGTCGTCTCGCAGGTTGTCACCCTGCTTGCCGGGGGAATGTTGCTGCTGCGCATGCGGCGCGCAGCAGCAATCAGCGCGTAAGGCTTATTCGCCTTTTTTCGCCGCCTGGATGTAGAGCATTTCCAGCGCCAGGGTCGCCGCGGCCAGCGCGGTGATCTCGGACTGGTCATAGGCCGGAGCTACTTCCACCACGTCCATCCCGACGATGTTCAGATCCTTCAGGCCGCGCACCAGCTTGATGGCGCGGTCTGATGTCAGGCCGCCGATCACCGGCGTACCGGTACCCGGTGCGAATGCCGGATCCAGGCAGTCGATGTCGAAGGTCAGATAGACAGGCATGTCGCCGACGATCTGCTTAACCTGAGCCAGAATATCGTCCACGCCGCGATCGTTCACCTGGCCCGCGTCGAGTACGGTGAAGCCGTTGTCTTTGTCGAACTCGGTGCGGATGCCGATCTGCACGGAGTGGTTTGGATCGATCAGGCCTTCTTTCGGCGCGGTATAGAACATGGTGCCGTGGTCGAATTCACAGCCGTTCGCGTAGGTGTCGGTGTGCGCATCGAAGTGCACCAGCGCCATTTTGCCGAAGTGCTTCGCGTGGGCGCGCAGCAGCGGCAGGGTCACGAAGTGGTCACCGCCGAAGGAGAGCATGCGTTTACCGGCCGCCAGCAGCTTCTCGGCGTGCGCCTGCAATTTTTCGCTCATTTCACGCGCGTCACCGAAGGCGTACACCAGATCGCCGCAGTCCACCACGTTCAGGCGCTCGCGCATGTCGAAGTTCCACGGGAAGCGGTTGTGCTCCCAGGCCAGGTTGGTGGAAACCTGACGGATCGCCGCCGGGCCATGACGTCCCCCCGCGCGACCGGACGTTGCCATGTCGAACGGTACGCCGGTGATCACCCAGTCCGCATCGCTGTCGTACGGCTGGAAGTTCATCGGAAGGCGTAAAAAACCAAACGCGTTAGATACCAGAGAGTTATCGTACTGATGACCTAAAGTGCTCATGTCCTGACCTCTTATAAAGTCGATACATTAAAAACAGATGAAAAAAAATCCCCTCCGCGTCGTTAAACCCGACGAGGAAGGGATTGATTCGTAAATCGCATATTGGGGCGAATTATCGCCGTTAATTCATACGGGTTCAAGTGAGTATAGCATTCTGCCGGATGGCGGCTTCGCCTTCTCCGGCCTACATTCGTAGGCCCGGTAAGCGCAGCGCCACCGGGCATCGGCGGCACAGCGGCCTGATGCCCTCACCCCGCCCCTCTCCCACAGGGAGAGGGAGGTTTTCTTACTCGTCTTCCAGATACGTATACCCGTACAGACCCGCTTCAAACTCTTCCAGGAACTGCTGCTGCAAGGCATCGTCCAGACCGGTGTTTTTAACCTGATCGCGGAACTGGGTGAGCAGTTTTTTCGGATCCAGCTGAACGTATTCGAGCATGTCCGCCACGGTGTCCCCTTCGTCGGACAGCTCAACCTCCACGCTGCCGTCAGGGAAGACAAACACGTCAACCGCTTCGGTATCACCGAACAGGTTGTGCATGTTGCCGAGGATCTCCTGATACGCCCCCACCATAAAGAAGCCCAGCATTGGCGGGTTCTCCGGATCGTACTCCGGCATTGGCATCGTCGTTGCGATACCGTCGCCGTCGACGTAGTGGTCGATTGCGCCATCGGAGTCACAGGTGATGTCCAGCAGCACGGCGCGGCGTTCCGGGGCGTGGTTCAGCCCTTCCAGCGGCAGAACCGGGAACAGCTGGTCGATACCCCAGGCATCCGGCATCGACTGGAACAGGGAGAAGTTGACGTACATTTTGTCCGCCATACGCTCCTGCAACTCGTCGATAATCGGACGGTGCGCGCGGTTGCTCGGATCGAGCTGTTTCTGCACTTCGTGGCACATATTCAGATAGAGCTGCTCCGCCCACGCGCGCTCTTGCAGGCTGAAGGTGCCTGACGAGTAGCCGACGTGAATATCGTGCAGGTCCATCTGGCTGTCGTGCAGCCATTCGCGCAGGGAACGACGCGTGCCCGGCTCGTGCATCTCCTGCCAGGTTTCCCACATGCTTTGCAGGGAACGTGGGGCATCGTCTGCCGGAGGCGTGGCTTCGGTGATTTCGCTACGCTCAACGCCGATGATGTTAGAGACCAGCACCGTATGGTGCGCGGTGACCGCGCGGCCGGATTCGGTGATCACCGTCGGGTGCGGCAGGCCGTGCTCTTCGCAGGCATCGCCAATCGCCCAGATGATGTTGTTGGCATATTCGTTCAGGCCATAGTTTACCGAGCAGTCAGACTGCGAGCGGGTCCCTTCGTAGTCCACGCCCAGGCCGCCGCCCACGTCAAAGCACTGAATATTCACGCCGAGCTTATGCAGCTCAACGTAGAAACGCGCGGATTCACGCACCCCAGTGGCGATGTCGCGAATATTGGCCATCTGCGAGCCGAGGTGGAAGTGCAGCAGCTGAATGCTGTCCAGACGACCGCGCTCGCGCAGAATTTCCACCAGCTGAAGCACCTGGTTCGCCGCGAGGCCAAACTTGGATTTTTCACCGCCGGAGGACTGCCACTTACCGGAACCCTGCGATGCCAGACGCGCACGCACGCCAAGGCGTGGGATCACGTTCAGACGCTCGGCCTCTTCCAGCACGATCGCGATTTCGGTCATCTTCTCGATCACCAGATAGACCTTGTGGCCCATCTTCTCGCCAATCAGCGCCAGACGAATGTATTCGCGGTCTTTATAGCCGTTACAGACGATCACCGACCGGGTCATGCCCGCGTGCGCCAGAACCGCCATCAGCTCCGCTTTAGAGCCTGCTTCGAGGCCCAGCGGCTCGCCGGAGTGGATCAGGGACTCAATCACGCGACGGTGCTGATTGACCTTGATCGGGTAAACGAGGAAATAGTCGCCGTTATAACCATACGATTCCCGCGCGCGTTTGAACGCGGCATTAATAGAACGCAGGCGATGTTGCAGGATCTGCGGGAAGCAGAACAGTGCAGGCAAGCGCTGACCCTGCGCTTCACGGGTTTTCACCAGTTTAGCGAGATCCACGCGCGCTTCCGGGACGTCCGGATCCGGGCAGACACTGATGTGGCCCAGCTCGTTAACGTCGTAGTAGTTATTGCCCCACCAGGCAATATTGTAAGTGCGCAGCATCTTGCTGGCTTCCTGGGAGCTCATCGCAACCTCCTGCATAGAACGTAGTACACCCTGTTCGCCTGCTGACGAAGGCGAAAGCGAAGACATGTCGTCAGACATAGCGAACCTCAACTCTTTGTATTAAGTGTAAAACAGTTGACTACTATCGCAGCGTTATACGGCGATAACAACCCATTAACGGCTCCATTTCCCAGCAGAGTATGCTGAAATCCAGACCGTGCGACCGGTTTCTTATTCATATCATTGTAAAACACGTATCCGAACTCTGTATGACAAGGTTCGGCGAAACCACGAGAAAACTCCTGTATTAACAAGAGAGCCCTTGTTCAGTTTTCACAAAGCGTGACCGGCTCTGGAATCCTGAGAAGCACCGAGATGGGTATAACATCGGCAGGTGTTTAGACCAGAAGTGCGGGTGGGAATCAAATGCGCGCCAGAACGGCTGCGCTGAATGAGCGGAAAACGATGGTTCATTATCTCGTATCACCTCCACGGCCGCCTCTGCTGAAACGGACCACAAGCCAAAGCTAAAAGTTCACTGCTTAACCCGGCTGGAAGTGGCGACACGATGTGTTCATCGAGCGCTTATTTTATATGAGCCGCGCGCCGCGTTTTATACCGATAAGGTTGCTAAAAAGCAAAACAAAAATGCGCAGGTTGCCAGCGTCGTCAGGAAAAATTTCCAGCAGCGTTTTCAACACAGTGAGAGGTGAGTCAAAAAAAACTGGAAATCGGGTGAAGAAGTGACCTAAAATAGACGTCCAGATGTTAATCCATCCATACCGATTAACACTCAGACTGCCAGTGTCAAAATCCTGTAGGCCTTGGTAGAATTATCTCCTATGGCTATTCCACACAGCAGCTTGAGCTAACCAAATTCCTCTTAGGTGAAATAAAACATGGCAAAACACCTGTTTACGTCCGAGTCCGTATCAGAAGGACATCCTGATAAAATTGCTGACCAAATCTCCGATGCGGTGCTGGATGCGATCCTCGCGCAGGATCCAAAGGCGCGCGTAGCGTGTGAAACCTATGTCAAAACCGGCATGGTTCTGGTTGGCGGTGAGATCACCACCAGCGCATGGGTTGATATCGAAGAGATCACCCGTAACACGGTGCGTGAGATTGGCTATGTACATTCTGATATGGGCTTTGATGCCAACTCCTGCGCCGTACTGAGCGCGATTGGCAAACAGTCTCCGGACATCAACCAGGGCGTTGACCGTGCCGATCCGCTGGAACAGGGCGCGGGTGACCAGGGCCTGATGTTCGGCTACGCAACCAACGAAACCGACGTGCTGATGCCAGCGCCGGTAACCTACGCCCATCGTCTGGTGCAGCGTCAGGCTGAAGTGCGTAAAAACGGCACCCTGCCGTGGCTGCGTCCGGATGCGAAAAGCCAGGTGACCTTCCAGTATGACGACGGGAAAATCGTCGGTATCGATGCAGTGGTTCTTTCCACGCAGCATGCTGAAGAGATTGACCAGAAATCCCTGCAAGAAGCGGTGATGGAAGAGATCATCAAGCCGGTTCTGCCAACTGAATGGCTGAGCTCTGCGACCAAATTCTTCATCAACCCAACCGGACGCTTTGTTATCGGCGGCCCAATGGGTGACTGCGGTCTGACCGGTCGTAAAATCATCGTAGATACCTACGGCGGCATGGCACGTCACGGCGGCGGTGCATTCTCCGGTAAAGATCCGTCTAAAGTTGACCGTTCTGCGGCGTACGCTGCACGTTATGTGGCGAAAAATATCGTTGCTGCCGGTCTGGCTGACCGCTGTGAGATCCAGGTTTCCTACGCTATCGGCGTGGCTGAGCCAACCTCCATCATGGTGGAAACCTTCGGGACTGAAAAAGTGCCTTCTGAACAGCTGACCCTGCTGGTGCGTGAGTTCTTCGACCTGCGTCCATACGGTCTGATTCAGATGCTGGATCTGCTGCACCCAATCTACCAGGAAACGGCTGCATACGGTCACTTTGGTCGTGAACATTTCCCATGGGAAAAAACCGACAAAGCCGCCCTGCTGCGTGATGCTGCCGGTCTGAAATAATCGACTGCCAGTAGCTTAAACAGGCCAGCCTTTGGGCTGGCCTTTTTTATGTCGGGTGGCGGCTATGCCTTACCCGACCTACGGGTCGTGAGTTTTTATAGGCCGGATAAGGCGCAGCCGCCACCCGGCAATGTTTGGAACCGTTTACACCCCACTCTCTGTACCCCGCTTTCAGAATATTCTCTTTGCATGATCGCATTTCTTCTGCTGTTACATTCCCTTTCAGTTAAGTCTGAAATTTGTGCAAACGCGATGCACATCAATTAATTTACCTCTATATTTTCAAAGCTTTAATTATTATTACGGTTACAAGTCAGTGTAACCGATTACACCATTGTGATTTGACTCACATATTTTTATGAGCCGCTCACCTACTCTTAATATCGTAAAAACTGATAACCCAACTGGAGGGCATAATGCCTGACAATAATAAACAGGGGCGTACGTCCAATAAGGCAATGACGTTCTTCGTCTGCTTCCTCGCCGCTCTGGCAGGATTACTCTTTGGCCTGGATATTGGCGTAATTGCCGGTGCATTACCTTTCATCACCGATGAGTTCCAGATTAGCGCACACACTCAGGAATGGGTGGTTAGCTCCATGATGTTCGGTGCCGCCGTCGGCGCGGTCGGCAGCGGCTGGCTCTCCTTTAAGCTCGGGCGTAAAAAGAGCCTGATGATCGGCGCGATCCTGTTCGTTGCCGGCTCACTGTTCTCTGCCGCTGCACCTAACGTTGAAGTGCTGATCATCTCCCGCGTGCTGCTCGGTCTGGCAGTGGGCGTGGCGTCTTATACTGCCCCGCTGTACCTGTCTGAAATCGCTCCGGAAAAAATCCGCGGCAGCATGATTTCCATGTATCAGCTGATGATCACCATCGGTATTCTGGGGGCTTATCTCTCGGATACCGCATTCAGCTACAGCGGCGCATGGCGCTGGATGCTGGGCGTAATCATCATTCCAGCCATCCTGCTGCTGATTGGCGTCTTCTTCCTGCCGGACAGTCCGCGCTGGTTCGCCGCCAAACGCCGCTTCCATGATGCCGAACGCGTGCTCTTACGCCTGCGTGATACCAGCGCCGAAGCCAAAAACGAGCTGGAAGAGATCCGCGAAAGCCTGAAGGTCAAACAGTCCGGCTGGGCGCTGTTCAAAGAGAACAGCAACTTCCGCCGCGCGGTGTTCCTCGGTGTGCTGTTACAGATCATGCAACAGTTCACCGGGATGAACGTCATCATGTATTACGCGCCGAAAATCTTCGAACTGGCGGGCTACACCAACACCACCGAGCAGATGTGGGGCACCGTGATCGTCGGCCTGACCAACGTGCTGGCGACCTTTATCGCTATCGGTCTGGTGGACCGCTGGGGACGTAAGCCAACCCTGACGCTGGGCTTCCTGGTGATGGCCGTCGGGATGGGCGTGCTGGGTACCATGATGCACATGGGCATTCACTCTCCAACGGCACAGTACTTCGCCGTGGCGATGCTGCTGATGTTTATCATTGGGTTTGCGATGAGCGCCGGTCCGCTGATTTGGGTGCTGTGCTCTGAGATCCAGCCGCTGAAAGGGCGTGATTTTGGTATCACCTGTTCTACCGCAACCAACTGGATTGCCAACATGATCGTCGGCGCAACGTTCCTGACCATGCTCAATACCCTGGGTAACGCCAATACCTTCTGGGTCTACGCCGGTCTGAACCTGTTCTTTATCGTTCTCACTATCTGGCTGGTTCCTGAAACCAAACATGTTTCACTGGAACACATTGAACGTAACCTGATGAAAGGTCGTCCTCTGCGCGAAATCGGCGCACACGACTGATCCTCCTGCGGGAGGCGCCTCTTGCGCCTCCCCGCTTCCCGCTTTATGCTCTGCCCCTATGAAAGCTCCCCGTCTCCCCATCGCCATTCAGCAAGCCGTCATGCGCAGCCTGCGGGAAAAACTCGCCCAGGCCAACCTGAAGCTCGGCCGCAATTATCCTGAACCGAAGCTGGTCTATCAGCAGCGTGGCACCGCGGCAGGCACAGCCTGGCTGGAGTCGTATGAGATCCGCCTGAATCCGGTGCTGATGATGGAAAACCAGCAGGCGTTTATCGACGAAGTGGTGCCGCACGAGCTGGCCCACCTTCTGGTGTGGAAGCACTTTGGCCGCGTCGCACCGCACGGCAAAGAGTGGAAATGGATGATGGAGGCGGTGCTCGGGGTTCCGGCCCGCCGCACCCATCAGTTCGAGCTGGAATCGGTACGCCGCAATACCTTCCCCTACCGCTGCCAGTGTCAGCAGCACCAGCTTACCGTCCGCCGTCACAACCGTGTGGTGCGCGGCGAGGCGACCTATCGCTGCGTTAAATGCGGCGAACCGCTGGTTGCGGAATAATCACTCGAACTTTCAGGAACTTTCCTGATCTGACTGATTGCATACGGGAACAACATTCGTTACGTTGCGGGCTCGTTTTGACACGGAGTGTAAGATGTCCCGTAATGTTTCTCTCGCGGTCGCTTTTCTGGCGACAGCGCTCTCCGGCCATGCTCTGGCCGACGGTATTCACAGTTTCTCTCAGGCAAAAACCGCGGGCGTAAAGATTAACGCCGACGTACCGGGTGATTTCTACTGCGGCTGTAAAATTAACTGGCAGGGTAAGAAAGGGGTCGTGGATCTGGGATCCTGCGGCTATAAGGTGCGCAAGAACGAGAATCGCGCCAGCCGAATCGAATGGGAACACGTTGTTCCGGCCTGGCAGTTTGGCCACCAGCGCCAGTGCTGGCAGGACGGTGGACGTAAAAATTGCGCAAAAGATCCGGTCTACCGCCAGATGGAAAGCGATATGCACAACCTGCAACCCGCCGTGGGTGAGGTCAATGGCGACCGCGGAAACTTCATGTACAGCCAGTGGAACGGTGGCGAAGGCCAGTACGGTCAGTGCGCCATGAAGGTCGATTTCAAAGAGAAAGTCGCCGAACCACCTGCCCGCGCACGCGGCAGCATCGCCCGCACTTATTTCTATATGCGCGACCGCTACGATCTCAATCTTTCCCACCAGCAGACGCAGCTCTTCAATGCCTGGGACAAGCTCTACCCGGTGACGGACTGGGAATGCCAGCGCGACGAACGTATCGCCAAAGTCCAGGGGAATCACAACCCTTACGTCCAGCGGGCTTGCCAGGCGCAAAAGAGCTAACCTACACTACGGCAATTCGCTTATATCGCATGACACATGGAATTTCTGACTATGCGCATCCCTCGCATCTATCACCCTGAACTGATTACCCCAGGCGGCGAAATCGCCCTGTCTGATGATGCCGCAAACCATGTAGGTCGCGTGCTGCGCATGGGGGCAGGCCAGGCGATTCAGCTCTTTGACGGCTCTAATCAGGTTTTCGACGCTGAAATTACGCGCGCCGATAAAAAAAGCGTGCACGTGAAGGTGCTGCGTGGCGACGTGGACGACCGGGAATCCCCGCTGCACATTCACCTGGGCCAGGTGATGTCGCGTGGGGAAAAGATGGAGTTCACCATTCAGAAATCCATTGAACTGGGTGTAAGCCTCATTACGCCACTTTTTTCTGAGCGCTGCGGCGTTAAACTGGATGCGGAACGTCTGAACAAAAAGATCCAGCAGTGGCAAAAAATTGCCATTGCGGCCTGCGAACAGAGCGGCCGCAACCGTATCCCTGAGATCCGCCCGGCGATGGATCTGAAGGACTGGTGTGCAGAAGAGGAAAGCGGGCTTAAGCTCAATCTTCATCCGCGCGCCAGCGCCAGCATCAATACGCTGCCGCTGCCCGTTGAGCGTGTACGCCTGCTGATTGGCCCGGAAGGCGGCCTGTCGGCTGACGAAATTGCCATGACGGCGCGTTACCAGTTTACTGATATTCTGTTGGGACCTCGCGTTCTGCGCACTGAGACAACGGCACTCACCGCCATTACCGCGCTACAGGTGCGATTTGGCGATCTGGGTTGAAGCAAAGCCTGACCCATAACCGGAGAAGAAGATGATTAAGCTCGGCATCGTGATGGACCCCATCGCAAACATTAACATCAAGAAAGACTCCAGCTTCGCTATGCTGCTGGAAGCGCAGCGTCGCGGCTATGAACTCCACTATATGGAGATGAACGATCTTTACCTGATCAACGGTGAAGCCCGCGCACGCACCCGCATCGTTAACGTCGAGCAGAACTACGAAAAATGGTACGAATTCGGTACCGAGCAGGATATTGCCCTGGCCGACCTTAACGTGATCCTGATGCGTAAAGATCCGCCGTTCGACACCGAATATATTTACGCCACCTATATCCTTGAGCGTGCCGAAGAGAAAGGAACGCTGATCGTCAACAAGCCGCAGAGCCTGCGCGACTGCAACGAGAAGCTCTATACCGCATGGTTCTCTGACCTGACGCCGGAAACGCTCGTCACCCGCAGCAAAACGCAGCTGAAAGAATTCTGGCAGAAGCACGGCGACATCATCATGAAACCGCTGGACGGCATGGGTGGCGCGTCGATCTTCCGCGTGAAAGAGGGCGATCCGAACATTGGCGTGATTGCCGAAACGCTGACCGAGCTGGGAACCCGCTACTGCATGGCGCAGAACTATCTTCCGGCCATTAAAGACGGCGACAAGCGTGTGCTGGTCGTAGACGGCGAGCCGGTGCCTTACTGCCTGGCGCGTATCCCGCAGGGAGGGGAAACCCGTGGCAACCTGGCGGCTGGCGGCCGTGGCGAACCGCGTCCGTTAAGCGAAAGCGACTGGGAAATTGCCCGCCGCGTCGGCCCTACGCTGAAAGCCAAAGGCCTGATCTTCGTCGGCCTCGATATCATCGGCGATCGTCTGACCGAAGTGAACGTCACCAGCCCGACCTGCATTCGTGAAATCGAAGCGGAATTCCCGATCTCGATCACCGGAATGCTGATGGACGCTATCGAAAAACGTTTACAGAAATAACCTGTGACAGCGCCTGTGTTTATCCCCATACTGGGCGCTGTCGCTTTTTAAACCAGGAAACAGTACCTCTGACAATGAATTTACAGCATCACTTTCTTATTGCCATGCCTGCTCTCCAGGATCCGATTTTCCGCCGCTCCGTGGTCTATATTTGCGAATACAACGAAGACGGCGCGATGGGGATTATCATCAATAAGCCGCTGGAAAACCTCCAGGTGGAAGGCATTCTGGACAAGTTGAAAATCCCTGCTGAAGCGCGGCTGCCGGAAATCCGTCTCGATAAACCGGTGATGCTCGGCGGCCCGCTTGCAGAAGATCGTGGTTTTATCCTGCATACCCCGCCGGTTTTCTCGTCCAGCATTCGTATCTCCGATAACACCGTCGTCACCACCTCTCGCGACGTGCTTGAAACGCTAGGCACTGCCAGTCAGCCTTCTGAGGTGCTGGTTGCGCTCGGCTACGCCTCCTGGGAAAAAGGGCAGCTGGAACAAGAAATTCTGGACAACGCCTGGCTGACAGCCCCTGCGGATATGAATATCCTGTTTAAAACCCCTATCGCCGATCGCTGGCGTGACGCGGCAAAACTGATTGGCATTGATATTCTGACCATGCCTGGCGTTGCGGGGCACGCGTAATGAGCGGCACCCTTCTCGCCTTCGACTTCGGCACCAAAAGCATCGGCGTCGCTGTGGGTCAACGGATCACCGGCACCGCTCGCCCGCTCACGGCGCTGAAAGCTAACGACGGCACGCCGGACTGGAACCTTATTGAGCGCTTGCTCAAAGAGTGGCAGCCGGACGACGTGATTGTCGGCCTGCCGCTAAACATGGACGGCACCGAGCAACCGCTTACCGCCCGCGCGCGCAAGTTCGCGAACAAAATCCATGGCCGCTTTGGCGTCTCCGTTAAGCTGCACGATGAACGTTTGAGCACCGTCGAGGCACGCGCTGGCCTGTTCGAGCACGGTGGCTTCCGGGCGCTGAACAAAGGCAGCGTGGATTCAGCTTCAGCCGTCATTATTCTCGAAAGCTATTTCGAACAGGGTTACTGAGCGCCGGGGCTACAGCCGCCCCTGCGCCCGTCGCTCCGCCAGACTCTGCTCAAAGTTCTGCATTCCCGCCTGCTGCCCCGTTTGAATAATGCCCGGCAGTTGCCAGGTTTTGCCTTCGCGGATCAGGTTTGCCGCCGCCGAGGTATTCACCAGTAGCTCATACAGCGCCACGCGCCCGCCCTGGACATCCTGACGTAGCTTCTGCGCCAGGACCGCACGCAGGCTTCCCGCCAGCTGATTACGCACCGGATCTTTCTCCTGCGCCGGAAAGGTGTCGACCAGGCGCTCGATCGCCTGCGCCGCGCCGCGCGTGTGCAGCGTGGCTAACACCAGATGGCCGGTTTCCGCCGCCGTCAGCGCCAGGCGTATCGTCTCGCTGTCGCGCAGCTCACCAAGCAGAATCACATCCGGATCTTCACGCAGCGCGCTGCGCAGCGCCTCGGCAAAGGACGGGCTGTGCTGGCCTATCTCCCGCTGCTGGATCAGGCAACGTTCGCTCTGGTACATAAACTCCACCGGATCTTCCAGGGTCAGAATATGCCCGTCCGTATGGTGATTGAGGAAATCGACCATAGCGGCCAGGGTGGTCGATTTCCCACTGCCGGTGGCGCCGGTGACCAGAATCAGGCCATTGTCATTGGACAGTAGTTCCGGGATCGCTCGCGGCACACCTAGCGCAGAGAGCTGCGGGCACGTCAGCGGCAACAGCCGCAGCGCAATCGAAACGCCGAGCATATGCTTAAACGCACTGCCGCGCAGCCGCTGACGGCCTGCGAGGGTAACGGCAAAATCCACTTGCCCGTTTGCCCACCATGCGCCCTGCTGTTCGTCGTTGAGCCACGCTTTTAATAACGCCTCCACATCCGGGGGCGGAAACGGCGCAGGTTCAAGACGGCCTGACCTGCGCCAGCGCGGTGGCGAATCACTGCACAGGTGTAGATCCGAGACGTTATGCTTTACACTAAGGGCCACAATTTCTTCCACATCCATAGACTACTCCTCGGAAAATGAACGACATTGCGCATAACCTGGCACAGGTCCGGGACAAAATCTCAGCCGCGGCAACGCGTTGCGGCCGTGCTCCAGAAGAAATTACGTTGCTTGCAGTCAGCAAAACCAAGCCTGCGAGCGCCATCGCAGAAGCGATAGCCGCCGGTCATCGTGCCTTTGGTGAAAACTATGTGCAGGAAGGCGTGGATAAAATTCGCGCTTTCCGGGAACGGGGAAATACAGACCTGCAATGGCACTTTATCGGTCCGCTACAGTCGAACAAAAGCCGTCTGGTAGCAGAGCACTTTGACTGGTGCCACACCATCGATCGTCTGCGCATCGCTACCCGTCTGAGCGACCAGCGCCCGGCGGAGATGCCAGCGATTAACGTGCTGATTCAAATCAACATCAGTGATGAAAACAGCAAGTCCGGCATTACGCTGGGCGAACTGGATGCGCTGGCGGCGGACGTGGCGGCGCTGCCGCGTTTAACCCTGCGCGGGCTGATGGCTATCCCGGCGCCAGAGTCAAGTTATGAAAGGCAGTTTGCCGTGGCACAGCAAATGGCTGTAGCATTTGAGGCGCTTAAGGCGCGCTATGACACGGTAGACACGCTTTCTCTGGGCATGTCGGACGATATGGAAGCCGCCATCGCGGCAGGCAGCACCATGGTGCGCATCGGCACGGCAATTTTCGGTGCGCGCGATTACCCCCAATAATAAGGAAACCTGAGGAACGCCATGAAGACGTTGACTTTCCTGCTTTCAACGGTCATTGAACTGTATACGATGGCGCTGCTGTTGCGCGTCTGGATGCAGTGGGTCCGTTGTGATTTTTACAATCCATTCTCACAATTTATCGTGAAAATCACGCAGCCCGTTGTGGGGCCGCTTCGCCGCGTCATTCCGGCAATGGGGCCAATTGACAGTTCATCTCTGCTGATGGCGTTTATTCTGAGCGTTATCAAAGCGATCGTGCTGTTTATGGTCATCACTTTCCAGCCGATTATCTGGATTTCAGCCGTTCTGATCCTGGTTAAAACCGTCGGCTCGCTGATCTTCTGGGTCCTGCTGGTGATGGCGATCATGAGCTGGGTAAGCCGGGGCCGTAGCCCGGTGGAGTACGCGTTGATTCAGCTGACCGAACCGTTGCTGCGTCCGATTCGCAGCCTGCTGCCTGCAATGGGCGGAATCGACTTCTCCCCGATGCTTCTCGTTCTGCTGCTGTACGTGCTGAATATGGGTATCGCGGAACTGTTACAGGCGACGGGTAATATGCTGCTGCCGGGGCTGTGGATGGCGTTATGAGTGCAGTTAGCCCCTGCGCCGACGGGCTGGTTTTGCGGCTGTACATTCAGCCGAAAGCCAGCCGCGACAGTATTGTTGGGCTGCATGGCGACGAGCTAAAAGTCGCCATCACTGCCCCGCCGGTTGACGGCCAGGCGAATGCGCATCTGACCAAATATCTGGCTAAACAGTTTCGCGTCGCTAAAAGCCAGGTCATCATTGAGAAAGGTGAACTTGGCCGGCATAAACAGGTAAAAATCCTTAACCCGCAATCTATCCCGACGGAAGTCGCGGCTCTGAAAGAACAGGACTAAACCATGCAGAAAGTTGTTCTCGCCACCGGTAACGCCGGTAAAGTGCGCGAGCTGGCCTCGCTATTAAATGATTTTGGGCTGGACGTGGTCGCTCAGACCGAGCTGGGCGTGGACTCCGCCGAAGAGACCGGCCTGACGTTTATCGAAAACGCCATTCTGAAAGCACGCCATGCGGCGCAGATCACCGGACTGCCCGCGATAGCCGATGACTCCGGTCTGGCCGTGGATTTTCTGGGCGGTGCGCCGGGGATTTACTCCGCCCGCTATTCCGGGGTGGACGCCACCGACCAGCAGAATCTGGAAAAGCTGCTTGTGGCCCTGAAAGACGTCCCTGACGAACAGCGTACCGCGCAGTTCCACTGCGTGCTGGTCTACATGCGTCACGCGGAAGATCCCACGCCGATTGTCTGTCACGGCAGCTGGCCGGGCGTGATCACCCGTGAAGCGGCGGGCAACGGCGGCTTTGGTTACGACCCGATTTTCTTTGTCCCGACCGAGGGCAAAACCGCTGCGGAACTCACCCGCGAAGAGAAAAGCGCGATCTCCCATCGTGGACGCGCCCTGAAACTGTTACTGGAAGCACTGCGTAATGGCTAATTTGCCGCCTCTGAGTCTTTATATTCACATCCCATGGTGCGTGCAGAAATGCCCGTACTGCGATTTCAACTCGCACGCGCTGAAGGGCGAAGTGCCGCACGATGATTACGTCGCGCATCTGCTGGCCGATCTGGATGCTGATGTACCGTACGCACAGGGACGTGAAGTGAAGACCATTTTTATTGGTGGCGGTACACCGAGCCTTCTTTCAGGCCCGGCGATGCAGACGCTGCTGGATGGCGTGCGCGCACGCCTGAACCTGGCAGTGGATGCTGAAATTACGATGGAAGCCAACCCCGGTACCGTTGAGGCCGATCGTTTTGTCGAGTATCAACGCGCGGGCGTGAACCGTATCTCTATCGGCGTGCAGAGCTTTAGCGAGCCAAAGCTGAAGCGTCTGGGGCGTATCCACGGCCCGGAAGAGGCGAAGCGCGCGGCGAACCTGGCGACCGGGCTTGGGCTGCGCAGCTTTAACCTCGACCTGATGCATGGCCTGCCGGATCAGTCGCTCGAAGAAGCGCTGGACGATTTGCGTCAGGCGATTGAACTGAATCCGCCGCATCTGTCGTGGTATCAACTGACCATTGAGCCTAACACCCTGTTTGGTTCCCGTCCTCCGGTGCTGCCGGACGATGACGCGCTGTGGGATATCTTTGAGCAGGGCCACCAGCTTTTGACCGCGGCGGGGTATCAGCAATACGAAACGTCGGCGTATGCGAAGCCGGGCTATCAGTGTCAGCACAATCTGAACTACTGGCGTTTTGGTGATTATCTGGGAATTGGCTGCGGCGCACATGGCAAAGTGACCTTCCCGGACGGACGCATTCTGCGTACCGCCAAAACGCGTCACCCGCGCGGGTATATGGAAGGCCGCTACCTGGAGCGTCAGCACGACGTCGAGGCGGCGGATAAGCCGTTTGAGTTCTTTATGAACCGCTTCCGTCTGCTGGAAGCCGCACCGCGCGCGGAATTTACGCGTTATACCGGGCTGCCGGAGTCAGTGATTCGTCCGCAGATTGACGAGGCGCTGGCGCAGGGGTATCTGACCGAGTGTGATGAGTCCTGGCAGATCACCGAGCACGGCAAGCTGTTCTTAAACTCCCTTCTTGAGCTGTTCCTCGCTGAAAATCCTGAAGGCTGATTCAGAATTTTACATCCCGTTCTGCTGGCTGAGGGAAAGGCTGGCAGAGTGTGGGGATGGAAAAATCAAAACAACTCCGCAAACAAATGACACCCGAAGAAGTACGCCTCTGGTATTTGCTCAGAGGTCGTCGTTTCTTCGGGTATAAGTTTCGTCGTCAGATGCCGGTTGGGCCGTATATCGTGGATTTTGCCTGCTTTAAGGCGAAGCTGATTATTGAGCTGGACGGTGGGCAACATCAGAGCAAAGAGAAGTATGATTCTCACCGTACCGAGTTTTTGAATGCGAACGGCTGGGAAGTCGAACGGTTCTGGAATAATGAATTTCGCGTTAACGAAGATGAAGTGTTAAATATCATTCTTCAACGACTGCAATGCCTGATGCCCTCACCCTAACCCTCTCCCACAGGGAGAGGGAACTGGTTACTCCCTCTCCCTGTGGGAGAGGGCCGGGGTGAGGGGTCCTGCGCGCAGAGGCGTTACTTCAGCGTCCCCACCAGCGCCTTCCGGCTGTCTTCCAGCGACACCACGCGTTTACACACGTCTTTGCCGAACTGCTGGAAATCGGCTTCCTGATTCTTCCACTCGTTCTGAATCGAGGTTTGCAGTCCGCCCAGGCTACCCAGTACACCCTGCAACGGATTACCGCCACCCTTCAGCACCGCTTTGGCGCCCATCTCGTTGATGCTGTCCTGGAGAATGCCGCCCATCGCCTGGTTCACCAGCTGCTGACCGTCGGCACGCACCTGATCGATCGCCTTATAGTGGAACGTCAGGCCATCAGAGCGCGTCTCGATAATACGGTTCATCTGCTCTTTCAGCTGTTTATCCAGCTTCGTCAGGCGGGTGCGCATATTGCTGCTCTCCCCCACCTCTTTGGTGATGATTTTATCCAGCGCCACGCGGCTCTTTTCAACGCGGGTCAGCGCGCCATCGTTGATCCAGGGCAGCGCGGTACGCAACTCGGCCTGGTAGTCCATCGCCTGCTCGCGCTGGGCGGCCGTCAGGTTTTGCGGTTTGCCGTTAAAGGTCACGTTGCCATCCGGCGTAATCACCAGATTGCCATTCTCGCCCTTAACCTGCACGGTTTGCGGACTCAGCACCACGTCATCACGCGGGGTGACGCTACATTTATACTCCGCATGGGCGGTGGTTCCGATTGCCAGTAAAGCAACAGCCAGCAACGTTTTGCGCATCTTTAACACTCCCTCAGACAAAATGGGCCAGCTAATGCTGGCCCCGTTCTTGCTTTATTAGTCCCACCAAACGTCGAAAAGTTCGCTAACGCGGACATCTTCCAGTTTGTGGTCTTCAAGCCATTTGCGTATCAGCGCCTGATGCTCTTCGGTGCATTTCCCCACTTCCTGGGTGCAAATCAGACCTTCCCACGCCAGATAGCCGCTACCGTCGAAGGCCAGCTTGTTTGGCTCGATCACCTCGTTGATGAATGCATCAACGTCCTGATCGATCTGCTCAACGCTGGTGCCTTCCGGGAAACGCCAGGCAACGGAGAAACCCACTTCCTGGAATTCTTCGATGTGCATCTTTTTACGCAGACGACGGCTACGATTCTTTGCCATTATTTCACCCTCTCGAACATTAAGTCCCATACACCGTGACCAAGACGATGGCCACGCTGTTCAAATTTTGTCACCGGACGTGAATCCGGACGCGGTACGTAGTCGTTGCTTTCAGACTGATTTTTATACCCGTCCAGGGACGACATCACTTCCAGCATATGTTCCGCATAAGGTTCCCAGTCGGTCGCCATGTGGAAGACGCCGCCCAGCTTAAGCTTGCTTTTCACCAGCTCGGCAAACGGTGCCTGAACGATACGGCGTTTATTATGACGCGCTTTGTGCCATGGGTCAGGGAAAAAGAGCTGAACCATGTTCAAAGAATTGTCAGGAATCATTTTGTGCAGCACTTCCACCGCGTCGTGACACATGACGCGCAGGTTCTCAACGCCCTCTTCGTGGGCCGTTGCCAGGCACGCGCCGACGCCCGGCGAGTGTACTTCGATACCGAGGAAGTTCTGCTCCGGGCGCGCTTTCGCCATGGTCACCAGCGAGGTGCCCATGCCAAAACCAATCTCCAGCGTCACTGGCGCGTCGCGGCCAAACAGGTCGGTGAAGTCGAGCGGTTGCTCGCTGAACTCAACGCCCATCACCGGCCAGTAGTTGTCCAGCGCGTGTTGCTGCCCTTTTGTCAGGCGCCCCTGACGGCGGACAAAGCTGCGAATACGGCGCAGCGGGCGACCGTTTTCATCAAATTCCGGTGAAATGACGTCGTTTTTCATAAAAGAGTTGTCTGCTTGTGAGAATGTTCGGGAAACGGGCATTATCCAAAGTTAAGGCTTCTATGCAAGCATGGGAAAGATCCGGTTTACAGCAGATTGACGCTGTGCTGCAATCTGCGTCCCTGATTAAGCGAATCGATGACCATGCAAGCCTCTCAATTTTCAGCCCAGGTGCTGGACTGGTACGACAAATACGGGCGTAAAACCCTGCCCTGGCAAATTGAAAAAACGCCGTACAAAGTATGGCTCTCTGAGGTGATGTTGCAACAAACGCAGGTCGCGACGGTCATTCCTTACTTCGAGCGTTTTATGGCGCGCTTCCCGACAATCACCGATCTGGCCAACGCGCCGCTGAACGAGGTACTGCACCTGTGGACCGGCCTCGGCTATTACGCCCGCGCGCGCAACCTGCACAAAGCCGCACAGCAGGTCGCCACCCGCCACAACGGTAAATTCCCGGAGACCTTTGACGAGGTGGCGGATTTGCCCGGCGTCGGGCATTCAACCGCAGGCGCAATCCTCTCCCTCTCTTTAGGCAAACATTTCCCTATTCTCGACGGCAACGTCAAGCGCGTGCTCGCACGCTGCTACGCCGTAGATGGCTGGCCGGGCAAGAAAGAGGTTGAGAAACGCCTGTGGGAGATCAGTGAAGCGGTCACTCCGGCGAAAGGAGTGGAGCGTTTTAACCAGGCGATGATGGATCTGGGCGCGATGGTCTGCACCCGTTCAAAACCGAAGTGCGAACTCTGCCCGGTAAACAACCTCTGCGTGGCGTATGCGAACCACACCTGGGCGCAGTATCCGGGGAAAAAACCGAAGCAGACACTGCCTGAACGCACCGGGTACATGCTGCTGATGCAGCATGGCGACGAGGTATTTCTCGCTCAGCGCCCGCCGAGTGGCCTCTGGGGTGGTCTATACTGCTTCCCACAGTTTGAGGATGAAGCCTCGCTTCGGGCATGGCTTGAACAGCGCGGCATTGCGGCCGATACCCTGACGCAACTCAACGCGTTCCGTCATACCTTCAGCCATTTCCATCTGGATATTGTGCCGATGTGGCTTCCCGTGTCCTCATTCACGTCGTGCATGGATGAAGGCAACGCTCTCTGGTATAACTTAGCGCAACCGCCATCAGTCGGGCTGGCGGCTCCCGTGGAGCGCCTGTTACAGCAATTACGTGTCGGTGCAATGGTTTAGCATCGGCAAGACAAAGAGGAATGAGTATGGCCAGAACCATTTTTTGTACTTTCCTACAGCGCGACGCTGAAGGCCAGGATTTCCAGCTCTACCCGGGCGACCTGGGTAAGCGCATTTACAACGAGATCTCCAAAGAAGCCTGGGGACAGTGGCAGAAGAAGCAGACCATGCTGATCAACGAGAAAAAGCTCAGCATGATGAACCCGGAACACCGCAAACTGCTGGAGCAGGAGATGGTGAACTTCCTGTTCGAGGGTAAAGACGTCCATATCGAAGGCTATACGCCACCGGAAAAATAATACTCTGCGGCTGCTGCCCGGCGGCGCTGCGCTTGCACGGGCCTACGGTTTTGTAGGCCGGGTAAGCGCAGCGCCACCCGGCAACAGCAACCCCAAAGCAAACACAACACGCACTCCCGGAATGATGAAAAAACTTTTAGCGCTAGCCCTTGTTGCGCCGTTGCTTGTGTCTTGTTCTTCCAAAAAAGGCGATGAATACAACGAAGCCTGGGTAAAGGACACCAACGGTTTTGACATTTTGATGGGGCAGTTTGCCCACAACATCGAGAACATATGGGGATTTAACGAAGTTCTTATTGCCGGACCGAAGGACTACGTTAAGTACACTGACGCCTATCAGACCCGTAGCCACATCAACTTCGATGACGGTACGATTACGGTTGAAACCATCGCAGGGACTGAACCTGCGGCGCATTTACGTCAGGCCATCATCAAAACCCTGCTGATGGGCGACGATCCGGGGTCTATCGACCTCTACTCTGATGCCGATGACATCACCATCTCCAAAGAGCCGTTTCTGTATGGCCAGGTCGTTGACCAGACCGGTCAGCCGATCCGCTGGGAA
The DNA here is from genome assembly GCF_001037645.1 of Enterobacter sp. BWH64. NCBI lineage: Bacteria > Pseudomonadati > Pseudomonadota > Gammaproteobacteria > Enterobacterales > Enterobacteriaceae > Enterobacter > Enterobacter sp. BWH64. Next base: position 4,338,379 of record NZ_KQ089922.1, read on the forward strand.
GGCCGCGCCACGAAATTTGCCGACTACCTGCTGCAAACGCGCCTGAAAAGCCGCACCAACGGCCTGAAAGTGATCTACAGCGTCACGATCAACCTGGTGCCGAACCACCTCGACAAGCGTGCGCATAAGTATCTGGGCATGGTGCGTCAGGCGTCGCGTAAGTATGGCGTGGATGAGTCGCTGATCCTGGCGATTATGCAGACCGAGTCCTCGTTCAACCCCTACGCGGTAAGCCGTTCCGACGCGCTGGGGCTGATGCAGGTTGTACAGCACAGCGCCGGTAAAGACGTGTTCCGCGCACAGGGGAAATCCGGCACGCCGAGCCGCAGCTACCTGTTCGATCCGCAAAGCAACATTGATACCGGTACGGCCTACCTGGCGATGCTGAACAATGTCTACCTGGGCGGGATTGATAACCCAACCTCACGCCGCTATGCGGTGATCACCGCCTATAACGGCGGGGCGGGCAGCGTGCTGCGCGTCTTCTCAAATGACAAAGTGCAGGCCGCGAACATCATCAACAGCATGGCGCCGGGGGATGTCTACTCAACCCTCACCACCCGCCACCCGTCTGCGGAATCACGCCGCTATCTGTATAAGGTGAATACGGCGCAGAAGAACTACCGTCGCCGCTAGAAAACTACCCCTCACCCTGCCCTCTCCCAGAGGGAGAGGGTATTCAAGTTCCCTCTCCCTCTGGGAGAGGGTTAGGGTGAGGGGACATCAGACCGCACCCATCTCATCCCACCCATACGAAAATGCTATTTGCATCACAATCCAGACTGCAAATTAATGTGGATTGCATTTTTTTGCGGGAGGTAACAAAACATATCGTTGCCAACTGATAGAATTGCATCAAATAACAACCCTGAATGTTCCCAAAACAACATATCTCCCGCTCACTTGTGAGGAAAGTAACATGAACCTTAAGCTGCAGCTTAAAATCTTGTCGTTTCTGCAGTTCTGCCTGTGGGGTAGCTGGCTGACTACACTCGGCTCCTATATGTTTGTGACGCTCAAGTTCGATGGTGCGTCGATCGGTGCCGTTTACAGCTCGCTGGGTATTGCGGCTGTCTTCATGCCAACGCTGCTCGGTATCGTGGCGGATAAATGGCTAAGCGCGAAATGGCTGTATATGCTTTGCCACCTGGTGGGTGCGGGGACGCTGTTTATGGCGGCCGAAGTGACCACGCCGGGGGCGATGTTCATGGTGATCCTGCTTAACTCGCTGGCCTATATGCCAACGCTTGGCCTGATCAACACCATCTCCTACTATCGCCTGAAATCTGCCGGTCTGGATATCGTCACCGACTTCCCGCCAATCCGTATCTGGGGCACCATCGGCTTTATCATGGCGATGTGGGGCGTGAGCTTCGCGGGCTTCGAGCTGAGCCATATGCAGCTCTACATCGGCGCGGCGCTCTCCGTACTGCTGGCGCTGTTCACCCTGACACTGCCCACCATTCCGGTATCTAATCAGCAGAAAAACCAGAGCTGGAGCACCATGCTTGGCCTGGACGCCTTCGCACTGTTTAAAAACAAGCGCATGGCGATCTTCTTTATCTTCTCCATGCTGCTGGGCGCGGAACTGCAAATCACCAACATGTTCGGTAATACCTTCCTGCACAGCTTCGATAACGATCCGCTGTTTGCCGGGAGCTTTATCGTCGAACACGCGTCGGTGATGATGTCCATCTCGCAGATCTCCGAGACGCTGTTCATCCTGACCATCCCGTTCTTCCTGAGCCGCTACGGTATCAAGAACGTCATGCTGATCAGTATCGCCGCCTGGATGTTGCGCTTCGGTCTGTTCGCCTATGGCGACCCGAGCGCGTTCGGCACCGTGCTGCTGGTTCTGTCGATGATTGTTTACGGCTGTGCCTTCGACTTCTTCAACATCTCCGGCTCGGTGTTTGTGGAAAAAGAGGTGAAGCCTGAAATCCGCGCCAGTGCGCAGGGCATGTTCCTGATGATGACCAACGGCTTCGGCTGTATTCTGGGCGGCGTGGTGAGCGGCAAAGTGGTTGAGATGTATACCACTAACGGCATCACCAACTGGCAACCAGTGTGGCTGATCTTCGCCGGGTACTCGCTGGTGCTGTTCTTCGCGTTCATCGCGCTGTTCAAGTACAAGCACGTGCGCGAGCCGCACGGTGCGCAGCCGATCGCGCATTGATTGTTGTGCCCGGTGGCGCTGCGCTTACCGGGCCTGGAAAACCAGACCGTAGGCCGGGTAAGGCGTAGCCGCCACCCGGCTATTTTATTCCAGAAAGCACCCACCCCACCGACAGCAAATCCGCGCTGCCGCCCGGGCTCAGGTTGCGTTCAATCAATGCCTTATCCATCTTCAGCAACGCCTCGCAGTCCCAGCCGTTAGCCAGCAGTTCCCGCGCGTAGCCCTGAACGTAGCGCAGCCCCTCAATGCCGCCGCGCGAAACGAGATTGCTGTCCTGATTTACCGCCATCAGGCGCAACAGCAGGCCGTGAAGCGACTGACCGTTCCACGCATCCAAAGCCTTACGCACCGTGGCAAAGCCGCTTTCTGCCTCGCCACGCGCGCCGGTTAAACCGTACAGCTGAAACTGCCGCTCCCCCGCCGTTGCCTGCCCACTGCGCCCGGCCAGCTCCCTCGCCACCAGCCCATGACAGATGTTACTTACCTCACAACAGAGGCTATCCGCAGAGATATTTTTCACACGCCCGGCGGCGAAGCAGAGCAAACCGAGGGCAAAAATCCCGCCCTTGTGGGTATTTACCCCGCCCGTGGCGGCGTACATTGCCTGCTCGCAGGCCATTCCCATTGGGCGAAGAATCCGCAACTGCCGATCGGCAGGTTTGGCCGCATGTGCTTCACCCAGTTCCGCAAACCGGGCAAACCACGGCGTAATCGCCATAATGCTGCGGACAAACAAGGCATGGTCCATATCGCGATGGGAGCCGTTATTGAGCCTGTCCACCAGCCCCGGTTTTGGCGTCAGCTCCAGCTCCTGCCACAGCGCCGCTTCGGCAAGCGCAGGGAGATCAACCGGGCGCGGTTCAGTCGCGAGCAAACCAGTCATCGATCATCTTCTCCACGCGGGAAACCACCTGCTCAGCGGGGTGATTGCGCGAACGGGAACAGGCGTGGGCGGGCTCGTCACAGATCAGGCAGCGTCTGAGATTCGCCCCCAGCGACTGACGCCCGACGTGGCCGTTTTCAGGGCAGATCACATCCAGATCCCACAGCCTGCCGAGTGGGTGCGTCTGCTCCAGTTCTGCACAGTGCGCCTTAATTTCCGCCGCCGGATGCGCGATGCACCACAAGGCTTCAGGTCCGGTGGGTAGCCACAGCACCTTACGGTCCAGCACCTGCCAGCGGTTTTCCCACAGCAGCTGGTCGCACATTTGCAGCGCCACGCCCATGGTGTTGCGATAGCGAAGGCTGTCTTTGATTTCCCCGGGCGTAACCAGCGTGAGGGAGATCACCGGTTGTTGATAGTGCGCAAGCATGTCAGCCTGGCGCGCTGCGCGGCGCTCTTTCGCCGCCAGCAGTTCGTCCAGGCTGACACCCGTCCGCACGGGTGTCGCAATAGTCACACTTCCTCCTTTACCTGTCGAACGGTGTCGATCACGCTGCCGTCGCGGTAGCGGATCACCCCGACGATTTTGTCGGTGAACTCAATCGGTTTCGGTACGCCTGTCAACGAAATCGCTCGCTCATACAGCGCGTTGATATCTACAACCTTCATCCCTGCTTCCATAAGTCGTTCGCGGATCTCCGGGCGCGCCGGGTTGACCGCAATACCGTGGTCGGTGACCAGCACGTCAATGCTCTCCCCCGGCGTGAGGCGGGTGGTAACGCGCTTCACGACGGTCGGGATGCGGCTTCGCAGCAGCGGCGCGACCACAATGGTCAGGTTGGCTGCCGCCGCCACGTCGCAGTGTCCGCCGGATGCGCCACGCATCACGCCATCGGAGCCGGTGATGACATTGACGTTAAAGTCGACGTCGATTTCCAGGGCGCTGAGGATCACCACGTCGAGCTGGTCGCAGCTTGCCGCCTTGCTGCCGGGGTTGGCGTAGACGTTGGTGGAGATCTCCACGTGGTTCGGGTTGCGCGCCAGCGAGGCCGCTGCCTGGCCGTCAAAGCACTGGGTGTCGAGCAGCTTTTCGATGAGCCCCTTCTCGTGCAGATCCACCAGGCTGCCGGTGATGCCGCCAAGGGCGAAGCGCGCCTTCACGCCGCCGCGCTCCATCTTCTCTTCCATAAAACGGGTGCAGGCGGTGGCCGCTGCACCGGAGCCGGTCTGCATCGAGAAGCCTGGTTTGAAATAGCCAGAGTGTTCAATCACGTCCGCCGCATAGCGGGCGATCATCAGCTCGCGCGGGTTGCTGGTGACGCGCGCCGCGCCGACGCTGATTTTCGCCGGGTCGCCCACGCTCTCCACCTGCACGATGTAGTCCACCTGATCCTGCACCAGGCTGGCGGGCATATTGGGGAATGGCACCAGCGCTTCGGTCAGCAGCACCACCTTACGGGCAAAGTGCGCATCCACCATGGCGTAGCCCAGCGAGCCGCAGCAGGATTTGCCGTGCGTCCCGTTGGCGTTGCCAAACTCATCGCTGCACGGCACGCCGAGAAACGCCACGTCGATATTCAGCTCGCCGTCCTGGAGCAGCTTCACGCGCCCGCCGTGGGAGTGAATTTGCACCGGCTCGTCCATCAGCCCGTGGGAGATGGCATCCGCCAGCCTGCCGCGCATGCCGGAGGTGTAAATCCGGGTGATGACGCCACTCTCGATATGCTCGATCAGCGCGTCGTTGCAGGTCATCAGCGAGCTGGAAGCCAGGGTCAGATTTTTGAAGCCCATCCGCGCCAGCAGCGCCACGACGGTGTTGATCACCCGGTCGCCTTCGCGAAAGGCATGGTGGAAGGAGATGGTCATCCCGTCCTGCAAGCCGCTGCGCTTAACCGCCTCTTCAATTGAGGCGCAGAGCTTGCGGCTGTGCTTCGCCTCGCTGTCCGCCAGCCACGGCGTCGCGCTGTGGGCGGTATCAAAGGGTTTCAGATCCCGCAGATGGGGGAAATTTACATGGAGAAGTTCTGTCTGATTCATTATGTCATCCTTACCGACGCACGCCAGAGGCCGCCGCGCGCTCCAGCACCACCTGCGCGTGGTTAATAATCGGTGCATCCACCATTTTTCCGTTGAGCGACACCACGCCCAGGCCGTTACGCTCGCCCTCTTCTGCCGCCTCAATCACCCTTTTGGCGTGATCCACCTCTTCCTGAGTCGGGGCGTAGGCGTTGTGCAGCAGGTCTATCTGGCGCGGGTTAATCAGCGATTTGCCGTTGAAGCCCATCTTGCGGATCAGGTCGACCTCGCGCAGGAACCCGGCTTCGTCGTTAACGTCGGACCACACCACGTCGAAGGCGTCGATACCGGCGGCGCGTGCGGCGTGCAGCACGGCGCAGCGGGCATAGAACAGCTCGGTGCCGTCGCCGCGCTCGGTCTGCATGTCCATCACGTAGTCAAAGGCGGCCAGCGCGATGCCGATCAGGCGCGGGGAGCTGCGGGCAATCGCCACGGTGTTGATGACGCCAATGGCCGATTCAATCGCCGCCATCACGCGGGTGGAACCCACATCACGCCCGCACTCCTTCTCGATACGCTCGAGGTGGCCTTCCAGCTCGTAAATATCGTCCGGGGTGTCGGTTTTCGGCAGGCGAATCACGTCCACGCCCGCGCGCACGGCGGCCTCCAGATCCAGCAGACCAAACGGCGTGCTCAGCGGGTTAATGCGCACCACGGTTTCGATATCCTGATACATTGGGTGCTGCAACGCGTGGAACACCAGCATGCGTGCGGTGTCTTTCTCGCGCAGGGCCACGGCGTCCTCAAGGTCAAACATGATGGAGTCGGGGCGGTAGATAAAGGCGGTAGAGAGCATGGCGGCATTGGCGCCTGGCAGGAACAGCATACTGCGGCGGAGTTTGCTCATTTCAGCGCCCCCCAGTTGATGGCCTGTTCATCGGCGGCACGCAGAAGCGCGCTTTGCAGGCGAGCGCGGATCACACAGTCCAGCGCCCCTTTGTCTTCAATAATGATTAATCCCTGGTGCACGTTCATGGCGCGCAATGTGTCGTTGACCACCTGGCGTATTTGCTCGCCAAACTGCTTAATCACTTCACTGTGGATGACAATCTCCAGCTCACCGTGAGCGGGGGCGATTTTCACCATCAGGTCGCTGGACTCCTGCGTTCCGGCCAGCGCCTCCCTTACAATATTCATGATAAATTCCTGATAGTTATGCGACTTCCGCACTCGCACGATAATGTGCTTCGAGGTGCGCGAAGGTGGAGTCCGGGACAATCTCCCGGATCCGGGAAAACTGCTGTGTCTTGAGTAAACGGCGCACTTCCGAGGCCGAAATGGCGTTGCCGGTGGCTTTGATGCGCGGCATCTCCACCACGTCGATGTGCGAGGCCAGCAGGTCGTGCAGCGTCTGGTTGTATTGCCGCGTGATGTCGCAGAACGGCTCCGAGCCGATGAAGCGGTGCGTGATGCCCAGCGCCGGGGCGATATAGTCCCGGAAGATCAGCACGTCGATCTCGCTCCACGCCTGCTGCACTTTGCCGGTCTCCTTCAGGAAGTAGGCCGGGAAGGTGGCGCGGGAGATGATGTACTGCGAGCCTTCATGCACCACCACGTTCGGCAGATGCGCCACGCCCGCACGCACCATCTCAATGCGCGCGCTGAACGGGAAGAACGAGGCGTCTTCACGCACCACAAACAGATGCAGGGCATCGCACTGCGTCGCCGCCTGCTCCACCAGATGACGATGGCCGAGGGTGAAGGGATTGGCGTTCATCACGATCGCGCCCGTTTTTTCCCCACACCGGCGCTTCGCGCGCAGGGATCGGCAGTAGCGCGCGATCCCCTGCGGAGTGTTCTCCATTAGCACCGCGTTGTTCCCGCTCTGGGCAATCGGCCAGAAACCGCTGCGGCCAAAGCGCTCCTTATTGCACGGACGGGTGCAGAGGAAGAGGTGAAAATGGCCGCGCTCCAGCGCCGCGTTTTCCACCTCTGCCAGCAGACGCGCGCTGAGGTTTTCCCCACGAAGCTGCTCGTTGACCGCCACGCATTTGATGACGTTGGCAGCCAGCCCGGCGCAACCCACCAGCTGCGCGCCGGACCAGGTTTCGACAAACAGCGTGATGTCGTTGTCCAGGCCAAGGCCGCTGTCTGCCAGCAGGTAGCGGATCTGGCTTAAGCGTTCCGGGTGTTTCGCCACAACGGTGTGCCGAAAATCAATGGGTTGCGATTGCATGCTGCCGCCTTACTCAGTGCGCTGCCGCGAGCCCGACGGCTGGCGCTTCCACGATCACGTTGCTCAGATGACCGATATGCTCGATCTCCACCTCAATGCGATCCCCCTCCTTCATAAACAGCGGCGGGTTGCGCTTTTTACCCACGCCACCAGGCGAGCCGGTGATGATCACGTCGCCCGGGCTGAGACGGGTGAAGGTGCTGATATACTCGATCAGTTCCGCCACCTTGTGGATCATGCTGCTGGTGTTGTCCTCCTGCACCATGCGGCCGTTCAGCCAGGTGCGGATCGCCAGGCTGTGCGGGTCCGGGATCTCATCCGCCGTCGCCATCCACGGGCCGAACGCCCCGGTCTGCCGCCAGTTTTTCCCGGCGGTGAACCAGGTGTGCTGCCAGTCGCGGGCGGAGCCGTCCATGTAACAGCTGTAGCCCGCCACGTGGCGCAGGGCGTCGTCGCGGCTGATGTTCTCCCCGCCTTTGCCGATGATCACAGCCAGCTCGCCTTCGTAGTCGAACTCGCTGGAGTGGCGCGGCTTCAGCACCGGCTCGTTGTGGCCGGTCTGTGAGTCCGGGAAGCGGACAAACAGCGTCGGGGCCGGGTTGTGCTGGTCAAACTCCTTGCGCTTGTCGGCATAGTTCATGCCCACGCAGAGGATTTTTTCCGGCTGGACAATCACCGGTAAGAAGGTGATGGCGTTCAGCGGTACATCCACCGCGTCGTTCAGAAAACGGGTGGCCTGCGCTAGCCCGTTCCCCTGCAACAGCGCTTTAAGGTCGCCATAGCGGTCGCCCAGGCGGCGGCCCAAATCAATCACGCCTTCGGCCTGTACGATGCCGTAGCTGCGTTTTCCCTGGTATAAAAAGCTTGCGAGTTTCATTGTTCTTTCCTGAAAACTTAAACGAGGAAGTTGCCCAGAATCAGCAGTGAGACAGAGACGTTAATCGCGCCGCCGATACGGGTAGCAATCTGGGCGAATGGCATCAGGCTCATGCGGTTGCCTGCGGTCAGGATCGCCACGTCACCGGTGCCACCCTGCCCGCTCTGACAGCAGGAGACGATGGCGACATCAATCGGGTGCATACCAATCTTTTTGCCAACGAAGAATCCGGTCGCCACCAGCGCGGAAACGGTGCTGACAATCACCAGCAGGTTGCTGACGGTGAACGCCGCCACCAGTTCATGCCATGGGGTAATCGCCACGCCGACAGCGAAGAGGATTGGGTAGGTCACGGAGGTCTGGAAGAATTTGTACACCACCTGGGAACCCTCCAGCAGACGCGGAGAGGCGCCGTTGCAGAGCTTCACCAGCACCGCCATAAACAACATGCCCACCGGCGCTGGCAGACCAATCAGCTTGTGACCGAGCATGCCCAGCATGTACAGCAGCACCGCCAGCAACGCGCCCGAGGCGATTGTCGTCACGTCCGCTTTGCCGGAGAACGCAGGTTGGGAAACAGTGGCATCAGCGTTGGCGCGATTCGGCATCAGCTGGCCTTCACCGGTCAGGTGCGGGTAGCGTTTACCGAGCTGGTTGAGGCAACCGGAGATAATGATCGCCGTCAGGCCGCCGAGCATCACCATCGGCAGCACGCGGCCGAGCGCCACGCCCTGATCCATATGCAGCAGGGTGGCATAGCCGATAGAGAGCGGGATCGCCCCTTCCCCGACGCCGCCCGCCATGATCGGCAGAATGATAAAGAAGAAGATCTGGAACGGCTCGAGGCCCAGCGCCAGCCCAACACCCATGCCGACAATCATGCCGACGATTTCACCGCACAGCATCGGGAAGAAGATGCGCAGGAAGCCCTGGATCAGCACGGTGCGGTTCATACTCATGATGCTGCCGACGATAATGCAGCAGATATAGAGGTAGAGAATATTGGTGGATTTATAGAATTTGGTCGTGGACTCAACCACCACGTCCGGCAGCAGGCCGTAATAGACCAGCGCGGAAGGGATAAAGGTGGCGCAAATTGCCGCCGCGCCGAGCTTGCCGACAATCGGCAGGCGTTTGCCGAACTCACCGCAGGCAAAGCCGAAGAAGGCCAGCGTGGCCACCATGACCACAATGTCGCTCGGCAGTTTTCCGCCCAGGCAATCAATCGCAATCAGCGCGCCCGCCAGAACGAACAGCGGCAGAGGAATAATGCCGATTTTCCAGGTATCCATAATATGCCACCAGCGCTCTTTGAGCGATGGCCGCTGAATATCAATCGGGTCGTGGGTAACAGAGAATGAATCGTCAGTTGTGCTCATAATAAGCCCCTTAGTTATTTTGTGCGTTCAGCTTAGAGTCACAAAGGCTTACTTTATGTGAGGGATGGCATATTAAAAGCGAAGTTTTAATGGACGCTATGGTTTTAATGGTTTCTTTTATTTAATGTGATTTACGCCTTATTTATTGCCGTGGTTTTTATGGTTTCTTTTCTTAACTGAACAAAGAAATAACATTTATTCATTTAACCTTAAGAGGATGAGACTTTCGGAAAAATCTTTTACAGGCTGCGCTGTGCAAGGGATCACAAGTTTTCGGCAAAGCGGGCATCCTGGCCTTAAAAGATGACATATTCAGCCGACCTGTTGATATCTCGCGTGATAGTTATGAAAGTATCGTTTCAGATCAAGCTGTTTATTTCGCTGGTCGCCTTTTTCTCAGTGCTGTTCGCATTACTGGGCGGATATTATTATGTCGATGTCGGCAGGCAGCTTTATCAGGAAATGAGCGCGCGCGCAAAAATACAGGCCGAAGAAATTGCGCTTATTCCTACCCTGCGAAAAGAAGTCGAACAAAAGGATATCCTGGGTATCCATGACTTTATGCAGAAAATAGCCGCCCGCAGCGACGCCAGTTTTATTGTGATTGGTGACAATAAGGGGCTGCATCTTTTCCACTCCGTGTTTGCCGACCGGGTAGGCAAAACGCTGGTTGGCGGAGATAACGACGAGGTATTACACGGCAAAAGCACCATCACCATCCGCAAGGGCGGGTTAGGCATTTCGCTGCGCAGCAAAGCGCCCATTTTTAATGATGCCGGGCAGGTGGTGGGGATTGTTTCGGTAGGCTATCTCACGAGCTATCTGGACACCATCACCGTCAACAAGGTGGTTAATATCCTGATTGCCGCCGTGCTGCTGCTTATCGCCCTGTTTATTTTCTCCTGGTTCTTCACCCGCAGCATCAAGAAGCAGATATTCTCTCTGGAGCCGCGCGAAATCGGCCTGCTGGTGCGCCAGCAAAAGGCGATGATGGAATCCATTTATGAAGGGGTGATTGCCATCGACGACGATCTCCGCATTGAGGTGATCAACCAGGCGGCGCGTAAATTATTAGACTTACCCCAGCCCGCCCGCGAACTGCGAGGTCAACTCATCAGCCAGGTGATCGCGCCCGTCCCGTTCTTCAACGCGCAAACCATGCTTGCGAAAGACACCCACGATGAGATCTGTCGCTTTAACGATCTCACGGTCATTGCCAGCCGGGTGCGGATCATGCTGGAAGATGCGTTGCAGGGCTGGGTGATCACCTTTCGCGATCGCAACGAGATCGACTCGCTCAGCGCCCAGCTCAGCCAGGTGAAGCGCTACGTTGATAACCTGCGCATCATGCGCCATGAACAGCTGAACCGCATGACTACGCTGTCCGGCCTGCTGCATATGGGCCGTTATGACGAAGCGATTCGCTACATACAGGCGCAGTCGGAACACGCTCAGGAGCTGCTGGACTTTATCTCGTCCCGCTTTAGCTCTCCGACGCTGTGTGGTTTGCTGCTTGGAAAGGCCGCCCGCGCGCGTGAAAAAGGCGTTGAGCTGAGTTTCGACCCGGCCTGCCGGGTGGATAAACCGTTCCTGCCGCTGCTCGAATCGGAACTTATCTCGATCATCGGGAACTTGCTGGATAACGCCATTGAAGCGACCCAGCGTGCACCGCTCCCGCATGCCCCGGTGGACGTGCTGATAAAGCTGAACGAGCAGGAACTGATTATTGAAGTCGCCGACCAGGGCGTCGGCATCACACCGGAGATCCGCGACCGGATCTTTGAGCGCGGCATCACCACCAAAACGCGCGGCGATCATGGTATTGGCCTGTATCTGATTGAAAGCTATGTCACACAGGCTGGCGGTGCAATTGAAGTTGCCGATAACACCCCACGCGGTGCCATTTTCTCACTGTTTATTCCCGCCACGGGAACGGCCCGGCACCCCGTACAGGAACTGGAAGATACCGACTATGCAACATGAACTTATCGACGTACTGATTGTTGAAGACGAGAACGAACTGGCGCAACTGCACGCGGAGCTTATCGGTAAACATCCGCGCCTGAGGCTGGTGGGGATTGCCGCGTCGCTGGCCGACGCGCAGGTACAACTGGAGAGCAAACAGCCGAAGCTGATGCTGCTGGATAACTACCTGCCGGACGGCAAAGGCATCACCCTTATCAGCAACCCGATGCTCACCCGCGCCAACTGCTCGGTGATTTTCATCACCGCCGCCAGCGATATGGACACCTGTAGCCAGGCAATTCGTAACGGCGCGTTCGACTACATCCTCAAGCCGGTTTCCTGGAAGCGCCTGAGCCAGTCGCTGGAACGTTTTGTGCAGTTTGCCGAACAGCAGCGCGTCTGGAAGATCGTCGACCAGCAGAACGTCGATTCACTCTATCAGTTGCAGGCGAAAAACTATCGCCTGGACAACGGCAGCAAAGGGATAGAGGAGAACACGCTGGCGCGGGTGCAAATGCTGTTTAACAATAAGGCGGCGCACTGTTTTACGGTGGATGAGGTGGTGAGCGAGACGGGCCTGAGTAAAACCACCACCCGGCGCTATCTGGAACACTGCGTGGAGGTGGGTTTTCTGACGGTGGAGATGCTGTACGGGAAGATTGGGCATCCGAGAAGGATGTACCGCCGCGCAGAAGCCTGACGCAGTATTGTAGGCCCGGTAAGCTTGCGCCGCCGGGCACTCGCCGGGTGGCGCTAACGCTTACCCGGCCTACGTTCAGACATTCAATACGTATCCATACAGCCGCTTAATCCCGTCCGCATCTTTCTCGCTGTAAACGCCCTGCAACTCTGGCGAGAAACCCGGCAGCATATTAATGCCCTCTTCCAGCGCCAGGAAATAGCGCTGTACTGCTCCACCCCAGACTTCCCCGGGCACCACACACAGCACACCCGGCGGGTATGGCAGCGCACCTTCGGCGGCAATGCGTCCTTCGGCGTCACGAATACGCACCAGTTCGACGTTCCCGCGAATGTACTCCTGGTTGGCATCCTGCGGGTTCATCACCACGGCAGGCAGGCTCTCCTGACGGAACATCGCCTTCTGTAAATCCTTCACGTTAAAGCTGACGTAGAGATCGTGCATCTCCTGGCACAGCTGACGGATCGTGTAGTCGCGGTAACGCACCGGGTATTTCTGATAGATGGTCGGAAGCACATCCGCGAGCGGTGTGTCGTCTTCAATATGCTGTTCAAACTGCCCCAGCATTGCCACGAGCTGCATTAGCTTCTCCGCGCTCTCGGCTGGCGTCAGCAGGAACAGGATGGAGTTGAGATCGCACTTCTCCGGCACAATGCCGTTCTCGCGCAGGTAGTGGGCGAGAATGGTCGCAGGAATGCCGAAATCGGTATAGTGACCTGTTTCAGCATCAATGCCCGGCGTGGTCAGCAGCAGCTTGCACGGATCGACGAAATACTGCTCGCGGGCATAGCCTTCAAAACCGTGCCATTTTGCACCCGGTTCAAAACTAAAGAAGCGACGCTCGCTGGCGATAGCCTGTGTGGGGTGATCCTGCCATGGCCGCCCCGCCACCACCGGCGGGATAAACGGTTTGATCATATTGCAGTTGGCGATGATGGCCTTGCGTGCTTCAATGCCCAGCTCGACGCACTCCGCCCACAGCCTGCGTCCGCTCTCGCCCTCGTGGATCTTGGCGTTCACGTCCAGCGCAGCAAACAGCGGGTAAAACGGGCTGGTGGAGGCATGCAGCATGAACGCATTGTTCAACCGCTTGTGCGGGCAGAAGCGCGACTGACCGCGAATATGGTTATCCTTTTTATGGATCTGCGACGTTTGCGAGAACCCGGCCTGCTGCTTGTGGACCGACTGGGTCACGAAAATTCCCGGATCGTTCTCGTTCAGTTCCAGCAGAAGCGGAGACGTTTCCGCCATCATCGGGATAAATTGCTCGTAGCCGACCCAGGCGGAGTCAAAGAGGATGTAGTCGCAAAGGTGACCGATCTTGTCTATCACCTGACGGGCGTTGTAGATCGTGCCATCGTAGGTGCCGAGCTGAATGATCGCCAGGCGGAACGGGCGCGCCTCGGCGGCTTTCTGCGGCGCGACGTCACGGATCAGTTCCCGCAGCCAGGCCTCATCAAAGCAGTGCTCATCAATCCCGCCGATAAAACCAAACGGATTACGGGCTGCCTCAAGATAGACAGGCGTTGCCCCGGCCTGGATCAGCGCCCCATGATGGTTGGACTTGTGGTTGTTGCGGTCGAACAGTACCAGGTCGCCGCGGGTCAGCAGCGCGTTGGTCACCACCTTGTTGGCCGCCGACGTGCCGTTCAGCACGAAGTAGGTTTTGTCCGCGTTGAATACTTTCGCCGCGAACTTTTGCGCGTGCTTGGCGGAGCCTTCGTGGATCAGCAGATCGCCCAGCTTAACGTCGGCGTTGCACATGTCGGCGCGAAAAACGTTCTCACCGAAGAAATCATAGAACTGCCGCCCCGCCGGGTGTTTTTTGAAAAAGGCACCGTGCTGGTGACCCGGACAGGCAAAGGTGCTGTTTCCCATCGCCACATACTGGCTCAGGGTGTCAAAAAAGGGTGGCAGCAGGTTCTCTTCATACCGGCAGGCGGCAGATTCCAGTTCCAGCAATTCCTGTGCTTTACCTGAGATGATCGCCGTGACACCCTCTGGCACCTCTCCTGGCTCTGTTGAGAACATAAATACCGGTAGCTGAAAGCCCGTACGCTTCAGCAACGCGAGAATGCCGCTGTAGCTTTCAACAACCGTAATGACGACTGCCGCCACATCGGTGAAATCGGTGTTATCCAGCATAACTTTTTCGCGATGCGTAGAAACTTTGGATACCAGCTCACGGCTGACGGCAATTTTCATGGTTTTCATAGGCGCAAATACCCTCACCGAACGGCGAGACAGGAAGGAGAAAATTCGCGCAATCATGTCACCTTTTATTTTCAGGTGCAAGAAGGAATCAGTATGCGTTACGCCTCCCAAAGCTAAGCGTAATCAGGGACGAACGTGCCATAATCATGCAATGCCAGTGCTTAAATAACAGGAGTTAAACGTGGTAATTGGACCCTTTATCAATGCGGGAGCCGTATTGCTGGGCGGTGTACTTGGGGCAGTATTAAGTCAGCGCCTGCCGGAGCGTATTCGCGTCTCCATGCCTTCTATTTTTGGCCTGGCGTCGTTAGGGATTGGTATCCTTTTAGTGGTGAAATGCGCCAACCTGCCGGTGATGGTACTGGCGACGCTGCTCGGCGCGCTCATCGGCGAGTTTTGCTATCTGGAAAAAGGTATTAATCACGCAGTAGGCAAAGCCAAAAATCTGATTGCCCGACCAGGCAAGGCAAAGCATGGCACACACGAGTCGTTTATTCAGAACTACGTTGCGATCATTATTCTGTTCTGCGCCAGCGGCACGGGGATATTCGGTTCGATGCAGGAAGGGATGACCGGCGATCCCAGCATATTGATTGCGAAAGCGTTTCTGGATTTCTTTACTGCCACCATTTTTGCCACCACCCTCGGCATCGCCGTCGCCGCGATTTGTGTGCCTATGTTGCTTATTCAGCTGGCGCTGGCCACCTGCGCCACGCTGATCCTGCCGCTGACAACGCCAGCGATGATGGCAGACTTTACCGCCGTCGGCGGCCTGTTGCTGCTGGCGACAGGGCTGCGCATCTGTGGCATTAAGATGTTTGCAGTGGTGAACATGCTCCCTGCCCTGCTGCTCGCGATGCCGCTTTCCGCGCTCTGGACGCGCTTTTTCGCTTAAGTTTGCGACGAAATGGTGAGAGAGTGTGCAGTCTGCACCGAAAGCAACAAATTTCGTTGACGCCGGAGGGAGGATCGGGTTTAATGCGCCCCGTTGCCCGGATAGCTCAGTCGGTAGAGCAGGGGATTGAAAATCCCCGTGTCCTTGGTTCGATTCCGAGTCCGGGCACCAAATTTATATTAACGGACCTCCACGGAGGTCCGTTTTTGCATTATGAACCCGCCAGAATCGACACTTCTGCATTCCCTTAATGACATCCCGACCACTGCGTCAGCAGCGCATGCAGTTTAGCCGGCTCCAGAGGCTTGCGGAGCACCAGGTACCCCTCCTGCTCCGCCTCCAGCAGAACCGGAGAATTAAATTCGCCGCTGACTATCGCGCCGCTCATATCCGGCAGACGTTCAAAAAGCGCTTTCAGGATATCGAAGCCGCTTTCGCCCGATCGCAGACGCTGGTCGCACAGCACGGCGAACGGCGTAAAGCCGTCGTCGATTATGGCAAACGCTTCTTCAGCCGAGGCCGCACAGCGTACGTCGATTCCCCAGACGCTCATCAGGCTCTCCCAGGCAGACGTCACCAGCGGGTCGTCATCAACGACCAGGCAGGAACCGTGCAGCGGCGCATAGCGTACCGGCGTGGCGGTGTTGTCAGCGGCGGGCGGGGTGTCCAGCACGCTGTCTTCGCCAGCATATTGGATAAAGCGCATCCAGAAGCGTGAGCCTTTACCTTCAATGGATTGCATTCCGTATTTCACCTTCATCAGCTTGGCACAACGGGCAACGACGGCCAGTCCCAGCCCGTGCCCGGCGCTGTCGATCTTCCATGCCAGCTCGGGGCGGTAGTAAGGTGAGAAGATTTTGCCCTTCTCTTCATCGGCGATACCGACTCCCGTGTCCCACACCTCCACCATACACTCGTCACCGCGCGGTCGGATGGCGACCAGCACCCCGCCCTGGAGCGTGTAGCGAAGGGCGTTTTGAATCAGGTTAATCAGGGACTGTCGCACCAGCAGCGGATCGCCCATCACGTCGATACGGCGTTTAGGCCGCCGGATACACAGCCTAAGCGCGCGGCTGTTGGCCTCTTCACGAAACAGCGTGATGACCGAGTCGAGCAGAGCACCGATATCCACTTTGGTCGGGGCAGAGAGGGCATTCCCGGATTCTATTTTGCTCAGATCGAGCAGAGAATTGAGCATTAAATGCACCGAGCGAACGCTCTGCTGAAGGTCAAGGAGTTGCGGCGTCAGGCTGTCGTCCCGGTTTCGGTGGAGGATGGCTTCGATCAGAAAGCCCATTGCGTGTACGGGCTGGCGCAGATCGTGACTGGCGGTGGTCAGAAACTGATTTTTATCCAGCAGTGCCTGCTCCGCGTCCTCTTTGGCCTGACGAAACTGTTCCGCAAGGCGTGAGCTTTTTTCCTCAAGCAGCGCTTGCTGAATAAAGAACGCATGGGAAGTTAACGCATGGCGGTAAATCGCGAAGCCGTAAAGCAGATTCAGCATGAGCACGATGAACATCAACTCATCCAGCCGCCAGATAATACCGAGGTTCAGCACCCCCCAGGAGGCGAAGAAAAAACGCGTAAAGGTACTGATGACAGGCGTCAGATGCGTCGCATTGGCGGCGACGATGGCGGCAATGCTGATATTAAGTAACAGGAAAAAGTCAAAATTCTGCGTCTGTGGCGTAATTAAATAGAGTGATGAAATTCCCAGCCCGTGAATAAAGGCAATATTATTAATACGCGGAAGCCAGCGTCGCAGAACGTCCCTTTCACCGTTTTCTTTCGCTTCACGCTGATAGCGTCGGTGCAATATTCGTATCGCCACGGCACATAGCAGATAAATAATTATCCAGATAATCGTTGGGCCGAGGTCGTCCCCAAGCATATAAATCCAGATGGCGAAAGGAATACCAACAAAGGGCACTGCACTAAAGCTAAATACCAGCCGCAGAAAGGTGTTGTTTAGCAAACGGATCTGCGCCGGAGGAGAGATACCATCATTTTGTAAGCTCTGAAAAAACCTCATTCCGACGGTTCCTGCTTGCCATGCAGAAGCGTGATGGCTTCGACCCGGCTGTTAACGCCTATCTTTTTCAATATATTGCTGATGTGTTCTTTGACCGTGGGCTCAGAAATTGAAAGCTGGGCGGCGATGCGTTTATTTGGCAGGCCGCGCATAATCATATTTAACACGTCTATTTGTCGCGGCGTTAAGTTAAATTTACTTAACTTCTCATTATTCGTCTTAACGGAAATTTCGTTTCCCTCAGGAAACCATGTCTGATTATCAGTGAGTGCGAAAACGGCCCGCGAGAACATCTCAGGTGGCTCGCTTTTCAATACAAAACCGTGTCCCCCGGCGGCATTAACTTTGCGCCAGATATCATTATTGTCATCCCCGCTGACCACCAGGAGTCGTACCTGTGGGTAAAGTTGCTTTACTTCTTTGAGTAATTTCAGGGCCGTTCCGGAAGAGAGCCAAAAATCGATTACCAGCAAACGTGGCGGGCCATGATCCCTAATTTGGCGGTAGCAATCATCCTCATTCGTCACCACACACGCCTGCTTAAAATGGCAATGTGTAATCAGAAAATTGGCGATGCCGCTTGCTACCAATGGATGGTCATCAACGACTAACGCATAATTCTGTCCCAAAGGAGCCTCCTTTTACCTTCGCATATCTTAGAGTACAGATGAATTATTATCTACCCACCCTACTTTAGGAGGGTTTTTTCGATTAGGAAAGAGAAATATATTATTCGCTGATTTGGGTAAAAGAAAACATAAATACAATCAGTGAAATTAACTGGTTGGATATCAAGGATAATTTATGAAAAAACCACTCATCGTTTTAACCGTTACGTTGATGCTAGCCGGTTGTTCCACGTTGAAAACCGATCAGGCTATTCCACTCCTACAGGCGGAGACCGCTAAAATGCTGGGACTGGGCTCATCGGATGAAATAACCGTATCCAACGTTAATGGCGCCCAGCCGGACGCACTGGGAGGACAAAAACTCTCTTATCGCGCCACGACAGAAAAAGGGCGTATTTTCGATTGTTCATCGATGATGATGCCGGGAATTTTAGGATCTGCACCGACACTGAGCGCGCCAACCTGTACACCAGTTGTCACACATAAATAATTAGCACCGCATTAAAAGGCGTACTGAAATAACGCCTTTTACGTTATCTGACGTATCTGAGTTTTCATATAAAAACGATGTTCCTGACATCATGCTAATGAGTACGGAGATAGCCCGTGAATAACTCTACATCACATTCTTTAGCGGTTAAGACACCGCTTTCCAGACTTTACCTCGCTCTATTTTCCGCGCCGCTGTTACTTTTTTTACCTGCCGATGTCGCGCGTGCAGCCGATGCCTTTTTTGATGGCGAGTCGCGTATTACCGAAACGCTGGGTTACACCGGAGATGTTTATGTTGGACGTAACCAACGCGGAAACCTGCTGATCGATAATGGCAAAATCACCGCCTATAACATCAATATCGGTCGGCTGTTCGACGGCAAAATTTATGAAAGCGTGGTCACGGTCCGTGGGCCAGACGCTGAGCTTAACGCGGTGAACGATCGGTACGTCCTTCGCGGCGACCTGAATCTTGGCCTCGGCACCCTGCGAGTCGAAGAGGGCGCGCTGGCGAGCGCAAAGGAGATCGTTGTCGGCACCACCCGCGGCTACGACAGCCACCTAATCGCCACGGGTGCCGGCTCTCGTGTGACCAGTAATTTTCTCAGTGTAGGCACCGATCTGGGCGCACGCTCCACGCTTGCGATTGAAGACGGCGCGTCGCTCAGCACCGCTTACGATGCGCGCATCGGCAACGGTACCGGGCCGGGTGAAACCGACACGCTGAGCCCGAAAGCCACCGTCACGGGGAGCGGGTCACAGTGGAACGTTGGCCGTACGTTGACGCTATATGGCGACCTGGATGTGCTGAACGGCGGAACGGTTAACGTTGGCGGCGTGCAGGTGGCGGGCGTCTCCGGCGCAGGGAAAACTGCCGAACTGGTTATTGCAGGCAAGGACTCGCGCTTTACCAGCGGCAGCAGCGTGAGCGTGGGCGATTACGGCAATGGCGTGCTGTCTGTGATTGACGGCGGTTCATTTTCCGCTGGCAGCAATGCGCTGATCGTGGGGACATCGGGTTCCGGCTCGAACCGGGGTGCGCTCATCATCGGCAGCCGCGGCAATATGGACACCGGCACGGGTTTAACTGAGCCAACGCTTGGCACGGCGGGCGGCGCAGGTACCCTCGATGCGAAGACGGCAATCAGCCTTCGTGGCGGACTGTTCGGCAGCTATGTCTACTTCAACCATACCGACGGAAATTACCTCTTCAGCAACACGATGAGCGGTGAAGGTGATGTGATCAACACCTCCGGGCAGACGACGCTGAACGGCGATCTTTCGGCACTCAAGGCGAACGTAACCGCGCGGGGCGGTAAAGTCATCCTTGCCAGCAATATTAATACCCAGCCAGAAGACGATATCTTTGACGTCCAGACCCTTAGCGCGGAGAACGGCGGCACGTTGATCCTCAATGCGACGGCGGGTTCAGACGTCAGCAACGGGGTGGGTTACAGCAGCGCCGCGTCAATCAAGTCCGGCGGAACGCTGGGCGGCAACGGGACGCTGGGCCAGACCGAGATCCTGTCCGGCGGACATATCTCGCCCGGCGACGGCAATATCGGTACGTTGACGCTGAAACGCTATCTGAACTTTATCGGCGAATCCTTCTATGACGTCGATATCGCAGGAGATGGCCGCAGCGACCAGCTACTGGTATCGGGCAAAACCACCATCAGCAATCAGGCTAAGGTACAGGTCACCGCGCTGGATCCGCAAACCAGCTATAAAACGGGCCAAAGCTACCGCATTTTGACCTCCGACGGGGGAATCGACGGTGAGTTCGCCGGAGCGATCTCCAAATCCGCATTCCTCGACGTGGCGCTTAAGCAAAGCACCAATGCCGTCGATCTGACCATCGCGCAGAAAGAGACCGGTGGCGAGAATCCTGGAGGAGAAAACCCCGGAGGCGAAAACCCTGGCGGTGAGAATCCTGGCGGTGAAAACCCCGGAGGCGAAAATCCTGGTGGTGAAAACCCGGGCGGTGAGAATCCTGGCGGTGAAAACCCGGGCAGCGGCAAGCCGGGCATTTTCCAGACCGTGGCCCAAAGCAGCAACCAGTGGAATACCGCTGGCGCGCTCTCCACGCTGACGCAAAGCGGCCCGTCGCTGGCGCTGTATAACTCGCTGCTTCTGCTAAGCGCACCGGAAGCGCGCGAGGCGTTCAACCAGCTTTCTGGTGAAGTTTATCCGTCAATGCAGTCCAACCTGATCGCTGGCAGCACGCAGGTGTTTAACGTGTTAAACCAGCGGATGCAGCGCGCGTTTGATAACGACAGCCTGCCGATACCACCGTTAGCCATGTCGCTGGTGCAGCAGCCGGAGCCGCAAAACAATGGCGTCTGGGGCCAGACCTTCAGCTCCTGGAGCCGAAACAGCGGCGACGGTAACGTGGGCAAGCTGGACGGCAACACCACCGGCTTCCTGCTGGGGGCAGATCGCAAACTGGCGGACCATAACGTGCGTGTCGGCGGCTACTTCGGCTACAGCCGGGGTGATTATGACGTCGACAGCCGTCGCTCCTCAACGGATACCGACAACTATCACCTTGGTCTGTATGCGGCGGGTCAACAGGATGCGTTCTCCCTTCGCGGCGCGCTGGGTTACACCTGGCACAAGATCGAAGGCGAGCGCAATGTTGATTTCAGCGGCTTCTCGGATCGGCTGAAGTCAGATTACGACGCGAACTCCCTGCTGGCGTTCACCGAAGCGGGCTACCGTTTCGGCCAGCCAGACAGGAATATTGAGCCGTTCGTCAATTTATCGTACATCCGGCTGCATACCGACAGCTTCAGGGAAGACGGCGGTGCCGCTGCGCTGAGCGTCCGTAACGAAACGATGAACACCTTCTATACGACACTCGGGTTGCGCGGTGTGACCGAGTTGCCGAAGCACGTTAACCTCTACGGTTCGTTGGGCTGGCAGCACGCCTATGGCGATAAGAATACCTCTTCGCGCATGGCGTTTGCGGGCAGCGACGCGTTCATTACTCAGGGACAGGCCGTGGATGAGGATGTGATGGTCGGTGATATCGGCGTGAGCGTACAGCTGTCGCGTGCTGCGACGCTGGATGTGGGTTACCAGGGACAATATGGTGCGGATACCCGCGTCAACTCTGTTAACGCCAATCTGCGCTGGTCGTTCTGAATTATTTCCATTAAAAGAACCCGCCCTCGTGGCGGGTTTCTGCTTTTGGCTTCTGACGAAGCTAGGGATCGTTCCCAACCACGTCCAGCAGTTTGTTTTTAAAGATAAACAAACACGCCTCGTTGAAGTTACCTGCTCCTAACCGCTCCGACAGCACCGTTCGCTTGCGATAGAGGCTTTTAACCGACATATTCAGCTTATCTGCAATCTCTTCCATTGACCTCCCTGCCTTCAGCAACCTGATCATTATCGCTTCGTGTCGACTCAGCCGTAAGTTAAGCAGCCATTTGGTTGTCAGACGCCTGCCTTTCATATCAAGCACCAGATTGAATAACGACGCCATATCCGGAGCCGTAAGCGACGTGTTCATAAACAGCTTCATACTGAGAAGATCCTCCTCTCGAGGACGCATATCCAGCATAACGCAGCAGATCGTTTTTCTCGTTCTGGCCGGATGGCGTATCAGGTAATCATATAAACGGAGCGGCGTACGGCTATCAATCAGTACAGTATATTCATTTGCGTCGGTATCAAATATGTTTCTGTCTATCGAACTGAGGCAAATTATATCCGGGAAAAATAGCCGCATCCCCCTGACAAGGAAACAATCCTGAGTCACTAACACTATTGAAGTCGCCACTAACCATCCCTTTTAGATTAAAGCAAGCCCGCCTCTTAAGAAACAAGAACGCTTTCGTTTATAGCGTTTTACATTAACGGCAAATGTTTTCTGGCTTTGATCATCCCTCAATATGACATTGGTGAGCTAGACTTTTTGTAGACTATCACTCAATGCCTAGCGTTAATTATAAATAAAAAAGAATTTCAGAAAAGTCACTTCTCTGAACATTAAGAATTTTTGTCATGAAACTTCCCAAACATGCACCAGAAAGTACTTTAATTAACTCAGCAGAATTTCATTTCTAATATAAAAAAACAGGAAGCAGCAAAAGAAAAAACATTTAACATCAATCAGTTAAAAAGAACAATCCTGCACTGAATTATCTAAAAAACTTACTTCTTCCAGAATTACCTCAAAACCTCCCAGCCGCTTTTCAACTTATTTATCCCCCAACATATCGGGTGTACATTAAGCCCAATCAGACCACTGAGATGAGGGCTCATAATTACCTTTAAGTAAGTACCCCATAACGTAGCATCATTCAGATTTAATGTTCTCCTTTATGCCCTTTAACACAGAGTTAAAAGGCGGCCGTGTTATGCAATGGATTCACGATAAACAAATGGCAAATAGATATGGAAAGATCGCTTAGCTTCACTACGTTATTCTTTTATCGCACCACAATATTATTGCTCCTGCTTTTACTCTTTCCTGTTCTGGTTCAGGCTGATGAATCCGTTTATGAGCATCAGATACAACAGGCACGTAACGGTAATTACGCTCTGTTTCTTGATTACCTACAGCGCTATGAGCAACAGCATGCTTTAACACCCGGACAGGTTGCGGACTGGTTACAGGTAGCCTCCTGGGCAGGACGCGATGATGAGGTTATCCGGGTCTGGCAGCGTTATGGTATTTATATGCCGCTGCCCGCTCGCGCCATCGCTGCTGTCGCCCAGTCCAGAAGAAACCAAAAAGCCTGGCCATCCGCCTTATCGCTGTGGAAAGAGGCGCTCAGCCTTGCGCCAGATAACGACGATTACCGCATCGGCTATGTTAAGACCCTGGCCGATGCCCGCAGAGATCGCCTCGCGCTTTCGGAAGCCCGGCAGCTGGTTAAGGACGATCCTTCTCCCGCGCACCTTGAGACGCTCTCCTATGTCTGGATGCGCCAGGGAAAAAACGGGGACCGGCTGCTGGCGGACATGCGTGCACTGAACGCCGCTCCCGAGAATAATGCCCTTCTTCGCGAGACGATCGATGCGTTAACGGAAAACCGGGTAAGCACGCCTGCACTCTGGCTGTCGCAAAGCGCGGCGATGTCTCCCGCGGAGCGCCGCCGCCTTGAGCGTAACGCCGCGGCTGAAAGGGTACGCCTGGCGGATGTGCCTGGCAGAACGGAGAAAGAGCGCCTGCGGCTGGCACAAAACGCGTTAGATCGCTATCACACCCTGCTTTCCCGCTGGCAAAACGAACCGCAGGCGGCTGAAGACGTCGTCCTTGCCCGTATCGATCGGCTTGGCGCCCTGTATGCGCAGGGTAATTACCGGCAGGTCATTAGCGAATATGAGGCGTTGACGGCCGCACAGCATCCGGTACCGGACTGGGCCATCGGCTGGGTGATCTCGGCATATTTGCAGGAGAAAAACACCGTCGCCGCCTTCTCGCTTGTGCAACGCTATCCACACTACGCCTCCGATCCGCAGGATGAGGAGCATGCGCTTTTCTACGCCTGGCTGGATACGGGGCAGTATCAGACCGCCCGCCGCTACGTTGAGCGCGAGACCCGCAGCGTTCCCTGGACCCGCTACGATTTCGGATCCCCGACCGCTCAGCCGAACGATCGGTGGCTCACCGGACAGTCTCTCAAACTTAACTATTTGCTGGCGACCAACGCCCTGCCGGAGGCCGAAAAGCTGTCGTATCGTCTGGCATCAACGGCGCCGGGAAATCAGGGGTTACAGATTGATTATGCCGCCCTGCTTCAGGCCAGAGGCCTGCCGCGCGCGGCCGAGCAAAAGCTTAAACGAGCAGAGGCGCTTGAACCCGCGAATCTGGAGCTTGAAAAACAGCAGGCTTACGTCGCAATGGACCTTCAGGAGTGGCGTCAGATGGATTTACTGGCTGATGACGTGATTGCTCGCGCCCCCGCCGATCGCAGCGCCCGTCGCCTGGACAGGCTCAGAGCGGTCCACCACATGTCTGAGCTGCGTCTGAACGCGGGTAAAGGATTGCACTCAGATAACCCCGTCAGCGGTAGCCACGACATGAGCTGGGACGCCACGCTCTATGGCCCGCCCGTGGCGGATAACTGGCGGCTGTTTGCCGGCGCCCGCTATGCCCAGGGGAATTTCGACGAAGGTAAAGGCATCAGCCACCACCTGTTGGGCGGCGTTGAGTGGCGCCCACGTGACCTCACGCTCGAAGCCGAGCTCTCCAGCAACCGCTATCACGGCACAAACAGGCCGGGCGCACGGCTCTCAACAACCTACAGCCTGAGTGATAACTGGCAGGTCAGCGGTAACCTCGAACACTTGTCACGTGCGACACCCTTACGGGCATTACGCAATGGGATCAGCGCCAACCGGGGTGAAGGTGGGGTGCGCTGGTATCAAAACGAGCGACGTGAATACCAGTTCAACGCCGCCGTCAGCCGCTTCTCGGACCACAACCGCCGTCAGGAATACACCCTCTCTGGGAAAGAGCGTCTCTGGCAGACCCCGACCCTGACGCTGGATCTCGAACCGGGGATCGCCGCCAGTAAAAACAGCCTGCGGAATACGCTCTATTACAACCCGGCACGGGATCTGTCCGTGACGGCTGCCCTGTCCGTTGACCATGAGATGTACCGCCACTACGACACCCTCTGGAGCCAGCAGTTCGTGGCAGGAGGGGGCAGCTACTGGCAGAAAAATCAGTCCGCGGGTGCCGTTACCCTGCTGGGTTACGGGCAACGCATCCAGTGGAACAACGTTGTCGATACTGGCGTGATGCTGAACTGGGATAAGCGCCCTTACGACGGCAAACGCGAGAGCAATCTCTCCGTCACGTTAGATGCGACTTTACGCTTTTAAGGATGAATATGCTGAACACACGTTTTTCTATAAGCCTGATCGTCATCGGCTGGCTCTGCCTCAGCGCGAACCTCTGCGCGCAGCCGCTCTCCTTTATGGCCCCTGAAAAGAGGCCGCAGCTGGAGGCCAGCAAACCCTGGCCGGAGAATCAGTTTCTGGTCCTGGCCTACCACGACGTTGAAGATGATGCCGCCGATCAGCGCTACCTCTCCGTTCGCACCAGCGCGTTAAACGAGCAGATAAGCTGGCTTTTGCACAACGGCTATCACGCCATCAGCGTGCAGGACATTCTGGATGCGCATGAAGGGAAAAAAGCGCTGCCGCCGAAAGCCGTTTTGCTCAGCTTTGACGACGGCTACAGCAGCTTTTACACCCGGGTCTGGCCTCTGCTTCAGGCCTGGAACGTTCCTGCGCTGTGGGCGCCGGTGGGCAGTTGGGTGGATACGCCGGCAAATCAAAAAGTTAACTTCGGCGGTCTGATGACGCCCCGCGATCGCTTTGCCACCTGGGATATGGTACGAGAGCTCAGCCAGTCCCCGCTGATTGAGATTGGCTCGCATACCTGGGACTCGCATTACGGCATTCCGGCCAACCCGCAGGGAAGCCGTGAACCCGCCATCGCCAACCGTTTTTTCGATAACGCGACGGGGCATTACGAAACCGATGAACACTTCAACCAGCGGATCGCCGCAGACGTACGGAAAGTCACCGATAAAATCACCCAGGTGACGGGAAAAGCGCCGCGTGCCTGGGTGTGGCCCTATGGGGCTGCCAACGGTACGTCGCTCGCTATCGCCCAGAAACAGGGCTATCAGTTGGCCTTTACCCTGGAGGACGGGCTGGGAAACGTGCGCGACCTCGGCAACATCCCGCGCCTGCTGATCGCCGGAAATCCGTCGATAAAAACCTTTGCCAACACGGTTAGCCGCGTTCAGGAGTTTGACCCGGTGCGCGTCATGCATGTCGATCTCGATTACGTCTACGATCCCGATCCGGCCCAGCAGACGAAAAACATCAACAAACTCGTCCAGCGGGTCTACGACATGAAAATCAGCCATGTGTTTCTCCAGGCGTTTTCGGATCCGCGGGGCGACGGCAGGATCGATGCGCTCTATTTCCCCAACCGTCGGCTCCCGGTCCGGGCCGATCTCTTTAATTTTGTCGCCTGGCAGCTACAAACCCGCGCGGGAGTGAAAGTCTTCGCGTGGATGCCGGTTCTCTCTTTCGATCTCAGTCCAGCCTTGCCGCGCGTGCAGCGCCGGGATCGTCAAACGGGAGCGTTGACCGTGGCCGCCGAGCCCTATATCAGGCTCTCCCCGTGGAGTCCGCAGGTTCGCCAGCAGGTGACGGAGATCTATGAAGATCTGGCCCGCTATGCCAGCTTCAATGGGATCTTATTTCATGACGATGCGGTGCTGACGGACGTTGACGATGCCGGGCAGGACACGACCCGGCAGAAGAGTCTGCGGCTTATCGGCTTTACCCGCACCCTGAGCCAGGCGGTGAAAAACATCCGTGGCCCGCAGATCAAAACCGCGCGGAACATGTTCGCGTTGCCCATTCTCGAGCCGGAAAGCGAGGCATGGTTTGCGCAAAATCTGGATGATTTTCTGGCGGCCTACGACTGGACGGTGCCGATGGCAATGCCGCTGATGGAGTCCGTCCCGGCAGAAGAGAGCAATGCCTGGCTGACGCGTTTAGTCAAAGCCGTCGCCGCACGCCCCGGCGCGCTGAATAAAACGATTTTTGAGCTACAGGCCAGGGACTGGGCGCAGAAACCGCAGCGTGCCGTAGCCGATGAACGTCTGGTGGAGTGGATGCGGGTGCTCCAGCTGAACGGCATCAAAAATTACGGTTATTACCCCGACGACTTCCTCAACAACCAACCTGATATTTCGCGTATCAGGCCTGAATTTTCTTCGTACTGGTATCCTGACAATGACTGATCGCATTATCGCCTTCTCTATTTTGTGTCTGGTATTCGGGTTGCCGTTAGGCGTAGCCGCGCTGTTTACCGGCGAACTGATTCTGGACTTTGTCTTTTTCTGGCCGCTTTTTATGTCCGTGCTCTGGGTAACCGGCGGCCTCTATTTCTGGTTTCAGCTTGAACGGCACTGGTCGTGGGATAACGCAACACCCGCCCCCGCCTTAGCCGGTGAGCCGTTAATCTCGATTCTTATTCCCTGCTTCAATGAGGAACGCAACGCACGGGAGACCATTAGCGCCGCGCTGGGTCAGCGGTACTGGAATGTGGAAGTTATCGCCATCAACGACGGTTCTTCTGATAACACGGCGGAGGTACTGCAACAGCTGGCGCGAGAGCAACCGCGCCTGCGGGTGATTAATCTCGCGGAGAACCAGGGGAAAGCCGTGGCGCTCAAGGCCGGCGCTGCGGCGGCCCGGGGCGATTTGCTGGTCTGCATTGACGGCGACGCCCTGCTCGACCGCGACACCGCGGCGTATCTGGTGGCACCGCTGATTCAGTATCCCCACGTTGGGGCCGTCACCGGGAATCCGCGTATTCGCACGCGCTCAACGCTGATTGGCCGCATTCAGGTGGGCGAGTTTTCTTCCATTATTGGCCTTATCAAGCGAACGCAGCGGATCTATGGCCGGGTCTTTACCGTCTCCGGCGTCATCGCCGCCTTTCGCCGACAGGCGCTGGCGGATGTCGGGTACTGGAGCCCGGACATGATCACAGAGGATATCGACATAAGCTGGAAGCTTCAGCTTCGCCACTGGGATATCTTTTTCGAGCCGCGGGCACTGTGCTGGATCCTGATGCCGGAGACGCTAAAGGGGCTGTGGAAACAGCGTCTGCGCTGGGCGCAGGGGGGGGCAGAGGTGTTTCTGGTTAACCTGCGCAAGATGGCCCGCTGGGAGCATCATCGCATGTGGCCCCTGTTTCTTGA
Organism: Enterobacter sp. BWH64; assembly: GCF_001037645.1. Taxonomy (NCBI): domain Bacteria; kingdom Pseudomonadati; phylum Pseudomonadota; class Gammaproteobacteria; order Enterobacterales; family Enterobacteriaceae; genus Enterobacter; species Enterobacter sp. BWH64. The sequence goes on from NZ_KQ089922.1 coordinate 4,366,628, forward strand.
GTACGCGCTATCAACGCTGTGGGCGTTTGCCTATGGGGCAACCGTGGTGTTGTTCATTCTCAGCCATATTATCCCTCTTCCCGCGAACCTGGCCGTTGCGAGCCTGTTTCCCCCGGCGTTTACCGGGCTGCTGCTGGGTGTGATGTGTCTGCTGCAATTCCTCGTCAGTTTGTATATCGAGCGGCGCTACGAGCGGAAAGTGGCAGGCTCGCTGTTCTGGGTAATCTGGTTCCCGATGGTGTACTGGATGATTGGCCTGTTTACCACCCTTGTGGCATTTCCGAAAGTCATGCTTAAACGTAAACGCGCCCGCGCGCGCTGGATCAGTCCGGACCGGGGTAAAGGGAGCATTCAATGAACGAGAATACGTTAATTTTGACTGAACATCGGCTGGCACCGCGTCTTTTCGATGCCGCATTAACGCTGATAGCCTGGGGAGGATTCCTGTTTTTCCTTTACGCCAGGCTGTGGATGCAGTTAACCGAGGAGGGCGATCACCGCTGGAGCGTGATTATCGCCTCTTTTAATACGGTGCTGGTCTATCTGCTGATTGCCGCGTTCAACGGCTGGCTGCTGATCCTGTGGTATCAGTACAATCGCCGCCGCGCGCATGTGAGGCGGCGTCATCCGGAAATGTTGCGCCATGACGAGCTTGCCCAAAGTTTTAACGTCACGCCGCAAATTATGTCCGAGATGAGCCAGTACAACCTGCTGACGGTTTACCATGACCAGATTGGCCGGATCATTGATTTGAAGATCAGCGAGCAGCAGGAAGAGGAAGAGCAGTAATGAAACGCCCCCGCAACATGCCCTGCGGGGGCGTTTTTATAACAGGGAGACGCTATTTATCTTTCACCACAATCAGCGGTTCAATATCGCTCTCTTTCTTCACCACCAGCGAGTCATCCCCGCGCAGACAGGTTCCGCCATAGTTCCCGCCCACGGTAAAAGTGCAGACCTGAATGTATCTGCCGTCAACCTTCGGCAGGCACCATAGCTGCTGGTAGATATTTTTGCGGTCAACAAACTTGCCGCTGGACTGGTCCAGCAGTTCGTCCTGGGCGCCGATCAGATCGATATTGCTCCCGCAGCGTCCGGCGATCGGTTTAACGGCATAACCGGTCCGTTTGAGCAGATCGTTGACCTCAAAATCGGTATCCAGCAGGTAACGGTGGTTCGGGAACAGCTGCCACAGCACCGGCAGGATCGCCTTGTTACCTGGGATCACCGTCCACAGCGGTTCAAAGACCAGCACTTCCGGGCGCAGCAGGACGTCAATCAGGCGCACTTCACCTTGCGGGTGACCGGTGCGGATAGGCACGGCGGCGTACTCGGTTTCGCTCACCTCGCGGATCTGCTCAATCGCCGTTTCCCACGCCCAGGTTTTCCATACGCAGTTGACGTGACGGCCTTCATCATCAATCAGTTGCCCGGCGGCATCCCAGCTCAGCGCCCCCAGTCCATGCAGGATTTTGGTTTCAAACCCGGCCTGGATCAGCGAGCGCTGAATAAAGAGCGCGTGGTAATCCTCTTCGATATCGTTGTCCTGCATGATATGGACGAACGGCCGCGCGTGGCTGTGCTTCCATGCGCCGGTCAGCTCCTCCAGCAAGCCTTCCGCCGGATTGTGGCCGGTGCCGCGATAGCCGTTTTTCACCCACTCTTCAAGAATGAGCCCGCCCTCGGTATGGCAGGAGGCGGAATCCGCGTTGTACTCGTAAACCTTGATGCCGCGATCATCCATGCAGAAATCCATACGACCGGTGATCATATGGTGACGACGCCACTGCCATGAAAGACGCAGACGCGGCCAGAGAATTTTCGGGATGTCGAAAAGCGCGAGTAAGCTGTCGTCTTTCAGCACCTTGTCGGTGGCATGAAGGTACATCAGATGCAGTTCGTTGGTGGCTTTGATCAGCTCCTGCTCGGCGCTTTCGGTAATGGTAAAGTACTGGCAGGGATCGTTGTTGATAACGTGGCCGTTGGCGCGAACGTACGCCTGTTGCAGGGCGTCGTTTTCATTGAGCCATTTTCCGTCGAACTGACGGTTGTTCTTCAACCGCGCGCCGCTGATTTTCAGCAGTTCACCGTCGATCTCCGGCTGAGGAATACTGTGTTCCGTCTCCTCCGTCTGGATCATCCAGCCGAGGATCTCGGTATCGTTGAACGTGTCATGAAGCGTATAGCAACCGTCCTCCACGCTCAGACGCAGCTCGCGCGTCCACTGCTGCCCCATCGGCAGCGGGGAGTGAATAACGTTCTGCTCGGCAATGCGCACTCTGTCATCCAGCAGCTGGGTAATGACGGCGACGTGGCCGGTCTCATGAAACTCACCGCCCTTTTGCCAGATGAGCAGCGCACCGGCCTGCGGCGCGCGTTTCGAGCCATTAGCAAAGGCCTGTAGCGGCAAAATATTGTCGTTTACCACCTGGCGCAAAAAACGCAGGGAGAAGATCTCCCACGCCATCCCGACGTCGGTAAAAACAAACCCGTGATTGAGAAACAGGAAACGGCGCGCAAACTCAACGCACTGCCATTTATGGCCCATGTATTCGTTGCCGATATAGCTGCGAAATTCCGCGTCTTCCGGGTAGTGACGCGGATCGAGACTGCCGTAATTTGAAGAGTAAATCGCCACGCCACCCGGCGCATAACCTAATAACGTCCCGAAGGGTGCGTCACTGCTTAACGTTCCTTTACGCATGTGTCCAACCTAAGACAGGCAGGCGGCAATTTTTTGTGGGGTTGTCGTCGTCTGCACGTTGTAATTAACTGACAGAGGTGGCGTTATCATACACCCGCCCTGCCCATTACGCTCGCATCGTTAAACGGTTCCTGCATCTCCTGCTACACTGCCTCAACACAACACCAAAAAGGCAGGCCAACATGTCAGATAACACCTATCAGCCACCGAAAGTGTGGGAATGGAAACAGAATAACGGCGGCGCGTTCGCCAATATCAACCGTCCCGTCTCGGGCGCGACGCACGAGAAAGAGCTACCTGTGGGCGCGCACCCGCTCCAGCTGTACTCTCTCGGTACGCCGAATGGACAGAAAGTTACCATCATGCTGGAAGAGCTGCTGGCGCTGGGCGTGACGGGCGCGGAATACGACGCATGGTTGATCCGCATTGGTGAGGGCGATCAATTCTCCAGCGGTTTTGTCGACGTGAACCCGAACTCGAAGATCCCGGCCCTGCGTGACCACTCCACCACCCCGCCGACGCGCGTCTTTGAATCCGGCAATATCCTGCTCTACCTGGCCGAGAAATTTGGTCACTTCCTGCCAAAAGATCCGGCAGGACGAACGGAAACCCTGAACTGGCTGTTCTGGTTACAGGGCGCGGCCCCGTTCCTCGGCGGCGGTTTTGGCCACTTCTATAACTACGCACCGGTGAAGATTGAGTACGCTATCGATCGCTTCACCATGGAAGCTAAACGCCTGTTAGACGTGCTGGACAAACAGCTGGCGCGCGGTCGTTACGTAGCGGGTGAGGAATATACCATTGCGGATATGGCAGTCTGGCCATGGTTTGGCTGCGTGGCGCTGGGCAGCGTGTATAACGCCGCCGAGTTCCTGGATGCCGGGAAGTACACCAACGTGCAGCGCTGGGCAAAAGATGTGGCGAATCGTCCGGCCGTTAAACGCGGGCGCATTGTTAACCGTACCAACGGCGAGCTGAACGAGCAGTTACATGAGCGTCATTCAGCAAGCGACTTCGATACCCAGACGGAAGATAAACGTCAGGGTTGATCCATGACCGGGCGGTTCGCCGCCCTTCTTCCGCGATGAGAAAAATGCGTCAGCACGCGTGCGCAAGGAGCCTCGTATGTCAGACCAGACGCTAAAAGCGACCCGACAGCAGAGTCTTATCACCTTGCTGAGTAAAAGCGACTGGCTGACTACCGATGTGCTGGCTGAAAAGCTCTCCGTCAGCAAAGAGACCATCCGCCGGGATCTGAAGTCGTTGCAGCAGCAGGGGAAGCTTCTGCGCCAGCACGGGCGCGCGCGTCTGATTCATCCGGACAGCCGCGACAGCGGTGAACCCTTTGGCGCACGCCTGAAAAGCCATTATGCCGACAAAGCCGATATTGCCCGCCACGCGCTGGGCTGGATCAGCGAAGGGATGACCATCGCCCTCGACGCCAGCTCAACCTGCTTTCATCTGGCGCGCCAGTTGCCGGACATCGACCTCACCGTATTTACCAACAGTCTGCCTATCTGCCACGAGATGGCAAAGCGCGAGCGGATCACGCTTATCTGCTCCGGCGGAACGCTTGAGCGTAAGTATCGCTGCTATGTTAACCCGGCGCTGGTGACGCAGCTAAAAGGGCTGGAGATCGATCTGTTCATCTTCTCGTGTGAAGGGGTCGATGAGCATGGCGTCCTTTGGGATCCGTCCGAGCACAACGCGGGCTTTAAGGCGCTGCTGTTAAACCGCGCCAGCCAGTCGCTGCTGCTGATCGACAAAAGTAAATTTATGCGGGCAAGTGAAGTGAAAATTGGTCAGCTGTCGCAGGTGACACAGATTATTCAGAGCGATAAACGTCAGGCCGCCAGAGACGGCCTGACACGAGAGGTTACGCGGTGAGACGGAATTTCTGCACTGAGCGCTGGAGTTCTTCGGTCTGCCGTTCAAGTGCGGCGGCGGCGGCGGAAACCTGCTCCACCAGCGAGGCGTTCTGCTGGGTCACGCCGTCCATCTGCGTGATGGCAACGCCGACCTGAGAAATACCTTTGCTCTGCTCCTCTGACGCGGTGGCGATCTGCTTCATAATGACGGTCACTTCCGTCACGTCGCGCAGGATCGCTTCCATCGTGGTGCCGGTATCGTTCACCAGCTGCGCCCCCTGCTCCCCGGCCCGGGCCGCTTCCACCGCGGCGTTCAGCGCCAGAATATTGGTCTGGAAGGCGATGCTGTTGATGACGGTAGTGATTTCAGCGATTTTTTTCGAGCTGTCCGAAATGCCGCTCATGGTTGTGACCACATCTTCCACCAGCGAGCCGCCGCGGCTGGCCGTACTGGAGGCGACATCCGCAAGCTGGCTGGCCTGGCGCGCGCTTTCGGCGTTCAGCTTCACCGTTGCGGTTAGCTGCTCCATGCTGGCCGCGGTCTCTTCCAGCGCGGCGGCCTGCTCTTCGGTACGCGAAGAGAGATCGTTATTCCCGCTGGAGATCTCCGTAGCCCCGCGCCAGATATTCTCGCTGCCGGAACGAATCGTGCTGACCGCTTCCCGCAGGCTGTCCTGCATGGCGCTCAGCAGCGGCACCAGTTGCCCCACGCAGTTGCGGCCAAAGGATTCAATCGGCTGGCTGAGATCGCCCTGCGCAATCTGGCGGAACTGCTGACGGATACGATCCAGCGGTTTTACCAGTATCGCCACCAGGTAGCGGTCGGTGAACAGCAGGATCAACAGACCCACGATCGTGGCGGTGATAATCACCGTCCGGGTCATGCTGGTGAGGCCGTCGACCACCACCCGCGTGCTGTCGAGCGCCTTCGCCGCGGTGTTGTTAAAGTTCTCAGCCGCTGACCCGAATGCACGGCTTAGCGGCGGCGTGACGTTGTTGGCATGCTGACGATAGCCTTCGAGCGTCGCCTGCTTCGCCTGCGCCATCTGCGGCGTCACGCCACGATCGAGCAGCGCCTGCCAGGTGGAAATCACCTGCGCAGACACCTTTTCATCCATCGGGCCCGGGGAGATAGCTTTCATCTCTGCCAGCTTTTTACTCATGTTATCCAGCGCCTGCTGAGCAGGAGCCAGGTCCGGCGTGCCGCCCGCCGCTTTGACTTCCATCGCCCGGCTCAGGCGGGTGACGAAACGGAAATACTGATCGTTGCCCTGGCTCAGCACCGTCATTTGCCGGACCAGCTGGCGGTCAACATCATTACCATCAGAAACACGAGACAGAGACCAGGTGCTGTAAAGCCCCACGCCTGCCCACATGACACAAAAGATCCCCAGTATCGTCAGCATGACGAAACGGATGGTGAAATTACGAAGCATCTTCATTGAGTATTCCTTGCCGTGAGGGTGAATTCGCCCAGAGGCGAGTACTACCCTCTTTATCGGCAGATACCGCAGAAAATATACTTTTTTGTTATCGAGTCGGCATAGAATGAAAACGTTGTTTCGAAAATTCACCGACAAGAAAGGAGACATCATGTCCTGGCACCCTTACACCGGCCGATACGAAAACATGCAGTACCGATACTGCGGCAAAAGCGGCCTGCGCTTACCGGCACTGTCGCTAGGCCTGTGGCACAGCTTCGGTCACGTTCAGCCGCTCGATTCCCAGCGCTCGCTGCTGCGTAAGGCCTTCGATCTCGGTATTACCCACTTTGACCTTGCCAACAACTACGGCCCCCCACCGGGCAGCGCTGAAGAGAATTTTGGCCGTCTGCTGCGGGAGGATTTTGCCGGGTATCGTGACGAGCTGATCATCTCCACCAAAGCGGGCTACGACATGTGGCCAGGGCCGTATGGTTCGGGCGGTTCACGTAAATACCTGCTCGCCAGCCTCGACCAGAGCCTGAAACGCATGGGTGTGGAGTATGTGGATATTTTCTATTCTCACCGCGTAGACGAAAACACGCCGATGGAAGAGACCGCCTCCGCGCTGGCGCACGCGGTGCAGAGCGGAAAAGCGCTGTACGTCGGCATTTCGTCCTACTCCACGGAACGCACGGCGGTAATGGCCGAATTGCTGCGCGAGTGGAAGATCCCGCTTTTGATCCACCAGCCGTCTTACAACCTGCTTAACCGCTGGGTCGACAAGACCGGCCTGCTGGACGCGCTGGAGAAAAACGGAACGGGCTGTATCGCCTTTACCCCGCTGGCACAGGGCCTGCTCACCGGAAAATACCTGAACGGTATTCCGGACGGTTCACGTATGCAACGCGAAGGGAAAAAAGTGCGCGGCCTGACGGAGAAAATGCTGACGGAAGCCAACCTGAGCAGCCTTCGTTTGCTGAACGAGATGGCGCACGCGCGCGGGCAGACGATGGCGCAGATGGCGCTAAGCTGGCTGTTGAAAGATGAGCGTGTAACGTCGGTGCTGATTGGCGCGAGCCGCCCGGAGCAGCTGGAAGAGAACGTTCAGGCGCTGAATAACCTGCGCTTTAGCGAAGATGAACTGACGCGGATTGACCAGCACGTTGCGGATGGTGAGCTGAATTTGTGGCAGGCGTCGTCGGATAAATAAATAGTGCGGCCTGCTGCCCTCACCCTGTCCCTCTCCCCTCCGGGGAGGGGGTTAGGGTGAGGGGCGTGGTGGATTTATTTCTTACTGATCTTATCCAGATACCCCATCACAAACGCCGACAGCACAAACGTCAGGTGGATAATCACATACCACATCAGCTTATTATCCGGGACGTTTTTCGCGTCCATAAAGACGCGTAACAGGTGTATAGACGAAATCGCCACAATCGACGCCGCGACTTTATTCTTCAGCGATGAGGCATCCATTTTCCCCAGCCAGTTGAGCTTTTCTTTGTGCTCGGCGATATCAAGCTGAGAGACGAAATTCTCATAACCGGAGAACATCACCATCACCAGTAACCCCCCCACCAGCGTCATATCCACCAGCGACAGCAGAACCAGAATCAAATCGGCTTCTGCCACGGAGAAAATGTTTGGCAGGACGTGAAATATCTCCTGGAAGAACTTGATCGTCAGGGCGACCAGCGCCAGGGAGAGACCAAAATAGACGGGTGCGAGCAGCCAGCGAGAGGCATACATTGCGTTTTCAAAGAAGCGTTCCATAAAATCCTGTCTGCAAACGAAACCAGCGCTCAGTATATCTCAACTATACCTCGTTGGGATCCACATCCGGACGCGCATACTCCGGCCAGACCAGCGCGACCAGTTCCGGGTAGGCTTCCAGGCTAAACTCGCGAAAACACTGGCGCAGATTTAATACGTCTAAATCGGAGTACGACACCTTCTCGCCATTCAGACAGCGCTTTTTGATATTGTCGTAATATTTATAAACCGCCGAATTAAGGTCGCTACAACGGCGCTGCGCGTCGAACAGGCCGGGCGTATCATTAATTTCAGCCATTTTCATTCGCTTAATTGTCGCATGGAGAAAATCGATATATTCGTGATTTACCCGCCAGTACCAGACCGGCGTCACGGCGTTCATCAATACGGAGAAATGATCTTCCCCCTCCTCTTTCGACATCAATTCAGGCTGCGGCGGTTCACTGGCGTCTTTTGACGCTTTCGTTTTATTTAACTCTTGCATCAATAAAAGCACGCCAGCGGTCAGTAATAGTAACGTTATGACCGTAAAGAAAATGCTGTTCATGGGTAGGCTCCATTTTTTTTGATTTTAAAATTGCCTCATGTTATTGTCAACGAATCTCACCCTTTTTCCACCCCCACCTTTTTTGAAATTAAAGGAAATTAAAATGCTGCCCGACAATCTTGTCCCGGCAAAGTACCACATTACGCCTGTGGAACAGCCTTCGACGGAAGCAGATAAAGAGGCGAATTTCACTCAAGGAAAAAGAAAACTCTCCGACTATGAAGCCGACATATTAATTGGTGTTTCACGCACCGGCAAATCCCGTAATATGGTGCTGGAAGAGCACGATCGCCATTTAAAAGAGCGTTTATTTCGCGCCATCAAGATTGAAGCCTTAGTTCATCTGCTGAATGATTTACAGGCCGAAGGGGAAATAGACGCCCAGAGGCTCAGTCAAATAATGACCGAGAAAACGCAGCAAATAAATGAGGCCGGCAATGAAATTTGGCTTAATTTAATTACGCGTGAAAAAAACAATCCCATTTTTTATAACCTGGGGGAAGATTAACGTGAATGATGACAGCGGTAATAACGTTTATTTGACTTTAGATGATAAGAAAAGCGATGGATTTATCTTAAAGCAGAATCTCGACGCCCTGAAAAAGATAAAAAATGACGAGATGACGCGAATTACGCAGGATTTGGTTTCGATTCCGGCCACGCTGGTGCGCCTGAAATGGCAGAATCGTCGGGAGATTTACGCCTTGCAGGCCAAGGAGGAGATTTACGGCGCGGTGATGAACGCCATTATTGAACAGCGCCCTGAGCTTAAAGAGAAGATCCTCGGGCGACTGGAGGCGAACTATCAGTACCTGCTGGCACGCGAGACAGCCACCCTGCGCCTGACCCGTAAACTCTCGGAAGGTCATTACCGAACTTCAAACGTGACCTGTGTAGCGCTTGATGAAGAGGCGCCGACGGCGCCTTCAGTGTGAGTCAACAATGATTGTTGCGGAATGCAGGCCGGGTAAGGCGACGCCGCCACCCGGCAGGGAAGGCTGCAAAAGCCTTCGTTTTACTTCGCGGCCGCTTTCTCTTCGCCGACCAGACCAATCTTCAGGTATCCCGCCTGATGCAGCGTGTCCATTACCTTCATCATGGTTTCATAATCGACGGTTTTATCCGCGCGGAAGAAGACGGTGGTGTCTTTCTTGCCGCCGGTCAGCTGGTCCAGCGCCGGAATAACCGAGGCATCCGTTACCGGATCGTTGCCCAGGAACATGGACTTATCGGCCTTCACGGACAGGTATATAGGCTTTTCCGGACGCGGCTGCGGCTGGCTGGAGGACGCAGGCAGATTCACCTTCACGTCCACCGTCGCCAGCGGTGCGGCAACCATAAAGATAATCAGCAGAACCAGCATGACGTCGATAAACGGCGTCACGTTGATCTCATGCATTTCACCGTTATCGTCCAGATTTTCATTAAGACGCATTGCCATACAATCAACCTACGCGCAGTTTGGACGCCGCATGTACCGGTTTAACGGCGCTGGCGTTCAGGTCCAGATCGCGGCTTTGCAGCAGCAGAACCTGCGCGGCAACGTCACCCAGTGTGGCTTTATAACTGCCAATCATGCGCGCGAAGATGTTATAGATAACAACCGCCGGGATAGCGGCAACCAGACCGATAGCCGTGGCCAGCAGCGCTTCTGCGATACCCGGCGCGACGACCGCAAGGTTAGTGGTCTGCGTCTGGGCAATACCGATAAAGCTGTTCATGATGCCCCAGACGGTACCGAACAGGCCGACGAACGGGGAGATGGCGCCGATAGTCGCCAGGTAGCCGTTACCGCGGCCCATATGACGACCCACGGCCGCAACGCGACGCTCCAGACGGAAGCCGGTACGCTCTTTAATGCCTTCGTTATCTTCACTGCCTGCGGAGAGTTCCAGCTCGTTCTGCGCTTCATTCACTAACAGGGTAGTCAAACTTTTCGCATGGAAGGATGAGGTGATATCAGAAGCCTGATCCAGAGAGCGGGCTTCCGCCAGCTGCTTCTGCTCACGCTTGAGGCGGCGTTTTTGTGAAAGAAGTTCGGCGCTCTTGCTGAAGAAGATAGCCCAGGTGATCACGGACGCCAGAATCAGGCCGATCATCACAATCTTAACTACGATGTCAGCATGTTGATACATGCCCCAAACGGAGAGATCCGTCTGCATCAAATTATTACCCACTCTGTATCTCCAGGACGCAAATCACAAAATCTGAACGTAATAATATCAAAACGTCGTCGAATTGATAGTAGTTCTCATTAGTATTTACATAGTGCCGTAATTTTCGCTCACTTTCCTTGCGCTTACGCAGTAAAAATTTCTTATGCGAATTTTTGATAATATTTTCTGCTTATTCGATAAGCATCCGGATGCACATTCTGACAATCGTGGTAGTCTGGACGTCCAGACGTATAAAAATAGGGTTAGCGAACATGACTAAAAAGCAGCTTGAGACCACGCTGGTGCAGGCAGGACGCAGTAAGAAATACACGCAGGGCTCGGTCAACAGCGTCATCCAGCGCGCCTCCTCGCTGGTGTTTGATACCGTTGAAGATAAAAAAATCGCTACGCGTAATCGCGCGAAGGGCGGGCTGTTTTACGGTCGTCGTGGCACGTTAACCCATTTCTCGTTGCAGGAAGCCATGTGTGAACTGGAGGGCGGCGCGGGCTGCGCGCTGTTCCCGTGCGGCGCGGCGGCGGTCGCCAATACCATTCTGGCGTTTGTGGAACAGGGTGACCACGTCCTGATGACCAATACCGCCTACGAGCCAAGCCAGGACTTCTGCACCAAAATACTCAGCAAGCTCGGCGTCACCACCAGCTGGTTCGATCCGCTGATTGGGGCCGGTATTGCCGGGCTTATTCAGCCCAACACGCGCGTTGTGTTCCTGGAATCTCCCGGCTCCATCACCATGGAAGTGCATGACGTCCCGGCCATCGTGAAGGCGGTGCGCAGCATAGCGCCGGAAGCGATCATCATGATCGACAACACCTGGGCGGCAGGTGTGCTGTTTAAAGCCCTGGAATTTGACATCGATATCTCCATTCAGGCGGCGACCAAATACCTGATTGGCCATTCCGACGGCATGATCGGTACGGCGGTATCTAACGCCCGCTGCTGGGATCAATTGCGTGAAAACGCCTACCTGATGGGCCAGATGGTGGATGCTGATACCGCCTACATGACCAGCCGGGGCATCCGTACGCTCGGCGTGCGTTTGCGTCAGCATCACGAAAGCAGCCTGCAAATTGCACAGTGGCTGGCGCTGCATCCGCAGGTGGAGCGCGTTAACCATCCGGCGCTGCCGGGCAGCAAGGGCCACGAATACTGGCAACGTGACTTTACGGGCAGCAGCGGGTTGTTCTCATTTGTTCTTAAAAAGCGCCTGAATGACGCCGAACTGGCAAGCTATCTGGATAACTTTACCCTCTTCAGCATGGCCTATTCATGGGGTGGGTTTGAATCGCTGATCCTGCCCAACCAGCCGGAGCAGATTGCGGCCCTGCGCCCGGGCGGCGAGGTGGACTTCGAGGGGACCTTAATCCGCCTGCATATCGGGCTGGAAAATGTGGACGATTTAATTGCGGATTTATCGGCAGGATTTGAGCGCATCGTGTAAAGTGCTGGCTGAAATGTACTCCCCGGACGCTATTCTGAACACCGCAAGCAGAAAAGTCTGTATGAGATGCGCCTGCGATCAACCCCGACAGGCAAAATTGGGAGTACAATAGCGTTATATCTGCTGTTCCACAGGAAAGTCCATGGCTGTTATTCAAAATATCATCACGGCGCTCTGGCAACACGATTTTGCCGCGCTGGCGGACCCGCATGTCGTCGGGATTGTCTATTTCGTGATGTTCGCGACGCTGTTTCTGGAAAATGGATTACTGCCAGCCTCATTTTTACCCGGTGACAGCCTGCTCCTGCTCGCAGGGGCGTTAATCGGCAAGGGCGTGATGGACTTCGCACCGACAATGGTGATCCTCACCTCTGCGGCCAGTCTCGGCTGTTGGCTGAGCTACCTGCAAGGGCGCTGGCTTGGAAACACTCGCGTGGTGAAAGGCTGGCTGGCGCAGCTGCCGCATAAATATCACCAGCGCGCGACCTGCATGTTTGACCGTCACGGCCTGCTGGCGTTACTTGCCGGGCGTTTTCTGGCGTTTGTTCGTACCCTGTTGCCTACCATGGCGGGTATTTCAGGCCTCTCTAACCGCCGCTTTCAGTTCTTCAACTGGCTGAGCGCCCTGCTCTGGGTAGGCGTGGTCACCACGCTCGGCTACGCGCTGAATATGATCCCCTTTGTTAAGCGCCATGAAGACCAGGTGATGACCTTCCTGATGATCCTGCCGATTTTCCTGCTGGTTGCAGGGCTGGTGGGTACCATTGCGGTGGTGATTAAGAAAAAGTATTGCAGCGCATAAATAAAAGCCGGGTGGCGCTACCGCTTACCCGGCCTCCGTTTCCCCTCAGGCTCCCTGCATGGTTCTTATACGTGACGCATCTTCCCCCGGCGTGACGCCGAAGTAGCGCTTAAACTCCCGACTAAACTGCGACGCGCTTTCATACCCGACCCGCATCGCCGCGGCGCTGGCCTTCATGCCATCGTGGATCATCAGCATCCGCGCCTTATGCAGACGGTAGGTTTTGAGGTACTGCAACGGTGACGTGCTGGTGACAGATTTAAAGTTATGGTGAAACGCCGAGACGCTCATATTGGCTTCCGCCGCCAGCTGGTCAACGCTGAGGTTTTCCGTGTACTGGCTCTCGATGCGCTTCAGCACGCGGCTAATCAGGCTGAAGTGCGTTTGCCGGCTTACCAGCGCCAGCAGCGCCCCGCCGCCCGGTCCCAGCAGCACATGGTAAAGAATTTCGCGGATAATCTGTTTTCCGAGAATACGCGCATCCAGCGGCCTTTCCATCACGTCTAACAGGCGTTCAATCGCGCAGAGAATTTCCTCCGACAGGGTCGCGGAGTTGATACCGCTTGCCGCCATTGACGGCCGGAAAAGTTCGTCCTCCCCAATCTCCATCAGCAGCTCCTGCAACTGGAGGATGTCGACGTTAACGCGGATCCCGGCCAGCGGTACCTCCTCTGTCGCGAAAGTTTCACATTCGAAGGGTAAAGGTACTGTCAGAAGCAGATATTCATTGGTGTCGTAACGGAACACGCGCTCATTGATATAGCCAATCTTATGGCCAGAAAAGAGAAACACGATGCCGGGCTGATACATCACCGGGGTGCGCGTCCCGGGCTGGGTACCGTACAGCAATCGGATATCCGGCAACAGCTCAGCCGAATCATTTCCGTTATCTATCAGTCTTTTAATCTGCGACGTTAGCTGGCGGCAGATGGCATCACGGTTCATTTTCAGTTACTCCGGGTACGGTTTCCGACGCTGACAGTGTGCGCATTTTCTTACCGTTTCTCCAGCGCGCTGTAGAAATGGGCAAGACATCGGCAGGAATGTGCATTGAGAGGATAGCGCCTGCCCGCCACAATGAGCAGCATCAGGTTGCCTTCGGCGCCACCACGATTTTTTACCCACTACAGGGAACAAGCCATGAACAACTTTAATCTTCATACCCCAACCCGCATTCTGTTTGGTAAAGACGCCATCGCCGACCTGCGCGCGCAAATCCCCGCTGACGCCCGCGTGCTGATCACCTACGGCGGCGGCAGCGTGAAAAAAACCGGCGTACTGGATCAGGTGTACAGCGCTCTGGAAGGTCTGGACGTGCGCGAGTTCGGCGGTATCGAGCCTAACCCGTCTTATGAAACGCTGATGAACGCGGTAAAAATCGCCCGTGAGGAGCAAATCACCTTCCTGCTGGCGGTGGGCGGCGGTTCCGTGCTGGACGGCACCAAATTCATCGCGGCGGCGGCCCATTACGCTGACGGCATCGACCCGTGGCATATTCTGGAAACGGGCGGCAGCGACATCAGCAGTGCGATCCCGATGGGCTCCGTGCTGACGCTGCCGGCCACCGGATCAGAGTCCAACAAAGGCGCGGTCATCTCTCGTAAAACCACCGGTGACAAGCAGGCCTTTATGAACGAACACGTTCAGCCCGTGTTCGCGATCCTCGATCCGGTTTACACCTATACCCTGCCTGCGCGTCAGGTGGCGAACGGCGTGGTCGATGCCTTTGTTCACACCGTTGAGCAGTACGTTACTTACCCGGTAAACGCCAAAATTCAGGATCGTTTCGCGGAAGGCATTCTGCTGACGCTGATTGAAGAAGGTCCAAAAGCGCTGAAAGAGCCTGAAAATTACGACGTGCGTGCCAACGTGATGTGGGCTGCCACCCAGGCGCTGAACGGCCTGATCGGCGCAGGCGTGCCGCAGGACTGGGCTACTCATATGCTCGGTCACGAGCTAACGGCGATGCACGGCCTGGATCACGCCCAGACGCTGGCGGTGGTTCTGCCTGCGCTGTGGAACGAAAAACGTGACGCTAAACGCGCCAAACTGCTCCAGTACGCCGAACGCGTGTGGAACATCACCGACGGTTCCGACGATGCGCGTATCGATGCCGCGATTGAAGCCACCCGTCACTTCTTTGAAAGCCTGGGCGTGCCAACGCGTCTCTCTGGCTACGGCCTGGACGGCAGCTCCATCCCTGCCCTGCTGGCGAAACTGGAAGCACACGGTATGACGCAGATCGGCGAGCATGGCGACATCACCCTGGACGTCAGCCGTCGTATTTACGAAGCGGCACGCTAAGCGTTTTTAGGATCCTGACTTTCGTTTTTTGACATTTCGTCCAGACTTAATGCACATCACATCGTCGGAGGTTCCCTCCGGCGATGAGCACCTGAAGGAGGAAAAATGGCAAACCAAACCGTAATCAAGCTACAGGACGGCAACGTGATGCCCCAGCTGGGGCTAGGTGTATGGAAAGCCGGTAACGACGAGGTCGTCTCCGCCATTCATAAAGCCCTGGAAGTCGGCTATCGGTCCATCGATACCGCCGCCGCCTATAAAAACGAGGACGGCGTGGGAAAAGCGCTTACCAGCGCCGGCGTTCCCCGGGATGAGCTTTTCATCACCACCAAGCTGTGGAACGACGATCAAAAGCGTCCCCGCGAAGCGTTGCAGGAGAGTCTGGAGAAACTCCAGCTCGATTTCGTCGATCTTTATCTCATGCACTGGCCGGTACCGGCTATCGACCATTACGTTGATGCCTGGAAAGGGATGATTGAACTGCAAAAAGAGGGGCTGATAAAAAGCATCGGCGTCTGTAATTTCCAGGTTCATCATCTGCAACGCCTGATTGATGAAACGGGCGTCGCGCCGGTGATTAACCAGATTGAGCTGCATCCGCTGATGCAGCAGCGCCAGCTTCATTCATGGAACGCCACGCACAAGATCCAGACCGAATCCTGGAGCCCGTTGGCTCAGGGCGGCGAAGGGGTGTTTGACCAGAAAATCATCCGTGAACTGGCGGATAAGTACGGTAAAACCCCGGCGCAGATCGTCATTCGCTGGCATCTGGATAGCGGTCTGGTGGTGATCCCGAAATCGGTCACGCCATCGCGTATCGCCGAGAACTTCGACGTCTGGGATTTCCGCCTGGATAAAGACGAGCTGGGTGAAATTGCGAAGCTGGATCAGGGCAAACGGCTTGGGCCGGACCCGGATCAGTTTGGCGGGTAATCCCCTCACCCTGCCCTCTCCCCGGAGGGGAGAGGGTTAGACCTGTAGGCCCGGTAAGCGCAGCGCCACCGGGCATTGTTACAGGTTTAACCGGTCTTACGTTTTACGTTCTTCTTCGTTCCCGCAACACCGTTCGAACGCTGATGCGCAATAGGCGTGTGCTTGGTCAGCGCCGGGCGCGTGTTGCGGTTCTGGCGGCGCGCTTCGCGCATCTCTTCCAGCGTTGGCGCTGGCACCAGGCAATCACGACGCGAGCCGATCAGGTGCTTTTTCCCCATCTCTTCCAGCGCCTGACGGATCAGCGGCCAGTTCTTCGGATCGTGATAACGCAGCAGCGCTTTATGCAGACGGCGCTGTTTATCCCCTTTCGGCACCACCACGTCTTCGCTCTTATAACCAATCTTACTCAGCGGGTTTTTGCCGGTGTAATACATGGTCGTCGAGTTGGCGAGCGGCGACGGATAGAAGTTCTGCACCTGATCCAGACGGAATCGACGCTGCTTCAGCCACAGCGCCAGGTTCACCATGTCTTCATCACGGGTGCCGGGGTGTGCGGAGATGAAATATGGGATCAGATACTGCTCTTTTCCCGCCTGTTTTGAATAGGTATCAAACAGCTGTTTAAAGCGGTCATAGCTGCCCATGCCTGGCTTCATCATTTTGGACAGCGGGCCTTCTTCGGTGTGCTCCGGGGCGATCTTCAGATAACCGCCAACGTGGTGCGTCGCCAGCTCTTTGATGTAGCGCGGATCTTCCACCGCAATGTCGTAACGCACGCCGGAGGCGATCAGGATCTTCTTGATGCCTTTCAGGTCACGGGCGCGACGGTAAAGATTGATAGTCGGCTCGTGGTTGGTGTCCATATGCTCGCAAATGCTCGGATAGACGCAGGAGAGACGACGGCAGGTCTGCTCGGCGCGCGGCGATTTACAGCGCA
Organism: Enterobacter sp. BWH64; assembly: GCF_001037645.1. Classification (NCBI taxonomy): domain Bacteria; kingdom Pseudomonadati; phylum Pseudomonadota; class Gammaproteobacteria; order Enterobacterales; family Enterobacteriaceae; genus Enterobacter; species Enterobacter sp. BWH64. The sequence continues at coordinate 4,383,536 of NZ_KQ089922.1, forward strand.
GCATGTACATGTTGGCCGTTGGACCACCCAGATCGGAGATCACGCCGGTAAAGCCCGGCACCGTGTCGCGAATCGCTTCGATCTCGTTAACAATCGACTCTTCGGAACGGCTCTGAATAATACGGCCTTCATGTTCGGTGATCGAACAGAGCGAGCACCCTATAATTCTGATCATTTAGAAATTTTTTTTGCGTTTAAAATCAATGAATTGAAAGATTTCATTTTTCTAAGTCTGATAAAACAGATGAAAACCCAACTGACTATACTCATAAAACTCAATCTTTGCGCTGCTGTACGATACCAGTAATTACAGGTGCCGAGTTTAACATCATGAAAAGTAGCCCAATAATGAATGACGCAACGCCAGCTGCGGTGCCTAACTTCTGACTGAACACCATTGAAACAAAGTACATATTTGGGATAAAAACGGACATAGCAATCACGAAAAGTAACTTATTCAGATAATTATTTATTCGGGTCTTAACCTCAACTCTATCATAAAAAGCCATCGAAACGTAAGCAGTTATCAGTGAATAAAAAGACCATGTCATATAGTTAACCGATTCATTAAATGCCTCTCGCAAAAGCAAAGCACTTTCTGTCATTCCCTACCTCATTAAATCAATAGAAAATAAATCTGAATAATTTATTTTTAAAAGAAAAGAACACAACATAACTTCAGTAGTTATGATTAATCCCTGAATGATTATTTCTTAGCAAGATATAACATGCTTAATGTATATCAGGCAATAAAAAAACTCCCAAAGACCACCGCTGTGGTCTTCAGGTATAGGATTTAAAGAACGAACTCAGTCCGGAAACGTATCACTATCTTCTGTAACGTCCGCTTTCTCTGGTAACATTCTGTTTTTAATATACTGTGAATTCCTGCAGATGAGAGGAAAAATCTCCGAGTTATTCATTATACAACTCGTTGCCGTACGGGCGTCCTCCGGAGACCATGATGAAAATGAAAACGTCTGACGGTCAAGCCATTGAGACAATAATACATTATCAACAGAAGCGCTAAACAGCGCCGCAATAGCCCTGCGTTCAACGGCCTTCTCAGGTTCAATAAACGACAACTCATTATGAAAACGGGTAATAATCGCAATACGGCTGTCAATACGAATATGTCTTTCAAGTAAGACATCGTGCAACTCATCAAGTACAGTCTCTCTCTGGGTATCGTCGAGGCAAGACCACAGAAAATGAATGTTCTCGGCATTTGTGACAACGTCTGGCTCTGCATCACGGAACCATGATGCAAAGATGGCTTTGTTGAATAAATCAGATTTCGGGTAAGTCTCCCCCGTAGCGGGTTGTGTTTTCAGGCAATACGCACGCTTTCAGGCATACCTGCTTTCGTCATTTTGTTCAGCGCTCGTACCAGGGCCATAGCCTCTGCAACCTGACCATCGTAGTCACGCAGTGTCAGTGAACCTCCGAACAGCTGTTTTACCCGGTACATCGCCGTTTCCGCTATCGAGCGACGGTTATAATCTGTTGTCCATTTCCACCGCGCATTACTCCCGGTCAGCCGCTGATTCGCAACAGCACGGTTACGGTCTGCATATTCACCGGGCCAGTAACCCGCGCCTTTTCGGGGCGGGATAAGCGCGCTGATTTTCTTACGCCGCAGTTCATCGTGACAGAGCCGGGTGTCGTAAGCGCCGTCTGCCGATGCTGCCCTGATTTTTCTGTGAGTCTGCCGGATAAGACCCGGGAAGGCTTCTGAGTCCGTCACATTGTTCAGCGACAGGTCTGCACAGATGATTTCATGTGTGTTGCTGTCAACTGCCAGATGCAACTTTCGCCAGATACGGCGGCGTTCCTGGCCATGTTTTTTGACTTTCCATTCGCCTTCACCAAAGACCTTCAGCCCGGTGGAATCAATCACCAGATGCGCGATTTCACCCCGGGTGGGCGTTTTGAAACTGACATTAACCGACTTTGCGCGCTTGCTGACACTGGTGTAATCCGGGCAGCGCAACGGAACATTCATCAGTGTAAAAATGGAATCAATAAAACCCTGTGCAGCCCGCAGGGTCAACCTGAACACGCGTTTAATGACCAGAACGGTGGTGATGGCGAGATCAGAATAGCGCTGAGGTCTTCCCCGTGATGAAGGCGTTGCCGACTCATACCAGGCCTGAATAGCTTCATCATCCAGCCAGAAAGTTATGGAGCCACGGTTGATGAGGGCTTTATTGTAGGTGGGCCAGTTGGTGATTTTGAACTTTTGCTTTGCCACGGAACGGTCTGCGTTGTCGGGAAGATGCGTGATCTGATCCTTCAACTCAGCAAAAGTTCGATTTATTCAACAAAGCCAAACAGAAGCCACTGGAGCACCTCAAAAACACCATCATACACTAAATCAGTAAGTTGGCAGCATCACCTTTTGCGTCTATAGTCATGATGTCAAATGAACGCGTTTCGACAGGAAATCATCATGAATAAATATCAGGCAGTTATTATTGGTTTTGGCAAGGCTGGAAAAACATTAGCCGTCACGCTGGCAAAAGCAGGTTGGCGTGTGGCTCTCATCGAACAATCAAATGCAATGTATGGCGGGACCTGTATTAATATCGGCTGTATCCCAACCAAAACATTGGTTCATGACGCACAGCAGCACACAGATTTTGTCCGTGCCATACAGCGTAAAAATGAAGTGGTTAATTTTTTACGTAATAAGAATTTTCATAATCTTGCGGATATGCCCAATATCGACGTGATCGACGGCCAGGCGGAGTTTATCAATAATCATAGCCTGCGTGTTCATCGGCCTGAGGGAAATTTGGAGATTCATGGCGAGAAAATTTTTATTAATACCGGTGCACAAGCCGTGGTTCCGCCAATTCCTGGAATTACCACCACGCCTGGTGTAGATGACAGCACCGGATTACTTAATCTAAAAGAATTGCCTGGGCATTTAGGTATTTTGGGCGGCGGATATATTGGCGTTGAGTTCGCCTCTATGTTCGCTAATTTTGGCAGCAAAGTAACCATTTTAGAGGCAGCTTCGCTGTTTTTGCCTCGGGAAGATCGGGATATTGCTGATAATATCGCGACGATTTTACGCGATCAGGGCGTCGATATTATCCTCAATGCCCATGTGGAGCGAATCAGTCACCATGAAAATCAAGTGCAAGTGCATAGCGAGCACGCCCAACTGGCGGTGGATGCACTGTTAATAGCTTCCGGTCGTCAACCGGCTACCGCTTCGTTACATCCAGAAAATGCCGGTATCGCAGTAAACGAGCGCGGGGCAATTGTCGTTGACAAGCGATTACATACCACCGCAGACAATATTTGGGCGATGGGAGATGTTACCGGCGGGCTGCAATTTACTTACATATCACTGGATGATTACCGCATTGTACGTGATGAGTTACTGGGTGAAGGCAAACGTAGTACTGATGATCGGAAAAATGTGCCTTATTCCGTATTTATGACACCGCCCCTGTCCAGGGTTGGTATGACAGAAGAACAAGCCAGAGAGAGTGGTGCTGATATTCAGGTGGTGACATTGCCTGTAGCTGCAATTCCGCGCGCCAGAGTGATGAACGATACCCGTGGGGTATTAAAAGCGATTGTTGATAATAAAACCCAACGTATATTAGGGGCATCACTGCTGTGTATTGACTCCCACGAGATGATCAATATAGTGAAAATGGTGATGGATGCCGGGCTGCCTTATAGCATATTACGCGATCAGATATTTACTCATCCGTCGATGAGCGAATCACTCAATGATCTATTTTCATTAGTCAAATAAACTCAAAATCAGACGCCAGAACAAATATTCTGGCGTCTCAGAGAAAAGAATCTTATTAATTCTCTGTTACTCTATAACTTCTTAATCACTTCATTGATGGTATTTTATATGTTTAAAAAATCGGTGATGCTGCCAACTTAATGATTTAGTGTATGATGGTGTTTTTGAGGTGCTCCAGTGGCTTCTGTTTCTATCAGCTGTCCCTCCTGTTCAGCTACTGACGGGGTGGTGCGTAACGGCAAAAGCACCGCCGGACATCAGCGCTATCTCTGCTCTCACTGCCGTAAAACATGGCAACTGCAGTTCACTTACACCGCTTCTCAACCCGGTACGCACCAGAAAATCATTGATATGGCCATGAATGGCGTTGGATGCCGGGCAACCGCCCGCATTATGGGCGTTGGCCTCAACACGATTTTACGTCACTTAAAAAACTCAGGCCGCAGTCGGTAACCTCGCGCATACAGCCGGGCAGTGACGTCATCGTCTGCGCGGAAATGGACGAACAGTGGGGATACGTCGGGGCTAAATCGCGCCAGCGCTGGCTGTTTTACGCGTATGACAGGCTCCGGAAGACGGTTTGCGCACGTATTCGGTGAACGCACTATGGCGACGCTGGGGCGTCTTATGAGCCTGCTGTCACCCTTTGACGTGGTGATATGGATGACGGATGGCTGGCCGCTGTATGAATCCCGCCTGAAGGGAAAGCTGCACGTAATCAGCAAGCGATATACGCAGCGAATTGAGCGGCATAACCTGAATCTGAGGCAGCACCTGGCACGGCTGGGACGGAAGTCGCTGTCGCTCACAAAATCGGTGGAGCTGCATGACAAAGTCATCGGGCATTATCTGAACATAAAACACTATCAATAATTTTGAGTCATTACCCAGTTAGCAATAACCCCCGCTTGCGGGGGCCATACCCACCAGGAGCAAACGCAGAAAGCCCGAGATACTTCTGCTGTACCGGGGGCTGGCGACATTTCAGGCAACACTCATAGTTGACATCCTCCCCGCCCTAAAGGGCGGGGAG
>NZ_KQ089922.1:4390382-4708120 GCF_001037645.1 Enterobacter sp. BWH64
CCACTTCCACAGCTTCCTTAACGTTCGAGTCGCTTTATGGCACCCATCACGGCTGGTTGAAAAGTTGGCTGACGCGCAAACTCCAGTCTGCCTTTGATGCAGATGACATTGCCCAGGACACTTTTTTGCGGGTAATGAGCAGCGAAACGCTCTCGACGATCCGCGATCCTCGCTCTTTCCTGTGCACTATCGCCAAACGCGTGATGGTGGACCTGTTTCGCCGAAACGCGCTGGAAAAAGCGTATCTGGAGATGCTGGCGCTTATGCCGGAGGGGGTAGCGCCTTCACCTGAGGAACGCGAAAGCCAGCTCGAGACCCTACAACTCGTCGACAGCATGCTGGACGGGCTAAACGGAAAAACACGTGAAGCGTTTCTGCTTTCGCAACTGGATGGCCTGACATACAGCGAGATTGCGCACAAACTCGGTGTTTCCGTCAGCTCCGTGAAAAAATACGTGGCGAAAGCCGTCGAGCACTGCCTGCTGTTTCGTCTGGAGCATGGGTTATGAATCCTTCGTTAACCGATTCCCGCCGTCAGGCGCTGCGTTCAGCTTCCCACTGGTATGCCGTGCTAAGCGGCGAGCGCGTCAGCCCACAACAGGAAGCGCGCTGGCAACAGTGGTATGAACAGGATCAGGATAACCAGTGGGCCTGGCAGCAGGTTGAAAACCTGCGCAACCAGCTTGGCGGTGTGCCTGGCGACGTTGCCAGCCGGGCGCTGCACGATACCCGCCTCACCCGCCGTCACGTGATGAAAGGATTACTGCTGTTGCTCGGCGCTGGCGGAGGCTGGCAACTCTGGCAGTCGGAAACCGGCGAAGGTCTGCGGGCAGATTACCGCACCGCCAAAGGCGCAGTCAGCCGTCAGCAACTGGAAGATGGCTCCCTGCTCACGCTGAATACCCAAAGCGCGGCGGATGTGCGTTTTGATGCGCATCAGCGCACCGTCCGGCTCTGGTACGGTGAAATCGCCATTACTACCGCGAAAGATGCGCAGCAACGCCCCTTCCGCGTCCTGACCCGTCAGGGCCAACTCACCGCTTTAGGGACAGAATTTACCGTCCGCCAGCAGGATAATTTCACGCAGCTTGACGTGCAGCAGCACGCCGTGGAAGTGCTTCTCGCCAGTGCCCCCGCGCAAAAACGCATCGTGAACGCTGGTGAAAGCCTGCAGTTCAGCGCCTCTGAGTTTGGCGCAGTGAAACCGCTGGATGACGAGAGTACAAGCTGGACGAAGGGCATCCTGAGCTTCAGCGATAAACCGCTGGGTGAGGTGATAGCCACGCTAAGCCGTTACCGCAACGGCGTGCTGCGCTGCGATCCCGCCGTTGCCGGGCTGCGCCTGAGCGGGACGTTCCCGCTGAAAAATACCGATGCGATCCTGAACGTTATCGCTCAAACGCTTCCCGTTAAAATTCAGTCTATTACGCGGTACTGGATAAACATTTCACCGCTGTAAGAAAAATAATTCTCATTTCGATTGTCCTTTTTACCCTTCTCGTTCGACTCATAGCTGAACACAACAAAAATGATGATGGAGAAGGTATGACGCCGTTACGCGTTTTTCGTAAAACAACACCTTTGGTTAACGCCATTCGCCTGAGCCTGCTGCCGCTGGCCGGTCTCTCGTTTTCCGCTTTTGCTGCACAGGTTGATATCGCACCGGGATCGCTCGACAAAGCGCTCAATCAGTATGCCGCACACAGCGGAATTACCCTCTCGGTTGACGCCAGCCTGACGCGCGGCAAGCAGAGCAACGGCCTGCACGGAGATTACGACGTCGAGAGCGGCCTGCAACAACTGCTGGACGGCAGCGGACTGCAGGTAAAACCGCTGAGAAATAACAGCTGGACGCTGGAGACCGCGCCCGCGCCAAAAGAAGATGCCCTGACCGTGGTCGGCGACTGGCTGGGCGATGCGCGTGAAAACGACGTATTTGAACATGCTGGCGCGCGTGACGTGATCCGCCGTGAGGATTTCGCCAAAACCGGCGCAACCACCATGCGTGAGGTGCTTAACCGCATCCCTGGCGTCAGCGCGCCGGAAAACAACGGCACCGGCAGCCACGACCTGGCGATGAACTTTGGCATCCGGGGCCTGAACCCACGCCTCGCCAGCCGCTCGACCGTCCTGATGGACGGCATCCCCGTCCCCTTTGCCCCTTACGGTCAGCCGCAGCTTTCACTGGCTCCCGTTTCGCTCGGCAACATGGATGCCATTGACGTGGTGCGCGGTGGTGGTGCGGTGCGTTACGGACCGCAGAGCGTGGGCGGCGTGGTGAACTTTGTTACCCGCGCCATTCCGCAGGACTTTGGTATCGAGGCGGGGGTGGAAGGTCAGCTCAGCCCAACCTCTTCACAAAACAACCCGAAAGAGACGCACAACCTGATGGTGGGCGGCACAGCGGACAACGGTTTTGGCACCGCGCTGCTCTACTCCGGCACGCGCGGCAGTGACTGGCGCGAGCACAGCGCCACCCGCATCGACGACCTGATGCTGAAAAGCAAATATGCGCCGAATGAGGTGCACACCTTCAACAGCCTGCTGCAATATTACGATGGTGAAGCCGACATGCCCGGCGGCCTGTCCCGCGCGGATTACGACGCCGATCGCTGGCAATCCACCCGCCCGTATGACCGCTTCTGGGGCCGTCGCAAGCTGGCGAGCCTGGGCTACCAGTTCCAGCCGGACAGCCAGCATAAATTCAACATTCAGGGGTTCTACACCCAAACCCTGCGCAGCGGCTACCTGGAGCAAGGCAAACGCATCACCCTCTCGCCGCGTAACTACTGGGTGCGCGGTATTGAGCCACGCTACAGCCAGAGCTTTATGATCGGCCCTTCCGCGCACGAAGTGGGCGTGGGCTATCGCTATGTGAATGAATCAACGCATGAAATGCGTTACTACACCGCCACCAGCAGCGGGCAGTTGCCGTCCGGCTCAAGCCCTTACGACCGCGACACGCGTTCCGGCACCGAGGCGCACGCCTGGTATCTGGATGACAAAATCGACATCGGCAACTGGACCATCACGCCGGGTATGCGTTTCGAACATATCGAGTCATACCAGAACAACGCCATCAAAGGCACGCACGAAGAGGTGAGCTATAACGCACCGCTTCCGGCGTTGAACGTGCTCTATCACCTGACTGATAGCTGGAATCTTTATGCAAACACTGAAGGCTCGTTCGGCACCGTACAGTACAGCCAGATTGGCAAGGCTGTGCAAAGCGGCAATGTGGAACCGGAAAAAGCGCGAACCTGGGAACTCGGTACCCGCTACGATGACGGCGCGCTGACGGCGGAAATGGGGCTGTTCCTGATTAACTTTAACAATCAGTACGACTCCAACCAGACCAACGACACCGTCACTGCACGTGGCAAAACGCGCCATACCGGGCTGGAAACGCAGGCACGTTACGACCTGGGTACGCTAACGCCAACGCTTGATAACGTTTCCGTCTACGCCAGCTATGCGTATGTGAACGCGGAAATCCGCGAGAAAGGCGACACCTATGGCAATCAGGTGCCATTCTCCCCGAAACATAAAGGCACGCTGGGCGTGGACTACAAGCCGGGCAACTGGACGTTCAATCTGAACAGCGATTTCCAGTCCAGCCAGTTTGCGGATAACGCCAATACGGTGAAAGAGAGCGCCGACGGCAGTACCGGCCGCATTCCCGGCTTCATGCTCTGGGGCGCACGCGTGGCGTATGACTTTGGCCCGCAGATGGCAGATCTGAACCTGGCGTTCGGTGTGAAAAACATCTTCGACCAGGACTACTTCATCCGCTCTTATGACGACAACAACAAAGGCATCTACGCAGGCCAGCCGCGCACGCTGTATATGCAGGGGTCGTTGAAGTTCTGATGTGTTAACGCCCGGCTTGCCGGGCTTTTAGCTGGAATGTGACTATGTTGGCATTTATCCGTTTTCTTTTTGCAGGCCTGCTGCTGGTGATCGGCCACGCCTTTGCCGCCACGGTTCAGGACGAACACGGCACGTTTACACTCGATAAAACGCCACAACGGATTGTGGTGCTGGAACTCTCGTTCGCCGATGCGCTGGCCGCCGTGGACGTCAGCCCGATCGGTATTGCCGACGATAACGATGCAAAACGCATCCTGCCCGAAGTGCGTGCGCACCTGAAACCGTGGCAGTCCGTCGGAACGCGCGCGCAGCCGAGCCTGGAAGCCATTGCTGCCCTGAAACCAGACCTGATCATTGCCGACAGCAGTCGCCATGCGGGGATTTACACTGCCTTGCAGCAAATCGCGCCGGTACTGCTGCTTAAGTCCCGCAACGAAACCTACGCTGAAAATTTGCACTCAGCGGCTATCATCGGCGAAGTGGTAGGTAAAAAACGAGAGATGCAGGCGCGTCTGGAACAACATAAAGAGAAGATGGCGCAGTGGTCCAGCCAGCTTCCCACAGGGACACGCGTGGCCTTTGGCACATCACGCGAACAGCTATTCAACCTGCATACCCAGGAGACCTGGACCGGCAGCGTGCTGGCTTCTCTGGGGCTGAACGTTCCCGCTGCGATGGCGGGCGCGTCCATGCCGTCCATCGGCCTGGAGCAACTGCTGGCGGTCAATCCTGCCTGGCTGCTGGTTGCCCACTATCGCGAAGAGAGCATTGTTAAACGCTGGCAACAAGATCCGCTCTGGCAGATATTAACCGCCGCGCAGAAGCAGCAGGTTGCTTCAGTCGACAGTAACGCCTGGGCGCGGATGCGCGGTATTTTTGCCGCAGAGCGTATTGCCGCTGACACGGTAAAAATCTTCCACCATCAGCCGCTTACCGATGTGAAATGACCGCGCTAAAACACCCGGTGCTGCTGTGGGGGCTTCCCGTTGCAGTACTTATTATTATTTTCTGGCTGAGTCTGTTTTGCTACTCGGCCATTCCTGTTTCCGGAGCAGACGCAATCCGCGCCCTGCTGCCTGGACACACGCCAACGCTACCAGAAGCGCTGGTGCAAAACCTTCGTTTGCCGCGAAGCCTGGTCGCCGTTCTGATCGGCGCAAGCCTGGCGCTCGCGGGCACGCTGCTGCAAACCCTGACCCACAACCCAATGGCCTCTCCTTCACTGCTCGGCATTAACAGCGGCGCGGCGCTGGCTATGGCGCTTACCAGCGCGCTGAGTCCGACGCCGGTTGCAGGCTATTCCCTGTCGTTCATCGCGGCATGCGGGGGCGGCGTGAGCTGGCTGCTGGTCATGACCGCAGGAGGCGGGTTTCGTCATACCCAGGACAGAAACAAACTGATCCTCGCGGGTATCGCGCTGTCGGCCTTTTGTATGGCCCTGACCCGCATCACCCTGCTGCTGGCCGAAGATCATGCTTACGGCATCTTTTACTGGCTGGCAGGCGGAGTGTCCCACGCCCACTGGCAGGATGTCTGGCAGCTCTTGCCGGTGGTGGTCACTGCAGTCCCTGTCGTGTTGCTGCTGGCGAATCAACTGAACCTGCTCAACGTCAGCGACAGTACCGCCCATACGCTGGGAGTGAACCTGCCGAGACTACGTTTGATCATCAATATGTTAGTGCTGCTTCTGGTTGGCGCGTGCGTCAGTGTGGCAGGTCCGGTGGCGTTTATCGGCCTGCTGGTGCCACATCTGGCGCGCTTCTGGGCAGGCTTCGATCAGCGCAACGTACTGCCGGTGAGCATGCTGCTGGGGGCCACGCTGATGCTGATGGCAGATGTACTCGCACGCGCGCTGGCCTTCCCCGGCGATCTGCCCGCAGGCGCAGTGCTGGCGCTGATTGGCAGTCCTTGCTTTGTCTGGCTGGTGAGGAGGCGAGGATGAAAATTGCGCTGGTCATTTTCATCACCCTTGCCCTGGCAGGTTGTGCGCTGTTATCACTCCATATGGGGGTGATCCCCGTGCCGTGGCGCGCGCTGCTGACCGACTGGCAGGACGGACGCGAGCATTATTATGTATTGATGGAGTACCGACTGCCGCGCTTGCTGCTGGCACTGTTTGTCGGTGCAGCCCTCGCCGTGGCGGGCGTGCTGGTACAGGGGATTGTGCGTAACCCGCTAGCATCACCGGATATTCTCGGCATTAACCATGCCGCCAGCCTTGCCTCTGTGGGAGCACTGCTTCTTATGCCATCACTATCCGTGATGGTGCTGCCGCTGCTGGCCTTTGCGGGCGGTATGGCGGGGTTGATCTTGCTGAAGATGCTGGCAAAGACCCACCAGCCGATGAAGCTGGCGCTCACCGGCGTGGCGCTTTCCGCCTGCTGGGCGAGCCTGACGGATTACCTGATGCTCCTGCACCCGCAGGATGTAAACAGTGCCCTGCTGTGGCTGACGGGTAGCTTATGGGGGCGCGACTGGCACTTTGTGAAGATTGCCGTGCCGTTGCTCATTCTGTTTTTGCCGCTGAGCCTGCGCTTTTGTCGCGATCTCGACCTGCTGGCGCTGGGCGATGCACGAGCAGCCACGCTCGGCGTGTCGGTTCAGCGCACCCGGTTCCAGGGGCTGATGCTGGCTGTCGCGATGACAGCAACCGGCGTGGCCGTCTGTGGCCCGATAAGTTTTATTGGTCTCGTCGTGCCGCACATGGTGCGCAGGATCGCCGGCGGGCGTCACCGCTGGCTGATGCCCGTTTCGGCCCTGACGGGCGCGTTGTTGCTGGTCATTGCCGATCTGCTGGCACGAATCATTCATCCGCCGCTGGAGCTTCCGGCAGGCGTGCTGACCGCCATTATCGGCGCACCGTGGTTTGTCTGGCTGCTTGTGAGAATGCGATAAATGAGATTACGTACTGAAAATCTGACCGTCAGCTATGGCGCACAAACCGTGCTGGATGGACTTTCTCTCGCCCTGCCTGCCGGAAAAATCACGGCCCTGCTCGGCCCTAACGGTTGCGGGAAATCGACGCTGTTGAACTGTTTTTCTCGCCTGTTAACACCAGACTCTGGCGAGATATTGCTTGATGAAAAACCCATAGCCGGTTTTTCCGCCCGCCAGCTGGCTCGCCGCCTGGCTTTACTGCCGCAACACCATTTATCCCCCGAGGGGATCACTGTACGGGAACTGGTTTCCTACGGCCGCAGCCCGTGGCTGTCGTTGTGGGGGCGACTCTCCGCGGAAGACAACGAGCGGGTCAACGTGGCAATGAGTCAGACCCGGACGCGCAATCTGGCTGACCGCAGGTTAACCCAGCTTTCCGGCGGCCAGCGCCAGCGTGCGTTTCTGGCGATGGTGCTGGCACAGGATACGCCACTCATTCTTCTTGATGAGCCTACGACCTACCTCGATATCAATCATCAGGTTGAACTGATGCGCCTGATGGTTGAACTCAAAAGGCAGGGGAAAACCGTAGTGACGGTACTCCACGATCTGAATCAGGCCAGCCGCTATTGCGATCATCTGGTGGTACTGGCAAGCGGTCGCGTGATGGCGCAAGGTGCTCCGGAAGCAGTGATGAAACCAGAGCTTCTAAAGACGGTGTTCAGCGTAGAAGCGGAAATCCATCCCGAACCGGTATCTGGCAGACCCATGTGTGTGGTGAAGTAGTCTGGCGAAGTCATAAGGATCATCACAGGACAGATAAAGGAAGTGATAACCACCTGCCAACAGGCACCAAAATCTGGCTGGTTGCCGGTATCACCGACATGCGCAACGGCTTCAATGGTCTCGCCGCAAAGGTGCAGACGATGCTGAAAGATGACCCGATATCCGGCCATGTCTTCATCTTCCGGGGCCGCAGCGGCAGTAAGGTCAAACTGCTGTGGTCCACCGGCGACGGGCTGTGCCTGCTGACCAAACGGCTGGAACGCGGCCGCTTCGCCTGGCCCTCTGCCCGCGATGGCAAAGTGTTCCTGACCCCGGCGCAGCTGGCAATGCTTCTGGAAGGCATCGACTGGCGGCAGCCTAAAAGACTGCTTACGTCCCTGACCATGTTGTAGGCCTCTTTATCCTGGTTGTCGTTGAATAAGCCTGGTAAAATGCGGGCTTATGAACAACACCTCCCCCTGACGACATCCTTCTGCTGAAACAGCGCCTGTCCGAACAGGAAGCGCTGAACCGCGCCCTGCTGGAAAAGCAGGCCGACCGGGAGCGCGAAATAGACCATCTGCAGGCGCAGCTGGATAAGCTTCGCCGGATGAACTTCGGCAGTCGTTCTGAATAAATCTCCCGCCGCATCGCGCAGATAGAAGCCGACCTGAACCGGCTTCAGACAGAAAGCGATACGCTGACGGGTCGGGTTGCCGATACGGGCCGGGCCCCGTATCGTTTTAACCCTGAATATTCATCGCAGATATTGTTTCGGGTTTTCCGGTATACCAGCCCTGAACTAGGTAACCGGGGCCAAGAGAACGGACGAATTCAAACTGTCCTGGCGTTTCCACCCCTTCAAACACCAGTGGTTTGCCAGTACCACGTAACCCTTTCACCACAGAAACAAGTAGCGCTCGCTTCACCGGGTCATCAATATTGGCAATAAAAATACGGTCTATTTTTATCTCATCGAAATCCAGTACCGTCAGCCATTCAATATGGGGGCCGCTTGGCAAACGGAAAATATCCTACGTTAAGCCTGTTTCTTTAGCTGGCATTACAAAAAGCGAGCGTCTGCATGGTACAGACAGACACCCGAATACGATAAAAATGAGACGAAAAAAACAGGTTACTTAACCCGCTTCCCCGTTTCGTCAATGATCTTTTCGCCGTCCTCTTTGGTAAACGCTCCTTTCTGACCTTCAGGTAGAATATCCAGCACTATTTCTGAAGGGCGGCAAAGACGAGTGCCAAGCGGCGTAACGACTACCGGCCGATTAATCAGGATCGGATGTTGAAGCATAAAATCAATCAACTGCTCATCACTGAATTTCTCTTCATCAAGGCCCAGGTGTTCATAAGGCTCAACATTCTTACGCAGCAATGCACGCACCGTAATTCCCATATCTGAAATAAGTTTAATCAGCTCATCACGGGTCGGTGGCGTATCGAGATAATAAATAATGGTCGGTTCGTTACCGCTGTTACGGATCATCTCCAGCGTGTTGCGTGAAGTGCCGCAGGCCGGGTTGTGATAGATGGTAATGTTGCTCATATCTTTATCTCATTACAAAGTGATGGAAAGCCGCAACGCCAGCGCGGCCAGAGTGACAAACAGCACGGGCAGAGTCATGATAATGCCCGTGCGGAAGTAATAACCCCAGGTGATCGTTATATTTTTCTGGGCAAGCACATGCAGCCAAAGCAGGGTTGCCAGACTGCCAATCGGGGTGATTTTCGGGCCTAAATCGCAGCCAATCACGTTGGCATAAATCATTGCCTCTTTGACGACGCCAGTCGCCGTACTCCCGTCAATCGACAGCGCGCCAATCAGCACCGTCGGCATATTGTTCATCACCGACGACAGGAACGCGGTCAGGAAGCCGGTGCCGAACGTTGCTGCCCATAACCCCTTTTCTGCCAGCAGGTTCAGTACACCAGACAGATACTCCGTGAGCCCGGCATTGCGCAGGCCATAGACCACCAGGTACATGCCCAGCGAAAAAATCACGATCTGCCATGGCGCACTGCGCAGGACTTTCCCTGTGTTGATGCCATGACCTCTTTTCGCCACGATAAACAGTACTGCTGCGCCAGCAGCTGCTATCGCGCTGACAGGGATCCCCAGCGGCTCCAGAACGAAGAAACCGACAAGCAGCAATAACAGGACAATCCAGCCCGCCCTGAACGTTGCCGCATCCTTTATCACACTGGCAGGCGTCTTCAGCAGCGAAACGTCATACGTTGCCGGAATATCCCTGCGGAAGAAGAGATGCAGCATGATCAGCGTGGCCGCAATCGCTGCCGCATCCACGGGGATCATAACGGAGGCGTACTGCGTAAAGCCCAGATCGAAGAAGTCCGCCGAGACGATATTCACCAGGTTAGAAACAATGAGTGGCAGGCTGGCCGTATCTGCAATAAATCCTGCAGCCATGACAAAGGCCAGTGTCGTGCCCTGGCTGAACCCCAGTGCGAGCAGCATCGCAATCACAATCGGCGTCAGGATCAGCGCGGCGCCATCATTGGCGAACAAAGCAGCAACAGCGGCACCGAGCAAGACTATCCAGGTGAACAGCAGGCGGCCACGTCCGTTACCCCAGCGGGAGACGTGCAGTGCGGCCCATTCAAAGAAGCCGGACTCATCGAGCAGCAGGCTGATGATGATGACCGCAATAAATGCCGCTGTCGCGTTCCAGACGATATTCCAGACAACGGGAATATCAGAGATATGGATGACACCGGTTCCCAGCGCCAGCACAGCCCCGATACTCGCGCTCCAGCCAATACTCAGGCCTCTGGGTTGCCAGATCACCAGTACCAGCGTCAGTAAAAATATACTCCCTGCCAAAAGCATCTCAGACCCCATCATATATGATTTTGTAAATATGTTTTCCTGCCTCAGCAGGAGGTGCAGGCTGATTTGTCCAGCCATTCACGTACATCCTCGCGCAGACACTGCCAGGTCGTCGTGATTGTCTCTGCTGCCCACGCCGGAATATGGGGTGACAGACGATAGTGGATCCATTTGCCTTCCCGACGGTCAAGAACCAGATCAGCCTCGCGAAGGATAGCCATATGTCGCGAAATTTTGGGCTGCGATTCGCAGGTGGCAACGCAGATATCGCAGACGCACAATTCTCCGGACTCACGGAGAAGCATGACGATGGCTAGCCGTGTTTCATCCGACAGGATTTTGAAAAGCTGAACAGGTTGTAGCATTTTTCACTCCGTTCCCTTTAGAATACACATATGTTAGATCATATATATTAACTTTAAAATCACCTGTTCTCTCCGGAGGAGAAAAATGGAACAATTTCCAGCCCTGAATACTGACTGTTTTGATCAACATATTGCCGAACGTCTGCACCTGCAGGAGCCCCCACGGATTCTGATCCTGTATGGCTCATTAAGGGAGCGCTCCTACAGTCGCTTTGCCGCGGAGGAAGCAGGTCGCCTGCTGACGGCGATGGGCGCGGAGGTGAAATTCTTTAACCCCTCCGGTTTACCCCTGCCGGATGATGCCCCGGATACGCACCCTAAAGTCTCCGAGCTACGCGGGCTGGTCAGATGGTGTGACGGGATGGTGTGGAGCTCGCCGGAACGGCACGGGGCTATGAGCGCGGTGATGAAGGCGCAGATCGACTGGATACCGTTGAGTGAAGGCGCGGTTCGTCCTTCGCAGGGCAAGACACTTGCAGTGATGCAGGTTTGCGGCGGTTCGCAGTCCTTCAATGCCGTGAACCAGATGCGCATTCTGGGCCGCTGGATGCGGATGTTCACAATTCCCAACCAGTCCTCGGTGGCGAAAGCCTGGCAGGAATTTGATGAGAACGGAAGGATGAAGCCGTCCTCATGGTACGACCGTATCGTAGATGTCGCAGAGGAGTTGTTTAAAATTACGTTGCTGCTCAGGGGACAAACCAGCTACCTTGCAGATCGCTACAGCGAACGAAAAGAGAGTCATCAGGAACTTTCGTACCGCGTCAATCAGGAAAAAATATAACGCCTTCTGATCGTATAAATACACACCATGAGCGTTTTCACAAAGTCTCCTTCTGCCAGGCAGCGGATAATCTTACATGTGTCTGTCGTTTTCAGAAGACGGCAGACCGGACTAAAACCATAGGCATATCATTTGCCTTCAACAAGTTCACCGAACAGCTCTTTCACCCTGTTTCTGGCGTCCGTTAGCGCTATGTGCCCTTGTCCGGTGATTTCATATACTCGCCGACTTCGTCGACCGGCCTGAACATGTCGTGAGGTGAGATACCCCTTCTTTTCCATACCGTGCAGCATCGGATACAGGGTACCCGGGCTGAGTTGATAACCGTGGTGTCGCAATTCCTCAATGATGCCCAGACCAAAGACGGGTTCTTTGGCTGCATGATGCAGGATGTGCAAACGGATCATCCCGCCGTAAAGATCTTTGTCGGTCACGCCCGGAACCTCACAGTGCTAAACTCAACAACCAACCCGCAACACCGCAACTCACTACGACCAGCCACGGCGGCAGTTTCCAGAACATCAGAGCGACCAGTGCCACAAGGGCAAGGCCGAAATCTTGCGGAGCGAGAACTGCGCTCGTCCATACTGGTTGATAGAGAGCTGCCAGCAGAAGGCCAACTACGGCTGCATTAATACCCTGCAACGCTGCTTGTGTACGGATATTGCGGCGCAGACTTTCCCAGAACGGCAATGCTCCCACAATCAGAAGGAAGGACGGTGCGAAAATTGCCAGCAGACAAACCAGACCACCCAGCCAGCCAGAAGGCACCTGGTTCATCGAAGCCCCGAGAAAGGCTGCAAAAGTGAACAACGGTCCAGGAACGGCCTGGGCAGCGCCGTAGCCAGCCAGGAATGTATCAGTGCTGACCCAGCCAGAAGGAACGACTTCAGTCTGCAGTAATGGCAGCACGACATGCCCGCCACCAAAAACCAGTGATCCGGTCCGGTAGAAAGTTTCTACCATTAACAGCGTCGGATTTGGGAATATCGCCGTCAGCAATGGTAACCCTGTCAGTAGCACAAAGAACAGCGTGAGCCAGAACAATCCGACGCGACGCCGTATTGAAACGGGCAGCGGATCATGTACCGTCGTCTGCTGAGGTTTGAACAGTAACATGCCAGTGACAGCCGCAGTGACGATTACTCCCACCTGTCCCCAGGCCGATGGCACAAGAAGCACAAAGCAGGTTGCCACTGCCATGACAGTAATACGCGGTATATCCGGGCAAAGATTTCGGGCCATGCCCCATACAGCTTGCGCGACCACCGCAACGGCTACCACTTTCAGCCCATGCAATACACCAGAGGGCATCACATCCCCGTAACTGGTCATCCCCAGCGCAAACAGGATCAGTGCAACTGCTGACGGTAGCGTGAAGCCGGCCCATGCTGCCAGCGCCCCGGTATAACCGGCCCGGGACAGCCCGAGCGCTATACCAACCTGACTGCTTGCTGGTCCCGGAAGGAACTGGCACAGAGCGACCAAATCTGCATAGCTGCGCTCGGTCAACCACTGCCGTCGCGTCACAAACTCATCGCGGAAGTAACCCAGATGGGCAATTGGGCCGCCGAAGGATGTCAGGCCAAGTCGGAAGAAAATCAGAAAGACAGCCCAGGGGCTGTGATCATTCCTGGCAGTATCGTTCATGGTCAGATCCTGATTGCTGGTTTTAGTGGCTATTATAATCGAATTTCGTTATCGAAATTCGATTATAATAGCCACTGCTCCCTGTGGATAGAATGATGTTTCATGCTTTCCAGATGTTTACTTCAAGAACAGTTTCAACTGCCTGGCCAGTTATGGGCTTTATTCACATTCAGTATTATTGCTGTCCTGCTTTTACCCGGAGTATGGTTTGCCGGGTGGTATTAAATTCTCTGGCAACCGCACTGATACTGGCCCCGGAATTAAGGCGCTCTGACACTATTTTTTTTTGCTCCTCGCTCAAGATGGGCGGACGACCGAAGCGTTTCCCGGCTGATCTTGCCCGAGAAATCCCTGAATGTGTGCGTTCAATCAGCAGATCCCTCTCAAACTCAGCCACAGCTGAAATCACCTGCATAGTCATTTTTCCGGCCGGGCTGGTTAAATCCGCACCTCCGAGAGCGAGACAATGAACACGGATATCTAAAGTAGCCAGTTGTTCAACTGTTTTTCGGATATCCATCGCATTACGGCCGAGTCGGTCAAGTTTGGTGACAATCAATACGTCACCGCTTTCCATTCGATCAAGCAACCGGATGAACCCTGGTCTTTCGCTGGCAGCAACCGAACCACTTATATGTTCCTCAATCAGCCGCTGGGGTCTGATGGCAAAACCCGCCGCTTCAATTTCATGGCGCTGATTTTCTGTATTCTGTTCCAGAGTGGAGACCCGACAGTAGGCAAAAACTCGTGACATAGGAAACTTTCCGTACGCAAAGGGTGTCCGAATTATAACGTATGTACGAAACAAATTTCGCTGACTTTCGGACATATTGTTTGCGAGGCGTACGAAACCGACCGGTTTCGGTCAGTGCGAATGATAACTTTAATGAACTATGTGCAGGGGAAGCATTTATGCCACGGAGACAAATACTCAGTAGTGAAGAAAAAGAACGCTTGTTGATTGTGCCAGATGATGACGTATTTCTGACGCGCATGTGCTTTCTGAGTGAACATGACCTCGCGCTCATTAATTAACACCGCAGGCCAGCTAACCGTCTGGGCTTTGCAGTTTTACTCTGTTATTTGCGAGGACTAGGGTTTCCTCCCGACAAAAGTATTTCACCTCACGACTGTGTTGTCTTCAGGCTGGCGGCTCATTTGAAAGTCCAGTCTGATTTGTGGGCCGAGTATGCATCAAGAGAGGTCACCCGCTGGGAACATCTGGCTGAACTCTACCGCTACCTGGAATTATCCCCTTTTAACCGGGCGCTGCAAAAAACCTGTATTCGCCACCTTTATCCCCACGCCATGCGGACAGACAGAGGTTTTTTACTTGCGGAGGAAATGCTCTCCTGGCTCCACAATAATAAGGTTATTTTCCCCTCTGTTGAAGTGATCGAACGAACCCTGGCCGAAGCAACAACACTTGCCGACAGGGCGGTTTTTTCTGCGCTTACCGCGCAGCTTGAACCAGGGCATAAAGCGGCACTGGACCGTCTGTTGGTATCTGAGGGTGAGCAACCTTCACGGCTGGCCTGGCTGCTCCAGCCTCCGGGAAAAATTAATGGTAAAAATGTCCTGCAACATATCGACCGGTTAAATGCGATTGAGTCGCTGGCACTCCCTGACGGCATTGCACTTTCCGTTCACCAGAACCGACTCCTGAAACTCGCACGCGAAGGCAGGAAAATGAGTAGCCGGGATCTGGCAAGATTCACGGATGTTCGCCGTTATGCCTCGCTGGTTTGTATCATATCGGAGGCCAGATCCACCCTGACTGACGAAGTTATTGATCTGCACGAGCGTATTCTGAGTAGTCTGTTCAGCAGGGCAAAACGTACTCAGGCCGAGCGGCTCCAGCAAACGGGAAAGCTGATTCAGAGTAAACTGAAGCAATACGTTACCGTCGGACAGGCATTACTTAACGCCAGAGAGTCCGGGGAAGATCCCTGGGCCGCAATAGAAGACGTCCTTCCCTGGCAGGAATTCATCAACAGCGTGGAAGAGACGCGGTTCCTGTCACGTAAGGACAACTTCGACCCGTTGCATCTGATCACAGAAAAATACAGTACGTTGCGTAAATACGCCCCCCGGATGCTGTCCGTGTTGCAGTTCAGGGCTGCACCCGCCGCAATGCAGCTCAGTGACGCATTGGATACCGTCAGAGATATGTATAGAAAACAACTCCGAAAAGTACCGCCTTCCGCGCCAATCGGGTTCATCCCGGAAAGCTGGAGAAAGGTTGTGATCACCCCCACCGGCATTGACCGAAAATATTACGAATTTTGCGTGCTGAATGAACTGAAGGGAGCCTTACGTTCAGGTGACACCTGGGTAAAGGGGTCACGCCGCTACAGGAATTTCGATGATTATCTGATCCCGTCAGTCGATTTTGAAAAATCACTCCGGGATAACCAGTTACCCCTTGCTGTTCCGGCCGATTGCCATGAATACATCAAGAGCCGTTTGACGCTTCTTGCATCGCGTCTGGAAGAAGTTAACGCGATGGCGCTGGCCGGTGATTTACCCGATGTTGATATATCGGATAAAGGCGTGAAAATTACCCCGCTGGATAACAGTGTCCCTTCAGCAGCATCCCCTTTTGGCGATCTGGTTTATGGCATGCTCCCTCACCCTAAAAGGGGGCCGCTTGGAAAACGGAATCTATGGTCACTCCCGTTTTTGCAACACCGATTTTGACGACAAGTTGGCTTGCTTGAATCTATCCGGCGTCTGAATGGGATTTTATTCCCGCGCCTCGATGAGTTCCGCGCCTGATGAACCTCCAGAAAATATACGGCTTCAATGAGCCTTTCCGTTTTACAGGTTCCTCAACAGGCCGGTGGGCCGTTAGTATCATCAATATCAGTATTCGCAAAACCAGATGAATGATTGTTTAAACTGGTGTATTTCTGCCTTTATGCTTCGTAAGTTTGCTGTCGCGCCGTCAGTGCCCAGGCTATTCTGGCCAGCTTGTTTGCCAGAGCACAGGTGACGACAAAGTTGCTTTTCCGACACAACAACTCCCTGACCCAGTCGGCCAACTTGCCAGACTGGTGTTCCAGTTTTTGTATGAATACCCTGGCACACTGAACCAACAAAGTTCGGATCTTTTTGTTGCCCCGCTTGCTAATCCCTAACAATGTCGTCCGACCTCCCGTGCTGTACTGTCGGGGTACCAGCCCTGTTGCCGCCGCAAAGTCACGGCTGCTGGCGTACTGCTTCCCGTCGCCAATCTCAGTTGAAATAGTACTGGCAGTCAGCGTTCCAACGCAGGGAATACTCAGCAAGCGCTGTCCAACCTCATCTTCGTCCAACTTTCGTTTCAACTGAGATTCCAGATCTTTAATCTGCTCAACAAGATAGTGATAATGCTGTTGTAATTTCAGCAGTAACTGGCTGAGATAAAGAGGCAAACTACTGTCCTCAAGAAGGGTACTCAGTCGACTAATAACGGCAGCACCTCGCGGAACGCTGATACCAAATTCCAGCAGAAAAGCATGCATCTGATTAGTTGTTTTCACCTTATCCTGAACCAGGGATTCACGGACACGATGCAGAGCTCGCATTGCCTGCTGAGATTCGGTTCTGGGCTGCACGAAACGCATAGATGGACGTGATGCTGCTTCACAGATAGCTTCAGCATCAACGAAGTCATTTTTGTTGCTTTTAACGAATGGGCGGACAAATTGCGGTGATATCAGCTTTGGAAAATGCCCTAACTCTGCCAGCTTGCGTGCCATAAAGTGAGAACCGCCACAGGCTTCCATCGCGATGGTTGTTGCCGGGCATGTCGCCAGAAATTCGATTAGCTTTGGTCGGGTGAATTTTTTACGGTAAACGGCCTTCCCACGATGATCCTGACAATGAATATGGAAAGAGTTCTTACCCAGATCGATACCAATAAGCGCAATGTTTTCCATGATGGTTCTCCGAATGAAAGCCTGTCCTCAGCATAGTACTGGGAAGGAGGGAGTGACCATCTCATTAAATATCCTACGTTAAGCCTGTTTTTTGAGCTGGCATGGCGGGCAGCTATGAGCGAAGTATAGTCATTCGCCCTATCTCTTTTGTCGCACTTTCAACAAGGGGGTCGCTTGGAAAGCGGAACGAGGTCAGTCTCCGCCCGGACTGCTCAGCTCTTTAAACAGCAAAAGAGAGGCATCTTATGAGAAGGGATTGTTCAGTATGTCAGGGCAGACTGCTTTTTCATCCGCAGGTACTGAGGGTAAATGCTCAATTCCGGTACGATTCTTACTCTATAGCCAGACAGAATTCAGCATTGTGCTGAACCCGAATCTTTTTTTACTCTGACAGGCCTGTTCATCAGAACCCTGAAAAAACAATTTTCCCGTTCACATTTTTATTTTCCATGTCCTCATGAGCCCGGCGAAGTGCTTTAGCATTCAGCCTGCCATACTCTGCCAGCAACGGAGGTTTGAGCTTACCGGAATCCAGCATGCATGAGAGTTTGTTAAGAATATCATGCTGTTTAGACATGTCCGCAGTAGCATGCATGGGGCGGGTAAACATTGCCTCCCAGTGAACAGAAACGCTCTTAAATTTGATCAAACGCAGATCCAGTGGTTCAGGGTCGTCGATGAGTCCGATACGGCCTTGTGGGGCAATAATTTCGGCCATATTTTCCCAGGCAGATGGCGTGGTGTACGTTGAGAAAATCCGGGTAATGGGAGGGAGTCCAGCAAGGCTGGCAACCTGTGGCGCAAGCGCACATGAATGATCCAGGACATAATGCGCACCAAACCCGCGAACCGCTCTGACACTCTCCTGCCGGGAGGCAGTCCCGATGATGTTCACCCGACTCAGAGTGCGGGCAAGCTGTATAGCCATACAAGGGACTCCGCCCGCACCGCCAAGCATCAACAGGGTCTGATCAGCATCTCCGTTCACTGACAACTGCAGACGATCAAATAACATTTCCCAGGCTGTCAGACCGGTCAGAGGAACCGACGCTGCAGCTTCAAAACTTAGTGCTGCCGGCTTTATCCCCGTAATGCGTTCGTCAACCAGCTGAAACTCTGCGTTGGCTCCCTGGCGATCGAGCACACCGGCATAGAAAACGTGGTCACCTGGCCTGAACAGCGTCACCTCTGGTCCGGTTGCTTCAACAACACCGGAAGCGTCGTATCCCATAACTACCGGATTGCCTGCAGAGGGACTGATGTTTCGCCGGCTTTTCAGGTCCCGTGGGTTAACCGCGACCGCCCTGACTCTGATCAAAAGATCACGCCCCTTGGGCATGGATGGGTGGGGAAGCGACAAATCTTCAATAACGGATGTACTTTCCCGGGTTGCCAGAAACCAACGGCTTTCATTCTGTCTCCTTAAAAAGGTCAGTCACCAGATAAATAAATGTAAAAGTGTGCGGAACGCGATACCCGCCAGTGCCCCCGGCAGTGCAAATCGAAAAATACGCGGAAAGCGGGCGCTGGGTAATGCTGTCAACCTGTTGATGACTATTTTAATCTGTAGTCATTCAATCCTTGTAACATCAGGATGATCCTGGTGTCAGTGAAAATACGAAATCAACACGTTGGTATCATTACCCACCTGTGAACTGACGTCGGCATTTTGAATCTCACTTCGGCGTGCCCCCTCCGAATGGCGCAAAACATTTCGTGGTATGGCATGATAGCACCCGAAGAGAGTCAATTCAGGGTGGTAAATGTGAAACCAGTAACGCTATACGATGTCGCAGAGTATGCCGGTGTCTCTTATCAGACCGTTTCCCGCGTGGTGAACCAGGCCAGCCACGTCTCTGCGAAAACGCGGGAAAAGGTGGAAGCGGCGATGGCGCAGCTGAACTACATTCCCAACCGCGTGGCACAACAACTGGCGGGGAAACAGTCGTTGCTGATTGGCGTTGCTACCTCCAGTCTGGCCCTGCACGCGCCGTCGCAAATTGTCGCGGCGATTAAATCTCGCGCCGATCAACTGGGTGCCAGCGTGGTGGTGTCGATGGTAGAACGAAGCGGCGTCGAAGCCTGTAAAGCGGCGGTGCACAATCTTCTCGCGCAACGCGTCAGTGGGCTGATCATTAACTATCCGCTGGATGACCAGGATGCCATTGCTGTGGAAGCTGCCTGCGCTAATGTTCCGGCGTTATTTCTTGATGTCTCTGACCAGACTCCCATCAACAGTATTATTTTCTCCCATGAAGACGGTACGCGACTGGGCGTGGAGCATCTGGTCGCATTGGGTCACCAGCAAATCGCGCTGTTAGCGGGCCCATTAAGTTCTGTCTCGGCGCGTCTGCGTCTGGCGGGCTGGCATAAATATCTCACTCGCAATCAAATTCATCCGATAGCGGAACGGGAAGGCAACTGGAGTGCCATGTCCGGTTTTCAACAAACCATGCAAATGCTAAATGAGGGCATCGTTCCCACTGCGATGCTGGTTGCCAACGATCAGATGGCGCTGGGCGCAATGCGCGCCATTACCGAGTCCGGGTTGCGCGTTGGTGCGGATATCTCGGTAGTGGGATACGACGATACCGAAGACAGCTCGTGTTATATCCCGCCGTTAACCACCATCAAACAGGATTTTCGCCTGCTGGGGCAAACCAGCGTGGACCGCTTGCTGAAACTCTCTCAGGGCCAGGCGGTGAAGAGCAATCAGCTGTTGCCCGTCTCACTGGTGAAAAGAAAAACCACCCTGGCGCCCAATACGCAAACCACCTCTCCCCGCACGTTGGCAGATTCCTTAATGCAGCTGGCACGACAAGTTTCCCGACTTGAAAGCGGGCAGTGAGCGCAACGCAATTAATGTGAGTCAGCTCACTCATTAGGCACCCCAGGCTTTACACTCTATGTGTCCGGCTCGTATGTTATGCGAAAATGTGAGCGGATAACAATTCACGCAGGATACAACTATGACAATGATTACGGATTCACTGGCCGTCGTATTACAACGTCGTGACTGGGAAAACCCTGGCGTTACCCAACTTAATCGCCTTGCGGCACATCCCCCTTTCGCCAGCTGGCGTAATAGCGAAGAGGCTCGCACCGATCGCCCTTCCCAAGAGTCGCGCAGCCTGAATGGTGAATGGCGCTTTGCCTGGTTTCCGGCACCAGAAGCGGTACCAGAAAGCTGGCTGGAGCGCGATCTTCCTGACGCCGATACTGTCATCGTCCCCTCAAACTGGCAGATGCACGGTTACGATGCGCCTATCTACACCAACGTGACCTATCCCATTGCGGTCAATCCGCCGTATGTTCCCACGGAGAATCCGACGGGTTGTTACTCGCTCACATTTAATGTTGATGAAAGCTGGCTACAGGAAGGCCAGACGCGAATTATTTTTGATGGTGTTAACTCGGCGTTTCATTTGTGGTGCAACGGGCGCTGGGTCGGTTACGGACAGGACAGTCGTTTGCCGTCTGAATTTGACCTGAGCGCATTTTTACACGCCGGAGAAAACCGCCTCGCGGTGATGGTGCTGCGCTGGAGTGACGGCAGTTATCTGGAAGATCAGGATATGTGGCGGATGAGCGGCATTTTCCGTGACGTCTCGTTGCTGCATAAACCGAGCACGCAAATCAGCGATTTCCATGTAGCCACTCACTTTAATGATGATTTCAGCCGCGCTGTACTGGAGGCAGACGTTCAGATGTACGGCGAGCTGCGCGATGAGCTGCGGGTGACGGTTTCTTTGTGGCAGGGTGAAACGCAGGTCGCCAGCGGCACCGCGCCTTTCGGCGGTGAAATTATCGATGAGCGTGGTGGTTATGCCGATCACGTCACCCTACGTCTGAACGTCGAAAACCCGAAACTGTGGAGCGCCGAAATCCCGAATCTCTATCGTGCGGTGGTTGAACTGCACACCGCCGACGGCACGCTGATTGAAGCAGAAGCCTGCGATGTCGGTTTCCGCGAGGTGCGGATTGAAAATGGTCTGCTGCTGCTGAACGGCAAGCCGTTGCTGATTCGCGGCGTTAACCGTCACGAGCATCATCCTCTGCATGGTCAGGTCATGGATGAGCAGACGATGGTGCAGGATATCCTGCTGATGAAGCAGAACAACTTTAACGCCGTGCGCTGTTCGCATTATCCGAACCATCCGCTGTGGTACACGCTGTGCGACCACTACGGCCTGTATGTGGTGGATGAAGCCAACATTGAAACCCACGGCATGGTGCCAATGAATCGTCTGACCGATGATCCGCGCTGGCTACCCGCGATGAGCGAACGCGTAACGCGAATGGTGCAGCGCGATCGTAATCACCCGAGTGTGATCATCTGGTCGCTGGGGAATGAATCAGGCCACGGCGCTAATCACGACGCACTCTATCGCTGGATCAAATCTGTCGATCCTTCCCGCCCGGTACAGTATGAAGGCGGCGGAGCCGACACCTTCGCAACCGATATTATTTGCCCGATGTACGCGCGCGTGGATGAAGACCAGCCCTTCCCGGCTGTGCCGAAATGGTCCATCAAAAAATGGCTTTCGTTGCCTGGAGAGACGCGCCCGCTGATCCTTTGCGAATACGCCCACGCGATGGGTAACAGTCTTGGCGGCTTCGCTAAATACTGGCAGGCGTTTCGTCAGTACCCCCGTTTACAGGGCGGCTTCGTCTGGGACTGGGTGGATCAGTCGCTGATTAAATATGATGAAAATGGCAATCCGTGGTCGACTTACGGCGGTGATTTTGGCGATACGCCGAATGATCGCCAGTTCTGCATGAACGGTCTGGTCTTTGCAGACCGCACGCCGCATCCGGCGCTGACGGAAGCAAAACACCAGCAGCAGTTTTTCCAGTTCAGTTTATCCGGGCGAACCATCGAAGTGACCAGCGAATACCTGTTCCGTCATAGCGATAACGAGCTCCTGCACTGGATGGTGGCGCTGGATGGCAAGCCGCTGGCAAGCGGTGAAGTGCCTCTGGATGTCGCTCCACAAGGTAAACAGTTGATTGAACTGCCTGAACTACCGCAGCCGGAGAGCGCCGGACAACTCTGGCTAACGGTTCACGTAGTGCAACCGAACGCGACCACATGGTCAGCAGCCGGACACATCAGCGCCTGGCAGCAGTGGCGTCTGGCGGAAAACCTCAGCGTGACACTCCCCTCCGCGCCCCACGCCATCCCGCAACTGACCACCAGCGAAACGGATTTTTGCATCGAGCTGGATAATAAGCGTTGGCAATTTAACCGCCAGTCAGGCTTTCTTTCACAGATGTGGATTGGCGATAAAAAACAACTGCTGACGCCGCTGCGCGATCAGTTCACCCGCGCACCGCTGGATAACGACATTGGCGTAAGTGAAGCGACCCGCATTGACCCTAACGCCTGGGTCGAACGCTGGAAGGCGGCGGGCCATTACCAGGCCGAAGCAGCGTTGTTGCAGTGCACGGCAGATACGCTTGCCGACGCGGTGCTGATTACCACGGTCCACGCGTGGCAGCATCAGGGGAAAACCTTATTTATCAGCCGGAAAACCTACCGGATTGATGGAAGTGGTCAAATGGCGATTACCGTTGATGTTGAAGTGGCGAGCAATACGCCACATCCGGCGCGGATTGGCCTGACCTGCCAGCTGGCGCAGGTAGCAGAGCGGGTAAACTGGCTCGGATTAGGGCCGCAAGAAAACTATCCCGACCGCCTTACTGCGGCCTGTTTTGACCGCTGGGATCTGCCATTGTCAGACATGTATACCCCGTACGTCTTCCCGAGCGAAAACGGTCTGCGCTGCGGGACGCGCGAATTGAATTATGGCCCACACCAGTGGCGCGGCGACTTCCAGTTCAACATCAGCCGCTACAGTCAACAGCAACTGATGGAAACCAGCCATCGCCATCTGCTGCACGCGGAAGAAGGCACATGGCTGAATATCGACGGTTTCCATATGGGGATTGGTGGCGACGACTCCTGGAGCCCGTCAGTGTCGGCGGAATTCCACCTTAGCGCCGGTAGCTACCATTACCAGTTGCTCTGGTGTCAAAAATAATAATAACCGGGCAGGCCATGTCTGCCCGTATTTCGCGTAAGGAAATCCATTATGTACTATTTAAAAAACACAAACTTTTGGATGTTCGGTTTATTCTTTTTCTTTTACTTTTTTATCATGGGAGCCTACTTCCCGTTTTTCCCGATTTGGCTACATGACATCAACCATATCAGCAAAAGTGATACGGGTATTATTTTTGCCGCTATTTCTCTGTTCTCGCTATTATTCCAACCGCTGTTTGGTCTGCTTTCTGACAAACTCGGGCTGCGCAAATACCTGCTGTGGATTATTACCGGCATGTTAGTGATGTTTGCGCCGTTCTTTATTTTTATCTTCGGGCCACTGTTACAATACAACATTTTAGTAGGATCGATTGTTGGTGGTATTTATCTAGGCTTTTGTTTTAACGCCGGTGCGCCAGCAGTAGAGGCATTTATCGAGAAAGTCAGCCGTCGCAGTAATTTCGAATATGGTCGCGCGCGGATGTTTGGCTGTGTTGGCTGGGCGCTGTGTGCCTCGATTGTCGGCATCATGTTCACCATCAATAATCAGTTTGTTTTCTGGCTGGGTTCTGGCTGTGCATTCATCCTCGCCGTTTTACTCTTTTTCGCCAAAACGGATGCGCCCTCTTCTGCCACGGTTGCCAATGCGGTAGGTGCCAACCATTCGGCATTTAGCCTTAAGCTGGCGCTGGAACTGTTCAGACAGCCAAAACTGTGGTTTTTGTCACTGTATGTTATTGGCGTTTCCTGCACCTACGATGTTTTTGACCAACAGTTTGCTAATTTCTTTACTTCGTTCTTTGCTACCGGTGAACAGGGTACGCGGGTATTTGGCTACGTAACGACAATGGGCGAATTACTTAACGCCTCGATTATGTTTTTTGCGCCACTGATCATTAATCGCATCGGTGGGAAAAACGCCCTGCTGCTGGCTGGCACTATTATGTCAGTACGTATTATTGGCTCATCGTTCGCTACCTCAGCACTGGAAGTGGTTATTCTGAAAACGCTGCATATGTTTGAAGTACCGTTCCTGCTGGTGGGCTGCTTTAAATATATTACCAGCCAGTTTGAAGTGCGTTTTTCAGCGACGATTTATCTGGTCTGTTTCTGCTTCTTTAAGCAACTGGCGATGATTTTTATGTCTATTCTGGCGGGCAATATGTATGAAAGCATCGGTTTCCAGGGCGCTTACCTGGTGCTGGGTCTGGTGGCGCTGGGCTTCACCTTAATTTCCGTGTTCACGCTTAGCGGCCCCGGCCCACTTTCTCTGCTGCGTCGCCAGGTGAATGAAGTCGCTTAAGAAATTAATGTCGGATACGGCGCGAGCGCCTTATCCGACCAACTTATCAGGACGGAATGTTAAAAATGAACATGTCGATGACAGAAAAAATAAAAGCAGGCAAGCTATTTACCGATATGTGCGAAGGCTTACCTGAAAAAAGACTTCGTGGGAAAACATTAATGTATGAGTTCAATCACTCGCATCCATCAGAAGTTGAAAAAAGGGTAATGACTCCAACTTATTGATAGTGTTTTATGTTCAGATAATGCCCGATGACTTTGTCATGCAGCTCCACCGATTTTGTGAGCGACAGCGACTTCCGTCCCAGCCGTGCCAGGTGCTGCCTCAGATTCAGGTTATGCCGCTCAATTCGCTGCGTATATCGCTTGCTGATTACGTGCAGCTTTCCCTTCAGGCGGGATTCATACAGCGGCCAGCCATCCGTCATCCATATCACCACGTCAAAGGGTGACAGCAGGCTCATAAGACGCCCCAGCGTCGCCATAGTGCGTTCACCGAATACGTGCGCAAACCGTCTTCCGGAGCCTGTCATACGCGTAAAACAGCCAGCGCTGGCGCGATTTAGCCCCGACGTATCCCCACTGTTCGTCCATTTCCGCGCAGACGATGACGTCACTGCCCGGCTGTATGCGCGAGGTTACCGACTGCGGCCTGAGTTTTTTAAGTGACGTAAAATCGTGTTGAGGCCAACGCCCATAATGCGGGCGGTTGCCCGGCATCCAACGCCATTCATGGCCATATCAATGATTTTCTGGTGCGTACCGGGTTGAGAAGCGGTGTAAGTGAACTGCAGTTGCCATGTTTTACGGCAGTGAGAGCAGAGATAGCGCTGATGTCCGGCGGTGCTTTTGCCGTTACGCACCACCCCGTCAGTAGCTGAACAGGAGGGACAGCTGATAGAAACAGAAGCCACTGGAGCACCTCAAAAACACCATCATACACTAAATCAGTAAGTTGGCAGCATCACCTGGCAGCTGAAAGTATGAATAATAACGCCCTGACAGGATATTTTATTGCACCCTGTCAAAAGTCATACATTCTTTCCCGGTTTTTGCTTTCTCATACCGGATAACTCTATTTAAGGCTTAAGGATAACCTTCGTCCATCCTTCATCCCGCTCATCGAAGTGCTTATATCCGGCAGGAGCCTCTTCAAGCGAAAGACGATGAGAAATTATTTTGCCCGGACTGGCTTTATCGTGATGGATGAGGCGAGACAGCTGACGGTTATAGGCCTTAACGTTCGCCTGGCCGGTACGGATTGCCTGTCCTTTAAACCAGAAACTCCCAAAATCAAATGGCATCTTACCCTCTCTGGCAAGCTCCGATTCAGCCCCCGGATCCTGAGGAATAAAGACGCCAACCACACCAATTCCCCCGGTTGCTTTCGTCGACGCAACAAGACTGTTCATGGTGACAGAGTTATCTTCATGGCCATGTTTGTTACAGCACTGATAGCCAACACATTCGCAGCCACAATCCGTACCGCGTCCATCCGTCAGGTCGAGAATTTTTTGTACAGCTTCATCGCCAGTAGCATTGATGCCCGTCGCCCCCATTTTTTCAGCCAGAGCCAACCGGTCTGTGTGCGTATCAACCACAAACACCTGTGAAGCACCTTTAATGATCGCCGAATGAGCTGCCATCAAACCGACCGGCCCCGCGCCATAAATGGCCACGCTTTCACCAGGCTTCAATCCGGCAAGTTCTGTTGCATGCCAGCCGGTAGGAAAAATGTCAGAGAGCATCACATAATCATCTTCTTTTTCTGCCGCATCAGGGGGAAGAACAAGGCAGTTAAAGTCGGCAAATGGCACCCGAAGCAGTTCCGCCTGCCCCCCCTCCCAGGGACCCATTTCAGCAAAACCATAAGCTGCGCCTGCCGAACCCGGATTGGTAGTGAGACAAAAGCCGGTCAGACCTTTTTCACAGTTTTCGCAAAAACCACATCCCACGTTAAACGGCAGACAAACATAGTCGCCCACCTTAATACGTTCAACGCCTGAGCCAATTTCGACCACTTCACCCAGGTTTTCGTGACCCAGAATCCGTCCCTGTTCAAAGCTGGTCCGGCCCTCATACATGTGCAAGTCCGACCCACAAATGTTGGTGGTGGTGATGCGGACGAGTACATCCGTGGGGCGGACAATTTTCGCATCCGGTACGTCTTTTACTTTTACATCATAAGGACCGTTGTAAATTACTGCTTTCATGATCTTCTCCTTCTTGCGTGCGGAAAGGAAATGCTGCCCGGCGGATTGGGGTATCAATCGAGTTTAGCTGCCATAACAGATCTCGCGATCGGCGAAAGGACGATTAGGATGTTTCTTAACTAAGTGCATTGAAGTCTGTAAGACAGGTACTTACCGATGAAGGCTGCCTGGAAAACGTAAAAACATCACACGTTAATCCGGTTTTTTTAAGCAGGCAGGGGATTACGGACAGCTTTGAGCGAGAAGCGGATAAAGTAAATCTATCTCATTTCTGCATTGTGCCAGAAGTAGACATAGGTGAATTAGGTAACCCTAGAGATGCACTTTGAATCAATGATATGAAATGCTGAAAAGGTTATTAACTAATTCAAAATTTGAATAATCAGTTATCTCTTCCATGCTTAATACGTAACCTTAGCTAAGGAGAAATTATGTTAGACGAATACAAAAAATGCATCGAAGCCTGTTATCTATGTGCAACGGCATGTGATAACTGTGCGGCTTCGTGTCTCGACGAAGAGAATCTGGAGATGATGCGCGAGTGCATAAAACTGGATATGCAGTGTGCAAATATCTGCCGTCTTGCAGCTCAATTCATGACACTAAATAGCGGGTCTGCCCAGGATCTTTGCCGTCTTTGCGCTGATGTTTGTCAGAAGTGCGGTGACGAGTGTGGAAAGCATGAACATGACCATTGTCAGGATTGCTCAAGCGCTTGTCATCACTGCGCCGAACAATGCAGAAAGATGGCCGCCTGAGAAAAACTCAAATTACCAAACCCGCTTCGGCGGGGTTTTATATTCCCGGTAATAAGTCGTAGAAGGATGAGATAGATGAGTTTAAGAGTACGGGCGGGAAATAGATCTACTCGAAAGTACTAGCCTCAATGACAAATTCTGGCACAGATTATTTGATTGGCTCAATGTCCGTTTTCGCTGACAGCGGACTGCACCCCGCCGGGGTGACCGCTTCGTGCCAGAATTGGACGTTTCCAAAATCTGCATGCACTAATCGGTGGAGAGCAGATCTCACTGCATAGCCATGCAGACGCGCAGAAATCATCAGGGGCGTTTTTCAGGGGTTGGGGCAGGAAAGGTGCCGGAAACAGGCGGGAGGCCGCAGAAACGTGCTGAGGGCGCCTGCGGCGGCGCGCCCAAGGGTTGTTATGTTTAATATGGCAGAACTTTCCTGTCGCTATCATTTTGACGTCCGCTATTCGCTCATAGATATGCCTGTCGCGTTTGCGGCTTTACTTGTTATACCCAACCTGCCTGATTTTTATCGCCAGCATCCCGGAATTGAAATTATCCTGAGCAGCTCAGACCGCCGACGGAATATGCTGCATGATGGCCTGGACTGCATACTGAGGGTAGGGGAGCTGGACGATGGCGACTATATCGCAAAGAAGGTGGGAACCGTTAAAATGACGACCTGCGCCAGTCCTGCGTATCTTGATCAACACGGCACCCCGGAAACAATGGACGAGTTGCAGCAGCATCAGGCCGTCAACTGGATTAACAGCAGCAACAGACAAGTTATGCCCTGGACATTCGGGACGTCAGAGGGCTCCACCGAAATTGAACTTCCAGGCAGGCTTGTCGTGGATAACTCAGAAGCCTACATTGCAGCAGGCCTGGCGGGGCTGGGAATACTACAGGGCATGAATATTTTTTTGCAGCCTTATCTCGATCGCGGGCTGTTGGTAGAGGTTCTGCCAGATAATCCGTCCCCGAATCGCAAACTGTAACTTCTGTATCCGCACCGCCATCTCTCCCGAAAAGTACGGGCGTTTACCGACTGGCTGGAAAGTTTATTGTAAACGCCTGGGGGCCTGCAGCCTGCTGGTACGTGCGCTGCCTTTTATCGGCCCGCCAGCTTCTGTATGGCTTCACGGACAGGAGCATCGCCAGACGTCAGCTCAATGATGACGCGGCTGACGGCAGGTTGCTCAATGAGTTCAGCCAGCGTAGCCGCCACGTCATCACGGGGCACGTTACCATACGGGATGGCCAGGCCGGCACGTACATAACCCGTACCAGTCTTATCCTGCAGCGCGCCGGGGCGCAGGATCACCCAGTCAAGCTCGCTTTGTGCTAGTTCCACATCGGCCATTTTTTTAACACGCATATAATTTTCGAATGATTCAGAAGTGGTTTCTCCCCGTGCGGACTCCGGGAATGCAGAAACGAGCAGAAAGCGAGACACACCGGCACTGAGGGCGGCAGCTACCGACTTTTTCAGCCCTTCGCCGTCGACCGCATTGGTCATCTCCTGCCCCCCCTTACCGCCGGCACCGGCAGTAAACACCACTGTATCACTACCTGCAAAGTGCATCGCCAGCGCAGCTGCATCCAGCTCTGTCAGGCTCCCACTGACGGGCTCAGCACCCAGCTCGCCTAGCAATGCCTGCTGCTCTGGCTTACGGTAGAGGGCACGAACAGCATGCCCCCTTCCTGAAAGGATCCTGCACAGACGCTGGCCGATTTTGCCTGCACCACCGATAATGAAAACATGAACCACAGTTGTCTCCTTCTGGGGTTATGATGTGTCCGAAATTATAACCTGACATCAGGTCAGTTCCTTTGAGCCTGACCGATTGCACTGCATGCTGCTGCCAGCACCAGACAGCTGGTCAGATACTCAGTTGTTCTTATAGCTGAGAACAACAGCCGTACCGATTTAGCTCTCCCGTCACGATGAGAACTCCTGAACCGGTTACACGCAATGCCGGCCAATATCTTCCGTTATATTCGAAAGATCCACGCAAGTTACTGAAGTGCGAGGGACGCAATGTGTACCTTGAACGAACTGAAGTCAGCGGAACCCTGAAGGTTCGATTCCATAGCGTTCAGAAAACTGCCTGCTGAAGCTCGATACTGAATTGTAACCCACCCGCCCCGCGACCGTTTTTACCGGCAGCGTCGATGTCATCAGCAGGCGGAGAGCCTCCGCGATACGTGCATCGGCGATAACTGAGCGTAAGCTGGTTGACTCACTGGCCAGGTGGCGCCGAAGCGTGGGGCCACTGAGTCCCGTCAGATCTTCAATTTCAGCAGCACTCCAGGGATGAGCCGGTTTGTCCGCTACCATCTGACGGATTTTCATGGCCAGACTTGGCTGCCGGGCTCGCAGCAAAGCATGGTATCCCATGCCATAAAGCCAGAGCACCACTTCAACCATGGCGTGCAGGGAAAGCGGACGCTTCCCTTCCCGCATTGCGGCTGTCCAGCGGTTAAGGGGTGAAAGAAGAGCTGATACGGAAATGGCTGCGATGCTGCCGGTGTCCTGTGGTGGTGGTGCGGCAAGTAACAGCCTGGCTGCTTCAAGCTGTTCCTCCGCGAGCACCACGCTCAGGGCGACAAACTCACCACTTTGTTCTGAAGGGGCATATTCTATATCGATGCTACGGGCATTCGGGACGACCATAATCTCGCCCGGGATCACCCGGTGCCATTTCTCATTTTCACGATACCGGAATTCTCCTTCCAGCGGGAAGGAAAGGGTCGCACCTTCCACCTCGAACTTCTTTACCTGATGCGTCTGTTCTGCGCGAAGGCAATCGCAGGGAAGTGGAAAACGGGAGCGTGCCAGGGTAAGAAGCTCAGCGAGGAGATCATCAACGGGAGAATCGGAAAAGCTGACTGTTTGCATATTCATCCGGAATTTGACTTTGACCGCTATTATACGTCGCCATATACAAAAGCATACAGCGACGCGTGCGGTTGTCTATTCCCGGATGACAAAAATCAGGCCGATTATAGTTACTGCCATACCCACAAGCATAGGCAATGTAATGGCCTCTCCAAACAGCAACCACGCTTCAGCTGCCGTGAGAATGGGAACCAGGTAAAAGTAAGTAGCGACTTTGGTTGCTTCACCGCTTCGTATCATAAAAATCAGCAACATAATCGCCAGAACCGATACGCCAATAACCAGCCAGCCCAGACCCAGCGCAAATGATAAGCTCCACTGCGTCGGAGCAGATTCGAACATCAGGCTAATTGCACCCATCGATATTGTCAAAGTGACGTACTGTAAAAACGTGTTCGCAAAGATATGTCCATCTCCCTGAGCACGGCGCTGATAAAGCGCTCCGATCGTTACGCCAAATAACCCCAGCATGACCGACCCAAAAGCCACAGGATCCAGTGCAAAACTATGCTGCCCTGGCGATAGCACCAAGAAAACGCCCGCAAAGCCAATCGCAATACCCAGCCATTTCCGGGGATGCAGGGACTGACGGTGCATGAGTGAAACCAGTATTGCAGTCAGTACCGGCTGCAGGCCGGTGATGAGCGCCGCAATGCCTGACGGCATGCCACGATGGATGGCATAAAAGCATCCGCCCAGAAAGAAGCTCTGCAGGAAAAGTCCGACAATCAGGTTGCGAACCATTCCTCTGCCGGACGGAAAACGGGCCCTGAACCCCAGTGTAAGCAGCAGAAGGACCAGACAGGAAAATGCGCCACGCAGGAATAAAAGATGAAACGGCGCGCTGTACTGCACGGTAAATTTGGCTGCGACAAACCCTGACTCCAGAGGAATACAAAAAGCCAGGGCGCAAGAGTAATGAGCCATTTTTTTTGTGAGGCAGTGATATTCATAGTATTGCAGGTGGGTTCTTGTCGGGCGATATGAAAGGGGATCTCTTCCCGGTCACTATTGTGTGCACCGGGAAGGAAGGTGATCAGACTGCGGGTGACCACAGGTCGTAATTCAGTGCGAAGCTGTTACCTTCACGGATAACCTTACCGGTAGTAGGCAGGTTGAAGTGCATACCACTGACAGCCAGGTTATCGCTCGCTGCGCGGTCAAGCACTTTGCTACGGATGGCCGCCGCCGCCGCAGGATCGCTGTCGAACGCGATAGTAACGTCAGGCTGAGCAACCTGAATGTGTGGGAAGTGAACAATATCACCCCAGATGAGCAGCGACTCTTTTTCATCACCCAGCAGATAACCGGTATGTCCTGGCGTATGGCCGAACAGCGGTACAGTCTGAATACCTGGTAAAATCGCTTCCTCGCGGAATGGCACCAGTTTGTCGTCATAAGCGCTGAAGGCGTTCCTTGCTACTTCAAAGAACGGCTTGAATGCGTCAGGCGCGCCAGCGGAAATGGTTTCATCACGCCAGAAAGCGAGTTCTTTCTCATGCACAAACAACTGCTGAACATTGCGGAAAACGGGAGTCTGCAGGGGGCCTGCAAGCCCGCCGATATGGTCAGGATGCGCGTGAGTCAGGAGAAGGGTATCAATCTGAAGCGGGTCAATGCCTGCCGCGGCCAGGGCTACCTGAAGCCGACCGCCCCAGCCATTAATACCTCCGGCACCACTGTCAATCAGGATGGTTCGCTCAGGCGTCTGGATAACGTAGACGTTGATATTAATACGGGGTACTGCTGGCACACCGCGCTTCTGCAGTAAATCCTCGGCACGTGAGCCGTCAATACCAGACAGCAGCTCAAAAGATACGTCCAGATAGCCATCACTCAGCATGGTCACAGTCATGTCACCTACTTTTTTGCGATTGATAGCCGGGGCCTGCCAGTTCAGTTGTGAAGTCATATTGGTCTCCGTTACGATTAGAGGTCATCAGGTTTTACTTTAGCAATAGTAACGAAATTTCTGGTTCGAACTGCTCATCCTGCTACGTAAACCGCTCATTCTTAAAATCCGGAGCACAGCAGGTTATATTGCTTTTGCCTTTCTCATGTAAGGTGTCGGTATTATCTTTACCGGAGCCTGTAATGGACATTATTGGAATTATCATGTCGGCGGGAAAAGCCTCTGACCAGTCCTCAAGCACCCGACAATAGTGTCCCGCCTCAATCCCCGCCAGGGCAGAAGACTCCGGCAGGTAGGCCAGGCCGTAGCCATCTTTTACTGCATGAAGCATTGGATAAATGCTTGAAAAAGTAAGCTGCCCGTCCACTTTTTTCACAATATTCTCCCCCTGCCTGACAAATTCCCAGCCATACAGCGGGCCTGTGGGTGACAGACGTATATTGATGCAGTCATGTTTTTCCAGCTGAGAGGGATGTAGCGGCAGACCTCTTTCTGCAAGATAGGTGGACGATCCAATGACGACAAACCGTATGTCCGGTGCGATTCGGACGGCCACCATATCCTTTAATATGTCATCACCAATTCGGACTCCGGCATCAAAATTGCCCTCAACAATGTCGACAAAACCGTTCTGCTGCGACATTTCCACCTTGATATCCGAATATTTTTTTTAGTAACGGTGACAATCGTGGCCAGAGACATTCATGAATCATGTGATCTGATACCGTAAGTCTGACCAGCCCAGCCGGTGTATGGCGCAGTCTCTGAAGAGCTGTCACGCCCGCTTCAATGCGCGCAAGACCGGGTTCAAGCGTCAGTAATAATTGTTTACCGGCTTCGGTGACAGCCACCCGCCTGGTTGTACGCATAAGTAACGGCATGCCAACGCGCTCCTCGAGACGACGTATCGTGTGTGAAAGCGTGGATGCCGAAATCCCGAGGCGGACAGCAGCCCGTGAAAAACTGCACTCCTGTGCTACTGCCATGAATGCAACATAGTCATTAAAATCGTGACGCATACCGTTCCCGTTCAGGATCTCCGATAACATTATCAGAACCATTTAGGTTCATGATGCCGATTCTGTGAGCCATCAGGCAACCCCCCGTTCCGCTCATCCGATCATAATTTTTATAAATCTAGATATTGATAAATCTCAATATGTGGAATAAAGTGTCGTGGTTCTGCGGCTACATCGGCCGAACGACGACATGCCAGGTCGTAAATGCTGAGACATGGCGTTTCAGTGATATTGAAAATTCGCTATATCAGGATATGTAATGAAGACGAAAAACCTGTTCTCTCCCACCAGACTAGGTCCCTACACCCTGAAGAATCGTGTTGTACTTCCGCCTTTAACCCGCTCACGGAGCTCACAACCGGGTGATATTCCGAACGAACTGATGGCTGAATATTACGCACAGCGCAGCAGTGCCGGGTTTATGGTGACCGAAGGAACACAAATCGAACCTCGTGGGCAGGGTTATGCGTGGACCCCGGGGATCTACAGCTCACGGCAAGTGGAAGGCTGGAAGAAAGTGACGCGGGCAGTGCATGAAAAAGAAGGCATCATTTTTGCCCAGCTCTGGCATGTCGGAAGAGTATCCCATAACTCCCTGCAGCCAGGTAACGCCTCGCCTGTCGCTCCGTCGGCGATACCGGCAGGGGAAAACGTTAAGGTATTCATCGAAACCGGGCCGGGAGAGGGGGCGCTGGCTACCGCTTCCTGCCCCCGCGCACTGGAAAAAGAGGAAATTAGTGAGATTGTCAGGATGTACGCCGGGGCAGCTCAGAACGCCCTTGATGCCGGTTTTGACGGTGTGGAAATTCACTGTGCAAATGGATACCTGGTTAACCAGTTCATGTCATCCCATAGCAACAAAAGAGAGGATGAATATGGTGGCTCATTACATAACCGGCTGCGGTTTCTGCGCGAAGTGACGCAGGCTGTCGCTGATGTGGTCGGTAAAGACCGTGTGGGAGTCCGTTTTGCTCCGCTCTTTCAGACCACGGATGAAGTAAGGGTCTATCTTGGCCTGGTGGAAGATGATCCCCATGAAACCTATACCGAAGCCGTTAAAATTCTTGAAGAAATCGGAATAGCCTATATTTCTCTTGCTGAAGCCGACTGGGATGATGCTCCCGAATTGCCTGAAGCATTCAGAGCTGAAGTCCGTAAATTATTCAGCGGTGTAATTATGTATGCCGGGCGATATACGCAAGAAAAAGCCGAACGGATTATCGGTGCTGGCTGGGGAGACATTATCGGATTTGGCCGCCCGTTCATAGCTAATCCGGATTTACCGCAGCGCCTTTATCATGAATGGCCACTGAATCCGGTCGATCCAACAACCATGTATGGTGGAACGGCAAAAGGCTACACAGATTATCCCGCCTTTGGCTAACCATTCTTATGAGCATCAGCTTTTCAAAAGCTGATGCTTAACGTAGAGAAGTATCGTAACATTGCAATTCCTCAATGCGACAAGTGACAGAGTTTATGCCTGATATTGATTTGAATGACGTGATTAAGGCGCTGGGAAACCCTGTTAGAAGAAAAATTCTGTATATGCTCAAGGAACCGAAAATACACTTCCATCAGCCTTATGCTGATGCGGACGAGTTCGGTGTGTGTGTCAGTATCATTCAGGAAAAGGTCGGGCTCTCACAGTCTACCGTTTCTCTTTACCTCTCAGCTCTTCAACGGGCACAACTTGTTACTTCTCAGCGCATCGGTCCCTGGACGTACTACAAACGTGACAATGATAAAATAAGGGTTGTTCTTGAGTTGCTGAAAAATACAATCTGATACAGGACTGAGCACATTCAGTGTAACAGTACCGGGGGTTCGTACTTGCGATCCCGGCAGGCATTCCATGAAAGCGCACTAATTCCTCAATATCAGGCTGCAGACCGGTCATAAGAGGCTAATAGTTTTGCAAAATATCCACCAGTTTGGGTCAAATCACTCTGTCGGTTGGTGTGCATACTCGGTGAAAGGACCTGCAGATATTTAAGATGGCGGATAGCTTGTTACAGTGCCGCTGATGACATTCCGACCCTGTTGCCGTCCGGGTAAGATAATACCTCTGACAGCGGTCATAAAAGCCCAACATAATTGTCTTTCGAGCCATATATTAATCGCTCATCGCGCTCTCTTTTTCGAAGAGGTGTCACTTAATCATGATCGGTCAGTACAAAAAGACAGTGCTTTTCCAAATCCCGGACGGTTGTATGCGAAAACGGTGAAGCTCAACAAATGGTGTCATCGCTGTGCAATGCTCTGCGGGCTCATTGTTTCAGTTAACTGTTTGGTTACAGCTTCAATGAAGTATTTCAGTTAATTCACAGCGAGGGTTTGAGGAAACCACGCTGTGATTACCCAACGCTCATCCGGAGCATCCGGATTGAACTGTCGCTGGAGCTTGTTGGGCGACACGATACTGGCCTCGCCTTTACATGCCCTCGGGCTCCGGTATCCGACCTGAGCCTTTATCCCGACACGTTTCATCAGTCGCCAGACTCTGTTCACTCCGCACTGTTGCCCGCTGTCCCGCAGATCCAGATGGATTTTGCGATAACCATAGACGCATCCCGATTCCAGCCAGAACTGTTTAATCTGTCCTGTCAGTCTCAGGTCTGCCTGATGGCGTTGTGAATGCGGCTGCTGAAGCCAGGCGTAAAAACCACTGGGATGTTCATCCAGCACCCGACAGAGCAGGCGAACAGGCCAGCAACAGGTGTTGTCACGAATAAAGGCGTACCTCAGTCGGACAGCTTTGCGAAGTACGCCGCGGCTTTTTTTAATATGTCCCGTTCGTCGGTAACCCGCTTCAGCTCTTTCTGAAGACGGCGGATCTCGGCCTGAGCATCTGACTGTTCTTTATTAGTGGAAGAATCCGGACCGTAGTTCTTTATCCAGGCGTAAAGGCTGTGGGTGGTGATATCGAGACGCGTTGCAACGCTGGCAACAGAATAACCGCGATCAACAACCTGTTTGACTGCTTCAATTTTAAACTCTTCGGGATAACGCTTACCGCTCATGGGCACCTCTCTTTAAGCCATCTTAAATGACTCTGAGGTGTCTGTTAAACCCGTGGCGATTCACCTCGCGTCCTTCCGTTCAGTATAGCCTCAGTCCCTGACACCACCCGAGAACGGAATGACGTCCCCTTTCTCCCTCCCGGTGTTGCGTTCAAGCTCCCTGACATACTGCTGTAAAAGTATAAGGTTATGTAACAGCTCTACATTTTCAGCCATCATCTTTTTGATTTCTTCCCTCAGCTCATTTCTCTGACGGCGATACTTTTCTTTCAGCTTGATCTGCTGCTCAATGCCCTGCTCATCAACCGGCGCGGTGCCCTGGCACGTTTTTTTCAGACTGCGGATAGCCTCCCTGACCTGCCTGTACTCAGGACAGTTATAATTCAGGGTGCCGTTTGCCAGCCCCGCTCGTTTTTCCACAGCATACTGGCTGATACGCTCCCCTGATAACATCAGTTCCCTCAGGGCCTGCTCTGCTCTTGCCTGTGTTTTTTTAACCCCCGACTGTTCGTTCGTCATGCTCTATTCATCCTTTTCAAAAAAGCGGACAGCATCTGCATAAAAATCTCTCTCAAGCATCAGAAAATCCCTGTCAGCCTGAGGAGCATTATTTCGCACGGCAATCTCCAGAAGGTTGTCATAATGAGCCATCCTGCGTTTCCACACGGGAACAGAATCAGCTCCGGCCAGCATGTTCTCACATCCCGGATTGCAGGACGCTGACTGAACAACCGCCTTAAACTCGCAGTCATGGCCATTCATGCAATA
Source organism: Enterobacter sp. BWH64 (assembly GCF_001037645.1). Taxonomy (NCBI): domain Bacteria; kingdom Pseudomonadati; phylum Pseudomonadota; class Gammaproteobacteria; order Enterobacterales; family Enterobacteriaceae; genus Enterobacter; species Enterobacter sp. BWH64. The sequence goes on from NZ_KQ089922.1 coordinate 4,427,417, forward strand.
AAAACCGTTTCCAAGAGATACCAGTTTTTGCCCGCCTCGTTTAGCCATGCTCATCGCTTTTTTCAGTGTAGGAAACGTCATCTGATGTAAGTGCCCACCTCTCTGGGACATCAGTAACTTCCCGCCTTCGCCATAAAGCAGGCCTTCATGCTGATAAGAAACAGCCCTGGAAGCTGAGAGTTCGGTATCAACCCTTTCAATCTCGGCAGCGAATGCCTGAGGGATCGCCCGGCTAAAATGCGAAGCGTTGAGTGCACCGGACATATACCACTCCGTCATGCCTCTGATTAAGTGCTTAAACTGCCGGATAAGATCATTAGTAGAAATCAGATCAAGACGCCTGAGGTGTACAGCAAGTGAACGGCGAAACTGATGGGTTCGCAATGGCCAGAAAGCCCCCTCCCGAATCTCCATCGCAACGCGTTCATCATCACGTATGTTTGGATTTAAAAGCCTGAACTCATCAATATGGTCACGTCGGATGAACAGATGGTGTCTTTTCACAAATTTCTTTGCCCACTCAGTCTGGCGCTGCGTCCCCATAAAAGAGAGTTTTTGCTCCGAGAACCACGACCTGATATTTAAAGACAATGGAACATTGTCCAGCGTCTTCCCGTCCAGGCCTGTCATGATTTGATTAATTCTGCGTAAATGCTGAAAAGGCTTTTCCACATAGCGACAAACAACCCAGTCTTCGTGACTTCCACCTTCCGGGGCGAACTTATGCAACACCGAACGAAGTCCCAGGATATCACCATCATAAATCAGTGAACCGTGCATCACGCCAAGCACTTCGCTGTGTCTCATCCCCGACATGGCCTGTATCACATTCATGACTTTTAACGTCAGCTCAAAATGCCAGGTGTTCAGCTTTATGTGATCAACGCCAATAAAATCAGATCTCCAGCGCTTATTTTTATGTACCGAGAACCAGCCCTGCATCCCGGGGCCAAGTGTCGCGAAAAGCGCCCGAATTTCCCCGGCAACAATATTGTAGTAATACGCGGCCCGGTAATCCGGTATGCTTTTTGCTGTCCCTCTTTTACGGGCTTCCAGCATCGACGTATAGTAAGGCGAATCATAAAAACCGTTTATGATAGCGCACAGCCGGGAAAACCCGTCAAAATCGAAATCACTGATTTCAGCATCCAGTTCAGTAATCAGCCCTTCCCAGACAGACATCATAAGACTGAAAGGCATACAATATGTCTGGTTTGAATCATCCACACTGTTGTAACTGTCGAAGCTAATATCAGGAAAGTAACCGTATTTTCGAAGACGGGTATGACCTGTCAGCGAGATATCCGCCAGGTCCATAAAGTAATTACGTAATGTTCTTTCAGAACGCTTCCTGCCGTGCTCATCCTCCTCCTTCATCTTTACAATGAAAGCATTCCGGACAAGCGGAAAACGAAGCTGAAACAGACTGCGATACCCCATAGACTCAATAATACGGGCTCCCGCCACAATGTTTGCACATTTCCGGATCAGTGACTGCGTCTTCGCGGTCCTGCCGACAATCCAGAGCAGGCTGGCTGAGATGATTTTGGCTTCAAGACGCAGTTCAGGATCCCGTATGCCTGAAAAATTAACGGTTCTTAACGTTTCACCAATATGGGTTCTGACATAGCGATTGGTCCAGACATCATCCCTGAAATAAATATTCAGCGTCTCCTCATTGATAAAACGCATATCATGTTCATCTGAGCTGGCGATAACCAGGCAGTTATTCAGACGTTCAAAGCTTTTGTTTTCTAGTGCCTCACAGATGATATCCTCAGTCGGAAACTCATCCCCTGAACGAAGCGGCGTTCCGGCAGGAAACTCCGCCATTCGACTACGGCTTACCTCTTTTTTCTTCAAATCTGCCATACCGGAGCCACACCTTCTCGCTGAAGTTTAACGCGCGCTTTTTTCAGGGTCGCCTCATCTACCAGCCCAAGCCGTAAATCAATCTTCAGGAGTAACGTTTCATAACGCTCCACAGCATTGACCGAACCGATGTACAACGGTTTTCCATACTCGATAGCATGCCTGAATGACAGCAGGAGCCATACAGACTCCAGCGTTTCCACAACGCAACTTTTTGAACATTCGACACAATGAGAAAAATCCGCACAAGCCTTTGGTGTCCGGCCAAATCGTTTTTGCTTTTTTATAAAGCGCAATTCAATATCTGTAGGCGGCTCCTGCGATCGACATCCCAGGCCATTCAATAAAAGATCCACACCCTCATCGCTTCCACGCAGATCGATCCCCAGCTCATCAGCAACTTTTACCCGCTCGGATAACGCACGTGTCGCAATCCCCTGATTCATAAGCGTATCAAGTGCAGCACTGAAGTTTTCCTTCGCCCCCTGTGGGTTACCTGCAGCATAATTCCGCCTGTAAGTGCCCCAGTTATGCTGTGCTTTTTCCGCCGTAATCAGACCATTCTTTAATGTTCTGTCCGTATACTGCTCAGACGTTTTGCGCAAGCCAGAAACGGTAATTGATGGAAGCGAGGGATTAAGCTGCCGCATCGTGGCCCACGCCCCCTCAGAGTTAGAAAATTTAGTCAGATGACTGGGATTAAGAGAATAAAGCTTACGGAATTTCACCTGCGGCTCACTCAGAAACAGCGCCTGTACCGGAGGGAAGTTATCTGCGGAAACCAGATAGTTAACGATGTCGTCCCTGAGCCTGATAAAAGACAGAAACCAGTAATAGCCCGCACGTTTGGTCACATACTCCGATTTACCTATCGTCAGACGTATATACTTATTCGCTCTCCCCTTATAAACATAATCAGTGCTGATACCCTTTTCATCCAGATGTATATCATCCCGCGTCAGACCCAGAACCTGAGAGGTGTTTCCCCATGTGTGGTAACAGAACAGAAAAAAAGAAGTAAGAAAGTAATTTTCCAGAACGTCCCTGATGATGATCTCTGCCCTGCTGACCCCGTTCTCTCCCGGATACCGGAAATACGCTTCATAAACAGGTGCCAGCAAAGACGGTGAGAAATGCCGCACCCCTTTTTCCGATTTAGCGATATGCTCCCGGATACATCCCGCAAGGAACTCATTCATGGATGACAACTGCCTCAGGATCTCGGAAAGTTCATTCCTGGTATAGCTATCCCTTCCCTGCTGCTGATACGTTCCTTTCGGTAAGAATTCATATTCATACCGCCTCTGAATCTGCCCGCCCGTAAGCAAAAACCGGTTGACCACGGACAAGTAGTGTCTTGCCATCCTGACTGAAATTTTTCGCCGACGAATATCGTTCATGAGATGTTTAATATACATTTCAACGCCTTCAGCCGTGCCATAGTCATACTGATTGACTGACTGCCATATAAAAAACATATTGAGATAACGGAAAATGGTTAACCTTCCGGCGGGACGGTAAGACAGAAGAAATCGTTTCAGAGAGGCAATAAAATCGCGTTTTTCAGGGCGGGCAAGATGCGAATGTTCACTAAACCATCCGGGGAGCAACACATAATCTGAAAAATGAGCCTGAAGATAAACGTCAAGTAAATAATATCGGTTCAGATCCCGCTGAGTGATGTGTCCGCTGACCGTCTCCCATGACAGCACATTTTCGGCCATCCACGTTATCTGCGTTTCACTCCGGCTCATATATGGCTCCATCGCGACCTGCAGCACCGTCAATCAATGCGTCCATGACCCCGGCGACTGCATCAGAAATCTGGTTTTGCTGAAGAAAGACGATGTATTTCATCGTCGTATTTTCGCTTTTATGGCCCATCCAGTATTTTACTGTACCCAGCGCATTTGCGGCCTGATCGGGATAGCAACTCAGTGCCGAGCGTAAAAAATGGGTCGCAAACGTTGCCCGCAAATCATGGGGTTTATGTCTGAACACATTTCCCGGAGCAGACCGGGCCAGGCGATGGCGAAAACTGTACCAGCGGGAGTAAAAGGCTTTTTCAGACATCCGTTTCCCGTTTGCCATTAAAAATAAAGGCTCGTGCCGCCCTTCCCCACCCTGTCGTGCACGCCATTTTTGGATCTTCTTTTCATACTCCTCATCCGCCAGATAATCCAGAACCTGCTCGTACAATCGTCTGGTGATGAAGAGTTCTCGCGTCATCCCAAACTTCGTATGAACTCCGCATCTCGGACCAATATGAAGCCCCCTGATGGTCAACTCAGATACAGGGACACTGGCAAGGTACTCTTCAGTAAAGAGTGACGACGGCAGGGTCAGCATTTCATCCAGCCGTAGCCCACAATTTTTCATCAGCACAATCATTAAACTGAACAACCCGGACTCAGATTTCAGTGCCTCATCCAGGATATGAACCTCTGCATCATTCAGTGGGTTGATTGTCCTTTTTGTTGTGCTGGTTATCCTGATGGCAAGATCCGAACTTATCACCTTGCGTCGCCCGTCAACGACTTTTTCGACCAACGTAAAAAATGAGCTGGCAGCCAGCTCACCACACTTGCCCAGAAATACGTAAAACCGTCGGATAACGCTGATGTACACCGCCGCGGTGGATGAGGCGATGCGCCCCTGCCTTACGGCCCCCAGAAGATACTCCCTGAAGCCATATGTAGGGCTTTGGTATTTCAACGTTCCCGGGGTGAAAGGGTCAAGTCCGTTATCCTCCAGCCACCTTATCCAGCGTAAAAATGCCCGGGCTAAAGGCTTTAAATCCCTGGCCTGCAGGATAGCTTTATCCATAAGATAAAAGTGTACATATCGGCTCAGTTTTCGATTCTGGATGCCGCTAATATAAGGTATTTCAGCATACAGAAATCCGGGTTCAAATTTCAGTTTCGGCTCTGTTGCATCCAGTTTGCTGACACGCCCATAACGCGCATGAATGTTAGTGATTATCCTCACAGTCTGTCGCCCTGAAACGCCACCTCATGCCTACACTATAAATCCGGAAGAAGAAAAAACAAACAACCAGGTTGCCGGGAGTGAATATGCAAATCAGGAGGAAAGTAAAAGATGTAACGACACCATCACGATGCAATACATTGACCTCAACACGTTACCCGGACCATACGTGATAAACATCACAAATCCTTTGAGTGAAGAACTTAAGATGTGATTTTCATTTCCCGGCACAAACCGTGCCCTTAAAAAACAGGCAACGGATACATCTTAATGCCAGAAGTAAACCTTAATTGATTGAATACAGCCTGAGTCCATTGCAAAAATAACACACAGGGTAAATTCGCATATACAGAACCCAACGAAAAGCAAAAGAAACCTGTAACACATTTCGTTTACCTGTCACTTTCAATTGTAAAAGCCAGCAGAAAAAGCGCATATAACTATATTTATCCCTGCGGGGACTTTTGTTTGTGCTATATATTTTTTACAGAGAACCGCAACGCGTCCAAACACAAGAATATATTTACCTCTGGAAAATGGTCTGACTCCCTTTCACGTGGTTGTAGTGACCTGTTCTGTGATTCATGTAATGTCTTTTCTGGATGAGGAAAATATGTCATCACTGATATTTTATACAGACGAAGCACAAGCACTGATTGTAACAGATACCCTTGCCGTCACCGATAATGGGGAGCCGTTATCTTTTGTTTCCAAAGCAGGTTACATCCCCCAGCTAAGAACCATCATAGCAGGAACGGGGGCAGGTGGATTTTCTAACACCTGGTTGCTTGAAGCATCAACCAGAATGGTCGTATCAGGTATACAAAATCTCAATTATCATACATCGGCCTGTCTAAGGAGGCTGTGGAAACAATACAAGCATGACCATGCAATTCCCTCTTCTTCAACGGTGACAACCAGTGTTTATCAGTTCGCAATTTGCGAGGAAACAGGAAATATCGTTTCGTTCGCCTATCGCTCAGTCCATGATTTCGAATCAGAGCAATTACAATACGGAACAGGAGTAAAACCTGAGTGCCAAATCTTGGATGGGGATTTGTTGCAGACAATTCCTGTAATGATGAATGAACAAAGGGCTATACAGGCGACATACCCACACCCGGAACGGATCCATATTGGCGGTGAGATGATTGCGCATTATCTGACATCATCTATGTATCAATGCTTTAAGATTGGGGAATTTGAGGATTTCAGAACTCAGGGAGAGTATATATTGAGCAGGATTTAGGCAAAACGCGGTTCAGATAAAGTGCTTTTAACAGGCTTGCTGAACATTAAAAGGATATCTCTCAATTACGATGAATAGCTTGAATTCTAAAAATAGAAAAGTAGAGTTTAACTCTAAATACATAAAAACAAGAGTAAATGAGCACCCGCCGAAGCAGCCGCGCATGATGTTGATTGAGAAACGGATCATCTCGTACGCCGGAATACGGCTGTTGCCATATGACGGATGCGGCACACGCTTGTACGGCAGAGCAAAGACGCTGTCCATCTCTTCGGTAGAGAGCGGGATCGCCGGTGGGTTAACCCAGATATAGCGCTCGCCGTGCTTTTGCATCAGCGCTCGCGCGCAGCCGGGGTTGGTTTCATGGTGTAAGATGCGCGATGCGTGGGCGTAGAGTACTTTATCGCTTTTTACTTTTTCGTAAGACGGCAGCAGCACATAGGTTTTTTCCCACGGCTTCGGACGCGGCGGCTGCACCACCACGGCCTTTGCTTCCGCTTTCTTCGGCTCAACCGGTTTGTTATCCGCGCACGGCAGATCGTCACCGTAGGGATGCGGGATAGGGTCGATTTTGCCCGGCATATCGATAATGCGGGAATCCACCCCGCTCCAGCCCGGCAGCGCCTCTTTCACCATGATCGCGGTGTTGCGCACGTCGCGGATCTCGCTGACCGGTTCACCCTGCGCCAGGCGATGCGCCACCTCCACCAGCGGACGCTCGCCGTTGCCGAAGATCAGCATGTCGGCTTTCGAATCCACCAGCACCGAACGGCGCACGGTATCAGACCAGTAGTCGTAGTGTGCGGTGCGGCGCAGGCTCGCCTCGATGCCGCCCAGGATCACCGGCACGTCTTTCCATGCTTCTTTGCATCGCTGGGTGTAGACGAGGGTCGCGCGATCGGGACGTTTACCCGCCACGTTGTCAGCCGTGTAAGCGTCGTCATGGCGCAGCTTACGGTCGGCGGTATAGCGGTTGATCATCGAGTCCATGTTGCCCGCGGTCACGCCGAAGAACAGGTTAGGCTTGCCCAGACGCATAAAGTCGTCTTTGCTGTTCCAGTCAGGCTGGGAGATGATCCCCACGCGGAAGCCCTGGGCTTCAAGCATACGGCCACAGATCGCCATGCCAAAGCTCGGGTGATCGACATACGCATCGCCCGTCACCAGAATGATATCGCAGCTGTCCCAGCCCAGTTGATCCATCTCTTCCCGGGACATCGGCAGGAACGGCGCCGGTCCAAAGCAGGCTGCCCAGTACTGGGGCCAGGAGAAGAGGTCGCGATCCGGCTGGATCAGGGAAATAGCGCTCATAATGCTTCCGAAGAAAAAATAGACAAAAGGAGCGGGATTATACGCTGGTTTACCGGGGGAAATGAAGGGGTATTGTGCGGGCTGTTGCCCTCACCCCAACCCTCTCCCACAGGGAGAGGGAGAAAGCGTTTTATGGTGCCGGATTCACCAGCATCTGCCCTACCGATCCCCTGTCCATCATCTCCAGCGTCTGGCTGTGGAACAGGAACGGGAAGTGCGGCCAGGAAGGCTGGCCGTAGTAGACGAGCAGTTCGACCTGGCCATCCACCCAGACGGTATCTTTCCAGCCCCTGTCTTCCGGGAACGGCATCGCCCCGTTGACGTTGCGGATCAGGAATGACACCCCTTCAATATGGAACGACTGCGGCATCTCCGAGCGGACGGTCCAGCGCTCCCATGTTCCCTGTTGGGCGGTGATATCAATGCGGTTTACGTCCCACAGCGAACCGTTGATGCCCGGATCGTCGCCAAGGCTGATATCGCGACTGCGTACTGCCGGGCCGGTCACAATCTCCTGCGGCAGCAGGCGCATCGGCAGGCTGTCGGTCACCAGCGGCAACAGGCCGGTCGGGCGCAGCGTCAGCACCAGCGTGGAGACCAGAACGCTCGACGGTTCAAAGAAGCCACGAATACGGTCAACAATGCTTGCCGCTTCGCCGCAGGTCACGGACACTTCATCCCCGTTGGTCATATCCACGAGGATCTCACGACGTTCGCCCGGCGCCAGCGCCAGCTGTTTTACCGACACCGGCGCAGGTAATAACCCCTGATCGCCTGAAATCACGTGCAGCGCGCGGCCGTCGCTCATCTGCAACTGGTAGCGGCGCGAGTTAGAGGCATTCAGCAGACGCAGGCGCACCCAGCCACGAGACACTTCGACATACGGGCTTTGCGCGCCGTTAACCAGCAGCGTATCGCCCACAAAACCACCGCTGCCCGGCTCGCTGTACTCCGGCGTGCCGAAGTTATCCAGCCGCTTGTCCTGAATAATGATCGGGAAATCATCAACGCCGTAGTGATTCGGGATCGGCAGCGTTTTGCTGACCTCATCTTCAATCAGCCACATTCCGGCCAGGCCGTTGTAGACCTGCTGGGCGGTGCGGTTCGGGGTGTTGGCGTGATACCACAATGTCGCCGCGCTCTGACGAATCGGGAGGACGGGCGCCCAGTCGGCATTCGGCGACATCATGCGTGCCGCGCCGCCAATCAGCGGCCCCGGCACCTGCAAACCACTGACGGTCATCGCGACATTTTCCGTCGTACGGTTACTGTAGATGAGCTTAACGTCATCGCCATTCCACACGCGAATGGTCGGCCCGAGGTAGCGTCCGTTAATGCCCCATACCTGCGCGCGCGTTCCCTGGGTAAAGGACCAGTGGCTACGCTGAAGCGTGAGGAATAGCGGCTGCCCGCGACGGGATTCAATCAACGGCGGAATAGGCAGCGGCTGTTGCTGCCCGGCGGCGCTGGCTGTCCGCGGCATCGCACCCGCACAAAGGGCGATACCCGAAGCCTGAATAAACTGACGCCGACTGAGTGACATATAAGCTCCATCTGAAACGACTAACAACGCGGGAATTCGTTTTCCCTTACACGACACCGGGTCAAATCTTACCGGCGGCTTCTCGCTCTGCAACTTCTTTATCGAGCTGCGCAATATGCTGAGCCATCAGCTCGCGGCAGTGCGTGGCCAGCTCGCGCACCTGGTCTTTACCGTATTTTGAGGTATCTACCGGCGGCAGCATTTCGACAATGACCAGTCCGTTATTCAGACGGTTAAGATTAATCTTATTCGATGTATTGGAAACACACACGGGAATAATTGGAACGCCTGCCGCAATTGCAGCATGAAACGCGCCGGTCTTAAACGGCAGCAGGCCGCGACCACGGCTGCGCGTCCCTTCCGGGAACATCCAGATGGAAATCCGGCGCTTTTTAAACTGATCCACCACTTCCGCAATGGTGCCATGCGCTTTGGCGCGGTTGTTACGGTCAATCAGTAAGTTACCGGTGAGCCAGTACAGCTGACCGAAAAACGGGATCCACAGCAGGCTTTTTTTACCCACGGTTACGGTCGGCGGAAGAACAATATTTGAGGCCGTCACCATATCGTAGTTGTTCTGATGGTTAGCGATATAGATGGCGTTACCGAAATTCTCCGCCCCTTCAGGCAGACGCTTTTCAACCTTCAGGCCAAACAGCGGCGCAAGACGACCAAACATGTGGCCAAACGTCGCGACATGCTTTGGGTTACGCGGGCTGAACAGGCAATAAATCGATCCGAAAATACAGACCAGAATGCAATAAATAACGGTAAGAATGAGACGAACAATGTATAGCATAGCGACCTCTGAAGCCCTGACAGCTGACAATTATACTTCACCTGTGGCCAGGTAAGGACTTTATTACGAGCGCGTATTGTTAATCGCAACGCACGAATTAACAACGTTTTTACGGGAAATTTTATGGTAATTCCCCCTCCGGAAAGAGGGGGGATGAAACAGGTTACTCTTCGCTGTCGTCCGCTTTGCTGCGCGCCGGCGAGTCGATCTCCACGCGGTCGATTCGCTGGAGGCCGCGCATCAGTGAGCCGCGACGTCCACGCTCACCCACCACCTTCTGCAACTCTTCCGGACGCAGTTTGATTTTACGCTTGCCGACATGAATGGTCAGCGTGCTCTGCGGCGGCAGCAGGAAGAGATGAGCGAGGCCATCGACGCCTTTTGCCGCTTCCGCTGACGGGATACTGATGATCTTGTTGCCCTTCCCTTTCGACAGCTCCGGCAGATCGCTGACCGGGAACATCAGCATGCGTCCGGCAGCGGTGATCGCCAGCAGCATGTCGCTTTCGTTCTCGATGATCAGCGGCGGCATGACGTGTGCGTTATCCGGCAGGCTAATCAGCGCCTTACCAGCACGGTTACGCGACACCAGATCGTTGAAGGTACAGATAAAGCCGTAGCCCGCATCAGACGCCATCAGCAGTTTTTGATCGTCGGCCTCCATCAGCATATGGTCCACCGTGGCGCCCGGCGGCAGCGTCAGCTTGCCGGTTAGCGGTTCGCCCTGGCCGCGCGCAGACGGCAGCGTGATCGGGTCGATGGCGTAGCTGCGGCCCGTGGAGTCGATGAACGCCACCGGCTGGTTACTCTTGCCCTTCACCGCCGCCTTGAAGCTGTCACCGGATTTGTAGCTCAGACCCGGCGCGTCGATATCGTGGCCTTTGGCGCTACGTACCCAGCCGCTCTGGGAAAGCACGATGGTCACCGGCTCGGAAGGCAGCATGTCGTGCTCGTTCATCGCCTTCGCCTCTTCGCGCTCGTGCAGCGGAGAACGACGGTCGTCGCCAAAGGCGTCGGCATCGGCCTGCAACTCTTTCTTCAGCAGGGTGTTCATCTTGCGCTCGGATGCCAGAATCGCCTGAAGCTGATCGCGCTCTTTTTCCAGCTCGTTCTGCTCGCCGCGGATCTTCATCTCTTCCAGTCTGGCGAGATGGCGCAATTTCAGTTCGAGGATCGCTTCGGCCTGGGTTTCGCTGATGCCAAAGCGCGACATCAGGGCAGGCTTGGGTTCGTCCTCGGTACGAATGATCTCGATCACTTCGTCAATGTTGAGGAACGCCACCAGCAAACCTTCGAGGATATGCAGGCGCTTAAGCACTTTCTCCAGACGATGGTTCAGACGACGGCGCACCGTATCGCGGCGGAAGGCCAGCCATTCGGTGAGGATCTCCAGCAGGTTTTTCACCGCCGGACGACCGTCCAGACCAATCATGTTCAGGTTGATGCGGTAGCTTTTTTCCAGATCGGTAGTGGCGAACAGGTGGTTCATCACCTGCTCCATGTCCACGCGGTTAGAGCGCGGCACGATCACCAGACGGGTCGGGTTTTCGTGGTCCGATTCGTCGCGCAGGTCGTCCACCATCGGCAGCTTTTTATTGCGCATCTGGGAGGCGATCTGCTCCAGCACCTTCGCACCGGACACCTGGTGCGGCAGCGCGGTGATCACCACGGCCCCGTCTTCTTTGGTCCACACCGCGCGCATGCGTACGGAGCCGCGGCCGTTCTGGTAGATTTTGCGGATTTCCGCACGCGAGGTGATGATCTCGGCTTCGGTCGGGTAGTCCGGCCCCTGCACGATATCCAGCAGATCGTCCAGAGAGGTTTTCGGCTGCTCAATCAGGGTGATGGCGGCTTTTGCCACTTCACGCAGGTTGTGCGGCGGAATGTCCGTCGCCATGCCCACGGCGATACCGGTCGTGCCGTTCAGCAGGATGTTCGGCAGACGCGCAGGCAGCATCTTCGGCTCCTGCATCGTACCGTCGAAGTTTGGCACCCAGTCGACCGTCCCCTGCCCCAGCTCGCCCAACAGCACTTCGGCATATTTAGACAGGCGGGATTCGGTATAACGCATTGCCGCGAAGGATTTCGGATCGTCCGGCGCCCCCCAGTTCCCCTGGCCATCCACCAGCGGATAGCGATAAGAGAACGGCTGGGCCATCAGCACCATCGCTTCATAGCAGGCGCTGTCGCCGTGCGGATGGTATTTACCCAGCACGTCGCCGACGGTACGGGCGGATTTCTTAAACTTGGCGGTAGCATTCAGTCCCAGTTCGGACATCGCATAGACGATGCGGCGCTGAACGGGCTTCAGGCCATCCCCGATAAACGGCAACGCCCTGTCCATGATGACGTACATGGAGTAGTTCAGGTAGGCGTTTTCCGTGAATTCATGTAGCGCGAGGCGCTCTGCCATATCGCTCATTACGTGTGATTCCTCAACTCAGAAACCGATGGGTTTCAGGCAATATTGCCGCAGATACTACCTCATCTGGCGAGTTGAGTCACAAAGAAAAAGGGCCGCATAAGCGGCCCTTTCCGGGTTATTTGTTCAGCTTGATAACCTGCTTCACGTCGATTTCAAACTCATTCCAGTCTTTATCGATTTTACCCTGGAGTTCGACTTTATCCTGGGGCGTCACCGTCACGCCGTTCCAGCGCTTGTGGTCGATCTCCACCACCACCGTGCCGCTCTCATCGCGGAAGGTGTAACGGTCATCGGACAGGCGCTCGGTAATGTTCCCGCGCAGCTTCACCCAGGCATCGTCCTTCAGGTCTTTCACTTTAGCCGCGGTGGTGAGGTTGGCGTTGTTATCGACAAAGCCACCCTGCTGGGTTTGCGTCTGGTTCTGTGTCGCAGATGGGCCAGAGAAGCCACCCTGTGCAGCAAAGACAGGGGCCGTGGTCATCATCATGATGGCAGCAATTGCAGCGAATTTTTTCATCTTTATCTCTCCCTTTAATGTCGTTTCACAATCCATTAAACAGGGTAAACCTTAACAACTTCTTAAGGGGAAAATTTATTTATTTTTACTGTACAGCAGGCGCTTGCAGAAGGTTTACTGACGGCATCAAGGAGGAAATATGCGCATTTTACTGGTAGAAGACGACAAGCTCATCGGCGACGGCATCAAAGCGGGCTTAAGCAAAATGGGCTTTAACGTGGACTGGTTTACCGACGGTAAAACCGGGCAGGCGGCCCTGTACACCGCGCCGTATGATGCCGTGGTGCTGGACCTGACGCTGCCAGAAATCGACGGGCTTGAGATCCTGCGCGCCTGGCGCGAAAGCGGTAAGAGCGAACCGGTGCTGATCCTGACCGCGCGGGATGCGCTGAATCAGCGCGTCGAAGGGTTACGCCTGGGGGCGGATGATTACCTGTGTAAGCCGTTCGCGCTGATTGAAGTGGCGGCCCGCCTTGAAGCGCTGGTGCGCCGCAGTCACGGGCAGGCGCGCAGCGAGCTGCGTCACGGCAAGGTCACGCTCGATCCGGCAAGCCTTGTCGCCACGCTGGAGGGCGAAACGCTGGTGCTCAAACCCAAAGAGTTCGCCCTGCTGGAGCTGCTGATGCGCAACGCGGGCCGCGTGCTGCCGCGCAAGACCATCGAGGAGAAACTCTACAACTGGGATGATGACGTCTCCAGCAACGCCGTCGAAGTCCACGTTCATCATTTACGCCGCAAGCTCGGCAGCGAATTTATCCGCACCGTGCACGGCATCGGTTATACCCTGGGTGACGCATGAAACTGACCCTACGCCTGAGCCTGAAGCTGCGCCTGACGCTCCTCTTTTTGTTGCTGTCCCTGGCGGCCTGGTTTGCCGCAAGCGTGGTGGCCTGGCACCAGACGACCGACAAGCTCGATAAGCTGTTCGATACCCAGCAGATGCTGTTTGCCAAACGGCTGCTGACGATGGACGTGGACGAACTCCGCGCCCCGGAACGCATGCGCGAGGTACCGAAAAAAGCCAAACACGGCCATCTGGACGACGATGCGCTGGCCTTCGCAATCTTCACCGCCGACGGCAGCATGGTGCTTAACGACGGCGAAAACGGGCGCGACATACCTTACCTCTACCGCCGGGACGGGTTTGATGACGGTCGCTTGCAGGATGACAACGACGAATGGCGTTTCCTGTGGCTGACTTCTCCGGACGGGAAATACCGCGTGGTGGTTGGCCAGGAGTGGGAGTACCGACAGGATATGGCGCTGGACGTGGTCAGCTCGCAGCTGACGCCGTGGCTGGTGGCGCTGCCCGTAATGCTACTGTTGCTGATTGTTCTGCTGAGCCGGGAACTGAAACCGCTGAAAAAACTGGCGCAGACCCTGCGCTCGCGCTCGCCGGATGCGACCGATACGCTGCCCACCCACGGCGTGCCGACGGAGGTTCGCCCGCTGCTTGATGCGCTTAACCATCTTTTCGCCCGTACGCAGGAGATGATGGCCCGCGAGCGCCGCTTCACCTCGGATGCCGCCCATGAGTTGCGCAGCCCGCTGGCCGCGCTGAAGGTGCAAACCGACGTGGCGCAGCTTTCCCTTGACGATCCCGGGGCGCAGTCTAAAGCGCTGGGGCAGCTGCATGCGGGCATCGACCGCGCCTCCCGGCTGGTGGACCAGCTTCTCACCCTGTCGCGCCTGGATTCACTGGATAATCTTGATGACGTCGAACCCGTGATGATGGCCGATTTGCTGCAATCCGCGGTGCTGGATATCTGGCATCCGGCGCAGCAGGCGGGCATTGATATTCGGCTCAACGTCAACGCGCCCGAGGTGATGCGTCACGGACAGCCGCTACTGCTGAGCCTTCTGGCGCGTAACCTGCTGGACAACGCCGTTCGTTACAGCCCGCGCGGCAGCGTGGTGGACGTGACGCTGCATACCCAAAGCTTTACCGTGCGCGACAACGGCCCGGGCATTTCTTCCGATGCGCTGGCGCGTCTCGGCGAGCGCTTTTATCGTCCACCGGGCCAGGACGCCACCGGCAGCGGTCTGGGGTTGTCTATCGTCAAGCGTATCGCGACGTTACATGGGATGAGCGTCTCGCTGGGCAATGCGCCGGAAGGGGGCTTTGAGGTGACCGTCAGCTGGTAGCCATTATTGCGCTGAGCGCAAAAGACTTTGCACATTTTGCTTATTTTTCCGCTCCGTCCTCGCGCGTAGAATACCCGGCATACTCTCAGCATCGAGGACAAATAATGAGCAATATTCTGATTATCAACGGCGCGAAAGAATTTGCGCACTCTAAAGGCCAGCTCAATGACACCCTGACCGAGGTCGCGGATGGTTTCCTGCGCGACGCCGGACATGATGTTAAGGTCGTGCGCGCGGACAGCGATTACGACGTGAAGGCCGAAGTGCAGAACTTCCTGTGGGCCGACGTGGTTATCTGGCAGATGCCGGGCTGGTGGATGGGCGCACCGTGGACCGTGAAAAAATACATGGACGATGTGTTTACCGAAGGTCACGGTTCGCTGTATGCCAGCGACGGTCGCACCCGCTCAGACGCGTCTAAAAAATACGGTTCCGGCGGCCTGATTCAGGGCAAGAAATACATGCTCTCCCTGACCTGGAATGCCCCGCTAGAAGCGTTCACTGAGCAAGATCAGTTCTTCGAAGGCGTGGGCGTAGACGGCGCGTATCTGCCGTTCCACAAGGCGAATCAGTTCCTGGGTATGGAGCCGCTGCCGACCTTTATCGTCAACGACGTGATTAAAATGCCGGACGTCCCGCGCTATATCGCAGAATATCGCAAGCATCTCGCGGAAATTTTTGCTTAACTGGTAGCCTGGAATTAGAAGGAGTTAATTATGCTTACCGTTATTGCTGAAATCCGTACGCGTCCTGGCCAACATCACCGCCAGGCGGTACTGGATGAGTTCGCGAAGATCATCCCGACCGTACTGAAAGAAGAAGGCTGCCACGGCTACGCGCCGATGGTGGACGCCGCCACCAGCGCAAGCTTTCAGGCGACCGCGCCAGACTCAATCATCATGGTTGAGCAGTGGGAAACCGTCGCGCACCTTGAAGCGCATTTGCAGACCGCGCATATGAAAGCGTGGAGCGACGCGGTGAAAGGGGACGTTCTGGAAACCCACATCCGTATTCTGGAGCAAGGGGTTTAAGTTCCGTGAAATTTGCCGGGTGGCACTGCGTTTACCCGGCCTTCAACTTCCCTCCCAGGCCCGGTAAGCGTTAACGCCGCCGGGCTTTTTTCATCACCTTAACATTCAACTGCTATGCTTATTCTGACTTCATGTTTAACAGGAGGATGGAATGGGACTTTTTAACTTCGTAAAAGAAGCAGGCGAAAAGCTGTGGGATAACCTGACCGATCATAAAGGTCAGGGCGACAAAATCACCGAGCACCTCAAGAAACTCAACATTCCCGGTTCCGATAAGGTTCAGGTTAACGTCACTGACGGCAAGGCCAGCGTGACGGGCGACGGGCTGACGCAGGAGCAGAAAGAAAAAATCCAGGTCGCCGTCGGCAACATCGCGGGCGTCAGCGAAGTGGAGAACAATATCACCGCGACAGATGCCAAAGATGAAGCCACCTACTATACGGTGAAATCCGGCGATACCCTGAGCGCAATCTCTAAAACCGTGTACGGCGATGCCAACCAGTACAATAAGATTTTTGAGGCTAACCGTCCAATGCTCTCCAGCCCGGATAAGATCTATCCCGGTCAGACGCTGCGTATTCCGAAAGCGTGATCGATAAGTCGGGGGTTACCCCCCGACTGTTTTTACCAGTACAGTTTCCAGCTCTGCGTAAAACGCACCAGTGCCTCAACGTAGAAGTAATCGCCCCAGCTCGCGCACTCATCCACGCCTTTATTGCTCGCCAGGTGATACACCGAGTGCTTAAGCAGCCCGTTGCCCTTCTCTTCTTTGCCCATCAGATAGTGCTTTGTCAGCGAGGACATAATCCCTTTCGCCCATTCGAGGTAACGTTCGCGATCCGGATCTGTGACCGGCAGATGTTTCACCAGCTCCAGCAGTCCACACACCGCAATTGCCGCCGAGGAAGAGTCACGCAGTGCGTCGGTGCCCACCAGCGCCAGATCCCAGTGGCAGACGTAGTCTTCCGGCAGGCGATTGAGGAAGTAGTTCGCCAGCCGTTTTGACAGGGCGATCATCGTTTCGTCGCCGGTATAGATATAGCTCAGCAGGAAACCGTAGATCCCCCACGCCTGCCCGCGCGACCAGCAGGAGTCGTCGGCGTAGCCCTGCTGGGTGTTGCCGTAGCGCGGTGCGCCGGTTGCCACATCCATATAGTAGGTGTGGAAGGTTGAGGCATCGTCACGAATGAGGTACTTCGCGGCCTGCATGACGTGCGCTTTTGCGGCGTCGGCAAAGCGCGGATCGCCCGTCTGCTCCGTTGCCCAGTAGAGCAGCGGCAGGTTCATGTTGCAGTCGATGATCATCCGCCCGGCCTGCTCCGGATCGGAGAGATCGCCCCACGCCTGGATGATTTTCGCCTTCTCGTGGAAGCGTTCCAGCAGGGCTTCCGCCGCCAGTAGCGAGAAGCCGCGCGCCTCGCGGTTTCCGGTCAGCCGCCACGCGGCTACGCAGGAGAGCGTGTAGAGGAAGCCTAAATCGTGGGTGTTGGTGTCGTTGCGCCCGGCGATGCGCAGGCCAAACGAGCGCACGTGTTTTTCCGCCATCGCGCGGAATTTTTCCTCGCCGCTCATCTCCCATGCCAGCCACAGCTGCCCGGTCCAGAAGCTGGTGGTCCACTCCACGTTGTCAGTCAGCGGATAAAAACCGTTCTGGCAGGTTTCCGCCGGGAATTTGTCGCCGAACTCCGTTAAATGACGGCTAATCAGGTCAAGAACGTGGCTGCGCGCCGAATTCAGTTCATCGCTGAATGCGCGGGAGTCAACGGGCGCAGCGATAACAGGCAGACGTTCTTTTTTGATACGACTTAACATATTTCGGTTCCTTCTTTGACGGCGTAATTTATCGTGTTGACGTTTCTGCTACGTTCAGCGCACGAGCCCCGCGCCATTTGCTCTGACAGGCGGATAACGTAAAAGCAGAAATAAGGGTAAAGGTCAGCGCCGTTGCGCCCATGATGATATAGGTGTGCTCAAAGCCAATACGGTCATACATATAGCCGGCAGGGGAAGAGACCACCACGTTGCCAACGTAGAGCATCGCCTGATAGCCGAGTAAATACATGGTGGCATTGACGCGCTTGTCGAAATGCTCGGCGATATATTTAAATACCGACACCAGCAGGAGACAAATTTCCAGACCGTACAGCGGCTTAAGTACTGAAATTAACAGGTGTGAATCACACATGCCGGAAATAATCAGACGCGCCCCAACCACCAGCCCGACAATTAACAGCCCGCGTTTGGCGCCAATAAAGTTCACAAACAGCGGGACCACCATATACATGACAAATTCCATGCCCGACTGTACGGTCCCGAGATAGCCGAATACGGCGTTGCCCTCATGAATATCATCGAAGAAGGTGACGAAATAGCGCGAGAATTGCTGCTCGGCGATAAACATCATCCATGCCACGCCCGCCACGTACAGGCAGAAGGCCCAGAATTTGCGGTTACGCAGCAGGGCGTAAACGTCGGACGGGGCAATTTTCTCTTTCGTCAGCACCTCGCCTGCGTGAGCGGAGTTAGTGTTCACTTTCAGGCTCAGCAGGACAATCAGCATCACCACCGACGCCACGCTGCCGAGAATAAAGTTATACGCCGGTGAGAGGTTGAACAGCAGGCCGGAGAAAGATGACGCCACCGCCCAGCCGAGCGATCCCCACATACGGATCTGCCCGAACTCCATGCCATTCAAACGGCTAAAGCGGTCGGAATAGGATTCACACGCCGCCACGCCCGCGTACCAGGCAAAGCTTAAATAGAGCGCGCCGATAATAATCCCCAGCAGGGTATTAGACATTAACAGCGGCTGGTAAACATAAATAAAGAATGGCGCCATCAGGGCCGACATGATCACCACAAAATAGAGCAGATATTTGCTCATGCCGATCTTATCGAGAATATAGCCGTAGATCGGCTTGAGAATAACGGAGAATATCCCGTTCACCGCAAAGACGGTTCCAATCACCGATCCGCTCAGGTTGGCTTTCTGACCGAGCCAGATCGCCAGCAGACCAATACTGGCAGACCAGGTAAAGAAATAGAGAAAGATAAAGCTGCTGATTTTGTAATATTCAGTTCTGTTGGTTGTCGATGTGCTTTTCATATCATCCTCGCCGGGGTGTAGGGCCAGATTTTTATAATGTGAACGACAGCTTACGTTCGCTTCCGGGTTCGCTAATCACGACCTGGTTATGGGTTATATTCAGCTGCGGCGTCGCCGCAGCGGGCTGTTTTCCGCCAGCCAGAACGGCGCAACAGAGCCAGCTTTCCCCTTGCGGGAGGTCAGCTTTTAACAGCGGAATGGAGGCACACTCCGCAAACATAATGCTGCTGTTCGGCGGCGTGACGATGCTGTCTGGCTGGCGATGAATGATCGGCGAAAGATCGACAATGACGCTGCTGCCGTTTTCAGCCAACAGATAACAACCGCGTTCGCGCACCTGGTGGGCGGTTTTCATCACCGCAAAGCCGCCCTCGACGGTTTGCAGAGTGCGCGCGCTGTTGATACGGTGCAGGCGCAGGTGCCACTCCCCGAACGGGATCTGCCAGGTCGCAATCTGCACGTCGCGCCACGGCGACCAGCGCGAGAAAATGTAATTTTCATCCACCCGAACCTCTTCGCACTCGCGACGTCCGCGGAAATAGTCATCTCCGTCCGCCAGCAGCAGCATGGAATCGCAGGCGGCATGCTTCAGGCCAAAACGCCCGCGCTCAAGGGTGAATCCGAAGCGGCTGGAGTAGGCAAATTTGGTGTATTTCGCTTCGGTGTTGACGTAGTTGTTCAGCTCCAGCTGACCGGCGGTGAGCATGACGACGTGCTGCGAATCTTTCGAATGCATCAGGATCTGCTGCGCATGCGGAATCACATGTTTTTCAGCAAGCGCGGGCAGCGGTTGTTCTTCCGCCTGCCAGAACGGGTATGCTTCCGGCAGCGCCAGGATCAGATAGGTTTTCAGCGCCCAGTACGGTGAACCGGGGGAGTTGTAATCCTCGCACATCGCCAGGTTCGGATACGCAAACCCCAGGGTAAGAATACCGTCGCGATCGACAATCGACTGCTGCTGCCACCAGCGCAGATGCCGCAGCACAATGCCCTTCACGATGCCCGGGGTGAAGACGTCCAGTTGAGAAAAGGCCACCGCGCTCCAGAAGGCAACCATGGCAAAGCGGTAGGTCAGGCTGCGGCCAAACGGCACCGAGGCGCCATCGGCGGCGGACCAGTAGATAAAGTCTTCCGCGAACAGACGCGAGCGCTCGCGCAGCACCTTCGCCCTCGCCTCGTCGTCACTCAGGGTGGCGTAAATCAGGCCGTAGAAATGGAAAGCCATGGAGATGTAGTAATCTTTCGGGCGGCCGGGACCGTCGGAATACCAGCCGTCGCCGAGGTAGTAGGCGTCCATCAGCGCAAAGCGGTGGTCAATGGCGGCCCGATCGTACGGCAGGCCGGCGCGCTTAAAGCCGAGCTGGACCATAATGGCAAAATAGTTCCAGTTGCTGTCCGGCATCTGCGCGTCGGTGATTTGGTTGAGCCACGCGTGCAGGTTCATCACCTCGCGCCCGGTAAAGTGCGCGGTGAGTTTATCCCCCAGCAGAGCGAGCCCCAGACCGTAGGCCGCCATCTCCACCAGACGCTGATCGTACGGGCCGGTTTCACCCCAGTAGCCGCTGCTTTGCGGGTCGGTACCAAGCTTAATGGCAGTAAGGTACTTCTCGCTGAACGGCGTACTTTCGCCAGATGCCATCAGCGGAAACAGCCCCCACAGCGCGCGAGAAAGTCCCTCCATCTGCGCAATATCCGCTGTGTAATGGGCGCAGGTGTCGCCCAGCGGGAATCGTGAACGGTTCGCCGGAAATTGCGTGTCCAGCGCCTGTAAAAGTGCATTCAACGACGCCACTACCTCCTGGCGTGAAGACAACGGATTTGATTTTTCTTTGTTTGCCGCCCACATCGGTTCGCCCTCGTAATCAACTGCGGCAAAGCATAGTGAATCCGCAAGGGGCAGAAATGTTAGCCATGTCACAGGCATGAACGATGAATAAACCTCCAGTTGAGAAAATTTAAAAAGGTGGTTTATAAAGACGATCAGACGGGAAAAAGTTGAGTTTTATTGCACTATGCGCGACACGCCGACATCCGACCTTCTGGAACTGATCGCCCTGAATGATACCGTGGCCTCGTTCAGCCGCCTGTTTGCCAATACGGTGCGCTACCATCACTGGCATCAGTGTCTGGAGATCCTCTATGTGGAAGAGGGCTTTGGCGTGGCGATTGTCGATAATCGTCACTACACCATGCGCCCCGGACGACTGTTTTTCTTCCCGCCTTTTACGCTGCACAAGGTCATGGTGGACGAACAGGCGGAGGCAATTTACCGCCGCACCATTATTCATCTCGACCAGCACGCGGTGCTGAAGATCCTGCGGGATTTTCCCCAGACCCGGCAGCGCCTGGAGCGGCTGTCACGCCGTGGCGGCGAAGCGTGGGTCGCCGATTTAGCCCACTGTCACCACCATATCGACCATCTGTTTAGCTGCTATAAACCGCCGATGAACGGCGAGAGCATCGCCAGCCTGCTGATCGGCCTGTTCGCGATGCTCCCCGACGATCGCGACGGTGAGCCGGGCAACAGCCAGGGGATCGCCAGCCAGGTAATGTTCTGGCTCGACGAGCATTATCAGGAGAAATTTCGTCTGGATGCGCTGGCCGAAGAGCTGGGTAAATCACGCAGTTATGTATCGCGAAGATTCCATGCGGAAACGGGCGAAAAAATTCACGACTACCTGAACACGCTAAGGTTGCGTAAGGCGTGCGAGTGTTTACTCCACACGGACTCGAGCGTGCGTGACATTGCCGCACAGGCGGGATTTTCCGACGTGACGTGGTTTATCAGCGCATTTAAAAAGGGGATTGGCGAGACGCCGTTGCAGTACAGGAAGAACCATCGTGCGGTTTGACGCCCTCACCCCAGCCCTCTCCCACGGGGAGAGGGGGAAGATCAACCGCTCTTTTTCCCCGGCTTTAATCCGCGGTGTAACTCGTTGATGCGCTTCATCGACTTGATGGTGCGCTGCGGCTCGGTGGAGGCGACGGACAGAATAATCATCTCCAGGCACAACAGCACCGTGCCGTGCAGCGGGATTTTGCCCTTCTCGCCGCCGCGCGGGACGTGGATCACTACGCTTGCCTCTTTGCTAAAGCGCGAGTCCGTGGCGTTGGTCAGCAAAATGGTGGGAATACCCAGGCGCTTCGCTTCGCGCAGCGTGGTCTGCCCCTCCCGGTGCGCGGATTTTTGCGCCATCATTACCAGCACGTCACCGCGCTGTAGGGCAATCAGCTGTTCGGCGAGGCCAATACCGGTGCGGTTGAGCGGGATCGCAGGCAGGCCTATACGGCTAAACAGTCGCGAGGTGTACTCAGCCAGAATGCCGGATGCGCCAATGCCAAAAATAGCGACCTGTCTCGCCTGCGCCAGCAGCGACACGGCCTGCGCCATCGCGTAGCGGTTGCCCGGTTCGGACAACACCGCGCAGGTGTGCTGATGGCCTTCCAGCACAAAATCGATGCTCGCGTCGACGTCGCTGGTAAGCGTGTTTACCGTGGTGGACATCTTCTCGCTGGAGGTGACCACCGGGCCAAACCACTGCTCCAGGGTCTGCTTGAGATCCCGCAGCCCGCCAAACCCAAGCGCCTGAATGGCACGCACCACGGTGGCGTCCGAGGTGTGTAGCACAGCGGCAATCTCCATTGCCGTCTGCTCCATAACCGCTTCACGATTTTCATTGATATAGCTCGCCACCTGCAGCAGACGCGGCGTCAGCTGGTGCGCCCGCGAGCGGAGGCGGTCGCCGTAGACATCAATTTTTCGGATCATTGTGCGGCCTCCGGCAGCGGACGGCCCGCTATCTGCGACTGCACCTGCGCGGCCATCAGCCCCAGCGAGGCAAATGAATTTGAGATCGCTTCCTCGCGGGAGATGAGCACGTAATGCCCGGTTCGGCAGGCGTTGAGAAACTGACACCAGCCCGGCATCACCGCATCCATCGCCGCCAGCTCGTCCTGCGGTTTTCCGCCGGTGTCCCCGCGCCAGGTGGCAAAGACAAAATCAGCATCCAGCTCCGGCAGGCGCTCGGCGCTGACGTCGATGCGCCCGCCCTCCGGGATGCTCTCAATCAGCGGCGGGAACCTAAACCCTGCGTCGCGCAGCACGCGCCCAAGCGAGTGATAGCTGTGCATGGCGTTGATTTTGCCCTGATTGGCCTGAATCACCGAGACGGTCAGTTTGCTCGTATCGATGGTCGCCTTTAGCGCCTCGATCTGCTCCTGATAGCGACGCTCCAGAATCTTCAGCCGCGCCTCTGTCCCGGTAAGCTGCGCCAGCTTGCGGTAGATCTCCGGCGCACCGCCGTCGAGGTGATCGATACTCACCGTCGGGGCAATTTTTTCCAGCTGTTCGACCGGCGTGTTGCGGGTCGGCTCGGTGATGATAAGATCCGGCTTCGCCGCGGCGATGGCTTCAATATCGATATCCGTGGTGCCGATGAATGTGATGTCGGAATTATCAAAATCGATGCCCGTCAGCATACCGCTGGAACGCAGAAAATGGCTGCCGTCCGGTCGGGTGCGGCCATGGCTGGCAACCGGCGGTACGCCAAGCTCGATCAGCGGAATGGTGATATCCAGGTCGTGCAGGGACACAATCCGCTTCGGGTTAACCGGCACCACCACGTTGCGGTTCAGGTCGTCAGTAAACGTCTGCGTTGGCTCTGCGGCTCCTACAGCAAAACCCACCAGCACCAGCATTGCAAAAAATACGCGCATTTTTATCCCCTAAAATCGATCCCGACGCTGCCAGAGCAGCAGCAGGAAAAACGGTCCGCCAATCAGTGAAATGACAATTCCCGCCGGCAGCTGCAACGGGAGAAATGCCAGCCGCCCGACGTTATCCGCCAGCAGCACCAGCAGCGCGCCCAGTACGGCACTTCCCGTCAGCAGTGCCGTTTGCCCTCCGCGCAGCAGCAGGCGCGCCATGTGCGGGGCAATCAGCCCGACAAAGCCGATACTCCCCACGCAGGAGACGCAGGCCGCGGTGAGCACCACGGGGGCAAACACGCGCAGCAGAGCGAGGCGTGAAGTCCGCACGCCCAGCCCCGTCGCAGTGTGGTTGCCGAGCAAGGCTACGTCTGCGGCGCGTGCGGTAAAGAGCAGCAGCGCAAACGCTGGCACTGTCCAGGCAGCAGCGATGCTGACCAGCGTCCAGCTTGCCGCATGCAGGCTCCCCGCCAGCCACAGCATCGCCGTCTGGACGTCGCGCACGTCGGCGGTCGTCATAAAGACCCCCATCGCGGCGGCAAACGCCCATGACACGCCGATGCCAATCAGGATGAATCGCGGGCGCGAGATATCACGCGCCAGCGCCACTACCAGCAGCGCGGTCAGCAGCCCACCGGCCATGCCGATAAGTGGACGCCAGTACGGCCCCAATCCCGGAAACTGAAAAATCAGCAGCAGCACCGCCGCGCTACAGCCCTCTTTCACGCCGATAAGACCGGGGTCAGCAAGGCCGTTGCGGGTAATGGACTGCATGGCCGCCCCCGCCATGCCGAGCATCGCGCCGCACAGCACCGCCATCAGCAGGCGCGGCAGGCGGATATCCATCACAATGTAATGCGCATCCGCCGTCAGACGTTCAGGATAAAACAGCGCACGTCCGATGGCGGAAGCAGGAATGGGCAGCGAACCGTGCGTCAGGCCAAAACTTAGCAGCAGGAGAGCGGCAAGCGATAATACGGCCAGATACAGCAGCGCCCTCGGGCGAACCAGCGCCGAGAAGGAGAAAAATCGTACTGCCCTCAATCCAGCCCGGTTCATTTGAACATCCTTGACGCCATAAGGATAAAGACCGGCGCGCCGACCAGTGCAGTCATCACGCCGGTTGCCAGCTCATACGGCGTTAACAGCGTACGGGCGGCGATATCCGCCATCAGCAGAACCAGCGCCCCGCAGAGGGCTGAAAGCGGCACCATCACGCGCAGGTCCACCGATACCAGACGGCGAATCAGCTGCGGCACCACGAGTCCGATAAACCCGATCGGTCCGGCAACTGAAACCGCCGCGCCGCACAGCAGGGCGATGGCCAGCAGCGCGAGCAGGCGCGTTTTCAGCAGCGACACGCCAAGCCCCTGCGCCATTCTCTCGCCCAGCGCCAGCATGTTCAGCGACGGCGACAGCCAGAGCGCCAGCGCAAAACCCACGGCAGCGGCCCCCGCGGCGCTAGCGATCGTCTCGCCGATGACTCCCGCCACATCCCCCGCAAGCCAGGTCCGCACGGCCAGCAGCGTCTGTTCATCCAGAATCAACACCGTGGCGGTTATCGATGAGGCAAATGCCGACATTGCCACGCCGCACAGCGTGACCTTCATCGGCGTGAGACCGGTACGCCCGGATGAGGAGAACGTTAGCACCAGCAAAAAGAGCGCGGCGGCGCCAGCTGCGGCTATCAGAGGGCGGCCAAACGGCAGCGACAGCCCGAGGGCACTCGTCAGCACCACCGCCAGCGCCGCCCCTGCATTCAGCCCCAGGATATGCGGCTCGCCGAGCGGGTTGCGGATCACTGATTGCAGCAGCACGCCCGCGACGCCGAGCGCCGCGCCCGCCACCAGGGCGGCGCACAGCCGCATCAAGCGCAGCCTGACGATCACGCTATGCTCAAAATTGCGCGGGTCGAAGTGGAAAAATGCGTCTACTACCGTCCGGGGGGCGATAACGCGCGCCCCGATGCTCAGGTGCGCAATCGCGCCTGCCAGAAGCAGCAGCGTAAAGAGAATAAAGGCCACAGATGTGCGCATCATGGTTTGTCGTCAGCCTGACGGAACGGCATAAAGAACGGCTTGCCGGTCAGCGGGTTAACCGACATATGCACGTCGACGTCAAACACCGCTTTGATCAGCTCCGGCGTGCAGGCGTCGCCCTCATGCAGTACCCCCTCAACCTTTCCCTGACGTAAAAAGACCAGCGAATCACCGTAATTCACGGCGAAGTTGAGATCGTGCAGAACCACCACCACGGTGCGCCCGTGCCGGCGCGTCAGCGTGTGCAGCAGTTCGAGGATCTCCACCTGGTAGCGAAGATCGAGGTACGTCGTGGGTTCATCCAGCAGGATATAGGGCGTTTGCTGCGCCAGCACCATAGCGATCCAGCAGCGCTGGCGCTGGCCGCCGGACAGGCTTTCAACCAGATGATGGGCAAACTCTGCCGTTCCGGTCAGGCGTAACGCCTCTTCCACGGCCCGCTCGTCTTCCTCGCTCCACTGGCGCATCACGTTCTGCCAGGGGAAACGTCCGCGCGAGACCAGCTCAAATACGGTTAACCCTTCTGGAAGCAGCGGAGACTGCGGCAGGATCCCGAGCTGGCGGGCGACCGCTTTGGTTGGTTGCGAGTGGATGGCTTTGCCGTCCAGCACCGCGCTGCCGCCGAGCGGCTGAAGCAGCCGTGCGAGGGTACTTAACAGCGTCGATTTTCCGCAGCCGTTTGCGCCCACCAGAACAGTCATTTTCTGCTGGGGGATCGCAAGGGAGATATCATCAACGATGATTTTTTTCTGGTAACCCGCGGAGAGGTTCTCAAGAACCAGTCCCGGCTTTTTGATGTAGTGAGCCACGTGAACGCCAACGTAAGAAAAAAAACCAACAAATAAAAATAAAACTCATTCTCTTTTGTGAGTTTGCCGCCGCTCCATGTAGTAGTCAAGCGAAGATACACCCTGTAAACCCCAGGGATAATTGAGCATCAACACACAAACTAAAATTCATTTTTATTAATTATTCTCAATATCTTAAACCAGAAAATGATGCGTATTAGTCAGAGAGAAACCTCTGTAGCGAAATTTTTATTTATTTCATTTACTACTACATGCCCTCATGCTTGAATGATTCTCAATTACAAGTCCGATGCCATAGAGGCTAACGGACAGACCGTAAGGGCAATGACTCACACATTCTTCCGCGAGCATTTCATCGCAGGATATTTTGGGAAAACAGATGTAATGGCTAAGTTCACACCTTCATTCGCCGGGGTAAAAGGGCGCGCGCTCTTTTCACTCCTGTTCATGGCGCCTCTGGTGCACGCAGCAGCAAAAGACAGTGAGACGCTTACCGTCACTGCCGATCCTTACGCTTCCACCGACGCCACCAGCGGCTATCAGCCCCTGAACACCTCCACCGCCACGCTGACCAACATGCCGATGCTGGACATCCCGCAGGTGGTCAATACCGTCAGCGATAAAGTGCTGGAAGACCAAAACGCGACCACGCTAGACGAGGCGCTGTATAACGTCAGCAACGTGGTGCAGACCAACACCCTGGGCGGCACGCAGGATGCCTTCGTGCGCCGTGGCTTCGGCGCAAACCGCGATGGCTCGATCATGACCAACGGCCTGCGCACCGTGCTGCCGCGCAGCTTCAATGCCGCAACCGAGCGCGTGGAGGTGCTAAAAGGCCCGGCCTCGACCCTTTACGGTATTCTCGACCCCGGCGGCCTGATTAACGTGGTGACCAAACGCCCGGAGAAAACCTTCGGCGGCTCGATTTCTGCCACATCAACCAGCTTTGGCGGCGGTAGCGGACAGTTTGACGTCACCGGTCCAATTGAAGGTACGCGTCTGGCCTATCGCCTGACGGGGGAGTATCAGGACGAGGATTACTGGCGTAATTTCGGCACCGAACGCAGCACCTTTATCGCCCCGTCTTTGACCTGGTTCGGCGATGATGCCACCGTGACCGTGCTCTATTCGCATCGCGACTATAAAACGCCGTTCGATCGCGGAACGATCTTCGATCTCAACACCAAAAAGGCCGTCGACGTCGATCGCAAAACCCGCTTTGATGAGCCATTTAACGTGACCGACGGTCAGTCCGACCTCGCTCAGCTTAACGCGGAGTATCGGCTCAACAGCCAGTGGACCGCGAAGTTCGACTACAGCTACAGCCAGGATAAGTACAGCGATAACCAGGCTCGCGTGATGGCCTACGATTCAAAAACCGGCAACCTGACCCGCCGCGTGGATGCGACCCAGGGTTCGACCCAGCGTATGCACACAACGCGGGCAGATTTGCAGGGGAACGTGGACATCGCGGGCTTTTACAATGAGATACTGACCGGCGTGTCGTATGAAAATTACGATCTGCTGCGCACGGACATGATCCGTTGTAAGAACGTTAAGGATTTCAATATTTACAACCCGAGCTACGGCAGCCTCGGCAAGTGCACCACCGTCTCGGCAGCCGACAGCGATCAAACCATCAAGCAGGAGAGCTACTCCGCCTACGCGCAGGACGCGCTGTACCTGACCGATAAATGGATCGCCGTTGCCGGACTGCGCTACCAGTATTACACCCAGTACGCGGGCAAAGGCCGTCCGTTTAACGTCAACACCGACAGCCGCGACGACCAGTGGACGCCGAAGCTGGGCCTGGTATACAAGCTCACGCCGGCAGTCTCCCTGTTTGCCAACTATTCCCAGACGTTTATGCCGCAGTCGTCCATTGCGAGCTACATCGGCGACCTGCCGCCGGAAACGTCGAACGCGTATGAAATAGGCGCTAAATTCGACCTGTTCGACGGCATTACCGCCAACATCGCGCTGTTTGATATCCACAAGCGCAACGTGCTGTACACCGAGAGCGTCGGTGATGAAACCGTCGCCAAAACCGCGGGCCGCGTGCGCTCGCAGGGTGTCGAAGTGGATCTCGCCGGATCGCTGACCGAGAACACCAACATTATCGCCAGCTACGGCTATACCGATGCGAAGGTGCTGGAAGACCCGGACTACGCGGGCAAACCGCTGCCGAACGTACCGCGCCATACCGGCTCCCTGTTCCTGACGTACGATATTCACAATGCGTTTGCCGGGAATACGCTGACAATTGGCGGCGGCGGGCACGGCGTAAGCCGCCGCTCAGCGACTAACGGTGCGGATTATTATCTGCCGGGCTATTTCGTGGCGGATGCATTTGCGGCGTACAAAATGAAGCTGCAATATCCGGTGACGCTACAGGTGAACGTGAAGAATCTGTTCGATAAGACCTACTACACGTCGTCGATTGCGACCAACAACCTGGGCAACCAGATTGGCGACCCGCGTGAAGTGCAGTTTACGGTGAAGATGGAGTTTTGACGTAAAAAAGCCCGGTGGCGCTAACGCTTACCGGGCCTACGATCCTAACCCCCTCCCTGTGGGAGAGGGTTAGGGTGAGGGGACATCAGGCCTCAATATCCGCCATATCGCCTTTCTCCTGGAGCCAGTTACGTCGGTCTTCAGAACGTTTCTTGGCCAGCAGCATATCCATCACGGCGTTGGTTTGCTGTTCGTCTTCATCGCTGATGGTCAGCTGCACCAGACGGCGGGTGTTCGGATCCAGGGTGGTTTCACGCAGCTGCATCGGGTTCATCTCGCCCAGCCCTTTAAAGCGCTGAACGTTCGGTTTGCCCTTCTTGCGTTTGAGCTGCTCCAGCACGCCCGCTTTCTCTTCTTCCGTCAGCGCATAGTAGACTTCTTTGCCAAGGTCGATACGGTACAGCGGCGGCAGCGCCACGTGGACGTGACCGTTTTTCACCAGCGTGCGGAAGTGCTTCACGAACAGCGCACAGAGCAGCGTGGCGATGTGCAGACCATCGGAGTCCGCATCCGCGAGGATACAGATCTTGCCGTAGCGCAGCTGGCTCAGATCGTCGCTGTCCGGATCGATGCCGATCGCCACGGAGATGTCGTGTACTTCCTGCGAGGCCAGCACTTCATCAGACGAGACCTCCCAGGTGTTGAGGATCTTACCCTTGAGCGGCATGATCGCCTGATATTCACGATCGCGCGCCTGCTTGGCCGATCCGCCTGCCGAGTCCCCTTCCACCAGGAACAGCTCGGTGCGGTTGAGATCCTGGGCGGTACAGTCCGCCAGCTTGCCCGGCAGCGCGGGGCCGCTGGTCAGCTTTTTACGCACCACTTTCTTCGCCGCGCGCAGGCGACGCTGGGCGCTGGAGATGGCCATTTCAGCCAGCATTTCTGCGGCCTGAACGTTCTGGTTCAGCCACAGGGTAAACGCATCTTTCACCACGCCGGAGACGAACGCCGCACACTGGCGTGACGACAGGCGCTCTTTAGTCTGTCCGGCAAACTGCGGATCCTGCATCTTCACGGAGAGCACGTAGGCGCAGCGGTCCCAGATATCTTCTGCGGAAAGCTTCACGCCGCGCGGCAGAATGTTGCGGTATTCGCAGAACTCGCGCATCGCATCCAGCAGCCCCTGACGCAGGCCGTTGACGTGCGTCCCGCCGAGCAGCGTTGGGATCAGGTTGACGTAGCTTTCCGTCAGCAGCTCACCGCCTTCCGGCAGCCACAGCAGCGCCCAGTCCACCGCTTCGGTGTCACCTTCGAAATTCCCGACGAACGGTTTTTCCGGCAGGGTCGGCAGGCCGTTAACCGCTTCGCACAGGTAGTCGTTCAGACCCTTTTCGTAGCGCCAGCTCTGTTCGGTGTTGTTTACGTGATCTTTAAAGGTGATTTCCACGCCCGGGCACAGCACCGCTTTGGCTTTCAGCAGGTGCGTCAGGCGAGAAACGGAAAAGCGTGGGCTGTCGAAGAAGCTTTCGTCAGGCCAGAAATGGACGCTGGTGCCGGTGTTGCGTTTACCGCACGTCCCGACGACCTGCAAATCCTGCACTTTTTCGCCGTTTTCAAACGCGATGTTATACACCTGGCCATCGCGACGAACGTTCACTTCCACGCGCTTTGACAGGGCGTTAACCACGGAGATCCCCACGCCGTGCAAGCCGCCGGAGAACTGGTAGTTTTTGTTGGAGAACTTACCGCCCGCGTGCAGACGACAGAGGATCAGCTCAACGGCTGGAACACCCTCTTCCGGGTGGATATCTACCGGCATGCCGCGGCCGTCGTCGATAACTTCCAGCGACTGATCGGCGTGCAGGATAACGTCCACGCGTCTGGCATGGCCTGCCAGCGCTTCGTCCACACTGTTATCAATTACTTCCTGGCCCAGGTGGTTTGGGCGCGTCGTATCGGTGTACATCCCCGGGCGGCGGCGAACCGGCTCAAGCCCGGTGAGTACCTCAATGGCATCAGCGTTATAGGTTTGCGTCATGATTTAAGCTAGCAATTCGCATTGATTGTCAGTGGCTGTGCAGTCCAAGAAAATCGACAATCTGGGTGAAATGATCTTCAAAGCCCGTGAAAGCATGGTTACCGCCCTCTTCTACAGTCTGGCGGCAGGATGCGTAATACGCCACTGCCTGGCGGTAATCCAGCACTTCATCTCCCGTCTGTTGCAGCAGCCAGATAAGATCGGGCGCTTCAAGCGGGTCGACCTGCATAACTTTGAGATCGTAAATATGGCGTGACTCTAGCACATATTGTTGGCCGGTGTAGGGGTTCTCGTTTTCGCCAAGAAAGTCCCTTAACAGCTCAAATGGCCGGACCGCCGGGTTGACGACGACAGCGGGTAACATAAAGCACTGCGACAGCCAGGTGGCGTAGTAGCCGCCGAGCGACGACCCGACAACGCCAAACGATTCGCCGCCGTGTTCAAGCACGATCGATTCCAGCATCTCTGCCGCATCCGCCGGATAAGGGGGCAACTGCGGAATAATCATCTCCACGTGGGGATGATTCGCGCTCAGCCACTGGCGAAGCTGCGTCGCTTTCGCCGATCGTGGTGAGCTGTTAAACCCATGCAGATAGAGAAGCGTCGACATCAATAGCCTTCCGAAGCGGTATCCGGGCGGAATTGAGCCCCGGTCAGACGGCAAACTTCGGTGGTCAGCGAGCCATCGGCATGCAGCTCCAGCCAGCGCCAGCCCGGTGCGATGGTATCCAGCGTAAAGTTGGCGCAGTGCGGCTTAAACTGCACGCAGGTAGAGGGCGTCGCGAGCAGGCGGCGACCATTCCAGTCGAGATCCTGTTCCTGGTGAATGTGCCCGCACAGCAAATTTTTCACGCGCGGAAATTTCGCCAGTACGCCGTCCAGCGCCGCAGAGTTGCGTAAGCTGTGCTGATCGAGCCAGCTACAGCCCGCCGGCAGCGGGTGATGATGCAGCAACAGCAGCGTATTGCGATTCGGTTCGGCGGCCAGTTTTGTCTCCAGCCAGTCAAGCTGATAGTCGCTCAACTCACCGTGGGGAACGCCAAACACCTGACTGTCGAGGAGCAGAATTTGCCACTGGTCCCCCGCAAAGACACATTTTGCCGGTGAAATCCCCGCATCCTGAAGCGAACTGTACATAGCGGGTTGAAAATCGTGATTGCCCGGTAGCCAGACGCAAGGCACGCTAAAGCTCGCAATCCCTTCAGCAAAATGCTGATAGGCTGCGGAGGATTGATCCTGCGCCAGATCGCCCGTCGCGACGATCAGATCGCATGGCCGCTTTTCAGCATGGATCGCGTCAAGAACCGCCTGATAACTCTCCCAGGTGTTCACGCCCAGAAGCGTCTCATGCTTTTCGGCAAAAAGGTGGGTGTCGGTGATTTGTAATATCCTGACTGGCGCCCCACCAGCAACAGTCAGGTTCAACAGGCTTTCCAAATGGTGTCCTTAGGTAGGTTTATGACGCTAACAAACCGGAATCGCCATTGCTCCATGTGCTAAACAATATCTTAGCCAGTCGGCTAAAAACTGGTTAATTTGATGCTTTTCGTCGCGTTGATGCAACTTTTTATTCGGGTAATCATACCGCGCTTTAAAGCGAAAGATCTGCTGGCTTGAACACACTTCAGCGACCATCGCGTCATGATAAAGACGTACCGTCATCGACGGCAGGCTCCAGTAGCTGATGCTCGGCGCCGTTTGCTCAATCTCCACCAGCGTAGTGTAGCGCGTTGATTCTGTTATCGTTAACCGATACTGCGCGTTGCTCACCTGATAGCTCACCGTTTCGCCGGGCGCGTCGTTTCGCGGCAGCAGGCGGCGCAGCTGGGCGAAATTGGTTTCGCACAGGCGCATCATTTCTGGGAAGTCAGGTGTATAACGCTTCATTTTTTCCACTCGTGTCGTAATGTCTGATAATGCAGCTGTAGCCATTGCAGAGCGATGACAGACGCTGCGTTGTCGATTTTCCCCTCTTCTACCCACTGGTAAGCCTGCTCCCGACTCACCACATGAACCCGAATATCTTCGTTTTCATCTGCCAGACCGTGGATCCCTTCCGCTGTCCTGGCGTCCACTTCGCCCACCATAATAGATGAACGTTCCGTTGTCCCACCCGGGCTTGCCAGGTAGCTCAACACCGGCTTCGTCCGGCCAACCACCAGGCCCGCCTCTTCCAGCGCCTCGCGGCGAGCGACGTCTTCGACCGACTCACCTTCTTCGATCATCCCGGCCACCATCTCCAGCAACCACGGCGTTTCGCTGGTATCATAAGCCGCAATACGCACCTGCTCGACCAGCACAACTTCATCACGCACTGGGTCATAGGGTAGCAACACAGCCGCATGCCCGCGCTCAAAAATTTCGCGTTTGATTTCACCGCTCATCTCACCGTTAAACAGACGATGCCTGAAACGGTAAAGTTCCATTGAAAAAAAACCGCTATAAAGCGTTTCTCGTGCAATAATTTCTACATCGTTTTTGGCGAAGGTGACAGGCACGTTTTCTGGTTTTTGCATCGGTCGAGTCCTGGTAGCAATGGTGATGAAATTGTGAATTTCAAGGCTGTTTGGCTGCCGTTTGTATGGCTATATGGTAGATTGGAGCAAATTACCGCCAGATGGCACGTTACGCCAACCTTTTGGTGTGGATGATTCTGTTAGAATCGGCAATTATTTTTAATTAGATCAGCGCTAATACTGCTTCACAACAAGGAATGCAAATGAAGAAATTGCTCCCCATCCTTATCGGCCTGAGCCTGACGGGCTTCAGTGCAATGAGCCAGGCAGAAAACCTGTTACAGGTCTACCAGCAGGCACGTCTGGGCAACCCTGATTTACGTAAATCAGCGGCCGATCGTGATGCTGCGTTTGAAAAGATTAACGAAGCACGTAGTCCACTGCTGCCGCAGTTAGGCTTAGGTGCAGATTATACCTACACTAACGGTTTTCGCGATAACAATGGCATCGATTCGAATGCCACCAGCGCCTCTTTACAGCTTACACAAACCCTGTTCGACATGTCCAAATGGCGGGAACTGAGCTTGCAGGAAAAGAGCGCCGGCATTCAGGATGTCACCTATCAGACCGATCAGCAGACGCTGATCCTGAATACCGCGACCGCCTATTTCCAGGTTCTGAGCGCGATTGACGCCCTCTCCTACACCGAAGCGCAGAAACAGGCGGTTTACCGTCAGTTAGATCAAACCACCCAGCGTTTTAACGTGGGCCTGGTCGCCATTACTGACGTGCAGAACGCCCGTTCACAGTACGATACCGTACTGGCTAACGAAGTGACCGCACGTAACAACCTCGACAACGCCCTGGAAGCACTGCGTCAGGTCACCGGTAACTACTATCCTGAGCTGGCCTCTCTGAACGTGGACAGTTTCAAAACGGACAAACCGCAGGCGGTTAACGCCCTGCTGAAAGAAGCGGAAAACCGCAACCTGACCTTGTTGCAGGCACGCCTGAGCCAGGATCTGGCGCGCGAACAGATCCGTCTTGCACAGGATGGTCACCTGCCAACTCTGAGCCTGAGCGCCTCTACCGGCGTATCGGACACCAGCTACAGCGGGTCTAAAACGACCTCTCAGGCCTATGACGACAGCAACGTTGGCCAGAACAAAGTGGGTCTGAGCTTCTCTCTGCCGCTGTACCAGGGCGGGATGGTTAACTCTCAGGTTAAACAGGCGCAGTACAACTTTGTGGGTGCCAGCGAGCAGCTGGAAAGCGCACACCGCAACGTGGTGCAGACCGTGCGTTCTTCCTACAACAACGTAAATGCCTCTATCAGCAGCATCAACGCCTATAAACAGGCCGTCGTCTCTGCCCAGAGCTCACTGGATGCGAACGAAGCGGGTTACTCCGTAGGTACGCGTACCATCGTGGACGTGTTAGACGCAACGACCACGCTGTATAACGCGAAACAGCAGCTCTCCAGCGCACGTTATCAGTATCTGATTAACCAGCTGAACATAAAGCAGGCGCTGGGTACGCTGAACGAGCAGGATCTGCAAATGCTGAACAGCACGCTGGGCAAACCGGTCCCTACGTCGCCTGACAGCGTCGCGCCGGAAAATCCACAGCAGGATGCCGCCGTTGATAATTTCACCCCTAACAGCAGCGCCCCGCTTGCGCAGCCAGCGGCAGCGCGTAGCACCGCACCTGCCAGCAGCGGTACGAATCCGTTCCGTCATTAAGCCTTGCCCGATGGCGCTGAGCTTATCGGGCCTACTTAATCGTAGGCCGGGTAAGCACAGCGCCACCCGGCGCAAAATCACACCTGAACGTAAGCCAACGTAAAGATCCCCCGCATTTCGCTCCTCTTCGCTTCATTTTCAACCACTCATCCTCTATCCTGAGCGTTATTACCACTGGGTCCTGGAAGACAAATATGAAACGGACAAAAACGATGAATCACGCGTCGTTCCGCAAAAGCTGGAACGCACGCCACCTGACACCTGTCGCGCTGGCGGTCACCGCCGTCTTTATGCTGGCAGGCTGTGAGCAAAACGACGAAACGGTTTCGCTGTATCAAAACGCCGACGACTGCGCGAGCGCAACCGGTAAAGCCGCTGAGTGTACGACGGCCTATAACAACGCCCTCAAAGAAGCGGAACGTACCGCGCCGAAATATGCCTCTCGCGAAGACTGTGTAGCCGAATTCGGTGAAGGCCAGTGCCAGCAGGCACCTGCTCAGGCGGGTATGGCACCGGAAAACCAGGCGCAGGCACAGTCCGGCGGCAGCTTCTGGATGCCGCTGATGGCGGGTTATATGATGGGCCGTTTGATGAGCGGCGGTGCGGGCTACCAGCAGCAGCCGCTGTTTAGCTCCAAAAACCCGAACAGCCCGGCCTACGGTAAATACACCGATGCCACCGGCAAGGGTTACGGTGCTGCAACGCCAGGCCGTACGATGACCGTACCGAAAACCGCAATGGCGCCGAAACCAGCCACCACCAGCACCATTACCCGTGGCGGCTTTGGTGAGTCTGTTGCCAAACAAACCACCATGCAGCGTAGTGCGACCGGCTCCTCAACTCGCTCAATGGGCGGCTGATCATGGAACGAGTCAGTATTGTTGAGCGCCCGGACTGGCGCGAAAAAGCCACCGAATACGGTTTCAACTTTCACACCATGTACGGCGAGCCGTACTGGTGTGAAGATGCTTACTATAAGCTCACGCTCGCTCAGGTCGAAAAGCTTGAAGAGGTAACCGCAGAGCTGCACCAGATGTGCCTGAAGGTAGTAGAAAAAGTCATCGACAGCGATGAGCTGATGACCAAATTCCGCATTCCGAAGCACACCTGGAGTTTTGTTCGTCAGTCCTGGAAAACGAACCAGCCTTCGCTCTACTCTCGCCTCGATCTGGCATGGGATGGCGTGGGTGAACCGAAGCTTTTAGAAAACAACGCGGATACGCCAACCTCCCTGTACGAAGCCGCGTTCTTCCAGTGGATCTGGCTGGAAGATCAGGCGAATGCCGGAAACTTGCCCGAAGGCAGCGACCAGTTCAACAGCCTTCAGGAAAAGCTGATTGAGCGTTTCGTCGAACTGCGTGAACAGCACGGTTTCAACCTGTTGCACCTCGCCTGCTGCCGCGATACCGAAGAAGATCGCGGTACGGTTCAGTATTTGCAGGACTGCGCAGCCGAAGCGGAAGTGGCGACGGAATTCCTCTATATCGAAGATATCGGTTTAGGTGAAAAAGGTCAGTTTACGGACATGCAGGATCAGGTCATCAGCAACCTGTTCAAGCTCTATCCGTGGGAATACATGCTGCGGGAAATGTTCTCTACCAAACTGGAAGACGCCGGCGTGCGCTGGCTGGAACCGGCCTGGAAGAGCATTATCTCCAATAAAGCCCTGCTGCCGATGCTGTGGGAGATGTTCCCGAATCACCCGAACCTGCTGCCTGCTTACTTTGCTGAAGATGATTTCCCACCGATGGAGAAATACGTCGTTAAGCCAATCTTCTCCCGTGAAGGGGCAAACGTCTCGATTATCGAAAACGGTAAAACGCTGGAAGCGGTTGAAGGGCCGTACGGTGAAGAAGGGATGATCGTCCAGGCGTTTTATCAACTGCCGAAGTTTGGCGACAGCTATACGTTGATCGGCAGCTGGCTTATTAACGATCAGCCTGCCGGGATTGGCATTCGCGAAGATCGCGCGCTGATTACGCAGGATCTGTCGCGTTTCTACCCGCATATTTTCGTCGAGTAAGACTTGCCCGGTGGCGCTACGCTTACCGGGCCTACGCTCAATATGTAGGTCGGGTAAGGCGAAGCCGCCACCCGACATGTTTTTACCCCACCTGCACCGACAGCATACTCAAGCTCCCCATCTCAATACCGTCGACCGGGATTGTAATAACCTCCTGACCATCCCACGCGCCTAATACATACAGCAATGGCAAGAAGTGTTCCGGCGTCGGGTTAGAGAGCGAACCGCCGTCGTGATCCAGATAGTTCACCAAAGGGTGTCGTTCGGCCGGCCCTTGCCAGGTCAGGTTGTCTTTTACATAGTCATTAAAGGCTGTTGCCCAGGGGTACGGCGTATTTTCACCGTGCCAGCGTACCGTACGCAGATTGTGTACCACGTTGCCACTGGCAATCAGCATGATGCCCTCATCACGAAGCGAAGCCAGCTTACGCCCCATCTCCATGTGCCAGGCAGCCGGTTTGGTGCTGTCGATACTCAGTTGCACCATCGGGATATCGGCATCCGGATACATTTTGATCAACACCCCCCATGAGCCGTGGTCAAAGCCCCAGGCTTCTTTGTCCAGCGCAACCGGAACAGGGGCGAGCAGATCAACCAGCCGCTGCGCCAGCTCGGGGGAGCCCGGAGCAGGATAATGCGTGTCATACAGCGCCTGCGGAAAGCCGCCAAAATCATGAATCGTTTTTGGCGCTTCCATGGCCGTCACACCGGTACCCCGGGTAAACCAGTGCGCAGAGACCACCACAATTGCCTTCGGACGCGGTAACGTCTCACCCAGCTGACGCCAGGCACGGGTATAGACGTTATCTTCCAGGACGTTCATTGGGCTGCCATGGCCTAAAAACAGTGCTGGCATACGAGAAGAAGACATGGTGATATCCTTAGAGGAGGTGTCAATGTGATGGGCCTACATTACGCGCATTCAGGTGAAGATGAACGCAGATAACCGTGAAGATCATCATCAGGAAATTTGAATGTCAGATATAGCTTAAGGAGAATGCATGTCAGTACCGTTGATTTTGACCTTACTCGCGGGCGCCGCAACCTTTATCGGTGCGTTCCTCGGGGTACTCGGGCAAAAACCCTCTAATCGCCTTCTGGCCTTCTCGCTGGGTTTCGCCGCCGGGATCATGCTGCTTATCTCGCTGATGGAGATGCTGCCCGCCGCGCTTCACACCGAAGGTATGTCGCCTGTTCTGGGCTATGGCATGTTTATCATTGGACTGCTGGGTTATTTTGCGCTCGACCGTATTCTTCCTCACGCGCACCCGCAGGATTTAATGCAAAAAAGCGTTACCCCCATCCCGGGCAATATCAAACGCACGGCCATTCTGCTGACGCTGGGTATCAGCCTGCATAACTTTCCGGAAGGTATCGCCACCTATGTCACGGCCAGCAGCAACCTGGAAATGGGTTTTGGTGTGGCGCTGGCCGTGGCTTTGCACAATATTCCTGAAGGACTTGCCGTTGCCGGGCCCGTTTATGCCGCCACGGGTTCAAAACGTACGGCGGTCTTTTGGGCGGGTATCTCCGGGATGGCTGAAATTCTCGGCGGCGTGCTGGCGTGGCTGATCCTCGGTAGTCTCGTCTCCCCGATTGTGATGGCTGCAATTATGGCTGCCGTGGCCGGGATTATGGTCGCGCTCTCTGTCGATGAGCTGATGCCGCTGGCGAAAGAGATCGATCCCAACAATAACCCCAGCTACGGCGTACTGTGTGGAATGTCAGTGATGGGGATGAGTCTGGTACTGCTGCAAACGGCCGGTATTGGCTAAGAATTTATGCCTCCGTTTTATACGGAGGCTATATATTATTCAAAAAAACAATCCTATATATTTCACCTATAATAACCTGAAAAATATAGACCTGTTAAAATCCCGAAAAACCACGCCTCTTAAGATAGCCTGCAAATATTAATTAAAACCATCTAAAAATATATTTAAGTCATGTTAATCGCGTCTCCCCACCCCAATTCGTATACTTCGCGAGTATTCTGAAATTAATATTCACATTATGAATCACTCTGAAAAAGGATATTTTCATGTATATGGGTAAAAAACTACTGTTAGCGACGGCTATGGCAGTCATTGTATCGGGTGCTGCTTTTGCAGATGATCAAGGCTCAGGAAAAATCAAATTCAAAGGTATTGTTATTGACGCACCGTGCAGTATCGCACCAGACAGCGTTGATAAAGAAGTCGATCTGGGTGAAGTGACCACGGCTGTTATCAACGCCAACAAAAAATCTACCCCGGTTCCGGTCGATATCAATCTGGAAAACTGCCAGCTTGACGATCCGGCAGACGAGACCGACACGCCAATTACCAAAGTGGATGTGACCTTTACCAGCGCAGCGACAGACGCGGCGGATACCAGCCTGATGAGCAACACCTATGCAAGCGGTGCGCAGAACGTGGGGGTGCGTCTGCTGGATAACGCGGAGTCTGCTATCACACTGGGAGAAGCCAACGAGGTTGAGTTGCTGGCGGGTTCAACCACCCAGACGCTGCATTTCAAAGCGGTTATGGAAGTCCCTACAGGTAAAACTGCGACGGCAGGCCAGGTTGAAGCCACGGCTAACTACCTCCTGATGTACAAATAATTCTGTTACGTCACGGCACCAGCCGACTGGTAATTCATGCCGGTCGGCACTCTCTATTTACTCGAGTAACAGGATGATGACATACAAATTACAATGGATAATCATCATTGCGTCCCTGTTAATGACGAAAGTTGCCTCTGCCACCGAGTTTAATATAAACGCCATCGATAAAGATCAGCGCGGCAGCGTCGATTTATCACTGTTTAAAGATCAAATATCGGTTACGCCGGGAAGCTATTTCGTTACGGTTGCCGTCAATGATATTCCGCTGGCAAATGGCTGGCAGCTTCGCTGGCGAGAAATAAATAATGCCGTTCAGGTCTGTATTCCCCCCGAGCTGGTCGATACCTTTGCGTTGCAGGATGACGTTCGCCACGCTTTGCCTGAGAAAGAGGGATGCGTTGATTTCTCCGCCAGACCCGACATCCGATTTACTTTTGAGCAAGGCAGCCAGACCCTGAAAGTGACCATCCCCCAGGCGTGGCTGCAATACCGTGCGGTTGACTGGATGCCGCCATCCACCTGGGACATCGGCGTGCCGGGCGTACTGCTGGATTACAATCTTTTTGCCAGCCATTATCAGCCCAATAGCGGCGGCAACAATGACAACGCCAATACCTATGGCACCGCCGGTGCAAACATGGGCGCGTGGCGGCTACGCAGCGATTACCAGTACACGCAAAGCCATACTGACGCAGGCTCGGAGCATAATGGACGTTTTTCACGCGTGTATATGTTCCGCCCTCTGCCCTCGATCGGTGCGAAACTGACGCTGGGTGAAACGGATTTCCAGTCCGCAATTTTTGACGCCTTTACCTACACCGGCGCATCGCTAATCAGCGATGAACGTATGCTGCCATGGTCGCTGCGCGGCTATGCCCCGCAGATTACCGGGATAGCGCAAACCAACGCCACGGTAACCGTAAGCCTTGCCGATCGCGTGATTTACCAGAGTAAAGTGCCGCCAGGTCCTTTTGTTATTCAGGATCTTAACCAGTCGGTTCAGGGCACGCTGGACGTCAAAGTCACGGAAGAGGATGGACGCGTCAGCACCTTTCAGGTCTCGGCCGAATCCGTACCATTTTTAACGCGCAAGGGTCAGGTGCGCTACAAGCTCGCGGCGGGTAAAGCGCGCCAGGGCGCCTCCCATGACGTTGAAGATAACGCCTTCATGAGCGGCGAATTTTCCTGGGGCATGCTGTCGCACACCTCCCTGTATGGCGGTACGCTGGCCGATGGCGACCGCTATCGTTCCCTCGCTGCCGGGATCGGCCAGAATATGGCCTGGCTGGGGGCGCTCTCTTTTGACGTCACGCAGGCCACCAGCCAGCTGCCACACCAGCGCAGCCAGACGGGTTACAGCTATCGCATTAACTACAGCAAGCGTTTCGATACCACCGGCAGTCAGCTTACGCTCGCCAGCTACCGCTACTCAGATCCACAGTTTTTGAGCTACGCCCGCTACCTTGATTATGACGACGGTGACCGCCAGTCGGAAAAACAAACCCTGAGCGTGACGGCAAGCCAGTACATTTCGGCGTTATCCCTGAACCTGTACGTCAATATGCTGCGTCAGACATGGTGGAATGATTCACCCTCCACGACCGGCAGTATCACGGCGGGCTACAACTTTGATATGGGCCGCTGGAAGAACCTTGGCGTAACCCTGTCCTGGAGTAAAACGCATTACGATGAGAAAGACGAAAGTGACGATACTCAGTTCTATCTCTCGCTCAGCGTACCGCTCGATCCCGATCATCGCCTTAACTATGACCTGCGTAACCGCGATACGCTGAGCCATAACGTGTCGTGGTATGACACGTCGGATCGCAATAACACCTGGGGCGTTTCCGCGGGCGCGGAGAGCGGGAAGCCAGACTCCGGCGCGCAGGTCAGCGGGAATTATCAGCATTATTCTGCGTACGGCGATCTCAATCTCTCCGGCAGTTATAAAGCTGACGAATATAACTCCCTCAGCGCAAGCTGGAGCGGTTCCTTCACCTCAACAGCGAAAGGCGCCGCGCTGCACCGGCGCAGCTACGGTAATGAACCCCGCGTAATGGTCAGCACCGACGGGGTAGGCAATATCCCGCTGAATATGTCGCGAGATGAAACCAACCGTTTTGGCATCGGCGTTTTACCGTCATTTTCCAGCTATTCCCCCTCCAGCGTGCAGGTCAATATGAACAACCTTCCGGATGGCGTGGACGTGGACAGCCGCGTCGTGACCTCAACCTGGACTGAGGGGGCCATTGGTTTTCGTCAGATTGCCACGCGTGCAGGTCAGGACGTGGCAGGCGTTCTGCGGATGTCATCAGGAACGCCACCGCTCGGGGCGATTGTTCGCCTGGAAGAAAGCGATTTGCAGGTTGGGATGGTGGCCGATGAAGGCCACGTCTGGCTGGGCGCCGTTGAGCCAGAACAGCAGTTTCGCGTGACATGGGGCGACAACCAACAGTGTCGCTTCTCGTTACCTTCTCACTTAGAAAACAGTATGCAGTTGATACTGCCGTGTCAGTAAGAAATCATCATGAAATTAACGCCGATTAAAAGCCTGTGCCTGATGCTAATCAGCACAGCATTTACCACCCATGCGGCCATTAACCTGGACCGCACGCGCATTGTTTTTCCAGAAAGCGACAAGGCCAGCAGCCTGAAAGTGGACAACCAGAGCAAGGCGCTGCCTTATCTGGCGCTCTCCTGGATTGAAGATGAAAAGGGGCAAAAAGAAGATACGCACTTTATGGCGCTTCCCCCCATTCAACGTATCGAAGCGGGCGCCTCGTCGCAGGTAAGAATTGTTAAACAAGCCGCCACCCGCCAGCTGCCAAAAGACAGGGAATCGCTGTTTTATTTCAACCTGCGTGAAGTACCGCCAAAAAGCATCAGCGCCAGCGAGGAGCGCAGCGTGATGCAGGTTGCCATGCAGAGCCGAATCAAGCTGTTCTGGCGTCCGGAAGCGATTAGCAAAAAATCCGGCGAACTGGCTGAAATGCGCATGGAAATTACCGCCAGCGCGAAAGGACTCACGGTCCACAACCCTACGCCGTACTACATCACGCTTGCGTGGCTGAGCAAAAATGCCAAAACCATGCTGCCGGGTTTTGACAGTCTGATGATTGCGCCTTTCGCCACGGCAACCGCCTCTACCGGCGA
This sequence comes from Enterobacter sp. BWH64, assembly GCF_001037645.1. NCBI lineage: Bacteria > Pseudomonadati > Pseudomonadota > Gammaproteobacteria > Enterobacterales > Enterobacteriaceae > Enterobacter > Enterobacter sp. BWH64. Next base: position 4,470,429 of record NZ_KQ089922.1, read on the forward strand.
TTACCACGGTAGTTATTACAGCATCGGCTATATCGACGATTACGGCGCCCTAAAAAAAGTCGACGTGCAGTGCACCGGAACGGCGCAATGTAAACTTACCGAACGGAAAATCGATAAACATGCGAAAGCTCGCTAGTTTGCTGGTTACCCTGCTGCTTTCAGCGCTGCCTTTGAAAGACGCGCTGGCGCTTAACTGCTATCTGGGTGGATCTGGCGGCCCCGTCGAGGAGACAAAAACGATCACCCCTTTTGCCATACCCAGCAACGCACAGGTTGGCCAAAAAATATGGGAGTCTGATGACATTAAAATTCCGGTGACCTGTGACAACAACGTCACGAGCAATTTTGAGCCGGAAGATGTCTTTGCATGGGTGAACCCTTATCCTGCCGCAACCGATCCCTATTATGAACTGGGCGTCACCTATGAAGGCATAGATTACGATGCCACGGGCCAGCCCAACGGCGTGGATACCCGCCAGTGTCTGGACAACGATAACATCACCATTTACACCGCGGATCAAATCCGCCAGATGGGTTGGGAGAATCGCATCTGCTCCGGCAATCCGGATGATATCCATATTTCACGCACGTTCGTCGCCCGATTACGACTTTTCGTGAGAATTAAGACTATGCCGCCACATGGTTATGTCAGTTCGCTCAGCGATTACATCGTTGTGCAGTTTGACGGTAAGGGTGGCGTGAATCAGATGGCCGACGCGAAGAACCTCAAGTATCACATCAACGGACTGCAAAACATTACGGTGCTTGATTGCGGAGCGACGTTTAGCATTTTCCCTGAAAATCAGGAGATCGACTTCGGCGCCTTCAGCGCGCGCGACATTGTGAATCAGCAGACGCGTATGCGCACGTTTTCAATACGAACCACCAAAGTGCAGGATGCCCAATGCTCGGACGGATTTAAGATGGACTCGTCGTTTTACACAACCGAAACGCTTAGCGCAGACGACACCGCGGTACTGATAGGGAATGGGTTAAAGCTGCGTATTCTTAACGGAACGGAGCCTTACACCTTCAACCAGTACAAGGAGTACGCCGATTTTACGGGCGATACGATGAATGTTGAGCAAAACTACACGGCTGAACTTTCACGGGAAGAAGGGAAAGCGATTCAGTCCGGGCCGTTTGAAACCGTGGTACTGTTCAAAATTAACTACCACTAGAAACAAAAAAGCCGGGTTTCCCCGGCTTTTTCACATCAGCATGTTTAGCTGGCTTTGCGCTCGTGCGCCCGGCGGTACTCAACCAGATCTTCAATCGTCACCACTGGCATATTGTGCAGTCGCGCAAAGGTGATGCACTCCGGCGCGCGCGCCATGGTGCCATCATCGTTGGTCAGTTCGCACAGCACGCCTGCGGGTTTGAAGCCAGCCAGCGTCACCAGATCGATGGTCGCTTCGGTATGACCACCACGGGTCAGCACGCCGCCCGGCTGCGCGCGCAGCGGGAAGACGTGACCAGGGCGGTGCAGATCGGATGGTTTCGCACCATCAGCAATCGCTGCACGCACGGTAGTCAGGCGGTCAGCCGCCGACACACCGGTGGTTACGCCATGCGCTGCTTCAATGGTCACGGTGAAGCCGGTACCAAAGGCGCTGGTGTTGTTTTCAACCATCATCGGCAGATCAAGCTGCTTGCGACGGTCTTCGGTGATGCACAGGCATACGATGCCGCTACCGTGACGGATGGTCAGCGCCATCTGCTCAACGGTCATGTTCTCGGCGGCAAAAATCATGTCGCCTTCGTTTTCACGGTTTTCATCGTCAAGCACCATCACACCGCGGCCTTCGCGCAGTGCATCCAGTGCATGCTCAACACGTTGAGTTGAAGTGCCAAAAGAGGAAAGTAGCGTCTGATTCATGGTAAAAAAACCTCATTAACTTTATGGTTACCAGAATCAGGGCAGTCTTAGGAGCGCCGTACTAGCGGCAAAAAAATAACGTGAGCGGGCCATGCCCGACTGGATCGTTACTCTCTCCCATCCGGACTCTAACCGTCGGCCCCGGAATTACACCGGATCTGCTGACCTTTGAGAATTCACCCAAAGCGCTCGCGGGCTTTCAGCGTTAAGCTGATTTACCGCCGGTGGGGAATTTCGCCCCGCCCTGAGAATAAGCGAGATAACTATAACGCTATTGATTACCCTGGGCAATGCATAAGCTTCAAACAATTTTGTTTAACCCACGGCATGACGCGCTACAATAGGCACTAACACCTTTTCATCAAGGGAAACGACAATGATTGACCCAAAGAAAATTGAGCAGATCGCGCGTCAGGTTCATGAGTCCATGCCGAAAGGTATTCGTGAGTTTGGTGATGACGTTGAGAAGAAAATCCGCCAGACGTTGCAGGCACAGTTGGTTCGCCTTGATTTAGTCAGCCGCGAAGAGTTTGATGTGCAGACTCAGGTGCTGCTGCGCACCCGCGAGAAACTGGCGCTGCTGGAACAGCGTCTGAGCGAGCTGGAGAGCCGCAATGCGCCGGAAGAAGTGAAGCCAGCGCCAGCTATTCCACCGGTGGATGACCAGGCATAAGTGCGGCCTGCTGTGCCCGGTGGCGGCTACGCCTTACCGGGCCTGGATGAACGCGTAGGTCGGGTAAGGCGCAGCCGCCATCCGACATAAAAAAACGGGCCTGTTGGCCCGTTTTTTACTGACTGTCTTTCTGGATCTTCTTAATGATGTTGGTGGTTGAACACCCGTCCTCAAAGTTGAGCACCATCACTTCACCACCATTTGCCCAGACCTCTTCGCTACCTGCGATTTGCTCTGGTTTGTAATCACCGCCCTTCACCAGCAGGTCAGGCAGGATCCCGGCAATCAGGCGCTGCGGGGTGTCTTCTTCAAATGAGACCACCCAGTCCACCGCTTCCAGCGCGCCGAGCACTATCATGCGCTGCTCCAGCGGGTTCACCGGACGCGTTTCACCCTTCAGACGTTTGGTTGAAGCATCGCTGTTGACCGCCACAATCAGGCGATCGCCCAGCTTACGCGCATTCGCCAGATACGAGACATGACCCGCATGCAGGATGTCGAACACGCCGTTGGTCATCACCACTTTTTCACCGCATTTGCGCGCGGCAGCAACGGCCACTTTCAGCTCGTCTTCGGTCATGACGCCAAAGCCGGTATCCGCACGCCCACGCACCGCGTTTTCCAGCTCGATTGGCGAAACGGTGGAGGTCCCGAGTTTACCAACGACCACGCCCGCCGCGGCGTTCGCGAAGTAGCATGCTTCTTCCAGGGAGTTACCCGCCGCCAGCGTCGCCGCCAGCACGCCAATCACCGTATCACCGGCACCGGTCACGTCGTACACTTCCTGCGCCTGGGTTGGCATATGCAGCGGCGCCTTGCCCGGTTGCAGCAGCGTCATGCCCTGCTCGGAACGGGTCACCAGCAGCGCAGACAGCTCGAAATCAGCGATGATTTTCATGCCGCGCTCAACCAGCTCTTCTTCAGTTTTGCACTTGCCCGCCACCGCTTCGAATTCAGAGAGGTTTGGCGTCAGCAGGGTTGCGCCGCGATAGCGCTCAAAATCGGTCCCTTTCGGATCGATCAGCACCGGTACGCTGGCTTTACGCGCCAGCTGGATCATGGTCTGCACGCTCGCCAGCGCGCCTTTGGCATAATCAGACAGCACCAGCGCGCCGATATTGCCCAGCGCCTGGCTAATACGCTCGTGCAGAGGCTCAGGATCAACGCCTTCGAATCCTTCTTCGAAATCGAGGCGGATCAGCTGCTGGTTACGCGACAGCACGCGCAGCTTGGTGATGGTTGGGTGTGTCGGAACAGAAACGAAGTCGCACTTCACGTTCACGTCCGCCAGCGACTGACTCAGGGCACGCGCCGCATCGTCAATGCCGGTCAGGCCCACCAGACGCGAATGCGCGCCCAGCGAGGCTATGTTCATCGCCACGTTTGCCGCGCCGCCTGGACGCTCTTCAATGGTGTCGACCTTAACTACCGGCACCGGCGCTTCCGGAGAGATACGGCTGGTCGGCCCATACCAGTAGCGATCCAGCATCACATCACCGACAACCATAACTCCAGCACGTTCAAACTCTGGCAGTGTTACTTTCATTCCTGACTCCAGAAAGATTCACAATTTGCGCGCGATAATATCACACTTGTTTTGTTACGCACGGTTCCACCAGCCACTTCTGCCAGCTTGTGGTCACCTGCGCGCGTTCATCGGTGAAACACTCCAGCACCACATGGCCCGGCTGTTCCTGTAAGGCCAGATGGTGCAACTCATCACGCAGCGTGGTGTAGGCGCGGGTTAATGCCTGCGCCTCCTGCTCATCCATAATGTCGTTCTGTGCCAGCAGTTCGAGTATGCGCACGTTATCCGACCAGCGGGTCAGCTTCGGCTTATCGTGCGCGTGCAGTAGCACCAGGTACTGAGTGATAAACTCGATATCGGTAATGCCGCCTTCATCGGCTTTAATATCAAAGCGATCGCGATGTTTGTTGCCAAGGTGCGCGCGCATCTTCTCCCGCATTTCCCGCACTTCGGTTTGCAGCGTACTGCCCTCGCGCGGGGTCGTCATGACCGCCTTGCGGATCGCATCGAACTGCGTTTTGAGCTGCGGATCGCCGTATACCACGCGGGCGCGCACCAGCGCCTGATGCTCCCACGTCCAGGCTTCGTTCTTCTGATAGTCGGCGAAAGCCTCCGTCGAGGTGACCAGCATGCCTGCCGCGCCGGACGGGCGCAGACGCGCATCCACTTCATACAGAATGCCGGATGAGGTGCGGGTGCTGAACAGGTGCATAATGCGCTGGGCCAGACGCAGGTAGAACTGCCGCCCGTCAATCTCACGTTCGCCGTCGGTCATGACGTCTGCCGGACAGTCGTGGAGGAAAATCAGATCCAGATCGGAGCTGTAGCCCAGCTCCCAGCCGCCCAGCTTGCCGTAACCCACCACCGCAAAACCGCGGCCTTCGCGCTCTGCAAGGTGTTTCGGCTGCCCGTAGCGGGCCACCATCTGCACCCACGCCTGATGGACAACCGCGTCGATGATCGCTTCCGCCAGCCACGTTAAGTGATCGCTCACTTTCATTACCGGCAGGGTGCCGGCGATATCTGCCGCCGCCACGCGCAGCATCTGCGCCTGCTTAAACTGACGCAGCGCCTCAAGCTGTTGCTCTTCGTCCTCTTCCGGTACGCGCAGCAGATACTGACGCAGCTCGTCGCGGTAGGCGTCCGTCGCCGTCGGCTGATACAGCGTATTCGGGTCGAGCAGTTCGTCCAGCAGCAGCGGATAACGCGCCAGCTTGTTCGCCACCATCGGCGAGGCGGCGCAGAGAGAAATCAGGTGCTTCAGCGCGCCGGGAAACTCGCTTAACAGTTCAAGGTAAGTGGTACGCGTGACGATCCCGCTCAGCAGCGGCATCATGCGCGACAGCGGCACCGGCGCATCCTCGCGGGAGCAGACATCGCTCAGCAGATGCGGCATCAGATGATCCAGCACCTGACGACCGCGTGGGCCAATGGCGCGTTTGTTCAGTTCGAAGCGGAAATCGGCAATCAGCGCCACCACGCGATGGCGGGCATCGTCGCTTAAGTGCGCCAGCACCGGCGTGGTGTCATCTTCCTGGAGCGCGTCCTGCCACAGCTCGCGCCAGTGCTCGGAGAGCGCATCGTCCTGCGACTCACTTTCGTCGTCGCCGATCAGATCGTTAAAGATGCGGCGCACGCCCGCCATATGCGCTTCCAGCCGTTGCGTCAGCGCCGCCCAGTCATCCACCCGCATCCCCCAGGCCAGACGCGCCCGGTTCAGCTCGTCGCCCGGTAACGTCTGGGTCTGTTCGTCGTTGATACTTTGCAGCAAATTTTCCAGACGACGCAGGAAGAGATAAGAGTCACGCAGCGTTTGCGCATCGCCTTCCGGCAGCAGATGCAGCTGTTCGATAGCGCTCAGGGTCGGCAGCAGCGAGCGGGATTGCAGAGAAGGTTCACGCCCGCCGCGTATTAGCTGGAAGACCTGGACGATAAATTCGATCTCACGAATACCGCCCGCGCCGAGCTTGATGTTGTCTTTCAGGCCACGGCGACGCACCTCGCGGGCAATCATCCCTTTCATATTTCGCAGGGACTGGATCACGCTGAAGTCGATGTAGCGGCGGAACACGAACGGGCGCAGCATGGCGCGCAGCTCGTTGGCCCAGGCATCGTCGCTGTCGCCCATGATCCGCGCTTTGACCATCGCGTAACGCTCCCAGTCGCGACCCTGCTCCTGGTAATAATCTTCCAGCGCGGCAAAGCTCAGCACCAGCGGACCGCTGTCGCCAAACGGGCGCAGGCGCATGTCCACGCGGTAGACAAAACCATCCTGCGTGGGCTGATCCAGCGCCTTAATCAGCCGCTGCCCCAGGCGCGTAAAGAACTGGGCGTTGTCCAGCTCGCGACGACCGCCGCGCGTGGAGCCGTTCTCCGGCCAGGCAAAAATCAGATCGATGTCTGAGGAGAAATTAAGCTCGCAGCCGCCCAGCTTGCCCATCCCCAGAATCAACAGCGGTTGCGGAACCCCGTTTTCGCTGCACGGCGTGCCCCACTCTTTACAGCAGGCGGCGTAGAGCCAGTCCCGCGCGGCGACAATCAGCGTCTGCGCCAGCTCGCTCAACTGCTGCAAGGTGCTCTCTTCGCTCACCAGCTCCAGCGCCTGCGCCCAGGCAATGCGTACCATCACCCGGCGGCGGAACTGACGCAGTACGCGCATCAGCGTGGCTTCATCTGCCACCTCTGCCAGCGCGGTTTGCAGCCAGCCAGCATAATGCCGCCACTCGTCAGCCTGCGGCGGCGCGCTTTCCAGCTCTGCCAGCCAGTCCGGGTTGGCGCTGACGCTCTCCTGCACAAAATCACTGAACGTGAGCACGCTTTTCGCCTGCTCGCTTAACGATGACGCGGGTAACGACTCAGGCAGGCGTTCGCAAACGGTCTGCCAGTGCTGCTGTAACTGCGAAGAAAGCGGCATATCAGGGGTTCCTTGCCAGAATTAACGTTTTCCGCTGTGCAGCCAGTACGGATCCTGCGAAATGGCCTCGTTGCGGAAATGCTCGATTTCGATCTGCTGACGGGTCTCGATGGCATGCTTCAGCCCCTGCCAGTTCTCCAGCCAGGCCTGCGCCTTCACGCCCTCATACGCACCTGACAGCAGCAACATGCTGTCGATGTTACGCGCCAGGCGGGGAAGCTGATCGCCATACTGGTCGCCCAGCGGATGCGCAAAGGTGGTTCTCAGCTCGGCCGCGTGACGGGAGAGGTGGATATCCGCAAAACGTTTGAAGTTTTCCGCGATTTTGGTCTGCCCTTTCGCATCGAGGAACGTGCGCCAGCCGCGCGTCACCAGAAACTCGGTCAGCGCCAGTTTCGCGCCGGCGTTTTGCGGGCTGTAGATCGCCGTTTGTGCCGACACGTCGGAAAGCATCAGCGTTTCGGTTTGAGTGAGCAAATCACGTAAGTGAGTGCTGGCTTTACGCGGTACAATGCCGCCAAAGAGCGTCAGGGTATGACGCACCAGCCCCATAGCGGCCAGCACCTGTTTTTTGGCATTTTTCACGTTACGCGCCCACAGCTCCTCGTGGTACTGCCACTGAGAGAGCGCCAGCTCCAGCGCCGCTTCCATGCCCTGCTCAACGGAGGCTTTCGGCACAACGCGCAGAATCGGGGTTTCTCGCAGCACGCGCGGCGCATTCCCGGCGGCCAGGTGATAGCCGCGTGCCGCTTTACTCAGGCTGCCCTGACGCAGGCCAGGCTGGTTCACCAGCTTGTGCGCCAGCTTCAGCACATCACTCGCCTCGCCTTCCAGCAGTTCGAGTTCCAATTCGCAGATCGGCTCCTGCTCTTCACCCGCCTTAATTTCACCCCGATCAAACGCGATCTCAATGCGGCTCTTGCCTTCCGACACCAGCCATTTTTCGCGCCAGAAATCGGTGCTGAACAGCGGTTGCGCCTCTGCCGACAGCGTTGCGGGCAGCGTCCCTTCCGGCCACACTTCCGCCGGAAAACGATCCAGCTCAAGTTCTGGCTTACTGATGTCGATATTGTATTCCGGACGCTGGTGCAAACCGCCCACCACGCGACCGGCGATTTTCATCGTCATCTCGTAGCGCCCGTTCGCACCCCGGATGCGCAGGCCCATATCGCGGTTGCGCAGCCAGTTGTCCGGCGTTTCGTAATAGATGTTGAGCAGCTGTACGGGTTCATGGTGCTCGCCGGACAGCGTATTCAGATGCTGGCGGAGCGCGTCAGCGCTGTCTTTTTCGACGATAAACTTTAATTCGATCTCTTGTGCCATAGCCTTGTACTTTTGCGTGCGTCACAGACGCGTCGATGAAGGCGAACTTCCTCGCCATTTGTTTGTCAGTACATAGTATTTTGCGCCAAATTGCCACGCAATGAGCAATTTGACGGGCGTAAAAGTTTAAAGCGGTGGAAATCATGACACAGATGATTCCGATTGATGATGAATCCTTTGCGTAGCGACACTGATACCACTACTATCGTTCCACTTTTTATGAAAATAACGACTGATATGCTTAAATTACGCCTGATTGGACTTACTTTACTCGCTTTTAGCGCCGCAACCGCGGTCCACGCTGAAGAGAAACGTTACGTTTCTGATGAACTGAATACCTGGGTACGCAGCGGCCCAGGAGACAATTATCGCCTCGTGGGTACGGTAAATGCCGGCGAGGAAGTGACTCTGCTGCAAACCAATGCAGACACCAATTACGGTCAGGTTCGTGACAGCTCTGGCCGCACCTCATGGATCCCGCTGAAAGAGCTGAGCACGGTGCCGAGCCTGCGCACCCGCGTGCCGGATCTGGAAAATCAGGTGAAAACCCTGACCGATAAGCTGAACAACATTGACGGCACCTGGAACCAGCGCACCGCAGAGATGCAGCAGAAAGTGGCGCAAAGCGACAGTGTGATCGCCGGTCTGAAAGATGAAAATCAGAAGCTGAAAAATGAGCTCATCGTCGCGCAGAAGAAAGTGAACGCCGCGAATCTACAGCTGGATGACAAACAACGCACCATCATCATGCAGTGGTTTATGTATGGCGGCGGGGTGCTGGGCGTCGGTCTGGTGCTGGGTCTGGTGCTTCCTCACCTTATCCCAAGCCGTAAACGTAAAGACCGCTGGATGAACTAACTCGTCTTCTCTGCCACACTTACGTATCATCTTGCGAAAAGAGAAAACGGGAGTGTTGGCGTGAAGAGTTATCTGGTCGGTGGTGCGGTACGTGATGCGTTATTAGGTCTGCCGGTCAAAGATAAAGACTGGGTCGTGGTCGGTGCCACGCCCGAAGCGATGATTGACGCGGGCTACCAGCAGGTAGGCCGCGATTTTCCTGTGTTCCTCCATCCGAAAAGCCGGGAAGAGTACGCCCTGGCGCGTACCGAACGGAAATCCGGTTCCGGTTATACCGGCTTCACCTGCTATGCCGCGCCGGATGTGACGCTGGAGCAGGACTTACTGCGCCGCGATCTCACCATTAACGCCCTGGCGCAGGACGAAAACGGCCATATTATCGACGTCTACGGCGGCCAGAACGATCTGCGCGACCGTCTTTTACGCCATATCTCCCCCGCCTTTTCTGAAGATCCGTTACGCGTACTGCGCGTGGCGCGTTTTGCCGCCCGTTATGCCCATCTCAGCTTCCGCATCGCCGACGAGACGATGGCGCTGATGACGGCCATGACCGACGCGGGCGAGCTGGAACACCTGACGCCAGAACGCGTCTGGAAAGAGACCGAAAACGCCCTGACTACCCGCAATCCACAGGTCTTTTTCCAGGTTCTGCGCGACTGCGGGGCGCTGAAAGTGCTGTTCCCGGAAATAGACGCGCTGTTTGGCGTGCCCGCCCCGGCGAAATGGCACCCGGAAATTGATACCGGCATTCACACCCTGATGACGCTGAGCATGGCCGCCATGCTCAGCCCGGAGGTGGACGTGCGCTTTTCTACCCTCTGCCATGACCTCGGCAAAGGGTTAACGCCAAAGGAGTTGTGGCCACGCCACCACGGGCACGGTCCGGCTGGCGTGAAGCTGGTTGAAGGGCTTTGCCAGCGCCTGCGCGTGCCGAATGACATTCGCGATCTGGCAAAACTGGTGGCCGAGTTTCACGACCTGATCCACACCTTCCCGATCCTGAAACCCGCCACCATCGTCAGGCTGTTTGATAACATCGACGCCTGGCGCAAACCGCAGCGCGTGGAGCAAATTGCGCTGACCAGCGAAGCCGACGTGCGCGGCCGCACCGGGTTTGAAGCGTCCGATTATCCGCAGGGTCGTTTGCTGCGTGAGGCGTGGGACGTGGCGAAAGCGGTGCCAACAAAAGAGGTGGTGGAGGCAGGGTTTAAAGGCCCGGCGATCCGCGAAGAGCTGACGAAGCGGCGGATTGATGCAGTTGCAGCGTGGAAGGAAAAACGTTGCCCTCAGCCGAAAGACTGAGGGCGGTCGGTCATCAGAAGAAGACCACGTACACGGCAGCCGCGACGATAAAGCGGTAGATCGCGAACGGAATAAACGAAATACGCTTAATCAGTTGCAGGAAGGTTTTGATGGCGATCAACGCCACAATAAAGGCGGTGATAAAGCCCACGGCGAACATCGGAATGTCGCCCACGGTCAGGAAGCCGATGCTTTTGTAGAGATCCAGCGCGGTGGCGCCCATCATCATCGGCACCGCCAGCAGGAACGAGAACTCAGACGCCGCGTAACGGCTCACGCCCATCAGCATCCCGCCGGAAATGGTTGCCCCTGAACGGGAGAAGCCCGGCCACAGCGCCAGACACTGGAAGCAGCCAATCATAAACGCCTGGCGATACGTCATATCGTCCAGACCTTCCGCACGCGGGGTTTTAGGCTTCAGCACTTCGGCGGCAATCAGCAGGAAGCCGCCGACAACCAGCGCGTACATCACGTTAATCGGGTTGAAGAGCGATTTAATGGTGTCGTGGAACACCAGCCCCAGCACCACCGCCGGGATCATCCCGAGCAGAATATGAATCAGCGTCAGGCGCCCTTTGCCCTCTCCTTCACGCTGCGGCAAACGCCCGAAGTGGATACCGATCAGACCAAACAGACGTCGCCAGAACATCACGACCACCGCCAGGATAGAGCCCAGCTGAATAACCACCTCAAACGTCTTTGCGGTATCGCCTTCAAAGCCCAGGAGATGGCCAACGATAATCATATGGCCCGTACTGGACACCGGCAAAAACTCCGTCAATCCTTCGACCACACCCAGTATTGCCGCCACCAGCAGCGAGTGCATATCGCTCATCTATAAACCCCTAAAAAGATATAAAAAAACGGTGTCCCACGCGGACAACCGTGAAAGATACAGCTTTAAGACCGATATAACCTAAAATGGTTTAGCTATTATGACGTTAAATCTTTCCTTTCAGATTTGTGCCACGCTCGATAATCACGCCCACATTGGCGGCGCGCGCCACCGCTCCCGGCTTGCTTAGCTTAATGCGCACCCATGGGGAGTTAAATTTGCTCAGCAGCAGGTCTGCTACCTCTTCCGCCACGCGTTCTACCAGCGCAAAACGTTGCCCTTCAACATGGGCGATGACCGTTTCACTGATGTCGGCGTAGCTCAGACAGTCATTCACATCATCGCTTTTTGCTGACTTGCGGTTGTCCCAGCCCATTTCGATATCGAACACCAGTTTCTGCTCGATGGTCTGTTCCCAGTCGTAAACACCAATTGTGGTGATTACCGAAAGTTGCTCTATAAATACAATATCCATCACGACCTGCCTGCTTTTTGGCTAAACCGGATACCACTTCCGGCGAATTATGCGTATTATCCACAGATGCTGAGAATACAGATACATTTTCAAAACGGAACAGCGTTATGAGTGCAATCGCGCCTGGAATGATTATCCTCGCCTACCTTTGCGGCTCAATCTCCAGCGCCATTCTGGTCTGCCGCATCGCCGGGTTGCCTGACCCGCGTGAAAGTGGTTCCGGGAATCCGGGGGCGACCAATGTACTACGAATTGGCGGCAAGGGAGCAGCCGTAGCGGTTTTGATTTTTGATGTTCTGAAAGGAATGCTTCCCGTCTGGGGCGCGTATGCGCTCGGCGTCACACCCTTCTGGCTGGGGCTGATTGCCATCGCCGCCTGCGTCGGCCACATCTGGCCCGTTTTCTTTGGTTTTAAAGGCGGTAAAGGCGTTGCCACCGCGTTTGGCGCGATTGCGCCGATCGGCTGGGATCTCACCGGCGTGATGGCGGGCACCTGGCTGCTGACCATCCTGCTGAGCGGTTATTCGTCGCTGGGCGCCATCGTCAGCGCACTGATCGCCCCGTTTTATGTCTGGTGGTTTAAACCGCAGTTTACCTTCCCGGTGTCGATGCTCTCGTGTCTGATCCTGTTGCGCCACCACGACAACATTCAGCGCCTGTGGCGGCGTAAGGAAACGAAGATCTGGACGAAGCTCAGGCGTAAAAAGAAAGACGCTCAGTAAACCGTTCGTTATGCCTTATAACCAAATGTGATTTTTGTCACCTTCTGCCTGTGGTAACTGTTAGAGACACAACACAACCACACAAAAAGAAAATGGCAGAAATCACAGATTCAACTCCCCTTCCAACGGAAGGAAATACCCCGGATGGCGACATCAAGTGGGTACGTAGCGCATCGGACGTTTCACGTCTCGTTAATGACGGCTCTCAGGGCCGGGCCAATGCCCGCATCGTGGTCGGTATCGCGCTCGGGGGAATTTTCCTCGATGCCTACGATCTCGGCGCGCTGGCATTCGGCATCAAAGACATCACCCGCGAATTTAACCTGACGCCCGCCGGTACCGGCATGGTGGCCTCGGCGATTACCTTTGGCGCGATTGTCGGGGCGCTGCTCGGCGGCTATCTTACGGATAAAATCGGGCGCTACCGCGTCTTTATGGCCGACATGGTGTTCTTTGTCGTTGCCGCTATCGCCTGTGCGCTGGCCCCGAACGAATATGTGCTTGCGGGCGCGCGCTTTGTGATGGGTCTTGGCGTTGGGATCGACCTTCCCGTCGCGATGGCGTTTCTCAGCGAGTTCGCCAGGCTGAAAGGCCCGGGGAATAAAGCCTCCAGCGTCGCAATGTGGTGCCCCACCTGGTACGCGGCCATCAGCATCTCTTATCTTCTGGTGCTCTTCTTTTACGCCGTGCTGCCGGAAAGCCACAGCGACTGGCTCTGGCGTCTGATCCTTGGCTTTGGCGCGGTGCCCGCGCTGGTGATTATCGCCATCCGCAGCCGCTATATGAGCGAATCCCCGGTCTGGGCGGCGAATCAGGGCAATCTGAAGGAGGCGGCGTCCATCCTGCGGCAGTCTTACAATATTAATGCCCACGTACCGCAGGATGCGCTCGACCAGCCCGCGCCTGTCGTGAACAAGGCAAAATGGTCGAACTACCTGAACCTGTTCCGCGGTATCTATCTGCGGCGTACCACGCTCGCCACGCTGCTGTCAGTGGTCTCCTCGTTCGCCTATAACGCCGTAGCCTTTGGCCTGCCGGTGATCATCTCCAGCTTCTTTGTGCAGTCGATGCTGACCACCATTCTGATCTCGCTGGCGCTTAACCTGCTGTTCGCCTTTGTCGGCGGGCTGCTGGCGGTGCGCTATGTTCCGCGCTTCGGCGCATGGCGGATGTCTCTGGCGGGTTATGCGTGCCAGCTTGCGGCACTGCTCGGCCTGGCGTTGATTGGCCGGCCTGACGGGGCCACGGAAGGCGTGTTCGCCGTAGCGATGCTGGCGCTGTTCCTGTTTGGTCAGGGTTTTGGTCCAGGTGCGCATACCATGACGTTTGCCTCCCTGAGCTACCCGACCTCGCTGCGCGGCGTGGGTGTGGGGCTTAACCAGACGCTGATGCGCAGCAGTTCAACGCTGTCACTGTTTCTGTTCCCGCTGCTGGTCGCCTCGCTGGATACCGCCGTGTTCTGGGTGATTGCGCTGGCGCCGTTTATCGGTCTGGCGTCGCTGCTGGCGATCCGCTGGGAGCCGTCGGGGTATGATGTGGATGCAGAGGATTATCGCTAGCCTTTCTTGCCGGGTGGCGCTGCGCTTACCCGGCCTGCATTACTGAAACCGGCTCACATGAGCCGGTTTTTTTATCCATAAGCGACTCATATGACAGCCTTCATTTCCGCCAGGGCATACTGAAACGTACCCCGATAGTGTGGAAATGGAAGCACCATGTTAGCAACTCAGGTCACTGATAATTCATACAAAGGCTGGCAGGCCTCGCTTGCCCTCCAGTTTTGTCATACCCCTGAGAAAACCCTCCTCCATTCCGCGCGTCACAGCGGGCCGCTCACCGTTCAGCGTCCGTTTTATCCCGAAGGGGAAACCTGCCACCTTTACCTGCTGCACCCGCCAGGCGGAATTGTGGGCGGAGATACGCTGGATATTTCCGTGCGGCTCGACGCCAAAAGCCATGCCCTCATCACCATGCCCGGCGCCAGTAAGTTCTATCGCAGCAGCGGCCCGCTGGCCTGCCTCAGTCAGCATTTTTACCTCGACGAAGAGGCCACGCTGGAGTGGTTGCCGCAGGACACCATTATTTTCCCCGGCGCTAACGCCGCGCTGCGTTCCGTCTTTCACCTGCACGCCACCAGCACGCTGCTGGCGTGGGAGCTGTACTGTCTGGGCCGTCCGGTGATAAACGAAACCTTCAGCCACGGCACGCTGGAGAACCGCCTTGAGGTGTGGGTGGATGGCGAGCCGCGTCTGATTGAGCGACTGCATCTTAGCGGTGGCGATCTGACGCCCGTTGCGAACCATCCGTGGGTCGGCACGCTGCTGTTCTATCCGGCCCGGGAAGCACATCTCGATGCGGTGCGTGCGCTTCTCGCCCCGCTGGATACTTTTGCGGGCGCCACGCTCACCGACGATCTGCTGTCGGTGCGTTTTCTCTCCCACGACAATCTGATTTGTCAGCGGGCGATGCGCGATATCTGGCAGTCGCTTCGCCCGCTTTTAACTTCCAAAACCGCCTGTTCGCCGCGCATCTGGCAAACATAAGAGAAACGCTATGGAACTGACTCCCAGAGAAAAAGACAAGCTATTGCTGTTCACCGCCGCGCTGGTTGCCGAACGCCGCCTCGCGCGCGGGGTAAAGCTCAACTACCCGGAATCGGTCGCGCTGATCAGCGCCTTTATTATGGAAGGCGCGCGCGATGGCGAAACCGTCGCCTCGCTGATGGAAGCCGGCCGCCACGTCCTGACGCGCGATCAGGTGATGGAAGGCGTGCCGGAGATGATCCCGGATATCCAGGTGGAAGCCACCTTTCCGGACGGATCCAAGCTCGTCACCGTCCACAACCCGATCGTGTAAGGAGCGCGTGATGATCCCAGGTGAATACCGGATCCAGCCCGGCAACATTGCTCTCAACGTCGGGCGCGAAACCCGAAGTGTGATAGTGGAAAACCACGGCGACAGGCCGATCCAGGTGGGATCGCACTACCACTTTTACGAGGTCAACCCGGCGCTGAAGTTCGATCGCGAGGCCACCCGAGGTTACCGGCTGAACATCCCTGCCGGCACTGCCGTGCGCTTCGAGCCCGGCCAGAAGCGGAAAGTGACGCTGGTGCAGGTGACGGGCGCACAGCGCATTTTCGGTTTTCGCGGCGAGGTCATGGGCGAGGTGAAACATGGCTGAGATTTCACGCCGGGCGTATGCCGATATGTTCGGCCCCACTACCGGGGATAAAGTGCGGCTGGCCGACAGCGAGCTGTGGATCGAAGTGGAAGAGGATCTCACGATCTACGGCGAAGAGGTTAAATTCGGCGGCGGAAAAGTGATCCGCGACGGCATGGGTCAGGGGCAGATGACCGCCGACGACTGCGTGGATCTGGTGCTCACCAACGCGCTGATCGTCGATCACTGGGGGATCGTGAAAGCGGATATCGGCGTAAAAGATGGGCGGATCTTCGCCGTCGGCAAAGCCGGAAACCCGGACATCCAGCCCGGCGTGACGATCCCGATTGGCGCGGCAACGGAAGTGATCGCCGCCGAAGGGAAGATCGTCACCGCAGGCGGGATCGACACCCACATCCACTGGATCTGTCCGCAGCAGGCGGAAGAGGCGCTGGTGTCTGGCGTCACCACCATGATCGGCGGCGGCACCGGGCCTGCGGCAGGCACAAACGCCACCACCTGCACGCCGGGGCCGTGGTATATCGCCCGCATGTTGCAGGCAGCCGATACGCTACCGGTGAATATTGGCCTGCTGGGTAAAGGGAACGGCTCCAACCCGGACGCGCTGCGCGAGCAGATCGCGGCAGGTGCCATCGGGCTTAAGATCCACGAAGACTGGGGCGCGACGCCTGCGGCCATCAACTGTTCGCTGGAGGTCGCTGAAGAGATGGATATTCAGGTGGCGCTGCACAGCGACACGCTGAACGAGTCCGGTTTTGTCGAAGACACGCTGGCCGCCATCGCCGGGCGCACCATCCACACCTTCCACACCGAAGGGGCGGGCGGCGGCCATGCGCCGGATATCATCACCGCCTGCGCGCACCCGAATATTCTGCCCTCCTCCACCAACCCGACGCTGCCCTACACGGTCAACACCATCGACGAGCACCTGGACATGCTGATGGTTTGCCATCACCTCGACCCGGATATCGCCGAGGACGTGGCGTTTGCCGAATCCCGCATTCGCCGGGAGACCATCGCCGCCGAAGACGTGCTGCACGATATCGGCGCGTTCTCGCTCACCTCGTCAGATTCACAGGCAATGGGCCGCGTGGGGGAAGTGATTATCCGCACCTGGCAGGTGGCGCACCGCATGAAGGTGCAGCGCGGCGCACTGCCGGAAGAGACCGGCGATAACGATAACTTCCGCGTTAAGCGCTATGTCGCCAAATACACCATCAACCCGGCGCTGACCCACGGCATCGCCCATGAGGTCGGTTCTATTGAGGCGGGCAAGCTGGCGGATCTGGTGGTCTGGTCCCCCGCCTTCTTTGGCGTCAAACCCGCCACCATCGTCAAAGGCGGGATGATCGCCTGCGCGCCGATGGGCGACATCAACGCCTCGATCCCCACGCCGCAGCCGGTACATTACCGCCCGATGTTTGGTGCCCTTGGTGCCGCACGCCACGCCACGCGGCTGACGTTTGTCTCTCAGGCTGCTGATGCCAGCGGCATTCCGCAACGGCTCGGACTGCAAAGCGCCACCGCGGTGGTGAGAGGCTGCCGGTCGGTGAAAAAGGCCGACATGATCCACAACGATTTACAGCCGAATATCACCGTTGACGCGCAAACCTATGAGGTACGCGTCGACGGCGAATTGATCACCAGCGAACCGGCAGAGGTTTTGCCGATGGCGCAACGCTATTTTCTGTTTTGAGGAGTCATGATGATCTATTTAACCCAACGCCTGGACCATGCGCATCCGATTACCGCCAGCGTCACGCTACCGATTGATGTGCGGGTAAAAAGCCGCGCCCGCGTGGCGCTGAACGACGGCCGCGAAGCCGGGCTAATGCTGCCGCGCGGCCTGCTGCTGCGCGGGGGCGACCTGCTGACTACCGACGATGGCAGCGAGGTGATCGAAGTGATCGCCGCCCCGGAGTCGGTTTCCGTGGTGCGCTGCGCCGACCCGTTCCTGCTCGCCCGCGCCTGTTATCACATGGGCAATCGTCACGTACCGCTGCAAATAATGCCTGGCGAACTGCGCTACCACCACGACCACGTCCTCGACGATATGCTGCGTCAGTTCGGGCTGGAGGTGACCTTCGCCAGCCTGCCATTTGAACCGGAAGCGGGCGCTTACACCAGCGATGCCCACAGCCATAGCCACTCTCACGCTCATTCACATTAAGGACTCATCATGCGCAAGTACTTACCGCTGTTACTGCTGGCTTTTTCCGTTCCGGCGCTTGCCCATCCCGGCCACGGGACCGACAGCTTCCAGGCAGGATTTCTCCATCCGCTGACCGGGCTGGATCACCTGCTGATGCTGACGGGGGCTGGCGTGCTCTCCGCCCTGAGCGGCCGCAAGCTGCTGCTGCCGTTAGCGACGCTCGGCATGATGCTTGCTGGCGCCGTTGCGGGCAGCCTGCTCGGCGGCTTTAGCGGCATGGAGATGCTGATTATCGCCTCGCTGGCGCTCTGCGGCGTGATGATGTTTAAGACCGAAAATCGCCTGCTGCTGGCGGTACCAGCCCTGGCGATGTTCCACGGCTGGGCGCACGGCGTGGAGATGTCCGGCCACAGCTTCTGGCTCTTCACCAGCGGGTTTATGTTAGCCAGCGCCACGGTGCTGTGTGCCAGCTTCGCGGCAGGGCTGCTGCTGCGCCGTCACGACGGCCTGCGTAAAACCTTCGGTGGCGGGCTGATCGTCTCCGCCCTGCTGGCGCTGATGAGCTGATGGAGCACGCCCGCCAGCGGCTGCGCCTGATGCAGCTCTCCAGCAGTAGCCTGCCGGTCGGATCGTTTACCTGGTCGCAGGGGCTGGAGTGGGCCGTTGAGGCCGGGTGGGTCACGGACGCTGAGGCTTTCAGGCGCTGGCAGATCCAGCAGATGGAGCAGAGCTTTTTCTGCGTCGACCTGCCGCTGTTTATCCGCCTGTATTGTGCCTGCGAGAAGCAGGACGTCGCGGCAGTAAAACGCTGGACGGCATACCTGCTCGCCTGCCGGGAAACGCGCGAGCTGCGCGATGAAGAACGCAACCGTGGGGCAGCCTTTACGCGGCTGATTAAGAGCTGGGAACCTGACTGCCCGGTAGAATGGCTACCGCTGTTTATACAAAGCCAGCTCGGCGGCATGGCGTGGCTCGGCGTGCGCTGGGGCATTAGCGCGCGCGAGCTGGCGCTGAGCCTCGGCTACAGCTGGATTGAGAGCGCGGTGATGGCGGGCGTCAAGCTGGTGCCGTTTGGGCAGCAGGCAGCACAACAGCTGATTATCGACCTGAGCGACCATTTTGCCGCCGGGTTTGAACAGGCATTTTTACGTGGCGACGACGCGTTGGGGGCCGCTACGCCGCTGTCCGCCATCGCCTCCGCGCGCCATGAAACCCAATATTCACGACTATTCCGTTCCTGAGGAGTCAACATGGCTGATTACAAACATCCCCTGCGCGTGGGCGTGGGCGGCCCGGTAGGGTCGGGCAAAACCGCCCTGCTGGAAGCGCTCTGCAAGGCGATGCGCGACACCTATCACCTGGCGGTGGTGACCAACGATATCTACACCAAAGAGGATCAGCGCATCCTGACCGAGGCGGGTGCGCTGGAGCCAGAGCGCATCGTGGGCGTGGAAACGGGCGGCTGCCCGCATACCGCCATCCGCGAAGATGCCTCAATGAACCTGGCGGCGGTGGAAGCGTTGAGCGAGAAGTTCGGCAATCTGGATCTGATCTTCGTGGAAAGCGGCGGGGATAACCTGAGCGCGACCTTCAGCCCGGAGCTGGCGGACCTCACCATCTACGTCATCGACGTGGCCGAAGGGGAAAAAATCCCGCGCAAGGGCGGGCCGGGGATCACCAAATCCGATTTTCTGGTGATCAACAAAACCGACCTTGCGCCGTACGTCGGTGCGTCGCTGGAGGTAATGGAACGCGACACTAATCGCATGCGCGGCGAGCGTCCGTGGACGTTTACCAACCTGAAAGCGGGTGACGGTTTAGCGACGATTATTGCGTTTCTGGAAGAGAAAGGAATGTTGCGGGTGTAGGGTGGTTTATTGCACGTTAGCACACGTGGATCTTGTAGGCCCGGTAAGCGCAGCGCCACCGGGCAAAGAAACTCACGCCTCAGGCAGTTCCGCCAGCGGCCAGCGCGGACGCACAGACACGCTCAGGTCAGCCGTTGCGCCGGCGTTCAGACGCACCATCCCGGCGTAGGCGATCATCGCCCCGTTATCGGTACAGAACTCCGGACGCGCATAGAACACTTCCCCGCGACGCTTTTGCATCATCTCAGCAAGCTTCGCGCGCAGCGTGCGGTTAGCGCTGACGCCACCGGCCATCACCAGGCGCTTAAAGCCGGTCTGATCCAGCGCGCGCTTGCACTTGATCATCAGCGTATCCACCACCGCGTCTTCGAACGCACGGGCGATATCGGCACGGGTCTGCTCACTGTCGTCATTATTGCGGATAGTATTGGCCGCGAAAGTTTTCAGGCCAGAGAAGCTGAAATCCAGCCCCGGACGGTCGGTCATCGGCCGCGGGAAGACAAAGCGCCCTTCCGTTCCCTGCGACGCCATTTTCGACAGCATCGGGCCACCCGGGTAATCCAGCCCCAGCAGCTTGGCGGTTTTATCGAAGGCTTCACCGGCAGCATCGTCGATCGACTCGCCCAGCAGCGCGTACTTGCCAATGCCCGTTACGCTAATCAGCTGGGTATGCCCACCGGAAACCAGCAGCGCCACAAACGGGAACTCTGGCGGATTGTCTTCCAGCATCGGCGCCAGAAGGTGCCCTTCCATATGGTGAACCGGAATGGCCGGAACATCCCACGCGAAGGCCAGCGAACGCCCTACCGTTGCGCCGACCAGCAGCGCGCCGACCAGGCCCGGCCCTGCGGTATAGGCCACGGCATCAATATCTTTTGCACTCAACCCGGCCTCTTTAAGCGCCGCCTGAATCAGGGGAACCGTTTTACGCACGTGGTCACGAGAGGCCAGTTCAGGCACGACGCCGCCGTAGTCAGCGTGCAATTTCACCTGACTATACAGCTGGTTGGCCAGAAGCCCTTTTTCGTCGTCGTAAATCGCGATGCCGGTTTCATCGCAGGATGTTTCAATACCCAGTACACGCATGACTTGTTTTACCTCTTTTCAATACCGCGCAGTGTAGAGCCTGGGCGGATTGTTGTAAAACTTTGTTCGCCCCAGGAAGAAGCCTCGTGTATACTCCTCACCCTTATTAAAGTCCCTTTCAAAATCGCATCGGTGCTTTACAAAGCAGCAGCATTTGCAGTAAAATTCCGCACCATTTTGAAATAAGCTGGCGTTGATGCCAGCGGCAAACCGAATTTATTAAAGGTGAGAGTTACATGCCGGTAATTAAAGTACGTGAAAACGAGCCGTTCGACGTAGCACTGCGTCGCTTCAAACGTTCATGCGAGAAAGCAGGTGTTCTGGCTGAAGTTCGTCGTCGTGAGTTTTATGAAAAACCAACGACCGAACGTAAGCGCGCTAAAGCTTCCGCTGTGAAACGTCACGCGAAGAAACTGGCTCGCGAAAACGCACGCCGTACTCGTCTGTACTAATCTGTTGAGGGCCACAGCCCTCAATTGACAGACAGAGTTGTAGTCGTAAGGCCGTGCTTCCGGAAGGAATGCGCGGCTTGTTTTCGTTTATAAGTCGCTTAAATTTTTGGGGCATATGGCCGGAAGAATCCCACGCGTTTTCATCAATGACCTGCTTGCCAGAACCGACATCGTCGATCTCATCGACGCGCGGGTGAAGCTAAAAAAGCAGGGCAAGAACTACCATGCGTGCTGTCCGTTCCATAACGAAAAAACCCCCTCTTTCACCGTAAACGGTGAAAAACAGTTCTACCATTGCTTCGGCTGTGGCGCACACGGTAATGCCGTCGATTTTTTGATGAACTACGACAAGCTCGAGTTCGTTGAAACCGTCGAAGAGCTGGCGGCGATGCATAACCTTGAAGTGCCGTATGAAGCAGGCAGTGGGCCAAGTCAGATCGAGCGCCATCAGCGGCAAACGCTGTACCAACTGATGGATGGCCTGAATTCGTTTTACCAACAGTCTCTTAAGCACTCTGCGGCTGAGCCTGCGCGTCAGTATCTGAACAAGCGCGGACTGAGTGACGATGTGATTGCGCGTTTCGCTATTGGTTACGCCCCGCCCGGCTGGGACAACGTGTTAAAGCGTTTTGGCGGCAATAGCGAAGATCGTAAATCCCTCATCGACGCAGGCATGCTGGTCACCAACGACCAGGGACGAAGCTACGACCGCTTCCGTGAACGGGTGATGTTCCCGATCCGCGACAAGCGTGGCCGGGTGATAGGTTTTGGTGGTCGCGTGCTGGGTGATGCCCTGCCGAAATACCTTAACTCCCCGGAAACCGATATTTTCCATAAGGGCCGCCAGCTTTACGGTCTTTATGAGGCACAGCAGGATAATGCGGAACCTCCGCGTCTTCTGGTCGTCGAAGGCTATATGGATGTTGTTGCGCTGGCGCAGTACGACATTAACTATGCCGTTGCGTCGCTGGGAACATCCACCACGGCGGACCATATCCAGCTGCTGTTCCGCGTCACCAACAACGTGATTTGCTGTTACGACGGTGACCGCGCAGGACGCGACGCCGCCTGGCGAGCGCTGGAAACCGCGTTGCCGTATATGACCGACGGGCGTCAGCTACGCTTTATGTTCCTGCCCGACGGTGAAGACCCGGATACGCTGGTGCGTAAAGAGGGCAAAGCGGCGTTTGAAGCGCGGATGGAGCAGGCTCAGCCGCTCTCCACGTTTCTGTTTAACAGCCTGATGCCGCAGGTTGATTTGAGTACCCCTGACGGGCGCGCGCAGCTCAGCACGCTGGCGCTGCCGTTAATCAGCCAGGTGCCCGGCGAAACGCTGCGCATCTATCTGCGTCAGGAGTTAGGCAACAAGCTCGGCATTCTGGATGACAGCCAGCTTGAACGTTTAATGCCGAAACAGGCTGAAAACGGCACGGTACGCCCCGCGCCTCAGCTAAAACGCACAACCATGCGTATACTGATAGGGTTGCTGGTGCAAAACCCCGAACTTGCTCCGCAAGTGCCGTCGCTGGCGGGTTTGAACCACGAAAAATTGCCCGGGCTTGGCTTATTTTCAGAATTGGTTAACACTTGTTTGTCTCAGCCAGGTCTGACCACCGGACAACTTTTAGAGCATTATCGCGGCACAAAAGAGGCCGCTACCCTTGAAAAACTGTCGATGTGGGACGATATAGCAGATAAGGATATCGCAGAAAAAACGTTCACCGACTCGCTCAACCATATGTTTGATTCGATGCTTGAGTTGCGCCAGGAAGAGTTGATAGCTCGCGAGCGCACCCATGGCCTGAGCAGCGAAGAACGCCGGGAGCTCTGGATGATTAACCAGGAACTGGCGAAGAAATAAAAAATTTAACGGCTTAAGTGCCGAATATCGATCGGGAAGCCCCCGGCAGCCGCACTGAGAGGCAGCGGCAAAAATATAAGTACGCCCTCGCTTTAAAGGTTGGCAGCCCATCGCCGACACCAATCAAACGAATTAAGTGTGGATACCGTCTTATGGAGCAAAACCCGCAGTCACAGCTGAAACTTCTTGTCCAACGCGGTAAGGAGCAAGGCTATCTGACCTATGCCGAGGTCAATGACCATCTGCCGGAAGATATCGTCGATTCAGATCAGATCGAAGATATCATCCAAATGATCAATGACATGGGCATTCAGGTGATGGAAGAAGCACCGGATGCCGATGATCTGTTGCTGGCTGAAACCTCCAACAACACTGACGAAGATGCGGAAGAAGCTGCTGCACAGGTCCTGTCCAGCGTGGAATCTGAAATCGGGCGTACCACTGACCCGGTCCGCATGTACATGCGCGAAATGGGTACCGTTGAACTGTTGACCCGCGAAGGCGAAATTGACATCGCAAAACGCATCGAAGACGGGATCAACCAGGTTCAGTGCTCTGTTGCCGAATACCCGGAAGCGATTACCTATCTGCTGGAGCAGTACGATCGCGTTGAAGCGGAAGAAGCGCGTCTGTCCGATCTGATCACTGGCTTTGTCGACCCGAACGCTGAAGAAGATATGGCGCCAACCGCCACTCACGTCGGTTCTGAGCTGTCTCAGGAAGAGATGGATGACGACGAAGACGAAGATGAAGAAGAAGAGGACGACAGCAGCGACGATGACAACAGCATCGACCCTGAACTGGCGCGTGAGAAGTTTGCCGAGCTGCGTACCCAGTACGAAGTGACGCGTGACACCATCAAAGCGAAAGGCCGCAGCCATGCCGCCGCTCAGGAAGAGATCCTGAAGCTGTCTGAAGTGTTCAAACAGTTCCGCCTGGTGCCAAAACAGTTCGACTACCTGGTGAACAGCATGCGCGTGATGATGGATCGCGTACGTACCCAGGAACGTATCATCATGAAGCTGTGCGTTGAACAGTGCAAAATGCCGAAGAAGAACTTCATTACCCTCTTCACCGGCAATGAAACCAGCGAAACCTGGTTCAACGCCGCTATCGCGATGAACAAGCCGTGGTCTGAAAAGCTGCACGACGTGAAAGAAGACGTACAGCGCGGCCTGCAAAAACTGCATCAGATTGAAGAAGAGACCGGCCTGACCATCGAGCAGGTGAAAGACATCAACCGTCGTATGTCCATCGGTGAAGCGAAAGCCCGCCGTGCGAAGAAAGAGATGGTTGAAGCGAACTTACGTCTGGTTATCTCTATCGCCAAGAAATACACCAACCGTGGCCTGCAATTCCTGGATCTGATTCAGGAAGGCAACATCGGTCTGATGAAAGCGGTAGATAAGTTTGAATACCGTCGTGGTTACAAGTTCTCCACCTATGCTACCTGGTGGATCCGTCAGGCGATCACCCGCTCTATCGCAGACCAGGCGCGCACCATCCGTATTCCGGTGCATATGATTGAGACCATCAACAAACTCAACCGTATCTCTCGCCAGATGTTGCAGGAGATGGGCCGCGAGCCGACGCCGGAAGAGCTGGCTGAACGCATGCTGATGCCGGAAGACAAGATCCGTAAAGTGCTGAAAATCGCTAAAGAGCCAATCTCCATGGAAACGCCAATCGGTGATGATGAAGATTCGCATCTGGGTGATTTCATCGAGGATACCACCCTCGAGCTGCCGCTGGACTCTGCCACCACCGAGAGCCTGCGTGCCGCTACGCACGACGTGCTGGCTGGCCTGACCGCCCGTGAAGCCAAAGTGCTGCGTATGCGTTTCGGTATCGACATGAACACCGACCACACGCTGGAAGAAGTGGGTAAACAGTTTGACGTTACCCGCGAACGTATCCGTCAGATCGAAGCGAAGGCGCTGCGTAAGCTGCGCCATCCGAGCCGCTCTGAAGTGCTGCGTAGCTTCCTGGACGATTAATCGGTCCTGAAATGAAAAAGCTCCCAATCGGGAGCTTTTTTTTTGTTTATTCCCTCTCCCTGTGGGAGAGGGTCAGGATGAGGGCATCAAGCCGCAGAGGAGCTAAAGCCCCCTCACCACCAGCGCCTCATCCAGTTCCCGATACGCCTCCACCAGCTTGTCCAGCGTCGCCCTGTTCAGCCCGCTCGGGTTTGGCAGCACCCACACCTGCGTTACGCCAATGGTAATGTTCTGCTTACCCCAGCTGGCGCCGCGCTGGCTGAACGCCTGCTCGTAGGCCTGCTTGCCGAGGATCGCCAGCGCCGCGGGCTGATAGTCTTCAATTTTCGCGATCAGCTCACGCCCGCCAGCGCGCAGCTCATGCAGATTCACTTCGCTTGCCTGTACCGTGGGTCGCTCGACCAGCATGGTGATGCCACAGCGCGTATCCAGCAGCTGCTGCTCTTCTTCCGGCTTAAGCTGTTTGTCGGTAAAACCGGCCTGGTGGATCACCTTCCAGAAGCGATTTCCCGGATGAGCAAAGTGAAAACCGGTGTGCGCCGATGACTTACCCGGATTGATACCGCAGAACACCACCCGCAGGCCAGGGGCCAGAATATCGTTGATCATCTCTACTCCTGTCTATGCATCTTAAGGTAAGTATAAAGGATTGATTATGCGTTGTTTATAAAAACAGCAGGCAGGTGTGAATGGCTGGATTGCTGAGGGGAGTTACTTTATAATTCACCGCCACGGCCCCTTAGCTCAGTGGTTAGAGCAGGCGACTCATAATCGCTTGGTCGCTGGTTCAAGTCCAGCAGGGGCCACCAAATTTTAGCTTTAGAATCATTCAGTTAAGCCACTCGATTGAGTGGCTTTTTTGTAAGTAATCCACCACACGTAGCCCGGCCTGTCGCTTCCCCTCACAAACCCTAAAAACTAAAGAAATCCCCCATCGCGCCGATCATCATCCGTGTGTATTATTTCCTGTAGCTTTTACAACAACTAACCTTAACTCAAATACTTAAGCGCCAGAGCGAAAGGCATCATGAGCACACCGATCAAACGGCTAGAAATCATTAAAAATGCCATTGAGCTGGAAGATGACGACATCATCCGGAGCCAGCTGAAACGTCTCAAAGAGGAAGCCTTTGACGATGATCTCCTGTCCATCGTCGCGGCGCTTGAGCAGAAAAACTACACCGCAGCCCTTCGCGCTATCACCGCCTGGCTGCAAAGCCAGCGCGCCGTTACCCCGTGGCGTGACCCACAGCTGGCGGCCAGCAAGCTGGAGCTGAAAGCCCTGGAAGAGCGTCTGCGCGATCTGATTGATCGCCGTAACGCCCGGGTACAGCAGCTAGATGAGTTCAACGATCTCTATTTCTCCCGCCTCGGGCCGTTGATGCAGCAGATCCTCGCCCTGCGTAAAACGCTGGCGGAGCTTAACCTGCGTCGTCAGCAGGCGGAGACGCGTCGTCGGGAAGAGGATTACCGCCGCTGCCAGGACTATATGGCGCAGGCCGTAGAGGTTCTGACAACGCTCACCCGGCGCTGGCGAGATCTGCCTGCGGATTCCGTTCAGGCGGCAGAGGCGCGCAAACATCTTCAGCAGCAAAGCAATCTGATTGCCAACCTGCTGGCCGAAGCAATGGAGCTGGAGACCGGTTTAACGCGTGAAGAAGAGCCGGCACGTCAGGCGCGCGATGAGGCCAACGAAGAGTACAAGAAGTATCGCGAACAGCATCATGATGCCGAAGTTCGCCTGCGTAAAGGCAAGGATCTCTCAGAAGAGGATCGGAACGAGCTGAAGCGGCTCTGGCGTCAGGCGAGCAAGCTATGCCACCCGGATCTGGTTGCCGATGATTTAAAAGAGGAAGCCAACAGGATGATGGTGCAACTCAACCAGGCCAAACAGCGCGGCGACGTGAAGGCCATTCGCTCGCTGGTCGTCCGTCTGCAACAAGGATTCGAACCGATGATGGCAAGCGACAGACTGAACGACCTGGAACGTATTCGTAAAAAGATGGCGCAGGTGCGTGAGCAAATCGACACCCTGGTGAACGAGCTGGCAGAGCTGGAGAAGGAAGAGTCCTGGCTGCTCGTCTCGTCGCTCAGCAATATGGAAGCCTACTTTGCCCAGCAGGAGAAAGCGCTGAAAGAGGTATGCGCCTCGCTCGAACATCAGGTGAGCGAAGCGCAGCTGGATCCCGCTGCCTGATTATTTGGCGTGCCAGTACGCGCTGGCACGCACCAGCTGCGGGTCAATTGCGTCGTTTTCAAACTGACGGCTCAGGCGTTTCACCACCTTCCCCTCCCCGGTCAGCCAGATAAAGTAATCCTCTTCCGGCACGGCCAGCGCGGCAAGATGGTCGGCCACCGCCTGCTCGTTGTGGCCGATAACCCAGGTGATGTTGAACCCGCTCAGGTGCGCCAGATAGTCCTCATACGCCGCATCGCCCACGGTGACAATGGCGTGGATCGCCGGGCGAACAGGCAGTTTTGCGATGCCTTCTAAACGGCGGCGCAGCGCGGGCATCCCCGACTCGTCGCACACGTACAGCTGCCAGGCGTAATCTTCCGGCACCACCAGCGAACCGCGCGGCCCGCCGATGGTCAGCTTGTCGCCCACCTTAGCCTCTACCGCCCAGTTGCTGGCAATGCCGCCATCATGAACGAAGAAATCGAGCGCCAGCTCATGTTTTTCGTCATCGTACAGCGGGGTATAGTCACGTGCCTGCGGACGCGCGCCGTCGCCCCAGTCGATGCCTTCATCGGTCACCACAGGCGGCACGAAAGTGGTGCCCGGTGCCGGGAAAAAGACTTTGGTATGGTCGTCAAAGCCGCGAGAGCTAAAGCCCTCCAGCGCCTCGCCGCCTAGCACAATGCGCTGAAATCCTGCGCTGACTCGCTCAGTGCGCAGCACGTTCAGCTCACGAAAACGCAGGTCATTGCGGACACGTTGAGGGTAACGGGTAGATGCCATGTTGATGCCCTTCTCAGGTGAATACGATATATCGGAATGAATTCTTAATGATAATGATTGCTATTAACTAAGAAATCAAGATTTTTTAGATTGCATCTGAATATATCTTAGATATAGTTTAGATATATCAAATTGAGGGAAAAACATGCGACACGAACACGACGGCGGCGGACGCCGGCCACGATTTTTTGGTCATGGCGATTTGCGGCTGGTGATCCTGGATATCCTGACCCGCAACGCGAGCCATGGTTACGAACTGATCAAAGAGATCGAAAACCTGACGCAGGGACATTACACGCCAAGCCCTGGCGTGATCTATCCGACGCTGGATTACTTGCAGGATCAGGCGCTTATCACCATTACCGAAGAAGAGAACGGCCGTAAGCGGATTGCGATTAACGCCGCCGGAGAACAGTGGCTGGATGACAACCGGGAACAGCTGGAGCAGATCCAGACGCGTATCAAGGCGCGCTCCGTCGGTTTCCAGCTGCGCAAAAACCCGCAGATGAAGCGGGCGCTGGATAACTTCAAAGCGGTACTGGATCTGAAGGTTAATCAGGGAGAGCTCAGCGACGCGCAGTTGAAACAGATTATCGGCGTGATTGACCGCGCGGCGCTGGAGATCTCCCAGCTGGATTAAGCCAGCACGCCGTCGCTCACGCGGAACACGCGGACCAGCTCTTTCAGGTGCATGGCCTGTTCGTTAAGGGATGCCGCCGCCGCAACGGACTCCTCCACCAGCGCGGAGTTCTGCTGGGTGGTGGCGTCTATCAGGCCAATCGCGCTGTTGATCTGCGAGATGCCTTCCGTCTGTTCGTGGCTGGCCTGGCGAATCTCACGCAGGATTACGTCCATCTCCTCTACGTTGCCGACCATGCCGTTGATAAGCCCGCTGGCCTTCTCCACAAGGTTCATGCCGTCCTGCGTCTGGCTTGTGGAGCTTTCAATCAGCTGGCGGATCTCACTCGCAGATGTTGCACTTTTCTGCGCGAGCTGGCGTACCTCGCCCGCCACCACCGCAAAGCCACGACCATGCTCACCCGCGCGCGCCGCTTCGACCGCCGCATTCAGCGCCAGAATATTAGTCTGGAAGGCAATGGCGTCGATCAGGTCGATAATGTCGGACATCCTGTTCGATGTTTCGTTAATCAGGCGCATCTTGCTGGTGACCTGCTTCATCATCTCGCCGTTGTTTTTGACCACGGCAGCCGCATCGGCAGACAGGTTCGTCGCTTCTCCGGTGTGGGACGCGGTGTTCTTCACCGTAGCGGTGATCTGCTCCATCGAGGCGGCCGTTTGTTCAACGGAACTGGCCTGCTCCTCCGTGCGGGCAGCCAGATCCTGGTTGCCCGCGACAATTTGCGCGGCGGCGCTGGAGATGTTTTCCGATCCGGTTTGCACCTGCTGCACAATCTCCAGCAGGCGCGTTTTCATCTCCATCAGTGCGGTGAGTAGCAGTCCGGTTTCATCTTTACCGTGCGAGGTAATGCTGCCGGTGAGATCGCCATCGGCAATGGCCTCCGCAAAATTCACCGCGTCGTTCAGCGGTCGGGTAATGGATCGCACAATGAACCAGCCAGTCAGGCTGGCTGCCGCGACGCTGAAAAGCGTAATCAGGACCAGCAGGAGACGATTGGTGCGGAAATCGCCTTCCACCTGCTCGCCCGCACTCTGCATTTCATGGTCCTGGATCGCAATCAGCGCCTGCACTTTCGCTTTGTAGGACTGTTGCAGATTCAGGGTGTTGGTCATCATTTCGTTTATCGCGCCCGCACGGTCGTTATTCTGCACGGCCTGCAAAATGCGGTAGCGCGAGTCAAGATATTGCTGGCGTACGCCGTGGATATCGGCCAGCACCTGTTGGGATTTTTTATCCTTGAGAGCGTTGTCCAGCTCGCTCAGGATTGCGGAGATGTGCTCGCTGATCGCCTTCAGACGCTGCTCTGATTGCGCCGTGTACGTTCCCTGTTCGTCCAGCAGCATGAGCTGCTGCGTGCTTATAAATTCCTGGAAGTTGTCGATTAACTGGTTCGCTTTTACCGTCGTTGGATAGTCGCTGGTAAGGATGGTTTGCATTCCATTGTTTGCCCGATTCAGGCTCATCAGAGACAAGCTTGCGCTGACGACCATCAGGACAATAAATAATCCAAACGCCAGAAATAATTTCGTGCCGATCTTTACGTCATGTATGAACATATTTACCCCATCGATGTGATTATTTCTCAGACGATCGCTGTTATCGACAGAAAACACGCTAACTTTATGACTTTGATCGTTTTTTTATTTTTCACTCTCAATGAATCTGGATCATAACAATTAAAAACCGGGCGCTTTTTTTAGTTACTTAATATTTCATTAACAACATAACTTATTCTGAAAAACAAAAAAGCCGTTTATCCCGGAGGAATAAACGGCTTTATCGAAGCATACATTTCTTAATGCAGCACGGTAACCGCATCTTCAAGGCGTCCGGCCCGGTGCTTAACCATCGCGGAAATCTGCGCGCTCTCTTCGACCAGGTCAGCATTTTTCTGCGTAATGCTGTCCAGCTCTGCCACGGCACGGGTCAGCTCTGTCAGGCCTGTCGCCTGCTCTGAGGTGGCGTGACTGATCTGCGCGATGAGCTGCGTGACGTTTTTCACCTGCTCGACAATATCATCCATGGTACGTCCCGCGGCGTGGACCTGCTCGGCGCCCGACTGC
This sequence comes from Enterobacter sp. BWH64, assembly GCF_001037645.1. Lineage (NCBI taxonomy): Bacteria > Pseudomonadati > Pseudomonadota > Gammaproteobacteria > Enterobacterales > Enterobacteriaceae > Enterobacter > Enterobacter sp. BWH64. The sequence continues at coordinate 4,501,200 of NZ_KQ089922.1, forward strand.
ACTTTGCTGGCGCTGGCGTCGATCAGCTTGCGAATATCGTTAGCCGCGTTCGCGCTGCGGCTGGCAAGATGACGCACTTCGCCCGCCACCACCGCAAAACCTTTCCCCTGCTCGCCCGCGCGTGCCGCCTCAACCGCGGCGTTCAGCGCCAGAATATTGGTCTGGAAGGCGATGTCATTGATAAGCGAGGTAATAGAGCCAATGCGCTGGGTACTGTCGGCAATGTCATCCATGGTTTTCACCACGGTCTGCATCACGGTGCCCCCCTGCGTGGCCGCGCTGCTGGCGGCCATCGATAGCTTGTCGACTTCGGCTGCGGTCTCAGAGTTACTCTGCACCGACGCCGCCATCTGGTTCATTGTTGCCACGGTCTGCTGCACGTTAGCCACGGTCTGGCGCGTGCGGTCGTTGAGATCTTCATTGCCCTGCGCCAGCCTGTCGCTGCCGTCGCGCACGCTCACCACCTGGCTGGAGACGTCGTTGATCAGCCAGCGGCACATCAGCCCCAGCTGTCCGACGGCCCGCAGCGTTAGCCCCAGTTCATCGCTGCGGTTAAGATGCTGCACGCTGTTACGCTCTCCGGTAGCGACCCTGAGCGCCTGCCGTGCGACGTTTTCCACCGGGCGGACAATCTGTTGCTCAAACACCAGGGTGCCAAGCAGCATCACCACGGCTGCCGCCACCAACGAAGCCCAGCCCGCGGCACTGGCAACCAGCGTTGCGGCCATCACCGCGAAAAGTACCGCCATTACGCTACGCACGCGCCAGCGCAGCGGCATCGCCGGTAATTTGCCGAGCCAGCCTTTGCGCACCACCAGCCCTTTATGAATGCGTTTTTTGCAGCGTCCTTCGTTGAGCGCCTTATAAAGCGGCTCCACCGCGGCGACCTCGTCCTCGGTGGCGCGGGTACGAATGGACATATAGCCCGTCATCTGGCCGTTACGCACCATTGGTACCGCATTGGCGCGTACCCAATAGTGATCGCCATTTTTACGTCGGTTTTTGACAATCCCGCTCCAGGGTTCGCCCTTTTGCAGCGTGTACCACATGTCGGCAAAAGCCGCTTTCGGCATATCCGGATGACGCACAATGTTGTGCGGTTGCCCGAGCAGCTCCTGGAGCGTAAAGCCGCTCACTTGCACAAAGGTGTCGTTAGTGTGGGTCATGTAGCTGTGGAGGTCGGTGGTCGACATAAGCGTGGTGTCATCGTCCAGCGGATATTCATTCTGGGTGACATAGTCAGGAGAGGACATAGTGAGCATCCCTTGCAGGTTATTTGAATGTTAATTTTGTGGCTTATGTTTTTTCGGCGATAAAAAATTTATCTTTAGTTGTTAAATATGATTGAGATCGCAAATCTCGGTTAAACCGCACTTTACGTACGTTTTTCTAATTAATTGATTTAAAATACTTTCGGCATGAAACTACCTACAAAGCATGATACCCCGGTGCACACTTAAGGCGCATTCCCTGCCCTGGAGCAGTGCAATTGACGACACCCCATCCCCGGCTCGTTATCCCTTATCCCGTGCGGCGCGCGATGGCATGATTAAATATTGTGCAACTTTGATTTCACCTGGCGTTTATCCCGATTTTTGTTAAGGCATCTGAGGTGGCGTAATCCCTGCAATACTTAACTCAGTATCATGTGATACGCGATCCCCGGGAGCATATTTTGAACAGGTTACCTTCCAGCGCCTCGGCTCTTGCCTGTACCGCGCACGCACTGAATCTCATTGAGAAGCGAACGCTTGATCATGAGGAGATGAAACAACTTAACCTTGAGGTCATTGATTACTTTAAGGAGCATGTGAATCCAGGTTTTCTGGAGTATCGCAAATCTGTTACCGCCGGCGGGGATTACGGAGCCGTAGAGTGGCAAGCGGGCAGTCTGAATACGCTTGTCGACACCCAGGGACAGGAGTTTATCGATTGCCTGGGTGGTTTTGGTATTTTCAACGTGGGGCACCGTAATCCAGTTGTGGTTTCCGCCGTACAGAATCAACTTGCGAAACAACCTCTCCATAGCCAGGAACTGCTCGATCCGCTTCGCGCCATGCTCGCGAAAACGCTGGCAGCCTTAACGCCCGGTAAGCTGAAATACAGCTTCTTCAGCAACAGCGGCACCGAATCGGTCGAAGCGGCGATTAAACTCGCCAAAGCGTACCAGTCGCCGCGCGGGAAATTTACCTTTATCGCCACCAGCGGCGCGTTCCACGGGAAATCCCTGGGCGCTCTGTCGGCGACCGCTAAATCTACCTTCCGCAAGCCGTTTATGCCGCTGCTGCCGGGCTTCCGCCACGTGCCGTTTGGCGACATCAACGCCATGCGCATCGTGCTGAGTGAATGCCGTAAAACCGGCGACGACGTGGCGGCGGTGATCCTGGAGCCGATTCAGGGTGAAGGCGGCGTGATCCTCCCGCCGCAGGGCTATCTGCCCGCCGTGCGTCAGCTGTGCGATGAGTTTGGCGCGCTGCTGATCTTCGACGAAGTGCAGACCGGGATGGGGCGCACCGGCAAGATGTTCGCCTGCGAGCACGAGAACGTTCAGCCGGACATTCTGTGCCTGGCGAAAGCGCTCGGTGGCGGCGTGATGCCGATTGGCGCAACGGTCGCCACTGAGGAGGTCTTCTCGGTGCTGTTCGATAACCCGTTCTTACATACCACCACCTTTGGCGGTAACCCGCTGGCCTGTGCGGCGGCGCTGGCCACCATCAACGTGCTGCTGGAGCAAAACCTGCCCGCGCAAGCGGAGCAGAAAGGCGACATGCTGCTGGACGGCTTCCGTCAGTTGGGCCGGGAATATCCGGATCTGGTACAGGATGCGCGCGGGAAAGGGATGCTGATGGCGATTGAGTTCGTTGATAACGAAACCGGTTATAGCTTCGCAAGCGAGATGTTCCGCCAGCGGGTACTGGTGGCGGGAACGCTTAACAACTCGAAAACCATCCGCATTGAGCCACCGTTGACGCTTACCATTGAGCAGTGTGAGCAAGTGCTGAAGGCGGCGCGTAAAGCGCTGGCGGCATTACGTATTGCCGTAACATCCGCCTGAGCATTTATTTTTCCTGCCCTTTTAGCAGTATCAGGGCGATATGCAAAGAAATCCCTGGGATACGCCAGGGATTTCTTTATGCAGTCAGACTGAGGAATAATGTGCATAAGTGCAAACACGGTTCATCATATAAATTTAAAATATTTCTTTATGTAATATCAGATTGTAAAAGCAGCCGGATAATAACACCACCGCATTCCCAACGCATGTCCGAATAATGACCGTCGTAACGTCTTGCATTATTAACAAAACCACGATGACATTCATCGCAGACATTAATAAAACCGATCAGCGAATAGAAATGCGGTTCTGACGGCGTGCAATATCATTCAAACAAATAAATTATGAGTTAATTTTATATTTAGTAAAACTAATAAAACATCAACCCATTATCACATTGATATAATATTATTTAATCCGTAGAATCCCCTCATTCATCAGCGCAGTGGCGGATGATATAAAACCAGTAACAACGCCCTGGGTAAAAATAATATATTAATCTAAAAACATATCCTATACCACTGCCTCGAAAAAAGATTCACATGACATTGTGAATATATTATTTCAATTGACAGCATGATGTTTATCTAAAAAGGATTTGTATGAAAAAGCAAGTTATAGCAATGGCTGTTGCCGGCGCGCTGGCTGGTGGCATGGCAATTAATGCGCAGGCCGATACCGTTACCGTTTCCGGCGGGACCGTCAACTTTGTCGGCCAGGTGGTAAACGCCGCCTGTTCCGTCGCGGCTGACTCCGTAGACCAGACCGTTACCCTGAGCCAGGTGCGTACCGTCAAGCTGACAACGGTCGGCATGCAGGCCAACCAGAAAGAAGATTTTAAAATCGTTCTGGAAGATTGCGACGCCACCGTTAGCCAGAATGCCGCCGTGATCTTTAACGGCCAGCAGGACCCTGCTGTAGAAGGCAGCCTGGCGAACACCGCTGGCGCAGGCTCGGCCAAAAACGTTGCGCTGCAACTGTTCGGGCCGGACGGCCAGGCGCTGAACATTGGCGATACCTCCTCCAACGTTAAGCTGATCAACGGCGAAAACATCATCCCGCTGAGCGTGGATTACGTGGCCACAGGCGCGGCCGAGCCGGGCAACGTCTCCTCCGTCGCAACGTTCCAGATGGTTTATTCCTGATTCGTTAGCCGATCTCGCTTCTTCGCCTGCGGGCGGAGAAGCGTTGTCCGGCAAGCGTTAGAGAGTTCGCAATGCAGCAATCCATAAATCGGGCGCTGCTGATAGCCGGCACTGCGCTTTTTGCCGTATTGCCAGCCGCGGCAAAGGACGATGGAAGCGTGACCCTTCAGGGTCAGGTCGTCAATGCGGCCTGTTCCGTCAGCATGGATTCCCAGGATCAAATCGTGCATATGGGACAGGTACGCAATAGCCAGTTCATCGCCGCCGGTGACTGGGCCAAACCGGTACCCTTCTTCATCACGCTGGAAGCATGCGACACCAGCGTAAGCCAGCGCGCCGGGGTGCTGTTTAGCGGCGAGTCTGACGGCAACGATCCCCAGGTTTTTCGCGCGGGCTATGGGCCTGGCGCCGCCACCGGGATTGGTATCGGTCTATTCGATGCGATGGGGAACCTGGTAAAGCCAGACACCGCGCCCCCCTGGTACAGACCTTTGCAGGACGGTGAAAACCGGCTGAGCTATATCGCCAGGTATCGCGCCACCGAAGATAGCGTCAACGCTGGTACCGCGAACGCGCAGGTCTGGTTCATCGTTTTTTACCAATAACTGACTCACAGGCAAGAAGCCTGACACATGAGAAACTGAGGGAACAATGCGTATCATTACATCACGCTGTAAACTGACTCGTCTGATAGCTGGCGCGCTAACGGCTCTGTTCGCGATGGGGATGGCCGGTTCTGCCAGCGCAGGCGGTATCGCGCTCGGGGGAACCCGGGTGATTTATCCCCAGGGTGATAAGCAGGCTTCATTAGCCATTATTAACTCTTCAACGAATACCACTTTTTTAATTCAGAGCTGGGTGTCCAACGCCGAAGGGGCAAAATCAGCGGATTTTGTCATTACGCCGCCGCTGTTCGTTATCCATCCTAAAAAAGAGAATACCCTGCGTATTATGTACGTGGGCCCCGATCTGCCTGTCGATCGTGAAAGCGTTTTTTATCTGAACAGCAAAGCCATTCCTTCCGTCGAGAAAAATAAGCTTTCCGGTAATACGCTACAAATTGCCACCCAGAGCGTTATTAAACTTTTTATCCGGCCGAAAAAATTGCCGTCGCTCTCTATTGATGCGCCCAAAACATTAACCTGCTCAGTCACCAATGGAAAAGTCACTATTACCAATCCATCGCCTTATTACGTTTCGTTGGTTCAGTTTTTCGTCGGCAACACGCAACTGGCAAATAACATGGTAGCGCCCAAAAATAACCTGGTGGTGGAGATCCCCGGTGGCGGCACTGGCAGCGTGAGGTTTCAGACCGTTAATGACTTTGGTGCCAACACGCCCGTTCAGTCATGCGCGAAATAAGTCGTATACGGCGTTACGTATGACGTTTTGTCATTAAAAGCCTCGCAGGTAAGGGAAGACATGAAGCGTGTTCAGCCACGAAGATTTAACGCGCTCGTCAGAGCGTCGCTAACGCCGCTGGCGTTGACGATTGCGGGACTCCTTTCGTCCATCACCGTGCGCGCGGAGTATTTTTTTAACCCGGCATTTTTGTCGAGCGATCCTTCCGCCGTGGCGGATCTCTCCCGTTTTTCAACAAATGGCCAGGCGCCGGGCGTCTATCGCGTGGATCTCTGGCTGAATGGAACATTTGTCACCACCCGCGATATCAACTTTATCGCCAGAACCGTAACGGACGGAGCCGTACAGGGCGACGACACGGGGCTAATGGCCTGCCTGACGCCCAAAGCGTATGAAAACCTGGGCGTCAACGTTCAGGCATTCCCGGCGCTGGCCGCCGCGAAAGCCGACAGCTGCGTGGACATTGCCGCCATTATTCCGGCCGCTGCCACTCTCTTTAATTTCGAACAGCAGCGTCTGGAAATCAGCATTCCGCAGGCCGCATTACGCAACAACGCGCGCGGCTATATCCCGCCAGAGCAGTGGGATGAAGGTATTAACGCTCTGCTGCTGAACTATAACTTTAGCGGCTCATACAGCCGCGATCGCAGCGAAAACGGCACAACCCACAAAAGCTATTTCCTCGGCCTGAACAGCGGGGTGAATCTTGGTGCGTGGCGTCTGCGGGACTACTCGACGTGGAACTACTATAACAGCGACGAGAACCGCCATAGCGAATGGGAACATATCAACACCTATCTTGAGCGGACGGTGATTCCGCTAAAGGGCAGACTGACGGTGGGCGATAGCTATACCTCGTCGGAAATTTTCGACAGCCTTCCCTTTCGCGGCGCGCAGATCGCCTCGGACGACAACATGCTGCCAGACAGCATGAAAGGCTTTGCGCCCACCATTCGCGGGATTGCCAAAAGCAACGCGCAGGTCACCATCAAGCAGAACGGCTATAGTCTTTACCAGAGCTACGTTCCGCCCGGCGCCTTCGCCATTAACGATCTCTTCCCAACCTCCTCCAGCGGCGACCTCACGGTGGAAGTGAAGGAGACGGACGGCAGTATCTCCCGCTATTCCGTTCCTTACTCCGCCGTACCGCTCCTCCAGCGCGAAGGGCGGGTGAAGTATGCCCTGACGGCGGCACAGTACCGCAGCAATAACGGTCAGCAGGACGAGGTGAATTTTGCCCAGGGCACGCTGATTTGGGGGCTACCGCAGGGCGTAACCGTCTATGGCGGCTCACAGCTTTCCGGCGATTATCACGCGCTGGCTCTTGGCGCTGGCCTCAATATGGGCAACTTTGGCGCCGTCTCTCTCGACGTTACCCACGCGCGCAGTACGCTGGCCGACGACACCAGCCATACGGGGCAGTCTCTTCGTTTCCTGTATGCCAAATCCCTCAACAAGATGGGTACGAACTTCCAGCTGCTGGGCTACCGCTACTCCACGTCCGGGTTCTATAACCTGGATGAGACAACCTACACACATATGCAGGGCTATACGGGCGATGCGGAGCAGGATGACGCGAATGAGGCCACGAACTGGCTGGACTACTACAACCTCAACTGGACTAAACGCGGCAAGCTTCAATTCAATATTTCGCAGCAGCTAGGCAGGCTCGGCTCGCTGTTCGTGACCGGAAGCCAGCAGAGCTACTGGCACACGGACGACAAAAACACGCTCGTCCAGGTGGGATACAGCGGTACCTGGGCCGGGATCTCATACAGCCTGACCTACAACTACAACAAATCGCCGGGCATGTCGGATAGCGATGAGATTTATGCGATTAACCTTTCCTTCCCGCTTAGCCAGTGGCTTTCACCTGCCAATGACGTCAGCCAGAAGCGGAACTACGCCTATGCCACCTACGGCATGAGCGCCAATAAACATGGAGAAACATCTCAGAACGCGGGGATTAACGGCACGCTGCTGGCGGAGAACAACCTTAACTACAGCGTGCAGGAAGGTTATGCCCGCCAGGGGGCTGGCTCGCAAGGTTCCGCCAGTCTGGAATACGATGCCGCCTACGGCAACGCCAGCCTGGGCTACAACTACAGCGATAACGGCGATTATCGGGAAGTAACCTACGGCCTGAGCGGAGGCGTGGTAGCCCACCGCAACGGCATCACCTTAAGCCAGCCACTGGGTGATACCAACGTGCTGATTGCCGTACCGGGCGCAGCGGACGTCAGCGTCGAGAATGAACCCGGTATCCATACCGACGGACGCGGCTATGCGGTGGTGCCTTACGCCTCGGCCTACCATCTGAACAGGATGGCGCTGGACATTAACTCCCTCTCAGACGCCATGGATATCGATGATGCCGTCACCAGCGTGGTGCCGACCCACGGCGCCATCGTGCGCGCCACGTTTAACGCCCGTCTGGGCGCACGCGCGCTGGTAACGCTGCGCTACCACGGCAAGCCGGTGCCGTTTGGCGCCATGGTTTCCCGCGACGATAACGGCAGCGACACCATCGTAGGCGAAGAAGGCGAAACCTACCTCTCCGGCCTGAGCCAAAAGGGAGTGTTGAAGGCGCAATGGGGAGAAGGGGCGGATAAGCGCTGTACGGCCAACTACCACTTACCTGAAAGCAAACAGCCGCTGCTGCGGATCATCATGGAGTGTTCATAAATGAAATTAAGGATGATGCTTCTCTCTGCCGCTGGGCTACTTTTTTCGCTGAGCAGCCTGGCCGCAACGTGCAAAAACGCTAACGGCGGAATTTCCATGGTGAATTACGATCTGACCACCACGCTCACCACGGATCAAAACATCAAGGGCAACGGTACAGAGCTGAACCGAACCCAGGATATCCACGTCAACGCCACCTGTCCCCCAGGCAACTGGGAGAAGCGCACCTATCGTACCTATATCTCACCTTTCCCCGTGGTCAAAACGGAAGGCGAGTGGAAATATTTACAGCTTGATCCGGATTATATTATCGGTGCGATGAAAATCCATGATGCCACCATCGGCGATTTTTATCCGCCGGTGGAGTATGTCCACATGGGGGGGCACGAAGAGGTGGATACGGGCGGCGTCTTCCCGGTGAACGACAGCAATCTGACCTTCAAAATACAGATTGTCAGGCCGTTCATCGGCTCGGTCGTGATCCCGCCGAAACTGATGTTTAACGTCTATGTCACCACGACGGAAAATGACCGGCCCACCGTAATCGTTTATCAGATCACCTACAGCGGCGTAATAACCGTCCCGCAAAACTGCGTGATTAACGCCGGGCAAACCGTCACCGTCGATTTTGGGGCACTCTACCACGGCGATTTCACCCAGGCCGGACAGCGACCCGACAGCGTAGCGCCAAAAACCTTTACCGTGCCGATCGAATGCAACGCTGATGTCAACTCACCGGCGCAGCTCACCCTACGGGTACAGGGGACGGCAGACGCTCGTTTCGCCAACGCGCTGGCGACGGATAACCCGGACGTGGCCGTCGTCGTGACCAGCCCGCAGGGCGAGATCCTGCGGCCAAACGTGTTCTCAAGCAGCGTCCCCTTTACCACGGATATGTCAGGACGCGCGGACGTGACGCTGCAAGCCTACCCCATCAGCACCACCGGGCAGTCGCCAGAGCTGGGCGTCTTCAGGGCGCTGGCGCTGTTACGCATTGATTTCGCCTGAGGAAGCGTAATGACCATTTCATGGAAAAACACCGTATGGCTGAGCGTGGCCCTGTTAAACCCGCCGCTGGTGAAGGCTGACGACACAAGCTTTAACGTGCAGTTTATCGGCACCATCGTTGGGGAATCCTGTAACGTCGATACTAACAGCGCAGAGCAAACGATCGACCTGGGTGAATTTACGACAGAGGAATTTCCGCGCGTGGGCGCCACGACACCGGAAAAGCAGTTTACCATCACGCTCAAAAACTGCACCCGCGCAATCGGCGGCACGACCGTCTGGTTTACCGGCGACGCGGACGCCAACGATCCCAAGCTGCTTGCCTTATCAGATACGGGAAAAGGGACGCAGCACATGATGGCGACCGGACTGGCAGTCGAGCTGCTCGACAGCGCGCGGGCGTCTGTCCCGATCAATAATACCGAGTCGCCGCTATATCCCCTGCTGCCGGGCGATAACACGCTGACCTTCTTCCTGCGCTATAAATCTACGCTGCCGACGGTCACCACCGGCAACGCCACCGCCGTGATGTATTTCGATCTGCTTTACCAGTAAGGAGACAGAATGACGATCCTGAACAGGTTATTTATCTGTTGCGCGCTGCTGTTGTCAGGCAAGACGCTCGCCCATGACGGCACGGTCTATATTACCGGCGTGGTGAAAGGCAAAACCTGTATTGTCTCCCCCGGCTCGGAACAGCTGGTAGTGGAGATGCATGATGTGGTGGCCCGCCAGCTGGCCGGGCAAAAAAACGAAACGCCCTATGAGCCGTTCACTATTAACCTTGAAGCCTGCGGCGCCGGGTTATCCGCCGTCAGCACCCATTTTGAAGGCACGCCGGACGGTAACAATAGCGATCTGCTGGCCCTGACCGGCGGGCCGGACTATGCAACCGGCGTGGCTATCGGCCTCTATAATCCTGATAAATCGCTGATCGCCATGGGGGATGAAAGCCTGCCGTTCGCGCTAAGCAATGACCAGACCACCCTGGCGCTGCATTTTTACGCCCGCTACCTCGCCGTGACGAACGCCGTTACGCCGGGGGTGGCTAACGCTGCCGCCACCTTTGTGCTGACCTATGCGTGAGGCCAGCCTGCTGAAAAAAGCGGAGATAGCCCTGCTGACCGCCGCGTCTTTCTGGCTCTTGCCCACTCAGGCCGGGGTGGTGATTGGCGGCACGCGGTTTGTTTATCCTCAGGATCAGCGCGCTATCAGCGTCACCGTGCGCAATAAGTCCTCGCTGCCGTATCTGATTGGCACAAAAATTTATCGCGGCGGCCGATGGCCGGGGGCGCAGCAGCCCCCCGAAGCGGCCACCGCGTGGTTTACCGCGACGCCGCCACTTTTTGCACTCCAGCCCGGACGTGAGAATAAGATCCGTCTGTTTCGCGCCGATGCGCCGCTTCCTGCCGATCGCGAAACGCTTTTCACGCTAAGCATTGCCTCCATTCCGGCCAGCCAGCGTCACAGCGATAACGTTCAGATGGCGGTACGTTCCAGCATGAAGTTTATCTATCGCCCGGAGAGGCTTCAGGGCGAACCGGCGCTGGCCTATCGTCAGCTACGCTGGCAGCTGACCGCCGACGGGCTGACGGTTGAAAACCCGTCGCCTTATTACGTCACGCTGTATCAGCTTTCCGTTAACGGAACGCGGGTGGATAACGCCGGCGTTGTCGCCCCTCTGAGCCAGCGACAAACGGACTGGTGTAAAGGGACTGCCAGGTGCCAGCTCACCTGGCAGTCGCTGAGCGACGAGGGGCGGATATTGCCCTCGATCGCCCGCACGGTGAAATAATTGCTCGCGGGGGTATCCTGGCAGCGGACCGACACTAGCGGTGAAACTCCGCTACCGTCATGGTAAAGCGCAGCACTTTTTCTCCCTCATTGGCATAGCCGTGCGCCGCTTCCGTTTTCGCTACCGCCGACGCGCCAGCATTAACCTGTACCACCGTCTCGTCCACCGTCAGGGTTAATACGCCTTCGTTCACGTGCAGCAGCTCAAACGTTCCCGCCGGATGTCCCGGAGAGGTGAAAGTCTCTCCCGGATGCATCTCCCACTGCCACAGCTCAATCATGTCGGGGCCTGCGGTGCCTGCCAGCAATCTGGCATAACCGCCCTGTGCGCCCTGCCACAGAACCGGGATCGCCTCTTCCTGAATAATGTGTATCTGCGGCTCGCTGGAGACGTTAACGATGTCTGCCACCGAGACGCCAAGCGCGGCGGCCAGTTTGCACAGAATGGCAATGCTGGGGTTGGCAGCCCCTTTTTCGATCTCCACCAGCATGCCTTTGCTGACGCTGGCGCGGCGGGAAAGCTCGTCCAGCGACAGCTTTTTCTCTTTCCGCCAGCTGCGGATACGGTTCGCCACGGCCAGGCTTACCTGGGCAACATCGGCGCCCGCATCGGTCATTATATTAACTTTATCAGTCATTGGTCACTACCATGGTATAAAACAGTCAATACAGGATTATTTATGTCTCTTCTAACACCGTCAATAGATTCGCGACTTGTCGGGATCGCGCCCGGCTTTCGGGCGCTGAGCATTCTGGTTGAAGCTGCCCCGATTACCCAACCGGAGGTTGCGCCCGCTGCGCTGGCGCAGGCCTGCCAGCAGATGCTCAATGATGATGTGCCCTGGGCAGAAAATCATCTCGCCGCCTGGGATGAGGTGTTTAAAGCCTTTGGTGCAAAACCCAAACGTACGCCCTGCTCGGCCTCGGCCCTGCGCAAGCGCGTGATGAGAGACGGTTCGCTGCCGCCGCTCGACCCGGTGGTGGATGTCTATAATGCCATCAGTATCCGCTACGCTATTCCGGTAGGGGGAGAAAATCTGGCGGCTTACTCGGGAGCGCCGCGCCTGACGCTGGCCGACGGCAGCGAGCCGTTTGATACCTTTAAAGAAGGTGAGCCGGTTGTAGAAAATCCGGAGCCAGGCGAAGTTATCTGGCGTGACGATCTCGGCGTCACCTGCCGCCGCTGGAACTGGCGACAGGGGGTACGCACGCGTCTGGACAGCCAGGCGCAATCCATGTGGTTTATTCTCGAAAGCCTGCCGTCGATGCCGCTGGCGGCATTACAGGAAGCTGGCGATGAGCTGGTGAGCAATCTGCAAAAGCTGATGCCGGGCGCGACGGCGCGTATTCAGTTGCTGGAGCTGGCGTGAACAACGCCGGGTGGCGCTTCGCTTACCCGGCCTACAAAATCAACACCCCCCGTACCCGTAGGCCCGGTAAGCGTTAGCGCCACCGGGCAAATACCGCACCATCTCGCCCCCGTAGGCCCGGTAAGCGCAGCGCCGCCGGGCAAACACCGCACCATCCCCCGTAGGCCCGGTAAGCGCAGCGCCACCGGGCAAAGCCGCTACTCCGGCAACAACCCCACAAAACAGCGTTTTTTGCGCGGCTCTGACATCAGCTCTTCAAGCTTATCCACGCACGCCAGATAGTGTGGCGTTTGCTTATGCGCCAGCACCGCCGCTTCGTCTTTATAGGCTTCGTAAATAAAGAAGCGGGTTTTCACCCGTGGGTCCTGCAAGACATCAAAGCGCAGGTTTCCCGGCTCCTTGATGGCCCCCTCGTGGTTGGCGCGAAATACCTCCAGAAACTCGTCCACCCGCTCGGGTTTAATATTAATCTCCACCAGCGTCACGTTCATTTTGCTTCTCCCTGTTTCTCTTCCTGCCAGAACTGGAACGCCTCCCGGGCGCTCATGTTCTCGTGAACGACTTTCTTCACCGCCTTCAGCATGGCGAGTGGCGCGCTGGACTGGAAGATGTTGCGCCCCATGTCCACGCCGGATGCGCCCTGGTCAATCGCCCGCCAGCACATCTCCAGCGCCTCGTGCTCCGGCAGCTTTTTGCCCCCGGCGATAACAATCGGCACCGGGCAGCTGGCGGTCACTTTTTCAAAGCCCTCGTCCACGTAGTAGGTTTTGACGAACTGCGCTCCCATTTCGGCGGCGATGCGGCTGGCAAGCGAGAAATAGCGCGCGTCACGCGCCATCTCTTTCCCCACGCCCGTCACCGCCAGCGTCGGCATGCCGTAGCGCGCCCCCGCATCCACCAGCTTGATGATGTTGTTGATCGACTGATGCTCAAACGGGCTTCCGATATACACCTGCGCCGCCACCGCGCAGACGTTCAGACGCAGCGCGTCCTCCATCGCCACCGCCACGCACTCGTTGGAAAGCTCGCCCAGAATCGAGTTACCGCCGGAGGCGCGCAGCACCACCGGTTTGTTGGTCGCGGCAGGCACCTGGCTCCTGAGGATGCCGCGGGTGCACATCAGCACGTCGGTTTCACCAAACAGCGGCGCGATGGAGAGATCGATACGCTCAAGGCCGGTGGTCGGCCCCTGAAAGTAGCCGTGGTCAAAGGCCAGCATCACCGTGCGGTTGCTCTGTGGGTTGAAGATGCGCGCAAGCCTCGACTGCATTCCCCAGTCCAGCGAGCCGCAGCCCTTCAGGGTGTAAGGCACGTTCTGCTGCGGCGTGCCGATGCCAAAATCCTTGCCGTCTTTGATGTCGTCTAAATCAGCCATTTGCTCCCCCGTCAGAAATCGTATTTGTTGATGTTCTCTTTGGTGAACACCACCCGCTCCGGCAGCAGCACGATGCCGTTGCCCTTCGCCTCATACTGGTAGCCCTGCACGCTGTTCGGCTCGACCTTCAGCGTCCCGATATCTTTCACGTCGACGCTGTCGCCAGGGTTAAGATCGCCTTTTTTCAGTAAACGATCGGCGACATTGACCGCAATTTTGCCCTGTTGCACCACATCCCACAGGCCGAAGGCTTTCACCGTGCCGCGCTCAACGTACGGGCGCATCACGTTCGGCGTGCTGAAGCCGACAATCGCTACCCCTTCCCGTTTCAGGTTTTCCGCCGCCTGTGCCGCGGCTGGCAGGGCGTTGGCGTCCGGGGCGATAATCGCGTCCAGATCCGGGTAGGCTTTTAAGATCCCCTCGGCGGTTTGCAGGGATTTGGTGGCGTCGTTATAGCCAAACTGGGTGGTGACGACCTGCCACTGAGGATGATCTTTCTCGATCTTGGCCTTCGCCTCTTTCACCCACTGGTTCTGGTCGGTGACGGTCGGGCTTGAGTAGAAGAACGCCACTTTGGCATTCGGTTTGGTGACCTGCTTGCCCGCCATCTCCACCAGCAGGCCGCCGAGCTGCTGCGGCGTGCCCTGGTTAATGTAGATGCTGCGGCACTCCGGTTTGGTGTCGGAGTCCCAGGTCAGCACCTTCACGCCGCGCTGCATCGCGCGCTTGAGCGCCGGGCAGAGGCCGTCCGGCGACACGGCGGAGACGATAATGGCGTTATAGCCCTGGTTGACGAAGTTATTGATCAGCTGCACCTGGCCGGAGACGCTCGGCTCGGTCGGGCCGTCGTAGGTCACGTCCACGCCGAGATCTTTCCCCGCCTCTTTCGCGCCGTTGCCGCCGCTGGTGAAGAATCCCACGCCTACCAGTTTCGGGATAAAGGCAATGCGGTCCGCCGCCTGCGCCGAAGCGAAGCTGAGGGCCATTGCCAGGACGAATAGTTTTGTTTTCATCTTACGCTCCGGATAGTTTTCTGAAGAGAGAACGCACCCATTCGCGGTGCAGACTCAGCGAACGTCCCATCACCACCACAACCAGCAGCGCCCCTGACAGCGCGCTCGACACCTGGTTGGGGATGCCGACCATCTGTAAACCCTGTTGCAGGTACCCCACCAGCAGCGCCGCCAGCGCCGTACCGACAACCGAACCTGACCCGCCGTAGATATTTGCCCCGCCGAGTACGGCGGCGGTGAGCGCGGGCATGAGTAAATCGCGCCCCAGATCCGAGCGCGCGGAACCGAAATAGGAGACCATCACCAGCGCGGCAACCGCCGAGGCTACCCCCACCAGGCCGTACAGCGCGTACGGCATGCCGTTCACCGACAGCGCCGCATAGCGCGCCGCACGCGGATTCTGGCCGATTAAAAACAGATGCCGACCAAAGCGCCCGCGGTGGGTAATCAGCCAGAAGAAAGCGGTAATCACCGCGAACAGCACCAGCGGGATCGGCAGGCCCACCACCGTGAGGTTAGCGAAGGTGGTAAAGCTGTCCGGGAAGCCGCCGATCCCCTCGTAGCCCGTCGCCCCCGCCATGCCGGAGAGCAGCAGCGCCCCGCCGCCGTAGAGGTAGAGCGTGCCGAGGGTAATGACCAACGGGCTGATGCCGGTGTAGTGGATCAGCGCCGCATTCACCAGCCCGCACAGCAGGCCGAGCAGCAGCGTCAGAGGGATGGCAACCGCCATCGGCCACCCTGCCTGCATCATCACCCCCAGCGCGATGGCGCACAGGCCGATGGTTGAGCCGAGGGAAATATCGATCCCGCCGCTGATAATCACAAGCGTAAGCGGCAGCGCCACGATGCCAATGCAGATAAAGTCGCTGGTGCTGAACAGCAGCATGTTGATATCAAGCATGCGCGGGTTGATGGCGCCGAAGAGCAGGATCTCCAGCACCAGTAAAATCAGCAGCGCGCTTTCCCAGTTAAGCCTCATTTACGCCACCTCTTTTTTGCGTTTGGGAAACGGGGTAACGTGCTTTCCCCCTTTGTTACCCGGCTGGAAACGGCTGTATTTCAGCGCCCGCTGATGCCGTGAGAGCGCCTGACGCAGCCGCCCGTCGAGCACCAGCACACCCAGCAGCACCAGCCCGGCGATAAAGTCGTTCCACCACGCCGGGAGCCTGAACAGCACCAGCACGGTATCGATTTGGGTGAGGAAGAACGCGCCGAGTAAGGCGCCGACCAGCGTGCCGGTGCCGCCCAGCAGCGAGATGCCACCGAGCACGCAGGCGGCGATGGCTTTCATCTCCAGCCCGCTGCCGGTCTGGTTGGGCACAAAGCCTATCTGCGCGGCAAACACAATCCCGGCGCAGGCCGCCAGCATGCCGTTGAGGGTAAAGGCGATCATGCGGGTGCGGTTCACCGCCACGCCCAGCTGGCGCGCGGCGGCGAGGTTATCCCCCACGGCGTAAAAATCACGTCCAAAGGCGGTGCGCGACAGCGTCCACGCGCCGATGGCCGCGATAATCAACACCAGCATGCCGAGCGGCGAAATGCCGACGGCGGCGGGCTCAGAGAGAGATTTCAGCCCCGGCGGCAGCCCTTCTATCCACTTCCCGCCGGTCCACAGCAGCATCGCCCCACGATACAGCCCCAGCGTGCCGAGGGTGGCGACAATCGCCGGAATGCGCAGGCCCACCACCAGAAAACCGTTGAACGCCCCCGCCAGCGCGCCAATCGACAGCGCGAAGAGAATGGAAACGGGCAGGCTGTAGCCGCTGTTCAGCGCCACGCCGACGGCGATCGCCGAAAGCCCGACGGTGGAGCCGACGGAGACGTCAATATTGCGGGTCAGCATCACCAGCGCCGCGCCGATAGCCAGCAGGATCAAGATCTGCGAGCTGGCGAAGATCATCCCCAGCGTCTGTAAGCTCAGGTAGGACGGGTTCAGCGCCACCAGCACGGCGAACAGCGCCAGAATGGCGAGAAACGCGCTCAGCTCGCGGTTTTTCAGTAAGATCTTCATGATTGCCCTCCAAACGCCAGCGCCATCATCCGGTCGAGGCTGACGGCGTGGCGCGGCAGCTCGCCGCTGAGCACGCCCTGATGCATTACCAGCACCCGATCCGCGAGGCCGGGAAACTCATCGAGATCGCTTGAGATCATCAGCACCGCCACGTTCTGCGCCGCCACGCTTTTCAGCAGCTGATAAATATCGGCGCGCGCCGATACGTCCACGCCGCGCGTCGGTTCATCGACGATCAGCAGCAGCGGGTTGGCCTCAAGACAGCGCGCCAGCAGCACCTTCTGCTGATTACCACCGGAGAGCGTGCGCACGGTTTGATCCGCATGGTTGAGCTTGATCCCCAGCGCCCGGTGATAGCGTTCCACTACCGCAGACTCCCGCTTTCGCTGCTGCCAGAGCGACGGCTCGTTCAGCGCCACGGTGTTCCAGCGGATCGGCGCGTCGAGAAACAGGCCGGACACCTGCCTGTCTTCCGGCAGATAGACCAGCCCTTTTTGCAGGCGTGAACTGACCGGATCGGCGGTGATCTCCTGGCTCTCCAGCCACACCCGCCCGCCGCGAACCGGACGCAGGCCGTAGAGCGTTTCGGCAAACTCGGTGCGCCCGGACCCCACCAGCCCGGCCAGACCAACGATCTCCCCGGCGTAAATCTCAAGGCTGAGATCGATAAAGCCCTCCCCGGTGAGCGCTTCCACGCGCAGCACGGGAAAATCCTGCGCCTGGGTGCGGCGGTTGCCCGGCAGCGCCAACCACAGCTTTTGCGTATCGCTCAGGGATGCTTCCCGGCTTACAGGCGTCATGGCGGCGATCAGGGCGTTATCGTCAAAATGCGCAGTTTCGCCGCTGAGCACCACCGCGCCGTCGCGCATCACTGAGACGTGACTCGCCAGCTGTCGAATCTCCGGCAGCTTATGCGAGATAAAAACAATCCCGACGCCAAGATCCTGCAAGGCGCGGATCTGGCGAAACAGCCGTTCGGTTTCACCGGGCGTCAGCGAGGCCGTGGGTTCATCAAGGATCAGAATTCTGGCGTTGCGCATCAGCCCGCGCAGGATCTCTACCATCTGCTGGTCCGCCACCTCGAGGGTGCTGGCGGTAGCGTCGAGGTTAAGCTGGCATTGCAGCTGCCGGAGTTTTTCCGCCAGGCGTTTTTCCCGATCGCGCTCTCGCGGCAGACGAAACAGGATGTTTTCCCGCACCGTCAGGTTGGGAAATAGCAGCGGCTCCTGCGGCACCAGATAAATGCCTAACCTGTGCGCCTGCGCCGGGGTAAGCCGTGCAAAAGACTCACCCGCCACCGAAAGTTCACCGCTATCCGGGGTTTCTACCCCGGCGATGATCTTCATCAGCGTCGATTTTCCCGCGCCGTTACCGCCCATCAGCGCATGCACCTGCCCCGCAAGCAGTGTGAAATCAATGCCTTTTAAGACCGGTACGCCTGAAAACTGCTTGCTGATATCACGCGCGTCGAGAAGTGGTGTCATCATCGCTCCGCTATTGAACAAATGATTTTTAGATTTAATAATGTTCAAAAGCGTAGACGGTGAACTATATTTACAACCGTGCAGGGATCACAGTTTTATCGATTGAGATTCAGATAAAGCGGAAACGATCGAAAAGATCCGTTTTGTCGCGTGGCTCACATTTTCACGTCGCACCATCACGAACATATGATCTAAATTTTTATAAGAGTTCAATTATGAGCGATAAACGCACTGCGGAAGAAGGACGGTTTGCCGGGCTGGCACTGGCGGAAGAGGAGCTGGTGGCGCGCGTGGCCTGGTGCTACTACCACGACGGGCTGACCCAGAACGACATCGGCGAACGGCTCGGGCTGCCGCGTCTGAAGATCTCCCGCCTGCTGGAGAAAGGCCGTCAGTCCGGGGTGATCCGCGTGCAGATCAACTCCCGCTACGAGGGCTGCCTGGCGCTGGAAACCGAGCTGCAACAACGATTTGGCCTGAAGCTGGTGCGCGTGATGCCCGCCCTGAATACGCCGCCGATGAACGTGCGGCTGGGCATTGGCGCGGCACAGTCGCTGATGGGCGTACTGCAACCCGGCCAGCTGTTAGCGGTGGGCTTCGGTGAAACCACCATGAGCAGTCTGCAACACTTAAGCGGTTTTATCAGCTCGCAGCAGATCCGCCTGGTGACGCTCTCCGGCGGCGTCGGGCCGTATATGACCGGTATCGGCCAGCTGGATGCGGCCTGTAGCGTCAGCATGATCCCCGCCCCGCTTCGCGTGTCATCCGCTGAAGTCGCCGGGATCTTAAAGCGCGAAACCAGCGTGCGGGACGTGATCCTCGCCGCCACCGCGGCTGACGTGGCGGTGGTCGGGATTGGCTCGGTAAACCAGCGCCGTGACGCGACGATACTGCGCTCCGGCTATATCAGCGAAGGTGAACAGCTGATGTACGCCCGTAAAGGCGCGGTGGGCGATATCCTTGGCTATTTCCTTAATGCCGAAGGGGAATGCGTTGAGGAGCTGGAGATCCACAAAGAATTACTGGGCGTCACGCTCGATGAACTGGCGCAGCTGCCCACCATCGTAGGCGTGGCCGGAGGGGAAGAGAAAGCCGATGCGATTTATGCCGCACTGAAGGGTCGCCGTATTAATGGCCTGGTGACGGAAGAGACGACAGCCCGCGCGGTGCTGGCTCTGGCCGGATAAGAGCAGCCCTGCGCCTGACACGAGGCAAGCTCATGAGTTACCTTTTAGCGTTAGATGCAGGGACAGGCAGCGTTCGCGCCGTGATTTTTGATTTACAGGGCAACCAGATTGCCGTTGGCCAGGCCGAGTGGAAGCACCTGAGCGTGGAGAACGTGCCGGGCTCGATGGAGTTCGACCTCAACACCAACTGGCGGCTGGCCTGCCGGTGTATTCAGCAGGCGCTGGAGCGCGCACGCCTGAGCGCGGCGGATATTCAGTCCGTCGCCTGCTGCTCGATGCGCGAAGGGATTGTGCTGTACGACCGCAACGGCGAGGCTATCTGGGCCTGCGCCAACGTCGACGCCCGCGCCAGCCGCGAGGTGGCTGAACTCAAAGAGATCCACGACTACCGGTTTGAATCCGAAGTGTATGATGTTTCCGGCCAGACGCTTGCCCTCAGCGCCATGCCGCGCCTGCTGTGGCTGGCGCACCATCGTCCGGATATTTATCGTAAAGCCGCCACCATCACCATGATCAGCGACTGGCTGGCGGCGAAGCTCTCCGGTGAGCTGGCGGTCGATCCGTCCAATGCGGGCACCACCGGCATGCTGGATCTCTTCTCCCGCGACTGGCGTCCGACGCTGCTCGACATGGCCGGGCTGCGCGCCGATATTCTCTCTCCGGTGAAAGAGACCGGCACCGTGCTGGGCGCTGTCACCAAAGAGGCCGCGCAGCAGAGCGGCCTGCGCGAAGGCACACCGGTGGTGATGGGCGGCGGCGACGTGCAGCTGGGCTGTCTGGGGCTGGGCGTGGTCCGCGCCGGACAAACGGCGGTTCTCGGCGGCACCTTCTGGCAGCAGGTGGTGAATCTGCCGCAGGTGCGCACCGACCCTGAGATGAACATCCGCGTAAACCCGCACGTCATCCCCGGCATGGCGCAGGCGGAGTCGATCAGCTTCTTTACCGGGCTAACCATGCGCTGGTTCCGCGACGCCTTCTGCGCCGAAGAGAAGCTGATTGCCGAACGAATGGGAATGGACACCTACTCCCTGCTCGAAGAGATGGCGAGCCGCGTCCCGGCGGGCTCCCACGGCGTAATGCCGATCTTCTCCGACGCGATGCATTTTAAGCAGTGGTATCACGCAGCGCCGTCGTTTATTAACCTCTCCATCGACCCGGAAAAGTGCAACAAAGCGACGCTGTTCCGCGCGCTGGAAGAGAACGCGGCCATCGTCTCGGCCTGCAACCTGGCGCAGATTTCGCGCTTCTCCGGCGTGACGTTTGAGAGCCTGGTGTTTGCGGGCGGCGGGGCCAAAGGCGCCCTGTGGAGCCAGATTTTAAGCGACGTTACCGGGCTGCCGGTGCGCGTGCCGGAAGTGAAGGAAGCGACGGCGCTGGGTTGCGCGATTGCGGCAGGTGCTGGCGCGGGGTTGTTTGCGGATATGGCTTCGACGGGCGAGCGGCTGGTGAAGTGGAGCCGCGAGTTCACGCCGAACCCGCAGCACCGCGAGCTGTACGACGGCATGATGCAGAAATGGCAGGCGGTGTATGCCGACCAGCTCGGGCTGGTGGACAGCGGGCTGACCACGTCGATGTGGCAGGCGCCGGGGCTGGTGCGGGCAGCGGCGCCGTAAAATACGCCGGATGGCGCTGCGCTTATCCGGCCTACGGTTTGTAGCCCCGGTAAGCGCAGCGCCACCGGGGAAGTTATTTGAGATCTATCACAATCATTCGATCCCGCTTTTACCTTTCCGCTGCCGCTGGCTAAATTAGTAACTCATCCGACCACATAACAATAATTTTACACTGGAAGAGACTATGAGCCGCTACCCGTCGTTATTCGCCCCTCTCGATCTGGGGTTCACCACCCTCAAAAACCGCGTGCTGATGGGCTCGATGCACACCGGGCTGGAGGAGCGTCCGGACGGGGCTGAACGTCTGGCAGCCTTCTATGCCGAGCGCGCGCGCCACGGGGTGGCGCTGATTGTCACCGGCGGCATAGCCCCTGCCCCTTCCGGCGTGACGATGGAGGGCGGCGCAGTGTTGAACGATGCGTCACAGCTGCCGCATCACCGCATTGTGACCGACGCGGTCCACCGCGAGGGCGGCAAAATCGCCCTGCAAATTCTGCATACCGGACGCTACAGCTATCAGCCGAACCTGGTTGCCCCCTCGGCTATTCAGGCGCCGATTAACCGCTTTACTCCCCATGCCCTCAGCCACGACGAGATCCTGGCCCTGATAGACGATTTTGCCCGCTGCGCCGCGCTGGCGCGGGAAGCGGGCTACGACGGGGTGGAGGTGATGGGCTCGGAAGGCTACCTGATCAACGAATTCCTCGCCGCACGCACCAACCAGCGCGACGACGAATGGGGTGGCGACTATGCCCGCCGGATGCGTTTTGCCGTGGAGGTGGTGCGCGCGGTGCGTGAACGTGCGGGTACGGATTTTATTATCATCTTCCGCCTGTCGATGCTCGACCTGGTAGAGGGCGGCGGCACCTTCGACGAAACCGTGCAGCTGGCGCAGGCGATTGAAGCCGCTGGCGCCACCATCATCAACACCGGGATTGGCTGGCACGAAGCGCGCATTCCGACCATCGCTACGCCGGTGCCGCGCGCGGCGTTCAGCTGGGTAACGCGCAAGCTGAAAGGCAAAGTCTCCGTTCCACTGGTCACCACCAACCGCATTAACGATCCGCAGGTGGCGGAGGATGTGATCTCACGCGGCGATGCCGATATGGTATCGATGGCGCGCCCGTTCCTCGCGGATGCCGAACTGCTCTCCAAAGCGCAAAGCGGCCGTGCGGACGAGATTAATACCTGCATCGGCTGTAACCAGGCGTGTCTGGATCAGATCTTCGTCGGCAAGGTCACCTCCTGCCTCGTTAACCCCCGCGCCTGCCATGAAACCAAAATGCCGATCGTTCCTGCGGTCAACAAGAAGCGTCTGGCCGTGGTGGGTGCAGGGCCGGCGGGCCTGGCGTTTGCAGTCAATGCCGCCTCGCGCGGGCACAGCGTGACGCTGTTTGATGCGCTGGCGGAAATCGGCGGGCAGTTTACTATCGCCAGACAGATCCCCGGCAAAGAGGAGTTCTACGAAACGCTGCGCTATTACCGCCGGATGATCGAGGTGACGGGCGTCGATCTGCGGCTTAAACAGTTTGTCAGCGCGGCGGATCTGATCGGTTTCGACGAGGTGATCCTCGCGAGTGGGATCGCCCCGCGCACGCCAGCGATCGAAGGCATCGATCATCCGAAGGTATTGAGCTATCTGGATGTATTAAGGGACAAAGCGCCGGTTGGCGAGAAGGTGGCGATCATCGGCTGCGGCGGGATCGGTTTTGATACCGCGATGTATTTAAGCCAGCCGGGCGAAGCCACCAGCCAGAACATCGCTGAGTTCTGCGTGGAATGGGGGATCGACACCAGCCTGAACCAGTCCGGCGGGCTACGCCCGGAAGGGCCGCAACTGCCGAAAAGCCCGCGCCAGATCGTGATGCTCCAGCGTAAAGCCAGCAAGCCGGGTGAAGGTCTGGGAAAAACCACGGGCTGGATCCACCGCGCCACCCTGCTCTCGCGCGGGGTGAAGATGATCCCGGGGGTGAGCTACCAGAAGATCGACGACGACGGGCTGCACGTGCTGATCGGCGGCGAACCGCAACTGCTGCGCGTGGAGCATGTGATTTTGTGCGCCGGGCAGGAGCCGAAGCGGGATCTGGCGGATCCGCTGCGTGAGGCGGGGAAAACGGTGCATTTGATCGGCGGGTGCGATGTGGCGATGGAGCTGGATGCGCGGCGGGCAATTGCGCAGGGGACGAAGTTAGCTCTGGCGATCTAGGGCATTGCCGGGCGGCGCTTCGCTTACCGGGCCTACGGGTCCGAGGCCATTGTAGGCCCGGTAAGCGAAGCGCCACCGGGCATTTGAAACCGTAGGCCTGTGCAAGCGAAGCGCCGCCAGGCAAAGCGATCTTACCGACGACGCCCCAGCTTCACCGATTTCAGCACCACGAATTTGTTATTGGTGGCAATGGTGACGCAGTTGCCGAAAATCTTCTTCAGCTTGTGGAAGTAGTCCAGGTGGCGGTTCGCCACGATATACAGCTCGCCGTTGATTTTCAGGCAGCGGCGCGCGTGGTGGAACATCTCCCACGCGACGTTATCCGTCAGGGCGTGCTTCTGGTGGAACGGCGGGTTACAGAATACCGCGTTGAAGCGGAAAGGCTCTACGCCCGACAGCGCGTTATTGATCATAAACTCGCAGCGATCCAGTGCCTCCGGCAGGTTGGTTTCCACGTTCAGACGGCTGGACGCCACCGCCATTGGCGATTCGTCGCTGAACACCACGCTGGCCTCCGGGTTCTTCGCCAGCAGCGTCAGGCCAATCACGCCGTTACCGCAGCCGAGATCAACGATTTCCCCTTCCAGGTTTTCCGGCAGGTGTTCCATAAAGAAGCGTGCGCCGATATCCAGACCGGTGCGGGAGAAAACGTTCGCGTGGTTGTGGATGGTCCAGTCGGTACCTTCCAGTTTCCAGCTCAGCGTCTCCGGCGCGTCGGCCAGCGCCGGTGCGCTGAAGGTACAGTTGATCAGGCGCGCTTTTTTCCAGGCAAGCGTCGTGGTGGTCGGGCCGAGCACTTTCTCGAACAATTCCAGCGTCGAGGTGTGAATATCGCGCGCTTTGGCACCCGCGATAATACGCGTATTCGGCGTCACGACCTTACGCAGCGCGCGAAGCTGCTGCTCCAGCAGCGCCATGGTTTTGGGCACTTTAATCAGCACCACGCCCGGCGCCTGCGGGTAGTCCGCGGTGCTGTCGAGGAACTTCACGCTGGATTCTTCGATATCGTTGTGACGCAGGTTTTCACGCGTCGCCAGCTCGCTTAAGTAAGAATCGCCGATACTGTAAGGCGCATGTTCCGCCAGCGCGCAGGCCAGCGCGCCAAACGCGTCATTCAGGATCAGAACCGGGCCGCTGATTTCAGTCCCATCCAACTGTTGCAGCAGATATTCATCCGCCGCTTCCCACGCCTGAAGCGGGTTAACGTCGTCCGTTTCCGGGAAACGTTTAAGGTTGAGTGAACGGAAACCGTTGTCTAAGTGGCTCATCGGCCCTCCTGAATGGTAAAATTTGGCGTATCCCTGAAAAGGGTGCGTGAGTATACCCGTTTTCACACTATTTTGGGGTTTTGATGAACCAGCTGACTTATCTCCAGGGCTATCCGGAGCATTTACTTTCCCAGGTTCGTGACCTGATTGCCGCGGGAAAGCTCGGTACGGTGCTGGAGAAACGCTACCCGGGCACGCATGATTTCGCGACTGACAAAGCCCTCTGGCAGTATACGCAGGATCTGAAAAACCAGTATCTTAAGAGCGCCCCGCCGATCAACAAGGTGATGTACGACAATAAGATCCACGTGCTGAAAAACGCGCTCGGCCTGCATACCGCCATCTCCCGCGTACAGGGCGGCAAGCTGAAGGCCAAAGCGGAGATCCGCGTCGCGACCGTCTTTCGCAATGCGCCGGAAGCCTTTCTGCGGATGATCGTGGTGCACGAGCTGGCGCACCTGAAAGAGAAAGAGCACGACAAAGCGTTCTACTCACTGTGCTGCCATATGGAGCCGCAGTACCACCAGCTGGAGTTTGATACCCGTTTGTGGCTGACGCATTTATCGTTAAAGAGTAATGCGCAGTAGCGCACGCGAAATGTCATGATGACGTGCTACAGTGGCTTTAGGTTCCCTGCTACGGAGTACGTAAACGTTTATGATACGTTTCGCAGTCATCGGTACGAACTGGATCACGCGCCAGTTCGTCGACGCCGCCCACGAAACCGGCAAATATAAGCTCACCGCAGTCTATTCCCGCAGCCTTGAGCAGGCGCAGAGTTTTGCGAATGACTATCTGGTTGAACATCTGTTCACCTCGCTCGATGAGATGGCGCAAAGCGACGCCATTGACGCGGTCTATATCGCCAGCCCGAATTCTCTGCACTTCCCGCAAACGAAGCTGTTCCTCAGCCACAAAAAGCATGTGATCTGCGAGAAGCCGCTCGCCTCGAATATTGAGGAAGTGGAAGCCGCCATTGCGCTTGCCCGCGAAAACCAGGTGGTACTGTTTGAAGCGTTCAAAACCGCCAGTCTGCCGAACTTCCTGCTGTTGCAGCAATCGCTGCCGAAAATTGGCAAAGTGCGTAAAGCCTTTATCAACTACTGCCAGTATTCCTCGCGCTACCAGCGCTACCTGGACGGCGAAAACCCGAACACCTTTAACCCGGCCTTCTCGAATGGCTCGATTATGGATATCGGTTTTTACTGCCTGGCCTCTGCGGTCGCCCTGTGGGGTGAACCGCACGGCGTAACCGCCACCGCCAGCCTGCTGGAAAGCGGCGTGGATGCACACGGCGTTGTGGTGCTGGACTACGGTGATTTTAGCGTGACGTTGCAGCACTCGAAGGTCAGTGACTCCGTACTGCCAAGCGAAATTCAGGGCGAAGACGGCTCGCTGGTGATCGAAAAAATCTCCGAATGTCAGAAGCTAAGCATCGTTCCCCGCGGCGGCAAAGCGCAGGAGCTGACGCAGCCTCAGCATATTAACACTATGCTCTATGAGGCAGAGGTCTTCGCCCGTCTGGTAGAAGACAACGAAGTGAACCACCCGGGGCTGGCGATCAGCCGCACCACGGCGAAGCTGCAAACGGAGATCCGCCGACAGACTGGCGTGATCTTCCCCGCAGACGGCGTGAATGTGGAAGCCGTCGCGTAAAACTGTGTAATGAAATCGTGCAGACCATTGACGAAACCGATGGTCTGACATAATTTGTTACCTGCAAAGGGGAGTAACTTCTTCGCCGGTGGATCGTCATTACGATGCGTGCAAAACCGCATCCGGTCGCCGGGCAACCTTCGTGGTTGTAAGTGAGACCTTGCCGGAAGGCGAGGTCTATGCATAAAAAGCTAACGGCTATCGTCTTCTGACCATGGCCGTTTTTGTTTTTTATGTGTAAGGAAAATAGTATGCATTCTGTCGGCACTCCAATGCTGTGGGGCGGATTCGCGGTTGTCGTGCTCATCATGCTGGCAATCGACCTCTTTTTGCAGGGTCGTCGCGGCGAGCACGGCATGAGCGTCAAGCAAGCCGCCGTCTGGTCGCTGGTATGGGTTACCCTCTCACTCCTCTTCTGCGCCGCCTTCTGGTGGTATCTGGCCTCAACCGAAGGCCGCGCGGT
The DNA here is from genome assembly GCF_001037645.1 of Enterobacter sp. BWH64. Taxonomy (NCBI): domain Bacteria; kingdom Pseudomonadati; phylum Pseudomonadota; class Gammaproteobacteria; order Enterobacterales; family Enterobacteriaceae; genus Enterobacter; species Enterobacter sp. BWH64. The sequence continues at coordinate 4,527,895 of NZ_KQ089922.1, forward strand.
GGCCGATCCTCAGGCACTCGCCTTCCTCACCGGCTATCTGATTGAAAAAGCGCTGGCGGTTGATAACGTCTTCGTCTGGCTGATGCTGTTCAGCTACTTCGCCGTGCCTGCGGCTCTGCAACGCCGCGTGCTGGTGTACGGCGTGCTGGGCGCTATTGTCCTGCGTACCATCATGATCTTCGCCGGTAGCTGGCTAATTACCCAGTTCGAATGGCTGCTGTATGTATTTGGCGCGTTCCTGCTGTTCACCGGGGTAAAAATGGCGCTGGCGAAAGAAGACGATACCGGGATCGGTGATAAGCCGCTGGTGAAGTGGATCCGGGGTCATCTGCGCATGACGGACAAGATCGAGAGCGAGCATTTCTTCGTGCGTAAGAACGGCCTGCTGTTCGCCACCCCGCTGCTGCTGGTGCTGATTCTGGTCGAACTGAGCGACGTGATTTTCGCGGTGGACAGTATCCCGGCTATCTTTGCGGTCACTACCGACCCGTTCATCGTGCTGACTTCTAACCTGTTCGCCATCCTCGGCCTGCGTGCGATGTACTTCCTGCTGGCGGGTGCGGCAGAGCGCTTCTCAATGCTGAAGTACGGTCTGTCGGTGATTCTGGTGTTTATCGGTATCAAGATGCTGATCGTCGATTTCTACCATATTCCGATCGCCATTTCGCTCGGCGTGGTGTTTGGCATTCTGCTGGTGACGCTGATTATCAATACCTGGGTTAACCGCCAGCACGATAAGAAGCAGCAGGCTTAGTGCAACGTTCGGTGCGGGCTGATGCCCTCACCCCAACCCTCTCCCACAGGGAGAGGGGGAAATGCAATGTAGGCCGGGTAAGCGCAGCGCCACCCGGCACTTTCGTTAACCAATAGTTAAAAAACATGACACAACACGTAAAATCCAGCATTTTACGCTTCCGCCTTTCGCTGCTTTCCCTGATACTCAACCAGGCAAACAAATACTTACATCCGGACACAAATGTGACTTAGAGCACATCCAGGATGGAACGCAATTTCACTCAGGAATAACGTATGAGCACACAATCACGCGGTCTGTTCGCGCGCCTGGCGCAGGGCAGTCTTGTAAAACAAATTCTGGTCGGGTTGGTACTGGGTATTCTGCTGGCGATGGTGTCAAAACCTGCCGCGGAGGCCACGGGGCTGCTCGGCACCCTTTTCGTTGGCGCACTGAAGGCCGTCGCCCCGGTACTGGTGCTGATGCTGGTGATGGCGTCGATTGCCAACCACCAGCACGGACAAAAAACCAACATTCGCCCTATTCTGTTCCTGTATCTGCTGGGAACCTTCTCTGCTGCCTTAACGGCCGTGGTGTTTAGCTTCCTGTTCCCGTCCACGCTGCACCTGACCAGCGCGGCCGGTGATATCACCCCGCCGTCCGGGATTGTGGAAGTGCTTCGCGGTCTGCTGATGAGCATGGTCTCTAACCCCGTCACCGCGCTGACGAACGCGAACTACATCGGCATCCTGGTCTGGGCGATCGGTCTGGGCTTCGCGCTGCGTCATGGTAACGAGACCACGAAAAACCTGGTGAACGATATGTCCAACGCTGTCACCTTTATGGTGAAGCTGGTGATTCGCTTTGCGCCAGTCGGTATTTTCGGCCTGGTCTCCTCCACGCTGGCAACCACCGGTTTCGATGCACTGTGGGGCTACGCGCAGCTGCTGGTCGTCCTGGTCGGCTGTATGCTGCTGGTGGCGCTGGTGATCAACCCGCTGCTGGTGTTCTGGCAGATCCGCCGCAACCCGTATCCGCTGGTGCTGACCTGCCTGCGTGAAAGCGGCGTGTATGCCTTCTTCACCCGCAGCTCGGCGGCAAACATTCCGGTCAACATGGCGCTGGCGGAGAAGCTGAATCTGGATCGCGATACCTATTCGGTGTCGATTCCTCTGGGTGCAACCGTGAACATGGCAGGTGCGGCGATCACCATCACCGTGCTGACGCTGGCGGCGGTGCATACGCTGGGCATTCCGGTGGATCTGCCGACCGCGCTGCTGCTGAGCGTCGTTGCATCACTGTGTGCCTGTGGCGCCTCCGGTGTGGCGGGCGGCTCGCTGCTGCTGATCCCGCTGGCCTGTAACATGTTCGGTATTCCGAACGAGATTGCCATGCAGGTTGTCGCGGTCGGCTTCATTATCGGCGTATTGCAGGATTCCTGCGAAACCGCGCTGAACTCCTCTACCGACGTGCTGTTTACCGCAGCGGCCTGTCAGGCAGAAGACGCACGTTTAGCGAAGAACGCGCTGCGCAGTTAAAAAGAAAAGCCCGGTGGCGGCTACGCCTTACCGGGCCTACAGGGTAAATGCAAAACGGCAACCCTGAGGTTGCCGTTTTTAGTGTTTGCACCCTCTCCTGTGGGAGAGGGCCGGGGTGAGGGCACCAGCCCGCACCCGACTTATAGCGTCACACCACTCTTAAAGATCGCCAGCTCGCGGAAGTCGTTCTTCTCGTTGCAGGTCTGCCTGCCGCTGGCAAATTCCACAATCGTGTCCACGAATTCGCTCAGCAGCTGCGGCATCGCTTTGCCGTGAATCAGCTGGCCGGCATCAAAGTCGATCCAGTGTTTTTTCTTCGCCGCCAGCTCGCTGTTAGTGGCGATTTTCACCGTTGGCACAAATCCGCCGTACGGCGTGCCGCGCCCGGTACTGAACAGCACCATGTGACAGCCCGCTCCCGCCAGCGCACTGGTGGCGACCGCATCGTTGCCCGGTGCGCTCAGCAGGTTCAAACCGTGCGTTTTCAGCCGTTCACCGTAGCGCAGCACGTCCACTACCTGGCTGGCGCCCGCTTTCTGGGTGCAGCCCAGGGATTTCTCTTCCAGCGTGGTGATCCCGCCCGCCTTGTTACCCGGCGACGGGTTCTCATAAATCGGCTGGTTATGGGCGATGAAGTACTGTTTGAAATCGTTGACCATGGTGACGGTCTTCTCAAAGGTCTCTTCGTCGCGGCAGTGGCTCATCAGAATGCGCTCTGCGCCGAACATCTCCGGCACTTCGGTCAGCACCGTGGTGCCACCGTTGGCAATCACGTAATCTGAGAAGCGGCCCAGCATCGGGTTAGCGGTAATGCCGGAAAGCCCGTCAGATCCGCCGCACTCCAGGCCAAACTTCAGTTCACTCAGCTTGCCCGGCTCGCGCTTGTCGTGACGCATCACCTCATACAGCTGGTGCAGCTGTTCAACGCCCGCTTCCACTTCGTCGTCCTGGTGCTGACACACCATAAAGTGCACGCGCTCAGGATCGAACTCGCCCAGCGTGTCGCGGAAGGCGTCGACCTGATTGTTTTCACAGCCGAGGCCAATCACCAGCACCGCCCCCGCGTTCGGGTGACGCACCATATTTTGCAGCATGGTGCGGGTATTGATGTGGTCGTCGCCCAGCTGGGAACAACCGTAGGTATGGCTGAACAGATGCACGCCGTCGGTGCCTTCAGCATTGTTGGTCTCTTTCAGGAAACGCGTCTGAATTTGACGCGCGATCCCGTTCACGCAGCCGACGGTCGGGAGGATCCACAGTTCATTGCGGATCCCCACCTCCCCGCTGGCGCGGCGGTAGATCTGCACCTCACGATCGGCCGCCTGTCCTTCTTCTGCCTGGAAGTCAGGTTGATAGCTGTACTCGTCCAGATCGCTGAGATTGGTGCGGGTATTGTGGGAATGAATGTATTCACCCGGCGCAATATCCGCCAGCGCATGACCGATGGGCAAACCGTACTTCACCACGTTCTCCCCTTTCGCGATGGGGATCAGGGCAAACTTATGTCCACGTCCAATGGCCTGGCGTAACGTCACCGACTGGTTGTCGAAGGTCACTTCCGTCCCTTCGGCTAAATCGGCCAGCGCGACGGCAACGTTATCCAGCGAATGGATTTTGATGTATTGCATATCAACCTCAAACGGCCTTAGTTCAGTTCAATGGCGAAGTAGTCACGCGCATTGTTAAAGCAGATGTTTCTCACCATTTCGCCCAGCAGCTGGATATCCGCTGGCGCTTCGCCCGCGTGCACCCAGCGGCCAATCATCTGGCACAGAATGCGGCGGAAATATTCATGGCGGGTATAGGAGAGGAAACTGCGGCTGTCGGTCAGCATGCCAACGAAGCGGCTCAGCAGGCCGAGCTGCGCCAGCTGCGTCATCTGACGCTCCATGCCGTCTTTCTGATCGTTAAACCACCAGCCGGAACCGAACTGCATCTTGCCCGGCATCCCCTCGCCCTGGAAGTTGCCGATCATAGTGCCCAGCACTTCGTTATCGCGCGGGTTCAGGCAGTACAGAATGGTTTTTGGCAGCAGGTTTTGCTCGTTCTGTTTGCTCAGCAGTTTTGACAGCTCTTCCGCCATCGGACGGTCGTTGATGGAGTCAAAGCCTACGTCCGCGCCCAGCAGTTTGAACTGACGCTGGTTGTTATTACGCAGCGCGCCGATGTGATACTGCTGAACCCAGCCGCGACGGGCATATTCCGCACCGAGGAACACCAGCACCGCGGTTTTAAACTGCGCCACTTCGTGCTCGCTCAGGGCTTCGCCGGAGAGACGACGCGCCAGAATACTGTCCAGCTCAGCTTCACTGGATTCCGCGAACAGCACTACGTCCAGCGCGTGGTCAGACACTTTACAGCCGTGTGCGGCAAAGTGATCCAGACGTTTGGTCAGCGCGGTTTGCAGATCGCCAAAGCGACGAATGTCGGTATCCGAAACTTCCGCCAGCTTCGCCATGTAGTCGTTAAAGGTCGGCAGCTCGATGTTGAAGGCTTTATCCGGGCGCCAGCTTGGCAGCACTTTGATGTCAAACGTGCTGTCCTTGGCGACAACAGCGTGGTGCTCCAGAGAGTCGACCGGATCGTCGGTGGTGCCCACCATCTTCACGTTCATCTGCTGCATGATGCCGCGCGCCGAGAAGCTATCCTGCGCCAGCAGTTCGTTGCACTGATCCCAGATTTCATCCGCCGTGGCGGGAGAGAGCAGCTTGCCGGTGATACCAAACGGACGACGCAGTTCGAGGTGCGTCCAGTGGTATAACGGGTTACCGATGGTGTGAGGAACGGTAGCGGCCCAGGCGTCAAACTTCTCGCGATCGGTCGCGTCGCCGGTACACAGGCGCTCGGCCACGCCGTTGGTGCGCATTGCGCGCCACTTATAGTGGTCACCCTTCAGCCAGATATCATACAGGTTTTTGAAACGGTAATTTTCGGCAACCTGCTGCGGCGGTAAATGGCAGTGGTAGTCGAAAATCGGCTGGTCTTTTGCGTAGTCGTGGTACAGGCGGCGAGCAAATTCGGTATCTAGCAGAAAATCGTCGGTCATAAACGGTGTCATTATCGTCTTCCTCATTACGGGAGCGTCAGAAAGCTTATGTTCAGATGCTGCAAAGTTATCACACCAATTTCCAGAGTCCGACGTTTTTTTCGTGAGTTAGATCAATAAACGTCGACAAATAAATTACCCTCAAAGGGGTAAACCCTCTCGCAGACCGCGCCAGTTCTGGCTTTGCGCGCGCCGCATAATGTCCCTACAAAGATTCACACTTTTGTGATGTCACTCACCTTTTAAAGTTGTATGACAAGTTATCTTTTCGCCGTCGCAAACTATAAGCCGACGGAATGCATTACCGGTGTTTGAGACATCGGATTTAACGGTACGGAAGCCGACTTAGCACGATTACTTATGGCAAGGTTCGGGCCGTTCCGGGACAGGTTCCCGGTTACGCCCCTCCCGTTACAGAACAACTCCCGGCAACGGTTGAGTTGTTGCCGTGTCCCGACACGGAAATAACATAACGATGAGGTTTTACATGCGTAAAATTAAAGGGTTACGTTGGTACATGATCGCACTGGTGACGCTCGGCACCGTGCTGGGCTACCTGACACGTAACACCGTGGCAGCAGCGGCGCCAACGTTGATGGAAGAGTTACATATCTCCACGCAGCAATACTCTTACATCATTGCGGCTTACTCTGCCGCTTACACCGTAATGCAGCCTGTTGCAGGTTATGTTCTTGATATTCTGGGTACAAAAATTGGTTATGCCTTCTTCGCTGTAGCCTGGGCCGTCTTCTGTGGGGCGACCGCGCTGGCCGGCAGCTGGGGCGGACTGGCGCTGGCGCGTGGTGCGGTAGGTGCTGCCGAAGCAGCGATGATCCCCGCGGGTCTGAAAGCCAGCTCTGAATGGTTCCCGGCAAAAGAGCGTTCAATCGCTGTCGGTTACTTCAACGTAGGCTCCTCCATCGGGGCGATGATTGCTCCGCCACTGGTGGTGTGGGCGATTGTGATGCACAGCTGGCAGATGGCGTTCATCATCTCCGGTGTGCTGAGCTTTGCCTGGGCCATGGCGTGGCTGATCTTCTATAAACACCCGCGCGACCAGAAAAAGCTGTCTGACGAAGAACGTGACTACATTATTAATGGTCAGGAATCCCAGCATCAGACTGACAACGGCAAAAAGATGTCCGTCTGGCAGATCCTGGGCACCCGTCAGTTCTGGGGTATCGCTCTGCCACGCTTCCTGGCAGAACCGGCCTGGGGTACGTTTAACGCCTGGATCCCGCTGTTCATGTTTAAAGTTTACGGCTTTAACCTGAAAGAGATCGCGATGTTCGCCTGGATGCCAATGCTGTTTGCAGACCTGGGCTGTATCGTCGGCGGCTACCTGCCACCGCTGTTCCAGCGCTGGTTTGGCGTGAACCTGATTGTGTCCCGTAAGATGGTGGTCACCATGGGCGCCCTGCTGATGATCGGCCCGGGCATGATCGGCCTGTTCACCAGCCCTTACGTGGCTATCGCCCTGCTGTGTATCGGGGGCTTTGCTCACCAGTCTCTTTCCGGTGCGCTTATTACGCTCTCGTCCGACGTGTTTGGTCGTAACGAAGTCGCTACCGCCAACGGCCTGACCGGTATGGCCGCCTGGACCGCAAGTACACTGTTTGCGCTGGTGGTCGGCGCGCTGGCAGATACGATTGGTTTCAGCCCGCTGTTCGCGGTACTGGCTATCTTCGACCTGATGGGTGCGGTGGTTATCTGGACGGTGCTGAAGAGCAAATCCGCCGATGAACTGGCGAAAGAGTCCCTTGGGGGACCGGCGACGCAGAGTTAGCGTTGTTGTGCCGGGTGGCGGCTCCGCCTTACCCGGCCTACAAAACCCAATAAAATCGTAGGCCGGGTAAGCGCAGCGCCACCCGGCAAAATCTTCTCAAAAGCCGCCTACGGGCGGCTTTTTTCATGGTGAAATCTGGAGAGTGGCACGCAAAAGTGGTATAACAAATCATTCGCCGTACCCTGCCTGGAGCGCATATGGAAATCACCGAATCACGTCGTTTATATCAACAACTTGCCGCCGAGCTGAAAGATCGCATCGAGCAAGGGGTCTATCTTGTCGGTGATAAACTTCCCGCTGAGCGTTTCATTGCGGATGAAAAAAGCGTCAGCCGTACGGTGGTCCGCGAAGCCATCATCATGCTGGAAGTGGAAGGGTATGTTGAGGTACGCAAAGGTTCCGGCATTCATGTGATTTCCAGCCAGGCGAAACACTCCCCCACCCCGGACGAAAGTCTGGAGTTTGCCAGCTACGGTCCGTTTGAGCTTCTCCAGGCTCGCCAGCTGATTGAAAGCAACATTGCGGAATTTGCTGCGACGCAGGTGACCAAACAGGACATCATGAAGCTGATGGAAATCCAGGATCATGCGCGTAAAGAAAAATGTTTCCGCGATTCCGAATGGGACCTGCAATTCCACGTCCAGGTCGCCCTTGCGACTCAGAATACGGCGCTGGCGGCAATCGTTGAAAAAATGTGGACTCAGCGCGTTCACAACCCGTACTGGAAGAAATTACACGATCACATTGATTCCCGCACGGTAGACAACTGGTGTGACGACCACGACCAGATTCTTAAGGCTCTGATTCGTAAAGATCCGCATGCGGCGAAACTGGCAATGTGGCAGCACCTGGAGAACACCAAACAGATGCTGTTTAATGAAACAAGTGATGACTTTGAATTTAACGCTGACCGCTATCTTTTTGCCGATAATCCGGTCGTTCACCTCGATACCGCGACCAATCTCGCAAAATAACGCCCCGAACTGCTGGCAGGCGCACCGCCGCGCCTTCCGGCCAGACAGGGTAAGAAAACCTCTATAGTGTCAGCCTTTGTAAAATTTCTCGCTCCCCTCCGTGGCTTACGCCAAAATCGTGTTTCCCCTCAAATTCTGTGACGCAGAACGTCGGGCTTTGTTACAATTGGATTCACTTCGTTATTTTGTAAGTTAGTGCTTGCTAACCAGCCAATTAACAGGGAACAGTGTTGGCCACACATCAATGTGTCCGCGAGCGACCATAATGAAATCATAACAATGTCGCCGTGCTGTTTTCCCGAATGACAGGCGTGACGTTAACCGATTTCCAGGAACACTGAATGGAACTTTTGACCCAACTACTGAACGCCCTCTGGGCTCAGGATTTCGAAACGCTGGCCAACCCGTCCATGATTGGCATGCTCTACTTTGTGTTATTTATGATCCTGTTCCTTGAGAACGGTCTGCTGCCTGCTGCCTTTTTACCCGGCGACAGCCTGCTGGTGCTGGTCGGGGTGCTCTGTGCAAAAGGGGCGATGGCTTTCCCGCAAACGGTCCTGCTTTTGACCATTGCCGCCAGCCTGGGCTGCTGGGTGAGTTACATTCAGGGGCGATGGCTGGGTAACACGCGAATCGTTCAGAACTGGCTTTCGCACCTTCCGGCCCATTACCACCAGCGAGCGCACCACCTTTTCCATAAGCATGGGCTTTCCGCCTTACTGATCGGCCGCTTTATCGCATTCGTACGCACCCTGCTGCCCACCATTGCGGGCCTGTCCGGCCTGAGCAGCACGCGCTTCCAGTTCTTTAACTGGATGAGCGGCTTGCTGTGGGTTCTGATCCTGACCACGCTCGGCTACGCGCTGGGCAAAACGCCGGTCTTTATGAAATATGAAGACCAGCTGATGTCTTGCCTGATGCTGCTGCCCGTCGTTCTGCTGGTGTTTGGCCTGGTCGGGTCCCTGGTCGTACTGTGGAAGAAGAAATACGGAGCCAGGGGTTAACGATGGTTATCTCCCCGCTCGCGCTGCGCCGCTTCTCTTACGCTATCGTCGCGCTGATGATGTTCAGCGCTCTTATCCTGCTGTGGTCTGCGCTACAGCATCAGGAGTCGACGCTGGCTATCCGTCCTGTGAGCCAGGGAACCAGCGTGCCGGATGGTTTTTCCATCTGGCATCATCTGGACGCAAACGGGATCCGCTTTAAGAGCATCACGCCGCAAGACGATGTGCTGCTGATAAAATTTGACTCCAGTGCGCAAAGCGCCGCGGCGAAAGCCGTGCTGGACCGCACGCTGCCGCAGGGTTACATCATTGCGCAACAGGATGATGACAGCCACGTAGCCTCCTGGATGTCACGGTTACGCGACACGTCGCATCGATTTGGTTAACGACTAAGATTCCGAATATTTTCACCTACTTTGGTGAAACTCCCGTTTACTTACTATGCTTAAGTACGCGGAGCACCCCTCAGATGTTCTCCGCATAGTTCTGGAACACGGCTTACGCCGTAACACAATGGAAGGTTTCTATAATGAAATACCGCATCACTCTGGCTCTGGCCCTTTTTTCTTTAAGCACAGCTTCCTTCGCTATGTCTCTTTGTCAGGAGAAAGAACAGGATATCCAACGCGAAATCAGTTATGCCGAAAAGCATAACAATCAGCACCGGATCGACGGGCTGAAAAAAGCGTTGAGCGAAGTGAAAGACAACTGTACGGACAGCAAGCTGCGTGCCGATCATCAGGAAAAAATCGCTGAACAGAAGGACGAGATAGCCGAGCGCCGTCAAGACCTACAGGAAGCGAAAGAGAAAGGTGATGCGGAAAAAATTGCCAAGCGCGAGAGGAAGTTGCAAGAGGCGCAGGACGAACTGAAAGCGCTGGAAGCTCGCGATTATTGAGTTAACGGAAATCTCAACAGGAGAGAATCATGTCAAAAGATACAACTTCAGAAAATCTGCGCGCTGAACTGAAATCCCTGGCGGACACCCTGGAAGAGGTGCTGAACTCTTCTGCGGATAAATCGAAAGAAGAAGTAAGTAAACTGCGCAGCAAAGCGGAGCAGGCACTGAAAGAGAGCCGTTACCGTCTGGGCGAAACCGGTGATGCGCTGGCGAAACAAACCCGCGAAGCGGCAGCGCGCGCAGACGAATATGTACGTGATAATCCATGGACGGGTGTAGGTATTGGCGCCGCAGTGGGTGTGGTGCTGGGTGTCCTGCTGACGCGTCGTTGATTATGGAAGATCCACGTCACGCACAAGGGCCTGCTAAAAACGTCCTCGGCATCGGCCAGCGTATTCTTACGACGCTGGTCGGGATTGCCGAAACGCGCGTCCGGCTTGCGGTAGTGGAGCTGGAAGAGGAGAAAGCCAACCTCTTCCAGATGCTGCTCATGCTTGGGCTTACGATGCTCTTTGCCGCGTTTGGTCTGATGAGCCTGATGGTGTTAATCATCTGGGCTATCGATCCACAGTATCGTCTGAACGCGATGATTGCGACTACCGTGGTTCTGCTGGTGGCGGCGCTGATAGGCGGTATCTGGACCCTGCATAAAGCGCGCACGTCGACCTTCCTGCGCCATACGCGCCAGGAGCTGGCCAACGACCGCGCCCTGCTGGAGGATGATAAGTCGTGAGCGACAAAGCCGAACGTCAAAAGCGGAAAGCGTATCTGTTGAGCCAAATCCAGCAGCAGCGGCTGGATTTGTCTGCCAGCCGTCGAGACTGGGTTGAAGCCACGCATCGGTTTGACCGCGGCTGGAACACGGTCCTGAGCCTGCGCTCATGGGCGCTGGTCGGCAGCAGCGTGATGGCGATCTGGTCGGTTCGGCATCCTAACATGCTGATCCGCTGGGCACGCCGCGGCTTTGGCGCCTGGAGCGCCTGGCGTCTGGTGAAAACCACGCTGCGACAACAGCAGTTGCGCTAGCCTTCTTGCCGGGTGACGCTGCGCTTACCCGGCCTACGATTGCGTGTAGGCCGGGTAAGGCGTAGCCGCCACCCGGCAAAATCCCCTCCCTTACTCAATATCTTTGAAGAAGATTAACAGTTTTCCTTGCTAACATTTGCCATCCGCCCCGTTTACACTCCTCTCCATCGACAGCAAAGACGCGGTATCTACCCGAATTTGCAAGCAAATAACGTTTAGCCGCTGATGTGGTTTCCTGGAGAGTAAAATGAAAAAATTAGAAGATGTTGGTGTACTGGTAGCGCGTATTCTGATGCCTGTTCTGTTCATCACCGCAGGCTGGGGCAAAATTACCGGCTATGCGGGCACTCAGCAGTATATGGAAGCGATGGGCGTGCCGGGGTTCCTGCTGCCACTGACCATTCTGCTTGAGTTCGGCGGCGGCCTGGCAGTGCTGTTCGGTTTCCTGACCCGCACTACGGCGCTGTTCACCGCAGGCTTTACCCTGCTGACCGCGTTCATCTTCCACAGCAACTTTGCGGAAGGCGTGAACTCCCTGATGTTCATGAAAAACCTGACCATCGCGGGCGGCTTCCTACTGCTGGCTATCACGGGTCCGGGCGCCTACAGCATCGACCGTCTTCTGAATAAGAAGTGGTAAGCAGGCTATACTGATTACATTCAAAGCGAGGAGACATCTCCTCGCTTTTGCTATCTGACGGAGGAGTAAAAAATGGGACAACTCGTAGACGGCGTCTGGCAGGATGTCTGGTATGACACCAAATCCACCGGTGGACGCTTTAAGCGCTCTGTTTCGGCCTTCCGTAACTGGCTGACCGCCGACGGCGCACCCGGCCCGAGTGGCGAAGGGGGCTTTGCGGCGGAAAAAGATCGTTATCATCTGTATGTTTCTCTCGCCTGTCCGTGGGCGCACCGCACGCTGATTGTGCGCAAACTTAAAGGTCTCGAATCGTTAATTCCGGTTTCGGTGGTCAACCCGCTGATGCTGGAAAACGGCTGGACGTTCGACAGTGGCTTCCCGGCCGCGACGGGTGATGAGCTTTATCATCACGATTTCCTGTATCAGCTCTATCTGCGCGCCGATCCGCACTACACCGGACGCGTAACGGTGCCTGTGCTGTGGGACAAGAAAAACCAGACGATCGTCAGCAATGAATCCGCTGAAATCATTCGCATGTTCAATACCGCGTTTGACGCGCACGGTGCCCGCGCCGGGGATTACTACCCGGTTGAGCTGCGCGAGAAAATTGACGAGCTGAACGGCTGGATCTACGACAACGTTAACAACGGCGTCTACAAAGCGGGCTTTGCCACCAGTCAGGAAGCGTACGACGAAGCGGTCGGCAACGTGTTTGGATCCCTGGAGCGCCTGGAGCAGATCCTCGGCCAGCATCGTTATTTAGCGGGCGATCGCCTCACCGAAGCAGACATCCGCCTGTGGACGACGCTGATCCGCTTTGATCCGGTATATGTCACCCACTTCAAGTGCGACAAGCATCGCATCAGTGATTACCTGAACCTGCACGGTTTCCTGCGCGACATCTATCAGATGCCGGGGATTGCGGAGACGGTCAATTTTGACCATATTCGCACCCACTATTTCCGCAGTCATAAGACCATCAACCCAACGGGCATTATCTCCATTGGCCCGTGGCAGGACCTGGATGAACCGCACGGGCGCGACGTGCGTTTCGGATAATTATTTAGGGAATCAATTGATTCCCTTTTTTAATTCACAGCATACATCTATCCTTACCTCGATCGCTTAGAAAACAAGTGATTGACTGATTAAGAGGCAAGGAAAAATGGACTGGTATTTAAAAGTACTGCGCAACTACGTTGGATTTGGTGGCCGTGCCCGCCGTAAAGAGTACTGGATGTTCGTTCTGGTGAACTTCGTCCTGATTATGGTGCTGGGCATTGTGGACAAGATCCTCGGCTGGGAACGCGAGGGGGGTGAAGGCATTCTCACCACCATTTATGGTGTGTTAGTTCTGCTGCCATCATGGGCCGTACTGTTTCGTCGTCTCCACGACACCGATCGTTCGGCGTGGTGGCTGCTGTTGCTGTTGATCCCGCTTATCGGCTGGATCGTGATTTTGATTTTCAACTGTCAGAGCGGAACGCCGGGCGAAAACCGCTTTGGTCCGGATCCTAAAGCAAGCGCGTAAATTCTGCCCGGTGGCGCATACGCTTACCGGGCCTACGCTTATTTGTTGTGGTGGGCAAAGAGCTTGGGAATTTCACGCAAACACCACGATTTGGCTTCGCCCATGCTGTCGCGACGCCACGCCATAATGATATCCACTTCGCTGGTGTATTCCGGGCTGACGACGCGCAGCCGCCCTTCTGCAATGTCCTTTTCGACAAACGGATACGGCATAGTCGCCACGCCCAGCCCCGCCAGGAGCGCCTGTCGCTTATCTTCCAGCGACGTTACCGTCAGTCGCGGCTGTTTATCCAGCAACTGTACCGTTAACACCGGGCGCTCTCGGGCGGTATCCGCGACCGCCACACCGCGGTATTTCACGCGCGTGACCTCAGAGAGCGGCTCCGGCTCCTGATGGATAGGGTGATCCGGGGCGGCGACGTAGACGTTCATCACGCTGTACAGTTTGCGCGAATTGATTTCTGACGATGAGCGGAAATGCATGTCCGGCGCAATCACGATATCCGCCCTGCCCGTCTCAAGACGCTCCCACGCCCCGGCCAGCACCTCAGTGATGATCGACAGCTGGGTATTGGCTTTCGCGGCCAGTCTGTCCACCAGCGGGAACAGCGCCTCGGTGGGCACCAGCGCTTCGGTCACCAGCGTCAGATGGGTTTCCCAGCCGCGGGCCAGCGCTTCGGCATCCGTCGTCAGCTTATCCGCCGCTTCCAGCAATACGCGGCCGCGCTCCAGCAGCATCCGCCCAACGTTGGTGAATTTTGTTCGATGACCGGAACGGTCAAAGAGCACAACATCCAGCTCCTCTTCCAGCTTTTGCATGGTATAGCTCAGGGCAGACGGAACGCGCCCCAGTTCATCTGCCGCCGCGGCAAAACTGCCGCGCCTGTCAATCGCGTCCATGACGCGAAGCGCCTCAAGCGTCAATGCTCTCTCTTTAGCCATCTCGTTCTCATTCAGGAAATTTGAACATACCAGGCAGAATATCTGGCTAACAATGCAGCGTCCATACCTTTACCATTGATTTAGTGTAAAGAGAGGTCAAGTTTATGATTACGACAAGAACAGCGAAACAGTGCGGACAAGCCGATTTCGGTTGGTTGCAGGCCCGCTACACCTTTTCCTTTGGACACTACTTTGACCCTAAACTCCTCGGTTACGCTTCACTGCGCGTATTGAATCAGGAAGTGCTCGCCCCGGGCGCGTCCTTCCAGCCGCGCACGTACCCTAAAGTCGATATCCTGAACCTGATCCTGGAAGGCGAGGCAGAATACCGCGATAGCGAGGGCAATCATGTCCAGGCAAAGGCTGGCGAGGCGCTGTTAATTTCCACGCAGCCAGGTATTAGCTACAGCGAGCATAACCTCAGCAAAGATAAAACGCTGACCCGCATGCAGCTGTGGCTGGATGCCTGTCCGGAGCGGGAAAATCCGCTGGTGCAAAAAATCGATCTGAAGGGCGGTAAACAGCAGCTGATTGCCTCGCCAGACGGCAGCAAAGGCAGCTTGCAGTTGCGCCAGCAGGTGTGGCTGCACCATATCGAACTGAAAAAAGGTGAACAGGCGAGCTTCCAGCTTCATGGCCCGCGTGCCTATTTGCAGTCCATTCACGGAACGGTGCATGCGGTCACGCATACGGAAGAGAAAGAAGCGCTCACCTGCGGTGACGGGGCGTTTATTCGTGACGAAGCGAATATCACTCTGGTTGCCGATACGCCGCTGCGCGCGCTGCTGATTGATTTGCCGGTTTAAGATCAACACGCCCCCTCGCTCGATCGGTTCCCTCTCCCTATGGGAGAGGGTTAGAGTCAGGGGTAACGGGTTGGATTAAATCACAACACCTTACTCGCCATAATTTCAATGATCTGCCGGTCCGTCGCCTGCATTGCGCGGCACGCCAGGGCGCACAGGTTAGAGATAGACTGTTCCACGTCGTGCGCCACAATCCCCTCGTTACCCGTCACGGCAGTATCATCCAGCGCCATCATCACGGCTTTCCAGGCGCTGGTAACGCTGGTCGAGACCTTCATTGCGCAGCTGTTAGAAGCCCCATCGCAGATCATCCCGCTCACGTCGCCGATCATACTGCCGATCGCCATGGCAATGGTCTGGTAAGAACCGCCCATCAGCCACGCCATCCCCGCCGCTGCCCCCATTCCGGCCGTTGTCGCCGCGCACAACGCGGACAAGCGCGGAAGCTGGTAGTGGATATAGATAGCCGACAGATGCGAGAGCATCAGCGCCCGCGCCAGCCGTTCGTCATCGGCCTGAACGTGCTCAGCCACCACCACTACCGGCATGGTGGCGGTGATGCCCTGATTCCCGGAACCCGAGTTGCTCATCGCCGGCAGCGTCGCGCCTCCCATGCGGGCATCCGAGGCTGCGCTGGTGCGGATAATAATGTCTGAACCCAGATCCTGCGCCATCCAGCCGCGTGCGCGCTGTTTATTGAGCGTCGCGCCAATATGCAGCCCCCAGTTGCCACGCAAACCTTCGCGGGAGAGCGCATCGTTCAGCCGCCCCGCATCGAGGATAAAGCGGATCGCGTCGAACGGCACCTGCTCTACAAACTCAAGGATCTGCGACAGCGTGGTGGTCGAGAGCACCGCCAGCGGATCGTCGTTGTTCTGGCTTTGACGATCGTCAAGCCTGAAGCGCGTTTCGCCCTGACAAACTACCTCCACCACGCGAGTGTGCCCGCCAGCGATGGTCACCATCGCCGAGGATTCACCGACGTAAACGCAGGCGCGTGAATAGAGGATCTCCTCGCACGGCTCCTGCAATTTCACCTGCACCAGACCTGCGTTCAGCAGTGCTTTGGCGCGCGTTAGCGCCTCGGCCGACGCGTCTTTCAACACCTCCAGCCCGGCGTGTGCATTACCGCCTGTCGCCCCCAGCGCGGCCGCGATGGGTAAACCGACCATACCGGTGCCGGGCACCGTTACGCCAAGCCCGTTTTTCATCAGGTTCGGCGATACCCACGCCTCGATACGCGTCACCTCACCGTCAAGCTGTCCGGCAGCCATCGCGCACGCCAGCGCCAGCGAGACGGGTTCGGTACAGCCCAGCGCAGGCTTTACCTCTTCCTGCACAGCGCGAATAAAATGGTTCCATAAAGGATTAATTTGCTCAGACATCGTTACGACCTTATTTAACCTCATGAGAAGGCGAGGAAAGGAGAAACACAAAGCAGCAGCCCGGTAATCACAATAATCACCAGCGATACGCCTTTATATTTATGAAGTGCGGGCACTTTGTAGACCAGCCACGCCGGAATTAAGCAGCCCACCATCCCGAAAATAGGGCTACAGATGGAGGTGAAGCTCAGCACCGGCGCGTTTAACACAATCGCGCTCCAGGCCAGCAGGATAGCGAACAGCATAATCCCGCGCTGGACGGTGCTTTCATTGATTTTCTCCGCCGGCATTTTGCGGCGCAGGATGTTCATCACGATGCCCTGCGTCGCCTCACGAAAGCCGAGATAGACGCCAAAGAACGCGGTCATCACGGCAAAAATGTTGAGGATCACGCTGACGATTTTGACCCAGCCCGCACCGTCACCGCTGATGAACTGTGCTGCGATTGCCAGGGCGGAAATATTCTGCTCGTAGGCTTTTACCGCCTCGTCGTGCCCCATCGCCAGCGTAAAGGAGACCGCGTAGAAAAAGACCGTCACAAACAGCACGCCAAAAGCGATATTCATTGCCCGCAGCGCTTTATGACGCGCCACCTCAACGGATTTTTCCCGTGAACGATAGGAAATCACCATCGGGCTTAATGTCTGAATAAACAGAATGGAGGTTAAGGTGAAAGGCAGCGTAATAATGGCGTTTTTAATCAGCAGGCCCATCGGCGGCAGCATACCGACGTTGGCTAAATGCCAGAGGCCAATCATCGAAAGCCCCAGCGCCGCCACCACAAATAATTTGGTCAGCACCATCAGGCTGGAGACTTTAAACAGCAGTTTTTCACCGCGCGACGAAATGGCGACCAGAATGCAGATCAGGAATAAGCCGTAGAACGGATTTTCCGACAGCAAACCGTCGGTTACGCCGAAGGTGTGTAGGTAGGATGCGCTGTCGTTGGTGATAGCCGTGGAATAGACAAACATCCAGATCACCAGCATCACGAAATAAAGCGCACCCAATAAGATGCCCCAGTTTTTACCTAAATAACCGCTAATGACGCTCGGGTAATCTTTGCATTCCGGTGATTCCGCCAGCGTATTAATAAACAGGCGCTGGAACAGGTACATAGCCGGATAACCAATTATCGACGAGAGTAAAAACACCCACAGCCCCATTAACCCGACCTGCACAGGAAGAAAAACGATGCCCGCGCCGATAGCCATCCCGATACTCATGATGACCCAGCCCGTATCGGTGCTGTCGAATTTGATCGCCTCTCGCCATTCGCTTTCGCTCATTCCCGCCCGCCTTGCCGCAGGGGAATCACTCACAATCACACTGCTGTTTGTTGCCATATTCATTGGGCACTCGCTTATTTTGTAGGGTAACTGGTTGTTTTTATAAGGTTCCGATCGCCAGCGATTGCGAGTCAGAGGGTGCAGGTGTGAGTTATTGATATGGGAAGATCATATCCGGAGCGCGGGAGAAAAAAGTCACAACTTTTATGGGGATTTTCTAAAACGAGAGAATAATATTAATTCAGGATAGCAGAAAGGAGAGTAAGTTTTCTAAAATTGACGGCGTTCACAAAATTAAAAGCCTCCCCATTTGAGGAGGCTGAAGATGAAGCCTGTATTACATCGCCTGCGTAAACGTCCTCGAAATCACGTCCTGCTGCTGCTCGCGCGTCAGGGCGTTAAACCGCACCGCATAACCTGAAACGCGGATCGTCAGGTTCGGATAGTTCTCCGGATGGGCGACGGCATCCAGCAGCATCTCCCGGTTCATCACGTTGACGTTCAGGTGTTGCCCGCCCTCAATGGTCGCTTCGTGGTGGAAGTATCCGTCCAGCAGCCCGACAAGGTTGGTTTTGCGCACTGGCTCGTCCTTGCCCAGTGCCTGCGGCACGATGGAGAAGGTGTAGGAGATCCCGTCTTTGGCATAGGTGAACGGCAGCTTGGCGACCGAGGTTAACGACGCCACCGCCCCTTTTCTGTCGCGCCCGTGCATCGGGTTGGCGCCAGGCGCAAACGGCGTGCCGCCGCGACGTCCGTCCGGCGTGTTGCCGGTCTTCTGCCCGTAAACCACGTTGGAGGTGATGGTCAGGATCGACTGCGTCGGTACCGCGTTGCGGTACGTCGGCAGCGCCTGGATTTTCTTCATAAAGCGCTCAACCAGATCGCAGGCGATACTGTCCACGCGATCGTCGTTGTTGCCGTACTGCGGATAGTCGCCTTCGATGACGAAATCGACCGCCAGACCGGTGTGGTCGCGCACCGGTTTTACCGTGGCGTATTTGATGGCCGACAGGGAATCCGCCGCCACCGACAGCCCGGCAATGCCGCAGGCCATGGTGCGGTAGACGTCCCGGTCGTGCAGCGCCATCAGCGAGGCTTCGTAGCTGTATTTATCATGCATATAGTGAATGAGATTCAGCGCGCTGATGTACTGCACCGCCAGCCAGTCCATGAAGTGATCGAGGCTCGCCATTACGGTGTCGTAATCCAGTACCTCATCCAGCAGCGGCTCGGTTTTCGGCCCCACCTGGATCTTCAGCTTCTCATCCACCCCGCCGTTGATTGCATACAGCAGCGTTTTCGCCAGGTTGGCGCGTGCGCCGAAGAACTGCATCTGCTTGCCGATCACCATCGGGCTGACGCAGCAGGCAATGGCGTAGTCGTCGCTGTTGAAGTCGGCGCGCATCAGATCGTCGTTCTCGTATTGCAGCGAGGAGGTGACGATCGACACCTGCGCGGCGTATTTCTTGAACGCGATCGGCAGTTGTTCGGACCAGAGGATCGTCAGGTTTGGCTCCGGCGCAGGCCCCATGGTGTGCAAGGTATGCAGGTAGCGGAAGCTGTTTTTGGTCACCAGCGTACGGCCATCCAGCCCCATGCCGCCAATCACTTCCGTGGCCCAGATCGGATCGCCGGAGAAGAGCGTGTCGAACTCCGGCGTGCGCAGGAAGCGTACCATGCGGATCTTCATGATGAAGTGGTCGATCAGCTCCTGGGCCTGCACCTCATTCAGCCTTCCTGCCTGCATGTCGCGTTCAATGTAGATATCGAGGAACGAGGCCGTGCGCCCCAGTGACATCGCCCCGCCGTTCTGGGATTTCACTGCGGCAAGGTAGGCAAAGTAGACCCACTGCACCGCTTCCTGCGCATTCATCGCCGGACGTGAAATATCAAAGCCATAGTTCGCCGCCATCTGCTGGATCTGGAGCAACGCACGTTTATGCTCCGCCAGCTCCTCGCGCAGGCGGATCGTGGCCTCCAGATCTTCTCCGCGCTCCAGTTTCCCCTGGAGATCGGCGAACTGAAGTTCACGCTCGCGCACCAGATAACTGATGCCGTACAGCGCCACGCGGCGGTAGTCGCCGATGATGCGTCCGCGCCCGTAGCCGTCCGGCAGACCGGTCAGCACGCCCGATTTGCGGCAGCGCATCATCTCCGGGGAGTAAACGTCAAACACGCCCTGGTTGTGGGTTTTGCGCAGGTCTGTGAAGAGATATTCAAACTGCGGATCCATCTCGCGACCGTAGGCTTCGAACGAGCTGCGGATCATGTTGATCCCGCCGTACGGATGCAGGGCGCGCTTGAGCGGCTTGTCGGTTTGCAGGCCAACGATCGTCTCCAGCTCCTGATCAATATAGCCCGGCCCGTGCGCGGTAATAGTAGTGGCGATGTTGGTGTCAAAATCCACCGGGGCGTGAGTAGCATTCTCCTGACGAATGCCGACCATCACCTTCTGCCACAGCGCCGTCGTTGCTGGCGTCGCCTGCGCGAGGAAAGCTTCATCGCCTTCATAAGGGGTGTAGTTATGCTGAATAAAATCGCGCACGTTAATGGCGTTTTTCCATTCTTCACCGCGAAACCCGGCCCATGCGTCGCTGTAAGGCGCGACGCCCGTATCGATTGTTACTTTCATCAGATTCTCGCTTTATCAGGCGTAAGCCGCAGCCGGAGTAACCTTCCCAAGACGGAGGGCGTCCAGTGCGATCATTTTTTCTTCATTGGTAGGGATCACCGCGCAGGCCGCGCGGGACGACTCGGTGGAGATCACGCGCTCGCCCGCGCTGCCCGGCAGGGCATTTTTGGACTCGTCGAGGATGATGCCAAACACCTTAAGATGCTCCACCACCAGCGCGCGGATAAGCACGGAGTTCTCACCGATCCCGCCGGTAAACACCACGCCATCCAGACGGTGCAGGGACGCGGCATGACCGGCGATATGTCGCGCAATCCGGTGGACAAAGGTCTTTATTGCCAGCCGCGCCCGCTCGTTGCCGTCATGCCAGGCTTTCTCCAGCGCGCGCAAATCGGAGGAGATGCCAGAGATCCCCAGCAGCCCGGACTCTTTGTTGACCACGCGCTCCAGATCCTCGAACGACTGGCCGGTCTGCCGGGCAATCCACGCCATCGCGCCAAAATCCACGTCGCCGCAGCGCGTGCCCATCACCAGTCCTTCAAGCGGCGTCATCCCCATGGACGTGTCCACGCTTACGCCGTTACGCACCGCGCAGATGGACGCCCCGTTGCCGAGATGGGCAATCACCAGGCCGCTGTCATCGGGAGAGAGCCCGAGAAGCGCGTGCGCCTGCGCCGACACGTAGCGGTGAGAGGTGCCGTGGAAACCGTAGCGGCGCACGCCCAGCTCTTCAAAATAGCGGTACGGCAAGCCGTACAAATACGCCTGCGGCGCCATGGTCTGGTGGAAGCTGGTATCAAATACCGCCACCTGCTGCACGCCGGGGAACAGGCGCCCGGCGGCTTCCACGCCGCTCAGGTTGGCGTAGTTATGCAGCGGCGCCAGCGGGGAGACCTCGCGGATCTGCGCCATCACCTCTTCCGTGATCAGGGTCGACTCGCTGAAGAGGTCGCCGCCGTGGGCAATGCGATGGCCAATCAAGGCCACGCTGCCCATCAGGTTGCGTTTCTCCAGCTCCAGGGCGATGGCGGCCAGCGCCCCTTCGTAGTCCTGGTGAGCCAGTCTGACCGGCTCACCCCCATTGACGGAAATAAAGGCTTTTTCAGTGTTGATGCCGTCCGCAATGCCCGTCATCAGGGCATCGCAGCCTGCGGCGTCCAGCACCGAGAACTTAACGGAGGACGATCCGCAGTTAATGACCAGTACTACCGGAAACTCAATCATGGTATGGCTCCGCTCTTCCTGAGCTTTGGTTTAAAACAGTTTGTACACGATGTTCAGAATGGTCAGCAGGCCGACCACGGTTACGAAGATGTTCTCGGTCCGGCCTTTGTATTTCGCCAGCGCAGGCGCCTTGCGGATGGCGTACATCGGCAGCAGGCACAGCAGAGAGGCGATAATTGGCGCGCCCATGGCTTCAATAAGGTCCAGGATGTTCGGGTTGGCGTAGGCCACAATCCAGGTGGAGCCCATGATGAAGACCATGCTGATGGTGTTCAGCTTGCCCACGGAGACTTTCTTCTTGTCGCCCTTGTAACCGAACTTGAGGATCAGACCGTTCAGCCCCTCCAGCGTGCCCAGATAGTGGCCGAAGAAGGATTTAAAGATAGCGACCAGCGCGATGATGGAGGCGCCGTATTCCAGCACCGTGGCGAACGTGGATTTACTGCCTGACATCGACGCGAAGTGGTTCGCCAGGTAAGAGAGCACCGGAATGTTCTGCGCTTTGGCGTCCGCCATGTTCTGCGGAGAGAGCGTAAACAGGCAGCTAAAGGCGAAGAACATCACCACCGCCACCATCAGCAGGCTGGCGCGACCAATGATTTTGGAACATTTCTGCTCGGTAAACTCTTTCCCGAACTCTGGTTCGTACTCTTCGCGTTTGGAGACCACAAACGAGGAGACGATAGGCGAGAAGTTGAAGGAGAAGACCATGATGGAGATCCCCAGCCACACCGTGACCAGAATGCCGTCATGACCGGTGAAGGCGATATCGCTCAGGTTAACCTGGTCGATCACCGCCGAGTTCCAGTACGGGATCAGCGAGAGAGAAATCAACACCAGGCTGGCGATGAACGGGAACACAAGGTAGCTCATCACTTTCACCATCAGGTCTTTACCGAACCAGATAACAAAAGCCATCAGCAGCAGCAGGAATAGCGCCACCACGCCGCGGTTCAGGGCGGGCATCTGGAGCTGGTTTTCCCAGAAGGTCATAAAGGTGTTGGTAATGGTGACGCCGTAAATCCACAGCAGCGGGCAAATGGCAAAGAAGTAGAGGAAGGTGATCACCACCCCGCCGGTCTTACCAAAATGCTCCTCCACCGTTTCGGTGATGTTGCCGGAGACGTTACTGCCGGACAAACACAGACGCGCCAGTGCGCGGTGGCAGTAAAACGCAATCGGAAACGCGAGTACCAGCATCAGCAGGATAGGGATCAGGCCGCCAAAGCCTGCACGGATAGGGAAGAACAGCACGCCTGCGCCAATGGCGGTACCAAACAGGCCGAGCGTCCAGGTGGTATCCGATTTACGCCAGGTGGACGTTTTTGTCTGGCCAACGATAATGCTTTCTGTGTTGCTCATAAGTCATCCTTTATGCGTCAACGAAGCCGGTAATTTGGGAAACACGGGAGAGATCGATATTGCCGCCGGAAATAATGCAGACGGTTTTTCGGCCCTGAATATAGTGGTCCAGCTTGCCGCTTAATAACGCCGCGCACGCCAGCGCACCGGCACCTTCCGTGACCACCTTATTTCGCTGAATAAGCGCGATCATGCTGTTGCGAATCTCGTCTTCGCTGACCAGCACAATGTCATCGACTAATTCACGAACAATTTCGAAGGTTAAATTACCTGGGCGAGACACGTCGCAGCCGTCAGCTAATGTGCCGGTAACACGATGACTGGTTATTTCTCCGGCCTGATACGATGCCGCCATTCCGTGCACATTTTCAGACTGCACGCCGATAATATTGATAGTTGGGTTGATGGATTTAATTGCTGTCGCAATACCGGCAATTAAACCGCCGCCGCCGATGGGGACAATCACGTTATCCACGTCATATAAATCTTCGAGGATTTCCAGGCCGATGGTGCCCTGGCCGGCAATGACTTTCGGATCGTCGTAAGGCGGGATAAAAATGCGCCCTTCCATCTCGACGATTTCGCTCACTTTGGCGATGGTGTCGTTAAAGTTCTCGCCGTGCAGCACCACTTCGGCAGAGTAGTCACGCGTGGCGGCAACCTTGGATTTCGGCGCGCCCATCGGCATGACCACTTTGCCGTCGATGCCGAGCATGGCGCAGGAGAGAGAGACCCCCTGCGCGTGGTTCCCTGCGGAACAGGCCACCACGCCCTTGCGTTTTTCCGCATCGGTCAGCGAGCTTAATTTATTAAACGCCCCACGTATTTTAAACGAACCGGTACGCTGCATATTTTCAAATTTCAGGAATATCTCACCCTTACACCGTTCGCTCAGATAATTCGAGCGCGGCATACCGGTTTTATAGATCTTTCCCGCCAGTCTTTTTCTGGCGTCCTGAATATCTTCAATGGTCACCGGGAGATCGTAAGTAATGTGCATAATATCCTCGTTATAATAATTCATTGTTTTCAGGCAAAGTCAGGGTATCAGAGCGTTAAAAAGCGTCGCTCCGGGTGTTTTAAATCATCATTATTTCTATCGTCGTTTTTCGATATTCATCGACGAATATTGTTTTGCCAGTTCAACTAATACTGACGCCGATTTTTTAATACTGTAATTTTTTGACCACACGGCGGCATAACGCGCCACGGGTAATTCATCTTCCACCGGCAGAACAATAAACTGGTCCGAGCCGAATGGCGCAATCATGTCACGGGGGATCACCGTCAGGTAATCGGCATTGAGGACAAGGTTATAGATGGTGACGACGGAATCGGTCTGGACGATGTTTTCAATGCTGATGTGGTTGTCTTGAAGGGTGGTCAGGAGTTCGTTGTAGTAGCCCATATCGGTTTGCGGCATCACCCACTGCTCGTGCGTGAGCGATGCCAGTCTGGTCGGGCCGGTGCACGTTCGTGATTTACTCGCCACCAGCACAAACTCGGATTCAAACAGTGGCTCAACGTGAAGATCCTGAAGCTGCATCCCGTCGCTCAGCGTGCCGATGGCGAAATCCAGCCGGCCATCGCGAATGGCGGGCAGGAATGAAGAGAGCTGCGCTTCATACATTGAGACACGCGCTTTCGGGAACACTTCCTTGAATTTTTTGATCATCCCGGACAGGAAGGTGAAGCCAATCAGCGACGGATAGCCAAAAGAGACGTCCATGACGGTACTGAAACTGAGGCTGTTAATCTCGCTCACCATGTTTTTCATTTCGCGGGTGATCGACTCAGCGTAGGACAGCAGCACCTGACCGGCGGCAGTGAGTTTTACGCCGGTGTTCTTACGCACCATCACTTCCACCCCAAAGTAGGATTCGATGTCGCTGATGATTTTGCTGACGGCAGGTTGCGTCAGCCCCAGTTGTCTTGCAGCAGAACCTATGGAGCCACTTTTGATGACTTCCTGAAATACCACGAGGTGCTGTGTTTTCGGTAGAATAATAGTATTCATAATATTCTGCGCTTATTTCCCTATGACGCAGCGGATTCTACCCAATATTGTTTCAGGGGGTATGTGCTGTTACTCACAATTTGCCAGGACGCTCTGTTTTCAACCGCACCCGAAATCTATTTATGTCTTTATAAATCAAATACTTATTACAATAAAAATACGCATTTACGCTGATATTGATCAATAAAAAACGCGGTAATAAATTTATTTTATGGCAATAACCAGCGTGAATTTTTTTGCCTTAAAAATATTAATAAAGGCTATCTTTCAGGCAATTAAAGGTTAATAAAACACCATTGTTCCTTTAAAACATTTTTGTGGTTTATCAACTTTACCAGGAATATTTATTCAATTTCCGGTTAAAGAGTGGGATATATCACACATTCACCAGAAGAATGTTTTTAGATTCAATATTAAATTATCAAATGAATAACATTCGGCATCACTGACTAAACATTTACAACATCTGCTCAACACTAAAATTTTCTAATTTTATAGCGTTAAATTTTGTGATTGCGATCATGCGCAGCAGATGAGAGGAACACAAAGTCAACCAAATAGTGAAATGTGCTTAGCGTCGCAAAATTGAGAATTGATGTCGTTTGGCGCTTCGCTTACCCGGCCTGCAACCTTCAGAAAACAAAAACCCCGCCGAAGCGGGGTTTCGTAAGAAGTTGAAGCTGACCGATAAGCCGGGTTCTGTCGTGGACAGTCATTCATCTAGGCCAGCAATCGCTCACTGGCTCAAGCAGCCTACCCGGGTTCAGTACGGGCCGTACCATGTGAACCCCTATTTGGCCTTGCTCCGGGTGGAGTTTACCGTGCCACGGACTGTTACCAGCCGCGCGGTGCGCTCTTACCGCACCCTTTCACCCTTACCTGATCCCGCTTGCGCGGGCCATCGGCGGTTTGCTCTCTGTTGCACTGGTCGTGGG
Source organism: Enterobacter sp. BWH64 (assembly GCF_001037645.1). Classification (NCBI taxonomy): domain Bacteria; kingdom Pseudomonadati; phylum Pseudomonadota; class Gammaproteobacteria; order Enterobacterales; family Enterobacteriaceae; genus Enterobacter; species Enterobacter sp. BWH64. The sequence goes on from NZ_KQ089922.1 coordinate 4,553,665, forward strand.
TTTCCCCCCCAGGCGTTACCTGGCACCCTGCCCTGTGGAGCCCGGACTTTCCTCCCCTCCGCCCGTCTCCCCCGAAAGGGACGACGACGAAGCGGCGACTGTCTGGTCAGCTTCGGCGCGCAGTATAGAGGGTTTGCGCGCCGCTGTCACCCCTGGCTACGCATGCCTACCTGCAATGTGGCCGCGATATTCCGCGAGGCGCGGTAAATGTTGTCATACGCTCCCTGGAACGCCTCTTCCAGTGAACCGATGCGGGTCAGTACGCTGAACACCGCGTCGATGCCGTACTGATGCACCACACCCACATCCTGCGTCAGACTTCCGGCAATCCCGATCACCGGCTTATGGTATTTTTTGGCGACGCTCGCCACGCCTACGGGCACTTTGCCATTAATGCTCTGGCTGTCGATGCGCCCTTCCCCGGTCAGCACCCACGTGCAATCGTGAATATGTTCTTCAAGATTGAGCGCCTGAGTGACAATCTCGATGCCGCTTTTCAGCTCAGCGCCCAGGAAGGCCATCAGCGCCGCGCCCATGCCGCCCGCGGCGCCAGCCCCCGGAACCCGGTTGACGTCAATGCGCAGTGATTTTTTGATCACCCCGGCGTAGTGGCTAAGATTGGCGTCGAGTTCGAGGATCATCTCCTCCGTGGCGCCTTTTTGCGGGCCAAAGATACGCGACGCGCCGCTTTCACCGACCAGCGGATTCGTCACGTCACAGGCGACGCGGATTGCGCATCCCTGAAGACGCGGATCGAGATCGGAAATATCAATCCGGTTAAGCGCCATCAGGCTGCCGCCGCCGTAGCCGATCTCCGTCCCGTTCGCATCCGTAAACTTCGCGCCCAGCGCCTGCATCATACCCGCGCCCCCATCGTTGGTTGCGCTCCCGCCGATACCGATAATGATGTTGCGCGCGCCTTTATCCAGCGCGCTGAGGATCAGCTCCCCCGTCCCGCGCGACGTCGTGACCAGCGGGTTACGCTGCGCGGGAGGAACAAGCACCAGGCCGCTGGCGGCGGCCATCTCGATAAACGCGGTGGTACCGTCGCCCGAGATCCCCCAACTGGCCTTCACCTTTTCCCCTAACGGGCCGGTGACGACAGCCTGCTGCCAGGTGCCCTGCGTCGCAGCGATCATCGCTTCAACCGTACCTTCTCCGCCGTCAGCAACGGGAACAGACACGTAATGAGCGTCGGGGAAAATTTCCCGAAATCCTTTTTCTATCGCCTGCGCCACCTCGGTGGCAGGCAGGCTTTCTTTATAAGAGTCTGGCGCGATTACGATTTTCATAGTTGTATGCCTGAGCCGTAGGCCCGGTAAGCGTAACGCCACCGGGCGGGACGTCATTAGCGAGCAATTTCAACCTTCGCCAGTTTTTCGTAATAGCACGCTAACGCGCTGTGATCGGCGGTGCCCAGACCGTCCGCACGCAGCGCCTGCATCATCTCCATGACGGCGGCAGTCAGCGGCAACTGCGCGCCCACGCCGTGGGAGGTATCCAGCGCATTCGCCAGATCCTTAATGTGCAGATCGATGCGGAAGCCCGGCCTGAAGTTACGATCCATCACCATCGGCGCCTTGGCATCCAGCACGGTGCTGCCCGCCAGACCACCGCGAATGGCCTGATAGACCAGATCCGGATTAACGCCCGCTTTGGTGGCCAGCGTCAGCGCTTCGGACATGGCCGCGATGTTTAACGCCACAATCACCTGGTTTGCCAGCTTGGTGACGTTGCCTGCGCCAATTTCACCGGTGTGCACCACGGAGCCAGCCATGGCTTTCATCAGGTCGTAGTATTTGTCAAACACGGCTTTATCGCCCCCCACCATCACCGACAAGGTGCCGTCGATGGCTTTCGGTTCGCCGCCGCTGACCGGCGCATCCAGCATTTCCACGCCTTTCGCTTTCAGCGCCTCGCTGATTTCGCGGCTTGCCAGCGGTGCGATAGAACTCATGTCGATCACCACCAGACCCGGCTTCGCGCCGTCGATAATGCCGTTCTCACCCAGCGCCACCTCTTTCACGTGCGGGGAGTTTGGCAGCATGGTGATAATTACGTCGCACTGCTCAGCAATCGCTTTTGCGGTTGTCGCCGTTTCTGCGCCAGCCGCAATCACCTCTGCCACCGCGTCTGAATTCCGATCTAAAACCACCAGTGAGTAACCTGCTTTGATGAGGTTTTTGCTCATTGGTTTGCCCATGATACCCAGGCCAATAAAACCCACTTTCAGCGTCATAATCTGTTTCCTCAATGATGGTTATTTTTTAAAAGCGTCCGCTAATTTCTGCGTGGCGGCGCGGAATACGCCGAGATCGCTGCCCACGGCGACAAACGTTGCGCCCCACTCCAGGTAGCGGCGGGCATCGGCTTCCACTGGCGCCAGAATGCCGCACGGTTTACCGTGCGCTTTGGCACGGGCAAAAATGTGCTGAATTGCGCGCTGCACGTCCGGATGGCTGGCGTTGCCCAGATGACCAAAGGCGGCCGCCAGATCGCTCGGGCCGACGAAAATGCCGTCTACCCCCTCCGTCGCGGCAATAGCGTCGACGTTATCGACCCCCTGCTGGCTCTCGATCTGAACCAGAATGGTGATGTTCTTGTTGGACTGGGCGAAATAGTCCGGCACGGTGCCAAACATGTTGGCGCGGTGCGAGACGGACACGCCGCGGATCCCTTCCGGTGGATAGCGGGTCGCCGCCACGGCCAGCACCGCTTCTTCTTCCGTTTCAACAAACGGGATCAGGAAGTTGTAGAAGCCGATATCCAGCAGACGCTTGATGATCACCGGCTCGTTGGTGGGCACACGCACCACCGGCGCGCTGTGGCTGCCTTTCAGCGCCATCAGCTGCGGAATAAACGTGTTGATATCGTTTGGCGCATGTTCGCCGTCCAGCACCAGCCAGTCGAACCCGGCCAGGCCCAGCACTTCGGTGCTGATGGGGTTGGCCAGCGCAGACCAGCAGCCAATCTGAATCTGGTGCGCCGCGAGGGCCGCTTTAAATTTATTCGGGAAGATGTCGTTACTCATTACTTATACCTTTTTTAATTCCGCAGTTTTAGCCAGTAGCTTTTCTTATTTATTCCGACTCAGCGTCAGCGTTATATTTATTTTCCTGACTGAATTTTGGCGTTATAAAATCGTCATTCAGTATAATCGTCACCACCCGGCAGCACATTGTCTCAATGCTCAATTATCTAACGGGAGTGGCACGCTATTTTGAGCATATGCCCAACACAGTGGGCGCTGATGCACAGAATCAACGATTAGTGGTTCGGGAGCGATCGCGATCACATTCTCACCTTTCCTCTCCTGGCATTCTTTATTTCCTCAATAAGAAACAATTAACCATCTGGCTATATTTAGTATCAGATATTTTGCTGGAGAAGAGTGAACAATGGCCGATATTGAAATTCGACAGGCGTCGCCGACGGCGTTCTATATAAAAGTGCACGATACCGATAACGTGGCGATTATTGTCAACGACAATGGCTTAAAAGCTGGCACCCGCTTTCCGGATGGCCTGGAGCTGATTGAGCACATTCCGCAGGGGCATAAAGTCGCACTGGTCGATATCCCGGCGCAGGGCGAAATCGTGCGCTACGGCGAAGTCATCGGCTATGCGGTGCGCGCTATCCCGCAGGGTAGCTGGATTGAGGAGTCGCTGGTTGAGCTGCCCACCGCCCCGCCGCTGGAGTCGTTGCCGCTGGCTACCCGCGTCCCTGAGCCGTTGCCTCCGCTGGAGGGTTATACCTTCGAGGGTTACCGCAACGCGGATGGCAGCGTGGGAACCAAAAACCTGCTTGGCATCACCACCAGCGTGCATTGCGTGGCGGGCGTAGTGGATTATGTGGTGAAAATTATTGAGCGCGATCTGTTGCCGAAATACCCCAACGTTGACGGCGTGGTGGGTCTTAACCACCTGTACGGCTGCGGCGTGGCGATCAACGCGCCCGCAGCGGTCGTGCCGATCCGCACGATTCACAATATCGCCCTTAACCCAAACTTTGGCGGTGAGGTCATGGTGATTGGTCTCGGCTGTGAAAAATTGCAGCCAGAACGCCTGTTGCAGGGTACTGAGGATGTGAAAGCCATTCCGGTTGACGATGCCAGTGTTGTGCGACTTCAGGATGAACACCATGTCGGCTTCAGATCGATGGTCGACGACATTTTACAGGTGGCAGAGCGCCATCTGGAGAAGCTGAACAAACGCCAGCGTGAAACCTGCCCGGCCTCTGAACTGGTCGTTGGGACACAGTGTGGCGGCAGCGATGCGTTTTCCGGCGTCACCGCCAACCCGGCAGTCGGTTATGCCTCCGATCTGTTCGTGCGCTGCGGCGCCACGGTGATGTTCTCCGAAGTCACCGAAGTACGTGATGCTATCCACCTGCTCACGCCGCGCGCCGTCAACGAAGAGGTGGGCAAACGCCTGCTGGAGGAGATGGCCTGGTACGATAACTATCTCGACATGGGCAAAACCGACCGCAGCGCCAACCCGTCTCCGGGTAACAAGAAAGGCGGCCTGGCCAACGTGGTGGAAAAGGCCCTCGGGTCGATTGCCAAATCCGGCCAGAGCGCGATTGTGGAAGTGCTCTCCCCTGGCCAGCGACCAACCAAACGCGGTCTGATCTACGCGGCAACGCCTGCCAGTGATTTCGTGTGCGGTACCCAGCAGGTGGCGTCCGGCATTACGGTACAGGTCTTTACCACCGGGCGCGGCACGCCGTACGGCCTGATGGCGGTACCGGTGATCAAAATGGCGACCCGCACCGAGCTGGCAAACCGCTGGTATGACTTAATGGATATCAACGCGGGCACCATCGCCACCGGGGAAGAGAGTATTGAAGAGGTGGGCTGGAAGCTGTTCCACTTCATTCTGGATGTGGCAAGCGGGCGGAAGAAAACCTTCTCCGATCAATGGGGATTGCATAACTCGCTGGCGGTGTTTAACCCGGCGCCGGTGACGTGATGGCCCCTCACCCTGTCCTCTCCCCACCAGGGAGAGGGTAAAAAACCGCACCGGGCAGTCCTCTCCCCCCTATGGGGCTGAGGGTTCCCCACAAAATAATGCCTGCACAGACGGCCCCCTCTCCCTTGAGGGAGAGGGTTAGGGAGAGGGGAAAAGCCTCTTTAGACCAGCACCACATCGATCCCGCTTTTGCGTAATCCTTCAAGGCTTTCCGCCGGAATGCCTTCATCAACGATAATCATGTCGATCCGCTGAGTATCAATGATTTTATGCAGGCTTGAACGGTTAAACTTGCTGGAGTCAGTGACAACGATAATACGCTCCGCCACCTCGCACATTTTGCGGTTCAGACGGGCTTCATCCTCGTTGTGCGTACTCACCCCCCGGTCGAGATCGATGGCATCGACACCCAGGAACAGCAGGTCAAAATGGTAATTCTGTAAGGACTGCTCCGCCTGGTCGCCATAGAAGGACTGCGACTGACGGCGCAAGTGCCCGCCGGTCATCAGCAGCTCTACGCCCTCCGCTTCCAGCAGCGCGTTTGCCACGTTCATCCCGTTGGTCATGGCAATGACATCGGTGTGCTGGCGCAGCATGCGGGCAATTTCAAAGGTTGTGGTGCCGGAGTCCAGAATAATGCGGTGACCCGGCTTCACCAGTTCAGCCGCCGCCTGCGCGATGCTGCGCTTCACTGCCGTATTAAGGGAACTTTTGTCCTCAACGGACGGCTCCACGCCGGGGGCATTGCCTTCGCAAATCAGCGCGCCGCCGTAAGCGCGAACGGCAATCCCCTGCTTTTCCAGAAAGGCCAGATCGTTACGGATCGTCACCGTCGACACGCCGAATAAAAGAGAAAGATCGTTAACCTGCACGCTTCCCTGCGCCCGCAACCGCTGAATGATCTGCTCTCGCCTTTCACTGGTGCCGGTGATGCGCTTCTCTGCGGATGAATCGGTGCTGCTCATACGAGCTCCTTAGTAAATACACTTTCGTTTCATTTCGTTTTGCTTATTAACGCCTTTCTTTTGAGGGAATGCAAGCCCTGTATGGTGGGCGGACGCAAGCTTAACCGCCGCTGAAACCTTTCATTATGTTTCTTTTGTGAAACAGATCGGAAAACTATTATCTTTCGTTTTATTTTTACCTCACCATAATGCAGTATCAAATGAAACAAAACGAAAGATGAATACCAACACCATCCGAAATGGAGAGGAAAGTGAAACATCTGACAGAAATGGTGGAACAACATAAACGGGGGAATACAAACGGGATTTATGCCGTCTGTTCCGCACATCCACTGGTACTTGAAGCTGCACTACGTTACGCCCATTCACAACAGACGCCCCTGCTGATAGAAGCCACCTCAAACCAGGTGGATCAGTTTGGCGGTTATACCGGTATGACGCCCGCCGATTTTTATGGGTTTGTCTGCAAGCTGGCGGGATCTCTTGGTTTCCCCACCTCGCAGCTGATCCTTGGCGGCGATCATTTAGGTCCAAACCGCTGGCAAAACCTGCCGGCTTCGCAGGCGATGGCGAACGCCGACGATCTGATCAGAAGCTACGTGGCGGCCGGATTTAAAAAAATTCACCTCGATTGCAGCATGTCCTGCGAAGACGACCCGGTTCCGTTAACCGATGCAATCGTTGCCGGGCGTGCCGCTCGGCTGGCTAAAATTGCCGAAACCACCTGTCTCGAGCAATTTGGCGTAGCCGATCTGGTCTACGTTATCGGCACGGAAGTTCCGGTTCCCGGTGGGGCACACGAGACGCTGACCGAGCTTGAGGTCACCACGCCAGAGGCGGCACGCGCCACGCTTGAGGCACACCGCCACGCATTCGAGAAGGAAGGGTTAAGCGACATCTGGCCGCGCATTATTGGCCTGGTGGTTCAGCCTGGCGTTGAGTTCGACCATGCGCAGGTTTGTGACTATCAACCGCATAAAGCCGTCGCGCTGAGCGAGATGGTTGAAGCCTACGACACGCTTGTATTTGAAGCACACTCTACCGATTACCAGACGCCGCAGGCGCTGCGCCAGTTGGTGAAAGATCACTTCGCCATTCTGAAAGTCGGCCCTGCGCTAACCTTCGCGCTGCGCGAAGCGCTGTTCTCACTGGCAGCAATTGAAGAAGAGCTGCTGCCGGCAAAAGCCTGCTCAGGGCTGCGTCACGTCCTGGAAAACGTGATGCTCGATCGCCCGGAATACTGGCAAAGCCACTATCACGGCGACGGCAATGCCCGTCGCCTGGCGCGCGGTTACAGCTATTCCGACCGCGTGCGCTATTACTGGCCAGACAGCCAGATTGACGACGCCTTTGAGCGGCTGGTACGCAACCTGGCGGATGAACCGATCCCGCTGCCGCTGATCAGCCAGTATCTGCCGTTGCAGTACAGCAAAGTTCGCGATGGCGCTCTCAGGTCCACACCACGGGAACTCATCCTCGACCACATTCAGGACATACTCCAGCAGTACCATGCCGCCTGCGAAGGCGTAACGACTCAACACGCATAATTAAAAAGAGGAAAACGCTATGCCAAACATTGTCTTATGCCGCATTGATGAACGCCTGATCCACGGTCAGGTGGGCGTACAGTGGGTGGGGTTTGCGGGGGCGAACCTGGTGCTGGTGGCAAATGACGAGGTTGCAGACGATCCGGTTCAGCAAAACCTGATGGAGATGGTGCTTGCGGAAGGCATCGCCGTGCGTTTCTGGTCCCTGCAAAAAGTGATCGACAACATTCATCGCGCCGCCGACCGGCAGAAAATTCTGCTGGTCTGTAAAACACCGGCTGATTTTTTAACGCTGGTCGAGGGCGGCGTGCCCATCACCCGTATTAACGTCGGAAATATGCATTACGCCAGTGGCAAACAGCAAATTGCCAAAACGGTATCTGTAGACGCGAACGATATCGCCGCGTTTAACGGCCTGAAGGCGGCCGGAGTGGAATGCTTCGTTCAGGGCGTTCCAACAGAGACTGCTTTGGATCTCTTTAAACTGCTCTGAGGGATTCACAATGGAAATCAGTCTGTTGCAGGCTTTCGCGCTGGGGCTTCTCGCCTTTATAGCGGGCCTGGATATGTTTAACGGCTTAACACACATGCACCGTCCGGTGGTGCTCGGGCCACTGGTTGGCCTGATTCTGGGCGATTTGCACACCGGAATTCTGACCGGCGGTACGTTAGAACTGGTCTGGATGGGACTCGCGCCGCTGGCGGGCGCGCAGCCGCCAAACGTGATTATCGGCACCATCGTTGGCACCACATTTGCCATTACTACAGGCGTGAAGCCGGATGTCGCCGTTGGGGTCGCCGTGCCGTTTGCCGTGGCGGTTCAGATGGGGATCACCTTCCTCTTCTCGGTGATGTCCGGCGTGATGTCTCGCTGCGATCGCATGGCGGCTAACGCAGACACCCGTGGTATTGAACGGGTCAACTATCTGGCACTGCTGGCGCTCGGCGTCTTCTACTTCCTGTGTGCATTTCTGCCCATCTACTTCGGGGCTGAACATGCGAAAACCGCCATTGACGTGCTGCCGGAACGTCTGATCGACGGTCTCGGCGTCGCGGGCGGCATCATGCCAGCGATCGGCTTCGCCGTGCTGCTGAAGATCATGATGAAAAACGTTTACATCCCTTACTTCATTATCGGCTTTGTCGCCGCGGCCTGGCTGAAACTCCCGGTGCTGGCGATTGCCGCTGCTGCGCTGGCGATGGCGCTGATCGACCTGCTGCGCAAATCGCCTGAACCCACGGCGCCTGCGGCCCAGAAAGAGGAATTTGAAGATGGCATCTAATCACACCACCCTGCCGGGCGTGTCTGAAAGTGAAGAGACACTGCTGACCGGCGTGAATGAAAACGTCTACGAAGACCAGCGTATTGGCGCTGAGCTAACGAAAAAGGATATTAACCGTGTCGCCTGGCGTTCCATGCTGCTACAGGCCTCGTTTAACTACGAGCGTATGCAGGCCTCCGGCTGGCTGTATGGGCTACTGCCCGCGCTGAAAAAGATCCACACCAATAAGCGGGACCTGGCGCGCGCCATGAAAGGTCATATGGGTTTCTTTAACACCCACCCGTTCCTGGTGACCTTCGTCATCGGCATTATTCTGGCAATGGAGCGTTCCAAGCAGGATGTGAACAGCATCCAGAGCACTAAAATTGCCGTCGGCGCACCGCTCGGTGGCATTGGTGACGCCATGTTCTGGCTGACCCTGCTGCCCATCTGCGGGGGGATTGGCGCCAGCCTTGCGCTACAGGGCTCCATTCTTGGCGCGGTGGTCTTTATCGTGCTGTTTAACGTGGTGCATCTCGGCCTGCGTTTTGGTCTGGCGCACTATGCCTACCGAATGGGTGTCGCCGCGATCCCGCTGATCAAAGCCAACACCAAAAAGGTTGGTCATGCTGCGTCCATTGTCGGGATGACAGTGATTGGTGCGCTGGTGGCAACCTATGTGCGCCTGAATACCACACTCGAGATTAAAGCCGGGGATGCGGTCGTCAAACTGCAAACCGATGTGATCGACAAACTGATGCCCGCCTTTCTGCCGCTGGTCTACACCCTGACCATGTTCTGGCTGGTACGCCGTGGCTGGAGCCCGCTGCGCCTGATTGGTATCACCGTGGTGCTGGGCGTTGTCGGTAAATTCTGTCACTTCCTGTAAAAAGCAAAGAGGTTGCGATGTTAGGCATTATTTTGACGGGTCACGGCGGTTTTGCCAGCGGGCTGGAACAGGCGATGAAGCAAATCCTCGGCGAACAGCCGCAGTTTATCGCCATCGATTTTCCGGAAAGCTCCACCACTGCGCGGCTGACCGGGCAGCTTGAGCAGGCAGTGAATGAACTGGATGCAGAGCACGATATCGTGTTTCTCACCGATCTTCTCGGCGGTACGCCGTTTCGTGTGGCCTCTACCCTCGCGATGCAGCGCCCCGGCAGCGAAGTGATCACCGGCACCAATCTCCAGCTTTTGCTGGAGATGGTTCTGGAGCGCGACGGATTGAGCAGTGAAGCCTTTCGTTTGCAGGCGCTGGAGTGCGGCCATCGCGGTCTGACCAGCCTGGTGGATGAACTTGCACGCTGTCGCGAGGAAGCGCCCGCCGAGGAAGGGATATGAGCCAGCTGCTGCGCGCGCGTCGTCTGCTTACCGGGCAGGGCTGGCTGGATGACCATCAGCTGCGTATGGATAGAGGCGTCATCACCGCCATCGAGCCGATTCCGGCAGGGGTTAATACCCGCGAGGCAGACCTGCTTTGCCCGGCATACATTGATATCCACGTCCACGGCGGCGCGGGTGTGGATGTGATGGATGATGCGCCCGACGTGCTGGACCGGTTAGCCGTGCACAAAGCGCGTGAAGGCGTGGGGGCGTTTCTGCCTACCACCGTCACCGCTCCGCTGGAGGCGATCCATGGCGCGTTACGGCGCATTGCCCGGCGCTGTCATGCCGGTGGCCCCGGCGCGCAGATCCTGGGCAGCTATCTGGAAGGCCCGTACTTTACACCGCAGAACAAAGGGGCGCACCCGCCAGAACTGTTTCGCGAACTGGATCTCGCGGAACTTGATGAGCTGATTGCGGTTTCGCAGAACACGCTGCGGGTGGTGGCGCTTGCTCCGGAAAAAGTGGATGCCCTGAAGGCGATCCATCACCTCAAGCAAAAAGGGATACGCGTCATGCTGGGCCACAGCGCCGCTACATACGCGCAAACCCTGGCCGCATTTGATGCAGGCGCAGCCGGGCTGGTGCACTGCTACAACGGCATGACGGGGTTACACCACCGGGAGCCCGGCATGGTTGGCGCCGGGCTTACGGACCCACGCGCGTGGCTGGAGCTTATTGCCGACGGGCATCACGTTCATCCTGGAGCCATGCGGCTGTGTTGTTGCTGCGCGAAGGATCGTACGGTGCTGATTACCGATGCCATGCAGGCGGCGGGTATGCCTGATGGACGCTATACGTTGTGTGGTGAAAATGTCGGGATGCAGGGCGGCGTTGTCCGCACGGCCTCAGGCGGGCTGGCGGGCAGCACGCTCGCGCTGGATGCCGCCGTGCGAAATATGGTGGAGCATACGGGGATCGCCCCAGAAAACGCAATCCATATGGCCTCGCTGCATCCTGCCCGTCTGCTCGGGATGGATCACCTGCTGGGAACGTTAGCGCCAGGCAAACGCGCCAATGTTCTTGCGCTGGATGCGGGTTTACACCTCCGGCAGATCTGGATCCAGGGTCAGGCTCTTTCCCTGTAGCCCCTTCACAGTGTGCCCTGTTGGCCTTACGGAAGACGATCGTAAGGCCTTTCTTTTCCTTTCCTTGATTTTCGCCTTTCCTTTCGCGATCACACTTTTCGTTTTATTTCTTTTTCGCCATTGAACTTTCGATTTCTTTTCTATAGATTTTCTTTAACTGCTAAAGTGAACAAGTGAAACGAAACGAAAGATAGCGACACATTTGCCAGCGTCTGATGTGGAATTCACACGACTAAGGACTGAGTTATGCCACAAACCACTATCGCCACCACCGGCACCTGGACAGAAAAAGAGATCCGCCAGCAGCCAGCCAGCTGGCTTCGCTCGCTCAACAATATTGATAATCTGCGCGCGTCGATCGACAGTTTTCTGACGCCACTGTTGCGCAAGCCCGATCTGCGGATCGTTCTGACCGGCGCGGGCACGTCCGCTTTTATTGGCGACATCATTGCGCCATGGCTTGCCAGCCACACGGGGAAAAACATCACCGCGATACCTACGACCGATCTGGTCACCAACCCGATGGATTATTTCAGCCCTTCGCACCCGCTGCTGCTGGTCTCTTTCGCCCGTTCTGGCAATAGCCCGGAGAGCGTCGCCGCCGTTGAGCTGGCGAATCAGTTTGTACCGGAGTGCTACCACCTGTCGATCACCTGTAATGAAGCAGGCAGCCTGTACCAGAATGCCGTCGACAGCGATAACGCCTGCGCTCTGCTCATGCCAGCCGAAACGCACGATCGCGGGTTCGCGATGACAAGCAGCATCACCACCATGATGGCGAGCTGCCTGGCGGTATTCGCACCGGAAACGATCAACAGCAAAACGTTCCGCGACGTGTCCGATCGCTGTCAGGCGATCCTCACATCGCTTGGCGATTTCAGTCCCGGCGTCTTTGGTAACGAACCGTGGAAACGCATTGTTTATCTGGGCAGCGGTGGATTACAGGGCGCCGCACGGGAGTCTGCGCTGAAGGTGCTGGAGCTGACCGCCGGCAAGCTGGCGGCATTCTACGATTCGCCAACGGGTTTCCGTCACGGGCCTAAGTCGCTGGTAGACAACGAAACGCTGGTCGTCGTGTTTGTCTCCAGCCATCCGTATACGCGTCAGTACGATCGGGATCTGCTCGCCGAGCTGCGACGCGATCGTCAGGCTATGCGCGTGGTAGCCATTGCAGCCGAAACGGATCCGGTCATTGAAGCTGGCCCGCATATCCTGCTGCCGCCTTCCCGTTCATTTAACGATATGGAGCAGGCGTTCTGCTTCCTGATGTACGCCCAGGTCTTCGCACTGACCCAGTCTCTGCACGTTGGCAATACGCCGGATACGCCATCCGCCAGCGGTACGGTTAACCGTGTGGTCCAGGGCGTCGTTATTCATCCGTGGCAGGCTTAAGAGGACAGGCTCATGAGTATTATTTCTACCAAATATCTTTTGCAGGACGCACAGGCGAAGGGCTATGCCGTTCCGGCCTTTAACATCCATAACGCCGAGACGATCCAGGCGATCCTCGAAGTCTGTAGCGAAATGCGATCGCCGGTGATCCTCGCGGGTACGCCGGGGACGTTTAAACATATTGCGCTGGAAGAGATCTACGCCTTGTGCAGCGCATATTCCCTTACTTATGACATGCCGCTGGCGCTACACCTCGATCACCACGAATCGCTGGACGACATTCGCCGCAAAGTCCATGCCGGCGTACGTAGCGCAATGATCGACGGTAGCCATTACCCCTTCGAACAAAACGTCAAGCTGGTGAAATCGGTCGTCGATTTCTGCCACCTCAACGACTGTAGCGTCGAGGCCGAACTGGGCCGACTGGGCGGAGTGGAAGATGACATGAGCGTCGACGCCGAAAGCGCGTTCCTGACCGACCCGCAGGAAGCAAAACGCTTTGTCGAAATGACAGGCGTGGACAGCCTCGCCGTTGCCATCGGTACCGCGCACGGTCTTTATACCAAACGCCCAAAAATCGACTTCCAGCGGCTGGCCGAGATCCGCGAGGTAGTGACAGTGCCGCTGGTGCTGCACGGTGCGAGTGATGTGCCGGATGAGGATGTGCGCCGCACCATTGAGCTGGGCGTCTGCAAAGTTAACGTCGCAACAGAGCTGAAAATCGCCTTCTCTGACGCAGTCAAAGCCTGGTTTGCCGAGAACCCACAGGGCAACGATCCGCGCTTCTACATGCGCGTCGGCATGGATGCCATGAAAGAGGTGGTCAGAAGCAAAATCACCGTTTGCGGCTCGGCGAACCGGCTGCTGCTTGCGGCTGAAGCCTGAACCCATCGCGCATAACGTTAGTACCTAAAAAAATAACTATAAGCCTCGCAAATATGAAGGCGCGTCCTTAAGCCGGACAGCGCCTTCCATTATCCTAAAAAACCGAGGAGTCCCTACATGACACAGGAAAAGTCGTTTAAATCGAAAGCGTGGGAGTTTTTCCAGAGCCTGGGAAAGACGTTTATGTTCCCGGTCTCACTGTTGGCCTTTATGGGGTTGTTGTTAGGTATCGGTAGTTCTGTCACCAGCCCTTCCACCATCAAAAGTTTTCCCTTTCTGGGCGGCGAGTTAACGCAGCTCACCTTTGGTTTTATCGCCATGGTCGGCGGCTTTGCTTTTACCTATCTGCCGCTGATGTTTGCCATGGCGATCCCGATGGGCCTTGCCAGACGTAATAAAGCGGTGGGCGCTTTTGCCGGATTCGTTGGCTACATGCTGATGAACATGAGCATCAACTACTACCTGACCGCCACCCACCAGCTTGCGGATGCCGCCACCATGAGACAGGTGGGACAATCCATTGTGCTTGGCATTCAAACGCTGGAGATGGGCGTGCTCGGCGGCATTGTGGTAGGGGTGATCACCTACTTCCTGCACGAGCGTTTCCAGGACACGGTGCTGCACGACGCGTTTGCCTTCTTTAGCGGCATTCGTTTTGTACCGATTGTTACTGCCCTCACCCTGTCGCTGGTCGGCTTGTTCATCCCCCTGCTGTGGGAATATGTGGCAATGGGCATTGCCGGGATTGGTCATATCATCCAGAGCACCAGCGTCTTTGGGCCATTCCTGTATGGCGTGGGCGTACTGCTGCTCAAACCTTTTGGCCTGCACCACATCCTGCTGGCGATGGTGCGCTTCACCCCGGCGGGTGGCATTGAGATGGTTAACGGCCAGGAAGTGGCCGGTGCGCTGAACATTTTCTACGCCGAGCTGAAAGCTGGCCTGCCGTTTAGTCCGCACGTTACGGCATTTTTATCGCAAGGGTTTATGCCGACCTTTATCTTCGGCCTGCCTGCCGTGGCTTACGCTATCTACCGCACCGCGCGCCCGGAAAACCGTCCGGTGATTAAAGGGCTGCTGCTTTCAGGCGTGCTGGTTTCAGTTGTCACGGGTATTTCAGAGCCGATTGAGTTCCTGTTCCTGTTTATTGCCCCTGTGCTTTACGCGTTTCATATCGTTATGTCTGGCCTGGCGCTGATGGTGATGGCGCTGCTCGGCGTCACCATCGGCAACACCGACGGCGGCATTCTGGATCTGCTGATCTTCGGCGTCATGCAGGGGATGTCGACCAAATGGTATCTGCTGTTCCCGGTGGGTATCGCCTGGTTTGCTATCTACTTCTTCGTCTTCCGCTGGTACATCCTCAGGCACGATATTAAAACGCCGGGCCGTGAGGTTGACGCGCAGGGTGCGCTCCAGGCGGTGGAAGCCAATACCCGGGCACGTGGAAAATCGAAATACGATCATGGGCTTATTCTTCGCGCGCTTGGCGGTAAAGAGAATATTGAGTCGCTCGACAACTGCATTACCCGCTTACGTCTGGTGGTGAAAGATATGGGGCTTATCGACCAGCAGGCGCTGAAGGCCGCGGGCGCCTTGTCAGTAGTGGTGCTTGATGCCCACAGCGTTCAGGTGATCATCGGTCCGCAGGTGCAGAGCGTCAAATCCGGCATTGAAGCCTTAATTTAACAGGGGGACGTTGTGTTTGATTTCGACAGAATCATTGAGCGTAAAAGCGATAAATGCCGTAAATGGGATCATACGTTTGTGTGCTCGCGTTTCGGTGATGTCCCGGAGGGATTTATCCCGCTGTGGATAGCAGATATGGATTTCACCTCGCCACCCGCTGTGATTGAAGGCTTCCAGCGCATCGTGGAGCATGGCACCTTCGGTTACACCTGGTGCTTCGACGAATTCTACGATGCGGTCATCGCCTTCCAGCGTAGCCGTCATCAGGTTGAGGTGCATAAGTCATGGATCACCCTGACCTACGGCACCGTTTCCACGCTGCACTATACGGTTCAGGCGTTCTGCAAACCCGGCGACTGCGTGATGATGAATACCCCGGTGTATGACCCGTTTGCGATGGCGACACAGCGACAGGGCGTGCGGGTGCTTGCAAATCCGCTGAGCGTGAAGGAAAACCGCTATCAGCTGGATTTTAATCTGATTGAAGTTCAGCTCAAAACTCACCGTCCAAAACTGTGGTTCTTCTGCTCGCCGCATAACCCCTCGGGCCGAATCTGGCGCGCGGATGAGATACGTCAGGTGTCCGATCTCTGTAAGCGCTACGGCACGATTCTGGTGGTTGATGAGGTTCACGCCGAGCACGTTCTGGACGGTACATTCGTCAGTTGTCTGACTTCGGGCTGTGCCGCCCAGGACAACTTGATTGTGCTGACCTCCCCCAATAAAGCCTTCAACCTTGGGGGGCTAAAAACATCCTACTCAATGATTCCAGACGATTCGCTGCGCCAGCGTTTCCGCCAGCAGTTGGAGAAGAACTCCATTACCTCGCCCAATATCTTCGGCGTGTGGGGAATTATTCTGGCTTATCAGCAAGGTCTGCCATGGCTCGACGCGCTGAATGGTTATCTGCGCGGCAATGCCCGCTACCTTGCGGATGCCATCCAGACCCATTTCCCTGCATGGAAGATGATGAACCCGGAGTCGTCGTATCTCGCCTGGATAGACGTCAGTGCGGACGATCGCAGTGCGACGGCGCTAACTCAACATTTCGCAAAACAGGCTGGCGTGGTCATTGAAGATGGCAGCCACTACGTACAAAACGGCGAAAACTACCTGCGTATTAACTTCGGCACCCAGCGCTACTGGCTGGAACAGTCCATCAACCGAATGCTGAAGCATTACTGATAAGGATCTTACCCCGATGAAAAAAATGCTCACTCTCTCGCTGCTGACTCTCTGTGTTTCTCATGGTGCGGCAGCAGCAAACTACGCGCTCAGTAACGACAATATTGCCCTTTCGTTTGATGATGCAAACGCAACGGTAGTGGTAACGGACAGCAAAGCTAACCATCCGCTCACGCCCCAGGAGTTGTTCTTTCTGACGCTACCGGATGAAACAAAAATCCACACCGCTGATTTCAAAATCAAGCACGTCGAAAAGCAGGACAATGCGATAGTCATCGACTTTACGCATCCGGATTTTAACGTAACGGTGAAACTGAACCTGGTGAAGGGAAAATACGCCAGCATCGGCTACACCATCGCCGCCGTCGGGCAGCCGCGGGACGTAGCGAAAATTACCTTCTTCCCGACGAAGAAGCAGTCTCAGGCACCTTACGTTGACGGGGCGATTAACAGCTCGCCAATCGTGGCCGACTCGTTCTTCATCCTGCCAGACAAACCGATTGTGAATACTTACGCTTATGAAGCCACCACGAACCTCAACGTGGAGCTAAAAACGCCAATTCTGCCTGAGACACCGGTTAGTTTTACCACCTGGTTCGGCACTTTCCCGGAAACTAATCAGCTGCGCCGCAGCGTAAACCAGTTTATCGATGCCGTGCGTCCGCGGCCTTATAAGCCTTACCTGCACTACAACAGCTGGATGGACATCGGCTTCTTTACCCCTTACTCCGAGCAGGATGTCATTGGGCGGATGGACGAATGGAATAAAGAATTTATTGCCGGACGCGGGGTGGCGCTGGACGCGTTCCTGCTGGACGATGGCTGGGACGATCGCACCGGACGCTGGCTGTTTGGCCCGGCATTCAGCAACGGTTTTGGCAAAGTCAGGGAAAAAGCCGACAGCCTGCATAGCTCGGTTGGGCTGTGGCTTTCACCGTGGGGCGGTTACAACAAGCCGCGCGATATTCGCGTCTCGCATGCAAAAGAGTATGGTTTCGAAACCGTAGACGGCAAGCTGGCGCTGTCGGGGCCGAACTATTTTAAAAACTTTAACGATCAGATCATCAAGCTGATCAAAAACGAGCATATTACCTCGTTCAAGCTCGACGGAATGGGTAACGCCAATTCGCATATCAAGGGCAGCCCATTTGCATCGGATTTTGACGCGTCCATTGCCCTGCTGCACAACATGCGCAGCGCAAATCCGAACCTGTTTATCAACCTGACCACCGGCACCGACGCCAGCCCGTCCTGGCTGTTCTATGCTGATTCAATCTGGCGTCAGGGCGATGATATCAACCTGTACGGCCCCGGCACGCCAGTGCAGCAGTGGATGACCTACCGCGATGCCGAAACCTGGCGATCCATCGTGCGTAAAGGTCCGCTGTTCCCGCTTAACTCACTGATGTACCACGGGATCGTCAGCGCAGAGAACGCTTACTATGGACTCGAGAAAGTGCAAACAGACAGCGATTTTGCCGATCAGGTCTGGAGCTACTTCGCAACCGGAACTCAGCTTCAGGAGCTGTACATCACGCCGTCCATGCTGAATAAGGCGAAGTGGGATACCCTGGCGCAGGCGGCGAAATGGTCGCGTGAGAATGCCAGCGTGCTGGTGGATACTCACTGGATTGGCGGTGACCCCACTTCGCTTGAGGTTTACGGCTGGGCCTCATGGAGTAAAGACAAAGCGATTTTTGGCTTACGCAACCCATCGGATAAGCCGCAACGTTACTTCCTGGATTTAACCAAAGATTTTGAGATCCCGGCAGGAGAGCGTTCCCAGTTTACCCTGAAAGCCGTGTACGGCAGTAATTCGACCGTACCAGAGGAGTATAAAAACGCTGTGGTGATTACGCTGCAACCGCTGGAAACGCTGGTGTTTGAGGCGATGCCGGGGAAATAAAAAGTGTTCAGCTGGCAGGTTAAGCCATGACCTGCCAGCTTCCCCCTTTCCTTGCCCCAAGGCGTTTTAATTTACCTTTTGTTTGCAAAGAACGAAGATAACGTTCCGCGGTGCGGGAAGTCACGCCCAATACAGAGGCCAACATCACCGCAGTCATTTGCGGTTGAACGGTAAGCAATTCAAGGATAGTGTGTTCCTTTTCCGACAATTCTTCCGACATTTTTTCCGACATGGCGGATGTCATATCGATGCCTTCCCGCAAAGCTTCGGCCAAATTTTGCAACATAAACGCCACGAATGCCGTGCAGTCACTGGCCCGATCGCATTGTCCTAAAATCTGATAATAGCGCGCTTGCTGGAAGTGAATGAGTGTTTCAACGGGCAGCCATGCAAGTTCTGCACGCCACTGGCTTAAGATCAACGTTTGCCACAGCCGCCCCATGCGGCCATTTCCATCCGAAAAGGGATGAATAAATTCAAACTCGTAGTGAAATACCGAACTGGCAATCAGCGGGTGAAGATCGGTTTGCTTAAGCCAGGAAAGAAGATCGTCGATAAGGCGGTTCATCTGTGAGGCTGGCGGAGCCATGTGGACTAACTGGTTTCCACGGTACACCCCTACGTCCCCATTTCTGAGCTTTCCGGGATGATCGACCAGACCCATCATTAATAATCGGTGTGCACTGAGTAAGTCGTTGAGCTTCCAGGGCTTCCATTCGGGCAGTTTCTCATATGCCAGGATAGCATTGCGTACTTCCTGAATATCTTTTTCAGGTGCAAGCACGCGTTTGCCATCCATGATTGCCGTCACCTGCCCTGTCGTCAGCGAGTTGTGCTCAATGGCTAGCGATGCCTGAATAGTTCGAATACGGTTCTCTTTACGCAGGAGTGGCGAAGTTCTGCCTGAATGTGCCGCCCAATGCCCCAATAGTTCACCAATCTCAACCACCTGATTGAGGATAAAGGGTGTGATGGTGAAGGGAGGCTGATAGCGGCTCATTTGGCTTACTCCCCCTGCTGCTCCAGCGCATATTTATACAGCGCATTTTTCTTCACGCCGTGGATCTCCGCCGCCAGCGCCGCTGCTTTTTTCAGGGGGAGTTCAGCCTGTAGCAAAGCCAGCGTACGCAGCGCATCGGCAGGCAGAGCGTCTTCCTGCGCTTTGTGGCCTTCAACAATCAGCACCATTTCGCCCTTGCGGCGGTTTTCATCCTCTTTCACCCACGCCAGCAGTTCGCCAATCGGCGCACCGTGAATAGTTTCCCACGTTTTGGTCAGCTCGCGCGCCAGCACCACATAGCGGGCTTCGCCCCAGACGGTCACCATATCTTCCAGGCTTTCCAGCAGACGGTGGGTTGATTCGTAGAAGATCAACGTACGCGGTTCAGCTTCCAGATCCTTTAACACATCGCGACGGCCTTTGGATTTAGCAGGCAGGAAGCCTTCGTAGCAGAAACGATCGGACGGCAGACCCGCAGCGCTTAACGCCGCAATCGCCGCGCACGGCCCCGGCAGCGGCACAACGCGGATGCCTGCTTCCCGGCAGGTGCGTACCAGATGGTAGCCCGGATCGTTGATCAGCGGCGTTCCCGCATCGGAGACCAGCGCGATGTTCTGCCCTTCTTTAAGCTTCGCCACCAGCGTTTCGGCTTTTTGTTGCTCATTGTGATCGTGCAGGGCAAACAAACGGGCGTTGATGGCAAAGTGTTGTAGCAGTAAACCGGTATGACGGGTGTCTTCAGCCGCAATTAAATCAACAGCTTGCAATACGGTGAGCGCACGTTGGGTAATATCAGACAAATTCCCGATAGGAGTAGGTACAATATAAAGCTGGCCTTGAGAATTATCTGCCGTTTCGTGTTGTTTCATTGTTTCGTCCGTATTGCCGATTTAATATTGAGCATTGCGTAAAAAAATCACTGGATACAGTATGGTACCGTTAACGTTTCTTCGAAAAAAAGCCGCGCACAGCGTGCCCCTCCTGCTGGCAGCCCTGATCTTTACCGGCTGCGGCACCCAGGCACCTGACCAGAGCACTGCTCATATGCAGGGATCCGCTCAGGCTGATTCTGGCTTTTATCTGCAACAAATGTCGCAGAGTACAAATGATACCAGGATCAACTGGCAATTACTCGCCATTCGTGCACTGCTGAAAGAAGGGAAAAACCAGCAGGCCGCCGAGCTGTTCAGCCAGCTGCCGCAGGATCTTAACGACACTCAGCGCCATGAGCAGACGCTGCTGTCGGCAGAACTGAAGGTCGCGCAAAAAGATTACGACGGCGCGAAGAAGATCCTCGGCACCATCGATCTCAGCACGCTGGATAAAAACCAGCAGGCCCGTTTCTGGCAGGCCGGTATCACCGCTGAGCAGGGTCGCCCTTCCCTGACGCTACTCCGCGCGCTGATTGCCCAGGAGCCTCTGCTCGCGGGTGCGGACAAGCAAAAAAATATTGACGCAACCTGGCAGGCGCTCGCCTCCATGACCCAGGATCAGGCCAAGGCGCTGGTAATCAACGCCGATGAAAATGTCCTGCAAGGCTGGCTGGATCTGCAACAGATGTGGTTCAACAACCGCAGCGATCCGAACATGCTGAAAGCCGGCATTACCGACTGGCAAAAGCGTTACCCGCAAAACCCGGGAGCGAAAATGCTGCCAACGCAGCTGGTGAACGTGCAAAACTTTAAGCCCGCCTCCACCAGCAAAATTGCCCTGCTGCTGCCGTTAAACGGTCAGGCTGCGGTGTTTGGTCGCGCCATTCAGCAAGGTTTTGAAGCCGCGAAAAACGGCACCACCGCCGTCAGCGGCAGCGCGGTTCCGGCGCAGGCTGCACAGGCGGCGAATGTGAATGACGTTGTCAGCCCGTCCGCCGCCGAAACCAGCGACCTGACCACCGCGCAAACCCCTGCGCAGGGCACCATGCAGAATCCGGTTACTGCCCCAACGACGCAGCCTGCTACCCCAGCGCCTGCGGCAACACAGGCCCCGGCTGAAACACCGGCGCCCGCGACGGCAGAACAACCTCAGCCGCAAACCGCGCAGCCGGAACAGCAGCCAGCAGCCCAGCCGCAGGCTGTGGTCACCACCAGCGCTAACCCTGGTGCAGAGTTGAAAATCTACGACACCAGCGCCCAGCCGCTTGACCAGGTGCTGGCGCAGGTTCAGCAGGACGGGGCCAGCATCGTTGTCGGCCCGCTGTTGAAAAACAACGTGGAAGCGCTGATGAAGAGCAACACCACGCTGAACGTGCTGGCGCTTAACCAGCCTGAGCAGGTTCAGAACCGCGCCAATATCTGTTACTTCGCCCTCTCTCCGGAGGATGAAGCCCGCGATGCGGCCCGCCATATTCACGAGCAGGGCAAGCAGGCGCCGCTGCTGCTGATCCCACGCAGCACGCTGGGCGATCGCGTTGCCAACGCGTTTGCGCAAGAGTGGCAGACCCTTGGCGGTGGCGTGGTGTTGCAGCAGAAATTTGGCTCAGCTTCCGAACTGAGAGCGGGCGTGAACGGCGGGGCAGGTATTGCCCTCAACGGTAGCCCGGTATCCGCCAGCCTGCCGCAGCAGCAGAGCGTCACCATCGGCGGTCTGACGATCCCGGCGCCACCTACCGACGCGCAAATCAGCGGCGGCGGTAAAGTGGATTCGGCATACATCGTCGCTACCCCGGAAGAGATCGCCTTTATCAAACCGATGATCGCCATGCGTAACGGCAGCCAGAGCGGCGCAACGCTCTACGCCAGCTCACGCAGCGCACAGGGTACCGCAGGCCCGGATTTCCGTCTGGAAATGGAAGGACTGCAATACAGCGAGATCCCCATGCTGGCAGGCAGCAACCCGCAGTTGATGCAGCAGGCGCTGGACGCGGTGCGCAATGACTATTCCCTGGCGCGTCTGTACGCGATGGGCGTCGATGCCTGGGCGCTGGCAAACCACTTCACCCAGATGCGTCAGGTACCGGGCTTCGAGCTTAACGGGAATACCGGCGATCTGACCGCCGATCAGGATTGTGTGATTAACAGGAAGTTATCATGGCTCAAATACCAGCAGGGGCAGATTGTCCCGGCCAGTTAAGCCGTAAACAGACCGGCGACGCGTGGGAGTTAAAGGCGCGTCGCTGGCTTGAAGGCAAAGGACTGCGCTTTGTCGCCGCCAACGTTCGCGGGCGCGGCGGCGAGATTGACCTGATCATGAAAGACGGTCAGACCATCGTGTTTGTTGAAGTTCGCTTCCGACAGTCGTCCCGTTTTGGCGGTGCTGCCGCCAGCGTGACGCTCGCCAAACAACAAAAATTATTACAGACTGCCCACTTGTGGCTTGCCCGCCATAATGGGAGTTTTGATACTGTGGATTGCCGTTTCGATGTGGTAGCCTTCACCGGAAATGCGATCGACTGGCTTAAAAACGCGTTTGGCGAAGACGCATAAATAAGATTTTAAAGGGATACCGTGCTCGAACGAATTAAAGTGTGCTTCACAGAAAGCATTCAAACGCAGATTGCCGCGGCGGAAGCCCTTCCGGACGCGATCTCGCGTGCAGCGATGACGCTGGTTCAGTCGCTGCTCAACGGCAACAAAATCCTCTGTTGTGGCAATGGCACGTCCGCCGCCAACGCACAGCATTTTGCTGCCAGCATGATCAATCGCTTCGAAACCGAGCGCCCGAGTTTACCTGCCATTGCACTAAACACCGATAACGTGGTCTTAACTGCGATTGCCAACGATCGTCTGCATGACGAAATCTACGCCAAGCAGGTGCGCGCCTTAGGCCATGCCGGAGACGTGCTGCTGGCGATCTCCACGCGCGGTAACAGCCGGGATATCGTTAAAGCGGTTGAAGCGGCAGTGACCCGGGATATGACGATTGTCGCCCTGACCGGTTACGACGGCGGTGAGCTGGCTGGCCTGCTGGGGCCGCAGGATGTGGAGATCCGCATTCCTTCGCACCGTAGCGCCCGCATCCAGGAGATGCATATGCTCACGGTGAACTGCTTATGCGATCTGATCGATAACACGCTTTTCCCTCACCAGGATGATTAAGGAGTTCTCATGAAGGTTTTATCGGCCCTTGCAGTCGTGATGTCTGCATTACTGCTTCAGGGATGCATCGCTGCCGCTGTAGTCGGCACCGCAGCGGTCGGCACCAAAGCAGCGACCGATCCGCGCACCGTTGGGACGCAGGTGGATGACGGTACGCTTGAGCTGCGCGTAAACAGTGCGCTGTCGAAAGACGAGCAGATCAAGAAGGAAGCACGCATCAACGTGACGGCTTATCAGGGCAAAGTGCTGCTGGCAGGCCAGGCGCCAAATCCTGAACTCGCCTCGCGCGCCAAACAGATCGCGATGGGTGTGGAAGGCACGGCGGAAGTGTTTAACGAGATCCGCCAGGGCCAGCCGATTGGTCTCGGCACCGCGTCATCTGATACCTGGATCACCACCAAAGTGCGTTCCCAGCTGCTGGGTACCGACCAGGTGAAATCCTCAAACGTGAAAGTGACCACGGAGAACGGCGAAGTGTTCCTGCTGGGTCTGGTGACGGAACGTGAAGGGAAAGCGGCGGCGGATATCGCCAGCCGGGTGAGCGGCGTGAAACACGTCACCACCGCCTTTACTTACATTAAGTAATTACCACCTGACTACAGGCCCGGTAAGCGCTAGCGCCACCGGGCTTTTTTTCACACAAGCGCCATACTCCCCACAATCACTCCGCTCAACGCCACCAGCCCCGCAGTCAGCCACAGCGCTTTCGCCGGGAATGACTTACGCAGCATGATAAGCGACGGCAGGCTCACCGCCGGCAGCGTGATGAGCAGCGCCAGCGCCGGTGCGGTCCCCATACCAGCCATCATCATGGTCTGAATAATCGGGATCTCCGCCGCGGTTGGGATCACGAACAGGCACCCGGCCACCGCCATCGCAATCACCCACATCAGCGTGTTGTCGATAGCGCCATCCGCATGCGGGAACAGCCAGACGCGCGCCGCCCCCAGCACCAGTACGGCCAGGATATAGACCGGAATGGTGCTCCAGAAAAGCTGCCACAGCGCTTTGCCCCAGCGAGCAAAGAAATTGCCCTGCGGCTCGCTGACGTCCAGCTCAACGGAGGCAGGCCCGGCCTCGTTGTCTTTCACCAGGTGCTGCACCAGCGTAGCGACAAGCACCACCGTCAGCAGGCCAGCCGCCAGACGGATAAACGCGAAATGCCAGCCGAGAACGAAGCCCATAAACACCAGCGTTGCCGGGTTCAGCAGGGGGTTACCCATCCAGAAGGCAAGCGCGCCGCCCATCGACACGCGCTGTCGGCGCATACCCGCCGCCACCGGTGCGGCGCAGCAGGAGCACATCATGCCCGGCAGGGAGAA
This sequence comes from Enterobacter sp. BWH64, assembly GCF_001037645.1. Lineage (NCBI taxonomy): Bacteria > Pseudomonadati > Pseudomonadota > Gammaproteobacteria > Enterobacterales > Enterobacteriaceae > Enterobacter > Enterobacter sp. BWH64. The sequence continues at coordinate 4,578,293 of NZ_KQ089922.1, forward strand.
AATCGTCCCCAGCAGCGTGCCCTGCAAGCGCGGCTGTCCCAGGGTTTTCACCAGCCAGTTACGCGGGATAAGTACCTGAATCAGCGAGCCCAGCAATACGCCCAATACCGCCGCTTTCCAGACGGCAAGAAAATAGACCATGGCGTAATCCCACGCCGCGCGTAGCGGGCTGGAATCGGCCTGCGCGAGAATCGATTTACCGATGCTGTGGGTGTCGGCGGCGGTGAAGGCTTTACCGTAGTACGGCTGCCATTTCACATACCAGAGGCCAATGATGACCACGAGAAAGAAGAGTGCGGGCTTCCACCACTGAACAGGTGTTGCCGCCTGAGATGAAGACTGACCAGTCATACCATTCCCCGGAAGGTGTTATTTAATAAGCCGGGGAAGTTTACGCCTCGCCCTGCGCGATTTCACGCAGTTTTGCCGAAGGGATAATATTAACCCCCTCCTGCGACGGAGCCAGCGCCTCTTTTAGCATCGCCAGCGCGACATCCCGCGCCTCGATGGACTTCCAGTTACCCGGCAGAATGCGAAACAGCGGAGCGAAAATAGACTCGTTAAAACGACATTCGTCACGGTGCCCCATCAGCATGGAAGGCCGCGCGATGGTCAGGCGCTCCCATTTCTGCGCGATTAACGCCTCTTCCATTTTGCCCTTCACCTGGTTGTAAAAAAACGGCGAGCCTGCGTTCGCGCCGTGCGCGCTGACCACCAGGAAATGTTTTGCGCCCAGCTTTTTCGCCGTCAGGGCGGTATCCACCACCAGCGTGTAATCCGCATGGACAAAGGCTTCTTTACTGCCCGCTTCCCGTCGGGTGGTGCCAAGGCAGCAAAAGGCGATATCAATAGGATCCTGCACCTGCGCCAGCGCGTCGGTGAGCTGTGGATCGTGCGGGTTATGGACGCCGGTGATATCCAACAGCGGGCGACGCGTCGGGGCGGCGATATAATTGATATGCCGATCCTGGATCAGCAGCCGCAGCAGATGTCCACCCACCAGCCCGGTTGCGCCGGTAATCAGTACCTGACTCATCTTATCCCCTTTACAGAATTGTCCGTTTGCGTTCTGGGCCTGCTCTACCACACTTAAAAGTCTGTTACCGGTAAGTATTTACCACAAACGGGAAAAAAACAGTCTGAAGCGAAAACAACGGAGGAAGCATGGGTAAAAAAATCGCAGTCTTGATTACCGACGAGTTTGAAGATTCAGAATTTACGTCGCCAGCAGAGGCATTCCGCAAGGCGGGCCACGAGGTGGTCACCATCGAGAAAGAAGCGGGTAAAACCGTGAAGGGCCATAAGGGCGAAGCCAGCGTGACCATTGACGAATCCATTGATAACGTCAGCCCGTCGGATTTCGACGCCCTGCTGTTACCGGGCGGTCATTCACCGGATTCCCTGCGCGGAGACGAGCGTTTCGTCACCTTTACCCGTGACTTCGTCGGCACCGGTAAACCGGTATTTGCCATTTGCCACGGTCCGCAGCTGCTGATCAGCGCCGAGGTGGTACGCGGGCGTAAGCTCACCGCGGTGAAGCCGATCGTTATCGATCTGAAAAACGCGGGAGCCGAGTTCTACGATCAGGAAGTGGTGAACGATAACGATCAGCTGATCACCAGCCGTACACCGGACGATCTGCCAGCGTTTAACCGTGAAGCGCTACGCCTGCTCGGCGCGTAACCAGTGCAGCTTCTTGCCAAAGCCCAGGGTGTTGTCGGTAAATTTCAGCTCATCAAGGCGGATTTCCCACACCGGGGCTTTTAGCGCCGCGGCCACCGGGAAGCGGCGCGTATAGCGTTTACGTTGCGCGTCGCTCTCCTCACCTTCCAGGCGACGAATTTCGCCTTTAAACTGGACCCCGCGGATCAGCGCAACGGTTTTAGGCTGACCGTTTACCGTGCCCGCCACTTTTGCCCGCTGACCCGTCATCTGCGCATGCCGCGTTTTATCTTCGCTCATCACGTAAAAGGCTACTCGCTCGGGATCGTAGTAATAAAAGGCATTTGCGCACCACATCTCCTCGTCTTTACAGACGCACCAGGTCACGACATGCTGCTTTGCCAGCCAGCGGTTAATGGCGGCCAGTGTTTCCATTTTCGCTCTCTCTCATGCTATGGTGCGTTCACCTTAACATACTGAATCTGTTTACCGTGTGCTGGTTTCTCTATCTTGTCCGAACCGCTGATAACGCACTCTACACCGGGATCACTACCGATGTGGCACGGCGTTTTTTACAACATCAAACGGGGAAAGGGGCGAAGGCGCTGCGGGGGAAAGGTGAACTTCAGTTAGCGTTTTCAGCCGCCGTGGGCGACAGATCCCTGGCGCTCAGGCTGGAATACCGCATCAAGCAGCTGACGAAGCGCCAGAAAGAGCGTCTCGTCAACGGGGACGGCTCTTTCGAGGCGCTACGCGAAAGCCTGCTTAAAAACGATTGAAATGATCGTGGTACTCCACCAGACCGGTAACGCCGTCGAGCGCATCATCCGCCAGAGGATGCACCAGGAAAGATGTTTCCGTGCCCGGCCAGTGGCAGCGCAGATCGTATCTGGACGCTGGCTTAAAACCTAAACGTTCGTAGAACGCCGGATCGCCCAGAACGACGACAGCGGCATAGCCAAATTCATTCAGTGAATCCAGCCCTTCATAGACCAGCTGGCGCGCCAGGCCCTGGCCACGGTAGTTTTCATCCACAGCCAGCGGCGCCATGCCGACCCACTGTAACTCTTCACCCTGCACAATCACCGGGCTGAAGGCCACGTAGCCGACCACCTGCCCTTCATCGTCGGTGGCAACCAGGCCCAGCGTAATCAGGCCATCTTCGCGAAGATCGTGAACCAGTTGGGCTTCGGCGTCGCCTGCAAAAGAGCGGCGTAACAACGCATCGATACCCGGCGCATCAATCCCAATTTCGACTCGAATCAGCATGGCTCACCTACTGAAGTGTGTTTACTGTCCGGCGGGGTTTTTAGCCCGGCCTCAACGAAATCTGCCATTTGCATCAACATCATACGCAGCGCTTTCGGCATCTGCTCCAGCTCAATGGCATCCATTAAATTTTTGACGTACAGACCGAGCTCCGTGTCGCCTTCAATCACCAGACGACGCTGGAAGAAGAGGGTGTCCGGATCCTGTTTGCGCGCGGCGATCATCAGCAGATCGCTGGCATCCGCGCTAAAGCTGACATCCGCCTCGGCGGTTTCACGGACGATCAGCCGATCGCTCTCAACGGAAGTAAACCAGCGCAACCCGATATCGCGCACTTCAATCTTTAACCAGCGGCCTTCCAGAAACTCCAGCTCACCGTCCTGTAGCGCCTGGCGGAACTGCCAGCTCAGTACCTGTTCCAGCACCTGGCGTTTAAGCGCGAACGGCGCCAGTTTTACCGGCACGCTCAGCATTGATGGACCAAATTGTACGAGACGTGAACGCAGTTTATCCAGCACGAGCTTTACTCCCTGATAGCTATAGTCCTGCTATTTTGCCATATCCCGACAAGAAGATAGCGGCGTAAATCAACAAACCGTTGTCCGGTATACCTCATTATTGGTGCCATCAATACGCCATTAGCTGCCTTAAATCAAAAATTGTCGCGTATGGGTTAATTAAAATCCCAGCTCGTTAACATTTTTTACGATCCCTGCGATCGACAACATCGGGATAAATTATGGAGCTGCTCTGCCCTGCCGGAAACCTTCCGGCGCTTAAGGCGGCCATCGAAAATGGGGCCGATGCGGTCTATATCGGGCTGAAAGATGATACCAACGCCCGCCATTTTGCGGGTCTTAACTTTACGGAGAAAAAGCTTCAGGAAGCCGTTAACTTCGTTCACCAGCACCGGCGCAAACTGCACATCGCCATCAATACCTTTGCCCATCCTGATGGCTATGCCCGCTGGCAGCGCGCCGTGGATATGGCGGCCCAGCTGGGCGCAGATGCGCTGATCCTGGCTGACCTCGCCATGCTTGAGTATGCGGCAGAACGTTATCCGCATATTGAGCGCCACGTCTCTGTTCAGGCATCGGCCACCAATGAAGAGGCCGTGCGTTTTTATCATCGACACTTTGACGTAGCCCGCGTGGTGCTGCCGCGCGTGCTCTCTATTCATCAGGTTAAGCAACTGGCGCGCGTCACGCCAGTGCCGCTGGAGGTTTTTGCCTTCGGCAGCCTGTGCATCATGGCCGAAGGCCGCTGCTATCTTTCTTCCTATCTCACCGGGGAATCGCCAAATACCGTCGGCGCCTGCTCGCCTGCCCGCTTCGTTCGCTGGCAGCAAACACCGCAGGGACTGGAGTCACGCCTGAATGACGTGTTAATTGACCGCTATCAGGACGGTGAAAACGCGGGGTATCCGACACTGTGTAAGGGCCGCTATCTGGTGGACGGCGAGCGCTACCACGCGCTGGAGGAGCCCACCAGCCTCAACACGCTGGAATTGCTGCCGGAACTGCTGGCCGCCAATATTGCCTCGGTGAAAATCGAAGGCCGCCAGCGCAGCCCGGCCTACGTGAGCCAGGTGGCGAAGGTGTGGCGTCAGGCCATCGACCGCTGCATGGCGGACCCGCAAAACTATGCTCCACAAGCGGCCTGGATGGAGACGCTCGGCGCGATGTCTGAAGGCACCCAAACTACGCTCGGCGCGTACCACCGTAAATGGCAGTGAGATAATGATGAAATATTCATTAGGGCCGGTGCTTTACTACTGGCCAAAAGAGACGCTGGAAGATTTTTACCAGCAGGCGGCTAACAGCAGCGCCGATGTGATTTACCTCGGCGAAGCGGTGTGCAGCAAGCGCCGCGCCACCAAAGTGGGCGACTGGCTGGATATGGCGAAAAACCTGGCCGGCAGCGGCAAGCAGGTGGTGCTCTCGACGCTGGCGCTGGTACAGGCGTCCTCTGAACTGGGCGAGCTGAAGCGCTACGTCGAAAACGGTGAGTTCCTTCTGGAGGCGAGCGACCTGGGCGTGGTAAACCTGTGCGCCGAGCGTAAGCTACCCTTTGTCGCCGGACATGCCCTCAACTGCTATAACGCCGTAACCCTGCGCCTGCTGCTCAAACAGGGGATGACCCGCTGGTGCATGCCGGTTGAGCTCTCCCGCGACTGGCTGGCCAACCTGCTCACACAGTGCGAAGAGCTGGGCATTCGCAACAAGTTTGAAGTGGAGGTTCTGAGCTACGGCCATCTGCCGCTGGCCTACTCTGCCCGCTGCTTCACCGCACGTTCCGAAGATCGCCCGAAAGACGAGTGCGAAACCTGCTGCATTAAGTACCCGAACGGCCGCAGTATGCTGTCGCAGGAGAACCAGCAGGTGTTTGTCCTCAACGGCATTCAGACCATGAGCGGTTACGTCTATAACCTCGGCAACGAACTGGCGTCAATGCACGGGCTGGTGGATATGGTGCGTCTTTCGCCGCTTGATACCGGCGTTTTCGCGATGCTGGACGCCTTCCGCGCCAACGAAAACGGCGCCTCACCGCTGCCGTTGACCGCAAACAGCGACTGCAACGGTTACTGGAGACGTCTCGCCGGGCTGGAATTGCAGGCGTAAAAAAGGCTCACTTTGTTAACAACGGTTATCATTTTTTAATGCAGTATTAAAGATTGACCGTCGACAAAGTGAGCTGTTATGACTGACAAAACCATTCCGTTTTCGGTGCTGGATCTGGCGCCGATCCCACAAGGCTCCTCGGCCAGAGAAGCCTTCACGCACTCTCTCGATCTTGCTCAGCTTGCCGAAAAGCGCGGCTATCACCGCTACTGGCTGGCGGAGCACCACAATATGGTGGGCATCGCCAGCGCCGCCACCTCGGTGCTGATTGGCTATCTGGCGGCGAATACCACCACTCTGCACCTGGGCTCCGGCGGTGTGATGCTGCCGAACCACGCCCCGCTGGTGATTGCCGAGCAGTTCGGGACGCTGAATACCCTTTATCCGGGCCGTATTGATCTAGGGCTTGGCCGCGCGCCGGGCAGCGACCAGCCGACCATGCGCGCCCTGCGTCGCCATATGAGCGGCGATATCGATAACTTCCCACGCGATGTAGCCGAGCTGGTGGACTGGTTTGACGCGCGGGATCCGAACCCACACGTGCGACCTGTGCCGGGGTACGGGGAAAAGATCCCGGTATGGCTGTTAGGCTCAAGCCTGTACAGCGCACAGCTCGCCGCTCAGCTGGGGCTGCCGTTCGCGTTCGCTTCCCACTTCGCACCGGATATGCTGCATCAGGCACTGCATCTTTATCGTACGCACTTCAAACCGTCTGAACGTCTGGAGAAGCCGTATGCGATGGTGTGTATCAATATCATTGCCGCCGACAGCAACCGCGACGCGGAATTCCTGTTTACCTCTATGCAGCAGGCGTTTGTGAAGCTGCGTCGCGGTGAGACGGGCCAGCTTCCACCGCCGGTAGAGAATATGCACCAGCTGTGGTCAGCCTCCGAGCAGTATGGCGTGCAGCAGGCTCTGAGTATGTCGCTGGTGGGTGATAAGGCGAAAGTGCGTCACGGGCTGGAGGCGGTGCTGCGTGAAACGCAGGCGGATGAGATTATGGTTAACGGCCAGATTTTCGATCACCAGGCGCGTCTGCATTCGTTTGATTTAGCGATGCAGGTGAAAGAGGAGTTGGTGGGGTAGTTTTTTGCTTTGCCCGGTGGCGCTTCGCTTACCGGGCCTACGGGATCGCGTAGGCCGGATAAGGCGTAGCCGCCATCCGGCACAAAAACTTACTGATATACCGGCAACAGATTAAAACTCGACAGCACGTGGACCACCGCGTTGCCGATACCAAATACCAGAATCAGCGCAATCATCGGTTTTCCGCCCCAGACGCGGAATTTCGGGCTGCCGAAGCGCTTACGTGATTTGCGCGCCAGCAGCGCCGGTACAATCGCCGCCCAGATGGTGGCCGCCAGTCCCGCATAGCCGATGGCGTACAGGAAACCGTTCGGCCACAGCAGGCCGCCCACAATCGGCGGCAGGAAGGTCAACAGCGCGGTTTTGAAGCGCCCCATAGCAGAGTCATCAAAACCAAACAGATCCGCCAGGTAGTCAAACAGGCCCAGCGTCACGCCGAGGAATGAGCTCGCCACCGCAAAGTTCGAGAAGACCACCAGAAGCAGATCCAGACTGCGGCTGTTCAGCACGCCGCTCAGCGCCTGTACCAGCACATCAATGTTACCGCCCTTCTGCGCAATGCCGATAAATTCCGGACGCGGGATGTTACCCATCGTCCCCAGCAGCCAGATCACATACAGCCCCAGCGCCAGCAGCGTGCCGTAAACCAGGCATTTCACGATGGTGCGCGGATCCTTGCCGTAGTATTTCATCAGGCTCGGTACGTTGCCGTGGTAGCCGAACGACGCCAGACAGAATGGCAGCGTCATCAGCAGGTACGGCGTGTAGGAGGTGTTCACTTCCGCAACGTTAAAAAGCGTGGCCGGCGTGACGTGCCCCAGCAGGCTGCCGAAGGTCAGAAAGAAGGTGATGACCTTTGCGCCCAGCACGATCGCCGTCATGCGGCTGACCGCTTTGGTGCTCATCCAGACGATAAACGCCACGCCCAGCGCGAAGCAGAGACCCGCCAGACGCGCCGGAACGTTCAGCGACATCTCTGAGAAGGTGTGATGCAGAATCGACCCGCTCGCTGAAATGTACGCGTAGGTCAGGATATAGAGTACAAACGCGATGGACAGCCCGTTCACCAGGTTCCAGCCTTTGCCCAACAGATCCCGGGTGATGGTGTCGAAGCTGGAGCCAATGCGGTAGTTCAGGTTTGCTTCAAGGATCATCAGCCCGGAATGGAGCATGCAGAACCAGGTGAAAACCAGCGCCGCCAGCGACCAGAAGAACCACGCACCGGACATGACCACAGGCAGGGAAAACATCCCGGCACCAATGATGGTTCCGCCGATGATCACCACGCCGCCAAGCAGCGAAGGTGACGTTTGGGTGGTGGTTAGTGTTGCCATGCGGCCTTATCTCCAGTGAAAAATGTGGTTCTGCATTTGAGTGCGTTGCACTGTACCAGTACAAGAGTACAAAAGGAATAAAAAAAGCCCCGATAGCAACTATCGGGGCTGTATATTTTACTTTACGTCAGAAGCGAAAGGCTTACGCGTCACCGAAACGACGACGGCTGGCGCCTTCTTCACGGCGTGGACCACGGTTTTCGCGGCGCTCACCGGAGAAACGACGGCCTTCACCACCGCGACCTTCGCTGCGACCGCCTTCACGACGCTCGCCACCGAAACCGCGACCACCGCCACGACGTTCGCCGCCACGGTCAGGACGTGGCTGTGCATCGCCCAGCAGCTGCATGTTCATCGGCTTGTTCAGGATGCGGGTGCGAGTAAAGTGTTGCAGTACTTCGCCCGGCATGCCTTTTGGCAGCTCGATGGTGGAGTGGGAACCGAACAGCTTGATGTTACCGATGTAACGGCTGCTGATGTCGCCTTCGTTAGCGATCGCGCCAACGATGTGACGAACTTCAACACCATCATCACGGCCCACTTCAATGCGATACAGTTCCATTTCGCCAGCGTCACGACGCTCGCGACGTGGACGGTCTTCACCACCACGCTCTGGACGGTCACCGCGTGGACCACGGTCGTTACGGTCGCCACGACGTTCGAAGCGATCGTCACGGTCACGGAACTCACGCTTAGGACGCATCGGCGCATCAGGTGGCACGATCAGGCTACGTTCGCCCTGCGCCATTTTCAGCAGTGCTGCGGCCAGGGTTTCCATGTCCAGCTCTTCGCCTTCAGCGACAGGCTGGATCTGGGACAGCAGCGCACGGTACTGATCCAGATCGCTGCTTTCCAGCTGCTGCTGTACTTTCGCGGCGAATTTTTCCAGACGGCGTTTGCCCAGCAGTTCTGCGTTTGGCAGCTCGGCTTCTGGAATGGTCAGCTTCATGGTGCGTTCAATGTTACGCAGCAGACGACGCTCGCGGTTCTCAACGAACAGCAGCGCACGGCCTGCACGACCCGCACGACCGGTACGACCGATACGGTGAACGTAAGACTCGGAGTCCATCGGGATATCGTAGTTTACAACCAGGCTGATACGCTCAACGTCCAGGCCACGTGCTGCCACGTCGGTTGCAATCAGGATATCCAGACGACCGTCTTTCAGACGCTCCAGAGTCTGCTCACGCAGGGCCTGGTTCATGTCGCCGTTCAGCGCTGCGCTGTTGTAGCCGCTACGCTCCAGGGCTTCAGCCACTTCCAGGGTCGCGTTTTTGGTACGAACGAAGATGATCGCCGCATCAAAATCTTCCGCTTCCAGGAAACGTACCAGCGCTTCGTTTTTGCGCATGCCGTACACAGACCAGTAGCTCTGGCTGATGTCCGGGCGAGTGGTCACGCTGGACTGAATACGCACTTCCTGCGGCTCTTTCATGAAGCGGCGGGTAATGCGACGGATCGCTTCTGGCATGGTTGCAGAGAACAGAGCGGTCTGATGACCTTCCGGGATCTGCGCCATGATGGTTTCTACGTCTTCGATGAAGCCCATACGCAGCATTTCATCGGCTTCGTCCAGTACCAGACCGCTCAGTTTAGAGAGGTCCAGGGTACCGCGCTTCAGGTGATCCAGCAGACGACCCGGCGTACCGACAACAATCTGTGGACCCTGGCGCAGGGCGCGTAACTGCACGTCATAACGCTGGCCGCCGTACAGGGCTACCACGTTTACGCCGCGCATATGTTTAGAGAATTCCGTCATAGCTTCAGCAACCTGAACAGCCAGTTCACGGGTTGGAGCCAGGACGAGGATCTGCGGCGCGCGCAGGTCCGGATCAATGTTGTTCAGCAGCGGCAGCGAGAATGCTGCGGTTTTACCGCTACCAGTCTGGGCCATGCCCAGCACGTCACGACCAGAAAGCAGGTGTGGGATACACTCAGCCTGGATCGGAGATGGTTTTTCGTAACCCAGATCGTTAAGGGCTTCAAGGATAGGAGCCTTCAGGCCCAGATCTGCAAAAGTGGTTTCGAATTCAGCCATGTAGTACAAGTGCCTCGATATTAATGGCGGCCAGTCTACTTAGCTCATCGTGAAAATGATTAGCAATTTTCATTGAAAAGTGTGAACCGGCTCAAATTAGGTGTATTGACGAACAACAACGCCCTCACCAGTGAAGGTGATGGCAATCAAAAGATTACGGGCTGATGTTTATGTCGTCAGCTATTGCTGGTCCGATTCTGCCAGGTCGTCTTGCTCCTGGCCCAAGAGCGATAATTCCAACAATGCATAACGGTGCTCAACGAAGTTATGTACGTTGTTAGCAACCGCTAATTTGAACAGTGCCGTAGCGCTGTCCATATCCCCCAGACTTAGGTAGTACTTACCTAAATAGAAGTTGGTTTCACTGAGATGCTCAGCGAGCGAGGTGTTATCCGTTGCGTCCGCCTTGAGGCGTTCCATCAGCGTTGCTTCGCTAATGTTGCCCAGGTAGAACTCGACAATGTTCCATCCCCACTGTTCCTTGTCCGATTTATCGAAGCGCTGTTTCAGTGCCTCTTTTGCCTGCTTCTCATCGAGCTTCTGCTCAACGATGTAAAGCCACAGGCTGCGGAAAGGATCATTAGGATCGTCTTGATAAAACGCCAGCAGATCATCTTGCGCTAACTTATCACGACCGCCGTAATACAATGCGATACCGCGATTCAAGTGCGCGTAGTTGTAAGTTGGATCAAGCTCAAGTACAGAATCAAACGCTTCATAGGCAGCATCAAAATTGCCTGCCTGCGTTAAATAAATGCCTAAGTAATTGAATACTTCAGGCATATCAGGTCGAATCGCCAGCGCTTGTGAAAAATCATTTCGCGCCAGTGCCCTCAGACCGAGACTATCATACAACACTCCGCGCTCATATAAAAGCTGTGCGCGTTCGTCATCGGTTAAAGCCCGACTGGCAAGTATTTGTTCCATGCGTGCCAGAATGACTTCCTGCTGCAAAGTCGGTTGCAATGGCACTGCGAGGACTTCGCTCTTACGCCAGGCAGAGTTGCTGCATCCTGCCAGCGTTAAAGCTGTCGCAACGAAACACCAGCGCAAAAAAGGCTTCATTTCCCACTCCCGAAGACAACTATTGATGAACGTCCTGTCCCCCGGCGGCTTAACAAGGCGTCCTGCCTGATAATAAGCCCTCCGCCTGCGCGGAGGGCAAATGGCAACCTTACTCGCCTTGCTGTTCAGCAGCCGGGGCTTCCGGTGCCGCAGCAGGCTGAGACTGCTCGGTTGCTTCTTTAATGCTCAGACGGATACGGCCCTGGCGGTCAACTTCCAGAACTTTCACCGGTACTTCCTGACCCATTTGCAGGTAATCGGTCACTTTCTCAACGCGCTTGTCAGCGATCTGAGAGATGTGTACCAGACCTTCTTTACCGCCACCGATGGCAACGAATGCGCCAAAGTCAACGATACGGGTCACTTTACCATTGTAGATACGGCCCACTTCGATTTCTGCCGTGATCTCTTCGATACGACGGATAGCGTATTTCGCTTTCTCGCCGTCGGTTGCTGCGATTTTCACAGTACCGTCATCTTCGATTTCGATGGTGGTGCCCGTTTCTTCGGTCAGTGCACGGATAACAGAACCGCCCTTACCGATAACATCTTTGATCTTGTCTGGATTGATCTTGATGGTGTGGATACGTGGAGCGAACTGAGAAATATCACCACGCGGCGCATTAATCGCCTGTTCCATCACGCCCAGGATGTGCAGACGCGCACCTTTAGCCTGGTTCAGAGCAACCTGCATGATCTCTTTGGTGATACCTTCAATTTTGATATCCATCTGCAAGGCAGAGATACCGTCACGGGAACCCGCTACTTTGAAGTCCATATCGCCCAGGTGGTCTTCGTCGCCCAGAATGTCAGACAGAACAACGTAGTTGTCGCCCTCTTTCACCAGACCCATTGCGATACCTGCAACGGCGGCTTTAATTGGCACGCCTGCATCCATCAGCGCCAGAGAGGCACCACACACGGAAGCCATAGAAGAGGAACCGTTGGATTCGGTGATTTCAGACACCACACGTACGGTGTACGGGAATTTGTCTGCTTCTGGCATCACTGCCAGCACGCCGCGCTTCGCCAGACGACCGTGACCAATTTCACGACGCTTCGGTGAGCCAACCATACCGGTTTCGCCCACAGAGTACGGAGGGAAGTTGTAGTGGAACAGGAAGCTGTCAGTACGCTCGCCCATCAGTTCGTCGATGATCTGTGCGTCACGTGCGGTACCCAGGGTCGCGGTTACCAGCGCCTGCGTTTCACCACGGGTGAACAGCGCAGAACCGTGAGTACGTGGCAGTACGCCAGTACGCACGTCCAGACCACGGATCATGTCTTTTTCACGGCCATCGATACGCGGCTCGCCTGCCAGGACGCGGCTACGAACAACGTTTTTCTCGATGGCGTGCAGGATTTCGCCAATCTCGTTAGCGTCCAGCGTTTCGTCTTCGGCAACCAGGGTCGCGGTCACTTTAGATTTGATCACATCAACCTGAGCATAGCGCTCCTGTTTGTCGGTGATGCGGTATGCGTCGCTCAGACGAGATTCTGCCAGTGCAGCAACGCGTGCGTTCAGCGCCTCGTTCACCGCTTCTGGCTGCCAGTCCCAACGTGGTTTACCGGCTTCTTTCACCAGGTCGTTGATGTTCTGAATAACGATCTGCTGCTGCTCGTGGCCAAATACCACAGCGCCCAGCATCTGATCTTCGCTCAGCAGTTCAGCTTCGGATTCAACCATCAGAACCGCTGCTTCAGTACCGGCAACAACCAGGTCCAGCTTACTCTCTTTCAGCTCTTCCTGAGTTGGGTTCAGTACGTACTGGTCGTTGATGTAGCCAACGCGCGCGGAACCGATTGGGCCATTGAATGGAATACCAGACAGTGACAGGGCCGCAGATGCGCCGATCATAGCAACGATGTCCGGGTTAACCTGTGGGTTAACGGAAACAACGGTCGCAATAACCTGAACTTCGTTTACGAAGCCTTCCGGGAACAGCGGACGAACCGGGCGGTCAATCAGACGCGCGATCAGGGTTTCGCCTTCGCTTGGACGGCCTTCACGACGGAAGAAGCCACCCGGGATTTTACCGGCAGCGTAGGTACGCTCCTGGTAGTTAACGGTCAGTGGGAAGAAGTCCTGACCTGGTTTAGCTTTTTTCTGGCCAACTACGGTAACGAATACAGCGGTGTCATCCATGCTTACCATAACGGCAGCAGTAGCCTGACGCGCCATCATGCCGGTTTCCAGCGTGACGGTATGCTGACCATACTGGAATTTACGAACGATCGGATTCAGCAAAATTCTGTCCTTTCTTAAATGTTTGAAAGCACACCTCAGGTGTGCTGACGATTTAACCCGACCTTCTTCGCATCCTCGCGACTAATGACAACCGACACCCCCATGGGTGAAGCCTCTCATTAGCCGCGCGAACCTCTGCAATGAAGATCATTTATAGCAACAATACAATAGTTTCCATTGAATTGCTGCCGTCTGGTTGAAAAAAGGGGCCATCAGGCCCCCTTTTCTGAAACTCGCAAGAATTAGCGACGCAGGCCCAGACGCTCGATCAGCGCGGTGTAGCGTGCAACATCTTTACGCTTCAGGTAGTCGAGCAGTTTACGACGCTGAGAAACCATACGCAGCAGACCACGACGGCTGTGGTGATCTTTTTTGTGCTCTGCAAAGTGACCTTGCAGGTGGTTAATCTGTGCAGTCAGCAGTGCAACCTGAACTTCGGTAGAACCGCTGTCGTTAGTACCACGACCAAACTCAGAAACGATTTTAGCTTTAGCTTCAACGCTTAGAGACATTTTCAAACTCCAAAGTATAAAGAATGTAAGGATGCCGATCTCTAATTCAGCTATCCCATGTACGCCCCGCAGATTGTTAAACAATTTACCAGGCGTTAAGCGGCGATATTCTACTCGTCTCCCCTGCTTATCGCAAGGTGAGGCGTTATCACCGTCACGCTTCGACCGGATATTCGACGACCAGACGACGCGGCGCCACACGCCCTTCGCCGTCCATTTCGCCCATACCGATGAATTTCCCTTCGTCACCTTCCGTCACGCGTACCAGGCCCTCAAGCGGCGCCCCCGATGTGCGAACCGGGTTTCCGTTCTTAAAGTAAACGGACGATGTTAAAGGAAGATTAACAACCGGGAAGTCCACTGCCGGACTGTCCATTGGCATCAGCAGCGGGTCCAGCAGATCGGCTGGCGCAACGCCCTGCGCTTGCGCCTGTTCAACCAGGGCGTGCAGATGCTCAAGCGTCACCATGCGTTCGACCGGATATTTGCTGACCGCCAGACGACGCAGATAAATCACATGCGCGCCGCAGCCCAGCTTTTCACCGAGGTCATCAATGATGGTGCGAATGTAGGTCCCTTTCGAACAGTGTACTTCCAGCTCGAGTTCATCACCTTCGTGGCGAATGAACAGCAGCTCATACACGGTAATCGGACGAGCTTCGCGCGGAACCTCAATGCCCTGACGCGCATATTCGTAGAGCTTTTTGCCCTGATATTTCAGCGCCGAATACATCGACGGCACCTGTAGCGTATCACCACGGAAGCTGTCCAGCGCCGCATCAAGTTGCTCCGCGCTGAAGGTCACCGGGCGCTCTTCCACCACCAGGCCATCTGCATCGGAGGTATCCGTGCGCTGGCCCAGTTTGGCAATCACGCGGTAGCGCTTATCCGAATCCAGCAGGTACTGGGAAAACTTTGTCGCTTCCCCCAGGCAGATCGGCAGCATGCCGGTTGCCAGCGGATCCAGCGCGCCAGTGTGTCCTGCACGGTTGGCGTTATAAATACGCTTCACTTTTTGCAGCACGTCGTTGCTAGATGCGCCCTGTGGTTTATCCAGCAACAGCACGCCATGCACGTCACGACCGCGACGACGAGGACGACTCATCAGTCCTCCTTGCTGTCGTCCGCCGGGTTAACACGACGCTCATCGTCATGTTTCACCACGCTGGTCACCAGGTTGGACATACGCATACCTTCAACCAGCGAGTTGTCGTAGAAGAAGGTCAGCTCTGGCACGATACGCAGGCGCATTGCTTTGCCAAGCAGAGAGCGGATGAAACCAGAGGCTTCCTGCAACGCTTTAATGCCGTTCTTCACGGCGTCTTCATCCTGGTCATTCAGGAAAGTAACAAACACTTTGGCGTACGCCAGGTCGCGGGACATTTCCACGCCAGACACGGTGGTCATCATACCCACGCGTGGATCTTTGATTTCACGTTGCAGAATGAGAGCGATCTCTTTCTGCATCTCCTGCGCGACGCGCTGTGGGCGACCAAATTCTTTCGCCATAATAAATTCTCCAGACAAAAAAGGGGCTTAAGCCCCTTTTTGAAATTACTGCCGGGTGGCGCTTCGCTTACCCGGCCTACGCTAATTACTCTTCAGTTGACGAAGATTACGCGATGGTACGCTGAATTTCGATGATCTCGAACACTTCGATCATATCGCCAACGCGAACGTCGTTGTAATTCTTCACGCCGATACCACATTCCATGCCGTTACGGACTTCGTTAACGTCATCTTTGAAGCGGCGCAGGGATTCCAGCTCACCTTCGTAGATAACCACGTTGTCACGCAGTACGCGGATTGGGTTGTGACGCTTGATGGTCCCTTCGGTAACCATACAGCCCGCGATCGCACCGAATTTCGGTGATTTGAACACGTCACGTACTTCAGCCAGACCGATGATCTGCTGTTTCAGCTCAGGAGACAGCATGCCGCTCATCGCTGCTTTCACTTCGTCAATCAGGTTATAGATGACGGAGTAGTAACGCAGATCCAGGCTTTCAGCATCAATCACTTTACGCGCAGATGCGTCAGCACGAACGTTGAAGCCAACCAGGATCGCGTTGGACGCTGCTGCCAGGGTTGCGTCAGTTTCGGTGATACCACCTACGCCAGAACCGATGATCTTCACTTTCACTTCGTCGGTAGACAGTTTCAGCAAGGAGTCGGAGATCGCTTCCACAGAACCCTGAACGTCCGCTTTCAGAACGATGTTCACTTCGTGAACTTCGCCTTCGGTCATGTTGGCGAACATGTTCTCGAGTTTGGATTTCTGCTGACGAGCCAGCTTCACTTCACGGAATTTACCCTGACGATACAGAGCGACTTCACGCGCTTTCTTCTCGTCACGTACCACGGTGACTTCGTCACCGGCAGCCGGAACACCGGACAGGCCGAGAATTTCCACTGGAATGGACGGCCCCGCTTCCAGCACTTCCTGACCCAGTTCGTTACGCATCGCACGAACGCGACCGTATTCGAAACCACACAGAACGATGTCGCCCTTGTGCAGAGTACCTTCGCGAACCAGAACGGTTGCAACCGGACCACGACCTTTATCCAGGAAGGATTCGATTACCGCGCCGCTCGCCATACCTTTACGAACCGCTTTCAGCTCCAGAACTTCAGCCTGAAGCAGGATAGCGTTCAGCAGGTCGTCGATACCGGTACCTGCTTTTGCAGATACAGGGATGAACTGCGCTTCACCGCCCCACTCTTCCGGCATAACGCCGTACTGGGAAAGTTCGTTCTTCACGCGATCCATATCGGCTTCTGGCTTATCGATTTTGTTAACTGCGACAACCAGAGGCACCTGCGCCGCTTTCGCGTGCTGGATAGCTTCAATGGTCTGTGGCATCACGCCATCGTCGGCAGCAACAACCAGAACAACGATATCCGTTGCCTGAGCACCACGAGCACGCATTGAGGTAAACGCTGCGTGGCCTGGGGTATCCAGGAAGGTGATCATGCCGTTTTCGGTTTCTACGTGGTAAGCACCGATGTGCTGGGTAATACCACCCGCTTCGCCGGAGGCAACCTTAGTAGAACGAATGTAGTCAAGCAGAGAGGTTTTACCGTGGTCAACGTGGCCCATGATGGTCACGACCGGTGCGCGCGGTTCAGCCGCTGCGCCCGTATCACGGTCGCTCATTACTGCTTCTTCCAGCTCGTTTTCACGACGCAGGATAACTTTGTGACCCATCTCTTCGGCAACCAGCTGTGCGGTTTCCTGGTCGATGACCTGGTTGATGGTGGCCATTGCGCCCAGTTTCATCATCGCTTTGATGACCTGAGAGCCTTTCACCGCCATCTTGTTAGCCAGTTCGCCAACGGTGATGGTTTCGCCGATCACAACGTCACGGTTAACGGCCTGAGCAGGCTTCTGGAAGCCCTGCTGGAGAGCGGAACCTTTACGCTTGCCGCCTTTACCGCCGCGAACCGCTGCACGCGCTTCTTCACGGTCAGCTTTTGATTCAGCGTGTTTGTTACCTTTTTTCGCAGGACGCGCAGCTTTTGCACTGCGAGTACGGCCACGACCACCTTCAACTTCGCGGTCGTTGTCGTCTTCTGCCTGACGCGCATGCTGAGACGTGGTGACGTGATAATCGCTGGTATCTTCAGTTGGTTCAGCGGTATTCACACCGTTCTTCTCGTTTTCTTCTGCCATGCGACGCGCTTCTTCGGCGACGCGGCGAGCTTCTTCTTCAAGCTTGCGGCGGGCTTCTTCTTCCGCTTTACGCTTCAGCTCGGCAGCTTCATTTTCACGGCGGGCTTTTTCAGCCTGGGCAGTTTTGGTCATTTCGTCGGTCTGTTGATTGCTCACTTTGTCTTTTTCCGCAGCGTCACGCTTCGCTTTTTCACCGGCGTCGCGTTTCGCTTTTTCTGCGGCCTCACGTTCAGCTTTTAATTCTGCTTCACGTTTGGCAGTGGCTTCTGCCTCACGCTGAGCTTGTTCTTCCGCTTCACGCTGTGCCTGCTCTTCCGCGGCAAGGCGTTCTGCCTCTTGCGGATCACGTTTTACAAAGGTGCGCGTCTTGCGGACTTCAATTTGTACCGACTTGCTTTTGCCACCGGTACCAGGGATGTTCAACGTGCTACGCGTTTTACGCTGTAGCGTTAACTTGTCAGGCGTAGAGCCGTGTTCACGGTTCAGGTGCGCTAACAAGGTTTGTTTTTCTTGCGCGGTCACCGAGTCATCAGCGGACTTCGGGATCCCTGCATCAGCAAATTGCTGTACCAGGCGGTCCACGGAGGTCTGAATCTCAGCAGCCAGCGATTTTACAGTTACATCAGTCATGCTGTTCCTTCCTGCTACAGTTTATTACGCTTCGTCGCCGAACCAGCAAATATTACGTGCGGCCATGATGAGTTCGCCGGCTTTCTCGTCGGTTAAACCTTCGATATCGGCCAGGTCATCAACGCCTTGCTCAGCGAGATCTTCCAGCGTACAAACACCACGGGCAGCCAGCTTGAACGCAATCGCACGATCAAGACCTTCCAGATTCAGCAGGTCATCAGCCGGCTTCTTATCGCCAAGGCTTTCTTCCTGAGCCAGCGCCAGGGTGGTCAGTGCGTTTTTAGCGCGTTCACGCAGGGCTTCAACGGTTGGTTCATCCAGACCGTCAATTTCCAGCAGCTCTTTCATTGGCACGTAGGCCAGTTCTTCCAGCGTAGAGAAACCTTCTTCAACCAGCACAGTGGCGAAGTCTTCGTCAATGTCCAGGTATTTGGTGAAGGTATCGATCGCCGCGTGGGCTTCAGCCTGATGCTTGGCCTGAAGGTCATCAACGGTCATCACGTTGAGTTCCCAGCCGCTCAGCTGTGACGCCAGACGTACGTTCTGACCGTTACGGCCAATCGCCTGCGCCAGGTTGCCCGCTTCTACAGCGATATCCATGGTGTGTTTGTCTTCGTCAACAACGATAGACGCCACATCAGCCGGTGCCATTGCGTTGATCACGAACTGCGCCGGGTTATCGTCCCACAGAACGATATCAATGCGCTCGCCGCCCAGTTCGGTAGAAACCGCCTGAACACGTGCGCCACGCATACCGACGCAAGCACCGACCGGGTCGATACGCTTGTCGTTGGTTTTCACCGCAATTTTCGCACGGGAACCCGGATCGCGGGCCGCCGCTTTGATCTCGATAACTTCTTCGCCGATTTCCGGCACTTCGATACGGAACAGTTCAACCAGCATTTCTGGTTTAGAACGCGTCACGAACAGCTGTGCACCACGCGCTTCAGGACGTACGGCATACAGCACACCACGAATACGGTCGCCTGGGCGGAAGTTTTCACGCGGCAGCATGTCTTCACGCAGGATCACGGCTTCAGCGTTACCCGGCAGCCCTTCGGATTTGATCTCCAGAGAGATGTTGTCGCGGTTCACTTTCTTCACCACACCAGTGATGATTTCGCCTTCCTGATCGCGGAACTGATCGACAACCAGCGCGCGCTCGGCTTCGCGCACTTTCTGCACAATAACCTGCTTCGCGGTCTGGGTGGTGATACGGTCGAAGGTAACAGATTCAATCTGATCTTCAACGTAGTCACCCACGTTCAGACTTTCGTCTTCAAAACGTGCCGCTTCCAGCGTGATCTCTTTGGTCGGTTGGGTCACTTCTTCAACGATTACCCAACGACGGAATGTATCGAAGTCACCGCTTTTACGATCGATTTCTACGCGAACATCGATCTCTTGTTCGTATTTTTTCTTGGTTGCTGTAGCCAGTGCACTTTCCAGCGCTTCGAAAATCTTCTCACGCGGCAGTGATTTCTCGTTGGAGACGGCTTCAACAACAGCCAAAATTTCTTTGTTCATCGCGGGCTTTTCACCTCAATCCAGACTGTTAAAAGTGGGGAACCAGGTTCGCCTTCTGGATATTACTCAGCGCGAACACTTCATCTTTGCCTTCGACTGTCACCGTGATCATTTCACCATCAACGGCTTTGATAATTCCCTGCCATTTACGGCGGTTCTGTACGGCCATACGCAGAACGAGAGCCACTTCTTCACCGGTAAAGCGCACGTAGTGCTCGGCCGTGAACATCGGACGATCGAGGCCAGGTGAGGAAACTTCCAGGTTGTACGCAACGGTAATCGGATCTTCAACATCAAGAACCGCACTCACCTGGTGGCTGACATCAGCACAATCATCAACATTGATGCCATCTTCACTATCAATATAGATGCGCAGTGTGGATGTACGGCCGCGAACGAATTCGATGCCGACCAGTTCGTAGCCCAGTGCTTCGACCGGCGCAGTAATCATCTCTGTTAATTTTTGCTCTAATGTGGACAAGCCCACCCCCAAGACATAAAAAAAGGGCGTAAAGCCCAGTTATTCTGTAGTCAGATAACAAAAAACCCCGATAAATCGGGGCTTTAGATAACTGAACCCTATAGCCACAACTGTGGCCTGGAGCACTCTCCGAAAGCATTTTTTCAAATCCAGCTACGAAGGCTCTAAGTCTTCACAGTATATTTGAAAAAGAACTTTATGGGAAAGTGGTTGCGGGGGCCGGATTTGAACCGACGACCTTCGGGTTATGAGCCCGACGAGCTACCAGGCTGCTCCACCCCGCGCCTGAAACGTGGCAAATTCTACGCGTTTTGGACAGAATTTGCAAATAATGCTGGGATTTGGTACCGAAGACGGGACGTAAAATCGGCGTTCAGTATATTGATAGTTGACCCCACCTGTCAACCCAACTTCAGCCAAGGCAATAAAAGGGAAATTTTTACAAAAAACGCACACGTCTCTTTCGGTCGTCGATAAAAGATGATTAAATGAATACTCACTTATTTTGCATAAACATGCATCGAGAGCGAAAGCGGTCTCTAATCAGTCAATCAAGCAGGGTTTTATTATATGACGACGATTCTCAAGCATCTCCCGGTAGGACAACGTATTGGCATCGCTTTTTCTGGCGGCCTGGATACCAGCGCTGCACTGCTGTGGATGCGCCAGAAGGGAGCGGTTCCTTATGCATATACTGCGAACCTGGGTCAGCCGGACGAGGAAGATTATGACGCGATCCCTCGTCGTGCCATGGAATATGGCGCAGAGAACGCACGTCTGATCGACTGCCGTAAGCAGCTGGTTGCCGAAGGGATTGCCGCGATCCAGTGCGGTGCTTTCCATAATACGACCGGCGGCCTGACCTATTTCAATACCACCCCGCTGGGTCGTGCCGTCACCGGCACTATGCTGGTCGCCGCCATGAAAGAAGATGGCGTGAACATCTGGGGGGACGGTAGCACCTATAAAGGCAACGATATTGAACGTTTCTATCGTTATGGCCTGCTGACCAACGCCGAGTTGCAGATCTACAAGCCGTGGCTGGATACCGACTTCATCGACGAGCTGGGTGGCCGTCATGAAATGTCTGAGTTTATGATTGCCTGCGGCTTTGACTACAAGATGTCCGTTGAGAAAGCCTACTCAACCGACTCCAACATGCTGGGTGCGACGCACGAAGCGAAAGACCTGGAATTCCTGAACTCCAGCGTAAAAATTGTTAACCCGATCATGGGCGTGAAGTTCTGGGATGAGAACGTGAAGATCCCGGCGGAAGAAGTGACCGTGCGTTTCGAACGTGGTCATCCGGTTGCCCTGAACGGTAAAACCTTCTCCGACGATGTTGAACTGATGCTGGAAGCAAACCGCATCGGCGGTCGTCACGGTCTGGGTATGAGCGATCAGATCGAAAACCGTATCATTGAAGCGAAAAGCCGTGGCATTTACGAAGCGCCGGGGATGGCGCTGCTGCACATCGCTTACGAGCGTCTGCTGACCGGTATTCACAACGAAGACACCATCGAGCAGTATCACTCTCATGGCCGTCAGCTGGGCAAACTGCTGTATCAGGGTCGCTGGTTTGATCCACAGGCGCTGATGCTGCGTGACGCCCTGCAACGTTGGGTGGCAAGCGCAATCACCGGCGAAGTGACCCTGGAACTGCGTCGCGGCAATGATTACTCCATCCTCAATACCGTGTCTGACAACCTGACCTATAAAGCTGAGCGTCTGACCATGGAGAAAGGTGAGTCAGTGTTCTCTCCGGACGATCGTATTGGCCAGCTGACCATGCGTAACCTGGACATCACCGATACCCGTGAGAAGCTGTTCAACTATGTTGAGAATGGCCTGCTCTCCGCCAGTTCCGGTAATGGCCTCCCTCAGGTTGAGAACCTGGAACACAGCGATAAGAAATAATCGACAGCAAGTCATGCAAAAGGCGCCCATTGGGCGCCTTTTTTGTGGTCTTCGTAGGCCCGGTAAGCGCAGCGCCACCGGGCAAAACGGCGGGTGGCGCTGCGCTTACCCGCCCTACAAAAGATCGGATACACAGAATGTACAGACGAAAAAAAAGACGTCTTGCGACGTCTTTCTTCTGGAATATTGGTACCGAGGATGGGACTCGAACCCACAAGCCCGTTAGGGCACTACCACCTCAAGGTAGCGTGTCTACCAATTCCACCACCTCGGTACGGAATACTTACTGCGGGATATCGCTGGTTGGCTTAGCCGGTGCAGCTGGCTGAGTTTGCTCAGTTTTTGCTGGCGCGCTCAGATTTTCCCACTCGCTTCCTTTACTGGTCTTGTTGCTGTTGATATTGCCCAGCACCAGACTGATGATGAAGAACAGCGTAGCCAGAATCGCCGTCGTACGGGTCATGAAGTTCGCAGAACCACTTGAACCGAACAGCGTACCGGAAGCGCCTGCTCCGAAGGAGGCTCCCATATCAGCGCCTTTACCTTGCTGTAGCATAATCAGCGCTACGAGAGCGATGGCTACAATAAGGAAAATAACTAAAAGAGCTTCGTACATAATCAACCTGTTCCTTGCGGATTTGCCGCATACCAATGCTTCGACCAATTAGCAGGATTTTGTTTCCCACTGAAGCGGGTGTGAATACTAACCAAAGCGAATCACCTTCGCAAGGGCATTTTCGAGGCATTGTATCAACTGCGGAAAAAAACAGCAAAAAGCCATTCATTGCTTAAAACAAAGGCGGCAAACGCCGCCTTTTTAAACACTTATTCTGAAAGATTATGCAGCTTTGACTGCATCCGCAATGCGGTGCGCAAATTCGGTTACCTGCGCTTCGTCTTCGCCTTCCACCATCACGCGGATCAGCGGCTCGGTACCCGACTTACGCAGCAGGACGCGCCCACGGCTGCCAAGAGTCGCTTCCACCTCTGCCATCACCGCTTTCACGTTATCATTTTCCAGCGGGTCGCCTTTACCCGCGGTGAAACGCACATTGACCAGAATCTGCGGGAACATTTTCATGCCGCTGCACAGATCGTGCAGGCTCATATGGTTACGCGCCATCGCGGCAACAACCTGAAGCGCCGCCACAATACCGTCACCGGTGGTGGTTTTATCGAGCAGGATCACGTGGCCGGAGTTTTCCGCGCCAATACGCCAGCCTTTCTCCTGGAGTTTTTCCAGCACGTAGCGGTCACCCACTTTCGCACGAACAAACGGGATGCCCAGCTGTTTCAACGCCAGTTCCAGGCCCATATTGCTCATCAGCGTGCCCACCGCGCCACCGCGCAGTTGCCCCTGACGCAGGCCTTCACGGGCAATGATGTAGAGGATCTGATCGCCATCGACCTTGTTACCTTCGTGGTCAACCATGATCACACGGTCACCATCGCCATCCAGGGCAATACCCAGATCGGCCTTTTCAGCCAGCACACGCGCCTGCAACGCACGCACGTCTGTCGCGCCGACTTCTTCGTTGATGTTCAGACCATCCGGCTCGCAGCCGATAGTGATCACTTTGGCACCCAGCTCGCGGAACACATTCGGCGCAATGTGGTAAGTCGCACCGTTGGCACAGTCCACCACAATTTTGAGGTGTGCCAGGCTCAGCTCATTCGGGAAAGTGCCTTTGCAGAATTCAATGTAGCGGCCTGCGGCATCGACAATACGGTTTGCTTTACCCAGCTCAGCGGAGTCAACACAGGTGATCTCTTTTTCCATTTCCGCTTCAATCGCCTCTTCCACGTCATCCGGCAGTTTGGTGCCGTCGATGGAGAAGAATTTGATACCGTTGTCATAGAACGGATTATGGGAAGCTGAAATGACGATGCCCGCTTCCGCACGGAAGGTGCGGGTCAGATAGGCAACAGCAGGGGTCGGCATTGGCCCCGTAAAGGAAGCTGAAAGCCCCGCCGCCGCCAGCCCGGCTTCCAGCGCGGACTCCAGCATATAACCCGAAATACGGGTATCTTTCCCAATAATGATCTTACGGGAGCCATGACGCGCCAGCACTTTCCCCGCTGCCCAGCCCAGCTTCAGGACAAAGTCAGGGGTAATTGGCGCATCGCCTACGCGCCCACGGATGCCATCGGTACCAAAATATTTACGATTACTCATAGCGTTTGTTTTCCTTCGCTGCCAGTGTGGCTTCTACCACACGCATGGCTTCTACTGTTTCTTTTACGTCATGGACGCGAATGATGTGTGCACCTTGCATCGCGGCAATCACCGCGCAGGCCAGACTGCCGCTCAGACGTTCGCTCGGCCCGACATTCAACAACTGACCAATCATCGATTTTCTCGACATTCCCACCAGCAGTGGCAGGCCGAACTGATGAAACTCTGATAAGCGCGCAAGCAACGCGTAATTGTGTGAGAGATTTTTACCGAAACCGAAGCCCGGGTCGAGCAGCAATTTCTCTTTTGCGATACCCGCACGTTCACAGCGTTCGATATGCTCAATAAAGAAGCGGGTGACGTCGGCAAACACATCTTCATATTTTGGCGCCTCCTGCATTGTCTTAGGCTGACCCTGCATATGCATCAGACACACCGGTAGCCCGGTTTCTGCGGCGGCTTCAATCGCGCCCGGCTCGGTCAGCGAGCGGA
This sequence comes from Enterobacter sp. BWH64, assembly GCF_001037645.1. NCBI lineage: Bacteria > Pseudomonadati > Pseudomonadota > Gammaproteobacteria > Enterobacterales > Enterobacteriaceae > Enterobacter > Enterobacter sp. BWH64. The sequence continues at coordinate 4,603,024 of NZ_KQ089922.1, forward strand.
TATCATTGATAATGTGAGCGCCCACTCTCGCCACTTCACGGATCACTTCGGGTTTGGAGGTATCAACGGAGATCCACACTTCAAAGCGCCGGGCGATAGCCTCCACCACCGGCACCACGCGCGCCAGCTCTTCTTCCACTGAAACCTCCGCCGCGCCAGGCCGCGTTGACTCCCCTCCAACGTCAATGATAGTGGCACCCGCGTTAATCATTAAATTCGCGTGTTTAACCGCGTCGATAAGCGAATTATGCGTGCCGCCGTCAGAGAAGGAATCAGGCGTGACATTCAGGATCCCCATCACATGGGGATGTGAAAGGTCGAGATGCGAGTCCTGGGCGAATAGTTTCATGGTGAAGTCCCTGGGATTAATGTGGTTAAACAGATAAGAAAAACCCCGGAGCAAGCTCCAGGGTTTGAGATACAGACAAACGCTTCAACAGCAGTGACTTACTTGTCGCCCAACTGCTCTGACATGGTGTTGCCCGGGTTTGGCGTACGCGGTTCATCGACCGGACGCGGCGCACGCGGGGTGCCATTGTTGTCAGAATTGTTAGACGCGCCTGGGTCTTCCCAGCCTGCCGGCGGACGCACTTCGCGGCGCGCCATCAGGTCGTCAATCTGCGGTGCATCGATGGTCTCATATTTCATGAGCGCATCTTTCATCGAATGCAGGATGTCCATATTGTCGTTCAGGATCTGACGGGCGCGAGCGTAGTTACGTTCAATCAGCGCTTTCACTTCCTGGTCGATGATACGTGCCGTTTCATCGGACATATGTTTCGCTTTTGCCACAGAGCGGCCCAGGAATACTTCGCCCTCTTCCTCTGCATACAGCAGCGGACCGAGTTTGTCGGAGAAGCCCCACTGAGTCACCATGTTACGCGCCAGGTTTGTCGCCACTTTAATATCGTTCGACGCACCGGTGGAAACATGTTCCGCACCGTAGATAATCTCTTCAGCCAGACGACCGCCGTACAGGGTTGAAATCTGGCTTTCCAGCTTCTGACGGCTGGCGCTGATCGCGTCGCCTTCAGGCAGGAAGAAGGTCACACCCAGCGCACGACCGCGCGGAATAATCGTCACCTTGTGTACGGGATCGTGTTCCGGCACCAGACGACCGATAATCGCGTGGCCCGCTTCGTGATATGCCGTGGACTCTTTCTGCGCTTCCGTCATCACCATGGAGCGACGTTCCGCCCCCATCATGATTTTGTCTTTCGCTTTCTCGAATTCCACCATGGACACCACGCGCTTGTTACCGCGAGCGGCAAACAGTGCTGCTTCGTTGACCAGGTTAGCCAGATCCGCACCGGAGAAGCCTGGAGTACCACGCGCAATGATTGCCGCGTCGATATCTGGCGCCAGCGGTACGCGTCGCATATGCACTTTCAGAATCTGTTCACGACCGCGAACATCCGGCAGACCGACCACAACCTGACGGTCAAAACGGCCTGGACGCAGCAGCGCAGGGTCGAGTACGTCCGGACGGTTAGTTGCCGCGATAACGATGATACCTTCGTTACCTTCGAAGCCGTCCATCTCAACCAGCATCTGGTTCAGCGTCTGCTCACGTTCATCGTGACCACCACCCAGGCCTGCGCCACGCTGGCGGCCTACGGCGTCGATTTCATCGATGAAGATGATGCACGGTGCTGCCTTCTTAGCCTGCTCGAACATGTCACGCACACGAGATGCACCGACACCCACGAACATTTCAACGAAGTCAGAACCTGAAATAGTAAAGAACGGCACCTTCGCTTCACCCGCGATGGCTTTTGCCAGCAGGGTTTTACCGGTACCCGGAGGGCCGACCATCAGGACGCCTTTCGGGATCTTACCGCCCAGTTTTTGGAAACGGCTCGGCTCGCGCAGGTATTCAACCAGTTCACCCACCTCTTCTTTTGCTTCGTCACAACCTGCTACGTCAGCAAACGTGGTCTTGATCTGGTCTTCCGTCAGCATACGCGCCTTGCTCTTACCGAACGACATGGCACCTTTGCCACCACCGCCCTGCATCTGGCGCATAAAGAAGATCCAGACGCCGATAAGAAGCAACATCGGGAACCAGGAAATGAAGATAGAAGCCAGCAGGCTTGGTTCTTCCGGCGGCTCGCCTACCACTTTGACGTTTTTGGTCAGAAGGTTATCAAGCAGCTTAGGATCGTTCACCGGGATGTAAGTCGTGTAACGGTTACTATCTTTCTTGGTAACGTTGATCTCACGTCCGTTGATACGCGCTTCGCGAACCTGGTCCTGATTGACCTCTTGCAGGAAGGTAGAATAATCCACCTTGCGGCCATTCGACTCGCTGGGCCCAAAGCTCTGGAATACTGACATCAGCACAACGGCAATGACCAGCCAGAGTATTAGGTTTTTCGCCATGTCACTCAAGGGATTAACCTCATATTACAACTGTGTTAAAAACAGCGTCAGGATACTCTATATCCAGTTTCATTCAAACTTTCGCCTGAAATCTACCGGTTATCATTTTCGCCCGGTCGCTACAATATACACTTCACGGGAACGGGCCCGGGAAGAGTCCGGCTTACGAACTTTGACCTTCGCAAACAGGGAGCGAATTTCCTTAAGATACTCCTCGAAACCTTCGCCCTGAAACACCTTCACAACAAAACTACCACCAGGCGCTAGTACATCACGACACATTTCTAACGCTAGTTCCACCAGATACATGGCGCGGGGGATATCCACCGCCGGTGTTCCACACATATTTGGCGCCATATCCGACATGACAACCTGGACCTTACTGTCACCTACACGATCAAGTAGTGCTTTAAGCACTAATTCATCACGAAAGTCGCCCTGAAGGAAGTCGACACCGACGATGGGATCCATTGGTAAAAGATCGCATGCGATGATTCGGCCCGTTCCGCCGATCTGCGTAACCGCATACTGGGACCATCCGCCAGGTGCCGCACCGAGGTCGACCACCGTCATTCCCGGTTTAAAAAGTTTGTCACTTTGCTGTATTTCATCAAGTTTAAACCAGGCGCGGGAACGCAACCCCTTTTTCTGCGCCTGTTGAACATATTTATCGCTAAAGTGTTCCTGAAGCCAGCGGCTGGAGCTGGCAGAACGCTTTTTACCTGTCATTTAACATTTCCGTCCTGGTTCATCGTTGCTTGCCTGTGACGTAAATTTCTACGCAGCTATTTGGCGATATTAGGGAGATGGCGGTAGAATGAACCGTTTTCAATCCCAACGTAAGCAAAAATATACGATGAATCTGAGTACTAAACAAAAACAGCACCTTAAAGGTCTGGCACATCCGCTCAAGCCTGTAGTGATGCTTGGCAACAATGGTTTGACCGAAGGGGTGCTTGCCGAGATTGAACAAGCGCTGGAACACCACGAGCTGATCAAGGTGAAAATCGCCTCTGAAGACAGAGACACTAAAAACCTGATCGTGGAAGCCATCGTGCGCGAAACCGGCGCCTGTAATGTACAGGTCATCGGTAAAACGCTGGTGCTCTATCGCCCATCAAAAGAGCGCAAAATCTCGCTGCCACGTTAAGGATATCCTGAATCGAACACATTTTCTGTGTGAAACGAGGGATTTCTTTCAGCAGGCGAGCAAAATGCCATGCTCCTTGAGTTGATAAAAGGCCGCTATGCGGCCTTTTTCTTTTCTTTACAATGTATCAACATCTTAGTAGAGAAGCGAATTACAGGTATTCAACCTTAATAATTTCGTATTCCACTTCACCACCAGGGGTGCGGATGGTGACCACATCGTCCTGCTCTTTGCCAATCAGGCCACGAGCAATCGGCGAGTTCACCGAAATCAGGTTCTGTTTGAAGTCCGCTTCATCATCACCCACGATGCGATAGGTCTGCTCTTCGTCGTTGTCCAGATTCAGGACGCTGACGGTAGAGCCGAAGATCACACGGCCATTATTTGGCATTTTGGTGATATCGATAACCTGCGCGTTAGACAGTTTCGCCTCGATATCTTTAATGCGCCCCTCACAGAAACCCTGCTGCTCACGCGCCGCGTGGTATTCAGCATTCTCTTTCAGGTCGCCATGCTCACGCGCTTCCGCGATAGCGGCGATGATTTCAGGGCGACGCACGGATTTGAGAAAATCCAGCTCTTCGCGCAGTTTTTCGGCACCACGTAAGGTCATCGGAATAGCTTGCATTTGTTATACCTCTTAAACATTCCTGTTGGGAGCAGTGTTCCCTGCTCCAGCCCACCTGAACAGGCCAGAAGCAAAAAGAAAACCGACCCGGGAGCAACGCCCCAGGTCAGCAGCAATTTTTCAATTTGATACGCATTTTACCGCGAAGTTCACTATGGGTCATCGTTTACTTTACAGTGCCATGCACCGTAGTATGACGGTTTGTTTTCGGGTTGTTAGCGCGAGATTATGCGATTTTCCAGTTTTATCATCGGATTGACTACCAGTATAACGTTCACCGTTCAGGCCGCGAATGTTGATGAGTACATTAATCAACTGCCCGCCGGCGCGAACCTTGCCCTGATGGTGCAGAAGGTTGGCGCGCAGGCTCCCGAGATTGACTATCACAGTCAACAGATGGCGCTGCCTGCCAGTACCCAGAAGGTGATCACTGCCCTCGCCGCCCTGCTCCAGCTCGGGCCTGACTTCCGTTTTACTACCACCCTTGAAACCAGAGGTAACGTTGAGGGTGGCGAACTGAAAGGCGATCTTATCGCCCGTTTTGGTGGCGATCCCACCTTTAAGCGCCAGGATGTCCGCAATATGGTGGCGGTACTGAAAAAATCCGGCGTAACAAAAATTGATGGCAACGTGCTGATCGACACCTCCATTTTCGCCAGCCACGATAAAGCGCCTGGCTGGCCGTGGAACGACATGACGCAGTGCTTTAGCGCCCCGCCAGCCGCCGCCATCGTTGACCGTAACTGCTTCTCCGTATCGCTTTACAGCGCGCCAAAACCAAATGACTTAGCTTTTATCCGCGTGGCCTCATACTACCCGGTCACGATGTTCAGCCAGGTGCGGACGCTGGCGAAAGGCTCCCCGGAGGCGCAGTATTGCGAGCTGGACGTGGTACCGGGCGATCTCAATCGCTATACGCTCACCGGCTGCCTGACCCAGCGGTCCGATCCCCTCCCGCTGGCCTTCGCCATTCAGGATGGCGCGGGCTATGCCGGTGCCATTTTTAAAGATGAACTGAAGCAGGCGGGCATAACCTACACCGGAACGCTGCTGCGCCAGACGCAGGTGAATGAGCCAGGCACGGTGATCGCCAGCAAACAGTCCGCGCCACTGCATGATTTGCTTAAGATTATGCTGAAAAAGTCGGATAACATGATTGCCGACACGGTGTTCCGCATGATTGGGCACGCGCGATTTGGTGTGCCGGGCACCTGGCGGGCCGGTTCTGATGCCGTACGTCAGATCCTGCGCCAGCAGGCGGGTATCGATCTGGGCAACACCATCGCCGTTGATGGTTCCGGTTTATCGCGTCATAACCTGATCTCGCCGGCCACCATGATGCAGGTGTTGCAATACATTGCTCAGCATGACGCTGAGCTAAACTTTATTACGATGCTGCCGCTTGCCGGACACGACGGCTCTCTTCAGTACCGCGCGGGCCTTCACGCTGCGGGCGTGGATGGCAAAGTGTCAGCCAAAACGGGTTCCCTGCAAGGCGTTTACAACCTTGCCGGTTTTATCACGACCGCCAGCGGACAACGCATGGCATTTGTGCAGTATCTTTCCGGCTATGCCGTCGAACCGGCTGACCAGCGCAATCGCCGTATTCCACTGGTGCGTTTCGAAAGCAGGCTCTATAAGGACATCTACCAGAATAACTAGCGATGAAACTACTGATAGTTGAAGACGATCTGTTATTGCAGGAAGGGTTAGCGCTGGCGCTGGGGAATGAAGGCTACGCCCTGGATTGTGCCACCACGGCCGCTGAAGCAGATGCCCTGATCCAGAGCGGTGAATACAGCCTCGTGATCCTGGATTTAGGGCTGCCGGATAAAGACGGCGCGACGCTGCTCTGCCAGTGGCGTCGTCGCGGGGTTGAGAATCCCGTCTTGATTCTCACCGCCCGCGATGCCATTGAAGACAGAATTAACGGGCTGGATTCTGGCGCTGACGATTATCTGGTAAAACCCTTCGCCCTTGCCGAGCTACAGGCTCGCGTACGGGCGTTGATCCGCCGCTATCAGGGCCACAGCGACAACCTGCTGACGGACGGAGATATCACCCTCAATCTGCAAACTCAGCAGGTGCTGCGCCAGTCTCAGCCTGTGGAAGTGACGCCAAAAGAGTTCGCTCTGCTGACGCGCCTGATCATGCGCAGCGGGCAGACCGTGCACCGTGAAACGCTGCAACAGGACATCTACTCCTGGCAGGACGATCCAGGATCAAACACGCTTGAAGTTCACATTCATAATCTGCGGCGCAAGCTCGGTAAAGATCGCATCAAAACCGTACGCGGCGTGGGTTACCGTCTGGAGAGCCAGAAATGAACAGTATGCGCCGGCGATTAATGGTGTTGCTGGCGGTTATTCTGCTATTTTTTCAACTCATTAGCGTAGTCTGGCTGTGGCATGAGAGCCGCGAGCAAATCGGTTTTCTGGTGAACGAAACATTGTCCGCCAAAGCGCGCAACAACCATGTCGAAAAAGAGATCCGCGAAGCCATTGCCTCCCTGCTGGTCCCTTCTCTGGTGATGGTCGGTTTTACCTTGCTCTTCTCATTCTGGGCAGTCACCTGGATCACCCGACCACTCAACAAACTTCGCGCCAGCCTTGCGAACCGTTCGGCGGATAATCTGACTCCCCTGCCGATGTATTCCGATATGGAAGAGATAGGCGCTGTGACCACGTCGCTCAATCAACTCCTCGCCCGGCTGGACCACACTATTCAACAGGAACGCCTGTTTACCGCCGATGCGGCACACGAGTTACGTACGCCGCTTGCGGGGATCAGGCTCCATCTGGAACTGATGGCTCAGTCCGGTTCCCCGCAGGCCACGCCACTGATAAGCCGTATCGATCAGTTGATGCACACGGTGGAACAGCTGCTGATGCTGGCGCGTGCCGGGCAGGCGATGGCCAGCGGCCATTACGATACCGTGAACTGGACAGAGACGATCATTGCTCCGCTCAGCCTGGAGCATGAAGCCAAAGAGCATACGGTAATATGGCCGGCCCACAGCGTGCTGACGGTTCAGGGGGACGCCGTCCTGTTACGTCTGATGCTAAGGAACCTTCTGGAGAATGCCGCCCGCTACAGCCCGGCAGGCACAACCATTGAAGTGGCATTAACAGCGACGGAGGGCGGTACCCGGGTGAGCGTTACCGATCAGGGGCCGGGTATTGATGAGGCGCACCGCCAGTCGATCACCGAACCTTTCCGACGTCTCGATCAGCGCTACGGCGGCAGCGGCCTTGGGCTGAGCATCGTACAGCGTATCGTACAGCTCCATCATGGCCATTTAACGCTGGAGAACGGCGCTGAGGGCGGCCTCATCGCCAGCTGTTGGTTACCGGCGAAAATAGGATAAAAAAAAGCCCCGTTAAGGGGCTTTATACAGGGGTTAGTGCTTGTAGATGAACTCGACGCCTTCTTCGTCGTCTTCATCCCAGTCATCGTCCCAGTCTTCATCATCTTCTTCCGCTTCCAGCTCTTCGAGCTGCTGGCGGTGGTAGTCATCCCACATGAATTCGACTTTTTCAGGCTGTTTCGCCTCTTCTGCCTGAACGACCGGATTCTCGATGATAAAGGTCATCACATCCCAGCAGAGATCTTTCACGCCAACCTGGCTGGCGGCAGAGATCAGATAGTACTTATCTTCCCAACCCATCGCGTCGGCAATCGCTTTAGCTTTCGCTTCAGCTTCCGCTTTATTCATCAGGTCGATCTTGTTAAATACCAGCCAGCGCGGTTTTTGCGCCAGTTTTTCACTGTATTTCTCCAGCTCGCCGATAATAATACGGGCGTTTTCAACCGGATCGGAACCGTCGATTGGATCGATGTCGATGAGGTGCAACAGTACGCGACAACGCTCAAGGTGCTTCAGGAAGCGAATACCCAGACCGGCGCCTTCTGCTGCCCCTTCAATCAGACCCGGGATGTCAGCGACCACAAAGCTCTTCTCGTTATCCATACGGACAACGCCCAGGCTCGGCACCAGCGTCGTAAACGGATAATCCGCTACTTTGGGTTTCGCCGCAGAGACCGCACGGATAAACGTCGATTTACCGGCGTTTGGCATACCCAGCATCCCCACATCCGCCAGCAGCATCAGTTCCAGTTGCAGGTCGCGCTTATCACCCGGGGTACCCATGGTTTTCTGACGCGGGGTACGGTTAACGGAAGATTTGAAACGGCTGTTACCCAGACCATGCCAGCCGCCTTTCGCCACCATCAGGCGCTGACCGTGTTTGGTCATATCACCCATGGTTTCGCCCGTGCCCTGATCGATGACACGCGTACCCACCGGCACTTTGATCGTCACGTCTTTACCGCGTTTACCGGTACAGTCGCGGCTCTGGCCGTTCTGGCCACGCTCGGCGCGGAAAGATTTTTCGAAACGGTAGTCGATCAGCGTGTTGAGGTTTTCATCCGCCTCCAGCCACACGTCGCCACCGTCCCCACCGTCACCGCCGTCAGGACCGCCACGAGGAATATATTTTTCACGGCGGAAGCTTACACAACCGTTACCGCCATCACCTGCCACGACCAGAATCGTCGCTTCATCAACAAACTTCATTTTACTCTCCGTAACTCATTCGCCTGAGCGGGGGACTATTACAACCGCTTCATTTTTGCGCCAACGCCCCCAAAGACGATGACCAATGGCGGAATACATCGCGCCCGCAACCACGACAAACGCACCGAGATAACCCAACAGGTTGAGCATCGGCTTGACGAAGACATCGGGCCAGGCCATTGATAACAAATCTGAAAATAACAGCGTAAACAGCGGGGTAAGCGTGATTAAGGCGCTCACCTGTGCTGCCTGCCAGCGCGCCATGGCTTCAGCCAGAGCGCCATAACCGACCAGCGTATTCAGCCCACAAAAAATGAGGCACGCCAGTTGCCAGTCGCTGAGCTGGGTAATTACACCCGGCTTCGCTAAAGGCAATAATGCCAGTGTACACAAAGTGTACAGCAAAAAGAGGATCTGCTGTGAGGCAAGACGGCGCAATAACACCTTTTGCGCGACGCCATAACTCACCCAGACCGTTGCTGCACCCACCCCAAAAATGACACCCCAGGTGTAATCCGTCAGGCGGGTAAAAATCTCAATCAGGCTGGTATTAAAGAACATCACCAGCCCGCAAAGCAGCATGCTTGCCCCGATGATCTGCGTGCCGCGCATCTTCTCCTTGAGGATGAATACGCTGGCGACCATCATGCCGACCGGTGAAAGCTGACCAATCACCTGCGACGCTGTAGGGCTAAGATATTGCAGGGAAGAGCTGAACAGAATGAAGTTACCGAACAGACCGCCCGTCGCGATAGCCAGTAACACCAGCCAACGCGGTTTTCGGAAGATGCGCAGCGGTGGCAGCTTACCTTTGACGGCCAGAATGGCGCCCAGGCCTATGCTTGCCATCAGGAAGCGATAAAACACCACCGTCGGTGGCTCCATGACTTCCAGTACCTGCTTCATTGCAATTGGCAGCGCACCCCAGCACATTGCGGTAGTGAGCGCCAAAAGAATACCAATGCCGGCCTGCTGCTTCATGCCCGTTTTCCCTACAGAAAATTTTCCGGGTTTCCAATGTAAAAAGCCCCGCAACACGTTGCGGGGCTTTAATCCGTTACCGGACCGAGAAAACCTTACTCAGCAACGATGCTGATGTATTTACGGTTGTTCGGGCCTTTAACTTCAAATTTCACTTTACCGTCTGCTTTAGCAAACAGAGTGTGGTCACGACCGCAACCTACGTTGGTACCCGCGTGGAACTTGGTGCCACGCTGACGAACGATGATGCTACCCGCCAGAACGGATTCGCCACCGAAACGCTTAACGCCCAGGCGTTTAGCTTCTGAATCGCGACCGTTACGTGTGGAGCCGCCAGCCTTTTTATGTGCCATTTAAATCTCTCCTCAGGTCTTAGGCGCTGATGCCAGTAATTTTCACATCAGTGAACCACTGACGGTGGCCCTGCTGCTTACGATAGTGTTTACGACGACGAAACTTAACGATTTTAACTTTCTCGCCACGACCGTGAGCAACAACTTCAGCTTTGATAACGCCGCCATCAACGAAAGGAACGCCGATTTTGACTTCTTCACCGTTTGCGATCATCAGAACTTCAGCGAACTCAACAGATTCGCCAGTTGCGATGTCCAGCTTTTCCAGGCGAACGGTCTGACCTTCGCTTACTCGGTGTTGTTTACCACCACTTTGGAAAACCGCGTACATATAAACTCCGCTTCCGCGCACATCCTCGTATGATTCAGAGTGCGCTATAAATATTCACAATAGGGCGCGAATATTACGCAAAACGCGAGCCTTTGACAAGTGCTACCATCAATACATGAAGAAAAAAAACACAACACGTACGGTAACGTTTATCTGAGCCGTTTTTTCAGTACAATCAGCAATACTATTTATAAACCGAAACCCTTTGTGTACCCATCTCGTGTGGGATAAACAGGATAAAAAGCCCGGCTTTTGCGATGAATTTAGAAAAAATCAATGAGTTAACCGCGCAAGATATGGCGGGTGTGAATGCAGCAATCCTGGAGCAACTCAACTCTGACGTTCAGCTGATCAATCAGTTGGGCTATTACATCGTCAGCGGCGGCGGTAAACGTATTCGTCCGATGATTGCCATTCTGGCCGCACGCGCGGTTGGCTATCAGGGAAATGCCCACGTCACGATCGCGGCGCTGATCGAATTTATCCACACCGCCACCCTGCTTCACGACGATGTTGTGGATGAATCAGACATGCGTCGTGGTAAAGCCACCGCCAACGCCGCGTTTGGTAATGCGGCAAGCGTTCTGGTAGGCGATTTTATCTATACCCGCGCCTTCCAGATGATGACCAGCCTTGGCTCGCTGAAGGTGCTGGAAGTGATGTCAGAAGCCGTGAACGTTATCGCTGAAGGTGAAGTCCTACAGCTGATGAACGTCAACGACCCGGACATCACCGAAGAAAACTATATGCGGGTGATTTACAGCAAGACCGCACGTCTGTTCGAAGCCGCCGCGCAATGCTCCGGCATTCTGGCAGGCTGTAGCGAAGCTCAGGAAAAGGGCCTTCAGGACTATGGCCGTTACCTCGGCACCGCGTTCCAGCTGATTGATGATTTGCTTGACTACAGCGCGGATGGCGAAACGCTCGGTAAAAACGTCGGCGATGACCTGAACGAAGGCAAGCCAACGCTGCCGCTGCTCCACGCGATGCGCAATGGCACACCAGAGCAGGCGAAAATGATCCGGGAGGCTATCGAGCAGGGAAATGGACGCCATCTTCTGGAACCGGTACTGGAAACAATGGCTATCTGCGGCTCCCTGGAATGGACGCGTCAGCGCGCTGAAGAAGAAGCGGACAAAGCCATCGCCGCCATTCAGGTCATTCCCGACAGCCCATGGCGTGATGCGCTAATCGGCCTCGCGCACATCGCCGTCCAGCGCGACCGATAATCCCCTCCTCATCTCCCTGCGCCCACGCAGGGAGATTCCAGTACACACCAATAAATTACATTTCCGCGTAAGCCCATCGGGTTACAGGCCGCATGTATAAAGCCGTGCCTTATTCTGAATATTGCTTCTCGTAACATGAACTTTTTAGAACACATGTTCGAAGTGAGTATAGTAATGCTGTCTTTTCACACGAAACGACGTGGACGATAACGAACACAAGGACAGCATTATGGATACAAAATTCATCGACTGGCATTCTGCTGACATTATTGCGGCACTGCGTAAAAAAGGAACATCGCTGGCTGCCGAATCACGTCGTCATGGGCTAAGCTCGTCGACGCTGGCAAACGCCCTGACCCGCCCATGGCCGAAGGGGGAACTGATTATCGCGACAGCGCTGGATACGCATCCGTGGGTGATATGGCCGTCACGCTACCACGATCCTATTACCCATGAATTTATCGACAGAACGCGCATGATGCGCCAGGGCAAAACGAAGAAAGCACATCAGGACTGATGCACCAGGATTGACAGGAACAGCAATCCCCCGGCCTGTTATGGCAGGGGGGTGCCGGAACGATTACTCGCCCTTCACACGCTCGATATTTGCACCCAGCGCGCGCAGTTTGTCCTCAATACGCTCGTAACCACGATCGATGTGGTAGATACGATCGACAACGGTAGTCCCTTCCGCAATACAACCTGCCAATACGAGGCTCGCAGACGCGCGCAGATCGGTCGCCATCACCTGCGCACCGGACAGTTTTTCAACGCCGTGGCAAATTACCGTGTTGCTTTCAATCTCAGCATGCGCACCCATACGGATCAGTTCCGGTACGTGCATGAAACGGTTTTCGAAGATAGTTTCCGTGATGAAGCCTGTGCCTTCGGCCACCAGGTTCAACAGCGTGAACTGTGCCTGCATATCCGTCGGGAATGCCGGATGTGGCGCAGTACGCACGTTAACGGCTTTAGGACGCTGCCCGTGCATATCGAGGCTGATCCAGTCTTCACCGATTTCGATATCCGCACCCGCATCGCGCAGTTTCGCCAGCACCGCATCCAGGGTATCCGGCTGGGCGTTACGGCAGACAATCTTACCGCCAGAAATGGCCGCGGCCACCAGGAAAGTACCGGTTTCGATACGATCTGGCAGTACGCGATACACACCACCACCCAGACGTTCAACGCCTTCGATGGTGATACGGTCTGTGCCCTGCCCGCTGATCTTCGCCCCCAGCGCGACCAGGAAGTTCGCGGTATCCACGATCTCCGGCTCACGGGCGGCGTTTTCGATGATGGTAGTGCCTTCTGCCAGCGTAGCAGCCGACATGATGGTGACCGTTGCGCCCACGCTCACTTTGTCCATGACAATGTGCGCGCCTTTCAGACGACCATTGACGGACGCTTTAACGTAACCCTCTTCCAGCTTGATCTCCGCGCCGAGTTTTTCCAGGCCGAAGATATGCAGGTCAACGGGACGCGCGCCGATAGCGCATCCGCCCGGCAGTGAAACCTGTCCCTGACCGAAACGCGCCACCAGCGGACCAAGCGCCCAGATGGAAGCACGCATGGTTTTCACCAGCTCATACGGCGCTGAGAAGTTATTCACGTTGCTGGCATCGATCCAGACGGAACCGTTACGCTCCACTTTGGTGCCCAACTGGCCGAGCAACTTCATGGTCGTGTCGATATCTTTCAGCTTCGGTACGTTCTGGATCTCTACCGGCTCTTCTGCGAGCAGCGCAGCGAAAAGAATGGGCAGCGCGGCGTTTTTAGCGCCAGAAATTGTGACTTCGCCCTGGAGACGCGTGGGTCCCTGTACACGAAATTTATCCATCGTTTGCTCTCTTATAAATTCAACCGTGCTGCGGGCGTTTCGCCCTCAGCTCAAAAACCGTTTAGTTTGCGATCGCGTGCCCACTCCTGTGGGGTGAACGCTTTAATCGACAGGGCGTGGATGCGGTTATCCGCAATGTATTCCATCAGCGGCGCGTACACAGCCTGCTGTTTCTTCACGCGACTCATTCCGTCGAACATCTCACCCACAGCAATAACCTGGAAGTGACTGCCATCGCCAGAGACGTGGGCTTCCTGAAGGGAGAGTGCATTCATCAGCACAGTCTGGATTTCATTATTTTCCATGGGGTCTACATCATCTGATAGTGAAAACAAGCTCAACATCTTAGAGCAAAGTGGCGCGGTCTTAAACAAGCAAAAAGCCCCGACGCGTAAACTGTCGGGGCTTTCAGAAGTAACGTACTGAAAAAATTAGCGAGGTAATACGTCTTCGGGCAAATTGTAAAGCTGTGCAAGGGTAATCACGTTATCGCTTACCCCCGTCAGGGTAACGCTGCTCCCCTGCTTTTTGCCCGTGGCCACCAGGTGCGCCAGCAGGGCGATACCGGCGGTATCTACCCGCGTAACGCCATGGAGATCAATCAGCGTCACGCCCTGCATCGCGTTATGGCGAGCGTCCCACAGCGGGTTAAGCAGATCCTGATCCAGCTCTCCCGTCAGCGTCAACGTCTCGCCGTCACGCGCCCAGCTAAGCTGCTGTGACATTACTTCTTCTCGTCCAGGGTAATTTTCTGACGAGAGATGGACTGAAGCTGAGCCGTCAGGCCATCGATGCCTTTAGTGCGCAGCAGATCGCTCCACTCGTTCTGTTTAGTGGTGATCATGCTGACGCCTTCAGCGATCATGTCGTACGCCTGCCAGTTTCCGGTCTGGCTGTTTTTACGCCACTGGAAGTCCAGACGAACCGGTGGACGACCGTTTGGATCGATAATCGTCACGCGAATAGGAATGATAGTGGCATCGCCCAGCGGCTGTTCAGGGGCAATCTGATAGGTCTGCCCGTGGTACATCGCCAGCGCCTGGCCGTAAGCCTGTTTCAGGTATTCACGGAACGCCGCAAAGTAAGCCTCGCGCTGTGCAGGGGTCGCATCTTTGTAGTAACGGCCCAGCACCAGTGCGCCCGCATACTTGATCTGCACATACGGCAGCAGTTCCTGATCCACCACATCACGCAGATAATCAGGGTTAGAACGGATTTTTGGCTGTTCGTTTTTAAGACGGTCGAAGGTTTTCTTCGCGGCCTCATCCATCAGTTTGTACGGGTTACTCTGATCCGCAGCGTGCGCCGCGGTAAGAGGGGCAATGACCAGCATGGCAACCATTAACAGTCGTTTAAACATGAATGACTTCTCCTGAAATTAATTCGTCGCGCCTGGCGTCGGTTCGACGTTGGTGTGGTCTTCACTCTGCGCAGGGGCATCGTCAGACTTTTTATCATCCCCTTTACTGTTGTAAAGGAACTGACCAATCATATCTTCCAGCACCATCGCTGACTTGGTATCCTGGATTACGCTACCGTCTTTAAGGATAGTCGTTCCCAGCTCAGGATCTTCAAAACCAACGTTAAGGGCCAGATATTGCTCCCCCAGCAGGCCAGAGGTGCGGATAGAAAGCGAGCTGGTGTCCGGAATGTGGTTATAGCGCTCTTCGATATCCATCGCGACGCGCGGCAGATAGGTTTTCTCATCAAGCGTAATGTCAGCGACACGTCCGATAACGACGCCACCAATACGCACCGGTGAGCGCGCTTTCAGGCCGCCGATGTTATCGAAAGTCGCGTAGACACGATACGTCGGCTCGGCGCGAACAGAGGTGATGTCCGCCGCTCGCAGGCAGATGAACAGCGCGGCCAGCAGCGCCAGAAGCAGAAACACGCCAACCCAAATTTCATTTTTTCTCGTTTGCATGAACTCAATTCCCAAACATCAGTGCGGTGAGCACAAAATCCAGACCTAAAACGGCCAGCGACGAATGTACGACAGTACGCGTCGTTGCACGGCTAATGCCCGCCGACGTCGGAATGGCATCGTAACCATTAAACAACGCAATCCAGGTAACCGTCACAGCGAAAACCACGCTCTTGATCAGACAGTTCACCAGATCCATCCGCAGATCGATGGCGTCCTGCATGGCAGACCAGAAGAATCCGGCATCAATGCCTTTCCAGTTAACGCCAACCAGCGCGCCTCCCCAGATACCTACCGCCACAAAGAGGATAGTCAGTAACGGCAAGGAGATAACCCCGGCCCAGAAGCGCGGCGAGATTACCCGGCGCAGCGGATCGACTGCCATCATCTCCATACTGGAGAGCTGCTCGGTGGCGCGCATCAGGCCAATTTCCGCCGTCAACGCTGACCCGGCACGCCCGGCGAACAGCAGCGCGGCAACCACCGGCCCGAGTTCACGCAGCAGCGAGAGCGCCACCAGCATGCCAAGGCTGGTTTCCGCGCTGTAGGTTGTCAGCACCAGATACCCCTGCAACCCCAGCACCATGCCAATAAACAGACCCGACACGATGATGATAAGCATCGACAGCACGCCGACGTTATAAAGCTGCCGTACCAGTAACGGCGCATGCTTGCGGAACTCCGGTTTGCCGACCAGCGCGTTGAACAACATTAATCCGGCACGCCCGAACGTACTGATGGTTTTTAGGCCACGGTGTCCAAGACCCGCCAACGCATTTAACAGCATGAGTGGCTTAACTCCCTATTCCGAGTAAATCGTCATGATAGTCGCCCGCCGGATAGCGGAAAGGCACCGGCCCATCTGCGATACCGTCCAGGAACTGCCGCACGCGTGGATCGCCATTCTCCTGCAACGCCTGCGCGCTGCCGTGGGCGACGATCTTTTTGTCAGCCACAATATAGGCGTAATCAGCGATACTCAGCACTTCCGGCACGTCGTGGGAAACCACCACGCAGGTGACGCCAAGGGCGCTGTTCAGCTCCGAAATTAACTTCACCAGCACGCCCATGGTGATGGGGTCCTGCCCGACGAACGGTTCATCGAACATGATTAAATCGGGTTCCAGGGCAATAGCACGCGCCAGCGCGGCGCGGCGCGCCATCCCACCCGAGAGTTCGGACGGCATGAGTTTCGCAGCCCCCCGCAGCCCCACGGCTTCAAGCTTCATCATCACCGTACTGTGCAACAGCTCAGGAGGAAGATGGGTGTGCTCACGCAACGGATAGGCCACGTTGTCAAAAACGTTCATATCCGTGAACAGCGCGCCCGACTGAAAGAGCATGCTCATCCGTTTGCGAACCGTGTAGAGGCGCGAGCGAGACATCGCCGGGACATTTTCGCCGTCGAAGAGAATTTCGCCGCTGTCAGGGGGGATTTGCCCGCCGATAAGACGCAGCAACGTGGTTTTACCGATCCCTGACGGCCCCATGATGGCGGTGATTTTACCGCGCGGCACGGTCAGCGAAATATCATCAAATATTAACCGGTTGCCGCGAGAAAAACTGACGCCCCGGACATCGACTATATTCGCCATCGTTTGGCTCATTTATGGTTCCTTACTTACCTTGCTTCACGGCTGGCATGAAGCGTAAATCAGCCCTAAACCCCGCATTTTTACAGAATATTCACTATTGGGGTTAGCGAAAGCTGGCATTTGTTTTACTTTTCCGGCGCATAAAGTCAAAATTAGGAATTCGTTACGTCTCAGACTTCATCTGGCGCCAACATTCGTGCGCAGTGGACCAGCGAGTATACCTGAAGAAAGGACTTTTGATGCTTTTAGCAACAGCACTGTTAATAATTGGTTTACTGTTGGTGGTCTACAGTGCTGACCGTTTGGTCTTTGCCGCATCCATTCTCTGTCGACTCATTGGCATGCCGCCCATCATTATCGGCATGACGGTGGTCAGTGTAGGCACATCGCTTCCTGAAATCATCGTTTCTGTTTCAGCCTCGCTGCATGGGCAGGTCGACCTCGCTATCGGCACCGCGATTGGCTCTAACATCGTCAATATCTTACTGATTTTAGGCTTAGCCGCATTACTGCATCCATTTCGCGTGCATTCTGATGTTTTGCGCCGGGAATTGCCGTTAATGTTAGTCGTCAGTCTGCTGGCAGGCTACGTACTTTATGACGGGGTGCTGAGCGTCGGTGACGGTATATTCCTGCTCGCCCTGGCCGTGATCTGGTTGCTTTACAGCGTGAAGATCGCACGTCTGGCGGAAAAACAGGGTAACGATAGCCTCACGCGTGAGCATCTCGCCGAGCTGCCCCGGGAAGGGACCTTACCCGTCGCCCTGCTGTGGCTGGGCGTCGCGCTGATCATCATGCCAATGGCCACGCGGATGGTGGTCGATAACGCGACGGTGCTGGCGAACGCGTTTGCGATGAGCGAACTGACAATCGGTCTGACGGTAATCGCCATCGGCACCAGCCTGCCAGAGCTGGCCACCGCCATCGCCGGGGCGCGTAAAGGGGAAGATGATATCGCCATCGGCAATATCATCGGCTCGAATATTTTCAATATCGCAATCGTGACAGGGCTGCCGGCGCTAATCTCGCCGGGGCCGTTTAACCCTATGGTTTTCACGCGCGATTACGGTGTGATGCTGCTGGTCAGCGTGATTTTCGCCCTGCTCTGCTGGCGGCGAAAAGAGCAGATCGGCAAAGGCGCAGGCGCGCTGCTGACGGGTGGATTTATCGTATGGCTGGCGATGCTGTACTGGCTTTCGCCTCTTCTCTCTGGGTAAACGGAAACGCATTATGTCGCAAATAGAATTGCAGCCGGGTTTTGACTTTCAGAAAGCAGGCAAAGACGTTCTGGAGATTGAACGTGAAGGTCTGGCGCAGTTAGATCAGTACATTAATCAGGATTTTAGTCTGGCCTGTGAGAAGATGTTCTACTGTGCCGGCAAAGTCGTGGTGATGGGGATGGGCAAATCCGGCCATATCGGACGCAAAATGGCGGCGACCTTTGCCAGTACCGGCACGTCGTCATTCTTCGTTCATCCCGGTGAAGCCGCGCACGGTGACCTCGGCATGGTTACGCCGCAGGACGTGGTTATTGCGCTGTCCAACTCCGGGGAATCGAATGAAATCCTGGCGTTGATCCCGGTACTGAAGCGTCTGCACGTACCGCTGATTTGCATGACCAGCCGACCGGAAAGCAGCATGGCGCGTGCGGCGGATATTCACCTGTGCGTGAAAGTGCCTAAAGAAGCCTGTCCGCTGGGGCTGGCGCCGACCTCCAGCACAACCGCCGCGCTGGTGATGGGCGATGCCCTTGCCGTTGCGCTGCTGGAAGCCCGCGGTTTTACGCCTGAAGATTTTGCCCTGTCTCATCCCGGCGGCGCGCTCGGGCGCAAACTGCTGCTGCGGGTTAACGATATTATGCACACCGGAGATGAGATCCCGCACGTGAGCAAAGAGGCCTCTTTGCGCGACGCGTTACTGGAGATCACCCGTAAAAACCTGGGCATGACGGTTATCTGCGACGATCTGATGAAGATTCAGGGCATTTTCACCGACGGCGACCTGCGCCGGGTATTCGATATGGGTGTGGATGTCCGAACGCTGGGCATTGCTGATGTGATGACGCCAGGCGGGATCCGCGTCCGTCCGGGCACGCTGGCGGTAGATGTGCTGAACCTGATGCAGTCCCGTCATATTACCTCAGTGATGGTTGCCGATGGCGACCAACTGCTGGGTGTGGTACATATGCATGATCTGCTGCGCGCTGGCGTAGTGTAATGAAGGATAAGACAATGAGTAATGCGGGTGCATCCCTTGCAACCTGTTATGGCCCGGTGAGCGCCCACATGATGGCAAAGGCGGAAAATATCCGCCTGCTGATCCTCGATGTGGATGGTGTGCTCTCCGACGGTCTGATTTATATGGGCAATAACGGCGAAGAGCTGAAAGCCTTTAACGTTCGCGACGGTTACGGTATCCGCTGTGCGCTCACGTCCGGAATTGAAGTTGCAATCATCACCGGGCGGAAAGCTAAACTGGTAGAAGATCGGTGTGAAACGCTGGGCATTACCCATCTCTATCAGGGGCAGTCTGATAAGATGGTAGCTTTCCGGGATCTGCTGGGAAAACTGGCCATTGCACCAGAGAATGTGGCATACGTCGGGGATGATTTGATCGACTGGCCAGTGATGGCGGAGGTGGGTCTGAGCATCGCCGTGGCTGACGCGCACCCGCTGCTGATCCCGCGTGCTGATTACGTTACCCATATTCACGGTGGCCGCGGCGCCGTCCGTGAAGTCTGCGATCTGCTTCTGCTGTCGCAGGGCAAGCTTGATGAGGCGAAAGGGCAATCGATATGAGTAAAACCAGACGTTGGGTTATCATTCTGCTTGCGCTTGTCGCCCTGGTACTGATTGGCGTCAACCTCGCTGACCGCGATGATACGCAAGCGGAAGTGGTTAACACGAGCGACCCGACCTATAAAAGCGATCACAGCGACACCGTGGTCTATAGCCCGGAAGGCGCGCTGAACTATCGCCTCGTTGCTCAGCATGTAGAATATTTTTCAGATGACGGTACCTCGTGGTTTACCCAACCGGTCATGACCACCTTTGATACGGACAAAGTGCCGACGTGGTCTATCAAGTCTGACCGGGCAAAACTGACAAATGACCGTATGCTTTACCTGTATGGTCACGTTGAAGTCAACGCCCTGACCGCTGACGCGCAACTGCGAAAAATTACGACGGATAACGCCCAGATCAACCTGGTCACCCAGGATGTCACGTCGCAGGATCTAGTCACCCTGTATGGCACAACATTTAATTCCAGCGGTTTAAGAATGCGCGGGAACTTACGCAGCAAAAACGCCGAGCTGATTGAAAAGGTTAGAACCTCCTATGAAATTCAAAACAAACAAACTCAGCCTTAAAGTTGTTATCGCCAGCGCGCTGCTGGCGGCCAGTCTTCCCGCGCTTGCTGTGACTGGCGACACCGAACAGCCGATTCATATTGAATCCGATACCCAGTCTCTGGATATGCAGGGTAACGTCGTCACCTTTACCGGCAACGTCGTCATGACCCAGGGCACCATTAAAATCAACGCCGACAAAGTGGTCGTTACCCGTCCGGGCGGCGAGCAGGGCAAAGAGATTATCGATGGTTATGGCAACCCGGCCACCTTCTACCAGATGCAGGACAACGGCAAGCCGGTGAAAGGCCATGCCTCGCATATGCACTATGAACTGGCGAAGGATCTGGTCATCCTGACCGGTAATGCTTACCTGGAACAGCTGGACAGCAATATCAAAGGCGACAAGATCACCTATCTGGTGAAAGAGCAGAAAATGCAGGCCTCCAGCGAAAAAGGCAAACGCGTCACGACCGTGCTTGTGCCTTCGCAGTTGCAGGACAAGAACAACGGTCAGGCTCCGGCACAGAAAAAGAGTAACTAATTCGTTATGGCAACTTTAACTGCAAAAAACCTCGCGAAAGCGTATAAGGGCCGCCGCGTCGTCGAAGATGTCAGTCTGACCGTCAACTCCGGCGAAATCGTGGGTTTGCTTGGCCCTAACGGGGCGGGTAAAACCACGACCTTCTACATGGTGGTGGGCATCGTCCCGCGTGACGCCGGCAACATCATCATCGATGATGAAGATATCAGCCTGCTGCCGCTTCATGCCCGCGCGCGTCGTGGCATCGGCTATTTGCCGCAGGAAGCGTCTATTTTCCGCCGCTTAAGCGTGTTCGACAACCTGATGGCCGTGCTCCAGATCCGTGACGATCTGACCAGCGAGCAGCGCACTGACCGTGCGAACGAGCTGATGGAAGAGTTTCATATCGAACATCTGCGTGACAGCCTCGGCCAGGCGCTGTCCGGTGGTGAACGCCGCCGCGTTGAGATTGCGCGCGCGCTGGCAGCAAACCCAAAATTCATCCTGCTGGATGAACCGTTTGCGGGCGTTGACCCCATCTCCGTTATCGATATCAAACGTATCATTGAGCACCTGCGCGACAGCGGGCTTGGCGTACTGATCACGGACCACAACGTTCGTGAAACGCTGGCCGTGTGTGAGCGCGCCTACATAGTGAGCCAGGGCCATCTGATTGCCCACGGTACGCCGCAGCAAATCCTCGAAGATGAGCATGTTAAGCGCGTGTACCTTGGGGAAGACTTCAGACTCTGATAGGGTAGAGGTTAAGTCACGCCGAACCGGAGAAAAACGCTCTGAACATGAAGCAAGGTTTGCAATTACGGCTCAGCCAGCAACTGGCCATGACGCCGCAGCTACAGCAGGCAATCCGTCTGTTGCAGCTGTCCACGTTAGAACTCCAGCAGGAGCTCCAGCAGGCGCTGGACAGCAATCCGCTGCTGGAGCAAACCGATCTTCATGACGAGGTAGACGCCCAGCAGACGCAGGACACAGAAACGCTCGACTCCGTAGATGCGCTTGAACAGAAAGAGATGCCGGACGAACTGCCGCTGGATGCCAGCTGGGACGAAATCTACACCGCGGGTACCCCTTCCGGGACGCGCGCAGACTACCAGGACGATGAACTCCCGGTCTACCAGGGCGAAACCACCCAGTCGCTTCAGGACTACCTGATGTGGCAGGTAGAGCTGACCCCTTTCTCCGATACCGATCGCGCCATTGCCACCTCGATTGTCGATGCCGTTGACGACACGGGCTATTTGACCGTGACGCTGGACGAGATTCTGGAAAGCATCGGCGATGACGAGATTGAACTGGAAGAGATCGAAGCCGTCCTGAAACGCGTTCAGCGTTTCGACCCGATTGGCGTCGCCGCGAAAGATCTGCGCGACTGCCTTCTGATCCAGCTTTCGCAGTTTGCCAAAGAGACACCGTGGATTGACGAAGCCCGGCTCATCATCAGCGATCATCTGGATCTCCTGGCGAATCACGACTTCCGCACCCTGATGCGCGTCACACGCCTGAAAGAAGAGGTGCTGAAGGAAGCGGTGAATCTGATCCAGTCGCTCGATCCGCGTCCGGGGCAGTCGATCCAGACCAGCGAACCGGAATATGTCATCCCCGATGTGCTGGTGAGAAAACACAATGGCCGGTGGGTCGTTGAACTGAACGCCGACAGCATTCCTCGCCTGCAAATCAACCAGCAATACGCCTCCATGTGCACCAGCGCCCGTAACGACGCTGATAATCAATACATTCGCAGCAACCTTCAGGAAGCACGCTGGTTGATCAAGAGCCTGGAGAGCCGTAATGACACGCTGCTGCGCGTCAGCCGCTGTATTGTCGAACAGCAGCAGGCGTTCTTTGAGCAGGGCGAAGAGTTTATGAAACCGATGGTGCTGGCGGACATCGCCCAGGCCGTCGAGATGCATGAATCAACCATTTCCCGCGTGACCACGCAGAAATATCTGCACAGCCCACGCGGTATTTTTGAGCTTAAGTATTTCTTCTCCAGCCACGTGAACACCGAAGGCGGCGGCGAGGCCTCGTCAACGGCTATTCGCGCACTGGTGAAGAAGTTGATCGCCGCGGAGAACCCCGCGAAGCCACTCAGTGACAGTAAGTTAACCACCATGCTGTCCGATCAGGGTATTATGGTGGCACGTCGTACTGTCGCGAAGTATCGAGAGTCTTTATCCATTCCGCCGTCTAACCAGCGTAAACAACTGGTTTGACACAACCGATAAGGAAGACACTATGCAGCTCAATATCACCGGACATAACGTCGAGATTACTGAGGCTTTACGCGATTTTGTAAACACTAAGTTTGCGAAACTCGAGCAGTATTTCGAGAGGATCAACCAGGTCTATGTTGTGTTGAAAGTGGAGAAAGTGACGCATATCTCGGATGCGACCCTGCACGTCAACGGAGGGGAACTCCATGCCAGTGCGGAAGGGCAAGACATGTACGCGGCTATCGACGGCTTGATTGATAAGCTTGCGAGACAGCTCAATAAACATAAAGATAAACTGAAACAACACTAATTGTCCGGGCAGTTAACGGGTGCAGGACGGCCTGTTGTGAAACACAACAGGCCATTTGTACAGTTAGCGCTTAGGTGAAATTATGATAAACAACGATTCCGCTCTTCAACTGAGCAATGTCCTTAACCAGGATTGTACCCGCAGTGGCGTTCACTGCCAGAGCAAAAAACGTGCGCTGGAAATCATCAGTGAGCTGGCCGCAAAACAGCTGGGTCTGCCGCCGCAGATCGTGTTTGAAGCCATTCTGACCCGTGAAAAAATGGGCAGTACCGGCATCGGCAATGGCATTGCGATCCCGCATGGCAAGCTGGAAGAAGATACGCTGCGTGCCGTGGGGGTGTTTGTGCAACTGGAAACGCCTATCGCTTTTGACGCCATCGATAACCAGCCTGTGGATCTGCTTTTCGCGCTGCTGGTTCCTGCCGATCAGACCAAAACCCACCTGCACACGCTGTCGCTGGTTGCCAAACGTCTGGCGGATAAAACCATTTGTCGTCGACTGCGCTCAGCCCAAAGTGATGAAGAGCTTTATCAAATTATCACTGAAGCAGAAGGCAATCAGGATGAGGCATAATCGGGAAAGGGCCTTCAGAACGGCTGCCCTGAGGAGAAACGGAACATGGTGCTGATGATCGTCAGCGGTCGTTCGGGGTCCGGGAAGTCCGTGGCCCTGCGCGCGCTGGAAGACATGGGATTTTACTGTGTAGATAACCTGCCGGTAGTGTTGTTACCCGATCTGGCGCGGACGCTGGCGGACAGGCAAATCTCTGCCGCCGTCAGTATCGACGTGCGTAACATGCCGGAATCGCCGGAAATCTTCGAGCAGGCAATGAACAGCCTGCCGGAATGCTTCTCGCCTCAGCTCTTGTTCCTGGACGCTGACCGCAACACGCTGATCCGTCGCTACAGCGATACACGTCGTTTGCATCCGCTCTCCAGTAAAAATCTTTCGCTGGAAAGCGCCATCGATAAAGAGAGCGATCTGCTTGAGCCGCTGCGTTCCCGGGCCGACCTGATTGTCGACACCTCCGAAATGTCCGTCCACGAGCTGGCGGAAATGCTGCGTACGCGCTTACTCGGCAAGCGCGAGCGCGAACTGACGATGGTGTTTGAATCCTTCGGCTTTAAGCACGGCATACCTATCGATGCGGATTACGTTTTTGATGTGCGTTTCCTGCCGAACCCACACTGGGATCCGAAACTGCGTCCGATGACCGGTCTGGATAAGCCGGTGGCGGCGTTCCTCGACAGACACACAGAAGTACACAATTTTATCTACCAGACGCGAAGCTACCTTGAGCTATGGTTACCTATGCTGGAAACAAACAATCGCAGCTACCTGACGGTGGCGATTGGCTGTACCGGCGGTAAACATCGTTCGGTCTACATTGCCGAACAGCTGGCCGATTACTTCCGCTCACGCGGGAAGAACGTTCAGTCCCGCCATCGCACGCTGGAAAAACGCAAAACATGACCGTAAAACAGACCGTCGAAATCACCAACAAGCTGGGCATGCATGCGCGCCCGGCGATGAAGCTGTTTGAACTGATGCAGGGTTTTGATGCTGAGGTGCTGCTGCGCAACGACGAGGGAACCGAGGCAGAAGCCAACAGCGTGATTGCGCTACTGATGCTGGATTCTGCCAAAGGCCGTCAGATTGAAGTTGAAGCCACCGGCCCGCAGGAAGAAGAAGCGCTGGCGGCAGTGATTGCCCTGTTCAACGCCGGGTTTGACGAAGACTAACGTTCGCCATGTCGGCGGGTAGCGCTGCGCTTACCCGCCCTACCTAAGATTATTTCGCTCCATAAACCCTTCCCCACCCAGCTGACGCATCTGGCGCATAATCCACGCCTGGCGGCTTCGCACGTAGCCTGACGGGGCGCTGGCCTTAAAACGCAGCGGGTTCGGCAGCACGGCGGCAAGCAGTGCCGCTTCGGACATAGTCAGCCTGCTGGCGGGCTTGCCAAAATAGCGCTGCGATGCCGCTTCGACACCAAATACGCCGTCACCAAATTCCGCGATATTCAGGTAGACGGTTAAAATGCGTTTTTTGCTCCACACCGTCTCGACCCCCAGCGTCAGCCCGGCCTCCAGCCCTTTTCTCACCCAGCTGCGACCGTCCCATAAGAACAGGTTTTTTACCGTCTGCTGAGAAAGCGTTGACGCGCCGCGGACGCGGTTTTCATGACGTTCATTATGATCCAGCGCCTTCTCGATAGCCGCCACGTCAAAACCCCAGTGCTCCGGGAATTTCTGATCTTCTGCCGCAATGACCGCCAGCCCCATCCACGGGGAGATGGCATCCATGCTGACCCAGTCAGAATGGGCAACATAGCCAAAATCCCCAGAGAGCCAGGCGCTAATCTGCCGCTCTGCCATCACGGCCGAGAACGGGACGGGCAGGATGCTGAACAGCGCAATACCGCCGCCCCAGAACACAGCCAGGACCAGCACAATACGCAGCAGGATCCGTTTTAACCACCCGCCGGGGGAGAATTTACGACTCATTCGGTCAGGACCAGCACTCTGTCCACCAGCTTTTCAATGCCTGCGGCAGCCTCGGCGATGTTCTGCGCCAGCATATACGCTGGCGTGGTGATGATCTTGTTGTCCTCGTCCACCACAATGTCGTCTACCGGACATGGCACGTGTTCACCGCCCATATCCTCGACAATCTCAGCGGTATCAATGTCGGTTCCGATCGTGAGCCGCAGCGGGAAATCAAAAATTTTCGGCAGCATGGCCGGCGCAATGCAGATAAAGCCCTGCGGCTTACCTGCCGCATGCATCGCCAGCGATAGCGCTTTCAAATCGGGATCGACATGACACGCCGTGCCTTCCGTTGCAAACGTGCTCAGGTTTTTCGCCGCGCCAAAACCGCCCGGCACGATGAGCGCATCAA
Organism: Enterobacter sp. BWH64; assembly: GCF_001037645.1. Classification (NCBI taxonomy): domain Bacteria; kingdom Pseudomonadati; phylum Pseudomonadota; class Gammaproteobacteria; order Enterobacterales; family Enterobacteriaceae; genus Enterobacter; species Enterobacter sp. BWH64. The sequence goes on from NZ_KQ089922.1 coordinate 4,629,334, forward strand.
GCTCAGCGGCATCGGCCTGTGCCAGCGGGTGAATATCGCCGCGCACAATACGCGCCGCTTCAATCAGCACGTTACGGCTTTCCGCCATTGGCTCGCCGGTGAGATGATTAATCACGTCTGCCTGGGTTTTATCCGGGGCGAAGCAGATAACGTCTGCCCCCTGGCGCGATAATGCCAGCAGCGTTAATACGGTTTCATGTATCTCTGAACCATCGTAAACACCACATCCGCTCAGCACGACACCAATCTTTTTCATTCTGACGATCCTTCTATGCAACTCGCTGAAGCACATTAAAAATTCTGATTAAAACGCTATGCTTCACACATTTCACTGATTCATGTAACAAACTGTTTAAGATTTGCTATCTTATCTGCGTGCGGCCTCAATTTTCAGGCGGCGTCCATGCGAAAACAACCCATAAAAATCAGGCGCAGCCACGATTTCCCTGGTGTTGGCGCAGTATTCGCGCACCCCGGTATAGCCGGGGTCATTTTTTTCTGGCATCCACCCAGGCTTTCAGCACTGCCACATCGTTTTGCCACTCTTGTTTCATCTCTTCGACCCAATCACCTACGTTATCTTCCCAGGCAGGTAAATCAGGAGACTGAATCTGTTGGCCCAGCTGCTGGAGATGGCGTAACCCGACAGATCCTGCCGCGCCTTTGATTTTATGCCCCTCTTCGACGATGCCCTTCTGGTCACGCGCCGTCAGGTTGGATTCGAGCACGTTCAGATAGCCCGGCATCATTTTTTCGAACACGGCGAGGCCATCGGTGATCAGTTTTGGTCCCACCAGATCGATATACTGCTCCAGCATGGCGGTATCCAGTATCGTTTGGGCTTTAGCGCTATCAACAGACGTCATGGTGCTCTCCTCTTCATCACAGGTATCCCAGAACTTCTTGATCATCGCCGTCAGGGCGGGTACCGCCAGCGGCTTGCTGAGCACATCGTCCATACCGGCCTCGAGATACTCTTTTTTATCTTTCAACACGTTTGCGGTCAACGCCACCAGCGGCGGCAGCTCGTCAGGAGCATATTTGCGCGTCAGCTCGCGGGAGATATCCAGCCCGGTCATGTCCGGTAGCTGAATATCGAGCAGCACCAGGTCATACTCGCCCGGCGTGAACATCTCCAGCGCGGCTTTCCCGGTCATCGCCACATCCACGCTGTTACCGAGTTTTTCCAGTACCGACCGGGCGACAATGACGTTCAGCTCAATATCTTCCACCAGCAGGACGTGCAGGGCTGGCAGCGGCATATCGTCGTTCTCAAACGTATCTTCCACCTCTTCCGCCACGGCAGGCGCGTGGACGGTAAGCGTAAAGGTGGAGCCTTTACCCGGCTGGCTGGCAACGGTGATATCCCCGCCCATACTTTTCGCCAGACGTTTCGACACCGCCAGTCCAATGCCCGTACCGGTCGCCGGTTTACCGCCGTGGCTGTCTTTAACCTGATAATACATGGCGAAGATCTTATCCTGCTCCTCCTGAGGAATGCCGATACCCGAGTCCTCAACTTCAAAGTGCAGCATGTCGCCTTCGTCATAGCGAATGCGCACCGCAACCTGCCCCTTCTGGGTAAACTTCACGGCGTTGCTGATGAGGTTCCACAGGATCTGCCGCAGACGTGTGCCGTCCGTCACCACTTTATGCGGCAACGGCAGCGTTGGCTCCATCACAAAGCTCAACCCTTTTTGCTGAGCCTGTAAACCTGACAGGTTTTCCAGGTCCGCGAGGAAACCGGTAAAATCAACCGGCTGGTTGTCGAGCTGAACTTTACGGCGTTCCATCTTATCCATGTCGATAATATCATTGAAGATATTGCCCAGCGTGACCGCCGAGACGTGGATCGTTTTCAGGTATTTTTCCTGCTCGCTGGTCAGCTCGGTATCCAGCAGAATGCGGCTCAGCCCCACAATGCCATTCAGCGGGGTGCGCAGTTCATGGCTGATGGTGGAGATGAAGGTGGTTTTATCCCGGCTGGCGCGCTCCAGCGCATCCTGATAGCGCTTACGCTCGGTGATATCGCGGCCAAAGCCCATCAGACCATGACGTTTCCCCACCCGGTCGTAATAAGGCACTTTGCGGATCTCAAAGCAGGCTTTGCGCCCGTCAGGATAGTCCAGCCACTGCTCATAGGTCAGCGAAACGTTATGGCGGAAGACCTTTTCATCCGTCTCCATCACTTTTGCTGCCGCCTCTTCGGAATAGACATCCTGAGGTTTCAGGTGGATCAGCTGCTTTTCGCTTTTCCCGGTCAACAGTTCCATGGCCCGGTTACAGCCGGAGAACTCTTTATCTTCATTACGGTAGAACACCAGATCCGGCGACGCATCGAGGAACGAGCGCAGGAAAGAGGATTGCTGTTCAAGCTGGATCTGCGTCACTTCACGCTCTTTCATCTCAACTTTTAGCTGCTCAAGCGTGGTCTGACGCTCGGCTTCCGCCTTCTCACGGTCTGAAATTTCCTGATTCAGCTGGGCAATGTTGTCCTTGAGCTGGACGTTGAGTTTGAGATCGCGCTCGCGCATCTCTTCCAGCTTATCCACCAGTTTCGATAAACGCTGTCGGGACTCTTCCAGTTGCTCAACCACCACGGAGAGAAAATAGACCGCCCATGGGGTAATCAGCAGGCCAAAGAAAATAGAGCGGATCACGTCGATGCTCTCGACCTGACCATGCAGAACCATGGTCACGGCCATTTGCACGACGATGGCCAGAACGACCAGCGCCAGCGCCAGCAGCATGGAAAAACGCACCAGCCCGAGCTTCATCATCAGGTCGACGTAGTACTGGGCCAGCATTCGAATTTGCTTCATAGAGGATCCCTTCACGACTTTATCGCTCAATAATACTCAAATTCACGGCGAGGCGTTGAAGGTTGTGAGAAAAAGTGCGGAGTGAAACAGGAGATTAGCCTCGCCCCCGGGCAACCGGGAGCGAGGAAGAAGGTTTATCAGGAGCGTTTTAGCAGCATCCAGAGGCTGATCAGGAAGAAACTGGCGCTCGGCAACAGTGCTCCGATAATTGGCGGAATGCCATACACCAGCGTCAGCGGACCGAAAATCTGATCGAGGACGTAGAACACAAAACCAAAGCTGATACCGGTTACCACGCGAACCCCCATCGGCACGCTACGCAGCGGTCCAAAGATGAACGATAGCGCCATCAGCATCATCACGGCCACGGACAGCGGCTGGAAGATTTTGCTCCACATGTTGAGCTGGTAACGCCCCGCATCCTGTCCGCTCGATTTCAGATACTTCACGTAATTATGCAGACCGCTGATGGAGAGCGCATCGGGATCGAGCGCAACCACCCCAAGCTTGTCCGGCGTCAGGTTGGTTTTCCAGGTACCGCTAACGGTCTGCGAACCGGTGATCTGTTTCGGGTTCGTCAGGTCAGATTCATCAACCTGGGATAACCGCCACAGCTTGTTGTTCGCATCAAATTTAGCGGAGGCGGCATAACGCACCGACTGTAAACGACGATCGTTATTGAAGGCATAGATACTCACGCCGCCCAGTTCATCGTCCCCTTTCACGCGTTCGATATAGACAAAGTTCTGACCATCTTTCGCCCATAATCCCTGCTGCGTGGAGAGCAGTGAACCGCCGTACATAGCCTGAGCACGGTAGTTACGCGCCATCTGTTCGCCCTGTGGCGCGACCCATTCGCCAATCGCCATGGTCAACAGCACCAGCGGGATCGCGGTTTTCATCACCGACAGCGCAACCTGCATACGGGTAAAACCCGATGCCTGCATCACCACCAGCTCGCTACGCTGAGCCAGCATCCCCAGGCCCAGCAGCGCCCCCAACAGGGCCGCCATCGGGAAGAAGATCTGCACATCTTTTGGTACGCTGAGCAGGGTATACATCCCGGCGCCCAACGCGTCGTAACTCCCCTGCCCGGCTTTTTTCAGCTGGTCGACAAATTTGATAATGCCCGAGAGCGACACCAGCATGAACAGGGTCATCATGATGGTGGTGAAAATCGTTTTACCGATATAGCGGTCAAGTACGCCAAACGCCTGCATTAGATGGCTCCTTTACGCGTAAACCGGGCACGAAGACGACGCACAGGCACCGTGTCCCACAAGTTGAGTCCGACTGCCAGCAGCAGATACAAACCATTCACGACCCAGGTCCAGATCATCGGGTCAATTTTTCCTTTCCCGCCGTTAGACTTGATTGAGGTTTGCAGCAGGAAGAACACCAGATACAGCAGCATCGCTGGCAGCATCGACAGCACGCGGCCCTGGCGCGGGTTTACCACGCTCAGCGGAACCACCATCAGCGCCATCATAAATACGGTGAATACCAGCGTGATACGCCAGTGCAGTTCAGCACGCGCACGATCGGTATCGGTATTCATTAAGGTGCGCATATCCATCTGCTCAGTATCCGTGGGATCGAGCGCAACGGCCTGATGGCCAATGATGGCCTGGTAGTTCTGAAAATCGGTAATACGGAAGTCGCGCAGCATAGCCGTGCCTTCGAAACGCGTTCCTTTGTTCAGCGTGACAACCTGAGAGCCGTCTTTACGCTGCGACAGCTGACCGGAGTCCGCCACCACCACAGAAGGCCGAGCGTTACCTTTCGGGCGCAGTTGAGCAAGAAACACGTCATTGAAGCGGTTGCCATCAACGCTTTCGATAAACAGCACGGAGTTACCGTCGGTAGCCTGCTGGAACTGCCCCTGCGCCAGCGCCGCCAGCCCCGGGTTAGCTTTTGCTTCCGCCAGCACCTCATCCTGATGACGAGAGGAGGTCGGCCCTGCCCACATGACGTTAACCGCGGCAACAATGCCCGTAAACAGCGCCAGCACCATGGCTGCTTTTACCAGTACGGCTTTACTGAGGCCGCAGGCATGCATCACGGTGATTTCACTTTCGGTATAGAGCTTACCCAGGGTCATCAGCAGACCAAGGAACAGGCTTAACGGCAGGATAAGCTGCGCCATTTCCGGCACGCCAAGCCCGAGCAGGGAAAGCACCAGATTCGTTGGGATTTCGCCATCAACCGCCGCGCCGAGGATCCTGACCAGCTTCTGACAGAAAAAGATCAGAAGGAGGATAAAGAGGATCGCCAGTTGGCTCTTCAGCGTCTCCCGAACCAGATATCTTATGATTATCACTTTAAATACGCCCGTTAAAACTCGTCTTATGCAGGAATTTAGCTTGTTTCATGGCTTAAACGTCATTTATTCTCTTGAGTCGTCGAAATCATCGCTAAGATTAAAAAACCCGGCGGATTCGCGCTTCATGACATTTATTGACGTGTCGAAACCGTAGTAACGTAAGATTAACACGAAGTCACCACAACGGCGGACATGAGTTACGAAAGGTTTCAATTCTATCCGTAGCCGCCGCCGTTGTCTTTAAGATTCAGGAGCGTAGTGCATGGAGTTCAGTGTAAAAAGCGGTAGCCCGGAGAAACAGCGGAGTGCCTGCATCGTTGTGGGCGTCTTTGAACCACGCCGACTCTCCCCGATCGCCGAGCAACTCGATAAAATCAGCGACGGTTATATCAGCGCCCTGCTGCGCCGTGGCGAACTGGAAGGCAAACCAGGGCAGACCTTGTTGCTGCACCATGTTCCGAACGTCCTGTCCGAGCGTATTCTGCTGATTGGCTGTGGTAAAGAACGTGAGCTTGATGAGCGCCAGTACAAGCAGGTTATTCAGAAAACCATTAATACACTGAATGATACTGGTTCGATGGAAGCCGTCTGCTTCCTGACGGAGCTGCACGTTAAGGGCCGCAACACGTACTGGAAAGTGCGCCAGGCCGTCGAAACCGCAAAAGAGAGCCTCTACAGCTTTGATCAGCTGAAAACCACCAAAAGCGAGCCGCGTCGCCCGCTGCGTAAAATGGTCTTTAACGTGCCAACCCGTCGCGAGCTGACCAGCGGCGAGCGCGCCATTCAGCACGGTCTGGCCATTGCCGCCGGTATTAAAGCGGCAAAAGATCTTGGCAATATGCCGCCAAACATCTGTAACGCCGCGTACCTGGCATCTCAGGCGCGCCAGCTGGCTGACGCCTACAGCAAGAACGTCATCACCCGCGTTATCGGCGAACAGCAGATGAAAGAGCTGGGGATGCACTCTTATCTGGCGGTCGGTAACGGTTCCCAGAACGAATCCCTGATGTCGGTCATTGAGTACAAGGGTAATCCGTCAGAAGATGCGCGACCCATCGTGCTCGTCGGTAAAGGGCTGACCTTCGACTCCGGCGGTATCTCCATCAAGCCTTCAGAAGGCATGGATGAGATGAAGTACGACATGTGCGGCGCGGCGGCGGTTTACGGCGTCATGCGCATGGTCGCGGAACTTCAGTTGCCCATCAACGTGATCGGCGTGCTGGCGGGCTGCGAAAACATGCCTGGCGGCCGCGCTTATCGTCCGGGTGATGTGCTAACCACCATGTCCGGCCAGACCGTTGAGGTGCTGAACACCGACGCCGAAGGCCGTCTGGTGCTGTGCGACGTGCTGACCTACGTTGAGCGTTTCGAACCTGAAGCGGTTATCGACGTGGCTACCCTGACCGGCGCCTGCGTGATCGCGCTGGGGCACCACATCACCGGCCTGATGTCGAACCACAACCCGCTGGCGCATGAGCTGATCGGCGCGTCCGAACAGGCCGGCGACCGCGCGTGGCGTCTGCCGCTGGGGGACGAGTTCCAGGAACAGCTGGAGTCTAATTTCGCAGACATGGCGAACATCGGCGGTCGTCCTGGCGGAGCAATCACCGCAGGCTGCTTCCTGGCGCGTTTCACCCGCAAGTACAACTGGGCGCACCTGGACATCGCGGGGACCGCATGGCGCTCCGGTAAAGCCAAAGGCGCGACCGGACGTCCGGTGGCACTGCTGTCGCAGTTCCTGCTCAATCGTGCGGGTTTTAACGGCGACGAGTGATGTAAAACGCCGGGTGGCGGCTACGCCTTACCCGGCCTACACGCCACTCAACCGTAGGCCGGGTAAGCGAAGCGCCACCCGGCTTTGCATTTAAATCCACGACAAGAAGCCCCATATATGAAGAATGCAACGTTCTACCTTCTGGACAATGACACCCATCAGGATGGCCTCAGCGCCGTTGAACAGCTGGTGTGTGAAATTGCCGCAGAACGTTGGCGCGCAGGTAAACGCGTCCTGATTGCCTGTGAAGATGAGCAGCAGGCGATTCGCCTGGATGAAGCGCTATGGGCGCGCCCGCCGGAGAGTTTTGTTCCGCATAACCTGTCGGGCGAAGGTCCACGCGGCGGGGCACCGGTGGAGATTGCCTGGCCGCAAAAACGCAACAGCAGCGCGCGCGACATTCTCATTAGCCTGCGGACAGACTTTGCAGATTTTGCCACCGCTTTCACAGAAGTGGTAGACTTTGTCCCTTACGAAGAATCCTTGAAACAACTGGCGCGCGAACGCTACAAAGCGTACCGCCTGGCCGGTTTTAACCTGAATACGGCAACCTGGAAATAATGGAAAAGACATATAACCCACGCGATATCGAACAGCCGCTTTACGAGCACTGGGAACAGCAGGGCTATTTCAAGCCTAACGGCGACGAAAGCAAAGAGTCCTTCTGCATCATGATCCCGCCGCCGAACGTCACCGGCAGTTTGCATATGGGGCATGCTTTCCAGCAGACCATCATGGATACCATGATCCGCTACCAGCGCATGCAGGGCAAAAATACCCTGTGGCAGGCGGGGACTGACCACGCGGGTATCGCGACCCAGATGGTGGTTGAGCGTAAAATTGCCGCTGAAGAGGGTAAAACCCGCCACGACTACGGTCGCGACGCGTTCATCGACAAAATCTGGCAGTGGAAGGCAGAATCCGGCGGCACCATTACCCGTCAGATGCGCCGTCTCGGCAACTCCGTAGACTGGGAGCGCGAGCGCTTCACCATGGATGAAGGTCTGTCCAACGCCGTGAAAGAAGTCTTTGTGCGCCTGTACAAAGAAGACCTGATTTATCGTGGCAAGCGCCTGGTCAACTGGGACCCGAAACTGCGCACAGCCATCTCTGACCTGGAAGTGGAAAACCGCGAGTCTAAAGGCTCCATGTGGCACATCCGCTATCCGCTGGCCGACGGCGCAAAAACCGCCGACGGTAAAGATTACCTGGTGGTGGCGACCACCCGTCCGGAAACCCTGCTGGGCGATACCGGCGTGGCCGTTAACCCGGAAGATCCGCGTTATAAAGATCTGATCGGCAAATTCGTGGTGCTGCCGCTGGTGAACCGCCGTATTCCGATTGTGGGCGACGAACACGCCGACATGGAAAAAGGCACCGGCTGCGTGAAAATCACCCCGGCGCATGACTTCAACGACTATGAAGTCGGTCGTCGTCATCAACTTCCGATGATCAACATTCTGACCTTCGACGGCGATATCCGCGAAAGCGCAGAAGTGTATGACACCAAAGGCAACGAATCCGACGTTTATTCCAGCGACATCCCGGCTGAGTTCCAGAAGCTGGAGCGCTTTGCCGCGCGTAAAGCCATCGTAGCCGCCGTTGACGCACTCGGCCTGCTGGAAGAGATTAAACCTCACGATCTGACCGTGCCGTACGGCGACCGTGGCGGCGTGGTTATCGAGCCAATGCTGACCGACCAGTGGTACGTGCGTGCCGACGTGCTGGCGAAACCGGCTGTTGAAGCGGTTGAGAACGGCAGCATCCAGTTCGTGCCGAAGCAGTACGAAAACATGTACTTCTCCTGGATGCGCGATATTCAGGACTGGTGTATTTCCCGTCAGCTGTGGTGGGGTCACCGTATCCCGGCGTGGTACGACAACGAAGGCAATGTCTACGTTGGCCGCACCGAAGAGGAAGTGCGTCAGGAAAACAACCTGGGCGCTGACGTTGCCCTGCGCCAGGACGAAGACGTGCTGGATACCTGGTTCTCCTCCGCACTGTGGACCTTCTCTACCCTCGGCTGGCCGGAAAACACCGACGCGCTGCGTCAGTTCCATCCAACCAGCGTGATGGTATCCGGCTTCGACATCATCTTCTTCTGGATCGCCCGCATGATCATGATGACCATGCACTTCATCAAAGACGAAGACGGCAAGCCGCAGGTTCCGTTCCATACCGTCTACATGACCGGCCTGATCCGCGACGACGAAGGCCAGAAGATGTCCAAATCCAAGGGTAACGTTATCGACCCGCTGGATATGGTGGACGGTATCTCTCTGGAAGAGCTGCTGGAAAAACGTACCGGCAACATGATGCAGCCGCAGCTGGCGGAGAAAATCCGCAAGCGTACCGAGAAGCAGTTCCCGAACGGGATAGAATCTCACGGTACCGACGCCCTGCGCTTCACCCTGGCGGCGCTGGCCTCCACCGGTCGTGACATCAACTGGGATATGAAGCGTCTGGAAGGTTACCGTAACTTCTGTAACAAGCTGTGGAACGCCAGCCGCTTCGTGCTGATGAACACCGAAGATCAGGATTGCGGCTTTAACGGCGGCGAAATGACCCTGTCTCTGGCAGACCGCTGGATCCTCGCGGAATTTAACCAGACGGTGAAAGCATTCCGCGACGCGCTGGACAGCTACCGCTTCGACATCGCGGCAGGCATCCTGTACGAATTCACCTGGAACCAGTTCTGCGACTGGTACCTAGAGCTGGCGAAGCCGGTCATGAACGGCGGTTCTGAGGCGGAGCTGCGCGGCACGCGTAATACGCTGATTACCGTTCTGGAAGGTCTGCTGCGCCTTGCGCACCCGATCATTCCGTTCATCACCGAAACCATCTGGCAGCGCGTGAAGGTGATTGCCGGTATTAATGCCGATACCATCATGCTCCAGCCGTTCCCGGCATTCGACGCCGCGAAAGTGGATGAAGCCGCGTCTGCGGATACCGAGTGGCTGAAGCAGGCGATCGTTGCGGTACGTAACATCCGCGCGGAAATGAACATCGCTCCGGGTAAACCACTGGAGCTGCTGCTGCGCGGTTGCAGCGAAGCTGCCGTTCGTCGCGTCACCGAGAACAACACCTTCCTGAAAACCATGGCGCGTCTGGAAAGCATCACCGTGCTGCCTGCCGATGACAAAGGTCCGGTTTCCGTGACCAAAATCATCGACGGCGCGGAGCTGCTGATCCCGATGGCGGGCCTGATCGACAAAGATGCGGAGCTGGCGCGTCTGGCGAAAGAAGTGGCGAAAGTCGACGTGGAAATTGGCAAAATCGAAAGCAAACTGGCGAACGAGGGCTTTGTGGCCCGCGCGCCGGAAGCGGTCATCGCCAAAGAGCGTGAGCGTCTGGTTGCCTTCGCCGATGCGAAGACTAAACTGATCGAGCAGCAGGCGGTTATCGCGGCGCTGTAATGCTTTTACCCCTTACGCTTCAGGGCGTAAGGGGTATCCTTCCTGAAAACTCCTCGCTTGCACTCCCCTTTCTGCGGTGCTATTAACAGCAGTTGTGTGTCAATTTTTGTCATGAGTAATGCTATGAGCGTGATTACCCCCGTCGCGACGACAATGCGTCGGATCACTGAGCAGGACAACCCGGCTATCGCCGCCGTTATCCGCACGGTTTCTGCCGAATATGGCCTGACCGCCGACAAAGGCTACACCGTGGCCGACCCAAATCTGGACGAACTTTTTCAGCTGTACAGCCAGCCGGGCCATGCCTACTGGGTCATCGAGCAGGACGGCCAGGTCGTGGGCGGCGGCGGCATTGCCCCACTGCTTTGCAGCGAGCCGGATATCTGTGAACTCCAGAAAATGTATTTCCTGCCAACGATACGCGGACAAGGCCTGGCGAAAAAGCTGGCGCTGGTCGCCCTGGAACATGCACGCTCACAGGGCTTTAAACGTTGCTACCTTGAAACCACCGCTTTCCTTAAAGAGGCCATTGGCCTGTATGAACATCTCGGCTTTGAGCATATCGATGCGCCACTGGGCTGCACGGGCCACGTGGACTGCGAAGTCAGGATGCTGAAAAATCTGTAAGTTTTGTTCCTGCCGTCTTCTGTTAAGCGTCTGTAAACTGAATGCTCTACACTCACAGTTCACACCAAAACAGGGGAAAAGCGATGTCGAAGATAAAAAGCTACGCCGCACCGCAGGCGGGTGCAGAACTTGAGCTGTACGAGTACGATGCGGGCGAACTAAAAGCGGAAGACGTCGAAGTACAGGTTGATTACTGCGGGATCTGCCACTCAGATCTCTCGATGATCGACAATGAATGGGGCTTCTCCAGCTATCCGCTGGTGGCCGGGCACGAAGTCATTGGCCGCGTCGTGGCGCTCGGCAGCGCCGCGCAGGACAAAGGGCTGAAAGTGGGCCAGCGCGTGGGTATCGGCTGGACGGCACGCAGCTGCGGCCACTGCGACGCCTGTATCAGCGGCAATCAGATCAACTGCCTTGAGGGCGCAACGCCGACCATCCTGAACAAGGGCGGTTTCGCCGATAAGCTGCGCGCCGACTGGCAATGGGTTATCCCGCTGCCGGACAGCATTGATATTGAATCCGCAGGTCCGCTGCTGTGTGGCGGTATCACCGTCTTTAAACCGCTGCTGATGCATCACGTCACCGCCACCAGCCGCGTGGGCGTGATCGGGATTGGCGGTCTGGGCCATATCGCCATCAAGCTGCTGCACGCGATGGGCTGTGAAGTGACGGCGTTCAGCTCTAACCCGGCGAAAGAGCAGGAAGTGCTGGCGATGGGTGCGGATAAAGTGGTGAACAGTCGCGATCCCCAGGCGCTCACCGCTCTGGCAGGCCAGTTTGACCTGATCATTAACACCGTGAACGTCGATCTCGACTGGCAGCCGTACTTTGAAGCCCTGGCCTACGGCGGTAACTTCCACACCGTGGGTGCGGTGATGAAGCCGCTGCCGGTTCCGGCGTTTACCCTGATCGGCGGCGATCGCAGCATATCCGGCTCTGCTACCGGCACACCATATGAGTTACGCAAGCTGATGAAGTTTGCCGGACGCACAAAAGTGGCGCCAACCACCGAGCTGTATCCGATGTCAAAAATCAACGAAGCGATCCAGCACGTGCGCGACGGCAAAGCCCGCTACCGCGTGGTGTTGAAAGCGGATTTCTGATGTGAGATTGCCGGGGAATGTGCGGCCTGATGCCCTCACCCCAACCCTCTCCCACAGGGAGAGGGCGCAAACACTAAAAACGGTAACGGTTGTTACCGTTTTGCATCTACCATGGTCTTAAACACTTCCGCCACCGCGACCGCCCCCGGATCCATCACCCCGTCCAGATTCTCTTTATTCACGTACGACGAGCGTCCCGCGCCGGCTTTCGCCATTTTCGCCGTTGCTTCAGCCCCTTGCTGCGCGGCCTGCGCTGCCGCCTGAATATTGCCTTTCTGTAACGCCTCCAGCGCCGGTTGCAGGGCATCGATCAGCGTACGATCGCCGAGATCTGCACCGCCATACTGCTTCATCTGCGCCAGTCCGCTCAGCAATGCTTCAGGTAGCGACTGTCCATCGTGAAGCTTTTGTCCTGCCGCAGTGAAGAAGATCGACATCAACACCCCACTCGATCCGCCCATCACCGTTGCCAGCCGCTCGCCAACCAGCAGGAGGAATGTCGGCACGTCGTTAAGGGGCAGGTTGTTCTCCTCAAGTCGCTGCGCAATATCCCGCGCCCCTTGCGCAAAGGTGGAGCCCGTATCGCCATCGCCTACTTTGGCATCCAGCGCGTTAAGGCGATTTTCCAGCTGGATCAATGTTTTCGTTACCGAGGCGACGGCCTCGCTCACCTGCGGATTGTCCGACGGGGTATATTCCACGCGATCATGAAGGGCGCTATGGGGGACGGTACGCAGGGGCGCGAACGCGACGGGCTTCTGCCAGCCCAGCGTCTCGACCTCGGCGTGAATCGCCTTCTCGAAGAAATCGTTGAGCTTTAACAGCGTTAGCGAAAAGCCTTTCATATCCAGCGCACTCACCAGCGGCGCCGGGCCAATCAGATACGCAATGTTCTCTTTCAACGCCGAATGCGCCAGCTCTTTGGTGAGCAGAGCCATCTCCAGCGCTGACACGCCGCCGAGGTTGTTGATCAGCACCGCAAAGCGCCCGTCACCCGCCTGGGCTTTTAGCGGCGTCACCAGCGTATCGATAATCGCCCTGCTGTTCTGCGTATCCACCACCGATGCCCCCGGCTCGCCGTGAATCCCCAGCCCCAGCTCCACGTGGCCTTGCCTGATGCGTCCTTCTTCATCATCGCTACCCGGCAGGTTACAGGTTTGCATCGCAACCCCCAGGCTCCAGAGGTTATCGCAGGCCTGTTGTGCAATATCCCGCACGTCGTTTAGCGATTTCCCCTGTTCTGCCGCATATCCCGCAATCTTATGCACCAGCGCCGTTCCCGCGATACCACGCGGCTGCTTGTTATCCGGTAGGGCGATATCATCCGCCACGATAACCATCTCGACCTTCAGGCCGTAGCGTTTGGCTTTTTCCGCCGCCAGGCCAAAGTTAAGCCGGTCACCGGTGTAGTTTTTCACAATCAGCAGGCAGCCACGATCGCCCGTCACCGCCACAATGGCATTGAGGACCGCATCCACGCTTGGGGAAGCGAACAGATCGCCACACACCGCTGCGGTAAGCATGCCTTTACCGACGAACCCGGCATGTGCCGGTTCATGGCCGGAGCCGCCACCGGAGATCACCGCCACGCGGCTTTTATCCCAGTCGCCGCGAGCCACCACGCGGATGGCCGGATCGATATCCAGTTTGACGAGATTACCGTGCGGCGCGGAGAGAAGTATGCCTTCAATGGCATCGTTGACAAGCTGTTTGCGGTCGTTAAAAAAGAATCTGGACATAGTTTCCCAAAATTTTGTTTACCGTATGCAAAAGCATAGTCCGCACTGGATAATGCGCCGCAAAGTGAGGAATTTACGCAGACATTTTGCCGTCAGGTTGCCTATACTCCACCCAGGACTACGAGAGGACGTGCATCATGAGTACACCATTGTTAATCGCCAGGACGCTGGAAAAAGAGCTGTTTTTACTGCCCGCGATGGCGAACCGTCATGGCCTGATCACCGGCGCGACCGGGACGGGAAAAACCGTCACCCTGCAAAAGCTGGCTGAGTCGTTGTCAGAGACTGGCGTGCCGGTATTTATGGCTGACGTGAAGGGCGATTTAACCGGGGTGGCTCAGGAAGGTGCAGCGTCAGAAAAACTCCTCGAGCGCCTGAAAAATATCGGCATCACCGACTGGACGCCGCACGGTAATCCGGTGGTGGCCTGGGATATCTTCGGCGAAAAAGGCCATCCGGTGCGCGCCACCGTCTCCGACCTCGGCCCGCTGCTGCTGGCCCGTCTGCTTAACCTCAACGACGTGCAGTCCGGGGTACTGAACATTATCTTCCGTATCGCCGACGATCAGGGGCTACTGCTGCTCGACTTCAAAGATCTGCGCGCCATCACCCAGTACATTGGCGATAACGCCAAATCCTTCCAGAACCAGTACGGCAATATCAGCAGCGCCTCGGTGGGCGCCATTCAGCGCGGGCTCCTGACGCTGGAGCAACAGGGTGCCGAACACTTCTTCGGCGAGCCAATGCTGGATATCAAAGACTGGATGCGTACCGACAGCAGCGGCAAAGGCATCATCAACATTCTGAGCGCAGAGAAGCTCTACCAGATGCCGAAGCTTTACGCCGCCAGCCTGCTGTGGATGCTCTCTGAACTGTACGAACAACTGCCGGAAGCAGGCGATCTGGAAAAACCCAAACTGGTGTTCTTCTTTGACGAAGCGCACCTGTTGTTTAACGACGCGCCGCAGGTGCTGCTGGATAAAATTGAACAGGTTATCCGCCTGATCCGCTCCAAGGGTGTCGGGGTCTGGTTTGTGTCGCAAAACCCGTCGGATATTCCGGACAACATACTGGGGCAGCTGGGTAACCGCGTGCAGCACGCCCTGCGCGCCTTTACGCCGAGAGATCAGAAAGCGGTGAAAGCCGCGGCGCAAACCATGCGTGCCAATCCGGCCTTTGATACCGAAACCGCCATTCAGGCGCTGGGTACCGGTGAAGCGCTGATTTCGTTCCTCGATGCAAAAGGCAGCCCGACAGTTGTCGAGCGTGCGATGGTGATTGCGCCCTGCTCGCGCATGGGGCCGGTAACGGACGATGAACGCAACGGCCTGATTAATCACTCCCCGGTGTACGGGAAGTATGAAGACGAGGTGGATCGCGAATCCGCGTTCGAGATGCTGCAAAAAGGGGTGCAGGCGACTGCCGAATCGCAGGATGCCCCTGCCGCAAAAGGGCAATCTGTTGCCGTGGACGACGGCATTCTCGGCGGGCTGAAAGATATTCTGTTCGGCAGCACCGGGCCACGCGGCGGCAAACGCGATGGCGTGGTTCAGACCATGGCAAAAAGCGCGACGCGTCAGATTACCAACCAGATAATACGCGGCATGCTGGGAAGTCTGCTAGGCGGCCGTCGCCGGTAGCGGGGGAACCCACGGGCGGCCAAGCGCCGACCCCTGTACGCCGTTCTCCTGTAGATAGCGGTCGATTTCCAGCATCCCCGTCCAGCGGTTCTCACACCAGAGCGGTGCCAGAAGCGTTGGGCGGCGGGCGCTGGCCGAGATGCGGTGGTAAACAATCTCCGGAGGCGTGTGGCGAATCATCTCCCCCGCCGTCACCGTATAGTCGTCGAGTTCGATACCACTTAACCGCCCCGCTTCCCAGGCTTTCGCCATTATGCTGCCCTTCACGATATGCAGCGGATGCAGCTTAATGCCATCCACGCCGGTCTCGACGACTTTTTCCAGCGTTTCCAGCCCGTGCTGCTGCCCTTCTCCTGGCAAGCCGACAATCAGATGCGAGCAGACTTTTAATCCACGCTCACGGGCGAGACGCGTGGTGCGCTGGTAGCAGGCGAAATCATGCCCGCGATTGATACGGTGCAGGGTTTTGTCATGCGCGGTCTGCAAGCCCAGCTCCAGCCAGATCTCGTAGCCCTTCTCTTTGTACTCACTAAGTAAATCCAGCACGGCCTCCGGCACGCAGTCCGGACGCGTCCCCACGCACAGCCCGACAATGTTCGCTTGAGCAACCGCCTGCTGATACATCGAGCGCAGTACCTGCACCTCAGCCCACGTGCTGGTGTAGGCCTGGAAATAGGCCAGATACTGCTTCGCGCGATTCACCAGACTCGCCTGATGGGCGAGCTGTTCAGCGATAGATTTATGCTGCTGGGCCTCGTCAGCAAACGAGGCCACGTTACAGAAAGTGCAGCCACCACGCCCGATGGTGCCATCGCGATTCGGGCAGCTAAAGCCGCCGTGCAGCGTCAGTTTGTGAACCTTTTGCCCATAGCGCTGCAAAAGATCCCCACCAAACATATTGACTAATTTCTGTAACTGCATAATCTGATAGACCGTCCCGAAGAAAGGGGACAAGCCTGCCATTTTTAGCCTCTGTCGGCGATGACCTGGATCAATCGCCTTGGACGGCCTTTATCTGTTTGAATAAATAATCACGATTACCGAGATTTCATTCACCCTGTACGTAATTACTTTTCCTTATGTTCTGATGGTTTTTTTCATTTATAGCGCCAGGACTGAAAAACAGTGATTTTATGCGGATTTGAATGCAACACCAGATTAATATTCTGCTATAAATCTGCATTTCAGCACGCTGCATCGATAATACCGCTTTCATATAGTGAGTCAGATCACACTCCCCTGCACCTCCCCGGTGCTTTAAGTGGTTGTAAAAATAGTTAAATACATATTAAAAACAAAAAGATAACTACGCTTTAGCACATTTTTGTATAAATAAGATTGCCATTTGACCTGTGTACCAATTCCCGATAAGTTGGAAATCCGCTGGAAGCTTTCTGGATGAGCGGCCTGCTCATCATATTTATGCAGTAATTGAGATTCCCTCTGAAGCAAGTCCTCAAACTTGTTTACCTGCGCGAAAGGATGAAAAAGAGGGCGAATGCGAGGTCCGCGTATGAAACGCTAACCCCGTCGCCATGCTCTTTCTGCGCCTGTGCGCCACGGTAAAGTTCAGTGGGAAGCCCGACGAGCCTGGGGAGGTTCACTGATATGTTGTACGATAAATCCCTTGAGAAGGATAACTGTGGTTTCGGCCTGATCGCCCACATAGAAGGCGAACCTAGCCACAAGGTAGTGCGTACTGCTATTCACGCACTGGCCCGTATGCAGCACCGTGGCGCCATCCTTGCCGATGGTAAAACCGGCGACGGTTGCGGCCTGCTGCTGCAAAAACCGGATCGTTTCTTCCGTATCGTAGCGGAAGAGCGCGGCTGGCGTTTAGCCAAAAACTACGCTGTCGGTATGCTGTTCCTGAATCAGGATCCTGAAAAAGCTGCCGCCTCACGCCGCATCGTTGAAGAAGAACTTCAGCGTGAAACCCTGTCGATCGTCGGCTGGCGCGATGTGCCAACCAACGAAGGGGTGCTCGGTGAAATCGCCCTCTCCTCGCTGCCTCGTATTGAACAGATTTTTGTCAATGCGCCTGCGGGCTGGCGTCCGCGTGATATGGAACGCCGTCTGTTTATCGCCCGCCGCCGCATTGAAAAACGTCTTCAGGATGATAAAGAGTTCTACGTCTGTAGCCTCTCTAACCTTGTGAACATCTATAAAGGTCTGTGTATGCCGGCTGACCTGCCGCGCTTCTACCTGGACCTGGCGGACCTGCGTCTGGAATCGGCCATTTGCCTGTTCCACCAGCGCTTCTCCACCAACACCGTTCCACGCTGGCCGCTGGCGCAGCCGTTCCGCTACCTGGCGCATAACGGCGAGATCAACACCATCACCGGCAACCGCCAGTGGGCCCGCGCCCGTACCTATAAATTCCAGACGCCGCTGATCCCGGACCTGCACGATGCCGCGCCGTTCGTGAACGAAACCGGCTCGGACTCCAGCTCCATGGATAACATGCTGGAACTGCTGCTGGCGGGCGGGATGGACATCGTGCGCGCCATGCGTCTGCTCGTGCCACCGGCCTGGCAGAACAACCCGGATATGGACCCTGAGCTGCGCGCGTTCTTCGACTTTAACTCCATGCACATGGAGCCGTGGGACGGCCCGGCGGGCATCGTTATGTCCGACGGTCGTTTTGCCGCCTGTAACCTGGACCGTAATGGTCTGCGTCCGGCGCGCTACGTTATTACCAAAGACAAGCTCATCACCTGTGCCTCTGAAGTCGGGATCTGGGATTACCAGCCAGACGAAGTGGTCGAGAAAGGCCGCGTCGGACCGGGCGAGCTGATGGTGATCGACACCCGCGGTGGGCGTATTCTGCATTCCGCCGAAACCGACAACGATCTGAAGAGCCGCCATCCGTACAAAGAGTGGATGGAGAAAAACGTGCGTCGTCTGGTGCCGTTTGAAGATCTGTCGGACGAAGAAGTGGGCAGCCGCGAGCTGGACGATGACACCCTCGCGAGCTTCCAGAAGCAGTTTAACTACAGCGCGGAAGAGCTGGACTCGGTTATCCGCGTGCTCGGTGAAAACGGCCAGGAAGCGGTCGGCTCAATGGGTGACGATACCCCGTTTGCCGTGCTCTCCAGCCAGCCACGCATTATTTATGACTACTTCCGTCAGCAGTTTGCGCAGGTCACTAACCCGCCAATCGATCCGCTGCGCGAAGCCCACGTCATGTCGCTGGCCACCAGCATCGGCCGTGAGATGAACGTCTTCTGTGAAGCTGAAGGCCAGGCGCACCGTCTGACCTTTAAATCACCGATCCTGCTGTACTCCGATTTCAAACAGCTCACCACCATGACCGAGGAGCACTATCGCGCCGACACGCTCGATATCACCTTCGACGTGACCGAAACGAGCCTCGAAGAGACGGTGAACGCGCTGTGCGATAAAGCCGAGCAGATGGTGCGTAACGGCACCGTTCTGCTGGTGCTGTCTGACCGCAACATCGCGAAAAACCGTCTGCCGGTGCCTGCACCCATGGCGGTGGGGGCTATCCAGACGCGTCTGGTGGACAAGAGCCTGCGCTGCGATGCCAACATCATCGTTGAAACCGCGAGCGCGCGCGACCCGCACCACTTTGCGGTGCTGTTAGGCTTTGGCGCCACGGCAATCTACCCGTATCTGGCCTACGAAACGCTGGCCCGCCTGGTAGATACCCGCGCGATCGACAAAGACTACCGCGCTGTGATGCTGAACTACCGTAACGGCATCAACAAAGGTCTGTACAAAATCATGTCCAAAATGGGCATCTCGACCATCGCCTCTTACCGCTGCTCGAAGCTGTTTGAAGCGGTCGGCCTGCATGACGACGTCGCCAACCTCTGCTTCCAGGGCGTGATCAGCCGTATCGGCGGCGCCGGTTTTGCTGACTTCCAGCAGGATCTGGTGAACCTATCGAAACGCGCCTGGCTGGCACGTAAGCCGCTGGAACAGGGCGGCCTGCTGAAATATGTCCACGGGGGTGAGTATCACGCTTATAACCCGGACGTGGTGCGCACGCTGCAACAGGCGGTGCAGAGCGGCGAGTACAGCGATTATCAGCAGTATGCAGAGCTGGTGAATAACCGTCCGGCAGCGACGCTGCGCGATCTCATTGCCCTCAATCCAGGTGATGAAGCGGTCAGCATTGACGAGGTTGAACCCGCGTCTGAGCTGTTCAAACGTTTCGACACCGCGGCGATGTCTATCGGCGCGCTGAGCCCGGAAGCCCACGAAGCGCTGGCGGAAGCCATGAACAGCATCGGCGGCAACTCCAACTCCGGCGAAGGCGGTGAAGATCCGGCCCGCTATGGCACCAATAAAGTGTCCCGTATTAAGCAGGTGGCGTCTGGTCGCTTTGGCGTAACGCCTGCGTACCTGGTTAACGCCGACGTGATTCAGATTAAAGTCGCGCAGGGTGCGAAACCGGGTGAAGGCGGTCAGCTGCCGGGTGATAAAGTCACCCCATACATCGCTAAGCTTCGCTATTCAGTGCCGGGCGTGACGCTGATCTCCCCGCCGCCGCACCACGATATCTACTCTATCGAGGATCTGGCGCAGCTGATTTTCGACCTGAAACAGGTCAACCCGAAAGCGATGATCTCCGTGAAGCTGGTTTCCGAACCGGGCGTTGGCACCATTGCCACCGGCGTGGCGAAAGCCTATGCGGATCTGATCACCATCGCCGGTTACGACGGCGGCACCGGCGCAAGCCCGCTCTCCTCCGTGAAATACGCGGGTTGTCCGTGGGAGCTTGGCCTGGTGGAAACCCAGCAGGCGCTGGTCGCTAACGGCCTGCGTCACAAGATCCGTTTGCAGGTGGACGGCGGACTGAAAACCGGCCTCGACATCATCAAAGCGGCGATTCTGGGAGCGGAAAGCTTCGGCTTTGGTACCGGCCCAATGGTTGCGCTCGGCTGTAAATACCTGCGTATTTGCCACCTGAACAACTGTGCAACGGGCGTTGCTACCCAGGACGAAAAGCTGCGTAAAAATCACTACCACGGCCTGCCGTTCAAAGTGACCAACTACTTTGACTTCATCGCCCGTGAAACCCGCGAGCTGATGGCGCAGCTGGGCGTGAAGCGTCTGGTAGACCTGATTGGCCGTACCGACCTGTTGAAAGAGCTTGAGGGCTTCACGGCCAAGCAGCAGAAGCTGGAGCTGTCTAAGCTGCTGGAAACCGCTCAGCCGCATCCTGGCAAAGCGGTTTACTGTACCGAGAACAACCCGCCGTTCGACAACGGCGTTCTGAACGCACAGCTGCTGCAACAGGCGAAGCCGTATGTGGATGAGAAGCAGAGCAAAACGTTCTGGTTTGATATCCGCAACACCGACCGTTCCGTGGGTGCGTCCCTCTCCGGTTACATCGCGCAAACGCACGGTGACCAGGGTCTGGCGTCGGATCCGATTACCGCGCACTTCAGCGGTACCGCGGGTCAGAGCTTCGGCGTGTGGAACGCAGGCGGAGTTGAGTTATACCTGACCGGCGATGCCAACGACTACGTCGGAAAAGGCATGGCGGGCGGTCTGCTGGCAGTGCGTCCTCCGGTTGGTTCAGCCTTCCGCAGCCATGAAGCGAGCATCATCGGCAATACCTGTCTGTACGGCGCAACCGGCGGTCGTCTGTTTGCCGCGGGCCGTGCGGGCGAACGTTTTGCGGTGCGTAACTCCGGCGCCATCACCGTGGTGGAAGGCATCGGCGATAACGGCTGTGAATACATGACGGGCGGAATTGTGTGCGTCCTGGGTAAAACCGGCGTGAACTTTGGCGCGGGCATGACGGGCGGTTTTGCCTACGTCCTGGATGAAGACGGTGAGTTCCGCAAACGCGTGAACCCGGAGCTGGTGGAAGTGCTGGACGTTGATACGCTGGCCATCCACGAAGAACACCTGCGCGGTTTAATTACCGAACACGTGCAGCATACCGGTTCTTCGCGCGGCGAAGAGATCCTGGCCAACTGGCCGGCGTTCTCTGCGAAATTCGCGCTGGTGAAGCCGAAGTCCAGCGATGTTAAAGCCCTGTTGGGTCACCGTAGTCGTAGCGCAGCAGAGCTGCGCGTGCAGGCGCAGTAAGGAATTCAGATGAGCCAGAACGTTTACCAGTTTATCGACCTTCAGCGTGTTGATCCGCCAAAGAAACCGCTGAAGATCCGTAAAATTGAATTTGTTGAAATCTATGAGCCGTTTTCAGAAGGCCAGGCCAAAGCACAGGCAGACCGCTGCCTGTCCTGCGGTAACCCTTACTGCGAATGGAAGTGTCCGGTCCATAACTACATCCCGAACTGGCTGAAGCTGGCCAACGAAGGGCGTATTTTTGAAGCCGCCGAGCTGTCTCATCAGACCAACACCCTGCCGGAAGTGTGCGGCCGCGTGTGCCCTCAGGATCGTCTGTGTGAAGGCTCCTGTACGCTGAACGACGAGTTTGGCGCGGTAACCATCGGCAACATCGAACGCTATATCAACGATAAAGCGTTCGAGATGGGCTGGCGCCCGGATATGACCGGTGTGCGTCAAACCGACAAGCGCGTAGCGATTATCGGCGCGGGCCCGGCAGGCCTGGCCTGTGCGGACGTGCTGACCCGTAACGGCGTGAAGGCGGTGGTCTTTGATCGCCACCCGGAGATTGGCGGCCTGCTGACCTTCGGTATCCCGGCCTTCAAGCTGGAGAAAGAGGTGATGACCCGCCGCCGCGAAATCTTCACCGGCATGGGCATTGAGTTCAAACTCAACACCGAAGTGGGCCGCGACGTGCAGCTCGACGACCTGCTGAAAGATTACGACGCCGTGTTCCTGGGCGTAGGCACTTATCAGTCCATGCGCGGTGGTCTGGAGAACGAAGATGCGCCAGGCGTGTACGACGCGCTGCCGTTCCTGATTGCGAATACCAAACAGCTAATGGGCTACGGCGAGACCGCCGATGAGCCGTTCGTCAGCATGGAAGGCAAACGCGTGGTGGTGCTGGGCGGCGGTGATACCGCAATGGACTGCGTGCGTACCTCCATTCGCCAGAATGCGGCGCATGTCATCTGTGCCTACCGCCGTGACGAAGAGAACATGCCGGGCTCTAAGCGCGAAGTGAAAAACGCACGTGAAGAGGGCGTCGAGTTCCAGTTCAACATCCAGCCTCTGGGTATTGAAGTGAATGCCAACGGTAAAGTGAGCGGCGTGAAGATGGCGCGCACGGAGATGGGTGCGCCAGATGCGAAAGGCCGTCGTCGCGCGGAGATCGTGGCCGGTTCTGAACACGTGATCCCGGCTGACGCCGTGGTGATGGCGTTTGGTTTCCGTCCTCACAGCATGGAGTGGCTGGCGAAGCACAGCGTAGAGCTGGACTCTCAGGGCCGCATCATTGCGCCAGAAGGCAGCGATAACGCGTTCCAGACCAGCAACCCGAAAATCTTCGCCGGTGGCGACATCGTTCGCGGCTCTGACCTGGTGGTCACGGCGATTGCCGAAGGCCGTAAAGCGGCTGACGGGATCATGAACTTCCTGGAAGTGTAAGCCCCTCTGACTCCCCGGCAGAAGCATAAAGCGGAACGCTGGGGAGCCTGTTTTCAGTAGCCTACCCTTAAGTTAATGGTGCCTTTTTAAGCAAAAAAGCAGCGTAAATCCCGACGTAAACGTTTGCTTTCGTGAAAAAAATGTATATTATGCGGCGGATTTTTTGGCCAAAATTCAAGGAGGCATTGTGTCGCAAGATAACAATTATAGCCAGGGCCCCGTCCCTCTGGCGGCGCGGAAAGGCGTGGTTCCACTCACTTTTGTGATGTTAGGGTTAACGTTTTTTTCCGCCAGTATGTGGACCGGAGGCACGCTCGGTACCGGTCTTTCCTATAATGATTTCTTCCTCGCAGTTCTCTTCGGCAATCTCCTCCTCGGTATTTACACTGCTTTTCTTGGCTACATTGGCGCAAAAACCGGCCTCTCAACCCATCTTCTTGCGCGTTACTCGTTCGGTATAAAAGGTTCCTGGCTTCCCTCCATGCTTTTAGGCGGTACGCAGGTAGGATGGTTTGGCGTCGGCGTAGCGATGTTTGCCATCCCGGTGAGTAAAGCCACGGGCATCGACGTGAACATCCTGATTGCGGTTTCCGGCCTGTTGATGACGTTAACCATTTTTTTTGGCATCTCTGCACTGACGATTTTATCCATCATCGCCGTACCCGCTATCGTCATCCTGGGTAGCTACTCCGTCTGGCTGGCGGTGGACGGCGTGGGAGGATTGGACCACCTCAAATCCATTGTGCCGCAGACGCCGCTCAACTTTTCCAGCGCGCTGGCGCTGGTTGTAGGCTCGTTTATCAGCGCAGGCACGCTGACCGCCGACTTCGTCCGCTTTGGCCGCAATGCCAAAGGTGCCGTTCTGGTGGCGATGGTGGCATTTTTCCTTGGCAACTCGCTGATGTTTATCTTCGGTGCGGCAGGCGCTGCCGCCGTAGGACAGGCCGATATTTCTGACGTGATGATCGCCCAGGGACTGCTGCTGCCGGCCATTGTCGTTCTTGGCCTGAATATCTGGACCACCAATGACAACGCGTTGTACGCCTCTGGTTTGGGTTTCGCCAATATTACTGGCCTTTCCAGCCGTACGCTGTCGGTGGTTAATGGCATTATCGGTACGCTGTGCGCGCTGTGGCTATACAACAACTTCGTTGGCTGGCTGACCTTTTTGTCGGCAGCGATTCCGCCGGTTGGCGGGGTGATTATCGCCGACTACCTGATTAATCGCCGCCGCTATGCCAGCTTCGACCACGCAAAATTTGTGTCCGTTAACTGGATTGCCATTTTCTCGGTCGCCCTGGGTGTTGCTGCCGGGCACTACATTCCGGGAATTGTCCCCGTTAACGCAGTATTGGGTGGCGTCTTCAGCTATTTGGTGTTAAACCCATTCGCCAAACGTACCCTTGCTAATCCTTCGGAGGTTTCCCATGCAGAATAATTCCCTCACTATCCGTCAGGCCCGTTTGCAGGGGCAAGAGGGTTTATGGCAAATCACGATTGAGGACGGACGCTTCAGCCGTATCGATCCTCAGGAAACCGCCTCTGCGCCAGTCGGTCAGGTGCTGGACGCCGAATGCGGGCTGGTTATCCCTCCTTTCATCGAGCCGCATATCCATCTGGATACAACGCAAACGGCGGGTGAACCGAACTGGAACCAGTCCGGCACGCTTTTCGAGGGAATCGAGCGCTGGGCCGAACGCAAGGCGATGCTTACCCACGAAGACGTTAAAACTCGCGCGATGCAGACCCTGAAGTGGCAAATCGCCAACGGCATTCAGTACGTACGTACACACGTTGACGTCTCGGACCCCACCCTTACGGCACTGAAAGCCATGCTGGAGGTGAAGCAGGAAGTCGCCCCGTGGGTCGATATGCAAATTGTGGCATTCCCGCAGGAAGGCATTCTTTCTTATCCGAACGGTGAAGAACTGCTTGAGGAAGCCGTGCGTTTAGGGGCGGATGTCATCGGCGCAATCCCCCACTTTGAATTTACGCGTGAATATGGCGTTGAGTCGCTGCATAAAACGTTTTCCCTGGCCAGAAAGTACGACCGACTGATCGATGTCCACTGTGATGAAATTGATGATGAACAATCGCGCTTCGTTGAAACCGTTGCCGCACTGGCACATCGTGACGGAATGGGTTCACGCGTGACCGCCAGCCATACCACGGCGATGCACTCCTATAATGGCGCGTATACGTCCCGACTGTTCCGCCTGTTAAAAATGTCAGGCATTAACTTCGTGGCAAACCCGCTGGTTAACACGCATTTGCAGGGCCGTTTCGATACCTATCCCAAACGCCGAGGCATCACACGCGTCAAAGAAATGCTGGAAGCGGAGATCAACGTCTGCTTTGGTCATGACGACGTTTTCGATCCGTGGTATCCGCTGGGAACCGCGAATATGCTTCAGGTTCTGCATATGGGGCTGCACGTTTGCCAACTGATGGGTTACGGGCAAATAAATGATGGGCTTAACCTGATCACTACCCACAGCGCGAAAACGCTCGATTTGCAGGACTATGGCGTGCTCGTTGGGAATACAGCAAACCTGGTGATTCTCCCGGCAGAGAATGGGTTTGATGCAGTTCGTCGCCAGACGCCGGCACGATACTCTGTTCGCCACGGCAAGGTGATTGCCGAGACGGTGCCCAGCCAGACAACCTTGCACCTGACGCAGCCGGAAGCGGTGACGTTTAAGCGCCAGAATATCGAATAACATTGCCGGATGGCGGCTGCGCCTTATCCGGCCTGCAAATTACGTTATGCCCGCAGGCCTGATAAGCGAAGCGCCATCAGGCCTATAAACTACGTATCCAGCAAGCGGGCGCGTACCTTCACCACGACTTTCTTTATCTCGCCTGGCTCAAGGATTGCGCATCCTGGCTTATGTGGCTCTCCCGGCATAAATACGGCGCACATCCCCGGCCGGAGGGTGACACACTGTTCACCTGCAATCTCACTGCACAACTGATAATCTTCTTCAGGATGAAAATCTTCACGCTGGCGTGCCGAGCCCGTCACGCCAAAGAGGATGCGCTCTTCTCCCGTCAATAACACCTGGATATCAATATATTGCTCATGCAGTTCCGCTTTCTTCTGGTCTGGAAACTGCGTGGCAAACGTCATCACGTTCATGAAGATATCCTCACCGCGAAGCTCATAACGTCCTGCCGCTTTTTCCAGCGGACGGGCAGCCAGCGCGAGGGTTAGCGCCTCCAGAAGAACGGGATGCAACCCCGTGGAGGGAAGCGTCCGAATCTCACCAAAAAACATCATCTTTCTCCCTGAGCTAACAGCGCCGCGCCCAGTAAGCCCGCATCGTGTCGATAGTGCGCGGCGGTTAATTCAACGTGATAAACAGAAGGATGCTCCTCAAGATACGCGCGGACCCGCGCCAGATACCCTCCTGCCAGCCCGATGCTGCCGCCAATCACCACGCGCTGGCAGTCCATCACCGCTTTCGTGTCGGCAATAAGCCGCGCCATTACCTGTGCAGAACGTTGGACCAGTTCCGCCGCCTGTTTATTTCCCTCTGCCGCGCGCGCAAAAATCGTTTTTGCATCGCATCCTGCAAGCTCTCCCCTGGCTGCGGCGGCAATACCGCGACCAGACGCGATGGCTTCCACGCACCCCACGCGACCACAGCCGCATTGCGGGCCGTTTGGATCGGCGAGCGTATGCCCAAGATGCCCTGCCAGTCCGCCGCTTCCGGTCACGAGTTTCCCGTTACTGACTACGCCGCCCCCCACGCCCGTTGAAACAGTCAGGAATACCATGTCTTTAATTTCCTTCGCACTAACGTGATATTCCGCCCATGCCGCAGCCTGAGCATCATTGATCGCCAGGGTCGGCAAACCAGCAATGTCTTCGAGCGTCTGCACCAGCGGAAAATGGTGCAATCCTCCGAGATTTTGCGGGTTAATCGCCAGCAGATTGCCGTCCTGAATGATTCCGGTTGAGGCAATGGCCGCACGCGTTGCCTGGGTCTGTAACGGCTTGACCAGCTCAGCCAGCGCCTCACGCAGCGCGTCAGGCGTCTTACTGGCGGGCGTAGGGCATTCGCGTCGCGCGTGGATCTGTAAACCGTCATCCACCAGGGCGGCGGCAAGTTTAGTTCCACCTATGTCTATCGCCAGTGTCGTCATAGCACCGCCCCGCTCGGAAATGTTTTTATCCCGTTGTGACATACTTCATCCCTTACGAATGTGCCCGGTACAGGTCCGGGCAAGCGGATTAACTTTTGCTTTTCGCTAAAGCGCTTTTATCGCCGCCAAACGGGACGGCTCCGCTGAAAGGTTTACCGTCAATAGCGTCATGCGTACGCAGGGCTTCTGGCCTGATCCAGCGCTGAACGCGGGAGGGCATATCCAGACCAATAAGCAAGATCACCACAAACGTCAGGCCAAAAGAGAGCGATCCCAGGGCCGTGCCCAGCGCCATATCCTGCGACAGCAGCGCGCCAATCACCGGGGCAATCGCGCCGCCCAACGCGCCAACGTTGTAGGTAAAGCCCAGACCCGCCGCACGCTGGTCGGTATCGAAATAGCCACCGATGAGTTTGGGTAAGATCCCGGAGATCCCCTGCCCCAGCATCTGCTGGAAAAAGAGTAACAAGCCCAACACCCAGACATTGGCGCCGCCGATCGCAAAGACGGGAACAATCAGGAGCTGTGAGGCCAACAGGCTACAGACATAGGCCTTGCGGGTGCCAAGCCAGTCACCGAGAAAACCACCCACGCAGCAGCCTACTGCCGCGCCGAAGCCGCTAAAGAACAGCACCTTCGCCACCGTTGAGGGATCATAGGCCAGGTCGGTTTTCAGATAAGTGGGTAATAGCGCCTGAATCGGCCAGGAGTAGAGAAAGGCGAAGAGCACGACAACCATCAACGTGACGCCCGTCGGCCAGCGTTTACCGCTGCTTTGCACCATAAAGCTGATAAAGACGATGGCGCACAGCAGGCCGAGAATAACGACCAGCCCCGCGTTGTTGAGTTCGCCTGCAAAACAGAACCACAGCGCCGTACCGGCAAACAGCGTCATCGCCATATTGATGACGCGGTATTTGCCGCGATACAGAATATCAACCATGGTGCGCACCGGGGCTTTGCCTTCGTGCTTCGCTTTCCAGTCCTCAGCTTCCGGAATATTTTTCCGCAGCCACAGGGCAAAGACGATGGGCAGAATGCCGATAAAGAACAGCGCCCGCCAGCCCCAGACGGGCACGACAAGGCTGTAGACCTGGGCCGCAACCACGGCGCCGACGGAGAAACCGGAAATCAGAAAACCACTCGCCTTGTTGCGCAGGTGCTTTGGCCAGCTTTCAATCACATAGGTTGCGCTGGAGCCATATTCCCCCGCCATCCCCATGCCTATCACCATGCGGGCGATAAACAGGGTGACGTAACCCGGCGCAAAACCGCAGGCCAGCGTACCGCAGGAAAAGAGCACGATGCTGGTGATCATCGCCAGCTTGCGGCCATAGCGGTCGCCCATGGCGCCCAGCAGCAGGCCGCCGAACCAGCGCGATATAAAGGCCGCCGAAATCAGGCTCGCCGCTTCCACTGTCGTCAGGGCAAACTCGCTTTTTATTTCTGTCAGGACTAAGGCTATCAATACAAAATCGAAGCCATCAAGCAGATATCCCAGCCAGGCGGCGGAGAAGGCGCGCCACTGAGGACGGGTAAGATGGCGGTACCACGGGATGCTTTGGGTAGACTTACTCATTTCACTCTCCCGACGATTTCTCTGTCGTTTTGCCGGATGGCGGCTGCGCCTTATCCGGCCTACGTAGCATGTTTTTGTAGGCCGGCTAAGACGAAGCGCCCCCGGCTATGCGTTAGCGTTTTTCCGCCATTAGCTGCTCCGCCAGCGCTTTCAGCGCTGGCACGAATTTTTCATCCACAGGGGCAAACGGCTTACGGCACAGCGGCACGGATACCACGTCCATATAGTGCAGAACCGTTTTCAGACCACGGAACACCCCGGCTTTAATCAGCAGATCGATCACCGTGTTGCATTCGCTTTGCAGGCGCTGTGCGGTGGCGTTATCCCCTTCACGAACCGCTTTAGCGATCGCCTGGTAGCGCCAGCCCATAATGTTGTAGGTGCTGCCGATCCCCCCGTCCGCGCCGGCCAGCAGGCCGGAGGCGAAGATCTCGTCATAACCGTTGTAGAGCACCAGATCCGGATGTTCACGACGGATCTGCTCCATCTGGAAGAGATCGCCGGAGGTTTGCTTCAGCGCGCCGACGCCGGGCAGCGTTACCAGCGTGTTGATCTGATCCAGCGTTAACTTAACGCCGCTTAGCGCAGGGATGTTATAAACCACCATCGGCAACCCCTCCGCGGAGTCAATAATTGCACGATAGTGGTCGCAATGTTCTTCAAAGCTAAAGGGATAGTAAAACGGTGTGACGGCGGACACAGCGTCAAAACCGACGCGGGCGGCGGCCATGGCTAACTGCTGGCTTTCCGCCGTGCTGACGCAGCCAACATGGGCGATGAGCGTGATTTTCCCCTTCGCCTCTTCCGCCACAATCTCCATCACCTGCTCTCGTTCCGAAAGGCTCTGTACAAAGGCCTCTCCCGTTGAACCGCCGACGTACAGCCCATCGATACCCTGTTCAATATTGAACCGCACCAGACGGCGCAGGCTTTCTTTATCCAGCATCTGCTCAGAGTTAAACGGGGTCAGGAGTGCGGCCATTACGCCGCGTAATTGCGTTGCCATAGTTACCTCAATCGATCGTGTGTTTGTTATAACGACATACCTTTATACCTGTTATACCAGATCAATTAAGCAGAAGTAGAATACAGAACGCTTATATTGCGATCTGCTTCACTAAAGGATCGTTATTTTTTGGCTTTTGAATGCTGGCCGAAAGCGTGCCAGGTGGCGGAGACGCTGTTAAGGTGAGTTTGCAACGCCCGATCCGCTTCATCCGGATCCCGGCGGCGGATCGCATCCACAATTGCGATATGCTGGCGATAGCTGACTTCATTATGCTGATAAAGCTCTGCGTCCGGTACTTTAGGACGCGCCGCAATTAACCAGTCTAGCAGCGCAACGTGGATCGCATTGAAGATCGGATTACCGGGGATCTCCGCCAGCACGCGGTGAAAATCGACATCGGAACGAATAAATAGCGTGTTGTCATCCAGAGACTGGCTGTTGATCTCCAGGGCTTTCGTGAGCTTCACAATCTGATCGTCAGTGGCATATTCTGCGGCATAACGAACAAGGCTGGATTCAAAGAACAGGCGAAGCTGCTCGAAATGGGCAATACCGCCGGGCTGGGTCAGAAAGTCTTTCGCCATTCCCGACAATTCACTGATGATGGTATCGGCAGACGGCATGGTTACGCGGGCACGTTCACCGTTGTTAATCTGCACCAGCCCTTTACGCTTTAGCGCCGCCAGCGCTTCGCGCACCGAGGGGCGACCCACGTTGAAGAACTCCATCA
The DNA here is from genome assembly GCF_001037645.1 of Enterobacter sp. BWH64. NCBI lineage: Bacteria > Pseudomonadati > Pseudomonadota > Gammaproteobacteria > Enterobacterales > Enterobacteriaceae > Enterobacter > Enterobacter sp. BWH64. The sequence goes on from NZ_KQ089922.1 coordinate 4,659,742, forward strand.
GTTCGCGCTCGGAGGGTAACTGCTCTCCCTGGGCAAATTCCTTCCGACGGATCATCTGCTCCAGCTCTTCTTCCACCATATCAGACAGTTTTTTGCGCGCCAGCGGCCGACGGCGCAGGCTGCGACCAATGGTTTCATCAGAGTTTTCAGCTTTAAGATCAGTCGGTTTCATTGCAGTCCGGTGCCATTGAAGGAAAACAGTTCATCATAACACAGGAAATTAGAGGGGGCGAAAAGGGACCGAAAGCAAAACAGGCCCGTCGGGCCTGTTTGTTTATTTCACAACGCGCAGTGCGGGACGACCACCGCGTGGTGGTGGCTCGTCATCCGGATCGGTGTCGTCATTATGATCGGGTTTATCGCCATCGATGACAGACATTACCGTGTCGCTTTCGCGTTCATCGGATGCCTCATCATCATTCAGGCTGGCAACCTCTTCATCATAAGCCGCTTCCGGCTCAAACATGGTGCCCGCACCGTTTTCACGGGCGTAGATAGCCAGCACAGCTGCCAGCGGCACGGAAACCTGACGCGGCACGCCGCCGAAGCGCGCATTAAAGCGCACTTCGTCGTTCGCCAGCTCCAGGTTACCCACTGCGCGTGGCGCAATATTCAGTACAATCTGTCCGTCGCGCGCGTATTCCATTGGAACCAGCACGCCCGGCAACGTCACATCCACAACCAGGTGCGGCGTGAGCTGGTTATCCAGCAGCCATTCATAGAAGGCGCGCAGCAGATACGGACGGCGTGGTGAAAGTTGTGACATTTCCACAGTCATTAGCCTCGGCCGAGACGCATTTCACGTTCCGGTTCAGTTAAAGATGCCAGGAAAGAGTCGCGTTCAAAGACGCGAGTCATATAGCCTTTCAGCTCTTTCGCGCCAGGGCCGCTGAACTCTACGCCCAGGGTTGGCAGACGCCACAGCAACGGAGCCAGGTAGCAATCCACCAGGCTGAACTCGTCGCTCAGGAAGAAAGGCTTTTGACCAAATACCGGCGCAATCGCCAGCAGCTCTTCACGCAGCTGTTTACGTGCAGCATCCGCTTCAGAAGAGGAACCGTTGACGATAACGTTCATCAGCGAGTACCAGTCTTTCTCGATACGCTGCATGTACAGGCGGCTTTCACCACGCGCAACAGGATAAACAGGCATCAGCGGCGGATGCGGGAAACGCTCATCCAGGTATTCCATAATGATACGGGATTCCCACAGGGTCAGCTCGCGATCCACCAGCGTCGGTACGCTTTGGCTCGGGTTGAGATCGATCAGATCCTGAGGCGGGTTATCCTTTTCCACATGCTCGATCTCAAAACTGACACCCTTCTCGGCCAGCACGATACGAACCTGATGGCTATAAATGTCAGTAGGACCAGAAAACAGCGTCATTACCGAACGTTTGTTGGCAGCGACAGCCATGAAAACCTCCAGGTATATTCAGAATTTTTACTGCTACCAGCCCAACGGGGCCAGCCAGATGATGTATCGCCCATCCCAGAGAAGACACATTGTTCAAGAATCGAACAAAAATCGAGTATTCACCGATATTTGGGCAGAAAATTGGATGATAGTTTACCAGATTTTGATGGCTTTGTGGTGAGGGGATTCCGGAAATGTGGAAAAAGAGAAGATATATGAAATGTTACTGTGGATAACCTGCGCATTATCCATAAAAAAACCCGCCGAAGCGGGTTTTTCGCCAATCGTTCTGCGTAAGCAGAATGGATTAACGTTTGGAGAACTGTGGACGACGACGTGCTTTACGCAGACCCACTTTCTTACGTTCAACCTGACGAGCGTCACGAGTAACGAAGCCAGCTTTACGCAGTTCAGAACGCAGGGATTCGTCGTACTCCATCAGCGCGCGGGTGATACCGTGACGGATCGCACCTGCCTGACCGGAGATACCACCACCTTTAACGGTGATGTACAGATCCAGTTTTTCTACCATATCAACCAGTTCCAGCGGCTGGCGAACTACCATGCGGGCAGTTTCGCGACCGAAGTATTGTTCCAGAGAACGCTGGTTGATTACGATTTTACCACTGCCCGGTTTGATGAAAACGCGAGCTGCGGAACTTTTGCGGCGACCAGTGCCGTAGTATTGATTTTCAGCCATTGCCTATAATCCCGATTAGATGTCAAGAACTTGCGGTTGCTGTGCCGCGTGGTTGTGCTCGTTGCCTGCGTAAACTTTCAGTTTACGGAACATAGCACGACCCAGCGGGCCTTTTGGCAGCATGCCTTTAACCGCGATTTCAATCACACGCTCAGGACGGCGGGCAATCATCTCTTCAAAGGTCGCTTCTTTGATACCACCGATGTGGCCGGTGTGGTGGTAGTACATTTTGTCAGTACGCTTGTTGCCGGTAACAGCAACTTTGTCAGCGTTCAGAACGATGATGTAATCACCGGTATCAACGTGCGGAGTGTATTCCGCTTTATGCTTACCGCGCAGGCGACGAGCCAGTTCAGTAGCCAGACGGCCCAGAGTTTTACCGGTCGCGTCAACAACATACCAGTCGCGCTGTACGGTTTCTGGTTTAGCTGTAAAAGTTTTCATTAAAAGCTTACCCAAATAATAAGTTACACGTTGGTGAACACCCAAACGTTTAGTCAGTTGAGGTTCACACGACAAAGTCCGGCAAACCTACCCCTTCGAATAGCACATGCCGACACATAGAAAGTTTCGGGAAAAAAACCTTCTCGTAACGTGGGGTCGCAAGATTATAGAGAAGTTGAGGTCAAAGATCGACCCTTAAATGTGATTTGGAATGGGTTTTTCGGGGTCAGGTATTGTGCGGTCTGGTGCCCTCACCCCCAGCCCCTCTCCCACGGGGAGAGGGGAGCATTTATTATGGCATATGCTCACGCTTGAGGTACTCTTCGCTCTGCATCTCTTGCAGGCGCGACAGGCAGCGCTGGAACTCAAACTTCAGGCGCTCGCCCTGATAAACCTCATATAAAGGCACCTCGGCGCTGACCACCAGCTTAATGTGGCGCTCGTAAAACTCATCTACCAGCGCGATGAAGCGGCGCGCTTCGCTCTCCATGAGTGGGGTCATAACGGGCACATCCCACAACATAACGGTATGGAACAGACGCGAAAGCGCAATGTAGTCATGCTGGCTGCGGGCGTCCACGCAGAGCGTTGCAAACGAGACGGCCAGCGTCTGGTTTTCTACGCCAAGCGTCGGCAACGGACGATGATTAATCTCCAGCGCTGGCGCGTTATCCCGCGGCGCTCCCGCCAGCGCCAGCCACAGTTTATCCATCTCGCGGGCTGTGTCGGCGTTCAACGGCGAAAGCCACAGGTGTGCCTGCGTTAATGTGCGCAGTCGATAATCGACGCCGGCATCGACGTTCATGATGTCGCAGTGCTGTTTGATAGCATCAATGGCCGGCAGGAAACGCGCCCGCTGGAGACCATTGCGATAAAGCTCATCCGGCGGGATATTGGAGGTCGCCACCAGAGTGATCCCACGCGCAAACAGCGCTTTCATGAGGCCCCCCAACAGCATGGCATCCGTAATATCGGAAACAAAGAACTCGTCGAAGCAGAGCACGTCCGTTTCCGCCTTAAAGCGATCGGCCACAATGTCCAGCGGGTCGGTTTCGCCCTGGAGCGCCGTCAGCTCTTCATGGACCCGCAGCATAAAACGGTGAAAGTGCAGGCGCTGCTTACGCGTGCCGGGCAGGCTCTGGTAGAACATGTCCATCAGCCAGGTCTTACCCCGCCCAACGCCGCCCCACATATATAAGCCACGAACCGGTGCGTTTACCGTGGGCTCTTTTTTGCCCAGTAAACGGCCGAATGCCGCCTTCAGCCCACTGCTCTGCACCGCATCGGCGGGTTTCGCCAGAAGTTCCTGATAAATCGTGTCCAGGCGGTTAACCGCTTCACGCTGGACATCATCCGGCTGGTGTGTGCCCTCGCTCAGGGCCAGTTGGTAACGCGATGAAGGGGACAGGTTTTGCATGATGTTGTTGTTATTCCTTTAGTTAAACCTCACCAGCGCGCGTGGCTGATGAAAAAAAGGCCGTTCTACACTACGCGATGATACGTCAGGATTCCACTTCTGCGGAAATAGCGGTTATAGTGGCATAATCAGGCACAGGCAGGAGCCGAGCCAACACCCTACGGAACAACAAGACAACGGGAGAAGTTCATGACCTGGGAATATGCGCTAATCGGTTTAGTCGTCGGCATCATCATTGGTGCTGTGGCCATGCGTTTCGGTAACCGCAAATTGCGTCAGCAGCAGTCACTGCAATACGAACTGGAAAAGAACAAAGCTGAACTGGAAGAATATCGCGAAGAGCTGGTCAGCCACTTTGCCCGTAGCGCTGAGCTGCTGGATAACATGGCGACAGATTATCGCCAGCTCTACCAGCACATGGCGAAAAGCTCCAGCAGCCTGCTGCCGGAAATGACCGCGGAGACCAACCCCTTCCGCAATCGTCTGGCTGATTCTGAAGCCGGTAACGATCAGGCTCCGGTTCAGATGCCACGCGACTATTCAGACGGCGCGTCCGGCCTGCTGCGCGGTGGCGTAAAACGCGATTAATCGCACAACCTGAATAAATTTTACGGGCGTACCTTATGCGCCCGTCCTTTCTTCCCGTCCCCAGCTATTATTTAGTCAAACACCTCATTGTTCAGCGGTTGAAAATTCAATAACATCAAGATGTTTTTGGGGCCGTTCTTTTTCATTCCAGGATACGAGAGTCAGCATCAATGAAGAAAAAAAACCAGCTGTTGAGCGCCTTAGCGTTAAGTGTCGGGTTATCTCTCTCGGCGTCCTTCCCCGCCAGTGCGGCACTGCCTTCGCAGGTGCCTGGACAAGAAGCCATTCCCAGCCTTGCGCCGATGCTTGAAAAAGTCCTGCCTGCGGTAGTCAGCGTTCAGGTGGAAGGGACGGCACGCCAAAGCCAGCGTATTCCTGAAGAGCTGAAGAAATATTTTGGCGAAGACGCGCCGGATCAGCAGGCTCAGCCGTTTGAAGGCCTGGGCTCAGGGGTGATTATCGACGCGGCTAAGGGCTATATCCTGACCAATAACCACGTGATCAGCCAGGCCGATAAAATCAGCGTTCAGCTGAACGATGGTCGGGAGTTTGACGCCAAACTGATCGGCGGTGACGATCAGAGTGATATCGCCCTGCTACAGGTGCAAAACCCCAGCAACCTGACCCAGATCGCCATTGCAGATTCCGATAAGCTGCGCGTCGGTGATTTTGCCGTCGCAGTCGGTAACCCGTTCGGTTTAGGCCAGACCGCCACCTCCGGAATTGTCTCCGCCCTGGGGCGCAGCGGCCTGAATCTCGAAGGGCTGGAAAACTTCATCCAGACCGATGCCTCCATCAACCGGGGCAACTCCGGCGGTGCGCTGCTTAATCTGAACGGTGAGCTGATCGGCATCAACACCGCTATCCTCGCGCCAGGCGGCGGCAGCATCGGGATTGGTTTTGCCATTCCGAGTAACATGGCGAAAACCCTGTCTCAACAGCTGATTCAGTTTGGCGAGGTTAAGCGCGGTCTGCTGGGCATCAAAGGCATGGAGATGAGCGCCGATATCGCCAAAGCCTTTAAGCTCAACGTCCAGCGCGGGGCGTTTGTCAGCGAAGTGCTGCCCAACTCAGGCTCTGCGAAAGCGGGCGTGAAATCCGGCGACATTATTGTCAGCCTGAACGATAAACCGCTGAGCAGCTTCGCTGAATTACGATCACGTATTGCCACCACGGAGCCGGGCGCTAAAGTGAAGCTGGGCCTGATCCGTGAGGGCAAACCGCTGACCGTGGAAGTGACGCTGGACAAGAGCACCTCCTCTTCCGCCAGCGCAGAACAGATCTCCCCTGCTCTACAGGGCGCTACGCTGAGCGACGGTCAGCTTAAAAACGGCACGAAAGGCATTACCGTCACTACCGTTGAGAAGAGCAGCCCGGCCGCGCAGGCAGGTTTACATCAGGACGACGTGATCGTGGGCGTGAACCGCACTCGCGTGCAGTCTATTGCCGAAATGCGTAAGGTGCTGGAGAGTAAACCGGCGGTCATTGCCCTGCAAATTATCCGAGGCAACGACACCCTCTACATTTTACTGCGTTAACCATTTGCGACTCCGGACATCGCCGCTGCGTGTGATGTCCGGATAACTCATGTTATGCTGCAAACCGTTCCTTTTTTAACGACACACGCATCATGCTTTTAAAGCTCTTTCGTTCAATTGTCATTGGTTTGATCGTTGCCGGTCTGCTGCTGGTGGCTATGCCATCTTTACGCCAGTTCAACAAACTGTCGGCTCCTCAGTTCGACAGCACGGATGAAACGCCTGCGACGTACAATCAGGCGGTACGCCGTGCCGCCCCCGCCGTGGTTAACGTCTATAACCGCGGGCTTAACAGTTCCGCTCATAACCAGCTGGAGATCCGCACGCTCGGTTCCGGCGTGATCATGGATGACCGGGGCTACATCATCACCAATAAACACGTCATTAACGATGCCGACCAGATTATCGTCGCCTTACAGGATGGCCGCGTGTTTGAAGCCCTGCTGGTGGGGTCGGACAGCCTTACCGACCTGGCGGTGCTGAAGATCAACGCCACGGGCGGTCTGCCGACTATCCCGATTAATCGCAAACGCACGCCGCACATCGGCGATGTGGTGCTGGCGATCGGTAACCCGTACAACCTGGGCCAGACCATCACTCAGGGGATCATCAGCGCGACCGGTCGAATCGGCCTGAACCCGTCAGGGCGACAGAACTTCCTGCAAACCGATGCCTCGATCAACCACGGTAACTCCGGCGGTGCGCTGGTGAACTCTCTCGGCGAACTGATGGGCATTAACACCCTCTCATTCGACAAGAGCAACGACGGCGAAACGCCGGAAGGGATTGGCTTTGCTATTCCGTTCCAGCTGGCGACCAAGATCATGGACAAGCTGATCCGTGATGGCCGCGTGATCCGTAGCTACATCGGTATTGGCGGGCGTGAAATCGCGCCGATGCATACGCAGGGCGGTGGTATCGATCAGATCCAGGGGATTGTGGTCAACGAAGTGGCGCCTGGCGGCCCGGCGGCCAACGCAGGTATCCAGGTGAACGACGTTATCCTTTCCGTCAACGGTACGCCAGCGGTCTCTGCGCTGGAAACCATGGACCAGGTGGCTGAGATTCGCCCGGGCTCCATCATCCCTGTTGAAGTCATGCGTAATGACAAGAAGCTGACGATTCAGGTCACCATCCAGGAATACCCGGCCACTAACTGACGGGCATAAAAAAACGGAGCTTAACGCTCCGTTTTTTTTACCGGGATAAGATCACTTGTTAACGAATTCTTCGCCCAGCGTAATGTCTTTCTTCAGCGTATCCAGCATGCCTTCCATCGCGTTTTGCTCAAACGCGCTCAGCGTGCCGATAGACTTACGCTCTTCAACACCGTTTTTACCCAGCAGCAGCGGCTGAGAGAAGAAGCGCGCGTGTTCACCGTCGCCTTCAACATAGGCGCATTCAACAACGCCTTTTTCGCCCTGCAACGCGCGAACCAGAGACAGGCCGAAACGTGCCGCCGCCTGGCCCATAGACAGGGTTGCAGAACCGCCACCCGCCTTCGCTTCCACCACTTCGGTGCCTGCGTTCTGAATACGTTTGGTCAGATCAGCCACTTCCTGCTCGGTGAAGCTCACGCCCGGGATCTGCGACAGCAGAGGCAGGATGGTCACGCCAGAGTGACCGCCGATAACCGGTACTTCCACTTCCGTTGGCTGCTTGCCTTTCAGCTCAGCCACGAAGGTATTGGAGCGGATGATATCCAGCGTAGTTACGCCGAACAGTTTGTTCTTGTCGTAAACGCCCGCTTTCTTCAGCACTTCTGCTGCGATAGCAACGGTGGTGTTCACCGGGTTGGTGATGATCCCGATGCACGCTTTCGGGCAGGTTTCAGCGATCTGCTGAACCAGGTTTTTCACGATGCCCGCGTTGACGTTGAACAGGTCTGAACGATCCATACCCGGTTTACGTGCAACACCCGCGGAGATCAGCACCACGTCGGCACCCTGCAACGCAGGACGCGCATCTTCACCGGAGAAGCCTTTGATTTTCACAGCTGTCGGGATGTGGCTCAGGTCAACCGCCACACCTGGGGTTACCGGAGCAATATCGTACAGGGAGAGTTCTGAGCCTGAAGGCAGTTGGGTTTTCAGTAGTAGGGCAAGCGCCTGGCCGATACCACCAGCAGCGCCGAGGACTGCGACTTTCATCCTAAACTCCTTATTATGGTTAACTTAAGTATCTGTAACTCCGTTGCGGCGACCATAATTCAGCACGTCATTAATTACAATTTTCATCGCTAAAGAATTTGAGGTCGCACGTCTTTCGCCTTCACCTGAATACTATCGGGATGCAGGCAACAACGAATTAAGAGGGGGTTACAATACACCCTGCCACGCCACCAAAACAACATCATTTTGATAACATTTAATTTACTTTTAAGCTTATTTGCGCGGCGTGACCCAGGCATGTTTTCCGATAACGAAATCTGATAAAATCTCTCCCTTTCATAACATTATTTCAGCCTGGTGCCAGGTAGATAATTTGCATAAAAATTCATCCACATGCATAATAATGTTGTTTCTATCGTCATATTCCGGGTGACTTATGCGAAGCTCGTCTAAGCAAGAAGAATTAGTAAAGGCGTTTAAAGCGCTACTCAAAGAAGAGAAATTCAGTTCTCAGGGAGAAATTGTTCAGGCGTTGCAGGAACAAGGCTTCGACAACATCAACCAGTCGAAGGTCTCTCGCATGTTAACCAAGTTTGGAGCGGTGCGTACGCGCAACGCCAAAATGGAAATGGTTTATTGCCTGCCTGCTGAACTTGGCGTGCCAACGACCTCCAGCCCGCTGAAAAACCTGGTTCTGGACATCGACTATAACGATGCCGTGGTCGTGATCCACACCAGCCCGGGCGCAGCCCAGCTGATTGCCCGCCTGCTGGACTCGCTGGGTAAAGCAGAGGGGATCCTCGGGACCATCGCCGGCGATGACACCATTTTTACCACCCCGGCAAATGGTTTCTCGGTGAAAGACCTCTACGAAGCGATTCTGGTCCTGTTCGAACAGGAGCTGTAATTGTCTGCCCCGTAGCGCCTGGCTGCGGGGATCATTCTGCTTTTACCGCGTTTTACCCTGCTTTTCTCTGCCTGCTACTTTTGCAAATAGTGCTTTTTACCGCCTGTTAACATTCATTCAGTGAATGGTCTGCCGCAAAATCGCACTAAAAATCAAATTGTCCTATCCCTTTGATTTATTCAAGAAAAAACCACAAACCTCGCATTGTGCTGCCCTTTTTTATGCATTCTCGTTATAAAAAATGAATTTTTTAACGCGTAATAACAGACGAAACCATTAGTCTGGTATTAATTTTTTGCGTGATTAGTGTATACTTGATTTTGTGATGAGGGTCACAGAACAAAGACCCCAGTAAAATAATTGACGAGGTAAATATTCATGAAAATTAAAACCACTGTAGCTGCCCTGAGCGTACTGTCAGTCCTGTCATTCGGTGCGTTTGCAGCCGACACCATTAATGCTGAACAGGCACAATCCCGTCAGGCTATCGGTACTGTTTCTGTTGGCGCCATCGGTACGTCTCCGATGGACATGCACGAAATGCTGAACAAAAAAGCGGAAGAACAGGGTGCGTCATCCTATCGCATCATCGAAGCGCGCAGTGGCGACCACTGGCACGCTACCGCAGAACTGTACAAATAAACCCTCGTCGTATCTCATCATACGACTTGCCCCTGACCTCCCGGTCAGGGGCTTTTTTATCACTGGCGCACGTTGAAACGCAGTTGCCCTTCCAGCTCCTCCTCCGCTTCATCAAACAATAAAATCAATGCACCAAAGCGTCTGCGTAGTTTTTCAGGCAGATGGGTAAATTCGATTTCCAGCGGTAACGGCAGACGATCGCCGGTAACCACATCCCACAGCATATCAAGATTGCTTACGCTGCCCCGCTCCAGGTCGAACGCCCGAATAAACTCGCGATAGAAGTCTTCCTGACTCTCAATTTCGTCAAAATCAAAGGTATAAATTTTCATTGCCAGCCACCCGGTACAGGCGGGCGGCAAATGCCGCCCTGTCTATTATAATCCCCCGATATGCAGGGTTTTGACTTCCAGAAACTCCTCCAGCCCCAGCACGGACCCTTCGCGGCCCAGCCCGGACTCTTTTACGCCCCCAAACGGACCCAGTTCGGTCGAGACAGCACATTCGTTAATTCCGATCATGCCGCTCTCAATGGCCTGCGAGACGCGGAACACGCGCGAGAGATTCTGGGTATAAAAGTAGGCTGCCAGCCCGTAAGGCGTATTGTTAGCGCGCATAACCACTTCGTCTTCCGACGTGAAGCGGAAGCAAGCGGCAACGGGACCAAAGGTCTCCTCTTCTGCCAGCTTCATGCCTTCATGGCAGTCACCGAGTACGGTTGGCATCCAGAAGTTGCCGCCAAGTTCGTGCGGTTTACCCCCAGCCAGCACCGTGGCGCCCTTCGCTACCGCATCTTCGACGTGCTCACGGACTTTTTCGACAGCCGAAGGCTCAATCAGCGGGCCGACAACGACGCCCTCGTCCAGACCGTTACCCACCTTCAGCGCCTTCACCGCATCGGCAAGTTGATTGACAAACTTGTCATAGACCGTCTCCTGAATATAGAAACGGTTTACGCTGACGCAGACCTGCCCGGCGTTACGGAACTTATTGGCGATCGCGCCTTTGACGGCGGCCTCAATATCCGCGTCCTCGAAAACGATATATGGCGCATTACCGCCCAGCTCCATCGATACCTTTTTCATGGTCTCTGCGGAATTGCGAACCAGCGTTTTCCCGACGGCGGTTGATCCGGTAAACGAGATTTTGCGCACGTCATGGCTGGCCATAATGGCGTCACTAATTTCTGAGGTGCTCCCCGCGACCGCATTCAGCACACCATCCGGCACACCGGCCTGCTTCGCCAGCGTCAGCAGCGCAAAGGCGCTCAGCGGCGTGTTGTTTGCAGGCTTGATGACGCCGGTACATCCTGCTGCCAGCGCCGGGCCGAGCTTACGGGTGAGCATGGCCATCGGGAAATTCCATGGCGTGATAGCAGCAACCACCCCGACAGGTTCACGAGTGGCCAGAATACGGGAGCCGGGTTTAACCGGAGGAATGATTTCACCGTTGGCGCGCTTGGCCTGCTCGGCAAACCACTGAATGAAGCTGGCAGCGTAGTCCACCTCACCCTCAGCCTCTTTCAGCGGCTTGCCCTGCTCGGTAGTCATCAGCCGCCCGAGCCAGCTTTTGTTCTCGATAATCAGTTCATACCAGCGATAGAGGATCGCGGAACGCTCTTTTGCCGTTTTTGCGCGCCATGCGGGAAAGGCCTTCGTCGCGGCCGCAATGGCCTCTTCGGTTTCGGCTTTCCCTGCTTTCGCCACTTTCGCGACCACCTCGCCCGTGGCCGGGTTTAGCACATCAAACGTGGTGTCGAGTGTTTTCCAGATACCGTTAACCAGATACCCGGTCTGAAAAAGAATACTGTCCTGAAGAGCCTGGGTTGTCATGTGTCCTCCCTTCCTGAATGTTTGAACCTGCAAGAATAAGTATAGCCACAAAAAAACCGACGCTTTTGGCGTCGGTTTTCTCTTCGTTAGCTGTCTGTCAGCGCATTCTGGTAGCGGTGCAGCATAAACACCAGCCGCTCTACCGGCTCGGTAACCTGCGGCGGCGCTTCCCAGATCCGCAGTTTCTCCTGGTAGATATCCAGTTCCTCCAGCAGTTGCTTAAAGTAGCGGCGACGTTTGTCATCACTCGATGCCGATATCACATGGTCCGCCGTTCGCCGTAGCTGGCGGTGGTAGGCGGACAAATCATCGTTGATCGGCACTGGCGCGTTCCGCAGACGCTGGTGCGCGATAATCATGGTTAACGCCAGGCGGAAGCGGGCGACATCGCCCGGGAATTTATTCAGCAACAGGAACAGCTGCTGATAGAGCGCCGGCAGGTGGTTCTCCTTGCGCCGCGCGGTGTTGGTAGTCAATGACGATACTGCGGCCGACACAAACTGATTCAGCAGCACACGCCCTGTCCGCGCCTGAGAGTTATCCCGCACCAGCAGGATCACCATCATCGCCAGGAAACAGCCCACCAGCTGACCTAATGCGCTATCCAGGAACTGGCTGAAATGGAAGGTCATCGGGTTATCCAGCACGATGATGTTAATCGTGCTCGCCAGCGCACCCAACGATCCCAGACGGCGTTTTTGTACCTCAATCCCGATAAAGAACGCCATCACCGCCAGGCTGATGCAGAGCAAAAGCATGCTTTGCTGCGTCGAGGGAATAATCACCAGGAAGTAGAGCGCACCAATGGGTAACGCCGCAATGGTGCCGTACAGAAAATCGATCGCGACCATGCGCGGGTTGGGCAGACGCATCGCCAGCGCGGTGACGACGGCAATCATCACCATCGCGCCGCTGCCGGACGTCCAGCCGGTCCACAGCCAGAACAGCGTGCCGAGTATACAGGCCAGGGTGGTACGCCAGAAGTTAACCATCGCATGGTGGCGCTCGGCGGACTCCGGTTTGATCACCACTTCGCCCTGTAACACCTCTTCTTCCGCCGCACTGATTTTGGTGTTGCTAATCACGCCGCGTTTCAGGAGCAGGTAGCGCGTTGCGGCGCCAACCCAGGTATAAATGGTGACTGGCGTATCCCGTTCTCCTGTCCAGGCAATCACACGACGCATGCGTTTAAGCTGTCGATGCACGTCCTGCACCGTCTCCACGGGCTCATCAAACAGTTCGCGGAAAGTATCCGTTACCACTTCGGGGCGGGTGTTCTGAATCAGGTAGGTTTCACACGCCTGGGTGATCAGCGTTAACGAGACGGTATTGATCGCTTTCAGACGACGATTGGCCCGCTCCCAGCGGGAAGACTCCATGTTGAGATTACTGCGCATCCCTTCCAGCGCCTGCGTGCGGCGCACCAGCGCGCTCCAGGCCTTGTCGACCTCTTCGCTGTCGCCGTGCTTAATGCACAGCTGCATAAGCTGGTACTGAGCAACAATCAGCGCGTCCAGCTCACGATCGACTTCCTGCTTGATGGATCGCGGAGAGAAGAGCAGATCTGCGACAATCGCGCAGACGATACCAATGACAATCTCGCTACAACGTTCGACGGCGAACTGCGGAGCAAGCAGCGGTTCACTCTGAATGGTGATGATAATAATCAGCGCGGTATACCCCGCCAGGCCCCAGGCGTACGAGTTCTCCACCTTCACCAGCGAAGAGACCCAGGTGCAAAAACCCGCCCAGATACAGCACACAATCAGCATCAGCAGCGGCGTGCGGATCATCAGGATGATAATGGTCAGGGCGGCGATACAGCCGATAAAGGTGCCGATAATACGCAGCATCCCGCGATAGCGAATTGCCCCGGAGTAAGGTTCGCCACCCGCCGCGAAGGCTGGACCGGCGGCGACGATCGCGGCGGTCAGAACGGCCCAGCGCGGCGTTTCAAGCTGGAAATGGAAGCCAACAAACAGCGCCAGCACAATGGCGCATGCCAGCTTCACGGCGAAGCGGATGTGCTGGCTGGCGATGGAAAAAATGCCCATAGCGATCAACCAAACTCGCGCAGGCGATGGGCGATTTGACGGAAGATAGAATCCTGGCTGGCATCACGGTCTTTTTCACCCGTGATCACCACCGTCGCGGTGGTGCCTGCGGGCCAGAGGTTGCTCTGCTGCTCATCCAGACGAATGCGTACCGGTACGCGCTGCGCCAGGCGAACCCACTCGAGGTTAGAATCGACGGTCGCCATCCCTTTTGTATCATTGGTACTGCTGGAGTTGGTCACCCCCGCGGCCACGCTGTCCACGGTTCCCTTCAGGACCCGGTTGCTGCCGAGCGGCGTGATTTCGGCGCGATAGCCCGGACGCACGCCTTCCAGCTTGGTCTCTTCCATATAGGCGAGGACGTAGAAGGAGTTCTGTTTCACCAGCGCCACGGCAGTTGAGCCGCGCGTGATAAACTCACCCGCATAGACGTTGAGGTTGGTCACCCAGCCATCGGACGGCGCGCGGATAACGGTACGTTCCAGATCGAGCTTCGCCAGATCGCGCGTCGCCTGCGCTTTTGCCAGCTGATGCAGCACGGTTTGCAGCACGTTATTAGACTGGTCAATCTCTTCCCGGGACATAGCCTGGATGCCCAGCTTGTTACGGCGACCTGCTTCACGGCGTTTTTCAGCGGCCAGCGCGTTGTAATACGCCACGTCGGCTTCCGCTTCTTCCAGCGCTTTTTGATAGCGCGGCTGGTCGATGGTGAACAGCACCTGATCTTTTTTCACCAGTTGGTTATCGTGGACGTTGACCGCCGTAATGAGACCGGCGACATCGGGCGCTATCGCGACCACCTCCGCGCTGAAACGCGCATCGCGCGTCCACGGGGATTCGGTGTAATAAACCCAGGCGCGAAAAATAGCGATGAACGCCAGGATGACCAGCGCCATAGTGATGGCAGTGCGGGAGATTTTTCTTGTTAGCGTTTTCACATCAACCTCAGACAAACATGCGCGATATTAAATAGAACAGGCAGCAATACAGCGCGGTATTGAACAATGCAGGATGCCAGACGAAATCATAAATCCCGGTAGGGACCAGCACCTTGCGCACCAGCCAGAAGATCGCCAGTGATAAAAGAAGCTCGAAAAATATCGGTGGGAACGACAAACCGAACACCACGATAACGGGAAACAGACTCATGTTGACCTTGATTAAAGAGAGTGCAGGTTACTGGATTTTTAAGCTCGCGCCGCCGCAGGAGAGCAAGAATTGCCGGGCGAGAGTGGCGCAGCCGTTATGTAATTAATAATATATTAACGTAACTGTTATGCTGTTATCTATCATATGTGATCTAAATCACTTTTAAGCCAGAGTGAATAATGGAACGTCTAAAACGCATGTCCGTCTTTGCGAAAGTGGTTGAGCAAGGCTCTTTTACCGCCGCAGCACGTCAGCTACAAATGAGCGTCTCATCCATTAGCCAGACAGTGTCAAAACTGGAAGATGAGCTCCAGGTGAAGCTGCTCAACCGCAGCACCCGCAGCATCGGGCTGACGGAAGCGGGTAAAATTTACTATCAGGGCTGCCGTCGAATGCTGCATGAGGTGCAGGATGTTCACGAGCAGCTCTATGCCTTTAACAACACGCCTATCGGCACGCTGCGTATCGGTTGTTCTTCAACTATGGCACAAAATGTTCTCGCTGCCATGACGGCGGAAATGCTGAAAGAGTATCCCGGTTTAACCGTTAATCTGGTAACGGGCATTCCGGCACCGGACCTGATTGCCGATGGGTTAGACGTGGTGATCCGCGTTGGCGCGTTGCAGGACTCGAGCCTGTTCTCGCGTCGACTGGGCAGCATGCCGATGGTGGTCTGCGCTTCGAAAAGCTATCTGGCACAGTATGGCGTGCCGGAAAAACCTGCCGACCTGAGCAACCACTCGTGGCTGGAATACAGCGTTCGGCCAGATAACGAATTTGAACTGATCGCGCCGGAAGGGCTTTCCACTAAACTGCTGCCTGAAGGCCGCTTCGTCACCAACGATCCGATGACCATCTCCCGCTGGCTGGTCGCCGGGGCCGGGATCGCTTACGTGCCGCTGATGTGGGTGATCAATGAGATCAACAGCGGCGTACTGGAGATCCTCTTCCCGCGTTACCAGTCCGATCCACGTCCGGTCTACGCTCTGTATACCGAGAAGGACAAACTGCCTCTCAAAGTACAGGTGTGTATTAACTATCTGACCGAGTATTTTGTCGAAGTGGCGGAGCTGTTTCAGGGGATGCGCGGCAGAAGAAAGGAATAATCAATTTATTCATGAACGTAAATGACAGATGAATATAACCAGGATGGATCCCTTGTTCATTCAGGAATATTCCTTCGCCACTATCAGGAATAGATAATTGACACTAACGCCGCCAGCCTATTACTTTATATGCAGTCTGTTCGTCAGACTGTTATAAATTTGTTGCTGATATGAATAATAAAATGTATTTCGCAGGATGACGTTAAACAAGGAAAAGAGATGAATATATTCGAACAAACACCGCCTTCACGCAGGCGCTATGGACTCGCCGCGTTCATCGGTTTAATTGCAGGGATCGTCTCCGCTTTTGTCAAATGGGGAGCCGAAGTGCCACTTCCGCCACGCAGTCCCACCGATTTATTCACCGGCGCATGCGGACCTGAGCAATTAATAAGAGCCGCAAGCCAGATTGACTGCTCCCGCAATTTTTTAAACCCTCCCTATGTATTTTTACGCGACTGGCTGGGCGTTGCTGATCCTAACGCAGCCGTTTATACATTTGCCGGACATATATTTAACTGGGTCGGTGTGACCCATATTATTTTCTCAATCGTCTTCGCTGTGGGGTATTGCGTTGTTGCGGAAGTCTTTCCGAAAATTAAACTCTGGCAGGGTTTGCTGGCGGGTGCGTTAGCCCAGCTTTTTGTGCATATGATCTCCTTCCCGCTGATGGGTCTGACGCCACCGCTGCTTGAGTTGCCGTGGTATGAACACGTGTCAGAGATCGTGGGGCATCTGGTCTGGTTCTGGTCGATCGAAATCATTCGTCGTGACTTGCGTAACCGCATTACTCACGAGCCTGATCCAGAGATACCGCTGGGTAACTTACGTTAAAAAAAGGCGCTACATCTGTAGCGCCTTTTTTAAGCATCCTAAGATCAGGCCGTGCCGCCCACCGTCAGATTATCCACTTTCAACGTAGGCTGACCGACGCCCACAGGCAGGCTCTGGCCCTCTTTGCCGCAAACGCCCACGCCGTTATCCAGTTTCAGGTCGTTACCGACCATGGAAATCTGCTGCATGGCCTCAATGCCGGAGCCAATCAGGGTTGCGCCCTTCACCGCTTTGGTCACTTTGCCCTTCTCAATCAGATACGCCTCTGAGGTAGAGAAGACAAATTTGCCGGAGGTGATATCCACCTGACCGCCGCCAAAGTTTGGCGCGAAGATACCGTAATCAACGGATTCGATAATCTCCTGCGGCGTGGACTGGCCCGGCAGCATGTAAGTATTGGTCATGCGCGGCATCGGCAGATGTGCGTAGGATTCACGACGGCCGTTACCCGTCGGCGCAACGCCCATCAGGCGCGCGTTAAGCTTGTCCTGCATGTAGCCTTTCAGTACGCCGTTTTCGATCAGCACGTTGTACTGACCCGGCGTACCTTCATCGTCGATAGAAATCGAGCCGCGACGGTCGAGCATGGTGCCATCATCCACCACGGTACACAGCTCGGAGGAGACAAGCTGCCCCATCTGACCGCTGAATACGGACGTCCCGCGACGGTTGAAATCACCTTCCAGGCCGTGACCGACCGCTTCGTGCAGCAGCACGCCCGGCCAGCCTGCGCCCAGTACCACCGGCAACGTACCGGCGGGTGCAGCCACGGCAGACAGGTTGACCAGCGCCATGCGCACGGCTTCTTTTGCCCATGCATCCGCGCGGGCTTCGCCGTCGACATCACCCAGGAACCAGTCATAACCAAAACGACCGCCGCCACCGCTGGAGCCGCGCTCGCGCTTGCCGTCGTCTTCAACCTGCACGCTGACAGAGAGACGCACCAGCGGGCGAACATCCGCCGCCAGGGTACCGTCCGTCGCCGCCACCAGGATCAGTTCATAAATACCGGTCAGGCTGGCAGAGACTTCCTGCACGCGTTTATCCGCCGCGCGAGCCACTTTGTCCACGCGACGAAGGATGTCCAGCTTCTCTTCGCGGCTCATGCTTTGCAGCGGGTCGATGCTGGTATAGAGCGCAGCGTGCTGCACTTCACCCAGCGTTTTCACCCGTCCGTCGCCCGTATCGCGCACAATGGTTCGCGCCGCCTGCGCGCTCTGCTCCAGCGCGGCCAGGCTTATCTGGTCTGCATAGGCAAAACCGGTTTTTTCGCCGCTGACGGCGCGCACGCCGACGCCCTGGTCAATGTTATAAGAGCCATCTTTAATGATGCTGTCTTCTAAAACCCAGGATTCGTGATAGCTCGACTGGAAATAGAGATCGCCGTAGTCGAGGCGGCGTTCGGTCAGTTGACCAAGAATGGAGAACAGGTCCTGATGGCTCAGGCCGTTCGCTGCGAGCAAATGTTCACTTACCAGGTTCAGACTCATCTATTGCTACTCGTTCGTTGCCGCCCGTGGCGGTATAAAGATCGTATTTATTGAGAGTGAGGCAATTACCTGCCCACGTCAAATCATTGCTGTGCTTCTTTGCGCGGCTGGCGCAGCACCTCATTAATCTGTGGTTTATCAACCGGCCCGGTGATGCGATAGCGCAGAATCGAGACTTTGCTCCAGAGCGGTCCCAGCACTTTACTGGCCGCAAACACCGCCGCCCCGACGATCGGATTGACCACAAAGGCTGCCGCAACGCCCACGCTTGCGGAAATCTCCGGCGCCACCACGGCTTCCATATCCAGCTCGCGGCGCACGAGATCCACTGACCCTTTCATCGCGATATCCGCTTCCAGGCCGTCCACCAGCGTGTCGTCGGTGTGCAGAACGCCGTCTTTGATCCACGCCGTGCTGCGAATGGAATCGTAGTAGAAACCTTCGCTGAAGGTGTCGCTAAAGTCGAAGCGCAGCTTGCGCAGCAGCGCGTCAAAACTCAGCAGACGCAGGATCTGCCCGGCGCGCCCCGTGCTCACATCGGCAATCTCACCCTTACCGAAGTGGGTTTTCAGGATGCCGTTAAGCGAAGCTTCATCGGGTGTCCATGGCGCTGCGCGCCAGTGCAGATCGTAATTCACATCGAAGGACGATCCGCGAAGCGGCGTGCTAATGCCGAAGAAGTTAGCTGCGGCGTCCAGCTTGTTGCCTTTAATATCGCCTTTCAGCGAGGTGCGCTGTTCACCCGGTTTGTTCACCCATTCGCCAGCGGCAGTCATGCGGCCAAAGCCGGTATCCACCAGCCCACCAGAGAGGCTCAGCGTATTGCCCTGAATAGCAAAATCACCGTCGATACGGCCATATTTTTGCCCCCACAGCCAGCATTCCGCACAGCGCAACTGGAGATCGGGCCAGCCGCTGAAATCCACGCGCGACCTCCCACTGCCACTGACAGGAGAAGCGCTTGCCGACTCTGCTTTAGACGCCGTAAAGGTCGGATTGTAATAGAGGTAACGGATAGCAGCCTGCCATGGCGCGTGATCGCGCATGGTCAACGAACCGTTGATCTCACGCCCCTGCGCCTCGACCTTTGAGCCGTTTACCGTCGGCCGGGAGACAATACTCAGGTTGTTCCACTGCTGCCCGCCCAGCGTCAGCGCAGGCGTGCGCAAGGTAATGGACTGCGGGAACTGCGCCGTTTGGTCGACGTTTTGCCCGACACCTTTCTGGAACAGTGCCAGCCACTCTGCGCCATCCATCGGCGGGAGATTCAGTTCAACGCCCGCCTGCTCCGGCAGCGGCGGCGTGGTACGGCTGTCCGTCGTCCAGATCGCTCTGTCCAGCGTCAGCTTGCGGTTAAGCAGCCAGCGGCTGTTGAAGTGGTTTGTTCCACCAGCGTTTCCGGTTAAATCGAAGCTGTTAAGGTTGCCCGCAACCTTAACATTGACGGGCAATGCTTCACCGCTTTTCTTATTCAGCGGCGCGGGAAGTTGGCTGCTGAGGTTTTTCAGATCGCCCGTAATGTCGACGTTATAGCGCGCACCGGCATGATAAGGCAGGTCGATGGCGACCTTGCCATTCCATGACACCGCGCCGTCCACCGCATTCTCAATCGGCTTCGGCAGAACATCCATGCGTGACGGCTGCCAGTTCGCGTCCATATTGACCGCCACCTGGTAGGCTTTATCGCCCTCGGTGGTGGAGAAATCGATATTGACGGGTTGATTGAACCAGGTCGCTTTCAGCGGCTCACTTTTCAGCGTGCCGTTAACAAAGCTGAACTGACCGCTGAGGTTTTTCAGCGTGCTGTCCAGCGGCTTGATATAGAGGCTGTTGTTATTAAGGCTAACGTCGCCTTTGGCGGTGGTCATTTCACCGTCCAGCGGGATATCCAGATGTAAGCGAGCATTCACATCGCCATCTAACTGCAACTGCTGAAGGGTGGCTGCCAGGGAGTCATTCAGCGGCGTATCTTCAAAGTACGGGCCAACCACTTTACCTGGCCCCTTAATATCCGCATCAATCAGCAGTTTCTCTTTGGAGTAATCCGGGATGTTTGCCGTCAGGTTGCTTGCCGTTACGCCGCCCAGCGCAACGCTGTCCGTCTTCATCCACAGGCCGTCATTCAGGAAGTTGAGTTCAATATCCAGATTCTTCAGCGCCGGCCAGTCCGGCTGGAAGGCATAGGTGGCGTTGCGTAGAGGCACCAGAACCTGGAACTGGCCTTCGTTGTGCTTATACGGGAACAGGTGCGGGTTGCCGCCGTAGACCAGCGTGGCGTTATCCGCCTGGCCGCCCTGAATAGCGCCGCTGAGATAGTCCACCAGCGCTTTCCCCATCAGGTTTTCCGGGAAGTAGCGCCACGCCTGCGAACCGTCATCCGTGCTGATGCCCGCCAGAATACCCAACCACGGCTCATCGCCTTCAGGCTGTAGATAACGGAAATTACCGCGGGCATGTACTGCTTTGGCTTTCACATCGATATCGCGGCCATCGAGCTGAAAACCTTTGTCATTCTTCAGCCAGTTGAGGATGGCATTTCCCTTTTCGATCTCCAGTGGCGCACGGAAGACCGTTTCGTACGGCATTTTCGCGTCCTGCATTTCTGCCGTCAGCCTGCCGTTTTCCACGCTTCCTTCCAGTTTACCGCTGAAGTGCTCGGCACCCGGCAGCAGTTTCCACTGTTTCCATGCGAGATTTTTCCATGCCGCCTGAAAACGCGTCTTTTCCGTAGCCTGGAGCGGAATATCCAGCGCCAGCCGGTTTATTTGCCCGCTCGGCTGCGTCGCCAGCCAGATTTCGCCCAGCTCCGGGGAGAGTTTTGCGGCCATTGAACGCAGCCCTTCGATCGCCGTCAGATCCAGGTTACTGGCGCGGATACGCAGCTCGTCGCTGCGTTTACCGTTTATCCCGCCGACGTCCTGCTCCGGCATCCACGCCAGCGTCAGCGCGCCGCGCGGCCAGGGTTTGTTATCCATGGAGATGCGCGTATCCGGTATAGCGAACTGCCAGCCGCCTTTATCCTGCGTCACGTGTGCGGTGAGGTTATCGACGGAAAGTTGATGCTGATGGTTTTCCCCTTTCCAGCTCGCGCCCCCCTGCTTAAGCCAGATATCGCCGCTGGCGAACGTCCCGTTCGTCAGGGTCATCCAGCCTTCCAGGCTGAAGCGCGCGGTCTCCAGCTGCATGTTCTGCTGTAGCCACTCACCGAGCCACGGCTTCACGTCCACGTCGTCCGCCTGTAGCCACACCCTGCCGTTGTTCAGCAAGCCATTGTCGTCACGCAGATCCATCCGCACCTGCATAACGCCGTGCTGCCCGTTCAGGCTGGAGAGATTCACCTGCCCCTCGGCGCGGTGGCGATCTTTCCCGTTTAACCAGGTCAGCTGTGGGATCGCCAGCTCAGCGCGCTGGCCGGAAAGAGTAATAAAGCTCACTTCGCTGTCGCGCAGATCGAAATGATCGAACTGCCGCAGGAACAGATCGCTGATACGGCTGGTTTCCAGCCCCCGATCGCTGTCGCCGCTTCGCAGCGGCGTGTTAGTCATCAGCTGAAGTTGCCAGAAGGTGAGATCGCGAAACTGCCAGCGCAGATGCAGCAGGCTTTGCCAGACATCCAGCGCCAGGGTGACGCGTTTGATTTCGAGGTGGCCGCCATCTTTCAGGCTGGCGCTGATATCCCGCGCATCAAGCGTCGGGCCAAAGTTCTGCCAGCTTGCCTCGATATGACTCACGTCCACCGGCAGGCCGGTGGCGGATTCGATTTTTGCCAGGATCTGCGGACGCCAGCTGTCCAGATGCGGCAAGGCGAGACGCAGCCCGCTCACGAGCAACGCGACAATCACGACCAGCGTTGCCCCTGTAAGCAGTAAAATCCCCGGCAATCGCCTCACGCGTCTCTCCTTGTCAGCCTTAAATCTCGCAGCGAACTGCGTTTACATCATGACGACGTCAAACTGCTCCTGGTTATAGAGCGGCTCAATTTGCACTTTTACCTGTTTGCCGACAAAGATTTCCACTTCTGCCAGCGCGTGCGACTCTTCCCCTTTCAGGGCCTCCGCCACCGCAGGGGAAGCATAGACCAGAAAACGGTCTGAGTCGTAGGCATGATGGACACGGACAATCTCACGCATGATCTCGTAGCAGACCGTCTCCACCGTCTTTACCGTTCCGCGTCCATGGCAGGTTGGACACTCATTACACAGGACATGTTCCACGCTTTCGCGGGTCCGTTTCCGGGTCATTTCCACCAGACCGAGCTGCGAGAAGCCATTGATGCTGGTTTTCACGCGATCCTTACTCAGCGCCTGCTCCAGTGAGTGCAGCACGCGACGGCGGTGATCTTCATTGTTCATATCGATAAAGTCGATGATGATAATGCCGCCCAGATTACGCAGACGAAGCTGACGCGCGATGGCCTGCGTCGCTTCTATGTTGGTGTTGAAGATGGTGTCATCGAGGTTGCGATGGCCGACAAACGCGCCGGTGTTGATGTCGACGGTGGTCATCGCTTCGGTTTGATCGATGATCAGATAGCCACCCGATTTCAGCTCAACCTTACGCTCCAGCGCACGCTGGATTTCGTTTTCAACGTCATAGAGGTCAAATATTGGCTGGCGTCCGGTGTAATGCTCCAGCAGACCCGGCATTTCCGGGATGTATTCGGCGGTGAACTCCAGTAAGGCTTCGTACGTCAGACGGGAGTCCACGCGGATGCGGTCAAGCTGGGCGTCGGCGAAATCGCGTAATACGCGCTGAGCGAGCGCCAGCTCACCGTACAGCCTGTAGCGGGTCTGGTTGCGTTTTTTACGCTCCATCACTTTGGTCCAGACGCGCTTCAGATAGGCCGCATCCGAGGCCAGATCTTCTTCGCTGATCCCTTCCGCCGCGGTACGGATAATAAACCCGCCCTGCTCGTCGCAGTAGGCGCTGACCACCTTTTTCAGGCGCTCACGCTCGCTTTCGCTCTCAATGCGCTGTGACACGCCGACGTGCGACGCCCCCGGCATAAAGACCAGATAGCGTGAAGGCAGGGTGATGTCGGTGGTCAGACGCGCGCCTTTGGTGCCAAGCGGATCTTTTACCACCTGTACCATCAGATCCTGGCCCTGACGCACCAGCTCAGAGATGTCGCGCACGGCAAATTGCTTTTGCTCTTCGCCTGCCACACATTCGGTGTGCGGCATGATATCGGAGGCATGTAAAAACGCCGCCTTATCGAGCCCAATATCTACAAAAGCCGCCTGCATACCCGGCAGGACACGACTGACACGACCTTTGTAGATATTGCCTACGATTCCGCGTCGCGCTTCACGCTCAATATGAATTTCCTGGAGAATGCCACCATCAATGTAGGCCACACGGGTTTCCGATGGCGTTACGTTTACCAACAATTCAGCCGTCATAATTATCCCTTCCCTCACGCAGTGAGTTAAAATTGCTCAGCAACTCATACGTTTCCACCAGCGGTAAGCCGACTACGGCGTGATAGCTGCCATTTATCTTCCTGACAAAACAGCCACCCAACCCTTGAATACCGTATGCACCTGCTTTATCCATAGGTTCACCGCTGGCGATATAGCCGGCGATCTCCTCGTCGGTGAGGACTCTGAACGTCACTTCCGTTACCACAAGGCAATCCAGAACGTACTGGCTATCTGCCAGCGCTACCGCCGTCATCACCTGATGGGTTTGTCCGGACATATTACGCAGCATCCGCGCCGCATGGTCTGCGTCGCGGGGTTTCTCAAGCACCTCACCATTGAGAATAACGATGGTATCCGCACCCAGCACCGGTAAGTCACGCGGCACGCATGCCACGCCCGCCTGCGCTTTTTCACGCGCCAGACGAGAGACATACTGCTGAGCGCTTTCACCCTCAGCACGTTTTTCTTCGATACCGGTAACGATGCGTTCGAAGGAGACACCCAACTGCGCGAGCAGTTCCTGGCGACGCGGAGAACCGGAGGCAAGATACAAAGACGTCATAGAAACCTTTTATTGCACGGCAAACTGCTGGCGAATTTTACGCATCAGCAGGAACAGCCACGGCCAGAGCACACCGTTTACTACACTACTCCAGAACACTTCCGGTCGGAAAGAGACGTTGATCACTAAAAACTCTGCCCAGAAAACAACGATATCCGCAGCGAGCGACAACAACATCACTACCAGCGCCTGTTGCCAGAGCGCAAGGTTACGAAAGAGCTGGAATTTGAGTGCGACGAGATACGCAATAATGCTCATGGATAAGGCGCGGACGCCAAGCGTAGAGCCACTGATAAGATCCAGTATGGCACCCATCACAAAACCTGTGCCGACATTTACGCGGTGCGGCAGGGCAAGGATCCAGTAGAGCAAAATGAGCAATACCCAGTTTGGCCGGAAAACAAGAATGTCGTCCGGCCAGGGCATAATTTGCAGCAACAGTGCAACGAGGAATGAGAGCCAGATTACCCAGCGCCCCTGGCTACGATAACTGGCCACTACTGCCCTCCACCCGAGACTTGCGGCGGTGGGGGGGCATCCGGCAGCGGCTGCGTTAACCCCGTCGCCGGAGCCGGTACGGGTGCAGGTGGACCCATCGCATCCGGCGCAGGCAGCACCTGCGGCATCATCTGCATCAGGCGTTCGTTGGCCACGCGATGCACATCTTCCGGTGTCATCGGGTTAGCGCCGTTACGATCGGCGCCCCACAGCAGCAACAGGTAGCGCAAACGCTGCAAGCCGGCCGTTGGACGCGCCTGAATCACGGTGTAGGCACGCTGAGTGTCGAGCTTCACGGAAGAGACAACCGCAACCGGGTAGCCCTCAGGGAAACGACCGCCCAGACCGGACGTCACCAGCACGTCGCCCACGCGGATATCCGTGTTGGCAGGCAGGTGTTCCAGTTGCAGATCGTCCGTGCAGCCATTACCGGCGGCAATCACGCGAATATCGTTACGCAGCACCTGAATCGGCAGTGCATGGGTGGCATCGCAAATCAGCAACACGCGGCTGGTCAGTTTGGCAACCGCCACAACCTGGCCCACGACGCCCTTATCGCTGATGACAGGCTGACCTTCGTATACGCCGTTCACGCTGCCTTTATCAATCACCACCTGATCGCTGTACGGATCGTTTACGGTGGAGATCACCTGGGTGACCATTTTCTGTTCATCCTGGCGCAGCGGCGAGCCAAGCAGTTCGCGCAGACGGGCGTTTTCCTGCTTATATTGCCCCAGCATCAGCAGCTCGCTATTTTTCAGCAGCAGTTCCTGGCGTAACGCACGGTTTTCGAGTTCGAGCTGGTCACGCGATGAGAGCGTTTGCGACACGGAGTCGAGCAGTTCACGGGGACCATTTGAAATAAAGTAGAAAGGACTGACGGCGGTATCCATGTACGTTCGGATCTGGCTGAACGTACCGAGGCGGCTATCGGCAATAATGACCCCGAGCGCAACCAGAACCGCCAGGATCAGGCGAAACTGTAGCGACGGGCCACGGCTAAAAATTGGCTTCATAGGCTATGCGTATTCTCGCGTCAGAGAGAAAGGGTAGCGAATTGCTACCCTCTCACACCCGACTACTCTTCGCTAAACAAGTCGCCGCCGTGCATGTCGATCATTTCCAGCGCCTTGCCACCACCACGGGCGACGCAAGTCAGTGGATCTTCTGCAACTACGACAGGAATACCTGTCTCTTCCATTAACAGGCGGTCGAGGTTACGCAGCAGCGCACCACCACCGGTCAGAACCATACCGCGCTCGGAGATATCGGAAGCCAGCTCTGGCGGGCACTGTTCCAGCGCAACCATCACCGCGCTCACTATGCCGGTCAGCGGCTCCTGCAACGCTTCCAGGATTTCGTTGGAGTTCAGGGTGAATCCGCGTGGCACGCCTTCAGCCAGGTTACGACCGCGAACTTCGATCTCGCGTACTTCATCACCCGGATAGGCAGAACCGATTTCATGCTTGATGCGCTCTGCGGTTGCTTCACCGATCAGAGAGCCGTAGTTACGGCGAACGTAATTGATGATGGCTTCGTCGAAACGGTCGCCGCCGATACGCACGGAAGAGGAGTACACCACACCGTTCAGGGAGATAACGGCCACTTCAGTGGTACCGCCACCGATATCCACCACCATAGAACCGGTAGCCTCAGAAACCGGCAGACCCGCACCAATTGCCGCAGCCATCGGTTCTTCAATCAGGAACACTTCACGCGCACCGGCGCCCTGAGCGGATTCACGGATCGCACGGCGTTCAACCTGGGTTGCGCCAACCGGCACACACACCAGCACGCGCGGGCTTGGGCGCATGAAGCTGTTGCTGTGAACCTGCTTGATGAAGTGCTGAAGCATTTTTTCGGTCACGAAGAAGTCAGCAATAACGCCGTCTTTCATAGGGCGGATCGCGGCGATGTTGCCCGGCGTACGGCCCAGCATCTGCTTCGCATCATGACCTACTGCGGCCACGCTTTTTGGCGAGCCGGCACGATCCTGACGAATGGCCACAACGGAAGGCTCATTCAATACGATGCCTTGTCCTTTTACATAAATAAGGGTATTCGCGGTACCCAGGTCAATGGACAGGTCATTGGAAAACATGCCACGAAATTTTTTCAACATACTAAGGGATAATCCTGAAAGCTGGGGCGGAAAACAAAATCCGCTTACTTTACCAACCACACGCAGCAGCGACAAGGCGCAAAAATCGTCTGCTACGGTGAAAATTAGTGCAGCACGTTTCCTTTGTTACAAATTCATCCCCTGAATCCCTCAGGGCTGAGTAAACAGCAGCGTCCCTCACTTTCACTTGTAACCCACTAAAGGTCGTTCACTGGCTTTTATGCTCGTCTTACTCAAAGCTACAGGCGCGATATTCTACGTGAAAACAAAGTAAACGGCAGGTCAAACAGAGTATCTTTGCAAATATTTTTTCACATTGGTGTCAAGCGGCTGAGAGGCGGCAAAAAAATCCCCCTGACCGCCCGTCACGCCGCGCTCTGTCAACATCTGCCATTCACTACGTGAACGTACGCCTGTGGCAAATACTTGCGTTTGCGTTCCTTTGCACGCTTCCACCAGGCTTTGTACCAGCAGCTGGTTTTCCGTGCGTTTTTCAATATTCCTTACCAGACCCGGATGCAGCTTCAATAATTCAACATCCAGCTCTTTGATCCAGCGGGTGCTCACCAGCGTCAAACCCGCCTGGGTTACCGCCACGCGAGCCCCAAGCGCATTGATTAAACGCACTACCGGGCGCAACCGGCTGATGTGTTGACCTACATCTGCCTCTGCAAGTTCAAAAATAATGCGTTTGCGTTGCGATTTTTCGCATTGCATTAACGTGTCACGTAACCAGCGCTGGAAACGCGGACGGATCAGCGATTCGACGGTCACCTGTAAAGCCAGATTTTCTTCAGGCCAGTACGATAAAAACGGAATGAGACGGGTGATTTGCTGACGGTCATACTCTTCGGACAATCCGAATTGCAACACCATGGGCAGATATTCCGCGGAGATAACCTCTTCAGTGCCATCAAAAATACGGCACATCAGCTCACGATGATGAACATGACCATTCTTCATGACCGCCGGTTTTTGATAGATGCGCGGTCCGCCCCGGCTCAGCATCTGTTCAATCAGGGTTCGCCAGCGCACGTTGCCACGCCCTTTCTCCGGCAGCGTATCATCATAGACTGCCCAGCCGTTCGCCCCCTGCAATACGGCGTTACGCGTGGCCGCTTCCGCATGTTCCATCACCTGCTCCGTCGACTGACCGCCGCGCCAGGCACAGATGCCCATATGCACCATATCGTCTCTGTCGAGCATTTTGCTCTGGGGCAGCGCATCGACGGCTTTCAGCAGCTGGCTGGCGATACTCTCGGACTCCTTTAAGGTGCGATGCGGCAGCAAGACGGCAAAATCGCTGCGGTGGTAGCGTGCCAGTAACGCGCCGGGGTAGCGCATAATAAAGGTGGACAGCAGGTTAATCAGCGTAAAGAGGTTCTCTTCCGCCACGCGCTGACCCCAGGTATCACGGAGCAGATCGAAGTCGGGCAGGCGAATCATCATTACCACGCCATGCGTACCCACCTTTTCGGGGTCATCAAGAAGCGTAGCCAGCTGATTATCAAAGAAGAGACGGTTGTTGAGGCCCGTTTTGTTATCCTGCGCGGCGTAAGAGCGAATCAACGTGTCCATACGGCTACGCTGATCGCTGGCAAACTGGATTTCGGAGAGCAACACGTCCAGGGCGCTACTGGTGCGTGATGGCCATTCATAAACCGATCCCCGCACCTGTGGACCCCGTTCGCCATTCAGTATCCGCACGGAGCGTGTTTCCAGCAGCTCCTGGCCGGAAAGTTGACGACGCTGCCAGCGAACGGCGAGGAAAATCAGCAGTACGATAAAGGCAACGGCGATGGTTAAGGGCGCGGTGGTCATAAGCGAGCGTAAATAGTTGCTCATCGGATCCTGGTACATTAGATGAATTGTCATACCCGGATGTTTAAGTGAATTAACCGTGACGTCCCGATACTGATCTACCGTGCCGGCAGGACGATAGCTGCCCTGGCGGGTATGGCTGAAAACGGTCTGCTTCCCCTGTTTAATGTCGATCTGCACGATATCCACAGGCACCATTAACTCATCCAGCTCACGCGAAAGCGCCGGGAAGGAGGTTGCAATCAGGCGAGTGTCGATAACCGATGCAACCGATTCAACCCGGTTAACCAGCTTATCCTGGATGGCATTGTAAAAGCTCAGCGAGCAGCCGATTAGCGTGACAAATATGGTCAGCCCCGTCAGCAAGGTGATAAAAGCTGAGAACTTCGTCGTTAATCGCATCCTTGAGATTACTCCGTGGGTTGAAGGGGGTGCAAGTGAGCACTAACTTGCATTTCAAATGCGGCATACTACCAAACCTGGCGTATCTGGCAATTTATTGCGTTAAATCGGCACTGCGTTTCATTGAGCGAGTATAGTCATCAGAACATATTTTCCCATCATCAAACCTAGTGAGGACCCAGTATGCAGGCTTTGATCTTAGAACAGCAGGACGGCAAAACCGTTGCCTCAGTGCAAGCCATCGAGGAGAGCCGCCTGCCGGAGGGCGACGTGACCGTAGATATCGACTGGTCCAGCCTGAACTATAAGGATGCGCTGGCCATTACGGGAAAAGGTAAAATCATCCGAAATTTCCCGATGGTGCCAGGAATCGACTTTGCAGGCCGCGTACATACCAGTGAAGATCCACGTTTTCACGCCGGACAGCAGGTGCTGCTCACCGGCTGGGGCGTAGGTGAAAACCACTGGGGCGGACTGGCAGCGCAGGCGCGCGTAAAAGGTGACTGGCTGGTCCCGATGCCGAAAGGCCTGGACGGTCGTAAGGCGATGATCATCGGCACGGCAGGTTTCACCGCCATGCTGTGCGTGATGGCGCTGGAAGAGGCCGGGATCCGCCCTGACTCTGGCGAAATTGTCGTCACCGGCGCCAGCGGCGGCGTGGGCAGCACGGCCGTCACGCTGCTGCACAAGTTGGGGTATCAGGTCGCTGCCGTCTCAGGCCGCGAAAGTACGCATGATTATCTACGTCAATTGGGCGCAAGCCGCATTCTGAGCCGCGACGAATTCGCCGAGACCCGCCCGCTGGAAAAACAGGTCTGGGCTGGCGCAGTAGATACCGTCGGCGACAAAGTGCTGGCGAAGGTGCTGGCGCAAATGAATTACGGCGGCTGCGTGGCGGCCTGTGGACTGGCGGGTGGTTTTGCCCTGCCGACGACGGTGATGCCATTTATTCTGCGTAACGTGCGTCTTCAGGGTGTCGATTCGGTCATGACCCCAGCCGAGCGGCGAGCTGAGGCCTGGGAACGTCTGGTGCAGGATCTGCCAGCCTCATTCTTTGACCAGAGCGCCACTGAGATTACCCTGAGCCAGGCGCCAGAGTTCGCCAATAAAATCATGGACAATCAGTTCCACGGTCGTGCGCTGGTTAAAATCGCCTAATCTTCAAATTTTCGTGACATATTCGCGCTAACCCTCCTCCTCCGTCATGCTTAGAAAAACGCCTGACGGAGGATGCCATGAAAACCCGAAAACTGACGGAAGCCGACGTAACGTCTGAATCTGTCTTTATGCTACAGCGCCGCCAGATCCTGAAAATGCTTGGCATCAGCGCCACCGCCCTGACGCTCACCCCTGCGGCCCATGCCGATCTGCTCGACTGGTTTAAGGGCAACGATCGCCCGAAAGCCCCCTCCGGCGCACCGCTTAACTTCACCAAACCGGCGCAGTGGCAGAATAAACTGGCGCTGACGCCGGAAGATAAAGTCACCGGCTATAACAACTTCTATGAGTTTGGTCTCGATAAGGCCGATCCTGCCGCCAACGCCGGGAGCATGAAAACCGATCCCTGGACGCTGAAGATAGATGGCGAGGTGGCAAAACCGCTGACGCTGGATCATCATGACCTCACCACCCGCTTCCCACTTGAAGAACGCATTTACCGTATGCGCTGTGTGGAAGCCTGGTCGATGGTGGTGCCGTGGGTAGGTTTCCCTTTGCATAAACTGCTGGCGCTGGTTGAGCCCACCAGCAACGCGAAGTATGTTTCCTTCCAGACGCGCTACGCCCCGGACGAGATGCCAGGCCAGAAGGATCGGTTTATCGGCGGCGGGCTGGAGTATCCCTACGTTGAAGGTTTACGTCTCGACGAAGCCATGCATCCGCTTACGCTGCTCACCGTCGGGGTTTACGGCAAAGCGCTGCCGCCGCAAAACGGGGCGCCCATTCGCCTGACCGTACCGTGGAAATACGGTTTCAAGGGCATCAAATCGATCGTCAGCATTAAGCTCACCCGTGAACGCCCCCCCACCACCTGGAACCTGGCAGCGCCTGACGAGTATGGTTTTTTTGCCAACGTTAACCCGCACGTTGACCATCCGCGCTGGTCGCAGGCAACGGAACGTTTTATCGGCTCCGGCGGCGCGCTGGATGTAAAACGCCAGCCAACGCTGCTGTTTAACGGCTATGCGGATGAGGTGGCATCCCTCTACCGTGGGCTGAATTTACGGGAGAACTTCTAAGTGCGTTTAACGGCAAAGCAGATAACCTGGCTGAAGGTACTCCTGCATTTAGCAGGATTGCTCCCCTTTATCTGGCTCTTCTGGGCAGCCAGCCAGGGACAGTTCAGTGCCGATCCGGCGAAAGATATTCAGCATTTTACGGGTCGGATGGCTCTGAAATTTTTGCTGGCGACCTTGCTCGTCTCACCGCTGGCGCGCTACGCTAAACAGCCATTATTGATACGCACCCGTCGGCTTTTAGGGCTATGGTGTTTTGCCTGGGCGACGCTGCATCTCACCAGCTACGCCCTGCTGGAACTGGGCATTAACAACCAGGCACTCCTTGGCAGCGAACTGGTGACGCGTCCCTATCTGACGCTGGGTATCGTAAGCTGGCTGGTTTTACTGGCGCTGACGCTGACATCCACGCAGTATGCGCAGCGAAAACTGGGTCGACGCTGGCAACTGCTGCACAACTTCGTCTATCTTGTCGCGATCCTCGCCCCGATTCATTACCTGTGGTCGGTGAAGATTTTATCCCCTCAGCCGGTCATCTACGCCCTGCTGGCCCTGGCCCTTTTAGCGTGGCGTTACAAGAAGTTCCGCCAGTGGTTGCGATAGTTCACGAAACTGTGCGTTTTCCCGCAGATTATTTATCAACCGCGAATCTTTTTCGGATAGCGGTTGATAATCTTCCCTGATAAGACCAGTATTTAGCTGCCAAATGCTACGAAATCGTTATAATGTGCGACTTCGGTTTTCCGGACAGGGGTTTTAGGCCTCTGAAAGGGTGACAATTGCGCTTTGAGGGTATATGTTGTTTTTTACCCGAAAATCGCAGGAGATAGCGGCACAATGGCTGACAAATTCCAAATTTTAGTATTGAACGGTCCGAACCTGAACATGCTCGGCACCCGTGAGCCAGAGAAGTACGGCACGCTGACATTGAGCGAAATTGTTAACCGTCTGAGTACGGAAGCAGCCCCGCTGAATGTGGATTTGGACCATTTTCAGTCAAACGCGGAGTACGCAATCATCGACCGTATTCATCAGGCTAAAGACACTGTGGACTATATCCTGATCAATCCGGCCGCGTTTACGCACACCAGTGTTGCTATACGCGACGCACTGCTCGCGGTGAGTATCCCGTTTATCGAGATCCACCTGAGTAACGTGCACGCCCGAGAGCCGTTCCGCCACCATTCCTACCTGTCAGATATCGCCGCTGGCGTGATTTGTGGGCTGGGTGCAGACGGCTATTCATACGCTTTACAGACAGCGGTAAAACGCTTGTCACAATCACACTAAACAAGAGTACGGAACCCACTCATGGATATTCGTAAGATTAAAAAACTGATCGAGCTGGTTGAAGAATCAGGCATCTCCGAACTGGAAATTTCTGAAGGCGAAGAGTCTGTACGCATCAGCCGTGCAGCCCCGGCCGCTAGCTTCCCGGTAATGCAGCAAGCTTACGCTGCGCCAGTGCAGCAGCCTGCGCTCTCCGCAGCCGTTGCACCAGTGGCAGCAGAAGCGGCACCTGCGGCTGCAACAGAAATCAGTGGTCACATCGTACGTTCCCCAATGGTTGGTACTTTCTACCGCACCCCGAGCCCGGACGCGAAGGCGTTCATCGAAGTGGGTCAGAAAGTCAACGTAGGCGATACCCTGTGCATCGTTGAAGCCATGAAAATGATGAACCAGATCGAAGCAGACAAATCAGGTACTGTGAAAGCGATCCTGGTCGAAAGTGGTCAGCCGGTA
Organism: Enterobacter sp. BWH64; assembly: GCF_001037645.1. Lineage (NCBI taxonomy): Bacteria > Pseudomonadati > Pseudomonadota > Gammaproteobacteria > Enterobacterales > Enterobacteriaceae > Enterobacter > Enterobacter sp. BWH64. The sequence goes on from NZ_KQ089922.1 coordinate 4,692,775, forward strand.
GAATTTGACGAGCCGCTGGTCGTCATCGAGTAACGAGGCGAACATGCTGGATAAAATTGTTATCGCCAACCGTGGCGAGATTGCACTGCGTATTCTTCGTGCCTGTAAAGAGCTGGGCATCAAGACCGTGGCCGTGCACTCAAGCGCGGATCGCGATTTAAAACACGTATTGCTGGCGGATGAGACGGTCTGTATCGGTCCGGCTCCGTCCGTAAAAAGCTATCTGAACATCCCGGCGATCATCAGCGCCGCCGAAATCACTGGCGCGGTCGCGATTCACCCGGGTTATGGTTTCCTCTCTGAAAACGCCAACTTTGCTGAGCAGGTTGAACGCTCTGGCTTTATCTTCATTGGCCCGAAAGCCGACACCATTCGCCTGATGGGTGACAAAGTGTCTGCCATCACCGCGATGAAAAAAGCCGGCGTGCCAACCGTACCGGGCTCTGACGGCCCGCTGACCGACGATATGGATGCTAACCGCGCCCATGCTAAACGCATTGGCTATCCGGTGATCATCAAAGCGTCCGGCGGCGGCGGCGGTCGCGGTATGCGCGTTGTACGCAGTGATGCTGAACTGGCGCAGTCCATCTCCATGACCAAAGCGGAAGCGAAAGCGGCTTTCAGCAATGACATGGTGTACATGGAAAAATACCTGGAAAACCCACGCCACATCGAAATTCAGGTGCTGGCTGACGGTCAGGGTAACGCAATCTATCTGGCAGAACGTGACTGCTCCATGCAGCGTCGTCACCAGAAAGTGGTCGAAGAAGCGCCAGCGCCGGGCATTACGCCTGAACTGCGTCGCTACATCGGCGAGCGTTGCGCTAAAGCGTGTGTCGATATCGGCTATCGCGGTGCAGGTACCTTTGAGTTCCTGTTCGAAAACGGCGAGTTCTACTTCATTGAGATGAACACCCGTATTCAGGTTGAACACCCGGTTACTGAAATGATCACCGGCGTTGACCTGATCAAAGAACAGCTGCGTATCGCTGCCGGTCAGCCGCTGTCCATCAAACAGGAAGAAGTTGTGGTTAAAGGCCATGCGGTAGAGTGCCGTATCAACGCCGAAGACCCGAACACCTTCCTGCCAAGCCCGGGTAAAATCACGCGTTTCCACGCGCCGGGTGGCTTTGGTGTGCGCTGGGAGTCCCATATCTACGCCGGTTACACCGTACCGCCGTACTATGACTCAATGATCGGTAAGCTGATCTGCTACGGCGAAAACCGTGACGTGGCCATTGCCCGCATGAAGAACGCCCTTCAGGAGCTGATCATCGACGGGATCAAAACCAACGTTGATCTCCAGATGCGCATTATGAGCGACGAGCACTTCCAGAATGGTGGCACTAACATCCACTACCTGGAGAAAAAACTCGGTCTGAACGAGAAGTAAGAGACCTGTGTTGCTAAAAGGCCGGATTATCCGGCCTTTTTTATTTCTGGGGATCGCTAAGCCCCATCATGTACAATCCCCGCTTTCTTCATCCACAAGGGACAAAAAATGGACAAACGTTTTGTTCAGGCCCATAAAGAAGCGCGCTGGGCGCTGTGGCTGACCCTTCTCTATCTCGCTGCATGGTTAGTAACTGCTTACTTACCTGATTCGGCGATTGGCATTACCGGCCTCCCGCACTGGTTTGAAATGGCCTGCCTGCTGCTGCCGCTGGTGTTTATCCTGCTGTGCTGGGCGATGGTGAAATTCATCTATCGCGATATTTCACTGGAGGACGATGATGCAGCTTGAAGTCATTCTGCCCCTTATCGCTTACCTGTTCCTGGTGTTTGGCCTGTCGGTTTATGCGATGCGTAAACGTTCGACCGGCACCTTTCTGAACGAGTATTTCCTCGGGAGCCGCTCAATGGGTGGCGTCGTGCTGGCCATGACGCTGACCGCCACGTACATCAGCGCCAGCTCGTTTATCGGTGGCCCCGGCGCCGCTTATAAGTACGGGCTGGGCTGGGTACTGCTGGCCATGATCCAGCTGCCTGCCATCTGGCTCTCTCTGGGCATACTGGGTAAAAAGTTTGCCATTCTGGCCCGTCGCTACAATGCCGTAACGCTGAACGATATGCTGTTTGCCCGCTATCAGAGTCGCTTGCTGGTATGGCTGGCAAGCCTGAGTCTGCTGGTGGCGTTTATTGGCGCAATGACGGTGCAGTTTATCGGCGGGGCGCGACTGCTGGAGACAGCAGCCGGGATCCCCTATGAGACGGGCCTGGTCATTTTCGGTGTGAGTATCGCGCTGTATACCGCGTTTGGCGGGTTCCGCGCCAGCGTACTCAACGACACGATGCAGGGGATGGTGATGCTCATTGGCACCCTCGTTCTGCTGGTGGGTATCGTGCATGCCGCAGGGGGCCTGAGCCATGCGGTTGAAACCCTGGAAGCGATCGATCCGAAACTGGTCTCGCCGCAGGGGGCGGATGACATCCTCTCTCCAGCCTTTATGACCTCGTTCTGGGTACTGGTGTGCTTTGGCGTGATTGGCCTGCCGCATACCGCCGTGCGCTGCATCTCATATAAAGACAGCAAAGCGGTGCACCGCGGGATCATTATCGGGACAATTGTGGTGGCGATCCTGATGTTCGGTATGCACCTGGCGGGTGCGCTGGGACGCGCGGTGATCCCTGACCTTACCGTACCGGATCTGGTCATTCCAACCCTGATGGTGAAAGTGCTTCCGCCGTTTGCCGCCGGGATTTTCCTCGCCGCACCCATGGCGGCCATTATGTCGACCATCAACGCTCAGTTGCTGCAAAGTTCCGCTACGATCATTAAAGATCTCTATCTGAATTTGCGCCCTGAACAGGTCGAAAATGAGCGACGCCTTAAGCGCATGTCGGCGGTGATTACCCTGGTGCTGGGGGCGTTGCTGCTGCTGGCCGCGTGGCGTCCACCGGAGATGATCATCTGGTTGAACCTGCTCGCCTTTGGTGGGCTGGAGGCCGTTTTCCTGTGGCCGCTGGTGCTGGGGCTCTACTGGGAACGCGCGAATGCCGCGGGTGCATTAAGCGGCATGATTGTCGGGGGCGTCCTGTATGCTGTTCTCGCCACGTTTAAAATTCAGTATCTGGGCTTCCATCCGATCGTGCCTTCGTTACTGGTAAGTTTACTGGCGTTTGTGGTGGGAAACCGTTTTGGTCGACCGGTGCCACAAACTGTCCTGATTTCTACTGACAAATAAAGAGTTTTGCCATGCCGTGGATCCAATTAAAACTGAACACAACCGGCGCGAACGCCGAAGAACTGAGTGATGCGCTGATGGAGGCCGGTTCGGTCTCTATCACCTTCCAGGACACGCATGACACGCCGGTCTTTGAGCCGCTGCCAGGCGAAACGCGCCTGTGGGGTGATACGGACGTTATCGGCCTGTTCGATGCAGAAACCGACATGAAAGAGGTCGTGGCGATTCTGGAAAACCATTCGCTGCTGGGCGTGGGTTTCGCGCATAAAATTGAACAGCTGGAAGACAAAGACTGGGAACGCGAGTGGATGGACAACTTCCATCCGATGCAGTTTGGTCAGCGTCTGTGGATCTGCCCAAGCTGGCGTGAAGTTCCCGATAAAAACGCCGTCAACGTGATGCTGGATCCGGGTCTGGCGTTCGGCACCGGCACCCACCCGACAACCTCCCTGTGCCTGCAATGGCTGGATGGCCTGGATCTGGAAGGCAAAACCGTGATCGACTTCGGTTGCGGATCCGGGATCCTTGCTATCGCGGCGCTGAAACTGGGCGCGGCAAAAGCCATCGGGATCGACATCGATCCGCAGGCGATTCAGGCCAGCCGTGATAACGCCGAGCGTAATGGCGTTTCCGATCGCCTTGAACTGTATCTGCCCGATGCACAGCCAGAGGCGATGAAAGCCGATGTTGTGGTCGCGAATATCCTGGCTGGCCCGTTACGCGAGCTGGCGCCGTTAATCAGCGTGCTGCCGGTTGAAGGCGGTCTGCTGGGCCTGTCCGGTATCCTTGCCAGCCAGGCAGACAGCGTCTGTGAAGCCTACGCCGATCTCTTCGCGCTCGACCCGGTGGTCGAGAAAGAAGAGTGGTGTCGCATCACCGGCCGTAAAAAATAAGCGTTTGGCGTGGTCGTCTGACCACGCCTTTTCCCTTCGGTTTTTTCTCCCGCCTTCTTCCTTTCTTCGATAAAATAACCGCACAAATCATAATGTTAATCATTGATTTGGATAATAAAATTCACAGGAAGAATATGATGAAACACATTTCAGGCAAGGCAGCGCTGCTGGCGCTGAGCATAATTTCGGCTACGGCTTACGCATCACACTGGAGTTATCAGGGAGAAGGCGCACCGGAACACTGGGGCGAACTGGACGAGGCGTACAAGACGTGTAAAAGCGGAATGTATCAGTCGCCGGTCAACATAGATAACACGGTCAAAGCCCACATCTCTCCGCTGGAAACGCACTATATCGACGGCCCGGTCATTCTGACAAACAACGGCCATACTATCCAGGCAAGTGAAAATGCCGATACACGCGACAGCATCACGCTTGATAAACAGCGCTGGACGTTACAGCAGTTCCATTTCCATGCGCCATCCGAAAACACGGTGCACGGTAAAAAATACGCAATGGAAATGCATCTGGTCCATAAAAACGCTGACGGCGAACTGACGGTCGTTGCCGTTATGTTCGATCAGGGCGCGGCAAACACTGAACTGGATAAACTCTGGGGCGTGATGCCCGGACAGGTTGACCAGAACGTCACGATTAAGCCAACCCTCGATATGAATAAATTACTGCCCACGGATAAAACCTACTGGCGTTTTAGCGGCTCTCTGACCACGCCACCGTGTTCAGAAGGGGTGACATGGCTGGTGCTCAAGCACCCGCTGACCGTCTCTGCTGAACAGCTGCAAAAATTCACTCACACCATGCACCATGAAAACAGCCGCCCGGTTCAACCGCTTCATGGCCGTCTGGTTGTTGAATAAGTCGATTTTTTTACGCTGATATCCTGTGCTGAAATGCGACGCAGATCGCAAAGAAGCGCCATAATCTGCTGCTTATAGCAGCAGATTATCCCGGACAATTGATTCATTTATTCAGAAATGATGAGAAGTTACGGGAAATTGTAAGCGCCCACAAAATGTTCATTTATTCATAACACAATGATTTAAATAGCGAATAATCTTATCCAAAAAGAATGACTGGCGATTCCTTGATCTACAACAGAGGATTGTTCAAAGTTTGGCCTTTCATCTCGTGCAAAAAATGCGTAATATACGCCGCCTTGCAGTCACAGTATGGTCATTTCTTAACTCATGCGCATCGGACACCACCAGCTCAGAAATCGCCTGATCGCAGCCCCAATGGCAGGTATTACCGACCGGCCGTTCAGGACGCTGTGTTACGAGATGGGAGCAGGCCTGACCGTTTCCGAGATGATGTCGTCTAACCCGCAGGTTTGGGAAAGCGATAAGTCCCGCCTACGGATGGTGCACATTGATGAACCAGGTATCCGCACCGTGCAAATTGCCGGAAGCGTGCCTGAAGAGATGGCAGATGCCGCGCGTATTAACGTGGAAAGTGGCGCCCAGATTATTGATATCAATATGGGTTGCCCGGCCAAAAAGGTGAATCGCAAGCTTGCAGGTTCAGCCCTTCTGCAATACCCCGACCAGGTGAAGTCAATCCTGACGGCGGTTGTCAGCGCAGTGGACGTTCCTGTTACGTTGAAGATTCGCACGGGTTGGTCGCCGGAACACCGTAACTGCGTAGAGATTGCCCAACTGGCCGAAGACTGTGGCATTCAGGCCCTGACCATTCATGGACGCACTCGCGCCTGTTTGTTCAACGGTGAAGCTGAATACGACAGCATTCGGGCAGTTAAGCAGAAAGTTTCCATTCCGGTTATCGCGAATGGCGACATTACTGACCCGCTTAAAGCCAGAGCTGTGCTCGACTATACGGGAGCTGATGCTCTGATGATAGGACGTGCCGCTCAGGGAAGACCCTGGATCTTTCGGGAAATCCAGCATTATCTGGACACTGGGGAGCTGCTTGCCCCACTGCCTCTGGCAGAGGTTAAGCGCTTGCTTTGTTCGCATGTTCGGGAACTGCATGACCACTACGGCCAGGCAAAAGGGTACCGAATTGCGCGTAAACACGTCTCCTGGTATCTCCAGGAGCACGCTCCAAATGACCAGTTTCGGCGCACATTCAACGCCATTGAGGATGCCAGCGAACAGCTGGAGGCGTTGGAGGCATACTTCGAAAATCTTGCGTAATGAAATAAAGAGCTGACAGAACTATGTTCGAACAACGCGTAAATTCTGACGTACTGACCGTTTCTACCGTTAACTCTCAGGATCAGGTGACTCAAAAGCCCCTGCGTGACTCGGTTAAACAGGCACTGAAGAACTATTTTGCTCAACTGAACGGTCAGGATGTTAATGACCTGTATGAGCTGGTACTGGCTGAAGTTGAACAGCCACTGTTGGACATGGTGATGCAATACACCCGTGGTAATCAAACCCGCGCTGCCCTGATGATGGGCATCAACCGTGGTACCCTGCGTAAGAAACTGAAAAAATACGGCATGAACTAATTTCGATTAGCTAACTGCTTGTTTAAAAAGGCGCTCTTCGGCATGGGGAAGCGCCTTTTTTATCGTCCGGACGGGCAACCGTCAATGCTTTGTAAACCTTCTCTTTCCCCACTTTTCAACGCCCGCTTTTCGTGTATATTTCCAGCAACTTACAGGCTCTCTTTTCACGGAATGACACATGATTCGTAAATACTGGTGGCTGGTCGTTTTTGCTGTCTCTGTTTTCATTTTTGATGCGCTGCTGATGCAGTGGATTGAACTGATGAGCACCGAAACCGATAAATGTCGCAATATGAATTCCGTGAACCCGCTTAAACTGGTCAACTGCTCAGAGCTGGACTAACCGCTTCCATCCTGTCCCCCCCCCTGTTATCACTCAATAAAAACAGGGATTTAAATCACTTTTCGTCATTTCCTGACGATGATAATGTCTGTGCCCTTTCCAACCGCTCTTGCTTAACGTCTCACAACGAGTGAACAGACCATGCTGGTTAGCCAATACAACCAAATCCTCGTAGTCATCTCCTTTGTTGTTGCCATTCTTGCCGCCTATACCGCGCTGAATATGGCTGCGCGCGTTGCCGGAAGCCAGGGCATCGCTGCACGCGTCTGGCTGGCAGGTGGCGGTGTTTCGATGGGGATTGGCGTGTGGGCGATGCATTTCATCGGTATGCTGGCGATGGATCTTTCCATGAGCATGAGTTACAACGCGGTCCTGACCGTGCTTTCGATGGTTATCGCCATCAGCTCGTCAATGTTTGCCCTGTGGCTCGTTAGCGGCGAGCAGCTACGTTTGCGCCGGCTGCTGCCTGGCGCCGTCGTGATGGGAACGGGCATTGTTGCCATGCACTACACTGGTATGGCAGCCCTGGAGGTCACACCGGGTATTGTCTGGGATAAAACGTGGGTGGCTATCTCCGTGGTCATTGCCCTTGCCGCTTCACTGGCCGCTCTTTGGCTGACGTTCCGTTTACGTCAGGAAGCCGCACGAATGGCGTTGATGCGGCTGGGGGCGGCGATCACCATGGGCATCGCTATCGCTGGCATGCATTACGCCGGCATGGAAGCAGCACAATTTCCAATGTCGACGATGGTCCACCATCATGGCATTAACGGGAGCTGGCTGGCGATACTGGTTAGCGTGGTCGCGCTCGCTATTCTGGGGATTACGCTGCTGGTGTCGATGTTCGATGCCCGCCTTCAGGCTCGTACCTCGCTGCTGGCCTCATCACTGGCAGAAGCTAATCGTGAACTCGCACAGCTGGCGTTACATGATACGCTGACGCGATTACCCAATCGTATTCTGCTTGAGGATCGCCTCGATCAGGCCATCAGCAAGGCCGATCGCGAAGGAAGCCCTTTCGCGCTGATGTTTATGGATCTTGATGGCTTTAAAACCGTCAACGATGCCTATGGTCATGATGTCGGTGACAAGCTTCTGGTTGCGGTGACTCAGCGTTTGCTGTTGCAGTTGAAAGGTCAGTATACGCTGGCGCGTATCGGTGGGGATGAATTCGTCCTGCTGGCCGAAACCGCCACTCCGGATGATGCTGCCTCACTGGCAAATTCACTGGTGCGCGTCATTGATAGCCCGTTCCATCTCGATCCTTATGAACTGATGGTCACCCTGAGCATTGGCATTGCGCTCTATCCACACGATGGCAAAACCGATCGTGAACTGATGTTTAACGCTGATGCTGCGATGTACCACACGAAACATATGGGTCGTAACGGCTATCACTTCTTCCAGCCGTCAATGAATACGCTGGCGCAGACGCATCTACAGCTGATGAATGATCTGTGGCAGGCCATCGACCGTAATGAGTTACGCCTGCTTTATCAACCTAAATTCCACGCTCCTGCCGGGCCAGTCCTCGGGTTCGAAGCGCTGTTACGCTGGCAGCATCCCAAACAGGGGTTACTCTCCCCTGACCTGTTTCTACCGCTGGCAGAGAAAACGGGGCTGATTATTCCGATTGGAAACTGGGTAATCGACGAGGCCTGCCGCCAGCTGCATGAATGGCATCTTCAGGGCCACACGGACTGGTCAATGGCGGTGAATCTTTCTACATTGCAGTTCGAACAGCCGTCGCTGGTTAAAACAGTTCTCGATTGTCTGACGCGCCATAGCGTACCACCCGGCATGTTGATCCTGGAGGTGACCGAAACCACGGCAATGAACAATCCGGACGAAAGCGTTCGTGTCCTGACAGCGCTGACGGATGCGGGAGTAAAAGCCTCGATAGACGATTTTGGCACCGGTTACTCAAGCCTTCTGTATCTTAAGCGACTCCCCGCCTGCGAGTTGAAAATCGATCGTGCTTTTGTGAAAGAGTTAAGTGGTGAGAGCGAAGATGCGACGATTGTCTCGGCGATTGTCGCCCTGGCAAAAACGCTGAATCTGAAGGTCGTGGCGGAAGGGGTCGAAACCGCAGCGCAGCAAACCTTTCTGACAGAACTGGGATGCAATACGCTACAGGGTTACCTGCTGGGCAAACCGATTACCGCGCAAGCTATTATGGAACAGTGCCAGCACGGGGAGATGTCGCCACCCCGGACGCGGTCATGAGGCTGTATCGTAAACCACTGGCGCCACTCGGGTGATATTTAGTGTCGCCAGAATATTATCCACCAGCGCCGGTGCTTGTTTGTACAGATTAAAATTGTTGCTATCCATTAACCAGTTTTTAATGACACCGCTAAAAAAGGCGTGGAAAACAATCAGCGCCAGTTCAATATTGGTTTGCGAAGAGATAACGTTACGAGCAATGCATCGCTTTAGCGTCTTGCGAAGATAATCATCGTTTAAACCGATCCGCTTGCGTATTTCACATTCTGAAATCACATCGTCATGAAATTCACACTTATGATACAAAATTTGTAAAAGCGCATATTGCCGCGGCTCGCTCGCAATATATTGCAGTGCGACAATAAATTGTTCACGAAGCATTAACAAAGGGTCGTCATTTTCGGAAAGTATTAACCTGTCACGAATCATCTCACGCATCGGCAATTGCTGATCCCATATTGCATTAAATATTTCCGCTTTACTCGAGAAATGCCAGTAAACCGCCCCGCGAGTGAGTTGAGCAGCATCGGCGATGTCGGTAAGCGTGGTGCTGGACACGCCACGCGTCGCGAATAGCCCGATAGCGGCTTCAATCAGCTGCTGGCGGGTCTTTTGAGCCTCTTCTTTCTTTTTGCGCGCCATAACCTGCTACTCATTACTCATAAGATTGATACGTTATCAAAGGATATTGCCGTGGTCGTGTAGTCAAAGTATTAACCAAAACCCGTGTTAATTTTGCACAAAAAAAGTCAATTCATTTAATTTATAATTCACGTGAATAAATCGAATACATAAAATTCATAAAATATATGAATAGCATTCACCGAAAACATTTCGTTGATTATCCTGACAGAAAAAGAATGCCGAATGCACTGTGTCAGATTCCGATTTTTACTTTTAAAAGCTCCATCAGCACTTATAAATTAAAAAACATTAAACACCCTCATTATTATACGCGGCTACATTTCTATTTTTTGCCTCACACCCTTTCACCGATTCATGGCATATATCGGCTCAAGGGTAGTTTAAGGAACAGTAATGACGAATCACTTCAGATGCTTACCCTTATCCGGTTTCATTGTCTGTGCCGCGCTGCTCACCGGGTGCGATGGGCAAGAAAACCCACAGCAGCATGCGCAAGCTCCTCAGGTCAGTGTTCATATTGTTAAAAGCGCGCCACTGGCCGTAACGACAGAATTGCCCGGCAGAACTGACGCGTATCGTGTTGCGGAGGTTCGTCCTCAGGTAAGTGGTATCATTCTGCACCGTAATTTTACCGAAGGCAGCGACGTTAAAGCGGGTGAATCCCTTTATCAAATCGATCCGGCCACCTATCAGGCAGCCTACGACAATGCGAAAGGTGAACTGGTAAAAGCACAGGCGGCGGCGAATATCGCCCATCTGACGGTGAAACGTTACGTTCCGCTGGTTGGTACGCAATATGTGAGCAAGCAGGAGTACGATCAGGCGGTGGCAACTGCCCAGCAGGCGGATGCGAGCGTGGTTGCCGCGAAGGCTGGCGTTGAAAGCGCGCGGATCAACCTGGCCTATACGAAAGTCACATCCCCAATCAACGGGCGTATAGGTAAATCCAGCGTCACCGAAGGGGCGTTAGTCACTAATGGCCAGGCAACTGCACTGGCGACGGTTCAGCAACTCGATCCCATTTATGTCGATGTGACGCAATCCAGCAGCGATTTTATGCGCCTGAAGCAGCAGACGAGCCTGCAAAAGGGAGACACCAGCAGCGTCGAGTTGCTGATGGAAAATGGCCAGCCTTATCCGCTGAAAGGGACGCTCCAGTTCTCTGATGTCACGGTAGATGAAAGTACCGGCTCAATCACCCTTCGCGCCCTCTTCCCTAACCCACAGCATATGCTGTTACCGGGTATGTTTGTCCGTGCGCGCATCGATGAAGGTACGCAACCTGATGCCATTCTGGTTCCTCAGCAGGGGGTAACCCGTACACCACGCGGAGATGCCACCGTGCTTGTGGTAAATGAGAAAAACCAGGTGGAATCACGCACTGTCGTTGCACCGCAGGCGATTGGCGATCGCTGGCTGATCACGGAAGGCCTCAAAAACGGCGACCGCGTCATTATCAGCGGCCTGCAAAAAGTTCGCCCTGGCGTCACCGTCGTGGCTATTCCTGATACCGCAGCGACTCCAGCCAGTTAAGGAATAACGACATGGCTAATTTCTTTATTCAACGGCCTGTTTTCGCCTGGGTACTCGCCATCATTCTGATGATTGCGGGCGGGCTGGCCATTTTAAAACTACCGGTCGCGCAATATCCGACCATTGCGCCGCCGGCGGTTGCGGTGACAGCAACCTACCCGGGCGCTGATGCCCAGACGGTACAGGACACCGTCACTCAGGTTATCGAACAGAACATGAACGGTATCGATAATTTGATGTACATGTCGTCCACCAGTGATTCCGCTGGTAACGTCACCATTACGCTGACGTTCGAGTCGGGTACAGATCCTGATATTGCGCAGGTGCAGGTTCAGAACAAACTCCAGCTCGCCATGCCGCTGCTGCCACAAGAAGTGCAGCAGCAGGGGATCGGCGTGGAGAAATCCAGCAGCAGCTTCCTGCTGGTTGCAGGCTTTGTGTCGGACAATAAAAACCTCACGCAGGATGATATCTCCGACTATGTCGCTTCTAATGTAAAAGATGCGATCAGCCGTACTTCCGGCGTCGGTGACGTGCAGCTGTTCGGTGCCCAGTATGCAATGCGCATCTGGCTGGACAGCAACGCGATGAACAAATATCAGCTCACGCCGCTGGATATCATTAACCAGCTAAAAACGCAGAACGACCAGATTGCTGCGGGCCAGTTGGGCGGAACACCGTCCGTACCTGGGCAGCAACTGAACGCCTCAATTATTGCTCAAACGCGTCTGAAATCGCCGGAGGAGTTTGGTCGTGTGACGCTGAAGGTGAACCAGGACGGTTCAATGGTCCACCTGAAAGATGTGGCCCGCATTGAGCTGGGTGGCGAAAACTACAACATGGTCACCAAAATCAATGGCCAGGCAGCAACGGGGCTGGGGATCAAGCTGGCGACTGGCGCAAACGCGCTGGATACCGCTGCCGCCATCAAGAGTAAACTGGCGCAGTTGCAGCCCTTCTTCCCTCAGGGCCTGAAAGTCGTGTATCCGTACGACACCACACCTTTCGTGAAGATCTCAATCCATGAGGTGGTGAAGACACTGTTTGAAGCGATTGTTCTCGTGTTCCTGGTGATGTACTTGTTCCTGCAAAACCTGCGGGCAACGCTTATTCCGACGATCGCCGTGCCCGTGGTGTTACTGGGCACCTTTGCGGTACTGGCTGCGTTCGGGTTCTCCATTAACACCCTGACGATGTTCGGGATGGTATTGGCGATAGGTCTGCTCGTCGATGACGCCATCGTGGTGGTCGAGAACGTAGAACGCGTCATGGTTGAGGACAAGCTGCCGCCAAAAGAGGCGACGCAGAAGTCGATGGAGCAAATCCAGGGCGCTCTGGTGGGCATTGCCATGGTGCTTTCGGCGGTATTTATTCCGATGGCATTCTTTGGTGGTTCAACCGGGGCTATCTATCGTCAGTTCTCGCTGACCATTGTCTCCGCGATGGCCTTGTCGGTACTGGTGGCGTTGATATTAACGCCTGCTCTTTGTGCCACGCTGCTCAAACCGGTTTCCAGCGAACATCATGAAAAGAAAGGTGGTTTCTTCGGCTGGTTTAACGCGCTCTTTGATAAGAGTGTGGAGCACTACAGCAACAGCGTAAGCGGCATTTTACGTAAGACCGGCCGCTATCTGCTGGTTTACGTCATCATCGTCGGCGGCATGGCAGTTCTGTTCCTGCGCCTGCCTTCCTCCTTCCTGCCGGAAGAGGATCAGGGGGTGTTTATGACGATGGTTCAGTTGCCGGCAGGGGCGACGCAAATGCGTACTCAGCAGGTACTCGATCAGGTTCAGGATTATTACCTGACGAAAGAGAAAGCGAACGTTGAATCGGTCTTTACCGTAAACGGTTTTAGCTTTAGCGGACAGGGGCAGAACTCCGGTATCGCTTTCGTCAGCCTGAAGCCATGGGAAGAACGTCCGGGCAAGGAAAACGGCGTTGAGGCGATTGTCAGCCGCGCGACGAAAGCGTTCAGCCAGATCAAAGACGGTCTTGTATTTCCGTTTAACCTGCCTGCCATTATTGAACTGGGTACCGCAACAGGCTTTGACTTTGAACTGATTGACCAGGCAAACCTGGGGCATACGCAGTTAACCCAGGCGCGTAACCAGCTGCTGGGCATGGTGAGAGAACATCCTGACTTACTGGTTCGCGTGCGTCCTAATGGACTGGAAGATACGCCACAGTTCAAGCTGGACGTCGATCAGGAGAAGGCACAGGCGCTGGGTGTGAGCGTGTCTGACGTCAATCAGACGATTTCAACAGCGCTGGGTGGCACCTATGTGAACGACTTTATCGATCACGGACGGGTGAAAAAAGTTTATGTCCAGGCTGATGCTCGCTTCCGTATGCTACCCGGAGACATTAACGGCCTGTATGTGCGTAGCGCTAACGGCGAAATGGTGCCTTTCTCTGCCTTTAGCAGCTCTCACTGGGTGTACGGTTCACCGCGTCTGGAACGTTACAATGGGATGCCATCAATGGAGATCCTCGGTGAGTCTGCCCCTGGCAAAAGTACCGGTGAGGCAATGGCGTTGATGGAAAGCCTTGCGTCAAAACTGCCTTCCGGCATCGGCTACGACTGGACGGGGATGTCTTATCAGGAACGACTTTCCGGGAATCAGGCTCCGGCGCTGTACGCCATCTCACTGATTGTGGTGTTCCTGTGTCTGGCGGCCCTCTATGAAAGTTGGTCAATTCCCTTCTCGGTCATGCTGGTTGTGCCGCTGGGGGTGATCGGCGCGCTTCTGGCTGCATCAATGCGAGGGCTGAACAATGACGTTTACTTCCAGGTTGGTCTGCTTACGACAATTGGTTTATCAGCCAAGAACGCCATACTGATCGTTGAGTTCGCCAAGGATCTCATGGATAAAGAAGGCAAAGGGATTATCGAAGCCACGCTTGAAGCCTCGCGTATGCGTCTGCGTCCTATCCTGATGACTTCCCTGGCATTCATCCTTGGTGTTATGCCTCTGGTCATCAGCAGCGGTGCTGGTAGTGGGGCACAAAATGCGGTCGGGACGGGCGTGATGGGCGGGATGCTGTCAGCCACCCTGTTGGCCATTTTCTTTGTTCCTGTTTTCTTTGTGGTTGTCCGGAGACGGTTTACAAAGCACAAGGATTAATGAAAACCATAAAGGCACCTCTGGTGCCTTTTTTATTTCCTGAAAACAATGTAAAAACACTTCCCCTCTTCACATTTCCTCCATTAATAATCAGTGCCCGCGCTTTTTTCTTCATAATTTTTACAATCCACACAAATTGAGATTATTCCCCGTGCTGCATGGTATTAGTGCGGTGGTAAAATAATCATCAGTTCGTTAATTGCTGTATCGGCTCTTTAGCGAATAAGCGATCATATTGAGGTAACATCATGAAAAGATTCCTTTCCGTTGCACTTCTCGCTGCGCTGCTTGCTGGTTGCGCGCACGACTCTCCATGTGTACCGGTATACGACGATCAGGGGCGACTGGTTCACACCAATACCTGTATGAAGGGCACTACCCAGGATAACTGGGAAACAGCAGGTGCGATTGCTGGTGGCGCCGCGGCAATCGCTGGCCTGACACTCGGTATTGTCGCCCTGACTAAATAAGGCTTCTAAAAGCGCGGCCATCGCCGCGCTTTTATTTTTCCCTGATATAAGGAACGTATATTCCTCATCACGAATAGCATCAGATATTAATTAAATTCAATACGCTACCTTACTCCCCGCTATACCCCATACCTGTACATAACATTTAATTGATTTAACGCTGCTGCGAGCCAGCATAATGCATTCCACAACTTCAGTTTCAGTAGGGTAAAACGCTTTAATACGTCCGTAAGGTATTAATGGCGACAGCAGGAATATCGAATGAGGGAATTGGTTTGGCTGGAGCGATAACGCAAAAAGGCCATCCTTTCGGATGGCCTTTCTACTTGTTTGATGTCTGGCAGTTCCCTACTCTCACATGGGGAGACCCCACACTACCATCGGCGCTACGGCGTTTCACTTCTGAGTTCGGCATGGGGTCAGGTGGGACCA
>NZ_KQ089923.1:0-85681 GCF_001037645.1 Enterobacter sp. BWH64
AACAAGATAACAAGATAACAAGATAACAAGATAACAAGATAACAAGATAACAAGATAACAAGATAACAAGATAACAAGATAACAAGATATTATCGTTGTTTCGCTTCTGCGATTAATCTGGATATCTCTGTTTTTGATAAACTTTTTAGTGCCTCTACCGCTGCCCTGACTACGTCAGAACGATTCACTCTGCTTTTACCTGAAATCATTTCACCCGTTATAAGATCATCAATGTCTTTTAAGTTTTCTTCAAAAAAGGAAATGCTCACTGGTTTTGCTTTACTTACAGCCAATGGTCTCTCTGAAGTCACTTTGGTATTATCAATACCAGCAGTACCACCGTTAATAAACGCTGCCTCATCACGAGATGGAGTATTTGCTCTATTTCTCACAGAATAACCTCTTTAACTAACGATTCGATTTCTTGTTGTGCTTTGTCATTTTGCGTTTCAAAAATTGTCATTGATTCTGCCCAAGCATCTCGATGCGCTTTTCGATCACAAACTCGGGAACTAGCCAGACGCATTTCAGGATAATCCTTGAGTACGTCAGCTGCCTGATTTGCTTCATTGACAAACATGTTCGTGGGCGTCATGTTTAAAACGAGATATCCCCGGACGTCCTCATTAAAATCTTTTGCTGCTGTAAAAACAGAGCATGTAT
The DNA here is from genome assembly GCF_001037645.1 of Enterobacter sp. BWH64. Classification (NCBI taxonomy): domain Bacteria; kingdom Pseudomonadati; phylum Pseudomonadota; class Gammaproteobacteria; order Enterobacterales; family Enterobacteriaceae; genus Enterobacter; species Enterobacter sp. BWH64. The sequence continues at coordinate 664 of NZ_KQ089923.1, forward strand.
GAGGCACTACATCCAGGTCCATCTGAGAAGGCCGCAACGGAGAAATGAATACGTCAGCGGCCATCAACCCACTACGCATTTCTGCACTGTCGCGGCCAGCACAGTCTGCGATGACAAAGTCATAAGATTTCTCGTGTTCCTTTAGCATGGCTTTGATGTTGCCTGTTGCGCCAGTAACCGGAATATGGGGAAGATCTTCAGGACGATTGTTGTACCAGGTCAATACAGATTTCTGGTCATCTGCGTCGACAATGATCACTCGATTGCCCAGTGACATCAGATACGCAGCTATAGATACCGCCAGTGTACTTTTACCAACCCCACCCTTTTGACTACCCAATACTATTATCATCATAGCCTCATATTAAGTTGTTAAGTTAACAACTTAATATTGCCAAACAGGCGACAATATTGCAATTTCTTTATTAAGTTAATATCTTGTTAAGTTGTTAACTGTGTGATTTATAACTGAATTGTTTTTGTATCTTAACAAATTAGTAAGATGTTAGGATGACAAGATAACAAGATAACAAGATAACAAGATAACAAGATAACAAGATGGCAAAGTGGTGCCTTTATCCGAAATCCCCATAGAACCACATAATGCGGCTTTCAACTCCAGGCTACCTTTAGGGAGGGTAGTATCAACCAGTTATGACCGCGTGAAGCAAAAAGTGGGGCGTAGTGGGAAGCCTTTGAATCTTCGGTGTGTCGAAGTGGGGAGTCGGTGAGACAAATTTGGTAAAAGGTGGTGAGAAGCGGGATAGCTTCTCACTTCTATCCAAAAAGGTGTGTTGAAGTGGGAAGGTGCGTAAGTATATACAGATAAAAACACACATTTAACAGGTTCTCATCCCGCTACAACACACCTATTAAGACGTTTAAGGCGAGGCTTCCCCCTACAACACACCTATCAAGATGTTTAAGAAGAGACTCCCGTTTCAACACACCTTAATCGCGTTGCTTTCCCGTTTTGACACACCTTATACAGCTGTTCCTGGTTTCAGATTTGCTGAGCGACGGTGGATCAGAATGAAAGTCTCTTTACCTTTTTTGGTGATGCTGTGGTCAAGGTACCCAATATCCTGCAACTGCTTGAGGGCCAGTTTAATGATACGGTTCTGTTCCTTTACCGGAGAGAGCAATGAGAGCCTGTCTCGTATCCGTTTGAAAGATATGGGGACTGGGTTCGTAGGCAGGCTTTCGATGAAAGTATACAGGGCCTGAGCTGCTTCCTTTCGGGTTAAAGCGTTTATCGGCTTATGTCGTAGCAGAACAGTGTAATCAGTTTGGTAGAGCTCCCATAGTCGCTGATCAGCTTCAAGTTCCACCAGGTCGTTTGCAAAATCCAGTTCACCTGTCTTAAGCAAACCTGTTACGGAAACTTTTTGAAGGCCCTCTGAATCGCTACGGGTAAAGGTAATGGTCTTGCCACGTATCCTGGTCAAAGCTTCTGAAATACTTTTTCTAAGACGGGAATCGAATCTCTTAGACTCAAAGCGGCACATTCCAGCAAACTCATGAAAAGTAAGCTTAATGCTGTTGGTTTTTAAACCGTACTTACTGAAAGCTTCTATGATACCGACCCATACCTTGAAGTCGATGGCCATACTCAACCGTTCACCGGTTATACGAATATCGTCGTACCCCTCCCGCCTTGAGAATTCCAGATCCTTGAGAACAGAGGTCGCATCGATTGATGTTCTGGTGCCCTTTGCAGGCCTGCTTGAGGGAACAAAAACATTTAATCTCATCAGGGCTACAGGCTGAACTGTGGCCTTACTTGTGACGGTGAGTTTATTGTTAACACTTTCACAATCTGGACCTATAACCTCGCCAATATAAACATTCTCATTCATATAGTTATATCCATTCATAGCATATGATCGATATGTGCCTAAATATTAACTATTTCCCGTTTCGACACACCTTTCTTCCCGATTCTACCCACCCTTACCCCGTTTTGACACACCTTTTTCCCGCTTCAGAACACCTTTTTCCCACTACGACACACCTGAAATCGCTACGAAGCCCGTAAACAAAGGTTTTGCCGCTAAAGGGATCAGTTTGGATCTATTTGGATAACTAAGGGTAAGTTATTGGATCTACTCAAAGGATATGTGGATAACTCATTATGGAATCTATAGAACTTAAGTGCGTAAGGTGCTTTAAAAGGCTTCAGCTCCCCTGGTGCTTCCTCGCTCACTCGCGGGCTTCGCCCTGTCGTTCGGCTGCGGCGAGCACTGCTGGCTCTCTCTGAAAGGCAAAATTTAACCGATCCTCGCAACGGGGATATCTCTCCAGCGAGTGGTGTACGCAGGGGAGAGCATATCGCGTTTCATTTGCCAGGATGGCGCAATTCCTCTACCGGCAAACCATACTTTACCCAGCCCTGAGTTGTTGATCCCGTCCAGAACCCTCATCAGCTCAGCACTGTGAGGGCGTGGCGGGCGTTCGTCAAACAGCTGCAGCTGCGAAACGCCGGAGCCGGTGAAGTCATTCAGCATAACTCCGGCTTTGGCATACCGGTGCCCATCCCTCCAGATACGCTCCAGAGCCATTGTGGCGGCTGCAATGATGTCCCTGGTGTCCTGAGTGGGTGTAAGCAGTTTTTCCGTAGCCACGTTGCCGTAGTAAGGCTCTTTAATGGCGAACGGAGACGTTTTGATGAAAACGGAAATATGCCGGCAATACTGGTGCTCTTTACGCAGTTTTTCAGAGGCCCGCTCTGCGTGCTGACAGATAGCCTGACGGAGTGACTCGTACTCCGTGATCTTCACGCCAAAACTGCGGCTGCAGACAATTTGCTGTTTCGTCGGAGGGGCTTCCTCAAGCGAAAGGCAGCTTTCCCCGTTCAGTTCCCGTACCGTTCGCTCAAGGACCACAGAAAAATTTTTGCGGATGAAGGCCGGGTTCGTCAGAGCCAGATCGAGCGCGGTTTTTATGCCCAGCACATTTAGCTTGCGTGCAATACGGTTACCCACCCCCCAGATTTCTTCAACCGGCTGCAGTGAAAGCAGTTTCCGCGTCCTTTGCGGATTTCCCCTGGTCAGCGCGAGTACGCCACGAAACTGTTTCCACTCTTTTGAGGCCCACTGGGCTGATTTTGCGAGGGTTTTCGTTGGTCCGGCGCCCACGCCAATGGTCAGGCGGGTACAGTCATACACGTGCTGACGCAGCTGCCGGCCGAAGTCCTCAAGCCCCATACAGTGCTCCACGCCGGTCAGGTCGAGGAACATCTCATCAATGGAATACTGTTCCACCCTGGGGGCCAGTTCCTCCAGGCAGTTCATCACGCGCGCCGACATCGAGGCGTAAAGTTCATAATTACTTGAAAACGCATATATTTTTTCCGGGTACCTTTCGTTTTTTATCTGAAACCACGGAGTTCCCATTTTGATCCAGGGCTTCGCCTCGGCACTGCGAGCGATTACGTTCCCGTCGTTGTTGCTCAGGACGACTATCGGCTTTCCTTTCAAATCCGGGCGGAAAACACGTTCACAGCTGGCATAGAAGCTGTTCACATCGGCCAGGGCAAACATCAGTACATCTCCCTCGGGCGGTGGATGATATGCGTGACAACGCCAAAGATATCCAGCTCGTCGGGATCAGGATAAATCGGCGACCAGGAGGCATTCATGGGCTGCAGCGTCAGTCGCGGCGTCAGCAGAAGCCGTTTCACCGTAAACTCCCCCTGTACGCTGGCGACAACGATATCGCCGTGCCGCGGCTTTTCAGCACTGTCCACAACCAGCAGATCGCCATTGTACAGACTGCCGTCGGCCATGCTGTCTCCGCTGGCACGCAGGTAGTACGTCGCGCTCGGATGCCGTATGCAGTAATCATGGAGATCCAGATCGGACTCGACATAGTCAGCAGCAGGGCTGGGAAAACCGCAGCTGGCCAGATCGGCAAACAATGGATGGGCCTGTGGCGGGAGTTCTTTCCCGGTGCTGAAAAGTTGTAGTTTCATCTTTCCTCCTGACACTCTAATTTTTACTGGTTATACATACAGTGTGCGCCGGGAGACCGGTAAAGATCAAGGGGTGAAAGTCCCCGACCATTGAAGGACCAGCAATCCACAGGGTCCCCGAGTCATGCGTTGTATACCGTGAGGTATGGGGCGAAGCGTTGACAGGGGTGTTGACAGGCCAGCCATTGAGCCACGAAATGTATATTAAATTCCCGGGTGCCGACGTTGTACTGTTTACGGAAGGCAACATCATAGGGTGCGTTACTGCGAGTGCTATATGGACCCGGCGGGGTCTGAGACCCTGGCATGTCAATACGATCTTTACGCGGGAACCGGGAGATCTCCCCTCTGACCATCTGCCAGTGCCGGAGATGGCCCGCACCGGGAAGGCGAGGAGCCGAAGCCGGTGATGTACGGAGAGGAGAAGTCGGACTCGCTCATAGTAGCTGCGAATCTGGCGAACAATCCGCAAGGAGCGGAGTCAGTGGAGCGAAGGAGCGGGGCCAAGGGAAACGCGGAACAGCCACACATGCGCCGGACGCAGAGCCGGGAAAGTATGTCACAGAGGCTGTCACGCGTGCGGGAAGCTGCGAAGCAGCGGAAGAAAGAACGGTTTACCGCATTGTTCCACCTCCTGACAGCAGAGGCACTGGAGAACGCATTCCTCTCCCTGAGCAGGAAAGCGGCTGCCGGAGTTGATGGTGTCAGGTGGAAGGACTACGCCGAAAACCTGAAGGTCAACATAGCAGATCTGCACCGGAGGCTTCATCAGGGTAGTTACAGGGCTCAGCCCGGCAGGCGGCACTACATCCCGAAAGCGGATGGAAAACAGCGCCCGCTCGGCATCGCCTCACTGGAGGACAAAATCGTCCAGTATGCGCTGGTTAAGATCCTGAATGCAGTCTACGAAAATGACTTTATGGGGTTTTCATACGGGTTCAGACCCGGGCGAAGCCAGCACAATGCGCTGGACGCACTGGCCACAGGGCTGGTTCGGACCAATGTAAACTGGGTACTGGATGCCGATATTAGTCAGTTCTTCGACAAGGTAAGCCATGAATGGCTAATCAGGTTCATAGAACACAGAATCGGCGACCAGAGGGTAATCAGGCTCATACGAAAGTGGCTCACAGCCGGGACCTCAGAGGAAGGAGAATGGCGGGCATCGGAGGAAGGCACCCCACAGGGTGCGGTTATCTCGCCGCTGCTGGCAAACATCTACCTCCACTATGTCTTCGATCTGTGGGCGCATCAGTGGCGACGCCGCCATGCCACAGGCAATGTGGTCATGGTCAGATACGCAGATGACATCGTCATCGGGTTCGACAAACGATACGATGCCCGGCGCTTCCGTATAGCCATGCAGCGCAGACTGAGGGAGTTCGGACTCACGGTTCACCCGGAGAAAACCCGTCTGATGGAGTTCGGCCGCTTCGCTGCCGAAAACCGTGCCATCAGGGGAAAAGGCAAACCAGAAACGTTCAACTTCCTCGGGTTCACGCACATCAGCGGGAAAGATCGCAACGGCAGGTTCATGCTGATACGAAAGACCCGCCGGGATCGGATGACGGCAACTCTGAAAGCCATCAAAGACGGTCTGCGAAGGCGCTGGCATTACTCAATCCCCGAACAGGGAAAATGGCTCAGGAGAGTGGTTCAGGGATACCTGAACTATCACTCGGTACCGGGCAACTTCCCCACCATGCAGAAGTTCAGGACACACGTAACAAACCTCTGGCGCCGGGCGCTGAGGCGCAGGAGCCAGCAGGATGATACGACATGGACGAAAGCAAACAGACTGGCAGCCGTATGGCTGCCGAAGGTTCGGGTTCTGCATCCATGGCCTGTGGAGCGGTTCACCGCCAGACACCCAAGGCAGGAGCCCGGTGCGTGAATCGCGCACGCCGGGATCTGTGCGGGGGGTACCCGGTAACGGGTATCCCTACCGCGACATATTTAACAGCGTGACGATAATCCAGATCGCATGCCTTAAGAACATTTTGAGTAAATAAAGGTGTTCAAAATGCTTATATTAATCATTTTGATGTTTTTATATTGCTCATATTGAGAAATATTGTTTTGATTTTTTCATTTTGCTCTTATAATTGGTATCAAATTGAGTGTAACTAACGGAGCATATTGATGAATATTTACTGCGATGATGGTTCAACTAATGTTAAGCTGGCATGGTTTGAAGGCGATGAGCTTCAGACCCGGGTTTCTGCGAACTCCTTCCGGCATGGCTGGAAAGTGGCGGAATTCAGTGCGGCAACGTTCAACTATCAGGTGGGGACGCTGAAATACACCTGGGACAGCGTCAGCCGGGATGCCATCCCGACAACAAACGTGGAATATCAGTACGGTGATCTCAACCTGCTGGCCGTGCATCATGCGCTGCTGAACAGCGGACTGGAGCCGCAGCCGGTGAGCCTGACCGTGACGCTGCCCCTGAGCGAGTATTACGACGGGGACTGCCAGCGGAACGAGGAGAACATACGACGCAAACGGGAAAACCTGATGCGTGAGCTGGTTCTGAATAAGGGCAGGGCATTTACCGTAACGGACGTGAAGGTGATGCCGGAATCACTACCGGCGGCGTTCTCCCGTCTCGCGGAGCTGAAGCCCGGCCCCGCTGAGACCACCCTGATTATCGATCTCGGTGGCACCACGCTCGATGCCGGTGTGATTGTCGGCCAGTTTGATGATATCAGTGCGGTGCACGGTAATCCGTCTGTCGGCGTGTCACAGGTCACCCGCGCAGCTGCAGGCGCGCTGCGGGCGGCAGACAGTGAAACCAGCGCCCTCATCGCTGACACTATCATCCGCAACCGCAATGATCGTCAGTATCTGCAGCGTGTGATCAACGATGCCGGTAAAATCGACGAGGTTCGGAACAAAATAACAGAGGCGATCACTTCCCTGGGGGCGCGTGTCACCAGTGAGCTGACGGCCTTCAGGAACGTTAACCGGGTATTCCTGGTCGGGGGAGGGGCTTCCCTCATAGAAGAAGCTATCCGTCAGGCCTGGCCTCTGGCTCCTGACCGTATCGAGGTTATTGGCGATCCGCAGATGGCGCTGGCCAGGGAGATTGCCCTTTACAATAAAGAGGACTAAACGTGCCGGACGGCCAGTATTCTTTCTATCTGCACAGCGACGATCGCACCGACATCGCGGCAATGGCAACCATCAGCACCATCTCACAGCCCCTGCGCGGTGAGTTCATCCGTACCGCCGCCACCGCCGGGGCGGTGGTATACCAGGTGGATGCCCGTTTACCGGCGCTGATCCCGGTGTTCTTTGCCGGGCAACTGAGCGCTGTCCGCCTTTGCGCCGTGATGGCCCTGGTCTCCGGAACCTGGTCCTCACTCACCGGCCTTCCGGATGAGCCCGAAAATGGTGAGGCAGCTCTGCCCGTGTCACCGGAGACAGAATACCAGCGCCGGCGTTACACCCTGACGCTTCAGAATGGCCGGAGTGGGGAACGGGTGGAAAGTGTGCTGACGGAAGCGTCATCCCGTCTGCGTGGGGATCTGCTGAGAAACCTGATTATCACCGGTCTTGCCCTCCACACGACGGCGCCGGAACTGCCGCGCCTGCTGGCCAGTATGCCGGTACCGCCCACCTCGGTCAGTGAGCTGCAGGCACTGGTTCAGCAGATGGCCGGCACCGCTGACGTGAACAGGGCTGCAGCTGCAGTACCGGATACGCCGGCAGCATCTGCCGCGCCGGTGTCCGGGGCGGATACCCGGGAAATAAAGAAAAATATGCGGCGTGCATTCGGCGACTAACAGTACGAATCACATCCACTACTACACCGATTTCAAATGACTGGCATCCCAGGGAGGTTCTCATGTCACCAGGATTCAGAAATGTTCTCCGTCTCGCCCGCATTCCCGTCGACAGCAGTGAACCGGTGCGAAGAAAATTTGGCAGCCGGCTGATTGGCATTGTGACGGTATGTCTGCTTCCGCTTCTGGTTTTCGACGTTCCGCAGTGGGTTTTCATTTTGTCGCAGGTCATCTGGGGGGCTGGCGTCTATATTGGCCTGTCCCTGGCCGGGGATAAATCCCTGAACCGCTGATACAAACTTTCCGGTTGTTCAAAAAAAGAACAGACGTGGTGGCGTCTGTTCTCCCGCGCTTCTCCGTCGTTTGCCTTCAGGTTATCCACAATTTTAAGCCCCGGATTTGTGGACAGGTATGCCGGTAATTCCCCGTTCGCCTGGAGTTAACGCCAGCCTGCCGCCCGCTGCCAGTGTCTCGCGTCCGGTCTGGTACGGGACGGGCGGTTTTTCCGCTCCGGCCCGGCGTCGTTGAGAGTGTGCGCCAGTCCCTCGCCCTTTTAAGGAACGCCCTTCAAGCCGCTTTCGCGGCATATCCTTGCCGTCCAAAAGACGGACGGCTGCGGTATTCCACGGTCGGCCTGACCCGTGACCGGACGCGATGAACAGGCAGCGTGCGGCAGGGAACGGTATCGCGGTGATGCCTCCTGCCCCCTCAGACTACAGGAGTGCTGCCATGTCCAGATTCATTCTCGGGAACTGTATTGATGTGATGCGCGGATTCCCCGACCGTGCCGTGGACCTTATTGTGACCGATCCGCCTTACCTCGTCGGTTTTAAGGACCGTCAGGGCAGACAGATTGCCGGGGATGTGACGGACGAATGGCTGCAACCGGCCACGCTGGAGATGTACCGCGTCCTTAAAAAAGACGCACTGATGGTGAGCTTCTACAGCTGGAACCGTGTGGACCGCTTTATGGCCGCGTGGAAGGCGGCAGGATTCTATGCCGTGGGCCAGCTTGTGTTCACCAAAAACTATGCCTCCAACCGTCGTAACGCCAGGGCCCGACGCGGATTTGTGGACTACTGCCATGAAGGGGCTTATGTCCTTGCCAAAGGCCGCCCCGTGCCGCCCCTTAAACCGCTGCCGGATGTGCTGCCCTTCCCGTATACCGGTAATACCCTGCATCCGACGCAGAAACCGGTGGAGGCGCTACAGCCGCTGATTGAGTCATTCAGCGCCCCGGGCGCGATTGTTCTCGACCCGTTTGCCGGAAGCGGTTCGACCTGCGTCGCTGCATACCGTGCCGGACGCCGCTATATCGGCATCGAAATGCTGGCGCAGTACCACCGGGCCGGAACCGAACGACTGGACGCCATGCACCGGGCCGTAAATACCCCGGCGGCGAACGATGAATGGCTCCCGGAGGCCGCGTAATGAATTACGACGGACACGAAGCCCTGCGCCGCGATATGGCCGGGCTGGCGAACAATCTTTGCGACCTGAAAACCACCCTGAAAGTGCTGGAAGACACGTACCACTACCGGTACGACGGACTGGCGGAACGGCTTGCCGGTATCAGTCTGCGACGTCTCAGCGTCCTGATGGATGAGGCGTTCAATATTGCACTGATGCTCGATGAAAGCTTTCTGGATTGAGGAGAGAACATGTACGGAACCCGTGAAGATCTTTGCAGGATGCTGAATGAGCAATATCCCGCAGAAACCCCGCTGAACCTGATTATCTGGACCCCGGCGGATATTGAAGCACTGGCTGACGGGATGGAATATTCCTTTTCAGAACATGACGTAAGGGCAGTACTGGAACGCATGGACACTATACCGGAAGAACAACGGCTTGAGTCGGGCGTGTCAGCCGGCCTGGTGATGGCACTGATAGACCAGGTGAAAGAGAACGGGCAGAGGGTGACTGTGCCGGTTGACCTGCTTGAAACCCTGCTGATTACCGCCGAACAGGCATTGTGGGACAGGGAATGGACCGCACGGGATCGCAATCTCCCGGTGCCGGAAAGCGTAATGCGCCGCCTGGCGGATACAGCAAAAGTGCGGGCATTACTGAAAAGCTGACAGCAGATCGCCCCGCCACGCGGCGGGGTGATATAACCCGGACAGAGACGATAATGATGAAAAAAGAAACCCTTAACACGCTTATTCTGCGTCACGGCGACCGGATGCTGCGCCAGGCTGGCTGGCCCGACACTGTTGATATGGCGCCCGTCGCCCCCGAAACCGTACCCGGCTGGCTTGCCGCCTGCGGCTCTCTCAGTGGCGTGGAAATCCTCACGCTTACGGAACAGCTTTGTCAGCCGCTGACGTATGGCCGGGCAGCGTTGTTGCTCGCCAGCGCCCGGCGGCTGGCGGGAACCCCGGCTCGTCTGCATCTCTTTCCGGTGCAGGCATATCCGCATCCGGAGCGGCTGGCTGACTGTCAGGTTATCCGCCTGCCTTACGCTCAGGAGTGGCTGACAGCGGCGGAATGTGACGATCTGCTGGCCTTCCTGAAAGCCTCCCTCACGCAGATATCGGAAATCGTCCACCGGGATACGAAGCGCATCGCCGCCGCGCTGACGCCGTCCGTCACTCCCCGTCTGATGGACAGGCGGATCGGTGACTGGCGCTTGCTGGCCGTGGAGTATGATCATGATAACTGCCTGGACGAAGACGAAACCGACAGGCTGGATCAGGTCCTCGATGCCATTCTGATTCGCGATGCGCGATTCTGCCCGGTCCTGCTCACCCTGGTTAACGAGCGGGAGGAAACTATCAGGAGCGCAGGGGTTATCGCTGATCAGCTGCGTTTTACGGACACTCCGGTCCGGCGCTGGTTTGATCGCCGGGTTTTAAGGGAAATGGTGAGAGAGGCCCGCGCCAGCAGAACTCAGGAGTGACAGCCCGGAGCGTCAGGGGAGGGGGACCCTCCCTTGTCAGCCTGCCGGCACAGGAGGTGTGGTGCGATAAGGATGTCGCCGTGCCGGCTCCGCGTCCACCCGGCCCGGTTTCCGGGCCTTTTGGGTGAACACAACCCTCTGTTATCGCCGTGCCGTGTGCTGGCTGTGCCGTGCCTTCACTTTAGCCCGGCAGCCGCAGAGGCTGGAGTTCGCTGGCGCCGCCATCCCCGGATAAGGCAGTCGCCGGCTTGCCGTTGCCGCCGGCTCCGCTTCACCCGGCCCCATCCCTCCGGTCCGTGGCCTTATTACTGCGTCTGTCGCGTTGCGACATCTGCTTCCGCTTTTCTCCCGGTGGTCAAAAAACGGGGGAGAGAAACCCTGTATTCAACCTCCTGCATCGCGACGGGTAGTGCCGTGCCTTCACTTTAGCCCGGCCGCTGCAGATGCAAGGGTGCGCTGACGCCGCCATCCTCGCCCGGTCGCAGGTTTTTTATGATGCTCGCCGTTCTTCCCGTCGTTTTCTCGCTCAGGTTTCGCTCGAAAACCGTCCAGACCAGCTTCGCGCTATATCTGCGCTGCGGCCTCCGGTGTCGCCCCTGCATCTTCCGCTTTTCGCCGGGCTGTCGTGTCGGCACGGCACTACCCGGTGCCGCAGTCTATGTGATTACGGAGGTTTATCCATGCAGTATGTGAATACATGCCCGGTCCTGAATGTTGAGGAGTCCGACCGCCTGTCTTTTATGCCGTACCTGTTCGGCACGGATTTCATGCTCGCGGAATTACAGGTGTACGCTCTGGCCAAAAAATGGATGCCCGAATATGAGGGCGGCTTCTGGCATTTTATTCGCCTGCCGGAGGGGGGCGGCTACATGATGCCGGATTGTGGCCGGGTACATCTGGTCAGTAGCGAAAACTGGTTTGATCGCACTGTCAGCGCCGACGCGGCGGGCATTATTCTGACCAGCCTGGCGATTAATCGCCGTCTGGCGGCCCATCATGACAGCAGTAACCCGGCGCTGACCCGCCTTTATATGCTGCGTGATGCCCAGCTCTGGAATCACATCACCTTTCACCCCGAATGCAGTGCTATTTACGCCGCGCTGGACTGATTAACGACCGGGGCGGTTACACCGCCCCGCAGGGAGACAAAAATGACTTCATCAGTAACCGTTCCGGCCGTCTACGTGGGCACATATCACCAGTACAACGGCGGCAGTATTTTTGGCAAATGGTTTGATTTAACCGACTTCGACGACGAAGACGAATTTTATGACGCCTGCCGGGCGTTGCATGCCGCCGAGGATGACCCCGAGTTTATGTTTCAGGACTGGGAAGGGATCCCGTCTCAGTTTGCCTCTGAATCCTCTGTTAAGTGGGCGTTTATCGAGGCATTCCGGCAGGCGCAGGACGAAGGACGCGCTGCCGCGTTTGTGGCCTGGGCGGACTATACCGGCGAGTGCGACTATGACGCCTTTGATGAGGCGTATTGTGGCGAGGCTGAAAGCGAGGCGGATTTTGCTTATGGCTTTGTGGAGGATCACGGCCTGTTAAACGAGGTGCCTGAATCCCTGCGCGTCTATTTCGATTATGAGGCTTATGCGCGGGATCTGTTCAGCAGCGGCTATGTCTTCCATGAAGGCTATGTATTCAGCAACTGATTACTATCCGGCGGGGAAGCCCGCCGGTTAAGGAGAAAGCACATGAAACTTGCACCACAAAGCCGCGATATCCTGCGACAGTACAAAGCCCTGATTAATGCCCGCCGCCGCGATGCCGGTCAGCGGGAACTGACCACTGCGCAGGTGATGGATGAAATCTGCGAATACATGACCTGTCAGTGCGCCGTCTATATTGGCGGCCATTTCATTCTTCAGGGGGGAAAGGCACGATAAATCACAGGGCAGGGGGGAACCTCTGCCGCTTCCGGCCGCGCGAAAACCCGGGCAGGCTGCGCCTGCCGGAGAGAGACGTCGCCGCGCCTCCGGCGCCGCGCACTCTCCTCTCCGTTGTCAGTCGCTGTTGCCCCGGAATTCGCGTATTATCAGGGATATCTTCCTGTAAAGCAGACCGGTGATGCATATGTCAAAGTGGAATATCGCCTCTTTTTCAAAGGAGGAGCAGGATAAAGTTGCCGTCGATAAGGTGGCCGCTGCTGTTGCCTGGCAGGAACGCATGAACAAGCCCGTCATGCCGGAACTTGTTGAACGGGAACAGCCTGAACACCTGCGCGAATATTTCCGTGAACGGCTCTGCGTACATCGACTGAACAGTCAGCAGCTGCCGCGCGCAAATGCGCCCGAATATAATAAACCCGGAGATGAGCAGCAGAAGTGATTCTTATAGTCAGTGTGTCCAGGGAGGAAATTTTATGCGTATGTCTCTGATGTTTGCAGCCGTGACGCTTTTAACCGGTATTAACCTGTTTTTTATTCCGTTTCAGCCTGTTCCGGCTCTGTGGGGGGCTATCCTGGCCGTTGCTTTTGTTCTGATTAATGTCGTGGCGGATAAGCTGCGCCTCTGGAGTGGCATTGCGTGGATTATCGTTGCCGGCATCATCATAACGCTGATGCTGAAGGGGAAAGAGCCGGGTGACGAATTACGCGGGTTGATCACCGTTTTTGCTTTCCTGGCTTCGGCCTGGTACTGCGTTGTACAGTACAGAAAAGAGCAGGGCGAATCTCAGTCCTGACCTGACCGGTACCCTTCATCTTGCTGCTGCTCTTCCTCTGGCTTTGCCTCACTTTCCTTTCACACAATCTGCTCCGGGGCCACCTTCGGCTCCTGACCCGCTGGCGCGGTTCAGTCGTCGAGCCACACTCCGCTAACCGCGAAAAGACGCGGTAAGCTCCGCCGAACCCGCTACGCGGTTTCGGGCCTGGCGGCTAGTGTCTGATGTCTGACGTCAGGGTCAACGGCAGCGCTTGCTGCGACCGTCCCGGTCGCGCCGCTTTCACCGTGCCGGCGAAGGACTGCCGGCACTCTGCGGGGCAACGCCGTTTCGCGCCCGCGCGCTCCGTCGTTGCGGCGGGTGCCTGCTCCTTTCCCCTGGTACCCGTATCACCCGTTTGAGTCCATTCGCCGGGGCTGAGACAAGCACAACCCGTCTTGCTGTCCAGGGGACGGCAGGGCCTTTCGCAATAAATTTTTCCCGGCCATTCCGCTGCCGCTTCATTAGGCCGAAAAAAATTTCCCGCTCACCCCCGGACATCTGCACCGGGCCGTGCTCGTTTACGCCCTCGCGGTGAACGGCTCTCAAACGGGTGAAGGTTATATCCAGGGGCAGGTTCAGCAGGTCCCCGGACAAAGTCAAAACCGCGGCCCCGGCAACTCAACGGGTGATGGTTAAAAAATTAAACAGGTGAAGGAGAATAATATGCGTTTAGCATCCCGATTTGGACTTACTCAATCCATTCGTCAGGAACGCCCACTGACTAACGATGAATTAGTCAAGGTTGTACCTTCTGTGTTTTCAGAAGAAAAGCATAATTCACGTAGTGATCGCTATACCTATATTCCAACTATTACACTGCTGGATAAATTACGTGAAGAAGGTTTCCAGCCATTTTTTGCCTGTCAGTCACGAGTAAGGGATGAGGATAAACGGGGGCATACTAAGCATATGGTAAGACTTCGCCGTGAAGGGGCCAATAAAGGAACAGAAGTACCCGAAATCATTCTTCTTAACTCGCATGATGGATCGTCCAGTTATCAAATGATCCCGGGTATGTTCCGTTTTGTATGCACAAATGGCCTTGTGTGCGGTACGTCGTTTGGTGAGATTCGTGTACCTCATAAAGGTGATATTGTTGGAAGGGTTATCGAAGGTGCTTACGAAGTTCTGGGAATTTTCGATAAAATAACTGAAGGCGTTGATGTCATGAAGTCTATTACATTAACCAGGGAAGAACAGCGTCTGTTTGGACAAGCTGCATTAACCTACCGATATGAAGATGAAAATAAATCTCCGGTCAGTATTGAACAGATAATTCATCCGCGCCGTTATGAAGATAAAAAAGATGACATCTGGACTACATATCAAAGGGTCCAGGAAAATCTGATTAAAGGCGGTTTGCCTGGCCGAACTGAAAAAGGGAAAAGAACAACAACCCGGCCAGTAAAAGCAATCGATGGTGATGTTAAACTCAATAAGGCATTGTGGTTAATTGCGGAGAAATTCCGCACTCTTAAAGGCTAATTATAAGCGCCGGGCAGCTGTCCGGCGTTTTGATGGTGGGAATACTTATGTTTGAATTTAAAGCTGTCTGTATCAGTATTTCACATATGGAAGAAGGTGATATCAGAGTTCTTCAGGTGCTTTCATCAACAACCAATTATCTAACTTGCGATAGTTACTTAGAGTGGATACATGATACACCTTATGGTTGTGTTATAAGGATGTATGATTTCAAACGCCATCTTCTGGCGCTAAAAAGAGGTGGGGTGTCAAAATTTTTACGCAAAAATCTCATACTAATGCACCGGGAGGGCGGGTATCTGCTTTTTCATTTTGATAGTGATGCCGATTATTATCCAGGTATAGATGCCGTAGATTTTTAAGAAATTCAAGCCTTCTTATATCAGAAGGTTTTTTAGTTCATGGCGATTTTCTGATCTTTAGAAGAAGTTCGTTTGCTTGCTTTGATAGCCGTGTAGTAGTAATGGATCTTCTTCGCATACTCGTAACGTCTTGCTGCCTGGCGCGGGGTCTTTTTGAAGCCTGCATTGTATGCCCCGACTGCATCCCACGAAACGCCCCACTTTTTAAACGCCTGAGCCAGATAATAGGCTCCGGTGTAGATGTTAAGACAAGCATCGCTAAGAAGATGATCCGGTTTTATTCCATATCGCGACAGTTCGTTGAAATGCTGCGAGTCAATTTGCATCAAGCCTGATCCATAACCCGTAACAGGATTACGCCCAATCGCATCAATTTTAAATCGTGATTCTTGCCATGATATAGCACGCAGGAGATCCGGATCAATTTTGTAATCCCTGCCAGCCATATCAAAGCAGTCTGCTGCCATTGATGACAATGGTATTAAAGACAGGATGATACCAAACGCTACTCCCTTCATGAATTCCCCTCCGTGCCAAATCCCGGAATAACCTTAACCCATCCAAGACCGAGACTCAACATATATGCACTCCTCACCACAAAATCACCACACCCCACGCAAAATTAAAATTTTGCAGATTGTTCTTTGGTTTCAGTTGCTTATGGTTAGTTATATTATGCTGTGTTATATATTGTTATATATATGCAAGTCGTCAAAGACTTTTCGGTGAGTTTTGTATGAGTCATATAAAACTCGCCTACAACTCGTCTATTAAAAATCAGTGGGTTAACCAGACTTAAGTCGGGACTTAAGTTGTTGAGTGAGTTGTATTGCAAGTTGCTTGAACTCTAGACTTAAGTTTAGAGTTGTTTTAATTGAATGATCACGATATCGTTGTGGCGAATATTGTTCTTGTCACCATATTAAGAAAGGAGTTCATATGGCTAGGGTTCAGGCATATCCCAGTGATGAGGTAGTCGATAAAATCAATGCCATAGTTGAAAAGAGAAGAGCTGAGGGTGCGAAGGAAAAAGATATTAGTTTTTCCAGTGTGGCCACAATGCTCCTTGAACTTGGTCTTAGGGTTTATGAAGCCCAGATGGAACGGAAGGAGTCCGGATTTAATCAGAAGGAGTTCAATAAAGTATTGCTTGAGAATGTTATGAAAACTCAGTTTACTATTTCGAAAGTACTGGCGATGGACTCTCTTAGCCCACATATAAATGGCGATGATCGTTTTGATTTCAAATCAATGGTTATGAATATACGAGACGATGCCAGAGAGGTTGTGGAAAGATTTTTCCCATCACAGGATGAGGAGGAATAAGATTGTTCCAGTCTCTGTATAGAGACTAATTAACTTTAGTATTTGTGCCTGTCTAAAGTTAATAAAAAAGAATAATGATCTAGGTGCTGGAAGTGACACGGAGAGTCAGGAGTTATAAAATGGAATTAGTGCAGTGATTAAAATTTGTTGAAGCGTTAGCGCCTGGGGTTTGCCCCCCCAGACGCCAACTATCCATAGTGTCCTTTAGTGGAGGCGCCTATGTGTGCGAAGGATCGTAGTCAAAATACGTTTGTCAGTCAAACGGATTCCATTCATTCTTTAGGTGAGATGCTTAACATTTCATCTTCCCTGTCATTTATTCGTAATGCCCGTGGTGAGTTAATTCACACCAGCCCACTTTTTGACAAGGTTTTCTTAACACGTACCGATGTTGACTCATGGTTTTCCTCTCTTCCACTTGAAACAGGTATGGAGTTGGTAAAGTCAGAGATTAATGTTTTATCAGAACGTTCTGCTTGCATTGTTAGAGATGTTCGCATCGATGGCTACGTATGGGATGTTTTTATAGAAAGCCTATCAGTTAATAATGAGTTCTACAGTAAATGGGTCTTTGTCAGGGAAACCTACGATGTTGGATTTATTTCTAACCCTTTTGCTGACGTGGGGAGAAAAATTGAAAAGTATATCTCTAGTTTGTCTTCAAGAAAGGATGATAAATGGAAAATACTCAATTTGTATGCCATAGGTTTAACACATTCAAAAATTTCTGCTATCACTGGCGTATCAGAAAAAACATCAAGAAATGTTGTGAGTGATTTTAATAAAGAATTTGCTTTCGATAGCAGGGATAACCTTATACTCTCGTTATTTTATTCTGTAAGTTATTACAGGCTGGCAATGAATATCATGGATATATTAAAGCCTTGTGTTAATGATTTGTTAAAGTGATAGGGACATTTCCGGTAAGGGAATGTAAAAATAATTTACTCACATTCCCTGGATTATTTGTTTACTTTAGTCGTTCGTAATGTAAAGATTTATTATGTGATATTAATATTTCTATGGGAGGCATGATTGGCAAGAGCGGTTAGGAGTAACTCAAGACCAGCACCAGGGCTTCATGTGCTTCTTCGTCTTGATGAAGATACAAATCGTCTTTTAATAAAAGCAAAAGACAGAAGTTCAAGAAGTAAGACTGCAGAAGCTTACATGCGTCTTAGAGACCATTTAGAGAGGTTTCCAGACTTCTATAATTCTGAAACTGTGGAGGGAAAAAAAGCACAATAAAACTTTCTTAAAATCAATGGACTGTTCTAAACAGGTTATGTCTGATATTTAAATCCATTTTATTCATTGGGTATAAACATGAATACTGTATTAACTGTGCAGGGTAGCTCTGTAGCTGTTGAAAACAAAAAGTCTGTTCTTTCGCGCATCTTTAATAAAAAGAATGTGCTGAAAGCTGCTAAAGGAATTTTGCCGCTTGCCGTTCTGGCTGCTGTATTCCCACAAGCAGCACTGGCCACTACTACCGGTACGGATTTAATGAAGACCGGTGATGGCACTGTAAAAGCAACTTTTGGTTCAGGTTCCAGTGTCGTGAAATGGGTGATTCTGGCTGAGGTTATTGTCGGCGGCATCATGTACATGATGACCAAAAACGTTAAGTTCCTGGCCGGTTTTGCCATCCTGTCGGTATTCGTTACCGTCGGCATGTCTGTTGCTGGATATTAATTTTCCTGCGGCAGATTTTCCCCTGTCTGTCGTTCTCCGGCAGATGTAATACCACTCGTTATTAAAGAAGGATTTTTACATGACTACAGCATTATCCATTCAGAGTGCTGAAATGAGTAAGGGTGTTAAGCCTTCTCTGCGTACCCGTCTCTTCAGCAAGGCCAAAATGCTGAAGGCGGCAAAAGCCGTTCTCCCTGTTGCTGTTCTTGCGGCAGCTTTCCCTGAAGTAGCGATGGCCACCACCACCGGTACCGATCTGATGAAGTCAGGTGACGGTACGGTTAAAGCCACATTTGGTAAAGGGTCAAGTGTCGTCAAGTGGGTGATCCTGGCGGAAGTTATCGTTGGCGGCATCATGTACATGATGACCAAAAACGTTAAGTTCCTGGCTGGCTTCGCCATTCTGTCGGTTTTTGTCACCGTCGGAATGTCGGTCGCTGGTTACTAAGAGGGCGTGAATGATGACCGGGGACGAACTCAAAAAGTACCGTTTCCCGGAAACATTGACGAACCAGTCCCGTTGGTTCGGTCTGTATCTCGATGAACTAATCCCGGCCGTAATCTGTCTCGGCTGGGGTTTCTGGACCAGTAAGTTTTTGTTCGGTCTGGTAGCGGCAATTCTGGTTTTCCTGGGCATCAAAAAACTGAAAAAAGGGCGGGGCAGTGCCTGGTTACGCGATTTGATTTACTGGTATCTGCCTACGTCCCTTCTTAAAGGGATTTTCCATGATGTCCCGGACTCCTGTTTCCGGCAGTGGATTAAATAATAGTACGGAGTAACTAACATGGAACACGGCGCTCGTCTCAGTACCACCCGTGTCATTGGTCTGGGGTTTATCTGTCTCGGTACCGTCACAGTACTGAGCCTGGCCACCAATGTTATTCAGGGCATCAATAACTACCGCCTGCAAAATGAGCAAAAGGTTGCGGTGACGCCCATGTTATATAACGCCCCTTTCGCGGTATCACAGAACCAGTCTGATGCATCCTATCTGGAACAGATGGGCCTGAGTTTTGTTTCATTGCGCCTGAATGTCACCCCTGAAACCGTGGATGCTCAACACGAACAGCTGCTGAAGTATGTGTATCCGGCATCGCAGAACAACCTGAAAATTCAGCTTGCTGAGGATGCAAAACGGATTAAGGACAATAACGTTAATTCCAGTTTTTACTGGACGTTTGTCCGTGCCTACCCGGTAGAAAACCGTGTTGAAATTCGAGGGGAGCTGAAGACCTGGATTGGGGATTCCAGGCCTTATTCAGAAATTAAACATTATGTTATTCAGTTTAACCGTTTAGATGGGATCAGCTGGCTGACACGTTTTGGAGAGGTGACTGATGAAAATCGTTAAACCCCTGTGTGTATCCGCCTGTCTGAGCCTTTGTCTGATGACACCGGCAATGTCTGCCACGGTAAGCGGAACGCTTGCACCCACAGTGGTACCACTGACAAATGGTGGTCAGGCAAACATCGCGGTCAGCAACACGGATCCTAATCTGTTTATGGTTCCGGGCGATCGCATCACCGCCATTAACAGTCTGGATGGCGGTCTGACGAACCAGGAGCAGACAGACAGTGGCGGAGCCATCCTGGCAACCGTCAGTAAAAAACCATTCACTTTCATTGTTGAGACAGAACGCGGACTGAATTTCTCAATTCGTGCCGTTCCGCGCGCGGGGGCAGGCCGGACTATTCAGCTGGTCTCCGAACTGGCCGGTACTCCCGGCCCGGCGAAGTCCTGGGAAGAGTCTTCACCGTATGAAAGCCTCCTGGTATCACTAAATCGTGCCGTTCGTCAGGGTGGAATGCCTGAAGGGTACCAGCCCGTTCCTGTCACGTCGGAAACCTTAACCGTTCCAGCAGGGCTGAGTGCAAAGGCAGAAAAAGTGTGGACAGGGCATCACCTGAAAGTGGTTCGTTATGCCGTGGATAACGTGTCGCTTTCTCCACGTATGGTCAAAGAAAGTGATTTCTGGCAGCCAGGTACGCGCGCCATCATGATCAGCGGGACAGCGGGTCCCCTGTTGAGTGGCGGACGCCTGCAGGTCTGGGTCACCACAGCAGAGGGAGATCGCTGATGGCCAACATTAATAAGCTGGTCAAGAACAAACAGTTTATGTGGCTGGGTGTCATCGCCGTATCTGCTGTCGCCATTATCGGTGGCGGTATGTATCTCTCTGATCTCGAGGTTGGTTCCGATGATGCCGCCCAGACGCAGAACGAACCCGCGCCGGACATGACGGGGGTAGTGGACAGTCGTTTCGATACCAAAGTTCAGCAACATGCGACAACTGAAATGCAGGCGACAGCAGCTGATCTGACAAAGCGTTTTGATGCACTTCAGAACGAAGTGAACCTGTTGAATAAAGGTCGCGGTGAAGATCAGAAGCGTATTGAGCAACTCACTACGGAAAACCAGGCAATGCAGGACCAGTTAAACAAGCTGGGTGTGAAGCCGACCACGACCAGTGGTGAGCCTGTTCCGAAACCACCGATCCCTGCACCGGGACCGGAGGGTGAGCCGCAACCGGCGAATTTCCCGCCGCAACCTGCAGGTGCTGTTCCACCACCCACGTCATTCTATCCGGGTAACGGGACTACACCGGCGCCACAGGTCAGTTATCAACCTGTACCGGCCCCTAACCAGATCCAACGACGTACATTCAGTTATGACAAAGGTAAGAAGGCAAAAACACTGCCGTACATTCCTTCAGGTAGTTTTGCGAAAAGCATTCTGATTGAAGGTGCGGATGCGAATGCCTCTGTCACCGGTAATGAATCTACGGTTCCGATGCAGGTCCGTCTGGTCGGCCGTGTGGAAATGCCTAACAGCAAAACTTATGACCTGACTGGCTGTTTTGTTGGCCTCGAAGCATATGGTGACGTTTCAAGTGAGCGCGCGATTGTCCGTACCCGAAATATCAGCTGCATCAAAGGTGATAAGACTATCGATCAGCCAATTTCAGGCCACGTTTCCTTTATGGGGAAAAACGGTGTGAAAGGTGAAGTCGTGATGCGTAACGGAAAAATCCTCGGCTGGGCGTGGGGAGCTGGTTTTGTTGATGGTATTGGTCAAGGGATGGAACGTGCGGCACAACCTTCTGTTGGAATTGGTGCGACGGCATCCGTTGGAGCCGGTGATGTGCTCAAAATGGGCGTTGGAGGAGGTGCATCTAAAGCAGCGCAGACACTGAGTGAGTATTACATCAAACGTGCAGAACAGTATCACCCTGTCATTCCAATTGGTGCCGGTAATGAGGTGACCGTTGTGTTCCAGGATGGATTCCAGTTGAAAACGATTGAAGAACTGGATGCAGAGAAAAACGGTAAGCAGCAGGAACAAAATCAGGAACAGCAGCCGCAACAACCTCAGCAGGCAGGTGCATCCCTGAACGGCTTCAGTACTGACCAGATGCTGAAACAACTCGGGAAATTAGATCCCCACCAGTTTTCACCTGGTGCCATGTCAGAGGGGAACAACAATGGCTAGGCAGAAAATGGAGAAAAGTAATCCGCTCCCGGAAACGTCTGGTCATACCGTTCCTGTCGGAGATACGGGGGCCGGCAAAACAACCATTATGTCGAAAATGGTATTTGCCTTGTCAGATACAAACCAACTGGAGAAAGTTTATGGTGCCATGAGTTCGGAAGAGAGAGACAGATTTACTCAGGAAATTAAAGCTAACACCCTATTCAGGATGAACCTGAAAAAGAGCTAATAACAGGCGGAGAATATTATGAAGGAATTAATTCTGTTAATTCCTCTGGGCAGCGCATTGCTTTTAACCGGATGCGCAGGAACGGAGACTGATTTTCAATGTAACGCAACAACATCGGATACCTGTATGACGATGGAACAGGCCAATGAAAAAGCTAAGGCGAAAGAGGAACGCAGTGAGGCAAAGCCGGTTGCGGCCGGGTTGCCTCGACTGGCTGACGGTAATTTCAGAACGACGTCAGTAAATTCATACCCGTTGCCGCCACAACCTGATTTAGTACAGGCGAAAGCCCCAGCGGCTGTAGTAGTAAATAAAAGTACCCCGTCATTATTAAATGTCAGGGGGTCGGTAAATAAGCCTGGGTATATACAACCCGTTACACCCCAGGTTATGCGTCCGGTGACAGTATCAACATTTACATCACCTCAAACTGTACCGGGCCAGTATCCGAGACCATTAAGAAAAGGTGAGCAGACAACATCATTATGGATCGCTCCCTATGTGGATTCCGATGATGTATATCATCAACCAACGACAGTGTTATTTGTGGTGACCCCATCAACCTGGGGACAACCTCGTCTTAATTAATTATCAGCGCCATGACTGGCGCTGCTGGAATGCTACTGCTGGATTAAAACGAGTGCCCTCTGCGTTGAAAGGGATGGGCGGTAGCGTGTTTGTGATGTCAGGGATTTCAGTTTATGGTGTTAAATATTGATTTTATAAAGTATCTGTATTTACTGATGAAAGAAGATTCATCGTATGTCATTCTGAGCATTGCCCTTTTTGGGGTGATTCCAGCACTGTTGATGTCAAGCGTATTACGGATTAAAAACAGAACGAAGCGCTTCCTGTCGTTAATCATTATTATGGTGGTTTCATTTGGAACTCTTTCATTGCTCCAACCAGAAAGTAAGTACAAAGCAATATTAATCAATAAGCAAAATACTGAATATACATTACAACACTGCAAAGTATCGGCATTTAACGCGCAGCCAGAAACACCATTTACCAGTGCAAAAGATGCCTGGTCTTGTCCGGATAGCGTAACACGGTATATGGATGTGAAATACAGGGATAATGGCATTCACAGCCTTTCTGATAAAAAGGAGTAACGGTATGCATGCTTACATAAACGGTATGGATGTGTGGTGGATTTTAGTCATTGATCTGGTGATGTTAATTGCAGGGATCATCGGGGTGTTCTTAGCACTTATTCTTCCCGAACATTATCAATTCAGGGGCAAGCTTTTTCTGACAGGCGCGTTCACTGCGATTATTGGCATTGCAATCTGTTTCGTTATGGTGAGGTTAACCTATAGTGCCAGCGAGATCGATGCTGGCCGGCACTGGAAAACAGAGTGCTCACTTATTGAAGCCAATGTGCAGACCGGTTTTTTGAATGACGCCGTCAACAAATTAAGGTGTGAGGGAGTTATTGTTAATGTTCCGGTGTATGCCTATGAGGCCTACACTGAACAGTGGCAGTTATTACAAAAGAAAAAAGGTGGGGAATAAAATGACTTTCCTGAAAAGATACGGCTTTCTAATTTATCCTCTAATGTACTGGTCTGTTTATCTCACTTTGAGGTATCTGCTAACTAAATCTCCAGATCAAAGTACAGAGGAGTTTCATACCACTTTGCGTCGTGAGCTGGTTTTTATTATATGTAGCCTTGGTGTGTATTATTTCTTGTGTGTGTCGGTAACGAGTTATTATGAGGTTCTTCGTCTCGGTATCTTATCAACACTGATTATTCATAGTGCATTGCTCATTATCACGCTTCTGGTATCACTCTGGAACGGAAAGATTGTTATGGGTGAGGTGATATTTGCACAGTTGATGGCGGCAAGAATAATTCTTTTCTTTATGCCGTTTACTTTATTTTATTATCGGGAAAGATAAATATCGAGCATCTTGACTTTCCCCCTCAAAAAAATATGAAAATCTATTTTTGTTCCTCAAGAAGGAGTTAACCTGTGAGTCTGAACCCTATTGAGTCGGTAGCCAAAGCAGTTAATACATTACTCACAGCGCTGAAGCTACCTGATGAATCTGCAAAAGCAAATGATGTTCTGGCCAGTATGGATTTCCCTCAATTCAGTCGCGTTCTGCCATATAAGGATTACGACAGTGAAACAGGGTTGTTTATTAACCAGAAGACAGTCGGTTTTATTCTGGAAGCCAGGCCTCTACCAGGCGCCAATGAACATATTGTAGGTTCGCTTGAGAACCTGCTGAGAACGAAATTACCGCGTAATGTTCCGGTCACCATTAATCTGGTTTCCAGCAAGCTGGTTGGCGATGATATCGAATATGGCCTCCGTGAGTTCAGCTGGAGTGGTCCTCAGGCAGAAAAGTTTAACGCCATTACGCGAGCCTATTATGTGCGTGCAGCAGAGAAGCATTTTGCGCTGCCACCGGGAATGGATTTACCGCTGACGCTCAGAAACTACCGTGTATTTATCTCCTGCAGCATGCCGCGTAAGAAAAATTCGAATGCGCAAATCATCGAGCTTCAGAACCAGGTCAAGATAATCCGGGCCTCACTGCTTGGCGCGCAAATACCGACTAAGGCACTGGATGAGAAGGGCCTTGTGGAAATGGTCAGTGAACTGATTAATCCAAATCCAGGTGAGATGTACCGGAGGCCTAAAAAGCTGGATCCTTACCAGGAGCTGAATTACCAGTGTGTTGATGACAGCTTTGATATGGAAGTGATGGCGAATCATCTCAACATTGGCCTGCTGGACAAAAATGGGGTGGAACGTCATACCCGGGTGCTCAACTATCATCTTGCACGCGACCCGGAAATTGCGTTTTTGTGGACCAGTGCAGACAACTACGCCAACCTGCTGAACCCGGAATTGTCTATTTCCTGTCCCTTTGTCATTACGCTTACCCTGATGGTGGAAGACCAGGTTAAATCACAGAACGAAGCGAACCTGAAGTTTCTCGACCTGGAGAAAAAGAGCAAAACGTCATACGCGAAGTATTTCCCCTCAGTTGAGAAAGAAGTTAAGGAGTGGGGGGATATTCGCCAGCGACTGTCTTCCAATTCCTCTTCACTGGTGTCCTATTTTTTCAACGTTACGGCGTATACCGAAGACGATCCGGAAGCGGCACTGGCCACTGAACAGGAAATACTGAACAGTTTCCGTAAGGGGGGCTTTGAACTCATCGCCGCTCGCTATCAGCAGATGCGTAATTTCCTGTCGATTCTGCCTTTTAAGGCGGGAGAGGGGATATTTAAGGAACTGCAGGCGGCGGGGGTAGTTCGCCGTGCTGAAAGCTTTAATGTGGCAAACCTGATGCCGGTGGTGGCCGACAGTCCACTGGCTCCTTCCGGTCTGCTGGCGCCTACATATCGTAACCAGCTGGCTTTTATCGATCTCTTCTACACCGGCATGAATAACACCAACTTTAACATGGCGGTATGCGGTACTTCCGGTGCGGGGAAAACAGGCCTGATACAGCCGCTTATCCGTAGCGTCATTGATGCCGGTGGTTATTCCTGGGTATTCGATATGGGGGATGGTTACAAATCACTGTGCGAAAACATGGGGGGTGTGTATCTCGATGGCGATACGCTGAAATTTAACCCGTTTGCGAACGTGCTCGATGACAATAACTTCGATGCATCTGCAGAGCGTATCCGTGACCAGCTTTCCGTCATGGCCAGTCCCAATGGGAATCTTGATGAAGTCCATGAAGGCCTGCTGCTTCAGGCGGTCAAAGCGGCCTGGCTGACCAAGCATAACAAAGCCCGAATTGACGATGTGGTGGATTTCCTGCAGGAAGCCAAAGACAGCGAAACCTATGCAGACTCACCGACGATCCGCAGCCGTCTGGACGAAATGATTATTCTGCTCGACCAGTACACGGTGAACGGGATTTACGGCAGCTACTTCAACTCTGATGAACCGTCACTCAATGATGATGCCCGTATGGTTGTGCTGGAGCTGGGGGGGCTGGAGTCCCGGCCATCTCTGCTGGTTGCTGTGATGTTCTCGTTGATTATTTATATCGAGAACCGCATGTACCAGACACCCCGTAACCTGAAAAAACTGAACGTCATTGACGAAGGCTGGCGCCTGCTGGACTTCAAAAATGAGAAGGTCGGCACCTTTATCGAGAAGGGCTACCGTACCGCACGCCGTCACCTGGGTTCGTATATCACTATTACACAGAACATTGTCGATTTTGACTCAGATACGGCTTCCAGTGCTGCACGTGCCGCCTGGGGGAACTCCTCATACAAAATCATCCTTAAACAGTCTGCCAAAGAGTTTGCCAAGTACAACCAGCTTTACCCCGACCAGTTCACGCAGCTGCAGCGCGACATGATTAACCGTTTTGGTTCGGCTAAAGACCAGTGGTTCTCCTCCTTCATGCTGTCGGTGGAGGCGCATTCATCGTGGCACCGGTTGTTTGTCGATCCACTCAGCCGCGCCATGTATTCATCCAGTGGTGCTGACTTTGAGTACATCACACAACGAAAACGCGCCGGGGTGAGTATTCACGATGCCGTGTACGAACTGGCCTGCCGTAACTTCCCGGATGAAATGGCAGACCTGGAGGCCCGGGTGGCCATGAATAATACAAGGAGTGCTGCCTGATGGAAAAAAATATCAGAAATCGTCTGTTTACCCGACGTGCCCTTATCACTGGCGGGCTGATGGTTGCCATTCTTGCCGCCAATGCCGTGGTGACCCGGATCATGATAGCGCACAGCACACCTCGTGTTGTCGCGTTTGATATGAAGAAAACGCTCGATAACTTCATGGACAGTGTCAGCCGTAAGCAACTGACGGAAAGCCAGTCTAAGGCACTGTCGGATCGTTTTAACGATGCGCTGGAAAAAAGTCTGGATGACTGGCAGCAGAAAAACCATGTGCTGATTCTTGTTTCTCCTGCCGTGGTTAATGGGGCGCCTGACGTCACGCTGAGTATTCAGCGTGATATTGCGAAGCGGATGCAGGGAGGCAGGGAATGAAAATGATCCGCGGGTCGCTCTTTGCTGTATGTCTTGTCTCCCCGCTTACCCGGGCAGCTGATCTGGGTACATGGGGCGACCTGTGGCCCATACAGGAACAGGATATGTTATCGCTGATAACCCAGCGCCTTGAAGCGCTGGAGAAGTCCGGGCGATGGGGGCAGGAGATGGAGGCCTTTAAGGAGCGGGTGAAGACCAACAGCCAGCGCCCGGCTCCCGTCGAGGGGATAAAGAAAGCGGATAAATATGAGCAGCGCTGGTTTGATCCCAGCATCAAATTAACTGAAGACCTGAAGGATCAGAACGGTGTGCTGTTCGCCCGGAAAGGGCAGGTGCTTAATCCGCTTAAAACCGTTCCTTTTATGCAGACGCTTTACTTCATTGACGGTGATGATCCGGACCAGTTGGCCTGGATGAAACGCCAGGTACCTGAGACGTTAATCAGCAAGATTATCCTCGTTAAAGGCAGCGTCCCGGATACATCGGCGGCGCTCGACAGCCGGATTTATTTTGACCAGAACGGCGTGCTGAGCCAGCGCTTTGGACTGACGGCAGTACCCGCGCGGATCACCCCGGCCCCCTCGGGAGAACGACTGAACATCGAATACTTTCCACCCACGCGATAAGGATGTTTCTGTGAAACGTATTTTGTTTTTCATGGTGGCCTGCCTGCTATGGAGCCACAGTATGAATGCCGCTGCCGACCCGTCGTGTGAAGGACGATTTGTAAATCCCATTACAGATGTCTGCTGGCGTTGCATTTTCCCCTTATCGCTGGGGAGTGTGCAGGTGGGGAAAGGAGATCAGCCGGACACGCCTAATCCCGGCAGCCCGATACAGTATTGCCCGGCCCCACCCCCAATCTTTGTACGCATTGGTCTGGCTATCGGTTACTGGGAACCGATGGCCATGACCGACGTCAGCCGATCACCTGGCTGCATGGTGAATCTGGGGGGATTCAGTATCAATCTCGGTAAAACAGGGATGGGGACGGCCAAAAAGGACGACAAACAGGTCAACGGGGCGTTCTATCACGTGCACTGGTACAAATACCCACTGACGTACTGGCTGAACATCATCACATCAGCAGGTTGCCTGGAAGGCGGAGATATGGACATCGCCTATCTCTCTGAGATTGACCCGACCTGGGTGGACAGCAGTCTGACCACGATCCTGAATCCGGAAGCCGTACTGTTTGCCAACCCGATCGCTCAGGGGGCCTGTGCGGCCGATGCCATTGCCAGTGCTTTCCACTTACCACTTGACCCGTTGTTCTGGTGTGCCGGCTCGCAGGGCTCCATGTATCCCTTCAGTGGATGGGCCAGTAACGAATCCAGCCCGCTGCAATCCTCGGTTCTGCTCAGTGAGCGTATGGCCTACAAGCTTCACCGACAGGGCCAGATTATGGAAACGGTCGGCGCCGATACCGCAGTCTGTTACGAATATCCGTCGCCGATTATCCCTAAAGAGCGCTGGCGCTATCAGATGGTGAATATGTATCCGGACAGCGGGCAGTGCCATCCCCTCGGGCGCAGTGTGATGCGCTGGGAGGCCGGTCGCAACCCGCCTAATACCCGGAAGAATTTTGGTTACCTCATGTGGCGCAAACGTAACTGTGTTTTCCTCTGAAAGGAGTCTTCTGTGACACAACTGAATATTTTTATCCTCACGCTTTTACTCACCGGTACCGCTGTGGCAGCTGGCAGTCCGGGGAGCCCGACAACGGCTGACCGGGAGTGGCTGAAGCACCAGGAAGACTTCAGCGAGCAGTTACGCCAGCACCCGGACAAGCAGCTGCAGCAGGAACTGGAAGCGCAGATTAACCGTAACCCCCTGGCGAAAGCCGATCGCCAGTACATCGATAATCTGGCCAGCCAGCAAAGGGCGTCAGCACAGGGAAAACCCTCTGAAGGTGCGCTGTACTTCGTGTCGTTTTCTGTGCCGGAGGAAGGTCTGAAACGCATGCTGCATGAAACCCGCCAGTATGGCATTCCGGCCACGTTGCGCGGACTGGTCAATAACGACATGAAGGCAACCACCGATGCGGTGATGCGGCTGGTTAAGGATGGAGTTACAGACGGCGTCCAGATCGACCCGACGCTTTACTCACAATACAACATTCGCAGCGTGCCCGCCCTCGTGGTGCGCTGCAAAGCAGGGTTTGATGTGGTTCGGGGCAATATCCGGCTGAAACAGGCGCTGGAAAAGGTGGCGGAGAAAGGGGACTGTGCGGATATCGCCCGTCATATGCTGGGAGGTAACCAATGAGAACACTTCCGGCCATTCTCTTTGTTCATGCCCTGGTTCTGGGGACGTTTATCTGGTTTGCAGGACCAGCCTGCGCGGACAGTAACACGGATTACAGGGCAGGTTCTGACTTTGCAAAACAGGTACAGGGGGGCGGTCTTGATGCCCTGAAAAACTTCAACGGCGAGCAGAATCTGCCGGGGTATACGAAAGATCCCGAGCAAAAGAAATACTACGGTGGCGTGACAGCCGGTGGCGACAGCTCACTGAAAAATGACTCTGCTTCCCAGTGGGCCGGGAGTGAAGTCGGACAAAGTATTACCGAGTCATTTACCAACCGTCCTCCGGACAGCATCTCTCCGGACGCCCCGTTTATCCAGAACGCCAAAGATATTGAATCACGATCCGACACTATCATCGGCAATACCGGACAGGAGTGTAAGGCGGAAATCGTTAACCGGAGTGAATTTAAAAACTACACCTGTGAACGTGACCTGCAGGTTGAGCAGTACTGTACACGAACAGCCACGATAACCGGACACTATGAGGAAACCACGGTTATCAAAACGTATACCGTGCCGAATAACCAGTTCAGCTACAGCTATGACGGTAACAAAAGTGTGATGCTGACATTCCGCGCTCCGGCCACGGGAACGGTCCTGAGTGCATCAGCAGCGCTGCATTTTAATGACAAAAATATGTACTACCGCATGACCTGGTGGGGAGTAAATGAAGACTCCGTTGCCAAGAGGGACAACAGCTGGTCCCTTCCTGGGGCGACTGGCGCCTATCTGACCGAGGGCGGCTCTTCTCCGCAGGGCGTCATCCTCAACAAGAACTGCCTTAGCGGTAAGCAGAGTCGTTGCCGGGAATATGCCCGCAAGACACAAAACTGGTTACAGGGCGGTTCAGAGGCCTGGATGAGTGTCACGCTGACCATGCGTGTGACGGAAAAAAAATGGGTTCCGGACGTGAAATGGGTCGAGTTCTGTCCATTCAGTAAAGACGAAGGCAAGCAGACCACGACGGAATGCATTGAGCCAGGCGGAAACCGGACGGTTAACCAGGATGGTAATGTTTACCAGGTCTACCAGGCCTGCTGGAAATACCGTGATACGTATATTACCCAACCTTCTGATTACGGTTCATGCCAGACACTGATGGACAACCATAATTGTACGCTGGCATCCCGGCAATGCGCATTCACTTCTGATGACGGAACCTGTCTTCATGAATATGCCACGTACTCCTGCGAAACCAGAACCACCGGTAAACAGATGATTTGTGGCGGGGACGTGTTCTGTCTCGATGGTGAATGCGATAAAGCGGCCAGCGGCAAAAACAATGATTTTGGTCAGGCAGTGGCGGAGCTCGCCGCCCTGGCGGCGGCAGGGAAGGACGTTGCGGCACTGAACGGGGTGGATGTCAGGGCGTTCACCGGGAAAGCGAAATACTGTAAAAAATTTGCAGCAGGCTTCAGTAACTGCTGCAAAGACAGCGACTGGGGCCAGGATGTGGGGCTGGCGCGCTGCAGCAGTGACGAAAAAGCCCTCGCTAAAGCCAAGAAAGATAAGCTGACCGTCAGTGTGGGGGAATTCTGCTCTAAAAAGGTGCTGGGTGTTTGCCTGGAGAAAAAAAGAAGCTACTGCCAGTTCGACTCAAAACTGGCGCAGATTGTTCAGCAACAGGGCCGGAATGGCCAGCTGCATATCAGTTTTGGTGGCGCCAGCAGTCCGAATTGCCGCGGTATCACGGTTGATGAACTCCAGCGTATTAATTTCGACTCACTCGATTTCACTAATTTCATGGAAGACCTGATGAAGAATCAAAAAATTCCGGATAACGATGCGCTCACCAATAAAACCAAAGAGCGTATAAAAGAAATTATGAGTCAGCAATCCTCGAAATAATCAGGGGGTAAAATGAAAGTTATATTCTCTTCAGGCTGTGTTACGGATTTCCTGATTAGATTATGCCTCACTGTTATTGTCTCATCACCGGTAATTATATGGTCATGGGATACGGTAAAACAAACCACGGGCAGTGATATTATCACTGCTGTGTTTTTCATCACTATCCTCGGTGGGTTCTGGTTTCTTCTGTACGGCTTTTTATCTTCACTGATAGACCTGCTGAAACCCGCTGGCGAAAACAGAACAAAAAGAAAAGAGAGGGGGGAATGAAAGAGGAAAACCCTAAATGGCCGGTTATCGCGATCGTTGCTGTGTTTATCTTATTTATGACGGGTATGATGTGTTACGGACTCATCCGGGATAAGCGAGAGGTACTTTTTCATATTACCAATCAGTTTTATGGTGTTAATTGTGAAAAAAGTTCAGGTATCGCCTGGGTAATAAAAAATGACTATCGTCAGGATTTAACGTTTCATGATTATGCGGTGTTCTGCAATGACACTGGTTTTTCAGGGAAGCAAATTAACACAGGTCACGAAATTCAGATAAATAAAGGCGTTATCTATAACGCTTTGTCCGGTAATAAACATCAGAAATAAAGATGAAGGTGTCCCATGAAAATGAAACGGCTCGTACTGCTGCCCGTTGTGCTGGGTTGCGCCGTTATGTCTGCCTGGGGGAAGGATGCGGGATGGCAGTGGTATAACGAACCACTGAAAACAACCGACCCGGATCCACAGCCGAACCCGCAGCCACCCCAGCAAATGGATATTCTGCAGAAGCAGGCAGCTCTGCAGCAGGCAACGAAAAAAGCATTAGCCGAAGCCATTATGTATCCATCGGTACCGGCTTTTGTGAAATATTTCCGCCTCCAGAATTACTGGACGCAGCAGGCAGGCTTATTTTCGATGAGCGCCAAGAAAGCGTTTCTTGAACATCCGGAGCTCGATTACAACCTACAGTTCAGCCACTACAACGGCACGGTTAAAAACCAGCTCGCGGCCGATTACGCGGAACAGCGTAAAGCCATATCGGCCATTGCTCAGCATTTCGGTGTGATGTTCTTTTACCGCGGCCGGGAGCCAATTGACGGGCAACTGGTTCAGGTGCTGAGTAACTTCCGTGAGACCTACGGGTTGAGTGTTATCTCCGTCTCTGTTGATGGCGTGGTTAACCCGTTACTACCGGACTCACGCGTGGACCAGGGACAGGCAGAACGGCTCGGCGTGAAGTATTTTCCGGCCATGATGCTGGTTGACCCGAAAAGCGGACAGGTTAAACCGCTCAGTTACGGCTTCATCAGCCAGGACGATCTGGCGAAGCAGTTTCTCTATGTTTCCAACGACTTTAAACCCAATTTTTAAGGAGAGCGTGATGCGTAAATTTCGCATGCCAGATCTGGATATCACGGGAACATGGGTGGTGGCCGTCGGCGTGTTTTTCCATCTCATTGCCCGTCTGGTGCGTAAACAACCGGAGATGGCTGTTGAGATGGGAGAAGGACTGGGTATAGCCATGATGATTTTCGGTGGTTACCGCATCATTAATGCCCTGATTGCGCAGGCTGAGAAAGAGGAAAAGGACCGTGAAAATCATCCTGAACATTAATCACCGCGCGCGGCCGGTAATGCTTTTCTTCGTCCTGCTGCTGTCAACATTTGCTCAGGCCGGCACGCTTGATGAGGTGAAATCGTTGTACAACCCGAAAGGTCTGACCGGAGAGTCGGCAGATCAGGCGCCAGTGGTAACCGCCACACCACCCCGGACCGGAGCGGCTCCTGTCTGGTACCGCCTCAGTAACGGTCGTCAGGTGAATCTGGCGGAGTGGAAGGTGGTGCTGTTTATGCAGGGGCACTGTCCGTACTGTCATCAATTTGATCCGGTACTCAAAACGCTGTCAACGCAGCATGGGTTTTCGGTCTTTCCTTACACGCTGGATGGTCAGGGCGATCAGGCATTCCCGGAGGCGCTACCCGCTCCACCTGAAGTGATGAAGACCTTTTTCCCTAACATTCCGGTCGCCACGCCAACCACGTTTCTTGTCAACGTGAACACGCTCGATGCTTTCCCGATATTGCAGGGCGCAACGGATGCTCAGGGCTTTATGGCCCGGCTCGATACCTTATTTCAGATGATGGAGACACCGAAAAATGGACAAGGTTAAGTCGGTAACATTGCTCAGCGGCCTGTTGCTCGGGTTGTCCTTCTCGGCAGCCGCAGACGTCAACGGCGACATGAACAACTTTTTCAATAAGCTCGGGTTTGCCTCAAATACGTCTCAGCCGCAGGTATGGCAGGGGCAGGCCGCGGGCTACGCTTCGGGCGGTTCTCTGTATGCCAGAACACAGGTGAAAACCATCCAGCTGGTCAGTATGACTCTGCCGGATATTAATGCCGGTTGCGGCGGTATCGATGCGTATCTCGGTTCATTCAGCTTTATCAACAGTGAACAGCTGCAGCGCTTCGCCAAACAAATAATGAGTAACTCCGCAGGATACTTTTTCGATCTGGCACTGCAGACCACAGTTCCTGAAATTAAAACGGCAAAAGACTTCCTGCAGAAGATGGCCAGCGACATCAACAGCACCAACCTCAGTTCATGCCAGGCTGCGCAAGGCATCGTCGGTGGTCTGTTTCCCCGAACTCAGGTTGCGCAGCAGAAGGTCTGCCAGGACATTGCCGGTGAAAGTAACATCTTCGCTGACTGGGCTGCATCCCGACAGGGATGCACTGTGGGCGGAAAGATGGACAGCGTCCAGGATAAAGCGAGCGATAAAGACAAGGAACGCGTGATGAAAAACATCAACATCATGTGGAACGGTCTGTCAAAAAACCGGCTCTTTGACGGTAATAAGGAGCTTAAAGAGTTCATCATGACCTTAACCGGGACACTGATATTCGGTGAGAACGGCGAAATCACACCGCTGCCGGCGCGCACTACCGACCAGGATTTGATCAAGGCCATGATGGAAGGGGGCAGCGCTAAAATCTATCACTGCAATGATTCGGATAAATGCCTCAAGGTCGTGGCAGATGCCACCGTCACCATCGCCTCGGATAAGGCGCTGAAGAACCAGATTTCGAAACTACTCAACAGTATCCAGAACAAGGCCGTTGCTGATGAAAAACTGACTGAGCAGGAGAAAGGGTTTATTTCAAGCACTACTATCCCGGTATTCAAATACCTGGTAGATCCCCAGATGCTTGGGGTGTCTAACTCGCTGCTTTATCAACTGACCGACTATATCGGTTACGACATTCTGCTGCAGTACATCCAGGAACTTATTCAGCAGGCCCGCGCCATGATGGCGACCGGGAATTACCCGCAGGCGACAATAGATATGATCCTGCAGAACCTTGACCAGGCCACGCAGCAAATCGCCACGTTCCAGGCGCGCGTACAGGTCCAACAGGATGCCTTACTGGTTGTCGATCGCCAGATGAGTTACATGCGTCAGCAGGTATCAGCAAGGATGATGACCCGCTACCAGAACAATTACCACTTTGGCGGAGGTATGTGATGCAGGAAGTGTATGTTATCGCCGGGGGCGACTGGTACCGGCATGTACTGAACGCCGTTGCGGCGTTTATGCAGACCGAAAACTGGAAAATTATCGAGAGAATGTGTATCGGTTTTTCCGTTTTGATCGTGGCAGGGAGCTGGATTAAAAAACACAGCGTGATGGATATGCTGGGATGGGTATTCTCGCTGACACTGGTATCGATGCTCGTTTTAATAAAAACCCCAGTACAGGTCATCGATTACTCTGAACCCTCATCGGTGTATCAGGTGGATAATGTGCCGATTGGCCTTGCGATTCCGGCATCCCTTACGACGCGCATCGGGAACGCGTTTGTACAGAGCTATGAAATGGTGATGACACTGCCGGACAGTTCGGTCTACAGCAAAACGGGCATGCTCTTTGGCAGCAACCTGGTGGCGAAAAGTACCGATTTTATGTCGCAGAATCCGGAGATTGTCACGCTGTTCTCCGATTACGTTCAGAACTGCGTTATTGGCGATATGCTGCTGAATCACAAATATTCGTTCGAAGACCTGATGCATTCAACAGATCCCTATACGCTGATTTTTTCTAACCCCAGCCCGTTAAGAGGCATATTTGACAAAAACAACCAGTTTAAAACCTGTCTTGAAGCGTCAGTCGATCTGAAGTCAGCGCTGGCGCTGGATACCCAGACGGGTGGAAAAACCTGGAACTATTATGTCCGCCAGATTTTTGGTGGCCGTCCGAACCCGGATGTGCTGATGTCCAGTTTACTGGGCGATAGTTACCAGACGTTCTATCACAACAGCCAGTCTGCCAGCCAGATTATCCGTCAGAATGTCACCATCAATGCCCTGAGAAGTGGGATACAGAGTTATGCAGCCCGCAGTGCAGATTCGGCGAGCCTGATCAATATTGCCACCACATCATCACTGGAAAAACAGCGTCTGGCGCAGGCATCAATGGGGCAGCAGGCACTGAGAACGTTGCCGATGATGCAGACCGTTATTCTCGGGATGATGATTGGCATGTTCCCGATTATTGTGATGGCGGCCATGTTCAACATGCTGACCATGCAGGTGCTGAAGGGGTATGTTGTCGCCCTGATGTGGCTGCAGTGTTGGCCGATTTTATACGCCATCCTGAACAGTGCCATGGCGTTCTATGCTGCCAAAAATGCCACGCCGGTGGTGTTATCTGAAATGTCACAGGTACAGTTGCGTGACTCTGATATTGCCACGACCGCAGGTTACATCTCGCTGATGATTCCTGGCCTGGCCTGGATGATGATAAAAAGCGTGGGGGCAGGTTTCTCAAATATCTACAGCCATTTTGCTTCCTCTGGCCTCAGTGCCACCTCTCAGGCGGCTTCCGGTGTTGTAGACGGGAATTACTCTTACGCCAATATGCAGACTGATAATGTCAGCGGGAACAGCTGGAATACTAACAGCACCACTGCATTTGGCCAGATGACCCGGCAGCTCTCTAACGGTGGTATGGGAACCCAGACACGGGATGGTTCAATGGTCTGGGATACCAGTGGCGCCATGTCGAAACTGCCGGTAGATATCAACGTCGGACGTCAAATTGCCAGCGCACAGCAGCAGATGGCCAGAGAATCAGAAGTACAGGCTGAAAGCGCCCTGCATGGTTATAACCAGAGCGTAACGAGCGCCTGGAATACCCTGAAGCAGTTCGGTACCAATATGGGGACCAGTTCCTCAATGACGACGGGGGCAGACAGTACTGAATCCTCTCAGGATACGATGGCCAGAAGCAAAATGTGGAATGCTGTTGTTGCTAATGCTAAAGCAAATAACATCAGCAATGAGGAGTCGTTCCAACAATTAATGGATGATTCGACTAAAAGTTCTCAAGCTGCGGATATTCATGCATCTGGTAAGTGGAGCTCAGGAGATCAACTATTCGGTAAATTAGGCAAGTGGGGAACTGGGCTATCTGCGGAAGCGGGTGTAAAAGGGAGTGCCGGGTGGACCCATAGCTCGGGCGATACTGATAATGTCAGTTCTTCAGGGCGGGAGTCACATGACAGTAGACACGATACTAGCAGTCAGGCAGCCAAAGACTTCAGAGAAGCTTCTGATTACTTTACTAGCCACAAAACTACAACTTCTGGAAATGTTACTGATAATAATGCATCTTCCCGTGTTGACCAGTTTGCAGCATCGTTGTCCAGCGCGAAAAACAGCTATGACCAGTATACAACCAGTAAGACCCGCAGTCATGAATATAGTGAAATGGCTTCACGTACTGAGAGCATGAGCGGACAGATGAACGAAAACCTAACTCAACAGTTTGCTAATTTTGTCCAGAGACAGGCGCCGCAGAATGCAGAGGCTATTCTGACGGATACCAGTTCACCTGAAATTGCCGCACAACGAGAGGCCCTGGCCAGAGACTTTGTAAAATCTCAGGTAGAGCCGAAAATTGATGGGGCATACCAGGAAGCCAGAGGAACGGTCGGAAATAATATGGGCGGTGTTTCAACCAGTGGAGGCAGAGAAGACGTTGCTTCTGACTATGGTCAGCATTCCGGAAGTATTGACAATATGACCGCACATGCAGGCATTAAACAGGATGTTGGTAAGAGCGTGGGTACGTTGGTTTCGGAGAACAGACAGGCTCACCAAAATACTCGGCAGGAAATAATCAACCAAGAAAATGACGTTAAAAAACAGCATGCAGATCTGGAAAACAACCATAAAACAGAGGGAAATAACTTCCATAATACATATAATGAGAAGAAGGGAAAGGTAAGTAATATGCCGGGAGCAGCCTCTTCCAAAGAGCTTGAGGAAAGGGCTACTAAACTTCAAAAGGATTATCTTGATGGGAAGAAATGAGAATGATGATTAACAATAAAGTCATTTTTGAAGAGGTGGAAGAGTTAAAACATATACTTTCACAAGGGGAAGTGGACATACCTTCCTTTTGGACATGTTTATGGCCTGGACTGGTTATAGTTGCTTGGAATGCACTTTGTTCTGTAATTAGTGTCGAAAGTGGTTTTTTTTCAAGCAGATATATATTTAGCGCGATGATTTTTCCATGCGGTGTTGGGTTCATAATTATGCTTGGCGTCGCTAGTGCGCGTTCGCTGTTTTTGTCAGTGCCAAGAACCTTTAGACTTAATTCATTTTTATATCGATTCTTTGGTAAAAAAATTATGGTATACACGATTACATATATGGTTGTGATCGTTCTGCTTGCCTTATTCAATCGTGTGTATTATAACTCACCATTACCTTTTGCATTCATGATTATTTTAACAACTATTTGTTGTGGTGTGGTAATGCATTTAGACTTTGGGCGATATCAACTATCATTGCTTACATCCGCAATAAGTACATTTAAAAGCAATAGGCTTAATAGCTAAGTTTTTCTTGAAGTTAAGTTAATACTATTGATTGGGAT
This sequence comes from Enterobacter sp. BWH64, assembly GCF_001037645.1. NCBI lineage: Bacteria > Pseudomonadati > Pseudomonadota > Gammaproteobacteria > Enterobacterales > Enterobacteriaceae > Enterobacter > Enterobacter sp. BWH64. The sequence continues at coordinate 38,723 of NZ_KQ089923.1, forward strand.
TTTTTAGATTAAAGGGCGTTGATGCAGATAATTAACGCCTTAACTCTCCCTTTGTTTGATGTGTCGTTGTTTATCATATGTATCAATAGTTAATTTACATTGCATTTAAAATGATGCTGTTTATATCTGAAGGTGAAAGATGAAAATAAATAATTCTATGGCTATTATTGTCATAAGTTCAGTGTTGGTGTTGTCTGGTTGTGGTGCGATGGGTACTGCAATTAAAAAACGAAACCTCGATGTCAAAACTCAAATGAGTGAGACTATCTGGTTAGAACCCTCTAATAATCACACGGTATTTCTGCAAATAAAAAATACTTCAGATAAAGATATGAGCGGACTGCAGGCTAAGATTGCCAGCGCAGTGACAGCAAAAGGTTACCAGGTGGTGACTAATCCGGATACTGCTGGGTACTGGATACAGGCTAATGTACTGAAAGCAGATAAGATGGATTTGCGAGAGTCACAGGGGTGGTTAAGTAAGGGATATGAAGGGGCTGCGACAGCTGCTGCTCTGGGTGCTGGTATAACAGCTTATAACTCAAATTCAGCAGGGGCTACATTAGGAGTAGGGCTGGCAGCTGGACTGGTTGGAATGGCGGCAGACGCGATGGTGGAAGATGTTAACTATACGATGGTTACTGATGTCCAGATCGCAGAAAGAACCTCGACAAAGGTTCAGACAGATAACGTTGCCGTATTGCGCCAGGGGACGTCCGGAGCGAAGGTACAGACCAGTTCAGAAACAGGTAATCAGCATAAATACCAGACCCGTATTGTCTCGAATGCCAATAAAGTTAATCTAAAATTCCCGGAAGCTCAGCCAGTTCTTGAAGACCAACTTGCGAAATCTATTTCTAATATTCTGTAATGTGTTCAATCCAATTTTCCAGATGATTTCTCTGTTGGATTAAAGTTGCGTCTCTATCCGGTAATGCCGGTGCTTCAGTAAATTCAGATAACGCCTCACAGGCACGCAAATATTTTGTGTGCCTGTGAGGCGTTGCCGGCTGCGGCCGGAATTCTTTTCAGTGGTTAATTGATGGATTATTGCCATGAGTTTTAACGCCAAAGATATGACACAGGGCGGTCAAATAGCGAGCATGCGTTTTCGTATGTTTGGTCAGATTGCCAATATTATTCTATATGTACTGTTCCTCTTTTTTTGGGTGCTTTGCGGGCTGATATTAATGTATCGCCTGAGTTGGCAAACCTTTGTTAACGGTGCCGTATACTGGTGGTGTACAACGCTTGGACCGATGAGAGATATCATCCGGTCTCAGTCCGTATATACCATTAATTATTATGGACAACAGTTGCAGTATACGTCGGAGCAAATACTCAAGGATAAATACACTATCTGGTGTGGGGAGCAGTTGTGGACCGGGTTTGTCTTTGCCGGAACAGTTTCCCTGATTATTTGTATTGTTGCTTTCTTTGTCGCCAGCTGGGTATTAGGTCATCAGGGGAAACAACAAAGTGAAGATGAAGTGACGGGAGGCCGTCAGCTATCAGAAAAGCCAAAAGAAGTAGCCAGAAAGATGAAGCGGGATGGTATGGCCTCTGATATTAAAATCGGTGACCTGCCTATTTTACTAAACTCCGAAATTCAGAATTTCTGTCTTCATGGTACTGTTGGTTCCGGTAAATCAGAAGTTATCCGACGACTGTTAAATTATGTCCGTGCCCGTGGGGATATGGCCATCATCTACGACCGCTCCTGTGAGTTCGTCAAAAGTTATTACGACCCGTCTATTGATAAAATTCTCAACCCGCTGGATTCGCGCTGTGCAGCCTGGGATTTGTGGAAAGAGTGCCTGACGCTGCCGGATTTCGACAACGTCTCTAATACCCTGATTCCGATGGGAACCAAAGAGGACCCGTTCTGGCAGGGTTCCGGTCGCACCATCTTTGCCGAAGGTGCCTACCTGATGCGTGAGGACAAGGACCGCAGCTATGAGAAGCTGGTTGATACTATGCTCTCCATCAAGATCGACAAGCTGCGCGCCTATCTGCAGAATACGCCAGCGGCAAACCTGGTGGAAGAGAAGATTGAGAAAACCGCCATCAGTATCCGTGCGGTGCTGACCAACTACGTTAAGGCCATTCGCTACCTGCAGGGCATTGAGAAGAACGGCGAGCCGTTCACCATCCGGGACTGGATGCGCAGTGTCCGTGAGGACCAGCCCAACGGCTGGCTGTTTATCTCCTCCAACGCTGACACCCACGCTTCCCTGAAGCCGGTTATCTCGATGTGGCTGTCGATTGCCATTCGCGGTCTGCTGGCAATGGGGGAAAACCGTAACCGTCGTGTCTGGATTTTTGCAGACGAATTACCGACATTGCATAAGTTACCGGACCTGGTGGAGATCCTCCCGGAAGCCCGAAAATTCGGTGGCTGCTATGTATTCGGGATTCAGTCCTACGCCCAGCTGGAAGATATCTATGGCGTGAAACCCGCAGCAACCTTGTTCGACGTGATGAATACCCGCGCATTCTTCCGCTCGCCCAGTAAAGGTATTGCTGAATTTGCTGCTGGCGAAATAGGTGAGAAAGAGATCAAGAAGGCAAGTGAGAACTACTCCTACGGTGCTGACCCGGTACGTGATGGGGTATCCACCGGTAAGGAGCAGAAACGGGAAACGATTGTCAGCTATTCCGATATCCAGACCCTGCCGGATTTATCCTGTTACGTCACGCTGCCCGGGCCATATCCGGCAGTTAAACTGGCACTGAAATATAAACCCCGCCCCAAAATTGCCGAAGGCTTTATTCCACGCCAGCTCAATCAGGCTATTGATGACAAGCTGGCTGCGGTGCTTGCTGCGCGTGAAGCTGAAGGGCAGAGCGCCCGGATTTTGTTTATGCCAGATCCGGTTGAAACTGTGCCGGTTGAGAAGACCGACGAAAAGCCTGCGTCACCGATAGCGGCCGTACCCACCCCTCAGGAGGATAAGGCAAAAGTTCCGCCGGTTACTGCCAGTAACACGTTCCACAAACCTGCAAGTGCAGCGGCAGCCGCCGCAAGCGCATCGGTGACCCAGGCTGGCGGTGTTGAACAGGAACTTCATGAAAAACCTGAAGAACAACTTCCATTACCCCCGGGCGTGAATAAAGACGGGGAAATTGAGGATATGAATGCCTGGGATGAGTGGCAGTCCAGTTCTGATGTTTTGAGGGATATGCATCGTCGTGAAGAGGTCAACATCAACCATAGTCATCATGTTGATCGTGATGATATCAATCTGGGGAGTAACTTCTGATGATGTCAATTGGTTCAGTGAAATCCGCGGGTAAAGCCGGAGATTATTACACCAAAGAAGATAATTATTACGTTATCGGCAGCATGGATGAACGCTGGCAGGGGAAAGGTGCTGAGGCGCTGGGCCTTGAAGGAAAAACCGTGGATAAGGCCCTGTTTACCGAACTGTTGAAAGGGAAGCTGCCGGATGGCAGCGACCTGAGCCGGATCCAGGACGGTATGAATAAACACCGCCCTGGTTATGACCTGACCTTTTCCGCGCCAAAAAGTGTATCCGTCATGGCTATGCTGGGTGGTGACAAACGCCTTATCGAGGCGCATAACCAGGCGGTCACTGAAGCTATTCGTCAGGTTGAAACCCTCGCAGCTACCAGGGTGATGGTGGACGGAAAATCTGAAACAGTGCTGACCGGCAACCTGATTGTGGCGAAATTTAACCACGATACCAACCGCAACCAGGAGCCTCAGATTCATACTCATGCGGTGGTGATAAATGCTACACAGAATGGCGATAAATGGCAGTCGCTGGGTACCGATACGGTAGGAAAAACCGGTTTTATCGAAAACGTGTATGCCAACCAGATTGCGTTCGGAAAAATATACCGTGAAGTGCTGAAACCCCTGGTTGAGGGGCTGGGGTATGAAACAGAGGTGGTCGGCAAGCACGGTATGTGGGAGATGAAAGACGTTCCCGTTGAGCCTTTCTCGACGCGTACCCAGGAAATCAATGCCGCTGCCGGTCCCGATGCATCACTGAAATCTCGGGATGTGGCCACTCTCGATACCCGCAAAGCGAAGGAAACTCTCGACCCGGCACAGAAGGTGACGGAGTGGCTTTCCACTCTGAAAGAGACCGGGTTTAACCTTAAGGAATATCGTGAGGCTGCCGATCAGCGGGCGAAAACACAACGGGAAGTTCCTTCTCCGGAAGCGCCAGCTGGACCAAATGTTGACGATATAGTTACGCAGGCTATTTCCGGGTTAAGCGATCGTAAAGTTCAGTTTACCTATACGGAGTTGCTGGCCAGAACGGTCAGCCAGATGGAGGCCCGCCCGGGTGTCATCGAGACGGCAAGAGCCGGTATTGAAGCCGCCATTGGGAGGGAACAACTTATCCCGCTTGACCGGGAAAAAGGGATTTTCACCTCCGGGATACATGTTCTCGATGAATTATCCGTCAGAGCCCTGAGCCAGGAAGTATTACGCCAGAACCACGTCAGTATGGTCCCGGAAAAGGCAACCGCGCGTCAGACGTCGTTCAGTGATGCGGTTACCGTTCTGGCTCAGGATCGCCCTGCAATCGGGATTGTATCGGGTCAAGGTGGGGCTGCAGGGCAACGCGAACGAGTGACTGAAATGGCCATGATGGCACGTGAGCAGGGACGGGATGTCCATATCATCGCGGCAGATAACCGTTCCCTGGAGTTTCTGCTGAAAGAAGAAAAACTTGCAGGCGAAATCATCACTGGTAAAAGCGCTCTGCAGGACGGTACTGCCTTTGTTCCAGGAGGGACGTTGATAATCGACCAGGCTGAAAAACTCAGCCTGAAAGAAACCATCAATCTGCTCGATGGCGCCATGCGTAATAATGTTCAGATCCTGATGTCAGACAGTGGAAAACGAAGCGGTACCGGCAGCGCGCTGACCGTCATGAAAGAGAGTGGTGTGACGGCGTATAAATGGCAGGGTGGAAAGCAGACTACAGCATCGGTTATCAGCGAGCCGGACAGGAATCAACGCTTTACCAGAATGGCCAGTGACTTTGTTGCCAGCGTCCGGGATGGTCAGGAAAGCGTGGTTCAGATACGCGGTCCCCGGGAGCAGGGGATCCTGACAGGGCTAATCCGTGAAAATCTCAGAAATGAAGGCCTGATAGGCAGTCATGAGGAAACCATTACGGCGCTGACGCCGGTCTGGCTGGACAGTAAAAACCGGGGTATCCGCGATAATTATCGTGAGGGAATGGTGATGGAGCGCTGGGATCCGGAAAAACGCATCCATGACCGGTTTATTATCGATCGCGTGACCGCTGTCAGTAATACCCTGACCCTGAAAGATGAAAAGGGAGAATCACTGAATCTCAAAGTCTCCGCCGTTGATAATACCTGGACGCTGTTTCGTCCTCAGCAGTTGCCTGTGGCGGAAGGAGAACGGCTGGCCATTCTGGGGAAAATTCCGGAAACCCGGCTGAAGGGGGGCGATACGGTTCAGGTGCTGAAAGCGGAGAATGGTGTCCTGACCGTACAGCACCCCGGTCAGAAGACCACCCAGAAGCTGGCCGCCGGCAATACGCCCTTTACAGGGATCAAGGTCGGTCACGGCTGGGTGGAAAACCCGGGCAGGTCAGTCAGTGAAACCGCAACGGTGTTCGCCTCATTGTCACAGCGTGAACTGGACAATGCCACCCTCAATGCCCTGGCGCAGAGCGGCAGCCAGGTTCGACTGTACTCTGCGCAGAATGAGCAAAAAACGGTTGAGAAACTCGGGCGCCATACAGCGTTCAGTGTGGTAACCGAACAGCTGAAAACCCGTGCGGGCGAGCAGGATATCAGCGCAGCAATTGCTCACCAGAAAAGCCAGCTGCATACACCGGCTGAACAGGCAATCCATCTGGCGGTTCCGTCGCTGGAAAGCGATAAGCTCACGTTTACCCGGCCTCAGTTACTTGTCGCCGCTCATGAGTTTTCTGACGGTACCGTTCCGTTCTCCGATATCGAAAAAACTATAGGAGAACAGATTAAATCAGGCGATCTGCTGCACGTTCATGTCGCTGCCGGCCATGGCAACGATCTGCTGATTTCCCGGCAGACCTGGGATGCAGAGAAAAGTTTGCTCACGATGGTGCTTGAGGGTAAGAACGCCGTTACGCCGTTAATGGCCAAAGTACCAGGTACGCTGATGGAAGGGCTGACATCGGGACAACGAAATGCCACCCGTATGATCCTGGAAACCCGGGACAGGTTCACGCTGGTTCAGGGTTATGCCGGCGTGGGTAAAACCACGCAGTTCCGGGCGGTGATGTCGGCGGTGAATTTGTTGCCGGAAGACTCCCGTCCGAAGGTAATCGGCCTCGGTCCAACACACCGTGCGGTGGGAGAAATGCAGAGCGCCGGTGTGGAAGCACAGACCACAGCCTCTTTCCTGCATGATACACAGCTTCTGATGCGAAGCGGCCAGACTCCGGATTTCAGCAACACACTTTTCCTGGTGGATGAGAGTTCGATGCTGGGGCTATCCGATACGGCAAAGGCCATGAGTCTGATCGCGGCCGGTGGTGGTCGTGCGGTTTCCAGCGGTGATACTGATCAGCTGCAGTCTATTGCCCCCGGTCAGCCTTTCCGGCTTATGCAGAAGCGCAGTGCGGCCGATGTGGCCATCATGCAGGAGATCGTGCGACAGGTGCCTGAACTCCGCCCGGCGGTGTACAGCCTTATTGACCGGGATATACACAGTGCACTTTCCACCATTGAAAGAGTCGAACCCGCCCAGGTTCCCCGAAAGGAGAACGCATGGGTACCTGAAAGCTCAGTCATGGAATTCACGCCAGAACAGGAGAAAGCGATTCAGAAAGCCATCGGTGAAGGCGAAGTTCTGCCTAGTATCTCGCCCGTCAGTCTCTATGACGCCATCGTAAGGGACTATACCGGACGCACGGAAAGTGCACAGGCACAAACGTTGATTATTACCCACCTGAATGATGACCGTCGGGTGCTGAACCGTATGATCCATGATGAAAAAATGCGGAACGGTGAGCTCGGGGAGGACAGTGTCACGCTGCCAGTTCTGGTGACCAGTAATATCCGGGATGGCGAACTACGTAAGGTTTCGACCTGGGAAGCACATAAAGGTGCCATCGCATTGGTGGATAACCAGTACCACCAGATAGTGGGCGTCAGTAAAGCAGACCAGCTGATTACGCTTCGTAGTGACGAAGGTACCGAACGCCTGATTTCACCGCGAGAGGCTTCTGCAGAAGGTGTCACGTTATACCGCCAGGAGAGTATTACCGTTTCGCCCGGCGACAGAATGCGCTTCAGTAAAAGTGATACCGAACGTGGCTACGTGGCGAATAGTGTGTGGCGAGTGGAAAGCATATCTGGTGACAGTGTCACGCTGAATGACGGAAAAAGTACCCGAACGGTAACGCCCGCTGCGGATAAAGCTGAAGCGCATGTTGATCTGGCTTATGCCATCACCACACACGGTGCGCAGGGGGCAAGCGAGCCCTTTTCAATTGAACTGGAAGGTGTGACTGGCGCCAGGGAACGGATGGTCAGCTTCGAATCAGCGTATGTAGCGCTCTCCCGTATGAAACAGCATACGCAGGTATATACAGATGACCGGAAAGGATGGACGGATGCGGTAAGCCGTTCTCAGGAGAAAGCCAGCGCGCATGATGTTCTGGAGCCTCTTAACGATCGCGCTGTTAAAAGCGCAGAGCAGATGTTTGGTCGCGCCATTCCCCTGACGGAGAGTCCGGCCGGACGTGCAGCACTGCAACAATCAGGTATCGCCCGCGGGCAGTCCACAGGGAAATTTATCTCCCCGGGGAAAAAGTATCCGTTACCGCATGTCGCGTTACCTGCATTTGACCGTAATGGAAAATCCGCCGGGATATGGCTGAGCCCACTGACGGATAAGGATGGGCGATTGCAGGCTATCGGTGGGGAAGGGCGGGTTATGGGGAATGAAGAGGCCCGTTTTGTCGCCCTGCAGGGAAGCAGGAATGGGGAAAGCCTGCTCGCCGGGAACATGGGAGAGGGCGTCAGAATTGCCCGGGATAATCCGGACAGTGGCGTGGTGGTTCGCCTTGCCGGCGACGACCGTCCATGGAACCCTGGCGCCATCACCGGCGGCAGGGTCTGGGGCGATATAGACGCCGTGGTTACGGGGGGGAGCGGTGCAAATATTCCGCTACCACCTGACCTGCTTGCTCAAAAAACGGCAGAAGAACTGCAACGCAAGCAGATTGAAAAGCAGGCACAGGAAACGGCTCGTGAACTGACCGGTGAAAAGCGTAAACAAGACGAAGTGGGTGAGCAGATCAAGGACATTATCACGGATGTGGTTCGCGGTCTGGAACGACAGAAGGGGCAGCATGAACGATTCCAGCTTCCGGATGAACCAGAAAACCGTCTCAGAAATGAGGCTGTTCAGAAAGTGGTAGCCGATAATCAGCAGCAGGACAGATTGCAGCAAATTGAACGGGATATGGTCCGGGATCTGACCCGGGAAAAAACACTCGGAGGCGACTGACGCGCCTGCGGCTTGTCTGCTCCGGCATGTTCCCCGATTAAAATCGGGGAACATGCCGGAGCGCTAAAAAGGAATATGATATGAGAGCACAGGGTACCTTTCTCAGCATGACGGACAGTTGGCTGCAACGCCTTTTGACCTGGACTCCCGGACAGACGGATATGATTAAAACCGTCGCTCTGGTACTGATGGTGATTGATCATACCGGTCTTCTACTGGCAGGAAACAATGAAGTCATGAGACTGCTGGGCCGCGGTTGCTTTCCGCTGTTCGGGCTTGTCTGGGGAATGAACCTGGCCCGGCACGCTGTCATTCGCCAGTCACAACTGAACCAACTCTGGTGCTGGGCGCTGATAGCTCAGGGGTCGTTTATTCTGGTGGGGTATCCCTGGTATATGGGGAATATCCTCTTTACGTTCGCCGTTACCGGACAGGCGATGCGCTGGTTCAGTCTGAGAAGCCGCAACGATATGCTGCTGGCGCTCGCGATAGTGGTGGCCTGGTTGCCGCTCTCCACTGACAGCTATGGTCTGGCCGGAGTATTCATGTTGATCAATAGTTACCGGCTTTGTCGTGCCACAGAGCCGGTGGAAAGAACAGGCTATGCTGTACTCTGGGCGGTCATGGTTTTGCTTATGAATATCCATGATGCCGGGCAGGCTGTGGCGGGGTTGGCAATTGCACTTCTTGTTGTGGGTGTCTGCTCGGATATCGGGAAGCAGGTAAAGCGATTCTGGCCAGCGCATTTTTTTGTCCTGTTTTACACTATTCACCTTGCGGTGCTCGGTATTCTGGCCGGGTGACGGACAGAACGTAGTCGGGCGACAGGCAGAAGGATGATCAGGCAGGCAACCTGGCGTATCTTACCCGCACAGTATTAACTGCAGGAAAACCTTAACCTATGACGGAAGATAAACGTCCCACTCTCAGCCTCAAAAGAAAGCCGGGGGAGAAAACACCGGAATCCGGTGCTGATACAGCCCGTGTTGTCCGCCGTAAGCAGGTGGTGAATGTGACCACCCCGCCGGCATGGAAAGTGAAGAAAGAGAAACTGGCCAGAAAAACGGAACCGGTGGCACCTGCTGCCCCCGTGCCGACAACACCAGACAAACCGGAAAGGATCGTCCGTCCAGTTCGTTATCTTTGCCTGCCGGAGCTGCAGGATGCAATTGATACCCTGAAGGTGTGGTGGCCTGGGCTGTTCAAGGGGGAAGCGCCTCACCTGCTGGCCATCGGCATCCGGGAGGCCTTTTTTGAGGATATTGCCGAACGGGGAATACCGTTGTCCCATAAACAGGCCATTAAATGCCTTAAAAGTATTACACGGTCTGAACTTTACTTGTCATCGATGATCGCCGGTGCTGAACGAGTTGACTTACACGGTAACCCGGTGAGTGTCGTGACCCCGGATGAAGAAAAGTATGCTCAGCTGCGTCTGGAAAAACAGCGACAGCAACAGGCCAGAATTCAGAATGAAATCATTTAAATTGTATTAATTCTTTTTATTTAATCTGTATTCCCTTTTTAACTCTGCTCGCGTAATTGAATACGCTGGCAGAGTGATAATATCTGCACGTTACACTTTGTCATTGAAAAGGATATTTATGAAGCTTAAAACTGTTTTAGCAGCTCCGCTTATTACCGCCATGTTATTTAATTCCTTACCTTCATTTGCGAGCGACACGAGTTCTGCATTTACTCCCGAGCAGGAAAAGCGGATTGGCGAAATAGCCGCAGATTATATGCGTGCACATCCGGATATTCTTATCCAGATGAGTGAGTCGTTACAGCAGGAACAACAGGAAAAACAGGCCCGGGGATTAAAAACGGCCGCACTCGCACAACAGGCCCGGATAATGGCGGATAAACGCATCCCCTCCTGGGGAGCAGAAGGCGGATCTGTCATGGTGGTCGAGTTCTTTGATTATCAGTGTATCTGGTGCAGTCGGCTGGCGCCTGAGCTGGAGAAGGTCATGAAGGCCAACACGAACGTGCGCTACTACTTCATGGAGTGGCCGGTGTTTGGCAGCCGCTGGCCAGAATCTTTACTGGCAGCGAAAACCGGATTGCAGGTCTGGAAAGAAAAAGGCGAGGAGGCTTACCTCAAATATCACAATGGCATTTATAGCTCCGGACTTAATGAAGGAAAACTAACCCAGGATGCTATCGGGAAATATTCAGAAAATATGAAGTTCAGTAAAAACACGATCGATGAAATTAATTCCACGCTGACCGATATCAATGATATTGCCACCACCATTGGTTTGACCGGGACTCCGGGTATTGTCATCATGCCCGTTAAGGGGGCAACAGAAGATAATACGACGGTTTTCGCTGGAATGACTGAGGCTGAAAATATCCAGCAGGCGATTAATAAAGCGCAGGGGAAATAAAGAATGAAACGTTCAACAGTGTCTGGTCTCCTGGCGGTCTGTTTAATAGTTTCAGGTGGTGCAGTCGCTCAGCCAACGGTACAGGCAGGATTTTCACCCGAGGGTTCTGCGCTGCAGCTGGTGCTGAACACTATCGATACCGCACAGGAAAGTATTCGTCTGATGGGGTACAGCTTTACATCGCCGGAGGTCACCCGGGCGTTGATTCAGGCAAAACAGCGTGGGGTAGATGTGAAGGCTGTTCTTGACTGGAAAGCGAACAGTACAAAAGGCAGTGCTGGTGTGGCTGCAATGAATCTGCTGGTGAATGCCGGCATCCCGGTACGTACCGTCAGCCAGTTCAAAATCATGCATGACAAAGTCATCATCACTGACGGCCGTAACGTCGAAACAGGCTCGTTCAACTTCAGCCGGGCGGCGGCGCGCAGTAACTCCGAAAATGCTCTGGTCATCCGGGATTATCCTGTTCTGGCAAATACCTACCTGCAGCACTGGCAAACTCGTTGGGAGATGGGAAAAGACTGGAGTTCTTCGTATTAACCCCCTCGCTGAATAACCTGTTCATTGCGCCAACAAGGGCAGGTTATATAACAAAAAATAACATAGACTCTCGCTGCATCTGGCTACGTGTAGTATCTTTGTCCAAGTATTTTGTTAAATGCTTGAGGAGGCAGAGATGTCACAGGTCGTTAACGCAGTTACTTCCTCATCTAAACGTCCCTACAGAAAAGGGAATCCGCTTTCTGCTGCAGAGCGTCAGCAGAAAGCTGTTGCACGTAAAAAAGCCACGCATAAAGAAGTGAGGGTGTTTGTGCGTGACTCGCTTAAAAGCCAGCTTCAGTTAATGTGTGAAAATGAAGGGATCACCCAAGCGGAAATGATTGAAAGGCTTATCGAAATGGAATCAGCCAAGCTTGGAATAGGCGTAACGACGTCACATTCTTGATCCTACTGGCTATGAGTGCTAGATTACTGATCGTTTAGAGATTTCTGGTTGGCCACGCCGTAAGGTGGCAGGGAACTGGTTCTGATGAGGTGTCTACCCAGAACCAGAAAAGCAAAAACCCCGATAATCTTCATCTAGTTTGGCGACGGGAAGAAGATTAACGGGGCCTACTTAAACTGTATAGAAGCTGTTGCTCTATGCAGGGAGTATAGTTTTATGCTCAGAAAACTGCAATACCTTCTGTGCTCAGTGCTCCTTCCGTGCAACATAAGTGCGGGAAGGTGTGACTGACGCCAAGGCCCTGTTCTCTCATTACCGACAGGTAAAAAATCCTTTCCCACAATTCGTAGTGCCGAAGAAAAAAGGCAGCGATGAAGAGAAAGCGACACTACCGTTCTGTCGTAAGCTGATGGCGAAAGCCGAAGGCTTCACGTCCCGTTTTGATTTTTCCGTTCATGTGGCGTTCGTGCGTTCACTCGGTAAGCGTCATCGCATGCCGCCACTGTTGCGCCGTCGGGCCATTGATGCCCTTCTCCAGGGACTGTGTTTCCACTATGACCCGCTGGCCAACCGTGTCCAGCGTTCCATCACCAATCTGGCTATTGAATGCGGACTGGCCACCGAGTCGAAAACCGGCAATCTGTCCATCACCCGTGCCACACGGGCGCTGAAGTTTATGGCGGAGCTGGGGCTGATTACCTACCAGACCGAATACGACCCCCAGATTGGCTGCAATATACCGACTGATATCACCTTCACACCAGCACTTTTCTCGGCGCTCGATGTCTCTGACGTGGCTGTTGTGGCTGCCCGCCGCAGCCGCGTGGAATGGGAAAATCAGCAGCGCAAAAAGCAGAACCTGAAGCCGCTGGAGATGGACGAGCTGATAGCGAAGTCCTGGCGGTTTGTGCGCGAACGGTTCCGCAGCTACCAGTCCGAACGTAAACAGCATGGCCTGAAACGTGCCCGTGCACGTCGTGACGCGGAAAGAACCCGCAAGGACATTGTGACCCTGGTGAAACAACAGCTGACACGGGAATACGCCTGCGGACGCTTTACCGGTGGTCTTGATGCCATGAAGCGGGAGCTGGAGCGGCGAGTGAAAGAGCGCATGCTAATGTCGCGCGGTAACAACTACACGCGGCTGGCCACCGTCCCCATATAACCCTTCCTGTGTGAAAAATCCGGCTGGCGCCGGAGGGTTCCGCACGTCTGCTTCCCGCCACAGCTTATTATCTGAGCTAAGTGGCGGGGCTGTTAACCAAATCCCATGTTTTCCGACCATCAGAATGGCCAGAAATTTCATCGCTGGCGTCACTTTCGGCCGCTGAATTCAGTTATCCACAAATAACTGCAAGGGAAGTTTCCATAAGGTTACAACCGTTATGCTTACAAAGCGCCAGGCGAAGTAATTTCAAAGTGCGTGGTTTCTTTTAAAAACCAGATCTTTACTTCTTTTAAATAAAGACTTTTTCTCTCTTATAAAGATATAACCTGTTCATCGCCTGACCTGTGGACAGGCTCCTGAGAATGCCCGCCCTTGCAGCGACCTGACGGTCGCGCCGGTTCGGAAACAACATATGTACCTCCCGTCGCCTTGCGACGGGCCCCGGAACCAGTAGTTACAACATACAAACAATCCCTTATGGCAGAAAACCAGCGCCGTTCTGACATCCCGTGCCCCTCCCCACCACTGAAAAGCGCCGCCGCCCCCGGCCAAAGGCCGGGGAACACCATCGCTTATAATGATGGGTGTTGTAACTATTCTTCTTCATCGTTGTGGGTGAAGCTGTGGTCAGTTGTTTAGTACACGCTCGTAAGCGGCCCTGCGGCCCGCTAATGCGGAGATACGCCCCGACTGCGGCTGTCGCCTTGTCGGGACCACTCCGACCGCGTACAGAGGCGTCTGAGCTGTTTTAAGCGGATATGGCTTTGCAGCTACCGTGTTAAGTTCCCTGGTGTCGCTGAAATAACTGAAGAACATCCCCCTAAGCGTCAGCAGCAAGCTGCCGCCGCCAAGGCCCCGGAAATCACGCCCTTTACGTCGTAAACGCCGTAAAGCCCGCTCACCGGGGTTAAAAGGGATTACCTTAATTTCTTCATTGCTGATAGCGGGTTAAGGCTAATCAGGGCAGGGGGTAGGGTGGCAGAATTTATAGCCCGGTAACCGGCTACGCCGGGCTTTCGGCGCCATTTGACTCTACAGACACATGTAACTTCGTCTGGCGCCTCCATACCGCTAACGCGGCATCCGATGCTGTAGTCTTTTATGTCTGCTTTGTGCTGTGAGCGGGCCTTTATTCATGAATGGAATAAAGCCTAATATCAAGAATTGTGATAATCACAATCTGGTCGTGCAACATGGGGATGCTTAGTATTGAAATTATTACTGAGTGATTATAGCCGTTTGATCTAGAAAGCTAAATTTTCGTAATGTGGCAAATCTGGTAGTAGTGCATTCCAAACGATCGTAGTATTATCTATAGCATCCTAACTCAAATGGACACTTCTACTTTTCGAGACTTAGAAATTAAAAAAATAGTCTAATTATCTAAATTATCATCAGGAGGCCGAAATTGTTTTTAGAAATAATAGGTGGTTTAGCAAGTGTCGCATCCATCTCGGGCATCACAGCTAAAGAGTTGATTCCATTTATATCTGATCCGGATAAGAAACTGTTTGAAAAATATTTCAGTTACCTTGAAGGTAAAAAGGTTTTAATTGCACCATTCGATTCAGAGGTTTCCCACGCAGTAATCAAAAGTTTAGAATCAATCAAAGAGAAAACAGAGCAGCTAAGATTAGACATTAAATCCAAGCAAGCGCAACATTTATTATTAGATTTAATCCACACTCTAAGCCAAAATTTAATGTTATTATATAAGCATCAAAATTCGATAGATGAAGTACTTTTTTATAAATCTTTGCAAAAAGTACGAGTTAAATTTGCAAGAGTATTATCTTTACTATGTTTTACGTATGAGGTCGATTTATCAAATCAACAAACTGATTTAGCAAGATTGGTGTTGGAACATGCTTACCGAGTAAGATAAAATCACACGAATAAATTTTCATAAATGGGCACTAACTACTTTTGAATGAACATTTAGCTTTACTGTACATATTAATATGGCCGCGAAATGCGGCCCATGATTTACTGCAAACCATAGTATTTCAGTGCAGCCTCCGTCAGAACTTTGGTTGCAACTGCCATCCCGACTTTCCAAGTCCCATCGGCAGCTTTTCTTATATTTGATGCAATCCAATTTTTTGCACCTTCCCCAAAAGGTTCTTCAGAACTTGATGGTGTTTCAGACGCTACAATCAGTGAAAAATCACGAGCATCTTCTTCAGAAATACCTGAATCTTTCAGGTAGTTTGCTACCGATTCTTTATTGTGTGATTGTATATTTACGTTAATAGTTGATTCGCTGCCACCAGAGATGGCATTACCAACGTTACCATAGATTATTTGTTGTGTTATTTGCTGGGCTTTTGATGCATTATCTTTATCCATGCCTTGAGTACCAAAAGTGATGTGTGCTGCTGAGGGAATTGATTTTTCAAATTCAATTGTTAATTCAAGAACTCTATTACGAACGGCTTGTGAAATTTCTGATAGTGATACTACTGAAATATCTCCAGAGATATCATTACAAGCATAACCTTTATATATCTTCCCTTGTAGAAGAAGGATTAAATTTGACGCATTAATCCCCAAAGAACCACCTTTTGTACTAACTTTAACAAGTTCGTCAACAGCAGCAATGCTTTCTCTGACGGAGTAGTTATTCCAGCTATCATTTGCAAACGTTTTTATTAATATTGGTGGGATAGGCGCATTTTTTATACCAGAGCCAAAAGGGCCAGAAAACGTGCCTTTATAAGTTACTCCTACTATTCTGTAATCGGGAAGCACAGCATCCTGAGGATAGCCTTCCGACTCATGTTTGACCCATTCTTCTAAATCGTTACTTCCTAATCTTGCTGCCAAGAGTCGGAGTTTGAGCAGTATTGGACCCAAGCTTGATCCATCTTGAACCACAGACTCTTGAATCTGATGTAGCAGGGACATTGTTCATCTCCGTATTAAAACCTATTTTGCCAGTTTATATGTATAAGTAATCGACATACAGTACTATGCCTAGTAAAACATCAGCCTTAGACGGTTGACGGGACAACACCATTCCCACACTATCCCGAGGATGTTATGTCCGCTCCTCGCAGACCTTCGGTGCTGGTAGACTGGCCCCATGAATCTCCAGACAGTTGGTATCACTTAAATTACCTGAACTTCTTCATTGTTGATAGCTGGTTAAAGCTAACCAGGGCAGGGGGCAGACAGGCAGAATTTATAGCCCGGTAACCGGCTACGCCGGGCTTTCGGCGCCATTTGACTCCACAGACACATGTAACCTCATCTGGCGCCTCCATGCGGCTGACGCGGCATCCGAAAGTATCCCGATGCTGTAGTCTTTAATGTCTGCTTTGCGCCATAAGCGGAAGTTGGTTACATCGTGCTATGTTAGTTTGTCGGGAGCTGCTCAATGTGACAGTCTCAGCGTCCCATCCTACTAATGCCTTACTCCTCGTCATAATTAAAGATGCAGGCCGCGAGTAATTCGGTCGCGGAATAGCTACTGTATCTTCCTCTCTGACGTTCTGACTCCGAGATTAAATGAAGATTTTTCCGAGCACGAGAGCTCAATACATAGAGGAGCTTGCTTGCGGCAACATGTCCATTCACTTCATTGAAGTGCGGTACCATGCCCTCCAATAATCCAAAGGCGATGACGACGTCGAACTCGGCACCCTTGACACCATGAATGGTGGAGACAGTGATGCCGCTTCTTTCGCGAAAGACTTTTTTGAAGACGGATATTTGATTGATGTATGTCGCCCCTTCCTTTTGCAGACGCTCTATTCGCGCAGCTGAGCTGCTGAAAAAAGCCTCTCGATGAGTCAAGAGCGCAGGATGAATTTCCGGAGAAATATTGAGCCTCTTGAGCAGCTCGGTGAAGGCCTGGTCCAGGTAGCGGAGTCCGTCCAACTCATTGACCGTGAGCGCGTTACTCTCCCGCAGCAAGATTCTCGGTGTCAGTGTCTTAGTATCAACGCCGAAACTATCAAGATCTTTTATTACTTCGTTTGCCCAACGCAGTCGCCTGATAAGTAATGCTGGGGAAGAATCCGTCAGTAAAACCTTGGAAACCTTGAACCAGAAATTATCGAAGTTATTACTGAAAGGTATGAGGCCTGGGCCATCAAATTGCTGATCAGGCAACATTGCAACTAGTTTTCGAGTCGTGGAGGCAAGCAAAACCCACTGTGGAGCGAGGACGCAGATGTTTTCGGGTGAGTAGCCGTTGTCTAGACTCTTCCGAATCAGCCTTACAATCTCATCATGAACATTGCTGCGTGTAACCTTTTGATTATAGGTAATCCGGCTGGGAAATTTAGCATCTTTGCCAGCACCGGTGATTTTGCTAGCGTGTACGCTGTAGTTCGAAAAATAGCTGATGATTCGCTCACTGGAGCGATAGTTTAGGCTGAGCGCAAACTCCTTTATCGGGATTCCGGCTTGCGCACGGAATTCATCTAATGGCATAGCGTAGCCACCCAGTGAGCCATAGATTGCTTGATTCGGATCACCAACGATGAGTATTTTGGTCTCCCCCCTTCCAGCGCGAAGTATCGACGTCAAAATAGAGTACTGAATCTGTTTGGTATCCTGATACTCATCCACGAGGATGTGGGAAAACACGCGAGAGAGCAGTACTGCGATAGGAGGTCTGTCCCGCATCAAGCAGTACGCATACCAAAGGATAAGTTCGAAGTCGATCTGTCGGCTTGATGAAAGCTCTTTAAAATATTCCTTCAAAACGTTTTGAATAATAGGATGTTTTCTCGTATCGACACAGCCAAGTTGATAACCCGTTTCAGTAACGTAGTAGTCACAATCCCAGTGAGTGATACCTTTATACTGAGCGCACAGCCTCTCCAGCAGACGCTCACGATCGTACGGGTCGATAACGCGGTAACCACGCGCTAGTTCAGGCGAATAAATGCCATATGGCTTAAGGATCCACTCCAGGCAAAAGGCATGGATGGTACCAATCCATAGCCCAGAAGTATCAACGCCCAAATCCTCAATACGTTCTTGGATCTCATCGGCTGCACGGTGGGTGTAGGTAATGGCAACAACCATCCGCTTATCAGTTCGACGAGAGAGTTCATAGGCAATTTTGTAGGTCAGGGTGCGCGTTTTTCCGCTACCCGGGCAAGCGATCAGAAAAATGCTCGATGGCTCTGTCACTGCTGCCGCCTGTTCAGGATTGAGGTCACTTGGATCCCAAATGAACCTCATTGCAACTTCCCTAAGAATACAATAATGGGGTCTCCCGGTAATAAACGTCCAATTGTTATCCTGAACTCAGCCAGGCCAATATCTCCTTGCGCAAAACGATTTATCTCCTGAAGAAATAATTGTTTCGCTGGCAGATTTGCCACATCTGCTCCATATCGGTATTCAGCGCGATACTGGAGAATTCTGACAATAAGGGAACGCGGAAATTTGCCATGTGCAAAATGGATGGCCTGTATGATGTATTCAGGTATCTGGACTTGGGGAGTGAGGTATTCAGCGAGCAAAAGCGCGAACCACCCCTTACCCTCTTGCCGAGCCATTGTCAGCGTACGACTACCCATTTGTTGCAGGTCTCCGGACTTGAGTTGCTGCTTCGCCTCTTCCCTGGTTCCCTGATCCTTGTAAACCACCGGAATGGTCTGGACGATAGCCTCTTGGTTGCCGGCTGCGACAAAGTCGACCTCGAAGGTGTGTTTGGCGTAAAAGGTTTCAATCCATGGATTTTCTGCCGTGAACTCTGTCAAATCGGCCTGCCGTTCTAAACCGGCTTTCTGAGATCCCGCAGCTTTTGCCTTTATCTTTGCCACAATGGCATTATCAGTTGCCTGTACGGTGATATTAAAGAAGGCCTTATCCAAATCAGTGATGATGGCGCATCGTTTCTTAATACGTAGGTCATGGAAGAGAACCGCAACATTCTTGAATCCTGTGCTACGAATGTTGATGACACTGATGCCCAACTCGTCAACGCTTACGCCCAGTACAAGCTTAATCAGTATTGGTATCAGGATCTCCTCCACATCACCCTCAACGAGTATCACGCTTTTGGCGAAGAGGAGATTACTACGCACCGCGTCCAAATAACGCTGGATGCTATTGATTTGGGTGGGATCTAGACCTCTGGCAGGCTGATAGGCCTCGCAAAACGCTCCGTGACGGCCCAGTATGTTTACATTGCTTACATTACTGACTTCGGAGATGTGAGTTGAGTGCGTGGTGTAAATGATCTGCGCATCGCTATATGCGATGCGATCGAACAGCGTCTTTTGAATATGAGTATGGATGTGCGCTTCCGGCTCTTCAATCAAAAGGAAATTGGCCATGGCTAGCTTTTCCCGCTGGTACTTGAACTCCAGTAGTTTGAGAGTCAGGTATATTAGGTTGGCACCGCCAAGGCTCAGCTCATGAATTGCACCTTCGTACCCTTCTTCTGATTCACCAACGAATAGTCGCAGGGACTGAAAAAGTTTATCTGCTTCTTCAGGGAGATCTGACTTGATTGAGAGTGAAGCAGGGGAGTAAGTTTCACCTGCGGCGTCCTTAATGGTCTCACGAATATGATTGCGAACTGACTGAACATCCTCAAGTCCTTCGATTGAGGCATTAAGTCCGCGGACCATCTCGGAGATTGGTTCCATCGTTAGTGGATTGATATCTCCACTCTTGCTCTTCAGCAAAGTGAGTAAAGGGTTAGTGCGATTGTTGTGAAACTCAGAAACAACATCGCGCAAGGCCTGGATGAAAGTCAGCGAGACCTCTTTCGTAACTGAAAGGAAGCCCGGCACCTTTGCCCCAATTTCTGGAAACTCCGTCTCTGATGAGAAATCACATATATCAAAATCTCCAACGATACTTCGGTATACCGCTGGATTTCCGAAATCAGCACTGCTCCGTCCAGTGAAAAGCGTTTCGTAATCATCGATGGTGATTGCGTCACGAATCTCCGAGAGTTCTTTAAAATCAAACAATTCTAAGGCTGCCAGCTTCAACCTGATGTCTTTTTTGGGTCGGAAAATGAGATTATATGTGGCCTTATGTATTGGCCCATCGTCCAAGGGAGCCGTACCGTGGAGAAAGAGTGCCTGAACGGATTCATCAGTGGTGATCTCGTCAAACTCCATGCTGATGATGATCCAGTGTCCCTGCCATTGGTCGAGTGATCGGCTGAAATCGCCCTCTTCCAGACGATAAGCAGAACGCACCATATTGTCGTCAAGCAGGAGGCGAATAGCTCGCAGGATGTTAGATTTCCCTGAGCCGTTTTCCCCGATAATGGTGTTCACTCCCTTGTGAAACCGCAGAGACGTGTTCTTGAAGTTTTTGTAATTCACCAGGGTCAGTTTGGAAATATACATGCTTCTCCGGCCTGCCGCTCCTTGAGCAGCCTTAGTTATTTATTTGACCACGATTTTAGCGTAGCTGCTCTGATCGCTCATAGCGGACTGCGCTCACTTATTGCTGTGAGCATTACCTTGAGTTTAATGCCAGTCAGGTTGACAGTACTTGTTTCAGGCTTTCGTCATTAAAAACGGTTCCGGTCTTCAGGACGCCATAACACCAGTGCACCAGTTTCCGCATTAGCGCGCCAATCGCCACCATTTTAGGTTTACCCCGCAGGCACATCTCATCGTAAATATTACGCATTCGCTTATTATATATTTTTCCGCACAGGGCGGACATGTAAAGCTTCGCTCTCAACTGAGGGGGGCCGATTTTCGACATCCGCGGTCGGCTCCGGACCGATGTGCCTGAGCGTTTCTCGATCGGCACCACGCCCAGAAAGGCGGCAGCCTGCTCTGCTGATGTAAAGTTATGGCTGCGAAGCACGACCAGCATATGCATCCCCAGCAGGGGACCAACCGATTTAATTGAGGTCAGCAGTGTATAATCACGCCTCAGTGCAGGGCAGGCTTTGATATGTGCTTTAATCTGCCGCTCGATATTACTTACCTCCTCGCGCAGAAGCTGCGCCATACGCCTGCAGGAACTGATAATATCTGCAGGTGTGTCTGTCGACAGGTATTTTTCCAGCCTGTTCTCCTCACGCAGGGCATCGCCCAGCAAAACATCCCGTCGTCGCAGGAGTGCACCGAGATATCTGATTTCAGGTGCCGGCGGCTCCCAGCGGTGTGGCTTCTTAAGAAATGCGTAACAGGCCAGCATATACGCATCCACCTTATCTGTTTTTGTCATTATTCCCATGCCACGTGCAAACTCCCGACTGC
This sequence comes from Enterobacter sp. BWH64, assembly GCF_001037645.1. Taxonomy (NCBI): domain Bacteria; kingdom Pseudomonadati; phylum Pseudomonadota; class Gammaproteobacteria; order Enterobacterales; family Enterobacteriaceae; genus Enterobacter; species Enterobacter sp. BWH64. The sequence goes on from NZ_KQ089923.1 coordinate 59,952, forward strand.
GGTGAGGGTTGGCCAGAAAAACCCGGAAACCGGCATCATGTAACTCAGTGGCCAGCCGTTCGTGATAAACACAGGTAGCTTCCATCACAACATGAACATCTTCCGGACCGCAGTGCTGAAGCCTGAGCCAGCGAATAATATTTTCAACTGAATGTCTGTTATTTTGGATGTTACGGGTTTTTATGCGTCCTTTGATACCGTCATAAAGCATGCAAAGATCCAGAGTGTTTTTACTTACGTCAATGCCGACTGGAAATATGGTTAAACTCCTCTCACATAAACCGTCACGCCTGTTCGCCTTGTACGTACGGAGTCGAGCTCCCGGTAACCGTTCAACCTGATGTACTGGCGTGAAAGGTGAAGCGGAGGGCCATGTGCTGCTAAACAAGGTTCAGCGGTGCCGACTTTTCTGACCTTAAGGGAAGGGGGCAGGTCAGGAGATCTAAACATCAGAACTATTGATGAAGTAGACTATGGCGACTTACGAGTGTATACTAAATGCCAATAGGTATAGAATCCTATTAAGATTTTGAATATGTCCCGTGCACGCTAGCTTCATCGGAGCTTCGTCATCGCGATGACACACTGTTTTCCCTAAAACAGTTGTGTTCGCTTTCAGAGTCTAGACGGAATGTGCTTAGTTTTAACTATCCATGACGTGGACAATGTTAGCGTAAGGCATGAGAAGGATGGCAACTGTAGATCCTTAAGGCATGAAAAGAATAGGGTTATAAGGGGGGGGAAACCCCCCTTTATTATTTGCTAGGAACTCGTAAGAAATCATTTGGATATATGTTTATATATAACGTGTTGTGTTTCTCTCCCTCACCACAACAATTCCTCATGTCCTTTTTAATTTTTCCTGAATTGATATTTTCGCAGTCATAATGAAAGCCATTGTGTATTTTAGACCCTATTCGATAAACGCCGTTTAGGTAACAAAAATTACTATGTTTATCTTCATTTTTTAAAAATTTAATACCGTGTGTGTATTTTCCTGGTGATTTAAATACGATTTTTCCTCTAGCGTAATATTGAATTTCTTTATCTTTTACACGTATCTTGTGTTTTTGTACTTTTCTATCAAATTTTGCAATGAGATCTTTTAAACATTTCTCTTTATCCTTAGCTCCATAAAGTTCGGTTATCACATCACAAAGTAACTCTTGCACAAGGTTTTTTTCATAGTTAACGACAGGAAGCAGTAACGGTGTCGTATTACGCTTCGCTTGGTTCTGATTATTAAGGAAAGATACACATCTTATAATCTCACGAACCACTAACTCAAATTTTTTCTTTGATTTATTCACGCACTCATTTAGTTTTCTGTCGGTATCAATATGGACATCCTCAGGAAAAATATCTGGAGTTGTAATGAATGAAGAAGGAAGTAATTTATTAAAAATATCGATGTAATTACTCAGGTTTTGATCTATAACCAGCCCAAATGAATCTGCATCTTTATTGAATGAATAATCAACCAATTCATTAATTGTATTATTAAAATCACTATCAGAAATTCGTTTGGACCCAATGCGCCTATTCATGGCAATGAAATAAGTATTACCAACTGAATCACGTAAATGATTTACTATTCTAGATGCTATTTTATCATTTAAACCTGCAATCAAGATTAAGTGCATCAGCCTTACCCTAGTCAGTTTACTTTTTTGTTCAAAATATTCAGAGGAATACTGACGTATTTCATTTCATGTTGGGAAAGGTTACGTAGTAAAAAATCAAAAAGAGTTTCTTGAGTCCGAGTGTTTTTATCCACGATTTCTTGATCTTTATCCAGCGCAAGTTCATAATTTGAGATTTTTACTGCACAATAGGTTTTATCTAAAGTCGATTCAATAATGTCAACTTTACCTTTTAAATTTTCATGGATGAAATTCTTCAGTTTGAATGTTATTGGGAGTTTCTCACTTAGAGTTCTTCGCAGATGACTACCAACTTTTGCTAGGAGTACAGGCTTGTCTAAAGGCTGCTGAGAATTTAGAAAATCAATAATTTTTGTTTTCAGAACCTCATTATCAACATCGATTGTAACTTCGTTATTCATACATTCCTCAAATATAGTTATGCCAGTTATGAGTTTCTATTTGAGTGCAAAAATTCTGTAAGATCAAGTGAAAGTGATATGTTAGTTTTCTGCCCCGCAGCGAAGGAGGGAGTGCGGACGAATTCCTGGACCTTCAGGGGTTAATTTATGCATTCATACGAGGACGGATCCGGGCCGTCGAACTCTATTACCGGTACGGAAAGAAAGCCTCCGTTGTCGTCATGGAGCTGGGATATCCTTCCACAAAACAGCTGGGCCGTTGGGTTCGGATTTATGAAGAGAAGGGCGATTTACCCAGGGAATTAAAGCCAAGAGAACGCTATTCACGGACACAGAAAATTGCTGCTGTTGAGCATTATCTTACTCACGGTGGTTGCCTGTCGTACACTCGCCGAGCCATCGGCTACCCCAGTAACTAAATTCTAAAGCGCTGGATTGAAGAGTTTTACCCAAATGCGCGTCCCCTGGTCATTCGCTCAGGCACAAACAAATGCTTCAGCCCGGAAGAGAGGTCTCAGGCCGTCCGGGAGCTCTGTAACCGACGTGGAACCGCGCGTAAAGTTGCACAAAGCATAGGCGTCAGCGTCCCGGTCCTGTACAAATGGAAGAAAGACCTTATCAGTGACGAGGCTTATCAATCCATGCGCAAACGAAAGGCAGCCCCTCAGGATAAAAATCAGGATGCTTTACTCGGTGAAATCCAGCGACTCAGGCAGCAGGTTCATCAGCTGCAACTCGAACGTGACATACTGACAAAGGCGAATGAACTGATAAAAAAAGATCTGGGCATCAGCTTTCTGACACTGAAAAACAGGGAGAAAACCCTGATAGTTGATGCCCTTAAGAAAAAGTACCCCGTTGCTGAGTTGCTAAGCGTTCTGCAACTTGCCCGCAGCTGTTATTTTTACCACAAAGCCAGCAAACGTCTGTGCGATAAGTATGCGGAAATACGCGTGATCATGGCCGATATCTTTGAGGAGAATTACCGCTGTTACGGCTACCGGCGCCTTCACGCGATGCTTCGCGGTAACAACAGGGTTATTTCTGAAAAGGTTGTCCGCAGACTGATGGCAGAAGAGCAGCTCGTTGTTAAGCGCACCAGGCGACGACGATACAACTCTTACTGTGGCGAAATCGGCCCGGCACCGGAAAATTTACTCGCCCGGGATTTTAGTTCCTGCAGGCCAAATGAGAAGTGGCTGACCGATATTACGGAGTTCCAGCTTCTGGCTGGAAAAGTCTATCTGTCGCCGGTTATCGACTGCTTTGATGGCCAGGTTGTAAGCTGGTCGATAGGAACACGCCCGGACGCGACGCTGGTGAATACGATGCTCGATGAAGCACTCGATACGCTCAACGAACATGATAAACCGGTAATACACAGCGATCGTGGTGGCCATTACCGGTGGCCGGGCTGGCTCGATCGTATCAACACATCCGGACTTATAAGGTCCATGTCGCGCAAAGGATGCTCGTCGGATAATGCTGCGTGTGAAGGCTTCTTCGGGCGTATCAAAAACGAAATGTTCTATGGCAGAAACTGGACTGGTATCACGTTGGAAAAATTTATCTGCTTCCTGGACAGGTACATACGCTGGTATAACGAGAAACGTATCAAGCTATCATTAGGTGCAATGAGTCCGGTGAAGTACCGGCAGTATCTTGGGATCACAACATAACAGTCCAGGAAAACATCCGCAGCCCCTGAGAGGGGTCGGTTCCGGCTGAGGGCGAAATGACACCCTAAGCGTTAGCTCTGTGTCGTTGCACGATGTCAGCGACGGTATTCTTGCTGATACCGAGCTCGCGTGCGATCCAGCGATAGCTGCGTCCCTCGGCCCTCATCGCAACCACCTTAGGCAAAAGTCGGTCTGATTTTGGTCGCACTCCGGCCTGACGACCAAGCCTCTTACCACGTGCCTTCGCAACAGCAAGGCCTGACTTGAACCGCTCGCTGATGAGATCCCGCTCAAACTCCGCAATGCCGGAAAGAAACGTCGCCAGCATTCGTCCATACGGCGACGAAAGATCGAACGCCATTCCATTCATGGCTATCACGGAAACCTTCCAGTTCTCCAGTTCACGTAGCGTATTGAGCAGATCGAGCGTCGAGCGCCCCCACCGGGAAAGCTCAGTGACCAGGATTGCATCAATTTGTCTGGACTGGGCAAGCGCCAGGACTTTCTTTCGCTCGGCCCGGTCGAGTTTAGTTCCTGAACCTGTTTCCTTAAATATTCCCACCACGTCGTAGCCGGCACGGCCGGCGAAGGCTCGCAGATCAAATTCCTGGCGTTCACAAGACTGATCCGCTGTTGAAACCCGGCAGTAAATGGCGGCACGATGTCCCAATTGAACCCTCCTGGATTTTTGTATCGGAACGCCCTGATTTATATGGGCTGGCTGTTGTCCAAAACAGACTATACTTCAAAAGGGACGAATTTGTATGTCACGACGCCATATTTTCACCGAACGGCAGCGAGCAGCGCTGTTCGATCTGCCCACGGACGAACTGTCGCTACTGAAGTTCTACACGCTGGGCGATGATGACCTGGAAAACATTAGGCAGCGCCGCAGACCGGAAAACAGGATTGGCTTTGCCCTGCAACTTTGTGCCTTACGATATCCGGGCCGTGCACTGGCTCCTGGTGAGATGATCCCGCGTGAAGTCCTTTCCTTCGTCGGTGCTCAGCTTGGAGTTCCGGCTGATGCGCTTCTCACTTATGCCACACGGCGCCAAACCCGTCAGCAGCACATGGACACGCTGCGCGAAATTTACGGCTACAAGACCTTCACGGGCCGTGGTGCCCGTGATCTGCGGGAGTGGACTTTCGGCCAGGCCGAAGATGCCAGATCAAACGAGGATCTTGCTCATCGTTTTATTGTGCGGTGTCGGGAAACTTCCACCATTCTGCCCGCAGTATCGACAATCGAGCGCTTGTGCGCGGATGCTCTGGTCGCCGCTGAGCGGCGGATTGAAACGCGGATTGCGGAAAATTTAACAGCGGATGTTCGCGATCACCTGGACAAACTTCTGAGTGAAATGCTCGCCGGCAATATCAGTCGTTTCATCTGGCTTCGCAACTTCGAGGTTGGTAACAACTCGGCTGCTGCTAACCGTTTGCTCGACAGGCTCGAATTTCTGCGTACCCTGAATATCAATCATAGTGCTTTGGCCAGCATACCTGCCCATCGCATTGCCCGGCTGCGTCGGCAGGGTGAACGCTACTTCACCGACGGTTTGCGTGACATCACTTCGGACCGCCGCTGGGCGATCCTTGCCGTCTGTGTTGTGGAGTGGGAAGCGGCGATTGCTGATGCCATAGTCGAAACCCATGACAGGATCGTAGGAAAAACCTGGCGGGAAGCGAAGCGCCAGCATGACGAAACAATTTCCGGCTCTAAAGCCACACTCACGGATACGATCCGTACCTTCACCGCGCTGGGAGCTTCGTTGCTTGAGGCCCGCAGTGACGGAACCCCGCTGGAGATGGCTGTCGCCAGTTCGGTTGCATGGGACCGGCTCGCTCAACTGGTAGCGACAGGGACTCAACTCAGCAACACGCTAGCCGATGAGCCTCTTGCATATGTCGGGCAGGGATACCATCGCTTTCGTCGTTATGCGCCCCGCATGTTGCGCTGTCTGAAGCTCGAAGCCGCGCCGGTCGCCGGACCATTGGTAGCAGCAGCTTTGTCGATCGGAGAGATGAAAGGTGTTGCATCGCCAGAAAGGCGTTTCCTGCGGCCCAGCTCCAAATGGAACCGTCATTTACGAGCTCAGGAAAAAGGAGATACCCGTCTTTGGGAAGTGGCGGTACTCTTTCACCTCCGGGATGCTTTTCGTTCCGGAGATGTCTGGCTCGCTCATTCGCGCCGCTATGGTGACCTCAAGCAGGTACTGGTGCCGATGATCGCGGCGCAGGAAAATGCAAAACTGGCCGTGCCTTCCAACCCACAGGATTGGCTGGCAGACAGAAAGGCGCGACTCACGATCGCTCTTAAGCGGCTGGCCCGGGCTGCCCGTAACGGCACTATTCCGCACGGTAGCATAGAAGATGGAACGTTGCGGATCGACAGGTTGACAGCAGACGTGCCGGATGGTGCCGAGGCACTCATACTGGATCTGTATCGCCGAATGCCGTCCGTTCGGATTACCGACATGCTGCTTGAAGTTGATGCAGCCCTTGGTTTCACAGATGCGTTTACCCATCTGAGAACCGGGGCTCCATGTCGCGACCGGATCGGTCTGCTCAACGTCCTGCTCGCTGAAGGGCTCAATCTGGGCCTGCGTAAGATGGCGGAAGCTACAAACACGCATGATTACTGGCAGCTCTCACGCCTTGCCCGCTGGCATGTTGAAAGCGAAGCCATGAACCAGGCATTGGCAATTGTGGTGGCCGCGCAGGGTAAACTGCCGATGTCACGCGTCTGGGGGATGGGCACGTCAGCATCGAGCGATGGTCAGTTTTTCCCGACAGCGCGGCATGGCGAAGCCATGAACATGGTCAATGCCAAATATGGTTCTGTTCCCGGCCTCAAAGCGTATACTCACGTAAGCGACCAGTTCGCGCCATTCGCTTGTCAGTCGATCCCGGCGACCGTGAGCGAGGCACCGTATATTCTCGATGGACTACTGATGAACGAGGTCGGTCGCCATGTTCGCGAACAGTATGCCGATACAGCAGGATTCACCGACCATTTGTTCGGAGCCAGTAGCCTGCTCGGCTACAATCTCGTTCTGCGAATCAGGGATCTGCCATCGAAGCGGTTGTACGTATTTAATCCCGATACGACCCCCAGGGAGTTACGCAAGTTGGTAGGTGGAAAAGCCCGGGAGGATCTTATCGTTGCGAACTGGCCTGATATTTTCCGTTGTGCCGCGACGATGACCGCTGGCAAAATCAGGCCCAGCCAACTCCTGCGCAAGCTCGCTTCTTACCCACGACAAAACAACCTTGCAGTTGCGCTTCGTGAAGTTGGTCGTATTGAACGGACCCTTTTCATTATTGAGTGGATCCTGGATACGGACATGCAGCGGCGTGCTCAGATCGGTCTTAACAAGGGAGAGGCCCACCATGCGCTCAAAAATGCGCTCCGTATCGGGAGGCAGGGGGAAATTCGCGATCGCACGACAGAGGGGCAGCACTACCGAATCGCTGGGCTCAATTTATTGACTGCGGTGATCATTTACTGGAATACCGTCCATCTTGGTCATGCCGTCACGGAGCGGCGGAACGAAGGGTTGGATGTTCCCCCTGAATTTCTTCCCCACATATCCCCATTGGGCTGGGCGCACATTCTACTGACTGGCGAATATCTTTGGCCCAAGGAACCGAAAGCTTAGGGTGTCATTTCGCCCTCAGCCGGAACCGACCCCTCTATGGGCTCATGGGCAATCGGGCAGGCGTTACTCAACATCGCACCGCCCGCCGACGTGACATTGTTCCTCATCGTGTCGCTGCTGATATCAGCGGCGGTGGTTCCGATCACCTTGCTGCCCAGTCATCCGCCGGCCCAGGTGGAACAGGAATGGGTCGCGTTCAGGGACCTCGTCCTCGTATCACCTCTCGCTGCGGCTGGCGCTTTCCTGGCCGGCCTGGCTATCGGTGGTTTCTGGGGCATGGGCGCGAACTTCGCCCAGAGCATCGGCCTCGATGTGGGCGGTATCTCCGCCTTCATGGCTGCGGTTCTTGGTGGAACGCTCGCCTTCCATTGGCCACTCGGTTGGCTTTCGGATCGAGTGCCCCGGAATCTTGTCATCGCCGGTGCGGCGCTGGCGTCCGCAGCGTCTGCCATCGGCGTAGCGTTGGCGGTGGAAGCGCCTCTGCCGCTGCTCCTTGCGGCAGGTGCGCTGTTCGGCGGCTTTGGCATCCCGATTTATTCGTTGTGTCTCGCCGTCGCAAACGACGATCTTCCGGCCGGTCGGCTACTCGGCACCGCGCGCGGGCTTCTGTTGCTCAACGGGATCGGGACAGCCGCTGGCCCCCTAATAGGAGCAGCTGCAATGAATATCGTCGGCCCTGGCGGCCTGTTCCTTTATGCGGCGGCGTTGCTCACGCTCCTGGCAGTGCTGGCCATCGCCCGCAGGCAGCCGAGGCGCGCCAACCAGGCCAAGGCGGCCCCCCGTTCTCCGAGCACGCCGATGATAACCGGATCTCTCGATACGATGATATGCATGGAGAAGCGGGCGCAGGGCGTGCGGGATTAGCGCGGCACGGCGCCTGCACGAACCGCGGGGTCAGGCGATGATAGCTGTTACGCGAATTTCGATACGCATGGTTGGAAGCCCCAGCGCTTCGATTCCCAACTGCGTCCAGATTGGAGCGCGGTCGGGCATGTAGTGGCGATACAGCTTGGCCATTGTTTCGTTGATCACGGGAGGGAATCCACCGACGTGATAGGAATTGACGTGGACCACATGCGGCCAGCGTGCTCCGGCGGTCGCGAGCGTCCGTTCCACGTTCTTGAACGCCTGCTCGATCTCTTCCTCAATCGACTCCGGAATGACGAGATCGTCGTTCCATCCGCCCTGTCCGGAGATCTCCACGCGGTCACCAATGCGCATTGCCTGAGAATAATGAAGCGCGTCATGCAGGCGCGTCCCGTATCCGGGGGTGATGAAGAATGAAGGTGTTGTCATGAGTTTGCCTTTGATGAGCCAGGTCAACGCGGCTGCAAGTGACCGTATGCATGCAGAAAGAGATGCAGGGCGTTCGGCACTAGCGCGCCGGCTGCGGTGGAGGGCTTTATTCCACGTCTTCTACGGTGAGGTCCCGGCCGTTGAACTGCACGGTCTCCCCGGCTCGGGCACCCTCGATCGCTTCGAAGATCGGCGCCATCGTGGAAATGCCCATGAGCTCACGCCCCTGACAGGTAAACTTGCTCGTTGACACCGCGATCACAAAGTGGCGGCCGGACAGCTTGACGACAGCGCCTTCGTTGACGGCCAACTTGGGGCCGAAATCGATCGTCCTGAGCTTTTCGAGTTTATTGGCGTAGTCATGGAGCGTGTCATCGAGCGCTTCAGCGAAGTCGCTCGCGACCTCGGCCTGAGCTAGTTCGTCGTTTTCGATCGGTTCGCTCCGATCGAGCCGAGCGGTAGAGACATAGTCCAGGTAGTTTTCGCGAGCGCTGTGCAACGCTGCTGTCTCCAGCAAGAGCATAGTTTCTCGTATGTGGTCCTTGTTCCAGTCCATAATCACCTCCTAATTTTCGATGTTCTTAAAGTTCAGCCTGCAGATGTGTGGGCCAGGAAGGCCAGCCTTTCCGGCTAAGCGACACCGCTATTCGTCGCTGATGACGTCTTCGCCCTGGTATGGAACCCTGATCAGCCGAGGATCTCGAATGATGCTCGTGACGAGCCAGACATATTCCTGCTCGGCGGTATCGAAGCCGAGGATGCTGAAGGATTGGCCGAAAGGGCATGGCGGGAAGTCTGGAAAGCCCTCGCGCAGAACGTAACGCTCGGGATCGCTGTGAAACTCGCTCTTGTAGACTTTCCGTAGTCCGTGCTTGCTCGGCGCGTCCTGGTCACCTGCCGGTGCTGTTTCCCGATGCGCCACAAGGCGCTCGGACAAGTCGCGGGGGCAGATTTCGTGGAACACGTCGAAGGCGTCGATCAACAGGCCTTTATGCTCTGTCGCCGGATCGGTGATCGCGTAGATGTTGGAGGCATCTTCGCCGTCGTCCCCGCTCTCGAGGCGCAACGCCGCATCGACGCGAATGCTGCATGCATCGAGGGTTGACCCTAGTTCGAGATCGACGAGATTGCCGTCCTTGACGCGGTATTCGCGGTCATAGCCTTTGGCGATGAATGACTGGACTGCTTCTAGAACGTCGGTCACCTGGGAGGTCATGGAAGCACCTTCATCTTGAACTGGATTGGACACGCTCGCGCACAAAGCGCGCTGTGACTCGGCGGACGGAGAAGCTCGCGAAGTGCGTTACTCATAGCCACTTAGCCTTCTTGAAGCGCACAAATAGGAAAACGCACGATATCGCTATCACTCCGAGCACGACAAAGTATCCGTAGGCCGTGTCCAGCTCCGGCATGTGCTTAAAGTTCATGCCGTATATTCCAGCGATCGCCGTCGGGACCGTCAAGATCGCCGCCCAGGCCGCGAGCTGGCGAGTGACCACACCGATCCTTTGCGCTTCCAGAAGGCTGCTGGCCTCGAAGACCGTGGACAGGACAAGCAGGAGGCCGTCGACCATGGACTGCACGCGGTGGACATGGTCCGCGACGTCGTGGAAATATGGTGTCATTTCGGCGCTGATGCAGGGAAAGTGGCCGCGAACGAGCTTTCGCACCAGCTCGGCCATAGCCCCGAGCGTGCGCTGGAACCGCGTGAGTTCGGACCTTAGTTCGAAGATTCGCGCCACCTCTTCTGGCCCGAGGAAATCGTGCAGCGACCGTCGCTCCATCGCCAGGACGTCGTCCTCGATCATTTCGAAGATGGGCAGATACTGGTCGACCACTCGGTGCAAGATCGCGTGCAGCACATAGTCGACACCCTTGCCGAACTGCGTCGGCGATGCCTCGAGTTGCTCCCGAAGTTTGCCCAGCGCTCCGGCATTGCCGTGCCGCACGGTGATAAGGTGATTGTGACCGGTGAAGATCGCCATCTTGCCGTAGCTGATCCGGTCGCCGACCAGCTCGGCGGTCTGGGCGACGACGTACAACTCATCGTTGTAGACCTCGAGCTTGGGCGGGCACAGCGGGTGCATGGCGTTGTCGATCGCCAAAGGATGGAGGTTATACGTCGTCTGGATCGCGCTGAGTTCGTCTGCGGTGGGCTCGCTAAGCGCGATCCAGCAGAAGCCCGAGCGATTCTCGTTTAGTTCGACGTGCTCATCGAGCCTGATTTCACGGACTCGCTTACCTTCGTTGTAATAATATGCGGCGATAATGGTCATGCAGGCCTCGCAGGAATTCGCAGGCCACGCTGTACAGCCGGTCGCGCCAGCCCGCGTTCGAGCCATGCCTGCACGTTCGAATAGCTGCTTAGGCCGAGGATGTCGCCCGCTGCGTAGAATTCGACCAGCGCATTCACCCAGCCAAACGTCGCAATGTCCGCGATCGAGTAATCATCGACAATCCATTCGCGGCCCTCCAGCCGGTGATCCAGGACCCCGAGAAGACGCCTGGATTCATCAACAAAGCGCTGCCGAGGTCGCTTGTCCTCATAGTCCTTGCCGGCAAATCGCAGGAAAAAGCCTAGCTGTCCGAACATCGGCCCGATGGCCGACATCTGAAAGAACACCCACGCTAGGGTCTCGTAACGCTGGCCTGGTTCGGTGGAGATGAACTGACCCGTCTTGTCGGCCAGATAGAGGAGGATCGCACCGGATTCCCATAAGGCGATGGGTCTACCGTCAGGGCCAGCCGGATCGATGATCGCCGGTATGCGTCCGTTCGGGTTCAGCGACACGAACGCCGGATCCTTCGACTCGTTGTTCGAGATGTCGATCAGGTGGGGCTCGTACGCCAGGCCAGTCTCCTCAAGCATGATCGAGACCTTGACGCCATTGGGCGTAGGGGCTGCGTAGAGTTGCAGGCGATCGGGATGAGATGCCGGCCAGCGCTGCGTGATCGGAAAGGACGAGAGGTCTGGCATAAATCTGCGATCCTGGTGTTGCGATGGCGACTGACTGGAACGAGCCGTCACTCTGAAGTAGGGTTCGATGACCGCGTCGCTGAACGACGCGGTCACGAAGATTGCGGACCGGACCGGCGCAGTGGCAACGGCAGTGAAGCCTATTCCGCCGCGGTCCCGGCCGCTGGCTGTACGTCGTCAACCTTTTGGCGCTTCGGAAGCACCCAGCCGGGACGGACGAAGTGGCAGGTGTAGCCGCCCGGGTGCTTCTCCAGATAATCCTGGTGATCGGGCTCGGCCTCCCAGAACTCGCCGACCGGCTGGACCTCGGTCACCACTTTGCCATCCCACAGCCCCGAGGCATCCACATCGGCGATCGTATCCTCGGCGACGCGCTTCTGCTCCTCGTCGACATAATAGATGCCCGACCGGTAGGAGAGCCCACGATCATTGCCCTGGCGGTTCAGCGTCGTCGGATCGTGGATCTGGAAGAAGAATTCCAGGATGTTCCGGTAGCTCGTCACTGTCGGGTCGAAGACAATCTCGATCCCCTCGGCATGCGTGCCGTGATTACGATACGTGGCGTTCGGAATATCGCCGCCCGTGTAACCCACACGGGTCGAGATGATGCCGGGCCGCTTGCGGATCAGATCCTGCATGCCCCAGAAACATCCTCCTGCGAGAACAGCGCGCTGATGCATGTTAAGCCTCCTCTACTTGATCGAGATATTCACCGTATCCCTCGGACTCCATCTCGTCGCGCGGGATGAAGCGAAGGGACGCTGAGTTGATGCAGTACCGCAGACCGCCGCGGTCGGAAGGACCATCGGGGAACACATGGCCGAGATGACTGTCTGCGTGTACTGACCTGACCTCCGTCCGGACCATGCCGTGTGCGCTGTCCCGCACCTCGTTCACGTTTGCCGAAACGATCGGCTTGGTGAAGCTGGGCCAGCCAGTACCCGAATCGAACTTGTCCGTCGAAGCGAACAGTGGCTCTCCCGACACTATGTCGACGTAGATGCCAGGCTCCTTGTTGTCGTTGTACTCGCCCGTGAAGGGCCTTTCGGTCCCCGAATCCTGGGTAATCCGGCGTTGCTCGGGGGTCAGGCGGTCAACTGCTGCCTGTGACTTCTCAAACTTCATGATAGTCTCCAATAATTAATCTAGAGAGCTCGACACACTGTCATTTATCTTTGCAGTCATTGCGCCGACTATAGCAGTGCGCCCCAGATTTATCCAATACGCTGCGCGTATAGTTTCCATAGCGCCGAAGCTCTTCACGTCGTGATTCAGTTCCACTCATACCGGGCTGCCAGCTGCGCGATGTTCCGTATCTCGACCGTTGCCGTGGAGCCGGATACTGTCGCGATCACGACTTCGCGCTCCAAGACAAATCCGTCGATCGGCCGAGTGACGAGGCCTTGCACGGTCGGCGATCGTTCCGGAAGAATGCATATGGCGTGGCCGTCAGCGACGACCCGTTGCACCCAGTCCTCGCGATCTGATCGAAAGCGAGGTCGCATGAGCAAGTCCCGTCGCGCGAAGTGATCGAGGATCCGATCGCGAAACTCGCATTTCAGGCGATCGACGAAAGGAAACTCGAGCAGGTCTTCGCCGCGCACGATCTCGTTGGCAGCCAAGGGATGGTTTGCAGAACAGCCGAGCACGAAGCGCTCCCGAAATAGAGGATGCACATCCAGCTTGCGTTCCGGTCTTGTTTCACGCGGCATGATGCACGCGTGGTATTTTCCTGAAAGCACCTCCGATGTGTCCTCGTTCGACTGGAGCGAGTGCAGCTTGATTTCGATGGATGGCATCTCCGCCAATGCGCTCTCGAAGAATGCCGTAAATTCCTTTGGTCCGACGGTGGGCGCGACGGCGACATCCAGCACGCGGTGCCCCCCCATCGCCCAGTGCTCCGAGTGATTGCGAACGCTCTTCATCGCGACCACCATGCGCCGGAATTCTGCCTCGACGTCATGGCCAAGGCCAGTCAGGCGGCTGTTCTTCCCGTCGCGATAGATCAGCGGCCCGCCAAGCTCATCTTCCAAGCGGCGGATCGCGCGGGTCAGACTTGGCTGTGACACACCGCTCAAGCGAGCGGCCGCTGTGAAATTCAGCGTCTCGGCCAAGTTGATGAAATAGCTGACTTGATTGAGTTCCATAGTCCTTTGGCCCACGCGCCTGACTGATACCTCTTCCGTGAGACCGCCTTTGGAAAGCAGGTCGCAGAAGTATGCTTGGCGCATATAATCATGGTATAGGGGCTTGTCTATATGCGCCAGACATATAAATGATAGCCTGAGATGACGATTACCGGTTGGCGGTGCGCTCCGCTCAGCTCCGTCGAAGGTTCTGAGAGCGCAACCGCCAAGCCGCGTGCTGGAGGTTTGATGGACATGGCAGGAAGATCATTTACGTTTGTCAGTGGGGCTGGCTCTCCGCTGTCCGGGCACCTCGAACCGCCGGAAGGGACGCCGCGGGGCTGGGCGATCTTCGCCCACTGCTTCACGTGCGGGAAAGACAGTCGCGCCGCTGTTCACATCTCGCGCGCGCTGTCGCGTGCGGGCATCGGGGTCTTGAGGTTCGATTTCGCCGGGACCGGGATCGGCGGTGGGACGGGAGAACCTGTGAACTTCGCGTCGGACGTCGAGGACCTTCGGGCCGCCGCAAATGCGATGGCGGCGGCGGGCATGTCACCGTCCCTCCTCGTCGGGCACAGCCTGGGTGGCACCGCTGCGATCGTAGCCGCCGCCGACATGCCTGATATTGCGGCGGTAGCGACGATTGGTGCGCCGGCCGACCTTCAGCATATCTTGCGCCTCTTCGGACCGAATGATCTGGACACCATCGCGAGCGAGGGCGAGGCCTCGGTGGAGATTGCCGGTAGGCCCTTCCTCATTCGCCGAGGGTTCCTTGAGGCGGTTGAGGGGATCGACGTCGAGAAGGCCATTGCCTCCCTGCGACGGCCGGTGCTGGTCATGCACTCTCCGCTGGATCAGGTGGTCGGCATCGACCACGCGTCGCGCATCTTCGTCGCGTCCAGGCACCCTAAAAGCTTCATCTCGCTCGACAACGCGGATCACCTTCTCACCGACGTCGCGGACGCGAACTACGCCGCGGCCATGGTGGCGGTTTGGGCGAGCCGCTTTCTCCCACCACTCAGCGCGGATCTTCCGCAGGTCGAGGTTGCGGAGGGCGTCGTCTCCACCGAAACTCTTGCAGGGACGTTCCAGCTCAAGGTCCGCAGCGGCGAGCACACTCTGTTCGCCGACGAGCCAGCATCGGTCGGTGGCCTCGGGACCGGACTATCTCCCTACGAACTCGTATCTGCCGGCCTCGCAGCCTGCACGGTGATGACGATGCGTCTCTATGCGAACCGCAAGGGCTTTCCGCTCGAACGGGCGAGCACGACCGTGCAGCACGAGAAGGTGCCGGACATGATGCCACCCGACCGGTTCACCCGCACCATTGTCCTCGATGGGCCGCTGAGTGATGATCAGCGCGCTCGGATCCTCGCGATCGCTGATCGGTGTCCCGTCGATCTGAGTCTCATCCGGGGTTCGGACGTGCAGACCGAGCTCTTGAGCGCCAGTCAGGCTGCGGATCCCGCGAGGCTGGCTTGACCGTGGCGCACACGGAGGAGGGCGAACGGACTGTGAGCCAATCGCCTACCGGCAATAGGGCGGCCGCGACAGAGCGAGCAATTCTCGCAGGCGGCTGCTTCTGGGGCATGGAGGATTTGCTGCGCCGAGCCAGGGGAGTCATTTCGACGCGTGTCGGTTACACAGGCGGAGAAATGCCTGATCCGACCTACGCGAGACATTACGGCCATGCGGAAGCAGTGGAAGTGACCTTCGACCCTTCCGTTCTCGCCTATCGCTCGCTCTTGGAACTCTTCTTCCAGATACATGACCCCACGACCTACGAGCAACAAGGCAGCGATGTCGGTCCGAGCTATCGATCGGCGATTTTCTACACCACCGAAGTGCAGAAGGAAGTCGCCCTCACAACCATCGCGGAAATCGAGGCATCAGGAAGCTGGCCAGGCCCGGTCGTGTCGGAGATCAACCCAGAAGAACCCTTTTGGGAGGCGGAGCCAGAGCACCAAGAATACCTGGTGCGCTATCCTGGGGGCTATAGCTGCCACTTCGTGCGCCCGACCTGGCGGTTGGACCGCTCAGACGAACGCCCAGCTGTAATACTTGACAGAAAGAGTTGATGATGACCGAAACCGTGACTAATCAGGCCGCCTGGCAGAAAGCGCCGGGGCAGCCACTGAGGATCGGTGTCACCGCTCTGCCGCATCTGGCGGCGAACGAGATATTGATCCGCAACGCGGCCATCGCGATCAACCCACTCGACTGGATTCTGCAGGACGTCGCGCTTTTGCCATGGCTCGACTATCCCGCGATTCTCGGCAGCGACGTCTCCGGTGAGGTCGCGGCGGTCGGTGGCGCGGTCGAGCGGTTCAAGGTCGGCGATCGAGTCATCGGACAGGCGGTCGGGACAACCGTAAATCAACCTGCGCAGGGTGCGTTCCAGCACCACACGATCGTGCTGGACCACATGGCGGCGCCGATCCCCAACAACATTGCCTTCGCTGATGCGGCAGTCCTCCCGCTTGGCCTTGGCACCGCCGCAAGCGGGCTCTACGGACGGACACAGTTGGCTCTCGCGCCACCGTTACACTCGCCGACCGCGCGTCCAGAGGTCGTTCTGGTCTGGGGTGGATCGTCGAGCGTTGGCTGCAACGCCATCCAGCTCGCGGTGGCGTCGGGCTACAGGTGCGTCGCCACCGCTTCGGCGCGCAACGTCGGCCTGTTGAAGGAGCTGGGTGCAAGCGAGGTTCTTGACCACTCGAGTCCAGCCATCGTGGAAGACGTGATTGAGGCAATGCGCGGGCGCAGTCTCGCTGGAACGCTTCACGCGACCGGTCACATGAAAGACTGTTTTGCCGTAGTTGCGAGATGCGAGGGCTCGCGCCGGGTGGCAGCGACGCTGGCCCCGCCCGACGAGCGTTCATTTGGAGTCGAGGCGACGCACATCTCCGGGACGAGCCTCAAGGATGACGAGGTTGGTCCAATGATCTACCGCGAATTCCTGCCGCAGGCTCTCGCGGCGCGCACGTTCGTCCCCGCCCCTCCGGCGAAGATCGTGGGCCAGGGCCTTGAAATGCTCCAGGCTGCCTTGGAAGCCCTGAAGGCGGGTGTATCCGCAGCGAAAATCGTCGTTACCCTGCCTTGAGTGACCAGCCAGGCGGTTTTTCGCGTTCGCAGTCTGAGGTGGCCCGCACTTTGCCGATTGGGAAGCTCTACCGGGAAAACGCGTTTGGGACGCGCGCTGCGCTCCTGCCGGAGCATGCGTTCCCGAAACCTGTTCCCGACTGCTTTTCCCCGAAACTACCTATCGGACATAGAGAAATGGGAATGCAGCGAGTGGTTTGAACGGCCGCTTCCGAAACCGCGTTCCGATCAATTGAGCGGCTAAAAGTGGGGCGATCACCGACATATTAGAATGAGACCGCCATGCCCGATCGGCCGGCTTGACGCGTAGCCAAAAGAATGCGGCTGATGGTAGGCTCGCTGACATTATGAAGCCCCGCCATCTGAGCAGCGTTGAGCTGCCGCAATTGCGAGTCTCCTACGCGTCGTCGTTCTTCTCGCGGTCCACACCTCGCTCATGCAATTCGGCATCGACGGGGCAGTTCGTGCAGCCCTCGTAGCAGCACAAGCGGCAGATGCGGTATGACTGCTCGAGGTTTTCCAAGCGATTTCGGAGAACGCGTTCAGCGATGTCCGATAAGGTTTTCAGTTCGTCTGGATTAAGGATCGATAGCCCTTCGGCAATCACTTGATCGCGCGAGGCCAGGACCTCGTCGCTCGCGACCTTGCCAGTTGGAGTAAGATAGAGGGATCGCGCGCGCCCGTCTGTCGAATGCTCCCTACGCTCGATCAATCCCTCGCTTACCAATCTATCCACCAGGCGAACAGTTCCAGCATGTGAAAGGCCCACCCCGATCGCAAGCATACGGATCGAGAGCCCGGGCTTGTGCGCGAGCAACGCCAGCGCTGAGGCGGCGGGTCCAGCTTCCGGCGCCCGCGATGAACTAGCGCGAACGATGTCGTCGCTGATCATGAGTGCGAACGCCCCGAAAATGTTTCGATCTCGAGGTCCATCCATTGCCACATCTATATGTGCGCGGAGCATAGACAGCAAGCCATACCGTGGTCCTCTTCCTCCGCGCGGCTTGTGGAAAATGTCCTGTTTTAGAAGGGTTTCGGAGGATTTCGACTGATCGAGCGCGCCGAAAAAAACGGGTCCGGCTCGTTAAGGCCGCGGAACCGTTGATACCTGGCGGCTATAGGGCAAGCCTTTTCGCTCGGAATCGCCGTAGGTCGCGCCCGAGAATCACTCCGCGTCAGCGCTGTCATCCAGGCCGCGCAGGTGCAGATCAGCGAGACCTAGCTTGCCCCCGGCGTCGCACTTCCATCGTGTCACCGCGCGCGATCACGATTGTATCAATCCCATTGAGGAACAGTCCGTGCTCCACGACGTCGGGGATTGCGGCGAAACGGGCGAAGACCGCGTCGCCATGCAGCTGAGCGCCTCCGGGCTCGATATCGCGACGGAGCATCCATGCCCCGCGGAGGTTCTGCAGGATTTGCACGCCCGCCGTCACGAGAGGACCACAGTCACGAGAGCACAAGCGCCCCTCTGTGGCGGACCGAAGCACGCAGCAGCACGAGGGACGCCGCTAGCAGAACTGCGTCCTTCAGTAGAAACTGCCCTGGTGCAGCCGAAATCGCAGGAAAGCCGCCGGCAGTCTGCTCCGCGACACCTGGAGTGGTGATGAAAAAGGTCAGCGTGATCAGATAGGTCGCTGCTGACATTAGTGCGCCTAGCGCAGAGAAGAGTGGACGAAATGCACCAAGGATCAGAACGAGACCGGTCGATAACTCGATAACGCCGATGAAATAGCTTTGCCCCTGCGTCCCGAACATGCCGAGCCAATTCATGATCGGGCTGTGTTCGATAAACGGGGCGATACCATAGGCCTCGTACGCTGTGAACTTCATCGCGCCGAACCACAGAAATACGATCACGAGAGCCCATCTAAGCAGGCCAAGATCCCTCCGACCGTGCTCGGGGACAAGAAATTCATAACGGTCGAAAATGCTCATCTAAAATTCCTCAACAGTGGTCCCGTGGGAACGTCACGAACGTCGTCTACGTGCTTCGGGCAGGCGTTGCAGTATATGCGCGACGCATATACCATATACTAATAAGCGAGATATGTCGAGCGGCTGGCTCGCGCTTCGCTGCCTCACGAAGCCATCCTCATCGGCGATGCCTTTACCCAGCAAACGCGCGACCTTTGCGGGATTTTGACTTGATGGGGCTGGCGCTCCGGGTGGGCCTATAGGGGTCGTCTCAGAAAACGGAATCTATGGTCACTCCCGTTTTTGCAACACCGATTTTGACGACAAGTTGGCTTGCTTGAATCTATCCGGCGTCTGAATGGGATTTTATTCCCGCGCCTTGATGAGTTCCGCGCCTGATGAACCTCCAGAAAATATACGGCTTCAATGAGCCTTTCCGTTTTACAGGTTCCTCAACAGGCCGGTGGGCCGTTAGTATCATCAATATCAGTATTCGCAAAACCAGATCAGTAATTCTTTAAACCGGTGTATTTCTGCCGTTATGCTACATAAGTTTGCTGTCGTGCCGTTAGGGCCCAGGCTATTCTGGCCAGCTTGTTTGCCAGAGCACAAGTGACGACAAAGTTGCTTTTCCGGCACAGTAAATCCGGCACTGTTGCAAAGTTAGCGATGAGGCAGCCTTTTGTCTTATTCAAAGGCCTTACATTTCAAAAACTCTGCTTACCAGGCGCATTTCGCCCAGGGGATCACCATAATAAAATGCTGAGGCCTGGCCTTTGCGTAGTGCACGCATCACCTCAATACCTTTGATGGTGGCGTAAGCCGTCTTCATGGATTTAAATCCCAGCGTGGCGCCGATTATCCGTTTCAGTTTGCCATGATCGCATTCAATCACGTTGTTCCGGTACTTAATCTGTCGGTGTTCAACGTCAGACGGGCACCGGCCTTCGCGTTTGAGCAGAGCAAGCGCGCGACCATAGGCGGGCGCTTTATCCGTGTTGATGAATCGCGGGATCTGCCACTTCTTCACGTTGTTGAGGATTTTACCCAGAAACCGGTATGCAGCTTTGCTGTTACGACGGGAGGAGAGATAAAAATCGACAGTGCGGCCCCGGCTGTCGACGGCCCGGTACAGATACGCCCAGCGGCCATTGACCTTCACGTAGGTTTCATCCATGTGCCACGGGCAAAGATCGGAAGGGTTACGCCAGTACCAGCGCAGCCGTTTTTCCATTTCAGGCGCATAACGCTGAACCCAGCGGTAAATCGTGGAGTGATCGACATTCACTCCGCGTTCAGCCAGCATCTCCTGCAGCTCACGGTAACTGATGCCGTATTTGCAGTACCAGCGTACGGCCCACAGAATGATGTCACGCTGAAAATGCCGGCCTTTGAATGGGTTCATGTGCAGCTCCATCAGCAAAAGGGGATGATAAGTTTATCACCACCGACTATTTGCAACAGTGCCCCTGAAACTGCCTTACTGCTGACTGGGACAGGAGCGATTCCACACCCAATGCCTCGACCCGGTGCCGGCTGTCACTCAGCACAAGGTCAAGGGCCAGCAGAATCGTGCTTTTCCCGGACTCATTGTCCCCGACCAGAATGTTACGGTCATGAGTGAAGCGCAGGTCCAGTTCCGGAAACTTTTTAAAGTTTTGCAGCATAAGCCGCGTGATCAGAGGCATCTTTTATTCCTTTATATACCGCTGACTGAAAGAGTGTCCGGCTGCGCCAGACCGCCTGTTTTGTTTTACAGCGTTATCTTACCCAGTCTTCCAGCACAAGACCCGGTACCCGCTCAAATTCCCGCGTATTATTCGTCACCAGCACGGCACCGGCGGCGATGGCGTGCCCGGCAATGGCCGTGTCGTTCGGGCCGATCGGCGTCCCGGCCATTCGCAGCGCCACCTTAATCTCCGTGGTGGCGTCCACCGCAGCGCGATCCCAGGGCAGGATGGCATCGAGGCGGGCGCAGAACGCGTCGACCAGCTCGACGTGGCGCGGGGAGGCCTTCGGGCCGGTGGCCCCGAAGCGCATTTCAGAATAAGTGATGGCCGAGACAACGATGCGCTGGCCGCGCAGCACCGCCAGCTCCAGGCGCTTCAGGACGGCTTCCGGCTGCTCGCGCATGATGAACGAGCAGATACAGGTGTCGAGCATATAGGTCTTGTTCACAGGTTAAATCGTCCTTCGTCGCTGACAACGTCCTCGCGCTCCGCCATAAAGTCCGGGTCTGCCTTCTCGAACTGCGCGAACGAGCCCCAGGTCGGCCGGACGGGACGCAAAATAATGCTGTCCCCTTCCCGGACGATCTCCAGCTCGCTCACTCCCTCAAAATCCAGATCGCGGGGCAGACGAATGGCGCGGTTATTGCCGTTTTTAAAAATGGATACAGTTCTCATCATTTCCTCCTGGCCGACCGGCCTGTATGACTATGTTCAGTATATGCAGATGCAAAGCATATGTATAGTCATAGCATATGCAGATGGTAAGTATATGCGTATGCCACACCTATGCAGATGCCCGGCATATAGATATGTTGAACCTATGTTGTATTCTCTCTTTTCCCGGTCAGATCCGAAAAAAGCTAGTTCCGGATCTGCTTTCCGCCCTCCGGCGCGCAGCGGCCCAAAAACACAAGATGTAGCGGTGTTACCAGCTGACAGTGACGCTAGATGTTGTGTCCCTCCCCTGCCCCGTGACCGGCCGCTCACCACCCTAAAAGGGCGCTGTGGTTATTCCCTGACCGTGGTACACTTCCGGAAACTTCGTTATACGTGAAAAGTCGGATCAGGACGGAACGGCCGTCAGGTAATTTAACGGCGTGGCTGTATGGCTGCTTGTTATCTCTAAGGTGATTATTTTGTATGTGAATTTCACGAAGTGAAATTAATGGCGACATAACAGTATGTTTCAGGCGGGCGTGAGTCAGCTGCATCCTTACGCTATACTGATATGCATATCATCAGTATGTATTCCGGAGTGTATTATGAAGCAGCGCATCACTGTCACCATAGACAGCGACAGTTATCAGTTACTGAAATCCGCAGACGTCAATATCTCCGCCCTGGTGAACAGGGCCATGCAGAATGAGGCCCGTCGTCTGCGTGCCGAACGCTGGCAGGCTGAAAATCAGGAAGGGATGGCCGAGGTTGCCCGCTTTATTGAGATGAACGGTTCATTCGCCGACGAAAACAGGGACTGGTGAGATGCAGTTTAAGGTTTATGCCTATAAAAGAGAGAGCCGCTATCGTCTGTTCGTGGATGTGCAGAGTGACATCATCGATACCCCCGGGCGACGGATGGTGATCCCGCTGGCCAGCGCCCGGCTGCTGTCGGATAAGGTTTCCCGTGAACTCTATCCGGTGGTGCACATCGGGGACGACAGCTACCGCCTGATGACCACGGACATGGCCAGCGTCACGGCCTCCGTCACCGGGGAGGAAGTGGCCGATCTCAGCCACCGGGAAAATGACATCAAAAATGCGATAAACCTGATGTTCTGGGGAATTTGACAGCCTCCCCGCCCTGAAAGACATCGAGGATGTCAAAACGAAGCATTGCCGCAGAGCTTAACCCTCAGCATGAACTGCCCACCGGAGCGGATGCCCTGCAGGCTTTCGCAGGGGCAGCTTAAACGAACGGTTCACACAAAAAACCTTAAGTCAGTTAAAGGAAACCAGATGAACAGAACTAATGGCGAACCAGAGACAGAAACAGACGTGATGGCCACCGCTTT
The DNA here is from genome assembly GCF_001037645.1 of Enterobacter sp. BWH64. Taxonomy (NCBI): domain Bacteria; kingdom Pseudomonadati; phylum Pseudomonadota; class Gammaproteobacteria; order Enterobacterales; family Enterobacteriaceae; genus Enterobacter; species Enterobacter sp. BWH64. The sequence goes on from NZ_KQ089923.1 coordinate 82,518, forward strand.
CAGCACCATGCGCAAGTACGGCATGAATATCATCACCGCCACGCAGCATATGGATATTAATGCTTACGTGAAATCCGATCCGCGGATGCCGAGAACGCGGCTGCGTCGTTACCTGGGACAGTACGGCCTGCGCGGTGAGGCCCTGAGCGCGGAGGTAAGACGTATCGTCGCTGGCCCTGAACGACCAGATAACACGCTGAAAGCCGGAATCTTCTATACGTGGCCCTATGGCTGGGAGCCTGCGGATTTCACGCCAGTGATGAGGCGCATTTTCAAGGGAAAGCGCACCCGCCATGTGATGTTGTTTGATGAACTGCCTCAGCTGTTTGGCAAGAATGACTATTGAACCGGATACTATTTTTGAGGCGAGGTATGGGTACACCAACATTTAGCTCATTTAACGATGTGGTCCGGGAGCTTGAGGATGTATATGGCCACCAGGAGCTGTGGCTTTATTCTGGCCTTAATGAGGACAGCCCCATCGAGACAGCCCGCCGGCGTCAGAAATGGCGATCTCCAAAAATTCTCAAACGAAACGGCAGAATGGTGGCAGAACAATCAGGCCAGCCTGATTTCTGGGTGCTCACGGGTGACTACCATCTGCCGCAGTCTGAACACAGCGCTCCGCCGTGGAAAGCCTGCCTCATCAATAAGGTCTTTAAAGTGTATTGTTCACTGTTAGGGAAAAAAACATGACCGACTGTGTTACCCGGACTGGTGACGACAAAACAATGTGGCTCGTGACATTGCCGGAGATCATTACAAATAACAGTACCCGCCAGGAGGAAAATCTGGTCGTTATTCTGAGCAGGGAGGAATCGTGGGGGCCAACTTCTGACCATTTTCCCGACGGATTGTACCGGGTCTCCTGCATAATGACACTGTACCTGGCCGATACCGAACAGACGAAGACTCAGACTTTCACTGCAATCTACTGGCCTCAACAGAAGGCCCTGCATCTGTTTACAGATGAGTTCAGACTGGAACGCCGCCTGCAGGGACTCGGCCTGGGTAGCTGGATCACGCAGCAGTTTGTTCTCTGGGCCAGAGGCCTTCCGCCAGCAACCCTGGTTTTGCCGATTGAAATTTCCCGGGTTGATGAAGAAAACGAAGAAAACAAGATCCGGAGGGACAGGCTGTGGCACGCAATGGGTTTCCGGTTCCCGCCGGGGGAAACCAGCTCAATGCCGCTGCGGGCAGACGAACTGCAGTTGCCGCGGGGCAGGTGTTCAACGCTCCGGGTGGAGCCCCTGGTATCCGCGGTACGCCGGCTGGAAGACAGTTATCGCGCGCTGCAGGAAAAAATCGTGCAGCTCGAAGGCAAAAAACGGTCGCAAAAACAGTTAATTACTTCACTTCAGAATCGTCCATTTTATCATCTGTTGCACAGGAAAGGGGGCCAGCTCCCGGACGAGAAATATGACGCCCTGCCGCTGCGGGCAGAAAAACTGTCTCTGCCGCAGAGCGGGGATTCTGACCTGGAGGTGGCGCAACGGGCAACCGGGGTCATCCGGCTGGCTACCCTGTGTGCTCAGTCGCAGAAAAGAATCCTGGAGCTGGAAAGGGAGCTTGCCTCGCAAAGTGAGGAGCTCGTTGACCTGCAGGCAAATCTCCTTTCTATCCTGCGTGAGAAAGTCGGCAACGAGGCCTTATTCTGGGGGGGCGTGGTGAGTATTATTGGATTTATCTACTGGATGTTGGGGTCATGAATGTTCCCGTTCCATAGCCACCCACTGAAGAGGAGTGAAACCTGTGCCCGAAAATATCGTGTCTACCGTCATTGACGGGGTAGTTTTGTTTGTGACTTCGTCTGTTTTCTGGCTGGCTGTCGCTGGCTGGTTAGTCATCCTGACTCCGGTAATATTACGAAGAAAATTCTCGGCAAAGAAAAAAGTTAACAGAAATTATGAATAACCTGGTTCCAGTTGGATCTCCGGCATCTCCCGGAACATTGCTCCCGGTGGCCATCGATTACCCTGCCGCCCTCGCCCTGCGCCAGATGGCGCTCGTGCAGGATGAACTGCCGAAATACCTGCTGGCGCCGGAAGTCAGCGCCCTGCTCCATTACGTGCCGGATCTTCACCGCAAGATGCTGCTGGCGACGCTGTGGAACACCGGCGCGCGCATTAATGAAGCGCTCGCGCTGACCCGGGGGGATTTTTCGCTGGTGCCGCCGTATCCGTTCGTGCAGCTGGCCACGCTCAAGCAGCGCACCGAGAAAGCGGCCAGGACGGCAGGTCGTGCCCCCGCAGGCAGTCAGGTCCATCGTCTGGTTCCCCTTTCCGATCACCACTACGTCAGTCAGCTGCAGATGATGGTGGCCACCCTGAAAATTCCGCTGGAAAGACGAAACAAGCGCACCGGCAGAATGGAGAAGGCACGTATCTGGGAGATCACAGACCGTACCGTGCGCACCTGGCTTAGCGAAGCGGTGGAGGCCGCAGCGGCCGACGGGGTGACGTTCTCAGTACCGGTTACCCCCCATACGTTCCGTCACTCCTACGCGATGCATATGCTGTACGCCGGCATACCTCTGAAGGTTTTGCAGAGCCTGATGGGCCACAAATCGATCAGTTCCACGGAGGTCTATACGAAGGTGTTTGCGCTCGATGTCGCGGCACGGCACCGGGTGCAGTTTGCTATGCCGGAAGCTGAAGCTGTTGCGTTGATAAAAAAGTTAACCCCAAACCAATCTACATAGGTCAACTATGGGTAATACCCCAGGTTTCGACCAAAAGTAGTTCTTGTGTGGGAAACAGTCCAAGCTTAATGGGGGCTTATCCAGCCTCACTTTTTACAGCTTTCAATCACATTAATTATGTTCAGAAAGGCCCTCATTGCCCTAAAGAAAAAAAATGCAGCCATGAAAATAAGGAATAATTGAGATACAACTCCTGCTAAATCATGGTTGCTACCAGCCACTGATAGCAACGTAAATAGTAATGCAAGCGAAAAATGTAAGGCGATTGTAGTATTTGAATTCATGTATATCCCCTTATGTATAGGACTGAGGCCATCCGCAAATTTTCACTATCGCGAAGTTGTTGCCTCGATATAAAAGGTGTTACCACCCTGAACAAGATAACAAGATAACAAGATAACAAGATAACAAGATAACAAGATAACAAGATAACAAGATAACAAGATAACAAGATAACAAGATA
>NZ_KQ089924.1:0-6483 GCF_001037645.1 Enterobacter sp. BWH64
CGGCTACACTGAAAGGACAGATTTGGTGACATGTCTCGCACAAGACTGTTACCTGGTTCAGAAACTTGCCGGTTTCTGATCCTTCGAAAAACCACCTTGCCGGGTGGTTTTTTCGTTTACAGAGCAAGAGATTACGACTCATCGCAAAAGATCTCAAGCAGATCCTTTATGGATCGTTACCTATTCGTACCACTGTCGAGCGTAACGCCCGTTACTGTGGATGTTGGAGAAACTGTACCACCTCCAGTATCTCGGACGTTATTCACTTGGCATGCTGCGAGAATCATCGATACTATGACGATTCCCGAGAAAAAAGATATTCGCATATTCTATCCTTCTTTTTATTATTTTAGGCTACATTTATAATAACTTTCGGTCTTACAATTCATCCATTGTCCAAAGACAGTTTTTTAGATAAAATCAAGAATGCATTTCAACTTAAACAAAAAAAATGACTATTAAATATTACTTAAAACATTGTCTCTGGGGTTTGATTGGCTGCGGATATCTTACTTACTTAATCTTGACAGATTTAAATAGTGGAGACATTTATCCAGCTTATGCGCCTTATATGCCTTACATAGCTAGCTACTTAGCGGTAAGTGCAGTCATCTTCCCTTTTGCTTTTTACACCACAGAACAATTATCATTAAAAAAAATGAAAAGAGAAACATGGGGTAATTATTTCGGTTCAGACAGCCCATCTTGGGGTGCTTTCATTTTTGTTTATATTTTTTGCGTACTGTTATCAGTTCCACTGTTTTTTATTTATCCTTTCATTAATAAAAACCGTCCGGGTAACTAGCACCCCGGACGGAAACTGGCTACATGCCTAACGATGTATTAATTGCACTCAAAACTTTTTCGTTACTAAATAAGACACCAGACAGGGTCATGACAATACCAAAGCCCACAATCCCAAGTGGCGCACCTGCTGCCGCAAAAGCAATCGCAGCTAACTGTCCAGCCGTATTAGTTAAAGCAATAGATTCAAGCTTGTTGATGGCATCGTTCCAATTACCTGTCTCAATACCTTTTTTTACCGCCGCACCTAAATCAGCAAAATCCATCGCCTTATTAAAGTGCCCTAAAACCTTTGAATACGCGGCCAATTGTTTTGCCATGGCTGCCTGATCGAGAGATTTAAACGCATTCGCGATCGCCGCCTTATCTGCTGCGTTCAGTTTGTTTACAGCAGTACCCTTATGTTTATCAAACAAAGCAACCGCCTCAGGCACACTACGGATTTTTGCACTACGAGCCTGGGCAGCCAGTTCCTGCGCAAGGCGAGCAGCCCGTTCACCGAATTTTTTCGAAATTGACTCGAAAAAGGCTGTAGTAGTGGTAATCGCATCTTTCATATCAGCAGCTGATGCCACAGCACTGTCAGCCTTCTGTTTGTTTGCTGTGGCATTAGGTAAAGCCTTTTTAGCATCATCCAAAGCTTTCTGTGCAGCGGTAATTTCAGAATGGCCATTTGCTAACGCCTTTTTAGCGTTATCGAGCTCACTCTGTGCAACTTCAGACTGATAACCGGCATTCAAGGCATTATAACGCCCGGGCCCACCCATATCATTCAGGAAATGAGCCAGCTCATGCGCACGAGCAGTGGCCTTATCTGAAGCCTGTTGCTTCGTGTTAACATTGGCTTCAAGACTAGGGATTTTCGCTTTTGCTGTATTCAGACGTGTTTGCGCCTGACTAATAGCCGCATTTGCTTTCGACAGAGCAGCTGCGGCATCTTGGGCTTTTGATTGTGCATTCTTCAGCGCGTTATCTGCGAGGGTTACACGGCTTGGGGATGTCGCAGGCACCCCCGTCACACCGGAATGTTCACCTGGCTCGGGTTTCATGTAAGAACGATCGAGCAGAGAATTAAGTACTCGCACAAGATGAGTTGGAGAAACGTAAGCAAGTTGCGAGTTATCTGCCGTCAGTTTAATACCATTCATATAAGCATAGCCGGCAGCGTCGGTTGTCAGGTCTCCCCAAGGGGTATGTTCAACAGTTGATGACGAACTACCAGATGAAGAATGATCTCCAGCATGACCATTATCTCCGCCCCCTGGCGTAGTGGGGTCAGAACCCCGCTCAGAACTCCAATTAGTACCATCCCCTACACTGTTACCACCATAATTAAACCCAGGCATAATTTTTCCCTTTTTGTTTTATTTTTATTAGAAATCAGGTGTGCGGTTTTATTAGAAATCAGGTGTGCGGTTTGTTGCCTGCCGTTTCCGCAGCGCGCTGTTATAAGTACTCTTCCACACCATAATACTGTATATATAACAATGTGTTTATATACAGTACATCTAATACTACGCCCGAAAAAAGCACATCGTCAACATGATTTTTTTGTGGTTTTTTCACTTCCTGCGGACAACCTTAGATATGCCATGTTAAAACAGAAATATAATCTGCGAGCTCAACATGAGACATACAGGAGACACGGTAATTTTTATGGCTTGGCACACCGTAAAGGACACACTAAAACTGACCGGTCGTTCGCGATCCCAGCTGTATCGGGACATGAAAAAAGGCCTTGTCAGTTACCGCACAGGGAAAGATGGACGGCGAGAATTCGACACCAGCGAGCTGATTCGGGCTTACGGTGAACTGCGGACGGAGGAGACAGTCAAAAGGCACAAAAAGGGACAGCAAGAAATTGACGATACTCCAGCTGAACACCCGCAACTGAAAGAGATACAACAGCAGTTAACTGCCCTGCAGCAGACGGTCACATTGATGTTGGAGGATAAAAGCACTCGCGAAGCCGAACTCCGGCAACACGATGAGGAGCGGACACAGCTGCTGGCCGAAATCAGCCGACTGAATGAAGATCTGGAGCAGGAAAAAAAACGCAGCCTCTGGTCCAGGTTGTTCCGACGTGATATTGAGGAGAAAAATCGTGAAAAATGACAGTTTGGAGAACGTCATTCATGAAGCGGATACACGGGAGAAGCATCTGTTCAGATACTGGCGATGGTGTCTGAAGTGGGGGATTTGGTTTATGCTGGCGTTGTACTTGCTCTGGTGCTATGTCACCAGCTGCTGACAAACGATTTACCATAACGTCTCATTACGCGCACCGCTCAGACGGCCTGAGGGCATTTCCGGCGGCTACGGGATAAAACAGGCAACAAACCACCCGGAAAACCGCCAGAAACGCACCTGCCAGGTTTTATCGGCATGCATGACTATGCAGAAAGATGCATGATTCTTAATCTGACGGGAAACGGATGGCGAGAGCGTGATTTCTGATAGTTTACTTTGGTTTAACCACAGAATTATGATGGCTCCTTTATGTTAACAAGGAATGCCGCGATGCCTTTATCAGTACGCTTTTCACCATTTATGTTCTTTATCCCGCTGTTTTTGACGGCATGCACTGCCTCTCCACATACAAGCGTAGAAAAATCGGCAAAAGCAGAAACAACCCAGCCCGTTGACGACCTGCTAGGGGATTTAAAAGCAGGTTCAAGCGATAATGTCGCCAGTTATGCAACAAAAATAAAACACGCCGTCGAAGAAAAGATGTACAAACCTGAATCATATAAGGAGCAGAAATGTACTATTCGGCTCTTACTCGGGCGCGATGGTTTAGTTATGGGCGCAACAGCGGAGAGCGGGGACTCAGAGCTTTGTAACGCAGTAATGATGGCTGTTAAACAAGCGAATATTCCTCCTGCACCGGATGAAAAAACTTGGCAGGAATTCAGAAATACCTCTCTAGATTTTTCATACTGAAAGATTTCCCCTGCTGGAGGTCAGTCACAGTGTCGGTCCCCGGTAGGTTTTCTGCGGCTGCCGCTCCAGCTCCAGTGTTTTCTGATACTGATTATCTCTCTGCCGGCGCTCGATGGCATTCAGTTCCCGGACAAGCGGCGCAGCTGCTCGCTTAAACTCAGCACCTGCGTGCTCAAGTCCGACACGCGCTCGTTCAGCATCGCGTTCTCCCGTTGCATAAGACCACACATGCTCCGCCATTCCGCGAAGGCGCTCTCCCATTCGTCCAGCCTTTGTGAGTAGTCCTGCTGTAGCTGCTCTAATGCGCTCAGCAACTGCTTTTCCAGCTCTGTCATTTTCCGCTACTCCTGTTTCAGGCGGATCCATGTCGTCCCGTCGTAAGGGATGGCTTCGGTTTGCATCCCCGGCGGCAGGATAAGAAACCTCCGGCCGTCGCTGCTCTCCTGATAGCGCACTCCCCACGTCCGGGCGGTCATTTTCGCCAGGGTATCTTCCTGCTGACGAAGATGCGTGTAATTGTCGGTTATCTGCTGCCCCTGCCACCACAGAATGCTCCCGCTCGTGCCGATCAGCAGCGCTGACACCATCAGGATGGTGAGCCATGTCCGCCCGGCAGTCCGCAGTACGCTCCGCCGGTTTTTCTCCATCGCCTCGCTCATACTCTGCTCGTGGGCGAGGATGGCGTCGCTGATTCTCCTCGCGCTTGCGCTCAGTTCCGCTCTGACAGACTGCTCGTGCTCGCTGAATGCGGCTTTCAGCATCTCGCCGGTACTCTGCTGCTGCGCTTTCGATTGCTGCTCTAAGTCCTTCGCCAGCGTTAAAAGACTGCTCATAGATGGCTCCCTTCAGTCGGATGTTTCGCCCCCCGTCCGGGTCGGCAATGCTGATACTGCTTTTCGTGGTGCGCACCACCTCAAAACCTGACCGTTCCAGCGCCTCAGTGACGTCCTGACGGCTTTTCAGCTCCCCGGACGAAGCAAGGGTCAGCAGTCCGCGCGTGATGGCTTCTGCGGCCTCCTGCTTCGTTTTCGGAAGTCCGGACGGCGTGACCAGCGCCCGGCGGTTTTCCGGCGCGTTCGGGTCGTGCAGCCCCAGTCTGCCGTTCACGATGGTCTGCCAGGCATCGATGCGCGGCCGGTCGGCGCGGTCGTAGTACGGCTGGAGCCGCCTGCCGGTCAGCAGCTCGGTATTGGGGATCAGAAAGTTCAGCTCCAGACGCCCCTTGTCCTCGTGCTCCACCCACAGAATGCTGTACTGATCTTTATCAAGTCCGGGCATCAGAACCCGCTCGAAGCTGGCCATCAGTTTTTCCCGCTGGCCGGGAGGCAGATCGGCCTCCGCAAACGACAGGACGCCGGAAGTGTATTTCTTCACGTAAGGCGACGCGTCAATCAGCTCCCGGACTTCTTCCGGCTTCCCCTGCAGGACGGTGGCACCATCACGCTGCCGGTCTTTACCCAGCAGGTAGTCCACCGGCCCGGCGCCACCGCCGCGACCGCGTGGATGAAATTTAACGATCATCGTCCGTTCCTTTCTCAAGAACGGCGTGCCGCAGCCGCTCAAGTCCGGCATCGATGGTCATCAGCGCCGCCACAATCTGCACCCTGTCATGGCCAGTGCCACCGCCGGCGTTAACGCGGCGGGCTATCTGGTTCAGGTTGTTGCCCATGCCGGCAAGCTGGCGCAGCAGCGCCGGCGAGATCGAGGGAAGCTTTCCGGTACGCGCAGGCTTTTCGTCCAGGCAGGTCTGCCGCATCCACGCTGCCAGCTGCCTGCCGTCGCAGCGCTCAAGCAGCCGCCGGTGCTCGTCCTCCGTCACCCACATGGTGAGCATCTTGTTCCGTTTCTCTGACAAACCGGTCTCCTGATAACGCCGGGACGGGCGGGAAAACCTTTCCCGGTCGGCCGGGGTTGGACAAGCCGCAGGCGCGTCAGGCTTTTGGCGGGTTTCGGGGCGCAGCCCTGAACCAGTCACGTAGCGCTAGCGGAGTGTATACTGGCTTAATATGTTACGGCGGAGTAACACTTTATGAAAGTGCTTCATGTAGCAGGAGAAAAAGGTGGCACCAGCGCGTCAGCAGAATATGTGATACAGGATATATTCCGCTTCCTCGCTCACTGACTCGCTACGCTCGGTCGTTCGGCTGCGGCGAGCGGAAATGGCTTACGAACGGGGCGGAAATTTCCTGGAAGATGCCAGGAAGAAACTTAACAGGGAAGCGAGAAGGCCACGGCGGAGCCGTTTTTCCATAGGCTCCGCCCCCCTGACAAGCATCACAGAATCTGACGCTCAAATCAGTGGTGGCGAAACCCGACAGGACTATAAAGATCCCAGGCGTTTCCCCCTGGTAGCTCCCTCGTGCGCTCTCCTGTTCCTGCCTTTCGGTTTACCGGTGTCATTCCGCTGTTATGGCCGCGTTTATCTCATTCCACGCCTGACACTCGGTTCCGGGAAGGCAGTTCGCTCCAAGCTGGACTGTATGCACGAACCCCCCGTTCAGTCCGACTGCTGCGCCTGTTCCGGTAACTATCGACTTGAGTCCAACCCGGAAAGACACGAAAAAACGCCACTGGCAGCAGCCACTGGTAAGCAGGTTGTGCGAGAGATGTATTGAGAGTACTTGAAGTGATGGCCAGACTGCGGCTACACTGAAAGGACAGATTTGGTGACATGTCTCGCACAAGACTGTTACCTGGTTCAGAAACTTGCCGGTTTCTGATCCTTCGAAAAACCAC